>NZ_CP152046.1:0-2360000 GCF_038630865.1 Metasolibacillus sp. FSL K6-0083 | reverse complement strand
GGCTTAGAAGCAGCCATCATTTAAAGAGTGCGTAATAGCTCACTGGTCGAGTGACACTGCGCCGAAAATGTATCGGGGCTAAACGATTCACCGAAGCTGTGGATTGACATCTACGATGTCAGTGGTAGGAGAGCGTTCTAAGTGCGTTGAAGTCAGACCGGAAGGACTGGTGGAGCGCTTAGAAGTGAGAATGCCGGTATGAGTAGCGAAAGACAGGTGAGAATCCTGTCCACCGTATGACTAAGGTTTCCTGAGGAAGGCTCGTCCGCTCAGGGTTAGTCGGGACCTAAGCCGAGGCCGATAGGCGTAGGCGATGGATAACAGGTTGATATTCCTGTACTACCTCCCCACCGTTTGAGCAATGGGGGGACGCAGGAGGGTAGGGTAAGCAGAGCGTTGGTTGTCTCTGTTCAAGCAGTAAGGCGTGTGTGTAGGCAAATCCGCACACTCTAACGCCAAGCTGTGATGACGAGTCCGTATGGACGAAGTTCCTGATCTCACACTGCCAAGAAAAGCCTCTAGCGAGGTGGGAGGTACCCGTACCGCAAACCGACACAGGTAGTCGAGGAGAGAATCCTAAGGTGTGCGAGAGAACTCTCGTTAAGGAACTCGGCAAAATGACCCCGTAACTTCGGGAGAAGGGGTGCTCTTGAGCGTGCAAGCGCATGAGAGCCGCAGTGAATAGGCCCAGGCGACTGTTTAGCAAAAACACAGGTCTCTGCAAAACCGTAAGGTGACGTATAGGGGCTGACGCCTGCCCGGTGCTGGAAGGTTAAGAGGAGTGGTTAGCGCAAGCGAAGCTATGAATTGAAGCCCCAGTAAACGGCGGCCGTAACTATAACGGTCCTAAGGTAGCGAAATTCCTTGTCGGGTAAGTTCCGACCCGCACGAAAGGCGTAACGATCTGGGCACTGTCTCAACGAGAGACTCGGTGAAATTATAGTACCTGTGAAGATGCAGGTTACCCGCGACAGGACGGAAAGACCCCGTGGAGCTTTACTGTAGCTTGATATTGAATTTTGGTACAACTTGTACAGGATAGGTAGGAGCCAGAGATCTCGGAGCGCCAGCTTCGAAGGAGGCGTCGGTGGGATACTACCCTGGTTGTATTGAAATTCTAACCCGTGCCCCTTAGCGGGGTAGGAGACAGTGTCAGGCGGACAGTTTGACTGGGGCGGTCGCCTCCTAAAAGGTAACGGAGGCGCCCAAAGGTTCCCTCAGAATGGTTGGAAATCATTCGTAGAGTGTAAAGGCACAAGGGAGCTTGACTGCGAGACCTACAAGTCGAGCAGGGTCGAAAGACGGGCTTAGTGATCCGGTGGTTCCGCATGGAAGGGCCATCGCTCAACGGATAAAAGCTACCCCGGGGATAACAGGCTTATCTCCCCCAAGAGTCCACATCGACGGGGAGGTTTGGCACCTCGATGTCGGCTCATCGCATCCTGGGGCTGTAGTCGGTCCCAAGGGTTGGGCTGTTCGCCCATTAAAGCGGTACGCGAGCTGGGTTCAGAACGTCGTGAGACAGTTCGGTCCCTATCCGTCGTGGGCGTAGGAAATTTGAGAGGAGCTGTCCTTAGTACGAGAGGACCGGGATGGACATACCGCTGGTGTACCAGTTGTCGTGCCAACGGCATCGCTGGGTAGCTATGTATGGACGGGATAAGTGCTGAAAGCATCTAAGCATGAAGCCCCCCTCAAGATGAGATTTCCCATTACGCAAGTAAGTAAGATCCCTCAAAGACGATGAGGTAGATAGGTTCGAGGTGGAAGTGTGGCGACACATGGAGCTGACGAATACTAATCGATCGAGGACTTAACCACAATTAAAACTTGTTTCAATGTTCGTTTATCCAGTTTTGAAAGAACAAACTCTTTCTAAAAATAAGGATTTCAAGATACAAGCTAATCGAGGAAACAAAGGAGCGATTGAAGGAGTGTACTAAAGTACATGACTGAATGAGCGAGTGCAGTTGACGAAGAGTAGCGCAGTAAATTGGCAGCCGAGTAAGGAACGTCTACTAAAAGCACCACATCCTGTGGTAACGTAGACGCCAGCACACCCATGTGCAAGTGAAGTAATGATGGCAAAGAGGTCACACCCGTTCCCATACCGAACACGGAAGTTAAGCTCTTTAGCGCCGATGGTAGTTGGGGGCTTCCCCCTGTGAGAGTAGGACATTGCTTCGCAATCAAAACCACTGAGGAATCAGTGGTTTTTTTGTATGGAAAAAGAGGCCGCCAACTACCAAAGACCGAAGGTCGGCTCGGCGCGTAATCGCAAGCAAACAATTGCAAACACTTTTAATCGAATACAAGCTGAAGCAGTGCAGAAGAGCAAGGAGTCCGAGGCGCCAAGGAGCGCGGGGCGGAATGTGCATGGCACATGAGCACCGCAAGCGACGCGGACAACGAAGGAATCGGCTAGCTCAGCTGTGTTGCGTTGAAGCGTCGACGGTAGTTGGGGGCGCCCCTGTGAGAGTAGGACATTGCTTCGCAACCAAAAACCACTGAAGAATATCAGTAGTCAAGTGCAGAAGTTACCAAGAAGAAAAAGAGCGAACATGGAATAAATCTCAGAAAACATGGAATAAAAGTTGAAAAACGTGGAATAAACTCATAAAAACATGGAATAAACTTCGAAAAGCATGGAATAACTAACTATCGGGGTTTATAAATAATCTTAAAAAGTCAAGTACAGAATCTTGTGTAAAATTCCCTGGGTACCTTTTGTATTTGTACTGTTTTTATATGTGTGGTGTATGGGAAAGGGCATGCCCTTTCCCATACACCACACATTTCGCGCGGGACCGTCCTCCTGTTATTCTTCCAAGTAAACATTTCTTACATTAAAGCAGCTTTTTTTCCCTCGAAGTCCATCTTCTATATCCATTAAAGTAGCACCAATCAAACGGAAAGCCGAATCATGATTTGGAAAAATGCGTATCACTTTTTCACGTCGGCGAATTTGAAGGTTCGTATTTTCTACACGGTTTGTCGTTCGAATGTGCTGATGCAATACGACTTTAAATTGATAAAACTGTGTTACCTCTTGAAAGCCTTCTTCCAAAGTAAGCATGGCCTTTTCATATTTTTCTACATCTTCATACTCATCTTGAAGAGCTTCATATTTTGCCTTGGCATCTTTTAGCGTGAGCTCCTTAAAAATAGCTGATACTTTGCGGCGGAATGCTTCGGATCCCTTCTTTGGCACTTTGGAAAAAATATTTCGCATGAAATGGAATAAACAACGCTGCCATGCCGTTCCTAGAAAACATTCTGAAATTGCCTTTTTTAATCCTTCATGAGCATCTGATACGACCAATTCAGGCTTTGACAATCCTCGTGCCTTGAGCTCTTGAAAGAACGTTTTCCACGCAGTAGCAGATTCTGTTTCACTAATTTTAAATCCTAAAATTTCTGTTTTTCCATCATTCGTCAGCCCAATCGCAATATACACAGCTTTAGCTATCACTCTACGAGCTTCTCGTACCTTAATATACATCGCATCTACATATAAAATTGGATACGTCTGGTAGTGAATAGGACGGTTTGCCCAAGTCTTCACAATAGGGTCTAGCTTCTTTGTCAGGCTCGAAATGAAAGAGGGCGATACTGATTCCCCAATCAGCTCTTCTATCACCTTTGTCACCCTGCGTGTTGAAACACCCTGTACGACCATTTCAATCATTGATAAAATAAACGCTTTATCTGTTCGTTGGTAGCGTTCAAATAATGTCGTGGAAAACTTTCCGTCACGCGTACGAGGCACTTTCAACTGAATCTTGCCAATCGCCAATGTATAATCACGTTCGTAATAGCCATTGCGTTGCCCTGTTCGCGTTTCATTGCGCTCGTACGCATCAGCCTTTAGATACTCATCACGTTCTTTTTCCATATACTCATTCAACGTTAAAATCACAAGCGATTTAATCGTACTGCTCATATCTGAATCAAGTATCGCCGCTTCAATTTCCCCTAAGTCTAGTGTAAGATTAAGTTGAGTCATATTAATTCCTCCTAATGTTTTGGTTGCACAATACATTTACCCAGGAATTGATATGACTTTTCACTTTTACACAATTATATATACATATTCATCTTAAAATATCTGCCTTCATTTTCTATTAAAGAAATCACTTCTAAATTCGGTGTTTTTCTTATTTTGCGAGCAAACTCTATGAAAATGCGATACTGATTCCGTAGCTAATTATCAAACAATTGCTAAATAGTCGCCTGTTTTTTAATAATCTATTGATAGAACTGCCAAAGTAGCTGATAGAATTCAAAAACGTACTGATAGAATATAAAAGTACACCCATAGAAAAGCAAAATCTACTGATAGAACGTTAAAATATCAGTTGCGTTGATTATGTAAATATTGGATAATAATCGGCGTGTTTTATAGGAGTAAACATTTTTTAATAGATACACATTGGTTGGCTCTATTTTGCGGGGGTGAATGCTTCTCTTTTGGAAGCTTTTGGACAATGGTTGCAATTGAATAATTATTATGTTAAAATAATATGCGTTGTAAATTTAATAATGAACCTCAAAGTTGATTGAGGTAGAGGTCGCGATATTTAAGAGTACACTAATGGAAATGGCAAGCATTGATGAAGTTAGTGGAAAGGAAATATTGCCGAAGTTTGAAGGTACTTGTAACCTTCATGCTGGGGCTGCGTTCGAAAGGAGCAGAACTGTCACGTTTGTTTTAGATGACGTGTTGAGCTATCAAAGAAAAAACTAAGAACGAATATAGCCATCACAAAATCTTGTGATGGTATTTTTTTGTCTTAAAATTAGGAAGGAAGCTATAAAGTGAGTGATATTAAAATTAATCAGCTTGGTAATAAAGCGCCAAAGCTGCAAAAAGCACTAAAAAGTCGTCATATTACAATGATTTCTTTAGGAGGAACTATTGGCACAGGGCTGTTTTTAGCGAGTGGGGGTGCAATTGCGCAGGCGGGCCCTGGAGGTGCATTATTAGCCTATGCTTTGATTGGTGTGATGGTATTTTTTTTAATGACAAGTTTAGGAGAAATGGCTGCCTATATGCCGTCATCAGGGTCATTTAGTACATATGCTAGCAAATTTGTCGATCCAGCGTTGGGCTTTGCATTAGGGTGGAACTACTGGTATAACTGGGCGATTACGATTGCGGCAGAAATTGCAGCAGTATCTTTGATTATGAAGTATTGGTTTCCAAATAGTTCGTCAGGGCTTTGGACGGTGCTGTTTATTGTTATCGTACTAGCATTTAATCTTTTATCTGTGAAAAGCTATGGGGAAAGTGAATATTGGTTTGCGATGATTAAAGTAGCAACTGTAATTGTTTTTATTATTGTTAGCTTTTTAATGATTTTTGGTATTTTAGGTGGGGAGGCGCCAGTAGGCTTTACGAATTTCTTTATTAGTGATGGGCCATTCCATGGTGGGTTTTTAGCGATGTTTGGTATTTTCCTTGCGGCAGGATTCTCTTTTCAAGGAACAGAGCTATTAGGTGTTACAGCTGGTGAGACAGATAATCCTGGGAAAAATATTCCGAAGGCTGTAAAATCAGTGTTTTGGCGTATTTTATTGTTTTATATTTTAGCTATAGCAGCTATTGGGCTGCTCATCCCTTTTACAGATGAGCGCTTGTTATCTGAGGATATTGCGGTGTCGCCATTTACTTTAGTGTTTGACCGCTTAGGGATTGCTGTAGCAGCTTCTTTTATGAATGCCATCATCTTAACTGCGATGTTGTCAGCAGGAAATTCAGGGTTGTATGCAGCTTCTCGTATGCTTTGGCAGCTAGCGGTAGAAGGAAAGGCACCGAAATTTTTCACGAAATTAAGTCGTCGAGGTATTCCTGTGTATGCGTTAATGGCGACATTAGCAGTGGGAAGTTTAGCCTTTTTAGCATCTTTCTTTGGCGATGGGGTTGTATATATATGGTTACTGAATGCTTCAGGAATGTCGGGCTTTATCGCATGGCTTGGGATTGCTTATAGCCATTATCGATTCCGTCGTGCATTTGTTGTGCAGGGCAAGGATTTATCCTTATTGCCCTATAAAGCGAGATGGTATCCATTCGGTCCGCTATTTGCATTAACGATTTGTTTAATCGTTGTGCTTGGTCAAAATTATACAGCATTTACCGGTGGGGCAATTGATTGGTATGGGGTACTTGTTTCATATATAGGTATTCCGCTATTCTTACTGCTATGGATTGGTTATAAAATCAAATATAAAACGAGACTTCTTCCGTTAGAAGAATGTGATTTGAAAGTCGCGAAGTAAGTCAATATAATAAGGCTATCGGAAATTCTGTATTCCCGATAGCCTTATTGAAATAGTTATTGGATTGATTTTTTAAGCCAGTAGGTGGCTTCAGTATAATTCTGTGCGACGCCAAGTCCTTTTTTATAAAGCATGCCTAGTTGAAATTGTGCCTTTACATGCCCGTTAGTGGCAGCTCGTCTGTACCATTTCGCTGCCTCTGCATAATCATGTGATACTCCCTCGCCGTTTGCATACATTTGTGCAAGCTGAAATTGTGCTTTTGAATAACCTTTAGAAGCTGAAAGTAAAATCCATTTCGCAGCTTCAGTGTAATCGATGTCGACACCTAGCCCTTTATCGAAAATATTGCCAAGCTTATACTGTGCTAGCATATGCCCACGTTCAGCAGCGAGACGATAGCAGTGGCGGGCTTCATCATAATTTTTCTCGACACCAAGACCTTGCTCATACAGTAAGCCTAGCTCGTATTCAGCTTGTAGATGATGTTGTTCGGCAGCGGATTGAAGCCATTTAATAGCCTCCTGGTAATTTTGATTCTGCATATAGTAAATTGCTACTTCAAATTGGGCATCTGCATTGCCATGAACTGCTGCGCGCTTTAACCATTTCATAAAAAGCGGGTTGTCATTATCCATTTTTTTATAAAGCATTGCTAAATCATAGCAAGCGCTAATATGCTCATTCGCAGCAGCTTTCGAGAGCCAATCAATGGCTTTCTTTGTCGATGTCTTGGTGTTTTGGAGCTTATACATAAGACCGAGCGTGTATTGCGCATTTGTATGATTAGCGTTGGCAGCGAGTAAGAGCCATTTGAGAGCCTCATCAATATTTTTTTCGACTCCATCTCCTGCACGGTATAGCAATGCAAGTTGAAACTGTGCGTTCGTGTGGTTTTGCAGAGCAGCATTTAAAAACCATTTCGCAGCTTCTTTAAAGTTAGTAGCAATACCACGCCCTTTGCTGTACATATAGCCTAAATTGTATTGGGCACTAGCGTCACCTGCTTGAGCAGCTTTGGAAAAGAGCTTAATTGCTTGCTTAAAATTTTGCTCTACACCTGTTCCGTTGTGGTACAAGAAGCCCAAGTTATTGAGTGCACTCGTGTTGCCTTGATCTGCTGCAAGCTGATACCATTTGGCAGCCTCTGTGAAGTTTTGTGCCACGCCCTTTCCATGATTGTAAAGTGAGCCTAAATTGTATTGAGCGTCTGCATTGCCATCTTGAGCGGCAAGTTTGTAAAGCTCGGCAGCGCGTTGGTAGTTTTGTGGAGCACCAAGACCCAATTCATATAGTACGCCCAATGCGTATTGCGCATCCGTATTATTTTGCGTAGCAGCTAGGGAGTACCACTTTACAGCCTCCTCGTAATTTTGAGCTACGCCTTTTCCATGATTATAAAGAACGCCTAAATTATATTGAGCACTAGCATCTCCCGCAGTAGCCGCTACTAAAAACCATTGAGTCATTGCTTCAAAGCTTTCAGTATCTAGCTCATTAACTTGCTTAAGAATGAGAGCTGAAGAGGATAATTCCTCACCTTCCTGAAGTTCGCTTAAATACCATTCACATATATCCATTAGATAGTCGAGGACAATTTGTGCTGCTTTTGTATCGTTCTGCGAATTTATCTGTGTGGTCGTCATTTGCTGGACAAGATTCATTAATAAATAAATGCGACTTGGCTGAACTTTTGCTATGAATGTTTTATTTTTTAATAAAGTGCGTAGCGCAACATGTGCAACTGATTGCAGCATTTTTTTCTCATACATGTCTTTTATAATAATACCTAACGCTTCACGAGAATGCTGTAAAGAGCGTGCTGGATAATCATTAATGTGTGCGGCAGCTTGTTGCAATGCTAATATGAGAGGCTGATGAGTGCTTGGAATCGCACTAAAAATAGATGAAAGCTCTTCAAATTTGTACACGCTGATCACCCCTTCCTATATTTTTTATCGGGTGAAAAAGACAATAGTGTTGAAACTTTTTTTAAGAATATCCGTACATATAGGCAAGTACTACATTTGGGCTACAATCTTGCAGGGGCTTTGTAGTACTTTTCTTTATTATGTAAGGAGGAATGGATATGGAAAAAGTGGTTGCAAATAAGGACAAGCATTTCTCTAATGATAAGTTTTTAACGAAGGTAAAGGCATCAGGGTTAAAATTAGGAATGTCAACATTGCATGCAGCAAGTACATTGTTTTTTGCCGTTAAAAGCCCCGATATGTCAAAGGCTAATAAATTAATTATTTTAGGTGCATTGGGTTATTTTATTTTACCTTTTGATATCATTGCAGATATTTTGCCACTCGTAGGTTTAACGGATGATGTTTTAATAATTACGGCTGCGTTAGCGAAGGTTTATTCAGCAATTACAGTTGAGACGAAGTTGGAGGCACACCAGTTTTTGAAAAAGACATTTGGCGAACGCTATGATTATGAGTTACCAAGCGAAGAATAAAAAAAGCTGCTAGAAGGGTCAGTGTTTCATCCGACCCTCTCGGCAGCTTTTTTTTCATCTTTTTTCATCGATAAATATGAAGGTAAAATCATTCCGATTAACACGAGAGCGATGCCGACAAATTGGAGTATGGATAGTGCTTCTTTAAGCACAATCATAGATGCCAAAATGGCTACAGGTAGCTCCATCGCGCTTAAAATAGAGGCAAGGCTACCACCTACTTTTGGCACAGCAATGGAGAATAATAAAATTGGTAGGATGATGCCGAATAATCCAAGAGCCAAACCAAATTTCCAAAGACCTGCACCGAATAATTGACCATTCCATACAATTTCAGGTGTTAGTGCAACGCTAATAACAATTAGTGCTACGAGCGATACGAGGAAGGTACGAGAAATCATTGTAACACCTTCAACCTGTCTAGAGTTTACCTGAATAAATAAAGCGAAGCTTAATGCAGCTAATAAGCCTAGTGCCCATCCTTGCCAAGCGATAGCGGATAAGTCTACATCGACAATACCTGCCGCAAAAATGGTTCCACCGATTAGAAAAATAAGCGAAATTCCTTCTGCTCGGCTTGGGAAACGCTTATGCAAGGCGCAATCAATAAAGAGACCAATCCATGTAAATTGGAATAGCAGCACGACAGCTAGCGAAGCTGGTAAATAATTTAAGGAATGTCCATATACAATACCCGTAGTAGCTGTTAATGAGCCAGCAAGTAATAAAATCATTGCACCTGATTTATTAACTCTTGGCAAAGTGCGCTGGGTCACGACAAACAGTAGAAGGGCAAGGAAAAAACCAACGACATATTGGCTCGTGATAGCCTCCGCTGTTGTAAAGCCATACTGCATTGCAACCTTTACAATTGTCGATAAAATACCATAGCTACTTGATGCGATAACAACCAATAAAGGGAAAATGAGTTTTTTCATGATGAAAGTGATTTTACCATATGGTGAAATGGCTCATCGATAATTGTCCAGCGTTCTGTAATTACGAAGCCAAGTCGCTCATATAAAGCACGTGCTTGCTCTTTTTCTAGCTCTACATTTAAAGAAAGCTTTTTATAGCCTTTTTCGAGCGCCTGCTCTTCCGCGAAATGCAGGAGCTTTGTGCCAATTCCTAAGCCGCGTGAATTTGGTGTTACGCATACTGTATCAATATAGAACTCATCATCATGTGCTTCAGCATCAATGATTGCAGGGGCATTTTTCGTTTTCAGCCAGGCGGATAGGTTCGCATCAAGTGTTTGTGCAGTGAGACCATCATAGAGTACCGCAATGCCAAGAAGTGAGTCAGCTTGTTTGGCGATATATGTGTATAAATAGCTATGGCGATTGTCTGATCGTTTAATTAGTGCTGCTAATGCTGCTAATACAGCCTGCTCCTCTGCTTCTCCTGTTAAGCGATGTGCGATATCACCAATTGCATCGTAAATAAGTGGTGCGATTTGTTCCGCATCTGTAGGTTGCGCTTGTTGAATATAAATGTCCATTATCTATCGCTTCTTTCTTTGAAATGCGTCTGAAAATCGTAGGAGACACGATTTTTAGACGATTCAGTTGTGTTCTGTTAAAGTAATAACCTTTTATAAAAATTTCTTTGTTGTTAACGTACCCTAGCCTTTTGATAGCTCAAGTTGACAGGACGTCTTATAGTAGTATAGCAAAATTATTAAGGAAAGGCTGTAATTTCGATTGATTTCGTACTAACAGCCTGTCAAAGTCTCTGCGGAGATAAGTTTTACTTTATAAAAAAGATTTTCTCTGAACTCGAAAAAATCTGGATGCAATTACGCTGAGGTGTAATTGATTGAAGCCTTAATTTCGTGGTAATCTAAAGAAAGCATAATTTCGGAGGTTAGAAGGTCAAAATGAGCCAGTCAAATAAAGATGTTATTCTTATTTATGGAGATGCGTTTGTGGATTATATTGCAGACGATATAACAAATACAACATTTACAAAATATTTAGGTGGTGCAACGATTAATGTCGCAGCGGGTATAAGCCGTATTGGTGCACCATCAGCTTTAATTACGATTACAGGTGATGATGAAACATCTGTATTTGTTCGTAATGAAATTACCAATGAGGGGGTTAATCTTGATTACGCTGTTTATGCACCAGAGAAGCGTGTAAGTGGTGTCTATGTACATTTAACAGAGGGCGGCGAGCGAATTTTTAAAGAGTATATTGATGAGACGCCAGATTTACAGGTGATGGAGGAGCAGCTTCAGCTAGAGGCATTTAAGCGCGCATCGATTTTTAATGTATGCTCGGGTACGATGTTTCATCCAACAGCATTGGCAACGACGATAGCGGCGGTTGAGCTGGCGAAGGAGCACGGGGCAATTATTGCAATTGATGCTAATATTAGACCACTACGTTGGCAAAGCGAGGCGATTTGTCGCGAAACAGTTACCAATTTTTTTGAGGACGCAGATATTTTAAAGCTAACAGATGAGGAGCTATTTTTCTTAACGCAAACGGATACGATTGAGGAAGGAATTGCAGCACTTGATGCATTGCTTGTACCAATTATTTTGATTACCGTTGGAGCAGAAGGTTCTTATGCAATATTAAATGGCGAGACGATTCATGTGCCTGCTGAAAAAATTATAGCCGTTGACACAACAGGTGCTGGTGATGCGTTTATGGCAGGTGTATTGCGCTATGTGCATTATAATGGTTTACCTACAACAGTAGAGGAAATCACAGCATGTGTTGCTTTTGGCAATAAATTAGGTGCATTAGCGGCAACAAAGCCAGGTGCTTTAACAGCATTGCCACAATATGAGGAGATTAAAGATTTACTGTAACGTCTTTCAGTAATGTTTACTGCGACAAGTAACCGCAGAAGCAAATTATTTTGTACCGAAAGCAAGGCGACAGGCACACATAGCTTTTAGCGAATGTTTATACAGAAGCTAGAGCTGCTGAAAGAAATTAAAGCCTTCGGCGAATGTCACAGGTTTTGAAGAGATTCATTTGCTAGCTCGAAAAAATTTGGACTAGAGTTGGTGGGACGCAATTAATAGGAGGGGAAAAGATGGGCTACGATGAATTAGTAAAAGGAAGAATTTATTTAGGAGGCGCGGCGGATGCACAAGAGGTAGTTGACAATGAAAATATTGATATAGTCTATGATGTCCGTGTGAATTCGGTGCAAGATGCAGAAGTACCTGCATGCCCAATTGTCCATGCAGCAATAGTAGAGCGGCATTTAGCTGATAGTATTGAAGCTGGAGCAACAAGTATTAAGGAAGCGTATGAGTCAGGGAGAAACATTTTTATCCATTGTGGTAGCGGCAATGGCAGGGCGAGCGTGATGGCAACAGCAGTCCTGTTAGAGCTAGGACTAGCCAATGATTTGGAAAGTGCTGAGCAAATGGTAAAAGAAGTGCGGCAATCGGCGAATATTCGCCCAAATATGCATGAAGCATTGGAAAAACTGTATAAATGATAAAAAAGCTAGAGTGGGACTACCCAAAAAGCCTAATTCATCTTCGATAAAACAAAAATTTGGTTTTTACTTATTTTAGGGGGAATCGTTAGACTCACTGTTTACAACCGTTTAACTTTTTATACAAAACCGTAGTGACAGGTACAGAAGTTTCCCACTAGCGATAGTTGCACTGAAAGAAGTTAAATCTCCGGCGAATGTCACAGCTTTAGATAAACTTCCACCAAACAGCTTGAGAAATCTGAACGCAATTACGTCGAGGCGTAATTAATTAAAACTTCATTAAAACGTCCGAAAAGCAGTGCCCAAGCACACTTTTCGGACGTTTCTTTTCATCTTAGGCACAATATTTCAAAATCCGAAAATTAAGACTATAATATAACTTAATAGTGTCTAGGAAGGAGGGACTAAATGTCTACAAACTCTGATCGCTTTATAACAGCTTTTAATAGAATTGACCATACATTGCGTGAAATAGTGGATGTAAAAGAGTTTATGCCGTTTTATCGACTGCTTGACCGTGCGCGTAGGAAAAACCCGCTTGTGCAAAAATATGAGGATGATTTACGGGCCTATGCTGATTTACGTAATGCTATTGTGCATCATCGGACAGCGATTGAATTTATTATCGCAGAGCCGCACATCCAAATTGTTGAAGCTATTGAGGCAATTGATTCGGCACTAGCGAAGCCAAAGCTTGTTGGGCAGCTATTTCGAAAGCGCGTAACGGTATTTCAAACAACAGATTCACTTACATATATGTTAAAAATTATTCGCAAGCATAAATATACACAATTTCCCGTATATTCAGGGCAAAAGTTTCAAGGATTAATTACGACGGTCGGGATAACAAACTGGCTTGCCATTTCAATGGGGCAAAGAAATTGGTCGAATCGCGTTACATTACAAGATATTTTGTTACATGAAAAAAAACTTAAAAATTATAAATTTATTAGTAAAACGATGACAATTTACGAGGCAGAGGAAATTTTTAAGGAAGGAGTAGAGCGCGGGCAACGCTATGAGGCATTGTTAATTACAGAGCACGGTCGCCCGCAGCAAAAATTGATTGGGATGGTGACGCCAATTGATATTATGAAGGTTGATTAGCTCTTGTGCTGACAAAGAGCGAGTGGTCTTCTAACACTTGTGCAAAAAGAACATGCTCAACAGCTTCTACTTTTTTATTGCGCAATTTTTTCAATAGCCATTCTTCTGTCAAATTGAGCTGTTGCAAGTTTTCATAGATGATATGTCCATTGGAAATTACTTCTGTTGGCATGCACAGAGGTGGTGTTAAATTTGCCTGTGTATCCTTTTTTGTCGCCCCAGCAAAGGATGGCTTTTTCATAACGCTTAGCTCACCGTTTGTTTCAAAAACAGCGTAGGCAACCTCATTGACTGAAAAAATACTTTGCTCACGCAATAGCATTGTCAGCTCATCTAAATGGAGTCTTGCTTTCTTTAAGTTTTCCTCTAAAATAACGCCGTTGTGAATAACGATTGTTGGTTTATCATCAACGAGCACGCGTATCTTTGTCGATTTTAATGCGATGGCACTTAGTAAAATAGTTAAAATAGACCACCAAATTAAGGAGATCATACCATCCCAAAAAGGTGTCTCTTTTTGAGAGGATAATTCACCAGCAATTGAGCCAAAGGTGATGCCGGTTGTATAGTGGAAAAATGTTAATTGACTTAATTGTTTTTTACCAATAATTCTAGCTAAAATAAGCAGGGCAATAAAAGTAACCGTTGTACGAAATAGCATTTCCCAAAAATTAATCTCGCCGATGTCCATGTGTATCACTCCTTACTACATTAGCATGGGCGAAAAGTACATATGCTATACAGCATAGAAAGCGTGAATATGAATTATGAATACAACCACTAAATATAATCAGCCAATTTACGCGATGATGGTCGCTATTGGCATTTGTCATTTAATTAACGATACAATGCAGTCTGTTGTACCTGCGATGTTCCCACTTTTAGTGGATAATTTAGGATTAACCTTTACACAATTAGGATTAATATCCTTTGTGTTAAATATGTTTGCTTCTGTTTTGCAGCCTGTCGTTGGCTTTATTACAGATAAAAAACCGATGCCATTTGCCTTGCCAATAGGAATGGTTAGCTCGTTTATCGGTGTGGCTATGCTAATTGTCGCAAGTAGCTATTGGATGATTTTAATTGCCGTGTTGTTTTTAGGGCTTGGCTCAGCGGTCTTTCATCCTGAAGGTTCGCGTGTCTCTTATATGGCCGCTGGAACGAAGCGCGGCTTAGCACAGTCGATTTATCAAGTAGGAGGCAATTCGGGACAGGCATTAGCACCTCTTATTAGTGCCTTCATCCTTTTACCATTCGGTATGAAGGGAGCCTCTATTGTTTTAGCCTTATCGGCAATTGGTATTGTGATGTTAACAAAAATTGCTAAGTGGTATAAGGCACAGCTAGAGGCAGAAAAGTTGTCAAAGGTAAAACGCCAGCTTATTTCATCGTTGCCACCGTTGACGAAAAGGCAGGTGAGTATCGCTTTATTATTGTTATTTATTATTATTTTTGCTCGTTCTTTTTATACGACAAATATTACGAGCTTTTATGTATTTTACTTAGCGGAAACGTATGGATTGACGATTACAGTAGGGCAAATTTTTATTTTTATTTTCATGGCTTGCGGTGTCGTAGGTACATTTTTTGGAGGTCCTTTATCAGACCGTATTGGGCGTAAAAATGTCATTCTTTTATCGGTAGTAGCACCAATGCCTTTTTGCTTAATATTGCCGTATGTGCCTCTATGGCTTGTACCAGTACTACTCATCATTATCGGTACATTAATTATGATTAGTTTCTCAGTGACGGTTGTTTATGCGCAGGAGCTTGTGCCAAGTAAAATTGGTACGATGGCAGGTTTAACAGTAGGGCTTTCGTTTGGAATGGGAGCAATTGGCGCTATTGCTACAGGTAAGCTAATTGATTTATACGGAATTACACCGACAATTATAGGCGTCTCCTGCTTATCTGTATTACTATTAGTGGCGTTTCTGCTACCAAGGGATAAAGCAGCAAATGCTGAAGCATAAGAGAAAGTCTATTGGGCTGTCCGATTTTTATAACAGCGCTTTTTTACTAAGGAGAAATATCGCTGAAATCAGTGTTTCTCTCTTTTTCAAAGAAAGCTTTCTCTATTTTTTTGAGATGAAACATCAACAAAAGCGTTCAAAATGCCGACAATCAAACGGCTTTTTGGACGCTTTATTTTTGTTTAACGAGTTAGTGAAGGCTTGCATTGTGTTGGAATAATATGAGGGTCTGTTACTACTCCCTCTACGATATCCAATTCATGCATTTTACGCTCATACGTAAATTTAAAAATACCATTGTCGAAATCTGTGCCAATTTCCTTGAAAAAGATGCCTTCAAGATGAGCAAATTTTGGGCAGGTGAAGGCTACTTTATACTCTTCATTTTCATGAATTAAATAAGCGCGTATGCCTTTTTCATAAATATCTAATGATTCATCCTCTGTTGGGCGCTTTACCGCTACGATATGGAAATCAACAAAAGGAATTTCACGCAGTAAAACGTTTAAGAACGAGCCTTTCGTAATTTCTTCCCAACGGCTTTGAGCGCTTTGCCCTACAATAATTTGTGTAATATTATATTGCATTGCTACTTCTGTAATAACTTTATGAATTGGTAGCTTTTCGTTATCACGGATAATAAAATCTTCCACCTCTAACTCACTTGTCAGTTGCTGCCAATGCTCAATGTAACCTGACTTTTCAGCGTCGAATGCATCGAGTGGTTTGGCATCTACTGTTAAAACATATAGAGGACAGTCAAGTAATGTCGCGAGCTTATGTCCTCGACGGATTAGACGTTCGCCATTAAGTCCGTAATATACACAAACTAAAATACTTTCGTCCATTCTGCTTTTAACATGCTTCATGATGATTTTGCACCTCTTTATTATATTTGTAAACACGGCACCCACGTAATCAAACTTTGAAAAATCAAGTGTAAATGAGCTAAAATCGAAGCCCTTACAGTGCATTTCGCCATATTCTAGTGTATACTTTTCTTATATGATGTTTTTTTGATTTGCTCAGGGCACTGTATATAAAAAATTAATTTGACTAAAATAGATTGTGCTCTTTATGACACACTATTATGCTATGAGTTGTAGCGTTAGTCAAGTGAATTGGCAACAAATTGCTTTAAAATAATTACGTAAAGAATAATGAATAAAAAAACTTGTTTTTAGCAATGTTTTAGCTAAAGGTTTTAAAGCTATTATCAATTGCGTCTTGGCGTAGTTAATCCAGATTTTCATGAGCTGTTTGGTGGAAGTAAACCTAAAACGGTTACGTTCTACGACTGCGGTTAACCGACCCGCATCACACAGGCCTCTTTTCAAAATCTGTTATATCCGTCAGGGTTTGGGCCAACATGATGTTGGTCACTCAGTCGCTATCTTAGTATGCGATGTTCTTAGACTGAGTTCCTCTTTTTCAGCGAATGTATACACGCTGAATTAAAGTAAATAAAGCATTCATTTCATAGCCCATAGAAGCGGAAGTTTTTTGCTGAATCATTATAAAAAGTGCACGAGTCTGAATTTAGGAGGTTTTGGCGTATGATTGTTGAACTTGCAATACTTTTACCGTTTATAATGGCGGCTGCTATTCCGTTTATATATAGGCGCTTTAAGAAAGTACATATTGGTTGGCTTGTATTAGCTGTGCCAGTTGTTTTATTTAGTATATTAACTACATATATCCCTCGTATAGCAAATGGACAAACATTTACAAAAATTTATGAGTGGATCCCCTCTTTTAACATAAGCTTTACAACCTACTTGGACGGGCTAAGCATAATTTTTGGTTTGCTTATTACCGGAGTTGGTAGCTTAGTCATTTTGTACTCGATTTTTTATTTATCAACGAAGGAATCACTTCACCACTTTTATTGCTACTTATTACTTTTCATGGGTGCTATGCTAGGCGTTGTTTTTTCAGACCACTTAATGGTGCTTTATGCATTTTGGGAGCTAACAAGCGTATCCTCATTTTTACTTATCGCATTTTGGCATCATCGTAAGGCATCTCGTGCTGGCGCACGCAAAGCAATGACGATTACTGTCACAGGTGGCGTCGCAATGCTTGCAGGTTTTTTAACTTTATATACAATTACAGGGACATTTAGCATACGTGAGTTAATCGCAAATGTAGGGACGATTCAGGAGCATACACTCTTTATCCCGGCAATGATTTTAGTCCTTTTAGGTGCATTTACAAAATCCGCACAATTTCCATTCCATATTTGGTTACCAGATGCAATGGAAGCACCAACACCAGTTAGTGCCTACTTGCATTCAGCTACGATGGTTAAGGCTGGCATTTATTTAGTAGCTCGTATGTCCCCCGTATTTGGTGGGCATGAAGTATGGTTTTGGACGGTGGCTGGAGTCGGGATTGTTACATTGTTTTGGGGTTCGTTTAATGCGGTACGTCAATACGATTTAAAGGCACTTCTAGCCTATTCTACAGTTAGTCAGCTTGGTCTGATTATGTCATTGTTTGGCCTCGGCTCTGCTGGGCACGCGCTCGGTTACAGCCAAGAGTCACTACTTTATACGCAGGCAACATTTGCTGCGCTTTTCCATTTAATTAATCATTCAACCTTTAAAGGGGCGCTCTTTATGATGGTCGGAATTGTTGACCATGAAGTAGGGACGCGGGATATCCGTCGATTAGGCGGACTTATGGCATTAATGCCATTCACCTTTACAATTGCCATTATTGGAAGCATGTCGATGGCTGGCTTACCACCATTTAATGGATTTTTAAGTAAAGAGATGTTTTTTAAAGCGACTGTGGATATTTTAACATTAAATATCTTCTCTATTGAAAACTTCGGTTTCGTCTTTCCTGTTATCGCATGGCTAGCGAGCGTATTTACTTTCGTTTACTGTGTAATTATCGTCGGGCGAACGTTTTTTGGCAAACTTCAGCCGGAGCGTTTAGAAAAGCCACCTCATGAAGCACCAATTGGCATGTTAATATCGCCATTTATACTAATTGCTTTTGTTATCGGTATTTTCTTCTTCCCGAATATTTTAGGTCGCAATATTTTAGGTCCTGCGATGCAAAGTATTTATCCAACCTTCCCAGTGGAGGAATTGACAGTGCCAATTAAAGCATTGCATATAGGCACAGAGCTATTTATGACAATCGGTGTTATCATCGTTGGTATTTTACTATACCGTTCATTGCCAAAATGGCGTGCAGTGTATCAGCTATTCTCTCAAAAGTACACATTAAATGCTTATTATGAGCGCATTATTGGCTTTAGTGAGTCGAAATCAGGCTGGTTTACTCGTTTATATATGAATGGTAACTTAACGTATTATTTCATTTATATTTATGTAATATTTGTTGCGATTGTGGCAGGCTACTTTGTACTGAGCGATGCATTTGTTTGGAGTCCAGCAAATGATTCAGCAGTCGAGTACTATGAGTTTATTTTGCTATTCATTATGGTCTTTGCCGCTGTAGCATTATTGTTCACAAAAGGGCGAATTACATCAGTTTTATTAAACGGCGTGCTAGGCTATTCTGTTGCCTTTTTCTTCGTTGTGTTTCGAGCGCCAGATTTAGCGTTGACGCAGCTTGTCGTAGAGTCAGTAACGACGGCGCTATTCTTGTTATGTTTTAAATTCTTACCTGATTTAAAGAAGGAAAATGTGTCGCGTGCGGTGAAATTTTCAAAGGCGACCATTTCAATATTAGTTGGAGCGACAGTAACGCTTGTTGGATTAACGGTTTTACATTATGAGAAATTCGCTCCAATCTCTACTTACTTTGAGGATTCATATAATTTAGCGGGTGGGAAAAATATCGTCAATACGATTTTAGGCGATTTTCGTGCATTTGATACGATGCTAGAGGTCGTTGTATTATTTATTGCCGGTTTAGGTATATATTCGCTTATTAAGCTAAAAGCAAAGAAGGGAGAGACGGATATTGAAAATTAATGATGTCATTTTACGCACAGTCGTAAGGGCAGTCGTCTTTATTATTTTAACGCTCGGTATGTATCTCTTCTTTGCAGGGCATAACTCGCCCGGCGGTGGCTTTATTGGCGGTCTTGTACTTGGTTCTGCTATCGTTTTATTGTATTTAACATACGATATTGAAACGGTTCATAAAGGAATGCCATTTGACTTTAAAAAAGTAGCGGCATTTGGCGTGCTTTTAGCAACAGGCACTGCGATTACGTCTATTTTTTTCAATGTGCCGTTTTTAACGCAGGCTGATCGCTATTTTCAGCTTCCTCTGTTAGGAGAGACACATTTATCAACGGTAATGATTTTTGAAGCAGGTGTAGCTTTGACAGTTATCGGCACACTTGTGACAATTATTTTAAGTATAAGTGAGGATGAATAGTATGGAGTCTTTAATAATTATATTAGTAGGAATTCTAGTTGCAGTAGCAACCTATTTAATCCTCTCACGCACAGTAATTCGTGTTATTTTAGGTACTGCTGTGTTATCTCATGCAGCACATCTACTTATTTTAACAGTTGGTGGCTTGAAAAAGGGGGATGTCCCACTTTTAAGCCAGTCGGACGGACCGTATACAGATGCACTTCCCCAGGCACTTATTTTAACAGCAATTGTTATTAGCCTTGCAGTCACAGCGTTTGTCTTAGTACTCGCCTACCGTATGTATAGTACGAATGGAACAGATGATTTCAGCAAGCTAGGGGGATCATCGGATGAGTAATATTATTGTATTACCGCTTATTATTCCAATCATCACAGCGATTTTACTTGTTTTCCTACGTCATAATATTCGCCTACAGCGAATTGTTAGCTTGGTGACGGTTGTTGCGGTGAGCATCATTGCGTTTATTTTACTTCTTGAAGTACAGACAAATGGCATTATGAAGATTGACTTTAGTGGGTGGTTACCTCCGTTTGGCATTTTATTTGTGGCAGATTCATTTTCAATACTCCTCGTACTGACAGCGAATATTGTTACAGCAATTTGTTTAATTTATGCCTTTTCTACAATTGGGGAGCGTCATGAGCGAATGTTTTTCTACCCGTTTGTGTTGTTTTTAATTGCAGGAGTTAATGGTTCATTTTTAACAGGTGATATTTTCAATTTGTTCGTCTGCTTCGAAGTCATGCTATTGGCCTCGTATGTACTTGTTGCACTTGGTGGAGAAAAATTTCAGCTAAGAGAATCATTAAAATATGTCCTTATTAATGTTGTTGCCTCATGGCTATTTTTAGTGGCACTTGCGTTTTTATACGGTACATTAAAAACATTAAACATGGCACATATTGCAGTGCGTGTTGCTGAAGTAGGGCAAGACCCTGTATTAACGACGGTTGCTATTTTATTTTTAATCGTCTTTAGTCTGAAAGCAGGATTGCTACTATTTTTCTGGCTCCCGGGCTCTTACAGTGTGCCGCCAACTGCTGTACAAGCTTTATTTGCAGCTCTTTTAACAAAAGTTGGGATTTATGCCTTGTTCCGTACATTTACGTTAATGTTTGCATTGAATACGACTGTTACACATACGCTAATCGGCGTAATGGCAGGAATTACAATTGTGCTTGGCTGTTTAGGTGCATTATCTGGTCGCGATGTACGCACAATTGCCTCCTATAATGTAATTATCGGTGTGGGCTTTATTTTAATCGGCTTAGCAATTGGCACAGAACAAGCTTTTGCAGGAGCAATTTATTATTTGATTCACGATATGCTGGCAAAGGCTTTGCTGTTTTTAATTGTTGGAACGATGGTGTATTTAACGGGTGAGATTGTTGTGAAAAATATGAACGGTTTAATTCGTCATTATCCTTTATTTGGCTGGATTTATTTTGTTGTCATGTGTGCATTGGCTGGTATCCCCCCTTTAAGCGGTTTTATCGGCAAGGTGTTAATTGGTCAGCAGGCAATAGAAGGCGGTTTTTACGTTTTATTAGCAATCGGATTCGGCTCGAGCATTATCGTATTATACTCTTTACTTCGTATTTTCCTAGCGGCGTTTTTTGGAGAAACGTCTATCAGTGAAGAGGACAAAAAGCCTATTCCAAAAGGGGCGACAGCATCATTTGTGTTGCTTGCGTTTTGTATAGTCGCACTTGGCTTAGGTGCAGAGGGAATTGCGCTATATGTAGAGGATGCAGCGCGAACTTTAGCTAATCCAGCTATTTATATTGAAGCAATTCTTGGAGCTAAGTAGAAGGAGGGCGTACTATGTTCGGTCAATTTATTTTAAATTTATTTATCGCAGCACTATGGTTTTTATTGAAGGACGATCCTAATGCGGGCTTTCCAACATTTGTAGCTGGTTTCTTAGTCGGCATTTTTATCTTATATGCGATGCATCGCTTTTTTGGCACACAGTTTTATTTACGTCGTGTGTTTAAAGTTTTTAAACTTATTATGCTTTTTATCCGCGAGCTTACTTTGTCGAGCTTTGCCGTTATTCAGCAAGTTATGACGCCACAATTAAAAATTACACCTGGTATTATTACATATCGTACAGTGCTTCGAGGAGATTGGGAAATTACAGTATTAGCACTACTGTTAACATTGACACCAGGCTCTGTAGTGATGGAAGTGACGGAGGAAGGCGATATGTTTTACATTCATGCAATGGATATAGAAGAGTCAAAGGAAACGTTACTTCGCTCCATTGGGAAATTTGAGAAGGCAATTATGGAGGTGACACGTTAATGATTGAGAAAATCCTGTTGGTTTCGCTCGTTTTATTTATGATTGCGATAGCGCTTCTCCTCTATCGTGTTATTGTAGGACCTTCTATGCCAGACCGTGCGATTGGGCTTGATACAATAGGTGTTAACTTGATTTCTTCTATTGCCATTGTATCTATTTTATTGACAACAAAAGCCTTTTTAGAGGCAATTTTAATTTTAGGTATTTTAGCATTTATCGGAACGATAGCATTTTCTAAGTATATTGAAAGGGGTGTTATCGTTGAGCGTAAATCAAATCGTTGAGTGGCTAGGGGTGTTGATGATTCTTTTTGGCGCAATTATTAGCGTTGTCAGCGCATTTGGTATGATTCGACTTCCAGATGTATATACACGCTCACATGCGGCAACGAAAAGCGCCACTTTGTCAGTCTTAGCCTGTCTTTCCGGTGCATTTCTCTATTTTTGGAGCCATGATGGCTATGTAAGTATCCGTTTAATTTTAGGAATTATTTTCGTGTTTATTACCGCGCCTGTTGCAGGACATCTTGTTTGTCGTGCAGCATATCGTTCGCGTGTACCACTTGCTGAAGGCTCGGGCGAGGATTTATTAAAGCCTGTGTTATTCGGCGATGAGGCAAATGTACCTGAACATACTGAAGAAACGCCAATTGAACGTGAACCAAAAGAATAGTTATGAGCGGGGGCGTCCAAAATGCTGTGCAGTTGCAGGCATTTTGGACGCCCCCGTTTTTTGAAGAAGTAAAAATATACCTTTGTTTAATCATTGAAGTATGTAAAAGTGTTTTCGCCTTTTTGAAAAATCTTACTTTATAGAAATAACGAGGGGAAATGTCGAAATTTCTGAATTGTGGATAATTTTTTACTGATTCCCTATTCTTTGTGTGTATAACTAATGTAATTGAGGATAACTTTGTGGAAAAGATGAGAGATTTATATGTTAAGTCGTTTCATTGTGGATAATTCAGAGTTTTTGAAGATGAAATAGAAAGTTATCTACATTGACGAAGCGCGGTTGAGAATGTAGCAGAAATATGCTATTCGATGTTTCGTCAGCACTTGACAAAAATATGAAAATTATTTATAGTACATTACAACACTAATGTACTAATTAGGGGGTGTTTTAATTTGAAGTTGAATATGGATGGGATGACACCTATTTATGTACAGATTGCCGAATGGCTGCAAAATGAAATATTGGCAGAGCGCCTTGTTGCGGATGGTAAAGTGTATTCGCAATATCAGTTAGCGGAGCTGTTCAATATTAATCCAGCGACTGCTGGAAAGGGACTAACACTCTTATTAGAAGAAGAGATTATATATAAAAAGAGGGGATT
Organism: Metasolibacillus sp. FSL K6-0083; assembly: GCF_038630865.1. NCBI lineage: Bacteria > Bacillati > Bacillota > Bacilli > Caryophanales > Caryophanaceae > Metasolibacillus > Metasolibacillus sp. FSL K6-0083. The sequence continues at coordinate 2,336,685 of NZ_CP152046.1, read as the reverse complement.
AGGTATGTTTGTAACGGAGCAAGCGAAAGAAATGATTTTGCAGAAACGACGTAGTGAAACGTTGCAGCAACTTGCGAGAGAATTGGTGGATGAGGCGCGGCGTCTGGCTTTGACAGATATGGAGTTAATAGCGCTAGTCCAGAAAATGCAGAGGGGGGAGTAGCCTTGATTCGATGCGAAAATATCGTGAAAAAATACCGAGGTAAAGAGGTGCTCAAGGGTGTTTCATGTCATCTTGACGAGCATAAAATTATTGGACTTATTGGACGTAATGGTGCGGGTAAATCTACGTTACTCAATATTTTAGCGGGTCATATAAAGCCGACAGCAGGAAAAGTGAGAATTTACAATAGCAATCCATTTAACAGTATAACGGCAGCGACGAATACCATTTTTATTGAGGAGGGAATGACCTTTGCTCAAAACGACAATATTGCACAAATTTTAAAAACTGCTAGGCGCTTTTATCTAAATTGGCAGCAAGAGCTTGCAGAGAAGCTATTGCAATATGTAGGTATTCATCTGAATAGCTCACACCAAAATTTATCGAAGGGGCAGCGTTCTACATTTAATTTGATTTATGGGCTGGCGACACGCTGTGCCATCACATTGCTTGATGAGCCAATGAATGGCATGGATGAGGCGGTACGTGCAGATATGTATCGTGCAATTTTAAAAGAGTATATTGCATATCCACGGACGATTATTATCTCAAGTCATCATTTGAAGGAAATTGAGCACTTAATTGAAGAAATCTTGTTAATTCATAATGGGCAAGTGGTGTTCCATGAAGAGCTAGAGAAAATGCAGCAATACGCAGTGCGACTTGTAGGGCAGCCAGAACAGCTAGAACCTTATCGAAACCATGCCTTGTTTGTAAAGCAAGAGGGGTTATTAGCAGAGGTCGTTATAGAGCGAAAGTATTTCGATGGTCAATCGACTATTCAAGTGCAGCCTGTTTCAGTAAGCGATGCGTGTAGGTATATGACAGCTAGCACAACAGGAGGTATTGATGATGTATTTCAGTAATGTGTCACTTATAAGAAATATCGGAGCGCAGGTGAAATGGAGGCTAGAAACATATAGTAATGTTGTCATGATATTTGTGCTAATTCAGCTGTTTATTTCGGTAGTAGCAGGTAATAGCGGTATGAGTGGCAGCGGTATGAATAATTTGATGATTAAGGAATACTTTTATAGTTTAGATGGGTTATTAGGTATTTCGATGATGACTGCTTTTACAATTTGCGCTATATTTGCGTCAGAAAGAATACAGAAGGATAATTTGGCGGTTCCGACGACGAGATTAGCAACGAATATTTCAATGATTTTATTTATTTGTATTGTGCTATTTATTGCAACTGTCACTGCAATAATGACGAATAATATTGTGCAGTTTGTGAAAGTGCTTTTCCTAAATACAAATATTGCGGGTGTGACACTTGTTCCGAATATATCCACATTTTTTGTATTCTATTTTGCATTGCTTTGTGCATCAGCAGTCGGGTATTTTATAAGCACATTATTCAATCTATCGAAAGTGTTGACGGTTATTAGCGGATTATTGTTTATTTATTATTCACCCTACTTTTTAGAAGATGTGTTTGGTTGGCTCGTGGGGGATAACTATAGAGTACTTATATTGAATACTTTTGTAATAGCAAGTGTACTTTATGCATTAGCGATGTTAATTAATAGTCGACAGGAGGTGCGCCGAGGATGATGGCAATTTTTGTATTAGTCCCTGTTGTATGTCTTGTAATATTTGGTACTATCTACGTTGTAGGGCGACTCCTTTCACGTTTTCAAGCGACATTTAACGAGAGATTTTATAAGCTACTTGTTATATATGTAGTTATCGGGTTAATTGCGACAGTTAGCTTTCCCTATTTACCAAATGCACAAAAAGCGATATTGTCCGATAAGGAAATAAAGGAAAAGCTTGATGAAATCGAATATCTTAATCAGCTTGTACAAGAAAAGCGCTTTGATGAAATAAATTCCGATTATTTGAAGGAACAATTGACTTTTACAGTGACAAATGAAGAGCTGACATTAAAGTCAAATATGGAGTTTTTAGGAACACATGTAATCGTCACATGGAGGGATGATAAGACATCAAATGATGTTTACGCAAGCTATTATGAATTTCCATTTATTTTTTCAGGTATTGATGTAACGAATAATATATCAGCACCACAAATACATTTTGAGAAGGATACATTATTGATTTCCGAGATAAATAGGGAAATAATCTATCATCGTGTCATCCCGAAAATATGGACAATTGAACATTATTATGAGCGTTTTGACAATGAAGGATACTCTAATTATGGAATGGGACAACAAATAATTCATCTGAATGTGCCAAAACATATAAATATTATTGATAATAGTGGTATGATTCAATATATATATTATTAATAATGAATTGAGCGGTGCAGTTTGAAAAAGTTAGTAAAATTAATTATCTTCATTGTTGCGATGTATGTTTTTTTACAAGTAAATAATAAATGGCTTATGGTAACAGAGCATGTGTATGAATCCGAGCGTGTACCAGCAAGCTTTGATGGCTATCGTATTACACAGGTGACAGATTTGCATGATGCAATATTTGGCAAGGGACAGAGGCGACTGATTGAAAAAGTGCGGGCTACCAATCCAGATGTCATTTTCATTACAGGCGATTTAATAGACAGCAATCGTTATCATTTAGAAAATAGTTTAGATGCTGTAAGAGGCTTTGTGGATATTGCAGATGTCTATTATGTGCTTGGTAATCATGAGGTAGCCACGAGAAAGATGCAGGAAATTTATGAAGTATTAATAGAACTAGGAGTGCATGTGTTACCGAATAGGGCGTTGACGATAAAGAATGGTGATGAACAAATTGTGATTGCCGGGATTGAGGACCCATTAATGGGTTATACGACACAGGAAATGCTTGATATGGCATACAAGTATGTACCGAGCGATGCATTTACACTGCTATTATCACATCGACCAGAGCGTTTTGAAACATATGTGAATAATGCGATTGATGTTGTTTTCACAGGGCATGCACATGGTGGGCAAATTCGTCTGCCATTTATCGGCGGGTTAGTAGCGCCAGGGCAGGGCTATTTACCAAAATATACAGCAGGTACGTATGAGGACGGGGAGACGACAATGGTTGTCAGCAGAGGATTAGGCAATAGCGTTGTTCCATATCGTATTTTTAATTTACCAGAGATTGTGACGGTAGAGCTACGAGCTACTAAATAGTACATTGGGGCTGATTGGAAGAGTATTACTTTCCCAATCAGCCCCAGTTTTTTGGAGAATAAATTTTGGGACCTCGTGTCAATGTGGTGAAGCGTTTATTTTTGCACCTGTACTCGCCGATTTCTGTATGGGCGTTTTGATGCTTCATGTTCTTTCCTTTTCTTCCATCTATTTTAATATTCTGAAACTTTTGTTCTTTAGGGACGTATATAGATTATATAACAAAAAGGGGTGGGATTTTCATATGATGGACCGAGAGAGAAGGACTCTTTATATTATATTTGCAATTGTAGTTGCTTTAATTGCACCAATCATTGTTCTTTTTACGCCGTTTACAATTGGGATGATTTTTTATGACCATGCAGATAAAATTGTTTTTCTTCCACTACCATCAAGTCTAGCAGTCTATAGTTCAGCGTTTATAGCTGTTGCAGCCAGCTTAGTTGCCATGTATTTTATAAAAAAGAAAGGCTTTAAAATTGCTTTAAGTATTTTTACTATCATTGCGTTTCTTTTCTTATTTGTTAGTGGGACGAAGAATTATATTTATATAGATAATGAATTTATTGAAAGCTCGCATTGGCTAAAGGGAAAAAAGCAGTATGCGTGGGATGAAATTGTGCAGCTTGATTTAACGAAAAAAACGAATGGTCGAGAGCGGGAAGACCATATTATATTCACTTTCAATGACCAATATACATTGCCTATTTTAGTAGATGGATTGGTAGATTATAAGATTGAGCGTCAAATTGTTAATCGCGTGCAGCAGCTTAATGTTTCTGTGAATCATATCGTTGTAGAAGAATAGAGGGGCGTGCCTAAAGCCGTGCAGTTGTTGGCTTTGGACTAAAGGGTATGCTTGGAGAAAATAGTGAGAAGATGGTTTGAAAATTGAAGAACACAGGTTTTATCTGATTTTTCCGAATGAAATTTGGTTTTTTATTTTATTATGTAAGATGAGGCTGCTTTTTAGGGGCAAGTCTTGCTGAACCTTGTGTTTCACTCATTTTCAAAGTAAACTTATGGGGTAAACTTTTAAAAAGCCTCGCTCGACAGCGTCTGATATGCCGGTAACTGCACGGCATGTCAGACGCCTTTTTTTCTACTTGACAAAATACCTATGGGGGTATAAATTCTTTTTAAGAACATTTTAAAGGAGATAGATGATATGACAAAAAAGATATTAATTGTTGGAGGCGTTGCTGGAGGGGCTTCAGCAGCTGCACGTATCCGTCGATTGGATGAGCAGGCACAAATTATTATGTTTGAAAAAGGACCGCATGTATCATTTTCTAATTGCGCATTGCCGTTTCATTTGAGTGGCATTGTAGAAAATAGTGAAAAGCTGATACTAATGAATCCGCATAGCTTTCAAACGAAATATAATATTGAAGCACGCACAAATCAAGAGGTAGTGGCGATTCATCGGGAGCGTAAAATGATTGCAGTAAAAAACTTGAAGACGGGTGAGGAATACGAAGAGAGCTATGATTATTTAATATTGTCACCGGGAGCAAGGCCGATTATTCCACAAATTGATGGTATTGAGCTACCGCATGTCTTTACTGTGCGCAACGTGGTCGATATCCAAAACCTACAGGGGTATATAGCAAGTAATACTGTACAAAATATTGCGGTAATTGGTGGCGGCTTTATTGGAGTAGAGGTGGCTGAAAATCTTCGTTTGGCAGGGCATCATGTAGCGCTTGTTGAATTTGCTCCTCAAATTATGACACCATTTGACGAAGATATGGCACAAATTATGCATAAGGAAATGACTGATAAAGGTGTTGAACTTATTGTTGGAGATGGCTTAGCTACTATTGCGGAGCAGCATATTACATTGAATTCAGGGAAGCGCCTAGCAGTGGATGTTGTCGTGCTAGCGATTGGTGTTCGACCGGAAACAGCTTTAGCTACGGAGGCAGGCTTAGCACTTGGAGAGTTAGGAGGAATTAAAGTAAATGCGCATTATGCAACGAATGACCCTGCCATTTATGCAGTGGGAGATGCCATTGAAGTGTATCATCAGCTCTTGCACAAGCCGACAAGATTAGCATTAGCAGGACCTGCACAGCGTCAGGCACGTGCTGTAGCCAACCATATATATGGTATGACGCAGTTAAATAAAGGAGTTATTGGCTCAGCTAGTATCCAAATTTTCGATTTGGCATGTGCAGCTACAGGTTTGAATAAGCGTACAGCACAGCAGGCAGGGCTACAGGTGGATAGTGTTTATGTCATTGCACCAGATAAAGTTGGCTTAATGCCAGGTAGCAACCCACTGCATTTAAAGTTGGTATTTGAAGTACCAACAGGAAAAATTGTTGGTGCACAGGCAATTGGTAAAGGGAATGCTGATAAGCGCATTGATGTTATTGCAACACTTATTACAATGGGGGGTACATTAGAGGACTTAAAGGAGCTAGAATTAAGCTACTCACCAATGTTTAGTACAGCTAAAGATGTTGTTAATATAGGAGCACTTGTTGGACTGAATATACTTTATGGCAAGTATGAGCAAATACAAGTTTCAGATGTGCGTCCATTAGTCGAACAAGGGGCTTACTTCCTAGATGTGCGTGAGATAAATGAGTTTGCGCAAGGGCATATAAAGGGCGCTAAAAATATTCCTTTAAGTGAGCTACGTGACCGTTTAGATGAAATCCCACGAGATGTTCCTGTTTACGTCCATTGTCGCTCAGGTCAGCGTAGCTATAATGCGGTAATGGCATTACAAGGTAATGGTTTTACGAATATTAAAAATGTGGCAGGCTCCTTTCTAGGTATTTGTCTGCATGAATATTTTAATGATTACACAAAGCAACGTGAACCGATAGTAACACAGTATAATTTTAAATAAAAGGGCAGCCAAAAAATATTTGTTGAATTTTTCAGGTTGACAATATACCCAATGGGGTATAATATAAGGGACATGGACGACAAGTTAATGTTAGGAGGTGCTGTAATATGATATACGATCAAAAAGTAATGAATCGCGTCAAGCGAATGGAGGGACAGTTACGCGGTATTTTACGCATGATGGAAGAAGGGCAAGATTGTCGCGATGTAATTACACAATTATCGGCGGTACGCTCTGGTGTAGATAGAGCAATTGGTGTAATTGTTAGTGAAAACCTTGTTGAATGTGTGCAAAAAGCTGGTGATAATACAGAAGAAGTCAATGCTTCAATACAGGAGGCAGTTAGTTTATTAGTGAAAAGCCGTTAATGGCTAGGGCTGTCCAAAAAGCCGAGCATACCGGGCTTTTGGACAGTATCGATGATGTTACACAAAATGTTGACTTATATAAAAGGGACGTCTAATTTAAAAATGTGATGAACATTGACTTTAGTAGCGTTATCCTTCAGTAAAAGTGGCACGATAACCGACATCATGCTGGCAACGGATGGAAAATAAACTGAACTTTTTTTTACTCAAAATAATACCTATATGGGTATATGGAGGCGTACAATGGAAAGAAAAAGAACAACGATTGTATTGTTTAGTGGAGATTATGATAAGGCGATGGCAGCGTATATTATTGCAAATGGTGCCGCTGCTTATGACCATGACGTAACGATTTTTCATACGTTCTGGGGTATTAATGCGTTGCGCAAGCAACAGCCTATCGAGGTGCAAAAAGGCTTTTTAGAAAAAATGTTTGGGCGAATGATGCCACGCGGTGCAGAAAAGCTTGGTTTATCGAAAATGCAAATGCTTGGTATGGGACCGAAAATGATTAAGCATGTAATGAAAAAACATAATGCACTAACATTAACACAGCTAATTGAAATGGCGCAGGAGCAGGATATTAAGCTTGTCTCTTGTACAATGACAATGGATTTATTAGGGCTTCAAAAAGAGGAGCTTTTAGATGGTGTGCACTATGCAGGAGTAGCTGCTTACTTAGCTGATGCAGAGCAAGGGCATGTCAATTTATTTATCTAGGAGGAGTTCATATGACAGCCTTTATCATTTTTTTAGTTATTGTTGCATTTTTAGCATGGCGCATGTTGCCAGCCAAAGGGATAAAAGCGATTTCAACTGAGGAGCTTGCGACAATTATTAATGACCGTGGCAAAATATTTATCGATGTGCGAACACCTTCAGAATATAAGGGGCGACATATTCAGCAATTTAAAAATATGCCACTTGGTACGGATTTTTCAAAGCTACCGAGGGATGGAGATATTTTCGTCATTTGTCAAAGTGGTATGCGGAGTGCACAGGCATGTAAACAAATGAAAAAGCTAGGCTACGATAATATTACAAATATTCGGGGTGGCATGAATGCATGGAAAGGATGAAAAAAATGAAGCAGATTTCGACAGAGGAAGTAGAGAAACAATTAGCGGCAGGTGAAAACTTGCAATTAATAGATGTGCGAGAGGTTGATGAAGTTCAAGAGGGACATATTCCGGGTATAAAGCATATTCCGTTAGGGTTGCTTGAATTTCGTTTGCAAGAGCTCGATAAAAATACACCATATATTATCGTATGTCGCTCTGGCGGACGTAGCGGGCTTGCTACAGCATTTTTACAGGAGCGAGGCTATGATGCAACGAATATGACTGGTGGAATGCAGGCTTGGCAAGGCATATTAAATAGGAGGTAAAAAATATGACGATTAAGGCAGATGTCCAATTAGATGCAAAAGGTTTGGCATGTCCAATGCCAATTGTACGTACAAAAAAAGCGATGGCAGATTTAATAGATGGGCAAATATTAGAGGTACAGGCGACAGATCGTGGCTCTACAGCGGATTTAGCAGCATGGGCGCAGTCTGCTCAGCATCAATATATCGGAACGACAGAGCAGGGGGATGTACTCTATCACTATATTCGAAAATGCTCTAATGAGGATGTGATAGAAAAGCCATTTGAGCAAACAGTTACAAATGAGCAATTGCAGCAATCAACAGATGGAATCATTTTAGATGTACGTGAGGAAGTAGAGTATATATTTGGTCATATAGCTGGGGCAAAATCGATTCCTCTAGGGGAGCTAGATGCGCGTTTACATGAACTAGCAAAGGAACAGACGATTTATGTCATTTGTCGAACAGGAAAGCGCAGTGATTTTGCAGCGCAAAAGTTAGCAAATGCGGGGTTCAAAAATGTCTATAATGTGTTGCCGGGGATGACGGAATGGCAGGGCGAGCTAGAAAAATCGATATAAATTTAAGTGGTGGGGGATGCCCTGCCAAAAAAATCGAAAAAATAATACCTCAGGGGGTAATCGTATGGTAGTGATTAAGTGGACAGCAGCAGATGTTGCACGAAGAGTAATTAATGATGATAAGCTTTTTATTTTAGATGTACGCAATAAAGAGGCTTTCGAGGATTGGAAAATTGAAGGTAGGCAATTTAATTATTTAAACATACCTTACTTTGAATTGCTAGACGGCATAGAGGAAGTATTGCCACAAATCCCTTCAGATAGAGAGTTGTTAGTTGTTTGTGCCAAGGAAGGCTCTTCTATTATGATTGCCAAAATGTTAGATGAGGCAGGACGTGAAGCAGCTTATTTAGAGGGCGGTATGAAATCTTGGAGCATTTATCTTGAACCAATTAAAATAGGGGATTTAACAGGTGGCGGCGAGCTGTACCAATTCGTGCGTTTAGGCAAAGGCTGTTTATCGTATATGGTTGTCGCTGATGGCGAGGCAGCAGTAATTGATGCGGTGCGTTTTACAGATGTGTTTCTTGATTTTGCTAAAGAAAAGAATGTGAAAATTACCCATGTATTTGACACACATTTGCATGCCGACCATATTTCTGGTGGACGACAAATCGCGGCGGCAACAGGTGCTGCGTATTATTTGCCACCGAAGGATGCAGAGGAGATTGTGTTTGATTGTGAGGACCTTACAGATGGGCTAAAGGTGCAAATTGGCTCAGCGAATGTGACGATAGAGGCTCTGTATTCACCGGGGCATACGATTGGTTCCACATCATTTATTATTGATGATCGCTATTTGTTAACAGGTGATATTTTATTTATTGATTCAATTGGTCGTCCAGATTTAGCAGGACTTGCGGAGGATTGGGTAGGTGATTTACGTCAGACGCTTTATGAGCGTTACCGTGAGTTAATTGATGATTTAATTGTACTACCTGCACATTTCATGATAGTAGAGGAGTTAAATGCAGATGGGCAGGTAGCGAAACGTTTAGGTGATTTATTTGCAGAAAATCACGGTTTAAATATCGAAAATGAAGAAGAATTCCGCAGGACGGTAACGGATAATTTGCCACCACAGCCGAATGCTTATCAGCAAATACGACAAGTGAATATGGGTAAACTAAAGCCTAGCTATGATGAGCAAACGGAAATGGAAATCGGACCGAACCGTTGCGCGGTTAGATAATAAAAGGAAGATAGAGGTGTCCAAAAGCATTGTTTTATCTGCTTTGTAGACGTTTCAATAATGTTTCAACAAGGGTATAGCTATTCATATTTAGTTTAGCTGCATTTCTCTAAGTTATTGTGAAGAAGTAAAAATTAAATGAGTATTGTAAAAAGAAGAGAGGTTTTTTTGATGAAAAATACAACAATTTTAGATGCAAAGGGCCTAGCATGTCCAATGCCGATTGTACGTACAAAAAAAGCGATTGATTCACTTGAGTCAGGCGAAATTTTGGAGGTGCATGTAACGGATAAAGGTTCGTTGGCTGATATTCCTGCATGGGCAAGCGCAGGAGGTCACGAAATTACCGAGCAAACAGAAGAGGCTGGCGTGTTTGTTTTTCGTATTAAAAAAGCATAGCTAGCATAGAAAGAAGGATGTGGGATGGGTGTAACATTTATTATTGTGCTGTTTGCAATTGGCTTTGTAGGTTCATTTATTTCGGGTATGCTCGGTGTTGGAGGCTCTATTATTAAATATCCGATGCTGTTGTATATCCCGCCGTTATTTGGCTTGGCAGCATTTACAGCGCATGAAGTATCAGGCATTAGCGCTGTGCAAGTGTTTTTCGCCTCCATTGCAGGGGTCTGGGCTTATCGCAAAGGAGGATACTTAAATAAAGCGCTTATTTTAACAATGGGAAGTGCTATTTTAGTAGGTAGCTTTGTAGGTAGCTTTGGTTCCTCTAATTTATCTGAGACGAGTGTCAATATTGTTTATGGCATATTAGCTACAATTGCTGCAGCTATGATGTTTGTTCCCAAAAAACAGCTCGATGATAAGCCGTTAGAGCAGGTAGTATTTAATAAGCCGCTCGCAGCAATTTTGGCATTCATCGTTGGTATAGGGTCTGGGATTGTCGGGGCGGCAGGGGGTTTTTTACTAGTACCAATTTTATTGGTCGTATTAAAAATTCCAACACGTATGACGATTGCCACAAGTCTAGCCATTACATTTATTTCATCCATTGGAGGCAGTATCGGCAAGCTAATGACGGGGCAAGTTGACTATGCCGCAGCAGTCATTATGATTATCGCAAGCATCATTGCTGCTCCTCTTGGTGCAAAGGTGGGCAAGGCGCTCAATACAAAAGTATTACAAATGATTTTGGCTTTTCTTATATTGGCTACAGCAGTTAAGATTTGGGTAGATATGTAAAGACGATGAAATGGCAATCCTCTTTCATGTACGTCATAATATGTATATGGAAGGGGGCCATTTAATGAAAGTGCCAATTATTGATTTACATTGTGATGTACTGTATAAATACGAGAAGCAGGAAGTCGATTTTGTAAATGCCACACAACTAGACGTGAACTTGCAAAACTTGCGTCAAGGAAATGTCAAAGTACAGGCATTCGCCATCTTTATCCAACCAACTATACCAAAAGCAGAAAAAATAAAATCTGCGCTACGTCAGTTGTATTATTTTAAAACGCATGTAGTGCGACCAGAAAATAAAGTCGTACATATTAAAAATTGGTCTGATATTGAGCGTTTACAGGATGATGAAATAGGGGCAGTGCTGACAATTGAAGGTGTCGATTTTTTAGAGGGCGACATAAAAATGTGGCATTTATTTAGGGAGTTTGGTGTATTAAGTATCGGTCTAACGTGGAATAACGCGAATGAGGCTGCGGACGGTGTTGAGGAGGATTTAGGGCGAGGCGTAACAGCATTTGGCCAAGAAATTATTCAGTTAAATAATGCACATAAGGTGTTTACAGATGTCTCCCATTTAAGTGAGCAAAGCTTTTGGGATGTTTTAGAGCTGGCGGACTATGTTATTGCCTCGCATTCAAATGCGAAGGCGTTATGTTCGCATCGCAGAAACTTAAACGATGAGCAAATTAAAGCGATGGTAGCGAAAAAAGCACCAATCCATATCGTTTATTGCCCGATGTTTATTGTAGAAAAAAGGGAGGCGACGATAGCGGATTTAATCAAGCATATCGACCATATTTGTGCGCTTGGTGGCAAAAATCTGATTGGCTTTGGCTCAGATTTTGATGGCATTAATGAAAAGGTAAAGCATTTAGCTAATGCTAGCCAGCATTTCAATTTAGTAAATGAGCTGATGAAATATTACTCAGAGGATGAAGTGCGCGGCTTTACCTATCAAAACTTTTTAAATCATTTACCAAAATAGTAGAGTGACAGTAGCGATGATGTTTCGCAAAATGTTGATTCCTATAAACAGAGAACGCCTCTTTTGAAAATGGGATGAACACAGGGTTTATTAGCCTTCTTTTGCATTTAAAATAGGTGTAAAGTTAATTTTCCTTGCCATGAAGAGTGATTCGACTTTTAAGCCAGCATCGTTTCAGGCTATTTTAGCGCTCATTTCCAATAGATTTTTGTAAAGTATTGTGCATTTCCAGTAAATTATCGTACTTCTCCTTCCCCATCCAATTTTCAATTTTCTCTTGCATTTGTGACCAAATAGGCGATGCCTCCTCTAATCTGGCAAGACCTTTATCTGTTATGGAGACAGATAAAGGTCTTGAATCGTTTTTATCCTTTGTTACATTCACAAAGCCGCTAGTCTTTAGAATATGAACATTGCGAGTGACAGTCGTTTGATGAATTAGAACATTATGCAGGAAATGGTGTATTTGTTGGCTTTTCGTAGCCTTCCTTATACATTTCATCAATTGTTTGGCGGATTTCTTGTAAATTCATACCTTCCTTATACATCTTCGCAGATTGTAAAGCAATTTCTAAACATACGAGGCAACGAGTTCCATGGTCATCCCAAACGATAGCCCCACCGTCCTTCACCTCTTGAATAAAGCAATTTAAGTTGTTACGATGCCCTACCGATGCCCCACATCCACAATAACAAGGCATCCACTCTAAAATGTCTGTAGCCTGTCCCGCAATTTGATAAGTAAGGCGAACATTTTCTGGTTGCGCATCTAGGAAAGAGGGAAGTATATCAGCGCTTGCTGTTTCCTCTTGAATATCTCCATTAATGTGCAGATGACCATCATTTTCATCATGTACCTCTTCCTTTGCCCCACATGCAGCTAACAAAAAAACAATCGTTAATAAGCTAAATAGTATTTTTTTCATTTGCTTTAACTCTCCTTTAAAATGGGTAGCTTTAATTAAATTATAGCATAGGGGGGTATGGTACAAGATTGAACAATTCATGACAATAAGTAAATTTTCATTAATAAACTATTATTTACAATCATGCATTATAATAATTTTCCTTCGATTTATCGCGCATTAACGGGCAGTAAGACACCGAATTCAAGATTTGAGTGAAATTGGCTTAAGGATAATTGGGAGATGGGGAAAACCTTCACTGATTGAAGCTTCACTTTATGAATTTCGCTAAAAACTGCTTGAAAGCGCTTTTTTTCTGCTCGAATAAGATGAATTTCTTAGAGTGGTAAGAAAATTTTGCGTTGATTTTTGTTTTTTAAAACATTAAGCTGAGAAAATGTGAGAACAAACTTCTTTTTATCTCTTATTTAACTTCTTTCAGTAGAAGTTTCCCACCGCGGTGAGATGAATATAAGTATTAGTCAGAGTGACTAATACTGTGTTGGTCTCGGTTCCAGCGGATGTCACAGATTTTGAAGGGACACCTGCGCGATGCAGGTCAGTTAACCGTTGTCACAGGATGTGACGGTTTGAGGTTAACTTCCACCAAACAGTTTGAAGAATCTGAACGCAGTTACGCCGAGGCGTAATTGATAAGCTTATAAACTTCAAGTAGGGGATGAAAAGAAGTTTGAAGGTAAGTACATCAGACAACTGAGAAATAGCATAAATGTAAAGGGGTTAGTTTAATGAAGAAGGAAATAAGTGCAAAATGGGCATTGCTTACTTTTGCGATTATGATTACAGCAATGATTATTACCGTAGTAAAGCTTGAGCAAAGTCCTCATGTGCCATTAATTATTGGGACAGCAGTAGCAGCAATTGTTGCTAAATTGCATGGTTTCAAATGGGGCGAGATTGAGGAAATGATGTATAAGGGGATACGACTAGCTTTACCAGCTATCGTTATTATTATATTAGTAGGATTAGTTATTGGCGCATGGATTGGTAGCGGTGTAGTTGCAACAATGATTTATTATGGTTTAAAGCTTATTTCTCCAGCATGGTTTTTAGTAACAATTTTGCTATTATGCGCAATTGTTTCATTAGCGATTGGGAGCTCTTGGTCAACGATGGCGACAATTGGAGTTGCTGGCATGGGAATTGGCCTAAGTATGGGCATTCCAGCAGCAATGATTGCGGGAGCTGTTATTTCTGGGGCTTATTTTGGTGACAAAATGTCGCCATTGTCAGATACAACAAATTTAGCAGCAGGTTTAACTGGTACAGATTTATTTGATCATATTAAACATATGCTTTATACAACGATACCAGCGCTAGTTATTGCATTTGCCGTATTTGGTATTATGGGACGTCGCTTTGCAGATATTTCAATGAAGTCAGACGAAATTTTGACAACGCTTAAAGTAATGGAGCAGAGTTTTGTGATTTCTCCATGGTTACTTCTTGTCCCAGTGGGTGTTATCGTACTTGTTGGTCTAAAAGTTCCAGCAATACCAGCATTGGTAGCGGGTATTGTATCAGGGTTCCTATTGCAAATCTTTGTGCAAGGTGGAACAGCAACTGAGGCAGTTACGGCATTGCAGGAAGGTTTTGCTATTGCGACTGGCAATGAAATGGTGGATGAGCTTTTTAATCGTGGTGGCTTAGATTCAATGATGGGAACGGTTTCAATGACAATTGTGGCGATGACATTCGGAGGTATTTTAGAGTACTCTGGCATGTTACGAGCTTTAATGAATGTGATTGTTAAGTTTGCAAAGTCAACTGGAAGTCTTGTTGCTTCAACGATTGCTGCTTGTTTTACGACAAACGCAACATGCTCGGAGCAATATATTTCAATTGTCGTACCTTCCCGTATGTTTGCAGAAGTTTACGAGAAGCGCGGCTTGCATTCTAAAAACTTGTCACGAGCTTTAGAGGATGGTGGAACATTAACATCTGTTTTTGTCCCTTGGAATACTTGCGGTGTATTTATTTTAGCCACTTTAGGTGTAGGGGCGATGGAATATGCACCGTATGCGATTTTAAACTTTGTAGTACCAATTATTTCTATTATTTATGCATATGTAGGCTTTGCTATTGTGAAGTTAACACCGGAAGAAATGGCTGCTGCTGAGCAACGTAGAAAGCAGCAAGAGCAGGAAGCGGCAGTATAATATTAAAAAATATGGGGAATCTCTTAAAAATTAAGCCGATGTGCTGTTTCACTCACCTCAGTGCAGTGAAAAATTAGCTTTACGCTTATTTTAAATGCAAAAGTAAGCGGATAAACCTAATGTTTATTATATTTTTAAAGGAAGTTCTCTCTATTTATTTAGTGATATCTTTGAAGGAATATCACTAAAAGCGTCCCTAAAGCAGGCAATGCACTGCTTTAGGGACGCACTATTGGTTTTTATTTTTACGAAATCATTTAGGGAGGTCGCAAATAAAGCAAAACTCACTCAAATAATTGAGGGATTTTAATGAAGTTTTACACGTTGTAATCGTAGGGCGTTAAGAACAACTGACACAGAGCTAAACGCCATCGCAGCGCCTGCAACCCAAGGAGCCAGTAAGCCAATTGCTGCGATTGGAATGCCTAATGTGTTGTAGGCAAAAGCCCAAAATAGGTTTTGTTTAATATTGCGCATCGTTTTGCGGCTCATTAAAATAGCGTCAGCAATGCCGTTTAAATCTCCGCGAATTAATGTAATATCTGCCGCCTCCATTGCAATGTCGGTTCCTGTACCTATCGCCATCCCGATATCCGCAGTAACGAGAGCAGGTGCATCATTAATTCCGTCACCGACCATAGCCACCTTTTTGCCGGTTGCCTGAAGCTTCTTCACTTCTTCAGCTTTGCCTTCAGGAAGTACCTCCGCAATAATTTGGTCGACACCTACTTCAGCACCAATTGCATGTGCTGTGCGTTCATTGTCGCCTGTCATCATAATTACTTTAATCCCCATTGCATGGAGACGCTCTACGGCAGCCTTTGAAGTTTCCTTCACCGTATCCGCAACTGCTACCATCCCAGCATATTGCCCATTAATAGCAACAAGCATAGCTGTTTTGCCGTTTTCCTCTAAAGCTTCCATTGATGGTAAAACATCCTCGATATGAATATCGTATTGTGCCATTAATTTACGTGTACCAACAATCACCGCTTGCCCTGAAACAGTCGCCTGCACACCGTAGCCTGGAATTGCCTCAAAATATTGCACATCGCCTAATGTGATATTGCGCTCCTCGATACCTTGAACAATCGCTTGTGCTAATGGATGCTCCGACTGCTTTTCGGCTGCACCGACTAGGGATAATACAGCTGTTTCTTCTGCATCATCAGTTAGTAAGATGTCTGTCAATACCGGTTTACCATATGTCACAGTTCTTGTTTTATCGACGACGACTGTGTCGATATGTCCCGTTTGTTCTAAATGCTCGCCACCTTTAAATAAAATGCCGAATTCAGCAGCGCGTCCAGAGCCTGCCATAATGGACGTAGGTGTTGCCAGGCCAAGTGCACAAGGGCATGCGATAACAAGAATAGTAATGAAAACTTCAAGTGCAGGTGTGAATTCACCAGGCTTCACCCAAACAATCCAAGCGATAAATGCTAGCGCAGCAATTGCGACAACAATCGGTACAAAAATACCTGAAATTTTATCAGCAAGTCGCTGAATGGGCGCTTTAGAGCCTTGTGCATCCTCGACAACTTTAATAATTTGAGCGAGTGCTGTGTCACGTCCAACTTTTGTTGCCTTCATGCGAATAAAGCCATTGTTATTCACTGTCGCACCGAATAATAAATCGCCAACTTTTTTATCAACAGGCAAGCTTTCACCTGTCAGCATCGATTCGTCTACCGCTGTGCTACCCTCAATAACCTCGCCATCGACAGGAATTTTTTCACCGGGTTTTACTAAAATAATATCACCGAATAATACTTCTTCTAATGGAATTTCCATTTCAACACCATCGCGTACGACAAGTGCTGTTTTTGCCTGAAGTCCCATTAACTTTTTAATCGCCTCAGATGAACGACCCTTTGCTTTAGCCTCAAATAATTTGCCAAGCAAAATTAAGGTAATGAGGACGGCACTTGTCTCAAAGTAAAGATGTGCATGGTGAGAATTGCCGTATAAAATCGCTTGATAAACACTGTAAAAATAAGCAGCAGATGTCCCCATCGCTACAAGCACATCCATATTGGCACTGCCATTGCGTAGCGCTTTATAAGCACTCACATAAAATTGTCCGCCAATAATAAATTGCACAGGTGTAGCTAGCGCCATCTGTACCCATGGATTCATTAAAAGGTCAGGTACATATAAGAAAGAGGTAAATGAGAAGTGCCCAACCATCGTCCAAAGTAATGGTAGTGCAAAAATCGCTGCTGCAATAAATTTACGTGTTTGTTTTTTTATCGCTTGCTGTCGATGGTCTATTCCTGCTTTCGCAACAGGCTGTACTGCACCGTATCCGAGCTTTTCGACACGTTCGATTATGTCAGCTACCGCAATTTCAGACGGATTAAACTCAATTGTTGCCTTTTCCAACGCTAAATTGACGTTGGCAACTGAGACACCTGATAATTTATTCAAGCCCTTTTCGATACGTGTTGCACAGGCTGCACAAGTCATACCCGTAATGTCTAATTCAGCCTTCTCTTTCACTGTACCATAGCCAAGTGATTCAATTTTCTTCTCTAAATCGGTTGTGTTAATTTTATCCGCATCATATTTGATTGCCGATTTTTCAAGTGCTAGATTGACAGTTGCTTGTTCTACACCGTCCATCTTGTTTAAGCCTTTTTCGATGCGTGTCGCACAGGCTGCACAGGTCATCCCTGTAATTTGTAATGTTGTTTCTTTTGTAGTTGCCATTCTGCTCACCTCACATACTGTATAGGGGTATATATTTCTGTAAAGAAGAGAGTGCTTTTATAAGCACTCTGCATAATGTTATTCGACGTCGTAGCCTTGATCGTCAATTGTTTCCTTGATTTTTTCAACTGAAACCTGCGATTCATTAAAAGATACAGCAACTGTTGCTGCCTCTAAATTCACAGTTACTTGCTCAACACCTGCAAGTTCTCCAACGCTTCCTTCAACCGCTTTAACGCAATGACCACATGACATTCCTTTAACATTTAACGTTACATTTTGCATAATAAATTCACTCCTTATTTTTTCATTAATTTATGGATTGTTACAACTAATTCATCAATGATTGCATCATCACCTTGTGATAGGCGATCAACAACACAGCCTTTTAAATGACCTTCAAGTAAAATTTTTGCGACGCTGTTGAGTGCAGATTGTGTTGCTGATAGCTGTGTAATGACATCATCACAATATACATCCTTTTCAATCATCCCTTTGATGCCGCGAATTTGACCTTCAATACGATTTAAACGTGTCGTCAAGTCCTTTTTCACAGACTCAGGATGGTGACTTTGTCGACAAGCAGTATTTTCATTCATATTATGAGTAGTCTGCTCCATTACGCTCGCCTCCAATCTTTAAATTCAATTTACCATACCTGTGTAGGGTATGTCAATGGGGGAAGTGAATACCTCAAAATTTAATTTTGAAATAGTGGGTAAATATAACAGGTGTGTTGATTAGCCTTTATTTTACAAAGAAAACCTAGAAATTTGTTGATTTCCGTTGCGGGGGACGCTTTCCTCGGGGTGCGGCTTCAACTAATTTATTTCGGCATTCGCCGAAATAAATGGATTTTCAGCTCGCACTGATCCCGATGGAGTCGCCCCCTCCACTCCAATCAACGAGTGTATGCCTATTAAAAAAGCATTTCCCCTATAAAATACGTTAATTAATATACATTATTTACATAATCAACACGCCTGTAAATATAATTTAGTTTGTTCATTTAAAAAATATATAACAGCACTTTAAATAAAAAGGTTGTCTGAAAAGTTGCGTATATTGCTACCTTCCAGACACTTCCTTGTATTATTCTAATAAGAATCAATAATATTTTCCATTGATTCCTCGTCTAAAGCGCCAATAAACTTTTCAATAATATTGCCATCTTCATCAATGAAAAAGGTTGTCGGGATTGTGATTACTTCATAAAGCTGACCTACCTCACCATCAATATCAAGTAAAACAGGGAATGTCAACCCGTAGCCATCTACAAAGCTTTCGGCGTTACTGACGGAATCAGATGCTGTTAAATTGACAGCCAGTACCGTAACATCGCCATCCTCATTATTTTCATGGAAATTTTGCAAATGTGGCATCTCTGCTTTACATGGAGGACACCATGTCGCCCAGAAATTTAAAATAACCTTTTGTCCTTTATAATCCGATAATGAAATAGTTGAGCCATCGATTGTTTCTAACGAGAAATCAGCAGCTTGCTCAGCGTTTTCACGTTTGTCCTTTTTGCCCATGGTGTTCGCCACATTGAACACGACAATGATAATAGCGATGGCAATAATGGCGATTGATATAATTTTTTTAACCATTTGTTCTCTCCTTTATTGTAAAAAGAATTGAGATAAAAATGAACACGCTAAATGTTAAAAGTTTCGTTAATGTTAGCGTATGCTGTAGCGATAAAGTTAGTAGTTCAATCATGAAAAATAGTAAAATCCATTGCTTATTCAGCTTGTTGCTTAATGATAAAATTAAAGCACCGATTCCAGCTTGGATTAGCGCGAATAAAAAGTTGCTCTGTAATAAATTAAAAATTGCTTCGAAAGCGTAAATATAGAGCAGTGCAGCACTGAAGGCTTGTCTTTTGATGGAAGGGTATTTTTTAGGTGCTAATAAAATAATGTAGATTGTTGCAACAAATAGCCCGAGCCAGTGCCCTTTAATTCCACCGTTAAAATAAAGCAATCCGAGTATGCTTTCCCAGTAGAATAGAATATAGCTTAATTTCCAAATAATCACGTAAATAACAATCGCATTGCTGAACCAACCATCTAGCTTTAGGGAAAGTAAAAAAGCTGCTGCTAAAAAGGCTATCCATAGCGCTGGAATAGAAATACCGAATAGTTGGAAATAGGTCATTATTTTAATGCATTTTCCATATGTTTTAATAGCTCAGAGGCAGAAATTGTTTGTTCTCCTCCGCCTTGTACCAGCGCATCGCTACCGCCGCCTTTGCCATTAATAATGGCTAAAGCAGTTGCCGCCACATTTTTCATGCTGAGCGTGACATTTTGCCCGCGTGCCGCTACGAATTGTAGCTTGTCTTCATTGTTTGCGGCGAGTAGAGCAATGGCTTCCACATCAAGTTGTGTAATAAAGCGTGCTAGCTTTTGCAATGCTTGGATAGAGCGATTTTCAAAATGCATTGCTACGATATGCTGCTGTGCTCCCGCTAATAACTCCTTAGCTTCATATTGTAATAAGGCTTCTTGTGCCTCAGCTAAGCTTTTATCCGTAGCTTTCGCGCTATCCATTACTTTTTTCAATGCTGTTGCTGCTTGCTCCTCGGGTACACTTAGCTGTCTAGCTACATCTGTCAGAACAATCTTCCGCATTGCTAGCTCTTGTAACACACGTTCTCCACAAACAAAATGAACGCGAATTTGCTTTTTCATTTTTTCTGTCGCCATAATCTTTAATTGGCTAACTTGCCCAGTAGATGTAGGATGTGTACCACCACAGCCGTTATAATCGTAGTTTGGGATAATAACGAGGCGAATGTCCTCATCAACTGCTACATCTTTTCGTAAGTTATACTCAGTTAGCTCATCCTTCGTTACCCATTTTGTTTCAATTGAACGATTTTCTAAAATAATTTTATTCGCACGTGCCTCAGCTTGTTGGAGCTGTTCCTCAGATATTTCTTCCGTATCAATATCTATGGAAACGAAGCCTGTTCCTAAATGGAAACTTGTTGTCGCATAGTTGAATAATTCGACAAAGGCGGCTGTTAAAATATGCTGGCCTGTATGCTGTTGCATATGGTCAAAGCGGCGCTGCCAATTAAGCTGGCCTGTTATCTCACCTAAAGCTAGCTGTCCATTCACATAGTGACGAATTTCTCCCTCTATTTTTTCGACATCTATCACCTCTACATCATTCAGCCAACCTGTATCGTGTGGCTGCCCACCACCTGTTGGGTAAAAGGCTGTATTTGAAAGTACGACATAGTCTCGTCCATCATTGCCAATATGTAAAATTTTTGCTGAAAATTGCTGTATTGTCGAATCGACATAGTATAGTAAATCCTTCATTTTTTCATCTCCTTTGCCTTCTATTTTGTCATATGACTTACGCGCTGTCATCTAGTTGACGCATAGTAAATTTACGCTATCATTAATAAGACGACATATATTTCGCAAAGGGAGCGAGCAAATTGAATATTACACAATTTTCGGTTGAAGAAATTAAAGACCCAACAAATATTATTGAAGGCAAGCGCTATGAATTTTTATTAGATGTAGAAATCGATGAAGAAGACGAGCTCTATTCTGAAGCAGGCATTGAAGTGCGTGTATTAATTGGCCATCATGAAGAGGAAGTGCGTATTTTAAATTACTTCATTATCGACAAGGCGGAAAACGAATATTTAGATTTCGCGTTAGAGGATGATGAGGAAGCGATGATTTTAGCGTTTTGCAAGGAGCAGCTTGTGACAGAGTGAGGGGAAGAAAAGCGCATTTACAAGCTACGACAAGCGCTGTAGAAATGCTTGCCAGACTGCGACCAACTGGGGGGGCGAATGCCTAGACACTAATGCAAAAACCTTATATTTTAAAATAAAAGAGGACGCCCAAAGAGCCGCGTAATTGCTGGCTTTTTGGCGCTTTTTGTTTTCTAATTAGATAATATTTCCAAAAATTAAATTTAATAAAGCATGTTAGATTATTTTAATGCGACACCAGTGTACAGCTTTTTATAAAAATTGGTCAAATTCTACTGTTAATCTAAAAAACGATACCTTTTAATGAAGAACTGTCTAAAGAAAAATACCCTTTTTAGGATATATAACTTAGTGGTGGGATGATTTCACAAATCTCACTCTCTTCAAGAAATTTGGTAACTATACTTGCATGTGAACTACCTACTATAAATAAAATACGTTCCTCTTCTGTATCAATTAGATGGACTAAATTGGAAAACATAATTAAATTTCTTTTATACCACCAACTTAGCCATTCTATACCGATATAATTATTAATACCACCAATACGTGCTATATTTACATACATTTTATGCATTTTTTTGAGGGAAGTAGGAGTATTTAATTCCTTATAATAATCTATTACACTTTTATTTTCGGATAATTCAGAAAATGGTAGTTCCTCATATATTTTATTTAAAAGTCTTGATTGATTTTCTTTTGCCCAACTTTCAACTTCTCTATACTCCATATCTGCTTCACCCATCCAATCAGTTGGAAAAATTCTTTCATGCCCCAACTTTAATCCTAAGCGAAATCCTACTTGATATATTTCATTCATCTCTAGTTTATATGCACCTAATTTATATTGTTTATATTTCTCATTACAATAATCACTCTCCTCTGGTACCATTTCAACTGCAATCTTTGTTGGGTTAAAACTTGCTAGTTGAGATACTAATTTTTCTATTTCAGTTTGCCTTCTTTCAGAATGTAAACCTTTATGTTCAGACATATGAAAAGATCCTAGAACAAGAATTTTTGCTTTTTTTAAATTCATTGTATATTCTCCCTTTACCTGTTTTTTGATATTGTTCCAGTATATATAATTTCCACCCCAAATTAGCTCTTACGTATTTCTGAAGATAAAATCTATCAGCATATATGGATAATATATAAATATCCATTCTAGAGAAAAGTGATTTTTTGTAAATTCTGTATCGTGCATAATATCCATTTTAATCAATTTAATTGTCCTTTTAGTAAATCCTTTGAATAAGTTGAAGTTGAAACATGTTTGAAGGCGCTAAAACCTTTACAGATACCAACGCAATGACTATATAGAGTTGAAATTTTATTACTTAATTATTTATTCATCCAGCTAGAAAATTCCGATAATATATGACTTGTGAAAATATTATATATTTACACAATATCCACTGTTCCCGGTAACGCAGGATAATATCTGTTTTCTTGATACCGAATACTTCAACAATTGTGTCATTTTTCCCTGTTACATTCGGTGGGGCTCTAAAAATTTTTGAACAGCTGAAAAGCTACTATGATAACCTTCTTGAACAATCACTTCAAATATTTGCTGAATTGTATAATGCTGCTCATTATATAACAGAATAGTCTCGTAAAACGGTTTTAGTTTTCAGTGATTAGGCTTTAACTTTTATATTTTACTAGCTGGTGTTTTTCGTTCTAAATACTTATAGATTGTACCTCGATTGAGTAGATATTTTCTTGCTAATGCAGTAACTCGTAAACTTATTTTACATTTTTCGGATTAAGAGAATAACATGACATTCGCATTCGTCAATTGGGAGTACAATAGATTGTTTTCTTTGCAATTATAACTATTCTTCTCCAACTTCATTTGTTCAATCTAGAAGTATTGAAATTGGCTGAAGGATAGTTAAATCGCAAATTAATGTGCCCCAGAGATGACCTTTTCTAAAGGCAGAATCATCGATACCAATTGCAGTAAGTACTAGTATTGAAACGATTGTATTGCTTATTAAACGTAAAAATGTAACATGACTAAGAAAGGGTAAAAATGATTTTGTTACACGCTCAGCTTATTTACAACTCATAGAAAAGGCCATTTCACGAAGTACTCGTTATAAACGTTCTGTTTGTCTTGCAAATGGTTTCGTCCAAGGAAAATGCTCTGTAAATATCCGTT
This sequence comes from Metasolibacillus sp. FSL K6-0083, assembly GCF_038630865.1. Taxonomy (NCBI): domain Bacteria; kingdom Bacillati; phylum Bacillota; class Bacilli; order Caryophanales; family Caryophanaceae; genus Metasolibacillus; species Metasolibacillus sp. FSL K6-0083. The sequence goes on along the minus strand of NZ_CP152046.1, from coordinate 2,313,148 downwards.
GCGGATAGAACTTTTCTTTACAAAACAAATTTCGAAAATATAAGTGAATCAATATATGAAAAGTTTCAACACTTAAATCATTTAAATATCGTTTATAATGATTATAAAACTTTTTAATTTGTTTACCACGAGACGGACAAAACAAGTAAGATTTCTTGCTTCACAATTGTAATATAATAGTCTTTTCTTTTTCCTCATTTGATTGGATGACTAACTAACTTTCCGGTATTTTTCATGGAATGAACATAGTTGTCAATCCTTTTTAATTATTATACCAAAAAATGATAAATAGATAGTATCGCCAAAAATGTGTAAGAACCATTATGTTTTAGTATTTACATAATATAAAAAGTTAATACTCTGGTATGTGACTATATATTTCAATCTACTTGTTTTATTTGTTATTATCTGGGGATTATACCGTTATATCTAAAGTTTTGCGGTATGAATCTTTTGTAACCTTTGAGGTTGCTATTGATTCAAATAAGTCATGTCGGAATAAGAATTCGGGTTATTCACCAGAATAATACACCTTCTGATGCATTTAGTTCAGGTTGATAAATTATCAATTGGAAAAATGCTGTGTTATAGAATCAAAAGCTATTTTATAGAGCATATTTCGTAAAAGGCATTGTCATGTCAAATCTGTTATAGAAAATTACTTTAGCATTATGAAATTTTAATTCCTTTATTTAAAAGAATTAAAGAGAGCGAGCATTTTAAATTATCATTGGTAATATGTACCAATTACTCCAATGCATCATAAATTATGAGGAAATTAAAAGAGGCTGGGACAAAAAGAAAAAATGTTAGACCAAGTAGGTTGCGGTCTAACATTTTTTTGATTTAAAAAGGACTATTTAACTCTTTGAAGCGAAAAAGTTGTTATCTATTTTCGGCATTTTTCGAAATAATAGAGTTATGTCCCAGCCTCTTTATTCAAGCTGTCTATAAAAATAACTGTGTCTAACTTTAGCTGTCGTTTCAATTTGATTGATTTTATTAAGCAAATTTCGTTTTATAAACTAATTATAAGTTATGAATTTTACTTTTCTATTTTCGATTTGGTATACACAGTCATAATTAGAAAAATCCTCTTCACTAATATGATGACTAACTTCAATAATTGCTTGAGGTAAACTAAATAAGGTATTGTGAATACCTTTAGCAGTTTCGTTATCGAGTGCGGCCGTTACTTCATCCGCGATTAACAACTCGCGTTTTCTCATGATGGCTCTTGCAATTTCAACTCGTTGATTCTGTCCACCGGATAGATTTTGACCATTTTCACCGAGTATAAAATCAAGTCCTCTTTCTTGGACGACAGTCGACAAACCAGATAATTTAATTGCTAGATACAAGTCTTCCGTTTCAAAGTCTTCGCCTAATTTGAGGTTGAATTCTAGAGTATCATTAAATATCATGGGCGTTTGACGAATATAACTAATATTTTGCTTAATATCACGTATATCGCGCTCGCTTTTACCACCATACTTTACCATTCCATCTGTTAGGAGGGTATGTTTTTGAATTAAATTCAGAATGCTTGTTTTACCAGATCCTGACTCACCAAGTAGTAGTACCTTCTCTCCAGTTTGGATTTCTAAATTTATACCATCTAATACTAATTTACTTTCGAATTCTAGGGTACCTTCTTGAATTTCAATTGGAAGAATACTCTCCTTAGAAAAATTCTCTGTTTGTTTATATGCTTTATTTTCCTCTTCAATTTTCATGAGTTTTTTACGTATATCAATTGTCGTTGACAGTTTGTTAATACTTTGTGCAGCCACAGAGAGTGGGTTAGCAATGCGATCGCTTGCTATGAACACAGCTACTAATGCAGCAACTTCTAGCGAGCCATTAAACACAAAGAGCCCGCCTATAAAGAATGGAATTAAGCTTAATATATGGGATGAAACATATGCAGTTAAACTTGCTACTGCTTGTGCCATAGTCATCTTAATATTTTTATCTTGTGCATTAGCAATACTATCTTTTAATCTATTAAAGAATGTTTGCTCACGCTGATAACCAATAATGGTTTCAATACCTTTAATATCTTCAGTTAATTCCTTTGTGAACTCTTCGTTAGCCTTGCTCCAATTTTTAGCGCTGTTTTCAATTTTCTTTTGATATAGCTTTGGAGAAATCATCGTAAGCAAAGCGAATACGATAAAAACTAGACCTAGCATAGGATTAATAGACAAAATATATCCACTCGCTACAACAGCTAAAAAAATAGTTTGAACTGCTGTAATCCAGGCCATTATATAATTACTTTCTAATAACTTAATATCATTTTGAATAAAAGAAAGTACATCTGATGAGCTAGTCAGGGAACCTTTTTGATATGTTTGGACATGGTGTTCATAAACTGAAGATGTTACACTCATATTAAAGTTTTTCAGTAATTTCGCTATACTATATTGGTAAAAATATGCACCTATACCAAGAAAGAGGAATCCGACGATCCCAAATCCTATCCCGAAAACGAATTCATGCATTACTCCGTTTTCCAACCCGCCAATAACTAGTCGTATGGTCTGAGGTAATAGAAAACCTTCTATGGACGAAACAATCAAACCAATGAAAACAAAAACTACATACTTAATACTCCCGTATTTTATAATGAATTTCATTGTACTATCTCTACCTTTTGTTTTTGGTGATTTAGTAATTCTTCTGCTATAGTCAGAACTATATCAGTACTAGTAGTATTCTTTTCGCTGTTAATGTACGATACCCATCTACTAATAACAGAAATAATTCCTATTGATCCTGTATAAAAATCATGAGAAACCTTAAGTAATTGCTCACCAGGAAAACCTATCAATTTATCTTCGGAATCACTGAATACTTCGAAGAGTCTAAATGATGAAATCTGATTTTCTATACTGCCAAACATCTGAGAATTCTTTTCATCTAATTGATGATATGAGATTAAAAAGTCCGTTAATCCTGCGAGTCCTCTCATTAAACCAGGGAAATATTGAACCTTATGCTCTAAACCTAATACAATCTCATCAAGGAGAACTTTATACTCCGGATTACTTGTTGTACGATAAAATAGAATTAATAACATTCCAACCCCAGAAAGTCCATTATATAAAAAAGCGGACTCTACGGTTGTACCACTACTTATTTTCTTTCTGTTAATTGTTATATTTCCAATGTTATTAGTATAGAGCATATGTAAAACTTCTTTTAATATTGTTTCCGACGCTTCTAAATATCTTTTTTCTTCTGTTACGATGTAAGTTAATAATAAAGAAAGAGATACTCCAGCTTTTCCTTCATAAAGTCCTAAATAATCTAATTCCTCTGCAACTATCAACTGGTCTGCTAACTCCATCGCTTTTTCTTTTGCTTCCATGTGATTTGTTTTTATCCAGTAATACAGATGCATAATAACTAATCCAGCTTTACCGTAAAACAAATCATTTAATATTGGTACGGGTTGTGCAGATACTTCCTTGTATAAGCTTTGAGCTTCTTTTATAAAACCTAAATTTAATAAATAGACTACTATCCCGGAGCTTCCCATTAGCAAGCTTGTTGGCAGATTTTTAATACTAGCAAATTCTTTTTCAAAAATTTCTAAGCTTATTTCTTCTAATAGAATCGAAGTTGGCTCATCTAAATTTTCACATGTTTGATAAATCCCAAATAATACCCCATATATTCCATGACTAATGCTGAAAGGATTCGTATTAAAAATATGTGGATCTGCTGGGATATAATAGCCTTTATCTTTTGTGGAAAAATCAAATAAATCATATATTGAATTTGTAAGTTCTAATAAATCGGATTTTTTATATTTCGTAGACAATTTACTTCTATGACTAATTAAGCCCTGGTTTTTGAAATGATTTAATAGGATTTCTAGATATTCATCAAGTAAATAAGGTACTTTTTCTTGAGCCCATTCCAACAATGCAATTTTTTTAGTTTCATCTAATTCATACAGGTTATTTATGGGATATATCATAACCATACCTAATAGCATTATTTTATCTAAATCTCTTTTCACTATATCTTTCTCTTTAGAACGATATCCCAATGTATATACTTCTGATTCTTTTGTTTCATCAATATACATAGAATGTTCTAAATCAATTATTCTAACATTAAATGAACCATCTTCCTTTTCCTCTAACATAACATTTGCGTCTGAAATATCATAAATGACTATACCGTGTTCATGAATAATACTTATTTTTTTAACCAATTGATTGAGTATGTCAAGTATATTCTCGTAATATTTTTTTATTTTAGATACATCTTTCTCTAGACTGATAAGAGGATTATTTAAGTATGTGTATTCCCTTAAAGATATACCTTCGATTCTTTCTTCTATTAAATAACCATTTCCATGTTCTAAAATAAAATCATCAAATTTCGGAGTTATTTTAGTTTTTTCTAATTTAATCAAAAAATTTTTTTGTCTCTCTAGTCTTTCGAGAGCATACATATCTGTTTGATCTAAAGCTGAATATTGTCTAGCTTCTATTGCAATCCATTGCTTTTCATCCTGATCCTTTACAATATATATCCCTCCGCTAGAGGAAAATTGCAAAGCTTCTTGAGGGGTGTATTTTGATAAAAACACAGAATCTTTTTGTTTTTCAGTATTTACTTGAGGGACAACTAGGTCTTCAACCCATTCTGGAATTCGATAATAGGGTACTCGCATATCTTGGACTAATTTGTTTTCATTGTTTGTGATAAATGTTTCTATTGTCCCCCTTTCAGAAATACTTCTGATTGGATTAATTTCACCATATCGATAGAACAAGATTTTTGAATCCTTATAAGGTTTGTCAGTAAGTATATATGGCCCTTCAAAATTCTTTGTTTTTTGGTACAAATCTTCTAATACTGTTAACAGAGTATCTTCAGTAGGGTATAAAACAATGAATTTTCCGTGACTGACTCGTGGAGTGGCCTTATCATTGATTTCTCTAAATTTCTCTATATCTGCTGTGAATTTGAAATTTATTTCATTTTCGACACAATAATTAGCTACAACCTTAAACACTTCTTCATGATTACCAATCGTTGAAGAAATGTGTATTTTCCACCCAGCTGATTTTTGATTAGAGCCATTTCTATTAAAGAAAATTAAAGTCCATGGTTTTTTAGTATAAATAGTTACATTGTCTTCATCGAGATTAATTAAATTTATAAAACTATCTTTTCGATGTTCAAAATGGTTATCTATTAGATAAAATAATGTGTTATTCTTAAAAGCTCCAAAATGATTAGAGTATTTCACTGGTAACATTTCATAGCACCCCTTTGATCTTTAATGATGACTTTTACAGAGCAATCGCCAAACTTGAGCAAAAATGAAGAAATCTTTGCTTTTATAAATTTAATTTACTCACAATCCCTCAGATATAATATGAGTTTTGTCATATTTGGAGAACCCTCCACCTTCCCTCTATATTACTTATGTTTATTTGCTACCTGGTATCAATTCTTTACTTGCTTTAATACGTAAAAAATTAATCTGCTAATTTTTGTATATAAGTAATGAAATAAAGAGGCTGGAACAGAACTCAATTATTTTGAAAAGAGAGAAAATAGATAATAATTTTCACTTCGGCGAGTTAAATGAGACCATCTAAACTAAAAAATGTTAGATCACTTATATGTGAATCTAACATTTTTTCTTTTTGTCCCAGACTTTTTTTAAACACGTGTTGGAGTTGGACCGTTACAGCTATTAAATACACATGAGCCAAATGGTGACACCTCATTATTAAAAGCTGTAGAAACCTCCATTTTTTGTAGGTCTAATAAATTCATATTTTGCACCTCCTCTATTGTATAAATTTAGTTTAATCGGTAATATCGAAATAGTGTAAATTATGTCATATTTGAAAATTCCTCAATTTTCCTTTTAAATATTCTTCATGATTATTTGCTGTATTAATATCATTTAAATCATACATAATTTGTATTGCTTTCTTGCACATTGAAACCCCAAGTGGACTATTTCCTATAATAATTTTATATATTCCAGTTAAATATAGTAATTTTATTTTTTCAAAGTAGAGATCGCTTCGCTCAATTATTTTTTCAGCAGAAGTGATAAAATATGATATACTTGTTGTTCTATTTAACTCTATACAAGAAACAATAATGTTTAACAGAACTCTTACTAAGTGTTCTTTGTTTTTCTTAATACTTCTATACATTTGAGTTTTATTTAGAATTTCTTTAGAGAAAGTAATAATAGAATCAATTGACAGAATGCTCATTGAATTACCAAATAGCATTAACTCGTATAAACCCCAATTTTCAATACTAAATAGATAATTGTTTAGTGACTCAATATCTGTATTTTTCATTTCAACTTTCTTATCTAGATTATGAGCTAGAGCCCTAATCATAATAGCATTATATTCATAGCTTTTGAAATTGTACTTCTTCAATTTTTCTATTTCAACCTGTTCTAATTTGAGTAATAGTGTAAGATTATTATTCTCATATGCCACCCGAACATTTCGCATTAATACCTCCATTTGTGTTGGGCGATAATCATTCGAGATAAATAAAAATTCATCCATTGTTATGTTTAATCTCTCTAATAGTAAGTAGAATTTAGAAAGTGAGATATCTGAATCACCTCTTTCAAATTTTGAAAGAAAAGATGGGCTTAAAATACCTTCGGATACTTCTGATAAAGAGTAATTTCTATCTAATCTTAAATTTCTAAAAATGAATCCTAAGTTTTCCATATTTCCTCCTGAATATTTTAATATATGACATTTTTCTTAGGTTTATATATTTCTATTTTACAATTAAATTGAGCTTTTGTATTTATTATGGAGGTGTTTATATGAAAAAGATAATTATTTTACCAATTTTAATTTTAAGTTTAGGTATATTAATAGTCATAGGTGGAGAGCCGGATACTATGATAGATAGACTTTTTATTTAAAATAATACACATGTGTTGGAGATAATAGAGAGTCATGGACATACTCAGGCTAGGTTAGTAAAATAACTTATATGAGAGGACGTGTCCGAAATGAGTTAAAAAAAGTATAATCAAGAGTTCAAACAAACAGTGGTGGAGCTTTATCGGAAGGCACTGAAAAACTATCACTTTTCAATTTAAGAAGCATGTGTAAAACAAGGTCTATTCTGTTCGATTTTGAATAGAATGGACCTTGTTTCTTTGTCTATTTCTTACTGTTTTTTGTTTAGGAGCTTTGGTATTCGTTTTAAATTGACGGCGAAGATGGTTGTGGCTCCTTGAATTTCCATACTAAATAAACCCGCCGATCTTGCTGTTTTAAAACCATAGGGGGTTCTTCAATTCACTATTTTTGCTTCAATTTTATAGCGATTTTTCGCAAGTGCCTTAAATTCCTCCATTTCCTGAAACACGGCTTGATCCTGATGAAGTTTGGAGTGAATCGTGACACTATAGGTTTTACTTTTCGCGCCTGCTCTTTTTTATCAGTGCGTGCTTTTCGAGTAGCTAGATGTCCTGCTGGACAAACAAACATTCCTACATCTTTATTGTAATCAAACTCGATCTCTGGTTGCCCATTGCCGTTTGTAATGATGAGATTTAATTTTGAAACTAATTTTAGATTTTGTGGTTTTGTATAATCTAAATTATCTTATCCTGAATAAGCTGTATCCCCAATCACTGTTTCAATTTCCATGCCTGTTTCTTTACTCTTCTCAATTAATTCTTGTAGGTAGTGCCCATTGCTTTTTTCACCTGTTGTTACAATCGCCGCTGTAATAATCCGTTCATCACTCATCACAATATGCGTTTTATAGCCAAAGAAAGAAGAGTCCGCTGATTTGTGTCCTACACGCGCATCTGCATCATTCGAATCGCTTAATTGGTCTTCGAAATCTTCAATGACTTCTTTTAATACATTCACCTTTTCTTTTACAGCTGGAATTTGTGCAACCTTCGATTGTGTTTCTGCGACTTTAATGATTTCGCGACAGTATTCTAATTCTTCTTCAATTTCATTAGATGTTGGTTTCGCAGGGAATTTCCCAGTCATTTCAACTTCTAACTGATAGACCGCTTTACGTACGTTTTTCGATTTTTCTTGTAAAAACTCTTTCGGTGATTTTTGATGATAACGAGCTTTCGTGTACGTTGCATCGACAATAATCATTTTACTTAGAAGTAGTCCTTTTTCTAAGGTGATTTCCACCGTTTTTTGAATGGGTAAATCAAGTAAATTCATATCCTGTAAACGTAGGTGACGGAATTTTGTCAGTGAACTTGAATCGATGACATCTTCCTCAGGCGCCATTTCTAAAAAATATTTAAACGACAGATCATATTTTGAGCGTTCAACCAAATCTGCATCAGATAAATCATAAACTGCTTTTAAGTAGTAAATATTTGAATATACGGATGGGTGGGACTGCATTACGACCGTTATCTAAACAATACTTTAATTTGAGTTCGTCCAGGATAAAAGAAAAATCCACTAATTCATTCATCTGACGGAGCAGATTATCTTTTGGAATAATTAAATCGTACAGTGCCATATAAGGACTTAAATTCAATGTTTCTTGTTTAGAAATCATCCTCGCATCACTTCTAACTTTACTTTATTATATGACGAATTAAAAACTCATTCACTCGAATGGAGTTCTATTGGAGTGAATGCGTTAAATATTTGGATTTTTTCAGTGCCCTCCTTTATCGCTCTGGCACTTCGGTCAATCAACTATCAAGCGAATATGGTGTATCAGAGGTAACAATTTATAAATGGATTAAACTTCATTCTCCGATTGAAGGGACAAATGAGTTAACGGCAGCTGAAGTTACTGCGATTCAAAAGGAAAATCTACGCTTGAAGCAAGAGGTAGAAATCCTAAAAAAGGCTATGACCATATTCGCGCAAAAATAGACGACCAAGAACTCATCGATCACATTGAAAAAGAAAGCGAGCATCAGCCTGTTCAACTGATGTGTCGCGTATTAAAGCTGCCTAAAAGTACGTATTATCAATCATTTCATAAGAAGCCTAACAGCTATCATGTCGCCAACGAGAAGCATTTAGTGCGCATTCGTGCCATCCACGCAGATAGTGGTGGACGGTACGGGGCACCGAAAATCTTCGCTCTCTTAACACAAGAAGGTTATACAGGTAGCATTGATCGCGTTCAGCGCATTATGAAACACGCAGGCATCCGTTCGAACATTGTAAAAAAGTACAAACCGACCTCATCTAGTGGTCACGTGGAAGAACGTGAAAACGTGCTCGAACAGGACTTTACAACCGAAACCATCAATGAAAAGTGGGTGGCGGATATTACATATATCCACACAGTTCAAGATGGCTGGTGCTATTTGGCGTCGGTACAAGATTTACACACGAAAAAGATTGTGGGTTATAAATTGGGTCGTTGGATGACGGTGGACCCTGTTTTAGACGCGCTTGAAAACGTAGCAGCCCGCACCAGGCTTAATTTTGCATTCCGATTTAGGGACGCAATTTACAAGTGAAGATTTTTGTAAGAAGTTAGAGCGACATGGCATCACACCTTCCTATAGTCGGAATGTTGTCCGTATGATAATGCGTGTATTGAATCATTTCACGCAACCTTGAAAAAAGAAGAAATTTATCGCACACGCTCCGCCAATTTTGAGATCGCTCGTATCGCTCTGTTCTGCTACATTGAAGGCTAGTACAATCGCACGCGAATTCATGGGAGCATCGGCTATTTATCATCTGATGCCTTTGAAAAAATCTGTCGTGCCACGGCGAAAACGTGGGTGTTGGAAATACCCATCCCAACATTTTTGTTTGGCGACATCCATATCTTTTTCGCTATACATTCCAAGTAGCTCGTCTAAGTGAAAAGAGCATTTGACGGGTTACTTGGGATGTGGAACAATCCATTCAGGATGATGCCCAAGAAAAGACTTAGGCAGAATGTGTTCGGAAACTTGACGTAGATCCAAAAGCCATCACCGTCGAAATATAGACACTTAAAGCGACACTTATTTGTACTTGAAAATAAAAATATTGAGTCACTAAAAGAATCCATTTCAAAAAAGTTCTAAATAAGATTGCTAGACCGTCTATCCCTTTACGCATATCCATTTTCCCACAAACAATATAAATATTTTGCATATGTGTAAGGTCGTGTTTCATTTTAACTTAACTCTTTCATAACAGCTTGGATGATATGCTTATCTACGCCATTGAAGAAAAAGATTTCAACCACAGCATTTTTGATTACACAGTTTGGTCCAGCGGTCTGCTAGAAAGAATCAATTGAAGAATTTGCGCTTGGGAGGGTCTAGTTGAACTGGCATGATGGCTTATTCGTTACTTAAGGTTTTTGTAAGCTTGCCATTAAATAGACGTAAGGTACACACGTTACATTTAGGACGGATATTTCAAAAGAAGGAGCTGTTCATAAATGCAATCGTCTGTGACACCGAAAGAAAGAATTCAAGCCCTCGATATTATTCGAGGCTTTGCATTGTTTGGCATTTTATTTATTAATATCGCAGGCTACCAAGTATTAGTTGAGGGTGGTCCAATGCCTGATTTTACAGGCATTAATCAAACGATTGATTCATTAATCAATGTTTTTGTAGAAAAGAAATTTTACTCGATATTCTCGTTTTTATTTGGGGTAGGGTTTTATATTTTTGCATCGCGTGCCGAGGCACGCGGGGATAAACCGAGATGGCGCTTTGTAAGACGTTTACTTGCATTGTTATTAATCGGAATCGTGCATATATTTATTTTCTGGGGCTCAATTTTAGTTTTTTATGCGGTGATAGGCCTTTTATTACTGCCATTTTATAAAGCGGGTTTAAACACGATTCGCAGTTGGTTAATAGGTTTAATCACACTTCAAATTGTTGCAACAGCACTACCGCTTTTTGTACCTACTACAGATTCAGCCGTGCCAAGCATTTTCAGTAATGATTCAATGATTGTATTCATAATGTTTTTATCTGGTTTCTACGTATCAAAGGCAGGCTGGATTCAAAACGTAAAAGAAGTGAAGCAGTTAAAGCTTTTATTTATTGGGCTGTTGCCGTTTGCGGTGGGTAGCATGCTATGGATTTGGTTTGCATCTGAAGGGAATAACGGAAATCTAATGCAAATTATGGCACTAGGAACAGTGCCGATTACGTATTGCTATTTAATTTTATTATTTTGGATTTTCTCGAATCCAACTGCTGTAAGGCTATGTCAGCCTATCGCGAAAGTTGGGCGAATGGCTTTAACGAATTATATCGCACAAAGCTTTATTGCTTTAGCCATTATCTCGGTTATGGGTCTGGAAGTTGTAAATTCGAAGGATATTATGATCATTGCACCAATGGTCTTTGCTATCCAAATTGGATTTAGCGTAGTTTATTTCAAGTTTTTCAAGATGGGACCAATGGAGAAATTATGGCGCTGGATGACCGGAAAAAGTACGGGTGCCAGGCACTCAAACAATTTAGACACAATTTAGTTGCAATTCATGTATGATGGGGTAAAGGGAGTGATTGCGATGAAGTATGTTATTGTTGGTGGGGATGCTGCGGGAATGAGTGCGGCGATGGAAATTTTGCGCAATGTCGATGATGCAGAAATTACAACACTTGAGCGTGGAGAAATTTATTCATACGGACAATGTGGGCTACCGTATGTAATTGACGGGCGCATTTCTTCACCAAATAATTTAATTGCACGCTCGGCATTGGAGTTCCGAAAGCGGGGTATTGATGCGCGTATTCAGCATGAGGTGCAGGAAATTGATTTTGAGGCTCAGATTGTGAAGGGGCTGTACCGGGATGAAGCTTTTGCTATACCGTATGATAAATTGTTAATTGCTACGGGTGCTAGCCCAACGATGCCTAATTGGGAAGGGACACATTTAGCCAATATTCATACAGTGAAAACAATTCCCCAAATGAATGAATTATTGGAAAGCTTACAGCATACCCGTCATGTTACTGTGCTAGGGGCGGGCTACATTGCGCTTGAAGTAGTAGAAGCATTGAGGTCGCGCGATTTACAAGTGCGCTTAATTCATCGAGGGAAGCAGCTTATGTCATTGATTGATGAGCAGTTGGCTGAGCATGTGCTTGCTGAGGCACAAAAGTATAATGTAGAAGTACTATTGAATGAGCAAGTAACTGGCTTTATAGGGACTGAGACAGTTGAAGCTGTCGTGACAGAGCAGGGAAGTTATCCGACAGACCTTGTCATTGTCGCAACAGGTGTCAAGCCAAATACAGAATTTGCTGCTAAGCTGGAGCGTTGGGATAACGGGGCCATTATCGTAAATGAACATATGCAAACATCATTACCAAATGTTTATGCCGCGGGCGATTGTGTGGCACATTTCAATTATATCAAAGGTGATTATGATTATGTGGCGCTAGGCACAACAGCAAATAAGCAAGGGCGCATTGCGGGGCTTAATATGGCTGATAAGGTAAGCCGCTTCAGGGGTGTGGCAGGTACGGCTATTTTAAAGTTCTTTGATTTAGCAATCGGCATGACTGGCATCACATCAAACGATGCAGACAAGCTTGATATAGCATATGATGTGTATACCCATACAGCAAACCATATCGCTGGTTATTACCCTAATGTGCGGCCTATTCATTTACGCATGGTTGTGCAAAAAAATACGCAAAAGTTATTAGGCTTGCAGGCAGTCGGTGCAGGCGTAGATAAGCGCATCGATGTTTTTGCAACAGCATTAGCGGCAGGTATGACTTTGCCCGATTTATTGGATATAGATTTTTCCTACTCCCCACCATTTAATGGTGTATGGGACCCGTTGCTTCAAATTGCAAAGAGGGTGCCAGGCACACAAACAATTCTCACACAATTTAATGGAGGGGCGTCTGAAAAGTGACTTTGGGTCACGTCCTTCTCTTGCGATGGGGGATTGCAGGAGCATGTATAGATATTATTATAAGTAAAGCTGTTCAGAAAATATTGTATTTTCTGGATGGCTTTTTTGTTTTGCTAATATATTGTCTAAAATTAAAATTGTTAATTAGTAAACAAAAATAGGTGTAATATTGTGTAAATTAACATGAAAAATAATTTATATGAAAAAAATTAACGTTATTAAGAAAAAAAATAACATTTTATGATTGACTTTTGAATATTCAGATAATATTATTGCTATAAGCTTTAAAGCTTACAAAAGGGATTTTATAAGACTAAGGGGGATTTTAATGAAAAGGTTTACATTTTTTATGATGATGTTATTAACGGGAATATTGTTAGTTGCATGTGGTAGCGATGATGGTAAATCATCCAAAGGAGATGCAGTGATTGAGGGTGTGCCTGAAGGGGTGCAGGGTGTGAAAATTGCGGTATTAAGAAACTTAGCGTCTGATGATCATACGAAGCAGTTTTTAGATGGGGCTCGTAAAGAGGGCGAAGCTTTAGGTTTTAAAGTAGATACGCATATTGTTGAAAATAATGATGCGAAATTCCAAGAGTTAGTGTCGCAAATTACAATGCAAGACTATGACGGAATTATTATTTCGCATGGTAAAGAGGACTATTCTTACGACATGATAAAACCAGCCGTGGAGAAAGGGATAAAAGTAACACTATTTGATACGGTTGCGTTAAAAGATGGCAAAGGTCATGAAGGAGTAACAGCAACTTTTCAAGATGATTATGAATTAGCTCGATTGTCATTACAAGAAATTGCTGAATTAAAAGAAGAGCCTGTAAAAGTAATTAAACTATGGTTTGGCGGTCTATCACCTTTAGATCGTCGTCAAGAAGTTTATAAAGAATTTGAAGATAAAAATGAAATTGTAACGCTCGAAACAATTGGACCAACAAATTTCCAAGATGTACAAGGAGATATTGCCGCTAAAGTGAATGCCATTTTAGCAAAATATCCACCGGGAACAGTGGATGCCGTCTGGGGGTCATGGGACGAATTAGCAAAAGGAGCATACAAATCATTAGTTGATAATAAACGTAGCGACATCAAATTAATTTCCATTGATGTATCGAACCAGGATATTAATTTGATGAAGGAAGATGGTAGTCAATGGATTTCTACAGCAGCAGTAGACCCTGCACTAATCGGTAAAATGAATATGAGAATTATGGCGAAAAAGCTAGCTGGCGAAGATACACCGGAGGAATATAATTTATCCGCAAATTTAATTAAACAAAGTGAGTTAAAGGATGACACTACGATGTTCAATTTAGCGGACATTATTAATGGTTGGGGCGAATCGTCTGATTTTGAGGAAGATTGGATGGAGAAATTGCGTGAACACTACTCTAAATAGCTTAATTAATAGCTAATTAGTAGCTCGCGGCACATTTTTTAGCGTGAAAATTATAAATTAAAACGCCTTTACACTAATAAGGCGTTCTTTCTTTAAATGAGAAAGGAGGGTACAAATGGAAAGTACGACTATTGTAGAAATGAAAGGAATTTCAATCGAATTTCCTGGAGTTAAGGCGCTAAACAACGTTAATTTCAAGCTAGAGTCGGGTACAATCCATGCAGTCATAGGAGCTAATGGTGCAGGCAAATCAACGCTAATGAAAATATTATCTGGTGCATACCCACATTATACAGGCGAAATTTTTATTAATAATCACAATGTGTCAATTGAAGATACAAAAAAATCAAAGGAGCTAGGCATAGATATTGTTTATCAAGAAGTAGACACGGCGTTAATCCCGTATTTAACAGTGGCAGAAAATATTATGCTCGATAATCTCGTCTTTAGTAAAAAATCGCTAATAAAATGGCAAGCAATCAAATCGCAAGCGAAAGACGTATTAAAGCGTATGGGCATCAGCATGGATATTGATAAAAAGGTACAGGATATTTCATTAGCTGAGAAGCAAATGATACTTATTGCAAGAGCGCTTATCCATGAAAGAAAGTTTTTAATATTAGATGAGCCAACTGCCCCATTAAGTCAGGCAGAGACAGATAAATTATTTTCCATTGTACGTGATTTAGTGAAAAATCATCATTTAGGCATTGTGTTTATTTCACATCGAATTCCTGAGCTTTTCAGTATTTGTGAAAAAATCACAATTATGAAGGATGGAGAAATTGTTAACGAAAGCCAAATTGCTGAAATCAGTCCTGCGAAGGTTATTGAATATATGCTAGGTAAGTCCTTCGATTTAGTACATCATAAGCAATTGAAAAATAAAGGGGATGCAATTTTAAAGATAACGAACTTAGTAGACGATTCAGGTCTAGTTAATGATGTCACATTTACTGTTGATAAACATGAAATAGTTGGGATAGCAGGGCTTGTTGGTGCAGGGAAAACGGAGCTTTGTAAGGCAATATTTGGTATGTCACATTTAAAGTATGGAACGATTGAGTTGGCTGGGAAACTGGTCAAGAATATATCACCTTATCATGCCGTAAAAAATAAATTTGGTCTAATTCCTGAAGAAAGAAGAAAAGAAGGGATTTTTGTAGAAGAGCCAATTTATAAAAATTTATCAATGGCGAACTTAGAATTTTTCGCAGGCTTTGCCAAATTTATAAACCGCCAAAAAGAACTAAGTGCCGCTAGAGAAATGATTAAAAAAATTGGTGCTAAAACACCGAATGAATATCAAAAAGTAGCTAATTTATCTGGGGGAAATCAGCAGAAAATTGCGATTGGCAAATGGCTTATGACAGATGCAGAGGTATTAATGTTTGATGAGCCTACGAAAGGTGTAGATGTCGGTGCAAAAGGCGACATTTTTAATCTAATTGATGAGCTAGCGATTGCAGGGAAAGGGATAATTTACGCCACAAGTGAACTAAATGAGGCGTTATTAATCACAGACCGTATTTACGTTATGTATGATGGCAAGATAGTTAAGGAGCTTATTACGAGTGAAACATCCGAGGATGAAATAATGTACTATGCAACCGGGGGTGATAGTTATGCAGGGGCTTAAAAATCTCCAATCTATAAAATTTATGAAAGATTGGGCAATTGTAATTGCGGTTATATTATTAATCATCATTTTTACTATATCGATTCCAACGTTTATGCAGACGGCTAATATCCTGAACATATTAAGAAGTATTTCAATCGTTACGATTATCGCAATCGGATTAACGATATCGCTTTCTGTTAATGGTTTCGACTTATCTATCGGCTCTACTGCGACATTAGCAAGCTCAGTAGTCGTTTCGATGTTTGTATGGTTTAGTATGCCAACAGGCGTTTCTATTTTAGTGGCATTGTTAGCTGTTTTATGTGTTGCATTATTCAATGCTTTTTTAATTGTGAAAATAAAGATTCCTGATTTATTCGCGACGTTAGCAACGATGTTTATTGTTGAAGGGGTTGCAATGACTTATACTGGCGGCGGTTCAATTTCTGTAGGGATGCCTCGATTAGACGGTACACCAACAGAGGGGAGTATTTCTTCCTTTTTCCTAACATTGAGTAAAACGCCATGGATTATCCTCATTATGCTATGTGTTGTGATTGTTGTGCATTTGTTTTTAACATATACGAAGCATGGACGCTTTTTATATGCTGTCGGTGGGAATGAAGAGGCAGCAAAATTGTCGGGCATTCCTGTCAATCGTTATAAGATGATGGCTTATATTTTTTCAGCACTATTAGCGGGTATAGGTGGTCTATTATTAGCATCACAAATAGGCTCCTCTCAAATTAACGCGGGAGCAGGTTATTTAATGCCAGCAGTTGCAGCCGCTTTTATTGGTCAATCCTTTGCAGGACATGGCAAGCCGAATGCTATCGGTACCTTATTTGGCGCTGCGCTTGTTGGTATTTTGGAAAATGGGTTAGTGATGTTGTCGGTGCCATATTATTCATTAAATATTATAAAAGGGCTTGTATTAGCTTTGGCTTTAGCATCCACATATTACAGTAGAAAAAAATAAGGGGTGGCTGTGATGTATTCAGCGTATTTTTTAATGAGCGATGAAGATGTAAAAAAATATGTTCAAGCAAAGATTAAAGACTTTTCAGGGGAACTACAATGCAGGGAAATTGGAGACGGTAATTTAAATTATGTATTTAGAGTAACGAATGAAGCGGGGGCCTCAGTTATTGTCAAACAGGCAGGACCTCAAGCGAGGATATCTGAAAGCTTTGTACTTTCGACAGACCGAAATCGTATTGAAACAGAGGCATTAATGCTAGAAGCTGAATACACACCAGATTTAGTGCCTAAAGTTTTGTTGTTTGACCAAACGATGAGCTGCTGTGTAATGGAAGATTTAAAGGATTTTGAAATTATGAGAAAGGATTTGATGGCATTTCATACATTCAATCATTTCTCGGAAAATATTTCGACGTTTATGGCTGAAAACTTAATTCGTACAACGGATTTTTTAATGAATCCTGTAAAGAAAAAGCAGCTACAAAAGCAATTTATTAATCCTGAGCTTTGTGAGATTACGGAGCATCTCGTTTATACAGAGCCATATATTGATTTTAAAAAGCAAAATATGCTAACAGAGGGTAATGAGGAATTCATTCAAGACTTTGTATATAACGATAAAGAAATGCATCTGAAAGTTGCGAAGCTAAAGCAACAATTTTTAACACAGGGTCAGGCTTTACTTCATGGTGATTTACATACGGGCTCTATATTTATTAATCAAAAGACTTTAAAAGTTATTGACCCGGAGTTTGCCTTCTATGGTCCTATTGGCTACGATGTTGGGAACTTAGTAGCAAATTTAACATTTTCTTGGCTGAGAGCACTTGCCTTTAACGAAGTAGATTACGGAAATTGGGTAGAGAATGTATTAGTAGAGACAATGGAAAAATTCGAGTTAAAAGCAAGGGCGATATTACAAGAGTCGATAGAACAGTTCGCCATTTATGAGGAAGTTGTAGAGGGGTTTTTATCCTCTATTTTACGGGATACATTTGCCATTGCAGGACTAGAAATAAATCGTCGAATCATTGGCTTAGCAAAAGTAGCAGATATTACAACAATTGAAGATAAAGAAGCACGTATTTTAGCTGAACGAAGAGGTTTATCCATTGCGAAGGAATGTATAAAAAATGATGCTATTTCTAGCATTTCTAAATATCTTCAGTTGCTACTTAAATATAAAGGTGAGGTGTTGATATAATGGAACTTAAGACAATAGAATGGAAAGATGATAAATTAATACTTCTAGACCAAACAGCATTGCCTAACGATGTCAGCTATGTAGAGATTACTACTGCTGAAGATGTTTGGAACGCTATCCATTCCATGATTGTACGCGGTGCACCAGCCATCGGTGTAACGGCTGCTTATGGGGCTTATATTGCTATTCAGCATTTAAAAGGCTCAGTGGAGGAAGCAAAGATAGTGTTAAAGGAACAGCTTGATTACTTAGCAACATCTAGACCGACTGCTGTTAATTTGTTTTGGGCGCTTGAGCGTATGGGGAAGGTAGCAGAGCTGTTTTTAGGAAGTGATTTGGACGAGTTTAAAGAGTGTATGCTTGAGGAAGCGATAGCTGTTCATATGGAGGATGTTAATATTAACCGAAATATTGGAGAGCATTTATTAACTTTATTAAACGATGGTCAAGGTGTTTTAACACATTGTAACGCTGGTGCATTAGCAACAACAAAATATGGCACTGCAACATCACCGTTTTATTTAGCAAAAGAAAAAGGAATGAGCTTAAAAGTTTTTGCAGATGAAACACGGCCTCGATTTCAAGGAGCTATGCTCACTTCTTTTGAGCTTTACCACGCTGGAGTTGATGTAACATTAATTACGGATAATATGGCTGCAACAGTAATGGCGCAAAATAAAGTGCAGGCTGTTATTGTTGGCTGCGATCGTGTTGCGGCAAACGGCGATGTAGCTAATAAAATAGGTACACTGGGGGTAGCAATTTTGGCAAAGCATTATGGTATACCATTTTATGTCGCTACACCTACACCTACGATTGACTTAAATTGTGCAACTGGTGCAGAGATTCCAATCGAAGAGCGAAATAAGGATGAGGTGCTAAAGCCGACAGGGCAATATATTGCACCACCAGAAGTAAAAGTTTATAACCCTGCTTTTGATGTGACGCCTGCTCATTTAATTACAGCAATTGTTACAGAGAAAGGAATTATTCATAGCCCAAATGAGGAGAAATTAAGGGCGGTTTTTAACTAATATTAGTAAAGAATAGGATGACACGCATGGTAAATTCATTACAACATCGACGAAATGAGATTAGTAAATTAGTGAATCAAAAAAACTACGTTGAAATATCAGATTTGAGCAACCGCTTTAATGTTTCTGAGATGACAATAAGAAGAGATCTAGAAAAGATGGAGAATGAAGGGTTATTGATTCGCGTTTTAGGGGGAGCAAAGCCCATTCAAAAATCATTTGTAGAGGATAACTTAAATTTGCGTGCATCTGAAAACCTTTTATCTAAGCAAGTTATAGCACGAGAAGCAGTTAAACTAATTGAAGACGGCGATGTAATTGGCTTTGATGCGAGTACATCTGCTGCTGAGGTAGCAAAATTAGTTAAGGATTTTAAGAATATCACAGTTGTTACAAATAATATTACAATAACATTAGATTTGATTAGTAGTGAAATAACAACGATTTTACTGGGGGGATATGTGCGCCCAAATTCCATCTCGACGATGGGGACATCTTTAAAGAAGTATATGGAATCTATTAATATAGATAAAATGTTTGTATCAGCTCGCGGATTAACATTGCAGGAGGGTTTGACAGATTCTACGATTGATGAGGGCGAAGCGAAGCAGGCGATGATTCATAAATCAAATCAAATTATTGCCCTCGTTGACCATAGCAAGATTGGTGTCAAAAAACTGTTTCAAGTTATACCTTCAGATGAAATTAATACGATTATCGCTAGTGATTGTGATTGTTTTACAGCAGAGCAAAAAGAAGTAATTGATGAATTTAAAAAGAATCATACCGATTTTCGACTTGTAAAAAATGATGAATAAGGGGTTGTTCATTTGAGACTACTTGATGAACGAAGAAAAATTGTCCAATACTGTCAATTACTTTTGAAAAGTGGACTGACAAAAGGCACTGGTGGCAATATAAGTATTTATGTTCCTTCTGAAAACTGTGTAGTGATTAGCCCAAGTGGCGTACCATATGATTCTATGGAGCCAGAGGACGTTGTGCTGATTGATTTAGATGGGAATAAAATAGAAGGTAATTATAAACCTTCGAGCGAGTGGGCTATGCACACAGCTGTGTACAAACAAAAGCCAGAAATGCAGGCAGTCGTTCATACGCATTCTGTATTCGCCAAAACACTCTCTTGTTTACGTGAAGATTTACCAGCCGTATCTTATTTAGTTGCTGTTGCGGGAAAAAAGGTGTCATGTGCCCAATATGCAAGCTTTGGTACACAGGAGCTTGCTGACAATGCATTAACTGCGATGGGAGATTCTAAAGCCGTTTTATTAGCAAATCATGGACTACTCGCAGCGGGAGAAACGATTGAAGAAGCATTTAATATTGCCGAGGAGATTGAGCTTTGTGCTGAAGTATATATTCGTGCTAGAGGAATAGGAAAGCCGGTTGTTTTAGATGATGATGAGATGGAGTATATGCTGGAACGCTTCAAAACATACGGTGCCAGGCACACAAACAATTCTCACACAATTTAATGAAAAAAGGATTGCCCTCGCGCAGGAGGCAATCCTTTTTTGATTTTTCAATTTTGCCTTAGCGTAATAAACTTTGGATTTTTTCGGATTTACTCGAAAAAACCTTTGAAATTCGCGGGAGGCTGGTCTTTTTAATTAGCAGGATTCCTACTAAATTAAGAGAATTGAGGGTGTTTTCTCATGTCCAAATGGTTGACTGCAATTGTATTTAAAATAGCGAGGCGATGCTATTTTGCGGAATATAAATACAAATGCAGGTGATTGGAACAGTTATAGCATAGCGCATTTTTATGCAGAATGGTGGTTTTTCATCAAACCTTAAATGAAATGTAATGTTATTGTAGCATTATTACAAAATTAAGGTTGCTGTAAGCTTCGCACAATTTTACCGTAAGGAGCGCCTGCTAAAGTAGAAGTATCAAGATGGAGGTGCGAAGGATGAAACCTGTTTTACAAGTTGAAAATATAACAAAGGCATATGGCAAGGGTGCTAATCTATATAAAGCATTAAATGGTGTAAGCTTCAAAGTGCATAAAGGAGAGTTTGTTGGTGTGATGGGACCGTCTGGTGCAGGGAAATCGACTTTACTAAATGTTATTGCAACAATTGATAGCGCGACGACGGGTAAAATTGTCATTGATGAGACGAATATTGCCGATATGAAGGATGAGCAGCTTGCAGACTTTAGACGAGACCATTTAGGCTTTATTTTTCAGGATTACAACTTACTTGATTCGTTAACAGTGCGTGAAAATATTGTATTACCTTTAGCAATCGCAAAAAGACCTGCGTCAGAAATAAATGAACGCGTAGAAAAAATTGCGAAATTGTTCGGCATCGAGGGACTGCTTACTAAGTATCCGTATCAAATTTCAGGTGGACAAAAGCAGCGTACAGCCTCAGCACGTGCACTCGTAACAGAGCCAAAGCTATTGTTTGCGGATGAGCCAACAGGGGCCTTAGATTCCAAATCAGCAACGGATTTACTGGAAAGTCTTAGTGATTTGAATGCGAAGCAGCAGTCAACAATTTTAATGGTGACGCATGATGCTTATGCAGCTAGCTTCTGTCAGCGCATTCTTTTTATACAGGACGGTCAGCTATCGAAGGAAATTTTTCGTGGTCAAGCAACGCGTAAGCAATTTTTCCAAACAATTTTACAGGAGCTTACAGTGATTGGCGGTGACGTAAATGACGTTATTTGATTTAGCATTGAAAAATATGCGCCGCAATATGAGAAGTTATGCATTGTATTTTGGCTCTGTATTGTTCAGTATTGTCATTTATTTTACATTTGTTACATTGAAATATAGCGATGATATTAGTGCTTTAGCAGATTCGTCTTTGAAGGTGCAAGGTATTATGAGTGCGTCCTCTGTCGTTTTATTAATTTTTGTGGCGATGTTCATTATTTATGCCAATTCCTTTTTTATAAAAAAGCGCAAAAAAGAAGTAGGGCTGTATTCGCTGCTAGGTGTGCGCAAAAAGCAAATCGGTTTCCTATTATTTTTTGAAAATATCGTGCTTGGCATATTATCACTAGCGATTGGAATTATGCTTGGCTTTCTATTATCCAAAGGTTTATTAACGATATTAGTTCGTTTGATGGGGCTGGATGCAGTAGCGAGCTTCACACTATCAAGTGAAGCGGTGCTTAATACGACAGTTGTTTTTATGATTGTTTTCTTATTTACATCATTACAAGGCTATCGCGTAATTTATCAGTTTAAATTAATTGAATTATTTTATGCTGATAAAAAAGGTGAAAGCTTACCGCGGGCAAAATGGTTGGCAACGATTGCGGGAATTACCTTGCTAATATTCGGTTACTGGTTAGCATTGCAGGATTTAATGACATCGAAAATGTGGGCAATGCTCGGTATAGCAACACCGATTGTTATTATTATAGCAACGGTTGCAGGAACGTATTTATTATTTCATAGCGTCCTCGTCTTCGTCCTCACAAAGTTAAAAAATAATGAGCGCTGGGCATGGCGCGGGCTAAATTTATTAAGTGTTTCGCAGCTTTTGTATCGTATTCGAGGTA
Organism: Metasolibacillus sp. FSL K6-0083; assembly: GCF_038630865.1. Taxonomy (NCBI): domain Bacteria; kingdom Bacillati; phylum Bacillota; class Bacilli; order Caryophanales; family Caryophanaceae; genus Metasolibacillus; species Metasolibacillus sp. FSL K6-0083. Next base: position 2,290,465 of record NZ_CP152046.1, on the reverse strand, counting down.
ACGCGAAAACCTTGACAACAATCGCTGTATTAAGTGCTACGACGATTACGGCTGGCGGTGCAGTATATGGACTGTATTACAATACGGGCGAGCAGACGCAGCATTATTTACCGAACACGTTTATGTGGGAGGGGGAGGCGGCTCGTATTTCTTCACAGGATGTTGTTTACGATGAAACGATTAATGCCAAGCAGTCAGAGCTAGACGTTGCAGGAGTTACCTATCGCTATACATTTATCGATAATGATACGTACAACAAGCTAGCGAAGCTGCAAAAGCGCGAACAATTAACTGTTCACAACGGGGAAGCCATTATGCTAGACCCATATTATGATGAACGCTTTTCAACAAATTTTACTGGACAACAATTAACTATCGGGAAAGTAGCGGTAAAGGTCAAGAGCTTCCGAACAGAAAGTATTTTGAATGCCGACATAGTTGCACAGGTAATTGTGGTATCTGCAAGGGATTATCAAGCATTAGAAGTTAATGACAGCGCCTACCAATTAATCGGTATGAGCGACGAAAAAAAACAAGTAGTAACTTCTAATGACCTACAGCAACAATTAGGCGATAGCTATTTATCAAGCTTCCCAGCTAGCTATAAAGCGTCAATGGAAAGTTTAGGCTCATTATTATTTGTTGGTAGTTTTTTAGGTCTTGTATTTTTAGTTGCAACAGGCAGTATTATTTACTTTAAAATAATGACGGAAGCAGAGGAAGACCGCGGTAAATATGAAATCTTGCATAAAATTGGTGTCGGTCATAAAGAGATGAGCAAAACCATCCGCATGCAAATCGGCTTTATCTTTGCAGCACCATTAGTAATGGGGATTTTGCATAGCGCTTTCGCTTTGAGTGCATTTTCAGGATTAATGGGCGCAAATATCATTGTGCCAGTCATTATATGGATGGGTGTTTATGTGGGGATTTACGCAGTGATTGGGTGCCAGGCACACAAACAATTTTCACACAATTTACAGTGGAGGCAAATAAAATGAAAAAAGTATTTATTGCATTAGCATCGTTGATTATCGTTGTGATTGCAGGTCTTGTTGTAATTGCGACGGTTGATTTTAATCGTTTAGGGAAAGAGGCTGTATATGTGCAAATTACTGGAGATGGAGAGGTTGAGAAGTTTACAACAGCAAGTGGCGAAGTGATGGCGACATATTGGTATAAGCAGGCTGCCTATAAGGAAAATGGCGGGGTTGTTGAGGTGGAGTTTTCAGCAAACAAAAATTTACGGCATGATGCTTATTTAAAGCTTTATGTGAAGAGCGGTAAAGAGGTGACATCTTATGATGAAATATCGTATGATGAGCTACCTGAGAAAGTGAAGGAGAAATTTTGACATTTTTCAGTAGAAGTCTTCAACCTCTACAGATGGTGAGATGAATGTCTTGATTAGGTAGGCTCATTTCAGTGAGTGTCCAAACACTCGCCGATAATGAGGAATTCAGTCTAGGGTCATTGTATCTGGTGGTAACGACTGAGTAATCAACATCGTGTTGGCACAAGTCACCTGCGGATGTCACATATTTTGAAGAGGAGTTTTCGAGCAAGCTCGAAAAAATTTGGATGCAATTATGCGGAGGTGTGATTTATTTAGGTAATTGTTTTGGGGATGAAAAATAGCAGACGGGGAATGGGGCAGAAAATTGCTTTTCGCCCCATTCACTACAGCCTCACAACCACAGTTGTGCCAACATCAATCTTACTTGTTACAATGACCTCTCCACCATGAACTTGGATAATGTCGCGGGCAATTGCCATACCTAGCCCAGTGCCTTTAATATTTTCCGTATTTGTACCACGATAATAGCGCTCGAATATTTGTGGTAAATCCGCCTCTGCAATTCCTTTGCCTTGGTCGCGAATAATGATGGTAGCTGGTTCCTCGACAGAAATTTCTAACGCTACTTGTGCATCATTATGCACGAGGGCATTATAAATAAAGTTTAACAATGCACGTTTCATCAAATGGCTATCGATGCTTTTCATAAGTCGCTCGGTTTGTGCTTCAAATGAAATATTATGCTCGCTAAACGATGGATCATTCAAGACATCGATAACAAGCTCGCGTACAAAGGAAACGATATTTGTTTCCACAAGCTGCAATGGCATTTGCTGCTGGCGAAGCCGCATTGTTAATGTGAAGTCATCTAGTAGTTCACGCATATAAACTGATTTTTTTTCAATAATTTCTGCGTAATCTGCTTTTTCCTTTGGTGAAATATCGTCTTGCAGTAGTTCGGCGTAGCCTTGGATTGAGGCAAGCGGTGTTTTCATATCATGCGAAACATTGCTAATCCATTCATTGCGCATCAGCTCCAGTTTATGGCGCTCCTCCTCTTGTAGCTTCAGACTCTCGGCGACATCATCTAAATTTTGAAAAACCGAATGATAAATGCCTTGGTTTTGCATATTGGCAACAGAAAAATTGCGGCTTTTCAACTTTCGAATGCGCTCAATCATGCCATAAATCGGCTTTGTCAGAAATGAACTGAAGATAAAGCCAATAATTGCAGCAATAACAAGGTCGATGATAATAATAATAAGAGCAACCTGTGCTACAAATTGGGAGATGGAGCTTGTATTTGAGGTGAAAACAATTTTCGTCAAACTGCTATCTTCAATACCAACTAAATACATAATGCCATCATGCTCTGTGACAAATATAGACGTATTATTTTCGTCGCGATATTTATAAGCATGTATTAACTCAACAGGTGTGTAATGCTGAGGCGCTGTAGGCGGTGCTAATACTTCAGCAATCACATGACCATTATCATCTAAAAATTGCAGCCACGCATTGCGCTGTTGTAGTGCAGCAACCCCTTCGTCTGAAATTTGAGGTGTGCCATCGACTTCCGAAATGTAACGTGCGAGTGTACGTGTAAAATCTGTTGGTGAAGGATGGATTTCCTCGCTTGCATTATTGTAAATAAAAAATGCCACAATTGAAATCATACCGTTTATTAAAATAACGCAAAATACTGTACATATGATGGCAGTTAAAAAGCGACCTGTTATTTTCCATCTCATAAACGCTTCTCCTTATTTCGCCTTAAAGCGATAGCCTAAACCTTTAACAGTCGTAATATAGATTGGGCTAGATGGGTTGTCCTCAATTTTTTCTCGCAGGCGACGAATATGCACCATTAATGTATTGTCTGCTCCAAAAAATTCTTCCCCCCATACTTGCTCAAATAATGTTTCCTTACTCAAAATACGATTTGGATTGCGTAAAAAGCAAGCCATTAAGCCAACTTCCTTAGCCGTTAAATCAAGTACAGTTCCAGCCTTGTATACTTCAGTTTCATCCGTATTAATGGTGAAAGGACCGACACTAGTTGTTGGTGCTTCAGCTTGTGTCTGGTAGCCTGCGCGACGCAACTGTGCCTTGACGCGATATGCAACTTCCTTTGGGCTAAATGGCTTTGTAATATAATCATCTCCGCCAATTGCAAGTCCGAGAAGTTTATCAATTTCATCTGATTTCGCAGATAAAAATAAAATAGGTATATGCGATACCTCACGCATTTTTTTACATAAATCATAGCCTTCTCCATCAGGGAGCATAATATCGACTAATGCAATACTCGGTGAATGCTGCTCAAACATATTCCAGCCTTCTGTGACAGAGCTTGCAGTAATAATATTTGAAAAGCCTTCCTTTTGTAAGGTAGTTGTTAGTAAACTTCGTAAATCAGCCTCATCATCTATAATTAAAATGCATGGTTGTTCCATACAAACACCTCTTTCAGCAATCCATTTCTTCTTTTAGTATAGGTGATAATGATAGGGAAGTGAATTTTTAGTATTACTATATTATTGGAAGAGTTAAATGAGGGATGCCAAAAAAGCCGTGCATAGACGGCTTTTTGGACGCTGTTGGGTGTGCTTTTTCAAAGAATTCGCCAGAGGGTTATTTGAAAACAAGAGAAACACCGAGCTTTACAGCTTACTTTTTGAAAATTGAACTCACAGTGTTTGTACACCCACTGAATAAATCGAAAAAGAAGCATTCAATTTGTCAATTATAGAGATGGAAGTATTCTATGCCTGTCACGTTGCTTTCGGTACAAAAAAGGAATTTGCCCAATCAAAATAAATAATTGGCTGTCACATCCTCAAAGAAAACTGCAGATTGCCAATTGGTGAATTAAGGTAAAATATTAACAATTAACTCATCCATATTTGGCACTTCTTCAATTAATCCATAGTCTTTTAACCATTTGGCTGTTTCTTCCCAAGACGATTTTTCTTGAGTTGCGAACCCAGATTCACTCTTCATTTTAGGTAATAAAATATTAATGCTTTCCGTTTCAACTTCTTTATTTAAAGGGAAATTCGCTTCATCCTGTTGGTCGAGGAGAATTTGTAATGCTTCTTCACTGTTCTTTTCCATAAAATCGAAGCCTTTTCTAGCTGCACGCCAAAACGCTTCAATTTCTTTTTGTTCTTTTTCCCATGTTTTTTCACTCGTAACGGCGACTAATTCATAATAGCTTGGCACTCCATAATCTACTGGATTCATGTATCCAACATCATGACCTTCGCTTTTCAATTGCGGTACTTCATGGTTTACGTATGCCCCAACAACGGCATCAACCTTTTTGGATATTAATGATGAACCTAGTTCGAATTCAACGTTAACCATGTCTACGTTTTCATAGCTTCCTCCACTGTTTTCTACAATGGTTTTGATAATTGTTTCATTCAATGGAATTCCTGGATAACCAACTTTTTTTCCTTCTAATTCTAGTGGATTTTCAATCGGTTGATTTGCACGAAATACAACATGATTTAATGGTGAACGAACGACTGCTGCTACTGCTTTTACAGGTATCCCTTCATTTGCTACTGCTTGAATGACATCCGGTTGATAATACATTCCCATCGTTACTTTACCAGCTGCTGCAAGAGATAGTGGGTCTGTTGGGTTTGCCGGAAATTGAAATTCGACATCTAACCCTTCTTCTTCAAAATATCCTTTTTCTTTTGCAACGTATAAATAACTATGTACCGCATTTGGATACCAGTCTAACATCATTGTAATTTTATGATTTTTATTTTGTTCTTTCTCATTGCTGGCTTCACTCTGACAAGCTGCGAGGATAAATACAAGCATCATACTTATAACGATACTTAACCGTTTTTTCATCATTAATTTTTTCTCCATTTCAAAAAAGATTTTTCTATAATTAAAACAACAATAAATAATGCAATACCGATGAACGATAAAATAACAATTGGTGCAAAAACACCTGCTCCATCAAATTGAGTCATCATTCTTCTACTAAAATACCCTAATCCTGATTGTGCTCCTAACCACTCCCCAATTGCTGCTCCAATAACACTCATCGGTACCGCAACTTTTAATCCTGAAAAAAACGATGGTAAGGCAGAGGGGACTTCTAACTTAAAAAAAATTTGACTTTTTGTTAACCCAAATGTTTGAAGCAATTCTTTTAAGTCCTTCTCTGTAGAACGTAAACCATCAAACATGCCTATCGTAATCGGAAAGAAGGTTATCAAAATCGTCACAACAACCTTGCTCCAAATTGTATAACCAAACCATAGAACAAAAATAGGTGCTAACGCGATAATTGGAATCGTTTGAGAAGTAATCAGTAAAGGATAGAGAGATTGCTCTAAAACCTTTGAATAATGCATGGCTATAGCTATTGCAACCCCCAACACAAGAGAGATAGACAAGCCTATGCTAATAACTGCAAATGTAGCTGGAAGATGGGATTGCAATAATACGTCTTTCAACTCCCACAATTTGATAATAACCTGGGAGGGTGATGGGAGAATAAATGAAACATGAACAAGTCTTGCAACAATCTCCCAAATCACAAGTGTTGTGGAAAGTAATATGGCAGAATACATATATCTTTTCATTATGTCACCTTCATTTTAAAATAATCGATTAGTTCATTTTTCAAATTAATCAATGAAGGCGCATCTAATTGTTGTCTGCTTCTCGGCCTCTTTAATGGAACATTGATTTCTTCAATCGTATGAATCGGTGTTTCACTAATGACAAAAACCTTGTCCGATAAAAATAATGCCTCTGAAATATCATGCGTAATAAAAACAATCGATGATTTAGTTTGATTCCATTGTTCTAACAGCCACTCCTGCATATACAGCTTTGTCATCGCATCAAGGGCTGAGAAGGGTTCATCCAATAGAAGTAAATCTGAACCAGTTAATATAGCACGTAAAAATGACGCACGCTGTCTCATCCCTCCTGATAGTTCATGGGGATATTTATTGTAAACATGCTCTAATCCGAAATCTTTTAATCTATTTAAAACTAATTGTTTATCGTATTTCTTATTTTTTCCTTCGAGTGGTAAAGCAACATTTTCCGCTATCTTTCGCCAAGGAATAAGTAAATCTTTTTGTGGCATATAGCCTACTTTACCTAGACGATTCGTTTCTTCATAACCATTTAGAAAAATAGAGCCTTCTGTTGGTTGTTCCAGTCCCACAAGTAGTCTAAATATTGTTGATTTGCCTGTTCCACTTGCCCCAACAATACTGACAAACTCACCTTTATTTACTTGAAAATTTAACTTATTTAAAATATAGTGTGGGTGATCATAATAAAATGATACATCTTTAAACTGCAGTACATAATCATGCTTTTTATCCATACTCATAAAGTCTTTCATCCTTCTTGTTCAATTGATTTCCGCGTTCCCCTTTAACTTATGTTGATACCAAGATAAACCTCCATTTCTGTCACTTTTTCTTGGTGTTTGTCCATTCGTAAACAAAATGAATCATCGTTTTCGTAAAAGCAATAAGTTGATCGATGGAGCAAGATTCATTTACTGCATGAGCATTTTGAAAATCGCCTGGTCCATAAATGGCAGCTGGGATACCTGCGTCGCCAAACCATCCACCATCAGTAACGGAAGGAGATACATCAATCGTAGCTTCTTTTCCATGGTTCATTTGGTGAGAGGAGGACAATAATTGAACAGCTGGATGATTCGGATCAACTTCTAGTGAAGGGAAAATTTCGCCTTTGTCTTCAATCATCGAACTTCCTCCCCACACGAATGTCGGCGGATAGTGCCTTAGCCATGGATCCGACTTTGCAACAGAAAGTATATGTTCCTCAATCTCTCTAGATACCTCTTCATAAGTTTCATTAGGGTAGTAGTGAACAGTAATCCATAGTTTACATTCGTCAGCTATAAAAGCGGGCTGTCTTCCACCTTCAATAACAGCAGGGTTGATTGTATTTGTACCAGGTGGAAATCCTTCATATTGCTTAGTAACCGCCCAATGGCGCTCTAAATCTTGCAATCCTTCTATTATTTTCATCATTTTTTCAATGGCACTTGCTTGCAATAGTCCGCCACCTGCGTGAATCATATTTCGTCTCATAGCATCATGAAATGTTTTAGCACTTTTTATCGTAATCCAACCCGTGATTACCCCGCCTTGACCTTGTATATGTAAATCACTCGTATCAACAACAAGCGCAAAGTCGGCTTTATATCCTCGCTCACAACATTGAAGTGTACCAGCCTCTCCGACTTCTTCTCCGATGACAGATTGGAAAATGAGATCGCCCTTCACCTCAAATTTTGCCTCATGTAAAAGTTTTAATGCAAATAGGGCCCCTGCAATTCCTCCTTTCATATCAGCTACGCCCCTACCTATAATAGCCTCTTCAGTTACTATTGGATCAAAAGGATTCGTTAACCATTGTTCGTCATCTCGTATTTCAGCTACATCAACATGCCCATTAATAATTAAACTGCTATATAATTCAGGTTCCGTTCCTTTTTTCACCCCAACGACATTGGGGTCATCTGGATACACATCCCATATATCAATTTCAAAATTAAGATTTTTTAAATAATTTGCGATAAATTGTTGAATATTTTTTGTATTTCTTGCAGGTGGTGCGGGTGTTTCAAACTTTATAAGTGTAGTAACCAAATCAATCAATTCTTGTTTGCGATTTTCTACTTGAAGCATCAATCTCTCGATATTATTTGTCACAACATTCCCGCCTTTTTTGTAATAGAGAAACCACTTGCGAAAAGAAGTGGTCTGAAATCTATCAATTTATTTTCATGAACCGCTTCTTTCTACTAGGATGTACTAGTTTGTAAGTAGTAATACACCCTCTCTAGTGGTCAGATTCTATTTAATTATTCTTTTCCTGTCCATTCGATTATTATTTACACCAAATCAATATTAAATTTTTGCTAATTCTTTTACTGGCCACATTGAAATGTTTTCAGCCATATCCCAGAACATATATTCAAAGTAACTTGTTTTCACAAATATTTCTTCTAGTTTATTCAGTTCATCTTCTGGCTTTCCTTGTGCAATCTCATTGATTAAATCGATGCAATCTTCAGCAATTTTAGTAAACCCGTCAGAAGAATACATTTTAACCCAGTTTCCATAGAGTTCATGCTCTAAAGAATTTGGCCATTCAGCTAATTTTTTACCAATCCAATTGTAACTCCATGCACATGCTAATACTGCTGCAATCGTATTCTCTACTCCGCCTAACTGTGCTTGGCTAAGCATATAGCTTGTATACGCTGTCATTGTAGCAGATGGCTCTGTATTTTCTAATTCTTCGTTGGAAATCCCAAATTTCGCTGCATACTCACGGTGTAAATCCATTTCAAAATTCATTGTTCCATGCAATAAATTTGCAAAAATAGTCATTGTTTTTAAATCATTGGCTTTGGTACTCCCTATTGCGAAAACTCTAGAGTACTCTATTAAATACACATAGTCCTGCTTCATATAATGTATGAATTTTTCCTTCTCAAGAGTCCCTTCCCCAATCCCCTTTACAAAAGGATGTTCTAAATAACTATTCCATACAGGCTGCACTTTTTTAAATAAACGATCAGAAAATGTCATTGAATTTACTCTCCTTTGTCATTACTAAAATATAATTGAGTAGGGGGAGCGATGAACTCCTTACCTCTCAAACCTACGTATGAATTTGTATACGGTGGTTCAATTAAACAGAAAGAGCTTTGTTTTGTTTGGCAAGCTCACCTAATCATACCTAGCCTTCTGTGAGATTTGCCTTACTCAAATCTGTGTCTTGTCTTCAGAACTCTCTAGATTCAGCCCCTTTCTTTTTAGATAACCCTTATTTTTGTCATGGAAACTCGGAATTTGCACCTGAGAGTATATGCGTATACTAGGCACAAAAAACCCATTCCTGTAGTATAAGGAATGGGTTAATGTATATAACAAAATATATGCACATATTTCACCATTACTTCCCTACGCTAGTACGACCTAGATCAGGTTCAAAGGGTCAAGACTTGTCTCTCTCAGCAAAATTATGCTCCCCTAGTAATTTGAATATTTGATTGTATCTAGCTAATCATAGACATAATTGTTTGTCAAGTGGCCGCTTACAGTTACTTTCCTTTAAAACAAAATAAACAGCTCATTGTGATAAGGATTATTAATATAAAATAATCTCTAGATTAGTATTGAGAATATAATATTAATGCACCGTTCAACTAGCTTGTTATCTTTTGCTGCAACTTGTCAATATAGACATATAAAAAGTCGCTTAACACACAAAAGTTTCTAAATTCACGTAAATGCTTGTACTCCAATATATCACTAGTTAAACTAGTAATATAAAGTATAAAAGGATGGTGGCTTTAATGACGAATGAACAACCAATCGAACATGAGAATAACGAAACGATTAAAGCAGTAGAAACGCTTTTTGTCAATGAGTTTACGAATGGTGTATTAGATCCAAATAAGCCGATGCTTGGTCCGCTCCGAAATGGCGGGACAATTATTGCCAACACAGCACCTGGCTGCTGGGGACCAATGCTAACACCTGAAATACGAGGCGGGCATGAAGTAACAAAACCGGTATACATAGAGGGTGCTGAAGTTGGAGATGCACTTGTTATTAAAATTAAATCAATTCAAGTAACGTCCATTGCGACTGCATCTGGTACGGATGAAGCACTGCCAGACCGTTTCATAGGTGACCCATTTGTGAAAGTAAAATGCCCTGGCTGCGGCAAGCTACATCCACAAACGAAGGTTCAAGGAATCGGACCACAGGCAATTCGCTGTGCAATTTGTGATACAGCAACTGCGCCATTTGCTATTACAAATGGTTATACGATGGCTTTTCACCATAATGAACAATTAGGTGTGACAGTGGGCAAGGACGGTGCGCGAAAAATTGCGTTAGATGCTAATCATTATATGCGAATACCTGAAAACTCGAAGCAAAATCCTGTCGTAAGTTTAGCGCCTTCTGATTTAGTTGGCGTGTTAGCAAGAATGCGCCCATTTTTAGGGCAGTTAGGCACAGTGCCTTCAAAAGCGCTACCTGATTCACATAATGCGGGTGATTTTGGTGCGGCATTAATCGGTGCACCACATGAGTTTATTTTAACTGAGGAGGAATTAGTCTCACATAAAACCGATGGCCATATGGACATTAGCCGCGTACGTCAAGGAGCTACTATTATTTGCCCTGTAAAAGTGGATGGTGGCGGTGTTTATATCGGTGATATGCATGCAATGCAGGGCGATGGTGAAATGGCGGGACATACGACAGATGTTGCCGGCATTGTACAATTACAAGTAAGCGTGCTAAAAAAAGTAGCTATCGACGGACCAATTATTTTAGCGAATGAAGAAGATTTACCATATACTGCAAAGCCATTCACGAAAGAGGAAAAGCGCTTAGCACGAGAGCTAGCAGAGGAATATGGATTAAAGCAGCTAGAGGAGGCATTGCCTATTTCGGTTGTTGGAACGGGCGTCAATCTAAATATTGCAACGGATAATGCGGTGGAACGGGCAGCAGCCTTACTAGATTTATCTAGCGATGAGGTGAAAAATCGTATTACCTTAACAGGTGGCGTCGAAATTGGTCGACTACCGGGTGTGGTCACAGCAACATTCCAAGTACCGAAAACATTGCTAAAACAAGCAAAAATATATAAGCCAGTAAAACAGCAGTATGATTAAGGATAGGGGGCTGTCCGAAAAGTGAATATCTTTTCGGACAGCCCCTGCTTCTACATTAACTATTTGCTAAAAATGCTTGTACCTGTCGCTTCGTTTTCAGCACAAAAAACTGCTTCTGCAATGACCTGTCACAAAAGGGTCGTCTCAAAAATGACTTTCTAGATGACCTCTTTCCTTTTGCAGAGATGCCGACAAAAAACTACAGCAACCTGTCATCACGTTTGATATAGTAGAAATAGAATGTTATTAAAAGGGGGGAGACGTATGCTGCAAATAGACGAGCAGCTGTATAGCATGACAGGGGGAAAAATAGGGGAGCCATTCATGCGTGCAATTGCAGGAATTTCGAATGAAACGTCTATTATTTGGGGCGAGCTCCTTCCACTAGAACAAATTTTAATCAGTGATGAGCAAGCACTCACTTTAGTAAAAGGCTACTGTATTGAGGATGTAGCCGCCTTTTCAGGAGTAGAGCAAGGTGTGACGAAGGTGCTGCAAGATTTAATGCTTGATAATCATGACGCACATATATTGCAGTATATGGCGCTTCATCAAACAGTTGAGGCGCAAGGTCTACTGCGATTTTTAACAGGGATTGATATGGTGCTTCCTATGCAGGAGATGAAGGTTTTAGCAGTTCATAAAGTTGAGAATAAATGGATGATTCATCCAATTTGGCGAGATAATCAATCTTTTTGGAGCACACTATATGCTAAAAAATTATATAGCATATTTATGCAAGTTGGCATTGAGAATATACAAAATCCAGCCTTGCTCATTTTGGAGTTGCAAAAAGCACTCAACCAAGCAATGTCTAAAAATCGCGTGGCGACAATTGTCCATCAATTAATCAACCACATCACACAGCGCAGTGGGGCATCCTATGAATTAAAAACTCTACATTTAAGTGATGTCATTATTCATTTTACAAGTGGCTCAAGACATTTTCGTAAGCTAAGGAAACGTATAGCCCAACTTGAAGCGGTATGGAAAGAGGGGGAGTGGGCTTTAACAGAAAAGGAAAGAACACTGCTTGCTTATATACTGCTTGAGGAGGCAGTATCACGCAAGGATACAGAGCAAATTTTGGTACAGGGGCTTTTTTTAATCGAGGAGGAACGTTTAAACAATCATATTGTTGAATTGATGGTTGAATATAATGAGGTACTTAAAATTATTCCGCCACAGCCAGAAACAATTGTGAAGGCTTATAATAAAAATTGTGGGGAGTTTATTCTATATTATGTTATAGAGGCACTTGCGAAAACGAATCAGTTTAAACGAATAATTGCATTATTAAAAGATTATGAAATTGCATCATGTATAGAAATTTATCAATATATAAATGGAGTGCAGGATGCGGATTTATTACATAAATTAGAGGCTGGTGTGCAAAGAGGCATCGCTCATATTGTCGATGGCTCTACGCAGCATATTCGCCAGTCTTTAACAAAGTGGCAGGAGGGCTATCAAATAAGAAGAGGACCATATGCTGAGATTGCTCTGATGACCTCAAAGCATGTATGCAATATTTTAAAGTCATTATGGGCAACAGAACAATTCGAGTTATTTGAGCGGTTAATAGAAATTTATCGAAAATATTTGTTTATACCGACTCATTTTGAACAACTTCGAGCATTTGTTGCCGCAACAGTTCATTCAAATGACTTTTGATATGGCCCCAATTGGTACATTGCTCATTGGCTTGGAGCGAGGAATGAAGACATAGCGGCTTAGCTCCCCTTTATAACGAAGTTGCATATAAGGCAGCTTGCCCAAATCAGTCGGTTTCATAAAATATGGGCACAGCCCATCCAAAGGGAAACCAGCCTCTTTTAATAAAGTCGCTATAAATTGCGAGCAAAAGAAGGCCCATTCACGTTCTAGCTTAATGCGACAAGCTACACCGATTAAGCCAATGAAATTATAGCGGTACTTGTCCATATGCTGTTTAAAGTATTGAATTTTTTGCTGCAATATTCCGTATTGCTCGTCCGTTACATAGCATTCATAAATGGCACAATTGGCAGAGCGTAATAATTTAGAGTGAATATTTTCTTGAACAAAGCCACCGATAAAAGGATTGTTTTCAAACTTTCTACCAAAGCTATACATCTCAGTTAAATTGCGGTCAAATGCAATAGAGACATGATTGAAATTTTCTTGTGTATATAGTTGTATGGCGCGAGAAAGAATTGACCCAGTTTCTGTTAACACAATATAAATTACTTTACCCATGAAAATCACCTCAATATTACAATAACAGATAAAAATGAAGAAATAGTATAATTATTTATGAAAGAAGTCTTAATATTTAGTACGTTTAAAACGCAGAAAAGATTCATCATATGAAAGATTATTTTTTTGATGTCGAGAAGCTCTTCTAGTATTAGAAATTAACTAGGCCTTTTGTTTGTCCTTCATCGCCTTTTACGCTAACAAGTGAGAATGAAGTACTTCAAATTTTTAGGGTGACATTGAAACATCATACTGAAATAATTCTTTTATTTCAAGTTTTTCGTTGATAACTTTATATTAAAGAAAATTTGAGTTTGGGATAACGACCTGTAAATGTATCTTTTACTAGGTCTTGAGGCTGAGAGGACTTAACGTGCCCTTTCAGCCTGATGCTTTTCTCGCGCAAAAACCTACACTTCTGCGGTTACTCGTTGCAGAAAACATTACTGAATCAAGATAGATTCTATGATACAATTTACTGATAAATACATAATAATTTGGGGTGAGCAATATGGATTTTTTAAAACAGCCGTTTCATTCGCAGCGCTATACACATTTTGCGCGTAAGGGAATGGTGGCAACGTCACAGCCACTTGCAGCACAAGCGGGTTTAGAAATTTTGAAAAAAGGCGGCAATGCTGTAGATGCGGCGATTGCAACAGCGGCAGTGTTAACGGTTGTTGAGCCTACTTCCAATGGCATTGGAGGCGATGCCTTTGCAATTGTTTGGATGAATGGGGAAATACATGGCTTAAATGGTTCAGGACCAGCACCAAAATCCATTTCTATAGAGGCAGTTCGTGAGCGCGGCTTTGAAAAAATGCCTGTGTATGGCTTACTACCTATTACGGTTCCGGGTGTGCCGGCATCTTGGGCAGCATTATCAAAAAGATTCGGTAAGCTATCACTACTTGAAGCATTAACACCAGCAATCGAATATGCTGAAAAGGGCTTTCCTCTATCGCCAATTTTAGGAAGCTACTGGGAAAGAGCTTATACAAAATTTAAAGAATCTTGCACAGCAGCAGAATTTGAAGCATGGTTTACAACATTTGCACCAAAAGGACGTGCGCCGAAAATCGGTGAAATTTGGTCATCAGAGGGGCACGCAAATACTTTACGTTCTATTGGCGAAACGGATGCACGTAGCTTTTACGAGGGCGATTTGGCGCAGAAAATAGATAATTTCATGCAGGAGCATAACGGCTTCTTAACAAAGGAAGATTTAGCGAGCTATGAGCCAGAGTGGGTAAAGCCTGTTTCTGTAAACTATAGAGGCTATGATGTATGGGAAATTCCACCGAATGGTCATGGGATTGTTGCAACGATGGCACTCAATATTTATCAACAGCTTGAACAGCCTAAATGGAAAGATGCAGATACACTTCATGCACAAATTGAGGCGATGAAGGCTGCATTTACTGACGGCAAGGCATATATTACGGAGCAGGCAGATATGCCAGTAGCTGTAGATTATTTATTATCTGAAGAATATGCAAAATTAAAGGCAGCAGAAATTACAGAAAGCGCTGCTAGCCCTGAACCAACAAAAATACCATCTGGTGGCACAATTTATTTAGCGACAGCTGATGAGGATGGCAATATGGTATCCTATATCCAAAGTAACTATATGGGCTTTGGCTCTGGTGTAGTTGTACCAGGTACAGGCATAGCGCTGCAAAATCGTGGACATGATTTTTCATTAGACCCACAGGCACCAAATGCACTGCGCGGTGGTAAACGCTCATATCATACAATTATTCCAGGCTTTTTAACAAAGGATGGTAAGGCGGTTGGTCCGTTTGGCGTAATGGGCGGCTATATGCAGCCACAGGGGCATATGCAGGTCGTATCACATACTGTAGATTTCAACTTAAATCCACAGGCAGCACTCGATATGCCGAGATGGCAATGGACAGGGGATAAAACGATATTAGTGGAGCCCCACTTCCCACAATATTTAATTGAAGAATTGAGACGAAAAGGGCATAATATTTCAATTAGCGAGTCTGGTAGTTTTGGTCGTGGACAAATTATATGGCGCGATGATGAAGGTGTACTAATGGGTGGCACAGAGTCGCGTACAGACGGGCATATTGCAGGCTATTAAAAAGGCTTTTTTAGGAGGGACTGTCCGAAAAAGTATACACTTTTCGGATAGCCCTCTACTTCTACATTAAATATTTGCTAAAAATACTTGAACCTGCGATTACTCGTCTTAAAATGACTTTTCAGACATCCCCTTTACTGGGATAATGACCAATGAGAAAAATGTGCGCCATTTTTAAACACTAGCTTTCTAAAAAAGCTAAAAGCGCCTGCAACTTTCTATTTTGTTTAGCTAATTGTTGTAGAGCTTCTTCATCCCACGTATAAAAACCTTTGCCGCTCTTTACACCGAGCAAGCCTTGCTCAACCTTTTCTTTTAGTAGAGGTGAGGGAGTATCACCATTTTCTAAATCCTTATATAAATAGGTAGCAATATTTAAGTGGGTATCTAAACCATTCAAATCACGTTGTTTTAATGGGCCAGCAAGCACTAATCGAATGCCAAGAGCATATTGTACAACTTTATCAATATCCTCTGCTGAAGCAATATTGTGCTCTAATAATGATATTGCCTCACGTGCCATAGCATGTTGAATGCGATTGCCAATAAACCCTGGAACATCTTTCTCCACCATCACAGGCATTTTTTGCACGCTTGCTAAGAGCTCGTAGACATATTCGCTTGCTTCATTAGATGTATAGGAACTTTTAATTACTTCTACAATAGGAATCACATTTGCAGGCATAAAGAAGTGCATTCCTAAAAATCTTTCTTTATGCTGCAAAGCTTCAGCCAATTTTGTTATAGGGATACCCGATGTATTTGAAACTAAAATGGTGTTAGCTGTCACATGCTGTTCAAGTAATTCAAAAATGCTGCTTTTTAACTCAGCTATTTCAGGAACGGCTTCAATAACAATGTTTGGCATACGATTGAAAAAAATACTATCTTGCAATGTTAATAATCCGCTTTGTTCGTATGCATCGAGCGCTTTCTTTGCGCGATTTAAGCTTTCTTGAAAATTATCGATTAAAGTGACGCTATGCTCTTGCTCAAGAAAAAGCTTGGCAATGTCTAGCCCCATCGTGCCTGCCCCAATAATAGCTATATGGTCTTTAGCATTCAAAAAATCCCCTCCATTCTTGCTACTGATTAAAGCAACACCTTTTTATAAATTTCTATAATATCCTCTTTACTAGCTTTGCGAGGGTTAAAGGGGAATGTTCCTCGGTCATCGAGAGCGTCTAGTGCTAGCTGCTCAATCATTTCATTAGTAAAAGCAATATTCAAATAGCGGAAGTTGGCTGGAATATTGAGTTCATTATTGAATTTATGAACTAAATGTTGCAATTGCTCGGCTGCGAAGTTATCACTTTTTACAATTAACGATGAATCAAACATTCTCGCAATATGCGCGAATTTTTTTATGTTCGCAATTTTATTGAAGCCTAAGACGTAAGGTAATATAATTGCGTTTGCTAAACCATGCGGAACATTATAATGCGCAGACATTGGATGCGAACAGGAGTGCACAATGCCGAGCTTCCCATAATTGAAGGCAAAGCCAGCTAACGTACTTGCTAGATGTATTTGAGCACGAGCCTCGACATTTGCGACGTTTGCATAGCTTGCAGGTAAATGCTCGATTAACATGCGAATTGCCTGTAAAGAGAAGGCCTCGGAAAGAGGGTTTGCCTCTAAAGAAACATAAGATTCAATAGCATGGACAAGCGCATCCATCCCAGTCGCAGCAACAATATGCTGTGGCAGGGAGTAAGTCAAGGCTGGGTCAATCATTGCATACTGTGGTTGAATGAATGGTGAAGCAACGACATATTTGCGTTTAGCAGCAGGATCAGTAATTACGGCACTCGATGTTACTTCTGCCCCTGTACCTACCGTTGTAGGTAAAACGATAATTTTAGGACCTTGTTCTGTTAATATTTTTTGTCCCCGGCGATAGTCTAAAATATGACCAGGATTGGCAATTACTGCACTCACACATTTGGCAAAGTCAATTGCGCTACCCCCGCCTACAGCAATAATTGCTTGGCAATTTTCGCGTTCATAAAGTGCCTTACCTTTCATAACAGTTTCGGCATGCGGATTTGGTTCTACCTCTGCAAAGCATGTATAGTCAATCGAAGCGTCCTTTAAATGACGTTGTATATTATCGATAATACCTGCTTTTAAAATACCTGCATCTGTCGCAATAAATACTTTTGAAAAACTTTCCTGCGTTAATAAAGAGCCAAGTTTTTGTTGAACACAATCAACACCAAAAATTAGCTTTGTTGCGAGCAAGCTTTCGAATTGTAATTGTTGGATATTCATATAGCGACCTCCCTACAGCTAAATAGTTGTTGTAATTAATTTTTTATTTAAAAAGTCATGCAAGCTTCCGGGGCCACCTTCGCGTCCCATACCACTTTCCTTAATACCACCAAATGGTCCTTCTACAACTGTAACAGCAGTATCATTAATGCCGACCATCCCATACTCTAATTCCTCTGACACGCGAATGGAGCGAGCTAAATCCTTTGTAAACACATAAGCAGCTAAGCCGTAGTCAGTATTATTTGCGTGTGCAAGCACCTCTTCCTCTGATTCAAATGTGGCGATTGCAGCTACGGGACCAAATGTTTCCTCATGGGCAATGGTCATATGATGATTAATATTAGCTAAAATTGTCGGTGCATAAAATGAGCCGTTTTCACAACCTTCAATAGTAGGAATAGTTCCACCTGTAATAAGTGTAGCCCCTTTATGAATAGCATCATTTACTTGAGCATGTACTTTTTC
Organism: Metasolibacillus sp. FSL K6-0083; assembly: GCF_038630865.1. NCBI lineage: Bacteria > Bacillati > Bacillota > Bacilli > Caryophanales > Caryophanaceae > Metasolibacillus > Metasolibacillus sp. FSL K6-0083. Next base: position 2,272,342 of record NZ_CP152046.1, on the reverse strand, counting down.
TACAGCTTGATGGTTAACGAGCGGCCCCATCTCCACTTCTGGTTGTAAACCATTTCCTATCTTTAATGCCTCAACTTTTTTCTTTAATAATTGGATAAATGGCTCGACAATCGTTTGCTGGACATAGATTCGGTTAGGGCAAATGCAAGTTTGTCCAGAATTATAAAATTTGATTTGAGCCACGTTTGTAGCCGCTTGCTCTAAATCGGCATCCTCAAAAATAATAAGTGGTGCATGCCCACCTAATTCCATAGACACTCGTTTTACTTGGTCTGCGGCTTGCTTTAATAGTAGCTTTCCTACTTTAGTTGAGCCTGTAAATGTAATTTTACGAATGCGTTTATCTGTTAGTAATGCTTTCCCAATTTTCTCCGCGTCTCCAAGTACTAAATTGACTACGCCCGCTGGAATTCCAGCTTGTTCTGCTAGCTGACATACTAGTACAGCACTTCCAGGAGTAGTTGGAGCAGGCTTTAATACAACTGTGCAACCAGCCGCGAGGGCAGGTGTAATTTTTCGAACTATCATAGATAATGGGAAGTTCCAAGGTGTAATGGCTGCAATAGGCCCAACAGGCTGATGAATGACCTCAATACGCTTATTTCTTGAAGGAGCCGGAATTGTTTCACCGTAAATTCTTCGTCCTTCTTCTGCATTCCAAAGGGCATAATCAATGGAGCGCGTTACTTCAATATCAGCCTCTTTTAATGGTTTACCAGATTCAGCACTGACCGCTTGGCTTAATTGTTGGCGATTTTGTTCTAATAATTGAGCAAATTTGCGTAAAATATTTGCCCGTTCTCCAGCAGTTCTCGCTGACCAATCTTTAAAGGCATGCACACTAGCATCTATCGCCTTTTGTGCATCTCGCTCATCGCCCACCGCCACTTGACTAATAATTTTACCCGTTGCGGGGCTTATAATATTCTCGTAATTCCCAGAAACAGGCTCCATCCATTGACCATCAATATAAAGCATATACTTCTCCATTTTTTGCATACATCTGACCCCTTTATGTTATATTTTGTACTAATATCGTACAACATGTAATTATTTCGTACAATATTATTATTGAATTGTAATAGTAATTTGTCAATCGAAATTTCAGAAAACCCAAGATTGGATTTTAGTGAATAATCAATATAGAAGTAGGGGCTGTCCGAAAAAGTATAGCTTTTCGGACAGCCCCTTCGTGCTTTCTATTAATTCAAAGTATCGCAATGCACTAAGTGCTGCCAATTTTGCCTAGTAGGTTAAAAATTGAATGAAGTTATAATTAATTAGCGTTTCCTTGCTAATACACGTTTTGCTGCTTCGGCAACATGCGTAGGCAATAATTCGTATTTATTTAGTAAATCATCATTATCTGCCGACTCAGAGTTGCGGTCTTTCACACCTACAAATTCAATAGGAGTTGGCTCACTAGCTGCTAAAATTTCTGCTACAGCACTGCCTAAACCACCGTAGACGCTATGTTCCTCCGCTGTTACTATAGCTCCAGTGTTTACTGCCGCTTGAATAATAGCCTCTTTATCAATTGGCTTGATTGAAGGTAGATGTAAAACTGCTGCTGAAATATTTTGCTCAGCTAAAATTTCTGCTGCTTCGACTGCGCGGCTCGTTTGTGTTCCTGTTGAAATAATCGTAAGGTCTGTGCCTTCGCGTAGTAGAACGCCTTTTCCTAGTTCAAACTTGTATTGATTATCAAAAATAATAGGGTAGTTGTCACGTGCTAAACGAATATATACAGGTCCATTATATTGATTTGCCCATTTAATCATTGCGGCTGTTTCCACTGCATCAGCAGGTGCTAAAACGGTCATATGAGCCAATGTTCTGAAAATCGCTATATCCTCTAATGCTTGGTGCGATTTTCCTGTTAAACCTGTCAATAAACCGCTATATGCACCAATCATTTTTACATCTAGATTTGGTTGAGCAATTTGGACTTGGATTTGGTCAATCGCACGTTTGGACATAAAGGCCGCAAATGTAGCAACCCATGGCTGTAAGCCTGTTGTCGCTAAACCAGCAGCGACGCTTAACATATTTTGCTCTGCGATACCCATCTGTAAAAATTTCTCTGGTAATTGTGTTGCGACAACATCTATTTTTGTAGATGTTGCTAAATCGCCATCTAATACATATACTCTTGAGTCAGTTTGTGATATTTCTAAAAGAGCCGTACTGAATGTATCTCGCATTGACATTTTTTTAAGTTCAGAAATTTTCATTTATAATCCTCCTACAGCGTTTAATTCATTTAATGCATTTGCTAATTCTTCATCTGATGGAACTTTTGAGTGCCATAAATAATTGCCTTCCATAAAGCTAATACCTTTTCCTTTTACCGTATCAGCAATAATTACTGTAGGCTTTTGCTTCGTCGCCTTTGCTTCTTCAAACGCTTGTAAAATATCAGTGTAAGAATGCCCGTCGATACGAATCACATGCCAACCAAAAGCAAGCCATTTTTCTTCTAAAAGCTCATTAGGTGCAGAGCGTTCTGTGTCTGTACCCGCCCAGCCGTATTGTTGTAATTTATTATAATCAAGTATGATAACGAGATTATCTAACTGATATTTTGGTGCGATAAACGCAGCCTCCCATACTTGTCCCTCTTGGGATTCACCATCGCCAATCATGCAATATGTGCGGAAATTTTTGTTTTGTAGCTTTGCCCCTAAAGCCATACCGACCGCGGCTGAGATACCTTGTCCTAACGAGCCTGTAGACATTTCAATTCCTGGTAAGGCTTTCATATCAGGGTGTCCTTGTAATCTAGAGTTTAAAGAGTCAAAAGTGAATAGCTCTTCGTTTGGAAAGTAGCCTCTTTCAGCAAGCACAGCATATAAACCAATGGCAGAATGCCCCTTTGATAATACAAAGCGATCGCGTTCAGGGTCCTTCGGTTTCGCTGGGTCAATATTCATTTCGTTAAAATAAAGTGTTGTTAATAAATCAATTGCAGATAACGGCCCCCCAATATGACCAGCTCCCGCATGGTGTACAACTTTTAATAAATCCTTTCGTGCATTTGTAGCTTTTTCTTGTAATAAATTGATGACTGACATAAAATTCCTCCTTAATATAAAAATGAGTAAGCGCTTAACCAATGTTGAAAATTATATATTCACCGTCGCATCAAGAAAGTAATCCTGAGCAGATGAAATATCTTCTCCTAAAAGTGGTAGTAAATAACTTGAAAATGGCTCCTTAATTGTATTTAGCGTTTGGTCATACCACTGAATGGGGAAATGCTTTTCAATATCTATTACTTTTTTCAAAGAAACTGTGCCGTACACAGGAATATACTTAGCACTTTCCTGTCTAACTAATGTAACCATAATATTGTTATTTCCTTTTTGTACAGCTTCCCATGCTTTCACACCTAAAGTGTATGCCTCCTCCACATCTACTATCGACAAGCAGCTAGTACAGCATCTTTGCCAAATGCTCGTATCTATATAGCGAGTTGAAACGCCGAGGCTTTGGTGAATTTGTTGCTTTAGCGTATAGGATACACCGCCTAATTTTGGTCTATTAAGTGCATCGAAAAGAACATTATCAGAAGCAATTAAGCTTTCGTTTTTATCGCGTATGCCTTCAGAAACAATAAGAAGTGTATGCTGATTATTGTTTCTATTTCTTTCGATGCTTTCTAAGCATTGCTCCATGTTAAATGGAACTTCAGGTATATAGATGAGCTGCTGACAATTTGATTGTTGGCTTGCTGCCAATGAGCAGGCGGCAGCCAACCAGCCTGTATTGCGTCCCATTGTTTCTAATATAGTCACTTTTTTAGGAAGCTCATAGCTATTAATATCAAATGTAATATCTCGTGTGCACGATATTAAAAACTTTGCTGCACTAGCATAGCCAGGTGAGTGGTCAATTGAATCTAAATCATTATCAATTGATTTAGGAATACCGATTGTATATAAATCATAATTGCTTTGACGAGCATATGTGCTAATCTGATGTGCTACATGCATTGAACCATTGCCACCAATATAAAAAAAGTAGCGAACATTTAAAGCTTTGAGTGTGTCGATAATTTGTTTTAAATGTTGTTCATTTACTTTTAAACGACATGTTCCAAGCAACGCACCCGGAGTGTATTTTATTTTATTGAGCTGTTGCTCCGAGAGCATGTCTAAGCGCACAAATGTATTGCTTAATAAGCCCTGCAATCCACCTTTAGCGCCGTAGACAGGCATGTCAGATTGCTTACATATAGTCTTTATGAGCCCTGCTAGTGAGCTGTTAATAACCGCTGTTGGACCACCTGATTGAACAATCATAGCAGTACCAGTAATCATAATTTTCGCCTCCTTGCATTTAAGTTAAGCGCTTAACCTAATTTTACGTAATTATAAAATGAATTTTTAGAATTTTCAACTACAAAATTATATTTTTTACAGTTTCTCTTTCAATAATTTCTGTTTTCAATGTAATTGTTTGATGGGACGCATCTCCATTTATTGCATTCATAAGAAGCTGAACTGCCTCGCTAGCAATTTCACGTTGCGGCTGTGCAACGGTCGTTAGGGCAGGTTCAACAATTTGTGCAAAGATGCTATTATCAAAGCCGATTATTGAAACATCCTCAGGCACGCTTAAATTAAACGTTTTGCAAGCTTTAATTGCTCCAGTCGCCATTAAATCATTACAGGCAAAGATGGCTGTTGGTTTTGTAGGAAAATCCTTCATAATTTGTTGTAAGCTATTGAAGCCGTCTTGGATTGACGATTCCTTTGCGTAATAGTGCTCATTCATAGGCGTTAATCCATTTGCACGCATCGCATCTGCATAGCCACGATAGCGTTCACGGTTACTCCAAATATCACGCGCAATAATAGCTATTTGCTGGTGTCCTCGTTCGATTAAATAAGAGGCAGCGCTAAAGCCAGCATCGTAGTCATTAATAGATACAAGGTTTAATGCTTTGCCAGGTGCATTTCGGGCAACAAGTACAATTGGAATATCCATTTCTTGTATTTTTTTAATTGATTCAAAATTTTCAAACCCCGATGCTAAAATAAATCCATCAACGTTTTTTTGTAATAGCAAGGATACGTACATTTCCTCTTTTTCTGTAATATAGTCAGTGCTGCAAATAACAACGTTATAATTATAGCTACTAGCCATATCCTCAATATATCTCGCTAATTCGGAGAAGAAGGGGTTTGCTAAATCAGGCAAAATAAAACCAATCGTGCACGTTTTTTTGCCCATAAGTGCAGAAGCAATTAAATTAGGCTTGTAATCTAATTCTTTAATAACGTCATTCACTTTTTTGCGTGTTTTATCCCCAATTCGCCCTGTGTTGTTAATCACTTTTGACACGGTAGCGATTGAAACATTGGCTGCTTTCGCGACATCATAAATATTTACCTTCATAACTGTAAACCTCATTTCGTTTAATATTGATTCAGTAGGTATCCAAACACAATTCAAAATCTTGATGCAATTACGTGCTTCGTTGTTACGTAATTAATTGTTTTATTGTGGAAAATAACCCTCGAGTAGGAATTCATTTACTAAATATAATATATAATATAAAAAAAATAAAAGTAGTATCTTTTGAGTTAGAATAACATGATTTTTTTCTTTAGCAATAGCTTTTATTCGCCCTACACGCTAAAGGATTTTAGTTCTGAATTTTTGGAAAACGAAAAAAATTGGATTATTTTTGATTAAATTTAATATTGACTTTTTTTATAAGCACTCCATATAATCGTATGTAAACCTTTACATCGAATATTAAAGGAGTGAAAATGATGAGTAAAAAAGAATTTTTAATTATTAACGGTGAGCAAATTGATACAAAAGAGCAAATTGAAGTAATAAACCCAGCGACGAATAAAGTGATTGGTACAGTACCAAAAGGCGGTGGCGAGGAAGCGAAGCTGGCAGCTAATGCGGCGCATGATGCGCTTGATTCTTGGTCGAAATTAACTGCTGAAGAGCGCTCGATTTTATTGCAAAAATGGTATCAGCTTATTGATGAAAATAAGGAACTGATTGGACAAATAATGACTGAAGAGCAAGGAAAACCATTAGCAGAGGCGATAGGTGAAGTGAACTATGCTAATAGTTTTATTTCTTGGTATGCGGAAGAGGGCAAGCGCATTTATGGACATACCGTTCCTTCGTCAAGTTTGGTTAAGCGCTTACTCGTTGTCAAACAGCCTGTAGGGGTTGTTGCTGCAATTACGCCGTGGAACTTTCCGGCAGCTATGATTACGCGCAAAGTAGGTCCAGCTTTAGCGGCTGGCTGTACGGCTGTTATCAAGCCAGCCTCACAAACACCATTCACTGCAATTAAGTTAATACAATTAGCGCATGAAGCCGGGATACCAAAAGGTGTGTTAAATATTGTGACGGGAAATGCAGGCGCAATTGTAAAGGAATGGATGGATGATAGCCGTATTCGCAAAATAACATTTACTGGCTCTACTGAAATCGGAAAAGAATTAATGGCACAGGCTGCTAAAACAGTGAAAAAGATTTCATTGGAGCTTGGTGGACACGCACCATTTATTATTACTAAAAATGCTAATTTAAAATTAGCGGCTGAGCATTTAATTAAATCTAAGTTCCGCAATGCTGGGCAAACATGTGTATGTGCAAATCGTATTTATGTACATAAAGATGTTGAGCAAGAATTTGCAAGCATCTTTGTAGAAGAAGTGAAGAAGTTAAAAATAGGAAATGGTCTTGAAGAAGGGGTAGTTATTGGCCCGTTAATTGACCAGCATGCTGTAAGTAAAGTAAAGGCACAACTAAAAGATGCTGTTGATAAAGGTGCAGTAATATTAACTGGTGGTGAAGAAGTAGCAGATAGCCCAGGGTATTTCCTAGAGCCAACTGTTATTTCCAATGTTTCAGATGAAATGGAATGTATGTATGAGGAAACATTTGGTCCATTAGCACCTATTACAACATTTGAAACAGTCGAAGAAGTGTTACAAAGAGCAAATAATACACCGTTTGGTCTTGCAGCATACGTATTTTCTGAAAAAATTTCAGAAGCAGTACGCATTTCAGAGGGTTTGGAATACGGTATCGTCGGCTTAAATGATGGGCTGCCATCTGTAGCGCAAGCACCGTTTGGTGGATTTAAAGAAAGTGGTTTAGGCAGAGAAGGCGGGCTATGGGGTATTGAGGAGTTTTTAGAAGTTAAATATATTTCTGTAGGCATTGAATAAGGGGGATTTGTGAATGCAGGCACTTTTAAAAATGAAAGGCGGCGTCGGCAATATCGAGGTCGGGACAGTAGAAGAACCTACTTGCAACGATAATGAAGTAAAAATTGAAATTGCTTATACAGGTATTTGCGGAACGGATTTGCATATTTACCATGATACATTTAAAAGCTACCCACCCGTTATACTTGGGCATGAATGTTCAGGGATAGTCGTTGAAGCAGGGAAGGATGTTCAAAACTTAAAGGCTGGCGACCGTGTAACAGTTCTTGGTTCAACAGAGCGTACTTGTGGCAAATGTATTCACTGTAAAACAGGTTTTTATATGTTTTGTGAAACGCGTCGAGGAATGGGGCATGGTGTAAATGGTAGCTTTACAAAATATCTTAGCATCAAGGAAGATGCAGTTTATAAATTGCCCCAGCATGTATCACTACAAGAAGGCGCTTTAGCAGAGCCATTAGCCTGTGCAGTGCAAGCTATAGAAGAATTAACTGATATTAAAAGTGGAGATGTTGTTCTTCTATCAGGACCAGGACCCATTGGATTAATTTGCCTATCGTTATTAGCCATCAAAGGATGTAAAGTGTTAGTAAGCGGTACAGATGTTGATGCGCAGCGTTTAGAAATTGCTAAAGAGCTTGGTGCTGCACGTGTCATTAATGTACAGCAAGAAAATTTAGCGAATATTGTGGCTGAGGAAACGAACAATCAAGGTGTCGATATTACGATTGATTGTACGGGAGCTCCAATGGCGATTAGTAGCTGTTTAGAGCAAGTGAAAAAGCGTGGACAGCATATTCAAGTAGGGATTGTTGGGAAAGCGTTTAACCTGGATTTTGATATTATTTTATACAAACAATTACAAGTATATGGGTCATTAGCACACTCAATAACAACTTGGGACAGAGTAATGAAAATTTATAATCAAAATCAAATTAACCTAAAGCCTATTATTACGCATGTGATGAACTTAAATGATTGGCAAAAAGCATTCCAATTATGTGAGGAAAAACAATGCGGCAAGGTACTTATTCAATATGATGAATCGACAAATTTGGAGTGATAAATTGTGAGCATAGTGGACCGAAGTCAAAAGATGCAGGTTGCAAGTTTAGTTGGACTTTCACAGGTAGTTGTAGATTATGACACAATACCGGATGTGCTACCAAATGAAGTGTTAGTTAAAGTAGAGGCTGTTGGAATTTGTGGTTCTGATATTCATTATTATCAGCACGGTCATATAGGGGCTAGAAAAGTGCAATACCCCCATATTCAAGGACATGAATTTGCTGGAACAGTCGTTGAGGTTGGTGAACAAGTGACAAATTTTGCAGTTGGTGATCGAGTAACAGTCGAGCCTGGCGTTCCGTGCCGCATGTGTGAAAAGTGTAGAAGCGGAAAATACAATCTATGTGACCAAGTGGTGTTTTTATCCACGCCGCCACATAAAGGGGCATTGCGTCAATACATTAGTCATCCCGAAGATTTTGTCTTCCCAATTCCTGATGAGCTAACATTTGAAGAGGCTACATTAGCTGAGCCTTTATCAGTGGCCATCCATGCTTTGAAAAGAGCCAATTTACGACCGGGAATGCGCATTTTAATTACTGGAATGGGACCAGTCGGCTTAATGTGTGTTTGTGCAGCAAGCTTTTATAATGCTAGTGAAATCGTTGTGACGGATATGGTTAAGCATAAGCTACAAGTTGCTACGGAACTAGGCGCAACAAGCACGATTGAAATTCCGTTGGAAACAATTCCGGAAGATTATTTTGATATTGTCATCGAAACATCCGGAGCAAGGCCTGCTCTTCAAAGTGGTATTCGTGCATTGGAAAAAGGCGGAAAATTGGTAAGCATAGGCTTTCCTAAAGATGCTGAAGTGCCAATTGATTTAACGATGATGCTACAGCGAGAGTTGGATTTAATTACAGTTTACCGATATGCAAATACGTTCCCATTAGCAATTAGCATATTGAAGGAATTAAAAGAGGTTGTCGGGACGGTCATTACATCTACTTTTGAATTGGAGCATATTGATGAAGCAATGAAGAAGGCAACGGAAACACACCTAGACTCTATAAAAGTCATTGTTTATCCGAATAAAAGTGGGAAGAAGCAAAATACTGAATAGGAGGTTATGAATTAATGAAGGTTTACCGAATTGCAACAATACCCGGTGATGGTATAGGAAAAGAGGTTGTACCAGAAGCGATGCGTGTATTAGATACATTAGCTGCGCAAGATGGTAGTTTCAAATTTGAATGGGATATTTTGCCTTGGGGATGTGATTATTACTTAAAGCACGGCGAGATGATGCCTGAAAATGGATTAGAAATATTAAAAAAATATGATCAAATTTTCTTAGGAGCTGTAGGCTTACCAGAATTAGTGCCAGACCATATTTCATTATGGGGCTTGTTAATTAAGATTCGAAGAGGCTTGAAGCAGCAAATTAATATTCGTCCAGCAAAATTATTAGAGGGCCTAGAATCGCCACTAAAAAACCCAGGAAATTTTGATATTGTAGTTGTTCGTGAAAATTCTGAGGGTGAATATTCAGATAGCGGTGGTCGCATGCATTCAGGAAGCGATGAAATTGCCATTCAAAATGCAGTATTTACACGTAAAGGCACAGAGCGAGCGATTACTTATGCTTGTGAATTAGCGGCAAAGCGCTCACAGAAAATAACGAGTGTTACAAAATCAAATGGTTTATCGCATAGCATGCCATTTTGGGATGATGTTTTTCATGATGTAGTAGCGAAGTATGATGATTTACAACATAGTAGCGCACATATCGATGCAATGGCTGCCTATATGATTATGAAGCCATCAGAGTATGACGTTGTTGTAGCTTCGAATTTATTTGGTGATATTTTAACTGATATTGGTGGAGCAATTATGGGGAGCATCGGTATTGCCCCTGCCGCAAACTTGAATGTTGAAAGGGAGTATCCATCCATGTTTGAGCCTGTGCATGGTTCTGCACCTGATATCGCTGGTTTAGGTGTAGCCAACCCATTAGGGCAAATTTGGACAGGTAAATTGATGTTAGATTTTCTTGGCTACGAGGAGCTAGGTGAAAAACTCCTATCAGCTATCGAATATACATTGAAGTCAAATATTAAAACGAAGGATTTAAAGGGCTCTGCCACAACAAAAGAGGTAACAGATGCTCTAATTGCTTACTTAGGGGAATCTTAATTTTTAGCTTCTTTCAATAGAAGTCTGCGGCATATGTCACAGGGCGTAGCGGTTTTAGGTTAACTTCCACCAAAAAGCTTGAAAAATCTGGACGAGAGTTGACCGAGGCGTAATTAATACAAGAAAAAATATTGACAAAAGAAAGAATATTAGAAATAATGATTGTACGATATAAAATAAGTTGTACGATATACGTACTAAAGTGTTTGGAGCAACTATATTTATATTGAAGCAAAAAGTTAGAAATGTATTCAATCGATGTAAAAAAACAGTAGATAAAGGGGTTATCGTATGAAGAAAATAGCAATGGTTATGATGTCGGCTCTATTAATGGTTATTCTAGCTGCCTGTGGCTCTGATAAAGGTGCCAACAGTACAGAAGATTCAGGAAAGCAGGTTGTACTTGATTTAAGTATTCCAGAACCAGAAGATGCGAAATTTGGTTTAACTGCACAAAAATTTAAAGAAGAAGTTGAGAAATTAACAGATAATCAAGTGACAGTAAAGATTCATGCAAATAATTCTTTAGGTGGAGAGCGTGAAGTATTTGAGTTAATGGGAATGGGTTCAGCTGATATGGCAATCCAATCAGTAGGTCCTGTAGGAAACTGGGTAAAAGAATTTAACGTACTAGATTTACCGTTTCTTTTTGACAACCGCGAGCATGTATATAGTGTACTAGATGGTGAAATTGGACAAGAGTTAAGTGAAAAGTTTGAGGCAGAGGCAAATGTTAAAACATTAGGCTGGTTGGAAAATGGCTTCGTTTCAACAACATCTAACAATGCGATTAATACTGTTGAAGATGTTAAGAAAATGAAAATTCGCGTTCAGGAAAATGAAATTCAAATTGATACTTGGAAGGCATTTGGCGCAGAGCCAACACCAATGGCTTGGACAGAAGTATTCACAGGCTTACAGCAAGGGGTTATTGATGGACATTCGAACTCCTTAGCAACAGTAAAATCTTCAAAGATTTTTGAGGTGCAAGATTATGTTGCTGAGCTAGGAGATCGCTTCAGTGCTGCAACGATTTCTATTAGTACAAAAACATTTAATGGCTTAACATCAGAACAGCAAGAAGCAGTAGTAGAGGCTGGTAAAATAGCCGCTGAATTCGGACGTCAAGCTAACCAAGATAAAATTGATGAGGCGCGAGCATTCCTATTAGAGCAAGGTAATCAAATTACAGAACCAGACAAGGAATCATTTAAAGCAACTGTGGGACCTGTCTATGAAAAATGGGCTCCTAAGCTAGGGGAAGCATTAATTGAAAAAATCCAAAATACAACTTATTAAGTATTGCTAGTTGCATTCTTATTGTGGATACAGCACTTTGTAACGAATGTGAGAGTACAAAGTGCTGTATTTTTCAAATAAAGAATTAAAGAGCAAGCTCTATTACGAGAGGTGAAACATATTGAAATCTATACTGCGAGGGTATATACGTATCGTAGATATCATTAATAAAGCAATGGGCTACGTATTAATGGTCATGTTAGCAGTAATGACTGCTATTATCTTTTGGCAAGTGTTTTCTCGATTTGTTGTGGGGTCATCTTTAGCTTGGTCGGAAGAATTATCGAGATTTTTAATGATATTTATGATTTTTATTGGTGCATCGATAGCGCTTAGAGGAAATGAGCTGATTTCTGTTGAGCTGCTCTTTGAAAGATTGACTGGAACAGCAAAGAAAATTTTAGTTGTCATTATTCAGCTTCTTTCAATTATTTTCTTTATTATTCTAATAAAATATGGCTATGCGATGGCAGAAAGTTTTAGTAATCAAAAAGCCCCTTCATTAGGAGTTTCTATGCAAGTAATCTATCTATCATTGCCTTTGGGCGGCGTACTAATGTTGATTAATTCTGTTGCATGCACAATTGAGCAGTTTATAGGGAAGGGAGAGAAGTAAATGTTAATAGCTTTTTTCGTATCACTCTTTGTTTTTATGTTTTTAAGTGTACCCATTGCATTCTCCCTCGGTCTATCAACAGTCATTGGAGTTTTAATGCATGACACCTTACCATTAGAAATAATACCACAAAGGATTTTTGTATCTTTAAATTCATTTCCTTTAATGGCGATTCCATTCTTTATTTTAGCGGGGAACATTATGGGGGCTGGAAGTATGTCTAAACGACTTGTGAATTTTGCTACATCCTTGGTGGGGCATTTCACAGGCGGACTGGCAATGGTAGCAATTGTAACATCGATGTTCTTTGCTGCAATTTCAGGGTCAGGTGCTGCTACTACTGCTGCTATTGGTTCTATTTTAATTCCCGCAATGATTGCCAAAGGTTATAAAATTGAATATGCTGCGGCAAACCAAGCTGTAGCAGGTGCTCTTGGTATCATCATACCTCCGAGTATTGCGATGATTTTATACGGTGTTGCTGCAGAAGTATCTATCGGTGACTTGTTCATTGCAGGTATTTTACCGGGTCTATTAATCACATTTTCTTTATTAGTAAGCGCTTTAATTATTGCTAAAAAGAATGGCTATGTTGGTGAGGAAAAGAAAGACTTCCCTCAAGTATTCAAAGCATTTAAAGAAGCTATATTGGCAATTTTAATGCCTTTGATTGTTTTAGGAGGTATTTATTCAGGTGTATTTACACCAACTGAAGCCTCGGTAGTAGCAGTTGTATACTCTATCTTCGTCGGTATGTTTATTTACCGTGATTTATCAATTGCTAAATTAGGTGAAGTGTTTAAAGAAAGTGCTGTGAATAGCTCAGTAATTATGTTAGTAATTGGGGTCGCGGGTGTATTTGGCTTCTTTATCGGCATTAATAGTGTGCCTGATATGATTTATGAGTCAATTTCAGCATTTGTAACGAACAAATATGTATTCCTTCTCATGGTAAACGTTATTTTATTTATTGCAGGTATGTTTTTAGAAGGTGGTGCAGCGATTCTAATTCTAGTACCGCTACTATTAGGGACAGCTTTAAATTTAGGAATTGATCCAGTTCACTTCGGTATGATTATGGTATGTAACTTAGCAATCGGATTAGTGACGCCACCAGTCGGCATAGATTTATTCGTTGTTGCAAAACTGACCAATGTCAGCATTATGAGAATTGCAAGATTTGCAATACCGTTAATACTTATTTTAATCGTTGACGTGTTAATAATTACGTTCGTGCCAGCTTTATCTACATGGCTACCATCTTTAATTAAATAGAAGCGTAGTTAATTATAGTAGCAAGAATCGGGGCGTCCAAAAAGTCGTGCAGTTAGCCAACATTTTGGACGCTTTCCCTATTTCAAAAAGCTGATTTTTTCCAAAGTAGCATCGTTAGTGTTCAAAAGCCCGCAGATGGAAGTACCTCTTTCTTTGCTTCTCACATTCTTTATTGTTGAGGCGTAAGTGATAAATTTATTGATGATGCTCTATCATTGTTGAGATTTCCGCTGCGATTTTCAAAAGTGGTTGAATATAATGTGCCTCAATTTTATTTATATCGAGGAACTTCGAGCTATGCATCGAAATATTGATGGCAGCTACAACTGTATTGTTTCTATTAAATAGAGGAGCTGCAATCGATGTTAAATCATTTTCTAGCTCCTGCTGTGCGATATTGTAGCCTCGTTCTCGAATAAGCTCACATTTTGCTGTTAGTTCGCTGAGAGAAGACGGCGTGTTAGCTGTAAATTTTTTAAACTCAATGTTTTCAGCATACTGAACAAATTTTTCTGGCTCCATATATGCAAGTAATGTTTGTCCCATAGACGTAGCATATGCTGGCAATCTAGAACCGACGTTTAATGTAATACTCATAATTCTTTGAGTAGCTACTCTGGCAACATAGACAATCTCTTGACCATCTAAAACTGAAATAGAGGTTGATTCCTGCACGATATTTGATAGCTCCTCTAAATGAGGTGTCACGCCCGACCAGATGGAATTAGATGCGAAATAAGCATGACCTAACGATAGGATTTTAGGTGTTAACGAGAAGACATTTTTATCACTTTGATATAAGTATCCGAGATGTGTCAATGTCAATAAAATTCTGCGAGTGGCGGGGCGGGATAACCCTGTTAATTTAGCTGCCTCACTCATTGTCAAAGCCGGACACTCTTTTGTAAATGCACTAATAACGAGTAAACCCTTTTCCAGTGATTTGACAAAGTCACTTTCTTTAATCGTATCTTTTTTGATTGACATAATATACCCCCTATGATTATATAGAGTTATTATATCATGTACGCAATGAGTAAATCTATACGATATTCGTACAAAAGGTGGTTTTGACAAATGAAAGAGGTAGAAATACTAAGTCCGCAAGAAGCGATGCAATATGTACAGACAGGGATGTCAGTAATGGTCGGTGGATTTGGATTAGTTGGGAGCCCCCTAACTTTAATACAAGCACTTATCGAAAGGGATGTAACAGAGCTGACGATTTTAAGTAACAATATTGGTGAAAGTGGAAAAGGCTTAGGGAAATTATTGCAGCAAGGCAAAATAAAAAAAGCGATAGGCTCCTATTTTACGAGCAATCGTGATGTTGTAAGGCTATATAATGAAAAAAAGCTAGAGGTCGAGCTTTTGCCACAAGGAACTTTTGTTGAAGCAATTCGAGCAGGTGGCGCAGGACTAGGCGGTTTTTATACTAAAACAGGTGTAGGGACAAAAATAGCAGAGAATAAAAAAATAGAAATAATAGATGGGAAAGAATATTTATTTCAAAAATCCTTACAAGCAGATATAGCAATAATACGAGCTTGGAAAGCAGACCGAGCTGGAAATTTACTTTACTACAAAACGGCTCGCAACTTTAATCCAAATATGGCTACAGCAGCAAAGTTTGTCATTGCTGAAGTAGATGAAATTGTTGAAATTGGAGACATCCAACCGGATGAGATTATTACACCGCACCTTTATATTGATGCTCTCGTAAAGAGTGAAATCACGATTTATGATCTGGAGGAGAAATAGTATGAAGGATGTTAAACAATTAATTGCACAAAGAGCAGCTCTTGAATTACCTAAACATTCAGTTATTAATTTAGGGATTGGGATACCTACACTTATCGCAGATATAATTGATGAAAGAGATTATGTATTACATACAGAAAATGGACTACTTGGTATAACGAAAGTGAACAATCAACAAATAGACCTTGAAATTGTCAATGCTGGAAAAATACCTGTTGGGGAAGCGGCTGGAGCAGCTTATTTTAGTAGCGCAGATTCCTTTGCTATGATACGCGGTGGTCATGTTGATATTGCTGTATTAGGTGCCTTGCAAATTGATGAGACGGGGGTAATGGCTAATTGGGCGATTCCCGGGAAGGATATTTTAGGTGTAGGGGGAGCAATGGATTTATTAGAAGGTGCAAAAACGATTATTGCAACGACTACACATACTTCTGCAAATGGTGATGCAAAATTTGTGAAAAAATGTACGTATCCAATAACATCTAAAAGAATCGTAGACACAATTGTAACAGATTTAGCAGTTTTCAAGTGGAGAGATACTATATATGAATTGGTAGATTTAGTCGGGACAGCGACATTAGAGGAAGTGCAGCAAAGAACAGAAGCAAATTACATTATTTCACCAAACTTATTGTAATTCAGTCAAACCTTTGACAGTGACGAGAAGAGAGGAGCATACCAATGGGAAAAGAAGTGTATATTATTGATGCTGTACGTACACCGATTGGAAAGTATAGAGGAGGATTAAAGGAAATTCGCCCTGATGACTTGGCGGCACGTGTTATTCGTGCATTAATTGATAGGAATCCTACAGTCCCTTTTGATGATATTGATGATATTATTTTTGGTAATGCAAATGGGGCTGGTGAGGATAATCGGAATGTTGCACGCATGGCTACTTTACTTGCTGGATTGCCAAAAGAAATTAGCGCAACGACCGTTAATCGCCTATGTGGCTCAGGCTTAGATGCCGTAGCTCATGGTGCTAGGTCAATACTTGCTGGTGAGGCGGATATTGTCATTACAGGTGGGGTTGAAAGCATGACAAGGGCCCCTTTTGTGATGGCGAAGCCGGAAAATGATTTCCCGAGAGGTGATATGACTGTCTACGATACAACGATTGGTTGGCGCTTTATTAACCCAGTACTCGATAAAATGTATGGTACAGAAGTAATGCCGAAGACAGCTGAAAATGTAGCGCAGCGATTTAATATTTCACGTGAGCGCCAAGATTTATTTTCCTATAATAGCCAGAAAAAAGCAGCTACTGCGATGGAACTCGATAAGTTTAAGGATGAGATTATAGCTGTAGAAGTGAAGGATAAAAAAGGGAATATTACGCAATTTGTTCGAGATGAGCATATCCGTCCGAATGTAACACTGGAAAAGCTAGCCGCATTGAAGCCGATATTTGACAATGGAACAGTAACTGCCGGCAATGCCTCGGGCGTAAACGACGGAGCGGCAGCATTAATATTAATGAGTAAAGAAAAGGCAGAAAGCTTGGGGCTAAAGCCGTTAGTAAAATATACTTTCACAGCAACAGCAGGCTTGGAGCCATCAATTATGGGACTCGGACCAATATATTCAACACGTAAATTGTTGGAAAAATGCAATTTAACAATTGCTGATTTTGATTTAATCGAGCTAAATGAGGCGTTTGCCTCCCAAGCAATTGCGTGCATTGATATGCTAAAAATTGATGAATCTAAGGTGAATGTCAATGGGGGAGCAATTGCACTTGGTCACCCATTGGGGGCAAGCGGAGCACGAATTTTAACAACACTTATTTACGAAATGAAGAGAAGAAATGTTAAGCGAGGCTTAGCTTCTATGTGTATAGGCGTGGGACAAGGAATATCATTAGCTGTTGAGAATTTGGAGTGAAAATAAACACTGTACCTATTGAATTTTACAATTGAAAACCTTTGATGAAACATCAATGAAGGCTTCCCAAAAGCAGGCAATGCACTGTTTTGGGAAGCCTTCTAAATTACTTGTAAAATCCGATTGTGAAGTACGGAATATTTTTGTTAGAGAATTGCACACCGACGAAGGAATGGGCAAATTTTGCTTGTAAAATATTTTCTCGGTGACCTAATGAATTCATTAATGCTTCATGTGCATGAATAGCACTGTATTGTCCGTAAGCCAAGTTTTCACCGCTCGCAGTAAATTTGATGCCCCCTGCTTGCATACGGTCCCAAGGCTGCTTACCATCCTTGCTTACATGGTCGAAGTAATTGTAGTAAATCATATCTCGGCTATGCTGACGACCGATAAAATTATATTGAGATTCATATGTTAAGGCTGGAACGCCATTTGCTACACGTGCTTGATTCATTAAATGAAACGATAATTCTTCGAAGCTATTGCGTAAATCATTTGACGATGGGCTAAAGAAACCTTGCTTTGACAGTTCCGCTTTCTCTGTTATCCATAAAACAGAGCGTATCGTATTTTTAGCATGAATATCATAGAAAAACGTCACATATTTGCCATCAATTAAATACGTGCCAGATGTTGTTTTACCATTGCCATCCACATAATTTTGCTTGTATGCTGTGTTACCTTTAACGATGCTATCCACTGGTTTACCATATTTTTTTGTAACAGTGCTGCTTGAATCCCCAATTTTGATACCGAATAAGGATTGTCCTTTACGTGTGTCATAGCCACCAATTACCTCATCGTTTTTACGACCCACTAAATAAAAGTTCTTATAATCCTTTTTCTCTAATTCCCACATCATATCATACTCTGAGAAAAACTTTTTATAAGGCTTTTGTTGAGTAGCTGTTGCCTTTGTTTTTGAAGTGGTAACCTGTGCAGAAGTTGTGTTTGCATCTACGTGAGTAAAGGTAGATGATATAGTAAAGATGGAGCAAGCAACGACAAATGCAGCTAACCATTTTTTAAACATAATTAGTAACCCCTTTCTTTAAATAACTTACAAATGAGAAAAACTTCATTAAATATGCTAATTTAAAATGAAAGTGTATTTTGTAATTCCTTGTTTAAAAAATTTTAGGGACAGGGGCAATCTTGATATAGAAAAGTAGGTTAGTAACAATCAAGATAACACAATTACATAATATAATAAGCACATTATTTAATAATAATACTACTATGAATTGTTTTTCGGGACTATAGTGGAAAAGGTGTGAAAATAGGCGTTAATAATACATGCAATGAATAAAAGGATTTATAATTGAAATATATGGATTATAAAGTAAAAAGAGTGATGGGTATTAAGTCCTTTAATATTGAGTTAATTTTACTATAAATAATCTGACAATTCGAATTGCTGGGCTGTACTTGGCAATACATAAATCATACTGCACTTTTTTATTTTCTTCTATGAATGTACTCCCTTTATAGCCGATAATAGTAATATATACTTCATTTTTATGGAGAGGGCTATTTGGTGGATGACATATCATTTTTTAGATAGCACCAGTCCCGCAGTTGAGAAATGAATTGAAGGAGGAGCTTATGAAAAATAATTATAAAAAATTAAGTAAGGCGGCTGTAGCGACAGTTTTAGCTTCAAGCGGTATTCTTGTTGCGCTGCCACCTGTAGCAAATGCATATGTATTTAAAGACTTAAATCCCAATGCGGATTATTATAAACCAGTACTAGATTTAGTGAATCGTGGCGTTGTAAGTGGTTATAGTGACGGCACATTTAGACCGAGTGAGGCGGTAACGCGTGGCGAAGCAGCAAAAATCCTCGCTTTAGCGATGGGCTTAAACGTGGCAAGGCAAAAAAATCCTGGCTTTACAGATGTATCACAATCACATCCGTATTATTCATATATTGCGGCAATCGCCAATGAGGGAATTATTGACGGCTTCAATGATAAAACATTTAAGCCAAATGAATTAATTACCCGCGGTCAAATTGCTAAAGCGTTAACGCTTGGCTTCCAGCTTGAAGTGGCAACGAAAATTAATCACAATTTTACCGATGTATCCAGCCAAAATGCCAATGCGGCGTTTATTCAAACATTATATAATTTAGACATTGCAAAGGGAACGACAGCAACTACCTTTGAGCCATTTGGCACAGTAACAAGAGCGCAGTTAGCGACATTTATTTGGCGTGCGGAGCAGGCGGATAAAGGGGACCCATCTTATAATGTTGGGGATATACGCGGTGATATTATTTATATTAACGGCGTGCAATATACAATTGGTTCTTCGCTGAAATCGTTTATTAATGAGGGCAATGCGGCTGCTTTAAAAGGTGCTGTTATTGAAGGGACATTTAGCGGCAAAACATTAACGGGCATTCGCCAGCTAACGCTAAATGCTTCTGGTACAGCAAACCGCCTAGTAGCATTAGATGGCGGTGGTGCTAACTTTAATGGAGAATTAATAATTAACGGCACGTATTTGCGTGTGAAAAATATGCAGCTATACGGTCGCACAACAGTTGCTGAAACACCACGCAAGTCTTTAGCTAACTATACAGAGCGCATTCAAGGCTTAAATATTGCAAGCATTTCAGGTGTTGGCTTTATTGATTGGTCACAGCCGAATGTGCCGGATGATAGCGAATATTTAAACCCGAAAGACAATGAAGTGTTAAAGCCTGTGCCAGATAAAAATGCTAAGCCAAATACGCGCTACTCAGCACGTATGGGTAAGGTAGAGGGCTATGTAGACTTCGAGGATACATATGTATCGAATTTATTTATCGAACGCAATTATACATTTGTATCAGCGGACGATACATTGAGCCGTGTCACGATTGCACGCGATGTTGAGCAGGCAGAAATTTATGCGGATATGACAACAATGTATATCGAAACAGAGCGCAATTTAGTACTTTATGGTGTGCACAATATTGAAACGGTTTATAAAAATAACTATAAGAGCGTCTATTTCAATACGGACAGCTTTATTGACTTCCTCTATGTCGATAATAGCTCTGGCTGGATTGATTTAGGTGAGCATGTTTATATTGACCGTGTTATTTTACCAAAGGACAAAAAGCCAAACCAAATTTTCGATGACTTCGAAAATGATAATGACAAAATTGGCAATATTACTGACCCAGACGGCAAGCCAGTTGACCGTGAGGATGAGGATAAGGATATCCCTGATGAAACACGTCCGATTGTGACAATCACATCAGTAGATACTGCGGGCGTAACAGCTACTGCAACATTTACATCGAATGAGGATGGAACCTATTACTGGGCAGTGCGTAAGGAGTCTGAGCGTCCACCAACAATTCGTGATATTTTACGTGAAAATGCCGAGCAACGAGGCACAGCAACTGCAGACCGTCCTGTTACATTCACAATCAATGATTTAGAGGAAGAAACAGATTATGTTTTATATTTAGTTGTTGTAGATAATTCTGAGAATGTGTCTGAAAAGGCGGAGAAAGCATTTTCAACTACAGATGGTACGCCGCCGCGCGTGAATGGTTTAGGGGCAGAGCCGATGCATGGAGGACAACGAGCGAAATTCTTCTTCACGCCATCTGAGCCAGGGGAGTACTACTACATTATTCGCCGTTCAACATCAGCAGAAGCGCCAACAGTGGAAGACATTTTAACAAGTCCTTCAGGTAGTGGTCAGGCGAATTCTAGAGATAGAGTCGAGCATATTATAAGCGGCTTAGAAGCTAACACAGACTATCAAATCTATGTAGTCATGAAGGATAGGTCGGGCAATGTTTCAGAGCGTGTTGAAAGCACAACTGTGACGACATCAGATATTGATAATGTGCATCCGTATGTGGCGAGTCCACCAGAATTAATACGCTATAATGATAATCAATTTTATTTATATTTTAGCGAACGATTAGACCCTGAAACGGCTAATAATATTGAAAACTATGATTTATCAGGCTCTGTCATCATCAATATTGATGGGCAGCAGACAATTAAGCCAGCTACTGTTGAATATCAAGAAAATGGGAATAGACCACGTGTACTATTAACAATCCCTTCGCAAACAGGTTTTGTTAATGGAGATACGTTAAAGGTGACAGTATTACCTGGAGTCAAAGATTTAGCAGGCTTAGAATTTGAAAATATAAGAACGTTACCAACTAACTCGGATGTGCCACCTCGAAACTATGCAACATATACGCATACAGATACGGTGCCACCAGAAATTACAAAAATTAATATTACAAAAAATGCTGGTAGTGAGTTAGCAGAAGTTGAATTCACTGCTAATAAAGCGGGATTAACATACTACTTAATTATGCCAAATACAACAGACTTAGATCAGCTAGATATCAATGAACAGGATTTCTACAATGAGTTTGGCGACAGACAATCAGGTAAGTTTGATACGACGACAACTGATAGCGGTAAAATTTATATCGGTAATTTAAAAGAACCCGTTACGACAGAGGTAGGGACGCAAAAGTTCTATTTAGACTTAACGACTTTAGAGCTTGACCCATTCACAACATACGATATATTCATGGTGCTGCGAGACCGCTCAGGAAAGCTATCAAAAATAGAGCGTAAAGAAATTATTGCTGATACGAAACCACCATTAGTAGACCCAAATAGTATTAAAGTAACACCTATAGGTGGAGACGAGGTAGCTGCTAGTCGCCGTGACCGAGAGGCAACTCTTACTTTCCACTCTTTAGAGGCAGGGACTGTTTATTACAAAGCAATTGAAAAATGGGTCGTAGACGACGAGCTAGCAGGTACGATGAAGCTAAATCCACTTATCTATGATACAAGTGGCAACTTAAAGCCAATTGATGGCACAACAAGCTCAAATCGCACAAGTGCTGAGCGTGAAGCAGCATTTAGAGCAATAGGCGGCGTAGGCAATGAGCAAATGGCAAATGGTGATAATAGTATCATAATCAAGAACTTGACGCCACATCAAGAATACGTTCTTTATATGGGAGTAAGAGATCGACATGGCAACTTCACTGTTTATAGTATGAATGATGCCAACCCAACATGGGACTTAAACCAACCAAATGGTTCAGTTATGTGGAAGGAATTTTATTCAGATGGAACAAAGCCGAAAATAAACCCTATAATACGCAAACTAACAAAAGCAGATTACGATAAAACGCCTTTAACAATAGTTGCTGGTACTCCAACTGTAGGCTTTGTAGAAAATCAGACATTTGAGATAACATTTTCTGAAGCAATAGGGTTATCAAGTGATGATAAAAAGCCTTTAAACCAAGCAGCTCAAGATGCGGCACTAGCACAGTTAAGAACTGAAATTCAAAGAATTACTGGTGCAACAGTTGCACAAATCGATTGGCAAGATTTAACGAATGTTAAGACAAACGAGAGTAGAAAATTATTATTTACTCTATCAGCACCAGTAACTGCAGATATTGTAATCGATATGAATGAAACAAATCTGAAGGAAATTACAGACCTAGGGAAATTATCATTTGTTACTGAGAAATCTAAAGCAGAATATAAATATGCGACAAATGTTAATAATACAATAGTAGAAGCGTATCTAGTACCGCCAAGTGGTGGTAATCTTGGTGGTGTAGATGTAAAAACTTCTCCTCATATGAAGATAAGTGCGGAAATTGGCACAGACATCAATTATGAACAATGGTTCTACTATGCTGTCGTTGCCGCAAATTCTCCAGTATCAATTACTGCAGAAGATATTATTAAATCTGCTGATACAGGTATTAGTGCAAAACAGGGGATTATCCAATATGGCAAAGGTTTAATTTCTCCAGATGATTTGTCAGGAATATCTTTTGAAAGAACGGTTACAGCAAAATCTAATAGTGCAACTGGAAATACCTCAGTATTTATGCAAGGTCAAAAAGTATACTTCTTAACTGTGGACAAATATGGAAATATTGTTCAAGCTACTAAAAACGGCTTAGATTATGATATCATTATAGTAGGACCTTAAAAATTTTTGATTAAAGCGAATAAAAAATTTAAGCACCTCCAGTACGAATGTGAATTCGTTACTGTAGGTGCCCTTTGTATTTATTAAATATCTTATAATATAGTAGTTTCTATACTAAGTATTTAGCTAGCCAAAAAAATCAAGATATAAAAAGTACGCAGCATTTACGATTACATTTAGCGAAGCGATTATGCGTCAAAAGCCTACAGGTACTTCAGGCGTTCTAAAAGCAGACTTGAACCGCTCGTCTATCCCAGCTTCGGGCACATTTGACTTATCTACGATTTTAGATATAACAAATGAGGCGGGAAATCCAATTACGTCCGAATATGAATTTGATAGCTACACAGTAGGGACAAATTCAACACAGGCAAGTAAACTTGTTATTAAACCAACTGCAAGCGGTACGATGGACAAGACGATTACAATTAAGATGAAAGATATGCCTGCTGCGTATGACTATGCGGGGCAAAATGCGTTTGACCTTGAAGACTTTGGTCAGTATATGTATCCACCAGCAGCTCATAGATTAAACACTATGTCATACGCACAATTAGCTGGTGACATTAGAGGTAACGCAGCAGAGTGGAACTCTGTTGATATGGAGATATCAGTAAATATCGGAGCTGCTCAAGCAATGGAGCAGGAATACTACTATGCAGTTGTAGCAGGCAATGCACCAGAGCCAACAGTAGACGATATCCTTACTACAGTAAGAAATAATTCGCCTGTTATAGGAAGTCCGATTATTTCGTTTGGTACAGGGAAAATCAAACAAGCTGCAGATACAAGTGTGATACTTGAACGGAAGGCTAATGGTTCTGAAGATGCAGATACTAGAAATGTATTCAAAACAGGGCAAAAAGTATACTTATTTACTAAGGATAAGTATGGAAATATTATTTGGGCTATAGAGAAACGGGACCCAATCGATTTGAATGCTCCTAGATATGTGATAATTACTAGATAATAATAAAACTTTATGATTTCATATTATATATGAGAAACATACTAACATTGAGGCTGGGACATAAATAGTTCTGGCCCACACAAAAAACGAAATGACGTCATGTCATTTCGTTTTTTGTGTGTGGCGAAGTGAAAATGGTGGTTTTCGTTACCCCCTTGCCACATATTTTCGGATGTTCACAGCCATCAAGGCAATGCCGATTTCATTTTCGACTTTCG
The DNA here is from genome assembly GCF_038630865.1 of Metasolibacillus sp. FSL K6-0083. Taxonomy (NCBI): domain Bacteria; kingdom Bacillati; phylum Bacillota; class Bacilli; order Caryophanales; family Caryophanaceae; genus Metasolibacillus; species Metasolibacillus sp. FSL K6-0083. The sequence continues at coordinate 2,247,886 of NZ_CP152046.1, read as the reverse complement.
ATTCCCCACGAACCGAAAATCTCGTGAAACCTAAATTCGCTTTCAAAAATCCAAAAACTGGTTCTACATCTGTTTTGCGTTGATGATATAGATAGCCAGCTTTTTCTTCCGAAAGCTTCGTGCGTACATATTCTTTTTGTTGTTCCCAGCGCTCATTCACCGACAGTTTCCGATGCTTGCCTTCCTCCTCTTTCGTACAACTCGCACGAAGCGGACAACCCGTGCAGTTTTCACATTCATACACTTGGAACGTGCGCTCAAATCCATCTTTATCTTTTCTTTTAGACGTATAGCGGAAGGTTAACTTTTGCCCATTCGGACAAGTGTACGTATTTGTCTCTTTATCATACACCCAGTTACTCGTTTTGAACGGATCTTGTTTATACTTTTTGGTTTGTTCTTTTCGGAATTGATTATAGGTGATGAGTGCCTCACGCTCGTGATTCTCTAAAATATCCTTATAATTGGCTTCACTTCCACAACCAGCGTCTGCCACAATGTATTTTGGTAACTCAAAATAATCTGTTTCAATTCGATTTAAAAAAGGTGTCAATGTTTTCGTATCCGTTGGGTTTGGGTAGACACCATACGCCAATGTGTATTGTCCTTCTGTCGCGATTTGTATATTATAACCAGCTTTTAATTGGCCATTCTTCATATAATCGTCTTTCATTCGCATGAACGTCGCATCTTTATCGGTCTTGGAATAGCTATTCCGTGTGCCGAAAACTTCAAAATCACGCGCATATTTTTCTTTTCGTGTGACCCAGTCAGTTACTTGTTTTATCAGCTGTTTCGGCGTTTTACGTGCGCTTCGTAATGCTTTTCGTTCTTCGACTTGAGTAGAAGCTTCGATCTTTTCCGTGTAATCGACCACCACTTCTTCTAACTTTTCCGCCATCTCCTTCAGCTCGGGAATCGATAATTGTTCTTCCGATTCACGCTCGATGGCTGGAATGATTTGCTGTTGTAGCAGTTCTTCATATTAAACGATTCGATTTTTCAATGAGACTCGCCTCCTATTTTTCGATTGCACGTTTCCAAACAAACGTAAATTTATTCGCATCTGCTTCAATTTTTGTACCATCAATGAAGATTGCTTCTAAATCGATGAGTTTTTCTTCAACTAGTTGGCAACGGAATTGCACAAAACATTGGCGAATTAATTCCTGCATGACAGGATGAACACGGAAACGATTGATGGTGCGGTAACTTGGTTCGTAGCCTTGCGCCAGCCACATCATGCGCACGTTATCTTTCGTTAAATCCTCGATTGTGTATAGCCACATAAAATAATTTTTAACATCATACGTGGATGATACGAGGGACAGCCTGTGTGTTGAATAAAAGATCTAAACGCTTCATTGGGAATACTTTCGACAAGCTCATGAATGACAAACGCAATATCATTTTTTTGTAATTTGATTTCTAAATCAAGCGGTAAAATTAATTGATTCATGTTATAATCTTTAAACATAAGGACACTTCTTTCGTTTAAAATTTGGTAGTAGGATACTTAAATTTTAACAGATAGGTGTCTTTTTTTGTATTCAAAATCAAAGCCCCTGAAATTTTACTGTTCGTAAAATTTCAGGGGCTTTTCAGTTAGAGGTTGGGTTTTGTCCCAGCCTCATTTTTTATAGTAGAAGTGAAAGAAAGTCGAATAAACTCATTATTGTGATAGAGAAATCATTATACAATTATGTTTCGAACGCCTATTTTATTGCTTCCGCAATGTCCCTGAAAAGTTTGTGCCATTTTTGCGTTCGGCACTACAGTCAATCTCTGTCACTTTAATGGCATTATTTAAGTGCTCAAATTCGATAATGCAACGGTTCCCTTTGATTGATTCTTGCATAATTGCTTTTTTAGCAGATGTGATAACAGCGTAGCCTTCTGTTGTACCTTCATATTTACCATCATAGGCGGAGAGTCTGACATAAAAATCCTTGCTATTTGCACTTGAAATTGTTACATAGCGTGCATTACGCTCATATTGTCCTTTGCCCCACTGGTAGACATAGCGGTAGTTGCCATTCCACAGATTGCTGCTTGATGGGTTTTGCTGAAGGGAAGCATCTAGCTGTTTCTTTGCTTCTATAGCTCGTTCGTTTAAGGAATTGTTATCCTCATTTTTGTGTATGGCTTCTGCATCATCAGAAATATAGTAGAAATCCATGGAGTCCATGCGATATAGTAGCGTCACAACTTGCGCGCGGGTCATATTGTTTGTTGAGCCGAAAAACTTTTGTAAGTCGCGGTTTTCGTATTTTGGATTTTGTCCTGTTGAAATGGAGTGCTCCAATAAAAATTCGATAGAGCTATTTAAGTTTTGTTGTGCATCTGCTAAGTGAGCAATGGCTTGTGCCACAACACCGCGCTTAACAGGTTGGGAACGAATGGAATTATGTAAATAACCGTTTAGCGGAACACCGTAGCTTGCCAATGAATTATAAAATTCGTCAGACCATATTTCTGTTGTCGTTTGCTTTTTTAGTTCATCCTCTACTATCTCTAGCTCGAAATAATTAGCTAATAGTTTAGCGAATTGCTGTTCTGTAATCATTTCATTTGGTTTGAATGTACCGTCACTATAGCCATTAATAATTTCATATTTTTGTGCCCATAGTACAGCATCATAGGCAAAATGCTCCTTCGGTACATCTTTAAATCCCGCTGCTTCTGCGTGTAAGGCGGTTAGTATAAAAAAACAGGCAGCAATGACAACTGTATTGAAAATCGTTCTAAACACAAAAGCTCCCCCCTTCAAATTCCTACAGTAGCTGTTACTTCTAGTGTGACTGACTGCGAGGTAAAATTCAAGGAGCAAATCGTCCTAAATGGCAGTGCATATTAATACTATGTCTTTTTAGTATTTATGTTTATAATTGTAATTAAGGTATATTGACGAAAAGTAAATGCTTGGAGGGAAAGAGCCGATGAAAAAGAATCAAATGGCTACAGCGCTGCTGTTGTCTGCTTCTGTAGCTTTTGTTGCAGCGCCTATAAGCTATGCTGCTGAAGCATCAGATGCGGAAAAGCAAGCGGAAGAGGTAACGAAAAAAATAAACGCATTAACAAATAATTCAACAGCAGAGCAAGTATATGCAGCGCGCTTTGCTTATAATGCCCTTTCTGCCGAAGCAAGGGCACTTATTCAAAGTAATGTAATAGCTCGACTTGTCGCTGCAGAGGAACGTTTAAAAAATGCGCAAGAAGCTACAGATAAAAAAGCGAAGGCGGATGCAGAAGCAATCGAGCTAATGATTTATCGCCTTACATATAGTTCCTCAAAAGAGGAGGTTTATGCAGTAAAGGCCGCATATGATGAATTGTCTGCACTAGCAAAAGGTCGTGTAACAAGTCAAAGTTATTTATATTTAACAAAGCTACTTCAGGAAATTGCGAAGCAAGAAGCGATTATTGCAGCCGCAAAAGCAAGCGCAGCAGCGTTTGATAGATATATGGCGAATGTCACAAGACAATCTTCGGGAACGGTGTTAGCTAATGCGCGCTCATATTACAATCGCCTTTCCTACGAGGCAAAGCAATATGTGACGACATTATCAAAATTAGAAAGGCTAGAAGAGGCATACGGGAAAAATCCATCGGGACCACCGAAGCAGCCTACACACCCAAATACAAAGCAAGAGGATTTAACGGGCATTGTCGAAGTGAAAGATGACAGTAGACCCGCATCATTAAGTTATATTCCTGATAACGAGTATGGAACAATTGTGCCGGATAGTAGCGTGGATTTGCAATTTGTCAGAAGTGGTGATGAGCTATTTGCCTATGTTCCAGCAGATATTATTTATTACCAGCAGCAGCCAATTACGATTACCTCGTCAAATGGTGTTGAGGTGAAGCTACCAATTCAAGATTTAAAAGGTGTTAGTGGTACAGTTGCAGTAACATTAACGGTTGAGAACGATAAATTTTACTTTTCTGCAAAAGCGCGAGGCAATGATATTAGCTTTAGGGAATATGTGGAAATTACTCTCCCTACACAGGAATTTAAAGTTTCAAGAAATGCGATTGTGTATCAAGCAGAGGGCAAATTAAAGCGAACTCGAGTACCATTGAAGGTTGAAAAAAATGCCTTCATTGTGAAAACAAAGACATCTGGTAATTTTGTCGCTTCCATTATAGACTCGACTTCAAATTATTCTGATATAGAGGGTGACCCGAATGCTTACTATATAAATGAATTAGGAAGAAGAGGTATTTTGACGAACGCATCGGGTAGTAGTTACTTGCCAGCAAGGGCAGTAACGCGCGCTGATTTCGCAGTAATGCTAGCACGAGCAGCGAACTTATCATCTTCAAGCCCTACGCCATTTAATGATGTGCGCGGTAAAGCTTATGTGAAGGAAGTTCAGGCGTTACATGAAGCGGGGATTATGCCAGGGTCAGGAAGAGTCTATTATAATGCGAACGGACAAATAACGCGCCAACAGGCAGCCGTTATTTTAGACCGCTATTTGGAGCATTTAGGCGTAGATGTTTATCAAATTTCAAGAGCTGGGAACTTAAAATATACAGATGTATATATGCTGACGGAAGCAGAGCAAAAAAGTATTGCGTTAATGGATACATTAGATATTTTTACACCTAGTAAAAATGGCGAATTTAGACCGAATGCTACTTTAACACGCTCTGAAATGGCAAGAATACTGTATATCACAATGGAACTAGCAAACTTACTTTAAGTAGAAATCGGATTGAGTCTGAAAAAAGCGTGAGAAATCAACTTTGTAATGTTGGTTTTTTACGCTTTTATCACGAATAAAGGAGGAAAGCTGCATGCAATATTTATCGATAATCTTTTTCAATATTGTAGCACCGATTTTATTATTGCTACTTATCGGGGGCTTATTGCAAAAGAAGTTTTCCTTTAACTTAAAGGCGATGTCGCAGTTGATTACGTATTGCTTTATGCCAGCCGCTGTGTTGTTAAACCTATATGAAACAGCTATTCAGCCCAGCTTGATTGCTCAAGTTTTATTATTTATTCTCTTTTTTATCGGCGCACAAATGCTACTCGGCCACTTTATTGCAAAATTACTTCATCTTCCAAGGCAGGAGGCGGCAGTATTTAAAAATAGTGTTGTTTTAATTAATTCTGGAAATTACGGAATACCTGTAGCACAAATGATTTTTGCGACACAGCCAATTGGTGTAGCTATTCAAGTCATTATGGTTATTTTTCAAAATATAACGACCTATACATATGGTTTGTACAACTTGATTTCCACCTCGAAATCGGGCAAGGAAATTATTAAAGATTTTTTAAAAATGCCTATTATTTATGCGTTGATAGTGGGGATTTCATTAAATGTCCTGCACATTACAATCCCCCAGCCAATTTATATTCCAATGCGTTATGTGGCGGATGGCTTTGTTGCGGTTGCTCTTATTACACTAGGAGCGCAAATTTCCCAAATTGAAATGCGGGCAATGTTTAATAAGGTAGTTTTTATTAGCTGCATCACACGTCTTATCGTAGGACCTGCTAGTGCTTTCGTCGTTATTATTGCACTTCAGCTTGATGGGGTTGTGGCACAATCGCTGTTTATTGCCAGTGCTTTTCCGACATCACGCAATAGCTCTAGCTTAGCGCTAGAATATGACGTGGAGTCGGACACAGCAGCGCAAACAGTACTGTTTTCTACAATTGTTAGCTGTCTTACTGTCACAGTTGTCATTTATATGTCGGAGATATTATTTGGTTAAAAATAGGGAGGGGCTGTCGATGGTGCTTCTTCAAATTTTCACTTGTTAAAATAGCAAGAGCGTTTTTGAAGACGGGAGAAACACTGGGTTTAGCAGATTTTCCTTCGAATGAAAGCGAATAAGTGAAAATGAAATTTTCATTACATTGTAAAGAGGAAGCTATCCGAAAAGGTAGCTTCCTCTTTAGTCGGTATAAAATGAAACTTCAATCAGTAGGGGTTTTCCTCATCCCTACTTAGCCTTTAGCATATTTTCACTTAGGTCTTAAAGTGGGCGTCTTACTACCTGTTAATGTGGGATAAAACGATTGTTGAATTAAGTGTTGCTATTATCTAGTGTATGGGTTTGTTAAATCCATACCGTCTAGTGTTAAGCCCATTGCTTTTGCCACACCCTCACCGTAAGCAGGGTCAGCTAAGTAGCAGTGTAAAATATGGCGGCGTTTAATAAATTCTTCTACAGTACCCATTTCAGCTGCTGTCGTTTCAAATAGACGTTGCTGCTCTTCAGGTGACATTAAGCGGAAGAGCTTGCCTGGTTGCTCAAAGTAGTTGTTATCATCTGCACGGAAATCGTGAATACCCGCGTCACCATCAATGCGTAATAGTGGTTCAGCTAGCTCTGTATTGTGCTCCCATTCGCCGTAGCTATTTGGCTCATAGCTTAGTGTTGAGCCTAAATTGCCATCAAAGCGCATTGCACCATCGCGGTGGAATGTACGGAATGGACATTTTGGCGCGTTTACAGGAAGCATATAGTGGTTTACACCTAGGCGGTAACGCTGTGCATCCGCATAAGCAAAAATACGTCCTTGTAGCATTTTATCTGGTGAGAAGCTAATACCAGGAATAATATTTGATGGTGCGAATGCCGCCTGTTCTACCTCTGCAAAATAGTTATCAGGGTTGCGGTTTAATTCGAATTCGCCAACAGGAATTAATGGGAAGTCACCTTTATACCAAACTTTTGTTAAATCGAATGGGTTGTATGGTAAATTACGTGCTTCTTCTTCAGTCATAACTTGGATGTACATTTTCCATTTCGGGAAATCGCCACGCTCGATTGCTTCGTATAAATCGCGTTGTGAAGATTCACGGTCGCTACCGATAATTTCAGAAGCTTGAGCGCCTGTTAAATTATCAATACCTTGCTCTGTACGGAAGTGGAATTTTACCCATACACGCTCGTTGTTAGCGTTAATCATTGAATATGTGTGTGAGCCAAAACCATGCATATTTCGATAGCCTTTTGGAATACCACGGTCAGACATAACAATTGTTACTTGGTGTAGTGCTTCAGGTAATGAAGTCCAGAAATCCCAGTTTGAATTAGCGTTATGCATATTCGTGCGCGGGTCACGTTTAACAACGTGATTTAAGTCTGTAAAGTGTAATGGGTCACGGAAGAAGAATACAGGCGTGTTGTTCCCAACTAAGTCCCAGTTACCTTCCTCTGTATAGAATTTTAAAGCAAAGCCGCGAATATCGCGCTCAGCATCTGCTGCACCACGCTCACCAGCTACTGTTGAGAAACGTGCAAACATTTCTGTTTTCTTCCCAACTTCAGAGAAAATTTTTGCTTTTGTATATTTTGTAATATCATGAGTAACAGTAAATGTTCCAAATGCACCGGAGCCTTTTGCGTGCATACGGCGCTCAGGAATTAATTCACGGTTAAAGTTTGCTAACTTTTCGATTAACCAAACATCTTGTAGTAATAGTGGACCGCGTGAACCAGCAGACATTGAGTCATGATTGCTTACTACAGGTGCTCCACCGGCTGTTGTGAATCGGCGTTGTTTATCCATTGTCATAATGAATGTTCCCCCTAAAAAGTATTTTGAAAAACTCTACATCTATAATTATAGCAAAACTACATCATAATTTCTACTAAATTATAATAATTCTATTTAAGGAATTTGTTTTTTGTTCAGAAAATTTTGTAGTTTGAGGGGAAAAGTAAATAGGCTTGAGATTTAAGTAGGGGAAATGCTAATTAATTACGCCTTCCTTGACACTTGTCCAGATTTTCTCGAGCGTGCATGGAAAATCTATGACATCGGCTAAGGCTGACACCAACATGCTGTTAGTCACTTAGCCGTTACGCCCATGCTGCAATGTTTTTAGACTGAGCTCTTCTTTTTGCGAGTGATTTGGACATCTGCTGAAAGGAGTCTATGAAATGCATTTATTTCGCCATCTATAGAGGCGGGGGACCTTTACTGAAAGAAGTTAAATCATCATTTTACTTTAGACAGCACGCATTTTATGTTGCAAAAATGTGACGTTGATATATGCATTTTTTGTTTGAAAATAGGTATCAAAAGTAAAAGGATTGTAGCTCGGTTCAGCTTAAAAACATCATGTATATATAATATGATAAATATTGAAGCAGCAGATTGTGTAAAAAAGTTAGCCTATGTGTAGTCAACTGAAAATAAATTATCAATAATTGCTTATAATGCTTTTATGATTATATGGTTATTGAAAATGAGCTATACTAATTGAAAAAAGAAGGGGATATTTTGTAGTAATAGATGATAATGTACTAAGCTAGATAGCACAGCTTAACTTCTTTTAGCAATATTTTTGCGACGAGTAACCGCAGGAGCACATTCTTTTATACATATAGCAAGATGACAGATACAACAGTCTCTATATATGACGTTTTATAGGAATTTTAAGACTATAGGCGACCTTTTCATTTGTTTCTTATACAATAGAGGGTGACTATAGCGAGAAGGAGTCGCAATTTATGCAATTAACATTAACATTTATTATTTTAATCGCGACAATTACTTTATTTGTAACGAATCGTTTTCGTGCGGATTTAGTAGCGCTGCTTGCGCTAATAGCCTTTGTCGTATGCGGTATTTTGACGCCTGCCGAGGCACTTGTAGGTTTTTCGAATTCGGTTGTGATTATGATTGCTGGATTATTTGTAGTTGGTGCGGGTATTTTACGCACAGGGCTAGCGGGCATGGCAGGAAATCTGCTTTTGAAATGGTCTGGGGATAGTGAGCTCAAACTATTTATTTTACTGCTCGTCATCGTTGCAACAGTTGGGGCATTTATGAGTAATACAGGAACCGTTGCACTAATGCTACCAATCGTTGTAAGTGTTGCGATGAGCATACAGGCTAGTCCGTCCAAGTTTTTAATGCCATTGTCTTATATTGCAAGCATGTCAGGCTTGATGACATTAATCGCCTCGCCTCCCAATTTAATTGTTTCGCAGACTTTAGTTGATAATGGTTTTGACAAGCTAGGCTTCTTTACGATTACACCAATTGGTATTATTGCGACAATTACAGCGATTATTTATTTAGTTATAATTCGTAACAAGCTGCTGCCGAATGATAAAGAGCGTCTGCAAACGAATGCAGGCTATAAGTTATCGCCTAAAAAAATTGTGCAAGAATATGATTTGCATGATAAGCTTTTTTGCGTCAATGTGTCGGAGGGCTCAAGCATCGTGGGGCAAGGGCTAGCTGAGCTAAAGCTACCAGCAAATTATCATATTTTTATTATGAAAATTCAGCGTCGTGCTACAGAGGGAATCAATTTGCTGCCAATGACATATCAGGAGATGGCGGGCCCAACGAGTGTAATTCGACCAAATGACGCTCTTTATATTCAAGGGACACAGGAGGATGTTGAACGTTTTGCCACAGACTACCACTTAGCGATTGATTATATGACAGATGAACATGTTGAGGAGTTGATTTCGAAAAAAATCGGTGTGGCAGAGGTATTACTAACACCGCAATCAAGCTTAATTGGTGAAACGGTAAGCAAAATGGGCTTCCGTAAAAAATACAATTTAAACATTATAGGCATTAACCGCAAAGGTGACTATATACTGCAAAATATGGCGGAGCAAAGGCTGCGTTTTGGGGATGCTATATTAGTGCAAGGAACATGGGATGAAATTGATTTGCTGTCACGTGAAACACAGGATGTTGTCGTTGTAGGGCAGCCGCGTGAGCACGCGGGTGTGGCTGCAGCAACAGGGAAAGCGCCAATTGCTGGGGCTATTATGGCATTAATGGTTGGTTTGATGGTGTTTGAAGTGTTCGATGCTGTTATTTCAGTTTTAATCGGCGCTATTTTAATGATTGTCACAGGCTGCTTACGCAATATGGACGATGCCTACAATAAAATGAATTTTGAGAGTATTGTGCTCGTGGCGGCAATGCTTCCAATGGCAACAGCACTGCAAAAAACAGGGGGAATGGTGATTATTTCTGATGCCATCATTCGAGTGCTTGGGGACTACGGACCGTACGGCGTATTGCTCGGTATTTATATAGTGACAGTTGTTTTTGGTCAATTTGTCAGCAATACAGCAACAGCCGTATTATTTGCACCAATTGCAATGACGGCAGCCATCTCGATGGATGCCAATCCATACACATTTATGATTGCAGTTGCAGCAGCTGCTGGTATGGCTTTTGCGACACCAATCGCCTCACCGACGAACTCGTTAGTATTAACAGCCGGTGGCTATAAATTTATGGATTTCGTTAGAGTAGGTGTGCCGTTACAAATTATTATGTTTATCGTCATGATGATTGCTATCCCATTATTGTTTCCGTTTTAAAGGGGCGTCCGAAAAGCGTGCTAAAGCACCGCTTTTCGGACGCTTCATTTATGCTTCATTAAAATAATGGTCATTTAATATATGCGAGGTATTGTAAAAATCCGTACCAATTGCATCCAAATTTACTGTATAATAGCTTGCGGGAGGGATAAAATGATACGTGCATTAAAAGTGGGACTCAAGATTGAGTTAACGAATCGAAAAAACTTGTTTTTGTTGTTCATTGTTGCGCTTATTACGATAGGAATGATGTTTTATATCGAATCGCAATCTACGGGTAATCAAATTATTGAAAAGACGGGGGATTATTACTCTTCGCAGGCGGCGCTAACGAAGTTCCAAGTAGTTGATGCCTCAGATGATGGAGATGGCAGTGATTTATATAAAAATTTGAATAAGCAAAAAATTGCTGTTGCTCTACAAATTGCTGTATTAAAGATGAAAAATGATAGAGTTTATTACGAAACTTCTATTGAAATTGCTGAGCTACGCGCGGAGGCTTTTGAGTTAGAGGGATATGAAAAGGTAGCCTCCTTAATGCCATCGCGTATAAAAAATACATTGAACCATATGTATTTTTCCTATTTGTTAAAAACAGACAAGCCGGTAGCACAAAATCCGCTACAATATTTTCCGTTTTTATTACTGTTCTTTAGCATTGTTGGGGCAGGTTGGTATATTTTTATTAGTTTTTATACGAGCTCTATTTTGCTAGAGGATTTCGAGCATTCAAGCTTAATTAAAGGTTATCCGATACGTTTTGACCAATACATATTTACGAAATGTGTAACGCATTTTCTATACATATTGGCCTTTATTGCGGTCGTCTTTGTCTGCACATTGCCTTTAATATTTATGAATGGGCTGGGTGACGCGAGCTATCCAATTGCTGTTTATGTTGGGGAGCCAGCAATTTATTCGACACTTCATTATATCGCTCTAAGCATTGGCTATATGATTGTCGGGTCGATTTTCGCAATGTTGTTGTCTATTATTTTGAATGTAGTATTGAAAAATATGTATTTGACACTGTTTGTGCAAAGTATATTGTTCTTCTTGCCAGAGGTGTTTCCGTCGATGATTAGCTTCTTACCGTATAATCCATTCAATTTTTTGAATTTTAATAAAATTTTGAGTGGTTATCCTTTGGAACTTGCTCAGCCTGTAAGTTTAACGATGAATGTTGGGCTACTTGTCCTACTGATTAGCATCACACTTATGATGCTAATTATTAAAACATTCTTTTCTACAGGGAAAATAGCGAGAGCATAGGAGGGGACTACAATGTGGGCATACTTTAAATTTGAGCTTGTACAATTTTTTAAGAATAAGAAAAATATTGCGATTTATGTGCTGCTGCTATTCGCTGCACTGTTCTATGCAATTAAAATTGCACCTGCCTATGACCCGATTGAAAAGGTGGATGTAGATGAAATTGAGGCCCGTTATTTAACGAGAGAAACATTTATTCAGGAGATGGCAGATAGAAATTTACGCTTTGTACATCCCGCTGTGCGCTTTGCGCTAGACGTCTTTCATATGGTAAATCCATACGATCAAGAAAGGCTTGAAGCGCTAGAAAGTGGCGATTTGCAAAAATACGCAGCGGCAACTAGTCAATGGTACTATATTACGAACAGTTTTACGTATCGTAGCGATTCCTTTTTCTACAACCCTCGCTATTATACATATGGCAATCAATATGCGCATGAGGACGCATTTTATGCCTATTTAGAAACCGGCAAACGCTTTGAGGAGTTTGCGAAAGCAGATTATGCTTTATCAATTCCATTATTTGAGCAACGGACAGCATGGCAAACAGTGGAGCGTTTAATGAAAGGTGCTTTACCAATTGTGCTTATCGTTTGCGTCTTGTTATTGGCAGTAGATATTGTGACAAAGGACCGTCTGCATCCATCTGTACTGAAAGGTTTTCCAATTGCTGATTGGAAAAAGCTGTTGGTAAAAGGCTTTGTTACGTTTATTGGTAGCCTCGCTTTATTTGTGCCGTTAATAGCTGGCTTCCTCGTGATTGGGCTACAATTTGGCTTCGGGCATTTTGATATCCCAGTGCCACAATATATCCCAGATTATAAGGAGCAGCAGGAGGGCTTGTTTAAAATGATGTCTCTCGGCATGTTTTTAGTACAGTGCTTACAGCTATTATTGCTATGGTTTATCGCAATTATTACAGTTGTATTGCTGTGCAGTGTGTTGTTGCGTAATGAAGTGATTAATTTAGGCATTGGCTTCGTTATTATTTTTGCAGAGTATTTTTACTTTAGTCGCGGTATTGGATTTTTGTGGGATATCGAAAATTATCCGACATCTTATATTCAAGTTGGACAAATTGCCTCAAAAATACGCAATTTCTATTATAACGATGACAATATGTCGGTATTATTAGGGACGAAGCTACTGACGGTTTCTATCATTGTGATGCTAGCTATTACATTATGTATCTCATTAAATAAACGCTTTAAATTGGTGAAGTAGGAGGGGAATTGACTTGATTGAACTGCAAAATATAAAGCTTAGCTTTAGTAGCAAGAAAGTGTTAAATGATATTAGCGAAACCTTTCATCAAGGTGAGGTCATTGGGCTTGTTGCACCGAATGGAACGGGAAAATCTACTTTAATGAATGTCATGATGAATTATGTTGCACCTAATAGTGGAAAAGTGATATTTAAAAATGGTTTAACCTATTCAAGTAAAGCAAATGAGGTGAAAATTCATCAGCTAATTTCAATGATGCCTGACCAAAGCGATTTATATAACCATTTGAGCGGTCGTGACCATTTAAAAATCTATTGTACGATGTGGAAATCCGACCCGAAGCTTATCGACACAACGATTGCAGCATTAAACATGGGCCATTATGTCAATAAAAAAGCAGGCACTTATTCATTAGGGATGCGTCAGCGCCTATGTTTTGCAATGCAAATTGTTGCCAATACGGAAATTATGCTGATGGACGAAGTAATGAACGGACTTGACCCTATTAATGTAGAAATTATTTCAAACGTTCTTATGGAAAAAAAGGCGGAGGGTAAAATGATTATTATTGCCTCACATTTACTCGATAATTTAGAGAAATACGCGGATCGTCTATTTTTATTCAAAGATGGGAAACTAATGGATGTTGATGATATTGTTGAAGGTTTTAGTGAGCCAACAATGACAACAGTGCGCGTGAAAAATATGTCTAGTGATGTGAAGGTGGCATTCCAAACACGTTATCCAACGATTGCCCTGCAAACATTAGTTAATGATACGACCTTACTAACATTGGATAAAAAAGATGCCGAAACATTGGGAAGCATGACTGCCTATTTGGCTGAGCTACAGGTAAATGATTTTACATTTGGCAAAATAACCTTGAATGATTTATATGCGATGTATTATGGGGAAGAATCATAACAAATCGCCCATGTAGGATGGCGAATCGCCAATAGAACAAGAAGAACTGCCAATAGAATTAAGGAAACCGCCAATAGAACGTGGCAAGTCGCTGATAAATCAAAACAGCGTTCCGAATGCACTACTTTCGGGACGCTGTTTTTTATTAGTTACGAATTAAATAATCGAATGCGCCAAGAGCTGCTGTTGCGCCTGAGCCCATTGAAATAATGATTTGCTTGTAGGCACTGTCAGTACAATCACCCGCTGCAAATACGCCAGGCACGCTAGTCGACCCATGCTTATCTACAATAAGCTCGCCGAAGCGCGTACGCTCTAGTTCTTCGCCTAACCACTCTGTATTTGGTACAAGACCGATTAAAATAAAGACACCTTGTAAATCGATATGGCGCTCTTCGCCAGATTTAAGGTCTATGTAAGTAAGACCGTTCACTTTATCTGTACCTGTAATTTCTTTCGTTTGCGCTTGCGTCACAACTGTAACGTTCGGTAAGCTATACAGACGTTTTTGGAGTACCTCGTCTGCCTTTAATTCTGCGTTATACTCAATTACCGTAACATGCTTTACGATACCCGCTAAATCAATGGCAGCCTCAATACCTGAGTTACCACCACCGATTACAGCCACATCTTTACCAGCGAATAATGGACCATCACAGTGTGGGCAATAGGCAACACCTTTATTTTTGAATTCTGCTTCACCTGGTACACCTACATTGCGCCAACGAGCACCTGTTGATAAAATAACCGTTTTACTTTTTAAAACTGCACCGTTTTCAAGCTCAACTTCGATTAAATCTTTCTTCTCTAAACGTGTTGCACGCTGTAAATTCATAATATCGACCGGATAATCCTTTACGTGCTCCTCTAGGCTTGCTACTACTCGTGGACCTTCTGTATGCTTCGTTCCGATAAGATTTTCAATCGATAACGTATCATTTACTTGACCACCAAAGCGCTCTGCAACAAGACCTGTACGGATTCCTTTGCGCGCTGCATAAACTGCGGCGCTTGCGCCAGCAGGTCCACCACCGACAACAAGCACATCGAATGGCTCTTTATTGTCGAATTCAGCAGCATCTGGGCCACTACCTAGCTTACCTAAAATTTCTTCAAGCGTCATACGTCCGCTACCGAAAGGCTCACCATTTAAGTATACAGTCGGTACAGCCATAATATCTTTGCTTTCAACTTCTTCCTTGAAAGCTGCACCGTCAACCATTGTATGTGAAATATTTGGATTTAATACACTCATAATATTTAGCGCCTGTACAACATCAGGGCAATTATGACAGCTTAAGCTAATATATGATTCAAAGCGGTACTCGCCCTGAATGGCTTTTACTTGCTCAATGACAGCTTGCTCTACCTTTGGCGCACGTCCACTTACTTGTAATAAAGCTAAAACAAGTGACGTGAATTCATGACCAAGTGGTACACCTGCGAAAACAATACCTGTATCTTCATTTGCGCGATTCACGCTAAAGCTTGGCGTGCGTGGGAGTGTAGCTTGCTCTACAGTAATATGTGATGACATTGATTTTAGTTCATCTACTAATGCGAGCATATCGCGTGAAACGTCATCTGAGCCAGCACTAACTTTTAGAACAATATCGCCTTCTAGTAACTCTAAATATTGGGCTAATTGTGCTTTAATATCTGCATCTAATAACATGAGGGAAAACGACTCCTTATTTTGATAAGTTTTAATAATAATGGGCTTTTACAAGCAAATAAGTTTTTAGCATGAACAATACCTTAATAAAAAACAAGTAGCTGTCTGAGAAGCTATTGCGTAAGCATGCTTTTCAGACAGCCTTCTTTTTCTTAGATTTTACCTACTAATTCAAGGCTTGGTTTTAATGTAGCAGAACCCTCTTGCCATTTAGCTGGGCATACTTCGCCTGGATTGTTACGTACGTATTGAGCGGCTTTAATTTTGTTTACTAATGTGCTTGCATCGCGACCGATACCGTCAGCATTAATTTCTACAGCTTGTACAACGCCGTCTGGGTCAATAATAAATGTACCACGATTTGCAAGACCTGATTCTTCATCTAAAACGTCAAAGATTGTAGAAATTTGATGAGATGGGTCACCAATCATGATGTACTCGATTTTCCCAATTGCTTCTGAAGAATCGTGCCATGCTTTATGTGTAAAATGCGTGTCAGTTGATACAGAGTATACTTCAACACCTAGCTCTTTTAATGTTGCATATTGATTTTGTAAGTCTTCTAATTCAGTTGGACATACGAATGTGAAGTCCGCTGGGTAGAAGCATACAATACTCCATTTACCTTGGAAGTTTTCTGATGATACATCGATGAATTCACCTTGTTGGAAGGCCTGTGCTGTGAATGGTTCTACTTTTTTACCGATTAATGACATAATAAATTTCCTCCTTGAATTTAAAAGACTGCAATAATTATTCTACACGAATAGACAGCAATTGAGAAATGAAAGGCATTATAAATTTTAGATAATAAATAAGGCAAGATATGAGAAGCCTAATAATGCCAAGGAATACTAAGTTATCTGTGCTAGTCAATTCATATTAATAATAGTTATTGCTTTTTTATAATAATTATTGCTTACAACTAAAATTATGGTAGAAAACCGACTGCTCTGTCAAGGTTATGATAACCCAAAAAAAGTACATTATACGGAAAGTTCGAAATTTGTTCATAAAGAGGGAGTTATCCGAAAAGTTCACTTTGTTTTGCTACCACATTGAAATCAATATTTTCATCGCTTCCCTTTTACTGAAGGATAACGCTGCTAAAGCCAATGTTTATCCCATTTTTAAAAGAGGTGTTCTCTGTTTATATGAATCAACATCGCTACTGTCCAAAATGCCGGCTATGCACGGCTTTTTGGACAGCCCCAGCTATTAAAAATCAATGATAAGATACTTGACTAGCTAATAGTTGATTTTTCCTCTGATTTGTTGATGCGAGACGGCTATATAAGCTGAAATAGCTCCATTAAATAATTTTCATAAATAAACTTAAAAATTTTTGAAACTATTTCAGGAATTCTCCGTCTGTACGTTGCTTAAATGATAGATGGAGGTAAAGTGATGAAGAAAATTTATATGAATGGGCTATTACTGGTCGGCCTCATAATATTGATAATAGGTATAAATGCGAAATGGAATTCGTCTGTGGGAGATAGTAACAAGGCATTTGCACAAACTGTTCAAAAGGGGTTACTTGTCACGGAAAGAGAATTTGAGCAAGTGCTAACACTACAACAGCGACAGCCGATTTATATGAAGGGTGACTCCTTTATTAAAATTGGCGAGTTAGAGGCAAACCAGCCTGTTGTCATTATTGGTCAGGATGAGGCTTATTATGAATTGCGATTGGGTAAAATAACAGCCTTTGTTCGAAAGGAGCAAGCAATTGTCGACAGGAAGAAGCTGACGGCATTTGTACACACGGAACGATTGGCAGCAATTAAAACGTTACAAAGAACAATCGTTTATACTGAGGCTGATTTGCAAAGTGCCGCATTAATGCATTTGGAGGCAGACTATCGCTATCCAATCGTACATGAAGAAAAAGATTGGTATATTGTAAAAATAGGAGAGCGACCGGGATATATATATAAACAGTCAGTTACCTTAGATGAGGGGTTACCAGTACTTGTATATCATCATATATTGCCGAAAAGCTTGATGGAAACAACAAATAGTACAATATCATTAGAGGCTTTTGAACAGCAGATGAATTATTTAGCAGATAATCAATTTAAGACATTAACGACGCAGCAGCTTTATGATTATTTAGAGGGACGCCTTATTGTACCGATACATGCGGTGTTAATTACATTTGATGATGGTCTATTGTCTACACGAGAGTACGCCTATCCCATTTTAAAGCAATATGGGTTTACCGCGCTTCAGCATATTATTTCCTCGCGCACAAATAAAGCGCAGGGACTACAAAACTTTGATGCTACAGGACCACTACAGTTTTTTACAGCTACAGATTTGGCAAAGCTAGCAGATGTTTTTCAATTTGAGGCACATACGTATGATTTGCATTCACTTCATAATGGGCAGGGCATTGCTTTAGAAAATTCAAAGGAAGTGATTATAATGGACTTACAACGCAATATAGAGCAAGTACCAAATGCCATTTCACTAGCCTATCCATATGGGCATTATAATGAACAATTTATAGCGGCTGCTAAGGAGGTAGGGCTGTTAATAGGCTTTACAACAAAGGAGGGCTATGCCAATATGAGTAGCTCCAATTATGAGGTCAATCGTTTTGGAATGACAGAAAAGAGGTCATTTGAGCACTTTACTACTTATGTCAATGGTGAGATGATGTGGCCATAGAAAAGGGTGAAATTTCGTAAATGAATCAAATTGATCAGATTATTGATGAGCACTCACGTTATTTAGTACGCATTGCGTATTTATACGTGAAAAATTGGACAACAGCTGAGGATATTGTCCAAGAGGTTTTCGTGACATATTTTCAAAAAAGCGATCAATTTCGCAATGAGGCATCATTAAAGACTTATTTAACTAAAATGACGGCCAATCGTGCAAAAGATTATTTACGTTCATGGAAGCATAAAAAAGATGTGTTATTTGATACAATTTTTACTTCTACAAAAGGCACAGAGGAAGTATTGCTAGAGCAGGAACAATTAGCCTCACTAGAAAAAAATCTGTTCCAGCTACCATTAAAATACCGCGAGCCTTTAATATTATTTTATTATGATGAGCAGTCTATTGCGGAAATTGCAGCCTATTTACAACTTAATGAAAATACAGTGAAAACAAGACTGAGGCGAGCAAAGCAGCAATTAAAGGAGTTTTTTGAGGAAGAGGAGGTCGAAAGCAATTGAGCGATTTTAAACGCAAGCTTGATCAAATGATGGGCGACACATCAACACAGGAAAGACGAATCAAGCAACGTGTGTACGAAAATTTACGAGCGCCAGTTAAAAAACGTTCATGGCAAGTACCTTTTATAACAGCGGGAATTGCTGTAATAGCGCTATTCCTTTTTATCACATTTAATCCGATAGAGCAGCTTTCATCAAATGAAGGACCGGGAACACCGTATGACCCACTAGATGATTTAGCGCAAATTTCGGCGCTACAAAAAAAGAAGCTGCTATCAGCAATTGATTATGAGCAATTTGGGAAACTTCCACATTTTGAGCAGGTCGATGGGCTGCATTATGTAGATAGTGAGGCATTTTCATTAGCAGACAGTTCCGATACTTTTCATACGGTTATTGAGCGCAAATCTAATTTATATGATGGTGTTGTTTATGAGGTAGGAGATATTGTACGTACAATGACAAATACGACGAGCCATTTGCCGACATATGCAGATGCATACTATGAGGTCGTTGCTGTCCCGGGGGATCGAATCGTATTGAAAAATGGGGAGTTGAAAGTAAATGGAAAGCCTCTACAGTCCGAGTTATTAGATATCTACAAGGAGAATGGGGTTGAGATAGCAGGGGGCTATGACCAACTATTAAATGCACGAGAATATTTTTTATTAAATCATTTTCCAGCTAGTGAAACGCTACAAGCTGGGACTATCACACCTGTTCATAAAATTTATGGCGAGGTTGTAGGGCTAGCAACAGAGGAAAATACGGAGTCAATTTATTTGGAAGGTGGACAATCAGGCATATATACGGCTGAGCAATATTTTGATTTATTTTTATATGATAGCCTTTTTGATGAAGGGAATTTAGCTCAGTCACTTATCGACCCTTCAACAGTATTTACACAGATGAATCGTTTAGGTGAGCTATTTTTAGAATCAGCTTATCGCAATGTTTCCTCTGTTTCTAATAATCGGGTGGAGATACGCTACCAATACGGGAGAGCAGGCGTTAACGAGCATGTGTTTTATATGGTGCAACAGCCAGATACAGGTAGATGGATAGTGAGTGAATGAAAAATGGGCGTCCAAAGTGCCGTGCAGTAGCCGGCATTTTGGGCGCTAGCGGGTGCGTTTTGGTAGAAGGTTTGCTTAGTAAAGTAGCGAGAGCTTTCTTTGAAAATGTTAGAAACACTGACTTTAGCAATATTTCTTTTAGGTAAAAAGGAAAAGACGTGAATCTATTTTCCTATCCCGTGAATGCCCGATTGGTTCAACTAACAATCAGTGGGGGATGAGTGAAACTTCCACTGATTGAAGTTTCACTTTCTTTCATTTTCCATTAGTTCTTTAATATTTGCTCGGTAACGATATGGTGTTGTGTTTTGGTGCTGCTTGAATACTTTAATAAAATAGTTAACGTCCTCAAAGCCGTTTAAACTTGCGATTTCTGTAATGGCTAAATCAGTTTCAAGCAAAGTGTTGCAGGCTGCTTGAATACGCACATTCTGAACATAGCGCTTAAAAGGAATGCCCTGCTTTTTTGAAAACAGGGTGCTTAAATAATTAGCGCTAATGCCGAGTTTACTAGCAACAGAGTGCAAGTTCAAAGTGCTATCGCTAAATTCACGTTGAATCAGCTCAACCGCTAGCTCACTATAATCCACCTTTAGCTGCTCCCGTGATTTTTCAACAGCATCCATTAATGTTTGGGTAAACAGCATCATTTCTTGCAAAATTGAATATAAAATAGGCCCCTCTAATATAAGGTGAAAAAGCTGACGATAATCTGCCTCGATGCTTGCCTGCTGCTGCAAATGGTATTTCATCATATAGCGACGCAGTTGAGCGAGTACACTAGTTAAATGAATGCGCACATCATCATGATGGTAAAACGTATTCGCCTTTGCTAATTGATAAAGGAAAGCTTTAATGGCTGTCGTATTTTTTTCCTCTAAGCTATGAATCCATAGCTGTTGCTCCTCTGGCGTTAGTAGTGGGTCAAGTCGTACGATTGAAAATTGCTCTGAGCTAAGGAAAATATGTTCATAGCCTTTGTAAAAGCGCTGAATAAGCACCTTCTTCACTTCATCATACATTTCACGTATTGTTGCATTCTCTCCATCGTATAATGCAATATTCATATATTCGCCGCTAACCACATGCCACTC
The DNA here is from genome assembly GCF_038630865.1 of Metasolibacillus sp. FSL K6-0083. NCBI lineage: Bacteria > Bacillati > Bacillota > Bacilli > Caryophanales > Caryophanaceae > Metasolibacillus > Metasolibacillus sp. FSL K6-0083. Next base: position 2,227,088 of record NZ_CP152046.1, on the reverse strand, counting down.
CTGTATAAGTAAACGAAGCTGCTTTAATAATTCAGTACGTAAGGTATTTTCCACAACGCAAATAATGCGATTTTGTAGCGGTAATGCGGTCATTTCTTGGAATAAATGCAGCTCGATAAACCATTCATAAAGGCGTAAATTCGATTCGAAATGAGACGGCTCGATAATGAAAAATTGCTTTTGGCTAACATCAACAAGTGTCGGTTTTTTCAAATATAAATCAACATAGAGTTGCACATCTGAAGCCTGTGTGGTAGCTAAAGGAGCGGCACGGTCAATATTTAAAGCGAGTAAAGTCGACTTCAATTGCTCTAGCGGAATTGGTTTGACAAACAGTTGCGCTGCCTGTAATTGAATAGCCTTTGCCGCATGCTGGAAAATGGGCTGTGCGGTTAACGCGATGATATGTGGTTGGTGGCGCAGCAATAGCTTTTCGATAGAGGGTGTTAGCATTTCAATTTCAATGACCACCACATTTGGTTGCAATCGTTCAATAGAATTTTGCAATTGTGCGGTATCCTGCACATGCTCTACTTCCACATGGCTAGGGAAATAGTTTTTTATATACCAACTAATGCCTCGTGCCTCCTCAATATCCCGATCAATCAATAAAATACGCATATCATCACCCCTTAAAATCACTCTTTTCAATATTATTTCTATTTTTAATCGTAAATATGAATTAATTTCTTTAAATATTACTATATTGTGCAATGTAAATCCATTTATTCAGAATTGAAAGAAATTTAAAGTGAGGATAGGGAAGGGGATGGAATGGTAAGCAACCAACAAGCTGATAGTCAGCAACCATTGATAGGGTTTCGACCGAAGCAGGCAATTAAAATGATTGTTTGTACCTTTCACGTATTTATTACAAATACCAGATCCGATGTTAACTGCAAAAGCTTTATCGCTATCGATTGCAGAAATGCTTATACCAGCACTGCTAGTAACACAGGCTGCGACGGTTACTAAGTTTATCGTGGCAGTTGTATCTATCTCGGCAATCCTATTTTTCTCGGTCGTTATTCCAGCTATTTTATCAACAGATATTCCGTTATCCATTCGCCAAATGATTATTATATGGTTTGAGCGGGTTGTCTTAACATTAATTTTAGTAACACCAATTGCATTTTTATTATTTTAAAGGGAGAGATTGAAAATGGCTTTTAAAACAAACATTAAAGCACCAAGAGGCAGTGAATTAACATGCAAAGGATGGACGCAAGAAGCGGCAATGCGCATGCTAATGAACAATCTTGACCCGGAAGTAGCCGAAAATCCAGATGAGTTGGTTGTTTATGGTGGTATTGGTAAAGCGGCGCGCAACTGGGAAAGCTATGAGCAGATTATCGAATCATTAAAGAAGCTTGAAAATGATGAGACATTAATTGTGCAGTCAGGGAAACCTGTTGCGGTATTCCGCACACATGAAAATGCGCCGCGTGTATTAATTGCAAACTCTAACCTAGTGCCTGGTTGGGCGAATTGGGATAAGTTTTATGAGTTAGAAGAGCGCGATTTAATGATGTATGGACAAATGACAGCAGGTAGCTGGATTTATATCGGTGCGCAAGGAATTTTACAAGGAACATATTTAAGCTTTGTAGAGGCAGGTAAAAAAGTGTTTGGCTCAGCAGATTTGCGTGGGAAATTCATTTTAACTGGTGGCATGGGTGGTATGAGCGGTGCGCAGCCACTTGCTGGTAAAATGGCGGGGGCAGTTATTTTAGTTGTGGAAGTAGACCGCGCAAAAATAGAGCGTAAAATGAAAGAAGCATACTGTGATTATTTAGTGGAAACAGTGGACGAGGCGATTGCGTTAGTGAATGAGCTACGCGAGAAAAAGGAGCCTGCATCAATCGGGCTTGTAGGGAATTGCGCGGATGTTAATCGCGAGCTATTAAATCGTGGGATTATCCCGGATTTCGTGACAGACCAAACGTCGGCACATGACCCAATTAACGGCTATGTACCAAATGGCATGACATTAGAGGAAGCGTTTGCGCTACGCAAAGCTGACCCGAAAGCCTATGAGCAAAAAGCGAAGGAAACAATGGCGGAGCATGTACGTACAATGTTAGAATTCCAACAAGCGGGTGCAGAAGTGTTCGACTACGGTAATAATATTCGCGCATATGCACAGGAAATGGGTGTAGAAAATGCCTTTGATTTCCCAGGTTTCGTACCAGCGTATATTCGTCCATTATTTTGTGAGGGTAAAGGACCGTTCCGTTGGGCTGCGTTATCTGGAGACCCAGAAGATATTTACAAAACTGATGCATTAGCGAAGGAAATGTTCGCGGATGATGAAGGCTTAGTAAACTGGATTGATATGGCACAAAAAATGGTGAAATGGCAAGGGCTACCTGCACGTATTTGTTGGTTAGGCTATGGTGACCGTCATCGCTTCGCATTACGTGTCAATGAGATGGTAGCGAGTGGCGAGTTAAAAGCGCCAATTGTCTTTGGCCGAGACCACTTAGACTCGGGCTCTGTTGCTTCACCAAACCGTGAAACAGAGGGAATGCGCGACGGTACGGATGCAGTGTCAGACTGGCCATTATTAAATGCGCTTGTCAATACGGCGAGCGGTGCAAGCTGGGTGAGCTTACATCACGGTGGTGGTGTAGGAATGGGCTTCTCACAGCACGCAGGTCAGGTGCTTGTAGCGGATGGCAGTGAGCTAGCAGCGGAAAAAATTCAGCGCGTATTAGTGGCAGACCCAGGTATGGGCGTTGTGCGCCATGCCGATGCAGGATACGATATTGCAATTCGCACAGCAAAAGAAAAAGGCGTACAAATGCCGATGTTAAAGGACTGAGGAAATGGCGTTATTAATTATTAATGCAAATGAAGTTGTAACATTAGCGAGTGAGAAAAAAGGGCCTCGTATAAAAGAGGCAATGGCAGAAATCAATGTACTGCAAGATGTAGCGGTATTGGTTGCTGAGGGGAAAATCGTCGAGATTGCTCCCCTTGAGCAATTAAAGCACAATCATACGGAGTTAGTAGAAAGCGCAGAAATCATCGACGCAAAAGGTCAAATCGTCTTACCAGGTTTCGTTGATGCACATACCCATTTAGTGCACGGTGGCACACGTGAAAATGAGTTTAATATGCGCTTAAACGGTTCGACATATATGGAAATTATGAATGCTGGTGGTGGCATTCACTATACGACGACAAAAACGCGTGAGGCGAGCTTTGATGAGCTGTATGATAAAACATATGCCCATTTAAACACATTTTTAAAGCACGGTATTACAACGGTTGAGGCGAAATCTGGCTACGGCCTTGATTGGGAAACAGAGTATAAGCAATTAACGGTTGCGAAAAAATTACAAGAAACGCATGCGGTAGATGTTGTTTCAACATTTATGGGTGCACATGCTGTACCGAAGGAATACAAGGAAAACAGCGATAAATTCGTCGATATCGTCATTGAAGAAATGCTACCAAAAGTAGCGGAGCAAGGCCTAGCTGAATTTAATGATGTCTTTTGCGAGCATGGTGTTTTTACGCCGGAGCAATCGCGCCGCATTTTATTAGCAGGCAAAGCTTTAGGCTTAACACCGAAAATTCATGCGGATGAAATTGAGCCGTATGAGGGGGCAGAGCTAGCAGCGGAAGTCGGGGCAATTTCAGCGGAGCATTTACTCGTCGCTTCAGATGAAGGGATTCGCCAAATGGCAGAGGCTGGAACAATTGCTGTGCTTTTACCGGGAACAGCTTTCTTCCTACGTGCGCCATTTGCACGAGGCCGCCTAATGGTTGATTCAGGAGTTCCTGTTGCAATTTCAACGGACTTCAACCCGGGCTCATCCCCTACAATTAGCTTGCCATTTATTCAAAATTTAGCTTGCTTAAATATGGGCATGACGATGGAAGAGGTTATTACAGCGACAACGATTAATGCGGCATATGCGATTAATCGCGGCGATGAAGTCGGCTCATTAGAGGCTGGTAAAAAAGCAGACATCGTCATTTTAAACGTACCAAACTACAAGCAAATGCAATATTTCTATGGCATGAACCATACACATACAGTTATTAAAGGCGGGCAAGTTGTTGTGAAGGATGGCGTTCTCGTATGAGTGAAGTCATTGTACAGCCAAGCTTTAAATGGCAGCGTCAAGATGGGCAGGATATAAAAGTGAAGGATTGGATTTGTCCTGTAGCGGAAATGACAGAGGAGCCTCAAGTCGTTGTACTAGGTGTGCCTTTATCGCGCTCGTCAATTAGTGCATCTGCCGCATCGGAATTTCCAAATGCCTTCCGCAAAAGCTGGGAGCTATTCGCGACCTATTATATTGATGAGCAAGTCGATATTCGTGGCTTGCGCGTAGCCGATATTGGCGATGTCAAAATGCATACGACCGATATTTTGCAATGTCATCGCAATATTGAACAGGCAATGAATGAAGTGATGCAGCGCTATCCACAAAGCTTTTACGTGTCAATTGGTGGTGACCATTCAATTACAGCACCGCTCATACGTGCATTGCGTGAGGGAAAGCGTGTTGGCATTTTGCAATTTGACACCCATTTAGATTTGCGTGATTTATCGGATGGCCCATCAAACGGTACACCGATTCGCCAGCTACTGGAGGCGGGTGTCGTGCGCGGTGAGGATGTATATAATATTGGCTTACACGGCTTTTATAATGCTCCGTCCTTAATTGAGGCGGCAAGGCATTACGGTGTCAATATGATTACATTGAAGCACATGCGTCGCAAAGGGGCACAGCAGCAAATTGCTGAGGTCATGACAGCGCTACAGGACAAGGTTGACTTTGTTTACGTAACCGTCGATATAGATGTACTAGATATCGCCTATGCTCCAGGCGTACCAGCCTCCACACCGGGCGGCATGCGTACAGACGAGCTCTTCGATTTATTGTTTGAGGTAGGCAAATATGAAGCGGTGCGCGCAATGGACTTTGTTTGCATTGACCCACATCGTGATTCGAAGGAGCTACAAACTATAAAAGCTGTGACCTATGCGTTTCTAACAGCAATGAGCTCTCGTTATATTCATTTGAAGAGATTGAAGCAGAACGCTATTATTTTGAAAAAGAATGAAAATGCATAATATTTTTTGCTTCATTAGAGTTAAACATCCCTATTTAAATCGAAAAAATGTTAGACCATTTATATGTGAATCTAACATTTTTTCTTTTTGTCTCTGCTTCTTATTAACGAATCGCTTTGATGTAAGTGCAGATGAAATCGCGGAACTATACAAATCTAATTTGAATAGGGTGATTTGAGTATTTCATTTTTTATTTTCAGATAAAAGTTTTTTTAACAGGACAGTGTCATAGGTTTCATCAATAATTAGAATGCTAAAGAAAGTTATAAATAGTACTGCCTTTAACCAGTTTGCTAAGTCGATGAACATAATTACTGTAAAAATTAAAGTCAAAGTAATTTTGGTTATTAATTTCATAGCTTTTCTGGTTTTTTTAGTATTCCCCATTACAAAAACCCCCTTATAAACTAAAATATGTTATTATATATTGTATTATATGGTATTTCATATAATATTACACTAGAAAGAGGGCTATAGAAATGAAAAAGCTTACAAAAGGAAGTATATTAGGGACAGCATTAGTAACCATTTTATCCACAGTTACACCTACTTTAAATGCAGAGGCTTCTTCGAACTCACTGGAGTTATTGAAACAGGATGTTTTACAAAAAGACTCCAATTTATTTGGGCATCAGGATTTAACGTTATCTAAGAATGAGATGATTAAATTCAGCGAGTATGTTGCATTGGATAATAATTTCTATTTCCTAAATGGTAGAGCATCTGTAGAATTGACTTCGGTGGAGTATGACAAGTTAGAGTTGATAATTTCTCATGCAAATAATGTTATACAAGAATTTAGTAGCACAACGGAATTTGAACTTGAAATCTTATCGCCTCAAGAAAGTTTAAATCAACTAACTGGAAATCAATCTTTGATTGCTCAAGCAGTGTATATAGAGGGTGTGACTAAGGTAGATTTCCATTGGTGGGGTGTTAAAATTTATCTTTCAAGAACAGATGCTAATAAAGCAGCAATGTTTGGATTAGGTGTTGCGGGTATTTGGATACCTAGTAAAGTTCTTACTACTGTTGCATTGGGATTAGGTATTGCTGGATCTCAACCGATACCTGGGGGTATTTGGATTGAACAATATTGGGTTGCTAGCTGGGGACCAATCAAAGAATTATTTGGTTTTGATGCATATGGTTATCAATAAATAATAAAAATATTTGTCGTACCTAAAAAGAATAGAGTATGTTTGAATGAACATACCTTAAAAAACTATCGATTTATTAAACTGCTTCTTGATTTATACAGCGTCCTATCATAAATCCAGTAAGGAAGCTGTTCTTTTCCCCATGTCTTTTCGGGATCAATTAAGGTAATTTCTTTTCACCTCCAACCATTGTGAAGTCCTAACAAAGGCAAGAAACGATCGGTAAGTTTGACTTTAATCAAATGAAAAGCCATGATTGCTATTGCAAATGAGGCTCGCCTGATGTGAATCTACTCACCCATAATTTCACAAACCAGCTATAGATTTTGTCGTCTCCACCTATTGTGAAGGGGATTCAAATACAAACGATTCGTCCATACTTCTTTTGGGGTATTCTGATTAGGATGCAACTAAAAAACTTTTTAAAAATTCCACCTCACACTAAGGGAAATGTTTGTTCTAAAATCGACCGCTATAAAAAATAAGAAAATGGCTTGATTTTAATGGGCTACGAATAATTTAGGTAAAGTTTTTCCATTATCAAGGTAATAAATTTTTCTGATTTATTGCTATACGCAGGTTAGTCAGTGAGTATTCTATATAAAATTAAAAAACCGTTTGGAAAGTAGCATAGTTCATACGCTTTCCAAACGGTTTTTTTAGTCATACTTATTTTTTAGAGCTCTTATTCTTCATATAAAGTAAAAGACTTGAAGCCACATAAATGATTATTAGAAATACGGGTATTTTAAAAAGCCAATGACTTTCCACAAATAGTAATTTTGGGAAAAGCAGCGCAAGAAAAGCGAAAACTAGCAATCCAATTGTTTTGCTAAAAGATATTTGCTCGTCATTCTTTTTTTCGTCACCGTATTTTATAGCCGCTATATTTTACACTAGCGCTGCGGCAGTAACTAAGGCAATTAAAATGGCAGGTACTTTGAACGACCAGTGCTCCCTCACGAATATTTCACGTATGAAGTAAATCATGAAAAAAGCTGGGATTAGTATTCCTATTAATCTTCTAAAATTCATATCAGCGTTTAATCTCTCGCTTTTTAATTAATAAGAAAATTCCCCGAATTAGTAAGGCTATACTAATAGCAAGAGTGAATAGTCCGCTAATGGGGGTTAAAAATCCAACTGAAAATACTATTATACTTAAAATAATCAATACTACTGCCATAATTATTCCCCCCTTCCTTTATAATAATTGATAAATATGTTATTTTCTACTTCCAGAGATGCATCTTATTTTGACTATTTTTAGTCATATATGAAAAATACATGTTTTTGAAAGTGCACTAAGCATTGGTTTCTACTAAAGCTTCTTCTACAATTAAAGCGAGTGGAGGATGCGACGATGAATAAGCAAGAGATGTATGACTTTTTTAATTTATATAAAATAGAATGTAATAAAACAGATGAATGGTTAGCAGAGCGTTTGAAGCAGGAGCCATTCTCTTTAACGACAGAAGAATTAACATTTGGTGCGCGTGTTGCGTGGCGCAACAGTAATAAATGTATCGGGCGTTTGTTTTGGCAGTCATTGCATGTTTTTGACGAGCGTCATTTACTAGAGGAGCAAGCAATCTTTGAGGCACTTTTGCGCCATATTAGTTTTGCGACAAATAGTGGGAAAATTCGTCCTGCACAAACCGTTTTTGCCCCTAATCGTGTGCGCATTTGGAACCATCAGTTGATTCGTTATGCAGGATACGAGACGAATAATGGGATTGTTGGGGATTCGGATTCATTGCACTTTACGAAAATATGTATGGAGCTTGGGTGGCAAGGGGAGGGTACGGATTTCGACGTACTGCCACTTGTTATTCAAGTGGATGAACGTAAGCCAAAATGGTTTGAGATTCCGAGAAAGTATGTGTTAGAAGTTGATATGACACATCCGGAATATGATAGCTTTGCACAGCTTCAGCTTAAATGGTATGCCGTGCCGATTATTTCGAGCATGCGCTTTAGTTGTGGTGGATTCGAATTTGCTGCTGCACCATTCAACGGCTGGTATATGGGCACTGAAATTGGTGCGCGTAATTTGGCTGACGTGGAGCGTTATAATATGCTGCCTGCTGTGGCAGATACAATTGGTATTACACGCGAATCAAACAGCTCCTTATGGAAAGACCGCGCACTTGTCGAGCTCAATATTGCGGTACTACACTCTTTTAAAAGGGCGGGTGTCAGCATTGTTGACCATCATACTGCCGCACAGCAATTTAAGCTTTTTCAGCAGCAAGAGAAGGACGCGGCGCGTGAAGTAACAGGCAATTGGACGTGGTTAATTCCACCGCTTTCGCCCGCAACAACACATATTTATCATCAGCCTATTTCCAATGAGATAAAGAAGCCAAATTATTTTTATCCTGTATGCAAGCCCTTTACATCAAAATAGCAAGAGGGTGCTAGCTAGTAAAAAGCAAAAGCCCAATATACTTTAATATAAGGAAGAACTGCTAAATTCAGTGTTAGTAGGACGCCGACTTCAAGACTTAAGTGGAGATACGCTAAGGATAAGTGAGAGGTTGACCGCCCGTAAAAGCCGATTGGTCCAACTAATAATCAGTGGAGGATGAAAAAACCTCCACTGATTGAAGTTTCACTTTATCACCTTTTCAAAGACAGCTCTCTATTCTAATGCCAAAGCACAATCTTCAGCGTCTCGGTCTAGAGACGTAGTAGTAATTCCACCGCGAGGATGTTTTTGGAAAAACATTAATTCTATATACTAAAGATAACATATACAGTATGTAGAGGGAGGATATAAAAAATGAAAAAGGTAATGATACTTGGAGTGATGATAGGTGCTTCGGTTATGGTGTTAACAGGCTGCTTTCCTTTTATGTCAGGCAAAACAAGAGAGGAATCCATTGAGGTTACCAGGGATGAGGCTAAAAACTTAAATGTCGATATTGACCTTGGGGTGGGAGAGGTAACAATTGCTAAAGGTGCAAAGCAATGGGTAGAGGGCACTGCGCAGTATAATAAAAAGAAGTTAGCTCCGCAAGTGAGGTATAAATCAAAGGGGCAGACAGGCGAAGTCAAAATTGAACAAAAGGGTTCGAGAAACATTGGTTTGTCAGAAGTAAAAAGCAATTGGTTGCTTATGCTGAATGAAGATGTGCCGATGGATTTATCTATAGAGACGGGTGCAGCCGTTGCTAAGCTCGACCTACAGGGTCTACAGCTTCAAAAGCTAGATATTGACACAGGCGTTGGTGATTTATCCGTTAATTTAGGCGGCGATTGGTCAAAGGGCTTTGACACAAAAATTGAATCAGGTGTAGGCAAAACAACTGTTATTTTACCATCAGCCGTAGGTGTGAAAATTACAGTGGAAAAAGGTATCGGTACTCTTGATGTCGATGGCTTTATTGCTAATGGAAATGGCGTATATGTCAATGAAGCATATGGTGAGGCAGAAGTAACAATTAATGTAAGTATTGAAATGGGCATCGGCGAAGTCACATTAAAGTTAGATAAATAATAGATGAAGAGATGGCTGTCTTGAAAGCGCTGTGTTGCTTGCTTTCGAGACAGCCATTTTAGAGTAAAAATAACTTTTTTACAGCTATTTTATTTTTTTAGAATAAGGTCGATTAATTCTTCACGGTCAATCAAATAAACATCGTTAATATCCGCGAGCTTGATAGCCTGCTTTGTGAAATGGCTATTTGTCACAACCCATGCCTCTGTTGCATCATACATTTTAACTGCACCGATAATTTCTTGCACTGCTTTTACGCCAACTGTGCCGCTATAACGCTTAGCTTGCACAGCAATTATTTCTTTGCGGTCCTTTAAAATCAAGTCTGCCCCATAATCACCGGAAGCGGCGGTATAGGATACTTTATATCCGCGGCGTTTGAATAACTGGCCTAAAAATTGTTCAAATTCTTCCCCAGTCATATTATCTACATCTTTAATTCCCGCTCTACGTAAACGAGCAAGTCGTCTCGTTTTAAACCAAACTGTACAGCAAATAATGACAACGAAATAAATGACGATGGCAGTGATAATACCTTGCCACGTTTTTGCGAAATACCAGCCTATAACACCAGAGATTACTAATAATATTTGAAGGAATGAAGTGAATAAGCTTTTTTTATGTTTTTTCTTTCTTTTTTTCAAAATTTGTACTCCTAACTATAATGATACTTTTTATTATAGCATAAAAAAGTACAAATGTTCGTATTAGATTGTACGGTTTTGTGAGCTAATCATACTTGTTATGAAAAGTATGACCGTAATAATAATGAACATGACATTTGGAACATACCAGTCGCCCGTAGCATCATGAATATAGCCAAGCGCGATAGGTCCAACCGCTGCAAGCAAGTAGCCAATAGATTGAGCAAATCCTGATAGCTCAGCAGCTTCATATGCTGTTTTAGTGCGCAAAGTGAAAAGCATCATACACAGACTGAAGGAGGCCCCTCCCGCGAAGCCAAGGAAAATCATCCAAATGATTACTAGGCTTGTCCATTCCATTAAAAGCCCAGCATAACCAATGAAATAGCAAATAATAAAAAATACTGCAATAGGGCGTTGAGAAGAGAGTCTACTTGCGATAATTGGCACGATAAAGGTCATTGGGATTTGCGCAAACTGTGAAAGCATTGTAAGCCAGCCCGCTTTTTCAGGAGTTATGCCTTGTGATACTAGTATTTCTGGTAGCCATGTTGCTAAAGAATAAAAGAAGAACGATTGAAATCCCATTGTTAAAGCGACAGTCCATGCAAGCCCTGAACGAGAGAGCTTTGCGCGCGGTTGTTTTGCACTAGGGCCAATCATTTCTACTTTATTGCTACGTAATAAAGGAAGCCAAGCAGCCAATGTGATCAGACAAAGGATTATGGAGAAACCTAGAGCCCCCTGCCAGCCCCACGATGATGAGGCGATGGGGTGACTTATGCCGACTGCTAGCCCAGCTGAGAGGTTCATGGATACGGTATAAATCCCCATTAAAAGTCCGATATGTAGCGGAAATTTCAGCTTGAAATAACTGGGAATAAGTACGTTGGCAAAGGAAATAGCTATCCCAATTAATATTGTTCCAGCTATAAGTAAAAACGCAACACCTGTAGAACGTAAAATGATTCCTATTGCTAAAAATATAACAGAATAAAATAAAGTGTTCTCCATCCCCAATTTACGTGCGATTGATGCCGCAAAGGGTGAAATAACCGCAAAGGCTAATAAAGGAATCGTCGTTAAAAATCCAGCCAGCGTATTGGAAATTCCTAAATCAGCACGAATAAATGGAATAGCGGGCCCTACGACAGTCAGTGGTGTTCGTAAAATCGTTGCAATAAGAAAAATGGCTACAACGAAGAGCAAAGTTTGCTTTGTTAGTTTTTTATTTGTTTGGCTTGATAAATCTGAATTCATTGCGATCCTCCTACTACATAATTATTTCATTATATAGCAAGTGCATACGGATTTCTAAAAGGTTGTTTACATACGCTAGGAAAAGGTAAGTGAAATATGCTAAAATGCAAGAAATCATTATTATGAAGGATGTGAAGCGAATGGGAGTATCGGCAGGGTTTTATAAAAAGATACAAGCTTGGGTAACGGATGATGATGCGCAATTGGCCTTTCGACCGTTTCAAGTCGATGGGAATCCATATAAATCTAGAATGTTATTAGTCGGTGCAGTTGCGACTCCTAAAATTGAAAGTAATACAACGAGTGAAGCTGTGTATATCGATGCGCTAGTAAATGGTCAATTATTCGATGAAATATACGGCCATGAGATGAAGCAGCAATCGCGAGAGTATTTGGGGATGTTGCATTTCATTGAATGGGTCAGGCAAACGTTTAATACTCAGGTAGTTGCAACATATATAAATACTTTACAGGTGAAGGATGTGCAGGAGCTAAAGCTAGCGCGCAAGGAAACGCCGAATTTATATAAGAGAGGGCAAGTAATCTTTCGAGAAGTAGTGGAGGAATTTCAGCCCGAATTTATTGTCTTACATGGTACAGAGGCAGTGCAACAATTTAGAATGAATTTTGCCGAACAGCTAACGGATTACTATAGTCAAGTGAACAAAGTGCAACAATTAGAGGAGTATGGTGTTTTTGGAGAGTTGCATTGTAAAAATGGTCATATTATTAAGGTTTTAGCATGCCGTAGCATGAGTTACTACGGTAAAGAGGGTAAAGTATTTCAACAATTTAAAGACAAAATAAAGAGCTTATACGAGCCGTATCAATAAGATACATAATCAGAAAAGTGTGAAAAATTTTATTATTTTGGAGCTATTGCATTAAAGCGTTTTGGTGCTTATAATTGGAGCATTCTTAATTCAAAATTATATTTTACTCATATAATAACGAGGATATGGCTCGTAAGTTTCTACCGATTTCCCGTAAAGAAATCGACTATGAGAAGAAGTAGCAAAATGCATGTGAGATTTACATGTTAATTTATTGTTATACGTTCTTTCGGTGTAGAAAACTCGAAGGGCTCTTCTCTATATAGAGATAGCTTTTCGAGTTTTTTAGCTTCTTTTAGTAAATGTTTGGATATTCCCTAACAAAGAGGAACTTTTAGTCTAAGAACACTGCTATTTTCGATAACTACTAAGTGTCCAGATTTTGGGGAGAATGTTACAGGACGTAACGGCTTTAGGTTAAATTCCATCAGTTTGCTCAAAAAACCTAGGCGACAGTAAGCCGAGGCGTAATTGATTTATTATTTTAGAGGAGGAGCTTTCATGAAGCTTTTAAAGGATAAAATTCAGCAAGAAGGAAAAGTATTATCAGATGTTGTATTAAAGGTGGATTCTTTTTTAAATCACCAAATCGACCCTATGCTAATGCAGGAAGTAGGGGAGGAGTTTGCCAATCGCTATAGCGATGAAATCATTACAAAGGTGTTAACAATTGAATCGTCGGGTATCGCACCAGCAACATTTTTAGGACTAGTGCTTGGTGCGCCTGTTGTTTTTGCTCGCAAGCGTAAATCTTTAACATTAACAGATAATTTATATTCTTCAAAGGTTCATTCTTTCACGAAAAACGAAGTAAATGAAATTTCCGTTTCTAAAAGTTTTTTGTCAGCAGATGACCGCGTAATTATTATCGATGATTTTCTAGCGAATGGTGAGGCGTTGAAAGGATTATTAGATATTGTACAACAGTCAGGTGCGCATGTTGTTGGCGCGGGAATTGTTATTGAAAAGGGATTCCAGCAGGGCGGACAACAATTACGAGAGCAAGGTTTACGCATTGAATCATTGGCAAATATTAAATCATTAGCAAACGGCAAAGTTGAATTTTTTGATTAGGACTGTAGGAGGTCACATTTTTTATGAATGGCTTTAAGGCAACAACTTTAGGTATACAGCATTTACTTGCAATGTACGCAGGAGCAATTTTAGTACCTTTGATTATTGGTGGCGAACTTAATTTTACGCCAGCACAAATGACATATTTAGTCGCAATTGATATTATGATGTGTGGTATTGCGACACTATTGCAAGTATGGAAAGGCAAATATATCGGTATTGGTTTGCCTGTTGTACTTGGCTGTACATTTACAGCGGTAAGCCCAATTATCTTAATCGGTTCTTCTAGCGGCTTAGGTGCGGTTTACGGTGCGATTATCGCTTCCGGTATCATTATTGTTTTAATTTCAGGTGTTTTTGGCTTATTAGTGCGCTTTTTCCCACCTGTTGTAACAGGCTCAGTTGTGACAATTATTGGGGTTAGTTTAATTCCAGTAGCAATTAACAATATGGGCGGTGGACAAGGGGCAGATGACTTTGCGTCAGGTTCTAATGTTGGTTTAGCGTTTATTACACTACTAATTATTTTAGTAATTTACCGTTTTTCTAATGGGTTTATCCGTGCGATTGCTATTTTATTAGGCTTAGTCATTGGGACGATTGTTGCAGCATTTATGGGGAAGGTGGACTTTACACCAGTTATTGATGCTTCTTGGATGCATATTGCAGTGCCATTTTATTTAGCGACACCGACCTTCGATGCATCTGCCATTATTATAATGACACTTGTAGCGATGGTATCCCTAGTTGAATCAACAGGTGTTTACTACGCATTAAGTGATATTTGTGAAAAGCCCTTAACATCGAAGGATTTAGCGAGGGGATATCGTGCGGAAGGGTTAGCCTCTATTATCGGTGGTATTTTCAATGCTTTCCCATACACGACGTTTTCACAAAATGTCGGCTTAATTCAAGTATCTGGCGTGCGTGATCGCAAAGTTATTTTTATTACAGGTGGGATGTTAGTTGCGCTAGGTTTTTTACCGAAGCTTGCTGCTTTAACGACAATTATTCCAACGCCTGTGCTAGGTGCTGCGATGCTAGCGATGTTCGGAATGGTCATTACACAAGGAATTAAAATGCTAGCTCCAGAAATTGCGAAATCAACAGAAAATGCCATGATTGTTGCCTGTGCGGTAGGATTAGGTATCGGCGTAGCCGTTGTACCAGAGTTATTCGCATCATTACCTTCTAAGTTTGGCTTAAATATTTTAACATCAAATGGAATCGTCTGTGGTTCTGTGACAGCGATTGTTCTTAACATTGTATTCAATATGATTGGCAAAAAATAAAGTGCCAGGCACACAAACAATTCTGAATTGTTTGTGTGCCTGGCACGTTTTTTACGTTAGCTTGACATAAAAATCTTTACCGTTATTAATGCCTATAATTTCAGTGTTTTTCTTTTTTTTATAGTAGTTATCAATTTGTCTTGCAAGGCTCGAATGACCGTTCAAATAAATACCAGGCTCAATTTTCTTAGCTACATTATGAAACTCAAAATAGATTTTTGTATCTTCTTCCATAAGATTGATAATTTGTGAGAACTCATCAGCAGGAATATGAATGCCACGCGTATAACGACATTCTCTGCGATACGTGTCGTGCGAAATGTGGATTGGCTGTTGTTCGACTATCATTTCTAGTTTAATCATAATGAGCACCTCCTTAGTATATTACTTTGCCTGTATTATATCAGAATTCTGTAATATTAGAAGATGCGTATATTACCAATTTTCTTGCTGCATTTCTTCAGCAATGACTTGTAAATCATAAGCATTAATTGATAAAAGCTCGTATTCATCGTGTTGCTCCATATATTTTTTTACTAAATTTAATACATATTTAGGTGATGCTTCATTTTCCTCATCATAAATGAGTAGCGCCGCATCTGTATTGCTAATAATAAATTTATCCTTCTCAATAAACTGCCAAGGCGCCTCATATGGTCGCTTCGTTACACTTGTGACAAAATCAGCCTGTAAAATCATTCGTTGATATAGCTCTTGCTTATGCTCATTCCAGTTTTTCTCCTGCTCTAAAAATGGTGTAATAACCGAATATTTTAAGATAGGGTATTGCTCCTTTAATGCGCGAACAACCTCTGTCGCCCATAGTTCAACACCTAGCTGACCACTAACAATCACCCATTCTAAGCCATCATCTAATAATGCCAGTAACTTATTTTCTATTGCTTTTTTTATAATCGCAATGCCTGGATGCTGCTCATTAAAAATACCTAACTCATGTGGCCTATAGCCTGTAATAAAAAGTGTTTTAATCATCTAAATCACTCCCTATGATAATTAATTGATTCGTATGTTAAGATGTTTCTAATTGTACGAGATTTTTTGAGGAGAAAGAAGGGAATGGCATGGGAAAAGCTAAAATATATATCATTTTACTAATTGTAATGCTAGCTTGGGGATTAAATGTTGTTGCCTTAAAGCTATTAGTTTCTTATTTTAGTCCATTGACGATGACTGCTGTGCGTATTTTTATTGCTGGCATTACTGTTGTAGGGATTTTAGCTCTTTTAAAAAAGCTACAAAAGCCTACTCGTACCGAGGTATATTCTATAATGGCTGCAAGTATATTAGGCGTCGTGCTACACCATAGCTTGTTAGCATTTGGATTAGCAAATACGATGGCTACGAAGGGCAGTATTATTTTAGGCTTTAGCCCATTATTAACGGCAATACTTGCTATCATTTTTGGCTTCACACAAATGAGTTGGCAGCGTTTTTTAGGCTTTGTTGTAGGCACGTTTGGAGTGATAATGGCTGTTTTACGTGGGGGAGAA
Organism: Metasolibacillus sp. FSL K6-0083; assembly: GCF_038630865.1. NCBI lineage: Bacteria > Bacillati > Bacillota > Bacilli > Caryophanales > Caryophanaceae > Metasolibacillus > Metasolibacillus sp. FSL K6-0083. Next base: position 2,210,717 of record NZ_CP152046.1, on the reverse strand, counting down.
GGAATGACGGGAATAGCAATAGGTGATATCCTCGTTTTTCTATCTATTTTAGCACAAGCATTTAGCTTTCTAATCATAAGTAAGGCATCCAAAACGTTAAATCCGGTCGTACTAACAGGCTATATGATGCTAAGTGGCTCGATAGTTTTGCTATTACTAGCGTTAATGATAGAGCCAGCGCAGTTTATCTACTTTACTACGGTTGCACCGTCAGCAATAGCTTTATTATTAGCATCTGCAATATTCGCAACTGCTCTTGGTCATGTTATTTATAATTATGCCATCGCAAAAATAGGCGCAGCCGAAACTGCGATTTTTGGTAATTTTAACACGTTATTCAGCTTGCTAGGCACAGCCATTTTACTAAAGGAGCCGATAGGTATGAATCAAATATTTGGCTGCTTGCTTATAATTGTTGGTGTGCTGACGGGAACAGGAGCGGTAGAGGCATTTGTGCGAAGCCGAAAAGCATGAGTGCCAGGCACACAAACAAACACAAACAATTCAGAATTGTTTATGTACCTGGCTAGAACTACAAAGAAGCATTCCGATAAAGCTAAGAGTAGCTAATATGAAAAATACGTGGTGGATAGAGAAGTTTTCAGCTAATATACCAAAAATAGGTGTTAAACAAACGACAATACTTTGATTAAAAAACATACGAACACTAGCAGCACGACCGTGGTATTGAGGTTCTGTTGATATTTGTTGAATGGCTTGAAATGTTGTTCGTATCCATGTTGTACAGTACCCAATGCCTGCACAGCCTACCATAGTGAATGCGAGCGTTGTGTTAAACGTTAGCAAAAAAAGACTAGCTATTAGTATGAGCATAATAGTTAGTGAAGAAAATCGCTGGAATCGCTTTATGAATTTTGCGCCAAGTAATCCAGCTAATACACCATTGATTGAAATTGTTATTTCAAGCAATCCATAAACAGTAGCAGAAGATTTTAAAACTTCATACGTATAAGCTGCTAAAAATCCGATAGTTGTATGATAAATCAATTGCCCAATTGCCATGATGACCAGTAGTTGTAGAAAAAAACGACTAGACAAGGAATAGATAAAGCCAGCTATCATTTCTTCAAGCATTGAATGGTGGGTAAGAGCAGTAGATGCTTGCTCTGTTGGTAATTGCCAAAGTAAATAAAATGCGATGATTAAGGTTAACAAAATGATGACTGATAGCGTGTTAATCAATGCTTGAGCAATGAAGAAACTACTAATAGCAGTGCCTAAAATACCACCAATAATCGTGTAAGAAGCCGATTTTTGAAAAGTGATAATAAGCTGCTCTTTATTAAAGATGGTAGCTAGATATGCTTGCATAGTTGGACGTATAAGTGACCCGCATAATTGCAGTACCATATTGGACAAAATTAGCAGAACAGGCGATATATTTTTGAAACTTATTAGAACTGTACATATTGTTAGAAGTATTAATGTTAGTGCCAAAATTAATAAATGCTTTTTGTTATAACGATCTACAAATACCCCGATAAAAGGTATGCATAATAAGCTTGGCAATAATCCTAGCCCTACAAATAGTCCTGTATACACCACATTCTCTGTTTGCTCATAAAGACTCCATGTAGTAAAAATAAAATAAGCAGATAAGGAAAAATCCAATAATCCTTGTAACCAAATTACTTTTGCTAAACGAACCAATCTAAACACATCCCTTCAAATGCTATAATAAAGTGGACGTAGAAAAAGAAAAAGGGACAATTACTGAGATTTATGTCTACTTTTTAAAGTGGGGGAGGATAAATAATGGAGTTAGCATTGCAATTATTATGGTCACTGCGTAATGAACAACTATCCATTCATAAGATAAGTGAGATGATGCAGTTAAGTACAAAGCAAGTGACTCGCAAAATCAAGAAATGGGAGACAGAGGGCTGGATACGTTATTGTGCAGGTAAAGGAAGGGGACATATATCAAGCATTCAGTGGTTGCAGGATATCGAGAAACAATTACTTATTGTATTAAATAGTGAATTCAAACAGAAAAATTTCAAAGCCCTAACAGATATAAATATGTCTTACTTTTCAGAGAAGTTCCAGCAAAATGTCGCAGCATTATTGACGGAAAATATCGTGTCAGATGAACGAAAAGCAGCGTCAATGCTGACAATACCTATTTATAGTAAAAATCTAAACCTTCACCCACATAATTATAGCGATACCGAAAGTGGCTGGGTGTTATCCCATATTTATAGCCGTATCGTAATTCAAAATAATAATACGTTTAAAGGAGATTTAATCCACCATTGGGAGCAATTTGGACAATGCTTTATTTTTTACGTTCGCCCATTTCTTTATTGGCATAATGGAGAAACCGTAAAAATAGAAGAAATCATGCAATCAATTAAAACGACTTTTATGCTAAACAAATATAGTCATTTTTTTAGAAAAGTGATTAGTATAGAAAAACGAACGAATGCTATTTTTGAAATCAAATATATGGGGGGAGAGGAGGAGTTACTAACACTTCTTTCTCAATTGGATTTTAGCTTGTATCATCCATTAAACTACCGCATTGGAACAGGGGCGTATAAAATAGCTCAAGATTCTAATGGAGCAGTGCAATTAACAGCATGCTCTCAATATCACCTCACACAAGCACTTATTAATAAGATTCAATTTGTAACGATACCTTCAACGCTGCAAAGAAGGCTGGAATGGTCAATGCAACAAAACGAAGCGCAGTATCAGAGCTGTGTGGAGCTAGGGGGAATCGTATCAACTTACTTTAATCCTTTTTCAAACAACTTGCAGAAGCGCGAGGTACGTCTATATATGCTATGGATTTTAAAGCGATTTGCGCAACAAATAGGGCAGGTGGATTCTCTAAAGTCATCCTGTGTTCAAGAAATATTAACTAGCCTACAACGGGTAAGTATGCCGGCATTGCGTATTGGCTATATCGTCAATCAAACGAAATTTATTGTAGCTTTGCATAATTTTTGTGAAGAGCAAGGTATACAAGCAGAGGTAATAAAGCTTACGATTGATGATTTGCCTTTAAATAAATTATTTACACAAGTAGATTTAATAATAATAGGAGAGTACCTCGCCCCACCATTTATTTTAGAAAATGATAAAGAGCACCCATTGTCTATTATTTTAGAAAATGTTAATGATAACACATGGTTTGCTGTCCTGTATAAATCCTTCCGGGAAATCTATTATCCCTCTAATTTCAGAAGAAGTGTAGAAAATATTTATGGTTATCCTAATTTAACGACATGTTGGTTTGGATGTTAATGATTAAGTGCCAGGCACGGAAACAATTCTGAATTGTTTCTGTGCCTGGCACTTATATAAACTGAAACATCCGAAAAGCAGTGCGTTAGCACGCTTTTCGGACGTCTTCTTAAAACACAGCTTTAATTTGTTCGATTGCCCAATCTAAATCTTCTTTTGTAATTACTAATGGTGGTGCAAAGCGGATTACTGTATCGTGTGTTTCTTTACATAATAAGCCGCGCTCCATTAATTTCTCACAGTATGGTCGAGCAGATTCGTGTAATTCTAAGCCGATAAATAAACCTCGTCCGCGTACTTCTTTAATCGCAGGGTGGTTGATTTGGCGAAGGGCTTCCTGGAAGTAGTCGCCTAAGCCTAGTGAGCGTGCTGCTAAGTCTTCCTCTTCAATTACTTCAAGTGCCGCAATAGATACCGCACATGCAAGTGGATTTCCACCGAATGTAGAGCCATGTGAACCTGGGTTAAATACGCCTAAAACATCACGGTTAGCTACAACACATGAAATCGGGAAAACTCCACCACCTAGTGCTTTACCAAGGATTAAAATATCTGGTGTAATACCTTCCCATTCATAAGCAAACATTTTTCCAGAGCGTGCAAGACCACTTTGAATTTCGTCTGCGATAAATAATACATTGTTTTCTTCACATAATTGCTTCGCCGCTTTTAAGAAGCCTGCTGGTGGAATAAGGATACCTGCTTCCCCTTGAATTGGCTCAACAATAAATGCCGCTGTATTTGGCGTAATAGCATTTTTTAATGCATCAATATCGCCATATGGTACTAAGCTGAAGCCCGGTAATAATGGACCGAAGCCACGCTGATACTCTGCCTCAGAGGATAAAGAAACCGCTGCCATCGTACGACCGTGGAAGTTGCCGATACAGCCAATAATATGTGCTTGGTTTTCTGCTACCCCTTTTTTCTCGTATGCCCAACGACGAGCCGTTTTAATCGCTGTTTCAACTGCCTCAGCACCTGTGTTCATTGGTAGAACCATTTCTTTATTCGTTAATTTACTTACTTTTTCATACCAAGGACCTAGTTGATCAGAGTGGAATGCACGAGATGTTAATGTCACGCGGTCAGCTTGTTTTTTTAATGCCTCAATGATTTTAGGATGGCGGTGACCTTGGTTAACTGCAGAATAAGCAGATAACATATCCATATATTTATTGCCTTCAGGGTCCTTTACCCATACACCTTCTGCTTCAGAAATCACAATCGGCAGTGGATGGTAGTTATTTGCACCGAAATTTTCAGTTTGTGTAATAAGTTGAGCTGTTTTCGTCATAATAAAAATCCCCCTTATTAAATGTAATAGAATAGAGCGCAAAGAAAATTTGCGTCTTATTGCACCTTATACTTATTATAATGCAGAAATATCTTGCATTTTTCAAGTTTTATTTTTAAATATTTTTTCATCACAAAAAGCTTGAGCTGCGAATGGGGAAGTAGCTCAAGTTTTTTCGCAATTTAATAACTAGTATAGCTCTATAATTTATAAAATTATACTTTTGTGCATTATTGCTATTCTTTAGAATGCAGGAGTGCAGAAAAATACGGAAGCATCTTTAGAAAAGAGAATAGAGATAAAGCCGCCGTTCAGCTCCAAGAGGTATAGAAGGGTGCAGGCGTAAAAGTGAACGCTCCAGCATTTTGAATGAAGACTTGAAATGACCGAAGGGTACCCGTTTAGCCTAGACATTATTCTAAGTTATTTATTCATTAAAAAAAGTGTCCGAAAGCACTGTGAACGCGCGCTTTCAGACACCTCCCTTATAGCCAAGCTTCAAAGAAATTCGCTTAGCTGTGTCGATGACACTGTTTGCTAATGTTTGAATATGTTCATCGGAGACATTGAAGCTTACAAAGTCAATGGTTACAACACCTTCAATTTCATTAAATCCATTATAAACAACAGCGGAAACAGCTGATGTTCCTTTTGTAAATTCTCCATGACTGACAGCAAAGCCCTTTGCCTTTATTTGCATAAGCTGTTTTTTAAGTTGTTCTATCTCTTTCGGTGTGACAAGCTGGCTTAAAATCTCTGTTACTTCTTCATCTGACATTGCAGCGAGTAAAGCTTTATTACCTGAACCAATATGCATTGGAATCCGAATACCTAATGGATCATAGATGCGAATAGGGTTAGTAATATTGTCAATTCGTTCGATGATTATTGTATCTGTGCCTGACATTTTGCTTAAGTATACACTTTCTCCAACTTCCTTTGATAGGCGCTGTAGCTCAGGTCGGATGACATTAATAAAATCCTGGGAATCATATATTTGCAAACCGATTTCCATCCAAATTGTCCCGATATGATAGTGTTTTGTTTGTTTATTTTGTTCCACCATACCTTGCTGAATCATTGCTTGTAAAATTCTGTGCAAGGTACTAATTGGCAAATCACATTTTTGAGCTAAATCAGAAATGGATAAACCGTTATGTGTATCAGAGGACATAAGTGCTTTGGCTATTTTTACACATCTTTCTAATAATTGCATAATATTAACAACACCTTTTCATTTTACTAGATTGCTATTAATTTTACATTAACGAATAGGAAGGCGCCACAAGCTTTGCGGTGAGCTTTCAGTAAAAAAATATTCGTTTAGCGTATCTAAAAGAATCAGAATATATTGACATTATAATCGTTAACGATTATATTTCATAGTATATTATTTCCGTTTAGCAGAAATGATTTCCGTCAAGCGGAAAAAGGGGTGAAATGATTTAGTTATGTATACATCATTAGAATATGTAATTATAGTTACTGTCTGTAGATGTGGGTAAAAAAGAAATGATGAATGGTAGCAGTGGAAAGGGAGAAAAATGATGAGTCAGTATTTTTGGAATACACCAGAGAAATTACGCGCATTATTATGTGAAGTTGTTGGATGGGATAGTCGAACGTTAACAGAGGGCGAGAACAAATTTGCATATAAGCTGCGTGATAAGTTACAGATGTTGCCCTATTTTCAAGAGCATTCTGAATATATTGAGTTACATGATGCCGGTCTCGGTCGCAATGCAGTTACTGCACTCTATAAGCATCCGACAGCGACAGAAACAATCGTACTAATTAGCCATTTCGATACAGTGCATACAGAGGAATACGGTGAATTAGAACCACTTGCTTTTTTCCCTGAGGAGCTGACAGAAAAGCTAAAGGAACCAAAATACTTTAATGATTTGCCAGAAGTGGTTAAAGCGGATTTACAATCAGGTAATTATTTATTCGGTCGCGGCACGATGGATATGAAAATGGGCTTAGCTTTGCATATGCAATTAATTGAAAAAGCAAGCAATGAAAATTGGCCGATCAATCTACTTTTAACGGCTGTACCGGATGAGGAAGTAAACTCTGCTGGGATGCGAGCAGCCGTAGTGGAATTAGTGAGATTACGTAAACAATATGGTTTAACATATAAATTATTTTTGAATAGTGAGCCATCCTTCTCACAAAATCCTACAGATATTAAAGAGTATATGTATTCAGGAACGATTGGGAAAATTATGCCAGCCGCTTTATTCTATGGTAAGGAAACACATGCAGGTGAACCTTTGAAAGGTATGACAGCAAGCTTTATAGCCTCCTATATGACACAGCATATGGAATGGAATCCTATTTTCCGTGAGAGTGATTTAGGGGAACAAACACCTTTACCTGTTTCGCTTCAATTGAAGGATTTAAAGATGGAATATTCAACACAAACACCGTACCGTGCAGCCGCACTTTACAATGTGTTTTTATTAAAGCGTACAGCGACGGAAATTATGGACTTATTTGAGCAAGTAGCTAATGAGGCAATGGCAGCTTGTAACGCACATTATGAAAACATTTGTAAACGTGAGCAAGTGAACGGGGTAGGCGCTGTGAAAGTACTTCGTTATGAAACATTGTTACAATACGCAATTCAAAAATTAGGTGAAGTTGAAATAGCTTCTATTAAAGCACAAGTTGTTAAAAATGACCAGTTAGATGACCGAGAGAAATCAATTCGCATTGTCGACCAATTAATGATTCGTTGTCAAGAGCTAGCACCGGCAACTGTTATTTTATATGCACCGCCTTATTATCCAGCAATTAATTCATCGGACCATCCACTTGTAAAGGATGCAATTCAGTTAGTGAAGAAAACGGCGAAAACTTTCGACATTGAAATTGAACAAATCCATTATTTTAATGGCATATGTGATTTAAGTTACGTTAATTATTCTGATATATCTGGGGACTGGACAGCGTTTGAAAAGAATACACCGGTCTGGGGAGAAACATACAGTATTCCGTTTGAAGAGATGGCGACTTTACAAAGCCCTGTATTAAATGTAGGACCATTTGGTAAGGATGCTCATCAAAAAACGGAAAGATTACATGTTGACAGCGCATTTAAAGAAATGCCTGTAATTATTGAAACATTAGTAAAAAGCCTCATTTAGTTTGTGAAAGTTAGGAATATAAGTAAGCGGTTTCATTTGATTTTGTAATATGGGTATGTAAGTCGGAGGGGAAGCTATGAATGCAGTAATAGATAATCTACCTAAGCTTTTAGAAGGATTAAAGTACACAATTTATTATTCGGTAGTTTCAATTATTTTAGCGGTCATTATCGGATTAGTTGTTGCCGTAATGAAACTATCAAAATCTAAAGTGTTAAAAACAAGTGCCTCAGTTTATGTAGAAATTTTTCGTTCTACACCATTATTAGTACAATTATTTTTTATTGTTTTTGGTTTAGCAGGTATTTTGCCAATGAGCGAGTGGTTTGGACAAAGGTCGTATCCAGTTGTAGCTGCAACGTTAACACTTGCTTTGCATCAAGGAGCTTATATTTCCGAAATTATTCGCGCAGGGATTTTAAGTGTTAATAAGGGGCAAAGGGAAGCATCGGAAAGTATAGGGATGAGCGAATTTCAAATTATGCGTTTTATCATCTTACCACAAGCTTTCAAACGAATGATTCCACCTTTAGTGAATCAATCTGCTCAAGCGATTAAAGATACTTCGTTATTAGCACCAATCGGAATTATCGATTTAGTGTATAGAGGGCAAATTATTATTTCGACAACATTTGAGCCTTTTGCCATTTGGGTAGCGATAGGAATCATTTATTTTGTAGTGATATTTAGTGTATCCCAGTTTGCGGGTTACCTTGAGAGGAGAATGAAACTTGATACGCGTTGAGAATTTATATAAATCATATGGTGACTTGGAGATTTTAAAAGGTATTGATGCACATATCCATCCTCAAGAAGTAGTCGTAGTAATTGGCCCTTCTGGAAGTGGAAAAAGCACATTTTTAAGATGTCTCAATGGCTTAGAAAAATCGAATAAAGGAAAGATAGAAATTGTTGGAATGGAGTTAACGAACCCGAAAACAAATATTCAGCAGTTAAGACAGCATGTAGGCATGTGTTTTCAACAATTTAATCTATTTGAGCATTTAACGATATTGGAAAATATAACAATAGGTCCGATTCAAGTATTGAAGAAAACGAAAGCAGAAGCAGAGAGCCATGCGCGAGAATTACTAAAAAAAGTAGGCTTACCTGATAAGGAGAAACATTATCCACACCAATTATCAGGTGGGCAACAACAACGTGTTGCAATTGCCAGATCTTTAGCGATGCAGCCAAAAGTAATGCTATTTGACGAGCCTACATCCGCGCTAGACCCAGAAATGGTTGGTGAAGTATTAAAAGTAATGGGTGACTTAGCGCGTGAAGGAATGACAATGGTTATTGTCACACATGAAATGGGCTTTGCACGTGAAGTAGGGGACCGCGTATTGTTTATGGACGGTGGTTATTTAGTTGAAGAAGGCACACCAAGTGAGATTTTTAATAATCCGAGAGAAAAACGTACACAAGACTTTTTATCAAAAGTTTTGTGACAGATGTAAAGTTTTTTAGTTGAAGAAATCGTTAAATCCAATAACTATATGATTTCTATTATAAAAGGAGGTGTGTACTTAAATAATTTAAAGTAGCAAAGAGTAGCTATCAAAACATAATCATGTATTTACCGTTTTAAAAATTGAAACATTGTTAAGCATTTGTGCAAGTCAAAATTTTATTAATAATAGGGGGATATTTATGAGAAAGATAGCATTATTATTATTATCAGTTTTAATTGTTGGTGTATTAGCAGCATGTGGTGGGGAGAAATCAGAGGGCGGGACAGGTAGCTCTGATAAACTTGTGGTACAAGTAGGGACAAGTCCTACTTATCCACCTTTTGAAAGTGATGTGAATGGCGAGCTAGTTGGTTTTGATATTGGCTTAATCAAAAAAATCGCTGAGGAAGAAGGGTTCGAAGTAGAGTTTTCTACAATGCAATTTGATGGGCTTGTACCAGCATTAATTGCAGGTCAAATCGATGTAGTAGTTGGTGCAATTACAATTACAGATAAACGTTTAGAGAGCGTTGCTTTTTCTAATGCATACTATAAATCGGGATTATCTATTTTAGCAAAACCAAGTTCAGGCATTACAGGCTTTGATGATTTAAAAGGAAAATTAGTAGGTATCCAAAAGGGTACGTCATCTTATAATTATTTAATTGCAAATGGTATTGAAGACAACAATATTAAGCAATATTCAGATATTAGCACGACGTATAGCGCATTAGATACAGGTGGAATTGATGCAGTTTTATATGACAACCCTTCTAATATTAACTATATTACGACACAAACAACAGATGCGGAAATCGTAGGTGATATTTTAGCAGGTGAATACTACGGTATTGCAATTAATAAGAAGAAAACAGAGCTAATCGAAAAAATCAATGCAGGATTAGCTAAATTACAAGAAAATGGCGAATACGAAAAGCTGTTTGATGAGTACTTAAATGGTGAAAAGAACGGCCTTATTGAAGGCATAGCAAAGCCTGAGGATGTAGTAATTAAAGTTCAATAAAAATATAAGTGCCAGGCACGCAAACAATTCAGAATTGTTTGCGTGCCTGGCACCTTAATGCTGAGGTTTTTTCCAGAAAATCGTAATGATAACCCCGATGCCTAGAACTAATACCGCAAAATAATATGGATAGTTTAAATCAATATCAAACAAACGGCCGCCAATAATTGGGCCAAAAATATTTGCAAGGCTCGTAAACATAGAATTCATCCCACCTACAAAGCCTTGTTCATTACCCGCAATTTTTGATAAATAGGCAGTGACAGCAGGTCGAATTAAATCAAATCCAACAAATACTAAAAACGTTGTGATTAAAATGGCCATATAAGAGCTGACTGTCGTCATGACGAATACAAGAATTGTCGAGAAAACTAGCGAATAGCGAATAACTGCAATCTCACCTAAACGCTTTGTCAACCGATCGAATAATGCGACTTGTGCAACCGCACCAACGATTGCACCACCTGTAATAACGATAGCAATATCCTTTGGTGTGAAGCTAAACTTATGGTCAACAAAAAGGCTAAATAATGACTCGAAGGCAGCTAAGCCGAATGAAGAAATAAAAATAATTAGAAAGGCGATTAAATACATTGGTACGAAAATGCGGCGTAAACCTGATTTTTGTTCCTCTACTTCCTCTGCCTGCACTTCCTCAGCTCGCGTAGGTTCCTTCAATAATAACATCGAGCAAATCGCTGCAACTACGCCTAAAATACCTGCAGCATAGAAAGGCATCCTTGTACTGATTTCAGCTAAAAATCCACCGATACCCGGTCCAATAATAAATCCCGTGCTAATAGCTGCTGACATATAACCTAAAGCTTTCGCACGTGTAGCCATTGTGGTAATATCCGCAATAAATGCTGTTACAGCCGGCATAATAAAGGCTGCACTAACGCCGCCGAGCATACGAGATATAAAAAGAACTGAGACAGTTGTTCCAATACCGAATAAAAACTCAGAGAATCCGAAAATAAATAAACCGATAACAATCATAATTTTACGACCGTATCGGTCTACCCATTTACCTGCGATAGGTGAGATAACGAGTTGTGTAATAGCGAAGGCAGCAACCATATAGCCGACAACTTTGCCGTTTATATTTAATTCATTCATAATCGTTGGAAGAACGGGAATGACGAGGCCTATACCTAGGAATGCGATAAAAAGATTTGCTAATAAAATACTTAAGGTGACTTTTGAATTTTTCTCAAACATAAAAACTTCTCCTACTATAAAATTGTGCTATATACAGAGTAAACCCTATAGTGACTATAGGGTCAATGATTTTGTTTTATTTTAATAATTGTTTACATTAAAATAGTTTTAGTTACATAATCTCGAAAGGGTGATGGTGATGAAATTGTTGCTTATAAGGCATGGGCAATCTCAAGCAGATCTATTAGAAGTTCACGAAGGAAGGGCAGATTTTCCATTGACAGAGCTAGGCATAGAACAAGCAACGAAGCTAGCTAATCATATCGCAGCGCATTATAAGATAGAGGCGATTATCACAAGCCCGTTGCAAAGGGCGTATCAAACAGCAGATATTATTAGAGAATATTGTCCTTGCGAGTTAATCACAGTAGAGCATTTAATGGAATATAATAATGGCGTATTAGCAGGAATGTCGCGCAAGGAGGCCTTAATAAAATATCCATTGCCGGAGGGTGGACGACCAATGCATATAGCAATTGAAGGTGGAGAATCGCAATTACAATTCCGATATCGTGTGGAGTACGTATGGGAGTCGATTTTACATAATTATGGGCATTTACAGCAAATTGCAATTGTTGCACATGGTGGTACATTACAGCATTTATTGAATGTATTGTTAGGCAAAACGCTCGAGCAGCAATGCTTTTTCGATACGGGTGATACAGGGCTCCATGTGATTGAATTAAGAGATGGCAAGAAGTATGTTAGTTGTTTGAATTCACAGGCACATTTGACGTCTTTCAGTGGGTGTTCAAACACACGTTGAATCATAGGAACTCAGTCCAAGAACATCGCCACCTGCGATAACGACTGAGTGACCGACATCGTGTCCTCCAGTGGATGTCACAGGTTTTGAGCAGGGTCGGGAAAGAGGGCGTCTTTCCCGATATTCCTAAACAACGGTAGATTTCCTTCTATTATACCAACGACCAAATAACAAGATAAGCAAGGCTAATGTGACAACAGCTCCAGCAAAGAGCAAAGGCGCTTTATAACTAGCATAGTGCGCCTCAAATTTGCTTGCTAAAATAGGTCCAATAATTTGTCCAAATGCATAAAACGTCGTAAGCACTGAAACAACTATGCCACTTTGTGAGGGGAATAGCTGACGTGCATAGCCTGTTGACATGGAAACGAGTCCCACGAAAGTCATCCCAAATAAAAAGGCAGATAGTAGCACACTCCATACTGTTTGCGAAAGAACAGGTAGGATGATGCCGAAAATTTGCAAAATGTAAGCAATTGCCATTGCCTTTACTGGCGAGAGCCTTGACATCAATGAAACCCAAAGCGGTGCAGATGGGACGGCAGCTAATCCTGCAACAACCCAGCTATAGCCTGCATATGCACGCAAGCTATCAATATTGTAAATAATATCGACTAGAAATGTCCCTGTAATAATATAGCCTAAGCCTTCTAAACCGTAAGCAATAATGAGCCAGGGCATAAAACCTCGCCATATATTTGTATCATTTGTTTTAGCCGTCTTTTCATTATTATGTACAGTTAAATTACGCCATAAGACAGTCGTTGTTGTCACAAGTAACGCTGATATAATGCCGAGTCCCATCCATGTACCTTGCCATGCAACAATACTTTCTAAATAGGGCACAACAAGCCCAGAAATAGCAATGCCAAGCCCAATTCCACTAAAGATGAAGCCTGACCAGCGAGTTAAAACATGTGCAGCCAAATAATCCATGACAATACTGGAGGTTAGGACGAAAATAAAGCCGCCTGTTAAACCCGCAATAAAGCGTAAAATTAGCCAGGGGATTAAAGATTGTGTCAGTCCCATAGCAATAATGGAAAGCACATTTAAAACGACATTTGTCATTAAAAAGGCTCTTTTACGTTTATAAATAAAGCCTGCCCCAAGTGAGCCAAGGAAATAGCCTATATAATTGCTCGATGCAAGCCAACCACCAATCTTTAGCGAGAAGCCTTCATCCTCACGCATAAATGGCAAAATAGGTGTAAAAGCAAAGCGACTAATTCCCATTGCAACAACTAAAAGTAAAATCCCACCAAATACAATTCCAATATGCTGCCTCGTCATATAAATCCCCTCACAATGTCTGAATAATAAATAAATTTATTATACCGATAAAATTTATATTAATAAATAGCGATAGGATTTTTAAATTTTACTTAATAAAAAAATCCATGATTCCATCATTTCAGAGGAATCACAGATATTGAAAGGTGTTTTTCAGTCATTGATTATAAATATTTTTTGCTATTACGATGGAAGTCACGTTGAAAAATATACATGCGGTACGCATCGTGATAAGAGCCAGCAGTAAAAAACTCCTCCTTCAGCTCGCCTTCAATTTCAAAGCCCGCCTTTTGGTAAATATGAATGGCCTTTTCGTTTTGTTTGTCGACGATTAAATAGAGCTTATGCAAATTAAGGATGTTGAAAGCATAGCGCATCGCTAATACAGTAACTGAATATGCATAACCCTTGCCTTGGCAATTAGGGTCAATAATAATTTGAAATTCTGCATTGCGGTGAATTAAGTCAATTTCGACCAGTTCAACTAAGCCAAGTATTTCTTCATCCTTTTGGATAATGAAGCGTCTTTCACTTTGCTTATGAATATGCTTCTCGAATAAATCCTGTAACTCTACAAATGACTCATAAGGCTCCTCAAACCAATACGACATAATTCTAGAGTCGTTATTAAGCTTGTGCACATATTTTAAATCCTCTCGTTCTAATGGTCTTAATTTAATACGATTGTCCATCAAATAATACGCCTCCGAAAACAAATAATTATTTAGCATGTCTGCAATAATGAAGATTCTTTTCAAGCGTGTTGATTAGCCTTTATTTTACAAAGAAAGCCTAGGGATTCTTTGATTTCAGCTACTGAGGATGCTTTCCTCGGGGGCGGCTTCAGCTAATTTATTTCGGCGAATGCCGAAATAAATAGATTTTCAGCTCGAGGTTAACACGAGGTTGGTCACGGAGGCGTTGCCACAGGATGTGGTGACCTTAGCCTCCCTACCTTTAATCACGATGGAATCGCCCCCTGCGCTCCAATCAACGAATGCATGCTTAATAAATGGCGGTTCCTCTAAATAATACTCGCTAATTAATAGACAATATTTATATAATCAACACGCTTAGATTCTTTTTTAACTAGTTTATCATGATTAAGCAGGAAGTTCCTAGTTTCCAGTAGCGAATATAAATCGGGAAAAACCCCAGAGAAATCAGACTTTTGAGAGCTACTTACTGATAGAACCTAAAATCGCTTTGATTTCATTTTTCACGTCAAAAAAGACCACTCGTTATTGAGTAGTCTTGTGGTAACACATTATTTATTGGAAATTTTTATCCCAATACCTCTTGGAGCAGTTTAAATCGTTATTTTTCAAAACTTCTATGTACTTCAAAACGCTGATGTATCAACGTTTTGAAAGAAAAGCCACATTGCCGTAAATATATAGAAAGTTTTAAACCACACTTCTCAAAGTGGGTGTCCGCATGAGCATTCCTGTTTATCCTTAGGTCAAAGGAGCTAAGGCTCGCCATTCCAGCTCGGATATAAAACTCCCTGTTACTGTATAAAGGTTAAAACTTAATATTAATACGTACAACGTAGCTTGATTCTTATTGTAGTGCAACTATTAAATGAGTGCAAGTAAGTGTGTTTACACAAATTTGTCAAATGATAACGTATGGAAATTAATACAAATGTTCTGAATGATACTTTAACAGCTCAGCAATTTTATTCGTCAAAAAACCATCAAATGGGAATTCTTGATTGCTAATCACTTTTAAGAGCTCCTTAGTAGTGCTTAAAGCTTTTTCTTTTATTTCTGCATCGTAACAAGCGATTTCAATGCACTATTTAAGGCTTGTACACGATTTGTAATATCGCTCATCGTTTGCAGCATTTGATTTTCGTCCTCGACAGCTTGGACAATCGCGCTCGTTGAGATAGCATTTTGGGTAGTCATTTCATTGAGCTTTTCCACCTGCTGCTGAATGGTATTAAATTGCGCGACGGCACTTGTTAATTCCCCCATACCGCGCGTTAAATCTTCGTTGCTTTGTGAGAAGGAGTCTTTTAAACGATTTAAAAACTCGCCAACTTCCTTTAGGGATTGTTCTCCATGTTGTAAAGCCTGTTCTCCTTCCCGTGAGCGCTGCTGTGCCTCAGTTGATTTAGCGAAAAGACTTTCTGTTACTTGTGTAATATTAATCGTAATCGAAGCACTTTCTTCCGCCAGCTTGCGTACTTCATCTGCGACAATGGCAAAGCCTTTTCCATGTTCACCAGCACGTGCAGCCTCGATTGCTGCGTTAAGTGCGAGTAGATTTGTTTGTTCGGCGATATGCTGAATTCCTAATAAGAGCTGATTAACTATTTGTAAGCTACTTTGAAGCTCATTAACCGTATCAGCAGTAGCATGCATGGCACTGCTCATGATGGATATTTGCCCCATTGAATCTTGCATTTTCCCCCAGCCTATAACGACCTCTTGTTGTATATTTGTTGATTGGGCAACAGTATCTTTAGAGATTTCCAGCGTATCCCCTACAAAATGCATAGAATCGTTCATTGCACTACGAATAAATTGTAAGCTTGCGGCCTCCTGTTGCGTGCTTGCTGAAATGGATTCAGAAGCAGAAAGTATGTACTGGCTGCTATGTGCAATTTGCTCCATTGTTTGCTGAAACTGTGTTACATGCTCATCAAGAACTTGTGTGCTTGACTCAATTTCCTGAAATGTACTTTGGAGCTGTTGGAAGGAATGTTGCACTTCCTGTTGTTGCTGCTTCGCATGATTTATTAATGCATTGCCCCATCTAGTAATTAAGTAAAAAGCGATAATGACCCCATTCAAAATTGAAAATAATGTTATAAAAATGATAAATGAATTAAATGACCCTAATAAATTTTCAGGCTTTAAAATATAAATGACGATAATAGCAATGTTAACAATTATACCAAAAACGACAATTAGACTGCTTTTAAAATAAAGTGCAATAATTGCGACTGTACATATTAAAATATAATGTTTATTTAGTGAAAATTGGTCAACTAAAAATAATGTAAAGACAATTGCAGTAGGGATCATACCGAAAATAAAGCCTTTAACATAGGGCTTTATTGGTAAAAAATAATTAATAGCTGCCAATGCAATAACGATTAGGCCGACTACTAAAAACAAAATCCCTCTTGAAATAATTAGAGGTCCACAAATAAGGATGGCTAAAGCTGTAATAATGGCTAAATTTACACGATGTACTTTTTGTGTATCATATTGAATTTTAAGCTCCATAAAACCCCTCCAAAATGAATGATGATTCATTCGATTATACTAAAAGAATCAGCCTATGTCATTACATCAAATATAGAATATATACAAAATAAAAAGTCTTCCTCATGATTTTAGGAAAACTTTAGTTTAAAGCTTATTTAAAATTTCATGTGTGAGCGTAGCGACATCAATATGCGTATCCTCCTGCATTGCATCCTTTAAAATTTCTGTGCGGAAATATTGCACTGTTGCATTTAATGGAATTAAAAGTAGCTTCGCTAATGCATTTTGATACATATGGACAAACTCGGTATCTGTATTACCACGCTTTAATTCAGCAAAGGCCTCATAAAACTGATCAAGCTTATCTGCAAATTCCAATAATCGACCTTCGATTGTTGCATCCTTTCCTTCCTTCATGCGTTCGAAAAAGACATCTTGGAAATCGGGGGGGATTTCTTCCCGAATAAATTTCTCCATCATTTTTTCTTCAACATGTGCAAGCATTTCTTTTAGTTCGGGAGAGGCGTGTTTAACGGGTGTTTTAATATCACCGATGAATACTTCTGCAAAGTCATGATTAATTGTTTTTTCATATAAAGCTTTCCAATCGATTACATTGCCAGCGCGTTCCTCTAAAGTAGCGAAAAACATTGCATACTGTGATACCTTCCAAGAGTGTGCAGCTACATTGTGTTCCTCGAACTTAAAGCGTCCAGGGCAGCGGATAATGCGCTCCAAATCATTTAAGCTTGTGAAAAAACGATGAATACCTATAACAATCACTCCGTTTCTAGTTAATGTTGAGAAGGCTTGTCATAAGGGAGGAATGAACAAGCATTCTCACTTACAGCATACTTTAATTTATACCCAAAAAGCATGTTTTATAAAACATTTAACATATTATTAACAACAACTTTACAGCGCAACGATGCTATACTGAAAGCAGAAACCAACTTAAAGAGGTGTTGAAGTTTGTTACTTTTTAATATTCTATTATATGTACATATAGCAAGTGCAGTTGTATCAATAGGTCCATTGTTTGCATTATTCTCCATTTTAAAACGTATGGAAACGGCAGAAGAAGCGATGTTAATCGGTTATGTACAGTCATTCCAAGCGGGTATAACAGCAGTTAAGCATGGCGGGCATGTGCTTGTATTGTCGGGAGCTCTTTTAATGTGGCGAGGTGGCTGGCCTTGGCATACATCATGGCTTATCATGACATTCGTTTTGCTTATCGGCTCTACCTATTTTTTAGCATCTGCGTTCAAGCCGACGATGAAAACATTCGGCACAGTGCAATTCGAGCGCACAAAATTTATTACTAAATTAAGACGCTCAACATGGTTATATGTTGTATTAATGTTGATTATGCTTTGGTTTATGGTAGCAAAGCCTAGTTTGTGGTAAAAAGAGTAAATTTTCTATATTAATAGTTTTTTCTGAAAACGATTGCTTTTCTCCTAGTAGTATTACTATAATAAACACAAGTTTTACTTTTCTGAATTATTTTATTTCGGTTTAGCGAGTTTTTTTGTGACATGCAACCGTAGCGACAGATACAAAAATGCCCATCTTTATAGATGGCAAAATGCATGCTTCAGAGGCATTCATTTTGCGGGTGTTACAGATTTTGAAGATGATTTTTTCAAGTAAGCTTGAGGAAATCTAGACGAGAGTTAGCCGGAGTGGAGATAAGGATGATAAAGGGACTTATTTAGTTTAGGGGGAGATTGTTTATGAAACAAAGATTTTCAATACTATTAATGGTTGTTGCAGTAATGCTTGCATTAGCAGCCTGTGGAACAAAGGATGACACGAAGTCTGGTAGTGACTCAGGCTCAAGTGATGATAATAAGGTATATGTAGTGGGTACAGAGGCTACATTTGCACCATTCGAATCAATTGATACAAACGGCAACATTGTCGGTATTGATGTAGATGTATTACAGGCAATTGCTGATGAAGTAGGCATTCAAGTAGAATGGAAAAACATTGGCTGGGATGCTGTTTTCTCAACGATTAATAATAAAGAAACAGACATTGGTGCATCAGGCATTACAATTACAGGGGACCGCCAAAAAACTTTTGATTTCACAGAGCCATACTATGAGTCAAAGCTATTAATCGCAGTACGTGAAGATTCAACAATTAGCTCATTAGAAGAGTTAAAAGATAAGAAAATTGCTGTACAAATTAATGCGACAGGACATGTTGCTGCTAAAAAGCTTCAAGGTGAAACAAGCAAAAACATTTTGGCATTTGAAAGCCAACCATTTGCCATTCAAGAAATGCTAAATGGCAATGCGGATGCAGCAATTGGTGATAATGCGGTTGTCTATGAGTATATTAAAGCAAACCCAGATAAAAAGTTAAAAGTTGTTGAAGACGATGCTTTTGAAAAAGAATATTACGGCTTTATGGTTCGTAAAGGAAATACAGAGTTATTAGATAAGCTAAATGAAGGCTTACAAAAAATTAAAGATAATGGAAAACTAAAAGAAATTACAGGTTCAGAATTTTGGAACGAGTAGTGTGAGATGAGGCTATTGGAAAAGGAGCTGTCTGAAAAGCTATTTTAAGACAGCTCCTTTGTCAAGGTAATGAAGCTTTTAATAACTGTTTCAGGTAGCTTTATATCATGTTAAAAAAGTATAAGGGGTTTCTATAATTTTACTTACAAAAGTTCTTGTATAAAAAAGGGTTATAAGTCATTTTGAGAGTAGAGTTATATAGTTAATACTTTTGTAAATGTAATTTCTATTAGGAAGTAGGTAGGGGTATGGATTTATTAAACTTACAATGGGATGTTATTTGGAATTACCGCGATATGTTTATTCGCGGGGTCGGCATAACTCTTCTTTTAACTTTAGCAGGCTATTGTGGCGGGATTATTTTCGGATTGCTATTAGGACTTGGACAAGTATCGACGAAAAAATGGTTATATTGGCCATGTAAAATTTATGTTGATTTAGTGCGTGGTACGCCAATGCTTGTGCAAATTTTAATTATCCACTTAGCGTTATTTCCTACGCTTTTTGGACAGTCATTAGGATATATGGTATCTGGTATTACAGCACTTGTTTTAAACTGTGCTGCCTACAATGCGGAAATTTTCCGTGCAGGAATCCAAAGTATTGCCAAAGGGCAAATGGAGGCAGCTCGTTCGCTTGGCTTAACACAGGGGCAGGCGATGCGTAAGGTGATTTTACCTCAGGCATTTAGACGCATGATTCCACCATTAGGAAATGAGTTTATCGCGTTGTTAAAAGATTCTTCTTTAGTAACGGTTATTGCTGCGCCAGATATTTTGTATGCGAGCAAAGTAATCGCTGGGGCTACATTTAGACCATGGGAGCCATATCTTTTTGCAGCATTTTTATACTTAGTACTCACATATACTGCAACAAAAGGAATTGCATTTATCGAGAAGCGCTACAGCAATAGCTATATTCCTCGGAAAGCAAAGGGGAGGTTAGCACGATGATTAAAATTGAGAACTTGCATAAATCCTTCGGTGAGCTTGAAGTATTAAAAGGGATTGACTATGAAGTACAAGAGAAACAAGTAGTTTGTGTAATCGGCCCATCAGGCTCAGGTAAAAGTACGTTTTTGCGCTGTATTAATTTACTTGAAGAAATAACAGACGGGGCAGTCTATATTGAAGGCGTCAAAGTCAATGACCCAAAAACGAATATTAATGAAATACGCGCGGAAGTAGGGATGGTATTCCAGCAATTCAATCTATTCCCGCATATGAATATACTCGAAAATGTCATTATGGCACCGATGCAAATCCGCAATCTGAGCCGTGCAGATGCAGAAAAACTAGCTCATGAGCTATTGAAGAAAGTAGGGCTAGACAGCAAAGCCTATAACTATCCAGAGCAGCTTTCTGGCGGTCAGCAGCAGCGTGTGGCGATTGCGCGCGCGCTTGCGATGAAGCCAAAGGCGATGCTATTTGACGAGCCAACCTCTGCCCTTGACCCAGAAATGGTAAAGGAAGTGTTGGATGTAATGAAAAATCTAGCAGCAGAAGGAATGACAATGGTTGTCGTAACACATGAAATGGGCTTTGCACGCGAAGTAGGCGACCGTGTTGTCTTTATGGATGGTGGCTTTATCGTTGAGGAAGGCACACCAGACGAGCTTTTTGGTAATCCTAAAAGCGACAGAACGAAGGCGTTTTTGGGAAAAGTATTATAAAAGTAAGACCGTCTAGAAGTTGAAAATTTTCTAGACGGTTTTTTCATGTCTGTTTTTAATCTTTTAAAAGGAATAGATAAAAAGTTTTAGTAATATTAATATTTCTCATTGAAAATGATAATCAATTAGATTATTATTTAATAGTAATGAGTTTCAATATCATTTAGGAGATGAAGAAATGAAAAAAAATCTAGGCTTTTTATTAATAACTATAATTGCTACATTGCTAGTTTTAGCGGCATGTGGCAATACAGAAAATAAGGAAGAGGCTGCGTCTACGGAGAAGGAAGAAGGTACATCTGCAGAGAAGGAAACAGCCGAAGAGTCTGTGCGTGTAATTGAGCATGTACTAGGTACAACAGAAATTAAAGGTAAGCCGCAAAAAATTATTACGCTATACCAAGGTGCAACGGATACACTTACACAATTTGGTGTGAAGCCCGTTGGTGCTGTTGAATCGTGGGCAGAGCCGCCGATATATGAGTACATTAAAGCGGAGGTTGGAGATGTAAAGATTGTTGGTCAAGAAACACAGCCAAATCTAGAGGAAATTGCTGCTTTACAACCGGATTTAATTATTGCTACACAAGTACGTCATGAGGAAATTTATGAGCAACTTTCTCAAATAGCACCAACTATTGTGAATACGACTTTATACGATATTCGTGAAACAACAGAGCTTATTGGGAAAGCTTTAAATGAAGAGGAAAAGGCAAAAGAATTAATGACAGCTTGGGATGCACGTATTGCTGATTTCAAAGAAAAAATCACAGCAAAAGGGAATTTCCCGCTTAGCGTAGCAGTAACAAACTATCGCGCTGATCATGCTCGTATTTATGTACAAGGCTTTGCCGGCTCGATTTTAACACAGCTTGGTTTTACTGAGCCGAAAAATTTAGTTGGACAAAACCTAGAAATTGTAAAGCTTACAGATAAGGAGTCCATCTCAAGTATGGATGCAGATGTTATTTTCCAATTCATGGAGGATGATGCAGCTGTAAAGAGTACACATGAGGAATGGACAAAGCATCCTCTTTATGCAAACTTAGATGCAGTAAAAAATAATCAAGTGTTTACAGTAAATGAAATCATCTGGAACCTTGCGGGTGGTTTAAAGGCAGCTAATTTAATGTTAGATGAATTATATACACATTTTGATCTTGAAAAATAATAGAGAAGGAGCCGTCTAAAAAGTAATTTTGCGACGAGGATAGTGGCAATTTATTTTTTAGCAAATATTTAATGTAGAAGTAGGCGTCGCCTGAAAAGGTATTACTTTTGCAGGCAGCGCCATTTTTTCATTATTTGAAGAGGGTATGCTATGTTATATTCCACACAACTTAAAACCGTTGGCTTACTGATATTAATTGGATTAGTAGGAATTCTTTATTATTGTAGTCTTGCTATGGGGCAAACCTCCATATCGTTTTCACTTGCATTAGAGGTTATCACAAATTATGATCCGAATAATGAAGCGCATTTAATTATTGCGACAAGTAGACTTGCCCGTGCAACAATCGCATTAACAGTAGGAGCTTCATTAGCGATTGCAGGTATTTTAATTCAATCCTTAACGCGCAATCCATTAGCAGCCCCAGACTTATTAGGTATTAATGCAGGCGCTATTTTCTTTATTGTGTTTGCATTAACTTGGTTAAATATGCAATCACTCACACAATATATGTGGTTTGGATTTTTAGGTGCAGCAGTGGCAGCAGTTGGGGTGTTCCTTTTAAGTAATATTGGGCATGAAGGCGTTACACCGATGAAAGTAATATTGGCTGGTACTGCATTATCTGCTTTTTTTATTTCATTTACACAAGGGATGCTTGTTCTTGATGAACAATCCATTCAAACTGTGTTATTTTGGTTATCAGGTTCAATAGCCGGTAGAGATTTGAGCATGCTGTTTGATGTACTACCATTGCTGATTCCTGCAATTATTGTTAGTGGCTTTATGGGCAAGGCACTGAATATTTTTAGCTCAGGTGATGATGTGGCGAAAAGTCTTGGGCAAAATGTTGCGATTTTAAAGCTATTAATAGGTATTTTAATCATTGTATTAGCAGGTGGTTCGATAGCGATTGTCGGTTCAATCGGCTTTATTGGTTTAATTGTCCCGCATATTGCGAAAGGTTTAGTCGGCAATGATTATCGCTGGGTGATACCATATGGAGCCTGCGTCGGAGCTGGATTATTAATTGCTGCAGATGTTTTAGCTCGATTTTTAATTAGCCCTATGGAAGTGCCTATTGGTGTCATGACAGCATTTATTGGCGGACCATTTTTCATTTACTTAGCTAAAAAAGGGGTGTCGAAACAATGAAGTATTGGAATTTGCGTTTGTTTCAAAATAAGATATCCTTTCAACTGTCTAAAAAATGGCTTGTTACATTTATTATTGGTTTGTTGCTATTATTTATTATTTTTATGCTAAGCCTTTCAGCGGGAAGCAATTGGATTTCTCCAATGAATGTGCTAAGTCAACTTTTTAATCAAACAGATGAATTCAAATTTGTCATTGAATCATTGCGATTGCCTCGCGTACTGCTAGCTATTTTAGTAGGAAGTGCACTTGGTGTATCAGGGCTCATATTGCAAAGTATTGTTCGTAACCCACTAGCTTCACCTGATATTATTGGGATAACTAGTGGAGCTTCATTCGGTGCAGTGTTATTTTTGACGTTAGCGACTGGTGTTATTAGCATTTCCTTTTTGCCGTTAGCTGCGATTGGCGGTGGACTTGTAACAGCTATTATTATTTATTTGTTATCATGGAATAAAGGTGTCACACCTATTCGTCTAGTACTAATCGGTATCGGTATTTCAGCCATTTTAAAGTCAGGTATTACGTTTTTGCTCGTTTACAGTAATACATATATTGCATCAAAGGCGTATATTTGGTTAACAGGTAGCCTATATGCTAAGACATGGGGGGACGTGCAATCGCTTATTCTTTGGCTCTTAATCCCAATTCCAGTAATCTTCCTACTTGGGCGCAGTATGAATGTTACGGAGTTAGGTGACGATGTAGCAATTAGTACAGGTATCCGTCTGCAAAGCCAACGTTTTTTATTTTTAGCATGTGCTGTATTTCTAGCAGGTAGTGCGGCAGCTTTTGTTGGGGGAATAGAATTTGTAGGGCTTATGGCTCCACATATTGCCCGTCGATTAGTAGGTCGTTCATTCCTCGGTCTAATATCGATTACAGCAATTATTGGTGCATTGCTTGTACTCATAGCAGATTTGATTGCTCGAACAGTGTTTTTGCCACTCGATATTCCTGCTGGTGTTTTTACCGCTGCAATTGGCGCACCGTTTTTCATCTTTTTGTTATTCAGAAAGCACAATCGATAGGAGGTTTACAATGCAAGGACTTCAGACGAAAGGTCTTACATTACAGTATGGCAATCAAACAATTATTGATAGCTTAGATTTTGATATACCACTTGGAAAAATTACGGTGTTAGTTGGGGCAAACGGAAGTGGTAAATCGACACTGTTACGCTCATTAGCAAGATTGTTAAATCCAGCTTCGGGAGAAATTTTACTTGATGCACAAAAGCTTCATTCAATGTCGACAAAGCAAATTGCGAAACAGCTTGCCATTTTACCTCAAGGTCCAGTTGCCCCTGAAGGTATTACAGTGCAGCAGCTAGTTAAACAGGGGCGTTATCCACATCAAAGCTGGTTTCAGCAATGGTCAAAGAAGGATGAAACGTTAGTGGAGCAGGCATTAGTGGCTACACAATTATTAGCTCTAAAGGACAGACCCGTAGATGCTTTGTCAGGTGGACAAAGACAGCGTGCGTGGATTGCGATGACTTTAGCGCAGGAAACACCCATTATATTATTAGATGAGCCAACAACTTATTTAGATATGACGCACCAAATCGAGCTGTTAGACTTTTTATTTGAGCTAAATCGTGAATCAAAGCGAACAGTTGTCATGGTATTGCATGATTTAAACTTAGCATGCCGCTATGCAGACCATTTAGTTGCTATCCATAATAAAAAAGTGGCAATCGAAGGTGCCCCAGAGGAAATTGTGACCTCGCAAATGGTGGAGGAAATATTTCAATTGAAATCCATCATACAAAAAGATCCTTATTTCGGTACACCTTTATGTATTCCAAATGGAAAAGGTCGGCATATTAAATGAATTTACAGGCTTATGGAGTTGCCTTCGTGGAACAAGCACAGGGCTTACCAATAAAGGAGCTAGAAAATCAGGCGGTGCTTGAGCAAATTGTGAAGCAGTATGCAGACTATTTACAAACTGATTCCATGGCAATTTCAGCGTCCTTATTTATTAAACGCTATGCGGTACTGACTGCAGCTGCCTGTGTAGATTATTACGAGCTACAGCAGGGGAAAAGCAATTGGTTAGATGCGGCATATTTTGATACAGCTACCTTTACATTGCAAATAAGTGAGGGAGAGAAGCTATCACAAATGAACTGCTGGAAAAAATATTTGCTACAGGAGCATCTAGCAAATATTGTAGATATTTTAGCTATGGACTATAAAATTAACCGTCGTATATTGTGGGAAAATATTGCGGTGCGAATAAATGCGGCACTTGAAAAAAAGAGTGTCTCTTATGAGCAAGAGCGCCTAGAGGAAATTGCTGAAGAGCTTTCACGCCCGATTGCTGGTTTAACAAATCCAATTCGAGAATATATTCATATAAATAAAGCTGTTCGCAAAACATGCTGTCGCTACTATCAGCTGGAGAAAAAAGAAGAGGGCATGCCTTACTGTTTAGTGTGCCCATTGAAAAAATAGAGAATGTGTTAAAGGCCATAGTTGGCTTTTAGCACATTTTTTGATGAATCTCCCTTATTCTAAAAATGATAGTTTACTTAATATTCTTTTCTCCACAAGCTGTTGAACGATAAAGTAAACCGGCTCTATCTATTTTTAATATAGTTTCTTAGCTAATAATGAATCAATACGCTCTTTTTTCGACAGTTTATGGTCTTCTGTAAAACAGAACAGATAGTCGGTTTGATGATAAGCAATCCATGCATCGTAGAGCGCCTTTAAAAATTCCTTACGAGGTAGAATAAAGATTTTGTAGTCTTTGTGAGATATTCCTCTCTCGGGGAATATCTCAAGTATAATCTGACTAGAATCCGTATCATGTGGACGAACCGCAATGACAAGTTCATCCCCTCCCTCAGGTTGTGTTACACTCGCAAAATTTTGTTTATGCATTTCTTTTAAAATTTCCCCATAATAATGCCAAGTAATAAAAATTTGGGAAAACATCTCTTGTCCGATAAGTTCCTGTCCATTGTAATGAATTTGAACAAAGCCAAACAGAATCGCCTGTCGTTCAACTAATACATCCCAAATAAAATCATGATTTTTAGGGTCATCAAATAGGCAATAATGCCGGTCAATTTCCTTAATAGGTACAGGATCGCTATGCCATTGATCGGACACCCATGTTTGGATAGTAAACAAGGAAATCACTCCTTCCTTTTAAAAAGGTGATACAAGGTTAATAAATGAATAATATTATTAGACTAACTATACCAAAGATAAGGTTGTTTATAAAAAATAGATACTCTTTGGATGCTTTATTAATTTTAATCGAAAAAAGTAAATTTACAATGGAACTAACAATTAAAAAGAAAAATAGCGTTTCTGCAAATACCTCGAAATAGATATATTGAATGATTAAAGCTATCATAAAAAGGAGTGTTAAAATTCGATTGGTTCTAATGACTTTTAAATTCCCTTTATCAATTAATTGGAAATTAATAAATCTTCTTAATAAAAAGAAGTAAATAATTAAGTTGCTTAATACTAAAATTAAAATTATAGTTGGTAATCCCATGATTTCCCCCTTTTAGTAAAGATAATGTATTTGATAATTACAGCATTTTTAGTAAAATGCCAATCTTCGAATAGATTAACTAAAATCCAACTACTCAGAAAGCAGTTAGATTTTGGCTAATATAGGCGTTGATTCAGTAAAGAGTGAATATGTCTTTTTGCTGCCTGTTTATGCTCATCTACAACATAGAATTGAAGGTCAGTTTGATGATAAGCAATCAATGCATCGTAAAGTGCCTTTAAAAATTCTTTACGAGGTAAAATAAAGTTTTTGTAGTATTTGTGTGATATCTCTCTTTCAGGAAATACTTCAAGTATAATTTGATTGGAGTCTGTATTATGTGGACGAACCGTAATAACAGGCTCATCTCCTCCCTCGGGTTGCGTAGCGCTCGCAAAATTTTGTTTATGCATTTGCTTTAGAATTTCTTCATAGTAATGCCAAGTAATAAGAATTTGCGAAAACATCTCTTGTCCGATAAGTTCCTGTCCATTGTAATGAATTTGCACAAAGCCAAATAGAATCGCCTGTCGTTCAACTAATACATCCCAAATAAAATCATGATTTTTAGGGTCATCAAATAGGCAATAATGCCGGTCAATTTCCTTAATAGGTACAGGATCGCTATGCCATTGATCGGACACCCATGTTTGGATAGTAAACAAGGAAATCACTCCTCCATATTGAATTATTTTACAACGGGGGTACAGTGAAAGTAATATACCAGCCTAATATGCCGATTCCTTAAATGAACATTTATAGATGTTGAAACGCTGACTATTTTGTCTATTGATAATAAACAAATAGCGCATCATATAATGTCTTTAGAAATTCCTCACGAGATAGGGTGAAAATTTTAGCTCCATGATAGGTGGTATCTCTTTCAAGGGATATGCTGAATATAATTTGATTTAGACTGAAATCATGAGGATGAAGTGTAATAAAAGATTTATCTCCTCCATTTGGATGAGTAATATTCGCAAAGTTTTGTTTATATATTTGTTCTAAAAGTTCCTCAGGTAATAGTAATTTATTTTTTGTGTAAATGAAAAATCTCCTACTAAAAAAGAAGCCCCCTTCTTAGTAGAATGAAGTCATTACAGTCCATCCTAGAAAAGGACCTTCCCTATAAATTCAGTTTGCCTACAGATTTAATTATAGTAGATTACTTAGCTAGGAAGTCTTAAATCTCTTTTTAATTCTTGCCACTCCCGATGTACGCCTGAATTTTGTAATTGTAGTATGTGCTTTTCAATAGCTGGTAGATTCTTTTCCATTACAGGGTGAAGTTCAGTAGTTTTAGCCTTGCTGTACAAACAACCTGTGAAAAATATAAATTGATTTACTAAGAATGGGTTATCTAGCTTTAGTATTGTTTGAACCATTAGCTCAATAAAATCAAAAGCTTCATATGAGGTAAATGATTCAATTAAAGTTTCAAAAGCATGAGTAAAATAAAATTCATCTTCGTTTAACTTTCTTACCCAATCATTTAAAATCTCATCAATTATCTCGTTTTTCACTATGAAACCACTCTTTTCGTTTTTATTTAAACTTAAAATCATCAAACTTCTTAGTTTTCTTATTATATACAAAGTGAATGACGACAACTCGGCCTTCATTTGTCCTTAATTTCCTTTCCATTTTAATCCAACCTTATGAGTGATGCCAACGGTTATCATTTAATTTAAGAGGAAGTTCATCTGCTTCCAAAAGAGGGTTATCTAAAACATGGTTCATAAAAATCTCTTCGACTAAATCATTTGGAACTTGTCTACCAGTAGAACCTTTCCCAAGAGATTTTTTCGCCATTTTTTTACTAGTATCTTTTACGGCATCTTGAATTGCCTTTTTACCGAATTGCTTAATTATAAAGTTTAGCCCAGATCGTCCTAAGAGTCCAACAAGTACAGGAATAAGTGGGAGTGCATATGCTTCTACTTGTGTGGAATCAATGTAAATACTTTCGTAGTCATTTAGAGAGTCAATAATTTGAATCTTTTCTTCAGTGGTAAGTAAGTTATTTGTCTCTAATTGTTCAGATTTTATGTCTAAAAAATCATTTTTATTTTCTACTGCAAATGAAATACTTGGTCCAATTGTAGAAAAAATCATAGCAAAAACAATAGATAAAATTAATCCTTTTGTATATTTCATAACTATCTCCTCGAATTATTATCTTTATTTTACTTTATAGCTTAATAATGTTATGCCGGCAATTTATAATAATTTATTAATCCAATAAATTATTATGTCAGAATCATTAAACTGATTTTACTCTAGCACACTATTTTTAAAAGTAGGTGTACATTGTCAAAACCGCATGTATTTCTATTAAAAATGGTTTTTACCAATAATTTCAATACATTTACGATGATAATTATGACGTTTTTGATATGGCATAACATAATACCATTCAAAACTGTTAAAATTATTGTCGTAAACATAGCACACATAAAATGGATATTTGTAGTTTATAATAAAATTAGGGAGAATTTTGTTAAATGATAGAGGCGAAGATTACAAATATATTAATTAAACAACGAATATATACGAGACTAGAGCAGGAGAAAATACGATATGGTGTCCGTATAATTTTGAAAGAATTCTATAAGTTATTGCTACTGTACAGCGTAGCGTTTTTATTAGACTGTTTATTACCAACATTCATTATCCATATGATTTTTTATTTGACGCTAACATTTAATTTATACGGAACTGCAAAACTATGCAATGTTTCATAATCCAAGTGTGGAAATTGTATTGGAAACGGCAAATCCTGATGAGGTACTGGCTTATGTAACTACCCATCCAGTGGATTGCTACTTTTTAGATATTGATTTATCGCATGAACTAACTGGGATAGATGTTGCTTATGAAATTCGTAAAGACAATCCTTTGGCGAGCATCGTTTTTGTAACGACAGATGCGGAGCAGTGGCGGTTGGTTTTTAAGTATCAGCTAGAGGCACTTGATTATATTGTCAAAGACACGCAAGAGAAAATGGCTATGCAATTGCAAAAGGTCATTCGTGCAGCTTTTGAAAAATATCAGAAGCTAGGGCAGCAGGAGCAGGCGAATGTCTATCAATTAAAGGTAGACAAACGCATTATCAATATTCCATATGCTGATATTTATTTTTTTACAACGTCTAGTCAAGTACATAAAATCGAACTTTATGCCAAAAATCATTATTATGAATTTTATGGTTCGATGCAGGAATTAGAAAAGATAGATGAACGTTTTTATCGCTGTCATACGAGCTATATTATCAATTTACAGCATGTTGTGGAAATCAATGCAAAAGAACGCACGGTGACGATGGCTGATGAAAGTATATGCAAAGTGTCATTTCGGGCAATGCGCACTTTACGCAAAAAGTTAGAAACGTTGAAAAGTGAAAGTCGACAAACGTCCAATTAATAACACCCCTAAAAAAAGCGTAAGAAATCACCATTTTGCAATGGGTTTCTTACGCTTTTTAAAATTTTAGCCTTTACACCTGTGCGTCAAATAGTTGACCTTTATACGGATGTTCAGCAACAGGGGCGGGCATTTCTGCTAGCATTTCAACAACGCCAGCACCAGCATTCAAAGTTTTGTCTAAAATAGACATTTGCAATGTTTGCTGTAACTGTGCGAGTTGGCTTGACATAATTGAATTAATTTCCATTATAACCCCTCCTTTGTTTTTATATCGGACTGAACATTATATGTTTTAGTTTGAATAAAGAACCAGCTATTTTGGTAACAATAAAAGCAGGAGGGATAACTATGTATAAAATAATCATACTTAGCACGATTTTGCTATTGTCAGGTTGTTCACTTTTTCAAACAAAGAAAGAGGAGGAAGTACCTGTTCATGCACCGAGCTCTGCTACAGCTATTGCTGAAATGATGAATAGCAAAGGCGAAAGTGTTGGAAAGGTCACATTAAAGGAAGTGGCGGAAGGGGTAGAGCTATTTGCTGAATTGCACGGTTTACCACCGGGCACACATGCTATTCATATTCATGAGGTAGGAAAATGCGATGCCCCAACCTTCGAATCAGCAGGTGCACATTTTAATCCTGAGCATAAGAAACATGGTATCGAGAATCCACAAGGACCACATGCAGGAGATTTACCGAATTTAGAAGTAGAGGAAGATGGTACAGCACAATTAGAATTTACAACGAAGCTTGTCACATTAATGAAGGGGCATGAAAACTCCTTATTCGATAAAGACGGTAGCTCGATTATTATTCATGAAAATGCAGATGACTATAAAACAGATCCTTCGGGTAATTCTGGAGCACGTATTGCTTGTGGCGTGATTCAATAAAGCGTAGCTGTCTAAAAAGGGGATTTTAGCTTCTTCTCTTTCATTTTAGGGAAACACCGCTAAATCCTGTGTTCCTAGCATTTTCAAAGAAAGCTCTCTCTATTTTAGAGGAGCAAACATTTTGCTGAAACACCATCATCAGCGTCCAAAATACCGACTATGCACGGCTTTTCGGACGCCCCTATGTACATATTAACAGACTAGTTTGACAACTCCCATTGCGCTCTGTAAAATGTATAGTGATTAACAAAAGAGGGGGGTTATGTTAATAATGAGGAAAAAGAGTATATTATTAACAATTATAAGTGTTGCTTTACTTATGTTGGCTGCGTGTGGCAGTGATAATGAAGGCAACAAAGAAAGTACGGGGACAAATAATGGGGAAAAGCCATCATTTGATGTAGATTTTGTATCTATTTTAACAGGTGGTACGCAAGGTACCTACTATCCACTAGGTGGAACGTTTGCTGATTTGATTACGACTGAAACAGGTGTAAAAACAACAGCAGAGGTTTCTCAAGCGTCTGCTGCGAATATGACAGCACTGCAAAATGGTGAAGGTGAAATCGCTTTCGTACAAACGGATATTGCCTATTATGCAACAGAAGGTACGCTAATGTTTGAAGGTCAGAAGATTGATTCTGTATCTGCTTTAGGGGCTTTATATCCTGAAACGGTGCAGCTTGTAACATTGGCTAACTCTGGTATTAAATCATATGAAGATTTAAAAGGTAAAAAAGTATCAGTAGGGGCACCTGGTTCAGGTACTTATGCAAATGCTGAGCAATTACTTGAAATACATGGTCTAACAATGGCTGATATTAAGCCACAAAATTTAGACTTTGGTGAATCAACAGATGGTATTCAATCAGGGCAAATTGATGCAGCATTTATTACAGCTGGTTATCCAACAGGTGCTGTAGAATCTTTAAATGCAACAAATGGTGTATATATTATTCCTGTAACAGCTGATAAGGCTGATGAATTAATTGCGAAATATCCATATTACGCAAAGGATGCAATCCCAGCCGGCACATATGGCTTAAAAGAAGAAATCCCTGCGGTATCAGTAGGAGCAATGCTTGCAGTTAAAAAAGATTTACCGGAAGATTTAGTGTATGCAATGACAAAAGCAATTTATGATAATACAGATAAAATTAGTCATGCAAAAGGTGCGTTTATCAAAGCTGAAAGTGGATTAGACGGTATTGGAATTGAAGTGCACCCAGGTGCTCAAAAATATTTTGATGAAGTAAACAACTAATCTGAAAGAAGGCTCTGTTGCGTAGTGCTTCAGAGCCTTTTTCTTATTGAAAGGTATCTATTATGAAAAAATGGTACTTATTTGTTATTGGTGGTATACTGCTCATTATTTTTTTTATACCATTCGAAAGTGCTTTAATATTTACCGAAACAAAAGTAGATAAGGTTAAAATGTATTATTTACCATTGTATCAAGAGCGAGAGTTTCAAATTTTATTTACACATTCTATTCATAAAACAGATGTTATTGAATCATATGAAGTATTATCTAATAATGAATTGCGTCTTTTATCAATGCAATATGAGGATGTGGCTATCGGTATGCCCGGATACGCGGAAGAGGGGCAAACATTAACATACGATAATGGTGTTTATATTCTTTCCTATGATAATGCGAAACTACCTAACTTTAATTTATTTGTGGCGAATATAGATGCTTCGTTACAACTAATTTATCAATCTAATTATGTAGATTTGAAGCAACAGTTAGTAAGAGGGAAATCTTATTTATTTGAAGTTAAAAAACTTTCACTATATGAAAAAATGAAAGGAGTACGATTGTATGGAGAAAGAAAATAATAAAGAGCCTGTTGTTCAAAATGAAGGTTTTGAGCAACTCTCGGCAGAGGACCAACAAGCGCTACTAGAGAAATACGATATTGAATCAAACACGCGCAATATTTCCAGTATGTTTAAATATGTTATTTATGCAGGATTATTAATATTTTCTTTATTTCAATTATATACAGCTATATTTGGTTTGTTTCCGGCTCAAATTCAACGTACGATACACTTAGGCTTTGGTCTAACATTTATTTTCTTATTGTTTCCAGCTAGGCGTAAATCACGTAAGGATATAATACCGTATTATGATTATATTTTAGCAATTATTGCGATTTTAGTAGGCTCTTATTGGACGATTAATTACGAGCGTTTAGTACAAAGCTTAGGTCGATTAGAGCAAACGGATTTTATTGTTGGTCTTTTAGCGATTTTGCTAGTTTTAGAGGCTGCTAGACGTGCAGTAGGATTGCCAATCACAATTATTGCCTCACTTTTTTTGTTGTATGCTTATTTTGGACCGTATATGCCGAATTTTATGGCGCACAGAGGGCAAAGCATCGAAAGTATTGTCAATTTAATGTTTTATTCGACTGATGGAATTTTAGGTACACCAATTAGTGTATCGGCAACATTTATTTTCGTTTTCCTATTATTCGGAGCCTTTCTTGTGAAAACAGGAGTAGGTCAATATTTTAACGATTTAGCTGTGTCGCTGGCAGGGAAGCTAACAGGTGGTCCGGCAAAAGTCGCAATTTTCTCATCTGCATTGCAGGGGACAATTTCAGGCTCTTCTGTAGCGAACGTAGTTACATCGGGGTCTTATACAATCCCAATGATGAAAAAACTTGGCTATAAAAAGGAGTTTGCTGGTGCTGTAGAGGCATCTGCTTCAACTGGCGGTCAACTTATGCCACCGATTATGGGAGCCGCAGCGTTTTTAATGGTTGAGTTTATCGGACGAGGTGTAACATATTGGGATATTGCGAAAGCAGCAGCTATCCCTGCATTGCTTTACTTTACAGGTATTTGGATTATGACACATTTTGAGGCAAAGCGATTAGGGCTGAGAGGTCTTACGGACGAGGAATTGCCTAATCGTAAAGAAGTATTCAAGAAAATTTATTTATTATTGCCAATCGTTTTAATTATTGTCCTAATGCTAGTAGGCGTACCAGTTATGCATGCAGCATTGTATGGAGTGCTTGCTTGTATTCTAGTTGGCATGTTTAATAAAGATACACGCTTAGGTCCTCTTGATATTTTAGATGCTTTAGTTGATGGGGCGCGTACAGCGCTTGGTGTTGTGGCAGCGACAGCTTGTGCGGGAATTATTGTAGGCGTTGTTGTAAAAACAGGGTTAGGCTTATCATTAGCAAACAGTTTAGTAAAATTAGCTGGTGGTAGTATTTTACTGACATTAATATTTGTTATGATTGCATCGCTTATTTTAGGAATGGGTGCACCAACAACAGCTAACTATGTTATTACATCAACGATTGCGGCACCAGCAATTATCGCATTATTAGCGCCAAATACACCACAAGAGTTAGTGCCAGTAGTTATATTATTATCAGCGCATTTCTTTGTGTTTTATTTTGGTATTATAGCGGATATTACACCACCTGTAGCCCTTGCTGCCTTTGCAGCATCAGGTATTTCGGGAGGAGACCCTATCAAAACTGGTGTTAACTCTGCGAAGCTAGCGATAGCGGCATTCATTATTCCATATATGATTGTGTTCTCACCAGCGCTATTAATGATTGATGTAACAATTTTACAAATTGTTTGGGTAGTATTTACAGCTATAATGGGTATGATTGCAATCGGTGCAGGTGTTATTGGCTATTGGTATAGAAAATTATATTGGATTGAAAGAATCATTGCTATTGTTGCTGGGCTAGCAATGGTTTACCCAGAATCAATTTCGGATATTTCTGGATTAGTTGTATTTGGTATTATGGTTGCTATTCAAATCATGACAAAAAATAAAGGTGGAGGAGTAGCACAAGTTAAAGCTTAGACTTTTATTGCAACCTCGGCGTAATTGATTAAGCAAACCTAGGTATAAAAGCATAAAACCTATCTCTTTAAGGGATAGGTTTTATGCTTTTTATGCATATAATGAATTAATGACTTGCACATGAAAAAGCAGCATAGTATTATATCAATAATCAGAAAATTCTTTAAAAGGAAGGGTGTTGTGGATGGGAAAAATCTTAACCTCTAATCTTGAGACATATTTATTAGACGAAGAGTTTGAGCTAGAACGTAATGAGGAAATGGACGCTTTTAAAGAGTGCGATACTTATGAGCACTATCCAGCAGGTTTCTTTACGGGCTTATAAAAAAGGCGTTGTCCGAAAGGAGGGCACTGAAAAACTAGTAATTCTCAAAAAAAATTGTGAATAACTTTGATTTTTTTGGACTTAATCTACATGAAAGTCAGAATTACATCAGAATTTTTCGAGACAATTCACTTTTTCAGTAACTTCCTAAAAAGTCCATTTTATTTTGACACCACATTGAAATAAATGTTTTCATCGTTTCGCTTTTACTGAAGGAGTACACTGTTAAAGCCAATATTCATCTCATTTTAAAAGAGGCGTTTTCTGTTTATATGAATCAACATTTTGTGAAACATCATCGCTACTGTCCAAAATGCCGGCTATGCACGGCTTTTTGGACAGCACCTTTTTGTTTGCGCTATAATAAAATGAAACTTCAATCTGTGGAAGCTTTCGCATGATTTCCACTGGTTGTTAGCCGAACGAATCGTGCTTACTAGCTTGTTAATGCAGAATAAAGAAGTTTAGAAAAACAGAACGGTGTGGTGACATAATGCTTTATAAAGGGCAATTAGGAAAACATGAGTTTTATGTAGAGCGTCTGGCGGCAGAGCAACTAGCTGAAATCGAGATGCTACAGCAGATGGTTTGTGATGCGCTTGAGGATAAGACAATTTTACAGCCTCTTAGTAAGGAAGAGTTATTATATATTTTAAATGGCAATGGCATAATGATTGGGGCATTTGCTGACAGCCAGCTTATTGCAGTTCGTGCTTTATTGGAGCCGGATGTAGAGGAAAAGGAGCACTTGGGGCTGGATGTTGGTGCGAAAAATTTAGCGCGTGTGCTTTATCAGGAAATTTCTTTTATACATCCCAAATTTCGTGGGTATGGTTTGCAGCAAACATTAGCAACTATCGTAATGACACAGGTGGATATGGCGAAGTATGATTGGGTTTGCGCTACGGTGAAGCCTTATAATATTGCAAGCCTAAAGGATAAACTTGTGCAAAATATATATATTCGTGCACTGAAATATAAATATGGTGGAAAACTGCGCTACGTGATGGCGAAGCCTTTACATAAAGAACAGTCATTTACAGGCGGGGAGCTTGTTATTGCAATGGGCGATGTGGAGGCACAGCAGCAAGCTTTACGCGATGGCTATATAGGTATAGCGATTGAAAAGCGTGGGGAGGAATGGTTTGTTCAATTTGGTAGGTTAAAAGACACAGTTCGCTCACAAAGGAGAGAAATTCGCTCATAAAATAACCAGATTCGCTCATAAGAATTATCCAAAAAGGCTGATTTCAGTGGAAAACGCTAGAAAAGCGTGCATAGCACTGCTTTTCTGGCGCCTTATTTATTTCAATGGACAAAATCCACAAGCCATTAAACCGGGAATGTCCTTTGATTGGCAGCAGCTTTTGCGCACGGGGACATTTAGCAACTGAGAAGGGTGCTTGCCGCCTGTATAATTTAAAAAGAGAGATTTATCTGCAATATAACTCCATACTTTTGTTCCTTCAAGTATTTCTAAGTCCTCATATGCTCGGTCAGCCAGTGCTGGGTTTTCAAGTAATGTGTGATAATGCCATATGAGATAGCCAAAAATATTTTCCCACATCACAAGGGGAGAAATAGAAGTTGTTTTACGCAACTGCTGTATAATTTCAAAAGTTTGTTTGTATAAGATTTTTTGGATAACGGCCTCACGCTCGTTGTCTTCCACATAGCGAAAATCATTTGCTGTAATAAATGTACCAAGTGTATTGATACCGTACTCATGTACAAGTGCAAAGCGAATATCTTCTAGTTTTCCATCCCAAACCTCGTCATAGGTTGCAAGCATATAAAATTGCATAGCTACAAACATGCCATAGCGGCGAGTGAAATGAGAAATAGCGGCTGTTTCAGTTGCCGCCTGTGTTATTCCCATCATTAAATTGCGGAAATCTGTTAAATAAAAATCCTTTTGTAAATTAGCAAGCGTAAATAAGGGGCGTTCAGGATTTTCTGTATAAATACTATAGGAATTTAATTGTCGTATTTGATCATAGGATAATGCGGGCATAGACTCACCTTTTTTCATATATCATAACATTTTCTACAACGAAAATAAAAATCAATAAATAATGTTGACAAGTTAAATGAAAACGATTATCATTATCATTGTAAGCATTACTCATATGCAATACAGTGCTTATGAGCTTGAACTTTAGCTACTTTTCTCCAGAAGTTCGCTAGTTCAAAATACGTTCTACCCCCCCTCATTTTAGAACGTAAATTTTTTTTACCCTTTATATTTTCTTCAAAGCTTCTCTTGTGAGAGCCAATTTGAGCCGGTCCCTAGCCATAGGATCGGCTTTTTTTTTGTCTAGGAAAGTATAAAATTCCTTATTCCCCGTGAACTGAAAGTCTACTTTATACCCATATCGTTTCCCATTTTAGTCGAATTGAGTGTATTAACAAAACCTCACTCTACAGATATGCCCGTGCGCTTTGCAACGAGCATTGTATGATAGCTATGTAGCAGCATACCGATAATAATAATAGCTAGCCCCATCAGCGCAATTGGTGTTGGAAGGGGAATACCTAAAAGTAGCATTTCACCAATAATAACAAAGACAACCTCAGTTGATTGTGTTGCCTCTACAGCAGCAAGTTTTCCTTGATTGTCACGCACACGGTCAGTGGCGATAAAGAATAATGTAGTGGCGATAACACCTGAGCTTACTCCAACAAGCAGTGATTGAAAAATTTGATTACCTGACGGCAGACCGACAGTTATAAGCGCGTATATCGCCATTATAATCCAAGCAGGCAAGGATGCAATAGTCATACCTAGTACACGCTGGAATGTATCAATGCGACCACCACATACATCCATCATTTTGCGATTACCAAGTGGATAAGCAAAGGCGGCAATTAATACAGGGAAAATCCCGAGCATAAGGGCGCTTGTAGAGACAGATTTAGCGTGTGGAATTTGTATTAATAATATGCCGATTAGTATAATGCATGAAATAAGCAGTGCTGTCATCGGAATTTTTTGACGTACCTTTTGATTTGCGATAACTGTAACAAAAAGTGGCGCTAGTAATACACCTGCTACAATTGTAAATTGCCAAGTGCCAGAAACAAGCCAGCCCGGTCCGTATGCAGCAGCAAATGTTAAAGGCGCATAAAATAATACGAAGCCTACGAAGCTCCACAGTAACCACTGGCGAGGATGTGCCTTCATTTCATTATGTAGTTGCCGATAATTTCTGCGATAGAGGACGATAGCAATTAAAAATGGCAGCATAAAAAAATAGCGCAAGGAAGCACTCCATAGCCAGCTACCACCATCTAGTTCCATCGAGTGATTCAAAATAAAAGTAAAAGCAAAAAATAGTGCTGCAATAATACCTATTAATATTTCCTTCATTAATCTAGGCACCTCCCTGTAACTGAATATTCAGAATATAAAATTTAGAAAAAGGGCGTGTCTGAAAAGATATTTTGGGACACGCCTTAGCGGATATTTAACGTTTTTAGCAATATTTTTTGTACCGAAAGCGTAGCGACAGATACAGAAATCTCTTAATTCTATGGATAGCTAGACGTCCGCTGATAAAGAAGAACTCAGTCTAATATTATCGCAACACGTGCACAGGTGACTGATTGACCAATATCATGTTTCTGCGAATGTCTCAGGATGTGACGATTTTAGGTTAATTTTTACCAATTAGCTCGAAAAATCTGGATGAAAGTTAGCTGAGGCTATCAGAAAAGGAATTCCTGTTCTGATAGCTCCTTATGCTCAGATTAGAGGTCACCCTAGTAAGCTAACAGTTACAATTAAGCACGCACTTCAAATGCCTGAATAATTTCTAAAATAACTTCTGTTGCTTTTTCCATCGTTTCTGCTGATACATATTCGAATTTACCGTGCATGTTTTCGCCACCAGCAAAAATATTCGGTGTTGGTAAGCCCATATAAGATAGTTGTGAACCATCAGTGCCACCGCGTACTGGCTCGATAATTGGCGTAATGCCAAGCTTTATCATAGCGTCTTTAGCGATGTCAACGATTTCCATTACAGGTTCAATTTTTTCCTTCATATTGTAGTACTGATCTTCAATTTCTACTGTAATAGCATCTTCACCAAACTTAGCCTTGATTTTTTTCGCCGACTCGATAAAGTGTGCTTTTTTTGCTTCGAATTTTTCGCGGTCGTGGTCGCGAATAATATATGTTAATGTAGCTTCCTCAATATGCCCGTTAAAGCTCATTAAGTGGATAAAGCCTTCGTAGCCTTCTGTCTTTTCTGGCACTTCGTCTACAGGCATTTCATTTTGGAATTTGATTGCCATCGTCGTAGCATTTACCATTTTATTTTTTGCAGAGCCAGGGTGCACACTTGTGCCACGTGTTGTAACTTTAACGCCTGCCGCATTAAAGCTTTCATATTGAAGCTCGCCAAGTGGACCGCCATCTAAAGTATATGCGTATTGCGCATCAAATGCTTTTACATCAAATTTATGTGGACCGCGACCGATTTCCTCATCTGGTGTGAAGGCAACGCGAATTTTTCCATGTTTAATTTCAGGATGTTGCACTAAATATTCCATTGCTGTCACGATTTCTGCAATACCTGCTTTATCATCTGCACCGAGAAGTGTTGTGCCATCTGTTGTAATTAATGTTTGCCCGATATAGTTTTTTAAGTTAGGGAAGTAGCTTGTTGACATGACTAGCTGCTCATTTAACTGAATATCGCCACCATCGTAATTATCAATGCGTTGTGGATTAACATTTGTACCTGAGAAATCAGGTGTTGAGTCAACATGTGCAAGGAAGCCCAATGTTGGCACATTATCCTTATCAGTGTTAGCAGGTAATGTTGCGAATAAATAGCCGTATTCATCTAATGTAATATCCGTTAAGCCGATTTCTGCTAACTCATCTTTTAAAATATTTAATAAATCAAATTGCTTCATTGTAGAAGGTGTTGTAGTACTTGCGAAATCAGATTGTGTGTCGATTTTCGCATAGCGAATTAAGCGTTCGATTAATTGTTCTTTCATGGAAATAATCCCCCTTGTTATCATGCTTCTAGGTTATTGTAACATTTTATTTCGTAATGCGGCATATTGAACGATGCTCAGTGCAATAAATAATTGTGCACCATAATAGGTTGTCATAATTAAAATATGAGCATAAGGAATATCCGTAATAAAGCGATTAATGGCTAAAACGGAATCTGACGCAATAAATAAAAATGCACCGATAATAGCAAAGCTACTAGCTGTTCGGAAAGAAGTCCACCCCATTAATAAAATGACAATTATATATGCGCAAACCGCAACAGTTAGTACAGCATCGCCTGTGCGCAAAATCGTGCTGGCAAGCCATAGCATCATCGACAAGCCGTAAATAATTAGCACAACTTTGGCGCTAACGGGTGTTTGGCGATTATTCGTTTTACTAAAAGCGGTAATATAAAATAAATGACCAATCAAAAAGCTACATAAGCCAACGATAAACCATTGCAATGTGTAATCCCCAATGGCACAAAAAATAAGACCACCAATAATAATTGATTTGTAGCTTTTTTCTCCATGGGAACGTAGCGCTAAAATAATGAGTAAAATCATTGGAATTAGCTTAAAAACCATCTGCCATGAAACTGGAATGGCATCAAAGAAAAAAACATAATAAAGACCGAAGATTGAGAATAATGTTAAAATAATTTTTCTTTCCATTTAAAAAACCCCCTTTGTAATTTTATGAAACTTTCATCCAATCCCATACGTAAAAATAAATTAGAGGTGATGATAGTGGGACAATTATTTATAACGGTACTTATTACTGCTATTGTGGTGACGATTCTAATCGTGCCCTTAACAAAAAAAATACCAAAGGGCGAATTAACAGGCAAGCAGTTTAGTATACTTTTAACTTCTGTTTTTTTAGGTAGTTTAATTTTAACATTTTTAACGGTATATATTTCAAAAGTTGATTTACATTGGACGGTATTTTTATACGTAGCGCCAGTAGCTGCATTAGTTGGCGCACTATTTGCGGCAGGTGCTGAGCAAAAGCTAAAATCTGTGTTGACGTTAATTTCAATTTTAGCCCTTGCTTATTTGTTAGCAGCCCCAATTTTTAATGCCGAGCAAAAATATCAATCTTCCGAAATGGAGGAGCAAGTTGAAATTCAACCGTTTGACGAAACGAAAACACCTGCAAGTGTGCCTCCAAAGTTTGCGAAAAATAAAATGAGAAAAGCCTTCGGTCAAGTACCAAATACGAGCTACTATGAGCTAGGACATCTGCAAATTCAAAAGGTCAATGGTGAATTTGTTTATATTGCACCAGTGGAGTTTTCAGGACTATTTAAGTGGTTTAATGGTAAAACGACACCGGGTTATTTCATAATGAGCGCTACAGATTCAAGTGATAATCCAAAATTTATGGCTCATGAAATGGCATATATTCCATCAGCCTACTTTAATAAAAATTTAGAGCGTCATATTCGTCTACAATACCCAACACTTATTTTCTATGGCGATGTGCAGCTAGAAATTGATGATGAGGGTGTACCATACTATATTCGCACATATGGTGATTTTATTTCTGCGCGTAATGGCTTTGATGTAAAAGGTATTGTTAAGGTCGATGCGAAAACGGGGCAGTCTGAAAAAATTGCCTTAGCAGATGTACCTGAATTTATTGATGGTGCGATTTCCCCAGAGGCTGTTAGCTTACAAAACAGCTATTACGGTAATTATGTGCATGGTTTTTGGAATAGCGTATTCGGTAAAAAAGATGTGAAAATTCCATCGGATGAAGGAACAGAGGC
Organism: Metasolibacillus sp. FSL K6-0083; assembly: GCF_038630865.1. Lineage (NCBI taxonomy): Bacteria > Bacillati > Bacillota > Bacilli > Caryophanales > Caryophanaceae > Metasolibacillus > Metasolibacillus sp. FSL K6-0083. Next base: position 2,168,670 of record NZ_CP152046.1, on the reverse strand, counting down.
AAATGTGAGTCCAGTCTTTATGGAGGATGGCGAAATGTATTACTTCACTGATTTTTCCAGCCCGAAAGAGGGTGTTGACTCGATGCTTGGTTACTCTTTGACACATGCGCGTACAGGCAAGGCTACTTATTATACAGGTAATTTGGAAGAATCATATATGGATTCTCAAGGTGCGCTTGAAATTATCGAGAAAAAGTTTATTGAAAAAGAGTGGGAAGGCGAGATGCCGATTTTGTATAACTTCTACGGTGAAGCAAGCTGGCTATCCGCAGTTTTAGATTCAAATGGCTTCCTGCAAAATTACTTTATCGTATCTGCTGCTAATCCAGAAATTTCAGCATATGCTTTCACACCAAATGAGGCATTAAAGCTTTATAAAGCGGCACTTAGTCGTGGTGGTAGTACAGTAGATGGTTCTTCTAGCGCTGAGGAAGCACAGCTTACAGCAAAGGTGCTACGTGTCTATAAAGAGCGCGTTGGTGACTTTACAATCGTTTCATTACTAACAGATACAGGGCAAAATTTCATAGTCAGCTCTGAAGCAGTACCACTTGCTATTTATTTAGAGCAGGGGGACGAAGTGACAATGACATACTACGCTACAGGCGAACAATTCCAGCCAATTAAGCAACTAACAATTAGGGGCGTTCAAAATGCCGTGCAGTAGCCGGCATTTTGAACGCCTTCGTTGGTGCATAGAATAGATAGAGGAGTTGTCCGAAAAGTCTATTTTGTTTGTATTGAAATCAATGTTTTCATCGCTTCCCTTTTAGTGAAGAATAACGCTGCTAAAGCCAATATTCATCCCATTTTTAAAAGAGGTGTTCTCTGTTTATATATATAAACATTTTGCGAAATATCATCGCTACTGTCCAAAACATTGAATTTAATGGTGTTCCTTCTAAGTGAAAGAGTAGAGACGGAAAGCTTTTAATGTCTTGCGGAAATTAAATGGGCCTATGCAACTTTGCTTACTAAAAGACGTTTTAATTTTTAAGGAGGCGAGCGAGTTTGGAGAAAAAGGAGATTATTAGCTGGATTAAAACAATCGTGTTTGCAGTAGTATTAGCTGCTGGGATTCGTATTTTTTTATTTACACCTGTGAATGTAGAAGGTGCTTCAATGATGCCTACATTTGAAAATGAGGAAAAAGTGATTGTCAATATTATTGGACCAACCTTATCTGATTATAAGCGTTTTGATGTTATCGTTTTTGAAGCACCAACGGGTGAAAATTTTATTAAGCGAATTATTGGTTTGCCTGGGGACCGTATAGAATATCGGGATGATGAGCTATTTATTAATGACGAAAAATTCGAAGAGCCTTACTTAAAGAGCAATAGAGAAGCATTAGTAGACAGCGGAAATTTAACAGGGAACTTTACTTTGGTGGACGCTTTAGGAGTGGAAGTTGTACCTGAGGGTCAATATTTTGTGCTTGGAGATAATCGCCGTAGAAGCTTGGATAGTCGAGATATAACGGTTGGCTTTGTCGCACAGGAGAAAATATTAGGTACAGTGCCAGCTGTTGTTTGGCCACTACCAAATGCGCGTATGGTTAAGGAGTAAAAAAGGGCGAGGCGTGCAAAATACCAGCAACTGCACGGTATTTTGCACGCTTTCGTTGGTGTTACTTCAAAAAATTCACTTGGGTACAATGCAAGAGAATTTTTTGAAAATAGTAGAAACACTAGGTTCATGGGGTTTTCTTCTGAATGAAAGTGCATAAGCGAAACTCAAACTGAAAGTAGGGGGCGTCCAAAAAGCCGTGCATAGCCGGCATTTTGGACGCTAATGATGATGTTTTGGCAAAATGTTTGCTCCTCTAAAATAGAGAGCTTTCTTTGAAAATGCTAGAAACACTGGGTTCAGCGGTGCTTCTCCAAAATGAAAGAGAAGTAGCAAAAGTCCTCCTTAACATGCGATTTCTAGACAAACCCCTCTTTTTAGACAGCCCCTAAATATCTAGCGTCACATGACTGTGAAATGCTGACTAAAGAGAGAGGACTTTTGTTTTTAATCGCGGCATTCAATATTTGGTTCAATTAGCCCTGGTGCTCCGCAATATATGCCAGCATTGTTTCGTAACGTGCAGCGAGTTGCTCTGCTCTGAAGAGCTGTAGCTTGTCAAAGGCATGTTGTTGCTGCTGAACGATTTGGCGTTCTTGAGTAAATGCAATGGTAGGCTCATGCTGGAAAATATATCGTAAATGGAAGAGCTGAAGCATTGCGACCTCAGGGTTTTCTAAATTATAAGCAAATTTAATATTCCATACAGATGTATAAGAAATATATTTATTTACATAAGCAGTAGCATATTGATATTTTTCTTCATCAATATTTGATTGTATTTTTTTATGAATATCAGCAAGTATTGAATTGATTTCAGCTATTGCATAATAAAAGCGTCGCATTGATTTTAATTGTTGTCGCTCTAACGATTTCGCAACATGTCTATTCATTTGCATAGGCAAACACCTCTGAATACTTTCATGTATTGTAGGTCCATTTTATCATGATTTAGGACATGTTTCTTGCAACAAGTAACCGCAGGAGCATTTTTTTTATACCGACAGCAAGATGAAGAGTACAAAAAACTTCCACTTCTACAGTAAAATCGCAAAGGACTAAATGCAAGAGCATGGGTCACTGTTATTTCCATGTAAACCCTTGCTGTGCAAGGAATTCTTTGATGTATGGACGCTTTTGCTCGATTAAATAATCTGCCATTTGTTTTGTCCATGTAGCTGTTTTTTGATTTGAAGAACGGCTTGCATAATAACCTTCCATCGTTGCATCATATTCTTCTAATAATGCATCATACTTAGCCTCGTCATAGGCATTTTCATGAAGTACTGCAGGAACAGGCAAGCGTGGTTTTGTTTCATTGCGCTTTGTCGGAGTACCAATCGTCAGTGCAAATAACGGAAATACACTTTTAGGTAAGTTGAAAAGTTCGCTAATTTCAGCAGGGTTATTACGTGCTCCGCCGATATAGCAAATGCCGTAGCCCTTCGCCTCTGCCGCAACAACAAAATTTTGTGCAAATAAAGATACATCGACTACACCAACAAGTAAATTTTCTGCAGAATCTGTAACGATATCTACACCGTGTTTTTGACCCGCGGCTTGAAGACGCTTAAAGTCAACACAAAATAAGAATGATGCACCCGCTGTTAGAAATTGAAATTCATTTTTTGATAATTCGCCGAGCTTTTGCTTTTTATTTTCATCCGTAACCCAAATAACGCTATATGCTTGCACAAAATGTGAACTTGCTGCCATTTGTGCTGTTTCGATTAAATCCATTACCGTTTCGCGCGGAATTTGTTCCCCTGTATATTTACGCACGGATGCGTGATTGCGTAAAAGTTCTCTAGTATCCATTTTCATCCTCCTAATGACCTGTATTCGTATATTATTTTATACTAATTGAGTTTAATTTCATAATTCCAATCCCTTCGTTATCAAGGGTTTCAAATAAATAAAAATGAGGCACCCCCAAAAAATTCGGTATAATGGTAGCGACTAAACAACCCACCGAAAGGAATGATGCCTCATGACTATTATAAAACAAATTAGCCTTTTTGACATCCAAGAATTATTTGATATGGAAGGCTCGCACCGATTTGATGCGATTTTCTCTACTTTCGATGTACAACCAATCTTTCATCTCTTTTCAAAAAAGACGTTACCTGGTGCTTCACGTGAATGTAACTATGGTGAGATGATTCAATCACTCATCATTCGTATTATAGAACATATTCCAACAGTAAAGGACTTAGTAAAATGTTTTAGGATATTCGAAAATATACCTATCCGCACGTGGTTCAGACCTATGGAAAAGGCTTTATAAAGAACGTACTGCAGTGGAACGCCTATTTAAAACAATACTTTCAATTAAACAACGTCCGTCATCGAACCGGTAGAAGGACAAAGTTGCATTTCAATCTCGTGATGTTTATTTATAATGCCTGCAAGTTAGTAGTAGATTGTATCAACGTGCAATTAAACAAGTTGCAAGCAGCTGCATAATTTTTAAAAACGTAAGTTTTCACACTGGATCAGTCTAAGCTCCTGAAAAAATCGATTTATGAAATTGATTCACTTTAGATTGATATTAAATGAGGGGGCGTCCAAAAAGCCGTGCATAGCCGGCATTTTGGACGCTGATGATGGTGTTTTGGCAAAATGTTTGCTTCTATAAAATAGAGAGGGTTTTCTTTGAAAATGCTAGACACACAGGGTTTAGCGGTGTTTTTCAAAAATGAAAGAGAAGAAGCAAAAATCCCCCTTTTAATGCGAGTTCTATAGAAAATGATCTTTTTAGACAGCTCCTCATACTTACCATAACCAATATCTAGCTCCTTGTGCAACAATGAATCTATCAAGCCAAGTTTCAAAATTCATAGGTAATCTTTGAATATCGCCTACTTGTACATAGATTAAATAATCCTCTTCTCCATTCACCACTTTTTGCGAGTCAATGAACATGTAGTCGCCATATCCTCGATAAGCACCAATCATAACCCAACTTTTATCATATGCACCTTGATAATATATATTTGTTTTATATTCATCTATATAATTTTGCATTTCATGAATGGTATAGATTTCAAAGTAATCCATACCAAGACCTTCATTATTAAATAATTTCGCTCCATTACTGTGTTGTAGAAACGAACACAGGGCTTCTGGTAAAATATGATGTGGGTTTTTTAAAGAAAATTCTTGTAGTTCTTGGTTTGATATGGGACTATTCCAATCGAATGTTACATTATTTAAGATTTCTCCATTTTCCAATTGTACAGTTAGACGGTTCTCTTGCTCTAACCTTTTCATTAATGATGTTAAAGTTAATTCAATAGACATGTTAAATTCACCTAATTTCTAATAAGCTGTCCACCAAGGGGATACAACACTTCTATGGAATGAATATGGTAGTGGAATTAAATTACTATAATCTTTATTTCCCCCCCATTTACACGGTCTAATATGATGGATTTCATAGTTGTTAGTCCAATTTAAAGCCCCATAATTATTATCATACCATGTTCTGTATCAAAACTTACCTTATAAGTTAGTTACAGGGTTATAATGATTTTAAAGATTATATATCAATATAGGAAATGCGCTGTGTATTACTTTTATTGGGGATTTTTTCATTTCTTTCGCCATTGTAAATTCGGTAGTTCAATTAAGAAAAGGAAAATGCAAGATTTTTCTTAACAAGTTACATTTTGAGAGGGCTGGTTACAATTTTAGCTATGTCGGCGGAGAAACAGTTTCATTAAGAAGTTCTTGTACTCATGAAAATTTAAAATACATAGATAAAATAAGAAGCGTAAAAATTAAAAAATAATAGTTGACTTCTTGGTTTACAATGCTTTATACTCAATCACAACGATGGAACATGAATCAAATACTCTTATCAAGAGTGGCGGAGGGACTAGGCCCTGTGATGCCCGGCAACCGGTAAGCGACGAGCTTACAAAGGTGCTAATTCCTACAGATTCGGATTGGGATCTGAAAGATAAGGGGAGGAAAACTTGCTCATTTGCGAACCCTCTTCTTAGGAAGAGGGTTTTTTGTTTTTCTACCCTCCTCAAAAATCCACTAGCCATCGAAAACATTTTAGGAGGAATCTCATGTCAACACTTAGACCAGAAACATTATTATTACACGGTGGGCAAAAACCCGATCCAGTAACAGGGGCAATTGCCGTACCGATTTATCGCACGACTGCTTATGCATTTAACGATACTGCTCATGCGCAGCGCTTATTTGCATTAGAAGAAGCGGGAAATATTTATTCACGTATTATGAACCCAACTGTCGGGGCATTTGAAGAGCGAGTTGCTTTATTGGAGAAAGGAACAGCGGCAGTAGCGCTTTCTTCAGGAATGGCAGCTATCTCATTTTCTATTTTGAACATTGCAGGTGCAGGGGACCATATCGTATCGGCGGGCTCCTTGTACGGCGGTACTTATAATTTATTTGCTACAACTTTGCCACGTTACGGTATTACGACAACATTTGTAGACGAGAGTGACCCAGAAAATTTCCGAGCGGCAATTAACGAAAATACAAAAGCAATTTTTGCAGAAACAATCGGTAATCCAAGCTTAAATGTGCTAGATATTGAAGCGGTTGCTAAAATCGCACATGAGCATGGTATCCCACTAATCCTTGATAATACATTCCCATCACCATATGGCTCTAATCCAATCGAATTCGGGGCGGATGTTGTCATTCATTCGGCAACAAAATGGATTGGTGGGCATGGCACAACAATCGGTGGTATTGTTGTCGATGCAGGGAAATTTGACTGGACACAGGGGAAATTCCCAGGCTTCACAGAGCCTGATACAACATATCACGGCATCCGCTATGGAGTTGATACGGCAACTGCGGCATTCGCTACAAAATTGCGCGTGCAATTGCTGCGAGATTTCGGGCCAACATTAAGTGCAGACTCAGCATTCAACTTTTTACAAGGGTTAGAAACGCTTCATTTGCGTGTAGTAAGACATAATGAAAATGCTGAAAAAGTAGCCGCTCATTTGCGCAACCACCCATTCGTGGAATATGTAAACTATAACGGCTTTGAAGATACTGTATCGCATTCATTGGCGAAAAAGTATTTGAAAAATGGTTTTGGCTCTATCATCACTTTCGGTATTAAAGGTGGTAGAGAGGCTGGGCGAACTGTTATTGATAGTGTTAAACTCTTCTCGCATGTAGCAAATGTGGGCGATGCACGCTCGCTTATTATTCACCCAGCATCTACAACACATCAACAATTGTCAGCAGAAGAACTTAAAATCGCTGGTGTATCAGAAGAGCTCATTCGCTTATCAATCGGCTTAGAAGCAGTGGAAGATATAGTAGCAGATTTGGACCAAGCGTTAGCATTAGCAGCAAAAAACGCTTAACCTATAGACAAACGCTTGAATACTCATTTGTATAAAGTATCTATATGGTTTTGTTAGATTGTTGCTAAAAATAGGCTGTAGACTGCATCATTTCGCAGTCGCAGCCCCCCTAGCAAAATTAAAAACTCAATACCTAGTATTTTTATAAGAATTATTGACTTCTTGATTTTTCTCAATTATAATAAAACCAATCTACTTGCAGGGAATTAAAATTCTATCAATCTCCAACGGATGTTACAGGATGTGGCGATTTTAAGTAAACTTCCACCGAAAATATTGGAGAAATCTGGGTGGTAGTAAACCGAAGCGTAATTGATAAAATAGGATAAATCAAAGGAGTGTTGAATATGGGACGTACATATAGTGCGCAAAACATAGCATCTTATATTGTGTATGAATTAAATGAGACATACACCTTCATCAATTCACAAGCAATTCAATTATTATTAGCAAATGTTGAAATGATGTGGATGAAAGTGTTTGGGCATAGTGCGTTTTCAGAATCAACATATGATTTATTAAATGGGTACATTGTAAAGGAAGTATATGATGCGTATATCGAGTATGGAAATGACCACATTAAATTGCCAGCGAAAGAATGGTTTTTACGCTATGGGGAGTTTCAGCTTGTTCACCGCACATATGCAGTGCCTGCATTTACAGCATTAGAGGAAAAGATTATGCAATCCATTTTGGAAAACTATCGCCGTCGACAATTAACAGAAGTTAGTTGAAATCTTCCTTATTATAATAGAAGAAATTCCCCCATTTCTTTTATTGATATATAACCTACGGGGCTGTCTTGAAAGTCATTTCTTTCTTGGCAGCCCCATTTCTATATTATTTGAATGTTTGGTGACCTCTCTGAAAAAACAAATGTCTGTTTAGGGTAGAATTTTCTTGTAATATCATAAGTATTGAGCTAGAATCACTATATATAACGAGAACGATATAACAAATAAGTCGTGGTTTTTTGCAGAAAATATATAAAATACACAATTTGATTTTGTAAAAAGCCTAAGATTCACTTGATTAGTTGTGAAAGGAAATTTGGAGGCGAAGGTATAGTGTCAAAAGTGAAGGCAGCCATTCTCGGTTTTGGAACCGTGGGGCAAGGAATTTATCATATACTAAAGGAAAGGCAGCAGGAGCTCCAACAGAAATTAGGGGTGGAGCTCGAGGTTGTAAAAATATTAGTTACTGATGCGAGTAAAGAACGTGTAGCTAACACAATGCATTTGATGACGGAAAGTATAGAGGACGTATTGGCAGAGCCTGGATTACAAGTTGTTTTCGAAGCGATTGTAAATGAGGAGCCAGCGTTTTCCTATTTAAGGCGCGCAGTCGAGCATAGATGCCACGTCATTACGGCCAATAAGGTGATGTTTGCAAAGCGTGGGCAGGAGCTTGAGCAACTTGCTAAGGAGCATGGTGTATATGTAGGGTATGAAGCCTCTGTAGCTGGTGGCGTACCTGTTATTAAGACATTAAAAAATGTGCTGTTAGTAAATGATGCCGAACGAATTCAAGGTATTTTAAATGGAACAACGAACTATATTTTAACGAAAATGCGTATAGAAAATGTATCCTTTGAGGAAGCTTTAAAGGAGGCACAACGACTTGGCTATGCAGAAGCCGATCCATACAATGATGTGTCGGGGCAGGATGCCTTCAAAAAGTTAATGATTTTATCTAGCTTGGCATTTGGTGAACAGCCTAATTGGTCGGAGGTAGAAGTAATCGGTGTTGATGCAATTTCCCAAGCAGATGTGCAGGAGGCACAGGCGAAAGGGCTACGTTATCGTCATGTTGCGGAAATAGAACGCTTTGCAGACGGAAAAATCGTTGGTAAAGTAATACCGTTATTAGTGAACAAAGAGCATCCGTTATACGCTATTGATGATGTTAATAACGCTGTGGCTGTTGATACAAATTATATTGGGACAATTACACTTGTTGGACCTGGAGCGGGAATGTATCCAACTGCAAGTGTGATGGTAGAGGATTATGCAGAAATAATGACAAAAAGTGTAAGTCAAGTTATCCCGATTTAAGTAAGGGGCGGTGTTGTCTACAAAGGCAGCACCGCCTTTCTTTTAGTATAGAAATTCTCCACTTTAATTCTGGGGGTTGGGCACCCTTTAGTCTTCATCCTTCACATCAATATCTTCGGGGATGGGGGTATTACGCCAAATATCAATTTCCTCTTTGATACGCTCGATTTGCTCGTGGTATGCCTCGAACTGTCCACTGTTGATTAAAAATTGCTCACCATCATGCACGGCTTTAATGTGCCCATTGTGAATATAATATAAAATTTGTTCTTCTGGCATATTTAAGTCTAAGGCTGTTTGAGCTACAGTTTTATACATAAACGACATTCCCTTTCCATTTCTTCAGAAAATCTTAAGATTTACGTTAAGCAATACTTCATTTTTATCCTTTATTATAACATTATAAGAGTTTGCAGCGAGGTGAATGATATGACGAAGTTAACGATACTAGTCGTGGATGATGACCAAGATATCCGAGATGGTATAGAAATTTATTTAAAAAATGATGGCTATCAAGTTTTGAAGGCTGGCGATGGTGTAGAGGCGTTAGAAATGCTGTCACAGCATGAGGTACATTTGATTGTTTTAGATATAATGATGCCGAATATGGATGGTATTACGGCGACATTTAAAATCCGAGCTGAACGAAATATCCCAATTATTATGCTTAGTGCGAAGGCTGAGGATACGGATAAGATTCATGGTTTGTCTGTTGGGGCGGATGATTATATTACAAAGCCCTTCCATCCTTTAGAGTTAATGGCTCGGGTAAAGTCGCAGCTACGTCGTTATGTCGAGCTAGGAACATTTCAAAATAGCGCAGCGCAAATTGAAGGGCTAGAGTTAGATATAGCAGGTCGACAAGTTTTGAAGGACGGAGAGCCTATAAAGCTGACGCCAATTGAATATAAAATAACAGAACTATTGTTAAAAAATGCTGGTCGTGTTTTTTCCATTCAAGAAATTTACGAAATGGTTTGGAACGAAGAGGCGTATAATGCTGAAAATATTGTCGCAGTACACATCCGAAAAATCCGCGAAAAAATTGAAACAGATCCGAAAAATCCACATTATTTAAAGGTTGTTTGGGGACTTGGCTACAAAATGGAAAAGTAATATTGCACTGGTATGTACGCTAATTAGTGCAGTTGCTAGTCTAATTGGTCTTATTTATATCGGGATGTTTCTATGGGCGACAAGAGCGGATTTAATCAATACATTGCAGTTATTACGAAAGCTTTTTTAGGAGGAAACGAAATGAAGAAGGGAAGAGGCGCCCTAACGCTACTGCTCATTTTTTGGACCATATTTTCGTTATTTTCCTTTTTGGGAAATGCGAATACGATTATCGGTAAATCATTTATTACTTCCCGAGAATTCGAGTGGCAGTTGCAGCAATATTATGAAGATTTATATAACAATGTGTTAATGTCTTTTGATGCGGAGAAAGCAAAAAAGCAAATAAAAGTAACACAAAATGAAATTAATTATTATCGTAATTACTATGGTTCATTAGAGGAACAGGTTGAAAATCTTATTAGGCAATATCAAGACCGCCTAGAAGATAACACAGACTCTGCGTCAGCATCAGTTGAAGTAAAAGAAGTGCTAAAGCAGGAGCGTGATCGTAAAATCGAGGAGGTAAAGAAAAATTTCTCGGACGATGCACATGTTGAGGCGAAAATCCGTGCAATAAAGGAGCAAATTATTGATAATTATGCTGCTAGCAAGGAGCGTCAAAAACGAGAGTTCCTATCATCCAATAGTTATAAAATGTTTAGCTACGATTTAGTAGATGTGAATACAAAGCAACGTTTTACAAATAATAATATTGCCGCAACGGCGATATTTGAGGAGCATTTTTTAGAGGAAAACTCCGAGTATTTTGTACCACCTTTAAATAGAAGCATAGGCGAAGTAATTTTGGAAAGCACTTCCGAAGGAATCTGGGAAGGTGTTTCTGAAGTAACATCGGATACGGTTGCGGAAAATGTTCGAAGTGAAGTAGTGATGGAAGTTTACACAGGCGAGTATATTGAAGAGGATTTTGCGTTATTATCGCACACGATTCCGATAACTATTGAGCTACCAAAGTTTACAGGCACGATTACATTGCCAAAGACGGCTTTAAAGGATTCGGAGCTAAAAAGAAATTATGAGGGTTTTGAAGCTTTTAAAGTTCTTTCTTATATCATATGGGGAACTGGTCTTTTAACATTATTCGTACTATTCTTTTTTATGCGACCTAAAAGAGCAGAAATCGAGGCATTATTACTAAAAGTGAAGCCGTTATTTAACAAGCTACCAATTGATGCGGCAATTGCTTTGACATTATTAGGTGGGATGCTATTCATTGACATCGTTGATGGGCTAGTGAGGTCCATTTACAATATTGCCTATTACAGTGCTGAAATGTATCAGTTAGTAAATATAATAGAGCTTATTTTCTTATTTGGGCTTGCCGTTGCTTTATTCATGGCATTAGTAATCAGTATATTATGGTTAATTGATGATAGTCGTGATATTGAACGCTGGAAAGAATCGATTTCTCTTCGCATTTGGCAAGCGGGTCAGGACGTCTTTTTAAATCGTTCGGTTGGTATGCAAACATTTGCAATGCTTATTGTATTTTTCCTTGCAGGGGTAGGATTCACAGGCGCTTTGATTGATAACGGGCTGTTCCTTATTTATATACCACTCTTCTTATTCGTATTCGTGCCTACACTATATATATATCTTCGCCGCATGGGCTACCTAAATCGTGTGATGAAACAAGCTGAAGATATGGCAGAGGGGCGTTTAACGACTGATGTGAAGGTGAAGGGGAAATCACCGATTGCAGCGCATGCTCAAAACTTAAATAAATTAAGAGATGGTGTTCGAACATCAATGACAGAGCAGGCAAAAAGTGAACGTTTAAAAACGGAGCTGATTACAAATGTTAGCCATGATTTACGTACGCCGTTAACATCTATTATTACGTACACGGATTTATTGAAAAAGCCTAACTTATCTGAAGAAGAGCGTAGTAAATATATCGACATACTTGATAAAAAATCGGCACGTTTGAAAACATTGATTGAGGATTTATTTGATGTATCGAAAATGGCAAGTGGGAATGTCGAGCTTTTGAAGCAACGAGTTGATTTAGCACAGCTATTACAGCAGGCAATTGGTGAGCATGAAGAAGCTTTTACTACGGTAAAATTAGATTTACGAGTCAATATTGAAAGCCAGCCTATTTTTGCCTATGTAGACGGACAAAAATGGTGGCGTGTTATTGATAATTTAATTGTCAACGCCCAAAAGTATTCATTAGAGGGTACACGCGTTTATGTTACACTTAAACAGCAAGGAGCAGAGGCGGAGCTTGTAGTGAAAAATATTGCGAAGTATGAGCTTGTTGAAAATGTAGAGGAACTGACGGAGCGCTTTAAACGTGGCGATACATCTCGTCATACAGAAGGCTCTGGCTTAGGGCTTGCTATCGCAGGGTCGATTGTTGACTTGCATGGTGCACGAATGAAAATTGAAGTAGATGGCGATTTATTTAAGGTAACGGTTGCTGTACAAGTAGCATTTTAAATAGGGCGTCCCAAACACCGGCAACTGCACGGTGTTTGGGACGCTTTTGATGGTGTCTTTTCAAAGTATTTCTTCGAGGAAAATAGCGAGGGGATTTCTTTGAAAATGAGAGAATCATTGACTTTAGCGGAGTTACTTTTAAATAATGGAGAAGGGATTAAAATCTATCTTTCAATGCGTTTCTACTACAAAATGGAGCTGCATTTTGATAGTCTTGAATTGTGTTAGGTAAGGCATTTTTGATTTTCTGAGACTTATATTTTTCTACATAGAGAAAGTAATGTTATACTTTTGCATGATAAAGTGAAACTTCATTCAGTGGACGCTTTTCCCACTGAATGTTAGTTGAACCAATCGGGCTTTTACGGGCAGTTGGTCTCCCACTTCTCCTTAAGCCAATTTCACATAAATCTTGAAATGGGCGTCTTACTGCCCGTTAATGCGGGATAAAGTGAAACTTCATTCAGTGGACGCTCTTCCCACTGAATGTTAGTTGAACCAATCGGGCTTTTACGGGCAGTTGGTCTCCCACTTCTCCTTAAGCCAATTTCACATAAATCTTGAAATGGGCGTCTTACTGCCCGTTAATGCGGGATAAAGTGAAACTTCATTCAGTGGACGCTCTTCCCACTGAATGTTAGTTGAACCAATCGGGCTTTTACGGGCAGTTGGTCTCCCACTTCTCCTTAAGCCAATTTCACATAAATCTTGAAATGTGGGCGTCTTACTGCCCGTTAATGCGGGATAAAATATAGGAGGATACTATCATTGCAATATTTAATTGGTATAGTAATTGTTGTTATTTATAGCGGTATGACATTTTACATAGGTTGGAATTTCAATTTGTGGCTAGCATCTATAAATATACATATATCGAATCTTATTTTTTGGCCTCTTCTTTATGTAGTAGCATTTGGCTTTGTGTTGGGTAGAATTCATGAATTATTACGTCCTTTATCAGTTTTAGGTAATTATTGGATGTTCATTTTTGAATACGGATTGATTTTATGTATTATTGCGAATATCGTTGTTTTTATTACGCCATTAACAGCGCGCACGACAGGCAGTGTGGCTGTCATTATTTTTATTGTGCTTTTTATTTATGGTACATACAATGCTTATTCGCCTGTTGTGAGAGAAACAACAGTGAAGCTAGATGTCGATGAGCCAATGACGTTTGTTGTTGCGTCAGATTTTCATTTAGGCGTGCTGTCCAATAAGGCACATTTGCAGAGATTTGTGACATTATCCAATGGGCAAAATCCTGATGTTGTGCTTTTAGTCGGAGATTTAGTGGATGACAAGCCAGATTTATTTATTAAGAAGGGTATGGGTGAGGTGATGGCACAGCTAAAATCCACATATGGTGTATATGGGGTGCTAGGCAATCATGAGTATTACGGGAATGCGCTGCAATTAATTGTAGATGAACTGGAAAAAGCGAATGTCAAAATGTTGTTAGATGAAACTATTTTAGTAGGAGAGCGTTTTTATTTAACAGGGCAGGAAGATAAAACGAATAAAGCAAGAAAGCAAATTGCAGATTTAGCCCCAATTGAACGAGATAAGCCTTGGGTTGTAATGAATCATACGCCAGATGATTTGAATGCACCTGCAAATGCGGGCGTTGATTTGCATTTATCGGGGCATACCCATTTAGGGCAGCTATGGCCAAACGAATATATTACACGTAAAATATTTGAATTAGACTATGGCTATAAAAATAAAGAGGGGATGCATGCGCTCGTTTCAAGTGGCTTCGGCTTTTGGGGACCGCCAATGCGTATTGGGAGTCGCTCAGAGCTATGGGTTATTCATGTGGAAAGTAAGTAAATCGGAGGAATTATGGAATGGATTTGATTGAACTATTAAAAGCCCTTTTGTTAGGCTTTGTAGAAGGAATGACAGAATTCGCCCCTGTTTCATCGACAGGACATATGATTATCGTCGATGATATGTGGTTGAAAACGCAAGAATTTTTAGGTTCAAGCTCTGCCAACACATTTAAAATTGTTATTCAACTTGGCTCTATTTTAGCTGTAGTTGTTGTCATGTGGAAGCGCATTTTAAGCTTAGTAGGCTTATATAAAATAGAAGGACAAACTTCGACACAGCGTTTCCATTTAGGGCATGTGATTGCGGGGATTATTCCAGCTGGGATTTTTGGCGTCTTGTTTGAAGATATGATTGATGAGCATTTATTTCGAATGGAAACAGTGATTATCGGTTTAATTATTGGAGCAATTTTGATGATTATTGCAGATAAGTTTGGACCGAAAAAGCCTGCAATTACATCATTAGACCAAATTTCATACGGCAAAGCATTGAAAATTGGTCTTGTGCAATGTTTATCATTATGGCCGGGCTTCTCACGCTCAGGCGCAACGATTTCGGGTGGGGTACTTTTAGGCTTAGACCATAAAACAGCAGCAGATTTTACATTTATTATGGCTGTACCAATTATGGCAGGAGCAAGTGGATTATCTTTAATTAAGCATTGGGAAGATATTAACCCAGATCATTTTATGTTCTATGCGGTTGGCTTTATTAGCGCCTTTGTTTTCGCATTATTATCTATTAAGTTCTTCTTAAAATTAATTTCACGTGTTAAGTTAACACCGTTTGCTATTTATCGTATCGCACTTGCGGCATTATTGCTTGTTGTGTTGTATTTATAAGGAGGAGCGTCCAAAAAGCAGTGCATAAGACTGCTTTTTGGACGCTCTCATTATTTCTGTTTCAACAGTTCGATAATCGTGTCTAGTTTCGTAATTATTTCTTTCTGTTGTGTTGTTGTACTGCTTACTCGTTTGAAGAAAATTATAACCGCAGTAATCGTAGCACATATAAAAAGTACAAAGAGTATTGTTGCAATAATATCACCAGCGTGGTATGCGCCCTCCATGAAAATACCTCCCCATTCAAATAGAAAAATAGTTATGTATAGTATCATTAAAACATAGATTAATTATTTAACTTTGCTAAAATATGCTTCGTAAAAGGAAATAAATGCACCTGAAATAAACATTAAACAAAATAAAATGAAAGCCCACAATGTTTGAGAACCAAGTAAAAATCCATAAATTCCAGTAATTCCATTATAATCCCAAGGGTTATTTACTGAAAGTACTATAATTGAAATCAATCCTATTGTCCCACATAAAAGAATAGTTGACCCAAAAAACATTTTTTTCATAGTATTTCAATCTCCTTTTGAGGTTCTATTTTGACCATTTCACTTAAAGGCAAAAAAATATCTGAAAAGCAATGGGAACACATAGCTTTTCAGATAACTCCTATAGCCTATTTATTAAATAGGTCGAATAATCCACCGATACCGCCTTCATCGCTTGACTTACCGCCACCGCCTTTGCTAGCTGGAGCTGCTGCGAATACACGGCTTGCTAGTCGGCTAAATGGTAGCGATTGTACCCAGACTGTACCCGGACCTCTCAGTGTTGCTAAAAATAGACCCTCTCCACCGAATAAGGCAGTTTTTACGCCGCTGACCATTTCGATATTGTAGTCAACATCCCTTGTCATAGCGACTAAACAGCCTGTATCGATACGCAATGTTTCACCTGGTCGCAAATCATGTCGGTGAATGGTGCCCCCTGCGTGAATAAATGCCATCCCATCGCCTTCAAGCTTCTGCATGATGAAGCCCTCTCCACCGAAGAAGCCTGTTGCTAATTTACGCTGGAATTCAATGCCAACAGATACCCCTTTAGCAGCTGCTAAAAAAGCATCCTTTTGACAAATGATTTTTCCGTTCCAAAGGCTTAAATCAATCGGGATAATTTTTCCGGGATAAGGTGCTGCAAAATAAACATGGCGTTTGCCAGAGCCCGTATTTGTAAATGTTGTCATAAATAAACTTTCACCTGTTAACAAGCGTTTACCTGCTCCCATAAGCTTATCCATTAAACCACCGCCGCCCTGTGCAGAGCCATCACCGAATACCGTTTCCATACGAATGTCATCTTCCATCATCATTAAGCTACCAGCCTCAGCTACAACTGTTTCAGATGGGTCAAGCTCGACCTCTACAAATTGCATATCATCTCCGTAAAGCTTGTAATCGATTTCGTGATTGTTCATTATTTGCTCCTCCTGTCATTAAGCCTAGGTGAAATGGCGTCCACATATATTCATCGAAGGCTTTATTTTGATTTAATTCTTGTCCAATCAAAAAAATATAATTTACTATATGTACGCAGTGTAAATAAAAGAAGTTTCGAAAATACTAAAAATATTTTTAAAATTAGAAAAAAAGGGTTTGAAGCAGAGAATGTCGAATAATTTGTAATGTAACACAAGAATAGAAGTTTTTGCGTACGGAAAGGAGAGATTAAATGGAGCTGAAAAACTTTATAGCTGGTGAATGGGTGGAAAGCGGATTGCAGGCAATGCCTATTATTAATCCAGCAACAGGTGAGCAACTAGGTACAGTGCCACTCTCAACAAAAACAGAAATTGATGTAGCTGTTCAAGCTGCAAAAGAAGCACAGAAGAGTTGGGCGTTGTTGCCCGCACCGAAACGTGCAGATTATTTATATGAAATTGGTTTTAAAATGAAGGAGAAAAAAGAACATTTAGCTCAAGTTTTGACAAAGGAAATGGGAAAAGTCATTGAAGAGGCACGTGGAGAGGTGCAGGAAGGCATCGATATGGCACTTTACATGGCTGGTGAAGGACGTAGATTATTTGGTGAAACAACACCATCAGAGTTAGCCAATAAATTTGCGATGAGTGTACGTTCACCAATTGGCGTAGTTGGATTAATTACACCATGGAATTTCCCGATTGCTATCGCAACATGGAAGGCGTTTCCCGCTATCGTAGCAGGCAACACATTTGTTTGGAAGCCTTCTAATGAAACGCCGATGATGGCCTATGAGCTAGCAAAGATTTTCGAAGAGGTCGGTTTGCCTAAAGGGGTAGCGAATGTTGTATTTGGTACAGGTCCAACAATTGGCACAGCAATGATTGAGCATCCTGATGTACGGGTGATTTCCTTTACGGGCTCAACAGCTACTGGTAGTAAGGTGGCGGAACTTGGGGGGAAACATTTAAAGAAAATCTCGCTTGAAATGGGCGGTAAAAACGCGGTTATCGTTATGGATGATGCAGATATTGATTTAGCTGTACAAGGAATTGTTTGGAGTGCTTTTGGAACAGCAGGGCAGCGCTGTACGGCATGCAGTCGTATTATTGTGCATCGCGATGTGAAGGAAGAGCTAGAAGAAAAGCTACTAAGAGAAATGCAAGCGATTACAATTGGTGATGGGCTTGATCCGAAGGTTAAAGTAGGTCCTGTTATAAATCGTCAAGCGCTCGAGAAAATTAATCATTATGTTCAGCTTGGGAAGCAAGAAGGGGCAACATTATTAACAGGTGGCCGCATCTTAACGGACACACCATACGATAAAGGTTTTTATTTTGAGCCAACCGTTTTCACGAATGTGCAACCGGATATGATTATTGCACAGGAGGAGATTTTTGGACCTGTTGTTAGCATTATTGCAATTGATAGTCTAGAGCAGGCAATCGAAGTAAATAATGGTGTGCGCTTTGGTTTATCAAGTTCTATTTTCTCACGTAATGTGAATACGATATTTAAAGCACAGCAGCTTTTAGATACAGGTATCGTTTATGTGAATGCGGGAACGACAGGAGCTGAAATCCATTTACCATTTGGTGGTACAAAGGGGACGGGTAATGGTCACAGAGATTCAGGTCAGGCTGCTCTTGACGTTTACACAGAATGGAAAAGCATTTATGTAGACTATAGCGGTACTTTACAAAGAGCGCAAATTGATACGTAACGCTTAAATTCAACTATTCTATCATTTTTAATACGAATAAATTCTTCTAAGTGCAGTGCTTTAATAATTTTCATTTACTTCAAGAAAAGTGCGTACAGCTGTTGGGAAATCTAGCATTTATCTGCTTTTCCGACAGTCCCACATGACATACTAAATAAAAGGGGTTGGATTACATGAAAGTAGTAGTTCTAGGTGCAGGTTTAATGGGGAAAGAAGTAGCACGAGATTTAGTAGCAAGTGAATCGGTTGAAAAAGTATACTTAGCAGACTTAGTAGTAGGCGCGGCAGAGGAATTTGTCGCTACATTAAATACAAATAAAGTAGAGGTTATTGCATTAGATGCAACATCAGACGAATCATTGCGCAATGTTATGTCAAAGGGTCATGTTGCAATCAACGCATTATTTTATGAATTCAATGAAGCGGTAGCAAGGGCAGCGATTGCTACAGGGGTTCACTCTGTTGACCTAGGTGGACATATTGGCGGTGTGACAGAGCATGTACTTGCAATGGCAGATGAAGCAAAGGCGGCAGGCGTTACGATTATACCGGATTTAGGGGTTGCGCCGGGGATGGTTAATATTTTAGCAGGATACGGAGCGTCGAAATTAGATAAGGTGGAATCAATTAAACTTTATGTAGGCGGTATTCCGACAGAGCCGAAGCCACCGCTGCACTACACACATGTATTCTCGTTAGAAGGGGTTTTTGACCATTATACAGAGCCATCAAAAATGATTCAAGATAGCAAATTAACCGAGGTAGAATCTTTGACGGGTGTAGAGCCAATTTACTTTGATGAATTTGGGGTGTTGGAGGCATTTTATACATCTGGAGGTATCTCGACATTGCACCAAACATTCCCGCATGTAAAAACACTGGAATATAAAACAATTCGCTATAAAGGGCATGTTGAAAAATTCAAGCTTTTAGCAGACTTAGATTTCTTAAGCAAAGATAATATGGTAGAGGTAGGCAACCATGAAATAAGCGTGCGTGAAGTTGTACGTGAAGCTTTAAAGAAAAAGTTAGAGCTAGGCAAGAAAGTAGATGCAGTATTATTACGTGCTATTATAGCGGGTGAAAAATCAGAAGAGCAAGTCACATATGAGTACGAAATGGTTGTGAAAAAAGATTTAGAGACAGGCGTAACTGCAATGGCTCGTGCTACAGCAAATACAGCATCGGTTGTGGCGCAAATGCTCGGCAATGGCGTTATTTCAGAGCGAGGTGTTTTCGCACCAGAGTCCATTGTGCCAGGTGGAACATATATTGAGGAAATGGCAAAACGCGGTGTAGATATTAAAGAAACCTCACATCGCTCCGCAATGATTGTAAAATGGTAAAATGGGGTATGGCTGTAGGGAAAGTGATTTCTCCTGCAGCCATATTTATTTTGAGGGAAACGCCTTTCTCAAGATTTCAATTTTCCCTAAGTGCAGTTGGAAATTAGCTCTATGCTTATTTTAACAAGTGAATTCTTTGAAGAAAGCAATACCTACAGCATCCAAAATGTCGATTATGCATTCCCCTATTTAGTTGATTCGAGAAAAACATGGACTAGCATTAGTCGAGGTGTAATTGATTTTCAGATTTATCCCGCTAATGGGTAGTAAAACTCCCACTTCAAGTCTAAAGTGAAGTCGGATTAAGGATAAGTGGTAGATTAACTGCCCGTAAAAGCCCGAATGGTTCAACTAACATTCAGTGGGGAAGGGCGTCCACTGAAAGAAGTTTCACTTTATCTAAAAAAACTGTAACGAAATTGGTGATGTACCGTCTTATTTAATGACATGGAAAGAAAACCATAAAAAGGAGTGGAGATAAGCATGAAAAAAATACGAGCAATAGGCACTTTATTTGCTGTAGCTATTTTACTAATAACTGCGATTGCTTTGTTCGGAAATGAAAAAACGGCAGCTGCGAGTACAGCTACAGCGGTGTTAGAAGGGCAGCCATTTTATGCTGAATTTTCAGAAACTATCGAAGCTGCCAGTTTAACAAATGGCAAGGTATATGTTACAGATGCTACAGGAAAAAAGGTAGATGCGCGTTTGACATTAAACGAAACGGCTGATGCTATTATTGTTTGGGATTTAAGCCCTGGGCAATATACGCTATATGTTGAAAAAGGGGCGTCTAAAAAATTGACATTTAACAACAAGAAAAAGTCTGTTAAGTTTAATGTTGTGAAAGCGGTCGAGCAAATAAAGTCGACAAAGGATTTAGTAACTTATTTTGAAACGGTATTAAACAATCAAAATTTTGGTTATGGTCGTGTTCAAAATGAAATGATGGAAACATCCGAATCTGTCGCTGATAGCGCGGCAAGTGGCAAATCTTCAGACCATTCGACAACGAATAATCAAGTAGAGGGCATTGAAGAAGGGGATATTGTTGTTACAGATGGGCGCTATATTTATGCAATTGTTGAAAATGAGCTAGTCATTACAGATGCGAAAAACCCTAAAAATATAAAGGTTGTTGCCAAAAAGGCATTTAAGGATAATCAATATTTAACAAAGCTCATTTTACACAATTCATTATTAATTGTTGCGTATGATAGCTATGAGGAACGTCCTCTAGAAGGAAAAGATTATATGCAGTCGATATCGTTATCCAAGTTTGCCTTCTTTGATGTGGAAAATGCTGATAGCCCAAAATTGCTGCGTGAAATTGGGCAAGAAGGTCATATTGCAGGCATTCGTAAACAAGGTGATGTGCTATATATGGTAACGAATTCATCACCTAATTATTGGTTACTGCGTGAGGGAGTTGACGTAGAATTACGTCCATACACATATGACAGCAATAGCCAAAATACATCGGAGCCAATGCCAATCGAAAAAATTTCAATTTTCCCTGGTAATACAGAGCCAAATTATACAACATTATCAGCAATTGATTTAAAGGACTTGGCAAAAAATGAAGTGAAAACAGAAAGTTATTTAGGGAGTGGCTCTCAATTATACATGTCACAGAAGGCAATTTATGTGACAGCACCTAAATATGATTATGCGGCTCCAGCAGCATCCAATCGTGCTATGACAGATATGATGATTATGCCAGCGGCTTCAAATACGCAAATTTATAAATTTGCTATTGACCAAACGGCAATCAAATTAGTAGGGCAAGCAGAAGTAAAAGGAACGATATTAAATCAATTCTCAATGGATGAATACGAAGGGTACTTCCGCATTGCTACAACAGAGGGCTTTGCATGGGGGCGTAATGCCGATTCCAAAAACCATCTATTTATTTTAGATAGTAACTTAAAGCAAGTTGGGGCATTAACAGATTTAGCAAGAGGTGAGCGTATCTTCTCAGCGCGCTTTATGGGTGATAAAGCGTATATCGTAACATTTAAAGAAGTGGACCCGCTATTTGTAATAGATGTGGCAAATCCAGCAAAGCCGAAAGTGTTAGGAGAGCTAAAAATTCCTGGTTTTAGTAACTATTTACACCCGCTTGATGATAAACATTTAATCGGTATTGGCTATGACACAGAAATTCGTATGAATGAATATTCTAAAGAGCCATTTGTCATAACAAAAGGCATGAAGCTAGCGCTATTTGATGTAAGTGATTTAGCGAATCCGAAAGAAAAGTCGGCAGTTATCATTGGAGGGCGTGGCACATATTCTGATGTGCAGTACGACCATAAAGCATTGCTTCGTCATGTTGAGAAAGGCTATTATGGCTTCCCTGTAACTTTATACGAAGAGAAAAATGCCAATGAAATGATTTACAAAGGCACAGGCTCACAAGTATATGAAGTGACAACGAAAGGAATTAAGTTGAAAGCTGACTTAATTGAGCCAGCACAAGCGACCCAGATGTACGAGGAATGGGATAAGACGGTTCGCCGTATGATTTATATTGATAATTCACTATATACAATTTCACAAAGCGGTATTGTTAGCTATGACTTAAATACTTTTGAGAAATTAGGCAAAGTGAATTTCGCAAAATAAAAAAGGGAAGCTGTCCGAATAGGCAGCTTCTTTTTTAGGGCAATTAAGAAAATCCAATTTGCACTTTATCTCTTTCCTTCGGTAGGAAATCCGATAAGCCCAGTGTTCTTGTCGTTTTCAAAGAATCCTCCTCTTGCTCTTTTAACGAGCAAGCATTTTATCCCGCATCAAAGCACAAACGAAAGCGTCCAACATACCAGCCGCCGCACGGCATGTTAGACGCTCCCCCATTAATGGTATTTTAAAACTTCGCTTACTGTTACGAATGTATAGCCTTCCTCAATTAAATATTGAAGCACGGCCTCAAGACCATCCGCAGTTGAAGCATGGATATCATGCATTAAAATAATCGCATTATTGTGCATATGATTTTTTATAATCGGCAACAGTTGTTTGGCATCGCGATGCTTCCAATCTAATGTATCAATCGTCCAATTGACAGAAGGAATTGGGATAAGTCCATTAACCCGCTGGTTTGTAGCACCATATGGGGGACGAAATACAGTGGCCGATTGTCCGATTGCTTGCTTAATGGCTTGTTCCGTCGAGTTATACTCTGCTAAAACCTGCTTAGAAGTAAGCTTTGTTAAAACGGGGTGGCTCCAAGAATGGTTTCCTACTTCATGCCCTGCATTATATACTTCTTGTGCAATTTCCGGATAATATTGTACGCGGCTACCAAGCATAAAGAACGTAGCCTTAGCATTATATTGCTCTAAAAGCTGTAAAACCTGTCTTGTTACTTTAGGGTCTGGTCCATCATCGAACGTTAGGGCAACGCGCTTAATATGATCCTGCTCAACTGAATCTGTAGACGTATCTGAATTTGAGATAATCGTATCAGTGCTTACCATTTGTTCTTGGAATTGCTCAGCAAGAATAGGATTAATATATGAAAGAGAGGTAGTTACAGTAGAGATACCCATTTCAGGGCTAGCAATTTCACCTGAATCAAAATATAAAACTAATGCTTCATTTTGAATGGAGAAGCGCTCGAATAATCTCCATTTTGGTTCAGTTTTCGCCAGCATTTCTTCTTCTAATAAATGACCTTCAAATTCTATACTATCTGTAATTTGTGAGCGTATATGTGTTGAAAACACTTCTAGGTTTTTCAAGTTCTCTCCTAAAATAGCTCGAATATCTAGGAGTTCACCAGTTTCATTATTATAAAAATAAGTTGTAACCGTCATTTCGTCACTGTTATTTGTTCGTAATTTTTTCTTTAGCACAAACGAATAGTAATGCTCTTTATATGGGTATGTTTCAAAGATAATATTTAATTCGCCAGGCTCGACTTCATTATTATCAACATTTTTTTCTAAACGCATTTCCGCTATGTAATTTTTTTTCGAGGCTGCAATAAATTCAGTTACCGCCTCGTTAAAGGAATCAGAATTTGATTGAGGATATTGAATAGCATATGGCATTATTTTATCGTTTGAAATATCTGTCACAATGCGAATACCGGGGAAGCTAGATTGGCTTTCTGATACTTCTCCTTGTAAAGCATCTGTTTCAGTTTGTTCGGGCTCGTTCACTTGTTGGAACTTTGACTCTGGGTTAATAATTGTAAAGAATACAATGGCTGCTGCTAAAACGACGATTGCCCCAATAAGAATTAGGTCAATCCATGGTCCACGTCTTTTTCTACGTTCAGTTTTCATGTTGCGTTAAGGGCTCCTTTCTGTTATAAAATATAGACGAATAAGCGCTGAAAAAAGACGACAGATTTTGAAAAAATGTTGATTATTTTATCCTGCATTAACGGGCAGTAAGATGCCCACTTCAAGATTTAAGTGAAAATACGCTAAAGGATAAGTGAGAGATGAGGGGAACCCCCACTGATTGAAGTTTCACTTTATTTAGGCGGATAATCAAATACACGCTAATATGTATATAATCGGCTTAATAACTTTAGTTTTTGAAGAGGGGTTTTCAAGCATGCTCGAAAAAACCTAGTTGAAGCCGCACTCCGAGAAAAGCGTCCCCGGTAATGGAAATCAACGAATTGTTAGGCGCTGTTTATAAAATAAAGGCTAATCAATACGCCTGATTTAATCTATTACGACTTGAATATAAAGATAGTAGTCACTACTATTAAGAGAAATAGATAAAGTTTGCTTTTAGTTCAGTTAAAATACCAAGGGAGGTTTGAAAGATGATAGAGAAGCCCCAACAAAACGAATTAGCCATTGATTGCTTCTTATTGGCTGGTCGCATTATGATGGAAAGTGGAGCAGAAACATATCGAGTGGAGGATACGATGCTTCGAATGGCGCGTTCACAAAATATGAATGATGCCCAAAGCTATGTAACTCCAACTGGTATTATATTTTCTCTTGGTAAAACACAGCCGACACGTATTTCAGCTATTTCAACAAGAGTGACAGATTTACACCGTATTGCACTTGTTAATAATGTGTCGCGAAAGCTTACATCTCACATCATAACATTAGAACAAGCATATGACGAGTTAAATAAGATACAAAAAACAAATTATTTTCTACCAATTATTATACAAGTTTTAGCAGCCTCCTTTGCTAGTATTAGCTTTTTAATATTATTTGGTGGAATATGGGGAGATATGCCGGCAGCCTTCATAGCAGGCGGCGCGGGGCTATATGTTGCAACAATGATGCAGAAGCTAACTCGGGTAAAATTTTTCTCTGAGTTTGTTGCTACACTTGTAGTTGGAATGATTGCCTCACTGGCGCTTTATTTCGGTTATGGTACACAAATAGATAAAATTATAATTGGTTCTGTTATGCCGCTTGTACCCGGTCTTCTTATTACAAATGCGGTACGTGATTTAATGGCAGGGCATTTTACCGCTGGGATGGCAAAGGGCGCCGAAGCCTTTTTAACAGCATTTGCAATCGGTGCAGGCATTGCACTTGTGATGGCATGGTAATGGAGGGGAATAGATGGAGTATATCATTCAAATAATTTTTAGCTTTATAGCAACAGCCTGTTTTGGTGTAATATTTAATGCACCAATTAAAGCTATTCCATATTGTGGAGCCGTTGGAGCAATCGGCTGGCTCATTTACTATGAGCTTGGGTCGCATGGGGTGGACGAGGTGAAAGCCTCATTTGCTGGCGCATTTGTTGTAGCTATTTTAGCTCAAGCATTAGCAAGAAGATTCCGTATGCCAATGATTATTTATAGTGTATCAGGCATTATCCCGCTTGTTCCGGGAGGGGTTGCCTACAATACGATGCGCAGCATTGTAGAGCTAGATTATGCATTAGGAATGCAAAATGGAATGCGCGTCTTTATGATTTCAGGGGCCATCGCGATGGGGCTCGTATTTGCTGAAGTTATAATGCAAATTTTGTTTAGCATGCTACGAAAAGGAAAAACCTCTATCCAATCATTTGTGAAAGTGAAAAGATAGGCTTCGAATGTAAAAACGTAGAATAAACTTTGTAGCGGGGAGTTGTCCGAAAAGTCTATTTTGTTTTGACACCGCATTGAAATCAATGTTCCCTTTTACTGAAGGATAACACTGCTAAAGCCAATGTTCATCCCATTTTTAAAAGAGGCGTTTTCTGTTTATATGAATCAACATTTTGTGAAACATCATCGCTACTGTCCAAAATGCCGGCCATGCTCGGCTTTTTGGACAGCTCCCCGCTCGTCTTAATGTTTTCCTTCTATATTTTATTGTAATATAGTGCCTTCACATCATCAGCAGTTGTTGGCTTACATACATAGAAGCCTTGTACTAAATCACAGCCCGAGCTTTTTAATATTTTAAATTGTTCTGCGGTTTCAACACCCTCTGCTAAAATCGTAAGTTGCATCGATTTAGCTAGCTGTATAATACCGCGTACAAGATGCTCTGTTTTTTCAGATTGTGTCATTGCTCGAATAAATGTTGCATCAATCTTTATTGTTTTAAGAGGCAATAATTGCATGTAGCGGAAAGAAGCATAGCCTGTGCCGAAATCATCGAGCACAAAAGCGATACCCTCCTGCTCTAGTTTACGCATTTGCTTCATGATTGCTGTTTCGCTTTCTGCCTCTAATGCAAATTTCTCAGTAATTTCGATTTGAATTAAGTGGGCAGGGCATTTTGTACGTTCCAATGTTTCTAAAATGGAGCGAGCCATATTTTTGTCTCGGAATTCACGAATCGAAACATTGATACTTACTTTTAATGGAATCCCCTGCTTTTGCCATGCTAAAGCTTGCTCACATGCTTGCTCTAAAACAAAAGAACCAATGGAGTGGATAAGCCCTGTTTCTTCAGCTATTGGTATTAATTCATCTGGTGTGACAACCCCAATTTCCTCATCCATCCAGCGGACAAGTGCCTCAGCCGCAACAATTGCTCCTGTTTGCATATCTAGCTGTGGCTGATATAGGACATTTAAGTTTTTTTGGTCAAGAGCCAGTAAAAGGCGCTTTTCAATCAGTGCTTGTCGACTTAAAGCTTTATGCGCTTCTTTAGAAAGCGACATAATGCTATTACCTCCTGCTTTGCGTACATTTGTTATTGTTCTAGTAGAGGCCTTCATCATCTGAGCGAAAGATAATTGGTCCTCTGGAAAACGTGTGATACTACCACTAATTGAAAGTGGAACGGCGATATTATCGTTGTAAATAGGATTTTGTTGTAAATATGCTAAAAACCCTTGAATAAACCATTCTGGTAAAGGTGTGATAACAACAAAATCACTTGCATTAATGCGCGCCGCTGTACTGTCCTGAAAATACATTTTAATGCGCTTTGCAAAATCTGCGGCTAGCGTTTGCGTAGTATTAAACTCTGACAAGCCCTTCAGCGTGTAAAACTTATCGATGCTAATATAAACAAAAGAGAATCGGCGATCTTCCTGTATCATTTCATCTATTAATTGCTCCAGACGATGTACATTCATAAAGCCTGTTTCTGTGTCAATATAAGCGATTTTTTCAAGCTGTAGCTGTATCGTTTTATCGCGTGTAATATCTTTTTCAATCAATAAAAATGAGCGATTGCCTGCTATCGGGATGGCTAATAAATCAGTCCAATAGAGCATACCATCCTTTGTGATTTTTTCTACCTCGCCCTTCCACATATTGCCCTTCTGCAGTGTTTCCCAAATTTCCTCAGCAGCTTGCATGCCTGTAGAGGATTTTGGGAATAGCTGCCAAAAGGACTTTCCGATAACGCGCTTCGGTGTCCAGTGACTTGTTTTTAAAAATAAATCATTGCATTGTGTAATAAGACCTTCATAATCAACTGTCACAACCATGAAATAAGACATAATGCTGTTTTTCAAATGAACAAGCATATCACCATCATGGTGGAATGTGCGGATATTTTTCATTGGAATGCAGGTAATCAATATTCCTTGTTGCTCTTCAAATTGGCAAGGTGATGCCATAAGTGCAGCTTCAATTAATTGCTCCGTTTTCGTTAATAGCTGTAAAGGTTCAAGCTTTATCGCTTCCTTACTCTTTAAAATTGTTTCATAAATATGCGGGGGGGCCATGGAAAATAATTGTTCAGTAAATATAGCTGACCCAGAAGAAAAGTCTTGTGTCGCATATCCTAATAAGTTTTCACAGGCTGCTGTCCATTGTAATAAGTACCCGCGCTTATCAATAATAAAGGAAGGGAACTGCGTTTGGTCCAATAGTTCTTTATTAATGTTAGATAGTTGTAATCCTTTCATACCGAATGGTCCTCCTCTATTTTTAGATTAAAAAGGGATGTGCATAAAGTGTTTTAGGTATAAAGTATGAATATAATTTTTCCAATTGAGTATATTATATATCTTTTGAAACGGTATGTGGGTGTATTTTGAAAAAATTTTCTAAAGGACGTTACAATTGTTTATTTTGTAAAAGAAAAGAGAGAATAATTTCTCATTAAAAATAGAAAGCTATTTATTTCATATTTACTATATGTCGATTCAATCAATCATATCTTCACTGATTTACCTCTAATTTTAGAGGATACTAATTCAAAACAAAGCAAAGTTTAATTTTTAAGAATATTGTGGCATAATTATATTTCGAGTTACAAAATAAAATAGTGTGACAGCTTGAGGGAATACGATCATCCCGTATTAACAGGCTGTAAAATGAAATATTCAATTGGGGGATAAGTAGTCTGTTAAAACCCGGATGGTGGAACTACTAATTCAGTGGAAGACGAAATAAACCTTCACTGATTGAGGGGTTACTTTATTCCAGCTAGTTGTTTGCTTTCACAGAGGTAGCGGTTCTTTCTATCTCAGTGCAAAAGTGGTAAGGGGTGTTAAGATGAAAACGGTATTTTCTTATGTAAAGCCGTATAAATGGCCTGCGCTCATAGCTCTCGCTCTCATGTTGATTGAGTTAATTGTTGAGCTTGCGCAGCCGTTAATTATGGCGAGAATAGTTGATGATGGGATTTTGGCGCAGGATGGACAAGCGATATGGTATTGGGGGCTAGTCATGCTTGCTCTATCACTATTAGCCTTAGTGGTAGGGATTATTAATTCATATTTTGCGTCACATGCTGCTCTAAGCTTTGGCTATGATTTGCGCAATGCTTTATTTAGTAAAATTCAGTCATTTACAATGGCTACCTATTTAAAGTTTCCAACTTCTAGTTTAATTACACGTTTAACAAGTGACATTACGCAAGTACAAAACGTCTTTTTCATGAGCTTGCGTATTATGCTACGTGCGCCGCTTTCAGTTATTGGCAGCATGGTGATGGCTTTTATTGTAAATGCTAAAATTGCCTTATTTTTAATGATTGGTGCACCGATTTTAGTTATTTTTTTAGCGATTATGGTAAAGCGTGGAGTGGCCTATTTTAGTAAGGTACAAGGACGTCTTGACCGAGTAAACCGCGTGCTGCAGGAGAGCTTACAGGCGATGCGTTTAGTAAAGGCTTATATGCGCGGGCATTATGAGGCAAGCCGCTTTAATAAAGTGGCAGAAGGCTTAAAGATTGATACGGTGAAAGCTTTGCGTACGATGGAGTTAATTATGCCCGTTTTACTGCTTGTCATGAATTTAAGCTTGCTTGCAGTTCTATGGTTCGGTGCAGCAGAAGTGAATAGTAACAATGCACAAGTAGGGGATTTAATAGCCATCGTCAACTATGCGATGCGTATGACAGGTGCATTTTCTATGTTTGCCTTTATTATTATCGCTTTTGCTCGTGCGAAGGCTTCGGCAGAACGTATGGAGGAAATTTTAATTATCGAGGACGGGCTTGAAATTCGTGCCGGTCAAGAAGAGGAATTTAATGAAGCGCAATTAGGAACGGTGCGTTTTGATAATGTATCATTTTCATATAATGGTGAGCTAAATGTATTACATAATGTTTCCTTTGATGTAAAACAAGGTGAAAAGCTAGCAATTATGGGGGCGACAGGAGCAGGTAAGTCGACACTGCTAAATTTAATTCCACGCTTTTATGAAGCAACAGGTGGGCAAGTATTTGTCAATGGACGTGATGTTAAGGCATGGGATTTGGATGATTTGCGTGCCATGATAGGATTTGTGCCACAGCAATCGCTTCTTTTTACAGGCTCTATTTTGGAAAATGTCAGTTGGGGCAAGGTCGATGCTAGCTTAGCAGAGGTAGAGGCAGCAACGAGACAGGCGCAAATACATGAATCTGTAGAAAGCTTCCCGAACGCTTATGAGACACGTGTTGGGCAAAAAGGTGTTAACTTATCTGGTGGACAAAAGCAACGCTTGTCGATTGCGCGTGCGCTTATTCGAAAATCACAAATATTATTATTGGATGATAGCACCTCTGCATTAGACGTTAAAACCGAGGCCGCTTTATGGGCTGCTTTAGAGAAGGAACGAGCAACAATGCTTGTCGTAACCCAAAAGATTCGTACAGCGCGCGGGGCAGACCGCATATTGCTATTAGATGCAGGACGCGTTGTAGGCTTTGGCAGTCATGATGAACTGTTACAAACAAGCGATTTATATAAAAAAATTGCACAATCACAGCAGGAACAGGGGGAGGAGCTATGAAATTCCTAGACAAACCTTTTGGCTACGAGCGTGTATTGACGAAGGCAGATTTGCGGCAAACAACAGAGAAGAAAAAAGGACCTCGTGCGAATGATTGGAAGTCAACGCTAGCCCGCATTTGGAAAATTGTTGATGAGCAGCGTTTTCTATTAGTAATGGTGCTTGTAATGGTTGTTGTGAGCTCAGCTTTAGCATTAATTGGTCCGTTTTTAATTGGAAAAATAATTGACAATTATATTGTGCCAGGTGATTTTGACGGTATGCTCTTTATGATTGGCTTGCTTATAGCGATTTATGTTGTACTTGCATTATCGCTCTATTTGCAAAACTATTGGATGATTGGTGTTGCACAGCAGACAATTTATCGCATGAGAGTCGGTGTGTTTAATAAATTATTACGCCTGCCAATTAGCTTTTTTGATAAAAGGCAGCATGGAGAATTAATGAGCCGTGCAACAAATGATATTGAGACGGTAAGTGCAACACTAAATAGTGCGTTTATTCAAGTGTTCTCCAGCGTTTTAACATTGACGGGGACAGTAGTTGTTATGCTTTATTTAAGCCCGCTTTTAACATTGTTGACAATGATTATTATTCCTGCAATGTTTGTAGCAATGCGTTGGATTACACGTAGAACAGGGAAGCTATTTAAGGAACAACAGGCAGCCGTAGGTGCACTTAATGGAATGATTGAGGAAACGATATCAGGACAGCGCATTGTCAAAGCATTTTCGCAGGAAGAACGCGTGAAAGAGGAGTTTCAAGAGAGGAATGGTCGTCTAAGACTAGTAGGCTTTTGGGCATTAGCTTACTCGGGCTATATTCCGAAGGTAATGAATGGATTGAATAACGCAAGTTTTGCAATTGTAGCAGGCGTTGGGGGCTTACTCGCTTTAAATGGTCATGCTTCAATTGGGATGATTGTTATTTTTACTGAATACGCTCGCCAATTTACGCGTCCATTGAATGATTTGGCTAACCAATTCAATACGGTACTGTCCGCAATCGCAGGAGCAGAGCGCGTGTTTTCTATAATGGATGAGCAGGACGAGATAGAAACAGGATATATCGAAAAGGGGCATCAGCTAAAGGGGGCAGTTGCTTTCCAAAATGTTTCCTTTAAATATGAGCAAACAGAGGAAGGGCATACATTAAAAAATGTAAGCTTTGCTGTAGAGCGAGGACAGACAGCCGCTTTAGTAGGGGCAACAGGTGCTGGAAAGACGACAATTATGCAGCTAATTTCTCGCTTTTATGATACAAATGAAGGTGCGGTACTGTTTGATGGTATGAATGTGCGTGATTTTACACGTGAGGCTTTACGTAGTCAAATGGCATTCGTATTGCAAGAGCCTTTTCTATTTGAGGCAACAGTTTATGAAAATATTCGCTACGGTCGCTTAAATGCAACAAATGAAGAAATAGAAGAAGCAGCTAAAAAAGCCAATGCGCATGATTTTATTATGCAATTGCCAGAAGGCTATAATACATTATTAACAGCCGATGGAAGCGAAATATCACAAGGGCAAAAGCAATTGCTATCTATTGCACGTGCCTTTGTAGCTGATCCTGTTATTTTACTATTAGATGAAGCAACAAGCAGTATCGATACAGTAACTGAAATGAAAATTCAAGAGGCGCTTGAAGTATTAATGGAGGGGCGAACAAGCTTTGTTATTGCGCATCGTTTAAATACGATTCGAAACGCGGATATTGTTTTTGTGATGCAACAAGGTGAGCTTGTAGAGGCTGGCACACAGGAGGAGTTAATTGCGAAAAATGGTATTTACGCTTCGATGGTAGGTTAAACGAAAGAGAGGAATATGGGTATTATGAATTTTTCAGCAGTAACGGTGTCGTTTCCTATCGATATGGAAACATTTGAAGAAATACTTAAGCTATGTGAGGAAGCTGCACTGGCTGACGCTGTACGATATGAGCTTATTATGAACATACAAGCAGCCAAAAATTATGAAATGTCAGGCTTTTGCGTGCTCGTCTATGATGATGAGTATAATAAGCTTGTCGGTTTGGCAAGTGCGGTTGATATGATGGGGTTAAAAACATATGAATGGTCCATTGTTGTGGCGCCAACATATCGTCAACTTGGTATTGGACAGTCGTTATTGCAGGAAGTATATAAAGGGCTGTCTATGCGCGAGGCTGAAGGCGAGCTTGCTTTAACATTAGAGCAGGCCCCATTCGGCGCAATGTTTTTAGCGAACAATGGCTATCAATATAGCTTTTCTGAGGTGACGATGCAAGGAGAGGCAAAGGCTAGCGAGCAGCAAGAAAATATTGTTATCCGTCGATATGAGCAAGCGGACCAGCAAATATTAATCGAAACATTTATGGCGGCATTTGGAGATACGGTAGAAGAGGCGCAAGATTTAATTGCATACAATACAGCAGCGGAAAATTTAATTTTATGGGTAGCAGTGATGGAGGGCAGTGTTGTTGGAACTGTGACAACTCGCGAGGAAAATGCAGTCCAATGGTTGACTGCATTAGCTGTACACCCTCAGTATGCGGGGCGTGGCATTGGTTCAACGCTATTAAAATGGGTGCAGCAGCTAGCATTTGATGAAGGACAGCAGCATGTGCTACTAGATGTTGAAATTGATAATGCACGTGCCCTCTCCATCTATGAAAAGGGTGGATTCATTAAATCAACGCAAATCGATTATTATGTCTATGTAAATAAAGCATAATCTCACTTTTTCTCTCATATAAATATAGTAAAAGAAGGCTGTTGGAAAAAATTATCCGACAGCCTTCATCGTTGAAAAGGAGATTTTATCCTGTACTAACAGGCTGTATGCCTCGGTGGATGTCACAGGATATGGCGCTTTTAGATTAACTTCTACCAAATAGCTTAAAAAATCTGGACGAGAGTTAGCAAAACAAAATATTTAGGTGGGAGAACAGACAGCCTGCAAAAACTGATTGGTGACACTACCAATCAGCGGGAATAAGAAGCTCCTCACCGATTGGAGGTTCACTTTATAATGCGTATGCCTGCACTACCTAAAAACCGAAATGAAGCAGAAAAGAGGACTATTTTCCAAAGGTTGCGTAAAAAGCTCTTTCAAAAATGGTTTGTGAAAAAGCCGTTTTTTAAAGTGCCACCCCGTGAGTAGCAATTATAATAGAAATGTTTCTTTAGCTGGTCCAATTAAGTATAGTTCATGCATTGCACGAGTTAATGCTACGTAAAGTAGCTTACGATCGATTGCATGATTGTAAAACGGAATATCGAAAGCAGCGATTATTACCGCATCAAACTCTAGCCCCTTTGCTAAATGGGATGGTATAACGAGCAATGTTGCTTGATCAATGCTAGAGTTTTCATCTAGCTCTGCTGCGTGAATTGAGTGAGCTTGGAGCAATGTAACAAACTTACCTGCCTCCTTCGAGGTTTTACAAATAAGTGCAACTGAGCGATGACCAGCGGCTTGAATTGATGCGTAAGTTTTTGCAATTGTGGCAACATCAAATTTTTCTGCTTGAATAAAAGTAGGTGTTTTTCCATGGCGTACAACAGGTTCAACTAATGGTAAATTCTCCTGCATTTTCGCCAAAACTTTATTAGCTACTTCCATAATTTCGATTGTTGTGCGGTAGCTTTTTTGTAATGTTGCATATGTCGCTCTTGGAAATAGCTCTAGCACAGGTGCCCATTCTGTTACAGAACGATAGCTATGAATGCCTTGCGCTAAGTCTCCTACCATTGTAAACATATCTGTTTCAAGTCCCATCTTTAAAGCAGCGAGCTGAAATATGCTATAGTCTTGCACCTCGTCAATAAAGACAACTCGCATTTTCCAACGCTCATCAATCCCTTTGAGGCGCGCCTGTAAATAGTAAAGAGCTGCTAAATCCTCTAATGCCCAGCGTTCTTTTATATGTGCCTGTAAAAATTGCTCCTGTTCCTGTAATGTCCATTCAAGTGCTAAATCTTGTAATAATAAACGATTTGTCACGATATCGCGATAAGCTACTTTAATTTTCAGTTTAGTAAAGCGTTTCATATAAGAGGATGTAACTGTTTTGGCTAATGCTTTGATTTTGGGGATACGTGCATCTCGTTCATCAATATATTTTGTGACGATGCGACGGCGATTTTCTGCATCGCGTATACCGTTTAAAGCTCGTCCAATTGCCTCCTCATAACGACTATTTAAAGTATTTAATACAGCGGTCGTTTTGCGTTTCACCTCTGTTTGAATAACGAGTTTAATACGCTCTAGCCTTTTTTCGATTGGCATATAGGCAAATTCATGTAAAAAAAGTTTTTGTAAATGAGCACCTCGAATAATTCGATACTTTTCTAAAAAAATATCTTCAAATAAAGAGGCGAGCTGCCCCTCATGTCGTTTTACATAGCGCTCCATTATATCGCGGTAGATGAGCGAGCCTTTCATTTGTGGGATTGAAAATGTAGGGAGTACAGCATTGCTGTTTTCGATAATATCCTCTAATTGTTCATTTGGATTTTGCAGCTTTAGCTTAAGACCAATTGCATTTTGCACATATTCTGCATAGGTCGTTTGACAAATTTTATCGACCCCTAGCTCTGGTAGCACGTCGCCAATATATTCGATAAATAATTTGCTTGGTGCTAAAATCATAAGCTGCTCTGGCTTAAAATGCTCGCCCATTGTGTAAAGGAAGTAAGAGATACGATGTAGAGCAATTGTTGTCTTCCCACTACCAGCAGCGCCTTGTACTAATATGGGCTGGCGCAAATGGGCACGAATAATTTCATTTTGCTCCTTTTGAATAGTTGAAACAATTTCCGTTAGGCGGACATCAGCTTTCCCAGCGAGTGCCTCCTGTAGCAATTCGTCATTTGTCGTTAAATCCACATCCTGAAAATCGAGTAATTGTCCTTGCTCAATTTTATATTGTCGCTTAGCGAATAAATGACCAGTATGCTCCTCCTCGCGAACTCGATACGTCATGTCGCCGAGCCGCCCATCGTAATAAACATTTGCTACAGGTGAGCGCCAATCAACGATAATTGGTTCATTCGTTTCGCAATCAAAGAGCGAAGTTTTCCCGATATATAAAAATTCCTCTTGCTCACCAGTACGTTGGAAATGGATACGTGCAAAATAAGGCTTTTGCATAACAGCCTCTAGTCCTTCTTTTTGTGTACGAGCCATCTCAAAAAAACGAGCATTTGTTAAAATATTCAAAAAACTATCACTGGAATCAATGTATTCAAGATTTGCCATGGCAGAACGAATATTTTGCTGCGCCGCCTGTAAGTCGCGCTCAGATGCATATAAAATGTCATGCATATATGCCTTTGTCTGTTCTAATCGTTGTACCTCGTCTTGGTAATCAGGATGTTGCATTTGGTCCATTCCTCCAATCGTATATGTAAGTCAGAAACTCATCTTACCAAATTGTAGAAGTAGTAGGCAAGTAGTAGAAGATGTTTAAAAGTAATTATTACTGGGTATACATAAAAACATAGAAAGGGGAAGATACAATGAGTACAGCTTTATCTACTAATAAACGCACAAAGGGGCAGCATTCAACACTTACACAGTTGCGCCAGCAAGGGGCAATCCCGGGAGTAGTGTATGGCTATCAAGTTGAGTCTACACCAATTTCAATTGATGCAAAACAATTTGCAAAAGCATTATCGGAAAACGGAAGCAATGGCATATTTCAGCTTGAGCTAGAGAGCAAAAAAGTGAATGCCGTTTTATCGGAAATACAGCGCGATGCTTTAAAAGGCTTTGTTAAACATGTAGACTTCCAAGTAATCAACATGTCAGAGGATTTGGAAGTAAGTATACCAGTAGCTATTACAGGTAACGCTGTTGGTGTTTCAGAAGGCGGGCTACTGCTACAGCCGATTCGTGATATTACAATTAAAGTTAAGCCAAATGCCATACCTGAAACGATTGAAGTAGATGTGACGGATTTGGCTATCGGTTCCTCGTTGACTGTTGGCGATATTCGTACACAGCATGAGTATGATATTTTGAATCAAGATGAAGAAGTATTAGTTACTGTTTCACCACCAACTGTTGAGGAAGAAGCAACTGAAACAGAAGAAGAAGCAGTAGAGCCGGAAGAGGCTTAATAGAGGGTTTTAGAAGAGAAGGGGCGTCTGAAAAATTATTTTGAGACAAGGATAGTGACAATTTATTGTGACTACCGAAGGAGTAAATATTTTTAGCGAATATTTAATAAAGAAGTAGGGGGCTGTCTGAAAAGATATAAACTTTTCGGACAGCCCCTCTCTATATATACTGAAAGCGAAGCAGTAGGTATGTGCGAATTTCACAGATTCCAGACACAATTACGCCGAGATGTAATTGATATTATGAGTAACTATTTTTTAATGCCCTTTGAAGAGCTGTAATTGAACGAAAGGCTATAGGGCAATGGCTTCCATTTTCCATGACAATACGACGCTCTTTAAAATTAACTTCCTTTATCTTTTTTAGATGTACTAAAAAGCTTTTGTGACAGCGAAAAAAATCCTCTCCCAAATAATCTAGCTCCTTTAAAGTGCCATAAAATGAATAACAGCCGTTGCGTTCGTGAAGTTCGACTTTGTGTGGCTGTGAGGCTGTTTCGAAATAATAAATATCAGTTAGTGCTATATTTTTTATTTTTTCTCCAATTTTAATTTGAAACCATTTATCTTGATTTGTTGTACCGAACTGCCTGTATTTAGTAAATGCTGCTTGCAATGCATCGGTAATATCAGTCTGTATTTGGGATGATGTATCTTTCACAATAAAATCAAGTGCAGCTAATTTATATTTAATAGTCAAAGTTAAGTAATTTGCATAAGTTGTAATAAAAATAATATGGGCAAGTGGGTCCTGCTCGCGTATTGCTTGAGCAATATCTAAACCATTTGTCGTACTATTGAGCTCAATATCTAGTATGTAACAATCGATTTGCTTTTCTTTCATCTCTCTCAATAAGATAGATGGCTCATTTGTGCAACATGCGATTGAAATACTAGGCGCTTGAAATAACGAATAATTTCTTATTGAATCTACAATTAGTTTTTGATAGTAGGAATCATCTTCACATATGGCTACTCGCATAAAGTTCCTTCCTCTCTATTAGCATTTCTTGCACAAACCAATCTTCCTCTACATATGTATTGAGTGTGACGTTCGGGTAGTGATTTAATAATTGCTTAATATTATATAAACCTATGCCTCGATTTTTTCGTTTAGTTGAATAGTTTTCTTCAAATAGTTTTTTTATGTCAATATAGTTTTGAGTCGTTGTGTTTCGAAGAATAATTATTTGTTGGTCTGAAGCAATAGGTAAAATAGCGAATTGTATTTGTGGCATAGGATGCTGTGTACATGCCTCAATAGCGTTATCAAATAAAATACCAATTGCTCTTACTAAATCGATTGATTCGATAAATAAGTTTTTAATGCTGTTAGGTATTTCTACATTGATACTAATTGAGAGGCTATGAGCTTTGACAATTTTGGAACTAAGAAGACCTTTTAATTCAATTAATTTGATATTTTCAAGTTGTTGTAGACTACGAATAGATGGAGATTGAGTAATTGAAGTGACCTTTTCAAAATAAGATTTTAGCCCCTCTATATTTTCATTTTCTATATAGCCTCGTATTGCTAATAGTATATTAGAATAATCATGCTGTACTTGCTGAATTTCCCGATTCATTTGCTCCAACTGAGTCATATATTCGTAGAAAGAATGCTGTGCTAATTCCTTTTGTTTTATAATCGCTTCTTTTTTAACAGCTTGAATCAATACTTGGGTTGTTAAAAAAAGAAAGAGAAAATAACAAAGCAGCAGACTAAAATTAAATAATGAGAATGATATATTTCCCTCACTCGAAGGAATAAAGACTGTTACATAAAATATAATGATTGTTGTTATTGCCATGAAAATTAAGAATAACTCTATTTTTAATGGCAGTGGTATTTGCCGTAATGTCTTATTAATAAATGATTTATAACAATAAAGCACTAGCATAAATAATATAATGAGCAGTGCTGCATGGATGGTTGTCGAGAACTGAAGCGACTCTATTAACAGCAGGCTAGCATATTCCACAAGAATAGATAACAATAAAACAATTACACTATGTAAAAAGACGATGCTTTGTTTCGTTATATAAAAAAAGTAAGTGCTACTCAAACAAATGCTTAAAATTAACGCAACCCAAGGGTAGTCAGCAAAATAGATGGCATGTAGTGCAATGCACCCATTGAACAATAAAGTAATAGCAATAGCCTGAGCAGTGGGGCGAATATCTAATAAATAAAATAAAGAGCCAAATACAATGAAGTAATTTAATATACTAAAAACCCAAAAAAGTGAGTCCATTAAATACATCCTTCCAAATCATAAGACGTTCAAGAGGAATTTTCTAACGCTTGAGATAAAGTTCAGCTTTTTCTAGCGTAAGTTTCTACAATGAACAGTATAGCATTTACGTAACAGAAAGAGGGAAATGGATGAATTACTTATTATTAAGCAGCAATACATTATTGTTTTCTTTTCTTTTATTGCTAATTGCCATTATTCCATTTGGCTTTGCGACAAAAACAAAACACGCTATAAGCTGGAGAAGTGCATTAGCATTAACATGGCTTGCTTTTATTTTACAAATAATATATTTCACATGTAGATGGAAGGCAATAGGATATGCTCCTGTAAGTAATATGTATGAATTTATGACGTTTTTCGGCATTATGTTAATAGGAGCCGTATTGCTAATGAGCTATCTTTATAAGCAATGGTCAATTGGTTTCTTTGCAATCCCGATTGCGCTCATAATTTTAGGCTATGGCAGTGTATTTTCAAATAAAGCTACACCATTAATACCTAGCTTGCAAAGTCATTGGCTAGCAGTACATGTTATTACAGTAGCTGCTTCAAGTGCCATTTTATCTGTAGCCTTTATAACAAGTGTAATGTACTTGTTAAAAACAACAAATACGGGAGCAAAAACACGTGGTGCAAAATGGTTAGAGCTTGTATTATTTAATCTTGTTGTAGTAGTTGGATTTATTTTAATATCCACATTTTGCCGTTTGTTTTTCAGCTCTCAAGTGATTGAGTTTGCGAATAAAAAAGGACAAATTATTAGTGCTACATATACATTGCCTATAATTATCTCAAATAAAGCAGAGGTAGGCTTGTTTGCGTTATCTGCAAGTGTTGATGCACAAAAATTAAATACAATTATATGGTCTTATTTAGTAGGGGGCTTGCTCTATTTAATTATTCGACTAACGATGCGCAAAGCACTTTGTGAGATACTGAAGCCATTTATATCACGTATTGATTTGAGATTACTTGATGAAATTTCTCATCGTTCAATTTTAATTGGTTTTCCTTTATTCTCATTAGGCGGTTTGTTTTTTGCCATGATTTGGGCACAAATTGCTTGGGGCAGATATTGGGGCTGGGACCCGAAAGAGGTATGGGCATTGATTACATGGTTATTTTATGCAGCCTTACTGCATCTTCGCTTAACAAAAGAATGGGAAGGGGAGCGTACAGCATGGCTGGCGATTATCGGCTTTGGGCTTATCGTATTTAATCAGGTGTTCGTTAATTTAGTAATAGCAGGGTTACATTCTTATGCCTAAAAGAGCGGGCGTCCTAAAAGCTTGCAAGGCTTTTTGGACGCCACTATTTACCACTTCGCCACATGTTCCTCAATGCAGCCTAACATTTGTTGAATTGTTAATATTTTTCCATCAGGCAATGCAATTGTTCCGTGATAATAGCCTACGAGCTGATGTACCTCAGACGTAACCAATTTTACGTCTGTTTTTGCTATTCGCTCAAAAAAAGGTGTAAATGTTAAATTTACTTGATTGCTTGACTTAGAATGGATTGCCCACGGCTGCATAAAATTAGCGCGATTATATGTAAAGGCTACATCCTCACCGATTTTTGTCATTTTACCATCAATGAAAATTGCGTTTTCTGTCATTCCTGTTCCATCTGTCCATTGACCGCCGAAATTCAGCCCAATACGTCTTCCTCGAATGCGTTGTGAAGCCATTCCCCAATTCCATGTTGCTTTCCGCGGCCACACACCGCGTCCGTAATCAAGCACTGCAAAGCATTCCTCTGTATTGAAAGAATAGCTCCGTTGACCGATTTGAACTGTACCAGAAGTAGGTAATGTATGATGTTTGGCAGTAAATTGGAAAATTTGTCTGCTCCA
This sequence comes from Metasolibacillus sp. FSL K6-0083, assembly GCF_038630865.1. Lineage (NCBI taxonomy): Bacteria > Bacillati > Bacillota > Bacilli > Caryophanales > Caryophanaceae > Metasolibacillus > Metasolibacillus sp. FSL K6-0083. The sequence continues at coordinate 2,128,091 of NZ_CP152046.1, read as the reverse complement.
GGGGATGACAACATTCAATGATTCATCATGCTGAGGATGTTGAATCGTTAAGTCTGCCTGCAAATGTTCATTATCAAAGTCAGGTATAGAAACTGAGAGCTGTGTTGTGCCATTGTTATAAGTAAAGCGAATATTTAGCTCGTCATGTACAAATTGCACAGATTCCAGTACTTGTGTTGGCATTTTTACACTAGTACCAAGCGGAACTGTTATTGTTTTTTCAAAATAGCGCTGTGTTTCATATTCTAAAAAATAGACAAAACAAACAGCCGCATAATCTAAATGGCTTATTGTAGCTGAAAATAATATATCCTCACCGTAAACACACCAGTAATTCCATTTTTTTTTCCGTAAATAATGACCTGTAACATTACAATCAATCAATGGTCTTCTTGCAAAACCAATTGCAGCAGGATTCAAATTTCCCTTTTTATCACACAATGGTGTTGGAACCGTCACTTCACGCTCTGCAATTAGCCTCATAAAAATCATCCCCCTCGCATAATGCTATTACAGAATAGTGTAACAAAACATGAGCGAATATGGGAGCTTTAGACACGATGAATGAAAAAATATGTAAATAGGGGGAGAAACGATGCGCTACAATCGTGAGCAAGCGGTCGCTTATGCAAGGATGTGGTGGAATGGGCGTAACCCCGCCTTTCCTTCATTTCAAGATGATTGTACAAATTTTGTATCACAATGTTTATATGCTGGGGGTGCACCGATGAGAGGCGCACCTAATCAATCAACAGGCTGGTGGATGCTACCTGAGCAAGGAATATGGAGTTTTAGTTGGTCTGTAGCTCATTCATTGCGTTGGTATTTAGAAACATCAAAAGAGGGGCTTACTGCAACACGTGTCTATTCACCTACAGAGCTTGAAATTGGAGATGTCATAGCCTACGATTTTTCCGGAGATAGCCGCATTGATCATACGACAATTGTCACGAGCATCCAAGGTGGTATTCCATATGTTCACGCGCACACATCAAATAGTGCAGATAGACCATATCATTATCGAGATTCAACAGCAGCTACTCCTAATATGCGTTACTATTACTTTCATATAGCAGATGTATTTTCGTGATGAAAGCTTTATAATTGAGAAGGAGCATCAATTGTAGAAGGGGAGATAGCATAATGACAAAAGCATTAACAGTACGAGAAGCCATTACAACTCGTCGTTCAATAAAAAAATTTAACGGACAGCCTGTGAAGCGCGAAGATTTACTAAGCATCATTGGTGATGCAGCTTGGGCGCCAAACCATGGTACACGAGAACCTTGGCGTTTAGTAGTTGCATGCGAGGAACAATTACCAAAACTACATGAGCTTTTGCGTGACTTAGCGATACCAAAATGGCAAGAGCTGTCTGAAGAAATGTTAGTTGCACAAATGCAAAAATTCACTTTACCAGGTGGCTATGCATTTATGATTGTGCCTGAAGATGCGCGTCAAAAAGAGCGCTTAGAGGATTATGCTGCAGCCGCAAGCTTTTTGCAAAATATGCAGCTACTTGCATGGGATAAAGGCATCGGCTCATGCTGGAAAACGCCAGGCTTTTTAGATATGCCTAAATTCCGCGAAGCATTAAATGTAAAAGCGGGTGAACGCGTTATCGCTATGCTGCAATTAGGCTATTTTGATGAGCTGCCAAAGGCGAAGGAACGTAAGCCGGCTACTGATATTGTCACTATTTTTGGGGAATAAAAGAAAAAGACTGTCCAGAAAGTGCATTATTTTCTGGGCAGTTATTTTTTTAATTTTACTTATCCACTTCAATCCGATTTAAAAAGTTTTCAAAGTGTACAAAATGTATTCCGATTCCCCTTAAATTACTAAATACAACACAATAGGTAAGGAAATAACACTAATTGCTGTTGTCACAAGTGTTGTAAACGATACGAGGTCAGGTTCTGTATCGTATTTAAGCGCAAGCATCGTTGTATTAGCTGCCGAGGGCATTGCCGCTTGTATAATAAATACAGTTTTTGCCAAATCATTTAAAGGTAAAAATGATAAAATGAATGCGGCTATGATAGGTGAGGCAATCATACGTATAATACTTGCCTCTACAACGAAGCGATATGTTACCTTTTTACGTGAAATAACTGCGAGCTGCATTCCTAGTACAAGCATAATAATAGGAATTGTCGCTTCTGCTACAAGGTTAAGTGCATCTTGAAAAGGAGCGGATAGCTCTAAGCCAATATAATGGCAGAGCATGCCTAGTATTGCAGCATACAGCACAGGCATACGAACGACACTCTGTAATGCTTGCTTATGTCCCCCACCCCCATGTCCTCCAAGTGCTGCAAAGAAAATCCCAAGCGTATTCATTAACAGAGAATGCAACACCATAATAATAACCGCATAATCAAAGCCTGCTGGGCCAAGTGCAAATAGTACAACAGGTGCCCCGTAATTTCCGCTATTCATAAAAACGCTACTTAAGATGAGTGCGGAGCTTTCAGATTGGTTCGCCCGCGATAGTTTTGCAACGATGTATGTAATTACTAATAATGAAAAGCTTAATGCAAGTGCAGCTAGCATCATATACACATAGTCCAGTGTTATATCGTTTGTGAAAAATGTCCTAAATGCTAGGCAGGGGGACAGTATGTATAGCGACATCGCAGAAATCGACTTAATATCAAATCCGATAAACTTTTGAGCGATAAAGCCAATCGAAAAAATGACGAGTGCAGGCAAAATAATAAGAAATAAAGTCATTGCTCCTTCTCCTTCGATTTTTGAAAATCACATCCAGATTTTATCTCGCATAAATGGGCAGTAAGCCTCTCACTTCGAGACTTGAGTAAAAATCGGCTTAAGGATAAGTTTGAGATGAACTGCCCGTATAAGCCTGATTGAAGTTTCACTTTATTCTAATTCGCAAGAGAGACCTTTTTGAACGAGATAATGCTTTCATTATTGCACTTTCTCAAAAGAAGTAAAAATAAAAAATTGACAAATATTTTTTTGTCCTTTATGGTTATATACATAAGTGTATAACCGTATTACTATAGAGGGTGGTGAAATATTTGAATCATCTATTTGATAAAGATAAACCGATTTACCAACAAATTCGTGAAAAAATTGAGGACCAAATTGTCAATGGTCAGCTACTAGAAGAAGAACAAGCACCTTCCACAAATCAGCTTGTTAGCTTTTACAAAATTAATCATGCGACCGTTTCAAAGGGAATTAATCAATTGGTGGAGGAAGGCATTCTTTATAAAAAGCGAGGAATCGGCATGTTTGTTGCAGCAGAAGCGAGGGAGAAGCTAATGAAAAAAAGAAAAGAAGCATTTGTTGACCAGTACGTTGTGGCTCTTATCCAAGAGGCAAATAAGCTTGAAATAAGTGAGCAGGAAATTATTGAGTTAATCAAACAAGTGAAGGAGCGTGAAAGCGAATGATGAAGATGAAAGCGGAAAATATCGGCTTAGATTACGGACAGCATACAGCATTACAAAATATTTCGTTTCAGCTAGAGGGCAATAAAATATATGGTCTATTAGGTAGGAATGGCGCTGGAAAAACGTCGTTGTTGAGTATTGTTGCATCTTTTCAGGAGCAAACAACAGGCACATTAACCGTTTTAGAGCAAGCTCCATTTGAAAACGCTGAAATAATGCAGCAAGTTGTTTTTGCTTACAATAAAGACTACAAAGAAGAATCTGACCAAGTAAAAAATTTACTAGCGGGTATTGCAAAATATCGTCCAAATTTTGATATGGAATATGCACAGCATTTACTAGCACGTTTTAAAATACCACAGGATAAAAAAATGAAACAATTATCAAAAGGAATGCAAGCAGCAGTTGATGCCGTAATAGGCTTAGCAAGCAATGCACCAGTGACGATTTTTGATGAGATTTATGCAGGGATGGATGCACCAACTCGAACAATTTTTTATGAGGAGCTATTAAAATCTCAGGAGCGATTCCCAAGAATGATACTAATGTCTACGCATCTTGTTTCAGAAATGGAATATTTATTTGATGAAGTACTGATTTTACACAAAGGTACAATGATTTTGCATGAAGCATATGAGGAGCTTATTTCTAAAGGTGTAACAGTGACAGGGCGAGTGGAAGACGTAGAGGTATTCGTTCAACCAATGCGCCAACTCAACACACAGCAGCTAGGTGGCACGAAGGCTGTTATGGTCTATGGTGATTTATCAGAGCAGCAATATAAAGAAGCCGCAAGGCGAGGGCTAGAAATCGGCCCGATTGCCTTACAAGACTTGTTTATTTATTTGACAGAGGAAGGAAATGATTAATATGCAAAAATCCAGCTCCGTGAAGGTTGCACTAGATATGTTTTTGACACAGATGACTTGGGCATCGGGCTATTTATTTGTTATGTTGCTCATTTTTTCAGTAAGAGCCTTGGCATCTTTTATAGGTAATATGGAGGCAAATAATTTTATTACAAAAATGATTAAAACGCTAGCGAATGAAGGGGGAATGGATAGTTTTTCAACCTTAATCTTTTATTCCTCTAATATTTTTATGTTCGTTATCGGAATTATCGCAGCATATGGCTTCCTTCAATATTTCGTCAGCAATGGTGTAACGCGCAAAAATTATTTTATCGGAGCAGCCATTGGTTCATTTGGGGTAGCTGTAGTAATTCCGATTATTATAAAAATAATTTTAATGATTGAAGTCGTCGTAACGAAAATGCTACCACTACAATTTGCAGATAGTACAAAAATAATGGAGGCTGATGATGAAATCATTGGTCAGGTAATACAAAATATTTTGTTTTCCCCGTTTATTGATATGACGAATGGCGGCATTAGCGCGATGGTTATTTTTGCTTTAAATATATTTTGTTATTATGTAGCAGGGTGGTTTATCAGTGTTAGCTTTTACCGTTTGGGCACGACACTAGGGCTTCTTTCAATTCCACTAGTAATTGTTCTATTTTTGCTATATGACGAATTGATGAGTATTGCATTGGGATTACCTGTAGCTAACTTGCTGCCATCAATAGATACAATTCCAAGTGTGCTTGCATTTGCGCTAGCTATTGCAATTGTAGTCGCTATGTTAGTAATGATTCGTCTGTTTACTAAAAAAGTAGCGGTTAAACTATGAAGATGTTAGACTATTTAATAAATTCGCATCAAATGGGTGTGTTAGAAAAGTAGTCCATCGTGCTATCTTTCAAACAATGCTTGCTGCTTATTGGAATGTAATTTATTTAGAGAAATGAATGCAGGTGTTATAAGATTGAAAACACTTGATTCACGTCTTTGTTTTCACATGAAAGCGAAGAAGCAAAACTGTATCAGAGAGAATGCTGACTTTCTAGGCAGCCCAGATGAGAAAATTTACTTTACTAAGTTTAGGGGATAGTTTTTATGACAAAAACAACATTTGCATTAATTGGTACAGGTATTGTAGGAGAGCGCATTATTAATCAAATTTTAGCGCATCCAAATTGCGAAATTGCGGCAATTTTCGACGGAAATCAAGAACGTTTGCAGGAAATTGCTGAGAAATATAGTATTCCTGCTGTTACAACATTAGAGGATTTATTAGCGACACGCCCAGATTGGGTATATATTGGGACGCCACCGGTTAGCCATGCGCCACTTGCGAAGGAAATTGCAGCACAGGGATTAAATATTCTTTCTGAAAAACCGCTGGCACATGATGCACAGGGTGGTCTAGAAATGGTGCAAGTAGCAAGTGAAGCAGATGTGCATACAGCGATGCATTTCCCATTAATGTATAGCCCAGCAGTACATCAATTAAAGCAAACTTTAGCTAATAAGGAGCTAGGAGAAGTTGTGCGTGTCGAGCTTCACACATATTTCCCAGAGTGGCCAAGGAAATGGCAGCAAAATCCTTGGATTGCATCGCGTGAGCAAGGTGGCTTTATTCGTGAGGTATTCCCACACTACTTACAATTAATGCATCATTTATTTGGAGATATTGAGATTTTATCACATGAAACAACATACCCTGCCGACGTGACTTTATGCGAAACAGGTGTATCCGCTTTAGCAAAAACGAAAAGCGGCCTACCCGTTGTGCTAAATGGTTTATCTGGCATCGGACAAGAGGAGCGCATAGAATTTAAAGTATTCGGTACGGAAAAGGTAATGACATTGCGCAACTGGTCTGAGCTGTGGCTAAGTGCAGCATATGAAGAAGCACAAAAAATAGCATCAAGTGTGCAACCAGCAGCATTGTTGGATGCTTGCCGAGCACAACTCCAAGGCGAGGATGCATTAATTGTATCGTTTGAAGAAGGCTTAAAAGTACAACGTTGGATTGATGAGCTGCTGAAATAGGATAGAACTGTCCCAAAAGCCGTGCGGTTGCCGGCTTTTGGGCAGTAGTGATGAAAATCTTTTCAAGCTGTAGTTCCATTTAAAGGGGATGCGTTTGAAAAAATGGAGAGAGCTTGCTTGAAAATCAAAAAGAAGGCGAATGGATAATTGCTTTACAACGTGAAAAAGCACTAAAGGAGTTGGTGCTACAAGCCGCAGTTCGGCGAGGTTTTCATAAATTTAAAGATGAGTTGATACGGCTACAGCAAGGTTTATCCGGCGAGCGTTATGTAGACTGTTGTTGGCAGGATATGCAATTAGAAGAACAACATTATTTACTGCATGACTTTCAAACAAATGCACATCAAATAGATAGCATCTTCCTTTGTGATAAGTTTATTTTGCTAGTGGAAATTAAAAATATTGCAGGGCGCGTTGATTTTGACGAGGCGCGTTACCAATTCACTCGAAAGCTTGAGGATGGCACAGTCCATGGTTTCCGCAATCCACTGGACCAAGTGCGGCGCCATCAAAGAATGCTACGAGCGGTTGTTCGCAATTTACCTGTATTATATGCGATTGTTTTTTCCCATCCGAAAACCATCATTGGCCATATCCCAAAAGGAGAGCCGATCTTCCATTGTAGCGGGCTAGAATTCCACATTAGAAAGCTCCTCGCACACCATAACACCGCACAATTAACCTCAACAGAGCTCCTAACTACGAAATTAATGCAAATGCATACAATTAAAAAACCCCAGTTACAAATTGAGCAAACAAAAATCTGTACAGGTGTGCTTTGCGTACAGTGTCAGGCTTATGTGCAAATGCATTATCATTACGGAGTTGTCCGAAAAGTTCATTTTGTTTTGTCACCGCATTGAAATCAATGTTTTCATCGCTTCACTTTTACTCAAAGATAACACTGCTAAAGCCAATGTTCATCCCATTTTTAAAAGAGGCGTTTTCTGTTTATATGTATCAACATTTTATGAAATATCATCGCTACTGTCCAAAATGCCGGCTATGCACGGCTTTTTGGATAGCCCCCAAGTATCACTACAAAGATAATGGCATCTTAGTAGGTGAATGGATTCCAAATGAGGAGTTTTGGGCGTTTGTAGGTGCAGATTCCGCGAATAGTGCGAAGCGTTTATTACAAAAACTTGACTGACAGTTAGGGAAAGTCACTGATATATTTGCCAAAGCCGCTGATAAAACAAAAAAGTCGCCGATATATATTCGACATATGTGAAAAATACCTTTTTATGTATCGAATTATGACGGTTCTCCGAAAAAACAGCTAGTACCATAGCGCATAGTGCCTACTATAAGGTATACTAATAAATAGTGACTATAAAGAGGGGTAGCAGAGGGTAAATTATTATGCAAAAGCAATCTACTATAAATTTATGGGCACAGGCTGTTAAGACGGGCATCATTAAGTCGAATTTGATTCCGATGTTTGCTGGACTTATGCTTGCGCTTTATACGTACGAACTAAATTTTGTCGAAAACATCCCAAATATTATTTTGGCGATAGTGGGTTCAGCATTTGTTATTGCGGCAGCAGGTATTTTCAATAATTTATATGATCGTGATATAGATGAGATTATGCCTCGTACAAAAACAAGGCCTACTGTAACTGGAGAGCTTAGCACGCGGACAGTGTTAATTGTTGGAATTATTTTTTTTGTTTTAGGGTTAATAGCGTTGGCTTTCACAACGGCACTTGCGATGTTTTTAGGTTTTCTAGGCGTGTTCTTTTATGTTGTGCCTTATACAATGTGGACGAAGCGTCGTACAATTTGGAATACTGAGGTTGGCAGTATTTCAGGAGCAATGCCGCCATTAATTGGCTGGGCGGCTGTAGGACCAGATATTTGGCATCCTGCTTGTTGGGCATTGTTTATTATTATGGTTATTTGGCAAATGCCGCATTTTTATGCAATTGCTATTCGTAAGCGTGATGATTATGCTGCTGCCAATATTCCAATGTTGCCTGTGGCAAAAGGGCAGCGTAGAACATATATCCAAACGAATATTTATTTAGTTGTACTTATTTTCACAAGCTTTTTATTCCTTCCATTAAGCTTAGGGTTAACGCTTGTATCCCTAGTTCTTGGCGGCATTTGGTTATGGCTAAGCTTTGTTGGCTATCGCAAAATGGAGGGGAGAACGTGGGCAAATAAAATGTTTGCCTACTCATTAATTCATATGACAGTATTATTTGCTACAGTAATTATTTATTCATCTGTCGGATTGATTTTACAAGCATTATAAAAAGGTCTGCCTAATCAGGCAGACCTTTTCTTATAGCTTTAACCCTGCAACCTCGTGTAAATAATCGCCTAATACGCGGAGACCATTATCGAAGTTTTCTAAATGGAAATGTTCGTTTGGTGCATGGAAGTTTTCGTTCGAAAGACCGAAGCCCATTAATACGACAGGTAAACCTAAAATTTCATCGAAGGCTGCTACGATTGGAATTGAACCGCCTCCACGTGTATAAGCAGTCGGCACTTTATAAACCTTTTCATAAGAGCGACCTGCTGCTTGGATAACTGGATGGTCGAATGGTGTTAAGTATGGTTTTCCTTTATCGAATTCAGAAATAGCTACTTCGACACCAGCAGGCTTATGCTTTTCAATATGTGTCTTTAATAGTGCAACGATTTCTTCAGGGTCTTGGTTTGGTACTAGACGACATGTGATTTTTGCGCCCGCTTCAGCAGGTAGCACTGTTTTAATTCCTTCGCCAGAGAATCCACCGAATACGCCATTAATTTCTAATGTTGGGCGTGACCAAGTTTGCTCTAAATAAGAATAGCCCGCTTCACCGAATAGCTCCTTCACCTGTAGCTCTTCTTTTAGCTCGTCCTCATTAAAGTTTAAGTCACGATAAGCTTGGCGCTCTTCCTCAGACAATGGAAGGACTTTGTCGTAGAAGCCTTCAACTTGAATTGTTCCGTGCTCATCACGGAACGATGCTAAAATCGCCGTTAGTGCATGGATAGCATTTTGCACACCGCCACCATAAAGACCAGAGTGTAAATCACCCTTTGCTCCGCGCACATCAATTTGTACTCCTGTTAAGCCACGCAAACCGTAGCAAACAGCAGGCTTACCTTTTGCATAAAGGCCTGTATCAGAAATTAAAATTAAATCAGCAGCTAATTTTTCTTTATTATCCTCTGTATATTTCGGAAGAGAGGGGCTACCAATTTCCTCCTCACCCTCATAAATAAATTTCACGTTTACTGGAAGTGTACCTTCAGTGGCAAATAATGCCTCAATCATTTTCAAGTGCATAAATACTTGGCCTTTATCATCAGATGAGCCACGTGCAAATAATTTATTATCACGAATTGCTGGCTCGAAAGGCGGCGTTTCCCATAAATGCAATGGGTCTACAGGCTGCACATCATAGTGACCGTAGAACAAAATCGTTGGTTTATCCTCTGCATGCAACCACTCACCGTACACAACAGGGTGTCCCGCAGTTTCTTCCACTGCTACATTCTCAATATTTAACGATTTCAAATGGTCTGCTAGCCAATTTGCTGCATTTCTCATATCCACTTTGTGATCTGATAATGCTGAAATACTTGGGATACGTAAAAATTCATCCAACTCTGCTAAATGGCGCTCACGATGCTCTGCAAAATAAGCATCTAATTTCTCTAAATGACTCATAAAAAGAAAGCCTCCTTTTATTTCGAATATGGAAATAGTATAGCATAAGGAGGCGAGAAAGTATTGATATATCAAAGGTGGGGGAGGGGTAAAAATAATTAGCCCCACTTTTAGCCCCAGTCGCTAAGCTTGCGCTAAAGACGGTCACAGATTCCTGCTCTAATTCCTTCATGACATGACCGTATGTGTTCATGACCATGTTCGGTGTATTTCCTAAACGCTCAGCAATCACTTTTACATTTTGCCCATTGTTCAAAAGTATTGTAGCGTGAGTATGTCGCAAGCCATGCAGTGAAATTTTAGGGCTGCCATCCTCATCTACTAGCTTCGCCTCTAACAGATGAAGAAGATTTAGATATGGAATAAAAAGTATATTATATTGGTTTTTTTAGAATGGGCAAGTGCAAAATTATTTTATGGGAGAGTTATAAAGAAGGTTCAAGGTGGAATACAAGTAAGATTTTCTGGTTGATATTGTTTATGTTGAATCTATTTGTAGATTGTTTAAAAAGTTGTTTGGTTTAGATGAGATGCCTTATGTTATAAGAAAAGCGACAAATGTTATTAAATCAACGTTTGTCGCTTTTTTTGTGCATTCTCAAACATTTATTGGGAACGTTAATTAAATTTGTTAGTGAATTAAAGATGTTATAGCAATACTCCAGACAATTAAAAGAAAAGATGCGGTTAACCAAAACGTGTTAGTAGCAGTAGGTTCTTCTCTCTTCACTTTTTTCATTATTTCTACAAGGTTAATACAAAATATAATAGCTAAAATCGGCATTAGAAACATACCAATTAGAGTCGCAACTCCTACCATAAGTAAACCCTCCCTCCTGAAAAATATTCTATTTTTTACACAAATAATATTCTCAAGCGTCCTTTGGTAACATTTCATTGAGATTCTATTTATATGTTGCCACCATTCAGAACAAGTGGATTGAACAGCCTTCCGCGCAGCATCTCAGGATGTTGTTTTCTAAAAAAACAGCGACAAGTACTGATTTAACAGTGTTTGCCGCTGTTTTAAATGTTATCAAGATTGGATTTAGGAACGTTATTTTGAATAGGTATTTAAATATCCTATAATTTATTTAGAAATTATTTTGTATTACCTATTATAAAAGTATTTCTCCAATTCCATTTATCTCCAGCTTCACCCGAAAAGCTAATGCTTCCTGCAGCACCAATATTAATAGTGACTCCTCCAAATCCTGCGACAGTAGGGGACCAAGAATGACCATATGCTGAAGTGAATGAACCTGTAGTTCCTTGATTTACAACAGGTATTCTTACTGTATCTTCAATATAACCATAGTGTCTACCAGGTGCATTTTGTATATCTATTGTAGCTTTAGTGGCTAAAATATTAGATCTGTCCACCGTTACTTTATTATCATGGGAAACTCCACCATTTGCATATCTCTTATAAGCACTTGCAGTACTAACTGAAGTAGTGTGAGCTTGCCATCCTGTAGCTATAGTGTCTGTAAATGTTAATGTTGGCATCAGGCTCCATTCCCATGCTGTTCTGTATTTGTACTCATACTCCAAATTATTACTTTTTTTCCCTACATAGGTTAAAATACCCTGTCCAGTGAAATTCCCATGCTGTTCTATTTCCATTGCAAAAGTACTTACACCTGAATTTAAATTAATTTTACTAGCAATTATTTGTGCATCTCTCAGTTTAATTTTATCAACCGCATCCATAGTTTCAGGTGTTACGATATAATCGTTGCCCTGTAAATCTGTATAAATGTGTACAAAATCTTCTTGTGTTACTTCAACTTCTACTCCACCATCAGTTAATAGTTCATTAACTAATTCTTCTGGAAAAGATTCAATCTCAACATCCGAGAATTTCATCAATTTCAAAATTGATGTTCGTTCTTCTTTTGTGAGAGATTCTGGATTATTAATAGGTTTTATGCGTCCGTCCTCAAAAATAGATATGCTTTCATTCTTAAGTTTTACAATTTTTGAAACTCTATCAGTATCCATCACTATTTCTTCAGTAGAATCCTTAATATTCATTGCGTTTGCAGTAATATTTGTATTTAATGAAAATAATACAGCAAATGTTAGTAAAAAATCGAATACTTAAAAATATTAAACTTTTTCTTATTAATTCTCATAATATCTCTCCTACTTTTTGTAAGTTTAACATAAGAAATTGGTTTTTGAGGCTTCTCTACAAAAGTAGTCAATATTAGACAAAGTTAGACAAATGAAATTAGACATGTTTGTGATGTTTAAAGCATACAGCTGCTCTTTTTTATTTCTCGAAATTTTAAAGTCATAGAGGGAAGGCATTGACAATCTTGCAGCACCTGAATCCTCTGATATTAGCCCCAATTTAGCCCCTAACTAAAGCTATTCCATGCCCCGAAATGCATAATCAATATAATAAGAGAAACGCCACAAACCATTGATACATAACATCTTCTAAGCCATTTCGTGCCCCTCTTTGCAAAGTAAAAAAATGGAAATAGTATAGCGTATCAGAGCTAAGAAGTATTGATATATCAACGGTGGGAGAGGGGTAAAAATTAATTAGTCCCACTTTTAGCCCCAGTTGCTAAACTCTCACTAAAGACGGTCACAGATTCCTGCTCTAATTCTTTCATCACATGGCCGTATGTGTTCATGACCATGTTCGGCGTATTTCCTAAACGCTCAGCAATTACTTTTACATTTTGCCCATTGTTCAAAAGTATTGTAGCGTGGGTGTGCCGTAAGCCATGTAATGAGATTTTAGGGCTGCCATCCTTATCTACTAGCTTCGCCTCTAATTGTACCCGCTTCAGCATCATGTAAAAGGTTTGATCATGCACAGGCTCCCCATAGCTGTTGATAAATATGAATAAATCACTACTATATTTAATGCCGTATTGTAAGCACACCCTCTTATACCAGGTTTTATATTTTTTTAGCTGCTCTATCACGATGCTGTCGACTAAAATAGTGCGGTAGCTATTTTTAGTTTTTGGCGTTCGAGCGCCAAATTTATCTCTAGTGCGCTCAATTGTAATTGTATGGTTTTTAAAATCAATGTTTTTCCATTGAAGCCCCAATGCTTCACCGCGCCGCATCCCTGTATAGGCAGCTACTAACAGAAAGCTATAGTGTGAAATATCCTCTGTTTCCATTGCTGTGGAAAGCAGCTTGTTTAATTCGGCTGGTGTTAAAAACTTATTGCTGGTCTTTGTAGCACTGTCATCCTCATCTTTTATCACAACTTTGGTGAAGCGGTTCCGCACGAGTATTTCTTCCTCTACGGCTGCATTAATGGCAATTTTAAATAAGCCATGTATTTGTTTGAGTGTGTACGGTTTCAATTTATCTTCAAGCACATTTATGAAAACTCTTTGATAGGTTGCGCGGTCTAGCTTTTGAAGTTTGTGATGGCCTAATAGCTTTTTAAGATGGTTATCGACAATCATTTTCCTGTATTTGCTTGTGCTAAGCTTCCACTTCTTTTTATTCATCTCTAGCCATATATCGAGCCATTCACCTATCGTCATGTTATCATTATCTATATGTTTTGTTTCACCGCGCAGCGTGGCAGCCTTTACTTCTAATAGGGCTTTCAACGCTGCCTTTTCTGTTTTGAAGCTGCTTTTCTTCTTCTCTTGGCGTATTCCAGTCGCATCATAAAACTTATGGCGGTACATCCATAGTTTTTCACCCTTAGCATTGAAATAGTAATATATTTCAGCAGGTGTGTTGATTATGTAAATATTGTCTATTAATTAGCGTGTTTTATTTAGAGGAAGTACTTTTTGCTAGGCATACCTCATTGGTTGCAGTGAAGGGGCAACTCCATCGGGATTACTGCGAGCTGAGAATCCATTTATTTCGGCGAATGCCAAATATATTAGTTGAAGTCGCACTCTGAGGAAAGCGTCCCCCGTAGCGGAAATCAACAAATTACTAGGCTTTATTTGTGAAATAAAGGATAATTAACATGCTTGATATTTTAGGCTCTTTTGATGATTTATATAGCCTCACCTTGTCCATTTCTTTCATGCTTGGCGGCGTTTGTGTAGGAATAGGTGAGTAGTAGGTGTATTTTATTTGTTAACCATCTTAAGGTATATTTTTTGCTAATTTTTTAATTGGAATTTTATTATAATTAATTCTTGTTTTTGTATTATTAATATAGTAAAATGCAAAACAGGAAGGAGGTGTAATAAATGGGACGTCGCAGATCGGAACAAAACACTAAAGATACTGTATGGGCAACGGTAGAAGAAAACAACCTAGAGCTTAGCAAAGCAAGTCTTCTAATTAGTGAACTAACTCCAGAAGAAGAGGATTTAGTAGAAACTTTAAATAAGTAATTTCTTTCTTAGGCGGGAGATACTATCCCGCCTAAGATTATTATTTAAAATAATATTTAGTTAATGTTGGAGGGAGTTTAATTGAACTTTTTATTAACTCAAAAAGAAAGAGCGATAGATACTAATGATGCAATTGAAATAGCTTTAAGTTATTTTCGGAAATTTAATTTTGAATATCAAAGCCGTTATTTTAACTCAAAAAATGAAGAAATAAATACTGTTAGCATTTATGTGAAAAATGTGGTAGATGAAATAGGTTGTTTAATGGGGAATGGGAAAGGGATAGGTAAGCAATCTTTGGCTAGTGGACTATTTGAAACACTAGAACATTATTTTAGTGATCCTAATTTTTATCATAGAGAAATTCACACTAATACGATATCCCGAATTATAGAAAGTGAACCTTATTTAATAGAAGAATATCCAATTGAGTATTTATTCTTACAGAATAAGTGTCAGGAAATAGAAACTATAAAGTATACTTCTCTAAATGATGAAAAAGAAGTTTTATATCCAGCATTTCTTACTCATCCTAGTTTTACAAAAAATTTAAACAAAGATTATAGTAATTTAATCAAATATTCTACTAATAGCGGAGCTGCAATAGGTCGAAATAAAGAAGAGGCACTTATTCATGCAATTAATGAAGTTGTTGAACGTGATGCTCTTTCAATTCATTATATAAAATCTTTTCTTTCGAAAAAACAACAAAAAATTTTTGAAGTTGACCGTTTCAGTTTACCAAATAATTTACAAGAAATTTGTGAAATAGTAGAAGATACATTAGGTACCGATATAAAAATCGTTGATATTAGTACAGATTTCAATATATATAGTTTTTTAGTATATGCAAAACATAAAGATTTCCTACTACCTATACGTGGATCAGGGAGTTCAGTTTATCCTACATATGCCTTAGAAAGGGCATTACTAGAATGTTTACAGTCGTTTCATTTATATGACAAGGATTTAGAAATAGAAGATAAATATACAGTAGCTGAATTATATAAGTACGAAAAATTTAATAATATATTAATGCTAAACTATAGTAGTAAAATTGAGGTCATGCCATTTAAAGATATAACGAACACCCATTCAAATCTATCTTCATTATTAGATTATATGGTTGATAAGATACAAAAAAGTGAGCGGAATGTTTATTATACCCCAATTTATGAAGAACGAGATTTATATTGTACACATGTGTTGATACCGGGATTTGAAAAATTTAATCTTATAACGAGTGGTCTGTTGGTAACCCCATATAAGAGAGGGTTACAATATATAGGAGGATGAATATGACTTTTAATATAATACAAGAACACAATGAAGCTTTTTATAAAATTATAGAACATATTAGTTTTGAAGATGAAAAATATGTCTTAATTCATATAGATGAGCATCATGACTTTGGAACACCAATAATTCGCAAAGATGATTTGATGAATTATAGAAAAAACTTAA
This sequence comes from Metasolibacillus sp. FSL K6-0083, assembly GCF_038630865.1. Lineage (NCBI taxonomy): Bacteria > Bacillati > Bacillota > Bacilli > Caryophanales > Caryophanaceae > Metasolibacillus > Metasolibacillus sp. FSL K6-0083. The sequence continues at coordinate 2,112,284 of NZ_CP152046.1, read as the reverse complement.
AAGACATAACTTATAGCCAATTGAGAGTTTCTGATTATATAATTCCACTATTTCATTTAGGAAAAATAGATACTTCAATGTGGTTATCTAATAATGAAAAAGAGTATTATTATGAATTTATTACATTTGAAGAATTAATCAGCAATGACCACATAATGATAGGAACTAAGTCAGTACAACCAAGTGGAAATAATAATAAATTTTTAGAGGTAAAACCTAATAGTAATGTAATTCCTTTTATAAAAGGTCGAAAGCTTATCTTAAGTATTGATTTAGACTATTTTTCATGTTGTGATGAAGCGGGAGAGCGTACAGTTATTGAAATTACAAAACAAGAATTTGAAAGGTTTAATAGTGATTTATATCATAAGAGTCGTTTGAATTTTGGAAGTAGAGTTAGTTGCCATACTAATAATGATAAATATTACATGATTCATCAGCACATGGACGGTAAGTTTGTGAATAAGCAAAGATCTTGGGAAGAAATAAATACTAAACTAGCAGAATTTGATTTGTTTTTAAATAGCAATAAAATTAATCCAGATATTGTAATTGTTTGTAACTCGTTAATCAGTGGCTATACACCTAGTCACCAACATAATGACATACTATCAAATGTTATAAAGATTGTAAAAAAATATAGTACTAATGAATTACTGGAGAGAGAATAAAAATGATTAGTTTTAAAAATATACGTTTTTCTTACAAGACCTTTAAAAAACAAGTCGGAATTCATGGAACAATAAAAGATCTATTTAAAAGAGAACATATTACTCATACTGCTTTAGATAATATTAGCTTTGAAGCAGAAAAAGGTGAAATTATAGCCTTACTAGGTCCAAATGGAGCTGGAAAAACAACCTTTATAAAGTTATTAGTCGGATTAATAGAGCCATCAGACGGTGTTATTAATGTAATTGGATTTAATCCGTATAAAAAGAGCAATAAATATTTATCTCAAATTGGCCTCGTGATGGGGCAAAAGAGTCAGCTCACTTGGGACCTGCCCGCTATAGATACACTCTATCTATTAAAGTCAATTTATAAAATAGAAAATAATGATTTTAATAAAAGACTAAATTATCTAGTAAACATTTTAAATTTAACAGAAAAGATAAATACCCCAGTAAGAAAATTGTCTCTTGGAGAAAGGATGAAATTTGAACTTATAGCATCTGTGATTCATTATCCCAAGTTGTTGATTCTTGATGAACCAACAATAGGTTTAGATATTGAGAGTCAAAGAGCTATACATAAATTTTTAATACACATTAATAAATCTGAGAACACAACAATTTTGATTACAAGTCATTATATGAGCGATATAGAGGCGTTAGCTAAAAGAATAATAATATTAATAAAGGGTAATATTAAATATGACGGAGATATTAAGCAATTATTAAATATTCATAAACAAGAGAATACTCTCGTTGTTAAAACTAAAAGTAAACTACCTTCTGAAATACATGGATATAGAATAAAGAAAGGGTCAGCTACAAATGAATGGGAAATAATTCTTCCGGTTAAAGACGATGTTCAGTATAAATTGATATCGTATTTGACTAATAACTTTTATATTGAGAGTTTCAATATTAAAGAAACTCCATTTGAAGACATTATTTTTAATATATTTACTGATAATAATAAGGTGAATTCAAATTGAAATATATATATGTCTTTAGGAACGAACTTTTATCAAATCTAACTTATAAAGGTAATATAATATCAAGCTTTATAGTTCAAATTATACAAATAATTACAACTATATTTGTATGGAGAGCTTTATACTCAAGTGAAGAAGTTATTGGCGGCTATAATATATCAGAAATAACTACCTATTTAATTTTAACATCTTTGCTAAGTATATTATTTGCTCCTAATAGTGCTTTTAGATTATCCAATCTAATAAGTAATGGTAAACTTTCAACTTTACTAATAAGACCATATTCCTATTTTCTTGAAAGTTTTTCTGTTTTTATAGCTCAAAAAGCAGTGCAAATTTGTGTAGTATTAATAATAGGTACTGGCTTTTTTACTCTAAATATCTTTCAATTTTCATTTCCAAACTTAGCTTCTGTTATATTAGTTTTGTCTAATTTCTTTTTGCTTTTTATATTTTTATCAGTTATAGGGGCGTTAAGCTTTTGGTTAATTGAAATGTGGCCATTACGCCCAATTTATAATGGTTTACTTTCACTTTTCGGAGGAGTAATGTTCCCATTAGACTTATTACCAGAAAACATTTTAAATATAATTCAATACACACCTTTCTCACTCTTTGGATATGTAAATACAAAAGCTATACAAGGCGACTTACCTTTGACATTAATAATTAACTACTTAATAGCTTCAATTTTTTGGATAATCTTTTTTCGAATTATTTACTCTATCTTATGGAAAAAGGGATTGAAGAAATACGAAGGAGTGGGAGTTTAATGAATTTGAATTATCTGAAAACCATGTGGATTCAAAGTATTTCTCAATTTTTTATTTATAGATTAACTTCAATATTAGTATGTATTTTTGGAGTTTTATTTACAGCGATTGAAGTAATATCTGTATTATTGATTTATAATTATACAGATTCTGTAAATGGTTGGGACTTTTATAGTTTTTTAACATTAAGTGCCACATATACTTTAATTTCATATATTTATCAGTTCTTCTTTACATTATCTCATGAGGAATTAATAGATAAAATTATTGAAGGGGAATTAGACTATGATCTTATAAGACCAGTTGATTCTCAATTAATTAATAGTATTAAAAAAATGGATATTGCTAGTTTAATTAACATTATTATTGCAATTTTATTGTTATGTTTTTCAGTACCTAAAATATTAATTGGACAGAATATAATACTTGGAATTGGGATGTATATTTTGTTTGTTCTTCTAGGTGTATATTTATACTATTTGGTAAATCAATTTTTTATAAACTTTTCATTCTGGATTGAACGACCATATCAAATATCAGCTATCCCGGAATATTTATTAGATATTGCTAGTCGTCCAAGGAATGTTTATCCCCCAGTTTTACATCTACTTTTTGTATGGGTTTTACCAATTTTACTTAGTACAAATTTACCGGTTGAAATAGTAAGAGGGGAATTCAGCTTTCTAACAATAGGATATTATATATTATTTATTGCTGTGTTTACAATTTTAGTTAGAATACAGTGGCAGCAAGGTCTAAAGAAGTATCAATCTACTAACTAATATTCAGGGCAAGTTGATTTTAAGGTTTTAAAAATGTTATGAAAGGTGGAATTATTTTGTTTAATAAACAAAATCTTGTTGATCTACTAATTAAAGAAACTTCACAAGTTTATAGTGACGTTAATAATTTAGGCCAAAAAAAAAAAAAATAAGAGAATTTATTAATTCAAACCCTGAAGATTATTCTCACGAAAATAGTGAAGAACTCCATCAATATCTAAAAGTAAAGAAGAAATATATAAATAATAAAACACCATACATTTATACAAAACATAATAAGAGCAACACTGAAAATTATACTATATATTTTATAAGATATTATCGAGAAGTAATGATTAACTTTATAACGAACGAAAAAATAATTGTTCATTTTGAATCAATGAAAAACTTTGTTGAAGACAGTTGCTTTTATCTCAATGAAGAAATTATTCAAATTTCAAGAAAGACTTTAAGCTATGAATTTTCGATGGATATTTCAAAAGTACATGATAATATAAACCCAAAAATAAATAATATAAATGATATGTCTTCTTTTATGGATAAATATATAAATTTAATATTGATAATAGATAATATAGTTGAACAATCTATTTCATGTTTAAAAAAAATAATAAAAATATATATAAAAGATATTCCGATGCTTATTAATAAAAAATTCATAGATGAAGAATCACTAGCAATTAAAACAATTAAATTAGTTGGGGATAAGCATAATAATGGAGAACGGGTTGCTATCTTAGAGACTTTATCTAAAAAATTGGTATTCAAGCCTCGTTCATTGAAATCTGATAGAATATTTGAAAATTTAATTATTCTTTTAAATAGTACCCTGAAAGAGGAACGCTACATAAATATTTATCCGAGAACAATAGATTGTTATAAATATGGTTGGGTTGAATATATTGATACGCAAAAGCAAGCATCTTTAAACAAAGACCATTTTGCATCAAAGTTAGGAGTTCTCACGGCACTTTTTCAAGTTTTAAATACTTCTGACATTCATGAAGATAATATCTTAATATATGCAAGTTATCCAGTAGTTATTGATTTTGAAACATTAGCTCACAATAATACTATATATGAAAATAAAGAAAAAATAGACTCTAAATATATTTTAAAAAGTTTATTAATTGAATCATATAGTAGGAATAATCTAATTTATAAAGCTAGGACTATTAATAGGTTACTAAATAAAAATGAAATGAAATTAAATGACAGACTACTAAAAAAAGAAATTAATCCTTTATTTATTATAGATGAAAACTTAGAATCTTTTTTTGATGGATATGAGAAAGGCTTAATGTTTATTCAAAATAAAAAAGTTGAAATTAATGAATTGATATATAAATATAGAAATTGCATTTCTAGATTTATTCCTAGAAATACTTCATTTTATCAAAATTTAATAAATATAATGATGAATCCCATACTTTATAGAGATTTTAATAAATGTAAAGAGTTTTTAAGAATTATACTTGAAGATAATAAGTTAAACAGAATAGTAGAATATGAAATAAGCTCTTTATTGAAATGTGATGTTCCTTACTTTTATACCAAATTCAATAGTGTAAATTTATACCATGATAAGGAAATAATAGATAACTTTTTTAAAGTACCTATAAATAAAATAATTAAATCAAATATAGAAGAAAACTGGATAGAAGAATTAACATATCAAAAGGATATTGTTTATCATTATTTAAATGTAAGCCCGAAATGTACGACTTAGCGTACCTTTGCGATACGTATGACGAGTAGCCAACTAGGTGGAAGATTATTCAGTTAGCTGACTATTTTGCATATGTAAATTGAGTATTTTGGTCCCTGGAAAAACCCATATCCAAATAACGCATATAAACACTAAGAACCTTGGATCTACGTCAACACCCTCAACTTAATTTTTTTGTCGCGCAACATCCATTTGGGAGTGTTCCACATGCCTAGTAACCCGTCAAAGTGAAAAGAGCCTTTGACCGCCTACTCGGGATGTAGAGCGGAAAATGCATGTAAGTTGCGCGCCAAAAATGTGTTGGGGTAGATTTCTTTGTACCCTAGTTTTTTTTACGCTGCTGCTCGGCACATTCTTTCGTATTTATCGAGTGTGAAATAGTCGACGCTACCGTGAATGCGCTTGCGATTATACCAACCTTCGATGTATTTGAATAAAGCGGTACGTGCCGTTTCGAAGCTGTCATAGCGCGTTCTGTACACTTCTTCTTTTTTCAATGTTGCGTGAAACGATTCGATGCATGCATTATCATAGGGACAACCTTTACGGCTAAACGAAGGAGTCATTCCATACTTTTTCAGTTATTTTAAGGCACCTGCACTTGTATATTGTGAGCCTAAGTCTAGTGTGTACAATGAGTCCAGGCGCTTGTGTTTTGCAAAATGAAAGATTTTTTCGTTGAAAAACACATTCCCATTTTTAAAACTTAATATATACAGATTATTAAACAAGCCATTAAGACGTCCACAATAGCTAATGTGAGTGCTTTCATATAAAAAGATTGAATTAGATTGCCTCAAGTTGTTATAATTCAAACATTTCTACACATCACCAACCTCTATTAGCCCCAATTAAAAGCTATTCCATGCCCAGAAATGCATAATAAACATAATATTAGAAACATCTTAAACCCTTGATACATAAAGCTTCCTAAGCCATTTCATGCCCCTGTTTGCAAAGTCGAGAAATGGAAATAGTATAGCATAAGGAGGCTAGAAAGTATTAATATATCAGCGTAATGAAGGGATATATCTTTTTCTTATCTTCCGTAAAGCTAAACCAATTGCTAAGTACAATAATGTCGTCACAATCCCTGCTGTTGGTGAGACGAAAAATTCCTTGTTCTGTGCAATTGAAATGTAACCGTCTAGCATCAATGGATTAATTAGGGCATCCTCTGTGGCATGCATAAGAACAAGTGGCCAAATACTTCGTGTTATTAAATAAATTTCTGTATACATAATTGTCCAGACAATCATTGTTACAATACCGATAATGGTAAAGACCAACCGATTAACGGGGAGTACACTCGCAATATCACTATCTGATAAAAATACAAGGAAGTAAGGGATATGCCATGCCCCCCAAACGACTCCAACTGTAACATAAAGCCAGAAATCATTTAGTTTAAATTGAAGCAGTTTACTCGTTAAATAACCTCTCCAAACAGATTCCTCAAAAATATTTTTTATAAATTGAATGAAAAATACACTAACGAAAGCAGAACTAATAGCTTGAAAATTGAAATTGGAAAAATCCATCCATCCAGTTAGATAGCCAAATGATAATAAAAGAAATGTTGTAATGGGGTAAATTAGAAATGCTACAAGATACCATTTCGCATTACCTTTTAAATTTAGTGCAAGCCCCATATCTCTCCAGCCATCACCTGCAAATGCTCGTAAAAAAATCGTAGTAAGCAAAGGTAAAATTAGCCAAATACCCATTCCAAGTGTGTTGCCATTAGGTTGCTCAGGTATAAAATGGTCAATTATCACACCGAGCCAGCCGCATAGTAAAGCAATTACAACAAAAATAATGATATTTCTTTTCGTTTGCATTTTTTTTACCTCCTAATAATATCGATAATCCACTCTGCATCAGGACAAGGGGCGTTGGGATGTAAGGCAATATGCTGTGCTATGCCTTGTAAGGAATTCCAAAAGGCGATAGCTAGCGCTTGTGGGTTACCATCCTTTATTTCATTTAAACGTTGACCTTCCTCAATAAGTGAAATACTTTTGGTAATTAATTTATCTGCTTCAGCCAGCATTTCTTTGATGTCTGATGGCAAAGAATCTAAATGCTGCGCGTTTTCCATTAAGACAAACATTTTAGCTGCAAAAGGGTTAGCGCTAATTGTTTGGAAAATGTCCTCAGCAACATATTGAAAAGTTCTTAATGGAGATACCGCTGCGGCATGTAGCTCCATTTTCAATTTCTCACTTCCAATCCGAATTAAAGCTTCATATAATTTTTCTTTTGATTCGAAATAATAGAAGAGCAATCCCATACTCATATTGGCGGCTTTGGCAATATCAGCGATTTTTGTTTCTCCATAGCCTTTACGAATAAATAAATCTAAGGCTGTTTGTAAAATAAGCTGCCGTCTTTGTTCTTTTTGTTGTTGTCTAGTGTTCATATTGATAACCTCTTTATTAAATTTATTTTCATTGAATATATATTCAATGAAATGGACGCAAATTCCTCCTTTGAAGGAATAAAATTTTAAAAAAAGGGTATAAGGATTTTTGAATAGAGGTATAACTTGACGAAGAAGGCATACATAATTTGTAGGTGACATGGAAGCTTACATGATTGTAAGGAAATTGAAAGTAAATCCGATAGAGCGTAAGGAACATTTTTGCGAAAATGAGGTTAATGAAGCAGAATGAACGGAGGCAATAACTAATGAATGAAATGTTAACGAAAGTTTATGACGAATATAATCGCTATATATACCATCTTTGCTTAAAGCTTACACGCAACACAATAGAGGCGGAAGATTTAATGCAAGAAGTATGGGTAAAGGTAGTACGCTATGAAGCAACGATTGAACAAGTTGACCATGTCAAAGCATGGCTAACAACAATTACAATGAATACATTCCGCGACCGCTATCGCAAAAATGTAAGACGTAGTAAGTATATGATGAACCAACCTGAACAATTAGACGTTCCGATTTTAGATTTGGTTCCCAATAATGAGGTTTCAACAGAGGAGCAAGTCGAGAAAGTGGAAATCACAAAGATTGTGCAAGAGAAAATGCACGAGCTTGATGCTATTTATCAAAAAACATTATGGTATTTCTATGTAGACCAATATTCATTAGCTGAAATCTCGGCATTAATGAAGGTATCCATTGGTACTGTTAAATCGCGCCTATTCCGCGCGAAAGCACGCTTAAAAGAAATGCTATTAGCAGATCATAAACTAGTAGATGTCGTCCTACCTGCTTAAAGGGTAGGGCGATTTTTTAACTTGGGTTTTGAGACGAACGTGGAATAAATTCGAAAAAACATGGAATAAACTCTGGAAAACATGGAATAAATCCTGAAAAATGTGGAATAAATGAGGCGATTCAATCAAATAGAGCACGTTGCTGTGAGATAGCAGCACACAAAAGCGTCCAAAAAGCCGGCAATGGCGCGGCATTTTGGACGCTTTGTTATTTAAAATTTGCGCATTTGATAAAGATACGGCGTAAGCTTTCGATTTCTTCCTCTGATAGCATGCCGAAAAGCTGATGGATTAAGGTGTTTACTTGTTCGCGCGATTGATTTAATACATCTCTGCCAGATGCTGTAATCGTAATTTGCGAGGCGCGGCGATCGTTTTCGTTTTGTGCTTTTTCGATAAAGCCAGATTTTAAAAGCTTTGTTGTTAATACGGTAACGCCACCTGTTGTTACTTTTAAATGCTCGGCAATAGCAGAGGGGCGCTTTGGCCCTTCATTTGCTAAAAAATCTAAAATTAAAATATGTGATTTGGAAAAGCCAAGTTCATTTAAGCTATTCCATTCATTTGCAATTCTACGTTCTAAGGCAGCTACTGCTTCGAAAAGTGGTGTTAAATGCTCATGTTTATAGTCACCCATGTTTGTCATCTCCAAATTTTCTTTCATACAAAAAAAGGCGACTTATTCAACCGCCAATTTTTGCAAAGCATTCAGCTCAAACGCACGTACTTTACGTGGGATGAAGCGACGAATATCCATTTCATTATAACCAACTTGAATGCGTTTTTCATCGAGTAAAATAGGACTACGCAGCATACGTGGGTATTTTTGAATTAATGCATAGAGCTCCTGAATTGAAAGTTGCTCGATATCAATATCAAGATTTTTGAAATCGTTCGAGTTTGTTGCAATAATTTCATCTGTTCCATCTTCAGTCATACTTAAAATATTTTTAAACTCAGCTAATGTTAGCGGCTGAGAAGTGATGCGTTTCTCATTATATGAAATATTGTTTTCGTTTAACCATTTAAGTGCTTTTCGTGATGAGGAACAGCTTGATTGCGTGTAAATTGTTACTGACATAATGAATTCCTCTCTTCCTTTACATTGGTAACTTACTTGTAAGGTAATTACTTATATTTATATCTTACAACTAAGTTAATTGTAATGCAATAATTTTTTTTATTTTTTTAAATTACGTCACAGCTAACTTTTATTCAAATTCTCCCCGAGTAAGCAAGGAAAAATTTTGAGAAAAGCGGCTGTTTATTTGTATATTCCGCAATGGTAGAATATATGCCTTTGATTACCTAATTAATGTATACCCGCTTTGTTACTAATATATACGTCAAAAAGATAAAAAAGTTTCATAGAATATGAAAAAAATAAGAGAGGATATGGGAAAAGGGGATGTGTAGAGGCGTTTATCAATATAGTTCAATATAAATTCAAAAGCATGGTGCTAGATTCACTGTTTACAGCTTTTTAATAAAAAACGAAACGTCCGAAAGGCATTGCTTTTCGGACGCCTTAGCTTGTCTTATTCTTCTTCTAATTCAATTGTACGGCCTGTTGTAAACCAGTCCTGTACATTCCAAACTTTTGTGGCAAGACCTTCATAAAAATCTGGCTCATGTGATACGAGAACGATTGTGCCTTTGAATTCCTTCATTGCACGCTTTAATTCCTCTTTAGCATCTACATCTAAATGATTCGTTGGCTCGTCAAAGATTAACCAGTTGGCTTCGTTCATCATCAGCTTGCAAAGGCGAACCTTTGCTTGCTCGCCCCCTGATAATGAGTTAAGTGGGCGTGTAATATGCTCTGTTTTTAAGCCTGCGCGGGCAAGGGCTGCACGTACTTGTGCTTGCTCCATTGATGGAAAGGCATTCCACACATCGTCAATGGGTGTTATTTTTTCAGCCTTTACCTCCTGCTCAAAGTAGGAAGGGTATAAATAGTCACCACGAATAACTTTACCGCCAAGTGGATTAATTTTACCTAGCATCGTTTTTAATAGAGTAGATTTTCCGACACCGTTCATTCCAACAAGCGCGATTTTTTCCCCACGCTCAATCTGGAATGTGAGTGGCGGTAGTAACGGCTTGTCATAGCCGATTAGTAAGCTTTCTGCTTCTACTACATAACGGCTAGAGGAACGTGCCTCCTTAAAGCCGAATTCCGGCTTCACTGCCGTTTCAGGACGGTCAATGCGCTCAAGGCGATCAAGCTGCTTGGCACGCGATTTTGCACGACCAGTTGTTGAGTAGCGTGCCTTGTTTTTCGCGATAAAATCCTCTTGTTTTTTAATGAATTCTTGCTGCTTTTCATACGCTTCAATATGCTGCCGCTTATTAATTTCAGCAAGCTCTAAAAACTTCTCATAGGTTGCTGTATAGCGATTCATTTTTGAAAATTCTAAATGGAAAATAACATCGACAACCTCGTTCATAAACTCTGTATCATGTGAAATTAATAAAAAGGCATATGGATAGCTCTTTAAATAGTTTTTCAGCCAAGAAACATGTTCTTCATCCAAATAGTTTGTCGGCTCGTCTAGCAATAATACTTTTGGTTTTTCTAAAAGTAGCTTTGCTAGTAACACCTTTGTGCGTTGACCACCAGAAAGTGCAGCAACATCACGCTCTAAGCCGATTGCATCTAGACCAAGTCCGCGAGCTACCTCTTCCACTTTCATATCTAATGTATAAAAATCACCTGCATCAAGCGCATCTTGGACCTCTGCCATGTCTTCTAATAATTTTTCTAGCTCCTCAGGCGTAGCCTCGCCCATTTTAGCTGCGATTTCGTTGAGTTCTTCTTCTTTTTTATAAAGTGGTAAAAAAGCATCCTGCAGTACATCGCGCATTGTGCGTCCAGCCGTTAATACGGCATGCTGGTCTAAGTAGCCATAGTGTGTGCCAGGCAACCATTCTACTTTTCCTGTATCATGAATTTGCTGACCTGTAATGATGCCCATTAATGTAGATTTACCTACACCATTTGCACCGACAAGACCAATGTGGTCGCCCTCTACGATGCGGAATGATACATCTTTAAAAAGTGTGCGGTCACCAAATGAATGACCTAAGTTTTCAACTGTTAGTATTGCCATATCGTTTCCCCCGATAGTTAATGTGAGTTTTAATAATATGAATGAAGAAAAAAACTCGCGGGTTTTATAACGCCGCGAGCTGCTTATTCAATTCTGCAAGTCGTGCTTCCATATTTTCTAGACGTGTTAATGCTTGTTTAACGGAATCCTCATGACCTAATGATTCAAGCTTCTCCATATCACCTTGTAAATTAACATAATCCATTTTTAGTTCGGCAATTTGTTGCTGTATTTGAGCTTTTGTTAGCATGGATATTAACCTACCTTCAATATTTGCTATCGTAAATTATAGCATAGAAAAAGCACTATACTCAAATGTGGATAATTTCATGACGTGCGTATGCTAAATCGAGTAGAAGCTGCTTTAATGCTTCATTACTTGTGCGTAAATCGAGTGTGCGCTGCTTATAAATTGCACGTTCACATCGTGCCTCATGTAAGACAAATTCCATCACTGCGTTTTGGATTGTTGATTGCTTCATTTTGCGTCCAAGACCTAAATGAACGAAGCCATTATGCTCGCGATTTAAGTTATTCGATAGCTCGCGTTCATTTTGTGCCGCTGTAATGCATGGAATGCCAATTGTGGCAACTTTATAAGGTGTGTAATTAGCGTTGCAAACAACAATATCCGCAGTAGGAAGCAGCGATAAAAGTGCGTTTGGATGTTGGTGAATGGAAGTGTGGCGACGGCTCAGTACCATCATTTGTAAATCTTCTACGGAATGACGGTAGTTTTCATCGATAGCGACAGAAATTTTTAGTGGAATGTGTAGCTGTGTTAAATGGCGTAGTGTGCGATAAGTCAAATTGTTCTCATCGCCATCCTCAAATGCAATGACGATATGTGGTAAGTCATTTTTTAGCTTGTCCTCAAAGGAGATTTGTAATAGCTCACTCGGTGTCGCAAAGGCAAAGTTGCCAACTAGCATATTGGCTGGAATCATCTCCTGTGTTTCCTCGCGCAACGCAACGATATGGCAGTCAGCAAGCTCTGCTCCTTCGCCACGATCATCAAAATGCACAAGCGTATGGCAATGAGCTTTGAGCAACTGCACCTGCTCTACAGTAGAATCATTGCCATCATAAATAATTAAATCAAAATGCTGCTGTGCTAGTTTATTTGCAAGCTCATTATAATTTTTAAAAATGGTAGGGGAGCTATTTAACAGCTCTAAAAGATGACTTTCATTGCCCTTTAGAAAAATCGAAATATGCTCTGCTGCTAGCAAGTCATGCATAATAGCTACTCGTTCAAATGGGTAATAGCCTTTCCACTCACTATATTCTAAAATGAAGGCGATGTTTTTTTGTTGTTCATTTTGCATAGCTTATCCATCCTTTCTCGTTTCTACATAAAATATGGTGAAATTTCCTGAAGTATGTGTGAAAATTAAAAGAATAGGAGAAAAAGAGGGGGAGAACTTATGGGGATGCGCTCAGCTATCGTTGTAGGTGCGACAGGACTAGTCGGCTCAGAGCTTGTAAAACAATTATGTGAAAGTGATGAATATGTAGCGGTGACAGTTATTGCGCGTAGAGCGTTAGACTACTCGCACCCCAAATTAGTTGTGAAAGTACGCGCATTTGAAGAGCTTGCGGAAAGTGATATGGAATTTGCGCATGAAATCTTTTGCTGCTTAGGCACAACGATAAAAAAAGCTGGCTCGCGTGAAGTATTTGAGAAGATTGATGTTGAATACCCTGTACAAATTGCAGCACTTGCAAAAAATCGTGGCATCCAACATATGCTTGTCATATCAGCAATGGGCGCGAATGAAAAATCCTTTGCATACTATAATCGAGTGAAGGGCAAAATGGAAAAAGAGCTAATAGAGATTGAGTTACCTCAACTTTCAATTATCCGTCCATCACTGTTAGTAGGCAATCGCTCAGAGTTTCGCCTAGGTGAAAAAATAGGGGAAGCTGCATTAGCAGTGCTAAATCCAATATTAATAGGTCCTCTAAAGAAGTATCGCTCTATTGCGGCAAAGCAAGTAGCACTTGCCATGATGGTTATTGCACTACAGGGCAAAAAATCGAAAGTAGCAATCTACCCATCAAATGAGCTTGCACAAATGGTGATGCCTGAACCAGAGAAGGAACTAGAAATAAAGCGTGAGGATGTGTTCAATTGGGACAAGCTTAAATCGAATGAGCTAGAACCATTAAATGAGGAGCTTACATTCGACAAATCTAAAATGGAAAAATACAAGGTGAAGCAGGATACGCCAAAAGACTGAAATTATGTTTTTCCAAATCAGTACCCTGTTCGACAACGTTTGCATCTGCTACAATAGGTGACGTAGTAAATACCGATTTGTTAACAAGGAATAGCGGAGGTTGGAAAATGAAAATTTTACTCGTTGACGGTACAGTCTTTGGTCGCAAAACAGGCGCCGTTCTGCAACAAGTTGAAAAATATATTCAGGAATATAACAAAGACTTAAAGCTAGAGCTGTTGTATTTCTCAGACTTAAAGCACCAAATTTTAGATGGTAGCCCTCTAAATGAGGATATGCAAATGATGATTAAGAAATTTGAGGAAGCAGATGGCTATGTTATCGCATCTCCAATTTTCCAAGCATCTATCCCTGGCGTATTGAAAAATGCTTTTGATATGATTAGTCCAAAAGCAATGCGCTACAAGCCAGTCGCAATGATTGCTAACGGTGGCACATATCAGCATCATTTAGTAATCGAAAATCAGCTCAAGCCAATTTTAGATTATTTCCGATGTCTAGTGACACCGAACTATGTTTATACACACGCAGACCATTTTGATGCAGACAATAATATTATTGATAACGATGTGCACAATCGCCTTCGCGAGCTTGCACGCGTTTTCGTTCAATATTGTGAAATGAGCAAAGGCTTATGCAAGGAGCCGGTAGATACACCCTAATTAAGCAATAAAGGAGGCTGTCCAAAAAGCCGTGCATAGCCGGCATTTTGGACAGTAGCGATGATGTTTCATAATTCATATAAACAGAAAATTCCTCTTTTAAAATTGTGATGAACATTGGCTTTAGCAGTGTACTCCTTCAGTAAAAGTGAAGCGATGAATACATTGATTTCAATGCGATGTCAAAACAAAATGGACTTTTCGGACAACTCCTTCGTTTACAGACTAAATATTCACTAAAACCAATTTGTACAATACGCGATTACAAAAAAGCGTCCCAAAATAGCTTTCGGACGCCTTTTTTGTGTTGAAAATTAGCATATAAAAAGCTGTATTTTAGGATTTTACAACCGATTAAGAAAGGGGCGGATGGAATGATTGTGTTGAACGATGCTATAGTTACTACTTTTGAAGCTATCTCAAAAGCCAAGCTTTCCTCATCAGTCAAAAATACACTTTACGCTTATTTTAAATTCAAAAAAAAGCTGCAAATTCAGTGTTTTTGCTGTTCTTCAAGAACCCTCTTACTATTTTAACGTCCCCTTCAAATTCTGTTTTCACATAGCAACTACGCTAAAGTGATGAAAAGGGGGGTGGAATAATGAGTAAAATTGAAGCAATTGTATTAAATGAAGAGGATGCAAAAATTACTGAGGCCTATGGGGCGAATCGATTAGAGTTAGTTTCCGCTATTAATGCGGGGGATTAACGCCAAGCTATGGGACAATCAAGCAGGTTGTGAAGAGTGTTCAAATTCCTATTTTTTAGAAAAATATTAAAGTGCAAAGGAATTTACCCGATATAGATGATGAAGTAGAGGAGGTTGGAAAATGAATAAAAAACTATTTTTTACTTTGGGGGCAGTGCCTATCGTGATGATAGCACCTACTATTGCATACGGTGAAGAAATACAAACTGTATCGCTTACAGGAGATAAAATTGTTAATGCAACATTGAAGGCGACAATTGAAAACCTACCTGCCAAATCGATTGTTAAGGGCTACCAATGGTATTATGCAGAAAGTGTAGTTGGTGAAAATTCAAGCGGCTCTACATATAAGCCGATAATCGGTGCCACAACAGCGGCACTAAAAGTACCAGTAGAGGCGGCTGGACGCTCTATTTTTGTAGAGGCGACGACAACAGAGGGGATTAAATATAAAAGCGAGCCTGTCAAAATTAATGAGCTGCAGCTAGAGATTACAGCACCGAGGCTAAATGATTACGCTGTACCGGGCGAAACGATAAAAGCTTCAGGGGCAAGTGTAACAGATGCTATGGGAGCAAAGCTTGAAAGCGGGCAAATTACATACAGCTATCAATGGTTTTACAAGGTTGGAGAATCATTTACGATTATTGATGGCGCAACAAACAGCACCTATACAATTGCAAAAGATGCACTTGATAAAGATGTACAGCATCTTATCGTGAGGGTAAAGGCGAAGGTAGGAAGCGCTGTTATCGAGTCTGATATTTCAAACACACTAACGATTTCCAATGGATCCGTAGATTCAATGATTGCTGAAATCCAAGAGATTTTTGTTAATGATTATAAATATAATTTTACATCACTTTCATCATTCAAAGCGGATGTAACTTCTTTAGAGAGTAAATATCAAGCGTTATCAGCAGCCGCAAAAGAGAATATAACAAACTATTCGGCGCTAAAACGCGCATTAGCAGATGTAGAGACGATTGAGAAGCTATATGAAAAAGTAAATAAAGTAGATGAAATTGAAGAAAAAGACAAGGCGAAATATATACAAGATATTGAGGAAGCTTACAATAAGTTAGATTTATTACAGCGAAGCCTTGATCCACAAGAAGCTCTATATACAGATATTAAAAACTTACTCGATAACCGTACAAACGAGGAATTTAAAGAAGTAAGAAAAATTAATGAAGCAATCCAAGCCTTATTAGTATACGAAGCATCTTACGTAAAGTACAATGCGGCAGATGTTACGAACTTGCAAGCGATGATTGATACCCTTGATAAAGATATTGCTGCATTATCACAAAACGCACAGGCTGCTGTGCGTAACCAAGCCATTTTACAAGACGCAAAGCAAGATATTAAAAAAGTGCAGCAATTTATAAAGTCATTCGATAAATTATCATTAAAGGATACGCCAAATAAGCAAGTAACGACTGCAAAATCAATTCGCACAGCCTATGAGAAGCTAACATATAGGCAAGCACAGTTAGTAACAGACGAATGGATGGCTTTATTATGGCATGCAGAAAGCGCAGAGGAGCAGCAAATTGCACAATTAAATAGTGAAATTGCAGACTATGTAGGAAACCTTGGTAGCCGTTATCTAATAAATCCTTCAAGCACTTCGTGGCAAAGTCATGTTAACAATGTTGACCGCCTTGTTGCTGAATATAAAGGATTAACGAAAAATTCGACTACACAAATTATCGGATACAGTCAGCTAGTAACGCTGCAAAAGGATTTGAAAACAGCACTGAAAGTGATTCAAAGCATTGATGCCTACCAAAAGCTTTCAGAAACAAAAGGTGTGGCGAGTAATAAGCTCCAATCGACTTATACGAGTGCATTAAAGGCATATAATAAATTAACAAGCTTACAGCAATCACTTGTATATAATGCCGATGAATTTTTGAAAAATGCTCCAACAGCATCTGTTGACCCAGGTAAACAAGAGCCTACCGATAAGGCTGCAGCTGACAAGCTCGTTTCTGATATTGATAAGCTTGCAAATATTAAAAATTACACATTTGCAACATTTGAAGATGCGGTGAATTCAGCATCAACGATTTATAAAAACTTATCCTCAAGTGCGCGTAAGTATGTGACAAACTATTCTATTTTAACGGCTGCTAGCAAGGACCTTTCGGGTGCCAAATCATTCCACAAAAAGGTGCAGGCTGCAAGAGAAGAAACTGACGTGAAAAAGCAGTCTAAAAAAATCGAGTCAGTTCAAAAAGCATATGACAAGCTCCCTGCTAACCAACAATATTTAGCAAAACAGCAATATGAGGACCTATTAGCAAATCGCTTAGTTGATAAAAATGCACCAAACTTGGCGCAATTAAATAATGACATTGCCGCAATAATAGTAAACGATATGTATGTCATATCAGTTGAAAAAATCAATGAATTATCGACACAATACAATAAATTAAGCGCTGCTGATAAAAAAACAGTAACCAACTATCCGATTTTAAAAGCAGCTGTATCGGATGCTAAAAAAGCAACAACATTTATAGCACAATACGAAAAATCATTTGCTTCGAATCCGAGCACTGTCATTAAAGCTTTTTCAAAGCTCACAACGAAGCAAGCAAGTCTAGTGAGTCCAGCAATTCGACAAGCAATCATTACCAAGGAAAAAGAGCTCCAATCCTCCGAGGTCGTAGTTACATTAATCGAATCAATTGATGGGCTACTTATCAAAGGCGAATACATCGCCAATCTAGAGACTAAAGTAAAAGAGCTACGCACAATTTACGATAGCTTAAACGCCAGCGACAAAAAAACAATCAAAAACTACAAAAAGCTAACAGAAGCAGAAAGTGACTTGAAAAAGGTTGCAGATGTACACGCACTATATGTACCAGCAAATGGCGATGAACAGAAACGAAAAGCCTGGAAAACTGCCTACAGCAAGCTATCCAAACGACTAGAATTGCTATATAAACAAACACATCCAAGTGATGTATAAATTAAAATAAAGCACCAGAAATCCAAGTGGAAACTTGTTTTTCTGGTGCTTTTATTTATGCGGTGTGTGAAGAGCAGGATTTGATGTACTGATTGTTGCTTTTGTTGGAGGAATTTCTCAGTATACAAATACCTAAATTTTAATTTTTCGTAATGATAGGTTATTTGGAACTTTTTCATTATATAAAGTATGCTATATATACTTATAAAATTTTCCAATGAGGTGATTAGATGCTATATAAAACTGAAACTGAATTAATGAAAAAAGCGAAAGAAGCAATTGGAAAAACATTTAACGAAATTGATCAAAATAATCGATTAGGGAAAGGACAAAAGGGGGGCTTTGGTCATATTATCGAGGAAAGCCATTTTGGTTATGAGATAAATAGCAATACGGAGCCTGATTTTAAAAATTTAGGTATTGAATTAAAAGTGACGGCATTTAAGAAAAATAAAAATGGAACAATATCTGCCAAAGAGAGACTCGTACTTAATATCATTAATTATATGGAAGAAGTTCATGAGCAGTTCGAAACATCTAGTTTTTGGAATAAAAATCGTAAGCTATTGCTAATGTTCTATGAATGGCAAACTGAGTTGGAGCATGGTGAATTTCGTATTATTGAAACAATATTATATGAGTATCCCGAGGAAGATTTAATTATTATTAAAAAGGATTGGGCGTATATCATTCGTAAAATTCAATCGGGTGAGGCACATTTATTGTCTGAGGGAGATACGCAGTACCTAGGAGCTTGTACGAAAGGAGCAAATAAATCATCTGTACGCCAACAGCCATATTCTAATATATTAGCTCCCCAACGTGCATTTTCCTTAAAACAATCTTATATGACTTCAATTATGAGAGAACATATTACAAAAGAAAAATTAATTTACTTTGCATCTAAACAGGAGTTAATAGAAAAAACGATTGAGGAGCTTTTACACGAACGTTTTGCTCCGTATATTGGTTTAACTCAAAAGGAGATGGCAACTCGATTAGCTGTTCCTTTTGATTCCCAAAATAAAGCGTTTATACCTAAATTAATTAGCTCCTTATTAGGTGTAGAAGGAACAAAGCTTGATAAAATTGCTGAATTTGCAAAAGCTAATATTCAATTCAAAACGGTACGTTTGAAGCAAAACGCTATACCTAAAGAACATATGTCATTTGTCAATATTAATTTTAAAGAAATTGTCGAGGAGAACTGGGAAGAGAGCTATATTAGAAATTATTTTTTAGAAACGCAGTTGCTTTTTGTTGTGTTTCAATTTAATGAATGGGATGAACTTATTTTTAAAGGGATAAAGCTTTGGCATATGCCGCTAGAAACAATTGAGCGTGAATTGTGGGGGTATTGGACAGAAATCCGCAAAGTTGTAAATGAAGGTATTCAGCTTGAGGAGACGAAGCGAGGCATCAAGAATAACTTACCAAATACTAAATTTAATGGTGTACTTCATGTTCGACCGAAAGGAAGAAATGCGGCTGATAAAACAGAATTGCCAGACGGACAATGGATTACAAAGCAGTGTTATTGGTTAAATGCTGAATATATAGCAGGAATTTTAAAAGAAATACGGTGACCATGTGGCTAGTTATATTTTTACATTAGATAGTTTTGATTCCCTAATGGAGAAAGCTGGGGTTAATCGAATGTGAATAGGATATAAACACGAAAAGCATTATGTTTGAGGAAATAGTAGAGTAACTAAAAAAGTTGATCCTTTTGCGAAAATGAATTATAATGGGTTATAATTAACTCTTGCAGAAAGGATGTTCGCTTATGAGAGATACTCTAAATGTTGTCGAGTTGTTTGCGGGCGTGGGGGGATTTCGATTAGGTTTAGAAAAAGCGGACGCAAAAGTATTTAAAACCGTTTGGGCAAACCAGTGGGAGCCATCACGTAAAGCGCAAGAAGCATTTGATTGCTATAAAAAGAATTTTGGTGGAGAGCCAAGTAATGTCGATATAGCTACAGTTCCAAATGAACTATTTAGCAAATTAAATATAGATTTATTAGTAGGGGGATTCCCTTGTCAAGATTATTCGGTAGCTCGCTCATTATCTGGGGAAAAGGGCTTACAAGGCAAAAAGGGAGTGCTGTTTTGGGAAATTAAGCGAGTAATTGAGCATTCACATCCTAAATACGTTTTACTTGAAAATGTAGATCGTCTCCTAAAATCCCCATCTAAGCAAAGAGGTCGGGATTTTGCAGTAATGTTAGCGACATTTCGTGATTTGCAATACAATGTCGAGTGGCGTGTAGTGAATGCTGCCGAATATGGTGCTGCACAAAAACGTAGGCGAGTATTTATTTTTGCTTATAAAAATCAATTAGACTTTGCGGAAGAGCAAATTGAACTAACTGGAAATGATATCGTTTTTAAAGAAGGTTTTTTTGCGAAAACATTCCCAGTTCAAGATGAACCATACAAAGATAGAATAGCCACATGTACATTACCGAAAGATATTTTAGAAATCTCGGATAGCTTTGCATTTGGTTTTCATACATCAGGTATTATGAGAGATGGTGAAGTATTCACAGCCCAAACAGAGGCGAAAAATCCAACTTCCACAGCATTGAAGGATATTTTAAATGATGAATCAATGGTTGATGAACGATTTTATTTAACTGGGGCACAAATAGAAAAGTTTGCTTATTTGCGTGGGCCTAAAAAAATCGAACGTACATCAGCAGATGGACACAAGTATATTTTTTCAGAAGGCGGCATGTCACCAACGGATGAATTAGATAGACCTGGACGCACGATGCTAACGAGTGAGGGCTCTGTGAATCGCAGTACACATATTATTGAAGTAGATAATAGAAAACGATTTTTAACGCCTGTAGAATGTGAACGCTTAAATGGCTTCCCAGATAATTGGACAGCCATGATGCCAGATCGTATGCGCTATTTTTGTATGGGCAATGCTTTGGTTGTAGATTTGGTTGTGAAGATGGGAAAGACAATAATAAACTTAGATAAAAATGAAAAATTAACCTCTGAGCAAATGACAATAAATTTTTAAGTTAATATAATTTTATTTAAAAGGAAACCATTCTGGAAGTTTATATCCCAGAATGGTTTCCTTTTTCAAAATCTGCCCTCCTTTACCCCCCCTTTACACTTTTTACATAACCTTTTTAGTTCGTCCATACTTGCTTAATGTTTGTTTCGTACTATATCAATTGTAAGCAAATAAAAATAAAGGGAAACAAATGGAGGGTCCAATTCGATGACGATTCAAAAATGGTGGAAAAAAGGCTTGGTTGGGGCTTTAGCAATTGCGATGTTAGCAGCTTGTTCTGATGGTTCATCTTCTGCAAATAAAGAAGTGGATAGTAATTTATCGCTAGAGGAAATTGTTAACAAGGCGAAAGAGGAAGGCGAGGTTCATTCTGTAGGGATGCCAGATACTTGGGCAAACTGGGTGGAAACATGGGAAGAGCTAGGTACTGAGTACGGTATTAAGCATACAGATACAGATATGTCGAGCGCAGAGGAGTTAGCGAAGTTTGAGGCAGAGAAGGATGATGCTACAGCTGATATAGGAGATGTAGGTATTGCTTTCGGACCGATTGCAAAAGAGAAGGGCTTAACATTACCATACAAAACATCTTACTGGGATGAGATTCCGGGGTGGGCAAAAGATGATGAGGGGCACTGGATTGTAGGGTATACGGGAACAATTTCATTCATTACAGATAAAAACAATGTTAAAAACCCACCTAAATCATGGGAAGATTTAAAGAATAGCGATTATAAAGTAAGTATTGGCGATGCATTAACGGCGAACCAAGCGCATTTTGCTATTTTAGCGGCAGCGATGGCTTTTGGTGGTGATGAATCAAATATTCAGCCAGGTATTGATTTCTTTGCTGAGCTAGCGAAGGAGGATCGTTTGCAAGGTGGCGATCCAAACGTGGCAACTTTAGAAAAGGGAGAAATCGAAGTGGCGATTGTTTGGGATTTCAATGCACTAGGCTATCGTAGCCAAATCGATGAAAGCCGCTTTGATATAGTAATTCCCGCTGAGTCTTCTGTAACATCTGGTTATGCAACGGTTATTAATAAATATGCGAAAAATCCACATGCTGCGATGCTCGCGCGTGAATATATTTTATCGGATGCTGGACAAGAAAATTTAGCAAAGGGCTATGCACGTCCGATTCGTGAAAATGTAAAACTATCAGATGAAGTAAAAGCATTATTATTACCAGCCGAAATGTATAAAAATACTAAAACAATAAAGGATCAAAAGCAATGGGAAGAGACAACGAAGCAAATTCCGCAATTATATCAGGAACAGGTGTTAATTCATGCAAAATAACAAAGTCGTTTTGATTGTTGTTGACGCACTGCGCTTTGATACGGCTTGTTCACATATGGGTTTTATGCATCATTTAGTTGAACAAAAGATGGCTGCGCGCTATAAAGTTTGTTCGGAAGTGCCCGCATTATCAAGACCTTTGTACGAAACGATTTTAACCGCTACACCACCGCTTGTGCACGGGGTAGTGAGCAATATGATTGTGCGTTTATCAACACAGACAAGCTTATTCCATGTAGCGCAAGCAAATGGCTTAACAACAGCTGCTGCTGCGTATTATTGGGTGAGTGAGCTGTATAATCGAGCGCCGTTTGTTCATATGGAGGACCGTATCCAGCTAGATAAAGAGCTCCCGATTAATAACGGTCTGTTTTATTTTGAGGATCATTACCCAGATAGCCATTTATTTGCGGATGCGGCATGGCTGCTTGATCATAAACAGCCTGACTTCTTATATATTCATCCAATGAATGTGGATGATGATGGGCATAAATATACAGCAGAATCAAGTCAGTATCGTAATCGTGTGCTAGCAACTGATAATTTATTATCATTGTTTATTCCTAAATGTTTAGCGCAAGGCTACGAGGTGGTTGTTACTGCGGATCACGGTATGACGAGTGATGGTAATCATGGTGGGACAGCGGATGAAGACCGACATGTACCGATGTTTGTTATTTCAAATGCGGTCAAGCCAGGTATTCGGGATAGTATCGTGTCACAATTGCAAGTAGCGCCGCTTTGCTGTCACTTGCTTGGTATTGAGCCAGCGGAAAGCATGCCTCCATTATTGTTGAATGGTTTGAGGGCTTAAAATTGGAGAACGTAGAATAAATCATAAATCTAAGCTAGTTTTGGTAAACTTGCGCCTTGGGGCGGCGAAAAGGGTGCCTTAACTTTAATAAAAGGAAAGCCGCTAGATTTATTGTTTTAATTTTCAATTCAAGCGAATGCAGCGTTACTCTCCTTTAAAGATGGTTTACAAAGGAATTCATTTTCAAAAACGTTCTGAAAGCAGGCAAAGTACTGCTTTCGGGACGCCCCATCCTATACATACAAAAGAAAGAGGGAATGGTTTTGATTTCGAAACGCCAAGCCTTTCTATGGCTGTCTCCTTTTTTAGTGCTAGTATTTTTGTTTTTCTTAATACCGCTGCTTTATATGCTTATTACGAGCTTTCAAAATAATGGTTCGTTTACATTGCAGCAGTATGAAACGATTTTATCGAATAGCTATATTTTACAGGGCTTTAAAAATAGTATTACGCTATCTGTTGTGTCGGCTGTAATCGCATTAGTTGTGACGCTGTTTGCTATGTATGCCATTATGAATTTTTCGGAGCGTATGCGTGAGCGGATTTTGATTTTAACGAATTTAACTTCAAATTTTTCAGGTATTCCGCTCGCCTTTGCCTTTATCGTGTTACTTGGGAATAGTGGATTGTTTACGCTGTTGTTTGATAAATGGGGAATTGGCATTTTATCATCTTTTTCGCTATATAGCTGGGCTGGATTATTGCTTATTTATATTTATTTCCAAATGCCATTAGCGTTAATGCTGCTATATCCGATTTATGATGGGATACAGCAGCAATGGAAAGAAGCTGCGGCCCTGCTTGGTGCTTCGACTTTTCAATTTTGGCTGAAAATTGGGCTTCCAGTTATATTACCGGGAGTTGTTGGGACATTTAGTGTGCTTTTTGCGAATGCGATGGGGGCGTACGCTTCTGCCTATGCATTGACGAATAGTAGTTATAACTTAGTAGCCATTCGCATTGGTGCATTAATTAAAGGGGATATTTTCGCTCAGCCGGAATTAGCAAGTGCTATTGCAGTGTTGCTTGCAGTGGCAATGGTATTGGCGATGCTGTTAAGTGAGTGGAGTATTGCGAAAACGAGGAGGAAACTATAATGAAAAAACGTAGCTTTGCGGATTTATTTTTCCTTCTGTTCGCTTTATATATTGTTTTACCAGTTGCGGCGACGATGCTTTATGCGTTTGCGGATAAATGGAATAAAACAGTGTTACCAGAAGGGCTGACGTTGAAGTGGATTAAGACCTTATTCCAAGACCCAGCCTTTATTCAGGCATTTGGACGCTCTGTGCTACTTTCAGGCGGTGCTGTTATTATTGCACTGTTAGTAATTGTACCAGCTATTTTTGTCATTGTGCTCTATTTTCCAAAATACGAAAAATGGATTCAAGCGGCTGTTGTAATGGTGTATTCATTTCCGGGTATCATTTTAGCAGTCGGGTTGATTCGCGTTTACAGTAAGTTTGGCATATCGATGATTTTAGTTGTGCTAGGGGCTTATGTGATTAGTATATTGCCATATATTTACCAAGGTACGCGCAATAGCTTACGTAATATTGATGCACGCCAATTGTTGGATGCCGCGCAGTTACTCGGCGCTTCTAAAATACAGGCATTTACAAAAATTTTGCTACCTGCTGTTTATCCGGGCTTATTTGCAGGTGCTTTATTATCGTTTTCCGTATTGTTTGGCGAATTTGTATTAATTAATCTTGTTGTCGGCTCTCGCTTTGAAACAGTACAAATTTACTTAATGAAAAAGCTTAGCACAAGCGGACATATTGCAAGTGCGGTTGTATTTGTTTATATCGTGTTAATGGGCGTATTAACGTTCATTATTGCGAAAGTAACGAAAAAGACGAAAGGTGCTGCAAATGTATGAGTTATATAACGATTGAAAAACTGCATAAGAAATTTGGAGAAATAACTGTTTTAACAGAAATTGATATGCAAATTAACAAGGGTGAGTTTATTACATTATTAGGGCCCAGTGGCTGTGGAAAAAGTACAATTTTGCGCATATTGGCAGGTTTAACAGATGCCTCAGCAGGTGCTATTGAAATTGATGGGAAAAATATGATGGGTGTGGAGCCTAAGAAAAGACAGGTCGGTATGGTGTTCCAATCCTATGCGCTATTTCCAAATATGACAGTCTATGAAAATGTGGCATTTGGTTTACGTATGCAAAAGATTGCTCCAGCGGAAATTGATAATCGTGTACAGGAGATGCTAGCAATTGTTCGATTAACGGAAAAAGCCAGTTCTTATCCGAAAGAATTGTCTGGGGGACAACAGCAGCGCGTTGCCTTGGCACGTGCGCTAATTGTCCGTCCCAAAGTGCTGCTGCTGGATGAGCCATTAAGTGCACTTGATGCACAAATTCGCAAAAAGCTTCAGGTGGACTTGTGCCATATTCAACAGCAGCTTGAGATGACGATGATTTTAGTTACGCATGACCAAGAAGAGGCGATGGCGATTTCAGACCGTATTTTTGTGATGAATAATGGGCAGATTGCACAGAGCGGTACACCAACGGAGATTTATACAAGGCCAAAAAGTGAATTCGTAGCGAATTTCATCGGACATTATAATGTTTTTACGCGCCAAGCATTAGAAAAAATGGTCGGTACAGCATTGCCTGTGACAGGTGAGAAGTTTGCGATTCGTCCAGAGGCCATTCACCTTGAACAGAAAAACGGAGAGATAGGGATTACAGGTATAGCGCAGCACTCATTAATGAGTGGGAATGTGATTCGTACAACATTTGAAGGTGAAGGCGCGTTTTTAATGGAGCAGCTACATCAGCGTGAGCATAAAATAACGATTGGACAAAAATATACTTGCTATGTTGCAAAGGAAGACGTGGTTGCATTATCATGACGTACGCAAAAATTGAACGCCTTGAATATATTGTGAAACAGCTAGAGGTAGAAGGGAAAATTATCGTTGCTAATATTGCAGAGGCGTTGCAAGTAGCTCCTGAAACCATCCGCAGAGATTTTGATGAATTAGAGCAGCAAAAATTATTAACGAGAGTGCATGGAGGCGCTGTTAAATATACGAATGTCAGGAACGAGCCTGCTTTTTTACGCAAGCTGCAAATGCAAATGGAGGCAAAGCGCCTAATTGCACGTACGGCAGCTAGTCGTATTCAAAATGGCGATACGATTGTTGTCGATACAGGCACAACGACTGTTCATATTGCAGATTTTTTGCTTGCAGTTGATGATTTAACGGTTGTGACAAATTCTATAGCAGCGGCTGTCCAATTTAATTTAGCAATTGAAGAACGTCGTATGACAGGGAAGGTGATTGTGCTTGGTGGGATGACAAATCCGGCGCAATCATCATTAGTAGGTGCGATGACTATTGAGATGCTAAGCAAGATGAATTTTGATAAAGCCTTTTTATCTTGTGGAGGAATTAGTGATGGAATCGTTTATGACTATGATTTAGATGAGTCGTTAGTTTCTAAAAAGATGCTAGAGCAAAGTAAAAAAAGCTATATATTAGCAGATGCTACGAAGCTAAATAGCAAATCCTTTTATCAAATTTGTCAGTTGGACGCGTGTGCAGAGGTGATATGTGATCAAGCTTGTCCAACAATGTGGCAAGCATATGAGGAAATTTGGACGTTATGTCATGGAGGGAAATTCGGATGATTGATTATCATGTACATTTGGAGGAGGGGCCCTACTCGTTTCGCTGGTTAGAGCGTACTGCACAAGCACTACAGACTTGTGGGGAGGGTAGAGGATATCGTCAAACGATAGAGCGCCAAGTGCAAGTATTATCCGAGCGATTACAAAAGGGGTGCTATAGTGAGGAATGGCTCGATTTATATTTACAGCAAGCAAAGCAATTAGGCTTGCGTGAGGTTGGCATTGTAGACCATTTATATCGCTTTAAAGAAACCCGTGCTTATTTTGAGCGCCATATGGTATTAGATGAGCAGCATGAATATGGTGGATTGCAGCGTTATTGGTTAGAGCGAGTTATGACGGAAAATATAGAGCCATTTGTAGTAGCAATTCAGCATGCCAAAACAAAATGGCGTGAACAAGGTGTAGAGCTAAAGCTAGGCATCGAGGCTGATTATTTTATTGGCGGCGAAGAGGAGTTGGCTGGGCTGTTACAAGGATATCCATGGGATTTTGTCATTGGTTCGGTCCATTTTGTGGATGGTTGGGGCTTCGATAATCCACAGACAGCGTATGTTTTTGAGGGCATGGATGATGTGACATTACAGTGTTATTATGAGCGTTTTTTTACGACGGTTGAAAGTATGATTAAGTCCAAGCTATTCGATTTCGTTGCACATTTAGATAATTTTAAAGTGTTTAATTATAAGGTGCAGGACGAGGCATTTTTAGGTGCGGCATATGAGCGGATTGCTAAGGCACTTGTGACGACAAAAACGGCGACAGAAATTAATGCAGGCTTGTATTATCGCTATCCCGTAAAAGAAATGTGCCCAGGTCCACAGTTTTTACAAGTGTTATTAGCGCACGGTGTTGAGTTTACTGTTTCATCCGATTCGCATTTTCCAGATGATTTAGGGAAGTACACATTTGACAATGCACAGCAATTGAAAAGCGAGGGTGTTTCTTCATTAGTCACATTCGATAAGCGTGAAAAGCGCTATTTAGAGATTTTGGGACAAACAAAATAAATGGTGGCTATTCAAGCTACTCAAAATGCAAAGGAGCTGTCCAAAAAGCCGTGCATAGCCGGCATTTTGGACAGTAGCGATGATGTTTCGCAAAATGTTGATTCATATAAACAGATAACGTCTCTTTTAAAAATGGGATGAACATTGGCTTTAGCAGCGTTATCCTTCAATAAAAGGGAAGCGATGAAAGCATTGATTTCAATGCAGTGTCAAAACAAAATGGACTTTTCTTATAACTCTTTTTGAAATGTACTAAAAATGCTCTATGCTTCAATAGATTTTGAAAAATACTCAATAAGAAAAGTGCAAAATTCCTGAGCTGCTGCTGTTCTATAGCGTCCTTTTAATTCAACCAATTCATAAGTTCTGCGGCAAACTGGGTCGGTTATTTTTAGTTTCACAAGATCATCATCCATTTTGCAGGAACCAACAAAGGCGATGCCAAGCCCTGCACGCACAAGACTTGCAATCGATTCAGCATCATCGGCTTCGCAGACAACATGGGGCGTGAATCCAGCTTTTTGACAAAGTATTTTATTCATTTGTTCAAGTGGATGTCCTTTTCTGTAGTTAATAAAGTTTTCCTCTGTTACCTCTTTTAAAGAAATGCTGTCTCGTTCGGCAAATCTGTGACCACGCGGGACACCTAAATAAATTACCTCACTTAATATAGGAATTGCTGTAACATCTATCCTTTGTATTTTGGCTGGTGTAAAAAGGAAGTCTACATCAGGGTCATCAATAAGCTGTAACATTGAATCCATAGAAGCTTGTGATATGCGAAAATTTATATCAGGATATAGGGAAAGAAAACGATTCATTGGCTTCGTTAATCGGTCGATTTGTGAAGCGACAATGTATATACTTCCCCGTCCCACTCCAGCACGGTCTGCCACCTCTCTTTTTCCTTCCTCTAAAATTTTAAGAGCGGCATCAACCCTTTGTAGAAACTGTTTCCCAATAGAGTTAAGCTGTATTTTTCGACCTTTTCGATCAAATAATTGTACACCTAATTCACTTTCAAGTCGTGCAATCATTTGGCTAAGAGCAGGTTGAGCAATATGAAGCTCTTCTGCTGCCTTGGTCATATGCTCTAGTTGCGCGACTTTTCGAAAATAATATAGCTGTAATAATTCCATTTATTCAGCCCCCCTTAATAACTTTAATGTTATAAGTTCATCTGTAAAATTGTATTTTTTATTATTTATAAAAGATTGTAGAATAAATCAAAAATACTAGCAACTTTAGGGGAGGGGGATGACAATGGAGAATACACATTTAAAAAGACATAGGGATAAGCTGCTCATTACATTAATGTTTACACTTATTATTTCCGTAATGAATGCGACTGCCTTTAATATTGTTATTCCGCAAGTAAGCGAAGCGTTTCATATGACTACAGCACAGGGAAGTTGGATTACCTCAATTTATATTCTTGTCTTTGCTATTGGAACAGTAATATATGGCAAACTGGCTGATATCTATAAATTAAAAAATCTAGTGACAGTTGGTTTTATATTATGTGCTGTTGGTTCTATTATTGGCGCAAGCGCACAGGTGTTTCCACTTGTCTTGACTGGTCGTTTCATCCAAGCAGCAGGCGCCTCTGTTAGCCCGGCAATAGCAATGATTATTCCGGTTCGTTATTTTAGTCAGGAAGAACGCGGTAGAGCTTTAGGCATTGCCTCGATAGGTACTGCACTTGGCTCTGTAGTGGGGCCGATTGTTTCCGCACTAACGGTAAGTGTTTTTGGTTGGAGATGGTTATTTTATATATCAATTTTATTTTTGTTCACAATCCCTTTTTTTCGTAAATATTTAGAAGATGACCAAAAGAAAAGAACTAGATTCGACTGGCAAGGAGGTGGTATTTTCGCTGCTGCCATAGCACTTGTTATGCTGAGTATAACAAAGGAAGTTTGGCAGTTTGCTCTTATAGGTATAGTAGTGCTTAGTTTGTTTATCATCAGAATACATTTGGCGGCAGACCCCTTCATTCAACCGACACTTTTGAAAAATAAGCGTTATACTTTAGGGCTTGCAATCGCTTTTTTGACGAATGGTACGGGCTATTCTATTTTCTTTCTCAGCCCCTTGTTATTATTTAATGTGAATCATTTAGACCCGGGTTTAATTGGTTTGACAATGGTACCTGCTGCACTTGTAACGGCTTTATTCAGCTTTAAGAGTGGTAAATTGGCGGATACAAAAGGAAATGCCTATGTTTTTAATATAGGTACAGCCCTGTTAGTGACTTTTTTTCTTCTCGTAACTTTGTTTGTTGGAGCGTCGCCTATATTTATTTCGTTATTTCTTATTTTTGGAAACTTAGGTCACACCTTTATTACAATTGCCTTATTCAATGCAATATCTAGAACTCTTTCGGCACAAGAAGCTGGACTTGGGATGGGTCTTTTAGCAATGTTGAACTTTATCTCTAACGCCATAGCCGCCGCTATTTTTAGTAAAATGGTCGATATGCAATTTTTACAAATATGGAATCCCTTGAATCATTCTCAAAACAGTATTAGGTACAGTAACATTTTTTTATGTCTCTTGCTATTGCAAATAGGCATCTTTCTTTACTACTCAAGGTGGTCTAAACATGAAAAGGTAAAATAGCCCACAAAACTTTAGTATGCTCATTGAATTCTATATTGTTAAGGCTTATCCTTAGAAAATTGCTATACGAAGCACTATGACAAATACAGCAGTAGGGGTCGTCCTGTGAAAGAAATGTTTCTTCTAGTGCTGTACCCTTAAAGATTGTAGTCTGAGCGTAATCTCGATATTTCACATATTCTGTTAGAATAATGTAAAAGTAAGCAGTGGGGGATGATTAGGTAGTGAAAAATTTTTCTTGGATAAAAGGTCTCATTTTTGGTGTTGTGCTTTCATTTGTAACTGCATTGTTATTTATGCTAATAGGACAAGCTTGGGCTGGCGGGATAACCTCTTTTTGGGGAGAAAGTTGGTTGTACTTCTCTGTAATAATTCCTTTTGCGATTGCTTTTTCAATATTAGGCGGATATTTCCAAAATAAAAAAGGTTTATCAAATAAAAGGCTATGGCTTATAAGTCTTCTATGTGCATTTTTAGTCACCTTATACAGCGGAACTATTGGAGCTATTTTTGGTGAGACTATCGTTAGAGGTGGGATGGAAACGATAAACATTGAGGGCACATTAGTCTGGGGTACAATCTATGCTATTATATTGCTTCCTCTTACTACGCCATTTGCAAGACTACTGATAGGGGTTTTTTACAAAATTATTGGAAGATAATCAAATAATGCTGAAAAGCTCGGGCATATCTTCTTTAGTAATATGAAAAGCAATAATTGAAGACTTAGCAGGCTGTTGGGAGACGGATTAATATCTAGTATCCCAACAGCCTATTTGCGTTATTTCCCTTGCTTAGAATTTGTTGAGCTTAATATATTAAAATACTGTCTGTCTATCTTTTGAAAGTAAAAGTAGTAGTTGCATATATTTTTGCGAATTTAGATAAATGAAAGGTGAGGGAATTTGTGCAAAATAAAAAGAATTATTTAATGCTGCAGCTAGCCATTTTGACAACTGGAATCAATTTGCTTGTTTTTATACTAGCAAAGTTTTTTCATTTATTTGAAGGACATAATTCACACGGAACGATTGCTGAAGTAACAACAGCTATTATCGTTGGCAGATATATATTTTTTATTATCCCCTTCTTATTTTTAGCATGGAGTATTGTACTTTATGTAAAAAATTCAGCGCATCATTTATTGCCGTTGATTAATACATTAGTTCAAACATTTGGCAGTATGGCGATTATAAGCAGTGCTGGGGGTGGCGTGGAGTTCCACTTTTCGATTTTTATGGTGTTGGCAATTATCGCCTACTATGAGCAAGTGCGATTAATGATGTTAATGACTGTTCTATTTGCTATACAGCATATTGCAGGCTATTTGTTCATTCCGCAGCTTGTGTTTGGAACAGATGAGTATCCTTTTTTAATGCTCGCTATACATGCGATATTTTTATTAGTAACGAGCTATGCGACGATTAAGCAAATTTTGTCGAAAAATGCGATTACAAAGCAATTGGAGGAGGAGAAAAATATAAAAGAAGAGCGCTTACTTCTTTTAGTGCAGCAGGTTGAACAGTTGTCCGAGCGCATTCAATCCGCCTCGAAGAATGTATCAAATAAATCCGAACAAAATTTGAAATTTAATATAGCGATGGAGCAGTCATTTGACGAGGTGACAGGAGGAATGTCCATGCAAATTGATTCAATCCAACATATGAATGATAATCTTGGACGCATTCATCATTCAATTGAAAAAACATTCGATTCTTTCGAGGAAATTCAGACAGAGGCAAGGACAACAGAAAAAGCAGTAACTGAAAGCTATAAAATGATTGAGAAAATTCAAGGGCAAAACCAAAATGTCTTACAAGCAACTTCCATTATCGTTTCATCTATGCAATCGTTACAGCAAGCCACAGTCGAGGCACAAAGCATGACAAGCCTTATTCAAGCAATTGCTGACCAAACCAATTTGCTTTCATTAAATGCATCGATTGAAGCGGCGAGAGCAGGGGAGCATGGCAAAGGATTTGCAGTTGTGGCGGATGAGATTCGCAAATTATCTGATCAAAGTCGAAGTGCAGCAGAGGAAATCCAAGCTATTATTACAACGATTGGTCAAGAAAGCGAAGCCAATGTTACCCACGTAAACACCGGACAAGAAGCTATTCAGCAATCAGCGACTAATATTGAATCATTCGCTACAGATTTTGGAAAGATGCATCACATGATTCAACAAATGCTTAACTATATTTTCGAAATGAATAATAGAATGACAAACATTCATCAAGATACGAGTGATGTAACGGAAAATATGCAGCAAGTTTTAGCTGTAACTGAAAAAGGATTCGGTGCAGTAGAGAAATTGAGAGCTATCGGTGAAAATCAAACTGAATCAGCGAAACAAATTGATAAGGAAATTGAAGAGCTTGGGGAACTAAGCTATTCATTGCAGCAGCAATTTTCATAGGGCAGAAATTTAAGAGGGGCATCCAAAAAGTCGTGCATCGCCGGCATTTTGGACGCCTTTTCTAAATTGTGTGTAAATTGTGTGGGTGCCTGGCACCTATGCTTTTGCTGTGACGATGGCGTAGCGCTCCCATTTACGGCTTTTCCAACGCAGTAGTACAAGTATTGCGCGTAGCCATTCGTCTGCGGAGATTGCTAGCCAGACGCCGACAAGTCCCATATCCAATACGAAGACGAATAAATAGCCAAGTGGTAGGCTCATGCAAATCATCGAAATAAAGCCAATTTTTACGGGGAAGCGTGCGTCGCCTGAAGCACGCAATGCGTTAATAATTGTAATATTAATCGTCCGCCCTGTTTCTAGCAAAATGCTTAAAAGTAATACAGATGAACCAATTGCTATAATCTCTGGGTTTTTAGTAAATAGTCCAACAAGTTGCTCACGGAAAATTGTGACGGCCGCAACCATTACAAGCGTAAATATTAAAGCTGTTTTCACGCTAAACCAGCCGCGCTTATAGGCGATGTTTTGCTCTCCAGCCCCAACATGACGACCTATTAAAATGGCAGTTCCCATTCCGATAGCCATGGCAAATAAATAGGTAAACATCGAAATATTGACGACGTATTGACGTGCAGCAAGAGAGGCTGCTCCTATATACGTAACATAATATAAAAAGACGATTTGCGCTGTTTGATATAATACTTGCTCCAAAGCTGAAGGAATACCGATTTGTAAAATCTTCTTAATATAGTCTTTAGAGAAAGTATAGTAATATTGTAATTTCACACGGACCTCAAGCGCTTGATAGAGCAGCCAGAAAAATACGATGACAGCAAGTGCGCGGCTAATCACTGAGGAAATAGCGGCCCCTTCTACACCCATTGCAGGTGCACCGAATTTCCCGAAAATCAAAATATAGTTCAAAATTAAGTGTATAACATTCATCCCGAGCGAGACGTACATCGTTTGCTTTGTCCAGCCATTAACACGAATAATAGCTGAGAGCGAATTAATTAAAGCCTGTAAGAAAATAAAGCCCCCAACAATAGCTAGATAACTTTGTGCAAATATCAGTACGTTACCTTGTAAATTCATCATCGTCATAATATTATTTGAGAATAAAATGAAGAGAATACTCATTACGATGCCGACACAAAGATTAAGTGAAACAGACAATGCTGATATTTTAGACGCTTCCTTCAATCGCTTCGAGCCTAAATATTGTGAAACGACAATTGATGCGCCTGAACCAACGACACCTAGTATTAAAATGGCAATTTGGATATATTGATTGGCCGCACCTACCCCAGCAACAGCCTCATCGGAAACTGCACTAAGCATCAACGTATCTGCAAGCCCCATTAGCATAAATAAAAATAGCTCTAAAAAGAGTGGCCAAGTTAATTGAAATAGACCAAGCTCCTTGCTTTTTTTAGCCATAAAAAGCCTCTTTTCTTTGTAATATCAATTCAAAACAACATGTATCGTACCACATTCTTTCTAGAAAGTCGCTAACTATATTTCGAGAGACGAAAAGAAATCGTTTTCAGGCTGTGCGTAAAATCTATTTTGTTTGGACAAAGCATTGAAAGAAAGGTTTTCGTCGCTTCATTTCTAGCTGAAGGTAAAGAGCGCTAAAGCCATTGTTCAGCACACTTTCAAAAGAGACTCACGCTATTTATATGAGCAAATGTTTTTGTTAAACATAATGGCTTCTACCCAAAATACCGACCACGCACGGCTTTTGGGACAGTTTTTTTAAATTGTGTGAGAATTGTGTGAGTGCCTGGCACCCAATTAACATGTTATAGTAGCTGTACATAAATAAAAGGAGCGTAATCAAATGGCAAAAAGTGTAGTGTTAGCAGAAAAACCTTCAGTCGCACGCGATATTGCGAATGTGCTGAAGTGTCATAAAAAGGGTAATGGATTTATAGAAGGAGATAAATATATTGTGACATGGGCTTTAGGGCATTTAGTAACATTAGCAGACCCAGAAAGCTACGATGTGAAATATAAAACATGGAATTTAGAGGATTTACCAATGCTACCAGAGCGTTTGAAGTTAACGGTTATTAAGCAGTCTGGTAAGCAATTTAATGCAGTGAAGGCACAGTTAAGCCGCAGTGATGTGAATGAAGTTATTATTGCGACGGATGCTGGACGTGAAGGGGAGCTCGTCGCACGCTGGATATTAGCGAAAGCAAAAATTAATAAGCCAGTAAAGCGCTTATGGATTTCCTCTGTGACAGATAAAGCAATTAAAGAGGGCTTTGCCAATTTAAAGCCAGGCAAGCAGTATGAGCATTTATATCACGCGGCAATTGCGCGCTCAGAGGCGGACTGGTATCTAGGTTTAAATGCAACGCGAGCATTAACAGCAAAGCATAATGCCCAGCTTAACTGTGGGCGTGTACAAACACCTACTTTGGCAATGATTGCTGCGCGTGAAGATGAAATAAAAAATTTTAAAGCACAAACTTATTATGGCATTGAGGCGCAAACGGATTCAATCAAATTGACATGGCAGGATGCTAATGGCAATAGCCGTAGCTTTAATAAGGAAAAAGTCGATACGATTATTAAGCAGCTTGGTCGCCAAGATGCAAAAATTATGAATGTTGAGCGTAGAGCGAAGAAATCCTTCGCACCAGCTTTATATGATTTAACAGAGCTGCAGCGTGATGCCAACAAGTTTTATGGCTACTCTGCGAAGGAAACATTAAATATTATGCAAAAACTCTATGAATCACATAAAGTGCTCACATATCCACGTACAGATTCACGCTATTTATCATCGGATATTGTGGCTACATTGCCGGAGCGCTTAAAGGCGTGTGCAGTGGGAGATTATCGCATGATAGCGAACAGACTTGCAACAAAACCAATTAAAGCGACGAAGGCCTTTGTCGATGATAGCAAAGTAAGCGACCACCATGCGATTATTCCAACAGAGGCATATGTAAATTTATCGGCGTTTTCTGATAAGGAGCGTAAAATTTATGATTTAGTTGTAAAGCGCTTCTTAGCAGTGCTACTGCCAGCCCATGAATACGAGCAATTAACGGTACAGGCTGAAATTGCCGGAGAGAAGTTTATTGCGAAGGGTAAAACAGTGCTTAGTTCAGGCTGGAAGGAAGTATATGAAAATCGATTTGAAGATGAGGACGCTCATGAGGATGTTAAGGAGCAGCTTTTACCTCGACTTGATAAAGGGGATATTTTAAAAACACGCTTAATTGCTGGGACATCTGGTCAAACAAAGCCACCAGCTCGCTTTACAGAGGCAACGCTTTTATCAGCGATGGAAAACCCAACAAAATATTTAGAAAAAGAAGACAAGCGCTTAGCGGATACATTAAAATCAACAGGTGGGCTTGGTACTGTAGCAACGCGTGCGGATATTATCGAAAAGCTTTTTAACTCATTTATGATTGAAAAGCGCTGTGGCAAGGATATTTTTATTACTTCAAAAGGCCGTCAGTTACTCGATTTAGCACCGGAGGAGCTGCGTTCACCCGCGACAACTGCCGAGTGGGAACAGAAGCTTGAATTAATTGCTAAAGGCAAGCTACAAAAGGATGTCTTTATTAATGAAATGAAGGAGCATACGAAGGAAATTGTAGCAGATATTAAAAATAGCGATAAAAAATATAAGCATGATAATATTTCAACAAAAACATGTCCAGACTGCGGAAAGCCAATGCTTGAGGTTAATGGTAAAAAGGGTAAAATGCTTGTCTGTCAAGACCGTGAGTGTGGCCATCGTAAAAATGTTTCGCGTACGACAAATGCACGTTGCCCACAATGCAAGAAGAAACTTGAGTTACGTGGTGAGGGAGAGGGTCAAATTTTCGTATGTAAATGTGGTTATCGTGAAAAGCTATCTGCATTTGAAGCGCGCCGCAAAAAGGAAGGCACAGGCAAAGTCGATAAGCGTGCTGTTCAAAAATATATGAAGCAGCAGGATAAAGAAGCAGAGCCATTAAATAACGCATTTGCAGCATTATTGAAGGATTTTGATGTGAAAAAGTGATTTCAAGCTGGCGGAGTTCGTGAATGTAGATTCCGCATTAAAACATAAGCCATCATTTAATGTCTTTTAGTAGAAGTCGGGGCTGTCCAAAAAGCCTAGCATAGCCGGCATTTTGGACAGGAGCGATGATGTTTCACAAAATGTTGATTCCTATAAAGTGAACCTTCAATCAGTGGGGGCTTTGCCCCCCACTGATTGGTGATAGAGGAACACAAGCTAGAATCTTCGCATCCTGCGAAAACGCTTGTGTGACCAACATCGTGTTGGCCTCATTCTTAGTTTTTACAGGCTGTTTGATCCCCCACTTAAACATCTTGTTTTTATCTGCTGTTTTGAAGTGGGGGTATTATAGCCTGCTCCTGCGATTACTCGTCGCAAACAAATTTGTTAATACGCGATAAATAGAGAACGCCTCTTTTAAAATGGGATGAACATTGACTTTAGCAGTGTACTCCTTCAGTAAAAGGGAAGCGATGAAAACATTGATTTCAATGCGGTGGCAAAACAAAATGGACTTTTCAGACAACTACAGCTTGCGTGGTGCTGGTCAGTCAACTGTTGGCACGTGTCATGACAATTTTAGATTGCTTACTCGAGGCGTAATTGATACGAAAATAAGCTAGGACTATCTAAAGTATGCGTGTTGCTACTTGGATAGTCCTAATTTTGTTTCAAATTTATCCCGCATTAACGGGCAGTAAGATTCTCACTTCAAGACTTAAGTGAAGAGCGGTTTAAGGATAAGAGGGAGTCTTACTGCCCGTAAAAACCCGATTGAAGTTGCACTTTATAATGAAAATCTAGGTTTCAAAAAGCTATTTTCAAGAATGAACTTTGAAATTTATTAAAGCAATATTACTTACGAACCAATTATCGTTTTATTTAATGAAAGAAAGCGCTGTTATCTGATATAATCGTCTTAATAAAGTGAGGCTAGCGGTATGTGAAGGGCTTTATTTCCCTCAAACTGTTAGATTCATCAATCGGAGCTTTAACGTCTTTCGGCAATTTTTACTGGGACGAGTAACTGTAGGAGCATATGTTTTTTGTGCGCAAGGCGTAGCGACAAATTATATTTATACCGATAGCAAGTCGACAGGTACAGAAGTCATTCACCTCTACGGATGGCGAGATGAATGCGAGCAGTAGACCGATTTTCAGTAGCGGTCACAGGCTGTGACGATTTTAGGTTAACTTCCACTAAACAGCTTAGAAAAAATTGGACACAATTACGCCGATGCGTAATTGATAAAGAGGGAAGAGGTGAAATTTATGAAAATAGCAAGCTTGATGCAAAATAGGCTACTAGATTTTGAGGATCGTAAAAAAGCGTTGCAGCGTAGGGAAATGGGCGAGGCTTATAAAAGAACAGCGCAGTTCGCAAAGGCTAGTCAAAATCCGATGCTAGTGGCGCTAGAAAATTTATTGTCTGGTAAAACGGAGAAGGATTTACTAGCCGCAGATGCAAAAACAAGCAATCTCCAACAGGACAAAATACAAGAAAAGATAGAAACACCTGAAACAAAAGCCCATTTGCGCCAGCTACAAATGACAGAGGACGAAGTGAAGGCGCATGAACAAGCACATAAGGCAGCAGGAGCAAGTGTGACTGGACCAGTTTCGTATACGTATACGAAAGGACCAGACGACCAGCTTTACGTGAGTGGTGGAGAAGTATCGATTCAAGTACCTACAAGTGGCACAGATGATGAAACAATTAAAATATTAGAGCAAGTACGGAAGGCGGCGTTAGCACCAGCTCAACCATCTCCACAAGATTTGCGAGTGGCAGCGAGCGCAACAGCACAAATTCAGCAGGTGCAGACAGGGACGACTGTTGAGGAGGAGCTACAAGAGGAGCCCCCATTTGCCGATGAAGATTTAACTGTTCGTGTGCCTGCGCATTTTATGAATGAAGTTGAACGAGACGTGACAGCACCAACTATTTTCGGTAAGGAATTAGAAAATTTAATTGTACAAAGAGCGTATAATAAAGCGAAAATACAATATCAAAGTCATATCGAGATGGTGAAAAATGGCTATCGTGCAGGTACGGAGTCGGTATTTTCAAGAATTGCGTAAATCGAAAAGTTGTTCTAGTATGTATGCTAGAACAGCTTTTTTTGTACGCGAAAATAGGAGGATTTTCAAATGGCAAAGAAAACAGCCAAAACAAATGCGATTCGCATGATTGAGCAACAGAAAATTCCACATGAAGTGCTAGAATATACAATTGATGATAGCGCAGTAGATGGGATATCAGTGGCACAAAAAATAAATCAGAAAATAGAAATGGTATTTAAAACGCTTATTGCAGCGAACGGAAAAGGACAGTTTTATGTATTTGTCATTCCGGTGGCAAAGGAGCTAGATTTAAAGGCAGCTGCAAAAATAGCGGGTGAGAAAAAAGTGGAGCTTATTGCGGTGAAGGAGCTATTAGGCTTAACAGGCTATGTTCGAGGGGGTTGCTCACCAGTGGGGATGAAAAAGCTTTTTCCAACTTTTATTGATCAGTCAGCGGAGCAGCTAGATTTTATGATTGTTAGCGCAGGAAAAATCGGTATGCAAATGAAATTATCACCAGCACATTTGCTTAAAGTAGTGAATGCAAAATATGGAGAGCTAACGGTTTAACGTCTTTCAGCAATGTTTACTGCGACGAGTAACCATAGGAGCACATGTTTTTGTGCCGATAGCATAGCGACAAATCTAATTTGTATCGCTAGCCTAGCGACAGGTACAGAAGTCTACCACCTCTATAGGTAACGAGGTGCATGCAAGCAATAGACCGATTGTCCAATCACTCGCTGAATCATAGGAACTCACATTCTAAGCTAACAACTGAGTGACCAACATCGTGTTGCCCTAAAACCTCTGGCAGATGTCACAGGACGTGAGGGTTTTAAGTTAACTCCAGCAAATAGCCTGGAAAAATCCAGAAACAATTACGCTGAGGTGTAATAGATTAAAACACAAACGAAGCATCCGAAAAGCAGTGTTTTATATGATTTTCGGATGCCTTTATTAACGAAAGAAGGCAATTATATGCAAAAAAAATTTGCGTGGCAGTGGACATTCTTTTTTATCGGTCTCGCTGTTATGTCATTAGGTATTTCTTTAACAATTAAGGGGAATGCTCTTGGAACGGGTCCCTGGGATGTATTACATATTGGTTTGTTTAAGCAGTTTGGTTTGACAATTGGAACTTGGTCTATTTTAACTGGACTAATTATTGTTGTGAGTACATCTATCTTTTTACGCCGATTACCGAAAGTTGCAACATGGTTGAATATGCTGTTAATTGGCTCCTTTATTGACTTATTTAATTGGTTGTTGCCATCAACATCCGCTTTTGTAGGTGAGCTTTCTTATTTTATCTCAGGGTTTTTTGTAATGAGTGTTGGCTGTGCTTTATATATTTCAGCGAATGTTGGGGCGGGTCCACGCGATACGATTATGATGATTATTGTGGAGCAGTTTGGAGGTTCAGTGCGTTTGGCGAGGACGATTATGGAGGTTTTTGCGGCGACAGCTGGCTGGTTGCTTGGTGGACCGGTTGGCGT
Source organism: Metasolibacillus sp. FSL K6-0083 (assembly GCF_038630865.1). Taxonomy (NCBI): domain Bacteria; kingdom Bacillati; phylum Bacillota; class Bacilli; order Caryophanales; family Caryophanaceae; genus Metasolibacillus; species Metasolibacillus sp. FSL K6-0083. The sequence continues at coordinate 2,071,922 of NZ_CP152046.1, read as the reverse complement.
AGGAACAGTGATACTTGCGCTAGGCACGGGGCAAATTATTCAATGGGCATTGCCGTTCTTTAGAAATAAGCTAGAGCAGCTAGTTGGCGAGTCAGTACAGTAAATAATGTAATTATGTTAAAATCAAAATAAAGCCTCTAGTTAACTTCAAAGGCTGGGGCGTATTTTATCTTACACGAAGGGATGAAGTGCTTTGTCAAAAATATTAGATGCATTTTTAGAAGAAAACTTACAAGCGTTGCATGAGCAAGGGTTATATAATGAAATCGATCCAGTAGAAGGGGCAAATGGACCGATTATTAAAGTGCGCGGTCAAAATTTAATTAATTTATCTTCTAATAATTATTTGGGCTTAGCTACAAATGATGAGCTGAAAGAAGTGGCGAAAAAGACGCTCGATAAATACGGCGTTGGCGCGGGGGCTGTACGTACAATTAATGGAACGCTTGATTTGCACGTGAAATTAGAGGAAAAGCTAGCTGAATTCAAAGGTACAGAGGCAGCTATTTCATACCAATCAGGCTTTAACTGTAATATGGCAGCCATTTCGGCTGTGATGGATAAAAATGATGCCATTTTATCAGACCAATTAAATCATGCTTCAATTATTGATGGTTGCCGCTTATCAAAAGCGAAAATTATTGCTTATAATCACTCCGATATGGATGATTTACGCACAAAAGCAAAAGCAGCGAAGGAGTCGGGTCTATATAATAAAATAATGGTGATTACAGATGGCGTGTTCTCGATGGATGGCGATATTGCAAAGCTTCCAGAAATCGTTGAAATCGCAAAGGAATATGACCTTATTACTTACGTGGACGATGCACATGGTTCAGGTGTGACAGGTAAAGGGAAAGGAACAGTAAAGCATTTTGGCTTAGAAAATGAGATTGACTTCCAAATCGGTACATTATCAAAAGCAATTGGCGTTGTTGGCGGCTATGTAGCAGGGAAGAAGCAGTTAATTGATTGGTTAAAAGTACGCTCACGTCCGTTTTTATTCTCAACGGCATTACCGCCAGCGGATGTTGCAGCAATTACAAGCGCAGTGCAAATGATTATTGACTCTACAGAGCTACATGATAAGCTGTGGGAAAATGGCGATTATTTGAAAAAAGGCTTAGCTGAATTAGGCTTCAATATCGGCGAGTCCGAAACACCAATTACACCATGTATTATTGGAGATGAAAAGCTAACACAGGAGTTTTCAAAGCGCTTATTTGAAGAGGGTGTTTATGCGAAATCAATTGTCTTCCCAACGGTACCAAAAGGAACAGGGCGCGTGCGCAACATGCCTACAGCAGCACACACGAAAGAAATGTTAGATGACGCATTAGCGATTTATGCAAAAGTAGGTCGCGAGCTTGGCGTAATTAAATAGAGAAACTAAAAAGGTTGTCTGGAAAGCATGCGAACGCGCGCTTTTCAGGCAATTTTTTTTGCTATTGTGTGGAATTAGGAAAAGGGATGTCTAAAACACCGATTTTAAAATAACTAAAATTAAGATGTCTATTGTATTAAAGATAATTTAGTTTGCCCCTCAGCTTTTTGAAAAAAGTATATTTTAATATTTTTTAGCATATATCAAGTTAGTCCTTATTGATGAGCAGACAGCGAAAATGATTGGAAAACAGATTGCTTTACACAGGGTAATAATGACCCTAGTAGCCACTAGGGAAATTATCATTAGAACAAAAATGATTGGGAGATTGCCAGAGCAACTACAACAACAAGGCAATTTCTTTAAAAAGCTCTTTACATCATGGATTGAACAACATTCCGAGGAAAGCGTGGATTGATTGTGGTGAAAAAGGAAATTTTAATGGTAAGAAAACAAGATAGGCGTATTTTATCGAATATTCCAGACCCGGAAAATACACGTAGCTTAGTTGACCGTCGAGGAGCTAGCTATCAGCAAGCAGAAATAGATGTAGCAGATGTGAATGAATTATTTTGGCTTCAGTCATTAAGCTTACGTTATAGTACGGCATTTCCTGTGAAAATTTTAAAGTCAGATGTTTCAGCTAAGTTTATTTGTGAGGATATTTCTGTAACTGGCATTCTCATTTCTTGTGACATATCAAATGCGTTCCAAATAGATGAGGTGATGCGAATGCGCTTCACAATACCTGATGGTGCAATGCCTGAAGGCTACGAGGCTAATGTCAAGCTAAAGGGAAGGGTTATTCGCACGTTTACAAAAGAGGTAGAGGGGCAAATTCGCTATTACTATGCATACGAATTTTTACAGCCATTGCATAAATATTTGAGCAAGAGACGCTGGGGACTGTCTGTCTTTACTGCTAGTCTCATACTGCTGGCGGCTGCATTGACGATTATGCTGATGCGGGCTGAAAGTGTCATTTATTTCAAATTTAATAAATCTTTATATTTATATAGTATGATTGCTGCTGCATTTTTGCTAAGTCGCTATTTATTTGGCATGTTTTATCGTAACTTAGTGATAAATCCTCATTATGAGCCCGGTGTATCAATTATTATTCCCGTTTTTAATGAAGAAAAATGGATTCAAAGTACAATATTAAGCTGCATAAATCAATACTATCCAGTTGACAAGCTTGAAGTAATTATCGTTGATGATTGCTCTACTGATCAAACAAAGCAAAGGGCTGAAGAAATAGCTGCTCTTATTCATCAAGAAGGTGAACGCTTTAAAACGAAAGGGCGTTTAATTGTGCATCAATTGCCACAAAACGGTGGAAAGCGTGAGGCATTAATGACAGGAGTACGTATGGCAAAGCATGATTTAGTTATTTTTGTTGATTCTGATAGTTTCTTAGAGCCTCATGCTGTACGCAATTTAGTGCAGCCATTTCAGGACCCCAAAATGGGTGGTGTAGCAGGACGCACGGAAGTAGCAAATAAATTTACCAATGCTTTAACGAAATTACAAACAGTTCGCTATTATGTTGCATTTCGTATTATGAAGGCGGCAGAATCATGGTTTGATGCAGTGACCTGTTTATCTGGCCCGCTCTCCTGCTATCGCAAGGAGCTTGTTTTGCAAAATGGAGAAGCATGGCTTAATCAAAAGTTTCTTGGGCAGCCTGCTACGTTTGGCGATGACCGTAGTATGACAAATTATATTTTAAAAACACATCGGACAGCATATCAAGATAGCGCTGTTTGCTCAACAATCGTTCCATCGAGCACAATGGCCTTTTTATCACAGCAAATGCGCTGGAAACGTTCGTGGCTTAGGGAATCATTACGGGCTTGTACATTTATTTGGAGAAAAGAGCCATTCATGTTTTTGTTTTTTATTATCGGTTTAATTGTGCCAATCGCAGCACCCATTGTCGTTGTTTATAATTTACTTTGGGTTCCTTTTACTCAAGGGATTTTCCCTAGAACGTTTCTTGTTGGTCTATTATTAATGGCAATGCTAATGAGCTTAGCGCATCTTTATTTTAAAAGAAGTAAGCTCTGGTCATTCGGTTTTATTTTTGTTTTATTTTATGAGTTTGTATTGCTTTGGCAAATGCCTGTTGCTTGGGTAACGTTTTGGAAATCAACATGGGGTACACGGGAAACGCCGCAGGATGTATTAGCGAAACAAAGGAAGCTAGAAAGAAAAGCGCGGCGCAAAGAAAAACGTCTATTAAAAGATGCGGGTGATAAAGATGAATAACAAGAAAGTAGCATTAAATGCTCAATTAAAAAATCGTAAAAAAATCATTCGCTCTATTATTCAAGCAGTTATCATTGCTTTTCTTGCAACAATTTTAATACGTACAATCTTTTTGTTAAATCAGTTTGAAGATAGCGCAATAGCAATGGAAAATACGGAAGGCTTTATTGCATTATCGTATTTTGGGGTGAGTCGTGGTGAGTCACCAAAGTACGTGACAAAAGGCAATTTAGATAAGCAATTATCGCTACTAGCAAAGCAAGGCTATGAAACAATTTCCCAGCAGGATATTATTGATTTTTATGAGCTAGGGAAGCCGCTGCCTGAAAAAGCTTTATATTTATCATTTGAGGATGGGCGCACAGATTCAAGTATTTTCGCTCAAAAAATATTAGAAAAATTGAATTATAAAGCAACGATGTATACGTATGCCAATAAAATGGATACAAAAGATACAAAATTTTTAAAGCCTAAGCATTTGAGGTTAATGGAAGATAGCGGATTTTGGGAGCTCGGCTCGAATGGCTATCGCTTAACATATATTAATATATTTAATGATGAGGGACAGTCGTTAGGTGTTATTGATGAAAATGATGTACCTGATAAAATGATGATTGAGTATTACAATCATTATTTAATGGATTTTATTCGAGATGAATATATGATTCCTACAGAAACAAGAGCGGAGATGGAGGCACGCATTGCAGGTGACTATGAATTGATGCAGGAAATTTATATGAATACGCTTGAGGAAGTGCCAAAGGCTTATGCGATTATGCACGCCAATTCACTTTATAATAATATGGATACGCTCGTGGAAAACGTCAATGACCGACATATTAAAAAATTATATAAAATGCATTTTAATTTAGAGCTAGATGCTTATAATGACGCAGATGCAAATATTTATAATCTAAGCAGACTTCAAGTTTCACCATATTGGTCTACAAATCATTTGATGATGAAAATTCAGCAGGCTAGCAAACGGCGTGTTGAGTTTGTAATTGGTGATAAAAAGCTTGCGGAACAGTGGGAAATTTCTAATGGGGCGGCAGAGTTTTTAAATAATGAGATTATTTTAACTTCCTTGCCTTCAGAGGAAGCGACAATGTTTTTACAGCAAAGGATGCCGACAGCCTATCATCTAGAATTTGATTTTCACGGAAATGTTGTCGGAGAGCAGTCGGTTTACATTTATCATAAGAATATGAGCTATATGCGTATCATGCTAAAGGATAATGAGGTAATTATTTTTGAAAAGCAACTAAATAAAACGGAGACTGAAATCGAGCGTCATTCTTTGCAGGAAATCGGGTGGAGCGGTGAAGATTATGCTTTCAATAAGGCAACGGTTTATTCCTATCATGATACACAGCAAGGCTCACGTATTGATGAAGAAGAGTATCCACGCAATTTAAAAAATCGACGTCATTTTTCGTTACAAGTAGAGCAAGGTGAAATCAAGCTCGCTATTGATGAGGAGCTAGTAACAACGCTTGCAATTAGCGATGCAATCGAAGGTACACAAATTGGCTTCGGCGCAGCATACTCAAAAAAGGATACAACGCATGAGCAATATGCGGATGATATATACGATACAGTAATTGAAAATATAAAAATAACAGACGAGGCTCAGCAGGTTCTTTTCACAAATCAATATACAAAGGCAGCGAAAATAAAATATAACTTAGGGACATGGTTCAATAGTTTAGTAGATTTTTTTATTAAAACTTTTTAATGTTTTATCATTTATATTGTGGAAGGAAACAATACAAGCTAAATCTTTTGCAATGTTGGAGAAAAACAAGCGCTTCTACGGGCGTATTTTGGTGTGACCGCAGAAGTGCATATGTTTTTTTACAAAAGAATAAGAAAGCAAAGGTTTTTAGCATTTGAACAGTGTTTAGGCTAAAACGCCAGCCTCTCGGTTATTTCAAGTATTCATGTAAAAGTGGTGAGCGTTTATTTTTGCATCTGTACTTTCCAATGTCTATCGGCGCTAGACGAACGCTTTTCTAATGTATGATTTTATTCGGAAATTTCCTCGTTAAAAAATATTCAGTGCGGCAATTCGCTGCATTGCCTCGCGTAGCCGCTCCTCATTTACAAGTAAGCCAACACGTACATAGCCTTCACCGAATTGTCCAAAGCCATTTCCACTAGCGACAGCAACATTCGCTTTGTTTAGTAACAGGTTAGTAAATTGCTCGCTCGTGTAACCTTCTGGCACAGGTAGCCAAGCGAAGAAGGAGCCAGCGGGAGCTTCTACCTGCCAGCCAATTTTATGGGCCTCATCAATTAATGCATTGCGTCTGTTTTCATACGTGGCGCGTAGTTGCTCGACAGCACTTTGCTCAGCTGTAAGGGCATGTGCGGCTGCATGCTGAATAGCTGGGAATAGACTGCAAAATAGATGGTCTTGTAATAGCTGGATAGCTTCAATCATTTGGGCATTTCCGACCGCAAAGCCAACGCGCCAGCCAGCCATATTAAATGTTTTTGATAATGTATAAAACTCGATTCCAACATCCTTTGCACCGTCCACTTGTAAGAAGCTAATCGGCTTTTGCCCATCAAAGCCAATCGCACCATAGGCAAAGTCATGTGCAACTGCGATGTTATGCTGTTTGGCGAATGCGACTGTTTCTTCAAAAAACCCATAGGTTGCAATTGCACCAGTTGGATTGTTAGGATAGTTAATATAGAGTAGCTTTGCGCGCTCTTTTATTTCGTCATTTAAGGCGTTGTAATCAGGTAAAAATTGATTTTCTGGTAGCAAGGGCATCGTATCAAATTTCACATCTGCCAATGCAACACCTGATAAATAATCCGGATACCCTGGGTCTGGCAATAGCATATAATCACCTGGATTCATTAATGCAAGTGGCAACTCAACAAGCCCAATTTTCGTGCCACCTACGATAGCGACTTCTGTTTTAGGGTCGATTGTCACGCCGTATTCACGTAAATAAAATGCTGCCGCTGCCTCGCGTAGCTCCTCAATTCCGCGAAATGGCGGATATTTATGGCTAAGTGGGTTTTCGGCTGTTTGCTGTAAAGCTTCAATTATATGTGCTGGTGTTGGTTGGTCAGGATTGCCTTGACCTAAATTAATAACATCTCGTCCTTCAGCGATTGCTGCATTGACGTTTTGAACGAGTGAAGCGAAAAATTGCGGTGGTAGCTGCTGTAGTTTTTTTGAAAATTCCATGCAAATCCCTCGTTTTCTGAATATAATGAAATATGGTAACCTTTTTTTTCTAAAATGTCTATATAGGAAGTGAAGCAATGAAAATAGGATGTATTCAATTAAATGTTCGCTTTGGTAAAGTCGATGAAAATTTTGAGAGAGCAGAGCAATTTATTCGTCAAGCTGCACAAGGTGGCGCTGAAATAATCGTGCTACCAGAAATGTGGAATACAGGCTATGCACTTGAAAAATTGCCCGAGCTAGCAGATGAAAATGGCGAGCGCACAAAGCAATTTTTAAGCTTTCTTGCCAAGGAACTGTCCGTTCATATTGTTGGTGGTTCTGTTGCCATTCGTGTTGGTGATGAATTTTTTAATACGATGTACACGTTTAATAAAGAAGGAGAGCTTGTTGGTGAATATAGTAAAGCGCATTTATTCCGTTTAATGGACGAGCATTTATATTTACAGGCTGGAGATAAGCTAAATCGCTTTGCACTTGGCGATATAGAAGCAGGCGGTGTTATTTGCTACGATATTCGTTTCCCAGAATGGTTACGCTCACATGCATTACAAGGCGCTAAAGTGCTTTTTGTGCCAGCGCAATGGCCTACGCCGCGTATCGACCATTGGAAAACATTATTACAGGCACGTGCCATTGAAAATCAATGCTTCGTCATAGCAGTTAATCGTATTGCAAATAAGGTAGAAAACTTCAACGGTCAATCGATGATTATTCAGCCTTGGGGCGAGGTGCTTTGGACAGGTGCGGAGAACGAAGAGTTAGCGATTATTGAAGTTGATTTTTCAATTGTTGACGAAGTGCGGACACGCATCCCAGTATACGATGACCGCAGACCAAATTTATATGAGGAAGTTGTGAAGGTAGCGTCTGAAAAGCCATTTTAAGACGACCTTTTTGTGCTGAAAGCGAAGCGACAGGTACAGAAGTTTCCCACCTTTATAGGAGGCGAGATGAATGCAAGTATAAGACCGATTCCAGTTGGTGTCAAACACTCACTGATAAAGATGAACCCAGTCTAAGAACATCGCATATTAAGATAACAACTGAGTGACCAACATCTCGTGTTGGCCTAAAGCCTTCGGTGGATGTCAGGAATTTTGAATTGTGCTTGCACAATTCAAAATCCCGACATGATTAAGCGGAGGCGTAATTGAATATAGAAGCAAGGGCTATTCGAAAAGTGTACATCTTTTCGGATAGCCTCTTTTTTGTGGGGAATAGCTAAATGAAATTGCTATCCTCAAAAGCTTTCGATTTGATAGCATTTTTACACGAAAAGAAAATTAATGATTGTCTTTTTCAAAAGAACATTTTATAATTAATTTCAATAAAAGTACAAATGAACCGCGTCATTGCAATGTTTAAATGTCTTTTTAGGGTGTACAAATGTATAACGCCACAGGAGGGTACGGGAATGAAAAAAATTATTGTGACAGGTGCACTTGGTCAAATTGGCTCAGAGTTAGTAGGGAAATTACGTGCAATTTATGGAACTGATGCTGTTTTAGCGACAGATATTCGCGCAGCACAGCAAGATGGTCCATTTGAAATATTAGATGTAACAGACGGTAAGCGAATGCATGAGCTTGCAAAGGATTTTGGTGCAGATACGATGATTCATATGGCTGCACTATTATCAGCAACCGCTGAAAAAAATCCTGTTTTTGCATGGAATTTGAATATGGGTGGCTTAATGAACGCATTGGAAGTATCACGTGAGCTGAATTTGCAGTTTTTCACACCAAGCTCGATTGGTGCATTCGGTCCATCTACGCCAAAGGATAATACGCCACAGGATACGTTACAGCGTCCTACAACAATGTATGGTGTCAATAAAGTAGCAGGAGAATTGCTATGTGATTATTACTTCACAAGATTTGGTGTGGATACACGAGGTGTTCGTTTCCCAGGCTTAATCTCTTACGCTACGCCACCAGGTGGGGGAACGACGGATTATGCAGTCGATATTTATTATAAAGCGATTGAAGAAGGGAAATACACATCTTATATCGCCGAAGGCACGTATATGGATATGATGTATATGCCTGACGCATTGCAGGCGATTGTTGATTTAATGGAGGCGGATGGTTCGAAGTTAGCGCATCGTAATGCTTTCAATATTTCAGCGATGAGCTTTGAGCCTTCACAAATTGCGGCAGAAATTAAGAAGCATATCCCAGGCTTTGAAATTGCCTACGATGTTGACCCGGTGCGTCAAGCAATCGCTGATAGCTGGCCAAACTCGATTGATTCATCTGCGGCAAAAGCTGAATGGGGCTTTAACGCACAATACGATTTAGCTTCAATGACTGTTGATATGCTAGGGAAATTGAAATAAGTAGGGCGTCCAAAATGCCGTGCGTTTGCCGGCGTTTTGGACGCTGTTGTTTGGTGTTATGGTGCTAGGAAGCTATGTTTGAAAATGGGAGAAACACGGACTTTAGCGGTGTTTATTCTCAGTAAAAATCAAGAGGCAACAATTTTTTCATTGCGTTGCTAATACAAAACTGCATTCAATGGCTTTCTTTTTTTTCCTTAGAGGCGTTAACTAATGCTTCTACCGTCTGCCAATCTCCATTTGCTAATGCGTCGACAATTTTACTGCCAACGATGACACCGTCGCTAAAGCGAGCGAATTTTTTTACTTGCTCAGGTGTGGAAATACCGAAGCCCGCTAGGACAGGTAAGGAGCTGACTGCTTTCAATTTGGCGAAATGCTCTTCTAGCTCGTTTGCAAAATCACTACGTGCACCCGTAATGCCGTTAACTGTAACCGCATAAATAAAGCCTTCACTTGCTGTAGCGAGTTGTGCGATACGCTTAGTAGGGCTTGTTAAGGAGACAAGCTGCACGAGTGCGATTTGTTCCTTTTGTAATGCGCTATAAATAATTGCGCGTTCCTCTAAAGGCATATCAGGAATGATGACACCGTGAATGCCAGCTTGCTTTGCATCATATGCGAATTTTTCTGCCCCATAGGCTAAAACAGGGTTCAAATAGGTCATTGCAACGAGAGGTACAGTGATTTCATTTGCAAAGCTTGCCAATGTCGCTAAGACAGATTTTAATGTTGTACCATTTTGTAATGCGCGTTGTCCTGCTAGCTCAATGGTTGGCCCATCTGCGACAGGGTCTGTAAAGGGAATGCCGACTTCAATCGCTGTTACGCCTATTCGCTGTAAGCGTAAAATAGTTGATTTTAATGTCGCTAAGCCACCGTCACCTGCCATAATATAAGGAACGAAGGCGCGGTCACCACGTGCTAAAACCTGTTCAATTGCTTGTTGAATCATGCCTCTTTACCTCCAATCGCATCAATTAATGTATGGACATCTTTATCGCCACGACCTGATAAACAAACGACAATGATTTCATCAGCCGATTTCGACCTAGCAAGCTGAGCCGCATAATAAATGGCATGGGCACTTTCTAATGCAGGTAAAATTCCCTCTGTTTCAGCGAGCAATTTAACACCCTCCAAAGCTTCTACATCTGTCACACTTTCGTAAAGAGCACGTCCGATATCGTTTAAATAGCAATGCTCAGGTCCAACTCCTGGGTAATCAAGCCCTGCTGAAATCGAATGTGCCTCCTGTATAAAGCCGTTGTCATCCTGCAATAAATACATATAAGCACCGTGTAGTACACCTTTTTGCGCACCGTAAATCGCTGCCGCATGCTTGTCTGTAGTAAGTCCAGCACCCGCCGCCTCAACACCAATTAACTGTACATTTTGGTCTTCAACAAATGGATAAAACATACCAATGGCATTACTACCACCACCGATACAAGCGATGACCGTGTCTGGCAGCCGACCTTCCTGCTCGATGATTTGTGTGCGTGTTTCATCACCAATGACGCGCTGGAAATCACGTACAATCGTTGGAAAAGGATGTGGACCAAGCGCAGAGCCTAAAATATAATGTGTATCCTCCACATTCGTTACCCAGTGACGTAAAGCCTCATTCACTGCGTCCTTTAAAGTAGCCGAGCCTTTATCGACAGCAACGACCTTTGCACCAAGCAGCTCCATACGGAAAACATTCAATGCTTGACGTTTTACATCCTCTGCCCCCATATAAACGATGCATTCTAAATCAAGCAAAGCACATGCAGTAGCTGTTGCGACACCGTGCTGACCTGCACCTGTTTCAGCAACAACTTTCTTTTTGCCCATACGCTTTGCAAGGAGTGCCTGTCCAATCGCATTATTTATTTTATGTGCGCCTGTATGGTTTAAATCTTCGCGCTTTAAATAAATTTTTGCACCGCCACATTTAGCCGTTAAGCGCTCCGCAAAATAGAGAGGCGTTTCGCGCCCTACATATTGCTGCAAATAATAATGAAATAGTGCTAAAAATTCAGGGTCATTTTTGGTCTTTTCATAAGCCCGTTCTAGCTCAAGAAGAGGCGTCATTAATGTTTCGGGGACGAATTGCCCACCGTATTCACCGAAACGTCCTTTTACAGTTGTCATTGTATTGCTCCTTTCGCATTGCGAATAAATGTTTGGATTAAGGTAGCATCTTTTATACCGTTCTTTTCAACACCGCTTGACACATCAACCACCGCTGGACGAATTAATTGAATCGCATCGGCAACATTGCTAGGCGTTAAGCCACCAGCGACGATTACTTTTTCCTGTGCTATATTGGCTTTCTTTAATAAAGACCAATCGAAAGTATGTCCGCTACCCCCACGAAAATCTGTGCCGGGTGCATCGAATAAATAGTATTCAACAGCAAAGGTGGCAGCCTTTTTAATATCATCAGCATTGCGCACGGAAAAAGCTTTCAATGCAGGCAAGCCGACCTGCTGAACAAAATCATTCGTTTCATCGCCGTGATACTGGATATAATCAAGTGAAACAGCTTTTGCAATGGTTTGAATAACGTCTGCCTCCTCATTAACGAAGACACCAACCTTTTTGATATGTGCAGGTATATGTTTAGCGAGCAGTGCTGCTTCCTCTATCGAAACACGGCGTTTGCTAGGTGCGAAGACGAAGCCGACAAAATCCGCCCCAGCCTTCACTGCCGCTTCGACATGCTCAGCCGTCTTTAAGCCACAAATTTTGACCATTGTCATTCTATTTCACCAGCCTTTGCTAATGGAATTTGCAATGCCTGTAAATCAGTAGCTACGTTATTGCTACGCATAAGCGATTCGCCAACAAGCACACCACAAGCCCCAGCCGCCGCTACAATTTCTACATCCTCTGGTCCCCAAATACCGCTTTCGCTAATAAAGGCGATATCGTCATTTGTTAAATGTTGAGCCACCTCAGCGGTTTGTGCCAAATCAACCTCAAATGTTTTTAAATTACGGTTATTCACACCGATTATTTTTGGATTTATTTGCAATGCGCGTTGTAGCTCATCTATGTCATGCACCTCTACTAAAACATCGAGCTGTAAAGCTGTTGCATAGGCATGTAGAGAGGCAAGCTCCTCATCTGTTAAAGCAGCGACAATGAGCAAAATTACTGATGCACCAGCAGCCTTTGCATAATCGATTTGCACTGGATCAATAATAAAATCCTTGCATAGTACAGGAATATGAACAGCCTGTGCCACCGCATGTAAGTCAGCAAAAGAGCCTTTGAAAAATTTCCCTTCAGTTAAAACTGAAATACAAATAGCGCCTGCCTGTTCATAAATTTTTGCTTGCTCTACTGGTTCAACATTTGTTGCAATATCGCCCTTTGAGGGGGAGGCGCGCTTCATCTCTGCAATAATCTGAACAGTTGTAGCTTGACGCAGCCGCTCGTAAAGAGAGGGGCGTTTTACCGTTTCAGTAAAATTAGGTTTTACAGTGCGTAAATTAGCTAGTTCGGTTTTTTTATGCTCAATAATTTGAGTTAAAATCGTCATTGGATTTCCTCCTTTTGCTGCGAATAGGCAATAACCGCCTGTAATTTTTCGAGAGCACGCCCTGAAAAAATGCTATCCTTGGCGATTTCGATTCCCTCTTTAATTGTTTGTGCGGAGCCGTATGCAAAGAAACCAATTCCTGCATTGAGCAGCACTGTATCTAAATAAGCGCCCTGCTGTCCATTTAATAAATCAAGCATAATTTTTGCATTTTCCTGTGCATTCCCCCCGCGAACTGCTGACAATGGTGCAGCGCGTAAGCCGACATCCTCAGCACGTAGCTTGAACGGGATAATGTCGCCAAGGTCGAGTAATGCAAGTGTGTTTTCTCCCTCTAACGATGCCTCATCCATGCCTCTCGTGCCAGATACGACAATTGCCCGTTTGCGACCAAGCATATCTAATACTTGCGCATAATCTGTCGTAAAATGCGGACGATTAATTCCGACAAATTGTGTTTTTAATGGGACAGGATTCGTCAAAGGTCCAACTAAATTGAAAATAGTCGGTTTGCCGATAGCCTGACGTATTGCGCCTATACGCTTTAATTTAGGATGCATATTAGGTGCGTGTAAAAAAGCGATACCATGCTGTGCAAGCAACTCAGTTGTTTCCTCTACGGAAGGAAGCAGCCGAATTTGCAGCGCCTCCAATACGTCAGAGCTACCAGCAGCACTTGATATTTTACGATTGCCATGCTTTGCCACGAGCAGACCGCCACCAGCGAGAACGAATGCTGTTGTTGTACTAATATTAAAGCTTTGCAAGCCATCGCCACCTGTACCGCAATTATCGATATAAATGCCCTCAGGCACATTAATTTTTACCGCATTATCACGCATAATCATTGCTAGACCTGCAACCTCTTGTGCTGTTTCTCCTTTGACACTAAGGTTTATTAAAAAATCAGCAATATCCTCTGCTGCTGTTGCCTCGGAAAAAATGAACGTTGCTGCGTCCTTCATTTCATCAATCGTTAAATTTTCATTTTTTTTAACTTTCGCTATATATTGTTGTAATACCATTTGATTCACCCCTCCGTTGTAAAATCAATTTGCCCATTAAAGCCGATATAGCCTAACATAGATGGAATGTTTTTGGCTGCTTCAGCTAATGCATCAATCGAGTGAGCAGAAGGGGGGAGTTGCCCATCTTCAGCCCATTCAATCACTTCAGGAATCTTCGTTGTGACAGTACTATTTTTCACGTTAATGACGCTATTTGTCGATGAACCAATCAAGATGTCATTGGAAAACTCTACATAATATAAATAAGCTGCTCTTTGCTCTACGCGAAATGTGCGGTAGTCAGCAAAAGCTCCATTTATACTGTGCATGTTGTTGCCATTTGTTAATTGTTCAATTAGTAGGTCAAAATTTGGGGCTTGCTGCTCGATTTCGATATTGGTATGAACAATCGCCAGCTCGTCTGTCATATGGTCAAAAATAATGACGGTATCATACACTTGAAACAGTACCTCATTGTCGTGAATGTAACCGATAGCACCTCCCATGAAAGGGTATTCTGTATGCTGAGAAATGCGCGGCATCATTTGCTTGAGTGATTGAATTAAGTCGCCATAATGCGTATAGGTTTGATTTGTTAAATGATTGATTTCCTGTAAAATATCACCGCTACCGCTATATGTTTTGCGTGGGTTTGCACCAATAAAGGAATAGCGTCCAGCCGTTTCGTGCTTCATGGCACTTTCTAATAAAAACTTTTGTGTACCTTGCAACCGATTAAAAATAATAATAGGGGTTAGACAATCGCCATTTATTTTTCGAATCGTTGTCCGTGAAAATTTTTGCATATTTTTTCCTCCTTCTAAAATAAAAAAAGTCCTCTACAAAAAGGAATTTCCTTTTTGTAGAGGACGATAAATACCGCGTTGCCACCTCAGCTTGAAGCATATTTGCTTCCACTCAATCCCCTTATAACGTAGGGGAATTCCGTCCGTCGACAAGCTAATGCCAACAGCTCTCCTAAGGCCCATTCACAATTGTTTATGGTACATTTTCACCAGCCATGCACTCTCTCAAACATAAAACAATTGCTACTATTCTTAGTCATCAATTTTTCTCAGCTCAAACTAAACTCTACTCATCTCGTCTTATGGTGGTCGCGCTCCCGCAACCTGCTACCATGCCCGAACAAAGATGTAGTGCCATTGTAAAAGGTATGTGTAAAAAAGTCAATCAATTCTGATAAATTAGGCGGAAAAATTGCAATTGAAAAGCATTTTCAAAGAAGGCAGTAATGGCTGCTGCAGAGGTAAAGACTTTTTTATATAAAAGCGAAGGCTGTCCGAAAAGATAAAATCTTTTCGGACAGCCTTTCCTGACACAGCCTTAGAGCGCCACGCACGCGCAACAGCTTTATATTAGTTTATTAAAATCAAGTCGCTTGTTCAATAAATACATAATTGGGGCGCTAATCGCTAACACAGTGAATTCACCAACTGCAACGACAAGCCAAGTTTCCCAAAATGGTAGCTCTAATACTAAATTTAATTGGAACGCAATAATAAACATCGTAAACGTAAATAGAAACGTATTGATGATTAAGCGAGCCCAAATATTTTTGACATATTTACAAATAAAAATAAAGATGCCCAGCGTTACAACAGTATGTCCTACGCCAAAAATTAAATCAATTGGTCCAACTGAAGAAAATAAAAAGTTGGAAATAAGTACGCCAAGTACGACACCAACCATGTAACGAGGGTTAAATGCCACTAAATGGTTAAACATTTCAGCAATGCGGAACTGCACTTGCCCAAAGCTAATAGGAGCAACGAGCATTGTCACTGCGATATACAGTGCTGCAATAATGGCACTCGCTGCTAAAAATTTTACCTTCATATTGAATTCCTCCTAGTTTTTTTGCGTGGGATGGTTGCGAACCACGGTGTATAAACACAAATAGATATTATAACTAAAATTTTATACTAGAGCAATAGAGAACATAAAATAATTAGTCATCTTAATTCAGTGAATGTTTTCTAGAAGGAGTGAAACTTTACCTTACGAAAAGCGGGAGTTGAGTGGCATAAAGACTTAATAACATCACGAATTTTTAAAAGACTACTAACTCGTTGTAAGCTATAAAAATAGGGTGAGAGTTAGCTGGTGCACAATTAATCAAAAAAGACACAAAAAGTTCACAATTTATAAAACGCTTTAGTTTAGCGGTTTAAAGCGCCAAATTGTAAGAATATTTATGTATTTCGTCATCGGAACATTTTTAATATTATTGACTACGTAAAAGGTCACGTGTAATATTACGATAATTATCACTTTATTCAAATGAAGTGAGGCAAGAATTATGGGGGGATTCATTTACTATGAGAAACAAACTAGCATTTTTACTTGTAGCAGTACTTTTGCTTCTAGCAGCATGTGGTACTGGCTCAGATAATCAGTCATCTACTAATACAGAGACAAACAATAATAATGCTTCAGACGAGGCAAAAACTTATAAAATTGGGGTGACACAAATTGTCGAGCACCCTTCATTAGATGCAGCATATAAAGGCTTCCAGGCGGCATTTGCGGATGCGGGTATTGAAGCAGAATTTATTTACAACACGGCAAATGGTGATAATAATGCGAATATGTCGATTGCACAAAAGCTAGTAGGAGATCAAGTAGATTTAATTTTTGCAAACTCTACACCATCTGCTCAAGCGGCAAAAAGTGCAACATCTGATATTCCGATTGTTTTCACATCTGTAACTGATGCAATGGATGCACAATTAATAGATTCAATGGAAGCACCGGGTGGCAATGTAACAGGAACGATTGACTTACATCCAGATACTATCGCCAACACGATAGCCTTTATGAAAAACGAGCTGGGTGCAACAAAAGTCGGCACAGTTTATAATTCAGGTGAGCAAAACTCGGTTGCACAAATTGCGCAAGTGAAGCAAGCATTAACAGATGCGGGTTTAGAATTAGTTGAAGCATCAGTAGCAACATCTGCTGAGGTAAAGCAAGCAACAGAGTCATTAGTAGGAAAAGTAGACGCACTCTATATCGTAACAGATAATACAGTCGTTTCCGCATTAGAATCGGTAATCGATGTAGCAAAAGCAAACAATCTACCAACGATGGTAGGGGAGCTAGATTCAGTTGCACGCGGTGGCTTAGGTGCATATGGCTTTGAATATTACGATATCGGCTATGAAGCAGGACAGATGGCAATTAAAATTTTACAAGAGGGTAAATCGCCAAGCGAAGTACCTGCAGCATATCCTGCGAATTTAAAACTAGTAATCAATAAAGATACAGCAGATTCATTAGGCATTGAAGTGGAAGATGCGTGGAATGCTGAAGTAAAATAATTTTTTTGGGAGATGATTCAATATGTTTACAGCATTATTTGGCTCAGTGGAGCAAGGAATCATCTATGCAATTATGGCACTCGGAGTGTATTTAACATTCCGAGTGTTAGACTTTCCAGATTTAACGGTTGATGGAAGCTTTGTGACAGGAGCAGCGACAGCAGCGATGATGATTGTGCTCGGCTATCATCCAATTATCGCTACATTAGTGGCAATTGTGGCTGGATTTATTGCAGGATGTATGACGGGCTTACTACACACAAAAGGAAAAATAAATCCACTGCTTTCTGGGATTTTAATGATGATCGCATTATGGTCAATTAATTTGCGAATAATGGGGTTAACTGCTGAAAACTCAATCGGACGTTCGAATATCCCTTTATTAAATGAGGGTACAATTTTTACACAGTTTTATGATTTTTGGCGTAATTTGGGTATTGATGATGCACTCAATAATATTTTGAAGAGCATGGGCATTACTCCAGTACCTTCAACATGGGGTACGTTGCTTGTCGTGATTATTATTACGGTTATTATTAAATTTATTGTGGATTGGTTCTTAAAAACAGAGGTAGGACTTGCGATTCGTGCGACAGGTGACAACAAGCGAATGATTCGTAGTTTTTCGGCTAATACAGATAAATTAATTATTTTAGGGCTAGGCATTTCGAATGCACTTGTCGCATTTTCTGGTGCTTTAATTGCGCAATATGCAAAATATGCTGATATTGGGCTTGGCATAGGGATGATTGTTATTGGCCTTGCATCGGTTATTATTGGCGAAGCAATTTTCGGCACAAAAACAATTTTCCGCACGACTTTAGCAGTTGTTGTTGGGGCAATTATTTATCGTATTATTTATGCGATTGCATTGCGTATCGATTGGCTCGATACAGGCGATATGAAGCTTATTACAGCAGTAATTGTTATTTTAGCGCTTGTTATTCCGCAAATAGTAAATAAGCGTAAACAGCAAAAAAATAAGACAAAGCGTTTAGCAGAGCGACAATTAACCAAGCAGGGAGGTAAACCACTTGCTTAAATTAGAACAGATTAATAAAATTTTTAATGAAGGCACACCAGATGAAAAGGTAGCATTAAATGATATTAATTTATCCCTAGCTCCTGGTGATTTTGTCACAATAATTGGCAGTAATGGTGCTGGAAAATCCACAATGATGAATATGATTTCTGGTGCGTTAACACCTGATTATGGCACTGTCTCAATTGAGGATACAGATGTTACACGTTTACCAGAATATAAGCGTTCACAATATCTTGGACGTGTGTTCCAAGACCCGATGGCAGGAACTGCACCCTCTATGACGATTGAAGAGAACTTAGCCATTGCCTATTCACGTCATGCGAAACGTACTTTACGTCGTGGTGTTGACCGCGAGCGTCGAGACTTTTTCCGCACATCGCTTGAGAGGCTACACTTAAATTTAGAAAATCGCCTTAACGCAAAAGTCGGCTTATTGTCGGGCGGAGAGCGTCAAGCCTTATCGTTATTAATGGCTACATTCACAAAGCCGGCAATCCTTTTGTTAGACGAGCATACCGCAGCGTTAGACCCTTCACGCGCGGAGCTTATTACCCGTTTAACAAAGGAGCTAGTAGAGGCGGATAATTTAACAACATTAATGGTCACACATAATATGCAACAAGCTTTAGATTTAGGAAATCGCTTAATTATGATGGACAAAGGGCAAATCATTTTACAAGTAGATGAGCAATCAAAACAAGGCTTAACAATTCCAGACCTAATGGCAGAATTCGAGCGCATCCGCGGTGAAAAAATGAATTCCGACCGTGCGCTGTTAGGCTAATGATGGAAAAGCGCAGGGAATCATTATTTCCCTGCGCTTTTTAACCTCCAATATTTTTAAAATAAAAAGAAATTTCCTGGGGAATATTATATAATATTGTCTAAAAAGGAGGGATGCTAGTGATTGTAATGGCAAGGAATATGCCAGATTATCTGCTTTATTTAGAAACCTTGCTTCAAAGAAATAGTCAGGATACAAGCTTGTATGAATTGTACCAAAGAACGAAGGTCGGCTACTTGGGGGAAAGTAGAGTAGACCGTGAATGGGCGGATATTTTTTTAGAGCAGAAGCATTATCTTTTTCATGATTATCAAATAACGAACCTAGCAAATTTCACACATCAGATTGACACCATTTTTATTTGCCAATCCTTTGTGCTGCTTCTTGAAGTAAAGCATATCATGGGGCGGTTGGATTTTGAATCACGAACACATCAATTTATCCGCACTAAAAGTGATGGCACCCAGGACGTTTATCGCAATCCAATCGACCAAATTGAACGCCATCGACTTTTCATCGAAATACTTCTTCGTAAATGGGGGATTGGACTACCTGTAATACCCGCAATTATCATGACAAGCGCCTCATCTCATATCGGTATGACACCACCGCAATATTTAATTTTCCACGTGACAGGCTTACGCACAAAACTTCAGCAACTTTTCAAAAAGTACTCCCCAACCATAACGAGTGAACAACTAACGAGTTTAAAAGAATTATTGCTTGCAAACTATGAAAGAAAACTATTTAGCAGGCCAGCTATTCCACCTGAAACAGTACTAGGTGCAATATGTCCGCATTGCCAGCCTGCTGTCCGTTTACAGCATTGGCGCGGCAAAAGCTTTCAATGCCCTTACTGTACTAAACGTTTTGATGATGCGATTTTAACAGGGTTGCATGATTATAAAATATTATTTGGCGAAAGGCTGACAAATCGCACATTTCGGGAGTTTTTTGGTATTGCTGATGTGAAGGTGGCTAGCAATTTATTAGCTCAGCTTAATTTAGAGGGAATTGGAGAAAGAAAAAAGAGGGAATATATCATACCTGAAAGTGTAACATGGAATAAAGTCTAAAAAACATGGAATAAACTCCAGAAAACATGGAATAAATCTCGAAAAACATGGAATAAATCTCGAAAAACATGGAATAAATCAAAAAATCCCCCGTACAGCAAGGGGATTTTCTTGTTCCTACACTAACAACGCAAACAATGTGCTATCTTTATTTACTTCTTTATATTCGAAGCCGTTTTCGCGCATTCGTTCTAGCAAGCCTTGATAGTCGTCACGCTGTGTGACCTCGATGCCTACGAGCGCGGGGCCGCTTTCTTTGTTGTTTTTCTTTGTATACTCAAATGTTGTAATATCGTCATTTGGACCGAGTACGGATGTTAAGAATTGGCGCAGTGCACCTGAGCGCTGAGGGAAGCTGACGATAAAGTAGTAGAGTAAGCCCTCGTAAATAAGTGAACGCTCTTTAATTTCCTGCATGCGCCCGATATCATTATTGCCGCCGCTAATAATGATGACAACCGATTTTCCTTTGATGTCCTCCGCGTAAAAATCTAGTGCTGCAACAGAAAGGGCGCCAGCCGGCTCAGCAACAATAGCGTGTTTATTATATAAATCTAAAATGGTTGTACATACTTTACCTTCTGGCACAAGAACGATATCGTCTAAATATTTGCGGCATGTATTATATGTTTCTGTGCCAACGCATTGGACGGCAGCACCATCGACGAATTTGTCGATTGTCTCGAGCGCAGTAGGGGCATCATTAGCAAACGCCGCCTTCATACTGCTAGCACCAGCTGGCTCAGCGCCGATAATTTTGCTAGAAGGAGAAAGGTTTTTCACATATGTTGAAACACCAGCCATCAGACCGCCGCCGCCAATGCTACCAAAAATATAATCGATTGGCTCTTCAATATCATTCATAATCTCGACAGCGACTGTACCTTGTCCAGCTATTACATCGAAATCATCAAAAGGATGGATGAAGATTTTCTCGTGCTCCTCGCAATAGGCTAAAGCACTTTTTGCGGAGTCGTCAAATGTATCACCAGCAAGCACAATTTCTGCATAGTTACGACCAAACATACGAACTTGGTCAATTTTTTGCTTTGGTGTTGTTTTTGGCATGAAAATAGTTGCTTGTATTTGTAAATGAGCGCACGCATAGGCAACACCTTGTGCATGATTGCCTGCACTTGCGCAAACAACCCCAACCTCACGCGCCTGAGCTTCAATTTGCTTTATTTTATAGTATGCTCCTCGTAATTTGAACGAACGAACATGCTGTAAATCTTCACGCTTTAAATAAATATTTGCCCCATATTTCTCCGATAAATAGTCATTTTTTTGAAGCGGGGTATGTGCAACGACATCCTTTAAAAAATGATGGGCAATTAAAATATTTTCAACAGCGACCGCTTTTGATTGTGCAACTTCTTCCATATATAGTAACCTCCATAATTGTTTACACCTCAGCTTATTGTTTATCTGAGGCTTTATCTAAATCCAGATAAAATATTCATTAATTCTAACATAAAATAATGACGAAATGTTGAAAATATTTAGTAAATTCAAGTGTTTACAAAATGTTCACAATGAAAGCGCATACGTTTCAAAAAAATAGAAAAAGGCCGTCTGAAAAGTTATTTTGAGACGGTTCTTTGAGATGAGGGGAGTACGAAATGAAGCTGGATACCCCTTTTTTAATTTAGAAAATCCAGTGTGCAATTACCGCAACAATTGGAATTGAAATGATTGTACGAATTAAGAAAATAATAAATAAATCCCAAAGCTTTAATGGTAATCTCGTTCCTAAAATTAACCCACCTACCTCAGATAAGTAAATTAATTGAGTGACAGAAACGGTTGCAATGAAGAAACGAGTCATATCAGATTCGATGCCTGAGCCTAGCACAGCTGGTAATAGCATATCAGCAAAGCCAACAATCATTGTTTGTGCTGCTTCGCCAGCTTCAGGAATTTGTAAAAGTGCCAAAATCGGTTCGAATGGCATACCTAAAATACGGAAAAAGCTTGTAAACTCAGCTAATACTAAAGCGATTGTAGCGAATGCCATAATAATTGGTGTAATAGCCAACCACATCTCTAAGACGTTTTTAGAGCCAGATGCGAAAATTTTACCAAGATTTTTATTTTCCTCAGCTTTTTCTAATGCATTTTTCAAACCGTATGAAAAGACGTTAAAGCCTTCCTCCACTTTTTCACGTTCTCCTACAGGTGTTTTACCATTATAAAACTTGTCAGGCTTTTTACTTAATGGATAAATGCGTGGCATAATAACCGCTAAAACAATTGTAGCGAAAATGACTGTGCCGTAAAATTGCAGGAAGTATTGTTCAATGCGAATTGTTTCCACAACTACTAAACAGAAGGTAATAGATACAACTGAAAATGTTGTAGCAATGGTTGCTGCTTCACGTGCAGTATAATTGTTTTCCTCATATTGACGATTCGTTAGTAAAACGCCAATTGTGCCATCACCAACGAAGGAAGCAAGGCAGTCAATAGCAGCACGTCCTGGAATTTTAAATAATGGGCGCATCACTTTGACCATCATCGAGCCAAAGAAATCAAGTAAGCCGAAATCTGTTAATAGCGGTAGTAATAAACCTGCAAAGAAAAATAGGACAAACATGTATGTCACAAGACCACCAGCAGGGTCAAGTAAAATACCTGCTGTATCGTCGCTATTAACTTGTTCAGGTCCAAAATCGAATAAATACATTGCGGCAAACACAACGGCTAGTACACGTACAATTGTCCAAAACCAATTAACACGGAATAGTGAATCAAGTAGTGTATGTGGGCCATTCTTTTTAGGAAAGGCTTTAATAATGAGTGCCCCTGCTGCTGCAATAATAAAGACTGCGAGTGCGAACCAATGAATAAACGGCTCTACAATGCTAGCAAGATAGTTAGCAAGTACAGCTATAGGCACTTTAATACCGCTCTCTGTACCTACAGGAACGATAAATAAAAAAACACCTAAGCTAGATAATGCAATGAACAGAAACCAAATATAAAACGAATGCTTTTTCATAAACTTAATTAAACTCCTTTTTTAATACCTGTATAATTATAAGTACATTAAACGAAAAAATCTACTCCTATTTTAACTTTATACTAAAATAATTTATAAAAATACATTTAAGAGGTCTTAAAATTAAAATAGCTGCTAGGAACAATTTTCCTAACAGCTATAAATTCAAAATGATTTTTCTAATATACCTCTTAATAAGCTACTCGTTGAATTGGTGTATTAAGCTCATCTGATTGTTGAACGACATAAAATTTCTCTATATTTAACCAGCTTTCACTCATTGGCTGCCCTTCATCTATACGTTTCGCTGTTTCTGCCATCATCCAAGCAGTTTGTGATGCATGTGCTTGCAATGCCTTCACTTTATAGTCTTTAACATTCTCGATATTCACTGTAATATGTGGCTCACCAAGCTCTTCTAAAGTATTGTTCGCAAAGGCGCAGCCAAGTAGACGGGGACGTGTCGCCTTATCGATGCGACGTACAGCCTCTTTTACAGCTCGTGCTGTGGCTTCGTGATCAGGATGTACAGCGTAGCGAGGATAGAATGAATAAATAACAGATGGGTTTAATTCTTCAATTAGTGATGTGACAAGCTGTACCATCTTTTCATCATCTTCAAATTCAAGTGTTTTATCGCGTAAGCCCATCATGCGTAAATCGGGAATAGCCATTGCCTCACATGCAGCAATTAGCTCTTGACGGCGAATATTAGGTAAAGATTCTCGCGTTGCAAATGGTGGATTGCCTAAATTACGTCCCATTTCGCCAAGCGTTAGGCAGGCATACGTAACAGGTACACCCATTTGATGATAGAGTCTCGCGACACCTGCGACAGAAAAGGCCTCATCGTCAGGATGAGGGAAAATAATTAATACATGGCGCTCTGAAGGTAATGTCATTTCTTTCACTCCTTAATAAGAAAATGGTGTTTCACTAATTTGCAAGGCAATGGCTAATTTACCTGTATAATCTAAACCAGCCATTAATAAGCGTCCATGCTCGTCTAGCTCATAGTGCGTAATTCCTTGTGCATATACCCAGCCATGCTCCATTTTTAAGCCGACACGATGCGGTGTGTCGCTGACAATTTTGCCAAGCTCGTAACGAATTTTCGCATTGCGAATAAAAGCACCAGCATTAAAAACATTAGCGTCAAAATGGCTTG
Organism: Metasolibacillus sp. FSL K6-0083; assembly: GCF_038630865.1. Classification (NCBI taxonomy): domain Bacteria; kingdom Bacillati; phylum Bacillota; class Bacilli; order Caryophanales; family Caryophanaceae; genus Metasolibacillus; species Metasolibacillus sp. FSL K6-0083. The sequence goes on along the minus strand of NZ_CP152046.1, from coordinate 2,047,758 downwards.
CATAAGCCCCATTTGTCGTTTCTAAATGAATATAAACATCTTTATTAGCAAAAGAGTTAAGCAATTCCTGAAGTGTTTCGATATGTACCTCTTTCATTTATCGGAACTCCTTTCTAAACTATCTAAATGATAGTATAGTAGAATTTTTTTCAGAATGAAAAGAAGATGTCTCACAAATAGCGATTATTTAAAATAAAAATGAATTGGGAGGCAAGTTATAACCATTAGGAAAGACAATAATCAACGCAAAAATAGTCTAAAGAAGTGATTCATCCAATTCAATCTTCTTGGCAAAAAAGGAACTAGTTGTCGCAAACAACTAGCTCCTCTTACTTTAAATCGTCGTAACAGTAACTTCCGGTGCACCGAAGCGTGATTTTGCGCCGTGCATTACAGGACCAACATATTCATTTAATGCCCAGCCATGTGCGATAGCAGCTGAAACAAATTCTTTTGCTTCGATAACAGCCTCCTCTACAGAAAGTCCATTCGCTAAGTTTGCACAGACGCTTGCAGCGAATGTACAGCCTGCCCCGTGATTATAAGTAGATGCTACTTTTTCAGAGGCTAGCAGCTTGTATGAAGTGCCGTCATAGAATAAATCAACAGCTTTATCTGAAGCTAATGCTTTACCCCCTTTAATAACAACATTTTTAGCGCCAAGTGCATGAATTTTTGCTGCGGCTGTTTTCATTTCCTCGATTGTTTTTGGTGTGCCCGTACCAGCAAGCTGCCCCGCTTCAAAAAGATTTGGCGTTATAACGGTTGCGTATGGAAGTAAGTAGTCAATCATGGCTGTTGTGTTGCCAGGGTTTAATACCTCATCTTCGCCTTTACATACCATAACAGGGTCGATGACAACGATGCCTGTGCCAGACTTTTGAATGGCTGTGCTTGCTATTTTAATAATTTCCTCAGTTGAAAGCATTCCTGTTTTAATGGCATCTACTTTTGTTGATAACGCTGTATCGATTTGTTGTTGTAATAGCTTTGTTGGCAATGGCGTCACTTGATGATGCCAACCATTTGGATCCATCGTTACGATAACCGTTAAAGCGACCATCCCATATGTGCCGTGCTCCTGAAATGCTTTTAAATCCGCCTGCATACCAGCACCGGCAGAAGTATCAGAGCCAGCAATTGTTAATGTCTTTTTTAATGTCATAATTAAGTACTCCTTCTAAAATTATTTACATACAACTATACATTTATTCTGACTTTATAAAAATAGTCAGAAATAGTTTTTTCTTTGGTGTCAGTTGCTAAAGAATATTGTAGTATACTATTAAATAGAGGTGAGTTTGATGGCAAAGCAAGCATTTAACAACGATTGGCAGCAAGTAATCGGTGATGAATTAGATAAGCCATATTTTAATGAGCTGCGTTCATTTATTGCAAAAGAATATAGTACAGGGATAGTGTATCCGAAGCAAGAGGATGTGATGAATGCCTTCCATGCAACGAGCTATCAAGATGTGAAGGTAGTCATTTTAGGGCAAGATCCATATCATGGACCTAATCAAGCGCATGGCATGAGCTTCTCGGTTCAGCCGGGTATTCCACAGCCACCAAGCCTTCGCAATATGTTACAAGAGCTACAGGACGATTTAGGTTATCAAATGCCGAATCATGGGTACTTAATGAAGTGGGCACAGCAAGGTGTACTATTGCTAAACACAGTGTTAACTGTGCGTGCTGGACAAGCCCATTCGCATAAAGATAAAGGCTGGGAGCAGTTTACAGATGCAGTTATTCAAAAGCTAGCAGAGCGTGGAGAGCCAATTATTTTTATTTTATGGGGAAGACCTGCACAAGCAAAAACATCTATTATTAAGCGTAGTAAAACACCGCATATTATATTACAGGCCCCGCATCCAAGCCCATTGAGTGCATATCGAGGTTTTTTTGGCAGCAAGCCCTATTCTAAAGTGAATGCACAGCTAATTGCATGGGGTAAAGAGCCAATTGATTGGAGCTTATAAGCATAAAGGAGGGAAATCATGACAGTGAACTGTTTTAAATGTCGCTATTTTCGTGTCACATGGGAGCCTGCAAATCCCAGAGCTTGTACGGCATATGGCTTTAAAACAAAACAAATTCCTTCAGCTGTTGTGAGGCGATCTTCTGGAATGGACTGTTTAAAATATACACCGAGGCAGGAGGACAAGCGATGATATCATATGATGTGTTATTGAAGCAATTAGAGCAACATGTCATGCAAGCAAAAAATGCAGCAACTGAACAGGAAATGCGCGAGCAATTAACAGCGGTACGCGCGCTATGTGAAGTCGTATTGACTTCAGATGGCAAGCCACAAATGCCAGCACAAATAGCAATGGGGACACCGCAATTGCCTACGCAGTCAACTCCATTGCGTGAAAACGATGCAAATGGTCATTCTATTTTTGATTTTTAGTAATTTACGAGAGGATGTTATTTGAATGAAAGGTTCTATTATTTCAGGTGCAATTCATGGCTTTTTAGCTGTTGCACTCGGTGCGTTTGGAGCGCATGCCTTAGAAGATATACTAGACGATTATAGCACTGGCATTTGGGATACAGCAGTGCAATACCAAATGTTCCACGCTGGAGCATTGATTCTCATTGGCATTTTAATGAGCGCTAAAATATTCGGTGAAATAAAGCAATTAAAAATTGCAATGATTTGCTTGAATTTAGGCATTGTCTTCTTCTCAGGCAGTTTATTCATTTTAGCATTAACAGGCATCGGTGTTTTAGGTGCGGTTACACCAATTGGTGGCGTCTTATTTTTAACGTCATGGGTGCTAATTATTGTCGCAACATTAAAAAAAGCGTAATGTAAAAAGCTGTTCAAAAAGATTTCATTTTTGAACGGCTTTTTCGATTTACAATCTATTAAAATTTTCGGAAAAAGATGTTATATTCAAAAAAGAGGAATTGCAAATATATTTTTTCTTTAAAAGTAGTGAAAATAAATACTACTTTATTTTTTTAAGTAAGTAATGTAATTTAAAGGAAAATAAATCGATTTTAAGATTTTTTTGCAATGAAAAAGATTTTCTAAAACGTGCAGTTAAAATTTAATGGAGGAATTAATTATGAGCATAGGAAAAAAGTTAAATTTAGTATTTCTGCTTATTATCGTATTGTTAATAGCTTCTACTGGTCTTGGTTATTTGAATTTAGTAAATATTGAAAAGAAGGTAGATGAAGCGTTAGATGTACGGGTTGCAACGGTGCGTTCAATTGACCAAATCAAGCTTGCTGGTGCATCTCAGGGCTTGTTTGCACGAGCACTTGTAATTGAGTATACACAAGCAAATGATGATAATTTTGTGCGTTTTAATACATTGCTAAATGAAGAAATGGAGCGTTTAGAGGGACTGATTATTAGCGAGCAAATGCGCGGCTACTATACAGATTTAGCAGCATCCGTAGAGTCGTTTAATGGCGTTGCAGAGCAGTATTTAGCGGCTATTCGTAAGGGAGATAAAAACCTTGCAATCGGTTTAGTTATTAACGATTTGCAGCAAACTAATAAAGACATTACTGCATTTTCTGATAGCATATTGACTTATCAGGAAGAGGAGCTAAAAAAAGCTGTTGATGCATCGGATGTAGCAATGAATATGTCAAAAATAATATCGATTATTGTGTTAGTCATTATTATTATTGTGAGCATTATTGCAATTCTTTACATTCGTCGAGCGATTACATTACCTTTAGTTCGTATTACGAAATCAACGAATGTTGTCGCATCGGGTGATTTGACAGAGCCTGATTTACAGATGCAGACAAAGGATGAAATCGGTCAGCTAGCTAACGCATTTAATACGATGAAAAATAGTTTGAAAAGCTTACTTGGCAATGTTCAATCAAATACAGACCAATTAAGTGCAGCGGCAGAGGAGTTATCAGCAAGCACCGAGCAAATAACAGCTACTTCGGCTGATGTAACACGTCGTGTATCGAGTACATCAGAGAGTGCGCAAGGCGCTGCAAATGCAGCAAATGAAAGTGCGCGTGCAATGGATGAAACAGCGGTTGGTGTACAACGAATTGCTGAATTTGCGCAAGACTTGCATTCAAGCTCAGAAAATGCTCGCATAACAGCTACTAACGGCGGCTCTATTGTTCAGCATGCGAAGGAGCAAATTGAAACGATTAATCATTCGACAATTCAAGTAAATGAGCTAGTCCAAAAATTAGCACAGCAAACAGAAGAAATTAGCGATATGACAAAGGTGATTACGGATATTACAGAGCAAACGAATTTATTGGCACTCAATGCGGCAATTGAAGCTGCGCGTGCGGGTGAACATGGAAAGGGCTTTGCTGTTGTTGCTGATGAAGTACGTAAGCTTGCTGAGCAATCGAAAAATTCAGCGAATAAAATTGTCGTATTAACAGCAGAAATTCAAACGGATACAGCAAGTGTAGAAGGGGCTGTTAACGAATCCTTACTATCCGTAAAGGATGGTGTGCGTATTGTCGGGGAAGCGGGGGAGGCATTCCAAGCAATCGGCTCAGCAATTATGGAAATGACAACACAAATCGAGGAAATTTCAGCAACATCTCAGCAACTCTCAGCAAGCGCGGAGCAAGTATCGGCATCCGTTAACAGTATCGCAAATGGTGCAACAGAATCTGCTACTGACATTGAAATGGTTGCGGCGGCAATGCAGCAACAATCTGCGACAATGGAGCAAGTAAGCGATGTTGCTATTAGCTTGAGTGAAAATGCCCAGGAGCTGCAACTAGAAATACAAAAGTTCCGTTTATAACGAAGCACTAGCAATCAATTACGCTTTGCCGTATTTACGTCGGGATTTTGAATTGCGCTTGCGCAATTCAAAGTCCTTGACATCTGCCGCAGGCTTTAGGACAATACGATGTTCTTAGACTGAATTCCTCTTTAACAGCGGGTATTACAGGATGTGACTGTTTTAGGTCAACTTTCCACCAATTAGCTCGGGAAAATCTGGACTACAGCTCGCAGAGGCATAATTAATTCTTAGCTTAAGGCTGCTAAAAGCAGTGTTTATTACATGTCCAAAGAAAGTTTTCATGGAACATGAATAAAACGTCTGAAATGCAGTGTTAATCGTTGCATTTCAGACGCTTTTCCTACGGTGTTTGCGAAAAATAAGCTAGTTCCTCATCGAATTCTGCATAATCAAAATAAATCATCGGAAAGAGGAAGCGGTGGTCCGTTTTCAAATCCCGTATAATGGCATGATCGCGTCCGGCTGCCTCCACAACCCCACGAACTGCTTTTGTATTTTGTCCATTTACAGCGTTATCGAATGAAAAATAGAACACACCTGGCTTCCCTCGATTCAATCTTAAAATGTTTTCAATATAAGATTCCTCTCGTCTAGGTGATGATGGCATTTGTTGCATTGGCGGTGTCCAGTAATAAGTCAAAAGAACATCCTTTCATTTTAAATAGTTTGACATTCACTTTCGGTTGGTGAGAAAAAGCAATGTGATTTAAAGCGACCTGAATTCCACTGACCATACCATTGGGCAGGGCAATCGCCACTTGGCATGAAAAACCATAGTGAACGCGTAGCAGGGTGGAATCTTTCCCCTCGAATCACACGTTCAGCGAGGCGAATATCCTGTTGTCTTGCTCGTTGATAAAAGTAACCTTTCGTCGTGGCCTCAAAGCCTCCGGGACTTTGAAAAACCATATCCTCTATCGTTCGGATATCAGGAAAATCTAGGCAATCAGCTCTCACACGATTAACACCGACATTGCCAACCATCAACATCCCTAATTCCCCGTCTCCCTCAGCCTCAGCCCGCATTAAACGAGCAAGTAAGGCTGTTTGTGCCGTAGTTGTTGGAACGACAGCGATACAATAAACCCCCTTTTGACACTAATGTATGCATCAACTAGTAAAAAATATGTAGAATCGCCTGTATTGCTAAGTAGAAAAGTGCATATGCTGAATGGGGTGGAGTTGTCCGAAAAGTCCATTTTATTTTGACACAGCATTGAATCAAGGTTTTCATCGCTTCCCTTTTATTGAAGGAGTACACTGCTAAAGCCAATGTTTCTCCCATTTTTAAAAGAGGTGTTTTCTGTTTATCGCGTATTAACAAATTTTGTTTGCGACGAGTAACCGCAGGAGCAGGCTGTAATACCCCCACTTCAAAACAGCAGATAAAAACAAGATGTTTAAGTGGGGGATCAAACAGCCTGTAAAAACCCGAATGGTGAAACTACCAATCAGTGGGGGGCAAAGCCCCCACTGATTGAAGGTTCACTTTATATGAATCAACGTTTTGTGAAACATCATCGCTCTTGTCCAAAATGCCGGCTATGCACGGCTTTTTGGACAGCCACGTTTAATTTGATTCAGCAATTTCATATTGTATAAACACTGAATTTAAAATGAATAGGTAAAAGTTATATTTTCATTGCTTCAAAAATCTTTGACGCTCTCGACTTAGTCAATATAAAAAACTTCGCCTTTAGCAATGAAGGGTAAACGTCTCCCTTTAGGTAACACAAAAGCGTGAGGATTGCTAATTCTTAGTCGGTCTGTACCTCCGTCAGTAATAATAAGTATGGGCCCATCTTTAGGGAAGTCTTCAGCTTTCTGAATTAAATCAATCGCAGGCTGAAGAATTGTTCCACCACGTCCTTTAATTTTTACCGAACTCGCTATATCCTCCACACGCATATAGCCTACATCATAGGCTGCTGCATCACAAAATATCACGCGAACCGCTACTACTTCACGTGCAGTGCTATAACTAGCGATTGTACCTAGCGCCTTTGCTAGTAGCTTTTTGTCCATTGAGCCCGACGTGTCGAGTACGACTGCAAAAGTACGCCCCTCTAGCTCATCTTCAGGAATTGAATAGCTTGGTCGAGGAATATGAGGCGTGCTTGCTTGTCTACGTGACAGTCTAGAAAAAGTACGTCTTTTTTCGATTGGCTGAAAATATTGATCAAACCATTTTGCTAGTTCTACATCCCAACGAATAGGTGGCATGCTGAGTGCTTGTATTTCCTCAATTAAACCTGCTGGAAGAAAGCCACGACCTTGTCCAATATGATATTCTAATCCTTGCGCTAAACAGTTTTTATAAAATTCCTCCAACGTTAATCCGTCTCGCATTTTCCAAAAATCTACTGTACCATCATCAATTAAATCTTTGCCTTCGCGGCCTCGAAATGTATAAAGCTTACGATAAACCCGTAAATTCGCCACAATCATATCATAAATTGTTTCAGCGCTTAGCCCCTTTAACTCAGGGTCATATAGTGCACCAATCTCAGGCATTTCGCCGATATTCATGTCAACAAGCCAGCCATTGATTACATAATCACAGGCTACATTCCAATAATATGAATCTCGTCCTTGGCGACGCTCATGGTGACATAATCCAGCATGAAGTAGTTCATGAGCCATCACAAATCGTAGCTCCTGCATGGACAAATTTGCAGCAGGATTAATAAAAATCTCCTGATTTTTTACATCAATTGCGGCAATTGATATATCGAGGCTTTGACAAATACGTAGGTCATAAACAATGGTGAAGGTGGAGGCTAATGAACCGAGTAGGGGGAAACTGCTAATAAACCAAGATTTCGCTTGCTCAGCAGCAGATTTTTCAGTATTTTTTCCACTAAAGCTTGTCGCCACACCACTCGCCACATCAACAGCACGACTAACAGCGTCCGCTATTCCTTCTGCCAGTAAGAATCCCCAATTTTTATAACCGAAATAGCCTTCATCCTCTAGAAATAAATCTTGCTCATTTTGTCCAGATGTTCCCCATCCTATATATTGCGGCTCCACATTCCCATGCGCTACGAAATGCTTATAAAGAGCATGTTCATCCTTCGAAAAATGGTCTGTTGGGGGTGTCATACCATTCGGTGCGCGACCAATTTTCATATCGTATAAAAATCTTGCAATACTAACATCACAGGCGATATTCCAAAAAGCAGGATGCTCCATTTTTTTAAAATGCTCTAGACCTAAGTGCAACATACAATGAGCAAGTACATAAATCCATTCCTCCTTCGATAAGTTTTTCGTAGGATGGCAATAGATATGACCGTTCTGCGTGACAAAGGCATAGCTCTGATTGGAAACATTATAGCCATGTTCACGATGAATATATGTACTATAGAACATTCTCGAAAACATTGGGTGCTCATCTAAATAAATCAGCGCCTCAGAAAAACTTTTATCACTAGCTGTTTGCTGCAATTTCTTCTTCGCCATATTATTTATCCTTTCGCTCTACAAGTCGCGGTAAGTCTCGAATAATTTCCGTCATAAACCATTTCGGCAAATTGGTCTCGTCCTCTTGTGTCATAACCACAAGCTGTGCCATTTCATGGCTAATCGTGGCTAAATCTTTAATAAGTGATTTTGCTTGATGTGCAAAATTCCGTTGTGCTGCAGTAATTTTATCGTTTGCAGCAGGAAGCTCTTTCACAATTTGCGCACGGAAGCTTTGGACGAGGAAATATAAAATATCACGGTCCTCGGGCTCACTTGGGAATTTCATTTCACCAGCTAAAATTCGATTTAAGTAGTACTTCGTATCAGTTTGCTTATAAAAGGCTTTAAATTGAATGGCGTGTTGTGGTGTAATACAACCCTCTGCTAGAATACCAATGATTTCGGGTGTTAGATTTTCATCGCCGTATTCATATAAAGCGTCACTAAGCATATGCCAGCTACGCGGTGTTGAAAATGGCTCCTCATGCTTAGGTGGCTGCTTCCATAAATGATCTGGTCGAACTTGTAAATATTCAATGACAATTGGGTGAATGCCAGCGTCCATAGCCCATTCAAGCCATTCTTTTTGAGAAACCTGTAACTGTGTATGAAACATGCGATTAATAAGGGCGGAGCTCATTGTTTTAACAATGGCGCTATCTTGCGCACGGTTTCCTGCACCGATGACGATGGAACCTTCAGGTAGGGTATAGTTCCCGACACGTCTGTCATGAATTAAACTATAAAAAGATTTTTGAACTTCCTGTGAGCATGCATTCAGCTCATCTAAAAACAAGCAGTACGGCTCGTCTTTGGCAATCATTGTAGGCGGGCAGAACTCTGTTTTCCCGTTAATAATTTGTGGCACACCCATAATATCTTCTGGTGCAAGCTGACTTCCTAATAGTGAAACGCATGGCAACCCGACTTGCTTCGCAAACTCTTCAACAAGTGCTGACTTTCCAATACCGGGTGCACCCCAAATAAATACGGGGCGTATGACAGCCACGTTTAATAAAATATCCATTAATTGCTTTTGTGTAACTTTTGCTCCTAAATTCATTTATGAACTCCTTTTATATGAATTGTAATTTTTTATATATTGATAGTTGAGAGTAGCGAAAGAAGTTTTTCGCATAAGCCATTAAATTTATAGCAATTCAGTAATCGGCAGCTTATGTACGCTGTGGGTACTAAAAAGTGTTAAATAATATAGTTCCTGTTTTTATATTGTACCCTGTGTAAATTAGAAAAAGCTTATAGAGGAAAATCTTTATATATGAAAATATTACCACTATTAAATTATAGCATTTTTTTAACTTCTTTCAGTACATGTTTCCTGTACCGATAGCGAGGCGACAGATATAGAAGTCCCTACCTTCTATAGGCGGTAAGCATTAGAACTATTTCACCAAGTGGCGGGACACCGATGAAAAAGAGGAGCTCGGTCTAAGAACATCACATACTAAGATAATGGCGGAGTGACCAATATCGTGTTTGCCAAGACCCCGGCGAATGTCATAGATTTCTAAGGTAGACCTGCATAATGCACCACGTGACGGTTTTAGGTTGACTTCCACCAAACAGCTTGAAAAATCTGAACTAGTGCTAACACCTTTCTTTTCGCATTAATAAAAATAGTACAATGGCCTGTATTGCTTATGCAAAAAATGCATATGCTATGTGGGACAAGAGAAGAAGAGGTGATGAACATAAGCAGCCTATTTAGCATACTGTTCAGTGCCGTCTTAGCCTTTTTAATCGCGGCCTACTACGAACAACCACTTCATTGGTATTTATTCATTCTCATTGTTTGCATCGGCTTCTTTATTCAACTGGTTATCATTATTTTACGAGCACCAGATGAGCTATAACAACAAAATATAAGAATGGGGCTGTCCAAAGCCGTGCGTAGCCGGCATTTTGGACAGTAGCGATGATGTTTCACAAAATGTTGATTCATATAAGCAGAAAACGCTTCTTTTAAAAATGGGAGGAGCATTGGCTTTAGCGGTGTACTCCTTCAATAAAAGGGGAGCAATGAAAACCTTGATTTCAATGCTTTTTCAAAATAAAATGGACTTTTCGGACAACTCTGTCTTGCATAGACAGTGAAAATTTAATTTCCACTTATTCACTTTTATTCAGAAGAAAATCCTCTAGACCTAGTGTTTCTTCTATTTTTAAAGAATCTTCTTGTAATTCTACCCAAGTGAACTTTTTGAAGTAACACTAACGAAAGCGTCCAAAATGCCGGCAACTGCACGGCTTTTTGGACGCCCATCTTTTTATATTAATTATACAGTTAAAAGCTTTGCAAGCTTTTCTTTATCTAAAATGTTACCGACAAAGAAGGAGCCGAATTCACCGTAGCGTGCTGATACTTCGTCAAAGCGCATTTCGTACACAAGCTTCTTGAATTGTAAAACATCGTCAGAGAATAACGTTACACCCCACTCATGATCATCAAAACCGACAGAGCCTGTAATAATTTGTTTCACCTTACCAGCATAGCCACGACCAATCATGCCGTGTGAGCGCATTAATGCTTTACGCTCATCCATTGATAGCATATACCAGTTATCGTCGTTTTGGCGACGCTTATCCATTGGATAGAAACATACATATTGAGAACGTGGTAGCTCAGGATATAGGCGTGCACGAACATGTGGGTTTTGATAAGGGTCCTCATTTGATTCGCCTGCTAAATAGTTCGATAATTCTACAACGGATACGTAGGAATAGCTCGGAATTGTAAAGTCAGCAATCGCCAATTTATTGAATTCCGCCTCTAATTCCTGTAACTCATCCATCGTTTCACGCAATGTCATTAGCATGAAATCCGCTTTTTGCCCAACAATTGCATAAAAAGCATGTGCACCTGTTTTGGCAATATCCGCCTCATTTAATTTCTCTAAATAGGCGATAAACTCCTCAACTGCTGCAGTACGTTCCTCTACTGAAACAAGCTTCCAAGAGGCCCAATCAATTGAGCGGAAATCATGTAATGCATACCAGCCATCTAACGTAATCGCTGCTTCGTTCATTTATCAAACACTCCTTTTAATTGAAAATCATTCTCTATTAGTTTAGCACAACTTCCTCTATATAAGACATTCCTAAGTGCTAACTGTCACGATTTCGTCATGACTTTTCAGTGACAACTTGTTCGTGTATGCTAGAGGATAGTTGAATTTGTGAGATTAAGGAGAACAATTATGGAACAATTTTTTCAAACTTGTGAGTGGAGACTAGTAGATGAATCAAATTTACAATCGCGCTCTCCGTTAGCGTCATTTGCCATGGACGATACACTTTGTCATTTAGTCGGACATCAAATGACTACACCAACCATTCGTACATGGGTACATAAGGAATCTGTTGTGTTAGGCATCCAAGACCATCGCCTACCATTTATCGAGCAGGGCATGCACTTGCTAAATGCGCAAGGTTACACGCCGATTGTACGTAATTCAGGCGGTTTGGCAGTTGTGCTCGATCCAGGTGTACTTAATATATCTCTTGTTATTAGCGAAAAAGAACAGCCATTATCAATTAATTCAGCATTCGATATGATGGTACAATTTATTAAAATGTTGCTTCCAGAAATTGCTGAGGATATTGAGGCATATGAAATCGTAGGCTCCTATTGTCCTGGCTCCTATGATTTAAGTATTGGTGGAAAGAAATTCGCAGGAATTTCACAAAGGCGTATGCAGGGTGGCATCGCAGTGCAAATTTATTTATGTATAGAGGGTAGTGGGAGTGAGCGAGCAGAGCTTATTAAACAATTTTATGAAAGAAGCCTACAACAGGAAGAAACAAAATTTCAATATCCTCGCATTGAACCAAGTGTTATGGCATCATTACAGGAACTGACAGGTACCAATATGACGGTCGTTGATCTAAATTTGCGCATCCAACAAATGTTACAACAAAGAGGCATTAACTGGGTGCTTACACCTTTGAAGCCAACAGAAAATGAGTTATATATGTACTATTTACAGCGCGTCTTGCAGCGCAATCAAAGCATGTTGGCGAAATAAAAGCTGCGAGCAAGTCGTATAAACTAAAAAAAGCAAAACGTCAATAGAATCAAGAAAATCGCCGATAAATTGTACTAAGTTGCTGATAAAATTGAAAACACCGCGAACAAAATAGGGCAAGCCACCAATGAACAGTGTATAGCACAAAAAATAGCGAAACGCCAATAGCATAGGCATATCACAAATAAAATGGGACCAGCAAATATATTCGGGAACCATGCAAATAAACAATGGCGAATCTCAGACCACTGAAACCCGCGTGTTTGCTTTTTCATTGTCGATTTTCTAAAAAATAGATTGTCCGAAAAGTCCATTTTATTTTGAAAAAGCATTGCAATCAAGCTTTTCCTCGCTTACTTTTTATTTAATGGTAACAGCGCTAAAGCCAGTGTTCCCCACACTTTTCATTAGCAAAAATACAAGCTGTCCAAAACACCAGCTATGCATGGCTTTTTGGACAGCCTCCACTCACATTTGTATTTCATCATTTTCGATGGAAGAAATTAAATTGCCGTTACGCTCCATTTTAAAAATCGGTGCAATACGCTCTTCCTCCTCATCTAGTGCCACAAATCTGCGCGCACGATTCATAATTTGGACAAACTGCTCATAGTCCTCCCGAATTGCGATGTTTTCCTTGCGAAGCATTTCGAGCTCCTGCTCTAGCTCGCGATTTTTTTCAGTTGCTGTGTTTGCTAAGTAACGCCACTTCGAGCTTTCGGCGTCACCTGCACTATGCTGTAAACGCATTAAATAAGCAATAACAATATCTAAAGATAGCGTCGATAAAGGGATAGATTTCGCATCACCATTATCTGCTGTAACGAGTATATGTTGTGCACGGCGACGAGATGGGTTGCCCAATGCTCGCAATCTCTCTTTACGCTCCCTTTTGGCTTCTGTTAATTGCTCCTCATACATTTTTCGAACAACTGCATTCCAACGAAAACCGCAGGCAGCCGCTGTTCGATTTAGTGCATCACCAACTTCATCAAAGGCATTTAACTGTGTGCTTCCTTCTTTTACATGACGTAACACCGCCTCTGCTAATAGCTCATCGTTTTCTTTTAACCAAGCATCCTGTCTTACTTTCATTATTAATCTTACCTCCTATAATGTTCATAGTTTGATTGTTCATTACTAAGCATGACCAAATCCCAAATGATTTATGCAAAGGCTACATAAATTTTCAAATCTTTGACGGAGAAATTAGGATTTCGCTTGAATGCGAGCCCCGCCATAAGCTAAAATAGCTAGTAGATTAAAAGCGAAAATAGAAAGGTGTTGACTCTAGTGGCAAACGAATTTCGAGTTTGCGATGAATGTCAGGCCGTTAATTTAAAAACGTTAATTCCGAAATTAAAAGAAATTGATCCCGAAGCAACGATTGAAATTGGCTGTCATTCATATTGCGGTCCTGGCCGTAAAAAAACATTTACCTTCGTGAATAGTAGACCAGTTGCTGCATTAACTGAAGACGAGTTAATGGAAAAAGTTCTGGCAAAGTTGAAAAAGTAAAAAGAGCACTGTCACAGGGAGGAGATGAAATCACTCCCTGTTGTACAGGCTCTTTTTTATTGCAAGCTAAATTCGCATTTTACCACTTTACCTTGCTATAATAAATATATAAGCGGTGAGGAGGGAGAATTGAAATGAAGTTGCAAAATCCACATGACAAATTTTTTAAAGAAACGTTTGGCAATGTAGAAGTTACAAAAGATTTTATTCAATACTATCTTCCAGAAACGATAAGACAAGTAATTAATCTTGAAACACTGGAGCCGCAGAAGGATAGTTTTTTGAATCCAAAACTAGAAGAAAATTTCTCTGATCTTCTTTTCAAAGTGGCAATCAACGAGCAAGAAGGCTATTTGTATTTATTATTTGAACATAAAAGCTATGTAGATAGGGATATAGCAATTCAATTATTAAAATATATGGTGGAAATTTGGGAGGCGAAGCGCAATAAAGAGCGAGTGCGAGAATTGCCAATCGTTGTTCCTATAGTCATCTATCATGGGAAAAAAGAATGGAAGCTACCTACGAATTTGAGTGCACAACTGAATGGGTATGAAAGCCTATCATCAGACATTCACAAGTATATACCGAATTTTGAATATGTGTTGTACGATTTATCTGTTTATCATGATGAAGATATTCGAGGCTCTGTCATCACCCGTATTGTCATGACTCTGCTACGTGATGTCCAAACAAAGGAAGGGGCAGAACTAATTGACTCCATAGCAAAGGCATTTTACCACTTACGTGAACTAACAGATAAAGCTTCGGCGGTAGGTTATATAGAAACACTACTTCGATATATTTTTGAAGCGGGCAGAAAGTTAACTAAAGATGATATTAAAATCATTATTAATCAATTGGAAACAAACGAAATGAAGGGAGAGGAGTTCACAATGACATTAGCGGAAATGTGGGAGCGAGAAGGAGAGCGAAGAGGAGAACAAAGAGGAGTCCAAAAAGCAATGATAGATGTAGCACTTCTACAATTAACAAGTAAATTTGGTAAGCTACCCGATGACATAAAAGAGGCTCTAGCAAAAGCTGACACGCCAACACTCCAGCTCATTTTAACGAATATTTTTACAATCGAGCATCTTGACGAAATAAAGTATTATCTATAGAGAAATAAGGAAGTGCTTGAAAAGTCGATTTATATCTGTGTTTGGTATGAATCGGCTTTTTATAATGGTTTTTCGGCTCTCTCGCTTATCCTTGTGAAAAAATGATAAAATACGACTAACTAGAGTGAAGGAGGTATGTGAAATGAGCTATGCAACGGCGAAATTAGTTGAGGAAAAAGTGTTTAAAGACCCTGTACATCGTTATGTTCATGTGCGTGACCAAGTCATTTGGGATTTAGTCGGCACAAGAGAGTTTCAACGTTTGCGCCGCATTCGTCAGCTTGGTACGACTTATTTAGTGTTTCATGGTGCAGAGCATAGTCGCTTCAACCATTCGCTAGGAGTTTATGAAATTGTGCGCCGTATTGTTGATGATATTTTTGCAGGTAGGCCTGAATGGGATGCATCAGAGCGTTTATTAGTGCTATGTTCGGCACTGCTTCATGATTTAGGACATGGTCCATTTTCCCACGCATTTGAAAATGTTTTTGCAACAGACCATGAGGAATTTACACGTGCGATTTTGCTAGGTGACACAGAGGTAAATGCTGTACTACTTAAAGTAGCTCCCGATTTCCCTGAAAAGGTTGCACAAGTTATTGAAAAAACATATCCAAATAAACTTGTAATCAGCTTAATTTCAAGCCAAATTGATGCCGACCGCATGGATTACTTACAGCGGGACGCTTATTATACGGGTGTGAGCTATGGGCATTTTGATATGGAGCGCATTTTGCGAGTAATGCGACCTCGCATGAATCAAGTAGTTATTAAGGAAAGCGGTATGCATGCGGTAGAAGATTATATTATGTCACGCTATCAAATGTACTTACAAATTTATTTTCACCCTGTATCACGCAGCGCGGAAGTCATTTTGAATCATATATTAAAGCGTGTGAAAGTTTTGAGTGAGGAAAATTATCAATTTAAGCATGCACCTGTTCACTTTCAACCATTTTTTAATAATACGATTACTGTAGAAGATTATATTGCGTTAGACGAAAGCATTATGCTGACGTATATTCAATTTTGGATGCAGGAGGACGATGCCATATTACGTGATTTAAGTGCCCGTTTCATTAATCGCAAGTTATTTGGCTATATTAATATGAATCCAAAGAAAGAACCACAGCGCTTTGCTCGCTTACAGCAATTATTTCAACAAATAGGAATTGACACAGCCTACTACCTCGTACACGATTCAACCTCTGATTTACCATATGATTTATATCAACCAGGTGTAGCAATAGGAAAGCTACCAATTATGCTACAAATGGCAAACGGCGAAGTACGCGAGCTATCACAGGAAAGCTTACTTGTTGACGCTATAGCAGGACGCTTAAAAACAGATCATAAAGTATACTACCCTGAAGAAATATTGACAGATGAAACAATAGATGAAATTTTCAAAGAAGAATTACGGAGATTGTTATAAAATCATCATTAAAAAGTATGAAGACGTCCCAAAAGCAGTGCATTGCCTGCTTTTGGGACGCTTTTTATGATGTTTCATCAGAGAATTAACTAGGTAGAATAGAAAAGAATTTCTTTGGAAATAGGATAAACACTGAGTTTTGCGGCTTTTTTGAATTTAAAATAAAAATAAGTAGAAAGCTAATTTTCCACTGCACTGAGAAGGAGTTCGACATTGAAGAAATTATAAATACATAGAGAAAAGAACTAGTTAGAAAAATATTCGAAATTAAAATTAAGTATTTAAGACTACTTAATTTTATATTTATCCAGCCGATGATTATGGATGTAGGTCATTAAGTATATATTTTAGAATACATGATTAATCGAGATACTACCAACTTGCAATATAAGGAATAAACGGGGGCATAGGAAATTATGAAGAAAAAAATCAATACAGTAACACTTGTTTTACTAGCAGCAATTATCATCGCTTGTAGCCCAATTAAAGCATCAGCAACAATGGTGGTGGTAGAAGCACCAGTAACAGGAGTAAGCTCGGTAGCAAAATTTGATGGGGCAGAAAGTAAACATAAAGAAGTAAAGCCTGTACTGTTAAAAAACATAAAAAAATTAGTGAGCAAAGTAAAAAAATAAAAACATGAGTTAAAACCTTAACTATTTATGAACTTTCATATTTAGTTAAGGTTTTTTTGTCGGTTTTTATAATGGAAAAATTAGTTATATTACGACTTTGTAGACATATAGATTGATGAAGGTATGAAAGCCTTCTAGTACCAAAGGCTGTACAGAATTTGTTTAGGTGTCTTCCGTAAAATAGGAGTAGACAAATTAACTAAAATCTAATTCCAATTAAGCCCTTAAATATGCCGATGCTTTGAAGGAGGTGAGACAAATTTTTATCGGCTCGTTACAAAAAATGAATACACATATTTTAGGAAACAGGCAACAAAGTGACCTTGTCTCCGCTTTTCTTCAAAGATTGAATGTGTGTTCGACAATGACGACTAACTAAACTAGGAAAGAGAGACTAGCCAACTGTTTGCAGTAGCCATTCCTAACATTAGGTTACACGTCGTCAGCAAACAACAAGGGCAATCTCTCACACCTAAGAAGAGGAGAGGGACATGAGGAAAAAGATTAATATTGCAATGCTGACAATGCTATTAGTGTTCCAGACGTTGATTGGACCGTTAAGTGCATTTGGTACAGTATTTGCTGCGGGTACTCCGCAAGAAGACCTAGAGCTTAGTTTTGTACATTTAGATTATAACGGTACATTAATTAAGTCAACGGCTGATGCGAATGCTGTAAAACCGCAAGCGGGCGATTCAGTAAAGCTTCGCTATGAATTTTCAACATCGGATGAATTGGAATTTGAAGATGGAGATACGTTCCAATTTAATTTACCAGATTCATTTTTAGTATTTGATAAACAATCTTTACAAGGCAATGTTTCATTTAGCGGTGTAAAGTATTTCGAATACAGTGTTGATGAAAATAAACTGGTAACTGTTACAGCAAAAAGATATGTTCCAGGTGGAATCACAAATGGCTGGTTTGAGTTTTCAGCTAAATTTGGCAACTTTGCAACAGAAGACTTGGAACAAGAATTGAAAATTCCTCAATATGGAGTAGCCACAACAACAGATATTCGTTTCACATTTAGCCCTAAAGGGGGAAGCTCAGCACTTTCAAAGGAAGGTGTAGAGGTAAATGCGAGTGAAGTACCGAATGGCGATTCAGCTAAACGCTATATCAAGTGGACAGCATGGGTCAATCAATCAGCGCAAGCAATGACACAATTCCAATTCAATGATAGTTGGGCAAATGGTGACTTAACGCTTGTACCAAATTCAGTGAAAATTGAAAGCGTACAACTAGAACCTAAATTAAGTGAGATTGCAATCGTAGGAACACCGACAACAGTTACTACGCCAACTATCACTGACAATGCAACAGGTTTGAACTTTACATTATCAGGTCTTACAGGTACAAATGCTTATAAAGTAACATATATCACAGAAGTAGCACGTACACCAAAGACAGAAGTAGAAAACTTCGAAAACAAGGTAGCGGTAACGCCTACAATTAGTGGTAACACACTGAATTGGGATGCTGATGCTACAGTAGACCTTGAATATGGTAAGCCGCTTGAAAAAACCTATACAGGTGATAAGTATGAGGCGGAGTGGCAAGTTGCTTATAACTATATTGGCAATCAAATTCAAGGTAAAGTATTAAAAGATTCATTGGGTACTAATAGCTTACACCAATATGACGCAGATTCAATTAAGCTATACGAAGTGAATGGTACTGAGGAAACAGAGGTAGATCCAAGCTTTGCAACAATTGACACAGATTTGGTTGAGAAAAGCATCACAGTGACATTCAACGAACCAACAACAAAGCCGTATATTCTAAAATATACAACAAAGGCCACAATGGATGTTATTCATGGTGAAAATGGAGCAGCACCAGCACCAGTAGCGAATACAGTGGAAGTCGGCACACCAGGAGAAGGCTATGATTACAGGGTTTCTACGGATCTTTATATGGGGGAAGGTATAGGTCGCAAAGATGTAAGTAGCGTTGACTACTCCCAGAAGGAAGTTGAGTGGAAGGTTGAATTAAATGCTGACCTTAAAACAATGGAAGATGTAGTCATTAAAGATACATTGGACATTGATGGGAATTTAGGGCTAATTTCCTATACAGGAGGTAACTATTTCAGAAGTGAAAGTGGGGTTGACCCAAATACTTTAACTCCTACAATCGATGCGAATGGATTTACATTAAATGTTGGTACAATTACTGACAAAATGGTTTTCTACTATAAAACTAATTTTGATGTGTTAGAACGGTACTTAGCTGCTAGTGGAAAAACAGCCTATCAAAATCATATCCAGTTTGAATGGGGTGGAGGCGACAATAGACCTGATGAAAGAAAAACAGGTACATTTACGCCATTAGAAGCATTCCAAAACAATGCGATTAAATCAGGTAGCTATAATTACCAAACACAAGAATTCACATGGACATTAAAGGCAAACGTAAATCAAAACGAGATTGATAGAGTTGTAGATACATTGGATAATTATCAAGATTTTAAAGGGACAGCAGCACCTGATTTAGAAATCTACCCACTTACTGTCCAGCCGAATGGTCAATTAGTGCGAGGCGATAATGCATTAACAGCTGGTTATACAGCGAATGTTGCAGGGAAATCATTAACAATTACATTTACTAGTCCTACAACATCAGCCTATGAAATCGTCTATAAAACAAAAGATAGCGATGGCATTATTGGTACAGGTAACTCAGGAAATGATAAGCAAAATAAAACGTACAAAAATAATGCACAAATTTTCCTAGGCAACGTATTAAAAGGGCAGCCGAGAGAGGCAGAAGTCACAGTGGATGTGGCAGATAACTTGATTGATAAAAGAGGCGCTGTGAATTCGGCAGACTCTACAATCGAATGGGCAGTGGATATTAATAAATCTCGCTCACAAATTGAAGGAGTGACGGTGAAGGATGCGTTATCAAGTGCAAATTCAGATGTTCGTCAATTCTATGTAAAGAATTCATTTAAATTAGCACCGTATAATCACACTGCTAACGGAGTGACATTAGGTGAACCAGTGTCTATACCTGGAGAAGACATAACCTTCAATAGTGATGGCACAACATTTGAATACATTTTACCTGAGTCCAATCCTTCTTATCAATTAACCTATCAAACATTTTATGAAGGACCTAATGGCGAAACAGTAACCAACAGTGCTGTATTAAATTATACGATTACATCATCTGGTACATCTGTAAGCGATGAATCGACGAAATCTGAGGTAAACACACAATTCGTCTACAACGACTCAGACGCTGGAATGGCATTTAGTCGTGTAGATCTTGAAATTACAAAACAAGGAATCAACCATGACGATGCTACTAAAAATAAGACGTTAGATGGCGTTGAATTTACAATATGGAATAAGTCAGGTAAGTTCCAAGTAATGGATGATGTGTTTACGACTAATTCAGAAGGTAAGATTCAAATTCCTAATATCGGTACAGGTACGTATGTAATAAAAGAAAAGCTACCAGCAGGCTATGTAGCCCCAACGACACTTTTAGGTGCTTCGAATATTGAAGTAGTGGTAGAAGAAGGTGGAGCGAAGTACGCAAAATACACAGTAACAGTTGGAAATTTAACAGATGCAGGTACTGATCAAAAAACTTGGACAGTTAATAATGATGAAGTATTGCAATCGGTTGAATTAACGAAGCGAAATAATCAAAGTCAATCGTTACAAGGTGTAGTATTTGTGTTGAAAAAGGGTGGCACAGTTGTAACGCAAGATATGAAAAACAACCCTATTGGAACATCTATCTCAAAAGGTGGAGAAACATATAATAATGCCTTTGAAACCGATGCAAGCGGTAAAATTTATATTCCGTATTTACCGGTAGGCAACGACTACACATTTGAGGAAGTAGCAACAGTGCCAGGTTATATCTTAGATGCTACGCCTGTTTCTGTACCAGAAATTAAAACAGATGCTATTGCAAAGGTATCTCAATCGGTAACAAATCAACCGATTAAGGTAACTGTAGAAAATAGAGAGAAGGATAAACCGACAAAGAAAATTGAAGGTTCAACATTTGCAGTTTATAAAGTAAATGCTTGTCCAACAATCGACCCTACAGATGGAAAAGTGTCAATTCCAGACCCACTAGATTCAAATTGGACACTTGTTGAAGAACGTACAACAGATAGCGAAGGTGAAAGCGAAGGTGAATTTGAAATTGATTTCACAGATTCTAAATACGGAGCAGGTACGTATGTTATTGTTCAAAAAGAAGCAAATAAATACTATGTCAATAGAGCAAATGCTTCTGTAACAGCGGACTGTATCGAAATCACACCAGAAACACCAACAGCACCAATAATTCCTCCATTTGAAAATGAGCGTGATCAAACAGAGGGCGGTGTCGGAGCTTTAACGTTAACGAAAGAATTGCGTGATGAAAATGGAGTTACCAATACACCAATCGAAAACGCAATTATTCAATTAACAGGTGTGGAAACAGGGAATACTTATTTCGGTAAAACGGATGAGGACGGCGAGATTGGAGTTTGGTATGGAACTAGGGCTAACCTCGATTCAAAATCGACCCCTGTAACAACTATTGTACAAGATAAATATCGAGTAACAGAGCTATACACAAATAATCCAAACTTCGCATATGAAGGTCTTGCTAAAAAAGTTAGCGCACCTGGATTTACAACTGATGCAGGTATAGTCTTTGATTACGATAAAATAACTGGTGAGACAAATATTGGGGTAACCAACAAAAAGCTCCTACGCACAGTCATTATTACAAATAGCTGCGGTGTAGAAGCCACAACATATCGATTAATTGGTCCAGATGGTAACCCTGTGACACATGATGCTCTAGGTAACGTTATTGACGGTATTGATCCAACAACAGGTATCATCACAATTGAAGCGGGTGAGAATAAAATCCAGCTTGAAGACTTACATTTAGCAAGTGGTGAATATACAGTGAGTCAATTAACTATTTCACCGGGATGTGAATCTGGTAATCCTTCAGACCCAGTGACTGTTACACCAGATGAACCTGGGGATCTTGAGTTCCCAGAAGAGGATGATCCAATTAAAGTAACAGTAACAAATGAAGATCCAAATGGCGATCCGATCCCGGGTGCCAGATTCAAAGTGTATAAGAAGAATCCTTTAGCGGCATGTCCAGATGGAGATGCACCGATCGATCCTTCAGATTACACAGATGTAACAAGTCGATTACATGTTTCGGAAGTTTTAACTACTGATTCAAATGGGCAGTTTGAAATCGACTTCTCAAAATTAGGTGAGGGGACATTTGTTATCATACAAGACGGTGTCAATAGCCCTTACTTTATCGACAGAGCAAATGAACCAGTCGTTATTGATAGTAGTACATGTGTAGAAAATAATAATACACCGCCAACACCACCAACACCACCAACATTTGTTAATGAGCGTGGTAAAGGTACAATTGTTATTACAAAGAAAGATGCGGATAACGGTGAACCAATCGAAGGTGCTACAATTACACTTACAGGTCAAAAAGATTCATCGGGTGAAAAAGAAGATTATACAGCTACTACAACCGCACTTGGAGTAGCGACATTCAACGATGTACTATTTGATAAGTATATAATTTCAGAATCAAAATTCCCTGTGGGCTATGAAAAATTTGCTTCAGGCTTACTGAATGATGAGCTTGTGGTAGATATTAATACACCTTTTATAAGTGGGGAGTATGAACTAGAAATTGAAAATACAAAAATCAAACGTACAGTAACAATTAATGATGCTTGTACGCTAGGTACTCGTGTATATGGTATTTATGCAAATGCAACAGATGCTACAAACGATGCTAACAGAATAGCAACAGTAACTTTAGCAGCTGGGGAATCTTCAAAAGATATTTTAGTAGCGTTTGACTTACCTGATGGAGAGGACACAGCAGACTTTGTTGTAAAGCAAATTTCAAGTACAAATCCAGAGTGTATAAATCCAGCTGAACCGACTTTCCCAGTGACACGTGATGAAGATCCAACACCTAAGAAGGAAGTTCCATTTGGTAGCAACTTAGTAGATTTAACATTTGAAGATTGCTATGGTCCAGTTGCTGGCACATTCACGTTTGAAGATACTACTTCAGGTAAACAATATGTTGTGACAGTATCGGAAGATGATAATGGTGAAGTTACTCGAAACATCCCTGTCGGCACATATAAAGTGTCAGGCTCAGGAATGGAAGAACGTACAATTGCGATTACAGCAGGTGACACTGAATATACAATCGCCACACAGGATTGTGGAACGGTTGAAATTCAATTTAATAGCTGTACAAAAGATGCTACTGGTATAACAACTGTAGATATTTATAAATCAGGTGAAACTACACCTTTTAAAATAGTTGGTGACACGCCAGGATGGACAACAACTTTACCAACAGGTACTTATGTAGCATATCCAGGTGGTACTGATTTAGCGACAACTACATTAAGCGGTAAAACATTTACAATTACAAATAATGTAACTTCAACTGTTTCTGTAGATGAGCCATGTACAGAAGAACAGATCACAATCGTCTTCAATTCATGCGATAAGCTTGGTACAACAACAGTAGATATTTACAAAAAAGATGAAAATGGAGATGTTATTGACTCTTCTAAAGTAACGGTAAGTGAGGCGAATACTTGGACTGCTGAACTATTAGAAGGTGATTACGTAGCATATCCAGGTGGAACTAAGTCGAATGGTACAGATTTCACTATCGACAAGACGAAACAACTAACATCTATCATTGTAGATGAACTATGTGGTGATGAAAAAATCATTATCAGCTTTGACCGTTGTGAAAGAGATAATACAACAGAGGCAATTCATATTTATGCAATTGACGCAGCTGGCGACAAAACAGGTACGGCAACAGTTGTTATGAAAGACGCTGTAACTGGTGAGTATACAGTTGAGTTAGCTGAAGGAGATTATATTGCTTATCCAGCTAGTGAACGAGGAAATGGAAGCAAGTTCTCTGTAACAAAGGCGAAAGCGGAAATCGTTCTAGTAGATGAGCCGTGTGACGAGGAAATTACGATTCAATTCAACAGTTGTGCAAAAGCAGGACGAACATCGGTAGATATTTATAATCGTGAAACGAATGTGCTTGTAGCAACAGTTGATGTTAATTCAAATTGGAAAGTTGAGCTTCCAGTAGGCAAATATATCGCTTATCCACATGGTACTACAGAGCATGGAAGTACAGAATTCGAAATAACAAAAACAACATCTAATACGAATCCAATCACTGTTACTGAGCTATGTGATCCAGTTCCAATAGAGATCACACTAATCGGCTGTGATCAGCTAGGTGTAACGACAGTCGATATTTACAAAGTAGATGGAAACGACGCATTAATCCCTTCTACGAAAGAAACTGTAACAATTATCAATGGAACAGCAACAAAACAATTAGATGAAGGCAAGTACGTCATTGTACTTGGTGGAACAACTGATTTTGAAGTAACTGATATTATTACAATCGACGAAAATACAACTGGTCCAATTCCAATAACAATTACACAAGATTGTAAAACAGCTAACATCACATTCAACGGTTGTGATAATCAAGGAATTCCTAACACAACATACCGATTTGATGATGGCAATGGTAAGACATTTACAGTTATAACAGATGGAAATGGCACAATTAATACAACTGTACCGCCAGCTAAATACACTGTAACAAACATGACAACAGGCTTTGAGAAGGTAATAGATCTTACATCAAGCATTACAAATTTAGTAATTGTAGAGTGTGAGGCTTGTGTTGCAAATGTGACAATCACAGAGTTAGCAAACCAAACAATTACAATTACAGATGGCTCTATTATTGAAACAGTGACAGTTGATAGCAATGGCAAATTCCAAGTTCCATTTGCAGATGGCACTGGCTTAGTAGTTAGAGATGCAGCAGGAAATATCGTAGGAACAATTACGGTAGCAGATTGTAAAGGAGAATTTGTATTCCCAGCATGTGAGTTACCGGTTATCAACCTTCCGGGTCATGCCAATACAAATGTATATGTTCTTTCAGGCACAGTCCTAGGCACAATTACAAGCGCAGATACGACAACAATTGATGTGGCAACAATTGCAACATCAAGCGACACTGCAACAGTAGGCGTGGATGGCAATTTAGCGATTGATAAAACAAAGCTAGTAATAGGCGATGAATATTACATTGTCGATCTGAACGGTGTAATCCTAAAAATTATTAAATTAGATGGTGGGACTTTAGTTATTTCTCGCCCAGATAGAACAGAAGAGGCACGTATAGAGGAATGTATTCCAAAGAACCCTATTCCGTTCGAGCCAGAGATAACGCCAGGACCAAATCCGGATCCAGGGCCAAACCCAGATCCAGGACCAAATCCAGGACCGGGACCAAACCCAGACCCAGGACCAAATCCAGGACCAAATCCAGGACCGGGACCAAACCCAGATCCAGGGCCAAACCCAGGTCCAGGACCAAATCCAGGACCGGAACCAAACCCGAATCCAGGGCCAAATCCAGGTGAACCAACAGATCCAGCGGTACCACCAACACCAGGTGAACCAACAGATCCAGCGGTACCACCAACACCAGGTGAGCCGACAGATCCAGCGGTACCACCAACACCAGGTGAGCCAACAGATCCAACAGTACCAGGTGAAACGCCAAATCCAACGGAGCCAATAACTCCAGAGGCTGAGGAAGTAATCAAGTTGATTCCAAGTATTCCAGGTATCGTGCCTGTACCACCAACACCAGGTTCAGAGGAGCCGGTACGCTATGAAGTACCAAATATCCCTCAAATTGTTGAAGAACTAGCGAAAAATCCAGCGAAGCTTCAGCAAACAATTCAAGACCTAGAAGCATTCATTAAGCAATATGAATCATTATCTCCAGAGGAGCAAGCATACGTTGACGAGCTTGTAAACATGGATTTAGTGAGAAGCCTTCTAAATGAATTGAAAGAAGCGGCTAACGTGCTTGCGGCAGCAAATAATAACCAAAACAAACTGCCACAAACAAATGATGCAAATTCAACAACTGCAATGGTTGTCGGCTTTGGATTATTAGCACTAGGCTTCGTGTTATTACGTCGTCGCTTTATGACAACAGAAAAATAATCAAAAAGAAACCCCCCAAGCGATGGATAATCCTGAACTGCTCCCCAATTGTTAGACACGTCTAACAATTGGAGGAGCAGTTTTTATATGGCTAAATATACATCAGAAGAAAAATTACAAGCAGTCCTACGCTACTTAGAAGGCAAAGAAAGTTCACATGAAATTGCTAAATCAATGGGAACAGATCACAAAGCAATTCTTAATTGGGCAAAACAATATGAGTATAACGGCGTAGAAACATTTATAAAACGATATACAAATTATTCGGCACAGTTTAAACTAGACGTACTAAACTATATGATTGAAAACGGTACGTCCTTACTTGAAACGGCAGCTATCTTTCATATAGCTACTCCTTCTACACTTCGTGTTTGGAAAAAACAATTTAACTGTTACGACAATTCTGTCATGGAGAATTTCTTTGGCATCATGAAGTCGGAATTTCTCTATTTAAAGGAATTTGAAAGTGTCGAGCATTTTAAAAAGGAACTTGAAAACTATATAAACTATTACAACACGAAACGTATAAAGGCAAAATTAAAAATGAGTCCGGTGCAGTACCGAACCCATTTTACCCAAGCTGCCTAAACGAAATAACCGTGTCTAACTTTTAGGGGTCACTTCAGTGCATGAGGGGTTTTTGAATGGCAAAAGTTATACAATGGTATTTTGTGTAACTCGCATGACATAGGAGGTTAGAAGAGGTATAATTAATAAAGATTGAAGTCGAAGGGGCGATGGGAAATGATAGATATTTCGCGCTGGGAACGAGATATCAAAAGCCAGGCTTCAGGAACACGGACGAAATTCTGGTTATTTGAGCCAAATACAAACTCAGAAGATAATTCGAAATACCTCTTTAAAATACCGACTAAGGATACTGGTGGGCATTGGGCTGAATTTATTGCAAGCAAAGTAGGAGCGCAGCTAGGTTTTACAACAGTTGACGTCAAATTAGCAAAATATAATGATGATATAGGAACTATTTCTAAAAATTTTAGACATAAAACTGAAGATTTATATGAAGGTGGAGACTTATTTTTAGCACGATTCACTGATTTTAATCGACATTCATTAGCCTATTATGAACTACCTTATATCATGGAGCTATTAAGTGAATATGATATAGAAAAGGAATTTGTAGCAATACCTATTTTCGATGCTTTAATTGCTAATAATGATAGGCATTGTGATAATTGGGGCATTCTTAGTGGACCTAATGGAATAAGGTTAGCACCTATTTACGATAATGGTTCTTCTCTTGGTTTTAATGAAGTGGCTGACAGGAAGCAAAATATGTTAACAGATGATAGAATGTTGGCTGGATTTTGTAACAGAGGGAGACCAAGTATTGGGCTACCTAATAGAAAGCGACCTAAACATTTGGAATTACTAACATTTTTGCAGAATTATTTACCGAATGAATTTCGGGAAGTTATTATGAGATTAAATTGTTTGAATGAGGATATGCTATTAACAATAACGAAAGATATTCCTGTCACAGTAATGAAAGAGCAAGAGAGAAAATGGGTTATTCGCCTCTTACTTTATCGAAAAGACTGGATATTGAACTGGTATGAAGGGAGTGTGAAAGTATGAGAAAGCAACCGTTTGAATTGTGGCTCATTTGGCAGAATGTTGAAACTAGACAACGCTATCACGTAGGAAGATTATTTTACGAAGATGGTCTTTACACATTTATTTATGAAACAAAAGGTGTTAGAAGAAAGTTGAAAGAAGCGATGGAGAATGGTTATCGACCTCATTTAGCATTTCCAAATACAAGTAAAATATATACTTCTTCTACTCTATTTGGTCCATTTGCACGGCGCTTGCCGGATGTTAGGAGGCCAGATTATTTAATCTTATTACAGGAGTTAGGTCTTTCCGTAGAGTGTACCGATATGGACGTACTACGAGCGACAGGAGGAATTTTAGCGACAGATGCGTATGAATTTGTTTCTCCTATTTATTTCGAAGAGCATGCCTTCGCTTTTGATTTCTTTATCGCTGGTTGGCGCTATTACGATGGAGAACGGCTAGTTCATGAGCTACAAGTAGGAGACGGCATTGATTTTTTACTAGACCCAGATAATCCACATGATAATAAAGCGGTCATTATTACCTCCTTAGCTGGAGATAAATTAGGGTTTGTGCCAGCTTTTTATAGCGGTTGGATGTTTGAAGTCATAGAAAAAGGATGTCACTTCAAAGCGAAAGTAGAGGCAATTCATCCTCATGCAGCGCCTCACCGTAAAGTAAGTATCTCGGTTGTGGGAACAGTAAATCAATTCGTGGATACGACACAAGTTTTGAATGGTAGCGCAGAATGGCAATTAATCATGTGTTGATAATACAACAGCAGAGGCTGTTAAAAAAGTCGATTTGTCACAAATTTTGTGATACAAATCGACTTTTTATTTGATTATATTTTCTCTTGTTGCAGCGCTTCTGGTGGTGCATCCAAGTCATATTGCTTTGAAAAGCTTGCCTGTACGAAGAGGCGTCTTACACCTTCATCAGCGCATGTAATAAGTGTTAATAGCGTTTCGTTTGCTACATCGTCAATGACGTGTACGGCGGTTGCTTCAACTACTTCAATTTTTGTAATATGATATTCGAAAATAGCATTAGCATTTGTTAAATATATCGTATCACCGATTTCGCTATGATATAGTGGGCCAAATAAAATATCACGGTCCTCAAAATAGTGGGCAGCTAAAGCGTAGTTTCCTTGACCCATTATTTGTTCAGGCTTCATCGTACCAGCGCCAACCGCCAATGCATTTTTGCCGACCCCTTTCAAAATTGGGAGCTGCATGTCGACACTTGGAATGCCAATACTACCAATTACAGGTAAATCTTTGCGGTTTGCCTGTGCCTGTAATACTTCCCAAATCGACAAAGATTGTACCTCTTCAAAATCGAAATCTGCCTCTATTTCATCGTTAAATTCAAACATTTCAGAAGATGTTGAAACAGTGACAAGCTCCTCGCTTAATCGTTGTACAAGTAATGCTTGAATCGGCTTGATAAAAATGAGTGTCAGCCCAACCGCAAAAAGTGCGATTATTGCCAAAATATTCAAAATAGAGCGTAATTTTTTCATAAGCACCTGCCTTATAGAAAGAAGCCGTCTGAAAAGTCATTTTGAGAAGGCCCCTTGCACTGAGGATAGTGACAATTTATTGTTACTATCGCAGAGCGAATATTTAATATAGAAGCTAAGTTGTTCGAAAAAGGTACACCCTTTTTGGATAACCATAGCTCTGTGTAATTATTTGTCGATATGGAGTACGCCTGCATTCGCGTAATGATTTTTTGACATTTCTTCAATAATAATCGAAATATTTTCTTTTGGTGCATTCACTGTTTTAGATACAGCCTCTGTGACTTCTTGCACTAAAGCACGCTTTTGCTCATTTGTGCGTCCTTCGAGCATTTTAATCGTAATGATTGGCATAATATTGCCCCCCTCTATGTATTTTAGTGTATATTATTAATAATAGCACAATTGGAGGTTATACGAGATGTTTAATGAAGAAAAACCAAAGCAAAAAATGGGCTTTACGATTATAAAAAATGACCCAACAGATGGGCATAAAGGATTTGGAATTGGTTCTTTATCATTGGAAAATGTATCGCCTGTTATTATAGATGTGGAAGAAAAAACAGCTATTGTGGATATCGGCGCAATGCATGCGAAAAGTGATGTAGAACGTGGCATTAAATTTACCGTAAATCGAGAGGATTCTGCAGGTGGTAAAAATTATTGGCTCGTATGGGTAACGATTGATTACAAAGAGGAAGGACCTTACTACGCAGGTGTGACAGCATGTGAAATGGTTGTCAACCGCGAAAAACGCCGAGGCTATAAAATTTTAGCTGACCATGTAAATAAAATGGATAAATCCATGAAACGCCAAATTATTGTTGACCATATGGATGATGTCTCCAAAAAAATACTCACTGAATTTTTACAGCAGCATAACAGTGAGCTATGGAACCGAAGCGACGCCAAGCTCCGCAATGATTTAGCCTAAATAAGTCATGGGCGGTCCACCATGTTTGACCGCCCATGCACAAGTACAAACAAGTTTTATGAAATTGTACATAAATCCCCCAAAAAATATAGATAACTTAAATACTATGAAAACCGCAGATAACCTCATGAAAAACTACAGATACCCTTACTAGACCGTACATAATTCTTTCGCAAAAACTAAGCCCCACACTAAAATACATTCACTTTATTGCTGATTTAGCTATCGTCAATCCTTTTTGCTACATTACTGAAAAATAGATGAACAAAATGTGACAATTGCCTTCAGTGGGCATAAGGTGGTTGAAAGTGCACATGAAAAAAAGTAAACTTGTATGTAAGGCTTACAGCTAGTGAGCTAGGACACTTTGGTAAATGGACAAGCTATGAGAGCTATGCGGCATTTGAACCAACCCAAGCCGAATGCCCCATGATTCTCATGCTTACGTTTACCATAAAAGAAGGCTCTTTCTTCCCACGGAAACCGTTATTCCGGGGAAGAAAGAGCTTTTTTGATTAGGTTCTGTTCATTATGACGCATTAGTTGCGCCAAAAGTTGCGGAATACTTCAAAGTCGAGCCAGCTCCCCCATGTATCTGGTCCGAAGATTTCAAAGGAGCGGCATTTTTCGGTTGGTACATCTGTTTCTTTCATATAAATAAGGCGCTGCTTTGGACATGCATCCATCCCTAGCTTGCCTGTTTCGATATCGATAACGACACCTTGAATTCCATCTGGCACCGGGAAGTTTTCGTTTGCTTTGCCATTATGAACGGTTTCCATAAAATCAATCCATACTTGCTTGGTTGCGGCCATGTCTTCTTGAACGGATAATGTTTTGCCTTGGTCGTAGCCATTCCAAACACCAGCTGTAATGCTTGGCGTATAGCCAATTAACCATTGGTCACTAATCGTTGTACCTGATTTAGCAGCGTACGTATGAGTCATACGCCCACGAATAGACACACCTGTCGCAGGTGAATAATCACTATATACAGGGTCGAATATGCCTGTCATCATATCTGTTAGTAAATAAGCATCTTGTTCAGTTAAAACATGCTTTGTTTCAGGCTCCGTATATTTATAAACGACATCTCCCTTGGCATTTGTAATTGACAAAATAGTTGTTGCGTTGCGTTTTTCTCCCCCTGCGGCAATTGTATTATAGGCATTTGTTAAATCATACAGTGATGTTTCAATTGTGCCGAGTGCAATGGAAGGGTTGTCCTTCTCGGTATAATTTAACCCAAAGCGTTGTAACATTTCCCGAAAGGCTTTATAGCCAACCTGCTCTAACGTTTTCACAGCGTAAATATTGTCTGAAATAGCCATTGCTTGTGCAAGGGACATATCCTGTGCTGCAAACTGTCCATTTACATTTTGCGGCTTATAAGTAGCACGCCCATCATCATAAGTGAATATTGTTTCACTTACATTTAAAAAGGTCAGTGGTGTAAAGCCATTTTCTAATGCCGCAGCGTACAAAATCGGTTTTATTGACGAGCCAGGCTGCCTTTCTGCAAGGGTGACACGATTAAAGGAGCTCTTGCTGTAATCACGCCCACCAACAAGCGCTGTGACGTAGCCCGTATCAACATCTAAGCTTACGAGACCGACCTGCAAGTCAGTGTTTGGCATGTTTTTTTGAACAGCCTGCTCAGCGGCATTTTGATGTGCTTGGTTTAATGTAGTTTTAATTGTCCAGCCGCCTTCGCTAATATTCATATTTTTAGACTCTAATATTTCGCTGGCTTCTGTCCATACTACATCTAAAAAATAAGGAGCAATTGATTTACTAGCGACCCATTCGCTGTTTTTATAAACAAGCTCCTCTTTTTCAGCATGAACTTTCTCTTCAGCAGTAATCTTTTCCTGCTGCTCCATTAAGCTTAAAATAAGCTTTTGACGATTCGTTGCTTTTTCAAGATTAGCAATTGGTGAATAGTAGGTCGGACCTTTTGGGATGCCTGCAAGCATCGCTGCTTCCGCTAAAGTCAGGTCGCTCGCGGATTTACCAAAATAATAGCGACTTGCTGCTTCAGCACCATACATACCGTGCCCATAATAGACCGTATTTAAGTAGCCTTCTAAAATTTCGTCCTTTGAATAGAAAATTTCTAAACGATATGCATAGAGTGCTTCATTTATTTTGCGTGTCCATGTTTTTTCATGTGATAAATATAAATTACGGGCGTATTGCTGAGTTAATGTACTTGCGCCTTGCACTTTACGTCCTGCTTTAATGTCTGCAAGTACGGCACCAGCGATTCGCGAATAATCAAATCCACCATGCTGATAAAAATCTTTATCCTCGATAGCAATAGTAGCTTCGGCTAAATACGGTGACATCTTATCTAGCTCTAACCAATAACGACGCTCTGATTGAAAGTAGTCGCCAATTTGATGGTCGTGCTGATCTAAAAAAACAGTCGCCTTCGGTACAGTCAATGTCGGCGCTCCTGCAATTTGTGCATAAATGCGAAGTGATAATAACACCACAGCGGCAGCGCAGAGCATGGCGACTGTTAATAAAGCAAGCCTTTTACCAAAGCGCTTACGTTTTTTTCGGCGAATATAATGTTGTCGTTTCATTAACAATCACCCCGTTGTTTTGAGTGCCAGGCACACACACAATTTACACACAATTCGTGCTACGTATAGTATGTGTCTGAACTCTTATTTTTCATACAAGTATCTAAAAAATCTTTGAGCTTGTGTCTATGTATACGAAAAATGTCGAATAAAGGTTTCGCATGAGGCTACTTGCGTACAATGGCAAGAATAAAATACAATAAACATGGCATTAACGAGCTAGGCGGAATAGCCCGTCGTTGAAGACCGAATAATAATAAGCAGGTGAACGACCTATGAGATTCGATGAAACATATTCAGGTAATGTATTTATTAAAAGTCATCAAAATTATGAGCAAGCAAAGGCTGTTTTATATGGTATGCCGATGGATTGGACAGTCAGCTATCGTCCAGGCTCTCGCTTCGGTCCAACACGTATTCGAGAAGTATCGATTGGCTTAGAGGAATACAGCCCATATTTAGATCGTGAGTTGGAGGAAGTAAAGTTTTTCGATGCGGGAGATATTCCACTACCATTCGGAAATCCGAAGCAGTCATTAGAGGAAATTAAAGGATTTGTGCGCAAGGTGTTAGCTGACGGTAAGGTGCCAATTGGTATGGGCGGTGAACATTTAGTATCCCTTCCGGTAATGGAGGCCGTGTACGAAAAATATAATGATTTAGCAGTAATTCATTTTGATGCACATACAGATTTACGAACAGATTATGAAGGCGAGCCGTATTCACACGCAACACCTATTCGTAAAATTGCAGAGCATATTGGACCGCATAATGTATATTCATTTGGCATTCGCTCTGGACTAAAGGAAGAATTTATTTGGGCAAAGGAAAATGGCATGCATATTTCAAAATTCGAAGTGCTAGAGCCATTAAAGCAAGTATTACCAACACTTGCTGGTCGCAATGTTTATGTAACAATCGACATCGATGTTCTAGACCCAGGACACGCACCAGGTACAGGTACAGTAGATTGCGGTGGTATTACACCGAAGGAGCTACTTGCATCTATCCACGCCATTGCAGGCAGTGGTGTCAACGTAGTTGGCTTCGATTTAGTTGAAGTAGCTCCAATTTATGATGTGTCTGAAATGACAGCTAACACAGCCGCAAAGCTTATTCGTGAAATGATTCTCGGCTGGGTGAAATAACAGAAGCTTTATAGATGATGATATGAAGTGGTTGGAGTGGGGTTTAGCTATGAGCTAACCCCACTTTTAGCCCTGTTTCTTTTTAAACTTTCACTAAACACTGCTACAGTTTGAGCTTCCATCTCTTGTAGTACATGTCCACAAACCGAATGAATCATTTCGGGAGTGTTTCCTAAACGTTCCGCAATGGCTTTATCAGGAATACTGTTATTCATAAGGATTGTAGCATGTGTATGCCGTAAACCATGTATCGTTGTGCTGGTAGCTTAACTGCCTTTACAAGGCGATTAAAGATTGCATTTAAGCCTGTAGAAACAAGTATGTGGTGATAGAAAAATAAACGAATCATCTTTCGCTAGATCATTATGTAGCTTGCGGTCATGTGAAAATAACAACGCTTTAACAGCCGTTCGATAGCTTTTGTAGCTGCTGTATGACCATGCTATCTTACACTCGCTATTCTTTGTTTTGGTAGAGCCTACACCGTTATTCCCTCTTGTTCGCTCAATTGTGATTGTTTGATTAGCAAAATCGATATTTCGCCCTTTATAAGCAATTGTTAAAAATAAGCTATAGTAAACAATATCTTCATGCTGCTTAGTATGGTTCAGTAGTACACTAAGTGGACTAGGAGTAAGGTACTTTCAAGCTTGGCAGTGTGTAAGTGGGAGTAGGTCAAATTTGAAAGGAGCATTAACATGAGTCAATTAGTATTTATTCAAGATAGCCAAGTTATTACAGACAGTTTAACAATTGCCGAAATGTTTGGAAAAGACTACGATAAAGTTGTTCGTGATATTGAAACTCAAAATTCAACGAAGCGAATGAAGGTGAATGGGGTACCACTTTAAAGGAAACGTTGAAGTATGTAATTTTGAAATTCTTTAATTTAAAGGTATTAAAAAGCGCTAGTTCTTAATGAAAAGATATTACTGTGTGACCACCTAAAGCATAGGGACCGCATTTAAGGGAATCTTGACGAGTAACATCAGCATGCTACAATAAATACGCAGCATCTAGCTGACTTCCTTTTTTCTTGAAAGGAGGTGCACTACATGCCTAAGTTCTCACGACAAAAAAGAACAAAGCTAAAAGAAAGAAAACAGCGTAAAGAAAGACTAGCCATCTTTCGATACGTAACGGATGTATTCCGTGTGATAGATACCATCTATCGTTTCTTTCGTATGATGCTGTAAACAAGGAGCACCATTCAGTATTTTACTGGGTGGTGCTTTCTTTTAGATAAAATAAAAAAACGCCCAAGAGCCACTTGGACGTTGTACTACATGCGATTCTCACGACAAGAACCTTTCTGCCTATTATTTTACCCCTTGTAGGGTAAATCGTCAAGGCATTCATAGTGTATGTAGTATTCGATATTGTTATTCACGCACAAAAGGCATTCGCTTTGAATGAATAAATGCCTTATTGTAGTGGTTAAATATAGAGGCTAGTTTTGTCCCAGCCCATTTTTAAATTTTTTAACTAAATTTTAACCTTGGCACTTTATAATAAATGGATTCGGAAATTTAAGGGAGTGAAGGAAATGCTAGCAGCTACAGTACGGCATAAATTTACAGGTGAGCAAATTACATTTATTGAGACAGCGGCATATACGAATGGTCGCTATTTATTGATAGAGGTGATGTTGCCGCCAAATGGAGAGGGACCACCATTGCATTATCATGATGAATTTGTCGAGGAGTTTACGATTTTAGAGGGCATCTTAACAGTTTCAGTGGGAGAGCAGGACCATGTTTTAACTACGGGGCAGTCGATTACTGCCGAGATTGGCACAGCACATACATTTAATAATCGCCATGAGGAAAATGTGCGATTTCGGGTGAAATTAACTCCGCCGTCACAGTTTGAGGAATCTGTTAGAATTCATTATGGCTTGATGGATGATGGATTAACGAACGAGCAAGGTGTACCAAAAAATATTTTCCATCTCATTTTAATTTTGAAATTGCAAAACACATTAATAGCGGGCAAGTCTCTAAGTATACAAAGAGTTTTATTTAATTTGCTTGTGCACCTCGGCAAGTTTTTTAAAATGTATCAATCTTTAGAAAAGTATACGGGCAAAAAAATCAACGTTTGATACAAATTTATTACGACAGTGTTTAGTTGATACCTCTTGCCTAAACAGCGAAAACCATCCTATAATAATAAGGTTATAGTCATTGACAAAAAAGGAGTGTGCCGCGCATGCAGGATGTAGGAACAAAGGTGAAAATTAAGCTTGTTTCATCCATTATCCCGACAGACGGTGAGCTTGAAACGTATGAAATGTGGCTGCAAGGCTCCTATGTGGAAAAAGCAGGCAGTTGCTATTTGCGTTATGAGGAAATGCAGAAAGAGGCTCATATTCGCACGACGGTGAAGCTAGCAAACGGACAAGCCTTTATTTTGCGTGGAGGCGATGTCAACATGCGCCTACCTTTAAATATTGAACAGAAGGAAAATGGTCATTATGAAAGCGTCTATGGCACATTACCGCTCGTAACCAAAACATACGCTTTAGCATTTGAGCCAAATAGAGGTAGTATCCAAGGCCAATTTATTGCACATTATGATTTAATTGTAGGTGGTGCAGTGGCAGGCAATTATAAATTAGAAATTCATTATACGGAGGTAAAATAATGAACGCTGTTGAGCAATTACAACAATCGATTAAAATGGCTTTAGCAAATGCAGTTGCTAAGGCGCAATTGGTTGAAGAAAGTACGGAATATACAATTCATTTAGAAACACCGAAGGATAAGGCAAATGGGGATTTTGCAACAAATATTGCGATGCAGCTAACGAAGCTTGCGAAAAAGCCACCACGCGCAATTGCAGAGGCGATTGTTGAAAATATTGATTTAGCAGGGGCGAATATTGAAAAAATTGATATTGCAGGACCGGGCTTTATTAATATTACGGTGCGCAAAGATCTTTTAACAGGCGTTGTCAAAGCGGTGCTTGAGCAAGGTGAAGCATATGGTCGTTCGACGGCCGGCGCAGGCGAAAAAGTACAAGTAGAGTTTGTATCAGCAAATCCAACAGGCGATTTACACTTAGGGCATGCACGTGGAGCGTCTGTAGGGGATTCATTGTGTAATGTACTAGATTTCGCTGGCTATGCAGTATCACGTGAATATTATATTAATGATGCTGGAAATCAAATTAATAATTTAGCTTATTCACTAGAAGCACGCTATAAGCAAGCGCTCGGTATGGAGGCGGAAATGCCAGAGGATGGCTACCATGGGCAAGATATTATCGACATTGCGGGTAAATTGGCCGAAGCACATGGCGCAAGCATTTTAGAGCAAACGGATGAAGAACGTTTTAAATTTTTCCGTGAGCATGGCCTGAAGTTAGAGCTAGAAAAATTACAAAATGATTTAAAAAACTTCCGCGTTGAATTTGATGTGTGGTATTCAGAAACATCATTATATGAAAACGGGAAAATTGAAATAGCGTTAGATAAATTGCGTGCGAATGGTCATGTTTTTGAAGAGGAAGGGGCAACTTGGTTCCGTTCGACAACATTTGGTGATGATAAAGACCGCGTGTTAATTAAAAATGATGGCTCGTTCACTTACTTAACACCAGATATCGCTTACCATGAGGATAAAATTGTGCGCGGCTTCGATAAGCTAATTAACATTTGGGGAGCTGACCACCATGGTTATATTCCACGTATGAAAGCAGCAATCGAGGCACTTGGCTACGAGCGCGATACGTTAGAGGTAGAAGTTATTCAAATGGTACAGCTTTATAAAAACGGTGAGAAGTTCAAAATGTCAAAGCGTACTGGTAACGCAGTGACGATGCGTGAGCTTGTAGAAGAGGTAGGCTTGGATGCAGTACGGTACTTCTTCGTTAAAACAGCAGGCGATTCGCATATGGACTTTGACCTTGATTTAGCTGTGTCACAGTCAAACGAAAACCCTGTTTACTATGCGCAATATGCACATGCTCGTATTTGCTCGATTTTACGTCAAGCGGATGAGCAAGGCTTACAAGCAAGCTTAGATAATTTACAGCTACTAACGGCTGAAAAAGAAATTGATGTATTGAAAAAGATAGGTGCATTCCCGCAAGTTGTTGCAGATGCAGCGAAACACCGTACGCCGCACCGTATTGCTAATTATATCCAAGAGTTAGCGGCCGCATTCCACAGCTTCTACAATGCTGAAAAAGTAATAAACGCGGAAAATGAGCAATTATCGTCTGCCCGCCTTGCATTAATTACAGCAGTACGCACGACACTAGCAAACGCTTTAAAATTAATCGGCGTAAGCGCACCCGAAAAAATGTAATATGGAAATGAAAAGCTGAGGCTGTCGAAAAAATGGACCCTCAGCTTTTTTATTTGGAAAAGTAAAACACAGATAAGTCATGGAAATGAGCAGATAATTCTACAGGTTGCAAATAAATCAAGGCAAGCTGCAAATATATTTGAAAAGTCGCAAATAAATCAAAGCAAGTCGCAAATAAACCAGGGCAAGTCGCAAATATATTTGAAAAGTCGCAAATAAATCAAGGCAAGCCGCAAATATATTTGAAAAGTCGCAAATAAGTCGGGGCAAGTCGCAAATATATTTGAAAAGTCGCAAATAAATCAAGGCAAGCCGCAAACATACTTGAGAAGTCGCAAATAAGTCGGGGCAAGTCGCAAACATATCCGAGAAGTCGCAAATAAATCAGGGCAAGCGCAAACATACTTGAAAAGTTGCAAATAAATCAAAGCAAGCCGCAAATATACCCGAGAGGTTGCAAATAAAATAGGGCCATTTGCAAATATCCAGATGACAGCTGCTAATATAATGCAAAAAACGCTGATATCTCAATGTAGGCCGCGGCTATGATTTATAAACTGCCAATATCTAAAAGCTCC
Source organism: Metasolibacillus sp. FSL K6-0083 (assembly GCF_038630865.1). Classification (NCBI taxonomy): domain Bacteria; kingdom Bacillati; phylum Bacillota; class Bacilli; order Caryophanales; family Caryophanaceae; genus Metasolibacillus; species Metasolibacillus sp. FSL K6-0083. The sequence goes on along the minus strand of NZ_CP152046.1, from coordinate 2,008,971 downwards.
TAATCATATTCAAAGCCACCGATAAATCCCAAATACTTAAAAAATCATTACTCTACGCCATGCGATTATTTTGTGGATTGGCTTTTCAACCGTATTTTAATGTCTAACTGATTGATTTGAGGCTTCTTTGACATGACTAAAATAGGCACGTTATTCAGAGAGGGAGATTCTCAAAAAAGTTTTGTCTGAAAGTTGCGTTTGCGTGTTTTCAAACTTTCTTTATTTTAAAATACCAGCATTTAATTTTTATTTTAAAAGCTATGGCATATATGCTTTTTTTGAATAATATATAAAACCTATAAAAAAACTTGGTATAAACTATTGACTTCCATTTTTGCTAGTCGTACAATCAATTTCAACATCATTCAAAATTGATTGAAAATTAGGGAGGCTATTATTGTGAGTAAACAGCTTTTCATTAAAACAACAGAACAGCGACAATGGTTAGAGAAAATTGCTACGTTGGAGGAGACGTTTAAAAGTCGCTCGCAGCAAATTGATGAGCTTGGGAGCTTCCCGCATGAAAATATTCGTGCATTAAGGGAGATTGGTTATACGAAAATTACATTGCCAAAGCAGCTTGGCGGCGAGGGCTTCACTATTTATGATGCAGTTTTATTGCATGAAACGTTGGCTAGCTATGATGCAAGTACAGCGCTCACTATAGGCTGGACGCTGTTAACTGTAGGTGATTTATTTGAACATGAGGAATGGGAGCCTGCGATGCTACAAAAATTTGCGCAGGAAGTAGCGAACGGCGCAATTATTAATCGTGCGGTTAGCGAGTTTGCTATGGGTAGTCCGACACGTGGTGGCAGACCGACAACGACTGCAAAGAAAACGGCGGAAGGCTGGTTAATTAATGGGCGTAAAAACTATACAACAGGTGCACCAGAGCTGGATTATTTTTTAACATCTGCTTGGATAGAGGAGCAAGAGAAAATTGGATTTTTCCTTATTCCACACAAAGCCAAAGGTGTCACAATCGATGAAACATGGGATGTAATTGCGATGCGTGGTACAGGTAGCCATGATTTAGTATTGCAAAATGTAGAGCTAAAGCCATCTGATTTGGTTGAAATTCCGAGTTATTCTACAGGTTTTAAGGTGAATGGTTGGGCATTATTAGTTCCTGCTACTTATTTAGGTATCGCACAAGCTGCACGTGATTATGCTGTTCATTTTGCGACAACACATAAACCAAATAGCTTAAATGGTCCGATAAGCGACTTGCCAAATGTGCAAGCACTCATTGGAGAAATTGAATTAGCACTGGCAACAGCACGCTTCACATTGTACGGGGCGGCAGAGGCTTATATAAATCCGACTCGTAAACAGTTTGTGCAGCAAGAACTCAATATTGCCAAGCATGTTGTGACAAATAATGCATTGCAAATTGTGGATAAGGCGATGCGCTTAGTTGGTGCAAAAAGCTTGCAACGCAATAATCCACTGCAGCGTTATTATCGTGATGTGAGGGCAGGCTTACACAATCCACCAATGGATGATATGACAATAAAAAAGTTGGCTGAAGCAGCTATTCAACAAGCAAAAGGAGAGACTTTACATGTTAATTAAAAAAATATTACAGTTTACAGCAATCAGCTTTGCAGCGGTTTCTATACTAGTGGCGTGCAGTGACGGCGAGGGTGCTACAACGTCAAATGGAGAAGCGGTGAAAAAAGTAAAGGTAGCTTATGACCAGTCAGGCAAGCCAATGACTTATATTGATGAAAACGGTAATCCAACAGGCTATGACGTTGAAGTAATGAAATTAGTTGATGAAATTTTAGAAGATTACGAGTTTGAATTTGTTGGAACGTCCAACGATGATTTATTAATCGGTGTTGAGCAAGGGAAGTATCAGGTAGGTGTGAAAAATGCCTTCTGGACAGAGGAGCGAACAGCAAAATTTATTTTTCCACAGGAGTTTTTAGGATTAAGTAGTGCAGGGCTTGTTGTAAAAAAAGAAAATGCCCATATTAAAAATTTAAGTGACTTTGCTTCAGCAGGGTTTACGCTAGCGCCAATCGCGGCAAATAACGCCCAGTATACAGTCATTGCTGAATACAATGAAGCGAATCCGGATAACCAAGTCAAGCTACAGGCAGGGGAGGAGTTTTCGGTTGATGTTGTGCAATGGGTGAATGAAGGGCGTGTAGATGGTGGTGTACAAATCGAAGGTAGCTTTAACGGTCAAGTATTAACGGAGGGCGGCCCGTATCATCATTTAAAGGATGAGGTTGTGTATAACGAGTTTGCAGTAATTAAAACATGGCCGCTATTTAATAAAAAGGAGCAGGAATTCGCAGATGCCTATGATAAAGCAATTCAGCAGTTAAAGGAAACGGATGCGCTAAATAAGCTAAGCGAACAATTTTACGGTAAGGATTTATTCAAAGTGCTAGATTCTGTAAAACGTTAGATTAATTGAATAGCTAAGGGAGAGCATATGCAACCTGCTTTCCCAAGAGCTGCATACATAATGAATCGGTGGTGAGATGAATGGAAAAATACTTTGATATCACTTATTTATGGTCAGCGCTTCCACAGCTATTGCCATTTTTATTTGTGACATTATATGTTGCTGCTCTTGCGGTCGTTTTTGGTAGTGTTGCTGGATTGGTACTAGCGATGGCGAAATTGAGCAATCATGCATTGCTGCGTTGGCTTGCGAATGGCTATACAACAATTATTCGTTGTACACCTTCGATCGTATTATTATTTCTTGTGTACTACGGGGTTCCGGCATTCGCTGAAAATTTATTAAATATCAATTTGCATAATGTGCATACAGGTGTTTTTGTAGTGATAACATTTAGCTTACAGTTTGCGGCGATGATGTCCGAGGTAATTCGTTCTTCTTATTTAGCAATTGATAGAGGACAGCATGAGGCAGCTGTTAGCGTCGGTCTCACACCACTGCAAGCCTATCGACGCATTGTTTTTCCACAAGCATTTGTTGTTGCCATACCGAATTTTGGCAATGGCTTAATTGCGGTATTACAGGAAGGGGCACTTGCCTATACGATAGGCTTTATCGATATTGTAGGAAAGGCAAATTTAATTATTGCGAATAACTATGGTACGCATACGTTAGAAATTTTTATGGCTTTAGCTATTATTTATTGGATTTTGTCGATTACGTTAGAGAAGCTATTTGCAAAATTGGAGCGAGCATTTAGCAAAGGGAAGAGCTCAATCAAGGCGACATAAGGAGTGATGTGCATGGATTTTATTAATATAGCATTTTTAATAGATACCTTTTGGGTTGCGCTTAGCGGTGTGCCAATTGCGTTATTGGTAACGATTGTATCGCTTATATTAGCAATACCTTTAGCTTTTCTACTTGCCATGTCGCGTATTTATGAAGTGCCGATTATTAACCGCTTAACAAAAATTTATGTGTCTTTTGTGCGTGGCACGCCAGTAATTATTCAAATTTTTGTGCTCTACAGCAGCATCCCACTCATTTTAGCAGGTCTATTTGAAAAATATAATATCAATTACTCCATTTATGATGTGAATCCATTATGGTATGCCCTTATTATATTTACGTTTAATACAGCCGCGGTGTTAACGGAAGTGTTTCGCTCGGCATTGCAAACTGTGCCTAACGGTCAGCTAGAGGCGGCATATTCTGTTGGTTTGACAACAGCGCAGGCTTACTGGCGTATTGTCATCCCACAATCTTTGGTAGCGGCGTTACCTAATTTATGTACTGCAACGATTAATTTGATTAAGGCGACATCGCTTGGTTATGCCATTTCGTTACAGGAAATTACATTGAAGGCGAAGGTTGCTGCGAATGTTGGCTACAATTATTTAGAGGCATATATCGATATTTTCATTGTTTATTTAATTTTATGTATGACGGTAGAGTATTTATTTAAACGCTATGAACGCTATTTAAGTCGCTATAAAATGAATCTTCAAAGTTAAATGTAAAGGGGGAGAGCTGATGCTACAAATTACAAATATTCATAAATCATTCGGGCGCAATGAGATTTTAAAGGGCGTTGATTTAACTGTTTCAAAAGGGGATGTTGTTGTTATTTTAGGTCCCAGTGGTTCAGGTAAAACAACATTGCTGCGCTGTATTAATTTTTTGGAGCGTGCGGATAAAGGAACGGCGAGCTTTGGTGAAATAACAGTTGATTTAAGAAATGCCTCTAAAAAGGAAGTGCTTGCTGTACGTAAAAAAACCGCCTTTGTATTTCAAAATTATAATTTATTTCATAATAAAACGGCACTGGAAAATGTCGCAGAAGGCTTAATTATAGGTAGGAAAATGAATAAGGAGAAAGCGTATGGACTTGCGAAAGAGGCACTCGATCAAGTAGGTTTGACGCATAAATATGATGCCTACCCAAGTCAATTATCTGGTGGTCAGCAGCAGCGGGTTGGTATAGCCCGAGCTATTGTATTATCGCCTGATGTAATTTTATTTGATGAGCCGACATCAGCGCTTGACCCCGAGCTTGTAGGGGAAGTTTTAGAGGTCATGAAAACAATCGCGAAGTCTGGCACAACGATGATTGTCGTCACACATGAAATGTCATTTGCGCGAGATGTAGCAAGCCATGTCATTTTTATGGATGGAGGTCAAATTGTTGAGGAAGGCTCCGCGCATGAGATTTTTGTACAACCAAAAGAGGAGCGCACAAAGCAGTTTTTACGTCGCGTACTACCTGAAGAGTATAACTACCATATTTAGCACCTACACAATCTCAATTTTTTCGCTATAATTAAAGTGGAGACATTGAGATTTTATTCATTGTCAAAGATAAAAAAGTTCATAGTGAAGCACAAAAGGTTCCTTGTAGATGATAAGGAGTAAAAGGGAAATCAGTGAAAATCTGATGCGGTCCCGCCACTGTAAATGCTAGTTTCTAGCGGTATGCCACTGAATTTTCGGGAAGGCGCTAGAGATGTATGATGCATAAGCCAGGAGACCTGCCTTTCGTGTAAAGCCAATGACAACCTACGAGGATAGGGTGGCGCCGCTATTTTAATAGTGCCCTATTATAATCTCTCGTATTTGTCGAGGGATTTTTTTGTTATTTTGTTTAATTAGGAGGAATTAGAAGTGAAAAAGTTTTGGTCAATTATAATGACGATGCTGTTAGCAACAGGCTTGCTTGCAGCGTGTGGACAGGATGACAATAAGGAGCCACAAACGCAAGGTGAGCAGCAAACAGAAGTACAGCAAGAAACGGACGAGCTCGCAGCAGCCTTTCCTGCGACAGTAACAGATGCTTTAGGCAGAGAGGTTACGCTTGAGCGTGCACCAGAAAAAATCATCTCTTTAACACCATCAAATACAGAAATTTTATTTGCTTTAAATTTAGAAAATGAGGTTGTTGGCGTCAACGATATTGATGATTATCCACCAGCAGTAGCTGAAAAAGAAAGAGTCGGTAGCATGGAATACAATGTTGAAAAAATCGTCTCCTTACAGCCCGATATTGTTTTTGCACATGAATCAAGCATGTTCGCAGTTGAGCCAGCATTAGAGCAATTAGAAGCAGCGGGCGTAACGGTGTTCGTCGTTAAAAATGCGGCAACATTTGAAGAAACATATATGACAATGGAACAAATCGGTACTTTAACAGGTAAAGTAGAAGAAGCAGAGAAAATGGTGGAATCTATTAAAACGAAGCTAGCTGATATACAGGCAAAAGTGGAAGGACAAGAAGAAAAATCAGCTTTCGTTGTTGTTGGTATGACACCAGATATTTATGCAGTTGGTCAAAACACATTTATGGATGAGATGCTAAAAGCAATCAATATTAAAAACGTTGTTGAAGCAGATGAATGGCCAATGTATAGTCCAGAGGATTTTGTTGCAAGCAATCCAAGCACAATTATCGTGACATACGCAGAAGATGTGGACGCAGTTTTAAATAACCCAGCATTTGCTGAAATGGATGCGGTGAAAAACGGCGCAGTTTACACTGTAGATGGCAGTATGACAAGCCGTCAAGGTCCTCGCATTGCGGATGGGGTAGAATCAATTGCAAAGGCAATGTATCCAGAAATTTTTAAATAAAGTGAAACTTCAATCAGTGGGATTCCTCATCCCCACTGATTGTTAGTTGACCCACTCGGGCATTTACGGGCAGTTAATCTCGCACTTATCTTTTAGCGTATTGTCACTTAAGTCTTGAAGTGGGCGTTTTACTGCCCGTTAATGCGGGATAAATCTGGATGAGGGCTGCCTAAAAGAATTATAAGAAATTGAATATTTGTTGATTATTCCAAATAAAGGGGACATCTAAAAAAACGTCTATAATCGGCGTTTTGGACGATGACTTTTTGGTAAAAGGTTTATTCCTAAGCGATAGAGAAGAAACGAAAATCTCCCTTTTAATATGATACCAATACAAAATTCCCTTTTTGGATAGTCCTACTCCAGAATAAGCGTTTATTTAAAGGCAGGCGATTCTATTTGAGTCAAAATAAAAAGGCAGTAATTGCATATGTCATATCAATTGCATTACTACTCATAAGTATATGGTTAGGAGTTGCGGTAGGTTCAGTGAACATACCGCTATCTACTTTATGGGATAGAGAGGCTGACCCAACCGCCTACAGTATTTTATGGAATATTCGAATGCCTAGAGTAATGCTTGCTGCGCTCGTTGGTGCGTCGCTGGCGATAGCGGGGGCAGCATTTCAAGGTTTATTAAAAAACCCACTCGCTGATCCATATACGCTCGGTATCTCGTCAGGGGCCTCTGTCGGTGCAGTGGCAACTATTTATTTTTCAGTATCGCTTCCGATGCTTGGCGTTTTCACATTGCCGATTTTTAGTATGCTTGGCGCAGCGATAACAATGATAATTGTGATGACTTTTGCGCGCCTTGTTGACCGAACGATGAAAATGGAGACATTAATATTAACTGGGGTTATTTTTAGCTCTTTTTTAGGTTCCTGTATTTCTTTAATGATTGCGTTGACAGGGGAGCAGCTACGAATGATTATGGGCTGGCTACTTGGTAGCGTTTCGATGCGCGGCTGGCCATATGTGCAAATGATTATCCCGTTCGTTATTATCGGTGTACTTTTAATTTGGTTAAACCGTCGTGAGTTGAATGCGATGGTTTACGGAGAAGAGCGTGCAAAGCATTTAGGCGTTGATGTGAAGCGCAGTAAATATATTATTTTAGCTGGTGGTTCTATACTGACAGGTGCTGCGGTTGCCGTCTCTGGTACGATTGGTTTCGTTGGGCTTGTCGTGCCACATATGGTGCGCATGCTTGTCGGCGCAGACCACCGTTTGCTGCTAATTTTATCGCTCATTAATGGCGCAAGCCTTCTCGTGATTTGCGATTTAGTGTCACGTACAATCATTGCGCCAACAGAGCTGCCTATTGGGGTCATTACAGCATTTATCGGTGCGCCCATTTTTGCTTATATTTTTTACAAGCAACGTAGAAAAGGGGGAGCATAATGCTACAAGTAGAGCAAATTTCTGGTGGCTACGGTGCGACACCGATTATTAAAAATGTTTCATTCACAGTATCTAAAGGGAAAATACTGGGGATTCTCGGACCGAATGGTAGTGGCAAATCTACATTGTTAAAGGTGATTAGCGGCGTTTTACCTACAATAAGTGGACAAATTTTACTCGATGGTAAGGGAATTGATGCCTATTCAACGAAGGAGCTTGCGAAAAAAATGGCTGTACTGCCTCAGTTACATGCTAACGCTTTTTCCAATTCTGTACGTGATGCGGTGTCGCTCGGTCGTTATCCGCATCAATCTAGTTTCTTTGCCAGTTGGTCGGAGCAAGATGAGCAGGCTGTACAAACGGCGATGCGACAAACAGGTGTGCAACAATATGAGCATGCTTATTTGGAATATTTATCGGGCGGTGAGCAGCAGCGTACTTTTATCGCACAGGCACTTGCGCAATGTGCGAATCTTTTATTGCTTGATGAGCCGACAAATCATTTAGATATTGCGCATCAGCAGCAAATATTAGATATGATTCGCAAACAAGCGTTAGAATGTGAATTAACGGTAGTATCAGTTTTTCACGATATGAACTTAGCGGCATTGTATTGTGACGAGCTTTTGTTAATGGATAAGGGGCAAGTCAAGGCATTCGGCAAGCCGCATGAGGTGTTACTAGAAGCGCAAATTGCAGAGGTCTACGGGGCAAGGGTGACTACATATGCACATCCCGAGCTACCAAAGCCTCAAGTAACGCAGCTACCAAGGCTCAAGCAGGAAAATGTATTCGCGCCGGTGACGAAGGAGCATTTCGCAATAACGGACAGCTATGTGCACTTTCAAGCGGAGGCACCGCTAAAGGTTGTATCATCAGCAGTTTATAATGCAGGTATGGGCTGGTATACGACCTTTATTAATCGCACTGTCGAAACTACTTATCATGCTGAAAATATGAAGGACGAGGTAGAGTCATTTTTAAGGGCTCATAACTTGGTGCTGACGAATACAGTGGTTATGCTTACAGCACTTGCTGCAAAAAATGCTGTAATTGAATCATATGCGGATGGACTTGTGCTCATTGCAGTCACAGCCGGCATAGACAATGCTGTAGATGTGACAAGAGCCTATGAGCAAGAGGAGCAGCCGCATATCGGAACAATCAATACATGGGTTATTATTAATGGGAAGCTATCTGATGAAGCATTCTATCAAGCGATGATTACAGCAACAGAAGCAAAAACAAGGGCATTAGCAGAGCAAAACATTCAAGATGCTCGAACAGGTACAATCGCGACAGGTACGAGTACAGATAGCCTTTTAATTGCCGCAACACAAAGCGGGGAAGAATTGCCCTATGCAGGACCTATTACAAAAGTGGGTAAATGGATTGGGCGAGGCGTTTTCGATGCGACATCGAAAGCAATTGCAAAATACAAAAAGGAAGGATGAGTGAAATGAAACTGTATACAAAAAAAGGGGACACAGGTAAAACAAGCATTATTGGACGCCGAGTAGACAAGGACGATTTACGCGTAGAGGCATACGGCACAATGGATGAGCTAAATTCAATTATTGGTAAAGCGATGACGGAGCTAGAGAAAGAATTGTTCCAAGATATTTTAGCGGATTTAGAAAGCATTCAGCATGAATTATTTGATGGTGGTGGCGATTTAGCCAATGTAATGAAAGAGCGTGTTTACAAGCTAACAGAAGCACCAATCGAAACAATGGAAGCTCGCATCGACATTTTAGTTGAGGAAGCACCTCCACTGCGCCGCTTCATTTTACCTGGTGGCTCGCCTGCTGCAGCCACACTTCATATTGCCCGTACAATAGCGCGCCGAGCAGAGCGCCAAACGGTAACATTAATGAAGGCTGATAATGATGTATCACCAGTCGTACAAAAATATTTGAATCGACTTTCAGACTACTTATTCGCTGCCGCGCGAGTAGTAAACGTGAGACTAAAAGTTTCAGATATAGAATACATTCGCAGTGCAGATGTGTTTAAATAAGAAGTGGAGAAAGCGTCCAAAATCCTTGCAATTGCGAGGTTTTGGACGCTTTTTGAGCACTAGCTGAAATAAGGATAAATTTGAGAACGTAGAATAAACCTTTGCAAACATGGAATAAACTTCGGAAAACGTGGAATAAACTCCGGAAAACATGGGGAATAAATCCCAGAAAACATAGAATAAACTCTAAAAAACATGGAATTTAGCTCTTGAGAGTATTCGAAATGCCTTGAATAGATAAGAAATAATAAAAATAGTATTGACTGAATGCTCATTCACAAATTACAATATGACTTATAGAAGATTACACTTTATAATAATAGGGGAAAGCGCACAAAGGGGTTTGCTTAATATAGTAATTCATGAGGGGGAAAGACAATGAGCACATTGCTAATTGTGAATTGGATAGCGTTTATCGCAGTAGTGCTGTATGGGGTTGGACTATTTGCATATTTACTAAAAACACGCTATGAATTTATTAAATTGGGGAAAAAAGAAGAATTTAATCAAAAAATGTCTGACCGAATTAGCGATATTATAGAAAAGGTATTTGGGCAGTCCAAGCTATTAAAAGATAAAAAAATGGGGATTGTACATGTACTCTTTTTCTATGGCTTTTTACTTGTTCAGCTTGGGGCAATTGATTTAATTTGGAAAGGGCTAAAGCCTGAATCGCATTTACCGTTTGGTCCGCTTTATCCGTTCTTTACATTTTTCCAAGAAATTGTGGCATTAACAATTTTAGTGGCGGTTGTTATAGCGTTTTATCGTCGTTATGTGGAGAAGCTTGTTCGCTTAAAGCGCGGCTTAAAAAATGGACTTGTGTTAATTTTCATCGGTGGTTTAATGGTCTCGACACTAATTGCCAATGGGATGGGCTTAATTTGGCATGAGCATGGTTTAACAGGCTCAGAGCCAGTAGCATCAGCTATTGCCTTTATTTTTGGTTTCTTATCACCAAAAATTGCAGCAGCTATTTTCTATGTTGCGTGGTGGGTGCATTTACTTATTTTATTAACATTCTTAGTTTATGTACCACAATCAAAGCATTTCCATCTGATTACGAGTATTTTCAATGTTTTCTTAAACCGTCAAGAGCGTATGGGCACACTTCGTCCAATCGACTTTTCAGCGCTTGAAGAGGCAGAGGATGAAGAGGACATGCCGACGCTTGGTGTAGGGAAAATTCAAGATTTTACACAAAAACAATTAATCGACCTTTATGCATGTGTGGAATGTGGGCGCTGTACAAATATGTGTCCAGCAACAGGAACAGGAAAAATGCTGTCTCCAATGGACTTAATTGTCAAATTGCGTGATCATTTAACAAATACAGGTGCTATCGTAACGAAGCAAAAGCCATGGGTACCATACCAAATGTTCAAAAATACACAAGGTAACCAACTGGCTATGGCTGCAGGAGCAGAAGGTGCGGTTATTGAAAATATCTATAGCCCATCATTAATTGGTGATGTCATTACAGAAGAAGAAATTTGGGCTTGTACAACTTGCCGTAACTGTGAGGACCAATGTCCAGTTATGAACGAGCATGTTGACAAAATTATTGATTTACGTCGTTATTTAACGATGACAGAAGGAAAAGTAAATCCAGATGCACAGCGCGCGATGACGAATATCGAGCGTCAAGGAAATCCGTGGGGCTTAAACCGTAAAGAGAAAGAAAACTGGCGCGAGCTGGATTCCTCGATTTCGATTCCAACTGTTAAGGAATTGAAAAAATCGGGCGAGGAAATGGAATATTTATTTTGGGTAGGCTCAATGGGCTCATTCGACAATCGTTCTCAAAAAATTGCATTGGCGTTTGCGCGTTTAATGAATGAGGCAGGCGTGAAATTTGCGATTTTAGGTAATAAAGAGAAAAACTCAGGTGATACACCACGTCGCTTAGGAAACGAGTTTTTATTCCAAGAGCTAGCGACGGCTAATATTGATGAATTTGAGAAAAATGATGTTAAAAAAATCGTGACAATCGATCCGCACGCTTATAATATTTTCAAAAATGAGTATAAGGACTTTGGCTGGAATGGTGAGGTATTGCACCATACAGAGCTACTATACGATTTAATTCAACAAGGTCGATTGGTTATGAATCATAAAGTAGAGGAAACAATTGTTTTCCACGATTCTTGTTACTTAGGCAGATATAATGATGTTTATGACCCACCACGTGAAATTTTAAAAGGCATTGCAGGTGTGAAGCTTGTAGAAATGGAGCGTAACCGTGAAACAGGTATGTGCTGTGGCGCTGGTGGAGGCTTAATGTGGATGGAAGAGCATGTCGGCAATCGCATTAATGTTGCCCGCACAGAGCAGGCATTAGCGACGGATGCCTCTGTTATTTCCTCTGGCTGCCCTTACTGCTTAACGATGTTATCAGATGGCACAAAAGCAAAAGAAGTAGAAGATACAGTAGGTACATTTGACATCGCAGAAATTCTAGAACGTGCCGTTTTCGGTGATAAAGTAGTGGAGGCTCCTGTAGAGGAGGAAGTTGAAGTTCTTGCTGAAGAAGGGATTCCAGAGCCAATGACTGAACAGGTTGAACCAGCTCCTATTGAGGAGGTAGCATCAGAGCAAATAGATGCAGCTGTGGAACAAGTAGAATCTACTCAAGAGGTAGAATCTGAAGCTTCTGCTACGGAGGAAGCATCGACAGAAAAAAGAGAATAGAAGTTCAAGCAAGCAGAAGAAGCCCTGAAAAAGCACAAGAAATCCATTTGATAAAAATGCCGATTTCTTGTGCTTTGAACTTCATTCAGCAATTTTTCTGCGTGGAGCACATGGTTTTGTAACGATTGCAAAATGCCAAGTATAGGTACAAAAGTATTTCCCTCATAAATGGTGAGATGAATACAAGCATTAGACTGATTTCCCATTAATTAAGAGGAACTCAGCCTAAGTCCACTGTACACTAAGGTAACGACTGAGTGACCAACATCATGTTGCTTAGACTTGCGGCGGATGTCACAGCGCGGGACGATTTTAGGTTAATTTTCATCAAACTACTTAAAAAAACAGGAAGCAATTACGTTGAGGTGTAATTGATTTCTATGGGCAAAACAACTATTAATCGGGCGAATTGTTACTTTCAGACTAGAAAAATAAATTAATCTAAGCAAGCAAGTTTAAAAAAGCTTAAAACAGTGATTGAAAATTCACATTCTTTCTAGTAAAATTTGAACTAATAGCACAATTAAATATTTTTTTATACAATAACTGAGCGAGCGTTCAGTCGAAACTAAACAAGGGGTGTTTATTTTGAATAGAACAGTTATTTTAGATGGTGCACGTACGGCATTTGGTAAGTTTGGGGGAGGCTTATCGAGCTTGCAGGCGAGTGATTTAGGAGGGGCAGCTATAAAAGCTGCATTAGAAAGAGCGAATCTCGAACCTGAAAATGTTGGAGAGGTCATCATGGGAACAGTGTTGCAGGCTGGGCAAGGGCAAATTCCTTCGCGTCAAGCTGCGACGAAAGCTGGTATTCCATGGAATGTAAAAACGGAGACGGTCAATAAAGTGTGTGCATCGGGGATGCGAAGTGTGACGCTTGCAGATCAGCTAATTCGATTAGGGGACGAGGAAGTGATTGTTGCAGGTGGTATGGAGTCGATGTCGAATGCACCGTACTATTTACCAAAGGGACGCTTTGGTTTACGTATGGGAGATGGGCAGCTTGTAGATGGTATGGTATTTGACGGACTATCTTGTGCATTTGATCCACAGCGTGTACATATGGGGACATATGGTAATCAGACTGCGGATAGCTTTCAGATTACACGTGAGCAGCAGGATGAATGGGCATTACGTAGCCATCAGCTTACATTACAAGCGATGGAATCTGGTAAGCTGGCAGAGGAAATTGTAGCAATCGAAATTCCTCAGCGTAAAGGAGAGCCAGTCGTTGTGAAGACAGATGAAGCACCACGAGCTAGCACAACTTTGGAAGCGTTATCAGGATTGAAATCAGCGTTTAGCAAGGATGGTACGATTACAGCGGGGAATGCACCAGGAGTGAACGATGGAGCTTGTGCATTAGTATGTATGAGTGAGGAGCGAGCGCAACGTGAAAATCGCAAGCCGCTTGCGACGATTATCGGACATGCGGAGGTTGGTGTAGCGCCACAGGATTTTCCGCAAACGCCAGGGCTTGTCATTCAAGCATTACTCAATAAAACAGGGAAGACATTAGCTGATATTGATTTATTTGAAATTAACGAGGCGTTCGCAGCAGTTGCACTCGTTAGCAATAAAATAGCTGGCTTAGATGAAAATAAAGTAAATGTAAATGGTGGTGCGGTTGCGCTTGGTCATCCAATAGGTGCAAGCGGTGCACGTATTATTTTAACTTTAGCTTATGAATTACGCCGTCGCGGTGGCGGTATCGGCATCGCAGCTATTTGTTCAGGTGGCGGTCAAGGGGATGCAATTATGATTGAAGTGGGGGCAGAAGCATGATTCAAAAGGTAATGGTAATTGGCGCAGGACAAATGGGCTCAGGAATTGCGCAAGTTTGTGCACAGGCTGGCTATACAGTTTTGCTAAATGATATTAAGCAGGAATTTTTTGAACGAGGCATAGGGGTAATTACAAAAAATTTAACGCGTGATGTAGAAAAGGGACGTAAAACAGAGGAAGAAAAGCAAGAAATTCTAGCGCGTATTACGATGTCGTTAGATTTACAGGATGCAAGTAATGTGGATATCGTTATTGAAGCAGCAGTGGAAAATATGGAAATAAAACAATCAATTTTCAAACAGCTTGATACGATTGCGCCAAAGCATGCGATTTTAGCGACGAATACATCGAGCTTACCAATAACAGAAATTGCTGCTGTAACAACTCGACCAGAGCAAGTGATTGGTATGCATTTTATGAATCCGGTGCCTGTAATGAAGCTGGTAGAAATTATTCGCGGCCTGGCAACTGCTGATGAAGTTTATAAAGCAGTAGAGGAGATGACAGTCAAGTTAGCGAAAACCCCTGTAGAAGTAAATGACTTCCCAGGCTTTATTTCGAACCGTATTTTAATGCCGATGATTAATGAAGCAATTTATGCACTTTATGAAGGTGTTGCGACAAAGGAAGCCATTGATGATGTGATGAAGCTCGGCATGAATCACCCAATGGGACCGTTAACATTGGCAGACTTTATTGGCTTAGACACATGTCTATACATTATGGAAATTTTACATGATGGCTTTGGTGATAGTAAGTATCGCCCTTGCCCATTGTTACGCAAATACGTAGCAGCAGGCTGGTTAGGTAAGAAATCAGGGCGCGGCTTTTACGTATACGACTAGGAGGAGTACACGATGGAATTACGTTTTACAGAAGAACAGCAAATGATGCGCGGCATGGTAAAGAACTTTGCAGAAAGTGAGATTGCACCATTTGTTGAACGAATGGAGGCTGGTGAATTTCCACGCGAAATTTTGAAGAAGATGGGCGAGCTTGGTTTAATGGGGATAACAGCACCTGAACAGTATGGCGGCTCAGAAATGGACTTTACATCATATATTATCGCTATTCATGAGCTATCGAAAGTCAGTGCAGTAGTAGGAGTTATTTTATCTGTACACACATCTGTCGGTACGAATCCAATTCTTTATTTTGGCAATGACACACAGAAGGAAAAGTATGTGTCAAAGCTAGCCACAGGAGAATATTTAGGAGCCTTCTGTTTAACTGAGCCTGGTGCTGGTAGTGATGCAGGCTCATTAAAGTCACGTGCTGTTAAAGAGGGAGACCATTATGTTATTAATGGCTCGAAAGTATTTATTACAAACGGCGGAGAAGCGGATGTTTATATTGTCTTTGCTAATACAAAGCCAGAGCTTGGCTCACGCGGTATTTCAGCGTTTATCGTAGAGAAGGATACACCTGGTTTAATTATTGGTAAGGATGAGCAAAAAATGGGCTTACATGGCTCACGCACAGTACAGCTGACATTTGAAAATATGCTAGTGCCAGCAGACAATTTGTTAGGGAACGAAGGGGAAGGTTTCAAAATCGCGATGGCAAACTTAGATGCAGGTCGCATTGGGATTGCGGCGCAGGCATTAGGCATTGCAGAAGCAGCTTTGGAGGCAGCGACAGCGTATGCTAAGGAACGTGTACAGTTTGGCAAGCCAATCGCCGCACAGCAAGGTGTAGGCTTTAAGCTAGCGGATATGGCGACGGCGGTAGAGGCGGCGAAGCTTCTCGTTTATCAGGCTGCAAATTTACGCTCGCAGGGCATGGCATGTGGAAAGGAAGCATCTATGGCGAAACTATTTGCCTCTAAAACAGCAGTTCAAGTAGCAATTGATGCGGTGCAAGTGTTTGGAGGCTACGGTTATACAGAGGATTATCCAGTGGAACGCTATTTCCGTGATGCTAAAGTAACGGAAATTTATGAGGGTACGAGTGAAATTCAGCGCATTGTTATTGGAAAAAACCTATTGAAATAAATACAAGGGGGATTAAGAAATGAATTTTCAATTAACAGAGGAACATGAGCAATTACGTGAAATGATTCGAGATTTTGCTATAAATGAAGTAGCTCCGAGTGCGGCAGAGCGCGATGAACATGAGACGTTTGACCGCGCGATTTTTGATAAAATGGCGGAGTTAGGTTTAACGGGTATTCCATGGCCAGAGGAGTATGGTGGTGCAGGTTTTGATTATCTTGCATACTGTATCGCAGTAGAGGAGCTTTCGCGCGTATGTGCATCAACAGGCGTAACATTATCAGCACATACGTCATTAGCAGGCTGGCCAATTTATAAATATGGTTCAGAGGAGCAAAAGCAAAAATATCTTCGCCCAATGGCAGAAGGTGAAAAAATCGGCGCATACGGCTTAACAGAGCCAGGCTCAGGCTCTGATGCAGGCGGTATGAAAACTTATGCAACATTAGATGGTGACCACTATGTACTAAATGGTTCGAAAATCTTTATTACAAACGGTGGGATTGCAGACATTTATGTTGTTTTTGCTGTAACTGACCCAGAGGCGAAGCATGGGACAACAGCTTTTATTGTAGAAGCAGATATGCCGGGCTTCTCTGTAGGGAAAAAAGAGAAAAAGTTAGGTATTCGTTCATCGCCAACAACGGAAATCATCTTTGATAATTGCCGTGTACCAAAGGAAAATGTGCTAGGTGAAGTCG
The DNA here is from genome assembly GCF_038630865.1 of Metasolibacillus sp. FSL K6-0083. Lineage (NCBI taxonomy): Bacteria > Bacillati > Bacillota > Bacilli > Caryophanales > Caryophanaceae > Metasolibacillus > Metasolibacillus sp. FSL K6-0083. The sequence goes on along the minus strand of NZ_CP152046.1, from coordinate 1,992,324 downwards.
GACAAGGCTTTATTATCGCGATGAAAACATTAGATGGCGGACGCAACGGAATTGCTGCACAAGCGGTTGGTATTGCACAAGGCGCACTAGATGCAGCGGTAGAATACGCGAAGGAACGGGTGCAATTTGGCAAGCCGATTGCAGCGAATCAAGGCGTTTCATTTAAACTTGCAGATATGGCAACAGCGGTTGAAGCATCGCGTTTATTAACATATCAGGCAGCTTGGCTGGAGTCGAATGATTTACCATACGGCCAAGCATCAGCGATGGCAAAATTAATGGCAGGCGATACAGCGATGGACGTGACAACGGAGGCAGTGCAAATTTTTGGAGGCTACGGCTATACAAAAGATTATCCTGTAGAGCGCTTTATGCGCGATGCAAAAATTACGCAGATTTACGAAGGCACACAAGAAATTCAACGCCTTGTAATTTCGCGTAATTTAACGAAGTGATATATGGCTAAGAGCAAGGAAAAACTGCAAGTTGAGACGTCTGTAAAAGATGCGCAATTAATCGAATTTCGCCGCCAACAAATTATTAATGCAGCGATTGTGCTATTTAAAGAAAAGGGCTTTCATCGAGCGACGACACGTGAAATTGCTAAAGTAGCGGGCTTTAGTATTGGTACGTTATATGAATATGTACGCACGAAGGAAGATGTGCTGTACTTGCTATGTGACAGCATTTACCACGAAGTAAAGCAGCGACTTGATCGTTTCCCACAGCATTCGGGCACAATTGATGAGCTAAAAGAAGCGATTAAGCAGTACTTTTTATTAATTGATAGCATGACAGATGCATTCACAATTATGTATCAAGAATCAAAGTCATTATCGAAAGAGGCGCTGCATTACGTTTTAAATAAAGAATTGGAAATGGTTGCACTCTTTCAAAATATACTGAAAAATTGTGCCGAACAAGAAGTCTTGCGCCTCTCAGAGCAGGAGTTATTTTTAGCAGCGAACCATATCGTTATACAAGGGCAAAGCTGGGCATTTAGAAAGTGGGCCTTGCATAAGCATTGTACAGTCGATGAGTTTATTGCATACCAAACGAATACATTGTTATTTGGTATTATGCGCAAGCAGTAGGAAAAAATTTTAGCTAAAATTAGCGCAAATTGCATACGTAGCCGCTATGCAATTTGCGCTTTTACTATAAGGGGCAAAAAGCAAGCGAAAGGGGAAAGAGCAATGGGAAAAGTAGAGGTATACCGTGCGCAGCATCATGTACGCTTCGTGACGGCATCTAGTTTATTTGATGGGCATGATGCATCGATTAATATTATGCGCCGCATTTTACAATCAAGTGGTGTGGAAGTGATTCATTTAGGACATAACCGCTCTGTTGAAGAGGTTGTGAATGCAGCTATTCAAGAGGATGCACAAGGAATCGCTATTTCAAGCTATCAAGGCGGGCATATGGAATATTTCAAATATATGTACGACCTTTTGCGAGAGAAAGGTGCACCACATATTAAAATTTATGGTGGCGGTGGTGGCGTTATTTTACCGCGTGAAATTAAAGAACTACATGAATACGGCATCGCAGGTATTTTCTCACCAGAGGATGGGCGTGTACTTGGCTTGCAGGGGATGATTAATCGTCAAATTGAGGGGACAGATTTTTCGACATTGCAAGGCGATTATTTAGAAAAACTCCATCAGCTTTCAACGGATACACCTGAAATTTTAGCAAATTTAATTACGGCTGCGGAAATTGGTGGTGAAGGTGTTCAGCCTTTATTGCAAGAGGCACGTACTAAATCGAAAAATACGCCTGTTCTCGGGATTACAGGTACTGGTGGGGCAGGTAAATCCTCTTTAACAGATGAGCTTATTCGTCGTTTCTTGCAAGAATTTCCAGATAAAAAAATCGCTATTATTTCGGTGGACCCAACGAAGCAAAAAACGGGTGGCGCATTACTAGGGGACCGTATTCGTATGAATGCAATTTTCAACAATCGTGTGTATATGCGCAGCTTAGCAACGCGAGACTCACATACGGAGCTATCTGCTTCAATTGGTGATGTACTCGATGTTGTAAAAGTAGCTGGCTATGATTTAATCGTTGTTGAAACAAGTGGTATCGGTCAGGGTGACGCTGAAATTACGAAGCATACAGATTTGTCCATGTATGTGATGACGAGCGAATTTGGTGCACCGACACAGCTTGAAAAAATTGATATGATTGATTTTGCTGATATTATTGCAATTAATAAATTTGAGCGTAAAGGCTCCGAGGATGCGCTGCGTCAAGTGCAAAAGCAGTATCAACGCTCACGTGAACTATGGACTGCTAATTTAGATGATATGCCTGTTTATGGAACGATTGCTAGTCAATTTAACGATAAAGGAACAAACTCTCTATTTGCAGCACTTGTAAAAACAATTAATGAAAAGTTTGAACTAGATTGGGAAACAGCTTATGAGCAATCTATAAAAACACAAAAGCAAGATGTGATTATTCCAAATGAGCGACGCTATTATTTACGTGAAATTACAGATGCTGTGCGTGGTTATCATAAAAAAGCCGAACAGCAAGTGGAATTTGCTCGCAAATTATATCAGCTGGAGGGAACAAGGCAGCAGCTTGCTGCATCAGAGGAAGCATTAATTGCATCAATTGATACATTAATAGAAGCTGTCAAAAATGAATTATCCGCTGAATCCAAGCGAATTTTAGCGAACTGGGCAGCTTTAAAAGAGGCGTATGCTGGTGAAGAGCTTGTAACGAAAGTGCGTGACAAGGAAATTCGTACAGTTTTGCGAACGACATCTTTATCAGGTACAAAAATTCCGAAAGTTGCCTTGCCGAAATTTGTAGACTACGGTGAAATTTTACGTTGGGTCTATGCGGAAAATGTACCGGGCGAATTCCCATATACAGCAGGAGTATTCCCGTTTAAACGTGAAGGGGAAGACCCGAAGCGTCAATTTGCTGGAGAGGGGACGCCAGAGCGCACAAATAAACGCTTCCACTATTTATCAAAGGACGATGATGCTAAGCGTTTATCAACGGCATTTGACTCGGTAACGTTATACGGCGAGGACCCACATATAAGACCTGATATTTACGGTAAAGTTGGGGAATCAGGCGTCAGCATTTGTACTTTAGATGATATGAAAAAGCTGTATGCAGGCTTTGACTTATGTGCACCTTCCACATCTGTATCAATGACAATTAATGGACCAGCGCCAATTATTTTAGCGATGTTTATGAATACAGCAATTGACCAGCAGGTAAAAAAGCATGAGGAGAAGCTAGGGCGTGTCCTCACAGTGGAAGAATTTGCTGAAGTGCGTGCAAAAACGCTTCAGGTCGTGCGTGGCACAGTGCAAGCTGATATTTTAAAGGAAGACCAAGGTCAAAATACATGTATTTTCTCTACGGAATTTGCGCTGCGCATGATGGGCGATATTCAGCAATATTTTATTGACCATAAAGTGCGCAATTACTACTCGGTATCAATTTCGGGCTATCATATTGCAGAGGCAGGGGCAAATCCAATTTCACAGCTTGCCTTTACATTAGCAAATGGCTTTACTTATGTGGAATATTATTTAAGCCGAGGCATGCATATCGATGATTTTGCACCAAATTTGAGCTTCTTCTTCTCGAACGGTTTAGACCCTGAATATACGGTAATTGGTCGTGTTGCACGCCGTATTTGGGCAATTGTAATGCGCGATAAATATGGCGCTAACGAGCGTTCGCAAAAGCTGAAATACCATATTCAAACATCAGGTCGTAGCTTACATGCACAGGAAATTGATTTCAATGATATTCGTACAACATTGCAGGCATTAATGGCACTGCAGGACAATTGTAATTCATTGCACACGAATGCCTATGACGAAGCGATTACAACACCGACTGAGGAATCTGTGCGACGCGCGATGGCCATTCAAATGATTATTACGAAAGAACACGGCTTATCGAAAAACGAAAATCCCCTACAAGGAGCCTTTATCGTGGAGGAGTTAACGGATTTAGTAGAGCAGGCTGTTCTAGAGGAATTTGACCGTATGAATGACCGTGGCGGTGTACTTGGGGCAATGGAAACGCAATATCAGCGTGGAAAGATTCAAGAAGAGTCCATGTACTATGAGCATTTGAAGCATTCTGGAGAGTTACCGATTATCGGTGTTAATACGTATCTAAATCCAAATCCACCTTCAGCAGAGCAAATTGACAGCATGGAAATTGCACGTGCAACGCAGGAGGAAAAGGATTTACAAATTGCGAACTTAGAAGCATTTAAGGCACGTCATGCAAACGAAGCAGATGAAGCAATCAAACGCTTAAAGCACGCAGCTGTGACAGGTGGCAATATTTTTGCACAATTAATGGATACTGTGCAAGTTGCAAGCTTAGGCCAAATTACGAAAGCGCTTTATGAAGTGGGCGGACAATACCGTCGTAATATGTAAATTGACTGGGGCTGTTTGGAAAGCAATTGCTTTCTGAGCGGCCCAATTTACACCTCCGATGTTAAAATTGAAAAAATTTCGAAAATGCAAATATAATAATATATTGAAGTGCTATAATTGCAGTATACTGAAGTAAGATGAATGAGACCAAAAAGGGCGGGTGGCAAAATGAAAAGCTTTCTAACATTTATGGTTATTATAACGGGCTTATTTGCCACCTTTGTATTGTACAATAGACAAATGGCCTCGATTCCTTTACTGCTTTTATCAGCATTTTTCTTTTACATAGGTGCGAAAGAGGTTGCAAAAATAAAAAATAGAAAATGAAGCTAGCATAGTTACGCTATGTTTGTATATAATGGATAACATGATTTGAAAAATTGGACTAAAATAGTTTCTAAAGGCATAATTAACTTTCAGGATCATGCCAAAACTAAATAAACGTAAAAAGAAAGGACGTGCACGATTTTGAACCTTCGTGAAATGACAAAAGAACAATTAGCTGAAGAATCACTAATCGACTTAGCATACGCAATTTTAGAAGAAAGAAAATCACCACTATTATTCGCCGATTTATTAAAAGAAATTCAAGTGTATAATGGTCTATCAGATGCTGAAATGAAAACACGCTTAATACAATTTTATACAGATATGAACATAGATGGTCGCTTCTTATTAAACCATGAAAATGGCTGGGGCTTACGCATTTGGTATAAGATTGAAACAATTGAAGAGGAAACTGCTCCAACAGTTAAAGTACGTAAGAAGAAGTCGAAGCAAGTAGAAGATGAGGATGAAGAAATTGAAGACCTTGATGAGGAAGATATCGGCTTTGAAGAAGACTTCGACGAGTTCGTAGAAGAAGAGGAAGAAATTGAAGAAGAGCTAATCGATTTTGATGATGAAGAAATCGAAGATATCGACGCTGAAATCGACGAGGACTTAATTGAGGAAGAAGATGAATTCCTTATCGATGAGGAAGAAGAATTAGAGGAAGATGAAGAGAACGAAGAGTAATTCTTCTTTTGACATGGCTCGTAATGGAAAGATTCCTAATCGTTAATACGAGATAAATTAAAATGTCATAAGCAAAAGTTCTTGACTTCTTTTCCGCTTCCATATAATCTTTTAATTGGGCTCCTTAAAAAAGGAGATTGACCGGATAAGTAACACGCTCCCCCTGCAAAATAAATGCAGGAGGAGCGTTTTTTGTTGTTGCTAACATACCCACAAAACTTGATTACCTATGATTAACTTCATTCAATGTACTGAAAGGTAGAAACCTCCCATTTCTACAAATGGTGAGATGAAGTTAAAACCTTCAGCAGATATGAAGGGGGGGAATTCAAGTTTTTCATAATTAGAAGGAGGAATACAAAATGACAAAGTATATTTTCGTAACAGGCGGCGTTGTATCTTCATTAGGAAAAGGAATCGTAGCGGCATCATTAGGTCGCATATTAAAAAATCGTGGATTGGAAGTAACGATTCAAAAATTCGACCCATACTTAAATATCGACCCAGGCACGATGAGCCCATACCAGCACGGAGAAGTTTTCGTAACAGACGATGGTGCTGAGGCTGACTTAGACTTAGGGCATTATGAGCGCTTTATCGATATCAACCTTGGCAAACACTCAACGGTTACGTCAGGTAAAGTATATCAATCTGTTTTAAATAAAGAACGACGTGGCGATTATAACGGTGGCACTGTTCAGGTAATTCCTCATGTAACAAATGAAATTAAAGAACGCATTCAACGTGCGGGTCGCGAAACTTCGGCAGACGTTGTGATTACAGAAATTGGCGGTACTGTAGGGGACTTTGAATCGCTTTCATTTCTAGAGGCAATACGCCAAATGCGTACAAACTTAGGACATAATAATGTTATGTATGTTCACTGTACATTGATGCCGTACATTAAAGCGGCGGGCGAAATGAAAACAAAGCCAACTCAACACTCTGTGAAAGAATTGCGCTCATTAGGTATTCAGCCAAACATTATCGTCTTGCGTACAGAGCAGCCTGTACCGCAAGAAATGAAGGAAAAAATTGCACTATTTTGTGACGTTCGATCATCAGATATTATTGAATCACGTGATGCAGAGCATTTATATGAAGTACCACTAAATTTATTGGCACAAGGCTTTGACCAAATTGTATTAGACCATTTTGGTATTGAAGCGCCAAAAGCAGATATGGAAGATTGGAAAGAGCTTGTTCATAAAGTGAAAAATTTAGGGAATAAAACTCGCATTGCTTTAGTAGGAAAATACGTAGAGCTTCAAGATGCCTATATTTCTGTAGTTGAAGCATTAAAGCATGCCGGCTATGTATATGACTCGGATATTGAAATTGATTGGATTAATGCCGAGGAAGTAACGGCTGCGAATGTAGAGCAAATATTAAATAAAGCGGATGGTATTTTAGTACCGGGTGGCTTTGGTGACCGTGGTATTGAAGGGAAAATCGAAGCAATTCGCTATGCGCGTGAAAATGATGTTCCATTTTTAGGTATTTGCTTAGGGATGCAGCTTGCGACAATTGAATTCGCACGCAATAAAATGGGCTTAGAAGGTGCGAATTCTACAGAATTAGATAAAGAAACAAAATATCCGATTATCGATTTCCTAGCAGACCAATCCGAGGATACAGATTTAGGCGGTACTTTACGTTTAGGCTTATATCCATGTAAGCTAAGGGAGGGTTCAGTAGCGCGCCATGCCTACAATGATGAAGAATTAGTTTATGAACGCCATCGTCACCGTTATGAATTCAACAATGAATTCCGTGAGGCGATGGAGGCGGAAGGTATTGTCTTTTCAGGTGTTTCACCAGATAATAAGCTAGTGGAAATTATCGAGCTTCCAGACAAAAAGTTCTTTGTAGCTGCACAATTCCACCCAGAGCTCATTTCACGTCCGCAACGTCCACAACCGCTATTCCGTGAGTTTGTTGGTGCGGCATTTAACAATAAATAAGTAAGAAAAGGCTGTTAGGAGAGTAGGTATACACCAATACTTCCTAACAGCCTCTTCTATTTTTCGAATTAACCAAAAGGCGACTGAATTTCATCGTCTGCCTCATCATCCACTGCAAGCATTTCGTCATAAGACAGCTTAATTGCCTCATAGACGAAAAGCGCGACTAGTAAATGTGGCATTACAATACGTGCCCCAAGCTTTGTTGGATGAGGCAAAATGGCTCCACGTAAATTTAGGGAGACGTAAGTATAAGCGAGCTCGCTTAACTTATTATTATCATCTGCACGTTCACTAGCAATTGCTGCAAAAGGAATAAACGCATCATATAGCTGCTCTGCTAATGCAAGAGCTTGCGCATCGTTAGCATGTCGAGTAAAAATACATACTCGGTCGGCTTCAGTAATAACTGCATCGTCTGTCCATAAAGCCATTTTTGTCATTGGTTCGGCTGAAAGTTGCGCATTTTGTGCTACCCCCTGCATTTCACCAAAACAGGCAAAATAGACAGTTCCTTGCCCGATAGCAGCTTGTGCTAATAGGCGAGCTGTTTCCTCGATGGCATCCTCTTCGTTTTGTTGAATTTTTTGCAATACACCTGTTAGTTGTGTTGTTAAAATTTTCGACATAAATACACCTCTCCATCATTATAATTTTCACTAAAATAAAATGCAAAAATGCAAATTATATTGCTGATTATGAATCTCACTACAAAAAAAGGAAATTAATCTCATGGAACTATTGATTTATTTCGATATATGTAATAAATTACTAACATAAGGTAATTGTTCAAATTTTAGATATTTAACTTCTTTCAATGGATGTCACAGATTTTGAAGGGAGGCAAGCCCGATGCATGTCAGTTAATCGTTGGCACGTGTCGTAATAATTTTAGGGAATAATTTACTAACAAACTCGGAAAAATCTGGATTAGAATTAACCAAAGTGTGATTGATGAATAAAGGGGGATGCTATTGTGGCAAAAATACTTATTGTAGACGATCAACAAGGGATTCGACTATTGTTAAACGAAGTTTTCAAAAAAGAGGGATATGAAACGTATTTAGCGTCAAATGGAATTGAAGCATTAAATATATTTAAAAATGAAGAAATTGATTGCGTCTTGCTTGATATGAAAATTCCTGGCATGAATGGAATTGAAATATTACGTGAATTACGTGCGCAAAGCGATGTAATAAATGTTGTTATGATGACAGCCTACGGTGAACAACAACTAATTGATGAGGCATTTCAACTAGGAGCAACAAAGTATTTTACCAAACCATTTAATATTTTTGAAGTGCGCGATGCAGTCAATGAAATACTAAATAACCGTAAAAATGAAGGTGTTTGAAATAACTTTTCAGACCCCTTCATTTTTGTTATGATAAGGATATGCGTTTATCTAGATTCAGCGAAGGCTCATTTGGAGTCAAAATAAACAATAACTGATCAACTATCCGAGGAGGATTTAATCATGGCATTAGTTTCGATGAAAGAAATGTTAATTAAAGCAAAAGCAGAAGGTTACGCAGTAGGACAGTTCAATATTAATAACTTAGAATTCACACAAGCCATTTTACAAGCTGCACAAGAAGAAAATTCACCAGTTATTTTAGGTGTATCGGAAGGTGCCGGGAAATATATGGGTGGCTTTATTGCGGTTGTTCATATGGTAAAAGGTTTAATCGAATCCTATAAGATTACAGTACCTGTGGCAATTCATTTAGACCACGGCTCGAGCTTTGAAAAATGTAAAGAGGCAATCGATGCAGGCTTTACTTCTGTTATGATTGATGCTTCTCACCATCCATTCGATGAAAATGTGAGTACAACTAAGGCTGTTGTGGAGTATGCGCATGCAAAAGGCGTATCTGTTGAAGCGGAGCTTGGCACAGTTGGTGGGGAAGAAGATGGCGTCATCGGTGGTATTATTTATGCAGATCCAGCCGAATGTAAGCGACTAGTAGAAGCAACGAATATTGATTGCTTAGCACCAGCATTAGGCTCTGTGCATGGACCATACAAAGGAGAGCCAAATTTAGGTTTTACTGAAATGGAGGAAATCTCTAAATTAGCAGACCTTCCATTAGTATTACACGGTGGAACAGGTATCCCAACAAAGGATATTCAACGTTCTATTTCATTAGGTACAGCGAAAATTAACGTCAATACAGAAAATCAAATTGCGGCAACAAAAGCAATTCGTGAAGTGCTAGCAAATGATACAAAGGTATATGACCCACGTAAATATTTAACACCTGCACGTGAAGCAATTAAAACAACAGTAGTTGGGAAAATGCGTGAATTCGGCAGCTCTCAAAAAGCATAAAATGCAATTGCAATCAGTGGGTGGGTCCTCATCCTCCACTGATTGTTAGTTTTCATCAATCATTCAGGTTATTTATCGTCCATTTGAACTGTTTTTCAGCAAATATAGGACCACTTGCCTGTATATGCGAGATAAATCATCCAAAAAATTTGGAAACAATGAATTATTCGCAGGAGAAGTGTCAGATTATTAAGCTTGACCTTCTCTTCATTTTTTGTTTGAAGTGAAATTGTTATTTAGGAGGATATTATAAAATGAAATTTTTTATTGATACAGCAAACTTTGAAGAAATCAAAGAAGCCTACTCATGGGGGATTTTATCTGGTGTTACGACAAACCCATCGCTAGTAGCAAAGGAGCCAGGTGTAAACTTCCATGATCGCCTAAAGGAAATCGCAGAGCTTGTTGACGGCTCAGTTTCTGGTGAGGTTATTTCTTTAGATGCTGAAGGAATGATTAGAGAAGGCGAGGAGCTAGCTGCAATTCATCCAAATATTACAGTGAAGCTACCGATGACGCCAGAAGGTTTAAAGGCATGTAAACATTTCTCTGAAAAAGGTATTAAAACAAACGTAACGCTTATTTTCAGCGCCAATCAAGCTTTAATGGCTGCCCGCGCAGGTGCAACTTACGTCTCTCCATTTCTAGGTCGTTTAGATGATATCGGACATAATGGTGTAGAGTTAATTTCTACAATTGCAGATATTTTCACGATACACGATATTAAAACAGAAATCATTGCTGCATCAATCCGTCACCCACAGCATATTACAGACGCAGCTCTAGCTGGTGCTCATATCTCAACAACACCATTTAAAGTATTACAGCAATTATTCAACCATCCATTAACAGATAAAGGAATTGAAGGGTTTTTAGCGGACTGGTCAAAGCGCCAAGGACAATAAAAAACACTTTCACTTTGAGGGAGATTCGTTATGGATGTTTATAAAATCACAGGACAACGACGTTTAAAAGGTACAGTGAAAGTTAGTGGAGCCAAAAATAGTGCAGTTGCTTTAATTCCGGCATCAATCCTAGCGAGTTCCTCCGTCACAATTGAAGGAATCCCTGCAATTTCAGACGCATGGACATTGAAAGCTTTACTAGAAGAAATTGGTGGGGAAGTGTCATTCGAGGACGGGCAAATGACAGTTGACCCAAGCAAGATGACAGCAATGCCACTGCCAAATGGCAATGTGAAAAAGCTACGTGCCTCATACTATATGATGGGCGCAATGCTAGGTCGCTTTAAAAAAGCAGTTATTGGCTTACCTGGAGGCTGTTTCTTAGGACCACGCCCAATTGACCAGCATATTAAAGGCTTTGAGGCATTAGGTGCAACAGTGTCAAATGAGCATGGTGCAATTTATTTACGTGCTGACGAATTGATAGGTGCGAAAATTTATTTAGACGTAGCAAGTGTAGGTGCAACTATTAATATTATGCTTGCCGCTGTTCGCGCAAAAGGACGCACAGTTATTGAGAATGCTGCGAAAGAACCAGAAATTATCGACGTTGCCACATTGTTAACAAATATGGGTGCGAAAATTAAAGGTGCAGGTACGAGCGTGATTCGCATTGATGGTGTAGAGGACTTACATGGTACAAATCATACGATTATTCCCGACCGTATTGAAGCCTCTACCTTTACGATTATGGCGGCAGCTATTGGTGATGGTGTCACAATTGATAACGTCATCCCATTGCATTTAGAGTCATTAGTAGCTAAATTAAGGGAAATGGGCGTTAAAGTAGAAATAGGAGAAGAAAGTATTTTTATACCAAAGCAAACAACTGATTTAACTGCTGTCGATATAAAAACACTTGTTTATCCTGGTATTGCCACAGATATTCAGCAGCCTTTATCTGTGCTACTAACACAAGCAAATGGCTCTTCAAAAGTAACGGATACAATCTATTCTGCAAGATTTAAGCATATTGACGAGCTGCGTAGAATGAATGCAAATGCACGAGTTGAGGGCAATACAGCAATTATTCAAGGGCCTACACAATTGCAAGGCTCAACTGTCACTGCCACAGATTTACGTGCGGGTGCAGCATTAGTATTAGCTGGATTAATTGCAGAAGGCGAAACAGAAATTCACGACATTTACCATATCGAGCGGGGTTACGGTGGATTGATTGAAAAACTTTGTGCACTTGGAGCGGAAATTCACCGTGAAACAATTGTACATACAAGCAAATAATTGACTGTTTACAATCGACGAAAAAGAAACCGTGAAGGTATGATAGCAGGAGGAAAAGGAAACATGGAACGCAGTTTATCAATGGAAGTAGTACGAGTAACAGAAGCAGCAGCGATTGCCTCTGCGAAATGGATGGGACGAGGCGAAAAAGTAGCTGCTGATGATGCAGCTACAACGGCGATGCGTACGATGTTCGATACAATTCCAATGCACGCGACAGTAGTAATTGGGGAAGGCGAAATGGACGAAGCGCCAATGCTTTATATTGGCGAAGAGCTTGGATTACGCAACGGTGGTCCAGAGGTTGACATCGCTGTAGACCCATTAGAGGGCACGAATATTATTGCTAAAGGAGCAAACGGCGCAATGACAGTGTTAGCAATTGCAGACCGCGGTAACTTGCTCAATGCACCAGATATGTATATGGATAAAATTGCTGTTGGCCCCGAGGCTGCGGGTAAAATTGATATTAATGCTTCTGTCACATATAATTTATTACAAGTTGCCAAAGCAAAAAATAAAAATGTCTCCGATGTTGTGGCTACATTACTGGATCGACCACGCCATCAAGCGATTGTCGATGAAATTCGTGAGGCAGGAGCGCGCATTAAGTTTATTCAAGATGGGGATGTAGGCGCAGCAATTAATACAGCATTCGATGAGACAGGTATCGATATTATGTTTGGTATCGGTGGCGCACCAGAAGGTGTCATCTCAGCAGTTGCGTTGAAATGCTTAGGTGGCGATTTCCAAGCGAAACTTGTACCTGAAAATGAAGAACAGTTAGAACGTTGTAATAAAATGGGCATTGATGTGAATAAAGTATTGTATATGGACGATTTAGTAAAAGGTGATGATGCTATTTTTGCAGCAACGGCTGTAACAGACTGTGAGCTTTTACGAGGCGTTCAATACAAAGGAGCATATGCCTTAACACATTCAGTTGTAATGCGTGCTAAATCGGGAACTGTACGATTTATTGAAGGTCGTCACAGCATTGAGAAAAAACCAACGTATTAAGCTTCTCTACGATAGGGCTGAGTTGAATCAGCCCTGCTCTTCTTAAGAACAATTCTCCGACAAGTAAAATTTTAAAAAGACTGGGGTCATCATATGACAGCTCTTACAATTGGGCAATTAGAAAATATGACATTAAAAGAGCTTTACGCTCTTGCACGAGATTATAAAATTTCATATTATAGCAAATTAACAAAAAAAGAATTAATTTTTGCGATTTTAAAAACACGTTCCGAGCAGGAAGGCTTCTTCTTTATGGAAGGGGTACTTGAAATTGTATCGCAGGAAGGCTTTGGATTTTTACGTCCAATCAACTACTCACCTTCTAAAGAAGACATATATATTTCTGCCTCGCAAATTCGACGTTTTGATTTACGTAATGGTGATAAAGTTTCAGGGAAGGTACGTCCACCAAAAGAAAATGAGCGCTATTATGGCTTATTACAGGTAGATGCAGTAAATGGTGAAGACCCTGAAGTTGCAAAAGAGCGAGTGCATTTCCCTGCCTTAACACCACTTTATCCAGACCGTCAAATTAAACTAGAAACAACATCTAAAAAATTATCTACACGTATCATGGATTTAATTGCACCGGTAGGATTTGGCCAGCGCGGTTTAATTGTCGCGCCACCGAAAGCAGGGAAGACATCTTTATTAAAGGAAATTGCAAATGCGATTACGACAAATTACCCTGAGGCAGAGTTAATCGTATTATTAATCGATGAGCGACCTGAAGAGGTAACAGATATTGAGCGTTCCGTAAAAGCGGACGTTGTTTCCTCGACATTCGATGAAGTACCTGAAAATCATGTCAAGGTAGCGGAAATCGTACTAGAGCGTGCGCGTCGTTTAGTAGAGCATAAACGTGATGTAATTATTTTAATGGACTCTATTACTCGTCTAGCGCGCGCTTATAACTTAGTTATTCCACCAAGTGGACGTACATTATCAGGCGGTATTGATCCTGCCGCATTCCATCGCCCAAAACGCTTCTTCGGCTCAGCCCGTAATATTGAAGAGGGTGGAAGTTTAACAATTTTAGCAACAGCTTTAGTTGATACAGGAAGCCGTATGGATGAAGTTATTTATGAGGAGTTTAAAGGTACAGGGAACTTAGAGCTGCATTTAGACCGAGCTTTAGCAGAGCGTCGAATTTTCCCTGCTTTAGATATTCGTCGCTCGGGTACGCGAAAAGAGGAATTGCTTATTCCAAAAGAGCAGCTAGATAAACTATGGGCAATTCGCAAAACATTTAGTGATGCACCAGACTTTGCTGAAAAGTTTTTACGCAAGTTGCGCACAACGGAAACAAACGAAGAATTTTTCGACAAGCTCAATGAGGACATGAAAAAAGCAACGAATGGTAAAGGGTTATTATAGGTGATAAACCTTTTGCAATAAGCTGATTTTCGCTGAATGGTGCAATTTCCCATATCTTCGTATGATAAGCATGCTAGTGTGCTTGAATTTTTGATAGAAGGGAACAGCGCATCGAATACTTGATAGATTATGAACAGCAGATAAAGCTCGTAGCCTTAAGCGCGAGAAAAATCTGCTGTTTTTCTTGTAGTTAGACGAAATTCAGTTACTTTGATAGGGGCTGTCCCAAAAAGCCGTGCATAGCCGGCTTTTGGGACAGTAGCGATGACCTTTTACAAAAGTGTTGACTCATATAAATGCGGAAGGTCTCATTTGCAAGTGTGACGAACACTCGCTTTAGCAGTGTTTCTCTTCGTAAAAGAGAAGCGATGAAAACTTTTATTTCAATGCATCGTCAAAACAAAATGGACTTTCTCCTATTAACGCAGGCATGTTGATTATGTAAATGCCTCCTATTGATTGGCGTGTTTTTAGGGAGAAATACTTTTTTAGGCAGACACTTGTTGATTGAAGTAGAGGATGGCGAGTGCTCCTAGTGGCTACTCGTCGCAAAGTAAACTTTCCAGCAGAAAGAGTGCGAGCTGTAAATCCATTTATTTCGGTATTTGCCGAAATAAATTAGTTGAAGCCGCACCTGCAACGGAAAACGATGATTTATAGGTATTATCTGTAAAATAAAGGATAATCAACAAGCCTGCTATTAACGATAAAAGAAAGGGGAATGGCGTTGTTTCATTTTCTTGATATTGAAGTGTTGAATAGCAAATTGAAACGATATGAACAGCAAAATCTTGAAAGTAACTACATATTGCTTGTCACAAAGGGAGAGGTCAATGTTACTAAAGATGACAAACAATATTACTTAACTAAAAATAGCATGTATATTTGCTCTAAGCAGAAACATCTTGCACTTCAGATAGATTTAGAGAATGTTGTCACTGCTTATCTTATTCGCTTTGACATGCATGAAAAGGAGCAAAATATTATACCTGTAAAGGAAGCAGGTGAAAAAATCTATTTAGCACAAACAGGAGAAATTATTGAACTATGCAACCGACTTGTCTGGCTCTCGAAAAGTCCAATAAAAGAAGACCAACTGCTTGGACAAGCCAATTTTTATATGCTGCTACATGCTATTGTAAAAAATCGTATATCTTCAGATAGAAATTTACTAGGTATGCTAGAAAAAACAAAGCAACATATACAATATCATTTTCATGAATCCATTCAAGTGAAGGATTTAGCCCAAATGATGAATATAAGCTCTAAGTATTATATGGAGCTATTTAGAAAACAATTTGGTCTTAGCGCTACTCAATATTTAACGAAAGTGAGAATTGAAGCATCGAAATGGCTGCTGATAAAAGAGAATAAAACGCTTCGGGAAATAGCTAGTGAGGTAGGCTATAAAGATGAATTTTATTTCAGCAGAAGATTTAAGCAAGAAGTTGGGGTTTCCCCCTCGTTATTTATGAAAAGTCGTAGAAAGAATATCGTTGTGGTAGATAGCTCCTTTTTTGGTTTACTTGCACCTTTACACTATATTCCAGTTGCAGCACCTCTTCACCCCACATGGCGATTTTATTATTATAAGGAGTTCGGCAATCATGTAGTGACTCATTTAGTTGTCGGTAGAACACCTCCTATTTTAAATGAAAATATTATGCTGCTACAGCGAAAAAATATTCAATACGACCTCATACTCTGTTTAGATAATATCAACGAGGAACAGCTCACTTCATTGCAAAAGCTAGGTCATGTATATCAATTAGCATGGACTCGTTTATCATGGCGAGAACAATTATTAGAAGTGGCTCGGCTTTTAGATGCGGAAAATGAAGCAAATAATTGGCTAATTGAATATGAGCAGGCTGTGCAAAAGGCTGTAGCCTGCCTAGAAACAACTTATCATGAGCAAACCTTTTTATTTTTATTAGTGATGGGCAATAAATGTTATCAGTATCAGGATCGTAGCATTCAAGAGGTTTTGTTGGGGGATTTAGGATTACGACTTGCAAATACATTAACGGGCGAGGAACAGCAATCTGTTACGGTGGGGCAGTTAGCGAAAATAAATCCAGACGTTATAATGGTTCTTGTTTATGAGGATGAGGAATCTATGCAAACATGGAGTGAACTGCAAGTGGATGAAACATGGCTTGAATTGAAGTCTGTACGCAATCGAAGTGTATATAGGCTGACACATTTCCCGTGGCGTGATTATGCACCTTTACCACATTATCTCATGGTGAAGGAAATAGAAAAACGGTTAACCTCCAAAAGTTCATCATAACAACCTCCTTTTCTACATGGACGAGAGGGAACTATTTATTTATCATTGATAATAGTTCTCATTCTCATTGGGGGCTAAGTGTAGAGGAGGCGTTCTTGATGAAGAAAACAATGATTATATTGAGTATTTTCATGTTTATTTTTGTATTATCAGCATGTAAAGAAAAGCAGCAGAGCTCTAGTTTACAAAACGAGGAACAAACAAAAACAATTACTTATTTAAACGATGACTATATAATTCCAGCCAAACCGCAAAAAATTATTTTCTTAAATGCTTTTGAGTCAATAGAGGATGCAATTGTTTTAGGGGTTGAGCCATATGCAGCAAGTGCAATTGGGGATGAGGAAGAGCCTTTTCCTAGCTTTTTTGGGGAAACAACAACCAATACAATTCCACTCCTAGAAACAAGTGGTGACAGCTTGGAATATATTTTGAAGCTAGCGCCAGATTTAATTATTAGTACGGATATGGAAGACCCTAAAATTTTAGAACAGCTAGAGAAAATTGCTCCAGTAATTCCAACATCGCATTATGGACCAGACTGGCAGGCGAATCTTGAAATGCTTGCAGAGGTGACGGGAAAAACAGAGAAAGCGAAAGCACTTATTGAAAACTATCATCAAGATAAGCGAGAAGCAGTTAGCTATTTAAGCTCTTTCCAAGAGAAAGATGTAATGGCAATCCGTGTTAGGGGTGGCGAGATGATGGTTTATCCTGAAGATGTCTTCCTGAACGATGTACTGTACGGCGAATTAAATCTCCGAGTACCAAAAAGCATTCAACAAGTAAATCAGCAAACAGTGATTTCGTTAGAAGGTCTTTATCAGGCTAATCCAGATTACATTTTTATTCAATATGATTTATATGAAAATGATATGGATGGAAGTATACTAGATGAGCTGCAGCAGAGTGAGGTGTGGAAAGGGCTAAAGGCAGTTCAAAGCAACCAAGTATTTGTTAACAAGATTGACCCACTCGTTATGGGGGGCGGTACATTAAATGGTCGAATCCGCATTTTAGAAGCGGCAATGCAAACGATAAAGTAAAACAACAACGGAAAGGGGAACTATGTGAATATATCAGAAAAACTTGAGCAACTGTTTTCCACTAGTTTCGAGCGGGGGCTATTTTCAGGGAATGTGCTAGTAGCTAAAGATGGTAAAGTGCTCTATACAGGGATATTCGGTTTATCGAATTACTATAGTGAAGAACAGCTTACAAGCAACTCTATCTTTGAGCTTGCCTCTGTTACGAAGCCATTAACAGCTATTGGTATTGGGATTTTAGTGGAGCAAGGAAAGCTTAATTATAGTGATTCTATTGAAAAATGGCTTCCTAATTTCCCATATCCTCGCATTACTTTGCGACATGCATTGACACATACATCTGGCTTACCTGATTATATGGAGCTGTTTGAAAAGCATTGGGATTATCAGCGAATTGCGACAAATACAGATGTTCTACATTTATTAGCTACATATAGACCCCAACCTTATTTTAATGCTGGGGAGAAATATCAGTATAGTAATACAGGCTATGTTTGTTTAGCTAGTGTAATTGAAGCGGCAGCCCGTATGCCTTATTCAACCTTTATGCAGAACTATGTTTTCACCCCTGCTAAAATGCACCGTACAAAAATAATGAATCGTAGATATAAGCCTGAATTTATCGAGGATTTTGCCTATGGCTTTATTCGGGGCGCGGAAAACTCGCCACTCATTTTGCCTGATGGACTACCAGGCTATGAATTTGTCAAATATTTAGACGGTATTCAAGGGGATGGCATGATTCATTCAACAATTATAGATTTACTTTCTTTGGACACTAAGCTACGAAGCGGTGATTTACTTAGTGCATCTTCATTAGATCTAGCTTTATCACCAATTTTGACAGAAGATGGTCAAAAAACGCCTTGTGGCTATGGCTGGTTTATCGATAATATTCCTAACATAGGAATACGAATTTCTCATAGTGGGGGATGGCCAGGCTATTCAACTATGTTAGCTAGTTATCTAGAGGCAGGCTATACTGTCATCCTACTAAGCAATGTAGAAAACTTATATGCTAAAGAGAGCATGTCCAGTTGGTTACAGCAAGTTGAACAATATATCTCTGAGAGCATTATTAGAGAAACTGAGTAAAAAATTAGGAAGCCACTTCTTACATAGTGAAGCTTTAATATAGAAACTAAGGCTGTCCGAAAAGGAATACCTTTTTGGACAGTCTTTTTTAAAATAACATTGATAATGAGAATCATTATCGTTATAATGAGGGAGTATTATAGATAAAACGAGGAGGAGCATTAATGAAGCTTTATATTAAAAAATCATTGTTCGTAATAATAGCGGTTAGTATGCTGTTCATTTTAGCAGCATGTAGTAATAAAAATAAGGATACTTCTGAAGATACGGTAAATGACATGACACGTACAGTAACAGATTCGGTAGGTCGTAAAGTAGAAATACCGACAAATCCGCAGCGTATCATCGTGGATTGGGATTTAGGTCATGTGTTAGCAGTAGGCATTGTACCAGTAGGCTCAACTACAAAGGTTATGGGCTATGGTGAGTTTTTAAAAGATTATTATCAGGGGCAAGAAATTGTTGATTTAGGGAATGAGGATGCCGTATCTTTAGAAACTGCTACTAGTCTGAAGCCAGATTTAATCATTACATATGGGGAAGAAAAAATAGAGCAATATGAGAAAATTGCACCAACTATCGTATTTAGTACAGCTGCTTATGCTGATGTGGAGGCAGAAATGACAGCGATAGGTGAGTTTTTAAATCGTCAAGAAGAGGCTAAAAAATTTATGGCAGATTATTCAGCACGTGCAAAGGCAGCTGAAGAAAAAATAAAGGCTTCTATACCAGAAGGTGTAACATTTTCACTTTTCACATTATCAGATAAGGATATTGCAGTAATCCCAAGTGGTACATCTGGTGGCGAGGCAATGTATGATTTATTGAGACTTACAGCACCAGCCTCTGTTGAAAAATTGATTGAAGACAGCAATGGAGATTGGCAAAAGCGCCGTATTTCATGGGAAATCGTAGGCGACTATGTAGGAGATTACGTAGGCGTTATAGATTACGGGGCGCAGTATGAAGCTACTTCTACATGGAAAAACTTAGATGTTGTCAAGAACAATAAAGTCATTACATTTGATGGCAAGTACTTTTTCCTAGCAGACCCAATCTCAGTTATTAATCAAGCAGAGCAAATGGCACAAAAAATAATTGAAGTAGTAGAAAAGTGATAAAGTGAAACTTCAATCAGTGGGCGTCTTGCTGCCCGTTAATGCGGGATAAATGTAGAGGAGCGGTCTGAAAGCTATTTTGAGACATGCGCTTTACGTGATAATTTATTGTGACCACCGCAGGAGCACATATTTTTTGTGCCGATAGCAAGGTGACGGGTACAGAAGTCTCCCACCTCATAATCTTTAGGCGATAAAATGAGCGTTTTTAATGAATGTCCAAAGGCACCAAGACGAGACGAAGTGTAATTACCCTGAAACGAAATAAATTGGAGGTAAGCATTATGAATTATGAAGCACATATGCTGTTGTGGGAAAATACATATGCAAAAATAAAGAAAATAGATTATGCATATCAGACAAATGCAACAATTCAACAAGTGATGCCATACAGTGCCTTGCTAGTCATCGTCGGTGGTAATGTAGACCTCTGTCTAGGCCAAACTCCTTATCATATTCAAAATTTTAGTATATTTCATGTAGGGAAATCTGAATTTCTCGATATGAAAACTACTGAAAGCTATAGTTATTACATGATTTATTATCAAGGAGATGTTATTTATCTAGATGCTTTTATCCAGCATTTATATATAGAGTACCGACCTTTTCATACTAATTTTTCTTGTCTACCTGCAAATCCAATTGCCATTGAATTATTGCTGCGGGATATGTACAACAAATGGAAGACAGAGTCGTTTCAGGAACATTTATCTGTTAAGGCAATTTTTTACGAATTAATTTATCGAATCTTTCGTGAATTTACAGAAGGACAAGGAAAGTCACATGAAGTAGATTTAGCGGAAACAGCACGCCGTTACATCGAACAGCATGTGCATGAAGCTGTTACGGTACAAAAGCTGGCAGACTCATTAAATATAAGTACTCGTCATCTACTACGTATTTTCAGAGAGCGTTATGGGGAGGGTCCACAAAATTATTTACAAAAAATGCGTCTAACACTTGCCCAAAAATATTTACAGAGCAATTCAATGAGTATTAAAGAAATTGCAGCCGCACTTGGCTATGAGGATGAATATTATTTTAGTCGAGTCTTTAAAAAGCAACTACAAATAACACCGACTGCTTTCAGGCTGAAATATCTAGCTAATATGTCTGATTTCCCTATTACAAATGATAATCATTTTCAATACAATGAGAATCAGCTTGTACAGGCAATTCGATTAGAAAGCAGGGAATATAGACTAATGAAACAAACATTTATTCATAGCATTAGAGTACCATTTATCATCAGCTTAATCGCATTATTAGCAGCTTGTGGTAATGATGAGACAGAGAAAAAAGCAGAGCAAGTAATAAAAGGGGAAGCAGAAACACGTGTAATAACAGATCTGACAGGGGAAGAGATAGAAATTCCAACAAATCCAGAGCGAATCGTCTTACAAGGAAATGCTATTGGAGATTTATTAGCACTTGGCATAGAACCTGTTGGAGTAGACCGTCGCTTTATTGATAGTGGAGTAATAGAGAATAATGGAAAAATTGCTGCAGCAGATATCGGTTATCCAACAAATTTAGAAAAAGTAGTAACGCTAAATCCAGATTTAATTATGCTAGGATATGTGCTGGAAAATGAAGTAGAAGAAGCATCTAAAATTGCACCAACCGTTGTGTTCAATGGTATGCTCCCACTCAAAGAAAGATTGCCTATTGTTGCAAATATTATTGGGAAAAAAACAGAAGCAGAGGAAGTACTTAAAAATTATGAGGAAAATGCAGAAGCAATGTGGGAACAACTTCGAGCAAATGGTTTAATAGCTGAAGGAGAGACGGCAGTAGTGCTTCAATATTATTGGAATAAAATGATGTATGTGATGAAAACAGGTGGTGTAGCCGATTTAATCTATTCTCCTATGGGGTTTGCTATGGATGAAAAGGTAGAGGAATTACAACCAAATAGCGGACCATATATCGAGATTTCTGAAGAAACTATGCATGACTTACTTATCGGTGACCATTTATTTGTACTGATATCTGTAGATGAGGAAGCTAAAAACTCTTTTAAAGAGTTACAAGAAAAACCTTTATGGAAGTCTCTACCTGCCGTGAAAAATAATAAGGTACATTATATTGAAGATAAATGGAATTATACTGATATGACGACAAGTAATATGTTATTAGAGAGGTTTCCAACTATGTTGACAGAATAATTGTCTGCAAGCTCTTTCACTTTGAAGAGATAAGATATGTCAGCAGGGGGTGCACTAATGGAGCATAATACGAATCGTTTATTATTGGAAAATATGTTTATTAAGGTGCTTTCTGTAGAGCATATCGAGTCTACTTCAATTGATTTTAAAAATACAGTTCAATCAAATGTATGGATTGTTGTTGTACATGGTGATATCCTCCTCTCTATTAATAAGCAAAGACATCATATTACTGGCTTCCAAATGCTTCACCTTACACTGCATGGCAGCCTTTCAATTAAAGCTACGACAGCAGCAAGAATCTATGTGATTTTTTATATCGGCAAAATTCCTCATCAGGATGAATTGTTGAAGGCACTCCAACAACAAGCTTCAATTAGCCGTCCAATTTCCTGCTATACATTAACAAATCCTTGGATTGTAATAGAAATGGTCGACAATCTTTATCGTCAATACGAGAAGCAGCAAATGTTGGGGGTACAGGCATATTTCCACGGTTTAATTGCGCGAATTTTTGAGGAAATTGAGCAGCAAGAATACGATAATAACAAATTACAGCAAGCGTTAATGTATATAGAACGACATTTATATCATCCGATTACCGTTCAGGATGTTGCTCGTTATACTCAACTCTCTACACAAAAGCTATTTACGTTGTTCCAATTGCATTTCGGACATGGTCCAAAGAAATACATACAGGAGCAGCAACAACAATTAGCAAAAAACTATTTACGAAAGCCTAACTATCAAATAAAAGATATTGCAAAAGCAATGCACTTTGAGTCGGAAATATACTTTAGTCGTATATTTAAAAAATGGACTGGGATGACACCAAGTGAATTCTCGGAGAAAAGTGTCAGCATGAAGTCTGATTTATCTATTAATAATGAGAATCATTTTCATTATAATAATATTCAGCTTGCGCAAGCAAAATCATTTGAGAGTAGGAGCAATGAACAAATGTTGAAAAAATTAGCAACTCCCTTTTTATTAAGTTTAATGCTGCTGTTAACAGCATGTGGAAATGACACAGCGCAAAAAGCTGTTAAAGAGAATAATGAACCTAATACAGAAAAGGCGACAACAATTGTTACAGATGATGTAGGGCGTGAAGTTGAAATTCCAATAAAGCCTGAAAGAATTGTAACAGATTGGTATTTAGGACAAGTGTTAGCACTAGATGTTGTGCCGGTAGGGGCGGTTATAGCAAATTTAGATTATGCAGCCTTTTTAAAACCGTACTATAAAGATGGTGAGATTACGAACATAGGTACAGACGGCAATGTATCGTTGGAAAAAGTAGTAGAGTTAAAACCCGATTTAATCATTACATGGAATAAAGAAGATGTAGAAAAATACGAGAAAATTGCACCAACTATTGTATTTTCTGAATCGGCACATCAGTCTGCTGTAGAAGAGGTAAAAGCAATGGGTGAATATTTAGGACGACAAGCAGAGGCAGAGACATTTGTGAATGATTTTGAAAAGCGTATAAAAGCTGCTAAAGAGAAAATTTATTCATCTATACCAGAAGGAGCTACATTTACAATTTTTGATTTATTTGAAAAGAACGCAACAATTGTGGCGAATGATAGTGTGTCAGGTGGTCGAGCGTTGTTCCAAGTTCTCGAAATGAAGCCACAAGAAAAAGTACAAGAGCTCTTTGAGACAAAAGAATCAAGTGGAGGACGCTATGAGATTTCCTACGAAGTAGTAGGAGATTATGTGGGTGACTATGTATTTGTCATAAATTTCTTCAATAAAGACGGAGAATTTCCACCAACATGGACAAATCTAGATGTGGTGAAAAACAATGAAACGATAGAGTTAGCGCCAGAATACTATTTTGCCTCTGACCCATTATCGGCATTACATCAAGCAGAAGAAATGGCAAATACTATTGTAGAAGTAACAAAATGAAATCTTAATCAGTAAAGTTTTTGATGGGCAGGACATGCTAATGCCAACGTAGTCACATAGATGTGATACTTTAGCTAGCTCTCACCAACAGGAACGTAAGACTCCCACCTCTGCTCAGGCCTTGAGGTGGAAGCCTGTTAATGCGGATAAAATGAAAGGGTATATAGCTAAAAAATGCTTGAGGAACAGGGCTGCCCAATAAGTGGTCAGCCTCTTATTTTACAGCGGACATCATAAATTTTAAAGAGAGACCTACGTGACAATGGTTAACTTCCACCAAATAGCCTGAAAAAAATCTGGACACAATTATGCCGGTGCGTAAATGATAATTGGTTGCTTAAAAATAATAAAATGTAGTATAGTTTAAATGAAAATGATAATCATTATCAATATGAACTATATAATAAATATTAGCTGTACAAAGAGGAGGCTACATCCGTGCTATTAAAACGTTTTTTTTCTTACTACAAGCCCTATAAAGGGTTATTTATACTCGATTTTTCATGTGCAATTTTAGTTGCATTAATTGAATTAGCTTTTCCACTTGTTTTAAATAAGGTGATTGATGATATTTTACCTGATGGTGAACTGAAATGGATTATAATGGTGAGTTTATTGTTGTTTGGCTTATATATTGTAAATTCGATTTTCCATTTTATCGTTTCGTATTGGGGGCATATGCTTGGGATTAATATTGAAACAGATATGCGTAAAGAAGCCTTTAGCCATGTGCAAAAACTATCATTCCGCTATTTTGATAATAATAAAACAGGGCATCTTGTCTCACGTTTAACAAATGACTTAATGGATATAGGTGAGCTTGCACATCATGGGCCAGAAGATCTTTTCATTGCTGTCATGACGATTATTGGGGCGTTTAGTGTCATGTTCTACATTGATCCTACCTTTACGATTCTTATATTTGTACTCGTACCAATTATTTTAGTGCTGACAATTATTTTTGGAAAGCTTATGTCTAAAGCATTTACACGGATGTTTGGGGATATTGCAGACTTTAATGCACGTGTTGAAAATAATGTGAGTGGTATTCGTGTCGTACAGGCCTTTACAAATGAGGCACATGAGATTCAACGCTTTAAGGTAAATAATGAGCGATTTCGTATGACCAAGCTTTTTTCTTATAAAGTGATGGCATGGAATGAAGCGATTTCAGGTATTTTAACAAAGGTACTATCATTATTCACATTATTTTTAGGAGCTTATTTTGTATTGGGTGGGCATTTAACAAGCGGTGAGTTTGTCGCATTCATCTTGCTATCAGGTATTCTATTAAATCCAATTAATAAAATTAATATGTTTATTGAAAGCTACCCAAAAGGAATGGCAGGCTTTAAGCGCTACATTGATTTTATTGAGACAGAGCCAGAAATTGCAGACCGCGCTAACGCAAAAGAGGTTATTGCTGTTGAAGGCGAAGTGGTCTTTGATAATGTATCGTTCGGTTACACAGATGATAAACGAGCTTTAAATAATATCAACTTAAAAATTAAACCGGGTGAAACAATCGCACTTGTTGGACCATCTGGTGCAGGAAAATCTACAATTTGTAGCCTATTACCACGTTTTTATGAGGTGAATGAGGGTGCGATTAAAATTGATGGGATTGATATAAGAGATTTCAAACTTCATTCCTTGCGTTCACATATAGGGATTGTACAGCAGGATGTCTTTTTATTTGATGGCACGATACGAGATAATATCGCTTATGGGAACTTGAATGCAAGTGATGAGGAAATATGGTATGCAGCAAAACGTGCGCAGCTTGAAGAGGTTATTCATGCTTTACCAGAAGGAATGGAGACGCTTATCGGAGAGCGTGGTGTTAAATTGTCTGGTGGTCAGAAGCAGCGTTTGTCTATTGCACGTATATTCTTGAAAAATCCTAAAATACTTATTTTAGATGAGGCTACATCCGCGCTAGATACTGAAACGGAGAAGGCAATTCAAGAAGCATTGAATGAGCTATCAGTGGGACGTACAACATTAGTCATAGCACATCGTCTTGCAACAATTAAGGATGCTGACCGTATTGTCGTTGTTTCTAAAAAAGGCATTGTCGAGGAAGGCACGCATGAGGAATTAATGGATAATCAGAAAGTTTACTACGGCTTATACACAGCGCAATTTGGTCTGCAATTATAAAGATAAAGTGAGGCTAGGCTGTTTCCTTGCCTATTAATACTGAATAAAAGGAGTAAAGATAAGATGACCGTCATTGAAATAGAACATGTTGCAATTGGTTATTCTTCTACACTAATCGTAAATGATTTGAGTGTTGAAATTCCAAAAGGGCAAATTTCAACAATTATTGGTCCAAATGGCTGTGGAAAATCTACATTATTAAAGGCTGTAGCCCGCGTGCTTCGAACGCAAAATGGCGCGGTATATTTAGATGGGAAAGCTATACATCAATTGAAAACGAAAGAAGTTGCTAAAAGAATGGCTATTTTGCCACAAACGGCAACAGCACCGGGGGGATTAACTGTTTTTGAATTAGTCTCCTATGGACGTTTTCCGCACCAAACCGGCTTTGGAACATTGCAAAAGGAAGATTATGAATATATTCATTGGGCAATTGATGTAACTGGTTTACGTGAATTTTGCGACCGCCCGATTGAAGCTTTATCAGGTGGGCAACGTCAACGAGTCTGGATAGCGATGGCGTTAGCACAAGGAACGGATATTCTCGTACTCGATGAACCAACAACCTACTTGGATTTAGCACATCAGCTAGACATCCTGTTGTTATTGCAAAAGCTAAACAAGGAAGAGGGACGGACAATTGTTATGGTATTGCATGATTTAAACCATGCATCGCGCTTTTCCCATTTTATGATTGCTATGAAAAGCGGTCAATTAATTGTCAACGGCAATCCAGAAGAAGTTATGACTAAAGGGAATTTACAAAAGGTTTTCAATATTGATGCAGAAATGGCTATGTGCCCTTATAGTAATAACCCTATTTGCTTGTCCTATCAACTATTTGGAAAAGAAGAATGATTATTGAGGAGAGGAATGCTGTTTTTTAAGCTTTTAACAAAAAGTTTTTTGTGATAAGTAACTACAGGAAAATATATTCTAAATAGCTCCTGTAGATAATATTAGCGATGAAATCTCGTTTTAAAGATGAGAGAGAAGAAGGCGGAACAGATTTAAGGAGGAAGCACATGGCGACGCGAGCTGAAGGAGTCGAAGGGCTCGAAAAATTACAGGAGCTACAAAGACGGACCCATCCAGTGCGTGCTTTAGTGGCACTAATTATAGGGCTTGTGAGCCTAGTATTTGCTATTGGTTTGTCCATTTCATTTGGAGCGGCAGATATTTCATTAAGCATGGTTTGGCAGGCTGTTTTTAAATTTTTACCTGATTTAACAGAACATCAAATTATTCGTGAGATTCGATTGCCACGTGTATTAGGTGCAGCATTAGTAGGTGCATGCTTTGCTGTAGCAGGGGCAATGATGCAAGGAATGACTCGAAACCCTTTGGCGGACTCAGGTTTGCTAGGTTTAAACGCTGGTGCAGCATTTATGCTAGCATTATGTTTTGCCTTTTTCCCGGGCTTACCTTATATGTATTTAATTATGTGGTCTTTTGTGGGAGCAGGGCTTGGCGTTGCAATCGTTTATGGTATTGGCTCTCTGTCCAAAGGGGGTCTAACGCCGATGCGCTTAGTTTTAGCAGGAGCTGCGGTTAGTGCCCTTTTAGGCGCACTAGGAGAGGGGATTGCACTGCATTATCGAATAGGACAAGATTTAGCCTTTTGGTATGCAGGCGGTGTTTCGGGTACAAAATGGAGCCATCTGCAAATTTTATCTCCTTGGGTACTTGTTGCGATGATAGGCGCACTCATCTTATCACGTTCTATTACACTACTGAGCTTAGGTGAAGAAATTGCGATTGGGCTTGGACAACGCACGAATGTTATAAAAGTATGGGGAATGATAATTGTTTTAATTTTGGCAGGTGCTGCTGTTTCTGTTGTAGGAGCAGTAGGGTTTGTAGGATTAATCGTTCCACATTTAACGAGATACATAGTTGGGCATGATTATCGCTGGATTATTTCCTGCTCTTTAGTATATGGTGCATTGCTTGTTGTATTAGCGGACTTTATTGCACGAAATATCAATCCTCCTTATGAGGCGCCAATTGGGGCTCTTATTGCTTTTATTGGCGTTCCATTCTTCCTCTATTTAGCTCGTAAAGGAGGAAAAGAGCTATGAGCAGTCGCTTCTTAACACCAAATCAAAAAAAAATTAGAAAGAAAAACTTGGCTATTTTAATTACATTAGTTGTACTTATTATCATTACGTTTGTAATTAGTATGAATACAGGAGTAATTAAGCTAACACCGCTAGAGGTTTTCCGAACATTATTTGGACAAGGGGATGCCCAACAGCAACTTATTTTATTTGAATTTAGACTCCCGCGCATTGTTCTCGCTGTATTAGTTGGAATAAGCTTAGCTGTTTCTGGGGCTATTTTACAAGGGATTTCAAGAAATGCTTTGGCAGACCCGGGGATTTTAGGTATTAATGCTGGGGCAGGGCTTGCCGTTATGCTGTTTGTTTCCTTTTTTTCTACAACAAAAGCTGCCCCTGTCTATTTACTACCAGTGCTAGCCTTCATAGGTTCGGGCTTGACCGCCATTGTAATTTATACACTGTCCTATAAACGGCATGAGGGAATTACACCAATGCGCTTAATTTTAACGGGTATTGCTGTAGCTGCGGGTATCAGCTCTATGATGATTGTACTGACACTGCGACTAACACCAGAAAATTACCAATTTATTGCGACATGGCTAGCAGGAAGTATTTGGGGCTCCAATTGGAAGTTTGTGTTGTCCTTATTGCCTTGGCTCATCGTCCTATTACCATTTGTTTATTCAAAATCTCGCGTATTAAATGTTCTGAATTTAGGCGAATTAACAGCTGTTGGTCTAGGTGCGTCAATTGAAAAAGAGCGACGCTTATTATTAGCCGCTTCTGTTGGATTAGCTGGGGCGAGTGTTTCAGTCAGCGGTGGTATTGGATTCGTAGGACTCGTTGCACCACATTTAGCACGTCAGCTTGTAGGGGCTAAGCATCAGTTTTTACTTCCAGCCGCAGCGTTATTGGGAGGGCTGTTAGTGTTAATGGCAGATACGATTGGTCGTTCTATTTTCGAGCCATCCGAAATTCCAGCAGGGATTGTTGTTGCTGTTCTAGGTGCACCGTATTTCCTATACTTACTAGCACGTTTAAAGGAATAAAGAGAGTATACGTAGGTCAATTATGAATAAAAAAGAA
This sequence comes from Metasolibacillus sp. FSL K6-0083, assembly GCF_038630865.1. NCBI lineage: Bacteria > Bacillati > Bacillota > Bacilli > Caryophanales > Caryophanaceae > Metasolibacillus > Metasolibacillus sp. FSL K6-0083. Next base: position 1,963,019 of record NZ_CP152046.1, on the reverse strand, counting down.
ATGGGGAATTAAGCGTATGACAGAGGAAATGTATGATGTAACGATTGTAGGCGGAGGACCAGCAGGGTTATTTACAGCATTTTATAGCGGGATGCGAGATTTAAAGACGAAGATTATTGAATGTAGTGACCAGCTTGGTGGTCGTCTGTTAATTTTCCCAGAAAAAATGATTTGGGATATTGGTGGCTTGCCTCCAATTTTAGGCGGGCAATTAATTGAACAATTAATTGAGCAGGCTAAAACATTTGACCCAACAATTGTGCTCAATCAAAAGATTGAAAATTTAGAAAGACAAGCAGATGGTACTTTTATATTAACATCTGCATCAGGCGAAAAGCATTATTCGAAAACGGTCATTTTAGCTGTTGGCTACGGCGTACTTTCCTTGCAAAAGCTTGACATAGAAGGGGCAGACAAATATGAAGTAACAAATTTATATTACACGGTACAGGAATTAGAAGGATTCCGTAATAAACGTGTAGTGATTTCTGGCGGTGGCAATTCGGCTGTCGATTGGGCAAATGAATTAGCCCAAATCGCATCGAGTGTAACGGTCGTGCATCGACGAGACGAGTTTGGTGGGCACGAAAGAAATGTTGCTTTAATGCGAGAATCGGTAAATGTAAAAACACCATATGAAGTGGCACAATTACATGGAAATGATGATTTAATTCAGGCTGTCTCAATAGCACATAAAGAAACAGGAGAGATTGAACGACTTGAAGTAGATGCGGTAATTGTTAGTCATGGCTTAAAATGCGATTATGGAGCACTTGAAAAATGGGGGCTACATATTGAGGACAGCAATGCCATTGTTAATGAAAAGCGTGAAACAAATATTGATGGGGTGTTTGGAGCGGGGGATTTTGTCAGCCATCCTAGCAAAGTGCATTATATAGCAGGTGCATTTGCTGATGCGATTTTAGCGTTAAATAGCGCAAAATTGTATATGGAGCCAGATGCACCAAAGATGGCGTATGTATCTTCTCATAATATTCGTTTCAAGGAGCGCAATAAAAATATCGGTTTAGTGGACAATGATTATCGTGAGGTACGCGGCTAAATTTTTTTTCTTGAAAAAAATAAAGAGGTTATGTTATACTTTCAAAGTATGCAACGTGCACATATGAAGCTGACATATTCGGGCTTTGTAAGGTGCAGTTCGATTATACTCTGTTCCAGATGGTTCAGGGCGAGAGGAGAAAACGAATATGAAACAAGGAATCCATCCAGATTACAAAACTGCAACAGTAACTTGCTCTTGCGGTAACACATTCCAAACTGGTTCTGTAAAAGAATCAATCGTTGTCGAGTTCTGTAACGAATGTCACCCATTCTATACAGGTCGTCAAAAATTCGCGTCTGCTGACGGACGTGTGGATCGTTTCAACAAAAAATACGGTCTTAACAAATAATAATTTTAAAATGCCTGCCAGGTTTCCGACTGGCAGGCATTTTTTGAGGAATAAATGGAGGCAAAAATGGCGCAATTATTTTTTAAGCATGGTGCGATGAACAGTGGTAAGTCGATTGAAATTTTAAAAGTAGCCCATAATTATGAAGAGCAAAACAAGCCCGTTCTTATTTTTACTTCAGGTATCGACACGCGGGATGAAGTAGGTGTGGTATCAAGCCGTATTGGTCTTCGTCGTCCTGCAATTGCTGTGTTTGATGATACAAATATTTTTGAATATGTAAAAAATCATGAAGAAAAGCCATATTGTATATTAATTGACGAAGTGCAGTTTTTCTCGAAGGAGCATGTACTCCAATTAACGCAAATAGTCGATGAATTAAACATACCAGTAATGGGCTTTGGCTTAAAAAATGACTTCCAAAACGAGCTGTTTGAAGGCAGCCGTTATATGCTCATTTATGCAGATAAAATTGAGGAAATGAAAACAATTTGCTGGTTCTGTCACAAGAAGGCAACGATGAACCTGCGTGTTGACGAGAATGGCAAGCCAGTGTACACAGGTGACCAAATTTCAATTGGTGGCAATGACTCATATTATCCTGTATGCAGAAAATGCCATAGCAACCCGCCGCTTTAAAAATGTAGCAAGCATTTAAAAATTTCTTTATACTCAATTTAAGTAAATTATACAAGCGTGTTGATTATGTGAAAATTGTCTATTGATTAATATGTTTTATGGAGAGAAGCATTTTATTATTAGGCATGCACTCGTTGATTGAAGTGTAGGGGGCGACTCCATCGGGAGAAAGTGTAGGGAGGCTAAAACCGCCGCGTCCTGCGGCAACGCCTCCATGACCAACATCCTGTTGGCCTCGAGCTGAAATAAATTAGTTGAAGCCGCACCCCGAGGAAAGCGTCCTCCGCAACGGAAATCAACGAATTATTAGGTATTTTCTATAAAGTAAAGGATGAACAACACATCCGGAAATTATAGTTAAAATTATATACAGAGGTGAAAAGTATTATGTTTGATCGTCTACAAGCTGTTGAAGATCGTTATGAAAGATTAAATGAATTATTAAGTGATCCAGATGTAGTGAGTGATAGTAAAAAGCTACGTGAATATTCAAAGGAACAATCAGATATTCAAGAAATGGTTGAAGTGTATCGTGAATATAAAGCTGTGAAGGAACAGCTTGCAGATACGCGTGAAATGCTAGAACTTGAAAAAGACCAAGATATGCTAGAAATGGTGAAGGAAGAATTTCATGAGTTAAACGACCAAATTCCTTCATTAGAAGAGCGTCTACGCATTTTGCTAATTCCAAAAGACCCGAACGATTCGAAAAACGTTATTATGGAAATTCGCGGAGCTGCGGGTGGAGATGAGGCGAATATTTTTGCGGGGGATTTATTCCGCATGTATTCGCGTTATGCAGAGACGCAGGGTTGGAAAATTGAAATTATGGAGGCGACACCGAATGCAATGGGCGGTTATAAAGAGGTTATCTTTATGATTAACGGTCAAGGTGCATACTCTAAATTCAAATATGAAAATGGTGCACACCGAGTTCAGCGCGTACCTGCTACAGAGTCGCAAGGGCGTATTCATACATCGACAGCAACAGTTGCTTGTTTGCCAGAAGTAGAAGAGGTAGATGTAGACATTCATGAAAAGGATATTCGTGTGGATACATTTGCATCATCTGGTGCAGGGGGGCAATCAGTTAACACGACGATGTCTGCTGTTCGTATGACGCATATTCCAACAGGTGTCGTTGTATCGATGCAGGATGAGCGTTCACAAATCAAAAACCGCGAAAAGGCAATGAAAATTTTACGTGCGCGTGTGGCAGATATGTATATGCAAGAAGCTCAAGCTGAAGTGGATGCAACACGTAAATCGGCGGTAGGTACAGGTGACCGTTCGGAGCGAATTCGCACGTATAACTATCCACAAAATCGTGTCACAGACCATCGAATTGGCTTAACAATTCAAAAACTCGACCAAATCATTGAAGGCAAGTTAGATGAAGTGATTGACGCACTTATTTTAGAAGAACAAGCATCTAAATTAGCAAGATTAAATGAAGATGCATAACTCAGTATTTGAAGTCCTGCAACGGGCTTCTTCTTTTTTAAGTGTCAATGGTCGAGAGGAAACAGCAGCACGATTGCTAATGCAGCACGTGCTGCAAATAAATTATTCGGATTTAATGTTACGAATGCAGGAGCAAATGTCTAATGAGCAAATAGCTACTCTTGAAGACATGCTGCAAAGGCATGCGGAAGGAGTACCCGTACAATATATTACAGGTGTCGAGGAATTTTATGGACGCCCATTTCAAGTAGATGAATCCGTTCTAATCCCTCGTCCTGAAACAGAAGAATTAATCGTCGGCGCAATAACGCGTATAGAAAAATTATTTGGCAAAGATGCAGCGATTCAATTGGCGGATATTGGTACAGGCAGCGGGGCAATTGCTATAACAATGAAGCTTGAATGCCCGAATGTAGCTGTTACGGCAACGGATATTTCGCAAGATGCGCTTGCAACAGCCGAGCAAAATGCTATGCAACTGCAAGCAGCAATTGATTTTCGCTTAGGTGATTTAACAGAACCAATTGCACAGCAAAAATGGGATGTTATTTTAAGTAATCCTCCTTACATCGCTTATCATGAGGCGAAGGAAATGTCTGATATTGTACTAGAACATGAGCCGCACACAGCACTTTTTGCGGACGAGGATGGATTATTTTTATATCGCAAGCTAGCTGAGCAGTTGCCGGCTTTGATGAGACAACCAGCATTAATTGGTGTGGAAATTGGCTATATGCAGGGGCGAGCAGTAGCGGCTTTTTTCCAACAGCACTTCCCACAAGCTACAATTGAAATTGTAAAAGATATTAACGGAAAAGATAGAATTGTTTTTTGTGTAATTGATGAATAAAAAAATTCTTCTTTGTCCATCATGATAGGCAAGGAGGGATTTTCATGTTAGAAGATTACAATATTGCTAGAAAGCCATTGCCTATTCTTATTATTTTTCGTTATGTTTGTTATGCATTAATTAGTTATATGTTGCTATTAGCCGTGCCTCATTTTGTGGATTATGGTGAAGGCTGGCATGAGCAAAAGGAAGCAAGTCCGTTATTATTTAGAGTTGTAGCGAACAGTAATTTGCAGCAGGACCAGACAGTAAAGGAAGAAATCGTTCAAGCGGCGCTACCGATGTTTGAGCAAATTGCTAGTACACAAGAAACAGAATTAGCATTAATTGATTTACAACAGTTACTTGAAAAAAAATATTCACAATATGATGTTCATATCGTTGTTGGGGATAACTTAATCCCACCTAAATATGAATACAATACTTTTTATCCACAAAACTTCTATCAATCTGTCGTCTTAACAATCGGGCAAGCAAGAGGCGACAACTGGTTTTGCTCTGTTTTTCCAAAAACATGTGAAAAACCTCAGGAAGAGAAGGAAGAAAAGCGTAAATTTGTTATTTATGAGTGGTTAAAAAGAAAATTTTCATAGTTTTACCCACAGATTTAAACAACTTATGCACATTAAGTGATGAGTTATCAACAATATGTGAATAACTTTTGATAAATAGCGAAATTAAAGGCGGTGATGATATGGAAACAAAATATTTAATTGTGGATAATGTTGTGAATAATAATGACAGTTATACACAAGCTGTGGATTTTTTAAATAATAGCGAAATAGTCGCATTTCCAACTGAAACGGTATATGGACTTGGTGCTGTAGCAACAGATGAGGTGGCAGTCCAAAAAATATTTGCTGCCAAAGGGCGTCCGTCTGATAATCCTTTAATTGTCCATATTAGTAGCAAGGAACAAGCGCAAGATTATGTTGTGCATATATCTGAAATAGCACAAAAATGTATGGATGCATTTTGGCCGGGTCCTTTAACACTTATTTTAGAAACAAAGCCGAATGTCTTTGCAGCGAGTGTCACAGCGGGTCTAACTACAGTTGGTTTACGAATGCCAGACCATCCGGTAGCGCTACGTTTATTACAAGAAATCAATAAGCCCCTAGCGGCACCAAGTGCTAACAAAAGTGGCAAGCCATCACCGACGAGGGCGGAGCATGTCGCGGAAGATATGACGAATATAATTTCGTGTATTTTAGATGGTGGAGCAACAGGTGTTGGCTTGGAATCGACGGTGCTCGATGTGACGGTAAATCCACCAGTGATACTACGTCCAGGCGGTGTCACAAAGGAAATGCTAGAGGAAATAATCGGGACAGTTATTCAGCCAACTGAGAAGGAACAGGAAAGCCCGGGCACACCGAAAGCACCTGGCATGAAATATACACATTATGCACCGGAGGCTCCTGTCCTATTAATTGAGCCAAAATTAGAAAGTGTGCAGCAAGCAGTCGAACAACTTCAAGCTACGGGACAGCGTGTTGCACTGTTAGCAGCAGAAAGCTTTGCTAATAGCAAAGCTAATTATTTCTTTACATACGGTAAGGACGGGGATGTTGAAGCAATGAGTAGCGCACTTTATGATGCGCTTCGTGCATGTGACAAAACCGACGCAACGATTATTTTAGCGACAACGACCGCCCGTCTCGGTGTAGGCGTCGCAATTATGAATCGTCTAGAAAAAGCGGCGGGTGGACAATGGTATAAAAAATAAGTAGCTGTCAGGGATTTCCCGACGGCTTTTTTTATTTTCGATAAATTGGGAAGCATGCTAGCAAGCTGATTAGAAATGAGCCATCTTTGTTCATTTTTTTCTTTCAGTTCTCTCTGCCTATTCATTGACATAAAATAAAAGCAATGCTTAGGAGGTATGTCATTGCAGGAAGTGATAGTTGGAATTATTTTAGCGCTGGATGTCGTTGCCCTATATATACTTTTACCAAGCGTTTCACAGCGCTTTTTGCTCTCGATTTGGACAGCTTTATGGCATATGCTTTTTCCGCTTCTTGGGTTTAAATTAGGAAGCTGGGTTAGTACATTTATGGAGGACTGGGCAGCGTACCTCTCCGCTATCTTATTATTTTGTATTGCACTTCAACTGCTTTTATCATCCAGAAATCAACATGTCCCTCAAAAAGCTTTACCAATTTTAGCAATTATGGCGAGCATTGATAGCTTTTCAGCAAGCGTTTCTTTTGGTATGCTAAATCTACAAAAGTATTTATTTATTCTTAGCGCTGGAATAGCTACTTTTGCACTATCATACATAGCGCTCATCGTAGCTAAAACACCCATTTTTAATAGTCAAATTTTTAAAATAATAGCGGGTGTATTACTATTAGCTATTAGCATGGTAATACTTTTTAATTAAGTATTTTTTGGAAGAGTGGGAGAAAAGATGAATATTTATTTTGTTTGTACTGGAAATACTTGCAGAAGTCCGATGGCTGAGGCGATTTTGAAGGCAAAGCAGCTTCCGAATATCGAGGTTCGTTCAGCAGGTATTTACGCTCTTGAAGGAGGGGAAATGTCGGAAAATGCACAACGAGTTTTAAACAGTGAAAATATCCCTCATGAACATATTTCTCGCCAAGTAACAGTTGAGGATATTGAGTGGGCAGACTTAATTTTAACAATGACGACAGTGCACAAGGAGCTGCTCGTTCGTAGTTATGAAGTTGCCATGCAAAAGACCTACACATTGAAAGAATATGTAACTCCGTACACAGCACCAGACGTATCAGATCCATATGGCGGCGATTTGCATACGTATAAGCAAACATTTTTTGAATTACGACATTTAATAGAAGAATTAGTGCAAAAACAAGGAGGAGCAAATAGTGAATAGCAAACAAAAACGATTTAATTTACGCAAAAAGCTAATATTATTTGTAGGGGTTTTAGCGATTGTTACGTATTCAACTAGCTTTGTATTTATTGAATTTATACATCCGATGTTTTTTGAATCGATAAATGTAAAGATTTTTCAAATAAGTACATACATAGCGGGGATTACTTGGTCCTGTATTTTAGCAGCGGTTTTTAGTATTATTTTAGTCCGCCCACTACAAGCTTTGGAGCAGGCTGCTTCACGTGTAGCGGAAGGGAAAATTGGACAAGATGTGACCATGCCGAAAACTAACGATGAAATTCGTTCTGTTGCAGAGGCATTTCAGCATATGTTAGTCAATTTACGTGGCATGGTGGATAGTATTGAAAATAATTACCGCATTACGAACTCAACAATTAATGAATTATCCGATTTAACAAAAGCTTCATCGCACAAAGCAAACGATGTAGCTAAAACAGTAGGGCAGATTTCTGAAGGGGCTCAAACTTCAGCTGTTTCTGTACAAGAAATGGCAGAGGCCTTGGTCGATGTTCGTCAGTTGGCATTAGATGTCAATGGACACGCAACAAACTCGGCTGACGGGTCAAAGCAAATGCTTAATAATTTAGAAACAACAAAAACAGCTATTCAAAGTCTTGTAACGAGCATACAGCAAATTGCGCAAGGGAATGAGGAAGCTTTAGCTAATATTCATGAGTTAGAAAAAAATGCGGAGCAAATTGAGCAAATAATCGGATTAGTTGGAGATATTGCTGCACAAACAAACTTGCTAGCATTAAATGCCTCAATTGAAGCAGCGAGAGCAGGAGAGCATGGAAAAGGGTTTGCCGTTGTAGCGGAGGAAGTTCGTATTTTAGCAGATGAAAGTGCAAAGGCTGTGCAAGGTATCACTACAATCATTCAAGCGATGCAGCAAAATGTTGAACTTGTTGTGAAACAAATGAACGGTCAAGTTGCGTTTGCGGTGCAAGAATCGACGCGCGTATCTGAAACAACAGCGACTGTTGATGGTATGGTAAGCAATGTAGAGGAAGTTGCGCACGCAGTTGTAGACATTTCCTCGTTAACGAAGCAACAGCTTAGCGGAATAGAGCTAACGGCACAGCAATCTCAGGAGGTAGCTGCAATCGCAGAAGAAACGTCTGCTGGTGCACAGGAAGTCCGTGTGATTACAGAGGAACAGGCATTTGAAATTGAGCAAACACAAAATCTATGTGAAAATCTTCAGCAACAATCAAATGAGCTATATAATGTTATATCCCAATTTGATCGCTCAAAATAGTACATACTATAGGAGCGAAAGGAAATTTATTTAACTGTATTTTTGCTGTGTGAGTGTAAGTAGAGTTAACTAGTTATAATCAAGAAAATTCTGTGAATTAGCCAAAAGGCGAATGATTGTAAACTGAATTACTTGTAAAATAGAAGTAGATGTGAACTTTATTTCTAAATTAAACTTTAATATTCGTGTTTTCATTTAAAGTATTTTTTGTTATGCTTGAGAGGAATGTTTTTCTCATTCAATAAATGGTACACTATTTTATGAATATATCGTGAAAAGAGGGAGCTTCGTTGAAAATTGCAATTTCTTCTGACCATGGTGGAAATAATTTACGCCGTGAGATTATGTCTCTGTTAGGTGACTTAGGCATTAGCTATGAAGACTTCGGCCCACAATCTGATGAATCGGTTGATTATCCAGACTATGCAAAGCCTGTATCGGATGGTGTTGCCTCTGGAAAGTTTGATCGAGGCATTTTGATATGTGGTACGGGAATTGGCATGTCGATTGCGGCAAACAAAGTAAAAGGAATTCGTTGCGCCTTAGTGCATGATGTATTTTCAGCAAAAGCAACGCGCTGTCATAATGATTCCAACGTAATAGCAATGGGCGAACGCGTTATTGGACCAGGGCTGGCACGTGAAATCGTTGCAACTTGGCTAAGCACTGAATTTGAAGGCGGACGCCATACGCGCCGTGTGGAAAAAATTTCAGAGCTGGAAGTGTAATACATGACAAATTTAACTGATATGCATAAATCGCTAGCAACATTGTTAAGTGAATTAGAACAGCAAGTGGTTTTCCAACCGCAGCAACTATTTGTGGTAGGATGCTCGACATCAGAGGTGATGGGTGAGCGCATAGGAACAGCGGGAGCAATGGATGTAGCAACGGCTATTTATGAAGAGCTACAAGCATTTGCTGAACGCCATCAATTATACTTAGCTTTTCAGGGCTGTGAGCATATTAATCGTGCGTTAACACTTGAATATGCAGCAGCGGAAAAATATCAGCTAGAGCCTGTGCATGTCGTGCCAGTAAAAACAGCTGGTGGTTCTATGTCGGCACATGCCTATAAGCAAATGCAAAAGCCAGTTGTAGTGGAAAATATACAAGCCCATGCAGGGATTGATATTGGTCAAACATTAATTGGCATGCATTTAAAAGCAGTAGCAGTTCCAATCCGTACATCTGTGAAAACACTAGGTGAAGCAGTAGTAACAGTAGCGACGACACGCCCGAAACTAATTGGTGGCGTGCGTGCACAATATGAATAATTTACTTTTGGGAGGAATTTTACATGGCATTTGAAAAATTAGCAGCACAAGATAAGGCAGTATTAGATGGTATTTTAGCAGAGAAAAAGCGTCAGCAAGCGAATATTGAGCTAATCGCATCTGAAAACTTTGTATCTGAAGCGGTAATGGAAGCACAAGGCTCCGTGCTAACAAATAAATATGCAGAGGGTTACCCAGGTAAACGCTACTATGGTGGCTGTGAGCATGTCGATGTAGTGGAAGATATCGCGCGCGATCGCATCAAAGAACTTTTCGGTGCTGAATATGCAAACGTACAGCCACACTCTGGTGCGCAAGCAAATATGGCTGTATATCATACAATTCTAGAGCCAGGCGATACAGTACTTGGTATGAATCTTTCTCATGGTGGTCACTTAACACATGGTTCACCAGTTAACTTCTCAGGTATTTTATATAATTTCGTAGAGTACGGTGTAACAGAAGATACACATGTCATCGACTATGAAGATGTTCGTCAAAAAGCATTAGCGCATAAGCCAAAATTAATTGTTGCAGGTGCATCAGCATATCCACGCGAAATTGACTTCAAAAAGTTCCGTGAAATTGCAGACGAAATCGGCGCTTACTTTATGGTAGATATGGCGCATATTGCTGGTTTAGTAGCTGCTGGTGAACACCAATCACCTGTACCATATGCTGATTTCGTAACGTCTACAACACATAAAACTTTACGTGGTCCACGTGGAGGATTAATTTTAGCTTCTAAAGAATGGGAGCAAAAATTAAATAAATCAGTATTCCCTGGTATTCAAGGTGGTCCATTAATGCACGTTATTGCTGCTAAAGCTGTAGCATTTGGTGAAGCATTAAGACCAGAATTTAAAGACTATGCGAAGCAAGTAAAAGCAAATGCAAAAGTACTAGCAGAAACTTTAATCGCTGAAGGTGTGGAAATTGTATCTGGCGGTACAGATAACCATATCGTATTATTGAATGTGAAATCTCTTGGTCTAACAGGGAAAGTAGCAGAGCATGCACTAGATGCTGTTGGTATTACAACAAACAAAAACACAATTCCATATGATACTGAGTCACCATTCGTCACTTCAGGTGTTCGCATTGGTACACCAGCCGTAACATCTCGAGGCTTTAAAGAAGATGACATAAAAGAAGTGGGCTCTATTATTGCATTGGTATTAAAGAATATTGATGACGAAGCAGTAAAAGAACAAGCAATCGCTCGCGTAAAAGCTTTAACAGATAAATTTCCATTATATGCGTAAATAAAAGGCGTCCGAAAAGCGTGCGAAGCACTACTTTTCGGACGTTTTGTTTGTGTTTTATTAAAATAATTATTGTTTAAAAATGACTTAGAGTATTTGCCTTAAAGTGAGGATTCGCTCGTAAATGCTCATTCTATTGTAACTTTGCAATTATATCAGCTAATCTATAAATTGCAACAATGTTGTACAACACAGCTCGACGTTTTTTTGTTATACTTATTCAGATAAAGTGAAATTTTACGTTGTGGGGTTTCCTCACCCTTTCACGGATTACTGAATTTCACCAATCGGGCTTTTGCAGGCAGTAAATACCTTGCTTAAATTGAAGGGTTATTAACTTGCCTGTTAATGCGGATAAACAACAGTTAGGAGAGAGCCGTATGAGCAAAGTATATGTATTCGATCACCCATTAATTCAGCACAAGTTAACGTATATTCGTGACAAAAACACTGGAACAAAAGAATTTCGTGAACTTGTAGATGAAGTTGCGACGTTAATGGCATTTGAAATTACAAGGGAAATGCCGCTTGAAGAAATCGAAGTTGAAACACCTGTAACAACAGCAAAATCAAAAGTGTTATCTGGTAAAAAGCTGGCTATCGTTCCAATTTTACGAGCAGGAATTGGTATGGTAGATGGCGTTTTAAATTTAATTCCAGCAGCGAAAGTTGGACATATTGGTTTATATCGCGATCCAGAAACATTAAAACCTGTTGAATACTATGCCAAGCTACCAGCGGATGTAGAAGAACGTGATTTCATTATTGTAGACCCAATGCTAGCAACAGGAGGCTCTGCTGTTGAGGCAATCAACTCTTTGAAAAAGCGCGGTGCAAAAAACATTAAATTTATGTGCTTAATTGCTGCGCCAGAAGGTGTAGAGGCAATTCAAAAAGAACATAACGATGTAGATATTTTTATCGCGGCGCTGGACGAAAGATTAAATGAACACGGCTATATCATCCCAGGTTTAGGAGATGCAGGCGATCGTTTATTTGGTACAAAATAGTATAGCGGAAAACTAATGAAACACAAACAAAACGTCCGAAAAGCAGTGCGTTAGCACGCTTTTTGGATACCTTCACGCAATTACATTTATAGACTGGAGAGTTTGGAATGACGAAGTTTAAAGTAATGACGATTTTCGGTACGCGTCCAGAGGCAATTAAAATGGCTCCGCTCGTATTGGAGCTGGAAAAGCACCCACAAATCGAATCGATTGTGACAGTGACAGCTCAGCATCGTCAAATGCTTGATCAAGTGCTAGAAACATTCAAAATTAAGCCGAATTATGACTTGAATATTATGAAGGATCGCCAAACGCTTGTGGACGTTGCGACAAATGCATTGCAAGGGTTAGATGCAGTTATGAAAGAAGCAAAGCCAGATATCGTGCTTGTACATGGCGATACAGCAACTACATTCATTGGTAGCTTAGCTGCTTTTTATAATCAAATTGCAATTGGGCATGTGGAGGCAGGGCTTCGTACAGGTCAAAAATATTCACCATATCCAGAGGAAATGAACCGACAGCTTACAGGTGTAATGGCGGATTTACATTTCGCACCGACACAGCAGTCTGAGGAGAATTTATTGCGTGAAAATAAGCCAGCTGAAGCTATTTTTGTAACTGGAAATACAGCGATTGATGCACTTGCGACGACTGTAAGTGAGACGTATAGCCATCCAGTTCTAGAGAAAATAGGTGCAGATCGGATGATTTTATTAACTGCCCATCGCCGTGAAAATCTTGGTGAACCAATGCGCAATATGTTCCGTGCAATCAAGCGTTTATTAGCAGAGCATAACGATATTCAAGTTGTTTACCCTGTGCATATGAATCCTGTTGTACGTGAAATTGCCAATGACGTGTTAGGCAATGACGAGCGCATTCACTTAATTGAGCCGTTAGAGGTATTTGATTTCCACAATATTGCGGCGCGTTCATACATGATTTTAACGGATTCTGGTGGGGTGCAGGAGGAAGCTCCTTCATTAGGAAAACCAGTGCTTGTATTGCGTGATACAACAGAGCGTCCTGAGGGAATTGCAGCAGGTACATTAAAGCTTGCTGGCACAGACGAGGATACAATTTATCAGTTAGCGAATGAGCTGCTAGTCGATCAGACAGCGTACGATGCGATGGCACAAGCATCAAACCCATATGGTGATGGCCATGCCTCGGAGAGAATCGTCAAAGCGCTTGTCGAATTTTTAGTAAAGCATGCTTAGAGGTTGGGAGCTTTAAAGCGTTTATCCCGTATTAACAAATTTGTTTGCGACGAGTAACCGCAGGAGCAGGCTGTACTTTTGCGACGAGTAACCGCAGGAGCACAGATCCCCAATTCAAACCAGCAGATAAAATCAAGAAGTTTAAGTGGGGGATCCAACAGCCTGTAAAAACCCGATTGGTGAAACTACCAATCAGTGGGGATGAGGAAACCCCCACTGACTGAAGGTTCACTTTATCAATAACTACGAATAATTTTGTAAAATAGTATAGGGGAAAAGGTTTTTAGATGAATATTTTTGACAAACTTCTTGTTGAAAAAATCCTTTCACAAATTTGTCGACAATTTGACAACATTGAGGGGATTGTGAAGTTTTTCACCATTACTAATTGACATCAAATATCGCCTATTGTATGCTAACAAAGGGTAAGAATGATAAGGGTTTCATTGTGTGTAAAAACTTTGAAGTGCTTATTATATCAAGTTTCTACTGAATGGACAGTTGAATTCCAATTGTCGATTTTGCTCCTGTGATTACTCATCGCAGAAGAAAATTTTGCAACGGTTTGATGCGTCTGGATACATGTCCATAAAGGTTAAAGCTTTTGTATGTAGAAATTTACTCCAAGTCAAATTTTGCTACATCTTATAATTTAACCTCATAACTGTAGTACATTTACTACGCTTTGAATTCACTTGCTGGTCAGCATCGATTCTTTACTCGAAAAAAATTCAGGAGACTTACTGCTAATGGAAGATTTGCATTACATTTTCGCAAAGCAAAAGAAAGTGTTATTTTTTTTGCTCGCACTCTGTGTACTAGGATGGGCTTTTACGCCATATGCTAGCATCTTCGCGGGACTTGGTTTAGGTGCATTCTTCGGTACATATAACTTTTGGATTTTAGTTCGACGGATGGACAAGTTTGACCGTTCTGTTAGTGAAGGAAGAAAGGCATCATCTTTAGGCACAGCCTTACGCTTTGGCTCGGGTGTTGCGGCAGTCGCAATCGCCATGTCGTTGCCAGAACATTTTCATCTAATTAGCACAGTTATTGGGCTAATGCTTCCGTACATTTTCCTCGTAATCGAGCGAATTGTACATCTTGTTAAACAGCACTAAAGTGTACTCATTGAAAGAGAGGTGAATGCAAAAATGGGTCATAAAAATCCAGAATTTGATCTACCATTATTCGGTGACTATGTCTTAACATTTAACAAATCAACTGTTTTAATGCTAATTGTCACTGCGGCAGTCGTGTTTTTAATCGCGTTTATTTCCACACGTAGTTTAAAACTGAAGCCAACAGGTATGCAAAACTTCATGGAGTGGATTATGGACTTCGTGAAAGGTATTATCAAGAGTAATATGGACTGGAAAACAGGTGGTCGCTTCCACGTATTAGGGCTTACGCTAATAATGTTTATCGCTGTAGCGAACTTATTAGGTTTACCATTCGCAATCATTTATGATGATTACCTATGGTGGAAATCACCAACAGCCGATCCAACTGTAACTTTAACATTAGCTGTTATGGTTACGCTTTTAGCTCACTATTACGGTATTAAAATGCAAGGAACTGGTGGTTATGCGAAGACAACTTATTTGAAGCCAATGTGGTGGATGTTCCCGCTAAAAATTATTGAAGAGTTTGCCAATACATTAACGCTTGGTTTACGTCTATACGGTAATATTTACGCAGGGGAAATTTTAATCGGTTTAATCGCAGGTATTGCCGGTGCAAGTATTTGGGGCTGGTTCGGAATGGTTGTTCCGGCACTCGCATGGCAAGGGTTCTCGATTTTCATCGGGTTTATCCAAGCTTTCATTTTCACTATGTTAACGATGGTTTATTTGGCGCACAAAGTGAGTCACGACCATTAATTATAAATTCCGCAAAATTTGCGGTAATTTGAACCACAATAAAAAAACATATATTCCAAGGAGGAAATTTAACAATGACAGGTTCAATCGGTTTATTAGCAGCAGCAATCGCAATCGGTTTAGGTGCACTAGGTGCAGGTATCGGTAACGGTCTTATCGTATCAAAAACAGTAGAAGGTATCGCTCGTCAACCAGAATTACGTGGTGCTCTTCAAACAACAATGTTTATCGGGGTTGCATTAGTTGAGGCCCTTCCAATCATCGGTGTAGTAGTAGCATTCATCGTAATGAACCAATAATTACTACTATGACTGACGTCAATGGCGGAGAAAAGTTCACCAGACTTACTACTTCGCCATTCCTTTTATGTATCGTACTATGAAGTTCGCATTGTTTAATGCGAAAGAAGCAACAATGAATTTGAAATTAAAGATTTATCTTGATTCGGAAAACGCTAGTCTATATAAGCGGTGAGATAAATGTTTTATTGACAAAGGGTATTTAAACACTTGCTGAATCAAGATGAAGCCTTCGGCAGATGTCACAGATTTTGAAAAGGAGCTTTTCGAGCTCACTCGGCAAAATCTGGGCACAATGATGTCGAGGTGTCATTGATACTTATAGATTTTGAACAAGCTCTTGAAGGGAGTGAACCAATCGTGTTATTAAATGATCTTGTATTAGGTGCAGCTGGCGGTTTTAACGGCGGTGACATCCTTGCAACATTAGCAACATTTGTAATTTTAATGCTTCTTTTGAAAAAATTTGCGTGGGGTCCATTAATGGGCATTATGCAACAACGTGAGGAGCTTGTTGCAAGCGAAATCGATGCAGCAGAAAAAGCGCGCAAAGAAACGCACCAATTATTAGAAGAACAAAAAAGCCTTCTTAAAGAAGCTCGTACAGAAGCACAAGCAATCGTAGAAGGTGCAAAAAAACAAGGCGATGTACAGCGTGAGGAAATTATTTCAGCAGCGCGTGCAGAAGCAGCTCGTTTAAAAGATGCAGCAGTGCGTGAAATCGAAAACGAAAAAGAAAAAGCGATCGCAGCAGTGCGTGAAGAAGTTGTATCACTATCAGTTCTTGCAGCATCTAAAGTGCTTGGTAAAGAGATTTCTGAAGAGGACAACAGCGCATTAATTAAAGAGACGATTGCGAAGGCAGGCGAAGCGAAATGAGTCAAGTAGCGAAACGTTACGCTGAAGCATTGTTTCAATTAGCAAGCAAAGAGCAAAGTATTGCAGAAGTAAGTGCAGATTTAAAGGAATTCACAGCGGCAATCGAAGCAACACCAGCTTTATTAGAGCTATTAAAAGCACCTAAAATTTCTTCTGCAAAGAAAAAAGCAATGCTATCTGAAATTTTAGCGAACGCTAATTCATCAGTATTAAACACAGTTCAATTATTAGTGGATAAACAACGCATCAATGATATCGTGACGATTGCAAAAGAGTTTCAAAATCTTGCAACTGCAGCACAAGGTGCAGTTGAGGCGACAGTTTATTCAACACGTGCTTTAACCGAAGCTGAAAATGCAGAGATTTCTGCTGCATTTGCAACGTTAGTAGGTAAAAGTAAGCTAGACATTAAAAACATTATTGAACCATCTATTCTTGGTGGTATTCGTGTACAAATCGGCAACTATATTTATGACAGCACAATCGCTTCTAAGCTAGAAGGTTTAAAGCGTACATTAGTTGTTTAATTTTAAGAAATGTGAGAGGTGAACATACATGGGCATCAAAGCTGAAGAAATCAGCAGTCTGATTAAACAACAGATTGAAAACTACCAATCTGAATTACAAGTAAGCGAAGTAGGTACAGTTATCCGCGTTGGTGACGGTATCGCTCTTGCTCATGGCCTCGACAACGTCATGGCTGGAGAGCTTTTAGAGTTCTCTAACGGTGTTATGGGTATGGCACAAAACCTAGAAGAAGGTAATGTAGGTATTATTATTTTAGGTGAGTACCTTGGCATTAAAGAAGGCGATGAAGTTCGTCGTACAGGTCGTATTATGAGCGTTCCAGTTGGTGAAGAACTAATTGGTCGTGTTGTAAACCCATTAGGTCAACCAGTGGATGGTCTAGGTCCAATCAACACAACAAAAACTCGTCCAATTGAAAGCCCAGCTTTCGGTGTAATGGCACGTAAATCTGTACATGAGCCATTACAAACAGGTATTAAAGCGATTGACGCATTAGTTCCAATTGGTCGTGGTCAACGTGAGTTAATTATCGGTGACCGTCAAACAGGTAAAACATCTGTAGCGATTGATACAATCTTAAACCAAACTGGTGAAAACATGATTTGTATCTATGTTGCAATCGGTCAAAAAGAATCTACAGTGCGTAGCGTAGTTGAAACATTACGTAAAAACGGTGCTTTAGATTATACAATCGTAGTAACAGCTTCTTCTTCTCAACCATCACCATTATTGTTCTTAGCACCATTCGCTGGTGTAGCAATGGCAGAAGAATTTATGTTACAAGGTAAACACGTATTAGTAGTATATGATGACTTATCGAAGCAAGCGTCTGCTTACCGTGAGCTGTCATTATTATTACGTCGTCCTCCAGGTCGTGAAGCTTACCCTGGTGACGTATTCTACTTACACAGCCGTCTACTTGAGCGTGCTGCGAAGTTAAACGAAACTTACCAAAACGGTTCGATTACGGCATTACCATTCGTAGAAACACAAGCTGGAGACATTTCAGCTTACATTCCAACAAACGTAATTTCGATTACAGATGGTCAAATTTTCTTACAATCTGACTTATTCAACTCAGGTGTACGACCAGCAATTAACGCAGGTTTATCTGTATCACGTGTAGGTGGTTCAGCACAAATCAAAGCGATGAAAAAAGTTGCCGGTACATTACGTCTTGATTTAGCTGCTTTCCGTGAATTAGAATCATTCGCTCAGTTTGGTTCTGACCTAGATAAAGCAACTTTAGCTAAATTAGAGCGTGGTAAACGTACAGTTGAAGTTTTAAAACAAGACTTAAACAAACCATTAAAAGTTGAAAAACAAGTTGTTATTTTATATGCATTAACTCGTGGTTTCTTAGACGATATTCCAGTAGGAGACATCACTCGTTTTGAGGCTGAATTCTTAAGCTGGTTAGATACAAACCACACAGCTGTATTAGATCATATCCGTACAACAAAAGATATTCCAGCTGATGCAGACCTTACTGAAGCAATCAATGCATTCAAAAAGACTTTTGCTAAATCAGAATAATCTTTAGTTAGATAACTTCTCGTACCTCCGCAGGCAGTAGCTTGCGGATGATATGAGAAGATAGGATTGTGACTAAATAACAGAAGGTGGTGAAATACCAGTGGTAAACTTACGCGAAATTAAAGGTCGTATTAACTCTACAAAGAGCACGCAAAAAATCACAAAAGCAATGCAGATGGTTTCATCATCGAAACTACGTCGTGCAGAGCAAAATGCAAAAGCATACGTTCCTTACATGGAAAAAATTCAAGACGTAGTAGGCGCTATCGCTGCAGGTACGAAAGACAGTGGACACCCAATGTTAACTGCTCGCCCTGTTAAGAAAACAGCTTACTTAGTAATTGGTTCTGACCGTGGTTTAGCAGGTGCTTACAACTCAAGCATTCTGCGTCAAGTTCAACGTACAATTAACGAGCGTCATAAATCCAAAGACGAATACGTTGTCTTTGCATTAGGTCGTGTAGCGCGTGATTACTTTGTTAAACGTGATCATAATGTTATTAGTAGTGTTGTTGCTCTTCCTGACCAACCAACATTTGCTGATATTAAAGAAATCGCTCGTAATGCTGTTGGTATGTTCATTGATGGTGCATATGATGAACTTTATATGTACTATAACCACTTCGAAAGTGCTATTTCTCAAGTAGTGACGGAGAAAAAGGTTCTTCCGTTGACTGATATTGCCACTTCAACAACAAGCGCTGCGTATGAATTCGAGCCATCTGGTGAAGCAATTCTAGAAGTTTTACTTCCACAATATGCAGAAAGCTTAATTTACGGTGCTTTATTAGACGGAAAAGCAAGTGAACATGCTTCACGTATGACGGCAATGCGTAGTGCAACAGATAACGCATCTGATTTAATCGATGGTCTATCATTGCAATACAACCGTGCGCGTCAAGCAGCTATTACACAAGAAATTACAGAAATCGTTGGTGGAGCTGCGGCTTTAGAATAAGCTGCAACTCACGCTAACTTCGTATAAGAATACGATAGGAGGGTACACAACATGAACAAAGGACAAGTTCTACAAGTAATGGGTCCGGTAGTAGACGTTAAATTCGAAAACGGCCATTTACCAGCAATCTATAACAACCTAACTGTTAAGATTGAACGTCCAAATGAAGAGCCTACTACTTTAGCTCTTGAAGTTGCAATCCACTTAGGTGACGATGTTGTTCGTACAATTGCGATGTCATCTACAGATGGTTTACAACGTGGAGCAGAAGTAACAGACTCAGGGAAAGCTATTTCAGTACCAGTTGGTGAAGTGACACTGGGACGTGTATTCAACGTACTTGGTGAAGTAATCGACTTAGGTGAAGAAATTCCAGAATCAGCTCGCCGTGACTCAATCCACCGCGAAGCGCCAAAATTTGATGAATTATCTACAACAGTTGAAATCCTAGAAACAGGTATCAAAGTAGTAGACTTATTAGCACCGTATATTAAAGGCGGTAAAATCGGTCTATTCGGTGGTGCCGGCGTAGGTAAAACTGTATTAATCCAAGAATTAATCAACAACATCGCACAAGAGCACAGCGGTATTTCTGTATTCGCGGGTGTAGGTGAGCGTACACGTGAAGGTAACGACTTATTCCACGAGATGACTGACTCTGGTGTTATTAAGCAAACTGCGATGGTATTTGGTCAAATGAACGAGCCACCTGGTGCACGTATGCGTGTAGCATTAACAGGCTTAACAATGGCTGAGTATTTCCGTGATGAACAAGGTCAAGACGTACTTTTATTCATCGACAACATTTTCCGTTTCACACAAGCAGGTTCTGAGGTTTCTGCCCTATTAGGTCGTATGCCTTCTGCGGTAGGTTACCAACCAACACTTGCTACAGAAATGGGTAAATTGCAAGAGCGTATTACATCGACAACAAAAGGTTCTGTAACTTCGATTCAAGCGATTTACGTACCAGCCGATGACTATACTGACCCAGCTCCAGCAACAACTTTCGCTCACTTAGATGCAACAACAAACTTAGAGCGTAAATTATCTGAGATGGGTATTTATCCAGCGGTTGACCCATTAGCATCAACTTCTCGTGCATTATCACCAGAAATCGTTGGTGAAGAGCACTATGCAATTGCTACTGGTGTTCAACGTACAATTCAACGTTACCGTGAGTTACAAGATATCATCGCTATCTTAGGTATGGACGAGTTATCTGATGAAGATAAGCAAACAGTAGAGCGCGCGCGTCGCATTCAATTCTTCTTATCTCAAAACTTCCACGTTGCGGAGCAATTTACTGGTCAAGCAGGTTCTTACGTGCCTGTTAAAGAAACTGTTCGCTCATTTAAAGAAATACTTGATGGCAAATGGGATCACTTACCAGAGGATGCTTTCCGTTTAGTTGGTAGCATTGAAGAAGTAGTAGAAAAAGCAAAAGGCATGGGCGTAGAGGTTTAAATCTAACGGCGAGGAGGAAAATAATATGAAGACAGTAACAGTCAGTATTGTCACTCCCGACGGTCCAGCATACGATTCTGAAGTAACAATGGTAGTTGCTAAAACAGTTTCAGGGGAAATTGGTGTACTTCCAGGCCATATTCCTATGGTTGCGCCTCTTGCAATTAGTGCTGTAAAGCTTAAAAAACAAGATGGTTCAACTGATTTTGTAGCTGTAAGTGGCGGCTTCATCGAAATTCGTCCTGAAAAAGTATCAATTTTAGCTCCTTCCGCAGAGGCAGCAGCTTCAATTGATTTAGCTCGTGCAAAGGAAGCCTTAAACCGAGCAGAAGGTCGTTTAGAAGGCAAAAAAGATGACATTGATTTCAAACGTGCTGAATTAGCGCTAAAACGTGCGTTGAATCGTATCAACGTTCATGAGGGTAACATCTAATTTTAATAAAGACTGTTTGGAAAGCACGCTTTCCAAACAGTTTTTTTAAATAAATGACAGTAAGTTGAAGGAAACACTAAAATATGCCATGAAACGCCAATAGAGTAAGGGTATTCGCCAATAGAACAATAAAACAGCAAGAGAATCACAAAAAACTCCAAAAACTGATTAGAATCTCGATAAAATGAAAATAAATGCTAAATCAAGAGAAAATTAATAAATAACTAGTGCTTCAATTTATATTTAAAGCAACTTTTTTCACAAGGGAGTGTAAAAGAAGATGGACTTTTATACGGAAATAGGACAACAGGCACTTTTCGGTCTAGCCTCGCATATTTTTTTCATTGCTGTGGCATTCTATGCATTACAAGCATTTCGTTTTGACCAACTGTTCAAAAAAGGTAGAACATTCCAAATCCAACTCATCTATATTTTATTCAGCATCGTCATTGGCTCAGCCGTTTCCAATTTCTTCATTACTTTCTCTCAATGGTCAAGAAGTTTAGTCTATATTTTCCAATAAAATGCATTATATAGCTTGTAGGGAAAAGCAATTAATTGCTTTTCGCTACAAAGTATATATTTCCTGGGCAATCAAAAATGTTTAACATATCGAATTTTGGTGTATAAAACTAACAGCGTGAAAGATTAATACTGATTTCACATGGCAAGTAAGAAATAAATGCCTCTTTTGCACTTACCCTCAAGCTGACTTTACAAATGAAGATGGCAAATTTTGAAATAGCACTTTTCGAGTGAATTCGAGAAAACAGACGCAGTAGCAGAAAAATATAGGGAAAAGGCGTCTGGAAAGTATCCCGCTTTCGATTCACCAACTATACATACAGTGCGTAATATGTAGTATGAACAATAAAGTCAAAATTCGACACAAAATAGTGAATAAGATGCTTGATAAAGTTGGGTTATAGCTGTATTATTAGCAGTGTTTGGATAAAAAAGATTAATGAACTTTTAAATAAAATAGCAAGTTTACGAGAATGGGATTCGGAGGGACGAATTGTGGAGAAAATTATCGTTATGGGTGGTCAGACTTTACAAGGTAGCGTAAAAGTTGAAGGCGCAAAAAACGCTGTATTACCTATTTTAGCAGCATCTTTATTAGCTTCTGAAGGAAAAAACATTATTAAAGACGTTCCAGCTTTAGCTGATGTATATACAATTGGTGAAGTATTAAAAAGCTTAAATGCAGATGTACAATATAATGTAAATAACAATGAGATTGTAATTGATGCGGCTCGTGATTTGTCGAGTGAGGCACAATTTGAATTTGTTAGTAAAATGCGCGCATCTATTTTAGTTATGGGTTCACTACTTGCGCGTAATCGCTTTGCACGTGTTGCTCTACCAGGTGGCTGTGCAATTGGCTCTCGTCCAATTGAGCTGCATTTAAAAGGCTTTGAAGCGATGGGAGCTGAGATTTCTTTTGGACATGGCTATGTGGAGGCACGTGCTGAGAAATTAAAGGGAGCTGAAATTTATTTAGATTTCCCGAGCGTTGGGGCTACAGAAAATATTATGACAGCAGCAGCTTTAGCGGAAGGCACGACAATTATCGAAAATGCTGCAAAAGAGCCTGAAATTGTCGATTTAGCGAATTTTATTAATGCAATGGGTGGCCGCGTGACTGGTGCAGGAACAGCAACAATCCGTATTGAAGGTGTCGAAAAGCTCAAAGGTATTACGCATTATGTTATTCCTGATCGTATCGAGGCGGGTACATTTATGGTAGCGGCAGCTATTACACGTGGTGATGTAATTATCGAAAATGCGATTCCAGAGCATATGACGGCTTTAATCGCTAAAATGCGCGAAATGGGCGTAGACATTACAGAGCAAGAAAATGGATTACGTGTGCGAGCAACGGGTGAATTAAAGGCAGTGGATATTAAAACAATGCCACATCCAGGCTTCCCAACAGATATGCAATCACAAATGATGGCATTAATGTTATCGGCTGAGGGCACAAGCATTATTACAGAAACCGTATTTGAAAATCGCTTTATGCATGTCGAAGAATTCCGTCGAATGAATGCTATGGCTAAAATTGAAGGACGCTCTGTCTTTGTCGAAGGCAATAGCGCATTACAAGGAGCAGAAGTGGCAGCAACTGATTTACGTGCTGCAGCATCACTTATTTTAGCCGGCTTGGTATCAGAAGGCGTAACGCGTGTAACTGCTTTACATCATTTAGATCGCGGCTATGTGAAATTCCATGAAAAGCTGGCAGCGTTAGGGGCAAATATCGAACGAGTAACAGAAGGCGAAGCAAGCGTTGTACAACAGGACAATACAGAACAAGTAATAGCATAATGAAAAAGCGGCTGTCGGGAAAGTAGGGTATCAATTCCATTCTCGATGGCCTTTTGTAATTAGATAAATAAATTTTTAAAAAGCTACATACAATGGCGTATGAAAAAAAACATCATTATTATCATCATTGCCATCTGCTTTCTTTTTACTGTGCCGCTACTTTATTACAAGAAACAAAAGCCAGCACTATCAGAGCCCTGTGAAATTTTTATTACAGTTGAAGGCGAAGCACAGAGCATCCCATTAGAGCAGTATTTAATCGGTGTTGTTGCTGCAGAAATGCCAGCTAGCTTTCATCCTATTGCATTGCAGGCTCAGACCATCGCTGCGCGCACTTATGTCATACGTAATACAAATTACGGACAAAAACCGATTAAGCCGACAACGACGCATCAAGTTTTTATTAACGAGAAGGCACGACAGCAAAAATGGTTAACAGCCTTTGCACAGTATGAGCAAAAAATTTCAGACGCGGTGCAGGCTACAGCGGGTCAAATTATACTGTATAATGAAGAACCAATTTCTGCGATGTTTCATGCTTCATCAAATGGAGTTACAGAGTCAGCGGAAAATTATAGTGGACATGACCTACCTTATTTACAATCCGTAACATCGCCCGAGAAAAATAGTCAAACAATTAAAATGACTGTGGCAGAGCTAAATGACAAGCTACAAACAAACTGGACACAAGATGATTTTTTAGCATTAAAACTTGAGCGTAATAGCTCGGGACGTGTTCAAACAGTAATAGGAAAAAAACAATTTAGCGGTCGTGATTTTAGAGAGCTTTTGCAATTGCGCTCAACGGACTTTACGCTAATAAAGGATGGCAGCGATATTGCCATTACAACAAAAGGCTATGGCCATGGCGTAGGAATGAGCCAGTATGGGGCAAATGAGTTAGCACAAAATAACGCTACAGCTGAGCAAATAATTGGTCATTATTATCCGCACACGACAATTGGCAATGTTTGTACAAAAAAATAAGCTGACGTGTTTAAAAATTGTATAGTTTGTTCACACTAGCTTCAGAGGTGATGAACATGCGAGAGGAAAAAAATTTAAAACCTTCTCCAAAAAATTTAAAACAAAAGCCATGGTTTTGGCCAGCTATTTATGCGGGTATTGCACTCGCCGTACTAGCACTTATGTTTAGCTATAATGCGCTTGTTACAGAAAAGGAAGAGCGCCTATTAACAGAAACGGTTGCTCGAGAAGAAATTCCACAACAGCAACAGCCGATAATTGAAACAAACACAGCGCAAGAAAATTTGAAATTCCCGTTTGATGAAGCATTATTAGATCAACTAACAGTGCTGCAGGATTTTTATGATTTATCGGCAGATGCAAAAACTCGTGAAAATGCCCTGCTTGTATTTAAGCAAACTTTTTCAACATCATCGGGGATGTCACTTGCTATTAATAGTGAGCCATTTGAAGTGCTTGCTGCCATGAGTGGTGTCGTAACAAAAATTAAGATGGATGCTTTCACAGGAAATAGCATTACAATTCAACATGCAAATGGCATGGAAACGCGCTATAGTTCGATTACAGATATTGTTGTGAAAGAAGGCGACGAGGTTGTACAAGGGCAGCCATTAGCAACGACAATGGATAATGATTGGAATCCGACAGCAGGTATTCATTTACATTTTGAAGTGTTAGAAGATGGTGAAGCAATTAATCCACGAAAATTGCTTGCATTCTAAGTTCTAAATAGTGGCGGACGACTCATAAGGTGAAGAAACATACTACTAAGCTACGGCACATTCTTACATCCTAAGTAGAAAGGAAGGGAACGTGCACGAACATATTAGGCGTCGCTGTGTTCAGCTAGGTGAGTTGCTAATCGAAACCAAAGAAACAGTCCGCACTTTAGCTAAAATGACAGGTTATTCTAAAAGTACTGTGCATAAGGATTTAACTGAAAGGCTTGTATTAATAAATGAGCCTTTAGCACAGGAAGTAAAAAAAATTTTAGCCTATCATAAATCCGTCCGTCATTTGCGCGGTGGAGAAGCAACGAAGAAAAAATGGCAATCGAAGCAACACGAACAAAGCACCTAGATGATACTTACGTTCATCTAAGTGCTTTTTCTCTATTTCAGTGACAATTTTAGGGAATAGTTTGCCATAAAAGAGGATGTAATTACTTCCTCAATGTGATAAAATAGTCTAGATAACTAAATATATAAAGTGAAACTTCAATCAGTGGAGGTTTTCCTCAATTCCACTGATAGTTAGTTGAACCAATCGGGCTTTTACGGGCAGTTGAACTCCAACTTATCCTTAAGCTGATTTTCACTTAAGTCTTGAAATAGGAGTCTTAATGCCCGTTAATGCGGGACAAATAAGGAATATCAGGTAAGCATATATTCAATCTAACAGCTGCCCATTCTCCCGCTAGTGAACTATTAAAGCGGGGAATAGGTTAAAGAAGAAGTAGTTAAAGTAAGTTTGTTGCTTTTTGAGCCGATAAGATTGACTTAACAGCTCTTGAAAATAGAATGATGTACGTAAAGACTTGAATTGGCGGAAGGAGAAACTAAGGGAATGTTTTCGAAAGATATTGGTATTGATTTAGGGACGGCGAATGTTCTGATCCATGTGAAAGGGAAAGGCATTGTACTAAATGAGCCATCTGTAGTAGCGATGGATAAAAAGACAGGAAAAGTGTTAGCAGTTGGTGAAGAGGCGAGACAAATGGTTGGGCGTACGCCAGGTAATATCGTAGCTATTCGTCCTTTAAAAGATGGGGTAATTGCGGATTTTGATGTAACAGAGGCAATGCTACGACATTTCATAAATAAATTAAATGTGCGAGGATTTTTATCAAAGCCACGTATTTTAATTTGCTGTCCGACAAATATTACAAGTGTAGAGCAAAAAGCAATTCGTGAGGCTGCTGAGAAATCTGGCGGTAAAAAGGTCTATTTAGAAGAGGAGCCGAAAGTGGCGGCAATCGGTGCAGGAATGGATATTTTCCAGCCGAGTGGCAATATGGTAGTTGACATTGGTGGAGGTACGACAGACGTGGCTGTATTATCAATGGGAGACATCGTAACAAGTGAATCAATTAAAGTAGCAGGCGATGTATTTGACAACGACATTTTGCAATACATAAAAAAAGAATACAAGCTATTAATTGGAGAGCGCACAGCAGAGGCGGTAAAAATGACAATTGGTACAGTATTCCCAGGTAACCGTAATGAATCAATGGAAATACGTGGGCGTGATATGGTGACAGGCTTGCCACAAACGATTACAATTCATTCTACGGAAATCGAGAGAGCATTGCATGAATCGGTATCGATGATTGTACAATCAGCTAAAAATGTATTAGAAAAAACGCCACCCGAGCTATCGGCAGATATTATTGATAGAGGTGTTATTTTAACAGGTGGCGGCGCATTATTACACGGTATGGATCAATTATTGATTGAAGAGCTAAAAGTACCTGTATTTATTGCAGAGAAGCCAATGGATTGTGTAGCAATTGGCACAGGTATTATGTTGAATAATATTGACCGTTCAGCAGGTGCCACAGCAGAGTAATCGATTATTTTCGTTTAAATCGAATAACCCGATGTTGGTTACTCAATCAGTGAGTAAACGCTAATTAGTATTCAATTCAGCTTACCACTCGCTTGAAGTGAGAATTTTTTGTTGAATCATAACAACTAGTAAATGAGGTGTGTTTTATGTTCAAAGGATTTTATACAGTAGCTTCAGGTATGCTAGCACAGCAACGTCGCACTGAAATATTGACAAATAATATGGCAAACGCAAATACGCCCGGCTTTAAAGCAGACCAATCAACAATTCGTTCATTCCCAGACATGCTCCTCTCAGCAAAGGGAACAACAAATATACCGACAGAAAAAGGTTTAACTCTACAGCAGTTAAATCCAATCGGTGCATTGACAACAGGGGTATACTTACAAGAAACAATTGCTAACAATACACAAGGCTCATTACTATTAACAGATTTGCCAGCAGATGTAGCACTAGTAGATATTACGCTACCAATTGATGAGGAATCCGGTAACCAGGGTGCTATTTACTTCCGTCTGCAGCATCCAGCGGGTGGAGAAGCTTATACTCGCAATGGTAACTTTACATTAGATGGACAAGGCAATTTAGTGAACGGACAAGGACTTTTTGTGCTGTCTGACATAGGCGAGCGTATTCAGCTAGCAAATGATAATATTACAATTACGGATACAGGTGCGATTTTAGATGAAAACGGCACACAAGTGGCAACGCTTGGTGTAGCGTTCTCAGCAAACCCAGATGTCTTAATGAAGCAGGATAATGGTTTATATCGTATGCTTGACGAAGGTGTACTACCATCAGCATATGGACAAGCAGGTGTAACGTTTGCAACGCGTCAAAGCTACTTAGAGGGCTCTAACGTAGATTCTGCGCGCTCGATGACAGATTTATTAACGGCATACCGTGCATTTGAAGCAAATCAAAAAGTTCTTCAAGCATATGACCGCAGCATGGAAAAGGCAGTAAATGAAATTGGGAAAGTGTAATGGAGGGATGATTGCATGCTACGCACAATGGTAACGGCAACAAATACATTAACACAGCTACAAACGAAATTAGATACAATTAGCAATAACCTTGCAAATAGTAGTACACATGGCTATAAAGCGAAGGACGCACAATTTTCAGAGCTGCTTTACCAGCAATATAATAACGATAAATTGGATAAAACTTTGCGCCAATCACCCGTAGGGATTCGCTATGGTGTCGGAGCACATGTATCGCTAGTCCAATCAAATCAAAAGCAAGGCTCATTACAGAGTACAGGACGCGACCTTGACTTTGCATTTACGAAGGAAAATCAATATTTCAATATTTTAATGCCTGATGGTGATGGTCAGCGCACAGCATATACACGCCAAGGTGATTTTTATGTATCGCCAATGGAAAACGGACAAATGATGCTCGTAAATGCCGATGGATATCCTGTAGCAGATAGCGATGGAAATGCTATTTATTTCCCTGATTTTGCAACAGGCTTTACATTATCTCAAGATGGTCGCTTAAATGTGAATTACCCAGATGGTGATGTAATAGCAGTGGATTTAGCCGTATCGGAATTACAAAAGCCTCAAGCAATGGAGCAAATTAGTGGTACATATATTGGCTTGCCGACTAATTTAGCAGCTCTTGGCTACACGCAAGCAGATATTTTAACGGATTTACAAGGAGCGGGTCGTGCGGAAATTGGTTTGAGTATCCAAACATTGGAAATGTCGAATGTAGATATTTCGAAGGAAATGACAGACTTGATTGCTACGCAGCGCTCATATCAATTTAATTCACGCGCAGTCACACTTGCAGACCAAATGCTAGGGCTCATTAACGGTATTCGATAAGCATAAGGGAGTATAATAAATGACGAACGAATTCAATGAACAAGATGTAGCCCCCAAAAAAAGAAGAAGACGTAGTGAGGAAATTGAGGCAAAAGAAACGACGAAACGAATACGTTGGGTACAAATACGCTTAATTCCAATTTGGCTGCGAATTGTACTTGTACTAGCCCTATTAGTTGGTGCAGCAATTGGTGGTGTCATGTTTGGTTACGGCTTTCTCGGAGGCGGAGAAGCAAGCGATGCGTTAAAATGGAGTACGTGGCAACATATATTTGATATCATCGAAGGAAAAGAATAAAGTGCATTGATTTGCTAAGAAAGCCATTTCCTTTTGTTTTATTTAAGTTAAGGGAAATGTAAGCAAAACATAGCTGCAAATGGCTGTTAGATAATATAGGTGCCAACCTATTTACCTAACAGCCAAATGTCATGCATGAATTACCAAATTAGATTGGAATTTTAGCAAAATCCAGCCTAGAGTTAGTTAAGGCGTAATTAATAAATTCCTGTATAATAATTACCATACATAAGATTAAATAGGAGTGGAGGTTTTTTTATGTTAAATGCAGAACAAATTCAAGCAATTTTACCGCACCGCTACCCATTTTTATTAGTTGATCGCATTTTAGAAATTGAAGTTGGCAAGAGCGCGGTAGGTATTAAAAATGTTACGGTAAATGAAGAATTTTTTAATGGTCATTTCCCTGGCTACCCAGTAATGCCAGGTGTTCTTATTGTAGAGGCACTAGCACAAGTAGGTGGCGTTGCCTTATTAAGCTCAGATGAATTTAAAGGACGTATTGTCTTTTTAACAGGTATAGATAATTGTCGCTTTAAACGCCAAGTTGTACCAGGCGATCAATTAAAAATGGAAGTAGAATTTGTCAAGCTGCGTGGTCAAATGGGTAAAGGACATGCCGTAGCAACAGTTGATGGTGAGTTGGTTTGTGAAACGGATATTTTATTTGCAATAGGACCAGTTCAGCCGAAGTAATTGAAAAAACCAATTTTTTCAGATAACCTAGTACTATTTGCATTTACAAAGAAAAAACTATAAGATGTATAGGTTGACTTATTTTAATTCAACATATTTTTCATGTTGCAAAAGTAAAGCGGTAAATATATAGCGTTCCCATTAGTGAAAGGGCAGATTACTTAGTCAAAGAGTACGGCATTGTTGCTGAAATGACTGAGTTTGATTTAAAGGCTTTGGCGAATATTACAGATTTTGATGAGATTCCCCTCACGAACTCAAAAAATTTGGATTAAAATTAGCTAAAGTGCAATTGATTGAAAGGGTTGGCTTTTAAACGTAGGAGGTTTAAATTTTTATGTATAAAGAACTGTCTTCAGGTGTAAAAATAAGTATTACACGATCAATTTCCACATCATTTGAGCTTTATTTAGCAAGCATTGAGTGGGATGAAGATAAATTTTCAATGGAAGATTTCATGACAAGTTGGCAGCAATATTTTACAGAAAATGCGGCTTGGTTTGATAAAGTACCTCACGAAGTATTAGTAAGCGAAGAATTTCATAATGAAATTGCCAAAAAGGTAGACGAAGTAATTGCAAAAATTTTAGGAGAAGAGCCAACGAAAAAGCAAATCGACTCCATTGCTAAAATGCAAAAAAAATTAGGCACAAATTACACATTCGGTTGCAAAGCAGAGGCGGCTTATGTTGAGCAAGTGTTAAAAGAAAAATTAAAATAGAACTATAAAATTTTCGGATAGTTCCCTTCATTCCCGGGCACTCTAATAAACGATCAAGTATTGATCAGATGAGTCCATGGAAAGGAGGGAATTTCTTATGTGGAAAGGTTTGTTTGCAGCAACATTACTTGCTACGTCATTATTAGCTGGGTGTAATACAGGAGATCGTAATGCGATGAACGATAATACACCAGCAAACGAAATTCGTCGTGGGGTGGATGATGTTATTGATAATAACTATACACCACGCTACAATAACGAAATAAATAACACAGCACCTAATGGCACAGTGAATCCTGCTACTGGGGGCAATCGTAATGGCGCAGAAGTTGACCGCGTCGCGCCAAATGATGGTGTTGGCAACGATGGTCAAGTTATTGAACGTCGTGTAAATGAAGAGGACATTATCGAAAATCCAGCAGACATGCGCGATCGCAATAATTTAGACAACCGCTAAAGAAAAAGACGTCCCCCAAGCAGCGTATTGCCTGCTTAGGGGACGTTTTTAATGATATTTTATCAAAGGAATAACGAAATAAAATAAAAGAGCGTTTCTTTGAAAAGTCGTCAATTTATTCAAAAAGCCACTAATAAATCAGGGAAAGTTTCAAATATATTCGAGAAATCGCAAATAAATCGAGGTAAGTCGCAAATATATTCAAGAAGTCGCAAATAAACCAAGGCAAGTCGCAAATATATACGAAAAGTCGCAAATAAACCGGGGCAAGTCGCAAATATATTCAAGAAATCGCCAATAACTCAAGGCGAGTTACTAAATCCAATATTTACTCCATTCTCAAAGAAAGCCTCACTATTTTAAACAGTTGTTATTTTGATGAAACGCTATCGAAATATCCCCTAAGCAAAGCAGGGTTTTTGGACGCCCATATCAATCATTGCTGTCTATTTAATTTAGGTCGCTCTTTCATATCATGCTGGAAGCGCTGTAAGAGCTCGTCACTTGATAATCCTTCTTCTAATAGCTGTTGTAATAAGAGCTCCGCATATTTTTGGCGACGCGCTTTAATTGAACCTTTTAATAACACTGACAAGCGGTCACCGATTTCAGTAATTGTGCTAACGATTAAAGAAAATGGCGCAGGCTCATTATCAGGAAAGGAGATAACGGCATGTGCGTCAAACACGCTATTATTTTCCTGTAGTGTTTTAAATATAGAATGGTACTCATTTGGAATAAACAGCTCAAGTACCCATGATTGATGACTATCCTCTAAATTAATCGTCAATCCATCAATAATGCGTATTGGTTGTATAGTATCGTCAGTTAGTAAATCAAATGCCATCAATTTAAAAGTCTTCAAACACATAGCCTCCTTCAAAGTAAATTTCGTTCACTCATTAATTGAAAAAGACTTTTCTTTCAAGTCATTAACAAAATAGTCTTTGTTTAAGTATAACATACAAAAAATGCGAAACTTAATATTTGCGCATATTCCCAATAAAGCTTTTACTGACATGGGTTAGAGCACTAAAATATGACAAAATAAATTTTAAAAAGGGTCAAAAATTTAAGTTTGGCTAGTCAAAACTATAGCAAATATCACTTTTCAGATTTTGCCAAATTTTATTGCTGTGAGGTATATTATTGCTAACGAAGGAGGTGAATCAATGAATCAAATCGGACTTGTTGGACGTTTAACAAAAAATCCACAGTTACGACAATTATCTGATACGAAAGTACAAACAAGCTTCGTATTAGCAATCAATCGCAATTATCGTAATAACGAAGGCAGTGTAGATGCAGATTATGTTTTGTGTGTCGCATGGGGAAGACTAGCAGAGCATATTGTGAAATATTGCGGTAAAGGTTCTTTAATTGGTATTAATGGGCGCTTACATACACGCTCTTACATTAATAAAGAAAATAACCGTATCTTTGCGATGGATGTCGTTGCTGAAGGCGTCCGATTTTATGCTTTGAAACAAAGTGTGCCGACAAGCAATGTGACTGAGGAGTCCAACGATGAAATGCGGCACGTATCGGAGCATTTCACTTTACCAGAAGATACACTGCCAATCAACCTTTAGAAACAACTGCTACAAAACTAACTTCTATCTTAAACTAAAAATGTAAAGGAGTGAAAAAAGTACCCCTTAACCGCATAGCAAATTCTAAAATTCACAACTGAATAAAATGTAGAGAACAAAAAAAGCGTCCTATCTTTTGGCGCAAAGATAGGACGCTATTAAATGAGTACAAATTTTGGGGTTTTATCTAACTAAATCAAGTGAAAAAAGTTCGCGTAGCTCATCATCTTGAAGCTCCGTAAGCCATTTGCTTGATTGAATTAGCTCTTCTGATAGAGCTGATTTTAAAGTTAACATTTTATCGATTTTTTCTTCAATTGTGCCAAGTGTCATAAATTTATGAACTTGCACAAATTGAGTTTGACCAATTCGGTAGGCCCGATCTGTCGCCTGATTTTCCACTGCGGGATTCCACCAGCGGTCAGCATGCAAGACATGGCTAGCAGCAGTTAAGTTTAATCCTGTTCCTCCAGCTTTTAACGATAAAATAAAAATTGGAAATTCCCCCGCTTGAAATGCTTCAACTAAGTGATCGCGCTGCTTTTTTGGCATACTGCCTGTTAAAAATGGGACGTCAATATCATACAGCTCAGCAAAGCAATGCTGTAAAATATTGCCCATGCCAATATATTGCGTGAAAATTAAACATTGCTCTCCGTTATGAACGATTTCAGCCGTTAAATCTACAATACGTTTTAGTTTTACAGAACGGCTTAGCATCGTCTTCGCATCATCAAAAGGCTCCTTTAAATAAAGTGCAGGATGATTACATAGCTGCTTTAATTTATTTAGCATTTTTAAAATGCGCCCTCTTTTTTCAAAGCCCGTTAGCTGCTCAAGCTGTGCTGCAGTATCTTCAATATAGCTTTCATAAAGGGCAGCTTGCTCCGCTGTTAATGGGCAAAATTCCTGAATTTCCTGCTTATCAGGTAAATTCAACATTAATTTTGAATCGCGCTTTATACGGCGAAGTAAAAATGGTTGAATTTTTGCTCGTAGTAGCTCCTTATGTTGCTCAGAGTCATCGCGCTCAATCGGCAAAATAAATTGCTCTTGGAATTTCGTAAAGCTACCAAGATAGCCTTTATGAATAAAATCAAAAATAGCCCAAAGCTCCGACAAACGATTTTCAACAGGTGTGCCTGTCAATGCAATATGATGCTCACCACGCAATTTGCGAATAGCACGAGATTGCATTGTTTGCATATTTTTAATATTTTGTGCCTCATCTAAAATAATGCTCGACCAGCTAAAATGTTGTAAAAACTCTGCATCCTGTGAAATAGTTCCGTATGTCGATAGCACAATTTGAGGCATTGCTCGTTTCATTTCATCACGGAGCAAAGCATCCTTTAAGCGATTAGCTCCGTAATGCGTATAAATTGTTAAAGAGGGTGCGAAGCGCTCCAGTTCCTTTTGCCAATTTCCTAGAACCGAGGTTGGGCAAATAATAATTGCAGGTTCTGTTACATCAAGTGTATTAATCGTATATAAAAGATAGCTAATTGTTTGAATTGTTTTACCAAGCCCCATATCATCGGCTAGACAAGCACCGAATTTTTGCTTTCGCATAAAGACAAGCCACTCAAAGCCTTGTTGTTGATAGGGACGTAAATCTGCTTCCAACTGTGACGGTACAGGAACGCTTGGAAGACCCTGTTTTTCCTGTAATTGCTGTAAATATTGCTGGAGAGATTTTTGCATTTCAAATGCTAATATAGGGTTGTCACGTTCAGCATCCTCTTCATCAAGCTCTTCTACTGGTGCTGTTAAAGTTTCTGGTAACTCTCTAAACAGTAGCTCTTTTACTGTCCACTGTTCATTGGTCGCTTTATCCATTAGCTCACGCATTTCTTGCATCCACACTGCATCAATGCGGAACCATTCTGTACCGACACGCATAAATTCACGCTTTTCTTCCACAAGTTTTCGAAACTGCTCCGCAGAAATATGTTCGCCGTTCATTGAAAATTGCCATTTGAATGTTAAAACATCATCGAGACTTGCGACAGAACGTGTAGATGCTTGACCTGCACTTACTTGGACACGCATTTTTGATTGCTTTAATTCTTTCAACCAAGCTGGCAAAATAACCTCATAGCCAAGTGCCTGTAAAACGGCAATATCATCACGCAAAAAAAGCTTTACTTGTGCATCTGAAAGGTTGTGATATAAAAAGCCTTCAGATTCTAGGTTTAGTAATGACAGCATTTGCTGTTGAATTGCTTTGATATCTGCTGAAAGAGCTTTCCATTTATCGGGCAAAGCCTCCTCAATTGCTAACCTACGCTTTCGTACAGCAGGTGTCCAATGTCTTTCTGTTGCTGTAATTAAAACAGATTCTAACAGCCACTCAGTACTTATCTCATTGGGCTCGCTCAAACGTAAGGCAAAC
The DNA here is from genome assembly GCF_038630865.1 of Metasolibacillus sp. FSL K6-0083. NCBI lineage: Bacteria > Bacillati > Bacillota > Bacilli > Caryophanales > Caryophanaceae > Metasolibacillus > Metasolibacillus sp. FSL K6-0083. The sequence goes on along the minus strand of NZ_CP152046.1, from coordinate 1,927,862 downwards.
TTTAAATCAGCGATATTTTGCTCACTTTGCAGTGGCCAGCCGCCATCCGCAAAAAATGGCACAAGCTCCTTCCATTGTTCAAACTGTAGTCCATTGCTCGAAAGCTTTTGCATAGCAGCAGTAGCCAAAACATTTTCTTTATCGTGTTCGAAATATAGCGTTTGTTCATTAAAGTAGGCAGTTCGCCAAAGCGTGCTACTTCTCCATTGCGGAACAAGCTTGTGGAAAGTTCCAAGTAATGCCTCAGATGTAGCATCCGCTCCGACAATGTTAAGTAAAGGATGCTTAAAAGAAGGTGAGAGCACATCTAATAGCTCGGCCGCTGACAATGTAATATCGCGCTCATCTAATGGTACAATAAGTCCGTAAAAATTCGCTTCATATTTATAAAAAAGCTGTGATATCCAGCTTTCAGGAGGTGAGATTAAACCATCTTCGTGTAAAGCCATGATTGCATAATAGCCATTTTGAAGCTGCGTAATTTTTAAACGCAGCAACTTTACAAAAGGTGATGTGAATGTGTCGGTCATATAAAAACTCCTTAAATGAGATTGCTCTTATCCAATTCTTCCTGCAATGCACGCAGGCGCTTGAATTGTTTTTGTACAGTTTGCATGTAATTTGTCCAATACGTCATTTTGCCAGCTTTTTTAGCAACACTTTTCATCGATTTCCAAATACGAATTGCCTGTTTATAATTTAGACGTGATTTTTGGCGTAGCTCCTCTAATGCATAATAATGATAAAGAGGTAATGCAGCAGCAGGTGCCTCATTGACCACCGTTTTTAAGCCCCTTGCCTCTAGATAACTGATGGAAGAAGGGTAAAGCTGCTGCAGGGCTACCCATTCATCATAGCGAGCCTGTCGCAGCAAAAAATCTGCATAAGGCTGTATACCATAACGACCAAACGCTTGATAAAGTACAACTGCCTCCTGCTCGGAAAGTTCTATATTGGCATAAAGTGCATTTACTTCTTTAATAAATGGTGGACGTTGCTGAGGTGCGAGTGTATTATGAATAAAATTTTCCAAATGTAGTAGCATCGATCTTAATAATATTTGCAAACCTTCCATATAATGTTTCGATGCTAATTTTGCAATAAGCAAATAAAAATGAAGGTCCGACGTATCAATATAGGATAGCTGTTCATTAAGTTTTGCGCTGTCCCTTAGAAGAACGTAAAAAAGTGTATGGCCAGTAGCTATAGGAAAATCACTATTGACATGTAGTTTTTCTAATAAAAATAGCTCTTTCTCATAGCGATTTTTTTCATTAAAAACATCTGTCCAAATTGTTAAATAAAATTGAAAACGTATTTGTGGCTGACCATCCTTTTCAAAAAGAAGCTCACGCACACTATCCTGTATGGCATCAAAGAATGGGTCTGTTGCAAAGAGACGTGATTTTGTACTTAACTCAGATGTTATTGCTTGTATAGTTTCGAGTCTAATGTTCATCGCAGCCTCAAAATAATAGTTGTGAACTGATGAGTTTGTCTGATTCAAGTGAGCCCATAGCTTATTTAAAACAGCTAGCTCCATAAACAATTTGAAGAGAGGCTGCCATTCACGTTCAAGTGGTGTGTAGCGCTGTAGCTTTGAATGTACAGTCGTTAGCAATGCAGAAATAGAGTAGCTTTCAATTGCTTTAGAGCCATACAGCAAATGTTGCATTACTTCATCCACCATACGTTGCCAGCTTTCAGGGCTACGCTCAGTAGCTAAAGATTTCAAATGAACGTTTTTTTGCGCTCGCCAATTGCTTGTCCATTCTTGCACAGAGCCTAAATATTGATAAAGCCCAAGAATCACACCAAGCTTATGGCGACAGCAATTTTGCTGGGGGCATGTACATACTATGAGCTGTTGACTGAAGTCAACAGTCACTTCAGCAGGTCGCACATCTTGTACAACTGTAAACAGTACATCCTTTTGCGCAACAAAACGCTCAAATAGCACAGATTTATTTCGCACGGAAAAGACGGCACGTCGTACTAGCTCTTCATCTTCGATTGACGAAGGCTGCAATAAACGTTCCATTTCCTCCAACTGCTGACGAATAAACGCCGAATGACGATGCGCAACATCGGATATTGATAAAGCCATAATCGTTTCTCTCCTAAAAAAGTCGTTCCTTCCATTATACCTTGAAAAACAAGTAAACGTAAGCCGAATGCCTAAATATGCTAAAATAACAGAAAGGAAACTCGAGTGAATAAAAAAGCATTACGCCGCATCCCATTAGAAAAACTGCTCGACTTAAAAGTCGACTTTGCTTTCAAGCAACTATTTGGCAGTGAACAGAATAAACATATAACAGTCGTCTTTCTAAACGCCATTTTGCAGAAAACAGGACGTGACAATGTACAAGAGATTTTTTTCAAAAATAACGAATTCAGTGGAGAATTTGAAGAAGATAAGCAGTCCCGACTGGATATTGTAGTGAAAACGCAGCTGGGCGAATATATCAATATCGAAATGCAACTAACTCAAAAAGAAAGTATGTTTAAACGAACACTCTATTATTGGGCGGGTCTCTACAGAGTCCCTCTAAAAAAAGGGCAGGGCTATAATACGTTAAATTCAACGATTACAATTAATATTTGCAACTATACGCTAATCGCTGATAATCCGCACTATCACAGCACATATCATCTATACGAAGACAGCACGCAGCAACGGCTACTGCACAAGGATGATGTTTTGGAAATTCACTTCATCGAAATAAACAAATTCCTAGAGGCATGGTTTGCGGAAAAAATTGCCCCACTCGATGATATTCTCGTCAGATGGCTCATGCTGTTAGGAGCAGTAGATGCACGAAAACATCATGTATACAATCAAATCTATAAGGAACTGGAGGAGTTAGCTATGAAAGATAAAAACTTACGACAAGCCTTTAGTGCATGGGAGGAGCTAAGCCAAACGCCCGAATCCCGAATAGCCTACGAATCTCGTCTAAAATACATTTTAGATGAAGAAGCAGGCAAGCAAGATGCTCACGCTGCGGGATATAAGGAAGGAATAGAGCAAGGAATAGAACAAACTGCAATAAACATGCTGAAAAAGGGATTTGCTGACGCAATAATTGCGGAAGTGACAGCACTGCCCCTTGAAAAAATTCGGCAATTACGTAAACAGCGTTAATGGAAAGAATCCTAGAAGAAAAAGATGTTTGAAAACTCGCACTGATGGAGAAAATAAACTGTAATAGAACCGGAAATATTTAAGGAGGGTGAAAGTGATTCGCATCCAGTTTATGAAGCCATTGTATACAAGGATGGCTGGAGCAAAGTTATGTTTAGTTTTTGCTTATCAGCATCTTTCGATTATGAAGGAGGAAGAGTTATTTCATTTTATTCCTTTAGATGGAAAAGAAATGGTTGTTAATCTGAAAACGTATAAAATAGAAAATGTGTCGGATGTTTTTGTATTCCAAAATGGTAGTCGTTTTATACGAATCCCTCTTTACCAATTATTGCTTATATCGAATATTTACGATTATTTACTACCAATTATCGAGGAGAAAGTAGCGAATACAGTGACAGAGGATTTAACGGAATCAGAACATGAAGCTTCTTCTATTATCCGTGAATTAGAGGGGAAAAATGCAGAGCGGCTAATTGATTATGCCTTAACTGAGCGCAATGAAACGATGTTCTACAATTTAGTCTGGCATTTAGAGCAGCGCGGCATGCTATAACACCTTCCAAAATCTGAGGAGGTGTTTTTTTGTTGTAAATTAAGTGCCAGCCATTTGACAATACTTGTTAATACATCAAAATCACTAGGACAATAGCAATGATGTTTGACAAAATGTTGATTCAGCTAACTAGAGAAGGCTTTTTTAAAAAATGTGATGAACATTGGCTACCCCTTTAATAAAAGTGGAGTGATAAAAACCGCCGCACCAAAATAAATTGGATTTTTCGAACATCCCCGTCAATAGAATCGGGAGAAGCGCCAATAGAACCACAAAAACCTCGAAGATGTTCGAGGTCAGTTTCTCTCTCAAGTGACATTCAATTATAAACTCTTCTCAATTCGAGCCGATATAAACAAAAACAATGAAGGAGGGCGACGGATGTTAGGTCAATGGAATTCGCTTGGCTACTCCATATTGAATAATATGAATCGTCATTATGCGTCGGCGAATAAAGCGTTATTACGTATTTCGTCAGGTTATCGGATTAATAGTGCGGCAGATGATGCTGCGGGGCTAGCGATTTCAGAGAAAATGCGTGCCCAAATTCGCGGTTTAAATATGGCGGGTAAAAATATTCAAGATGGAATTTCCCTTGTGCAAACGGCAGAGGGAGCAATGAATGAGACACATGCGATGATTCAGCGGATGCGTGAGTTGGCTGTACAGGCGGCGAACGATACGCTAACGGATAAGGATCGCGAGTTAATTAATCAGGAGTATCAGCAGTTGAAGGAGGAAATTACTCGTTCAGCTCAGCAAACGGAGTTCAATACGAGGAAGTTATTGAATGGTGATTATGAGAATAATCCGTTAAAAATTCAAGCAGGTGCGAATTCAGGACAGACAATTGATTTATATATTGGAGGTATGGACTCTACGAAGCTCGGTCTTGATGATTCTGATATTTTAACACAGGAAAATGCAGATAAAGCAATCGGAGAGCTTGACGATGCGCTACATAAAGTATCAATGGAGCGTTCGCGTATGGGAGCTTATCAAAACCGAATGGAGCATGCCTATAATAATGTTATGAACACGGCAGAAAATTTAACGGCTGCTGAATCACGCATTCGTGATGCGGATATTGCGAAGGAAATGATGAATTATGTACGTGCCAATATTTTATTGCAGGCAAGTCAATACGTACTGCGTTTGCATATGCAGCAGGCTCAATCTGTATTAATGCTGTTGGATACGGGACGTAGAAAATAAGAAGCGACTGTAGGGATTCCCTACAGTCGTTTTATATACGATAAAATTATTTCACAACAAGCATCAAAAAGTTGTATACTGTAAAGCAGTAGGTTTTCGAACCATTTTGCCAGAAAATGCGTCTGTAAGTATATACATTCGCTCTTTGAAGATGAAAGGAAGTAACGAGCATGACAAAATCAATTTGTGTTATTGGTTTAGGATATATTGGCCTGCCAACAGCCGTAATGTTTGCAAACTATGGCGTAAAAGTACATGGGGTAGACTTAAATCCCGCCGCAGTAAAAAGTATTCAGGAAAAAAGGCTACATATTGAAGAGGAAGGTCTACAGGAGCGCTTAAATAAAGCAGTAGATGAAGGGCTGTTAACTGCGTCGACGTCGCCACAGGAGGCGGATGTCTTTATCGTTGCGGTACCATCACCAATTAATCCTGATAATACGGCTAATTTAGAATATGTGCGTCAAGCGACAGCTTCGATTGTACCGTATATTAAAGAAGGAAACTTAGTTATTTTAGAATCGACAGTGCCTCCAAAAACTGTGGAGCATATTATGCTGCCAGAATTAGTAAAATCAGGCTTAGAAATCGGTACACAAATTTATGTTGCACACTCACCAGAGCGGGTAATTCCAGGGCGTATTTTTGAGGAGCTTGTGAAAAATGACCGTATCGTAGGTGGAATTAATGAAAAATCGGCTCAACTAACGAAGGAGCTGTATGAAACTTTCGTTGAAGGCACAATCCATTTAACAGATGCAACGACAGCTGAGCTTGTAAAAGTAATGGAAAACACATATCGCGATGTCAATATTGCATTTGCTAATGAGCTAGCAAAAATGGCTGAAAAGTTAGATGTAAACATTTGGGAAGCGATTAAATTTGCTAATTATCACCCGCGTGTTAATGTCCATTTCCCAGGGCCTGGTGTTGGCGGTCACTGTATCGCAGTGGACCCATGGTTTTTAGTGGAAATCGGTGGTGGACAAGCGGAAATCATTCATTTATCGCGCAATACGAATGACGGTATGCCAAGCTATACAGCACAAAAAACGCAGGCGATTTTAAATCAAAACAACATTGCAGGTGCGACTGTTGGTGTGCTAGGTCTAGCGTTTAAAGGAAATGTAGACGATATGCGTGAAAGTCCGTCGACAGCCGTTATTAATGAATTACAAAACTTAGGCTTAAAGGTCGTGTCATTTGACCCACATATAAAAGAAAACAAGCACGCAACACAAACGCAAAGCTTTGAGGAAGTAGTAGGGGTTGCGGATATTTTACTATGTTTAACTGATCATAATGAATTTAAAGTATTAAATCCAGAAACATTGGCATCGCACAATAAAATTGTATTCGATACGAAAAACTGCTTAAATCGTGCAAAATGGGAGCAAGCGGGCTATCAATTCCACTTACTTGGGGATGCTAAAAACTAAAAAGTATACAAAAGTGTTATGTAATGCTAGTGCAAGCCTAGTTTCGTAACACTTTTTTCTATTGCGTATGATATAATAATGAGAAAATATAGGGGGCGAAAAATGAATAAGCGGGCACTTCTAAAACTTCCGTTTATTATTGGTCAAACGTATATAGTCAATCGATGAGCAAAGGGAAAGCATATAAACAGTTGAACCCTGTTATTGCAATTAATATTATGAATTTTGATTTGTTTGATCAAACAGAACAATTCCATACAACCTATCATTTATACGAGGATACAGAAAAAATCTTATTAACGGATGTGATGGAATTTCACTTTATTGAAATTCCTAAGCTATTAAAAGATTGGAAAACACAAAAACTAGATCCATGGAATGATGTACTTGCACGATGGCTTCTTCTATTAGGGATAGTGAACCACCGAAAAGAAAAGGAAATTTACGAAGACATTTATCACGAGCTGGAGGCGATTGCGATGAAGGATGAACAATTGTTTGATGCGTTAACAGGATGGAAAGAACTTAGCTTAACAGAAGAACAATATTTTGCCTACGAAGGTCGCTTAAAACGTATTTTAGATGAAGAAGCTGCTATTGCCGAAGCTAAATTGCGGGAGCAAGAGGCAAGAGAAGAAGGAAGAGAAGAAGGAAGAGAAGAAGGAATAACTAATACGCTCAAGAAAATAGCATTGCAGCTGCTGAAAAAGCAATTCGGGCTACTTCCTTCTGAAGTAGAGCAACAAATCCGACAATTAAATAATGAAAAATTGGAACAACTAGTTGAGAAATGCGCGGAGTTTAACAGCCTTGACGAAGTAGAGCAGTATTTACAAGCGAAGTAAACGCCCCACCGTGTAAAGCGTGTAGGGTAGAAAGGACAATTATAAAATGAAAGAAACCGTATTGGGCATAAGGGTCAATACAGAAGGCTACGATGAGCTATTACCCATCGTGTTTGAGCAAATTGAATTAAAGAAAAAGTCTTTAATCGTAGCGATTAACCCAGAGAAAATTATTAAGGCGAAGGAAGACCCTGCCTTAAAGGAGCTACTCAATAATGCAGAATTTCAAATTCCAGACGGGATTGGAGTTATTCTTGCATCAAAAATTCAAAAAGGACAAATTACATCGCGCGTAACAGGTGTTGATATGATGATGCGTCTATGTGAAGAGGCAGCGAAGCGTCGCAAGCCAATCTTCTTGTATGGTGGCAAGCCAGGAGTTGCAGAGAAGGCAGCAGGTAAACTTCGAGAAATCTATCCAAACATTAATATAGTAGGAACTCAGGACGGCTACGAAAAAGATAACGACAAAGTGTTAGCTAAAATTAATGAAGCGAAGCCTGATTTACTGTTCGTTGCAATGGGTTCACCAAAGCAGGAAAATTGGATTAATGCCAATCGCAATCAGTTACACCCAACGATATATCAAGGGGTAGGTGGCTCATTTGATGTGCTAGCCGGTAATGTTAAGCGCGCGCCAGAAGCATTCCAAAAAGTGGGGATGGAGTGGTTTTATCGCCTGATGAAAGAGCCTCATCGCATAAAACGACAAATTTCGCTACCACTGTTTTTACTAGAAGTAGCAAGGGATAAAAAGAAGAAATAAGCACCATCGAAAAAAAATATTGTGTAATCTTTGTAATAATTGATTGTTAAATTGTAATGTTAGTGTTACACTGTATCCATAGTAAGATTTCCTCTTATGATAAAGAGTTTAAAATTTCCCTGCAAGGAAAAACGGTTGGTAGCCCAAGAAGAAGGTTTAAGCAGCAAATGCTTAAACCTTCTTCTTTTTGTGTGGAAAGTTTAAAATATAATGCATAAACGATTGTAGCGTAAAATATATTGTCACTGTACGTAAAAAATATTCCTAGTAAGTAAAGTTCATAGATACTTCAATTATACTTATTAATATTTTTGTATCGATTCTCCCAAAAAATCTACATTTAAAATCATAAAAACATTAAAATATTGAACAAACAGATAGCTAAATATAGCAATCTAAATATATTTAATAAGAAAATGTTGTTTTCTATAGTAGTTTTATGTCATAATATAAGGAATTCTAAGTTACCCTTTAAACTAGTTGCAACAAACACTTTTAGATGTACAATCGATGTTTAAAAAACTTTTGTTTGAAAAAAGGATTGACATTGTAATTGTATACTACTAGAATTTATGTGTAGTTAGTTTATCCACGCTATTTTTAAAAATAGTTGGTAACTAAGAGATTACTTGAAATATGAGGAGGAAATTTTTCAATGGCTAACCAACCAAAGAAATACAAAAAATTCGTAGCAACAGCTGCGACAGCTACATTAGTAGCATCTGCAATCGTACCAGTTGCTTCTGCAGCAAGCTTAAGCGATATCGCTGGTAACACACATGAAGCAGCAATCAACGCATTAGTTGATGCAGGTGTTATCTCTGGATACCCAGACGGCACTTTCCAACCTAACAAACAATTAACTCGTTCTGACGTAGTTAAATTATTAGGTAAATACTTAGTGACTGAAGGCTTTGAAGTGCCAACAGATTACAAATCAAACCCACGTTTTTCTGATTTAACTTCAGCTTCAAACGATGAGTTATTAAAATACGCTGCAGTAGTAGCTGATGCGGGTGTATTCGCTGGTTCAAACGGTAAATTATTAGCTGGTGATGCAATCACTCGTGAAAACATGGCAATCGTACTTGTACGTATGGTAAACACTTTAAATGATGTAAATCTTGAAGCTTATGTTGCTTCTCAAGATTTCAATCGTGAAGTAAAAGACATCAACGCTGCAAAAGCAGAAGCTCGTACAGCTATCGATGTGTTAGACTTCTACGACATTACTACAGTTGCTAACTTCTTACCAAAGAACACAGTAACTCGTGGTCAATTCGCAACATTCTTAAATAATGTAATCAATGCTGACTTCGCAGGCGCTTCAGCTACAACTGGTGTTGTTAAGGTAATTAACAATACTACTGTTGAAGTAACATTTGCTGACGACATCGCTGATATCAAAGCATTAGACTTCAAAATCTCTGGTTTAGAAGTATCAAATGCAGTAGTAAAACAATCTGACCGTAAAACTGTAGTATTAACAACTTCAGCTCAAACAGCTGGCACAGAATATACTGTAACAGTAAACGGTGACGAAGTGGGTAAATTTGTAGGTGTTTCTGCAGTAATCCCAACTAAAGTAGAATTAGTAGCACCATCTGTACAAGGTAAACTTGGTCAACAAGTATCTGTACAAGCAAAAGTAACAGTTGCTGACGGTCAATCTAAAGCGGGTATCCCTGTAACATTCTCAGTTCCAGGTAACAATACTGATGCTGTTGACCCAACAATTACTGGTGAAGCATTTACAGATGAAAACGGTGTAGCAACTTACACTTATACTCGTTATGCAGCAAAAACTGATGCAGTAACAGCATACGCAACAGGTGACCGTTCTAAATTTGCAGTAGGTTATGTATTCTGGGGCGTTGATACAATCGTATCAATTACAGAAGTAACTGAAGGTGCAACAATCAACAACGGTGCGAACAAAACTTATAAAATTACTTATAAGAGCCCAACAACTGGTCAACCAGTTGCAAACAAAACATTTAATGTTTCTGTATTAGAAAACATCAATGTTACAGCTGATAAAGCTCAAAATGTAACAGTAAATGGTGTAGCAGTTGCACAATTAAGCAACAGCACAGTTACACGTGCAGCACAAATCACAACTGATTCAAAAGGTGAAGCAACATTCACAGTATCAGGTAATCATGCAACAGTTACTCCTGTAGTATTTGATGCTTCTCTAATTACAGGTACTAATAATGTTTATAATCAAGCATATACTGCATCAGCATTACAAGCGACAGCTCCGAAAGTAACATTTGCAGCAGTACAAGCTGCTTATACTATCGAAATGACGCGTGAAGGTGGCGAAATCGCTGCTATCGGTGCTTCAAATGGTGGTCGTGAGTATAAAGTAGTTGTTAAAGATAAAGATGGTAAATTAGCAGCTAACGAAATCGTAAACGTTGCATTCAATGAAGATTTAGATAAAGTAATTGCTACTGAAACTGAAGCTCAATTCATTGATACAACAGGTTCTACACAAGTATTCTATACTGGTCCTCAAGCAAAACAAATTGCTGTAAAAACAAATGCTAAAGGTGAAGCAACGTTTGTAGTAGGTAGCACTAAACTTAATGATTATGTAACACCAATCGCTTGGATTGACATTAATACAGCTAATGCTAATGATGCAAACTTAGATAATGGTGAACCAACAGCTATTGGAACAATTACTCACTTCCAACAACAATATGTTGATGGTGCATCTGTTTCAGCTTATAATAGCACAACAAAAACAACTAAATTTAATGGTAACGAAACAGCTACATTTAAAACAGCTTTAACAAACCAAAGTGGTTTAACATATAATGCAACTACAACTACAATTACAAATGTAACTTATACAGTTACAAATACAGGTGCAGCTAATGTTGAAGTAAATGACAATGGAATATGGAGAACAGTATCACCAAACCGTAGTATTACAATCTCTCCAAATCCAGTTGCTGATTTAGAAGTAAAACCAGTTACAGATTCTACAACTTCTATTAAAGTAACAGCTACAGGTAATGCAACTTATACAGATGCTGTAACTTCAGCTACTAAAACATTTGCATTTACTGCAAAAGAAGCAACAGCTACGTTTACTAAAGTTGGTGAAGTACCTACAGCTGGTCATACTGGTGTAATTACTGCTTATGATACTGTTAACAAAACAATTACATTTGCGGGTAAAAACCCAGTAAAATATGCTGGTGAAACTGGTAAAACTTATGTATTTAAAGGTCTTGGTGGAGCAACTATTCCTGATGGAGCAACTGGTTTCTTAGCAATTCTTGCTACAAATACTGTTACAGCATCTTATTCAGTAGATGGTGACACAGTTACATTTGCAATCGTTGGTCAAACAGGTGGTTCAGCAACTGCTACTAACCCAACTGTTTCAGCTTCAGCACCTGGCGGATTATACACAGTTGGAGATACTGTAGCTATTACATTAACATTCTCTGAGAACGTTACTTATACTGCAGGTGGAACACCATCTACATTAGCTTTAAGTAATGGTGCGACAGCTACTTATACAACTTCAGGAGCAAATACATTAACTTACACTTATACAGTAGCAGCTGCTCAAGATGCTTCTACAGTAACGGTAACTGGAGTAACTTTAAACGGAGCAACTATTGTTGGTAATATAACAAATGCGCCAGCTAATACTTCATCATTCACTGCTAACTTAACGGGTGTAGTTGTAGATACAGTAAAACCAACTGCAACAGTAGATACTACTGGTAATACTGCAAATGGCTTCACAATCGTGCCTAGCGAAACTGGTACGACAGTAGCTATTACTACAGGTGGAAATAATCTTGCTGGTGGTGAAGTAGTTTCTGTATTAGGTAATGTATTTACTGTATCTAACGCAGGTGCAGCGGATGCAGATACATTCGAATTTACTGTAACTGATGCAGCTGGAAATGTAACTACTTACGATGCAACTTATGCAGTAGCTACAGGCTGGTCAATCGTAGCTCAATAATAGCTATTACGACATTAATATTAAATTCAATTTTGTAATTCACTAGAATTCCAGAATTGAAGAAAGGCTCTACATAGCTTCGGTTTTGTAGGGTTTTTCTTTTCGCCCTTTAGCCTAAGCTCATGCTCAGAGCCGTAATAACTCAACTGTAAGCCCGAATTCAATTAAAAAAGGTAAGCCCGAATTCAATTAAAAAAGGCGCACCTTACGGCACGCACGACAAGTAGCCGACTTTCTGAAGTTTTTCAGAAAGTTGGCTTTTATGCTGCTAAATTTTTCCCACATGCGACCTGTATTTTTTCAGACCAGGGCATGTAATCTTTTAAAAGCTCTGGTTGCTGATAAATCGATAAATTTGGCAGGTCCGTAAAAAGCTTGACGAGATACTGGTAGAAATCGATGCCATTTGCTTTTGCGGTTTCCACTAAGCTTAAACAGATCGCATTCGCTCTTGCACAAGCTTCACTGACAGAGAAAAGCCAGTTTTTTCTTCCAACTACACTTGGACGAATCGCGTTTTCTGCCGGGTTATTATCAATTTCAATCTGCCCGTTGTATAAAAATGCTTTGAGCGCGTGTTTCCGGTTCAAAGTATACTCCGTTGCGGTTGCTAAGGCATTCTTCCCGTAGAATGGAGATTTTTCCAACCACTTAAAGAATTTACGAATGATTTTTCGCGCATACTTCCAACGCATTTTTTGGCGTTGTTTCGGTGGTAAGCCTTTGAAACGGCGCTCGAGTTCATACAACTGATTGCAGTAAGCGAGCCCTTTCCGTCCATTGGCACTCTCGACTTTTAACCAATAACGTCGAACGTGTGACCAACAATTGGCGAATTGAATATTCGACAGCTTATCATAAGCCGAATAGCCGTCGCATATTACAGTTCCCTGAAAATCCATTAAATATTCCTTTAACACCTCACGACTTCTTGTTAAAGCGTGATGGAATAAGATGATGACTGGTCCTTCTGTTGGCACTGTTCGGAATACCCAATTATACGCGTTCGATTGTGCCTTTTTACCGTCCGAGCGATTCAATACTTGAGCGGTTGTTTCATCAATATGAAGTAATGTTTTTGCAGAAAGTACGTTTTTCATTTCTTCATAAATTGGCCGTAACCAATCATCCGCTACACGAATCACCCAATTGGATAGGTTTCTTATCATTCGTTTCGAGCCCCATTCGTTTCAGTTCGTTTACCTGGCGATAAAGCGGTAAATACAACGAGAATTTATCACTTACAATCTTTGCGAGTAACTCGGGACTGGCGATACTACGTGGAATCACCGCTACAGGAGCTTTCCCTTTGGCGATGAAAGCAGCACGTTCTGTGTCCTTTTTACAATGTTTGCACTCATAGGCATGCTCAAAATGCTGCACGCAAATCAGCTTGGCCGGAATAAATTTCGCTTCTTCACGGGCAAGCGTTGAACCGATTTCGTGCAGTTCGCTTTGACAGCACACGCACGTCAAATCAGAAGGGTGATGATGAATCTCTTCGACCATCACACCTTCTTTAAATGAATCGTTGCGCTTTTTCTTTTTCTTAGAACGCGTTACCGAGTAAGTAATCGTTTCCGTGCTTTCATATCCTGTGTGCTCAGGTTCGCTAAAAGACGAATCATCATCGAAAAGTGAACACTGCCCATCTGGCGCTTGGTATTTCGACTTTTCAGAACGTGAGCCGTAAATCATTTTTGTGAGCTGACGAACTTGTTCTGTTAACACGTCAATTTGATTTGTTAACTGTTTATTTTGTTCTTTTGTAAAAGCTAATTGTTCTTCTAATAATCGAATTAACTTGTCTTGAGAAGGATTGTTCATTTCGCTCACCCCATTTCCGTTCAGTTTATTTATAGATAATTATATCACCGGAAATACTGTGATTAAAAGACACTTTTCTTCGATTTTTGGATCGCTTTTGGCTGCGAAAGGGATAACCCTTCGAGCAGCCAGCGCAATTCCTGTTGCGTTAAGTTTCGTACTTGTTCTTCATCTTTTGGCCATTGAAGTCGGCCTTGATCTAATCGTTTATACAGTAAGGCAAAGCCATCCCCATCGAAATACAGACATTTATAGCGGTCACGCTTCCAACCGGAAAAGAGAAAGACCGCTTCACTGTACGGATCCAGTTTAAAGTTCTCTTGGACAAGCGAGGCTAATCCATCGATCCCTTTGCGCATGTCCGTTCGACCGCAAATAATGTAGATGTTTTTTACCTTGGTGAAGTCATGAATCATTCTTCATCAGCTCCTGCATAACGGTTTGGATAACGTGATTCTTTACGCCATGATAAAAGGAGACTTTTAGTTGATTGGCTTGAATGACGCAGATTGGTTTTAACGGAGCTCGGTCCGTTGAAGGTTTAGATGGAGTTGGTTCTAAATGAACTGGAACGATGGATACTTTGTTCGTTGGCATAAGAATGCACCTCCCTTGATTTGATACTTTAATAGTACCGAGAGGTGCGATCGAAAAATATGCGTATTTTGATTACGGGCTTACCTTACGAATAACCCCTTCACAAAGTCTTTCAATACCAAAACAAAAAACCAATCATCTCAAAGATGATTGGTTTTTTTGCTTCTTGTTATAGGAAATATTTTCAAAAGAACGGAATAAATAAATCTTCCTTATTTCTTCAAAAAATATTAGTTTGCTGACACAGTTAAAGTAACGCCTGTTGTAGGAGCAGCAACATTTTGAGTAATAACTACTGTTGAACCAACAACTGTAAATGTATAGTCAGCACCTAAAGTACTAGCATTTAATTCACTTACAAGTTCCGCTGCAGTTGCAGTTGCAGTTGCTTGACCAGTAAAGTCAGTACCTTCTACTAGAGTTACTTCAGCTGCTGAACCTAATTTAACTTTTACAGTAACACCTGAAGCTGGTGCGATTGCAGTTTCTACATCAAATGCATATCTTGCAGGAGTTGCAGTTCCAGCTGTACCCGCTACAGTAGTAGTAGTTACTACATTACCATCAAATGCTAATGTACCATCTCCGTCTACAACAATAGTAGATGCAACACCAGTTGTTGGACGCGTAATCTCGATATTACCAGCTGCATTTAAGCTTGCAACAACTTCTGAAGCAACAGCTTGAGCTTCTACATTAATTGCATCAACTACATCTTGTGCAGTAGCGCCAAGAACTAAAGCAATTGTAGCTAATGTTTTATCAGCAACAATATCTAAATCACCTGCTGCAGTTACACCTGCACCCCAAACGATTGTATGAGTTGGTGCTGTTGGTACAGCTGCTTGATATGGAACTGTTGGGTTAGCATTTACTGCTTTTACATAAACTGTTGGGTTAACAGTTACATTAAATGTTACTGTAGTTTGTGCACCATGGTTATCAGCAACAATTGCAGTTACTGTTGTTGTACCTGTTGCTACTGGTGTTACAGTAATTGATGTACCAACATTTGTTACAGTTGCTACAGTTGCGTTACCAGTATAAGCAGCTAAAATTGTAAGAACATCTCCTGTATCAACATCTTCTGCTAACTGAGCAGTAGTTAATGTTAAGTTTGCACCACCTACTGTAAGTGTTTGTGTACCAACAGTTTTAGCAGTTGGAGCATTATTTGCTGCTGCTGGAGGAGCATATGTTTTCAACTCATTTGCTTGTGTACCTGGAACATCAACGACACTAATTACTTTAAAGATAGTCTTTTCTCCATCTTTGCTGTATGAAAGTGTAACATCATTTCCAATTAAAGAAGTTAAATATGTTTCCCATGCTGTTTCACCAAAGATTTGGTTACCATTAGCACCATAGTATTCTACGTTTGTACCAGTGTATTTAATAGGGTTTTTACCATAGAACCATAATGAATTGCTATTAGTACCTGTATCAGCTGTGTTAAATTGCTCTACATAACCAGTATAAGGAGCTGCAACTACTTTGCTGTTAGTAAATGTAGCTGTTGCTTCTTTAGCTGTGAATGAGAAGTCTTTGTTATCTTTATATGCAACACCTGTTGCGATTACACGAACAGAGGTTGTTTTTTGATCTTTAGATTTAACAAGTAGGCTAGCACCATTGTCTTTAGCAAATGTTTCGCTACGATTTGGTGAAATAACTACGCCATCAACTTCAACATCTTCTCCACCAGTATTAAATACTGTGTAAGTTACTTTACCTAATGTGTATCCACCAGTGAATACTTTACCACTTTGGTTTACTAACTCTGCTTTAAATTCAGCGGTAGCAGCACCATCAAATTTAGTTTCTTTTGTATTTGTACCAACTTTATAAGATTTAATTTCTGCACCGTCTAAATATGGAGCTTGGAAGTGAGAAATTTGAGCAACTTTAGTTGGTTCACCTTGGTCTAATTGACCTTGTTTCGCATCTGAAGTGTTAATATCAATCCATGCGATTGGTGTTGCATAATCATTCACAAGATCACTTGCAATGATGAATGTAGCTTCACCTTTATCATTTGTTTTTACAGAAATTTGAGATTTTGTATTACCAGTACCGCTAGTTGGGTAGAATTTATCTGTATCTGGGTTTACAAAACCAGCTTTTGTATTTGTAGCAATTACACGGTCTAAATCTTCGTTAAATGCAACGTTTACTGTTTCATTTTTCGCTACTTTACCGTCTTTATCTTTTACTACAACTTTGTATTCGCGACCATTGCCTTCACCAGTAGCAGCGATTTCGCCACCATCACGAGTTAACTCGATTGTGTATTCAGCTTGTACTGCTGCGAATTTTACTTTTGCAGCTGTTGCTTGTAAATCTGATGCTTCATATTTTTTCGAGTAAACAGTTAAGTTACCAGTTGTTACAGTATTTGCTTCGAATACTACTGGAGTAGCTTCTGCGTTTGTACCTGATACTGTGAATGTTGCTTCACCTTTTGAATCAGTTGTGATTTGTGCAGCCTCAGTAACAGTGTTGTTGCTTAATTGTGCAACTGCTACACCGTTGATTTTTACATTTTGTAATTTATCAGCTGTTACATTAATGTTTTCTAATACAGAAACATTGAATGTTTTGTTCGCTTCTGGTTTACCAGTTGTTGGGTTTTTATAAGTAACTTTGTAAGTTTTGTTAGCACCGTTGTTGATTGTTGCGCCTTCAGTTACTTCTGTAATTGATACGATTGTATCAACGCCCCAGAATACATAACCTACTGCAAATTTAGAACGGTCACCAGTTGCGTATGCTGTTACAGCGTCAGTAGTTGCTGCATAACGAGTATAAGTGTAAGTTGCTACACCGTTTTCATCTGTAAATGCTTCGCCTACAACTGTTGGTTTAACGCCATCGTTCGTGTTACCTGGAACTGAGAATGTTACAGGGATACCCGCTTTAGATTGACCGTCAGCAACTGTTACTTTTGCTTGTACAGATACTTGTTGACCAAGTTTACCTTGTACAGATGGTGCTACTAATTCTACTTTAGTTGGGATTACTGCAGAAACACCTACAAATTTACCCACTTCGTCACCGTTTACTGTTACAGTATATTCTGTGCCAGCTGTTTGAGCTGAAGTTGTTAATACTACAGTTTTACGGTCAGATTGTTTTACTACTGCATTTGATACTTCTAAACCAGAGATTTTGAAGTCTAATGCTTTGATATCAGCGATGTCGTCAGCAAATGTTACTTCAACAGTAGTATTGTTAATTACCTTTATTGTTGCTGCAAATATTCTTTCAAGGCAAGTTCGATGATTGCTTGGGGTGTTAGGCTTTGCTTTTGGCATGCTTGGATAAGGGCATTGTATAAATTGGTTGTTAAGGCGATGTTTAGATCATTTGTCGTGATAGTTTGAGAAGTGATGTTGGCGTTTGTGACGAGTTTGATTAAAGCTTGTTGGTTTGTAATTAAATAGTTCAAGAAGGCGGCTTCTGTTAATTGTGGAGCTACTGATGGGTGTTTCGTAAAGAGATAGTAGTTGTTTAACTCTGGGTGCCATATATAACCTTGTTGTTGCATATATGTGCCCATTTCCTGCATGCTGTGAAAACCATGTTTTTCAGATATTTTTTTAAAGTCAGGATTTTTAGTAGATAAATGTTTAATGATTGATTGTACTTTAGAGGTTGGATATTGCTCACGGGCAAGGATATAAGTTTGTTGTTTAGATTGCCAACGAAAACCGCGTCTACGCATGTAAATATCTAAGGACTTCCATTGAATATTCAGTGTTTTTGCTATATTTTGTCGTGTTTTTCCTTCTGCTAATTGTTGTAAGATGAAGGTTGTCTTTTGATCCATAGCAATGTCTCCTTTTTAATTTAAGTGTTCAACTGCATTTTTCAATTGCTGTAAATCTGCATGCATATAAATTGAAGTTGAGCGAACATTTGCGTGACCGAGTAGCTTTTGAATAATGGATATATGAATATTTTGTTTTACTAAATTTGACGCAAACGTGTGACGTAAAATATGGCAAGTAATTAATTGTGGGGAATTCATTTGTATACTTGCTTCTTTAAATACTTGGTTAATGTATTGAGGGGATATGGACCCTGTCTTTTCTAATGCAAATAAATAAAGCGATTTAGTATGCTGTGGGCGAATCGTTGATACATAGTAACAGATTAAATAATAGGTGCGCGAATTCATAGGAACGATACGAGATTTTTTGCCTTTGCCATTGACTACATGCACAAGACGTTGCTCAAAATCTATATCATTTAGTCGTAATTGTATACATTCATTAATACGCAAACCTGTATTGATAATGAATTGGGCAATAATTTGAACGGTAGGATGGGCAATATATTGTAAAAATTGTTCGATGCTATTTGCAGTTAAGTAATATCTTTCAGTGCAGGGAATCCGTAATAAATAAAGGGAAACCGCACAGTTATTACGGATCATTTTTTTAGAAGTAACCCAATTAAAAAGACTTCTTACACTATTTATTTTGCGATTAACAGTGGCGGGAGAATAGGGTTGTTCAAGTAATTGCTTTTGGAAGCTTTCGAGGTGTTCTGTCGTTATTTCATCTAACAGTACAGGTCCATTTGTGACATTTGTTAGAAAGGCATGTAGTTGCTTCAAATCGATTGCATAGCCATGTAGTGTTTGCTTGCTATATTGTCTCAGTGAAAGCTGGTTTAAAAATTTTTCTATCGCATGGCCTAATAAAATAGTAGTCGTCATAAAACTTCCTCCTTTCAAAAATAATACTACTGCCGTTTATCTATTTAAGCAATATTTCAACCATATTACATTTCTATAAAAACCTAAACAAATACTTTCAAAATAGTGTACAATAGGAATGTTATTCATAAATCAAGTAAAAGGATTGAGAACAATGATCATAAAGGAATCTACAAGAAAATTGATACTGATTGCAGTGATTATCATCATCGCGATAGGTTTATTAGTAGCTAAAGTGATGGCAAAAAAACAAGATGAGCAGTTTGCCAATAATGAGGCATTATATAGTCAAGTTATACAATTATATAGCCAACAGCAGTTTGCTGAAGCGGCACCATTAGCTGAGGAACTATTAAAAAAACAGCCAAATGCAGAGATTGTTAATTATATATCAGGTATGATAGCGGCGGGGAATGAAGAATTTGTAGCAGCAGCAGTCCATTTGCAAAAAACGTTAGATATTAACCCATATAAAGTGGAAGATGCTATTTTTATGCTGCAATTTGCTGAAGTGCTGGTTCATGCAGAAAATTATGAGGCAGCACAAAAAGTATTGGAAAAGTGTCAACAAGCCGAATGGGCTCCAGAGGATTATCCAACATATCAGGAGCATGTACAGGAATTGCTAGCGGATATTGAAGAAAAGCAAGGAGGTAAATAAGCAATGGCTTCATTTTATGAACAATTAAATAAACAAACAGTTGCTGATGATAAAGAAAATGCGCTATCACGTAAAAGCGTAGATAAATGGATTTTCCGTTTGTTATTAGTATTGATTGGCTTTATGCCATTAATCGTTATGGCAAAAGTAGTGGAAATTACAAGTCCAATTATTTCTACCAATAGTGAGCTATCATCAGGATATTTAGGTGATTTATTTACATATTATAAATCGCTTGTTATTATTGCGATTACATTTATATCAAGTTTATTACTAATCGCTAAAATTCTTTTTATGGGCGGGACAATTCGTAAAACAGTAATTAATTATTTTTTAGTTATTTTTTCGTTTGTTATTGTAATTTCTACTATTCTTTCTCCGAGTATTACAATTGCTTTAAACGGACATTACAATCGTACAGATGGTGCAGTTAGCTGGTTATGCTATATTGCATTATTCTTTATTGCGATAAATATAAACTATCCAAAACAGGCAATCAAAGCGATTCTATTTTCGCTATACCCTTTTGTATTGATCAATTTATTTATCATGACAATGAATTTTTATGGTAAAGATTTATTGCAATATACTAAAATACAAAATTTAGTTTCTCTTTTCTTACCAGAGGGGGCTAATTTAAGTGCAGGTTCTACATTAGTCGGAACATTGAATCAATGGAATTATATGAGTGGTATGTTTGGCATTATGGCGGTGTTATTTTTAGGAGCCGCTCTATATGAAAAAAATACAGTGCAACGTATCGGCCATTTAGTGATTGCTCTTGCTTCAATGGCAATGATATTCATGTCGATTTCATCAAGTGGCTTTTTAGCATTTCTTGTTTTACTGCCATTTTTAGTAGCGGCATTAATTATGGTCACGTCAAAAAAGCAAGTTGCAATCGTACTTGCTGCTTTTCTTTTGTTGACAGCGCCGGTTTTACATGTACTGGCAAGTCATTCACCTGTTGTTTGGGAAGAGACAATTGGTATTTTTATTAAATCAAATCCTTATGCAGAAAAGCAGACAGAGGTGGTTACTTCATCACAGATGAACTTCAATTATTTATTAACAAATAAAGCTTATGCAGCAGATGTGTTTGAATTGCCAGTTTTACCTGAGTCAGCTACAGCAAGTGGATCTGGGCGACTTTATATTTGGGAAAAAACCTTTGATTTAGTGAAGGACAAGCCATTGTTTGGTTATGGTCTAGATAGCCTAATGTATAATTTCCCACATTATACTATTGATGCACGTGGGGGATTAGGGTCAGAGGATATTATTACTGATAAGGCGCATAGTTTATATATGAGCTTATTGTATGGAACTGGCTTTATCGGTCTCATTAGCTTACTTGCCATCGTCATTTCTTCTATTATTAGTGCAATAAAGGTTGCTGTAAAAATTAAAAATGCGCCAATCTTTATTCTTGGTGCTGCATGGTGCGCATATTTAGTACAAGCGTTATTTAATGATAGCTTACCAAGCCTTACAACAGTGGCATTTGTTTTGGCTGGAATGATGATAGGTATGACGCTACAAAGTAAGGAGAGCGAAGATGTCAGAAACAATTGAACTTCGACAATTAGTTGATATTTTATTGAAAGGGAAGGTCGTTATTGCAAGTACGACGATTGCCTTTATGTTAGTTGCAGGTATTTTAAGTTGGTTTGTCATAAATGAAAAGTATGAGTCGAGCGCAGTTATACAGGTTGTAGGAATTACAGCGAATGATTCGAATGTCATGGCAAGCTATTTATCCGCTGAATTCATGCCAAATACTTATGTAGAGCGAGTTAAAAATCAAGAGTTAATGGAGCAAGCTTTTCAGCAGGCTGGTATTAAGGCAGAATTTGATTTGCGCAATTTAACGACAATTGTAGATAATGACCCATTGAACAATTATGTGCAATTGAGCTACAAGGCACGTACAGCGGCAGAAGCACAACAACAAATGCAAATTCTTGTTATGACAACTAAAGATAAGATGAGTAAGGTTGTTCGTCAGCATTATATGACAATTGAACAAAGCTATGAGGAGCAAGTACAAACTCTTTCTAAGGAAGTTGAAGCAACGATTGAAGTCTATAATCAAACTGTACAGGCAAATGATCTACCAAAAGTATTAATTATGCAAACAGTGCTTAATTCAGAAATCGCTTTGCAAATTTCCGATGAACAGACAGAAGCATTTGCAAGTATAGATGGGCAATTACAAAATCAGTTGCTGCAACTGCAGACACAAATCCAAACAAAGTCTGCAGAGTATCGTAAAGCATTGGCGAATTTTCAAGAGATTCAGTTAGGTTTAGAAAACTTCTCTATTGATTCGCATGTACGTACAGTAACGGAGCCAACATTGGAGAAGAAACCAATTTCTCCGAATAAAGCAATCAATATTGCGATTGCAGCTATTTTAGGGTTGATGGTTAGTGTAGGGGCAGTGTTTTTCCGCTACTATTGGAAAAATAGCAGTCCGATGAAATAGAAATTAAGTGAGGTTTACTTCATATGAGCTATAAAATGAGATACATGCTATTTTTCATAATTGACTCGGTAATTGTCATTTCAGCTATTTTTATGAGTTATTGGCTACTACACCCTTTTATTAGTGTGTATGCAGATCCGATGATTGTGTTAAGTGCGGGTACATTGCTTGTCAGTCATCATATTGCAGCGTATTTCTTCCATTTATATGATCGCATGTGGAGTGTTGCTTCTGTAAGAGAATTATTGACAATTAGCTACGCCGTTACGATTTCTATCGCAACGGCTAGTTGTATTCAATACATTCTCGTACATGATGTGTATATTCGTGTTATGACAGTGACATGGATGCTACATATTATTATGATTGGTGGTTCACGTTTTGTATTGCGAGTTTTGAATGATCAAGAATCTTTTCGCAGTACACCTAACTTAAAACGTGTTTTAATCGTTGGGGCAGGTCAAGGTGGCACGATGTTAGCACGTAATTTGAAATATGCGTTAAAACCAGATCGATTGCCTGTTATTTTTGTAGATGATGATCCTCATAAGCAACAATTAAAGGTAATGGATGTAACGGTGTCAGGCACAACGAAGGATATTGCCAAACTTGTTGTCAAACATGGTATTGAGGAAATTATTATTGCAATTCCTTCGCTAGGTCGTGTAGGCATTCAAAGTATTTATAAAAATTGCGCAAAAACAAATTTGCCGGTAAAAGTTATGCCTTCAATTGAAGATATTATGACAGGGAAAGTAGCTGTCAATGAAATGAAAGAGGTATATATTGAAGATTTACTTGGACGAGATGAAGTAAAGCTTGATATGGTAGCTATTTCGAATAAGTTAACAGACAAAATTATACTAGTGACAGGTGCAGGCGGTTCAATTGGTTCAGAAATATGTCGTCAAGTGATGAATTTTCAGCCAAAGCAGCTCATTTTGTTAGGGCATGGAGAAAATTCAATTTATACAATTCATATGGAACTTTTACAGCGCAGTACAGGCACAATATTAGTGCCAATTATTGCAGATATTCAAGATCGAGCACGTATTTTTGAAGTAATTGAGCAATATAAACCGGATGTTATTTATCATGCAGCAGCCCATAAACATGTACCGCTGATGGAATACAATCCAACAGAAGCGATAAAAAACAATATTTTCGGTACTAAAAATGTTGCTGAGGCTGCTCATCAATTTGCTGTGAAAAACTTTGTCATGATTTCAACAGATAAAGCCGTAAACCCGCCAAATATTATGGGGGCAACAAAACGCATGGCAGAGATGGTTGTGCAAAACTTGGCGAAGAAAAGTACAACAAAATTTGCGGCGGTACGTTTCGGGAATGTACTAGGTTCGCGAGGCTCAGTCATTCCTCTTTTTAAAAAACAAATTGCACTCGGTGGACCTGTAACCGTTACACACCCAGATATGACGCGCTATTTCATGACTATCCCAGAAGCCTCACGCCTTGTGCTGCAAGCAGGTACATTGGGGGGAAATGGTGAGATTTTTGTATTAGATATGGGAGAACCTGTGCGAATTGTTGATTTAGCAAGCAATTTAATCCAGCTCTCTGGTTTTACAGAAGAAGAAATTAAAATTGAATTTAGTGGTTTACGTCCAGGAGAAAAAATGTTCGAGGAATTGTTAAATGAAGAGGAGATTCAAGAAGAGCATGTGTTCCCAGGAATTCATATTGGACGTGCCAAGCCAATAAGCGGTGAACAATTAGACATGCTTTTAAATAAAATTCAAGTAGAAGAGATTGAAGAAGTAAAACAACTGCTTATACAAATCGCTAATAATAACATTGATAATTTAAAGAGCGTGAAACGATGAAAAAAATATTAATGAAAGATGGGCTTATTCTTTTTTTAGGAACGGCTATTAATATGCTCATCATGCTCATTATGCAAGTTATAATGGCAAGAAATTTGAGCATAGATGAATATGGTGCGGTTATTAGTGCATTTAATTTTATTAATTTTCTAGCGCTGTTTATTTCTTGCGGGGCATCTGAATTTATTTTAAAATCGTTTGGGCAATATGGGCGGCATGCTTATAAAATTGCTCAAGTATGGCTGAAATTGCTGCCGATTAGCCTAATTTTTCTAGCTGTCGTAATGGGGATTACATATACAGGTGATTTTTTAGGCAATCTTACAACTGTGTTTTTAATGATTATTATCCCAAATATTATATTGCAGGGGCTTTTGCCGTTAACGTTAACCGTTTATCAAATCGAAGCGAATTATAAGCGAATTGTGATAATTAATCTCGTTTTGTATACGACAAGATTACTAGCAGCGACTGTTTCCTTGTTTGTAGAAGGAAGCATTTATTGGGTTGGCTATGTATTAAGCGCTCTATCTATAGTTGGTATTGCTTACTATTATACGCATTTGAAGCGCTATTTTAAAATGGACCTTGCTATCCCTGAAGGTGAGTATCAACTTTTAAATGAACAACACTTATACAAAATTATTTTCCAAGGTGTTATGCCTTATGCTTTACTTGCCTTTTTCTATTATGGTTTTTATCAAAGCAATATTATTTTTATCAATGTCTTTTTAAGTGAAGAAGCGGTAGGTTTATATAACGCAGCATTCACTATTATAAGTTTAACATTCATTGTTCCAACAATTATCCTTAGTCAGCTATTCAATCCAAGGTTGCATTTTTGGATTAAAAATGATGTGATAAAAGTGATTTCTTTATTTATTAACGGTAGTAAATGGATGTTGCTATTAGGGGCTTGTATTGCACTCGTGCTTTTGCCACTCAGCGAGTTGTTAATTTATTTATTGTTTGGTGAGAAATTTGAACAAGCAGCAACGATGCTAATGATGCTGTTAATTATTATTCCACTGCGATATATTCAGGCAGTGAGTGACGCGATTATGAATACGGAAAACCAAATTCATATTAAAGTGCGAATATTTTTCATTGTGTTTATCATTAGTCTAATTTTAAATATTTCACTGATTTCTACAATGGGACTAAAAGGGGTTATTTTAACAACGATAATTTCAGAAGCTATTCTATTCATCTTAACATTCATATATTGTATGAAATTTATTAAAAGTAAAGGGATTGAACAATGATTATTTTAATTCGGAGTAATGATGCAAATCCTGATCCAAGATTACAGAAATATATTAATTACCTTGAAAAAACGCAGCAACGTTATAAAGTTATTGCTTGGAACCGTAGTGAAGGTATTTTAGAGAAGGAAAATTATATATATTTCAACTATCCAGCCGCATTTGGTTTGGGCATAAAAAATATACCAAGGAAAATTAGATGGTTTCAATTTGTTGTTAAGCAACTATGGAAAAACCGCCAGCATTATCAAGTAATCCATGCTTGTGATTTAGATACAGCTATACCTGCATTTTTTATAAAATCACTAGTAAAAAAGAAAATTATTTTTGATGTCTTTGATTGGGTTTCTTCAGAAAACAGCAAAAGTATTCTAGGTAAAATATTATCTATCGTTGAAAATAGAATTTTTAAAAAGAGTGATTTTACAATTATTTGTGAAGAATATCGAATGAATCAAGTTCGTAAGGATGCGAGAAGACCAAGTGTGGTGCTTCCGAATATTCCTGATATTTATTTACAGGAAGATACTTTCATAGCAGAAAAGATCGCTGTACAGCGTCAGCAGTTTACAAAAGTTATTAGCTATGTAGGTGTTTTTGATCGAAACCGTGGAATTGAACATTTACTTTGTAGTGTAGCAGAAAATTCTAACGTTTGTTTGAATATTGCAGGTTATGGTCTACTGCAAAATGAAGTAATGAACTATGCAGAGCAATATGAAAATATTATTTATTGGGGTAAGGTTGATCATAATACGGGGCTTAATATTATGAGATGTTGCGATTTGATTGCTGCTTTTTATTACTTATCCAATCCCGTTCATCGCTTTGCTGCACCTAATAAATATTATGAAGGCTTGTTTTTAGGGAAGGCTTTATTGACAAATGAAGGGACTTTGCTGGCAGAGAAGGTTGTGGAAGGTGATACAGGGTATGTGATTGCAGAAGGAGCTGCTTCTTTAGCAAATTTTTTGAATTTACCATTGGAGAAACAAGCAATTGAACTGAAAAATGACCATTCAAAGGAACTATGGCATACGGTGTATCAAACATATACAACTAATTTCATGGAAAATGAATACCAAAAAATGCTGTACTAATTCATAGGGGGAATAACGAATGAAAATACAAACGTATCTTTATGTTGTCAGTTACAGCATTTTATATTTCCTTTTATCTGTAATTATTTATTATATGAGTTACAGTAGCGGGTACCAAGGATTAGCATTACCTATATTTGGTGGTGGAGATGATGGGCAATTTTATTATGAGCAAGCGTTAAAATTTATTAATGGTGAGCCATATGTGTATACATCCATCCATATTTGGATTTTAGGTGCTATTTTGAAAGTATTTCATACTGACAATGTCATGTTATTAAGAATTTTTAATTTTACAGGAAGTATTTTATTAATAGCATTAGCATTGCTCATTTTAAAAAAAATAACATCACCTAAAGCATTTCATATTTCTGCCTCTTTGTTAGTAGCTCTATTATCCGTTTATCCAAGCCTTCTACTGAATTCTACATTGTCAATTTATCGCGATGTATGGATTTACGCTTTTTTCCTTTGGAGCTGTTATTTATTTATTGTACTTTACATTGAAAAAGGAAGATGGCCCAAACTAATTAGTGGTGTTTTATTAATCTTTAGTATGTTAATGCTTGGGGGATATCGTAAGTATGCGCTTCTTAGTTTTTTAATTGCTGCTAGCATTACTTTAATATTAAACGTGTTGAGTCGAAAAAATGTTAATCTACTGAAGGTTGGTGGCATTTTATTTGTTGGTCTATCTGTGTTTTATATATTATTTCGAAATGTGCAAGTCCCTGTCATTGGGCTCTCTTTTTCAGATGTTTTAAAATACCGACAATTAGGGCTAGAGATGGGGGGAAGCCAAATGGGCATTTCTCTTGATCAACCAAATGTTATTCTCTTTTATGTAAACTATTTTTATAGTTTAATTAGCAATTTTTTTGGTCCATTGCCATGGCAAGTAACAGGTGGTTCTACGTTTATTATTATGGTGACAGAAGGTTCGCTATTTTTCTTCATCACTGTTTATTTGCTTAGAAAAGTAAAGACTTTTTCTAAAGATGAGTTTTTTTTATGTATACAAGCTATAGTTTGGTTTTTATTAATTAGTATTTCAAACGATAATTTTGGAACAGGCTCACGTTTAAGAATTGTCGGATGGCTCCCGTTAATAATTATTTTCGCAAAACAATTTGGCGAGAGTGTTTATCAAAAAAGAAAGGCTATTTAAATAAATGAATATAAAAAAATATGCAAGTTGGGTGTTTTATTTTACAATCCCATTCCTAGTAATTATAAGTATTGAAACAATAAAACAAGAGGGAATACAGTCAGCGCTCCAGTGGGGAGTAGATAGACCTGTTCACTTTTTTATTACTTATTTTATTATATTATGTAGTCAATCTATTTTATTTTTCTTTACTAAAAATGTATATATTGTTTGTTTGAGTAGTGCGATGTTTATGGTGTTTTGGGTAATTGTTGATAATGAGAAGTTAAAAATGCTTAATGAGCCTGTATTGCCTTGGGATTTGTTTTTTATTAAACAATTAGTGAATTTATTTCCAGTGATTTATAAACAATTGAATATTTTTGTGGTTTTAGGTGTACTTATTGTATATATTCTTTTTGTTTATGTACTAGCTAAAAAGACAGAAGGTTCTTCTCTTCCCTTAAAAGGGAGACTTATCGTAGCGACACTCTCGATTATCATAATCATATTCATTGGTAATTTCAAAGATAATTTTGTTGGTCAAATTTTCAATAAACATACTATCCATGTAATAGAGTGGGATCAGAAAATAAATCAAAGCACTAACGGTTTGGTGTTAGGATTTATATTAAACATGCCGAGTGTTTTAATTGATAAGCCAAATAATTATAATAGTACAGAGGTTGGAAAGATAGTCCAGCAATATGAAGAAAAGCAAATACAACAAAGCGTGACAATGCAAAAGCCCAATATTATTGTCATTATGAGTGAAGCATTTTGGGATATTGGTCATTTAGATGAAACGTTAGCACAAGAAAAATACATACCAAATGCGCATAACCTACAAGTAGGTACAATTGCATCTCCACAATTTGGGGGAGGAACAGCAAATGTGGAGTTTGAAGTTTTAACTGGGTTATCAATGAACTTATTACCTGCTGGTTCTATCGCCTATCAACAATATGTAAAAAGAGAAACACCATCATTAGCAAGTATATTAAGTGCTGAAGGTTATCGCTCTATCGCGATTCATACATATTTCAAGTGGTTTTGGGATCGAGAAAATGTCTATAAACATATGGGGTTTGATCATTTCACATCTGTGACAGAAATGCCCGATGCGCAAAATAAAGGCTTTTATGTTGCAGATAATGAAATTACAAAGGAAATTATTAAAGAAGTAGAAGGAAATGAAGAACCTGTGTTTATTTATGCGGTGACAATGCAAAACCATGGATCTTACTATGACCATCGCTATGAGGATACAACACTACAAGTTTCAGGGGATTATAGTGAAGAAACAACAACAATGCTAAACACGTATGTTACAGGTCTTGTTGATGCAGACAATGAGTTAGGGAGCTTAGTCAATTATTTAATTGATTTAAATGAACCAACCATCGTTGTATTTTTTGGAGACCACCTACCATTGTTAGGTGAGGAATATAAGGTCTATACAGAAACGGGATATCTTCATAGTTCCATTGACTGGTCATTACAAGATACGCTGAAAATGAAAGAAACACCATTAATCATGTGGAATAACATAGGCAAGGAGAACCGAAAGTTAGGGGCTATTAGTACATCGTTTTTAGGTGGGGAAATTTTAGAAATGGCTGGATTACAAAAACCAGCACTATTTGAATTTACACATCAATTTTCTAAGCAGTTACCTGTCTATACGGCTACAGTGAAGAAAACAAGAGAAGGGCAATTAAGCCAAGAAACACCAGAGAGCTTACTGCCTTTAGAGGAGCAATATCAAATATTGCAATACGATATTTTATTTGGAAAGCGTTATATTGAATCAGCAACGAACTAATCAAGTAGAGAGGCAAATATCATATGAAAATACTATTCGTAGCTTCTGTTTATCGCCACTTAACTGCATTTCATATCCCATATATCCAATATTTCCAACAACTTGGCTATAAAGTGTATGCGGCTGGTGCTGGAGAAGATGAACAGAATTTAGAAAAACAAAACTTAGAGAAGTTGAATGTCACATGCATTGATATTCCATTTTCCAGAGGTCCTTTAAGTCTTCAAAATATCATAGCCTATCGAAAGTTGCAGCAATTATTTGTACAGGAGCGCTTTGACCTAGTACATGTCCATACACCTGTTGCTGCTTTATTAACGAGGGGTGCCTTCCGCAAAAGTAGACATGGGAAAATTGTTTATACGGCACATGGATTCCATTTTTATAAAGGTGCTCCAAAACAAAATTGGCTTATCTATTATCCAGCAGAAAAAATTGCTGCAAAATGGACAGATCATTTAATTACAATTAATGAGGAAGACTTTCATAATGCACAGAAGCTATTGCCAAAGGATAAAGTTTCATTTGTTCATGGAGTTGGCGTTGAGTTTGCAGAAACTCAATTTTCAAAAGAGCAGCAACAACAATTACGTAGACAACTTGGATTGGCTGATGACGCAATTACCGTTGCTTATGTTGCGGAGTTGAATGATAATAAAAATCATCAATTTTTATTGAATAATTGGCGGAAAATTAAAGATCACACCCCTCAATTTGAGTTATTAATTATCGGTTCAGGAGATAAGGAAGAGCAATTAAAAGATTATGTAAAAAATGAAGAGCTGAAAGATATACATTTTTTAGGGTATCGACGAGATGTACCAAAGCTATTACAAATAACAGATATTGTTGCACTTCTGTCACATCGCGAAGGTTTACCTAAAAGTATTATGGAAGCGATGGCAGCTGAGATTCCATGTGTTGTGACAAATACACGTGGTTTACGTGATTTAGTAAAATCAAATGAAAGTGGCTTTGTTGTGAACAATGGTGATAATGGGCAGTTAGTCACAGCATTTTATGAGCTTAGTGGAAAGAGTGCAAGAGAACTGATGGGCATGCGTGCTAAAGATCTAGTTGAACCATTTTTGTTAAATAATGTATTAGAAGAATATGCGGTGATTTATAATCAATTAGTAAAGTAGGTGGAGGCTTGACAATTTTAGTAACAGGTGGTCTAGGCTTTATTGGTAGTCATACAGTAGTTGAACTTATTAACCAAGGACATGAATGCGTCATCATTGATAATTTATCAAAATCTACAATTGATGTAGTGAATCGCATTGAAATGGTGACACACAAAAAAGTGTCTTTTATCAAAGTTGAAATGTTAGATAAAACTGCAATAAGAAAAGTATTTCAACAATTTAGTATTTCGGCAGTTATACATTTTGCAGGTTATAAATCTGTTGGCGAATCAGTAAAACAGCCGTTATTATATTATCAAAATAATCTTTTTAGTACATTGAATTTACTAGATGTCATGCAGGAATTTGCTGTGAAAAAGCTCGTATTCAGCTCTTCAGCCACGGTATATGGTGATACTTCCATACCGCCATTGACAGAGAACTTACCACTTTCAGCACCTAACCCTTATGGACGTTCAAAGCTTATGTTAGAAGAGATTTTACGGGATCTAGTCGAGGCAAATACAGAATGGAGTGTGGCTTTAATGCGCTACTTCAATCCCATAGGGGCACATACAAGTGGATTATTGGGAGAAATGCCTTATGATACGCCTAATAATTTAATGCCTCATGTTTTAAAAGTTGCAAGTGGTGAAAGTGCGAAGCTACAAATATTTGGAGGAGATTATGAAACCCTCGATGGAAGCTGTATTCGAGATTTCATTCATATTATGGATTTAGCAAAGGGGCATGTGAAAGCATTGCAATATGTGGAGCAACATACAGGTTGTGAAGCATTTAATATTGGAACGGGTGTAGGATACTCTGTATTAAGCTTACTTCGAACATTTGAAATTGTAACAGGCGAAAAGGTCCCATATGAAATTATAAATCGACGTGAGGGAGATATTGTCATTAGTATTGCAGATGTGCAAAAGGCTGAAAACATGCTTAATTGGAAAGCACAGTATCAATTAGAGGATATGTGTGTAGATTCGTGGCGCTGGTATCAATCAATTAAGGGGTACGTATAAATGAAAAGAATTTTTGATTTTGTTATTAGCTTATGTATGCTTGTTTTGCTAAGCGTACCCATTATGATTACATGGATGTTGGTGTGCATGAAATTAGGTTCACCAGCCATCTTCACACAACCACGCCCAGGACTAAATGGCAAAATATTTCACGTCTATAAATTCCGCACAATGACAAACCAACGAAATGAAGATGGTGAATTGTTACCAGATGTCGAGCGGCTAACTTCATTTGGTAAACTATTAAGAAAATTAAGCTTAGATGAACTGCCGCAGCTATGGAATGTACTAAAAGGAGATATGAGTTTCGTCGGTCCACGTCCCTTACTAGTCGAATATTTACCTTTATATAACGAGCGTCAAGCACGGCGTCATGAAGTACGACCTGGAATTACCGGATGGGCACAAGTAAACGGGCGCAATGCCATTTCATGGGAGCAGAAGTTTGAATATGATGTGTGGTATGTAGAAAATCAATCTTTTTGGTTAGATATGAAAATACTATTTTTAACAGTGAAAAAAGTATTCATCAGTGAAGGTATTTCACAAGAAGGTCAAGCAACAATGGAGAAATTTACAGGCTCGAAATAGACAGGAGGCATGTAAATCATGCGTTATATTTTAATCGGTGATAGCGGTCATAGCAAAGTGATAGAGGACTGTATTCGAGCAAACAATCATCAAGTAATTGCAAAGCTAGATGATAAATATGAATCTGTTTTTAAAGAGAGGGCTTGTATGAAGGGGCCAATTTCTGCAATTTCAGATTTGCTTGATGAGAAAACAAAAATTATTATTGCTGTTGGTCATAATGCGGCTCGTCGAAAAATAACTGAACGCCTACAATTAGCAAAAGAGCGATACGGTACAGTAATTCATCCAAGTGCTATTATCAGCTCATCTGCAACTTTTGGTTATGGGACGGTTGTTATGCCTAATGTTGTTGTCAATGCGGATAGTATAATTGGAAATCACGTTATTTTAAATACGGGCTGTATAGTAGAGCATGATTGCATAGTGCAAAGCTTTGCACATATTTCACCAAGTGCTGTTTTAACAGGCGGTGTTTCCGTACAAGAAGGCACACAGGTAGGTGCCCGATCTTCTGTTAATCCAACAATACAAATTGGAAAATGGACGATGATTGGTGCAGGAAGTGCAGTGATTGATAATATACCTGACTATGTTACGGCAGTTGGAGTACCTGCGAAGATTATTAAAGAAAGAAGGACTTTGAATGACTAATCGCATACTATTATCCTCTCCCCACATGGGCGGAACTGAGCAAAAATATATTCAAGAAGCATTCGATACGAATTGGATTGCGCCTTTGGGGGCGAATGTTGATGGTTTTGAAAAAGAATTAGCTTCATATGTGAATGTAAGAGGTGCATCTGCTACAAGCTCTGGTACGGGAGCAATCCATTTAGCTTTAGATTTATTAGGTGTAAAAGCTGGAGATACAGTATTTTGTTCAGATTTAACATTTATTGCAAGCGCTAACCCTATTCTTTATTTAGGTGCTGAACCTGTTTTTATCGATTCAGAAGAAACAACTTGGAACATGTCTCCACAAGCATTAGAACGCGCGTTACATGAATCGAAGGCTACGAATACATTACCGAAAGCTGTTATCATCGTTAATTTATATGGTCAAAGTGCACGTATGGATGAACTGATGGCGTTATGCAATGAATATGGCGTTTCAGTAGTTGAAGATGCAGCAGAATCACTAGGCTCTCTATACAATGGGAAACATAGTGGGACATTTGGTAAGCTAGGTGTTTATTCATTTAACGGAAATAAAATCATTACAACATCTGGTGGAGGTATGCTTGTATCAGATGACGATGAGCTTATTGCACGTTCTCGTTATTTGGCAACACAAGCCCGTGATGCGGCAAAGCATTATCAGCACAGTGTTGTTGGCTACAATTACCGTATGAGTAATATTGTTGCCGGAATTGGACGAGGGCAGCTTGAAGTACTTGATGAGAGAATTTCCCAGAAACGTGCTATTTTTGACCGTTATGAAGCTACTTTTAAAGATGTAGATGGTATTACAATGATGCCAGAATTAGAAGGAACATTCTCGAATCGTTGGTTGTCAACAATGACATTAGATGCTGAAAAACTTAAAATAACACCTTATGAACTAATAGATTCACTAAATGCGGCAAACATCGAGTCACGACCAGTTTGGAAGCCTCTGCATATGCAACCATTGTTTGAAGAATGTAAGTTTTATCCGCATAGTGATGCACGGGTTGTTAGTGAGGAATTATTTGCTAACGGAATTTGCTTACCATCAGATAGCAAAATGACTGTGGAAGAACAGCAGATAGTGATTGATATTATTTTACGCGCTGTTAAATAAATAGGATAGAAATAAGACATTTTTTTGTTTAGAAAGAGCAAAAAAGTGTCTTATTTCATTCATCTCATAACAAATACTCAAAAATTAGGATATTCATAGCGATTAGCTTAATATGATTAACACGTTAAAACTATTTAATAAATGCTGGATAAAAATATTTTTAAATTCCTCCAATAACGTCCCAAATAGCTAAGAAAACTTGTAGCATAGTTATCGTTCCTCCTAAAAGTTTTTATACTTTTAATATATGGATAATTTTTGTATTATGATTTTATGTAAAGTATTGTTGACATAAATTATTGGAGGTATGATTTTAGGTGGATAGTGTTGGTCAAACAATAAGAAAAATAAGATTATCTAAAAAAATATCATCGGAAGCACTTTATGGAGGGCTTTTATCGCGACAAGCTCGAAGTAAGTTTGAAAAAGGAGAAAGCGATACTACAGTTAGTAAATTTTTCATGTTGCTGGATCGTTTAAATCTTTCTTTAGATGAGTTTTATGTAGCATTAACACAAAAAGAAAGTATGGAATTTCATTTATTTAGTAATATAGCATTAACTTTTTATAAAAAAGACATAGACGGTTTGAAGCTATTGATAAAAAAGTTGAATAACGAACATGAGAGAACAAATAATATTAAGTACCA
The DNA here is from genome assembly GCF_038630865.1 of Metasolibacillus sp. FSL K6-0083. Classification (NCBI taxonomy): domain Bacteria; kingdom Bacillati; phylum Bacillota; class Bacilli; order Caryophanales; family Caryophanaceae; genus Metasolibacillus; species Metasolibacillus sp. FSL K6-0083. The sequence continues at coordinate 1,893,229 of NZ_CP152046.1, read as the reverse complement.
ACATTATGAAATAATGGTGCAAAATATGCTTAATATATTAGAAGGTAAGCCACAGTCTATAGAGTTTGCGAAATTAAGTGATTACTTAGCGAATTGTGATTCTTGGGGATATTATGAAATAATGCTTTTTTCTAACTCAATTGATTATTTTACAAAGGAGCTAATTAATATTGTTTTTAAGCGTGTAAAAAATACAATAGTTAAGTTTCAATTGTTAAGAAGGTATAGAAATGAGTATTCAATGTTGTTGCTAAATATTATTAATAAAGGATTACTTGATTTTGATTTCGCATTTGCTCTTAAGTATTTTGAAGAGTATGAGTTGCTGGCTGAACCTTTACAGAATGATATGTATTACCAGACCATGAGAAAATTTTTCTATGAGGTTATTTGTGCATGTACAAATAAAGACCATTCTACTCATGAGTTAGAAAAAATTATAGAGTATTTAGGATATTTCAATATGAAAAATAAACAAAAGCAATGTATTGAGCTTTTAGAGAGGCTACACTTCCATGTAGAGAAAATTAATAATGAGAAAAGCGGCATTTTCTTTGAAGTCACTAAAAGCTAACATATTTTATAGCCTTCACTTACCTAATATGCAGTAATTCATAATAAATTTATCGCAAAGAAACCTTTAAAAATGTCTTTTTCAGAAGGCCCTATGCCGTTATATTTGCTTTGGATTTAGTGTCAAGTATTGTGGACATTTTATACAGAATAATAGGTAGATGGTAGCGTAGTATTAGAGATTCATATATAGAGTACATGTATGAACATAATGTAATTAATACGCAAAATTTCTTTTAAAATGGGGGCAATACATTGAGTAATTTAGCTATTTTTAAAGACGAAATTAAAGATTTGATAGATGATTATATGAATGCGATTGATTCAGCAATTAAAACGAAAATAGAAATATTTGAAGAAGGGCAGAAAAAAGTGGTAAAAAAGGTAATTTCTCAACCAGCAAATGAAGAAGATATAGTGGCGGAGGAAAATGCCTTAAATACTTCGTTGTTTTATGATGGAAAGCTAGTGTTGGATAAGGAATATACGATAAATATTACGTTTTATGGACTTGCTGATAAATATGCTGAGTTTATGCAAAACAGAAGGGATTATTCAATTATTCATTTTATAATACATACTATTTTTAAAGAAATTATCCCTAAGGAAAAGAAAGGGGTATTTGAGCGAGTTTTTAGGAGAATTGAGGAACTGAAGAAAGAAGATGTGCATATTCGATTGAATTACATAGCTGGCAGTTTTTTTAATGAAATAATATCTAATTTAGATATCATTGAAAAAGATGAAAAAAATGATAGTGTCCTGTTGATGAGGGACTTAGATAATATATCAACATTAAACTACGAAGGGGCAAAAGTCACTGCTAAATTAATCGTAATTTCTGAAAAGATTAAAGAAAAATATATTAATTTTATTGTTAAATTGCAAACACCAATTCCTTATTCTTCTTATCGAACTGTTCGAAAACTTTTGGAGCTTTCAGGGGACGGAATTTTTGTCATTGGAAATCATCGAATGATTTTTGGGCTAGGTAAGTTGAAAAATTTTAGTGAAGCAAATCGACAAAATGTAGAAGGGCAAATGTTGATTGTTGATTTTCTGAATTCGCTTAATTATAAAATCAGTTTCATTAATTTTATTTCAGAGGAGATTTCTACAACTGTTAAAGATACAGAGGCTATACGGTGGAGTTATGAGGAAAGCTTGATATTCGGATTTCAAAATAAAAACTTATTTTTGAGAGAGAGCGAGTTTCCAGAAAAAGAGCTCAAATTATCACTAAGTAGAGCATTTCAAAAGTTCCTTGAAGAAGAAGGGAAGGAATACGGTATCGTTGTAGACAGTATGATTGATATCGTAAGGCTTGCTGCTAAGCAGAAGAAAGGAACAACAGTTGTTGTAACAAAGCCTGAAACGGCATTAAAGGAAATAAAAAGGCTGTCTGGTCAAGGGATTCAAATTCATAAAATCAATTTTTTGAATATGGATTCTGAAGAGGAAAAAGAGATATTGATTAATCGCTTAACAAGTATTGATGGAGCAATTTATTTAGATATATATGGTTCTTGTTATGCAGTAGGTATGATTTTAGATGGGCTCGCAGTCGAAGGAAAAGGAAATAGCTCAAGGGGAGCAAGGTATAATTCAGCTATACGTTATCAAAACTTAAAAAATGAAAGTGTTATAATCGTTATTTCAGAGGATGGCATGGTTGATATTATTGATAGGAAAAGCATGCTAGAAGATAATAAATATACGCAACCGATTGAGAAAGTTGAAGAACTAGTCATTAAAGAGAACTGGATAACTTATCAAAATAAATCTCGCATTGACTATTTAGAAGGTAATTTTGATGCTGCACTGCAATCTATTAATAAAGCGATTGAATTAAATATAAATGATGCTTTTAGCTATAATTTGCGCGGAAGTATTTATACAGGTTTAAAAGATTATGGGGAGGCTATCGAAAATTATACTAAAGCAATTGAATTGGATAGGGAAAATGTGGATGCTTATAATAGCTTGGGAATTGTTTATAAAACGATAGGACATTATGAGCAAGCTTTAGAAAACTATACACGGGCAATTAAGTTAAATCCTCATTATAAATATGCGTATTTTAATAGGGGCCTTGTATATACTGAATTGAAAGAATATCGGAAGGCAATAGATGAGTATTTAGCAGCGATTGAAATAGATTCAAGGTATACAGGAGCATATAATAGCCTTGGTAATGCATATAAAAATATTGGTGAATACCAAAAAGCAATAGACGCATATACAGAGGCGATTACATTAAATCCTAAATATGCATTACCCTACAATGGACGAGGAAATGTTTATCGGGATTTAGAAAAATATGATAAGGCATTAGAGGATTATACAAAGGCAATTGAGTTAGATCCGAAATATGCAACTGCATATAATAATCGAGGGATTTTCTATAAAATAACAAAAGAATATGATAAAGCTATGAAAGACTATACTAAAGCAATTGAAGTAGACTCAAAATATGCAGCAGCTTATTATAATCGAGGAATTACTTATCGTGATATAGATAAATACGAAGAAGCTATAGAAGATTATACTAAAGCAATCGAATTAGATTCCAAATATATAATAGCCTATAATAATCGAGGAGCAGTTTATCAAGAAATAAAAAAATACGATAAGGCAATAGAGGATTATACAAAGGCAATTGAATTAAATCCTAAATATGCATTGGCTTATAAAAATCGAGGTACTACTTATAAAAGTCTAGGGAAACTTGAACAGGCCGAGGCTGATTTTGCAAAGGCTGCTGAATTAGACCCACGTTATAAGCAAAAAGAGTATTAATAATTTTGAAATGAACGAAAACTATTGATTTGGTGAAGAAAAGAATTTGTCTGAAAAGTCATTTTGATACGACTCTTTTGTAACGATGATAGTGACAATTTATTGTGACTACTTCCGGAGCATGTTTTACTGTGCTGAAGGGGAGCGACAGCTACAAGCAGTGAATAGTTAATATAGAAGCAGGGGCTGAAGTTGTCCGAAAAGTCTATTTTGTTTTGACACTGCATTGAAATAAATGTTTTCATCGCTTCCCTTTTATTGAAGGATAACGCTGCTAAAGCCAATGTTCATCACACTTTTAAAAGAGGCGTTCTCTGTTTATCCCGTATTAACAAATTTGTTTGCGACGAGTAATCGCAGGAGCAGGCTGTAATACCCCCCACTTCAAAACAGCAGATAAAAACAAGATGTTTAAGTGGGGGATCAAACAGCCTGTAAAAACTAAGAATGAGGCCAACACGATGTTGGTCACACAAGCGTTTTCGCAGGATGCGAAGATCCTAGCTTGTGTTCCTCTATCACCAATCAGTGGGGGGCAAAGCCCCCCACTGATTGAAGGTTCACTTTATATGAATCAACATTTTGTGAAACATCATCGCTACCGTCCAAAATGCCGGCTATGCACGGCTTTTTGGACAGCCCCAGCCCCTTCTCATATAATCGAACTCTACTCTCTCCACTTAATAAAAGTTGTAATTATTCAAAATGGAAGCGTTTTCCCATCCTCTCATTCCCTGTAAAGAGGTCTTTAGGTCTAAAATATACAAATAAGAATAGTTGGAATTAACTAAATTGTTTGTTTTATCAGAAAAATGATTGACGATTATTACATAGAATTATATCTTTATGAATATATTGTAAAAAACGTTTCATCTTAATTTGATAGATAATTATAAGATGAAATCTAGTTTATGAGGTTCCTTTTGGTGGAAGGGAACCTATTAATTTGTTGTTTACAATATGAAGCACTATTCATTTGTATGGGAGGAATGATTTTGGGGAACAAAGGGGTTTATCGTTTTTTTGCTATTTTTGTTGTATTTATTTTGTTTTTAAGTTTACTTTCGCCAATGAATGTGGCGGCGGATGAGTTGGACTCGAGCAACTCGGATGAAAGTGCTTTATTAGCGAATCAGGCAATTTTAGAGCAATTGCTGCTACGACAGGGGAAACCAAGATTACATGATGAGTTAAAGGGATTGAGTGGTAGTCAAAAGGTAGGGGTTATCGTTCATTTATCAGAAAATCCGGTGGCGCTAGAGCAAGGGATTGCAGAGTTGCAAGGGAAGACTTTCTCGAATTCCGATGCGTCTGTAGCAAAGGAGATCGTTTTGACACAGCAAGAAGCTGTTGTGCAGGAAATGGTAGGGGAAAATATTTCTTTCACGCAAGGTTCTACGTATGATACGGTGTTGAACGGCTTTGCAGCAGAGGTGCGAGCAAGCGATTTGTCGAAGCTGTTAAGCATAGAAGGGATTACATTAGTTGAGCCGGATGTCGAAGTATATACGGCTGAGGTGCAAACGACTCAGGCAGATGGGCAAATTGATGCGCAGATGAATGTCACAAATGATTTCTTAGGTATTGGTCGTTTATGGGAGAAGGGCTATGAAGGGCAAGGAATTAAAGTTGCGGTACTAGATACAGGAATTGATGTTGACCATCCCGATTTGAAGCCGATTTATAAGGGTGGTAAAAACTTTATTCAAGATAATCCAACTCTTTACAAAGTACCAAGGAATCAAAATGATGGCTCTGAAACAAAGCCTAGTGAGCGTCATCCAAGTGCGCGAGAGGTAAATGATAGAGGGAGTACATTTGCTACATCACATGGCACGCATGTAGCGGGTACAATTGCTGCAATCGGTGTGAATGAGCTAGGTGTTAAGGGTATCGCTCCGCAAGTCGACCTTTACTCTTACCGTGTGTTAGGGGCATACGGGAGTGGCGCAACGTCTGGTATTATTGCGGCAATTGAGTACGCAGTTAATGAAAGAATGGATGTTATTAACCTTTCATTAGGTGGCGGCTCCAATACAGAAATTGATGCAGGGTCATTTGCTATTAATAATGCCATGTTAGCAGGTGTTATATCAGTCATTGCGACTGGGAATGATGGTCCAGAGCGCGGCACAATGGGAACGCCAGCGACAGCACCACTTGGCATTGCGGTAGGGAACTCAACAAAGCCAGAATTACAAACAGAGGTATCTACAATTGTTACTGTAGGGAATCAAACATTTTCAGAGGATTTAACATTAATTACATTGCCGCAAGGGGCTAATATAGCTGAGCTGTTGAGCGGTGAATATGATTTAGTTAATATTCCTGGACTAGGAAAGCCTGAAAACTTTACAGGCATTGATGTTGAAGGAAAGATAGCACTTATTTCACGAGGTGAGATTAGCTTTATTGACAAAGTAGCAAATGCTAAGGCGGAAGGGGCAATTGGGGCAATTATTTATAATAATGCAACGGGGCCTTTAACAAATGCCTTTCAAGGGGAATCACCAATTTTTATCCCAGCATTTGGAATGTCATTAGAGAAAGGGCAGGCAATTAAGCAAGCGTTAGTAACCGGAGCTGGAAAAGTGAGTTTTAATATTCACACGTATATTTCTTATGACCAAATTAATGATTCTAGCTCGCGTGGTCCATCTGTACCTAACTTTGATATTAAGCCAGATGTAGTAGCGCCGGGTACTAATATTTTATCGACAGTTCCAACCTATGATTTACTAACAGGTGAGCCGTTAGCTGCCAATCAAATATTCGGACAGAAAACGGGTACGTCCATGGCAACACCTCATATTGCTGGAATTGCTGCATTAATGAAACAGGCCAATCCAACTTGGTCGCCATTCGATATTAAAGTCGCACTCTCAAATACAGCAAAGGTTTTAGATGGCTATGATGTGTTTGAGCAAGGGGCTGGACGCGTTAATGCCTACGATGCAGCTTTCCCAAGTGCGCTAGCATACGTGCAGGATGAGGCTTTACGTGACCAAACAAATGAAATCGTTCCGAATATTAAAGGGACAGTTACATTTGGCCCACAACCTATTAAAGAGCAAAATATTTTAGTGCAAAGACAAATTGTTGTAAAGGATATGAAGGGGTTAGGCGGCCGTTATCAAGTGACGATTAATACTTTAAAGGGCTTTGGCGATGCTGTTGTGTCTGTGGATAAGCCGTCGATTGTATTAGCACCGAATGGTCAAGAAACAATAACGGTGACATTACAGGCTTCTAAAAACGATAATGCTCAGTTTGGTGATGAAATGTTCGGCTATATTTATATTACACCAACAGAGCCTGCACTAACGACTTCATCGTTATTAGTGAATCAAGCTACACTTACTGTGAGACAAGGAGAACAGGCACAGCTAAATGTCTTTGAAAAAACAACGCAAACACATGGCTATTATACAGAAATTTCTTTGCCATTTGCTGCGGACTTTAGCGTTATAACAGATATTAAGGATTTTAGTATTTCTGCTAATGATTTATCATTTGCGACATCGGACGATACGGCTACAGTGTCCTTTGAAATTACACGACCTGTAGACGAGGCATTGGTTTATTTACGTAATCTTGAAAAGTTGAATGTATCTGCTCCGATTGCAACAGGGGCAATTGGTTATGTAGCGTATTTAGAAAACTTACAAGCCGGACGACATTCGAGAAATATCGGACCAGAATATGCTGATTGGCAAAACAATATAGGTACTGTGCCAGAAGGGGTATATTCTGTCGACTTTATTGGATGGCCAGCATCTGGTGGTGAAATTCGCTCGTGGACAGGCGATGCTGTCATTGTCAAACGGACAGCTCCAACCGTAAATGCTACAGTTACGAGTAGTGATACAGGTGGTGTTGTGTTAAGTGGTCAGGTTACTGATAAATATATTGATTATAATAAGACGTTGAAAGATTATGGTCTTGACTATAAATTAAATAGTAAATTAAAAGCGGAATATGCAGTGAACGATAATACACCTGTTGCATTTATATTGAATGAAGATGGTTCATTTTCTTTAGGAATCCAAGGTGTAAGCACAACAGCCGATACGGTAAAAGTAATTGTAACAGATGCTGTAGGTAATAAAAGTGAGGGTGTAGCTCCGAAGGTGGATGCGTTCGAAATCCCTGCAAGAGAGCCTGAATTAAATGCTGCAGAACAGATTGTGTCGCGAGCTCATGCAAAGTATATTCAAGCAAGCTTAACGCCATATATTATAAAAGCTTCTACAAATGACCGCGTTACTGATGTAACGAAAGAAGCTACTTACTCTGTAGCAAATAGCAATATGGTAGATGTGAAAAATGGTCTAGTATATGGCAAATCGCTAGGAACAACAACAATTACTGTTAGCTATAATGGGCAAACTGTTGAGGTTCCTGTAACAGTAATACCTAACAATAGCTCAGGTGGTTGGTATCCAGGAGGCGGAGGTGGAGCACCAGAAGCTCAGCCTGAGGAAGGAAAGTCTGAATCCGAAAAGCCTCAAATAGAAATACCACAGCCAGAGGAGCAAGAAAACAAATCACCGTTCATCCCAGTAGATTTACCAGCGAATCATTGGGCGGCAGGCTATATCCAGCAAATGATTGAGCGCGGTTTACTAAGAGGTAATGAAAGCGGCGAAGTGAAGCCGAATGCCAATGTGACACGTGCCCAATTTGCATCAATTATAGCGCGTGCGCTAGGTTTAACTGCAGATGGGGATGCGCCATTTAGCGATATAGGTAACTATGCAGCCGAAACGCAGGAGGAAATCGCCGCGATATTTGAGGCAGGTATTGCAAGAGGTACAGATGGTAAATATATGCCTTCAGGTGAAATAACACGTGCGCAGCTAGCACTAATGCTTTATCGTGCCTATGAGCATGCGACAGGCGAAAAATATGTACCTAAAGGTCAAGCAACATTTACGGATTTAGGTAAATATAATGAAGAAACAATGGCAGCGATTGCGATGCTACAAGAGCTAAACATTGCGGCAGGTGACAAAGGGAAATTCATGCCGACAGCACCAGCAACACGTGCACATGCAGCAAAAATGGTAATCAACTTCTTAGAAATTGTTGAAAATCGTTAGTTTAAAATTAATTAAGACGCGTGAAATCGAGGCGATTGCTTTGATTTCATGCGTCTTATTTTTATCATAGATTTGTTTAAAGATAGTAAATTTGACCTGCATTAATTTTATAGTATAATTTCACTATAAAACACTAAGAAATTAGCGGTGAGAAGTTGATATAATCATTGGCAATATGCTTATTAATTATATCAACAAGGACAAAAACTCTGTTATGAAAAATAATGTAAAGGTGGAAAGCTTTATGAGAAGGCTGTTGTCTTTAAGTTTTGTATTTGTTTTGTGCATAATCATACAGCCACATGCTTTTGCGAATTTGCAAAAAGAGGTAATTGTGCAATATAAATCGGAGGAAGGTAGGAAAATTGCTATACAGCATGCAAGTGAAGTTATAGAGGAGTTTAAAAACTTGCCTTTTATTGTCGTTCGATTAGAAGCAGAAACTTATGCTAAACTTGCAAGCCATTCGCAAATTCGTTTATTTGAGGATAATCAGTCTATACAGCTGAACGAACAAGCGCAGCTTATGACAGGAGCTTCATTAGCTGAGGTTGAGCATTGGAATTTAGATGCAATGAATGTTCATGATGCATGGATAAATGGCTATACAGGTAAAGGCGTTAAGGTGGCTGTACTCGATTCGGGAATTGCAAGCCACCCTGATTTAAAAATCGCAGGTGCTATTTCTTTTATTGGAGATACATATGATGATGTGCACGGACATGGTACACATGTAGCTGGTATTATTGCAGCACAGCATAATGGATTCGGGATTGCTGGGATTGCGCCCAATGTAGAGTTATATGCCGTGAAGGTGATTGAAAACGATGGGATGGGTCGTGCACTAACCGTTATAAAGGGAATAGACTGGGCGATTGACAACAACATCCATATCATTAATTTGAGTTTTGGAGGCTTGGAGTACAGTGAGGTGCTGTATGAGGCTGTGAAAAGTGCGGCAGAGAGTGGGGTGCTTATTGTAGCTGCTAGTGGGAATGAGGGGACTGCTAATGGCACTGGCGCCACAATCAATTACCCTGCGCGTCATGATGAAGTAATAGCTGTTGCGTCAGTAAATCGCCAATTAATTCGTTCCCCATATAGCGGGACAGGCATTGAGAATGATTTTGCAGCACCGGGAGAGGATATTTATAGCACCTTTTTGAATAATCAATACGCTACATATGAAGGAACCTCATTGGCAGCACCGCATATTACAGGCTTGTTAGCTTTATTAATTGAGCAGTATCCAGAATTAACGGCAAAAGAACTGCGTGAAGGACTACATCTAATGGCAGAGGATTTGGGTTCACCGGGTCATGATGAATGGTATGGTCATGGCTTCCCAAAGTATCGAAGCTTGGAAGCTCTTGCGCTACAAAATGAGCAGAATAAAATTGAGCGATTACTTATTGAGCAGATTGAGCCATTATTAGCTGAATTCATCATAAAGCCAACAGAGGGTACTTACGTTCAGTTGAACAAGCTCGTCGGTGAAATGAAGTCGGGAGATAAAAAAGCTTTTCTGCAAAAGAAATTTGATGAGGCTTTAGCTCAACATCTAGAAAATGCAACAAAAGAAGTAGATAAATTTATTTATAATCAAGCAGCGCATACCTATAGTAGGGCGAGCAAAGCTTTAAAAAATATACAGGGAATTGCTGGTAGCGAGCAGTTGGAGGAGCGTCTAGAGAAGGCATTGCAACAGTTTGCGACACCTGCTGTTGCACAATTAGAACGTTTTTTGAAAAACCCTACAAAACAAAATTTTAAGGATGCGCAAGCTGCTATCAATATGGTACCTGTATCAACTGTCAAAACTGACTTGCTTAATAAGCTAAATAGTAAAGTGCAAACGCTTAATCAATTAGCTGAAACAAATGTCTCGGCATATGCAAAGACATCAACACTGAAAAATTACAATGCTGCATTGAAGGCTATTGGAGAGGTATATGATGAGACGCAAAGCGTACAATTATCTAAACGCCTACAAGTTATTTTAAATAATCAGCTAGAAAAGGCTAAAATCCGTGTAACCAATTATGAAAAGAAAAAGACAAAGAGCAATCGAGATTTAGCAATGAAAATAGTACAGGAGTTGCCAAATAATGAAACTAAAAATGCCTTATTACGCAGGTTGAAATAGTTTGAGGCAGCGGCTAAATATTTCGTTAGAAACCATAGTTTCCCTTGAGAATTAGTTGAAGAAGAATAATCAATGCCGACAGTATGAGTAACAAACGAGTTCGTTTTAAATTAAATAAGGCGCATGAAATCGAAAAAATGATTTGATTTCATGCGTTTTTATTTGGGGGAACATTCTTTAGATAAATTGCGAATAATTATGATGCTTCTTATCCTTTCATATTTTTTGAGTAACCTCTTACAACATTTATTTCCTCCTTACCTAAATCAAATACTCTACTTCTAACTAATTTTCCAAAATTATGATAGGAATCTATGAAGTATTTTGAAATATTTTTCACATAGAATAATATTTTTGAGCATATATTGTCATAGTATCCTGTTTGAATAGACAAGCATCATTGTGACAGAGTGACTGTTTGTTGGCGGGATTAGAGTTAATAATTGATTTGTGCATTCATAGGTAGCAAGCTTTGCACGATTAGTGAAGATTCATAATCTGTAAAGGTAGGAGTCTATGCAGATTGGGCATTCACTTTATTAACTCGCTTTTTGTAGTATGGGGTTCAAATTAAATTATTTGAGGGAGGAATTGTTGTTGAGGAACAAAGGGACCAAAAAATTATTTGCTATTTTCGTAGCATTTATCATGATCCTCAGTATGCTTTCGCCAATGCAAGTATCGGCGAATGATGATTTTAGCGAACTAAAATCGTCAAATGATGAAGCCACATTACTAACAAAAGCAGCAATAGTCGAACAACTAAATATTTCTAATGGACCAGCAGTACTGCATCCTGATTTGCAGGATTTATCTGGGAATAGTCCAGTTGCAGTCATTGTGCATTTATCTGAGAAACCTGTCGCTCTAGAAAAAGGAATTCGAGATTTAGAAGGGAGAAGCTTTAGTGCAGCAGAAGCACAAAAAGTGGAACAAACTGTACAAATGCAACAAGCAGAAGTGCTTCAAGAAATGAAGAGGGAAAACGTTTCCTTTGAGCAAGGCTATACATTTAATACAGTATTAAATGGCTTTGCAGCACAAATAAAAGCTAGTGATTTAGAAAAATTGCTAGAAATAGAAGGAGTTACGCTGATTGAACCAGATGCTGAAGTATATGCTTATGAAGAAGCTTCGGCTGCTGGTCAAGTAGAGGCATATATGAATACGAGTAATTCGTTTTTAGGCATTGAGCAACTTTGGACAAGAGGTATAGAGGGACAAGGTGTTAAAGTGGCTGTTTTAGATACGGGCATTGATACAACACACCCAGAGTTTGCGGGCATTTATAAAGGTGGTAAAAACTTTATCCTGCATGACCCGAATATGTATAAACTCCCACGTGATGACAATGATGGCTCTGAAACGAAACCATTTGAACGACCTGACCATCAACCGCTTGTCAATGCGCGCGGAAGCTCATATGCGACGTCACATGGTACGCATGTAGCGGGAACAATCGCGGCAATAGGTGCCAATCAATATGGTATTAAAGGGATTGCTCCCAAAGTCGATTTATATTCTTATCGTGTGCTAGGAGCCTATGGAAGCGGGGCAACATCAGGCATAGTGGCAGCGATTGAATATGCTGTTGAACAGGAGATAGATGTTATTAATCTATCTTTAGGTGGTGGCTCGAATTCAGAAAATGATGCAAGCTCATTTGCTATTAATAACGCGGCATTGGCTGGAGTAATTGCGGTAATCGCAACGGGGAATGATGGACCTGGGCGAGGTACTATGGGAACACCAGCAACATCACCACTAGGGATTGCTGTCGGAAACTCAACGAATCCTGAAACAGCCTATCATGCAGTAGCGACTGTATCAGCAGGAAGTTTTGAATGGTCGCAACAGCTTAATTTAATGGCAACAACATTTGGGGAAGATTTAGCGCAGCAGTTAAGCGGCGAGTTTGAATTAGTCGCTGTACCGGGTATAGGGACGGCTGCTAATTATACGGGTATTGATGTGAATGGAAAAATTGCACTTATTTCACGAGGAGATATACCCTTTGTGGAGAAGATAGAGCATGCAAAAAATGCTGGAGCAGTCGGGGCGATTATTCATAACTTTGCAGGTGGTACGAATGCGCCAGGACCTTCTGAAACATTTTTAGGAGATTCTTTTGATTTTATTCCAACATTTGATATGTCGGTAACGGATGGGGAAGCTTTACGAAGTGCGTTAGCTTCTGCGACAGTAGGAACAATTAGCTTTAATGAGTACGGCTCTATGTCATCTATTGGAGATGAAATAAACGATTCAAGCTCTCGCGGACCGTCTACGCCAAACTTTGATATTAAGCCGGATGTAGTAGCACCAGGGACAAATATTATGTCAACAGTGCCTACTTATAAAACAAATACTGCTGCTGGAGAGGCAATCAATCCAGCGCAAGCATACGACCGTAAAACAGGTACATCAATGGCTACTCCGCATATTGCAGGAATTGCAGCATTAATAAAGCAGGCAAATCCGAGCTGGACACCATTTGATGTCAAAGTAGCGTTAGCAAATACTGCTGATATTTTAGATACATCGAAATATGATGTATTTGACCAAGGAGCGGGACGCGTTAATGCCTACGAGGCAGCATTTCCAAGTGCTCTTGCCTACGTGCAAGACACAGCGAAACGTGATGCAAGCGGTGCAATCGTAGCGCATGAAAAAGGTTCTGTGACATTTGGACCCCAGCCGATTAAAGAACAAAATATTTCAATAACAAAAGAAATAACCGTGCAAGACATTGGCGGTATAGGTGGTAATTATAGCGTTTCTATTGATATGCTACAAGGCTTTGGTGATGCTACGGTAACGGTTGATAAATCCTCCTTTACTTTAAACGGTGAGGAGCTTTTGACTGTCACATTAACAGCCTCACGCAACACGGCAGCAAGATTAGGGGATGAAATTTTTGGCTATATCCATCTCATACCATCTCAAACGGTAACTACAGAAACTCAAATTTTCGTAGATAGAGCTGAATTAAACATGACGGAGGAAGAGGCGATTCAGTTAAATGTTGTTGAGAAAACGACAACAACGCCTGTGACGCATACAACGATTTCGTTACCTTTCGCTGCAGATTTTGGTGGAGAAGCACCAACAACTATTGAAAATATGGCGATTACGGAAACAGATTTATCGTTTAATGATGATGGTATTAATGACAGCGCTGAGTTGACCTTTACATTAACAGGCGATGTTGCCACAAACTATATTGAGCTTTGGGATTTAGAGGATCCTGAGGGTGGTGAGTATGATGACGGGTATATCGGCTATTTACATGCAAGTACCTCACTTGGAGCAGGCTCATGGCGCTTAGAGATAGATGGTTACTATACACCGTGGGGTAGCACAGGCGCTGAGCTTATTCCAGATGGAGTTTATACAATTGATTTCACTGCTCTAACGCCAACGGGGGTAATCGGAGATTATGTGGGACCTGTCTTTGTCAAATCGACAGCCGCTGCATTGAACAATATAAATATTACATCTGATTCAGTAACATCGGGTGATACGGCGACGGTTACATCAAGTGATACTGTAAATATTGCAGTAGATGCCCAAGTAGATGACAAATATGTTGATTATAAAGCATTATTAGCATCTTACGGTTTAAGCTACGATATTAATAGTAAATTAATTGTATTGTATGCTGTCACACGTGATGATGAAATTATTGAAGACGACTTCATTACTTTACAGCAGGATGGAACATTTGCATTTAATGTAGGAGAGCAATTAAATGAAGCAACAGATTCTATAACGATTATTATTTTAGATGCTGCTGGCAATATAAGCGAGCACACGATTTTCGGAGAAGAAGTTTCAATTATTACATCACAAAATATAATCAATAAACTTGATGCTGCGACATTATCGGATGGATTGGATATTTCAAATAATGTGGATGAAGAAGATTTCACAAAGGCAGCCTCAAATAAGCTAACATTTGTTTCATCTGTACCTGTTAAACAGTCATCTGCACCAATAAATGCAACTACAAAAGCTGATGGTCCACCTAGACCAACAACATTTGAGTCAAACACGGTTGTAGATGTAACGAAGTTGGCGACATATATGGTTGCTGATAATAGTATTGTGGAAGTAACGGAAGGCTTAGTAACAGCGAAAAAATCCGGCACAACAACAATTACAGTGAATTACGGCAAAAATACAGTGGTGATTCCTGTCACGGTAAATCCAGGTAAAACAAACCCTGAGCCAAATCCAAATCCAAATCCAAATCCAAATCCAGGTGGTTGGACTGGTGGTGGAGGCTCTGGTGGAGGAGGTAGCACTGGTGGTGGCGGTGCAACAACACCAGAAGCGAAACCAGAAGCTGAAAAGCCTGAAATAACACAGCCAGAGGAGCAAGAAAAACCAGCTCCATCGTTTGTGCCAACAGACTTACCAGCAAACCACTGGGCAGCAAGCTATATCCAACAAATGATTAACAAAGGTCTTTTAAAAGGAAATGAAAACGGTGAAGTGAAGCCAGATGCCAACGTAACACGAGCACAATTCGCATCCATTTTAGCACGAGCATTAGATTTAAAAGCGAGTGGGAATGCACCATTCAGCGATATTGGCAAATATGCAGAGGCAACACAGGCTGAAATTGCCGCAATTTTTGAAGCAGGTATTGCAAAAGGAACAGATGGCAAATACAATCCATCAGGTGACGTGACGCGTGCACAGCTTGCATTAATGCTATATCGTGCTTATGAATATGTAACTGGTGAGAAGTATGTGCCAAAAGGTCAGCCATCATTTACTGACTTAGGCAAGTACAATGAAGAAACAATTACAGCGATTGCAATGCTTGAAGAACTAGGTATTGCATCAGGTGACCAAGGGAAGTTCAAGCCAACAGCACCAGCAACACGTGCGCACACGGCAAAAATGGTTATTAATTTCTTGGAAGTGATTGACGGTTTATAGTAAAACAAAGAGGCTGCTCAGATTTTCGAGCAGTCTTTTGTTTTAGTTAATATTATGAAACTTTGACTTTTAATGATTGCCAACAAGCGGGACGATACAGTAAAATGACTGTAAAAGGGAGGGTTTGAATGGTTATTTTACCTCGAGAGGAATCCGTAAAAGAATATTTATTGCAAGCTGCCATTCGTCGAGGGTTCCCGGAATTAAAAGATGAATTAATTCGAGTGCAACAGGGGCTAGCCGGAGAGCGATATGTCGACCGTAGCTGAATTAGATGAGAAGTATTTTTTACTTCATAATTTCAGCACAGCTACGCATCAAATGGATACGCTATTTCTTTGCGAAAAGTTTATTCTTATCGTTGAAATTAAAAATATTGCGGGGCGTATTGATTTTGATGAAAAGTGCCATCAGTTTACTCGAACTCTTGAAAACGGAACTCTCCAGGGCTTTAGAAATCCACTTGATCAAGTACGCCGTCATCAATGCTTCCTACGACAGCTATTCCCCATTTTGCCTGTCATCTATGTAATTGTGCTAGCCCACCCGAAAACAATTATTGGTCAAATACCCCCAAATGAACCAATCATTCATTGTAGCGGTTTGGAATTCTATGTTCGAAAGCTTCTAACGATGTACAAACCACAATTATCAAAAGAACAACTCCAACAACTTAAATATGAGTTACTTCAAATGCATACGATTTCCACACCAAAATTAAATATTGATAAAACAAAAATACACTCAGGCGTTCTATGTGAAAATTGTAATAATAATCACAAAATGTTATTTCAATACGGGCAATTCATCTGCCTTAAATGTAAAACAAAGGATGGAGGTGCGCTATTACTGCAAGCAATGGAAGATTACAAGTTGCTAATTAATAATTGGATTACAAATAGGGAATTTCGTAATTTTACTGGAGTCACTTCAGTCTATGCTGCAAGCCGTCTATTAAAAAAGCTAAACTTTCAACACGAAGGAGATAAAAAAGGAAGGAAATACTTGATTTCTGTAAAAAAATAGAGCGAGAACCGAGGCAAGGGGCAAATATATTCGAGGAGTCGCAAATAACCCGGGGCAAATCGCAAATATATTCGAGAAGCCGCAAATAAACCGAGGCAAGTCGCAAATATATATGAAAAGTCGCAAATATTCAAATAAATTATTTTTAATGTAACTTCCTCCAAAAATATGCGTCTAATTTTATGTAAAAAATTATGCTAGACACCAAAAGAGCAAAAAAAATGTTAAAATAACAAATAGGTTGTAATTTTAGCATTTCTATTAAAGGAGGAAGAATAAATGAAAAAATCATATAAAAAAATGCTAGCTTCTACGGCAGCAATAGCGTTAGTAGCTTCAGCGGTAGCGCCAGTTGCAAGTGCGGCATCTTTTAAAGATTTGAATGGTCATATGTATGAGAATGAAATTTTAGCATTAGTAGATGCGGGGATTATTAATGGCTATCCAGATGGAACGTTTCTTCCAAACAATTCATTAACGCGTTCAGATGTTGTAAAGCTATTAGGAAAATATTTAGTGTCATTAGGGTATGAGGTTCCAAGTGATTACAAAACGAAAATGCGTTTTACAGATTTAACGGCTCAATCTCAGGACGAGCTCTTACAATATGCGGCACTTGTTAAAGATGTAGGGGTGTTCCAAGGTAGCGCTGGTCAGTTAATGCACCGCGATGAAATGCGTCGTGACCAAATGGCAACGGTGCTTGTGCGCGCATTTAATGTTATCAATGACTTTGATTATGTAGCGCATGTGAAGGAACAGGGCTTTACAAGCACAATTTCTGACTTAAATCGAACAACAGTTGAACACCAAACAAATATTGCGGTACTCGATTATTATGACATGGTAAAGGGTGCTTCATTTAACCCGAAAGATATGACGAAGCGTGGGCAGTTTGCTTATTTCCTATACCATATGTTAAATGTTGAAACGAAGCCTGTTTTAACAGTTAAAAAAATAGAAGTGCAAGCAGCGGACAAGCTTTCAGTGACGTTGTCAGATGACAAAGCATATACAGTAACGCTGTCAAAGCCGTTAGTTGAAAATGTGGAAACAGATGTAACATTTACAATTGGTGAAGTTGAATACTCTGCAAAAGTAAAATACGAAGTGCCGGATTTAAAAGTGTCATCAGTAACAAATCCGAACAGTGGCCAAATTAAAATTGATTTCAATCAACCCGTGACACTTACTGACACATTAAAAGAAGAGGAAATTAATAAGCTTGTACAAGTAGCAGGTGTTAATAATCCTGGCAAAGTAGACTTGTTAAAAGGCGAATTAAGCGCAGATAAAAAATCTTTAATTGTAACAATTAAAGGTACGAAGCCACTTGTTGAAGGACGTTATAATGTAGTTGTTAAGGATATCCGAACAGATAAAGGCTTAACACTTGTGAAATATGATGATGTGCCAGTATTTACAGCAGACAGAACTGCACCGGCGATTGCTTCTGTTGAAAATGTAGGAGCAACACGGGTGAAGGTAAAATTTACGGAGCCTGTTAATAATACATCTGGGGCAACACAGTTCAAATTAACAAATGGTGTGCCTGTTTTAGGTGTAACGGGAACAATCGAGAAAAATTCTACAGAAGTTATTTATGATTTAACAAACGCCCGTGCGAATGGAGCGATTTTAACTCCAGGAACATCAGTAACCGCTACATTTGGCACATTAGTTGACTTGGCGAATAACGTTGCGCCGTTGAATTTGTTAACGACAACATTTTCCATCGGTAATAAAGATGGTGTACCCCCAGTTTTACTAAATCTAGAACAATTAGGGGCTAAAAAATTCAAGCTTACATTTTCAGAGGAAATTCGCGATCTTGCAACGAATGAACTGATTGTGTCTACAAGTAATGCTATTTTCTCGGTGGCGTCGATTGTTAAAGATGAACAAAATCCAGCAGTGTATGTTGTTACAACAAATCAGCCATTGGAAGGATATACATCAGTGTCAACTGCACAAGGACGCTATATTACCGACTTATCAGGGGAAACGAATACATTTTCTACAGCAGCGAATTTCGTACAAGATCGTACGAAGCCAAACTACATATCTTCAGCTGTAGTAAATGACAAAGGCGAAGAATATTTAGAGCTGACATTTGATCGTAATATTGAAGTGACAGCATCATCTCGTTTACAAATAAACGGAAATTATGTATTCCAAGGTAACACTCAGCAAATTAATAATCAAACTTTAGTGACGCCTATAAAGCATCCTACAAATGATCGTATTTTACGTGTTAAATTGAACGAAGCATTACGTACAATTGATTATTTAGGCGCTACGTACTTTATAAATATTAATTTAGTTGGCATTACAAGTGAGTATGGTGAAGTATTAAATAATATACCATATGTACAATTTGTACGTGGAGGCGATACAGGCTACAATCAAAATGCTATTGCTGTACTAGGAGTAGAAACATCTAGCTATCCAAACTCGACAGTTGGAAGCAATGAAATTTTAGTGACTTTCTCACATCCGATTGATGGCTTAACTGCACTTAATCGCGAAAATTATATACTAGAAGGTGGAGGTACAATTGCAAGTGTTGTACCGACAAATAATAATCGCCAAGTGCAATTAATACTTGCCGCTGAAAATAGAGTGCAGGCAGTAACAGCGCATATTACGATTCAAAATATTAAAGCACAAGGCTCAACAGTAACAATGGCACCGTATAGCAATAGTATTTTCTTAAGTGAAAATATTCGTCCAACTGTAGACCGTTCAGTGAATGTAATAAATGCAGCAACATCAGCTACATTAACATTTACAGTTTCAGAAACATTAAAAACGCCAATTGTACCAGCAGCATTTACTGTAAATGTAAATAGAAAAAATGTGAATGGGACTTATATCCCTCTAACAATAACTGGTCAAACAGTTTACAATGATCAAACACGCCAAGTCAGTGTAATATTGTCACAGCCATTATTGCAGGATGATCAAGTTACAGTAACACTTGCTACAAAAATTACAGATTTAGTAAATAATGAACTTTACTTTACACCAGCAACTTTTACTTATTTTGCAAACCAAACTCAATACTTATGGTAAGTATTCAAAAGTAACGAAACTGTAATAAAAGTTCGATGCATTTTAATATAAAATGTAAGATGGTGTAGCTTGCTACACCATCTTTTAAATTTCTTCTGCCTTTATAGGCGGTGAGGTGGAAGCTTTATCGATGCGTGGTTTGATGGGGAAATCTAGAATAAAGCTAGTCGAGGCGTGATGGATGTTCGTCATGTATAATAAAAAAGTTAAAGCAAAAAATAAGTTGAAGCATATGAAAGAAGGAGTTATAGCGAGATGAAGAAATTACTATCTACATTACTTGTGCTCTTGCTTGTTAGCTCTGCAATGACGCCAGCAGCTATTTATGCAGCGGAGGAGCAGAACGATAATGAACCACTTATTGGCACAGTGGAAGAGGAAACAGCGACACCTGAAAAAGTCGAGGGGCAAGAGGAGAAAGTAGAGGCAGAGGGCAAGCTCGCCGAGGAAGAGCAGCTAACTGAAGAAACGACGCCAAGTCTAGAAGAACAGTCTACAGTTGAGGCGCAATATGTAACTGTTCCTCAAAAGCTAGCAGATATTCCAAATAGCTTTTGGGCTAAAAATGAAGTGATGCAGCTTGTTGAAATAGGCGCAATTAATGGTTATCCAGATGGAGAGTTCCGCCCGGCATTAACGATTTCAGTAGGACAGTCAACGAATCTGTTAAAGGGTGCTTTACAGTTACCAGAGGCGCCATATCAGCCGATTTTCAAAGATGTAAGTGAAAAATCAAGCTTTGCAGCAGGGGTATTTTCTACATATAAAGCAGGAATTTTTAAAGGCAAGAAAGATGGAACTTTCGGTGTAGCCGAACCATTAACACGTGAAATGATGGCATCGGCACTAGTGAATGCCTTTCATTTAAAGGATACAGGCGAGGCTATTACATTCAAGGATTGGGATAAAATTAGCGAGGCGCATCGTGAAAATGTCAAAATTCTAGCGCAGCACGGCATTACAACAGGGCGTGAAGATGGAACATATGACCCGAAAGCTGTCGTTAATCGTGTGACATTTGCTGTTATGATTCATCGTGCACTCGTTATGAACAATGATATTGTCGCAAAGGACTATACAATTGAAACGACACAACAGTCGAATTTTACATTGTTCCGTAAAGAAGCAAACTTTGTCCAAGTGACGAAGGGAGAAAGCCCGTTATACGTGCGTGCAGAGCAGCCAATTAAATTAACAAATACGAAAACTGAAAATTTTGGTGTTGCAACAGATACGATTTACTCATATAAAATTGGCTCACATGCTACATTAAAAGTGACGGTGCGCAAGCTGACAAATGGGGATGAATTTGTTTTTTCAACATTAACGAATACTGACAATGCTAAGGTGAGTGTTGATTTATTTCAAAAGCAATTGGGCGTAACGAATTTCCGTCTTTATCGCTATGACCGTTTCCCGATTTCAAAAAACTCAAATGATGTGTTCGGCTATGATTCATCTAGTTACCCAACAGGAATGATGCGCTTTATGACGAATGACCAGCTTGCTGGTGACCGCATGGTTGGACAGGCTTATCGTTCAAAGCAACTTGTGAAAACATATGATAATGGTGGCGCTAGCTATATGCGTGATTTACAAGCGGAGTATGAGGCCTTGTCATACATTTGGCTAGGAACAGACTTAATTTCGTATTATACGCTAAATTCACAAGGGCAGGACATTGTAGATACGTGGTATATGGATTCAAATGAGCGACTTTTTAAAACGGACGATGCGATGAATAAATGGATGATTGAAACCGCAGCGAATTATAAAAAGCGCAATAATTGGTATACCGCTGAAGGACCTTACAATAAAATGGCTACAACGACGGAGCCGATGCCAAAATCTTATCAAGGCTTCGGACGTAATTTATTGTTAGTAAAAGAGGATCGTGCACTTGTTTTATACAAGGAGCAAGGGGATCGTTACTTTGCAAACTTAGTGAAAAATTCCTTTATTAGCCTTCAGAAATTTAAGGGTGATAAAACATATTGGGAAACAGAAGTGACAAGCACATATTTACAAGGCTTGTACGACATTCACGCACCATTTATTGACACGCGTTTTAATGAGCAAATCGCATTATTCTACTATAATTCCGGGGCTGAATTTGAAATTCCGAATTACAAGGAGCCACTACGAAATTATGCAGATTTAATTGTTTCTCAGAGAACAAATAACAATGTTATCCGTGTTAGCAGAGATAGCTATTATATTCCAGATTATTTCCCAATTAAGCAAAATGTCACAACTCACACTTCAATGAATCATTTACTTGGTGGCATGAACATATTATTAATGGCTTATAATGAATTTGGTGATGCAAAATATCTCGAAACAGCAACAGCCATTGTAACAGCACTATCAATTGAAAAGGATAAATGGATTCGTTCAAATGGAGATATCTGGTATCGTGTGAACAAGGAAGGTCAATTCGCAGGTACAGACTATCAACATCTAACATTAGAGGATTTAATTCAATCCTATCGTTTATGGAAGGATATTGACCCAACCTATTTATACGTATTAGAGGAAATGATTGCCTCAAAAGCAGGCTATTTATCAACAAATCAATTCGGCTACACAATGAAAATTAAAAACGGCCTCGAGGCAATCGACATGCTTCACTATTTACCAGAAGGTCCACTATATACAGACGCATTATAGAAAAGAGCGTCCAAAATGCCGTGCAGTTGCCGACATTTTGGACGCTTTCGTTGATGTTTGAGGCTGATGAAGTTAGAGAGCGCTTGGCGACCAAAGGGAAGAAACGAAAATCTTGCAGAGCTTAGGTAAACCTAGGGATGTGGAATAAACCTCTGAAAACGTGGAATAAACATCAAAAAACGTAGAATAATCCCCATGCGTTTCGCAAAACTGCATACAAATTCCTATCATTCACTTGAAAAAATATGCTTTTTACCGATAAATAACCTAAGTCGACTTACGCATGAGAGGATGAATAAAGACATGAACAACAAAGTACGCGTTGGAGTACTTGCTAGCTTGCTAGTAGCCCCTGCAACATTAGCGAGTGCAAATGAACAAGCACCAATCGTTCAGCAAAGTGAGCAGCAACCGTTTAATGTACTAGCGAATTTATCGGAAAGAGAAATATTGCTCCAGCAATTTATAACATTACAAGAAAATTCCACTTCTCAGAATATCGTGTATGCGAGAACTGCATTTAATAACCTAACTCCTGAACAGGAAGCTCTTTTAGAAGCGGACGAATATGATTTACTTGAAGCGAAGCTAGAATATATCGAGAAGCATGTTGCTATTATTGAGGATTTAAAAAAGCTCAAAGCGGATATTGATAAGCTTGTTTTGACATCGCCGACATTAATAGCTGATGTGTCTCAAGCTAGAGAGGATTACGATGAAGCATTAGCGGATTTAGCTGCAGCACAGTTAGCTGTTAATAATGCTTTTAATACAGCGCCAGCTAGCGTGCTAAAAAGCTCCTTAGTTTATGCGGGGAATTTAGCACCTGATAATATTGTGTTGCTGCAAAAAACAGTGACGAATGCTAAATTGCTAGAAGACCGCGAGAAGGAGATTGTTAAGCCACAAGCGTTTATTGTTGATTATGTTGACGATTTACAAAACCTTGATAAGGCAAGTTATAAAGAGGTAATCGCTAATGCGAAGGCAGCTTATGAAGCATTAAATGCGAATGAGAAAAAGATCATTGCTGCCCATATTGTTAAAGATGATGTAACGGCTTATCAGTTGCTGAAAAATGCCGAAAATTTTTTAAAGGCAGTGGATGAGGCGGATCAGCTTTATAAAACGATTTTGACGACAAATTATACGTCTGTCGGCACATTAAAATCAAAAATGAAAGACCTAGAGGCTGCTATTGTAGCAGTTGGTGAGGATTATGATCTCTATTTGGAACTGCCCCATTTAGCAGAGCTACGTAAAGTATTAACTGTTGTTGAGGCGATTGATGGCTTAAAAGTGGAGCAATATCGTTCGACAGAAGAAGGGAATGATGAGACGGCATTAGAGAAAGTTGTGGCAGCCTTCAATGAAATCGACCCGCAGCATCAATACCGCGTGTTTAATGGGGATAAGTTGCAAACGGCAATAGCGGATGTTGAAGTAGCGGATGCTGTCGATGCGTTAATCGATGCACTCCTTATTGAGGAGCCAGCAACATTGCAGGCAGCAACGCAGGCCTATAATAAACTAACGACAACACAGAAAAAGCTTGTGGAAAAATTAGAAGTGTTGCAAGCATTCCAGCAAGATAATAAAAGCGCAGCAGCTGTTGTGAAAATGATTGACGAGCTGAAGCCGACACTTAGTACGAGCTATTTATCGAGGCTACGCGCGGCGGATGTTTCTTATAAGAAGTTACAAGGCGATTCAGCTGAGCCGAACGAAGCGATACAGCATGTATTGAATTATCCAATATTAGTAAATTTACTGCAATTTGAGCCTGTTATCGATAAAGTCGTCAGCTTGAAGCTACCTAAGTCGGTGCAAGCGGAAGTTGAAGCATACGAAACTAACGTGCAAGAGGCTCGGACAGCATATGAGACAGCTTTAGCGATTCCGATTGCGGCGGATGACATACACAAAGAAGCACTTGAAGCTTTATTAAAAGCAGCTAACGATAGGCTGACAATAGCTGAGTACGATATTGCACGAGCTAAAAGCATTGGGACGGCGATTGAGGATTTGAAAACGAGTACTTCAAATGAGTTACTAAATAAAATAAGCATTGCGCGTTCACTTTACGACGAAAAATATGCTACGACAGAAACAACATTTACAGGTACATCCAGCAATGCGAAAAAGCTTGTTTATAATTACAGCGAGCTAAGCGCTTTGGAAAAGCAATATACGACTGTTTTGAAAGTAACAAATAGCATTGCGGCATTGCCGAGCTATTATGCAAAAACATCGTTGCTTAGCCGTATTCAATCTGCGCAAAAGGCATATGACGGTCTAGGTGCTACTATGCAAGGTTTTGTTCATAATAAAGCGGACTTAGATGCGCTGGCACCTGTTGCAGCGTTTATGCAAGATGTCAATGCGTTAAAGCCGAAAGATGCTAATTACGAAGCGAACGTGAAGCGATTATTAAATACAGATTATCCAGCGCTAAAAGCGAATTTTGCAGCAGATAAAGATTTGACTGACATGCTAGAGGACAAATACGTATCGAAATTAGAGACAGCGATTGGAAATATCGATACTGCCGCAGCAGTGATAGGGAAAATCACTGCTTTACAAGGCAAAACGGGCCAGACAGTTGGCGATGACATCGCGGATATTAAAGCAGAATATAAAAAAGTAAAGCAAAAAAATCTTGTGACAAACTATGCTGAATTCCAAGCGATTGAGAAAAACTATAAGGCTGCCAATAAAGTCATAAAATTGATTGCTGATTTGCCGATAGCTTCGAGAGCGACAGCTAAAGATTACGCAAAAAAGGTAGAGGCTGCTAAAAAAGCGTATGATAAATTGACAACAGCCCAAAACGTTTATGTTTTCAATTATCTGGATTTATCATCTGTAGTCCAATCAGCAAAAGTAATCGGCATGATTGCGGATTTAAAGGTGACGAGCAAGGATTATTTGACGGATTTAGCGGCGGCGAAGGAAGCTTATGCGGCGCTATCTACTGGGGATCAGAGCAAGGTTGTTAATGCCCATTTACTAGATGAAGGCGATGCGATGAGAGGCACTGTAGAAAGTGTAGAGGCGCTCATTGCGGCAGCGATTCCATCCGCAAGCGATTATATTAATAAGTTGATTGAAGCGCGTCAGGGGTATGATTCTCTAGCGAAAAATGAGCAGCGCCTTGTAAGCAATTACAAGGATTTGACAACGCGTGAAAAAGCGGTGAAGCCTGTCTTGACATTGACAGAAAATATTGCGGCACTGGATCCGTCGAATGCCACGAAATTTATTTCGCAGTATAAATCAGCGATAAAGGCACACGAAAAATTAAGCTTTGCTGATCGGGCGCTTGTGGCGAATGAGCAGCGTTTAATAACGGAGCTAGCGCCAATATTCAAAGTGATGGAGCAAATTTCTCTTATTAAAGAATCGAGCAAAACATTTGTTGAAGATGTGACGAAGGCACGTGCGGCTTATAATGCATTATCTGCAGGCGACAAAGCGCAAATTTCTAACTATGCTCGTTTATTAGAGCAAGAGTTGAATGTACAAGGGGGCGCTCGTGTTGACGAGATGATTCGCTCCATTAAGAGCAGTAATCCGAAAGATTATGTGGCAAATGTGAAGGCGGCGCGTGCGGCATACAATTCACTAAGCTCTGCCAATAAAAAAGGTGTGACATTGCTGAATGAATTAAAAGCGGAGGAAAGCTATATTAAGCCTGTTGAAACAGTGATTGATTTAATTGATGGCTTATTTAATCCGCGCAATGATATGGCTAAGCAAGTAACAAAAATTCAAAAAGCTTTAGCAAAATTAAACAATGAGCAGCAGTCGTTCGTGACGAATATGGCAGATTACACAGATTTAGCGAGTGTTGTGCATGTTTATGATTTAATTGAAAAATTAAAGCCATCAGATAAATATTATATTGGTAATTTACAAGCAGCCCGAACGGCATATGAGAAGTTATCGCCAGAGGAAAAGATGCGCGTAACGAATTACTATAAGCTACAAGAGGCGATTACAAATGTTGAGGGCGTAGAAAACGTCATTAGCACGATTGCTAGCCTATCATCAAGCTCTAGCACATATTTTGATGATGTGGCAAAAGCAAGCGATTTATACAAAGCATTGCCATCTGCATTGAAAAAACAAGTGCATAACTACGATATTTTGAAAAATGCTGAAAAGAGCATTAAAAATGCGCAAAAAGTCATTACAACAATTGACCAAATTGACCCGACAGTGCGTACTTTTGAATCAAAAGTAAAGGCGGCACGTAAGGCATATGATAGATTAACAGCAGAAGAAAAAATATTAGTAATAAACTATACATTCTTAACTCGTTATGAATTAGAATTAGGATTATAACTAAGGGCGACCAAGAAGCCGTGCAGTTGCCGGCTTTTTGGTCGCTAGTGATGGTGTTTTAACTTAATAAAATGGCGAGAGCTTTTTTGAAAACGAGAAAAACATAGAATTTAGCGGCATTTTCTAAGTACAAGATAGAAGGAATGCAAATTTTCTTTTAATGTGCTGCCAAAACAAGATTGCCTTCACTACATTGAGACGAGCCTTGTCTTTTATCCCGTATTAACAGGCTGTAAGACCCCCACTTCAAAACAACAGATAAAATCAAGATGTTTAAGTGGGGGATCCAACAGCCTGTAAAAACCCGATTGGTGAAACTACCAATCAGTGGGGGATGAAGAAAACCCCCACTGATTGAAGGTTCACTTTATGGGTGGCTCTTAACATGGGTAACACAGGAGGAAGGCAATGAAAGAGTTGATTTGTCACAAAAATGGTGATACCAATTGACTTTTTCCTTTTCAAATTTTCATTGAACTTGCGAAACAGGGCTGCCTTTTTGGACAGCCCTAAATTTTACATTCAAGGGGTGGGAGGATGAGGAAAAAGCTTCTGATTATGCTACTGGCATTGTTTATTATCTTGCAATCCCCTGTGAAGGCGGAGGTTTATTATAAAGATTTATCAAGTACATATTGGGCGACACCGGCTATTACGAAGCTCGTGAACTTAGGCTATATGGAAGGCTTTCCAGACGGCACATTTAGACCGAATGAAGTAGTGACGAGGGCGGAGGCGGCAGCGATTATTGCGCGGGCAATAGGTGGTGACACTTCAACAAATTTTTCTTTGCAAGCTGTTGATGTAACATCGGCAAACCCTTATTACATGGAAATTTGTCTATTAGCAGAGTTAGAAATTATTCAAAACAATGAATATTTCCAACCAGATGAGCCGCTACAGCGTGCACATCTAGCCAAAATAATTGCACTGGCCTTTCATATTACAACAGATGCCTATAATAAAGCAGCTTTCAAAGATTTGCCGAAAAATTATTGGGCTAAAGATTATATTGAATCATTGGCGGATATTGAAATTATTACGGGAAAAACAGCGGATAAATTTGAGCCAACAGCTCCTGTAACTCGTGCTCATTTAGCTGCTTTTACAGCAAGGGGAATGGAATTTCAAGACAAAGTTAAAAATTATGAGGTTGCCTATGATTATCTTGTGAGGGACTATATACCGACAATAGCTGAAAAAAAGAAAGATGCTCAGGAAGTCGTTGCCATTGTCAATAAGCTGAGGCAGGAGCATGGTCTCGACCCTGTGAAGCATGACTTGCTTTTATCACAATTAGCGGTAATTAAGGCGCAGGATATGGTAGAACGTAATTATTTTGAACACAGATCGCCTCATTATGGTGCACCTTGGGATATGGCGGAGTTATTTGATTACTCTTATACGAGCTTTGGGGAAAATATTGCGCGCAATTATAATAGCGCGCAAGCCGTTACAGATGCTTGGATGGTGTCACCTACACATCGTGAAAATATTTTAAAATCAAGCTATACACATATTGGCATCGGCATTAAGCAGGCTACTAATGGTCAATATTATTGGGTACAGCTCTTTTCAAGTAAATAAAAAATGTTTAGCCCTTGAAAATAGCGGGTATGTAAAAAAATAGCGTGTAATATTACAATGTGTTTACGGAGTCGACATCTATATTACGAGTGAAAAATACAAAAAGCGTGAAATGGCAGCTAAAATGCTGTTATTTCGCGCTTTTTTCCATTTTGTCATCTGTCACACAAGTGAAAAGTTATAGCGCAGTTTTCTATGATAGTCTTTTAAGTGGGCATAAAGCCAATGGGAATTTGAAAGGAGTAATATTTTATTTTGAAAAAGCGAGTTTTATTACCTGTTTTTGCAGCATTTATGATTTTTGCAGGTGCAAATTCATATGAGGCAGAAGCAGCATCAGTAGACCAGTTAACGTCATCGGCTTATAAATATATTGGAACACCATACGTATATGGGGGAACGACATCGAGTGGTTTTGATTGCTCAGGATTTACCCGTCAAGTTTTTAACGATTTAGGTATTTCATTGTCACGCACATCAGGTTCTCAGTATGGGCAGGGGCAAGCAGTTGCCAAAAGTAATTTGCAAGCAGGCGATTTAATATTTTTTAATACATCAGGAGCAGGCATCTCACATGTAGGAATATACATAGGTGATCAAAAATTTATCCACTCACAAACAGGTAAAGGTGTAAGCGTAACAAATATTAATGAATCCTATTGGGCGAAGCGTTATATTGGCGCTAAGCGCGTAACAAATTTTTCAACAAATGAAGTAGCAAAAGCAGAAGTTAAAAATGCACAAATTGATTTCTCCGTCTATGCTTCACGTGGGGAAGTGGCAATTCAATTAGCGGAGGCATTAAATCTTGATACATCAGATACAAATTCTCCATTTTCAGATATAAAGCCATCAGCAAAATATGCAGGTGCTGCAACAGCTTTAAGTAAAATTGGTGTTTTTTCAGGCGATGAAAATGGCAAATTCAATCCTGCGTCTCCTGTAACACGCGCGCAACTAGCAAAAATTTTAGTTGTCGCATTTGATTTACAGCAGCAAGGTGAGGCACCAACATTTTCGGATGTACCTGCATCACATTGGTCAAGTGACTATGTTGCTATTCTAGCATCTACAGGCATTACTGTTGGTAAAGGCGACGGCACATTTGCGGCAAATGACAATGTCACATTGACACATCTTGAGGCGTTTATTAACCGAGCAATGCAACAATAAGAGGAAAGGGTGCGTCTGAAAAGTCATTTAAGACGCACCCTTTGCAACGAGAAACCGCAGGAGCACATGTTTTTAGCAGATATTTAATAAAGATGCTATGGCTGCTTGAAAAATGTCTACCTATTAGGGCGTTTCATTATAAGGAAGAAATTTGTTTAAAAAGGTTATAAACACTAAATCTAGTCGCTTTCCTTTGAATTTACAATGAAAAGCTTTAGAAGGGTAGGCTTTTTTTGCTTAAATTGTAACTTTTTGCGATAGACTACCGTCAAATCGTATGTCGAAATAAGATTTTCACAAAAAAGGTGGAATAAAGTCGAAATCTGGATTTCGCAGAAGGGAAATTTTTGTTACAATTAAATTGGTAAAGTAGAAGGGAGGAAAAGAGGCATTGTCTTTCAAAAAAGTCAGCCTGATGTTAATTGTCGTCATAATGTCAATGTTTAATATACATAATGTATATGCAAATGCGCGATTCGCCGATGTTCCTACTTCACATGGAGCGTATGGTGAGGTTAATTACTTAGTAGATTTAGGAGTAATTAAAGGATACACGGAGAATGGAAAAACAATATTTAAACCGAATGCGCCTGTTACACGTGGACAAGTTGCAAAAATGGTTGTGGAAGCTACGGGGAGCAAACCGTTAGTTGTTCAAAAATCATCTTTTTCTGATGTTCAAGTTGGAACAGAATTATCAGGCTATGTTGAGCGTGCCGTAGAATTAGGTTATTTCTCAGCTTACTCTCAAGGGAAATTTGGTCCCAATGTGCCACTAACGCGCGATGAAATGAGTAGAGTGCTTGTAAGTGCCTTCAACTTGGATGCGGAGGAATATGGTAAGCTGACAGTACCATTTACAGATATTAAGCCAACAGATGCTTATTATAAATATATTGCAGCTATTTATTATAGTGGAATTACAAAAGGTGATACAACAGGTACGAAGTATAATGCGACAGAGGTTGTGAAGCGTTCACAGTTTGCCTCATTTATTGCTCGTGCTAAAAATGAAAAATATCGTTTGGATTTACCTGTTAAGGGTGTAACGATACCAAATGTTACCGATGCAATTGGGCAAGTGCGTGCGACTACTGATAATTTAAATATACGTTCTTCAGCCAACTCAGCGAACGCATCAAATATATTAGGCAAAGTAAACACAGGAGCGACATTCCATTTATATGAAATTGGCGCAGATGGGTGGTTAAAAATTGCTTATGAAGGGCGCTATGCTTATATTTCGAAAGATTACGCACAGCTTGTAGCAGCAGATGGACAAGCTTTGGATAAGGTAATTAAGGAAGTTAAAGCATTAGGAGATATCAACCTTTATAAAGCGCGCGATGTGAGTAGCCAAGCAATGGCTACAATCACAGACGATGCGACGATTAAAGTCTATGGCACGACGGGTAATTGGTATTTAACAGAGAAAAACGGCATTCCAGGCTATGTACGAATTTCACAAACGAAGGAAATTGCTGTTGAACCACCAGCTAATAATGATGATGAAACAGAAGCTCCTAACGATAGTAGTGAGGAGGAAACGCCACCGGTTGTCGGAACACCTGATCCAGAGCCGGAGGAACCTACAACACCAGAGGAGCCGTCTGTTGAAGAACCAGAAACGATAATACCACCAACGCTTAATACAACAACGATTGGTAGTGCAACGGTGGATGGACTGCATATTCGTGCATCTGCCTCAGGTTCGGCAGCCTCATTAGGCAAAATCAATCGTGGTACGCTAGTAGAAGTACATTCAATTTCAGGTAACTGGGCAAATATCACATATAATGGAACAACAGGTTATGTGCATAAAACATATTTGCGCTTTATTAACCAAACCGGCTCTAAAATAGCAGGTCGTATCATCGTCATTGACCCAGGTCATGGCGGTAAAGATCCAGGAACGACGCATGGCAAAACAATTCAAGAAAAAGAAATCACGTTGAAAGTATCGAATTTAGTAAAAGCAAAGCTCGAAGCAAGTGGGGCAGTAGTGAAGATGACACGTGTAGGAGATACGTATCCATCATTACAGGATCGTGTTGATTTTGCTAAAAATAATTATGCAGAAATGTTTGTCAGCATTCACGTAAACTCTGCTAGCTCGTCAGCTAAAGGCACAGAAACTTATTATAGTGTTAGTTCGAATGATAATGAGAAGGAAGACTTTGCTTTGGCAACAGCAATTAACAGTCAAATTGTTAAGCAAGCTAAGATGAACAATCGTGGTGTTAAGCGCGTGGACTATTATGTCATTAAAGGTCTTGTGCTTCCCGCTGTTTTAGTTGAGCTAGGCTTCATTTCAAATGAAGAGGATCGCAGTAAATTAACAGACGATAAATATATTGAAATTTTTGCCCAAGCGATTTATGACGGCATTGTAGAATACTATAGTCGATAATAAAAACCTGTAGACTTTGAAAAGTCTACAGGTTTTTTGAGGATGTACCTAAAATTAAAAAATTGGCTATGAATTGGAGAGAATCGTCGGTAACTTAGAAGAATCATCCGTTAATAAGTAGGGCAGGAGAAGCCACAAATAAATCGTAAAAAGCCGCAAATAAAACAGGGCAAGTCGCAAATATATTTGAAAAGTCGCAAATATATCGGGGAAGTCGCAAATATATCCGTATGTCCCGCCAATTAATAAGGCAGATTCCCTAATTAGTAGTCTTCACGCCTCTCTTTGTGGTCTTACTGTGTCCCAGGGTCCTAGATTTCCAAGGGGGCATTGCTTACCACCTTTTTACACAGCCTCACTTTGTTGCTTTCACTCCAATATCACCCTGTTTTTAAGCATCTTAAAGCCCGAACAAATTGAGAGAACCACTTTATTGTTCGGGCTTATTGATTGAGCTAGCTCGTTTTATAAAGGCTTGACTAAGTCGGAGCGAATCCAGACGAAGTCAGCTGGTGGGTTATCGTCCGAGTAGACTTTGTACCAGATGTAGCCGTCGCTGCCTGTTGCTTCTTCTACAATTGCTACAGGGTAGCCGAATGCGCCTGATTCACCAATGACCTTCGCTTTATATGTAAAGGCAATTGGTGAGGAAGTAGAGGGCTCCATACGTGCGTTGACAGTGCTACCATCATTAAGAACCATAGCTAAACGACCTTGTTTATAGTCTTTCCGACCGAAGCGATTATCTAGGCGGTACATATGACCTGCGATTTTGCTACCCCAAAACGGGTCTGATGCGTAATGGACATTCATACCAGTTGTTTTATTACCTGGAACAGCGCCCTTTGCGTAACCACCTGATTGAGGTGTGTAGTTTTTATTGACATATTGATTAATAAACGCTAGGACGCTATCATTTGGCGTTGCGTAAGTTGAACCTGCTTCTTCATTTGCATCAAAAACACGTATGCCAAAAATATTATTTTTCTGAAGTGCGTTTGTGCTTATACCATAATCACTTTCATGTACCGCTGTTGCTAAAATAAATAATGCGTTGACATGATGCTCTTGTTCCACCGTTTTTAAAAATGCGCCAAGCCCAAGTAGGCGAGACTCAGTTAAAATATTTGCATAGCGAGGCGCAACTGTGCGACGCTCTTCAAGAATTGTATTAATCATATAATCTAGCTCTTCAGCCGTGTAATTCGTTGGCTGGCGTAAGGATGCAAATTGGAAGTATTGATAATGCTTACCAACAAGCTGTCCGTTTGTATTATAGAAATGCACTCCGTCTGTACCGTAATAATGAACACCTGGTGCCATAAAGCTTGGTGCTTCACCTATTACATATTCACCAATATAGGCTTGTTTAATATGATCGTAGAGCTTGTGCGATAGCATGCCGTTAAGTACATAATAATAGTCACGCCCTTTAATAAGTGAAGTAGGTGTTAGCGTAATTTCACTTATTTTTGCATAGCCCTTTGTATCGCCAGCTTGTACGATTGCATACGTATCATTGCTGCCAAAGTATTTAAGCTCAGAGCCTTCAACGACATATGTTAAAGCGTTAGTAAAGTCTTTATTACCATAGATTGTTACTGTGTTTGCTGCCACATCAGCGGCAGAGGCGATGCCAGAGCTCATTTTAATAATTTTATCGCCTCGGAAAAGCAGATTAACATTTTTTGATGCTTCATAAG
This sequence comes from Metasolibacillus sp. FSL K6-0083, assembly GCF_038630865.1. Taxonomy (NCBI): domain Bacteria; kingdom Bacillati; phylum Bacillota; class Bacilli; order Caryophanales; family Caryophanaceae; genus Metasolibacillus; species Metasolibacillus sp. FSL K6-0083. The sequence continues at coordinate 1,859,668 of NZ_CP152046.1, read as the reverse complement.
CGGCCTCTGCCTGTTCGTATGTAACGTATACAGTTGGCTGCTTTGTTATAGTTGTGTCAGAAATAGTGCCTACATAATAGCTGTTATTATTCGTTTCGACAGGTGGTGGCTCAGGACTCACCGTGTCGTCTTGTCCATATTGCTGTGCCGTGACGTTCATACGATATAAAAATGCTGCTGCATGTGCGATTGTTGCAGAACCTTGAGGGTTGAAAAACACACCCTTTTTCTCGTGTGAACCACGAATGATATTATAGTAAACAGATGTAGCAACCGCCTCATGGAATTGTTTGCTAATTTTATTATTATCATTAAAAGTTAATGGTGCTGCTTTGAGTGGAACATTCAAATAACGCAAAGCTTTGTAAAGCATTGCAGCCATATGCTGGCGCGTAATTTTTTCATTTGGTCTAAATGTTCCATCAGGGTAGCCACCTAAAATGCCAGAGCCTGCTGCTGCTTGTATTTCAAATGTTAAAGAATCACCGACTTTTAAATCTGAAAATTGAAATTTATCTGATGCAGGTAAATTAAGAGCACGTGTAATATAGGCAGCAAATTCGCCGCGTGTTACAGCACGATTAGGATTATAATTTCCTTTACTATCCGGCAAAATGACACCTAGGTTTGCCCAATGCGTCAGCTCATTTACCATCTGATGCCCTTTAATATCACTTGCATAAGATGTAGATGGCATGACCACTGTTAACGCTAAAATAATAGTGATGACGAGGGTTGTTATTTTTTTTATCACAAAAAGATCCTCCTTTCAATCTATAATAGTTTAACAGCATTTTTAATAGATGGATAGGAGGGAAATAGTTTGTAATAATATTGTAATCTCCGATGGTAGAATGGTAACGGAGAAATCATTGCCTCACTCGCAATTCCGTTGTAATAATAGCGTAACCATATTATACTTAGAAACGTCTTATATTATAATAGTTAGTAGTTGCAACCATATACATAGAAGGCGCGTTTCACTTAAGGAGAGAAAATGAAAGAGAGGGTTCATGTCTATAATGAAAGATTTGTCAGTGAAAATTGGGAAGCAGGAGTGGCTTGAAATAGCGTTGGCAATTGCCGTGTTAATTGCAGCGACGATTATCCCTTCTAAAATTGCGTTAATAAGTACGGCTGTATTTTTTACGTTATTTGCTTTCTTTAAGCCATTTCAGAGCTTAGTTATTTTAATCCCATACGTTATTTTTAGGTCATTCTTTATTGAATTGAACCCAGGAATGAAATTGATTGGGGATTTGATTACATTTGTTGTGCTGGGAAGATTGCTTTTATTCAACCTTAAAAACTTCAAAACATTTTTCCATTTTAAAAAGTTTGAGTTAGCATTTTTCTTATTTTTAATTTTAGGCGCAATAGTTGGTTATATGAATGGGGTAAGTCTAGGCTCTATTATATTCCAAGTACGTACATTTTTAATTATGTACCTATTATATTACGTTTTAAGCCGCAGTAAGCTTCCAGCTAATTTCTTTGTAAAACTTGCATGGATTACAGTGATATCAGGTATTGTACTATTTGTGCAAGGGATTGTGGAGAAATTATCGATGCGTATGATGTGGATGCCGGAAGTGTGGACGCAAAAGGTATTATCATCGACAAACTTTGTGCGTATTTATGGCCTATTGAACAACCCGAACTCATTAGCATTAGTTATGTTCTTCGCCATTTGTGCCGCTGTATTTTTACGCTTTGTTTATAAGGATGGTCAGTACAAATATTTATTAGTTGTATCGCAAGTAGCATTTACAGGTATGCTGCTACTCACTTTATCACGTGGTGCATGGATTGCTTCAATTACGTTCGCTATATTCTTTATATTGCTAGCGCGCAATTGGAAAATGTTAAAAAGTATTGCGATTACGCTTATTGCATCTATCCTACTCGTTTATTTACCGACAAATTTAGGGTTGCAATATTTGCAAAGCATCGGTATAGAAAACGATGTAGCACCTGAAGATATTGGGGGCGGAATTAGCAACCGCTTTGCTGAAACGTTAGACGAGGATAATTTAGCTTTAATGAATGAAAGCGGTCGTATTTTCTATATTAAAAAAGGCTTTGAAGTGTTGAAGGATTACCCAATTGCTGGGGCGGGCTTTGGTACTTTCGGCGGCTCGGCAACATTGAGCTATGATTCACCGATTTATGAAAAATATAATATTCGCTCAGATATTTATGGCGGTAAAAACTTCTATTCAGATAATCAATACATTCAAGTAATAGCGGAAACAGGCGCGCTAGGCGTCTTGTTATTTGCCAGCTTCCTATTATTGATGGTGTGGCTGTTTTGGAAGGAGCGCCGTGCAACTTTTGGGCAATATATGTTTGCTTTATGGTTTGCAACAGGTGTGTGCGGATTCTTTTATAATATTTGGGAACTTAAAGTATATACGATGTTCTTCTTTATGATTTTCGCCATTTTTGCAAGCAATCGTCATTTATACCCGATGCTCGACTTGAATAAGGATGGAGAATAAATCGATAAAGTACTGTGGACGAGGCTCTGTTATATTTAAGAAACGCCAATAGGATAGGGAAGTCGCAAATATATTCTAACAACTTCAAATAAATCATAATAAAAGTGCCTGAAAAACATAGCAATCGCAATGTTCTTTAGGCACTTCCCACATTTATGGGCATGTTAAAATCGGAAAACTCAGGGAGTTGTCCGAAAAGTCCATTTTGTTTTGACACTGCATTGAAATCAATGTTTTCATCGCCCCCCTTTTACTGAAGGATAACGTTGCTAAAGTCAATGTTCATCCCATTTTTAAAAGAGGCGTTCCCTGCTTATATGAATCAATGTTTTGCGAAACATCATCGCTACTGTCCAAAATGCCGGCTATGCACGGCTTTTTGGACAGCCCCCTTGAAAAGGAATCTTCAAAAAATTCCATAATAGCGTTAGTAGAGCCGTAATTGATATCTAAAAGAAAGTTACGCTAGTAATTATTTCAATGAGCCTCTACAAAAGACATATGTTTGTAATAGAATCTCATTGAAAAATTTGTTAATGTAATAGAGTAGAAAACTTATCTTGATTTGGGGTAATTCGAGATAAAGCATTTAATCAAACGAGAGGAAGTGACTTGCTTCGATTTTCATTGGAGCGGAAAAATGAAACGCATATTTTTAAGGTTATTTAGTGCAATGCTGATGTTTTCAATTGTTTTTGGAGGAGCAACTAGCGGATATGCATTCCAAACGACGAATGATACATACCCACTGTCGCAAGGAGTAAAGTATTCGAATTATACATATACGCAATCAAAGATAAATCATTTACAAGTGGATTTGTCGAATCCGTATACAAAATTAACAGTCGGCTTACCGTCACCAATTAACTCATTACTGACGACGACAGATCATGCAAATCGTAATTCAAAGGAAGGTAATCGTGTAGTAGGGGCAATCAACTCTAACTTTTTTAATATGGGAGACGGTTATCCACTTTATTTATTATCGCAAAATAACGCAATTGTGACACCGAGCGTTATATCTTCATCTAGCTCTAATTATGTGAGTCAGCCGATTGCTTTCGGTATTACAGCGAATGGCAATGCAGAAATTGCTTACTATAATAGTAATATCATTGTTAACTATAAAGGTGAGGATATTAAAGTAAGTGGCTTGAACGTTACGCGTGGCACAGACCAAGCTGTCATTTATACACCTCAGCACCATAGCTCGCAAACACCAAATGGTGGTAAGGGTATGGAATTTGTTGTTGAAACAGGCAATACAATAGGTGCTACTCGCTTTGGGCAAACGATGGCAGGGAAAGTAACAGCAATTCGTGGCTATGATGATGAGCAAAAAGCAAAAATCCCACGTAATGGCTTTGTTCTATCATTTAATGGTTCAAAATGGGGCGATAAATTCCGAAATATTAAAGTCGGTGATGATATTTCTGTTACCTTCTCGATTGATAATCGTTGGATGGATGCCCAATTTATGATGGCAAGTGGTCCGCTATTAGTGCTAGATGGTAAAGTGAACTTGACGATGGATGCGAATAGTTCACGTGCAAAAGAAATAGCACCGCGTACAGCAGTTGCTATTAGTAAAGATAAAAAGACTGTACATCTTATTACAGTTGATGGACGACAAGGTTCAAGCAACGGGATGACATTAACACAGTTTGCTAATTATTTAGTGCGACTGGGCGTAGACCGAGCGATTAACCTCGATGGAGGTGGTTCCACAGCGATGGGAATTCGTAAATATGGCAGCAATACAGTCGTATTAGCGAATAGTCCATCAGGTGGCTCACAGCGTCGCGTATCAGCTATTTTACAAGCAGTGAGCACAGGGGCAACGGGTACTGCAACAACAATGAAAGTTACGCGTGATCAGGTGGGCTCTTTATTAGTAGGAGCAAGTGTTAAACTGACACCTGAGTATGTATTAGATGAGCATTACAACCCTCTACCAGTAAATGCAAGTAATTTTGCTGTGACAGCACAAAATGGACTCGTTTCAGTAGATGGACTTAGCTTTACAGGGGTGAGTGCAGGTAGTGAACGTGTTACAGTAACATACGGTAATGCGGCACAAACAATGGCATTCAACGTATTAGATGCACCAGTAAGCTTGAAAATTTCAGCGCCTGCAACAACAATTGACCCGGGTGCCTCATTGCAATTAAAAGCAACAGCAACAGGGCAAAACAATGAAAATTTAATTTACGCAGCGTCTCAACTAGAATGGTCTGTGGATAGTGAATACGGAACAATTTCCCAAACGGGCCTATTTAAGTCAAATGGCAAGCTTGGCAAAGCATTAGTTAGCGCGAAGCTAGGTACAAAAACAGTAACGCAGGAAATCGATGTAAAACAAACATTTACACAACAAGTATTTGCTATTTCTAATTTTGAGAAGTCTGATGAATGGCGTGTAGAAACGGCATTAACAACGGCTAAAGCAACGTTAGAAAGCTCAAAAACAATTGGTAAGCAAGGCAATTATTCAATGAAGTTAACATACGATATGACAGGCAATAAGGAAGGAACAGCTGCTGCATATTTACGTTTGAATTCATTAATTCAATTACCAGCAGAGCCGATTAAACTTGGTGTATGGGTATATGGTGATGGCAATGGCACTTGGGTGCGCGGACAAATTCGCGACGTAGCGGGTGGAAAGCATACGATTGACTTCACGGAAGAAAACGGCCAAACGTGGACAGGTTGGAAATATATCGAGGCAGACATCCCGAAAGACATTCCGAAGCCAATATCACTAGAATCTATTTATATTGTACAGCCAACTTTGGAGAAGCAAAAAGCAGGTACATTATACTTTGATAAGCTACAAGCAATTTACTCGTCTAATTATGAGGAAGCACCATTTACAGATATTAGTGTGAAGCATAATTATAAAAAAGAGATTCAATATTTAGTAGAAGCGGGTTTAATTAACGGTTACGGTGATGGTTCCTTTAAGCCAGAGCAAGCATTAACACGCGCACATGCAGCTGTACTGCTTACACGAGCGTTAGATTTAGACACGAAGTCGATTTCCAACCCAGGCTTTAAAGATGTGGCAACAAGCCATCCTTACTATAAGGAAATCGCAGCAATCGTTAACGCAGGGATTATGAATGGTACGGAGCAAGGGATATTTGATCCAAATGCGAAGTTAACACGTGCACAAATGGCGAAAATTTTAGTCATGGCCTATGATTTAAAAGGCACAACAACGACTAAATTTAAAGATGTGAGCACACAGCACTGGTCATATGACTTTGTCCACACATTGGCGGCAAACAAAATTACAACAGGCTATGAGGATAACACATTCAAGCCGGGCTTAGAAGTATCTCGTGTCCACTTTAGCTTATTCTTATATCGAACAATAACAAAATAAAATATGTGAAAAGAGCTGTTAGGAAAGATTTACTATCCTACAGCTCTTTTGATTTAGCAAATATTACATTAAAAAAGAGGAAATCTTGAATAAATCATGAAATTTTAATGATATACTGAACAAACAGCCGATAAAACTAACGGGAGGTGATTTTTACAAAAAAGTAATATCTAGATAAGTGGAAAGTAATTAATTTATTTACTATTTTCATCAGCTTACATAAGGAGGGGGCATTATGAAGAAGAGACAGAGTATCCCATTAAAGTTATCTTCTATTATTATCGGAGTATTTATTTTATTATTTATTACCTATATGTTGGTAACAGGGGCTATTATTAAAAATCAAAATGTCGCTGATGCTGAAAAATTAACATTAACAACCGCAGAGCAATCTACTTTAAAAATGAGTGAGCGCTTTAAAAAGGCGAGTACGACGCTAATTACAACCAAGGGGATATTAGAGAATTTAAGAAATAATAATGATCTTTATGGAGATGACGTATTAGAAATTATTGCGTCTAACTTACATAATAATGAAGATATTATGGGGGCAGGTGCTGTACTTGAGCGCAATTCATTTGAGGTTGATGCAGTATCTGCAGGGCGTTATGTTGATTCGCAAGGTCGCTTTATTCCATATTTGTGGAAGGAAGAGCAATCTATTGATATAACGATGCTAAATGATTTAGATGATAGACAGGTATCGGAGTGGTATTGGATACCGAAAGAGCAAAAGCGTATGACGTTAGTTGAGCCATATCCGTATGAGGTAAATGGACAAATTGTGCCGATGACGACTGTTGCAGTTCCTTTAATTGATTCACGAGGTAATGTGTTTGGTGCATTAACTGCCGATATTTCAATTGAATTTTTAAATGAATTGATTGCAGCAGACACACCTATAGGAGGCTATGCAGCAATCGTTTCTAACGCTGGTGAACTTGTTGCAGATAGCCTCGGGGAAAGTGGTGGCAACGTGGAGTCATACAGCGGAATTGCATGGGAATCTATTAAGCAACAAATAGCAAGTGGCGAAACGGCAAGTATGTATGAATATTCTCAACAATTAAAGGATACGTCCTATATGATTTTCAAGCCGATGGTATTGGAGGGAATCGAGGAGAAATGGGCAGTGCAATTCGTCCTACCAGAATCGGTTATTTTAGAGCAGTATAATCAAATCGTATGGATTGCGGTAATTTCTGCGGTCATTATTATTTCTGTAATGGCGTTAATTAGTATTTGGTATATTTTCAAGCAGCTTCGACCGTTGAAATATTTACGCGAATCTATGGAGGCAGCTGCATCTGGTAATTTAACAAAAACGATTGATCCAAAATATATTAAGCCTGATGAAATTGGTACTGTGACGCTGGCTTATAATAATATGATTGAGCAGACTAGTGAAATTATTAAAACTGTACAAAATTCAACGGAAACATTGAATGATGCTACGGCACATGTTACGAATTCCTTTAATGAAATTACAGCTTCTAGCGTGGAGGTAGCGACGGCAATTGATGAGATTGCACAAGGAACATCTAAGCAATCAGAGGATACGGAGGAAACAAACTACCGTATGATGGATTTATCAGATGAACTCGATACATTATCCTCTATTTCAAATAATATGGACGAGCTATCAAAGCAAACACAAGAGACGATTTCGAATGGAATGAATGAAGTTGTTAGCTTGCGTGAGCATAATGCACAAACAAATGACATGAATACACGTATTCAACAACAAATGCATACATTGGCGACAGATATTTCAAATATCAATAATATTATCGCTTCAATACAGGGGATAACAGAACAGACAAATTTACTCGCATTGAATGCAAGTATAGAAGCTGCTCGGGCAGGCGAGCATGGAAAAGGCTTCGCTGTTGTAGCAGAGGAAGTCCGTAATCTAGCGGAGCAATCGAAGAAGGAAACCGAAATTATTCGCGAAACAGTTGCGGGAATTTTAGAAAACTCCCGACAAACTGTGGAAGTAATTGATGCCAATGCGCAATTATTAGATAGGCAAAATGCATCTGTGCATAGTACAGAGCAGGCATTTAAAAATAATAGCGAGCTAACATTGTCGCTTACAACTGCTATTGAAAAACTAAAAGAGCAGCTTGAAAATATGCTAGAGCATAAAAACCAAGCAACGATGGCCATTCAAAGTATCTCTGCAATATCAGAGCAAACGGCAGCCTCAGCAGAAGAGGTAAGCGCTACTGCGCAATCACAGCAAAACGAGCTATTCAATGTGTCACAAGCTGTAATGAATGTAGAGAAAACGTCAAAAGAGCTACAAGAGGCGGTTCAACGCTTTACTTTAAATTAGGAGATTGAGGTTGAAGGCGTCCAAAAAAGCCGTGCAGTTGCCGGTATTTTGGACGTCTTTACTTATGTTTGGATAAAGGGCTTCCTTTGAAAATGTGGTGAACACTAGTTTTAACGATATTTACCTTTCATTTAATGCGTTGCCCAAACAAATTAGACCTTTCAGACAGCCTTACCCTTTTTTATTAAAACTCTCAAAAGCTAGAAAGCCGCAAATAAATCAAGGCAAGTCGCAAATATATTTGAGGAGTCGCAAATAAATCAGGGCAAGTCGCAAATATATTTGAAAAGTCGCAAATAAATCAAGGCAAGTCGCAAATATATTTGAAAAGTCGCAAATAAATCAGTCAAGTCGCAAATATATCCGAGAAACTGCAAATAAATCAACGCAAGCCACACATAAAAAATCAAGATGTAATGCGTATGGGATTACGACAATTTTAGTCAGGCAGGTCTTTCTTTCTTTTCTTTCTTAAACGGCATATATGCTATACTAAATGATAGAACTAAGCGAAGAAAAAAGCGTCATATATTTAGAGACATTGAATTAAAAAGGATGAATGCATAAGTGAAAATAGGAATTGTTGGTAACTACGGAAATGATAATAATGGAGATGAGGCAATTTTATTAAGCATTATACGTCAGCTTGAAAAAGCCTTTAGCATCCCAACTGAAAATATCGTTGTATTCAGTAATAACCCGAAGCAAACAGCACAGCGCTATAATGTTCAAAGCTATCCGCTCTATCATAAAAACGGCAATGCGCCAAAAACGTTTATTAAAACATATCGAGAAAACTCGAAAATTGTAAAAGGATTAGATTTTGTCGTGATTGGGGGCGGTGGTATTTTAATGGATTTATATAAACGTGAGGCTCCGCTTTACGGTTCCTATGCGATGATGGCGAAAAATGCAGGAGTGCCGTATGTTGTCTATGGCTGTGGTGCGGGTCCCTTATATACAGGACTTGGCAAATGGTTCATTCGTTATATGGCAAAGCATTCACAAAATATTTCCGTGCGTGACCCCCAATCGAAGGCGTTGCTTGAATCGATTGGCGTGAAATGCGATGTTCATATCATTGGCGACCCAGCCTTTAGTTTAGAAGTGGAGCGTGAGCACTATAGCGAGCAACCGAAGAAAATTGGTGTAACTGCTGTGCCTTATTACAATGCATCTTACTGGCCAACAGGCGACGAGGAAAAATATCATAATTATATTGCGGGTATGGCAAAAAATTTAGACCGTGTAATTGAAGAGCAAAATGTGGAAATAACATTTTTTGCTACGAAATACCCACAGGATGCAGATGTAACAAAGGATATTCAAAAGTTGATGAAGCACGGAGAGCGTACAACGATTATTGATGAGAATTGCCCGCCACAGCGAATATTGGAGCTAACAGCTACATTTGATGTATTGATTGGTACACGTCTACATTCCCTTATTTTGGCGACAGACACAAAAACACCGATTATTGGCGTATCATATCACGTGAAGGTCAATGATTTTTTACAAATGGCCGGGCTTGGAGACTATTCATTAGCTATCGATACATTGCATGCCCGCGATGATTATTTCAGTACATTATTCAATCAGTTGCAGGCAGATTGGCCAGCAGCTAAAGTGCTAGCAAAGGTAACAAATGATGCCTTTAAAGAGAAGTCGGCACTTGGTTTACAGCTATTACAGGCAGGTGCAAAGCGATGAAAAAAGCGTTAATTATTAGCAATATGTATCCGACAAAGGAGCATTTAGCTTATGGCGTTTTTGTAAAAAATCAAGTAACACAATTAAATGCAGCAGGCGTTGAAACGCTTATTGCAGTAAATGATAATCCTGCAACAGGTAAAAAAAATGTATTGAAAAAATATGCGAAATGGGCTTTACATGTGCTGGCAACATTTCGCAAAAATAAACGCAACATCAGCTTAACACATGCGCATTATGTTTTTCCAAGCGGCATGTTTAGCTATTACTTAAAGAAGCGCTATAATGTACCGTATGTTGTGACTGCACATGGCGGTGATATTAATAAAATGGCGAAGAAAAGCGCTCGTATTAAAGGCTATACTACAAAGATTCTACAGCATGCCGACCATGTAATTGCAGTCGGCGAGGAACTAGCGCAAACGATACAAGCAGATTACGGCATTGAAGCTAGTCGTATATCCATTATGAGCATGGGAATTAATCGCGACGTATTTCAGCAGACGGACAAGCAGCAAATGCAACAAAGCCTTGCGATGGATAGTGCGTGTACAAATTTTTTATTCGTCGGCAATATTATTGAAGAAAAAGGCGTGCTTGAGCTTGTAACTGCATTTCAACAGCTAGAGAAAATTCATGCTGGAAAGATTGCACTTTACTGTATTGGCTCTACAAAGGACACAGGCTTTACAGCGAAGATAAAATCGCTTGTGGAAAGCAAGCAAATCCATTTTATCGAGCCAATGCCACAAGCAGAGTTAGCTCGTTATTTCCAAGCAGCAGATGTATTTGTACTACCATCTTACATCGAAGGATTAGGGCTTGTTGCATTAGAGGCAATGAGCTGTGGGACACCTGTTATTGCATCGAGTGTGGGTGGCTTGCAATATATGCTAGCAGATGGAGCGGGTGTGCTTGTACCACCAAAGAATGCCAAAGCACTACAAGGCGCAATGGAGCAAGCTTTAACTGGCATAGCTCTCAACGAAGAAAAAGTGCGAGAACTGCTAATTACCCATGATGCTCAAAATATTACCGAAAGATTAAAGAAGATTTACCTAGATATAGCAGGTTCTAAGGTCAATCACAAATGAACAGGAGAAGTTGCGAATATATTTAAAAGTGCTAGTTCACGAAAAATCAAAAACGAATTTCCTAAAATCAGACAGAAACTATGGAAAGAATATTTCTGGTCACAAAGCTATTGTTTGCTAACTGTTGGCGGTGCACCATTAGAAATCCTAAAGCAATACATTGAAACACAAGGAAAAAAGGAGGTGTAGGAAATGTTGAAAGCATACAAATATCGTATCTACCCGAACAAAGAACAGCGAATATTTTTCGTAAAAACCTTTGGGTGTGTGCGGTTTGTCTATAACAAAATGCTTGCCGATAGAATCAATTCTTATAAGGAATCTCAAGAAAACATTGATAAGTCCATCAAGTATCCTACACCAGCCAAATATAAAGTTGAATTTCCGTTTCTAAAAGAAGTGGATAGTCTTGCTTTGGCTAACGCCCAATTAAATCTAGACAAGGCTTATGCTAATTTCTTTCGTGATAAATCTGTGGGATTTCCAAAATTCAAAAGCAAAAAAGATAATCACCGTAGCTACAAGACGAACAACCAAAAAGGAACCATATATATTGATAATGGTTATATCAAGTTGCCAAAACTAAAAACAATGGTACGAATCAAGCAACATAGATTATTCCAAGGCTTGATTAAGTCTGTAACCATTTCCCAAGCACCAACAGGCAAATATTTTGCTTCTGTTTTGGTGGAAGAAAATGAACAATTATTCCCTAAGATTGATACTAGGGTTGGTATTGATGTTGGCTTGAAAGACTTCGCCATATTATCCAATGGAAAGAAATATGAAAATCCTAAATGGTTACGAAAAGCTGAAAAAAGATTAGCTTTTTTGCAACGTTCTTTATCACGCAAAAAGAAAGGTTCTAAAAATCGCAATAAGGTTAGACTACAAGTCGTAAAACTTCACGAAAAGATTGCTAACCAACGAAATGATTTTCTTCACAAAATAAGTAATGAAATCACAAACGAAAACCAAGTAATTGTGATAGAGGACTTGAAAGTGAAAAATATGCAAAAGAATCACAATTTAGCAAAAGCAATCAGTGAAGTATCTTGGGCTAAATTCAGAGAATACCTTGACTACAAAGCAATATGGAAAGGTCGTGACTTGATAATTGCACCTAAGAATTATGCAAGTAGTCAATTATGTTCTTGCTGTGGTTATAAGAACAAGGAAGTCAAGAAACTAAACCTTAGAGAGTGGACTTGTCCTGAATGTAATAGCCATCACGATAGAGACCATAATGCAAGTCTAAATCTGCTAAAACTAGCCATGTAATTGGTATCTTCCATAGGGGCAGGAACTGTCCTCATAGCTTGGTAAATATAGATAGCTAGTAAAAGTATCTACTTCCCAAGAAGCCCCCACTTCAAGCGACCCGTAAGGGTGGTAAGTGGTGGGAGTAGTTCACAATTGCCAAAGATAAGGATTGATGCAGCGTGAACCGCATTTTAAAAATTGTCGGAGCGGTAGCGGTTATTAATATACTCGCTCGACTTTTTGGGTTTTTGCGTGAGGTTATAATTGGATGGCAGTATGGTACAACAGAGCTTGCTGCTAGCATCATTAATGCTTACACCATTCCCAATTTTTTATATTTAGTAATAGGCGGTGCGTTTACGACTGCTTTTATTTCGATTTACCATAAAACATCTGCCTCACTTACAGACTATATTCGCCGTACGTTTACGACAATTATCGTATCAATTTCGATTATTTCGTTACTGTTTATCATTTTTGCAAATCCGATTTTGCATTGGTATTTCCAAGCGGCGACAGGCGAGGAATATGAGCGGCTGAAATCACTTTATTATTGGATGATGCCATCAACAATTATGCTCGTGCTTTCGACTTGGCTAAGCGGTGTTTTAAACGTGCAAGGCAAGTTCCATTTATCGAGCTTCTCGGTGCTTATTTATAATTTATCTTTTTTAATTATTTCAGTTGGACTATCGCTTGTCATTGGACCGATTGGCTATGGTGTTGGGGCATTGCTTGGGGCAGCCTGTATGTTCTTTTTCCTCGTATTTGGCGTGCGCAAAGCAGAGCACATGTCGTTTAAGCTGATGCCTCCCAATGCAGATGACCAAAAGGAGCTATGGAAAGTGGCTTTACCGATTATGCTTGGTGGGGCGACAGCACAAATGTATATTTTAATTCAGCGCTTCTTTACAAATATGTTGGATGCTAGTGCTGTAACTGCTGTGAACTACGCGACGAAAATGTCACAGTTTCCACAAGCGATTTTAATGACAGCTGTGACGACAGTTATTTTCCCATTACTTAGTAAAAAGGAGGGAGAAGAGGATACAGCGGCTGTAAAAGCTTTGTATTTACGCGGACTGCGCTTACTCTACATATTAGTAATGCCGGTTTCTGTCTATTTTTATTTCCAAGCAGAGCCGATTATTCGTATTGTTTTTGAGCGGAATCAATGGGATGCTACAGATACGGCTGTGATGACACCATTGCTTACAGTATTCAGTCTTACGATGTTTTTCCTTGCTGCCAATATGTACGTAACACGTTTCTATTATGCGAAAGGTAACTCGATGACGCCCGTTATTTTTAGCTTTATTACTGTTTTTGGTGTAAATATCGCAGTTATTCAATTAATGATAGGGCAGTATGCGGCACATGCTATTGCTTGGGGAACTGTTGTCAGTGCAGCAGCCAATTTCTTGTTACTTGTCATATGGCTACAATGGAAATACAAGTTAAAGCTCATTGATAAAAATATGTCGCAATTTATGAGATTTGCTACATTAACAGTGATTTATATTGCTATTGCATGGCTTGTATCAACATATATCCATATCAATTTTATTTGGCTACATGTGATTGTCACATTTATGATTTTGCTAATTAGCTATGTTTTATTATTAGCACTATTCCGCTTGCAGGAGCTCCAGCAAATCATAGCGAAGGTGAAAAAGAAGCTATTCAAGAAATAATAAAGGGCAATGTCACTCGAGTAAACATTTTAAGCATTTATATTATCGCTAAAACTGTATTAATCACAATAAATTGTCACTTGGAAAGCGTGGGGCTATTTCGAAAGTTTATTTTCGCCCTATTGTAGGGAGAAATTCGCTTTCCGCTTATTTTATTTTAAATTCAAAAGAAAGATGCTAAACACTGGGTGATTTCCTTTGGTGAGGCATCAACGAAAGCGTCCCAAAAGCAGGCAATACACTACTTTTGGGACGTCCCTTCTTTCCTTTAATTTACTGTAATATGCACATATTGCCCTTTCGCTTTTGAATCTTTTAAGGCTGCTGGGTGAATGATGAGCATGTATTGTGTTTGTTCAGCAAGCAGCTCTGTTGTTGTAATAACGAGCTGTTTATTTTTTTGAACAACTTTTATTGGAACAGCTTCGCCACCTAAAGCTACAAGCTCGATGGAACTTGCTGGAAGCTTCGAGGCAAGCAATTGGCTATAAGAAAGAGTTACTGTTTTACTTTCCTTCACTGTAACTGCTGGCAATGCCCTATAAAGCTTAAATTTGCCTACAAGCGAATCGAAATGTGCTGTCATTATTGGCGTAGTCGTTGTAATATGTGGCTTTACGCCAACTTCATTAATTGCACTACCATTTGGACCAGAGAATTTTCCTACTGTCAGCTTTAAATAGCTGCCATCGGAAAGCTCAAAAAATCCTTGCATTGTCCCTTTACCGTATGTTTTTTCGCCATAAACAACTGCTGACTTTTGATCAACTAATGCCGCAGCTAACATTTCTGATGCGCTGGCACTAAAGCGATTGACAAGTACGCGCGTGTCCGTAGGGAATTTTGTAGGCTGGAAGCTAGAATTGTATTTCGTCGTACCTGTTGCTGTTTGCAGCTTGTAAGCATATGGTGATTTAGGAAACATGCCAATTAATTGCTCGGCGGCTGTTACATAGCCACCGCCATTATCTTGTACATCTAAAATAAAGGAAGTTGCTCCCTGTGATTTCAGCTCGTTAAATGCTTTTTTTACAAGCTTTGCTGCATCCTCTGAAAAAGAGCTTAAATGAATAAAGCCTATATTTCCGTAAAGCAGCTTTGTTGTGACGTTTGGAATGCTGAATGGTTGACGAATGAGCGTCATCATTTTTGTCTGTCCATTATGCAGTATACCAAGGCGCACAGATGTATTTTGCTCTCCCATAATCAAGGACGTTGCTTCTTGAATAGACATTGGGACAGTTGATTGTCCGTTGATGCTGACGATGATTTGCCCGCTTTTTATGCCGGCTTTGTGTGCGCTACCACCTTCAATTACCTCTTTAATTAACACACCTTTATCGTGCTTTTCTACGACAACTCCAATACCAACGGAGGTCATTTCAATCGAACTTATATATTTTTCGAATTCAGCTGCAGTGAAGAAGGTAGAATAGGCATCAAGCATATCCATGACCTCTTCGATGGAAGAGGCATTTTGTAAGCTACCGTTAATATTGCCAACATACTCTGCTTTAATTAGTGATTTTACCTCATCTAAAGCGCTCGCATTTGCTGTTATTGGTATTAATAAAAAGAAGCTAAAAAGCATTGCTTTTAGTAAGTTTTTCATTCGTTCCACACCTTTATAAGTGATATTTTAAGCATTGCGATACTTATTTTTGACGCTATGAATCATCAAGCCAATAATTGTTGCGACACAGGCAGGAATTAACCAACCGATGCTTTGCTCGTATAATGGGAGGTAACTAATGATATTTTCGTATGTGCTAATTTCAATTCCTAACGTTTTTAAACCGTCGTATATACTAATAGCAGCAGTTACTAGCAAAGGTAGCCCGTACACAATGGAGCTGTGCTGGAAATGATTTGCGAATAACGCTAATAGCATAAGCACAATGGCAATTGGATAAATCGCTAATAAAACTGGTAGTGAATAAGAAATGATTGATTCTAAACCAAAATTCGAAATGGTTAAACCTAGTATAGTGAACACTATTAAGAAAACCTGATATGAAACACGTGGGAATAGCTTGTTGAAAAATGCTGCGTTAGCTGATAATAGTCCAACAGCGGTTGTTAAGCAGGCTAATATAATCGTTGCAGCTAAAATAATGCTGCCTGCTTTACCAAAGAGAGCATTCGTCGCTTTTGCAATAATGACCCCACCATCATTGTGAAAGCCGATAACGCTTGTGCTCGTCACACCGATGTACGCAAGTGATACGTAAACAAACGCTAAACCAAGTGCTGCTACAATACCTGAAAAAATAACGATTTTAATTTGCTGTGTTTTTTGCGTTAAACCACGTCCATTTAACGCTTGGACAATAACAATACCGAATACAAGAGCAGCAAGCACATCCATCGTTAAGTAGCCTTGAATAAAGCTCTCAAAAAATGGTGAAGTTTGATAATTCCCCTGTGATTCTCCGATTGGACCGAGTGGTGTAATCACACTTTTTAGGGCAAGTGCTAAAATAATTAGCAATAAAGCAGGCGTTAAGATTTTCCCGATACGATCTACAATTTTTGTAGGATTAAACGCTAAGTATAGCGTTATCACAAAAAATATAAGGGTTGTGATGAATAGGGAAAGTGGACTTTCAGCCATTTGCTGAGTTAAAAATGGTGCTTTAATTCCGATTTCATAGGATACGGCTGCTGTTCGAGGAATCGCAAAAAATGGTCCAATTGATAAATAAACAATCGATGTGAAAATAATACCGAAAAGAGGATTTACTTTACTGGATAGTTCATGTAAATCTCCTCCGCTTTTTGCTACCGTTATAACCCCAATAAGCGGTAAGCCAACTCCTGTAATTAAGAAGCCAATCATTGCGATTAAAATATGCTCACCAGCCTGTTGACCTAATAATGGTGGGAAAATAATATTTCCAGCTCCTAAAAACAGTGCGAATAGCATGAAGCCTACAACGAGGTTTTCACGAATAAATTTCATGGTACTTTCTCTCCTTAAAATAGTGACTGACACAAGTAGTATGTATACTAGCATACACTTTTTTGGGGGGCTTGGAAATGCCATTATTAGAATTTAACGAAATGTTTCAAATAATTAATATTGATTATGTTTAGTTTACGAAAAGGCTTTTTAAAATTGTTATAAAAGAGTTGCAGCCAATACAAAAAAGTCTGAAGAAGCTGTTAAACATGTAACATTAGAAATTCGACGTAAAAACCTAAGACGTGGTCGAGTAAGACTGAAAGATCCAACAGAAGAAAGAATATTAGCTCGCTTTAATCGTGAGTTAGGAGAGGGAAATGGGTTATCATCAAGCTAAATATCAAATCGAACTATTAAAAATATTATCGAGTAACTATGAATCAATAGATATAGAGTACCTTAAAGAGAAAATAGAAACAAAGCAGGAGTTAGCTATGCTAGAAGAATGGCTTAGTCAATTAGCAAGAGATTTTAAGAAGGAGTTACCCGAAGGAAGAGGGCACTGAAAAATCGATTTGTCACAAAATTTATGAGACAAATTGATTTTTTTAATGGAAAAGCGGTCACTCCCATTTAGGACTTGAGATGGAATTATAAAATTAGCTAGACAAAATAAAAAATCACAATAAGGGCAAATAGGCTATTGTGAATAGTTATATATATTCGTTACAATAACATTAATTATAGTAAAAAGTTCGTTATATGTAATCTAGAAAGGACGGGGTTTTGAAAATGGCAAGTAAATGGCACGCTGCGGTTGCGAGTACGCTAATATTGTCAGCGCTCGTAGTACCAGCAGCAGAGGCAGCATCTTATACAGTACAAAAAGGCGACACATTGACGAAAATCGCAAAAGAACATGAACTAACAGTACAGCAATTAAAGCAATGGAATAGTTTAAAATCAGATGCTATTTTCGTAAATCAAAAGCTAATGCTAGCAAGTCCAGAAGTAAAAGCAACTAAAGTGGAGAAAGTCGAAAAAGCTGTAGTTGAGGAAAAGACAACGAATGCAACTACTTATACAGTTAAGAGAGGCGATACATTAACAGTTATCGCTCAAAAAAATAATATGACAGTTGAGCAGCTAAAAGAACTGAATAAGCTGCAATCGGATTTTATCTATATTAATCAGCAGCTACAAGTAAATAACGTGGCGCAATCAAATTTAATATCGGAGCAAGTTATAACAGTTGCGCCGGGAACAAATGGACAAGCTGTTTATCACCGTGTTGTTGAACTTGCTCATGAATTGCTTGGGACACCTTATTTGTTTGCTGGAAATACGATAGAGGGCTTTGATTGTAGCGGCTTTGTCAAATATGTTTATAGCAATGCGGGCTTAGATATTTCTCGTAAAAGTAGCTTAGATTATTTTTTACAGGATACAACTGCAGTAGAGGAGCCTATGCCAGGGGATGTAGTGTTTTTCAAAAATACGTACATACCAAATATTTCACATATGGGTATTTATATAGGTGAAGATCAATTTATTCATGCGGGGACAACAGGTGTTGAAATCTCTAAAGTAACTCATAGCTATTGGGCGGAGCGTTTTGTTGCGTTCAAGCGCTTTAATGGTATTGAATAATTAAATCAGACTGCTAGAAAGCTAGGAAACGAGGCTTTTTGGTAGTCTTTCTTTTTGTTAAGTAAATGCCTAAAAAGTGCGTAGAAGTACCCTTTTTGGCTCCCTGAACAAAAAGTGAAAAGTATGTACAAGCAACTGTTATAGGTTTTGAAGATGCGTTGAAAATTAAGACTAAATTAACCTATGTTATATTACAAATGTTACAAAGGTGTAAGATGAAATTAGGGGAATGTCTCTAATGTTTTACATAGAACTGCAATGTTTTTGTAAAAAAGATGTTTAAATGTTGATATAACAGGGTATAGAAGGAAGTCGTCATTTAACACAGCTTTTTATATGTGTAACTGTATTGTTACAGAACTGTAATGTTACAGTGGAGCAACTCATGTTAATCTTAGAACAGTTAAATTATCAGAAAATTATTCGGCTGTGTGGAGGATTATTAATGAGTTACAACAATATTTTACGAAATACATTATTAACATTTTTAGCAGCATTAGCTATCTTCTTATCACCTATTGGGAACGATAAAGCATCTGCTGCGGATTTTACTTCAAGCGATTTTAAATCAACAGCTCAAAAATATTTAGGTGTACCATATGCATATGGTGGTACTACAACAAGAGGCTTTGATTGCTCTGGATATGTTCGTGCTGTATTCAGTGATTTAGGCATTACTACATTACCTCGCACTTCAGCATCTATGTACAGTGTAGGAACAGAGGTTAGTAAAAACGATTTAATTCCAGGTGACTTAGTATTCTTTAATACTTCAGGTAGTGGTATTTCTCACGTAGGTGTTTACTTAGGCGGTGGCAAATTCATCCACTCCCAAACGAATATTGGTGTAAGTGTTACAGATATTAATGACAAATGGTATTGGGGTAATCGCTATGTAGGTGCAAAACGAGTTGCGAATGTTTCATTCGAATAATATTATACATACTCTATACATAGTAAAATATACAGCTAATAAAGATTGGTGCGTGAGAACTATTTCACGTGTCAATCTTTTTTATATGACCCATTTCCCAATGTATGATAGAGTGCTGTGAAATATACCATAGGACATGACTTTAGGGAGAGTTGCAAAAATATGAGATGAGTGCCAATAGAGCACGGCAGGTCGCTGATAAAGAGGGACCGCATGCAAATAAAATTCAGCAAGCCACAACAAATGCTGAAACGCCAATAGAATCAAGACAAACGCCAATAGAAACAGACCATCCACAACCCTCTCAATCAAACAAAAAATGTTAGACCAAGTTAATCTCGGTCTAACATTTTGTTTTTATTGCTGTGGTACGCGTGCTGTCCAGCGTGAAAGGTCAATTCCTTTTACGTTTACTAGTTGGGCAGGGAAAATAAATGTCCACGGCTTTGTTGTATTTGGTAGTACTGTTAAAACAGGGTCAAGTTTGAATGAGCCTTTTGCTACTTGCTTACCGCGCGCGTCGATAATTTCAAGTGGTAGCTGCTCTAAGTTAATTGCTTTGTCGTTACCGTTACGAATAAAGATGGATACATGTAAGCTTTTATCGTTTTGAAGCTTTGCCTGTAAGCCAGTAAAGTTGACCTCTGATTTACCTAGCTTTGGTAAGTCCTTGACGATTTTTTCTAACGCTTCTTGCTGATCCACTGGCAATTGTTTTTTCCACGTTTCATCTAAATCAAGCTGATGCCCACGTAAAGAAATTAAGTTGAAGGCAATTTTCCATTCGTCTTCTTTTGGTACTTCCTTTACACCTTCTTCAATAGAGCCTTTATCAAACTCAAATACCCAAGGGCGGGCACTTTCAGCGGGAATAATGCCTAAATCCTGGAAGTGGAACGTTTTAGACGCTAGACGCTTGTCATCCTTATCTAAAATAAGTAATTCGATTTCTCCAAGTTCAATCGGTTCTGGTAATGAAGAACGGAAAAATACTTTGACATTCCATGTACCCGTGCGTGGGTTTTCTTCAATATTAATTGCTGATAGTGATAGCTGATTTGGTTTTAATGGCTGCAATTCATTTGCTAAGAAATTAAATACGTATTGTTGCTCTAATGGCACATTCCATTGTGGATGGAAGGATAATTTTGTTACGACATCACGTTCATCACCTGATTGCTTCGTATCCTTTAATAATTCCTTTGAGTCAACAGCGCTGTCTGCTCCTACTTTATCACCTTTTTTGAAAAAATCGAATAAGCCCATGTTTATAGTTCCTCCTGCTCTTCAATCATTGAAAGATTTTTCATAAATGCTACAAGTTCTTCTACAATGCTACGGCGCAGTTCCTGATAGTTTTTACCGAATAACTCTAAGCCTTCACGTTGGTAAATACGCATTGGGTCTTCTTGCTGGTAATGACGTAATCCGATACCTTCTTTTAAATGCGTCATTTGCTCTAAATGTTTTACCCATGTTGCGTCAATATAGCTTAATACAACTTGTGGGATGACACGCATCACTTGCTCGTTGCTCTCATAGCTTTCGATAAAGTCACGTAACTCAAATACACTGCTATTCAACGAATCTAAAATTTTAGTTACTTTTGTTTCTGTTCGGTCGATAGTAACGTCTGTTAAAAATAAAGTGTTAACCGTCTGCTCCATTTTATCGAAATTCCATTCAAGCGGGTCGGCTTCCTCTGGTGCATTATCGCGTACTGCAAAATCAACCGTTTCATACATCATACGTGTAATGAGTGCAAGTAAATCCTCACCTGCTAACACTCTATCGCGTAAATCATAAATGATTTTGCGTTGGTCATTAATGACATCATCTAGCTTTAAATTGTATTCACGCATGGAGAAATGAGCACCTTCTACGATGCGCTGTGTGCGATTAATAAGCTCGATAATATCTTTATTCTCAACGCGCTTAATATCGTTGACAATCATTTTTTTACGGAACTTTTCCACATCATCTTTAGCGAAGCGTTTAAACATATCGTCCTCTATTGATAAAATAAACTGGCTTTCACCAGGGTCGCCTTGACGACCAGAGCGTCCACGTAATTGATTATCCACACGACGGCTTTCATGCTTTTCTGTACCGATAACCAAAAGACCACCAAGCGCCTCAACACCTTCACCTAAAACGATATCAGTACCTCGTCCCGCCATGTTTGTCGCAACAGTAATACGTCCTTTTTGCCCAGCCTCAGAAATAAGCTCTACTTCTTGCTCCACCGTTTTTGCGTTTAAGAGCTGGTGCGGTAAGCTATATTTTTTTAGGTACTGTGATACTTTTTCAGATTGTAAAATAGAAGTTGTACCAATTAGTACAGGCTGTCCTTTTTCATGGCGACGCAGCGTTTCTTGCGCTACATACTCATATTTGTCTTCAATTGTTTCGAAGACGATATCTGTTTGGTCGATACGTTTTCGTGGTCTATTCGTTGGAATTTGAATGACGCGCATATTGTATACTTCTAAAATTTCCTTTTCCTGAGTTTTTGCTGTACCCGTCATCCCTGACAATTTCGGATACATACGGAAATAGTTTTGAATGGTAATTTGTGCTTGTGCTTTATTTTCCTCTGTTATTTCGACGCCTTCCTTTGCTTCAATTGCTTGATGCAAGCCGTCAGATAATGTTCGGCCTTCCATAATGCGACCTGTAAACATATCCACAAGCTCAATTTTATTATCACGCACGATATAGTCAACGTCGCGCTCAAACATTACGTGGGCACGTACAGCTTGAATAACGTAGTGATAAAGTGTTTGATGCTCTAAATCGTAAAGGTTGTCAACACCAAATGCCGCCTCTACCTTTTCGATACCTTGATCTGTTAAAGAAGTGGCCTTTGTTTCGTCGTCAAAATCGTAGTCCTCATCCTTTACAAAGCGCTTCGCTAGCATCGCAGCGATACGATGCAACTCTTCATTTGCCGACATTTTACCTGCAATAATAAGAGGTGTTTTTGCTTCGTCGATTAATACCGAGTCTACTTCATCGATAATCGCAAAATGATATGGGCGCTGTACTTTATCAGCAATCGAATGTGCCATATTGTCACGTAAATAGTCGAAGCCAAACTCTGTGCCGACACCGTATGTAATATCAGCATTGTAAGCATCTTTTTTTGCACCTTGCTCCATCATAGGTACGTTTAAGCCGACTGTTAAGCCGAGGAAGCGGTGAATTTGTCCAATTAATTCGAAGTCGCGCTTTGCTAAATAATCATTTACAGTAATGACGTGTACGCCTTTACCTTCTAGTGCGCGCACATAAGATGGGAGGGATGCGACTAATGTTTTCCCTTCACCTGTAGGCATTTCTGCGATATTACCCTCTGTTAATACTAAACCACCGATTAATTGCACATCGAAGTGGCGCATATTTAAAATACGCTTAGATGTTTCACGAACGACAGCAAATGCGTCAGGGATAATTGCTGTAACTTCTTCGCCATTTTCAATGCGTTCTTTAAATTTCAAAGTCATGCCTTGTAGTTCTTCATCTGACATTGCAGCATATGTTGCTTCAAGTGCATTAATTTGATCTACTATTTTATAGTATCGTTTTAATTCGCGAGCACTTGTTTGCTCTTTATTCCGTTTAAAAATTGAGAACATTTTATTACGCTCCTTTAAAGTTGTCTCCTTAAAATAGCTAGCAGACACTAGCTTATTCTATCAGAAAATCAGCTATATTACTACTCATGGCTGCATGAACAATCAGTGAGAGAAAGAGGCAAAGGTATAGTTTTCACCAAATTGCAGATAATATACAGTAATTTGCGAGAGAAACGCTATATTTTGTATATTAAACGTGTTATAATTATCATGGTTTATTTAGATTCAGTATATTATCTTGGTTAGAAAAGGAAGCGGCAAATACAAAACGTCCGCCCTGCAGATAGTGAAATGAATGCTAATTGACATTTCACTAACGTGAGCAGCGATATGCTCACTAAATCTAAATAAAGCCCCCGGCGGATGTCACGGATTTTGAAGCACTTTTCCACGCTTGCTCGAAAAAATCTGGACCAATTACGCCGAGGCGTAATTGATTATGACGATTAAATTTAAGGAGGAGAGACATGATTTACGTGTCTTTAATTGTCGCGTTTATTGCGGCCATTGTACTAACTCCACTTGTGAAGCGTTTAGCCTTTCGAATAGGTGCTGTTGATGCGCCAAACTACCGTAAAGTGCATGCTCGAATTATGCCAAGGTTAGGTGGACTAGCTATTTTTGGTGCGTTTTTAATCGGAGTAGCTGTATTGCGACCAGAGAGTGAATATACGCTAGCAATTATTTTAGGAGCGACGATTATTGTTGCAACTGGTGTTATCGACGATATGTATGAAATTTCCGCAAAGGCTAAGTTAATCGGACAAATTGCTGCTGCGGCAGTTATCGTATTTGTAGGCGGTATTGATATTGATTTCATCAATTTACCGTTCGGTGGTATTTTAGATTTTGGTTTTTTAAGCATTCCATTTACAATTATTTGGATTGTAGGAATTACGAATGCCATTAATTTAATTGATGGTCTTGATGGTCTAGCAGCAGGTGTATCAACGATTGCTTTAATTACACTTGCAGGAATGGCTTTAAGTATGGGTAATATTTTTGTACTTGTAATGGCGGCTATTTTAGCAGCGAGTACACTGGGCTTTTTATTTTATAATTTCCACCCAGCTAAAATTTTTATGGGTGATACAGGTGCGCTATTTTTAGGCTTTATGATTGCCGTTTTCTCCTTATTAGGATTTAAAAATGTAACGGTTATTTCATTTATTATTCCTGTTATTATGTTAGGTGTACCAATTTCTGATACATTTTTCGCGATTGTGCGTCGATTGCGCATGAAGCAAAAATGGTCGGATCCAGATAAATCACATTTACATCATCGCTTGCTTGATATGGGCTTCTCGCACCGTCAAACAGTGTTAATTATTTACGGTATTGCAAGTATGTTTGGTTTAGCGGCAGTTATCTTCTCAATGTCGACAGTATGGGGCGCTATTTTATTAGTGACAGTCATCTTAGTGGCAATTGAGTTATTTGTCGAAGTAATCGGCTTAGCAGGGAAAAATTACAAACCATTGTTAAACTTAGTACGTATTTTTAATAAATAAAATGAGAAACATCTGAAAAGCAGTGCTTTGCACGCTTTTCAGATGTTTTTTGTTTTCTTAACTTAAATAAATGCTATATTTCTGGTACATTAAGGGGACCTCATTTTTTTAGACTTCGCTCGCTTGGCAAATAAAAAGACTGTCTAAAAGTGGCGTATGCGCCTGCTTTTAAACAGTCCTTTTCAAATATATTATTGCTGGTTAGGCACTGTAGATGATTCTGATTGTGTTTGCTCCGAGCCATTGCCTGCTAATGATGAACCGTTTGAAGAGTTTATTGCATCATCTGTTAGGCCGAGATGGCTTTTTAAAATTACTTTTATATCTTCTAAAGATTGCTCATCAAGCTGATAGTAATATATACCAGTAGACATATCGTCATAGCCTTCTATTGACAGCGAGTCAATACGAGGCACACCTTGTGTTAAATAGCTGAAGAAACCTTTCATTTCTTTGAATGTCATGTTTGTTTTCATGTTTGCGCCAACCGCATCAATTACTTCATCATATTTCATGATTGATGATACGGAAGCCGCTTGCTGTGCAATAGCCTTTAAAATCTCCTGCTGACGTTTACCACGCTCTACGTCACTATCGAGTTTACGTGTACGTGCCAATGCTAATGCCTCGCGCCCGTTTAAATGCTGTATGCCAGGCTGTAAATTGACTGTATTGCGATCGAATTCATCCTTTTCAAGCATAGCATATGGTACTTCTGCCTCGATACCACCAAGAGCATCTACAACATCAATAAAGGCGTTAAAATTCATACGAACATAATAATCAACGGGAATATCGAATAATTCTTCGACCGTTTCAATCGTTGCAAGCGTACCACCGAATGCGTGAGCATGGGTAATTTTATCTTTATAGCCTATGTGAGGAATATAAACATAAGAATCACGTGGAATGCTTAAAAGCTTTACTGTTTTTGTCGTTCTATTTAATGTAGCAAGCAGCAATGCATCTGATCTAGAGCCCTCACCTTGACCACGTTGTTCACTATCGTCAATCCCTACGAATAATACAGAAACATTATCTTGTATAGGCTCCACCTTCACTTCAGTAGGACGTTTTGTTGAAACTTCGCGATTTTCGATTTCTTCATATGCTTGTTCAACCGCATGTTCTGCTTTTTTCGTTAAGTACATGCCGTAAGTTGTGACGCAAATTAATAAAGATGCGGCTAATATTAATGTTATTTTAAGAGCGAGAGAAAGCTTCGAAGGCTTCTTCTCTTTTTGCTTTGACCGTTTCATTTTCATTCTCCTCTAAATATGTTAGGAATATATCATTTAACCTTGTGCAAATTTACAATACTATTAATTATACTATGCTGTACCGTATCAGTAAACGGAAAAAGCGAAAATAAGGAGAGTCTTCAAAATCTCCTGGTGCTTTAAAGGATAAACTCGATAAATTGTTTGTCGACACAGGCGATTTGCGCTTGCCCATTCGTCAATTCAGTCATCCATTCAGCAAAAGCTTCTTCTTCATCCTTTAAAACGTAAACAAATACTTCGACAGCATCTGCATACTGGATTTCTTTTAAAGTATAGTGCGAATTTCGTACCTCGTTTTCTACTTTACCTAGCCATGTATAGTCAATAGACACTTGCATCAAATGATGTAATTTGCGCTCTACGACTTTTGCGGCATCGAGTCCTTCAGTAGTTGCCTTCCCATAAGCACGAATTAATCCACCGCCGCCAAGCTTTATGCCACCGAAATAGCGTGTTACGACAACGACGGTATCCTTTAAGCCTTGCTTCTTTAACACTTCTAACATAGGGACGCCTGCTGTACCACTTGGTTCCCCATCATCGTTTGCTTTTTGAATATTGTCATGCTCTCCTATTAAATAGCAGGAGCAATTATGTGTGGCAGAAGGATGCATTTTTTTTATTTTATCTATAAAATCAATGGCTTCCTGTTCTGTTTCGGCACGCTCGACATAAGCAATAAAGCGTGATTTTGAAATGACAATCTCCCTTTCACCAAAACCTTTAACAGTTGAATAATCTTTTCGCATTGTATTTCCTCCCTTAAAAATGTATAGAAAATAATGTATTTGTGAAGTAATAATTTAAAAGTATAATAATTAGTACGATACATATAAATAAGATTTATTTTTTCTGCCCTATATTATAAGATATTTTTATAGTAGCTAATGCGGAAAGCTACTTTTAAAAATAAAGGCTAAAATTCCTATTGCGGCTGGAAAAATAGATCTTCTATCGGTCTAAATTAGGGTGTTATTGTTTGACAATAATCATGAACTATATGTAAAGTTTGATTCAATACAGCACATATAGATGTCCAATGAGAATGGGGAGATTTGGTGTTTTTAAATGAAAAATTTGATATCGCCTCACTCGATGTTATTTTTAATCGCATGCTTGAAACAATTATGAGCTCTAAAAATGATATATTTATTATAAGTGAACAAAGTCAACGAAACTTCGAAGAAATGCAAAAAGAATTGGCAGCTATTCGAGAAGAAATCGCAGTAGTTATCGACGAAACAGATTGCTTAGAAAGAACTACACAGCTCGCAAAGCAGCGCCTTGTTGTAGTAAGTAAAGCATTCAATACGTTCACAGAAGAGCAGGTGCGTGAAGCATACGAAACGGCTAATAATTTCCAAATACAATATATGCTCGTTCAAGAAAAGGAAAAACAGTTGCGCGAACGACGCGATGATTTGGAAAGACGAATGAAAATACTCTATGATACGATAAAACGGGCTGATCAAATTGTCAATCAAGTAAATGTTGTCGTCAATTATTTAACATCAGATTTAAGGGATGTAGGTCAAGCGCTTGAGCAAGCGAAAATTAAGCAGGACTTTGGCATAAAAATTTTAGCTGCGCAGGAAGAAGAGCGAAAACGTCTGTCGCGTGAAATACATGATGGACCTGCACAAATGATGGCAAATGTTTTAATGCGCTCAGATTTAATCGAGCGTATTTACCGTGAAAAAGGTATGGATGCGGCAATTGAGGAAATTGCACATTTGAAGTTAAATGTGCGTGAGGCCTTGTCAGAGGTGCGCCGTATTATCTACGATTTACGCCCAATGGCATTGGATGATTTAGGTATTTTACCGACATTGAAGAAGTATTTATCAACGGTTATGGAGTATAATGAGGGTGTTAATATTCAATTCCAAACGTTTAATCAGGAAAAAAGATTGGATACAAATTATGAAGTGGCGATTTTCCGATTAATTCAAGAATGTACGACAAATGCTATTAAGCATGGAAAAAGCACAGAAATATCCGTAAAGCTAGAGTGGTTGAAGCGCGACGTTAATATTAGCGTGAAAGATAATGGTGTCGGTTTCGATAAGGAACTGATAAAGGACCAGTCATTTGGCATTATCGGTATGAAGGAACGAATTGACATTTTAAATGGTAAAATGAATATTCGAAGCGAAATTGGAAAAGGCACACTTGTAACATTTAAAATACCTTTTCAAAATGACGAAATATAGATTATAAGTGAAAATTAGGGGGAAATATTTATGACGAAAATTGTAATTATAGATGACCATCAACTTTTCCGTGAAGGTGTCAAACGCATTTTAGATTTTGAGGATACTTTCGATGTAGTAGCAGAAGGTGATGATGGTGTGGATGCGGTAAGCTTATATCGCACGAATACGCCAGATGTTGTCTTAATGGATATTAATATGCCAGGTAAAAATGGCGTAGAGGCTACGCGCGAATTAATCGATGAGTTCCCAGATGCAAAAGTAATTATGTTATCGATTCATGATGACGAATCCTATGTTACGCATGCATTAAAATCAGGTGCACTTGGCTATATGCTAAAGGAAATGGATGCAGATGAAATTGTAGAGGCGATTAAAGTTGTAGCAAACGGAGGCTCTTACTTACATCCAAAAGTAACGAAAAATTTAGTTGCCGAATTCCGTCGTCTGTCTGAGCACGAAAATAATGGCAACTTCCATCAAACAGAAATTCGCCGACCATTCCATTTGTTAACGAAGCGTGAATGTGAAGTATTACAGCTTCTTACGGATGGACAAAGCAACCGTACAATCGGCGAGACACTTTATATTTCTGAAAAAACGGTAAAAAACCATGTATCAAGCATTTTACAAAAAATGAATGTAAACGACCGTACTCAAGCTGTAGTAACAGCAATTAAAAGCGGCTGGGTAGAGGTACGCTAAAAACAAAGGGCTAGGGAGAAAGTTTAAACTTTCTCCCTAGCCCTAATTTTATTCTACCTGAAAACAAGGGGAAACTGATAAAATCCGGCTAGCCGTCTAAAAACAAGGCAAGCCGCAAATATATTCGAGAAGTCGCAAATAAAATGGGCAAGTCGCAAATATAATCGGGAAGTTGCAAATAAACCGAGGCAAGTCGCAAATATAATCGGGAAGTTGCAAATAAACCGAGGCAAGTTGCAAATATAATCGAGAAGTCGCAAATAAACGGAGGCAAGCCGCAAATAAAATGGGTAAGTTGCAAATATAATCGAGAAGCCGCAAATAAATCGTGGCAAGTCGCAAATAAAATGAACCTCCCAGCTACTTAAGGAGCGAGGAGCCACCAAAGTGCAAGGTACAGCTTCATAAATGCTAAAAAATTTCGAAATCGAGATGAAACCTCCTACTAGCTAATGCGTCTATATGAAACGGAATATTAAATAAGCAGATGTGCATGATATATGCTACAATATGTGCGCAGGAGGTTTTGAGGAAGATGAAAAAATGGTTGATAATGCTAATAGCAGCTTTTGGGTTAGCAGCATGTGGAGATACAGAGGAACAGCTAAGCGCGGAGCAAACAGCTGATATTATTGAAAAGGGTACGGTTGGCTTTGAGGTAATGGGGGACAAAGTCGAAGCTGCACCGGATGTACCAGATGCGGAAAGAGAGAAAATAATCGGGGTCTTCAATGAGTATATTGCAGCGTTTAATGATGAGGATCTTGATCGCTACAGTGCGACACTTTCCAAAAATGCAACAGGCTTTGATTATGAAAAGGATTTAGTAGAGGCGACAAAAGTTTTTAATTCCTATACAATTAATCGTCAAGCGGACAATATTACGATTATCAAATATGAAGAAAATGAAGCACAAGTATATGCAAATTTAGAAATTGAAATGACTGAGGATGAAACTGGAACAGCGCTTTCGAGTAAAGGCCGTCAAGTAACAGTTTTAGCAAATGAAGACGGAGCATGGAAAGTAACGAGCGTTTTTTATATCGGTAATGAATAAGCCAATATAATGTTTCATATAAATTCATGTTCCACTTTGAAGCTACATAAGGTAGAATTATCTTGATTCAGCAAAAAAGCTCCCACCTTACATAGGGCGAGATGAATGCTTAAATGGCTTTTCATTCAACGGATGGCTGAATCAAAATAAAGCCTCCGGCGGATGTCACAGGACGTGACGGTTTTAGGTTAACTCCACCAATTAGCTCGAAAAAATCTGGACTCGAGTTAGCTGAGGCGTAATTGAGGATGGCAGAGGAGTGGAATAATTGATGAAAATTGCAATTGTAACAGACAGTACAGCCTATTTAACAGCAGAGGAACGTAGCCGTTATAATATTCATATGATTCCTCTAAGTGTCAATTTAGAAGATGGTAGCTATGAAGAAGAGGTCGAAATTACGACTTCTGAATTTTATGATAAAGTGCGAAACTCAAAGGTTTTCCCAAAAACAACACAGCCACCAGTTGGCAAATTTGTCGAGTTATTCGAACAGCTTGCAAAAGATTATGATGAAGTCATTTCCATTCATTTATCTAGTGGGATAAGCGGTACATACCAAGGGGCAGTACAAGCTGCTGATATGGTTGAAGGCATTAAAGTAACAGCTTTTGACAGCGAAATAGCTTGTGCAATACAAGGGATGTATGTGTTGGAAGCAGCTAAAATGGTCGAACAGGGCGCCACTGTAGAGGACATTATAGCTCATTTAGAAAATTTAAGACCAACGTTGAATGCTTACTTTATCGTTGATGACTTAGCGCATCTACAGCGCGGCGGTCGTTTATCTGCGGCAGCTGCATTGATTGGTGGCTTGCTACAGGTAAAGCCTGTCCTACATTTTGTGGACAAAGTAATCGTGCCATATGAAAAAATTCGCACGCGCAAAAAAGCACTGCGTCGTGTGGAAGAGTTGCTGGCCGAGGCGGTTGAAAAGCATGGTGACCTGCAAGTAGCAGTAATCCATGGCAATTGTGAGGAAGAGGCAGCAGAGCTGATGGCGCAATTGCAGGCAAAACACCCAAATACAAGCTTCAAGTTAAGCTACTTTGGTCCAGTCATTGCCACGCATTTAGGCGAAGGCGCACTCGCAGTAGGCTGGTTAAAAAAATAACATTTCAAAAGTCTCTACATTGAATGTAGAGGCTTTTTGTTTTGAGTAGTAAAAAGGAGTTGATATATATTTTAAGAAAAACAAAAAAAGCGCATTATATAGGGCTGCTTATTGACCCTGCGCTAGTAAACTTAATGGAAGGTCGTATTATGC
The DNA here is from genome assembly GCF_038630865.1 of Metasolibacillus sp. FSL K6-0083. NCBI lineage: Bacteria > Bacillati > Bacillota > Bacilli > Caryophanales > Caryophanaceae > Metasolibacillus > Metasolibacillus sp. FSL K6-0083. The sequence goes on along the minus strand of NZ_CP152046.1, from coordinate 1,828,514 downwards.
GTAGAGAAGACCTACCTTTTGGACAGGAAGTAATCGAGTCATATATAAAGCGTGGATTTTTTAAAACACATGAAGCAATTTCGGTAACGAATAGTTTTTGGAGGAGGCGTTATCGGTGTGAGCGTTGTTTCAATGAAGAGCAGAGAAAATTCATTCATTTTTATTGTGCGAAATGTGAGCAAACTTGCACTTATTGTCGACATTGCATTGTAATGGGGAGAATTTCGAGCTGTACACAGCTATTGACATGGGGGAGGTCATTTTTCCGTGCTTTAAAAAAACATCAATTTAATTGGGCTGGCACACTGACAAAATTGCAGCAACAAGCATCGCTTGAGTTAGCGAGCAGCATTATGAACAAGCGCTCGCATCTATTACATGCGGTATGTGGAGCAGGGAAAAGTGAAATTCTTTTTCAGCCTATTTATAGAGCACTACAAAAGGGACAGCGCATTTGCATCGCGACACCCCGTACAGATGTCGTATTAGAATTAGCCCCGCGACTTCAGCAAGTATTTCCTACAACAGTAATTCATGCATTATACGGGGGAGCGCAAAATCAGCATGGCTATGCACAGCTTGTTATTGCGACCACCCATCAGCTATATCGCTTTGTTGACGCCTTTGATGTGATGATTGTCGATGAAGCTGACGCCTTTCCTTATCGCTTTGATGAAGTACTGCAAAAAGCTGTGTATAAAGCGAAAAAGAAGGATGCCCCGGTTGCTTTTGTAACCGCCACTCCAGACGCTAAATTACTCCAAATTTGTGAGGGTTATTCGTTTATATCGAAGCGCTACCATGATTATCCACTACCTATTCCACGATTTCAGCCATTATGGGGCTATAAACAGCACCTAAAAAAAGGTAAGCTACCAAAGCCACTTCAGCATTGGACGGAACAACAAATTATTGCAAAGAAACCATTTCTCATTTTTTTCCCAACGATTGAAATGTTAGAGCAAGCTCACTCGCTCTTTCAACAGCTAGATACGAATATTTTAGCTGTGCATGCTGAAGATCCGACACGTAAAGAAAAAGTCCAGCAATTACGCAACGAAGAAATTCTAGGTTTATTAACGACGACAATTTTAGAAAGAGGCATTACGATTGCTAACTTACAGGTCGCTGTTGTTGGTGCAGAAAGTCCCATTTTTACTGCAGACGCACTTATTCAAATTGCAGGGCGTGTTGGACGTAGTGAGCTGTATCCGACAGGGGATGTCGTATTTTTTTATCATGGTATCTCGCTAGAAATGGATTTAGCGAAGCGAGAAATTCTGCGTTTAAATGAGGTGTCGAATGAATAAAGAAATAATAAACTGTTTGCTTTGTGAGCGAGAGCTACAACAAATAATAACTTGGCAAACGTTATTTGAACGAAGATTAGCTCCTGTTATTTGTGAACGCTGCAAGCTAAAATTTGAGCTTGTAAATTATCAAAAGGAGGGGCTCTATGCTATTTTTCAATATAATGAAGCAATGAAAAACTTTTTAAGGCAATATAAGTTTTTACAAGATATTATACTAGCAAAAGTTTTTCGACAGGAATTACATGATTTATTAAGCAAGCGTAGCGAAATAATTGTACCGATACCAATGCATCCACTAAAAAAGAAGGAGCGTACATTTGCTCATATTGATGAGCTACTGCATGCGGCTGAAATACCTTATGAGCATTTACTTGAAAAAACAACGGTAGAAACGCAAGTTGGTAAAAGCAAACTGGAGCGGCAACAAGTAGCTCCGCTTTTTCGTATCGCTCATCAAAAACAATTAACTGCTAAGCATTATATTATTGTAGATGATATTGTAACGACTGGTACGACGATTGCACATGCCAAAAGGGCGTTGCTTGACGCAGGGGCAGAAAGCGTAACCGCGATAGTTTTAATAAAAGGATAAAATTCAAACAATCCGTGATGTATGAAAAGCTCATGGATTGAAGATTCACTTTATTGTATAATGGAGGAAATTAAACGTAGCATTTAGGAGGAAAACATTATGGCGGAGATTAGAAATTGTCCAGAATGCAATGAGTTTTTTAATTACACAGGTTTAAGAGATGTATGCTACAAATGTGCACAAAAGGAAGAAGACATGTATCAAATTGTCTATCGCTTTTTACGTAAACGTGAAAATCGTGCGGCTAATGTCGACCGAATTGAAGAGGCGACAGGTGTAAAAAAAGATTTGCTCTATAAATGGGTACGTAAAGGCCGCTTGCATCCAGCATTATTTCCAAACTTAGGCTATCCTTGTGATAACTGTGGGCGTTTAACGACATCGGGCAAGCTCTGTGACAATTGTCAAAATGAATTGAAATCCGAGTTACGCACATTTGACGCAGCAAAAGAATTCCGTGAAAATGTAGTGCAACGTGAGAAAGGCACATATTTAGCAGATAGAAAGAAATAAAGAAACCGTAGAGACGTCTAAAAAGCCGTGCATAGCCGGCTTTTTGGACGCAAGCTAGAATGAGAGAAACCTCAGTGAAAGAAACAAAACGAACATCCGCTTTTGAAGTGAGTGCTATGAATAATCTTGAGAACGTAGAAGAAACCCTCAGAAATTTAGAATCCCCCTGAAAAACGTAGAATAAATCCCATAAAACGTAGAATAACTATCCGAAATTTTCAAAAGGGTAAATAAATATTAAACGAAGAAACAATTATCTGCCTGTTGCACTGATGATTATATTTTTCGCGTGGGCGTGTTAAATCCTTAATCAAAAAATATTAATTAAACAATTTCATCTACAAACCGAAATATAATGTAGAAGGAAATTGAAGGGAGGATATATAGTATGAAAATTAATCCATTAAATTTGAGAGCGATTAATCCATACAATGCCCAGCCACGAGTTACTAAAAACGAAGAAAAAGCAGCATCTTTTGCAGATAAAATTGAGATTTCTTCAGCTGCTAAGGAAATGCAAGTAACGGCTGATTACAATACAGAGCGTGCTGTTCGCGTACAACAGCTAAAGGCTGATATTCAGTCAGGTGAATATAAAGTGAATGCAAGGCAAGTGGCTGAGGATATGCTGAAATATTACCGATTCTAAGCATAATTTTGAAATAAAGGAGCTCATATGATATGTCAGTGCTATCCACACTTGAAAAACTAGAGCGCATGCACAAAAGCTTATTGGAGCTTGCACATAAAAAAACAGACATTATTAAAGCGAACGATATAGAAGCACTAGATGAATTAATTAAAACGGAGCAGGCACATGTAGCGGCGATCACTACACTTGAGCAACAGCGTCAGTTGATGGTAACGGATTACCTCCGAGCAAAAGGAATTGCTTACACTGACAACCCAACTGTAGCCGAGCTAATTGACGCCATCGATAGTGAAGAGGAAAAGCAGCAGCTAATCGCTACGAGGGAACGCTTGCTCACATTATTAACTGAGCTTAAAGTGCAAAACGATTTAAACCAAAAGCTCGTCTATCAATCTTTGCAATTTATCAATATCCAATTAGAGCCATTCCGCCCCACACGTCCAGATGCCTTTAACTATTCAGGCGATGAAGTGCGCGGTCAATCAAATCAAAAAAAAGTAACATACTTCGACTCACAAGCATAGAGAGGAGTGTCCCAAAAGCTGTGTATAGCTTTTGGGACGTTGCCGGGTGTGCTTCTATAAAGAGCACACCCTTTAAAATAGAGAGTGCTCTTTGAAAATAGCAAAACACTAGATTTAGCGACTTTCTTATGAATTTAAAGGAGGAACACTATGCGTTCAACATTTATGGGACTAGAAATAAATAAATCAGGCCTATTTTTACAGCAATCAGCACTTTATACAACTGGTCATAATATCGCTAACGCTAATACATTAGGCTACTCACGCCAACGTGTAAATATGCAAGCATTACCAGGTTACCCATCACCAGGCTTAAATTCACCCAAAATGCCTGGACACTTAGGAACGGGGGCAGAGGCTCACTCTGTTCAACGCGTTCGTGACGAATTTATCGACCGCCAATATCGCCAAGAAACGAATAAACTTGGCTATTGGGAGGAACAAACAAAGGCAATCGAGCAAATGGAAGATATTTTATCTGAGCCTTCTGAATTTGGTATAAATAAATCATTCGACAACTTTTGGCAGGCGATGCAGGATGTAGTCACAAATCCAAAAGATACAGCAGCAAGACAGGTGCTTATTGCAAAAGCACGTGCATTAGCAGAGTCTTTCAACTATACGGACAAGCAATTAAAAACAATTCAAAGTAATATCGGTGCACAAATCGAAGCGGATACGAATACAGTAAACTCTTTGCTTCGACAAATTGCGGATATTAACAGACAAATTATGGCGGTTGAACCGAACGGCTATGTGACAAATGATTTATATGATGCGCGCGATGTACTTGTAGATAGGCTGAACGAATATTTACCCGTACAAGTGGAGCGTGTACCGTCAGGTGGAAATGCTAGCCCTGTATCGGAAGGGAGTTTAACTATTACATACCGCCCAGTAGGCAGCGCGGAGCCAATAATACTCGTACATGGTAAAGAGTTTGCAGAAATTAGCATTAATAATGCTAGTGGTAAAATCAATGGAACAGAACCGCTCGAGCCCTTTACAGAAATGCTTGTTGATTGGAAAGGTAGTGCATTAGCAGATATCGTGCCGCCAATCGATAAATTGAATTCGGGTGCTGTGTTAGCCATAAATGAAAGCTATGATTACAGCACGTTTGAATCAGGCAAAGGCAAGCTTTTATCCAATATTAACTCTTACGGACATAGCGGTAATCAAGGGTTATACCCAGAAGCTATAGCTAATTTAAATGCACTTGTTGAAGAATTTGTCACAGTAATCAATAATCAGCATCGTTTAGGAATAGATTTAGATGGTAATTTAGGAGATGACTTCTTTGATCCGGCTGGTATAACTGCCGCTACAATTCGTGTACTAATTACAGAAGCGGATAAAATCGCTGCTTCTGATACAAGTAATAATACGGACGGTGAAAAAGGGAATAACGGAAATATTCTCGAAATGGCAAGACTGCAAACAGAAGTTAGAACAAACTTGAAAAATGGAACATTCCAATCCTTCTACAAATCAATGATTGGTGACTTAGGTGTTAAAGGTCAGGAATCGATTCGTAATGAATATAACTCTGGTACACTACGCTTAAGCGTTGAAAATAAACGAGCTGCAATGAGTTCGGTATCACTTGATGAGGAAATGACAAATATGATTATGTTCCAGCAAGCATACAATGCGAATGCTCGTATGATTACAGTAGTTGATGAAACATTAGATAAAATTATTAACGGAATGGGGCGCGTAGGTTTATAACCTTGCTAAATAGATAAATGAGAGGAGAAGGAAAATGCGCGTTACACAATCAATGTTATCAAACAATATGTTACGTAACTTAAACACAAGCTACGGTAAACTAGGAAAATTACAGGAGCAGCTTTACTCTGGTAAAAAAATTACTCGTCCTTCTGATGACCCAGTGATTGCAATTAAAGGGATGTCTTATCGTACAGAGCTAGACCGCACAGCACAATACAAGCGAAACATCGGAGAAGCAAATACTTGGTTAGACACTACTGATGATGCATTAGGACAGGCAGGAGAGATTTTAAATCGTGTGAAAGAGCTTGTCGTACAGGCTGCTAACGACACGAATACGGAAGATGACCGTAACAAAATGAAGCAGGAAATTGATCAAATTCGCAATCAGCTTAAAGACATTGCTAACACCCAAGTCGGTGACAAATATATTTTCGCAGGCACTCATACGGATATGCCTTTATATGTGAACGGTGTCCCAAATACCAACCTAACAGTTGATGGTGCAAACGCAAATGTCGATATCGATGTGTTCGAAGCGGTACGTCTTAATGTCAATACGCCTGGGCAAGAGATGTTTGAAAAAGTGGATGATTTAATTGGTAAAATTTCAGAAGCCTTAGAAACAGGGGATGTTAATAATAACGGTACGTATATCGGTGGCCTGCTTGGGGATTTAGCTGCTGGAACAGACGATTCATTAGCTGGAATACAAAATTTAGTACTTGAAAAACGAGCAGATGTAGGGGCACGTCAAAATCGCGTAGAATTAATGGAGCAGCGTTTGGATTTACATGAAGTTAATGTAACAAAGCAAATGTCGTTGAATGAGGATACTGAATATGCGGCTACAATTACAGAGCTTGTGACGCAAGAATCTATCCATCAAGCTGGTTTATCAGTTGGCGCAAAAATTATACAACAAACATTAGTAGATTTTATTCGATAAGTGTAAAGTAATAGAAAAGATTAAAAGCGTTTGGACTTGTGCCAAGCGCTTTTATTGAAAGGTAGGGATATTAATGCGATTCCCACAAATTCAAATAACAACAACAGATGCTCAAATGGATTGGCAAATCCAAAAACCTGTGCAACGCATTAGTCAACCAAAGGCAGAGCAAACAATTTCCCAACCTCCTGCAACAGTTGAAATTCGAACGACACCGAGCGATTTGAAAATTGATTCATCAGAAGCACGTAGAGATTTAGGTTATTTTCCAATAGTTGAAATGGTAAAACGTTATGCACAGGAAGGTCGCCAAGGAATTCTAAAAGGTATTTCACGTCGTGTACAGGAAGGTCGTCAAATGATGTTAAATGCAGGGAAAGGGCAAGAGGGGGCTATTATTCAACAAATTGCTAAGCAAAATACAGGTCCGAAACGTCCAGGACCATATAATATTAAATTCGTTCCTTCAATCGGTTCTGTAAAAATCAAATATACGCCCGCAACAGTAGATGTTAATATTACGCGTAATGAACCGAAAATTGATGTAAAAATTAATAAGCCTGTTTACGACTACACACCAGGTAAAGTAACAGGTACAATGGTACAAAGACCGCGTGTTGATATTGATGTTATTGGTTAAAAGGAGAGGGCAACGAAATGAATATTGAAACAAAGTTTTTAGGGACTGTAGAAATTAATGAACAAGATATTTTAACATTTGAAGCAGGGTTGCCGGGTTTTCCGGAATCACAAAAATTTGTACTACTTCCTTTAGACGCGGATTTACCCCTAGTGGTCCTGCAATCTATTGAGCAGCAGGAGCTTGGGTTTGTGCTTGCGTATCCATTTGCATTTAAAAATGACTATGCGTTTAACATTAGTGAACAAGAAAAGGTCGATTTACAAGTTGAAAAGGAAGAAGATGTGATTGCCTATACAATTTTAACTTTAAAGGAAACGTTTCAGGATTCGACGATGAATTTACTTGCGCCAATTGTGATTAACACGGCTAAGAAAATTGGCAAGCAAATTATTTTACAGGATAGCACAATGTATCCTCTGCGCCATCCGATCGGCGCTATGGAAGGAAGTGCTGAATAATGCTCGTGCTATCTAGAAAAACAGGTGAATCGATAATGGTTGGCGACCAAATCGAGGTGAAAATACTAGCTGTTGAAGGAGATCAAATAAAGCTAGGAATTATTGCACCTAAGTCTGTAAAAGTCCATCGCTCAGAAGTATTTCAGGCAATACAGGAACAAAATAAAGAAGCGTTAGCAGCACCAAGTGATTTATTGAAAAAATTAAAGAAAAACTAATTAAAAGGAGATACCTACGAAATTTTGAGGTATCTCTTTTATAAGTTTTAGAATATAGGAAAGAAGTGTATAGTATAAATAAAAGTAAAACACTCATGTAAAGGAGAATTTAATATGAGTAAATTAGAGGCCATGCGTATTCATAGTTTTCGTGGCTTGACAGATGTTACGTTAGACCATTTTTCTAAAATTAATTTGTTTGTCGGAGAAAACAATGCAGGAAAAACATCCTTGTTGGAGGCAATCTATTTAATTGCTAACTATTCCACTAAACAAGGTTTTTTACGATTAGCGAGAATGAGGGAGCAATATATTGGCGGCTTAGCTCGTACACTATCTACTGAGGAGTTAATTAGTTGGTTATTTAGTGAAACTATAAAGCCCATTAAAATAGAGTACGAATGGGCAGGTATGCATAAATATATTCAATGTACTTTAGAAGAAGAAGAATACCTCATATTAAATGATAGCAGTGATGAAAATATAGATATTATAGATAGAGAGCAGGTTGTTAAGGAACAATCGATTGAAATATATGATAATGAGGACAGTATAGGCAAGCCAATCGTATATCAATTTGGCACTTTAAATGAAAAAGTAATTGGAATTATCAAGAAAGGTGACAGTCTATTTAATTGCCATTTTATTTCAGCGATTGATCATCGTATTGCCCCTTTATCACCTTATATAATTGATGATCTTGTAAAAGATGGAGAAAGACCAATGCTTATTGAGGCTTTACGCCAATTTGATAAAAAAATAAATGGTATCGAACTGCTTATGGCAAATGATAAAGGAAGAAATACAAGACCTATCCCTTATATTCAGCATGAAGATTTGGGGTTAGTGCCTATCTCTATGTTCGGTGATGGTGTTAGAAAGGCACTTGTTATTGCGTCGCAGGCAATCCGCTTTAAAGATGGAATTATTTTAATTGATGAAATCGAAACAGGTATTCATACAAAACTCATTCCAACCTTTTTCACATGGCTAGCGGAAATTTGTAATCAATATAATATTCAGCTTTTTGCAACAACACATAGTTTGGAAGCGTTAGATGGTATGCTAAAAGCGGCTGAAGCAGACTACAATCAACTTTCTGTATATCGCTTAGGGGAAGATAAAAAGAAATTAAAATATTTTTCTGGCGAAAGGCTAAAAGTACTAAGATATGAGCTAGGGCAGGATGTGCGCTAAAATGAAAAAGTACTTTTATTTTATTGTAGAGGGCGTTCATGATTCGGCAGCTTTAGGGCGTTACTTAAAAAGAAAAAACATATCGTTAATTCGAAAAATTGAACAGGTAGATTTGTTTTGGGAGAGGATAATCCCTAAAAGTTTTCCATTCAATGGCGATTTATTAAAGCGTATGCCAGTCCCAATGTTTTATAGCAACGAGCAGTACTCGATTGCTATTCAGACGGCAGGAGGCGATTCGGGAATTGTAAAAGCCTTTGACAGTCTTTTGAATTTAGATTATGAACATTTAACAGGAGTTGCTCTATTTTGCGATGCAGATACAAAGCCAGCTGAGCAATGCTTTAATGATTTAATTAGCCGCATGCTTAATGAAGTGGATGAGGAGTATCATTCGATTTTTAAAGAGGCTGTATTTGGGGAAGTAACTCTTGGAAGTCCGAGTTTTGGTGTTTATATATTTCCTAATAATGAATGTGAAGGGACTTTAGAAAATTTATTGTTAGAAGGCGGCGAAATTGTTTATTCTGACTTAATGGCAAGTGCTAAAGAATATGTGAAGCGCATTTCTCTAGACTATCGTCAAAAGCATTGGTCCATTTCTAGTGAGCCAAAAGTATTGTTTGGTGTTATGGCAAATGCATTAAAGCCAGGAAAGGCAAATCAAGTATCTATTCAAGATAATCAATGGATTAGCGAAGAAACAATTACAACAAATAGCCAATCCCGTCTAAATGATTTTTTGGAACAGTTATTAAACTAAGGTTAGTTAGCTTTGTCTTCAGAATTAAAAATTTTTAAAAATTTTTTTGAAAAACTATTAAACATTTAAAATAACTTACGATATATAGTATGTAAGGTGAGGTAGTACATACTACTGACACCAAACTTTCCCACATGGATGTGGGTTATACAAAAACAATTCAAGGAGGAATTCTATCATGAGAATTCAACACAACATTTCAGCATTAAACGCACACCGTAACCTTGGTTTCAACAACGCTCAATCAGCTAAAAACCTTGAGAAATTATCTTCGGGTTACAAAGTAAACCGTGCTGGCGATGACGCTGCAGGTTTAGCAATTTCTGAGAAAATGCGTGGACAAATCCGTGGTCTTGATATGGCTACGAAAAACGCTCAAGACTCAATTTCTTTAATTCAAACTGCTGAAGGTGCATTAAACGAAACACACGCTATTTTACAACGTATGCGTGAGTTAGCAGTACAAGCTTCAAACGATACAAACGTATCAGCTGACCGTGAAGCATTACAATTAGAAATCGACTCTTTAGCAAAAGAAATTACACGTATTTCTACAGATACTGAGTTCAACACGCAAAAATTATTAGACGGTACATTTGGTAAAGGCGGTATCGGTTCTGGTAATGACTTTGATGTAACAAAAGCTACTGCTACTGGCGGTAAAGTATTCCATATTGGTGCAAACTCAGGTCAATCAATTAGCTTAAGCATTTCAAACATGTCAGCTAGTGCATTAGGTGTTAATGCACTATCTACTGGTGGAACTGCAGAAATCGGTTCAGCAGGTGAAATTGGTGGGGGTATCCGTATTACAACACAAACTGGTGCTGACAATGCAATCTCTGTAATTGATTCAGCTTTAAAACGCGTATCTGAAACTCGTGCATCTTTAGGTGCTGTTCAAAACCGTTTAGAGCACACAATCAATAACTTAGGTGCTACATCTGAAAACTTAACTGCTGCTGAATCTCGTATCCGCGATACAGATATGGCAAAAGAAATGATGCAGTTCACGAAAAACAATATTTTAATGCAAGCTGCACAATCTATGTTAGCGCAAGCTAACCAACAGCCACAAGGCGTTCTTCAATTACTAGGTTAATTATTAGCCTAAACGAAACCTCTAGCAAACTCGCTAGAGGTTTTTTCTATAATAAAGGTGATTTTTGCCGATATAGTATAGTGAGGTGAAAGAATGAATATTGAATATTTTGAGACGAAAATAGGTTTACCAACTGTAAAAATTAATGACTATTTTATACATAGTAAATATAATCCATTAGCTGAGGCGGAGCAGTTAGCTAAAAAAATATATACACCACATCATGCGCACATACTTTTTGGTTATGGCTGTGGTTATGTAATAGATGCTTTAATTAAAATGCAGCATTTTAATGAGCCTATTTTTATTATTGACCCATTATTTAAAAATAAGCAGCTTCATATTGCAGAAAAGCACCAGCATTTACATTTATATAATGAGGAATCGATTGGTAGATGGGATATTATTTTGAAGGAATTTGCGCCTGATTATCGCACATCCTTTAAAGTCCATTGTTTATCAAATTATGATAAACTTTTCCCAGCAATATATAAAGAATTGCTACTAGATATAAAAGGGGTGCAGTATAAGCATCGAGTCAATGATTATACGCTAGTGCGATATGCTAAAGACTGGCAAAAAAACTTGATGGATAATTTATTTTATTTAGAAAAAGATTATAGCTTATACGATTTACAGAAAAAATATACAGCGCCTGTTGTAGTGGCTGCTGGTGGACCATCTTTAAATAAGCAGCTACCATTGTTAAGAAAGTATCGACGGCAGTTCATTTTAATTGCTGCTGGCTCTACGGCAACGACATTATTGAAGGAAGATATTGAACCAGATTATGTAGTAACAATTGATGGTGGCGTACCAAACTATAATCATTTTAAAAATTTACTTTTTGAGCATGCAAAAATTTTATATACACCGCAGAATCATGCGGGTGTTCGTCAATCCTTTAAGCAGGAAGGTTATATGTTTACGACAGAAGGCTTTGCGACTTCTAATAGTTATTTAGCAACACAACTAAAATTAACGCTGCCAGATGTACCTGGAGGAGGGAGCGTGGCCCATAGTGCATTTTCCCTCGCGCAGTTTATGACAAGTGGGCCAATTGCTTTAATTGGGCAGGATCTAGCATTTACAGATAATTTAACACATGCAAAGCATAATATTCATGCGCGAGTCGTGGATGAGCAGTTTTTAACAGAGCGAGAGGCTTTTCAAACAGAAGGCTATAATGGAGAGCTTATTTGGACAACACCCGTTTTTTATTCCATGAAACTAGAGTTCGAGGATTTATTAGTAAAAGATCCGCCAAGCAATTTATTTTTTAATTGTACTGAGGGGGGGATCAAGCTAAAAAACTATGAGCAAATTTCTTTTGAGCAATTTTGTGAGCAATTTGCAGAAGAACAAGCTATTGAAATTATTACAACAGTAGGGCAAGGTATTTATCAAAATGCAATTGAACAATTGACTAAAGAAATTACTTTATATAAAGCGATTGTAAAGCAGTTGGATGAGGGGATTCGTGCTTTGAAGCGAAATAAGCTAAAAGATGCATTTGATCCTAAAACGATAAAAGAGCTTGATCGCATAGACAAACAAGTACAAAAAAGATTAAGACAGCTGGCTATTGAAATGATTACAGTTCCTGTAACGATGAAGGTAATGCGAGGCTATTTACCAAAAATTAATGAAACAAAGCAGGAGCAGTTTAATCGTGTGAAAGAGCAGACAGAGGTACTATACAAAGAGTTAAAGGAAGCGGTAGAATATTGTATAGAGGCAACAGAGCAAGTGCTAAATGAGAAAAAAGGTGGTCAAAATGATGAATGAAGTGGTTTCAGAAGTAGTGGAAAGCTATAATCAATATATAAAAAATATTGCGCCGGGGAGTCTACAAATTGCCACGCACTTACGACAAGATGAAATTCAGGAAGCATTGCAGTTAATCTTGCAATTTTCTGAAGGAATGGGCTGGCTTGTACAAGCGAGTGATTTATTAGCGAAAAATGAAGTGAAAACAACGCTTCAAATTGATCAAATTCATGATTTTTTAAATGAAATTAATAGCGGTTTAGAAATTCAAGACTATGTACTGGTAGCGGATATGTTTGAGTATGAAATCGCACCGTTTTTTGAACAAGTAACACAAATTGAAGGAATTGAGCAGTAGTGGAATGGGAAGTAGTAACAGCTAAAAATGGAGAGCCTTCTCTACAATTAAATAAGGTTTCCTTATATAGCCGTTACCGACCACGTGAGGATGCGTGGCGTTGGATTGATTCACAGTTTGAGCATGCACACTCTAGCTATTTGTTAATAGGATTAGGGCTAGGCTACCATGCAGAGCGATTAGCACAATTAGCAGAGGGAAAGACCGTATTCGTCTACTGCTTTGAGCAGCAGGAGTATAATTTATATAAACAACATAACCCTCAATCAACTAACTTTGAAATAATAACGAATGTGGAAAATAAGCAATTAGATGACAATGTACAAATTCTTATACCAAATCAATTGTTACAGGCAATAGGGGTGAAGCATCCTTTATTCAGTTCTTTAGAAGCGATTAAAATTAATCAAATAACGTATAGAAAATCTGCTGATATTATGCAGCAAAATTTCATGGCGAATATACAAGGATGGACAAAGCAAACGAGCTACCCTACATATAATAAAAAAATTGCTTGTTTAGTAGCTTCCGGCCCTTCATTGAATAGTACAATTGAATGGTTGAAAAAAATAGAAGAGCAAGTCGATATTTTCGTCGTAGGCTCTGCGTTAAAAATGTTACTAGCACATAATATTGTTCCAACAGCTACAATTATTTCAGATGCGAAGGATAGTATTATAAAGCAGCTAGCTGGAGCCAATTATCGTGGGCATTTGTATTATCTTAGCACAGCGAATGCAGCTACGGTAAATATTCATCATGGAGAGAAATATATAATGCTACAGCAAGGCTATTTAGCTGCAGAGCAAATTGCGCAGCAGTATAAGATGCCAGTATTAGAAACTGGTGGTTCCGTCTCTACGGTTGCACTAAGCCTACTTGATTATTTAGGTTTTGAGAAAATTATTTTATTCGGACAGGATTTTGGGTTTTTTGGAGATTCGACACATGCTAATCAAGCAACATCAGGACGAGTTGTGCAACAGGATGCCAATATAAGAGCAATAAAAGCAAATGATGGGACTACCATTTATACAACGCCCAATTTACAAGTATATGCTAAGTGGATTGAATCAAAGGTGCAACGTATGAAAGCTTGTGTATATACGACGTCTGCAAAGGGAGCTTATATCTCACGAATAAATTGTCTTAATGAACAAGAGTTAATAAATATAGTACAAACAGATTAAAAAACCTACACGACTGTAGGTTTTTTATTTACTTTTGAGGAATTATGTCGATATAAAGGATAGGAATTTTGATGTATAATATAATTTAATTCAGCAGAAGCCCCCTACGCTCATAAGTGAGGGAAAGAGACTCTCAAACTATCCTACCGATTTAAGTTAAGCCTCCGGTGGATGTTACAGATTTTGAAAGGGGTTTTTTGAGCAAGATCGAAAAAATCTGATTCGCAATTATACCTTGGCGCAATTGATACAATACAAAATTTTGTACGAAAAGATTGGAGAAATACATAGATGAGTATATTACAAAATAAAACGGTATTAGTGACGGGTGGCACTGGTTCATTTGGTAAGAAGTTCACAAGAAAAGCATTAGAGCTTGGCGTAAAAAAAATTATTATTTTTAGCCGTGATGAGTTAAAGCAATACGAAATGAAGCAGGAATTTGATGACAAGCGTCTTCGTTTCTTTATTGGAGATGTGCGTGACCAAGAACGTCTACATAGAGCGTTTGACGGGGTAGATATTGTTATTCATGCGGCAGCAATGAAGCATGTTGATGCGTGCGAATATAACCCATTTGAAGCAGTAAAAACAAATATTCATGGCGCGCAAAATGTTATTGAAGCTGCCATTGATTGTGGTGTTGAGAAAGTTATTGCTTTATCAACTGATAAGGCATGCGCGCCTGTAAACTTATACGGTGCGACAAAGCTAGCATCTGACAAATTGTTTGTTGCTGCAAACTCCTATGTTGGAGATAAACCTACGAGATTTGCGGTTGTACGCTATGGCAATGTCGTTGGTAGTCGAGGAAGCGTTGTGCCATTTTTTAAAAAGGTTAAAGAAACAGGTGTGCTACCAATTACGGATGAGCGTATGACACGTTTTTGGATTACGCTTGATCAGGGCGTTCAATTTGTACTAGACAATTTAGAGCGCATGCACGGTGGCGAGATTTTTGTACCTAAAATTCCAAGCATGAACATTATGGACTTAGCGAAAGCGATTGCTCCAGAGTGCAAAACAGAGATTGTAGGCATTCGTCCAGGAGAGAAGTTGCATGAAGCGATGATTATGGAGGACGACGCACGTCATACGCTAGAATACGATTCATACTATGTGATTCAACCTGAGTTCCCGTTCTGGTCAAAGCAGTTTGCTGATGGTGGGAAAGAGTTGCCTGAGGGGTTTGAGTATACGAGTGATAAGAATGATGAGTGGTTGAAGGTTGAAGAACTAAAAAAATTAGTAGAAGATATGTAGTGTTGGTTTGTAAGTTATTCCAAACATTTCGCCTATTTCTGTATTAACTAATTAACAATACTGAGTTTAAATGTAAAATTAATATAAAAAACTTTCCTTATTGTAATTATTATGATGAGTAAATTATAGAAGGATATGTTGAGTCTGTTAGGAGGAGAACGTAAATGAATATTTATGCTTTACAAACTGCTAGAGGTGGAAGCAAATCAGTACTACAAAAAAATATACAAATAGTAAAGGATAAGCCTCTATATTTACATAATATTTTATATGCCAAAAAATCAAAATACATTAAAGATGTATATGTAAGTACAGATATCGAGCTGATTAAAAATAATGCAGATGAATATGACTATAAAATTATTGATCGACCTAAGGATTTAATGGGAGACGATGCTTCCCACCATGATACGATAAAACATGCCATACTATGTATGGAAAAAGAGTTAGGTGAAAAAATCGATATTATTGTTATACTTCTAGGCAATAGTATTGGAGCTAGAACAGTCGATTTAGATAGTGCAATACAAATGTTAGCGGATTGCCAGGACCTAGATTCTGTACAAAGTGTTTCGAAATATAATATGTATAATCCATTTAGAGCTTTTAAAATTGAGAATGATAAATTAATTACATCAATCCCACAGAATCAAATTAAAGAAAATGCTGTTACATCTAACATTAATGAACGTGCTGCGGCAGGAGATATTTATTTCTTTAATGGGTCGTTTTTCGTTATAAGAAGAGATGTTGTATTTAAAGATGATGGGTTATTACCATTCACATGGTTAGGGAAAAATATAGCACCATTTATTCAAGATGCTTATATGGAAGTCGATGCCGACTGGCAATTAGAATACTTAAGAAAAAAAGAATTTTAAAAAAATTGGTGGGCAAATTAAATGAGTGAGAAAGTAGTTTTATTAACTGGCGGTACAGGGGGAATAGGAAGTACTATAAAAAAAATGTTGCTTCAAAATGGATATACAGTTATCACGCCATCAAGACAGGAGTTAGACCTAACTGACAGGGCATCGATAAAAACGTATGTTGAAAATCTACCATGTACTATTGATATATTAATTAATAATGCAGGTATTAATCCGATAAATACGGTTGAAAATTTATTAATGGAAGATGTAGAAAATACATTTGACATTAATCTGATCGCCCCGCTACTGTTAGTAAAAGAAGTAGTACCTTATATGAAAAGAAAGAATAGCGGCAATATTATTAATATTAGTTCGATTTGGTCTAAAGTATCTAAGGCAGGTAGAAGTGTTTATTCTGCAACAAAATCTGGGTTGGACGGGATTACAAGGGCGTTAGCGGTAGAACTAGGTGAGTACAATATTTTAGTGAATTCTATTGCCCCAGGCTTTGTATTAACGAATTTAACAAGAAAAAATAATACAGACGAGCAAATAGATGAATTAATGAAACAAATTCCACTTAAGCGACTAGCGGACCCGGAGGAAATTGCTAACTTAGTGCTATTTTTAATTTCCAACAAAAATACTTATATCACAGGACAAACAATTTATATAGACGGAGGCTTCACTAGTCAATGAAATCTATTACAGTTAAATCGGCTACAAAAAATTACCAAGTATTTTTTGAAGAAAACCCTAAAATACTACTTCAAAATCTAATTAGAACTGAAAATGCAATTTTTGTCATTGATAGAAATGTTCATGAACAATATAATGTGCTTTTTCAGACAATTGATGAATCAAAAAAAAGCATTATAGACGTTTCTGAGAATAGAAAGAATATGGATATGGTTTTAGAGTTATATTCATTAGTTTTAGAGAAGTCTATAAAACGTAATTTTACACTTATTTCTATTGGTGGAGGCATTACACAAGATGTCACAGGATTTGTAGCATCAACGTTATTCAGAGGAATTAAGTGGATTTATATACCAACAACATTATTAGCACAGTCAGATAGCTGTATAGGAAGTAAGACTTCATTAAACTACAAAGATTATAAAAATCTTATAGGTACTTTTTATCCACCAGACAATATTTATATATGTACGGAGTTTTTAAATAGCTTGTCAAATTCAGATTATTTAAGTGGGATGGGAGAAGTAGTTAAATTGAATATTTTAGCTGGTGAGGAAAATATTTTAAAAATGAAAAATACTCCAAAATTCTTTGATCAAGATAATAAGAATCTTTCGGATGTTATCTTCGAAGCTTTAATGATTAAAAAGGATTATATTGAATCTGATGAATTAGACAAGGGTAGAAGAAATTATTTAAATTACGGCCATTGCTTCGGACATGCTATTGAATTTGAAAGTCAATATCAAGTTCCTCATGGGCAAGCTGTAGTGATGGGAATGATATTAGCCAATATAGTATCGTTTAATAGGAACGAACTTTCTTTTGAAAAAGAAGAATTTTTAAGAAAAGAAATTTTAGCGAAGCTCCTACCAAATGAATTACTTCGATATCAGTTTAACAAGAAGGCTATTGCAAATGCAATGAAGAAAGATAAAAAGCGTGAGGGAACAGATTTGCCTTTAATTTTAATTGATGATAAATATAGACCTTCAAGAATTAATGATTTGAAAATTGATGAAGTGTATAACTCTCTTGACAAATACGAATCTTTGTTTCGTTAGTTTGCTTATTTTGGAAAATGGGAAATTTATAAATTTTGGAGGTGATTCAAATGGGGAGTGTCAAAATACTTGATTGTACATTGCGAGATGGCGGATTTGTTAACAATTGGTCTTTTGGCTTTTTAACGATTAAAGAAATTGTGAAATCATTGAATGAAAGTAGAATAGATATTATTGAATTAGGATTTCTAGATCGCGATGGAGTAGAGGATTACAATTTTACAAAATTTAATAGTTTAAATAACATTAGATATTTTGTGGAAAATGTTAAAGATAAAAAAAGTGAGTATGTCGTAATGATCGATTATGGAAGGTTTTCTTATGAGGAACTCTTGTTAGAGGATACAACTTTAATTGATGGAATACGAGTAATTTTTAAAAAAGATGATATGGAAGAAGCCTTGGAATTATGTAATAACATTAATAAAATGGGGTTAAACACCTATATACAACCTGTATCGATTACTTCATATTCAGATTTAGAAATATTACAACTGATTGAAAAAGTAAATTTAATTAATCCCAGTGCTCTATCTATAGTAGATACATATGGGCTTTTACAGAAAAGAGATTTATACAAATACTTTTATTTATTTGATACAAATTTAAATAAAAATATTGAATTAGGTTATCACTCTCACAATAATTTTCAACTTGCATTTTCAAATTCTATTGATTTTATTCAATTGGCAAAAAATAGAGATGTAATTTTAGATTGTTCTTTATATGGAATGGGGAAAAATGCAGGTAATGCCAATACGGAGCTATTGTTAATGTATTTAAATCAGTTTGGAGATAATTATGATATTAATTATATTTTGGAAATTATTGATACGCAAATAATGAAACTGAAGCTTAAGTTTAATTGGGGATATTCATTTAATCAGGTATTATCTGCCATGAATGACTGTCATCCATTATACGTTAAATATTTAGTAGATAAAAAGACATTAGATATTTCAAAGATCAATCAAATACTTACTAAAATACCGGTAAAACAAAAATTGAAATTTGATGAAGATCTTATTAATTCATTATACAACGGAGAAACCATCGATAATCAACTAGATTATTCAGAACTACTTCAGAAACACTTAAATGAAAAGGAAATTTTGATTTTAGCTCCTGGGAGTAGTTTAAAAAAAGCGCATGATCTAATAAAAAACATGAGAAAAGGTAAAGTTACAATTTCTTTGAATTTTGTATCGGAAGATATCGAAACTGATTTGGTCTTTATTAGTAACCAGAAAAGATATTTGCAAATAGCTAATAACAACAGAAATATTCCTATAATAGCTACATCAAATATAAATGGAAAAGCAGATTATCTCATTGATTATACCATGTTAACAGAAGGAAATTTAAAATTAAAAGATTCTAGTTTGTTATTACTTTTATCATTACTAGTCAAACTGAAGGTAAGGAAAGTATATATAGCTGGAGCGGATGGTTTTTCAGAAAATCAAAATTATGTGAATGGATTTTATGAATTAAGTAGTATGGAAAATAATTTTGCTAAAGAAAATAAAAGAGTTAGAGAGTCTATAATGAACTTCAGAGAATCAATTGAAATAGAATTTATTACAGAAACAGTTTATCTTAGCGAGTAATAATAAATATAGAATAAATTCGGATAGACATCGAAATTTATTCTTAGAAAAGATAACTACTCTAAGGGTTGCCCCTTCCGGATGTGCAGTAACGCCTAACCTGTAGATTGAATTTTAACAAATATATTTACAATATAAACTATTTTATAGAAAGACTTCTATTCTAGGATTGTTTGTCGCGACTTAATTCTACTTATAAAAGGTCTTTCTTTTATGGCTCTTTACCAAAACATGTTCTTGACTAAGAGCCATACTGAATCCATTCTTCATTGCATTCTAATAAAATATGTTGTTTATAGCACTCCCAGTTACGCGTGAAATAGTGACGACGTTGAAGCGCCTTGATTTTATTGTTTTTCCCTTCAACGGCCGCATTCGTAAAGCGTAATTGATGGTAATTACAGATTTCCTCTTGCCAATTAAGCATTGTTTTTAAACAGGATTCTACAATCGGATGCCCAATTGCTTTCCCTTGTGCCAGCCATCTTTTGTAGCCTTTTTGGGCAATTACATAGGATGGACTACAGTCATACCAAGCAATAAAGGCTTCTTTCCATTCATACACTTGGCGAAGTAATTTTGCATAACCTAAGAGTCGTTTTAAGATATCCATTTCGTCTTTTGTGAGCTGGTCATGGCGCTTCCCTAGTATACGGAAGTGTTGCTTTACATCCGCTTTCGCAAAGGGGGAGAGGCTTTTTTGAACCAACTTTCGCGTATTTTGTAGAGCGTCCGTTACATAACGATTGACGTGAAAACGATTGGCAATTCGAATGGCATTTGGGTACATTTCTTTTACGAATGTATGATAGCCTTGCGCTAAATCCATGACGACAGCGACGGGATTAAGCGTCTGCCAAATCGGCTGCGCTTGATAATAATCCTGTAATTCTGCAATCGTACGACCTGGGATGACATCTAAAAACGTGCCACCACGTAAATCGTGTAAGCCGGTGTTATAGCGATGTCCTTTACGAATCGCAAAGTCATCGATACCCAGTGCAAGACCCGTACTCACTTTGGCCTGTTGTTCGCATCGTCTTTGAACGCGAACCGACTCCACTGCCATCCATTGACGTACAATACGGTGAACCGTTGTTGGTGGTGTTTCAGAGAGGCGCGCTGCATGGGCAATCGTCGCCCTATCGCTTGTTTCGGTAACGTGGCTTCAAATGCCTTTGTATAGCGCTTTTTTGGCGCAACACAGTCGTAATGCCACACAAAATGGGCATGACAATCTTTGCATGTTAAACGGATTGCGGGCAGAAGTAAATACAATCGCTTCCCAAACGCAGCGAGGTGACGTACTTTTCGTTGATATGCCGTGCCACGACGAATCGTTTGCGTTGATGCACAAACTGGACAAGGCTGTGTGGCATCAAACGGTGTCACTTCAATGAGTACTTGATCTTTTTCTTTTTGAATAGCACATACATTTAACTCTGGTAAATCGAGTAAAACCTTGATAGAATGGGAATGCATCTGTATACCTCGTTCTGTTGTTTGGTCGTACTTTCAACATTAACGGATACAGATGCTTTTTTGTATGCTTTTTTAAATCAAGAACAGATTTTGGCGTTGAGCCTATATTTATACTGATTTGAATTTGGATGGGCGATATTTGAATTTAGCAGACGAAAATTTCTTTACGAAAGTTTTAGATGAAGTAACTAGAGTTTTGGAGCAGGAATATTACGTAGAAGTATTCAGACTCAGTATAAAAAAGCATTAGATATATTAGTAGATAGAAAGAACAAGGTGAATATAGATTTATTGAATTGGTTAAAGAAAAATGTAACTAGATAGAGGAAAAAGGAAATTATTTGACTTCTATTTTATGAATTAGGCTATAAATTATATAATATTATAAATATAACCTTAGGAAATGAATATGATATACTACTAATTGGGATTTTAAGGAGGAAAAATGATAAATTCTTTTAAAGATGGAAAAAAAATAATAGTTTATGGTTATGGACAAGCATTTCAAATTGTAAAAAAAATATTAAAGATGAATATAGAATTTATTATTGATGGTGATAGAACAAAAAGAGGAATAAATAATGATGGTATTGTTAAACATATTGATGATGTGAACAATGAAGACTTCGTTGATAAAATAATTTTTATTCTTCCATTTGAGTCTAGAGAAATAATGAAGGTTCTTATGGGAAAGGGGGTAAAAATCAATCAGTGTATTTTTTTAAAAGAATTATTAGATAACGAAATTTCTTTTAAAAATCAATATTTTACTAGCTTGAGTGAATATTCTAAAGGATTAAGAATGGAAAGGGCAAATAAGCTAGATTATAAAAATATTGATGCTGAAAAATTATTCAAAAAATGGTTTGAACAAGATCACTTATTATATAGAGGAATAAATTTAATAGAATTACTAGCTTCTGATATTTCTATAATATTAGATTATATATACACACCTCTAGCTGAAGTATACCTTTATTGGCATCCGTATGAAGAGAGTTACACTATTTATGGAGAAGGTGACATATTATATCCAATGTTTGTTAGAGGAAGAAATGACTATTATAAACGTTTAGAAAGTATTACAGCAGGAATCAAAGATGTGAAAATTATTACTTATTCAGATGTAAAATTAGATTTTACTAAGGATATGCCAATAACAACATATAAATTTGTATTTGAAAATAAAGCACATTATGATGAAATATCAAAATATTTTGTAGACCAATTTGAGAGGCTTTATATCAAATTAAATGCAACAGAAAAAAAATGGTTAGATTACTGTATTAGGTTTTATATGAACTGCATAGACTTTTATTTAGATACTTTAAAAATTAATTTTAAGATTTTAGTTTCGACATTACCATATTATGGTGAGGAGAACATTTTCAAGCAGTTATGTAATAAGGGAGAAGCAAAATCAGTACATTATCAACACGGTTATTATCCTTGCAAAAAGGATTATACGAAAATATATCACTATATTATTCATTTTTCTTCAAAAAGTGATTATTATTTATTATGGGATGAAAAAACCAAACAAATATTTGCTGAAGACTTTAAAATACAAGATAGTAATATGCATGTTTTAGGAGTAACTCCAGTACCTGAGAAAAAACAGTCAAAGAGATTAACTAACTCTTTTGTTGTAGTTTGTCCAGGAAAAATTACTAACGATATGGTTGTAATTAATGAATTAATTGAAGATGCTATTGAAATATCAAAAATTTTTGGTTTATCTTTTACAATTCGCTATCACCCATTAAATGTTAAATTTATTAATATAGACTCAAAATTATATAAAGGGACAGTTAGTTTGGATAATTTTAATGTCAATGACTACGATTTTGCAATAGGGACAATGTCGTCATTACTTTTTGAATTAAATGAAATGGGATTAGCAGTATACGAGAGAATTATACCTAATTGGCAGGGGAATTATAAGACAATTACAGAATTAATCGAAAAGATAGGGGTATTTTACAAGAAATATGAAATGAAAGAAACGCTTAAAATAATTCATGAAGAACCGGAAAAAAATCTTTATGGAGAATTTATAAAAAAACTTGTAGAAGAGTTATAAATATGCGATTTAATAAATGACAATTGAGGAGCTACTATGAAATTTGAATTTGAAAAAAAGAAAATTATTAGTGCTGACATATTTGATACATTAGTTTATCGTCTAGTTTCCAAGCCAGACGATATTTTTACACTTGTCAAAGATAAATATCAAGAAAAATACGGCGTAATTGAAGAAGATTATAAATATTTAAGGCGAATAGCAGAGCATAAAGCAAGAAAACAGACAATTACTTCAGAAATATCCTTTGAAGATATTTTTAAGGAAATGCCATATGATCAAGTTATTAATCAACGTTTATTGCAATTAGAATTCGAAATCGAAAAAGAAAATCTAGTATTAAATAATAAAATCTATGAACTACTTTTGGAACAAAAAAATAATGGATTAGATATTATTTTGATATCTGATATGTACTTTAGTAAATCCCAAATTACGGAACTTTTAATTTCGGTTGGTTGTGATTTGAATTTATTTAAAGATATACTCGTTTCTTCCGAATATAAAGCATCAAAAGCAAAAGGGGATTTATACATGATCTATAAAAATTTGTTCTCAGAATATTCAACTGACGAAATGGTTCATATAGGGGATAATTACAATTCTGATGTTGTTTCTGCTAACAAATTTGGCATTGAAGCAATATATTATCAAGATATTGTTGAAGATACGTTAAGTATATATTCTTTAGAGGAAGCTTGGTATGGTGAGTCTATCCAACAATTAAGAAGCTTAAGAAAACTTGTGAATGCAAATGATTCAGAAAATGGAGAAGAAAATCAATTGTTTAATATTGGTTCCCAAATATTCGGACCGGTATATTCATTATTTATTGAGTGGGTTATTCAATATGCTGTAGATAAAAATATAAAAAAAATCTGTCCTCTTATGCGTGAGGGTGAATTATTTTCGCATATGTTAAATGTAGCATTAGCCAATAGAAATTTAAATATTGATGTAGCCCCAATTTATGTATCAAGAAAAGCAACATATTTGCCAAGCTTAAAAGCATTTGACGAGGATGTAATAGAAGAATTGTTAAAGCGCAAGAAGTTATTACTTAAAGATCTATTTGATTTAATCCAATTAGATATTGTAAATACTATTTTTGAAGATCATTCATTGATTAGTATTGATGAAACTAAAACTACTAAGCTAGCAGAAAATACTTTATATAAATTGTTAGAGCAATTTTTATATGCAGAAGATACAAAAAATAAAGTAGAAGTGAATATTAGAAATCAAAAGCAACTGTTAAAGCAATATATTGATGAATTAACAAATAAAGAAGAGTTTATTACCGTTGACTTAGCTGGAAGTGGGTCTATTCAAAAGCAATTAGATTATACATTAGATAATGAGTATAAATCTCATCATTTAATGCTTTTAGGTAGAATTAAAACATTAGAATACAAAATTGACGGGCATAATTTTAAGACTTGGTTGGGGTATGATGATAAAAAAAACTTGAAAATAAAATCCATCTTTAGAAGTCCAGAAGTGATAGAAGCAGTAACAAATATTGCTGAACCGGGTACTAGTAAATATAAATCAGAAAATAATATGGTACTTCCTGTTAAAACTAACACTGTATATTCAGAAGCGATGATAAATAAACAAAAGGTTATTTGGAAAGGAATAATGGCTTTCCAGAAGTCATGGTTTAAATTGGATAAAGAAAAGAATATCAAAAGGGAATTGTTGTTGAATCGAGATGGATTTATAAATATTTTTAGTCGATTAATTAATTATCCTCTAGCAGAAGAGGCTGTCTTATTAGGTTCATTAATACAAGATGACCAGTCTCATTTTTCGAGAGACGAGACTATTGTCCGTATTAAGGAAAAAGAATTATTAAATAAAATAGGAGTTGAAAAATTCGTACTGTACGGTAAAGAAAGCTATTATGTAAATGAAATTTATTGGCCTCAAGGTGTGATTGCAACTGTCTTGCCTGAATTTTATATTTCTAAGTTTTTAAATGAAAAGCTATCAGACAATGTAACCCGAAAAGTCTATTTAACGATTTTGAAAATAAAGCAATTAGATATTAAGAAATTTTGTGTATACGGAGCAGGTGAAATAGGTCAAAAGATTTCTTATTTATGTAATAGTAACGGTATTAAAATTGACTCATTTATAGATAAAAACTTCGATAAGTCCCCTAAAAATATTTTAGGCATACCTGTGAATGGGAAACATTATTTAGATGAATCAGTTGATTGTATTTTGATTGGTTCTCAAGCATATTACGAAGAAATAAAAGAAGAATTAGTTGAATATTATTTGGGCAAAAAAATTCCTAATATTATAGGACTATTTAACAAATAGACATAAAATAGCTTGTTGTTATTAGGTACCCTCGTTAATAATTATGTAAAATCGATTAACAGAAAAGAGGCTAAGATTATTTTTAATATGGATATTTTATTAAAAAATATTGACTTGCAAAAATATGACACTATTAGCTTTGATATTTTTGATACATTAATATATAGAAACTGCTCTGTTCCAAAAGATATTTTTAAATTGTTGGCGCAGGTAGCGAATAAAAAATTTCAAGATAAATTTATGTATACACCTCAAATGTTCTGTGAATTAAGGAGTTCTGCGGAGCAACGAGCAAGAAAAAAAAATAAAAAGATGAATAAATTTGAAGTTACTCTTACAGATATTTATGCAGAATTGCCGCTTGAAGAAAATTTGAAAATACAGTTGTTAAATCTAGAACTAGAAATAGAGTGTGAAAACATTGCTTTAAATGAACAAATATATGACTTTATAAAATATTGTGTAAAAGAGAACAAAAAAATCATTTTGATTTCAGATATGTATCTTTCTCTGGAACAAATAAAAAAATTACTTTTAGTAGCTAACATTGATTTGAATTATTTTGAAGATATCTTTGTTTCTTCAGAGTATAATGCCACAAAGTCTAAAGGTACTTTATATAATATTGTAGAAAATAAAATGGGAAATCTGAAATATTTACACATTGGTGATAACTACCAAGCGGATGTGATAAATGCAAAAAAAGCAGGTTTTGATGCATTGCATTATGGAGCTATTCCAGAGGATTTCACAAGTATATTTTGTATGGAAGAATATTTATCCAAAGATGTGGCAAATGAATTACGCACTTTACGTAAGTTAATTGGTTATACGGAAAAGTATAATGGAGAACAGTTAGATATTTATAGATTAGGGGCTCAAGTTTTTGGACCAGCATATGCTTTGTATTGTGAATGGGTAGTTGATTTTGCAAAAAAGAAAAAAATTCATAAAATTTTTCCTTTAATGCGGGAGGGAAAGCTTTTTTCGAAATTAATTAATGAAATTTGTCAGCATGAGGGTTTAGATTATCAAGTAGAACCCATATTTGTTTCACGCAAAGCGACATTCCTACCTTCATTTTCGGAGATTAATGAGGATGATATCCAAACGATAATGGAGAAAAATGGGCTTCAATTAGAAAATTTGTTTAACTTATTAGGTCTTGATATTAATGAAACAGCTTTTTCAAAACTTGCACAAAATACTATGAAGGATTTTGCTGTAAATGATATGGATTTATTTAAACGGATATATTCATTTTTAATTAGTGAACAAACTCTAAGTGAAATTAATAGAAATGTAAAACAACAAAAAGCATATTTATTACAGTATATTAAGGAATTATCTAATAATAAAGAGTTTATTACCGTTGATTTTGGTTTTAATGGTACAATTCAAAAAAACCTTGATAAGACGATATCAGAATTAGATTTACAAATTGAACATCTTCTTTTTGTGCCGAGCGATAAAGTTCCAGATAATATCCTAAATGGACATAAAATATTTACATGGGTAGATATTGCAAATAAGCAGACAAGAAAAAATATTCAAAAAAGCACAGAAATTTTGGAAGTTATCATTAATGCAACGCATGGGACAACAATAAATTATGAGCAACACCCAACAAAACATAATGTAATTCCAGTTTTAGATAGCTATGAGTATCCTGAGTTTCATAAAGAATTCCAAAAAATTTGTTGGGAAGGGATTCTTGATTTTCAAAAGTTATGGTTGAATAGTAAATCTAGACGTAATAATCTTACAGCACTTTTAAATAAATCAAATGCATTCGCTGTAATATTTGAACGCTTAATACGTTATCCTCTTCATACGGAAGCAAAATTGATTGGCAAGCTAATTCAACATGAATGTTTCAACTTTACAAAAACAATGCCAATTATTAGTTCTGATGATTATAGATGGCTAGACGAATTAGGTGTCGATATATTTTTAAATAAAACTGCTCAGGCATTTGCACCATATGAGGTGTATTGGCCACAAGGTGTTATAGAAAATCGGATTCCAGAATATTATACAAAGAAGTTTTTAGAAGAATCTTTAGAGGATGAATTATTATTAAACATTTATAACACATTAAAAAGTTTGGATTTAAGTAAATATCATAATATAAGTATTTATGGTGCTGGAGAATTAGGGTTAAAGGTTTTAAAAATATCAAATATATTAAAGGTAGATATCAAATATTTTATTGACCGCAATTATCTTAAAATGGAGTTTGGTTTTGAGGGAGTCCAGGTTAAAGGTATGGAAGAAGTGAAGTCAGAGACAGATTTGATTATCATCGCTTCAATTGCTTATTTGGAAGAAATTGAAAAATATATTATAGGGATTTATGTAAATGATAAATGTCCAGATTTAGTAAAGTTTGATTAATAAAATATTAGATTTTTATGCTATTAAAAAGAATAAAGAGCAATAAAAATGGGAAGTTATGCTTTAATTTTGACAGGCGATATAGGCATCAACATGGGGAATATAGATAAGCCAAAGCAATTCATGGAGGTTTATGGAAAACCAATCATTTCCTATACATTAGAGACGTTTTCTATTCATCCTGAAATTGTAGTTATGATAAGGTCATGTAAAAGCTTTAGTTCGTAAATTTGAAATGAGTAAGGTGACAGTAATTATAGAAGGGGCTTTACGAGACATCTTTCAGTATTTAAACGAACTAGCTAAACAAATTGTTAATCCGGAGTTCTCTATAGAAAAAATCAAGAAATTCAATAAAAGATTTCATTATAAATTAGATGGGAAAGCCACAGAACGTGTAGCAGAATATATTTTTGGTGACCTATTGGAAGGGAGATAGACAGTGAATTACGCAATTATTTTAGCATCTGGAACAGGCAGCAGAATGGGAAATGTTGATAAACCTAAACAATTTATTGATGTGTATGGTAAGCCAATTATTATTTATACACTTGAGACTTTTGCTAACCACCCAGAAATTGACCAAATTATTATTGTTACATTAGAAGAGTGGATTGAGGATGTCAAAATCCTCGTGCGAAAATATGAGATTGATAAAGTAGCGACGATTATTGCAGGAGGAAATAGCAGACAAGCTTCAGTTTATGAAGCGATAAAGTATTTGGCTAACACTGAGAGGGATTGTTTGGATGATATTGTTGTTGTTCATGATGCAGTGCGCCCATTAGTAAGTCAACGTATTATATCAGACAATATTGAGGCAGCTAAACAATATGGTGCAGTTGATACTGTCATACCAAGTGCAGATACAATCGTTAAGAGTTTGTCTAATGAAACGATTACAGAAATCCCTAAGAGAGATTACTACTATTTAGGACAAACACCACAAAGCTTTAAATTTGCTTTGTTAGAAGAAGCGCATAAATATGCATATAATAACCCTGACATTGAGACAACGGATGATTGCAAGCTAGTTTTAACATTAGAGCATCCTGTTCATTTAATTATGGGGGATAAATTAAATTTTAAAGTTACGACATTTGAGGACCTCTTATTATTCAAAGCGATTTTAAAGTTAGGTAAAATAGAGGTGATATAAATGCTTGGAAAGGTGTTTAAGATTATCGAACCAAAAAGGTTTGATATGTATATTGAAGATGTAAAAACGGATGTAAACGACGTTCTAATCAAGGTCGATTATATATCAATATGTAAAGCTGATTTACGTTATTATGAAGGAACAAGAGATGCAAGGCTATTATCATTAAAGTACCCTATGAGCTTAATACATGAGGCAACAGGAATTGTTTTAAAGGATTCACGGGGTTTATTTAATGTTGGACAAAAAGTAGTAATGATTCCTAATCGAATTGAGAGAAAAGCTTGTGAGCATTGCGTCTGTGATCACCCACAATTAGGTGAAAATTACTGTCCAAATGCATTATTTGCTTCTAGTAATAGTGATGGTTTTTCGAAAGAAATTATTGCGTACCCCCATCAGTATATTTTGGCTGTTCCAACAGATTTGGAAAATAAATATGCTGTGTTTGCTGAAATGCTTTCAGTAGCAATAGCAGCGATTAGAAGAGTTGAAGTTCCTAATGGGACAATTGCTGTTTGGGGAGACGGTGTATTAGGTTATTTAATTGCTGCAGCTCTTCGATTTTTATATAAAGATAATCGCATTGTGGTTATAGGGAAGCATCCAGAAAAAGTAATGCAATTTCCAGTAAATAAGTATTACATGATTCATGAGAAAATTGATGAGCAAATCGCACTGGCATTTGAGTGTGTAGGCGGTAATGGGGCTGTATTAGCCATTAATCAAATTTTGAAGGAGATTTCTGTAGGTGGAGAGCTTGTATTAACAGGCGTTACAGAACAAGAGGCCCCTATTTCTACTAGAAAAATTTTAGAAAAAGGCTTAAAAATCACTGGTATAACTAGAAGTCAAAAGTCCGATTTTGAGATTGCTCTCCAGTTGCTACAACAAAAAGATTTTTTACAATTAATTGACTCTCTAATCTTAAGTGAAAATAAGATTTCATCCATTACAGAATTTTATTATGCTTTTGAAAAAGAAGCTAAAAATAAGCAACTTGGAAAACATTTGATGCAACTTCAGTTTTAAGGAGGAGAAAAGTTGATACTAAAGCGAAAAGACAAGACGATGCATATCGCAGAACATATACACACTGTATATTTAGTACAGCCTCTGCTACCTATAATAAGTAAAACTTTTATTACTCCTAATATGATAACGATTGGCAATATATTGTATTCAATCCTACTATATTATTGGGCATATCATAATCACTTTTTGCTAGTTGCAATCGGTATACAGTTATATTTATTTCTTGATATTTTAGATGGTAACTTGGCAAGGTACGCGCAGTTACAAAGTAAGCTAGGTGCGTGGTTAGATAATACGTATGACCGTATATTTTATACTTTGTTTTTTATATTTTTAGGAATCCATAATGTGGACTATATTCTAATTTTTATATTGGTTGTTTTTATAAACTTGTATGGCTGGATAGCAACATATTATATTGTTCCAAGATTGAAAAAGCTATCAGAAATTAAGAGAAGGCCTTTAAAAAAATGGTTTATGGAACGGGGATTTATTGTCGGTATGGATGTAGGAACATTGCTAATATTAACAACTTTGTTTTTATTATTTGAGCAAGTACATCTATTATTTATTGTATTAATAATCGGCATAATGCTAGATATTTTCGCTCGACTTACAGAACTATGGCAAAATATGAAGAGAGAAGGTTTTTTATGAGACAATCTCTATTAGTCTTAAGTGCTGCCAATAAAGTACCTTTATTAAGTATAATAAAAAAATCTGTACCAACAGTAAAGTTAATAGCTGGTGATGTTTCAGCTAATGTTTTAAGTAGCTATTTTGTAGACGATTTTTGGGAAATGCCATTGTTAAAGGATATAGAAATAGACTACTTTATTACCTATTGTAAAAAGCAAAGTGTGAGATATGTTATCCCGACGAGGGAAGGGGAGTTATTGCATTTTGCTAAGTGGAAGGATGTTCTTGAAAAAGAAGAGATATATGTAATGATTTCTAATAGAAGCGCTATCGAATTAACATCTGACAAGCTGATTTTTTATCAAACATTAAAAGAATACGGCTATCCTGTAATTAAAACAAGTTTGAATATTGCTGATATTGAATCAAGTTCATTCGTTATTAAGGAGCGTGAAGGAGCAGGTTCTAAAAACCTTCATATTAATATTCAAAAAGATGAAGCCATGAAAGTATGGCCTAGGCTAGATAATCCAATTTGTCAACCTTACATTGCAGGAAAAGAATATAGTGTAGATATTTATATGATGAAGAACGGAAAGGCAAAGGGCGCTATAGTTAGGGAGCGAGTTTTAATTATAAATGGAGAGTCACAAATTACTCAAACTGTACATAAGCCGGAGCTTGCTAAGTTAGCGATGGATGTAGCTGAATCATTAAATTTATATGGTCACGTAATGTTTCAAATAATAGAAGATACAAATGGGAGATTGCATATCATTGAATGTAATGCGAGGTTTGGTGGGGCATCTACATTAAGTATTGAGGCGGGGCTAGATAGTTTCAAATGGTTTATACAGGAAGCGAACAATCAATCAATAAACGATATAGAGTTTAAACCGCCGACTAAGCCGTTAAAACAAATACGATATTCAAAGGATTTGATTATATGAAATATGTGATTGTTTTTGATATGGATGATACACTATATGACGAGCTTACATATGTACAAAGTGGCTTTCGAGCTGTAGCCGAATATTTGAAAAATTTAACTTCTGTTGATAAAGATGAGCTATATAGTTTTATGTGGGAGCGACTTCTTCAAAATGGAAGAGGTCGTATTTTTAATGATGTATTACTAGCATATTCAGGGCAGATAGATGAACATTTGCTGAGAAAATGCATAGAGGTTTACCGAGAGCATGAACCGAATATACAATTACCACGACAATCTGTGCAAATATTAGAGAAATTTAAAGAACATGCACTATACATTGTCACAGATGGAGATGTGGGTGTTCAAGAAAAAAAAATAAAAGCATTGGGGCTAAACAATTATGTTAAAGAGGCAATTGCAAGCTATAAAAAGGGTGTAGATAAAGGGAAGCCTTCGCCATATTGGTTTAACTATATTGCGAAAAATGAGGAGGTAGAACCGCAGCAAATAGTATATATTGGGGATAATGCGAATAAAGATTTTGTTGGAATTAACCGATTGGGTTTTAGAACAATTAGAGTAAAGCAAGGTCAGTATGTTAAAGATGTACCCTCTACATTACATGAGGCAGAAGTAGTGATAGAAAATTTAACCGACTTACCAAATGCGTTAAAGAAAATATGGACAAACTTTATAACAGAGGGTGATTGAAATGAATATTATTGCAATCATACAGGCGCGTGTGGGCTCTACACGTCTACCTGGTAAAGTATTGAAGCCACTAGGGGATGAAGATGTACTAAGTTACGACATTGCACGCTGCCGCGCTATCAAAGGTGTGCAAGAGGTAATCGTAGCAACGAGCACGTTAGCGCAGGATGATGCCATTGCGAAATGGTGTAAGGAGCATGAGGTAGCCTGTTATCGTGGCTCAGAGGATGATGTATTAGACCGTTATGTGCAATGTGCGAAAATCTATAAACCAGATTATGTTATGCGAGTAACATCTGATTGTCCTTTTGTTGATTATGAGATGGCGAGTGAAATAGTAGCATTGATGGAAAAAGAGTGCAAAGATGTAGTACTACTTGAAGGCGAGATACCACGGGGGTTGGCAGTTGAAATTATTTCCTATGATGCATTGTTGCGCATCCACGAGATGGGACAAGAACCGCGCCATCGTGAGCATGTAACCTATTATGCTTATGAATTTAAGGGGCAGTTTACAACTACAACGTACGAGGTACCTGAAAACCGTCAGGCACCAGAGCTTCGCATAACATTAGATACAGAGGAAGACTATGAATTGTTAAAGGCCGTAGCGGCGCATTTTCGAGATTCATTAGTATCGAGTGTGGATGTTATTCAATATTTAAAAGACCATCCTGAGGTAGCGGAAATTAATGCTCATATTGAGCAGAAGCCGGTTATTTAAGAAGAGGTTATGTGGGTTGCAATCTGAACAAAAAATGATGAAAAAATAAGGTGATTTGTTTAGGTGGTAGATAAACAAATCATCTTCTTTTACTTATGAACGAATTTTTAGATTTTCGTATGCAATGACCTTATAATTATAATATTTAAGTGTGTTAAACTTAATATAAGTAAGCTAATCATATGGAATATTTGAGAATGAAGCGTTAGTAAAGTTATTTTGGAATGGGTGGTGTGAAATGAAAATAATTATTCGTACAGATGCTTCTGTTACAATTGGTAGCGGTCATGTGGTGCGCTGTTTGACGATTGCTAAAAAACTTCAAAACAACGGACATCAGGTGATATTTTGGATGGAGCCTTTAAAGGGAAATTTAATTGATTTTGTTGTCAATGAAGGTTTTTCAAATATTACTTTTGCAGAGCAGGCAGATTTATATATTATCGATCACTATCAATTAAATAAACAGTGGGAGCAATCGATGCGTCCATATACGAAAAAGATTGCTGTTATTGATGATTTGGCGCGAGCGCATGATTGTGATTTACTGCTAGATCAAAATGTGATTCCGCAATTTGAAACGCGCTACGATGGAAAGGTGCCTGTGCATTGTGTGAAGCTGTTAGGACCGAAATATTTAATTATGCGTGATGAGTTTATTGAAGAACGTGAGCAACTACGTAAGCGTCATGATAAAATAGAGCGCTTACTTGTTTTTATGGGGGGCAGCGACCCAACGAATGAAACGTTGAAAGTTTTAAGGGCATTAGAGAGCTTCCATTTTATACATATCGATATAGTTGTCGGTAATAGCAATCCGATGAAGGAGCAAATTCAGAAAATTTGCGAAAAGCAAAATTATCATTATCACTGTCAAATTAACTATTTAGCAAGACTAATGCAGTTGGCAGACTTTTCTATTGGTGCTGGCGGTAGCACGCTTTGGGAGCGCTGCTATGTTGGACTTCCTTCAAGTTCGACAATTGTGGCCGATAATCAAAGAGAGACGACTATTTATGCAGATGCCCTAGGTGTCACGATTAACTTAGGCTGGCATGAGCAAGTAACTATAAATACATATCGAAAGTTACTAAGTAATTTACAATTAAAAGCTATGGGTAGGAAGGGATTGGAATTAACAGAAAATCGCAACCCCAATGCATGGCTACATAAACTAATGGAGTTGATAAAATGATCAAAATTGGACATAAGGAAATTGGGCAACATGCGAAGCCATTTATTATTGCAGAAATGTCAGGTAACCATAATCAGTCTTTAGAAAGAGCGCTACATTTAGTTGAGCTCGCGGCTGAAGCAGGAGTCGATGCATTAAAGCTACAAACTTATACGCCTGATACGATTACGCTTGATATACATACAGGTGAGTTTTTTATTCAAGATGATGCAAGTTTATGGAAGGGCAGCTCCTTATACAATTTATATAAAGAGGCGTATACACCTTGGGAATGGCATAAGGCTATTTTTGACAAAGCAAATGAGCTAGGTTTATTAGCGTTCAGCTCGCCCTTTGATGAGACAGCAGTTGATTTTTTAGAAACATTAAATGTACCTGCTTATAAAATTGCTTCTTTTGAAAATGTTGATATTCCGTTAATTCGAAAAGTAGCAAAAACAGGTAAGCCAATTATTATTTCTACAGGTATGGCAACTGTTGCAGAGCTAGATGAAGCGGTACGTGCGGCTCGTGCGGAGGGCAATAATCAACTTATTTTATTAAAGTGTACAAGCACATATCCCGCGACACCTGCAAACTCAAATTTGGCGACAATACCACATATGCGAACTTTATTTGGAACAGAGTTAGGGCTGTCTGATCATACGATGGGTGTTGGTGTATCAGTAGCAGCTGTGACACTTGGGGCAACTGTGATTGAGAAGCATTTTACGACATCTCGTGCAGAGGGGGGAGTCGATTCCGCTTTTTCAATGGAGCCACATGAATTGAAAATGCTAGTGGAAGAAACAGAGCGTGCTTGGCAAAGCTTAGGGGAAATCAAATACGGGCCTACAGACGCTGAAAAACCGTCATTATTACATCGACGCTCACTCTATATTGGAGAGGACTTGAAGGCTGGGGATATTTTAACGGTTGAAAATTTACGTAATGTGCGTCCAGGTTTAGGATTACCTACTAAATATTATGATTTAGTATTAGGCAAAGCTGTGAAGCAAGATGTTGCAAAAGGCACACCGCTTAGTTGGGAGATATTATTGTGAGTGAAGAATTAAAGCAAATGGATCAGCTATTCGACCGCCTTTTCCCCATTATGCGTAGTATTACAGGAGATGGCGTGCGCGAAACAATCCATATTTTACAAGAATATATTCCCCTTGAGATGGAGGGAATTCCGACAGGTACACAAGCTTTTGATTGGGATATCCCGCAAGAATGGGTTATTCGAGAAGCATGGATTAAAGATGCGGAAGGGAATAAAGTTATTGATATTAAGGACTTAAACTTGCATGTTATCAACTACAGTGAGCCGATTGATGAATGGTTTACTTTAGAGGAATTAAAAAAGCATATTCATATTATAGCGAACAAGCCAAATGCTGTTCCGTATGTGATTTCTTATTATGAAAAACGCTGGGGCTTTTGTATGAGTAAAGAGCAGCTCGATGCGTTGCCAGATGGACAATATCACGCATATATCGATAGTGAAAAAATTGATGGGGAATTAAATTTTGCCCATGCAGTTTTGCCGGGAAAATCAACTAAAGAAGTGTTAATTAGTACATATATATGTCACCCTTCTATGGCTAATAATGAGCTAAGTGGGCCTCTTGTTGCAACGTTTTTATATAATCGTTTAAAGCAATGGGCTAACCGAGAATTAACGTATCGTTTTGTTTTTATACCTGAGACTATCGGTTCAATCTCTTATTTATGGAAATATGGGGAGCATTTAAAAAAACAGCTTTATTCAGGAGTAGTACTTACGTGTTTAGGAGGAAAAGAGCAGCGACTGTCCTTTAAGCAACCACGCGCAAAAAATACACCGATGGATCTATTAATAGAATACTTAAATAATCGACAAAAATACGAAATGCCTATTCGTCCATTTACACCTTTAAATGGATCAGATGAGCGTCAATATTGCTCTCCGGGCTTTAATTTACCAGTAGGACAGTTTTCGAAAATGGTTTACAGCATGTATGCAGGCTATCATAATTCATTGGATACAAAAGAAGTAATGACAATTGAAGCATTGGTTGAGAGTGTGAATGAAATCGAAAAGCTTTTAAAGCTACAAGAATTGAACGGCTATTATGTAAACCTAAAACCATTTGGTGAGCCGAAGCTAGGTAAATATAATTTATACCCAAATATTAATGCACCGATGCTGAGAAATCGTTCTACAAATTCTAAAATTGATAATCGTCAGCAGTTAAATCAAATATTAGCGCTATTAAATTATTCAGATGGACAGCATCGCTTATCAGATATAGCGAAAACATTACCTTATCTGCTTGAGGATTATGAAATTTCGATTAAGGCATTGAAGGAGCATGGACTACTTTCAGGGCCATTTTATGAAGAACAGGAGTTGTGAAATTGAAAGTACTATTATTAACTGGTTCCCATCCGAGACATTTATATTTAGTTAATCAATTAGCTAAGCTTGGAATTGTTACAGCGCACGTCATTGAAAAAAGAGGCGCATTTATTCCACAGCCGCCAGCTAATTTGGAGGAGCTTGATCACAAAAATTTCATTCGCCACTTTGCAGATCGTGATGAGGCAGAGCATCGCCATTTTAAAGGAAATAATCAAGTAAATTATGAAATCCCTACATTAGATGTGTCTCTTGCTACTTTAAATAGCTCGGAAACAATTGAATGGGTAAAAAATCAAACATTTGATTTAGCGATTAGCTACGGGGTGCATAAATTAAGCGACGAGCTGCTTGAGGTAATGCCTGCACATTCTTGGAATATTCATGGTGGTCTTTCGCCTTGGTACAAAGGGAATACAACGCTATTTTGGCCTTTCTTCATGTTACGTCCGAATTGGGCGGGTATGACCATTCATCGACTAACAGCGCGTCTAGATGCAGGAGAAATTATCCATCAATCTGTACCGCAATTAGCTTATGGGGACGGCTTACATGACGTAGCTAGTAAAGCAGTTATACAAGTAGCAAAAGATTTAGAAACAATTATACAAAACATATCTTTAGAAAATATTCAGTATATACCCCAAAAGGGGAATGGCAAACTTTGGATAGGGACAGACTGGATGCCACAGCATTTGCGCTTTGTTTATAATGTTTATAACAATGATATTGTCGACCAGTTTTTAGATGGTAAATTACCAAAGGTAGAACCACCAATAATTTCTGCATTGTGAAGTGAGGAATAGTTATGGAAAAATTCAATCATTTTATCTCATATGGACGTCAAACAATTGATGATGAGGATATTCAGCTAGTCATTGATACATTGCGCTCATCCAATTTAACGCAAGGCCCAAAAATTTTAGAATTCGAGCAGGCTGTTGCTAATTATGTCGGTACAAAATATGCAGTCGCATTTTGCAACGGTACAGCAGCTCTACACGGCGCCTGCTATGCTGCTGGAATTGGTGAGGGAGATGAGGTGATTACTTCACCCATTACTTTTGCGGCAAGCGCGAACTGTGTACGCTATGTCGGAGGTACTGTTGTTTTTGCTGATATTGATAGAAAAACATACAATATTGACACCGAGCAAATTCGCATGAATATTACAAAGAAAACGAAGGCGATTATACCTGTAGATTTCACAGGGCAACCAGCTAATTTGGACGAAATTATGGCAATTGCAAAGGAGCACCATCTAGTTGTTATTGAGGATGGAGCACATTCTTTTGGGGCTAGCTATAAAGGTCACAAAGTGGGCACACAGGCCGATATGACAATGTTTAGCTTTCATCCAGTAAAGCCGATTACAACAGGTGAAGGTGGTGTCATTGTTACAAATAATGAAGATTACTATAAAAAACTGTTGAAGTTCCGCAGTCATGGCATTGAGCAAACTGCTTATGCAGAGGAGCAGGGGAGCTGGTACTATGAAATGACAGATCTAGGCTATAATTATCGTATGACCGATTTACAGGCAGCCTTAGGAATATCACAAATGTCCAAGCTAGATGCATTTTTGCAGAGACGCAAAGAAGTTGCCTCGCTCTATACAGAGAAATTAAAGGATGTTGAAGGTATCCAAGTACCGTTTCAGTTAGAGGGCGTGGAATCCGGCTGGCATTTATATATGATTCAGTTAGAGCATGCTAATCGCAAACAAATATTTGAAGCGATGCGTGCAGCAAATATTGGGGTACACGTTCACTATTTACCAGTGTACTGGCATCCATATTATCAGCAGCTAGGCTATGACAGAGGAATATGTCCTATAGCTGAAGATTGGTATGAGAAGGCATTAACATTGCCAATTCATCCAAGCTTAACGAATGAAGAGATTGATTATGTAATTAAAACTTTATTGTCATTAATTTGAGGTAGAGGATTTTTAGAAGGTGTTGAACGCAGAAGGGACGATTACAATGAGACCCATACTTATACCAGACTATTTTACAGAATTTAAATGTATAGGCAGTGCTTGTGAAGATACTTGCTGTGCGGGATGGAATATCGAAATAGATAAAAAAACATATCAAGCATATCGTAAAATTCAACATCCAGAAATGACAGAAAAACTACAAAATAATATAAAGGTTAATCATAAATCAAATAATGATAAGAATTATGCACAATTTGAACTGAATAATAAGCGATGTAGCATGCTGTTAGATGATGGGCTATGTAGTATTCATAAGGAACTTGGTGAAGAGCTTTTATGTAATACTTGTGCAGTATATCCAAGAATTCTTACAAAAGTGGGGGATATTACAGAGAAAAGTCTAACGCTGTCTTGTCCGGAAGCAGCTCGCATCGTTCTTTTGCGCGAAGAGGGAATAGGCTTTAAGGAGATGGAGGAGCCTAAAAATACAAGAGGGCTACTTAACAAACAACTTCGTTTAGAAGATAACCCCTATTTTTGGGATATTCGAATCTTTATTATACAGCTTTTGCAAAGTCGTCAACAATCTCTCGAAATACGCTTGATTTTACTAGGGTTATTTTTACAAAAAATAGGGCAATTAAAGGAGAAGGAATTTAAGCTTGAATTGCCTATGATTATGCAAGATTATTTAAATCGCTTGGATAATAGGTCATTTATTACTTCATTGGAAAATATAAAAGGCAACTTGAATTTTAAATTTAATATTGCTCGCGAATTAATTCGTTATCGGATGTCTGGCGGAGGGGCGTCAGAAAAATATTTAACAATTCTTCATCAGTTGTTGGAGGGCTTAAATTTAGAAGAGGATGACGAGCACCAATTACAAGATATAGAACAGTCGATTTCAAAATATCAAGCAGCATATGAGAATCTTTACGAACCATTTATGCAAAAACATGAATATATGCTAGAAAATTATGTAGTGAACTATATATTTAAAAGTCTATTTCCCTGTGATTATAAATCATTATTTGAAAGTTATATGATGCTTGTTATACATTTCACTCTTATTAAATTACATTTAATAGGGATGTCGGTCAAACAGCAAAAACTAACACAAGAAATGGTTATTGAATGTGTGCAGCAACTAGCAAAGATGATTGAACATAATTCATCCTACTTACAAGGTGTGCGTGAAGGGATGGAGAGTGCAGGCTATAATACTATGGCATATATGTTTGTTATGATAAAAAGTTGATGAATTCATTATGAAGACGTTGTCGCCATATTCAAAAATAAAAAAGAATGATCTATTGGCATATAAAACAAGTTGCAAAAATTCATAAAAGCTTATTTGCATATATGGTAAGCAAGTCTATGTTAATATTATTTCAAGGAAAGAAGAAAAGGCGGTCACAGAGTGAATATACAAGAGCGATATGAACAATGGGTACAGCAATCCCTCCCTGATTATTTAACAAAAGAATTAGCAACCATTGCTTCAAATGAAGAGGCGATAGAGGACCGATTTTATCAGTATGTATCATTTGGTACAGGTGGTATGCGTGGTGTGTTAGGTGCTGGGACTAATCGAATGAATAGTTAGTCCCTGTTAGAGAAGGCTTACGTGCATTTGGCTTTCAAGAGGTAGCAGTTGTGGCAGCGCAGGCTGTGCAGGACGGTGCTTTTTCAACGGTGCCTTATCCGAATCCAGAGGAGGCAGCAGCGTTTGCATTAGCGATAGAGCAGGGACAACAAATAGGAGCAACGCTACTTTTAGCGACAGATCCAGATGCCGACCGTTTAGGTGTGGCAGTGTGGAATGGTGACCGATACGAGTTGCTAACAGGCAACCAGCTCGGTGCTTTATTGTTACATTATTTAATGGTGACAAAACAACATAACGGAACATTGCCAGCGAACGGTATAGTGGTGAAAACGATTGTTACAGCAGAGCTTGGGGCAAAAATTGCAGAGCGCTTTGGGGTTGTGACAGAAAATACACTGACAGGCTTTAAATACATTGCCGAAAAAATTGCGCAATATGAAATAACAGGGGAGAAAACGTATGTATTTGGCTATGAAGAAAGCTATGGCTATTTAATCGAACCTTTTGTACGTGACAAAGATGCTGTGCAGGTGACGCTAAAAGTAGCTGAAATGGCCGCATTATATGCGTTACAGGGCAAGACATTATTAGAGCAACTGGACAAGCTCTATCAAGAATTTGGCTATTACCAAGAAACATTGATTTCTCAAGTGTTCGCAGGGAAAAATGGACAAGCAGAAATGCAGGCAATTTTACAGCGCTTACGTGAGCAAATGCCAACTGAAATTTCAGGTATCCGTGTGCAACGTATAGAGGATTATTTAACCGGTAAAGCGGTTTTAGCGAATGGTGAAATTGAGGCACTTACATTGCCAAAGGAAAATGTCTTGAAATTTATTTTAGTAGATGATACATGGATTGCGGTACGTCCTTCTGGTACGGAGCCGAAATGCAAGTTTTATATTGGCGTAGTTGATAGTACCCTTGAAGCAGCTCAGGTGAAGCTTGAGAAGGTGAAAGAGGCTATGCTCTCTGTAATAAAATAATAGCTGAAACAGTAATATCGTAATGGAGCATTGCGATATTACTGTTTTTTATTTAACAATGTTACACAAAAAACTGAAATTCTTATTTTTTCAACCGATACTATTAGCAAAGATATCTGTATTAGATTCAAGGAGGATGAAAATATGCGTATTACAGGGAATGCAGATGCGGGTGCAGCAGCTCTCAATAAAGCAGTACCTCAAAGTGTACAAGCAATTAAAGCTGTAACCATTGAAGAAAATGTAGTGAAGCAAGGAAGCGAAGCTACGATAAAAAACGTTGTACCAAATACTGAACAAGCTCAGCAACTGACAAATGATGAGGAAACTAAAGCCAAAGTTCAAGAAGTTGTAGAGAAAATGAATAAAATGCTAGAGGTGAATCATAACACCGCAAAATTCAAGTATCATGAAGGTTTAGATCGTTACTATGTGACTGTTGTGGATCGCGATACGGAAGAAGTAGTGAAAGAAATTCCACCGAAAAAGTTACTCGATGCTTTTTACGAAATGCAAAAAATGTTCGGTATGATAGTGGATGAAAAAATATAAGTATTTTAGGAGGAACATACGATGGTAATGAGAGTTGGCGGTTTAGCGTCAGGCATGGACATTGATTCATTAATTGAAAAGCTTATGCAGGCGGAGCGTACGCCATTAAATAAGGCTTTCCAAAAAAAGCAAACATATGAATGGCAAAGAGATGCGTATCGCAATGTAAACACATTAACGCAAAAGTTAAACAAATTTTTAGAAGATAAGATGTTTTTACAAAGTCAAGTCATAAAGAAAACAGCAACATCTTCAAATGACAAATTAGTATCAGTTAATGCAACGAATAGTGCGACTGGGGCATTAAATATTGAAAGTGTGACTCAATTAGCTACTGCTACGCAAATGGTTGGTGAGCAAACAGCATATACAGGTAGTACAAAATTATCTCAGTTAGGCATCACAGGTACATCTTTAGAACTTAGTGCTATTGATAAAGATGGTAATCTAGGAAAAGCAGTGAAAATTAGTTTTGACTCAAGTAAAGATACAATTAATGATTTAGTGAAAAAAATTAATAATAGTAATGCAGGGGTGACAGCTTTATTTGAAAATGGACAGCTTTCATTAACAGCAAATAATACTGGTAGAGAAAAAACTGGAGCTGGTGAGATTGTTTTTGGTCAAGGTAGCGCGGTATTTGATGCTTTAGGCTATGCAGATTCAACTAAAGTAACAACTAGAGAAGGTCAAAATGCAATTTTACAAGTGAACGGTATTTCTATGGAGCGTTCATCGAATAAAATCAATATTTCTGGTTATGAAATTACACTAAAAGAAACATTTAATGCGAAAGCTGGTGCTGGGGAGCGTTTAGCAGCAGCACAAACTGAACTAGCTAACGCTGAGAATGCTTTAATCAATTTGGGTACAGCAAAAAACACTGCAAATACTGCATATAACACATATTTGAACGATACTTATCAGCCGACATATGATAGCTTATTTACTACAAATGAGCTAAAAGACGCTTATACTACACTTGATAAGAAGTTTTTATCGGAATTAACAACAGACGATATTGATTTTTTAGCCTCAATTAGAGGGAAGGATAGCGCAGAGATAGATGATGCATTTGCAGATTCAAATTTATCTGAAGATGTTAGAAAGAAGTTTTTCGGGCTTAATAGAACAGATTTAGGAAAATTGGCAGATTTAACGGAAAAGGAAAATCCGGGTGATGCTAAAAACTATTTGGAGCGATTCCAAGATTTCCGTACCATCGAGCAGACAAACTCTGCAAATAAGAAGGCGTCTGATGCGGCAGATGCTGCTTATACAGCGGGAGAGAGTCGCGTATTACAAGCCGAAAAGTCTGTTGAAAATGCACAGGCGGCTGTTGATGCGACACAAAATGATAGTTCTAGCCCAGTCGCTACAGTGGCGCTTAATTCTACAACAGATACTGATGCTATAAAAGAGCGAATTAAAGAGTTTGTTGCAACTTACAATGAGATGCTAGAAACATTAAATGGTTTATTAAAGGAACAAAAATATCGTGATTATCCACCTTTAACAAAAGAGCAGCGTGAAGATATGTCTGAAAATGAGCAAAAGCTTTGGGATGAAAAAGCGAAAAGTGGTCTTTTAAGAAATGACTCTTTAGTTCGAGATGGATTAGCAAAAATGCGTATGACATTTATGAGCTCTGTAGAAGGTTTAGGAGATAAAACGATTGATGCATTAGCGGAAATTGGCATCACTACCTCTAGTAAAATGTCGGATAATGGTAAATTGGTGATTGACGAAACAAAATTAGATGAAGCTTTAGCAAAAGATCCGCAACAGGTTGTTGAGATGTTTACGAAAACAGGCTCTGTTACGACGACATACGATGCAGATAAAAAACGTAATGTCACAACAGACTCACGAGGTATTACACAACGTCTGCGTGATGAGATTTCCGCACTAACTAAAAATATTGAGAAAAAAGCTGGAAAAGAAGGAGCAACAAATCATACATTTAATTTAGGACGTAGTATTGTCGATACAGAAAATCGCATCACACGTTTGCAAGCAAAGTTAATGGATATTGAAGCACGCTACTGGAAACAGTTCACAGCGATGGAGCAAGCTATTAACAAAGCAAACCAACAATCAACAATGTTCTTCCCAGGCATGAGTCAATAATAAGGGGTTTAACAACAAATGGATAAACTTCAACAACTATTACAAGTTTCAGCGAAGTTATATCAGCATTTAACAGAAATTCCAGCAGGAGAAACTCGCGATAAATATATTGAGCAAATCGATGTTTTGCTTGATGAGCGTGGTGCTTGTATGGAAAACTTATTAGCTGATGGCTTTCAATTCGACACAGCTAATCGCTCACATAAAATGTTAGCCGAGCTTGATAAAGGGATTCGTGAGCGATTAAATAAAGTAATGGATACTGTAAAAGAAGATATGAAAGATTTGAACAATGCTAAGAAGAATGAGAAACAATATATAAATCCTTATGCAAATGTTAGCACAATGGACGGACGTTATTACGATAATAAGCAGTAATATTAAAGGAGTGTCATGATTGACAGCACAAATGAACGCTTACAATGCATACAAGCAAAATAGTGTAACGACTGCCTCACCAGGTGAATTAACGTTAATGTTATATAATGGCTGTATTAAGTTTTTAGGAAAAGCAAAAATAGCAATTGACGAAAAGAATATTGAAGAGAAGAATACTAATATTCAAAGGGCGCAGGCAATCATTGCTGAGCTGATGGCTACATTAAATATGAATATCGAAATTTCTAAGCAAATGTTGCCATTATATGAATATATGAACCGTCGTTTAGTTGAAGCGAATATTCAAAACGATGCAGCAATTATCGAAGAAGTAGAAGGCTTAGTAACAGAATTCCGCGATACATGGAAGGAAGTACTAAAAATTACGCGTCAGCAGCAATTTGGTGGCGCACAGCAAGTATAATTAGCTTTATTTGGCCGCATGAAACGGAGTAAATCCGGTTTTATGCGGTTTTGTTTTGCATAATTTCAAGAAATATCTGCTTATCAAAGGGAATTCGATAAAAATATGGATTTCCTTTTTTAGTGACTATTTTTTCAAATAGCAAAAAATGAGTCAAAAAGCACAATTCATTTTGTCTAATTTTGAAAGCTTTTGTCGGATTAAGAAATTGTTAATAAAATATGTAGACACAATAGGTACAATGGTATACTATATAAAAAATCAGAGAAATATTACACAATTTACCTGTTCATCTAATTTATTGGTCTTTACAAATGAGAGCTATAGATGACTAAAAAAGATTGTAGGGGGAGGGCATGTCGCACAAGAAATCAGATAGAATTATTTTCGAATAACTTTTTTGTAGTAGCAGTT
The DNA here is from genome assembly GCF_038630865.1 of Metasolibacillus sp. FSL K6-0083. Lineage (NCBI taxonomy): Bacteria > Bacillati > Bacillota > Bacilli > Caryophanales > Caryophanaceae > Metasolibacillus > Metasolibacillus sp. FSL K6-0083. The sequence continues at coordinate 1,783,519 of NZ_CP152046.1, read as the reverse complement.
TTTCATAGTGAAGGGTATTTTAGGTCTATATAAGACGAAATATTAGGCATGTTTAGCAGAGAAAAACATTTTTTTAGGGGACTCATCAGTTGATTGTAAGATAGGGCGTCTTGAGTATGAACAGTACGGACCAAAATAAATTAGTTGAAGCTGAAAGCTTTCGCGTAACGGAAATCAACAGATTCGTAGTATTCTCTGTAAAATAGAAGTTAATCAAATCGCCTAGTAAAATATATCTTTCTTAAAAATTTTCGGTGCAAAGTATACTAATAATATTTAAAGTATATTCCTTTTAGGAACAGTAGAGGGGGAAATGGCATGGAATTATTGAAAAATTATATTTTTACTACTGAAACAGCAATGTTATATGAGGCTACAAATGAGTTTGCAGAGCCTTTTTCCATTGTTATTGAAAAGCATCGTGTGGTGTATGTCGCTATGTCGAAGCAGAAGTTATTGGAGTATAATTTAAAGCATTTTGGGTCGAGTTATCGAGGAGCAAGGGATGGTTCGCGTGCGGTTTTAGGGAATGTGCATATGTACCCAATTGCGGTTAACCCAGCACAAAATATTTATTGGTTTCCAAGTGAATCTATTACCTCCTCGTCGAGTATTTGGATTGCATTACATTGCCTCTGCCATTATGAGGATGCTGGTAATGAGCGAACGAAAATTATTTTAACAAATGGGCGAAGTTATTTTGTACCTGTTTACTACAAAGCATTTAAGAAGCGTGTAGACCATGCTCATTTATTAAAATCGAAGATGGAGCAACGTGCTCAGCATATGGCGTTGCTTATTTTAGAGCGCTTATCGGAATATGAAACAATTGATTTGAAAACAGGGAATCTCCCTCTTAGTTAAGACATTTCACAAAGCTTTTACCCCTAAATACTCAGAAGTATTTTCAAATATTAGGGTAAATCATCCTTATCTTTTCACAGAATTGTTGCTTTTTTACTATCTAATGCTATTTTTATAGTGTAAAATATAGTGAATAAAGCAAAAAGGGGATGTCAACCATTGTCAGCACATACATCTGTATATAATGCATACAAGCAAAATAGCGTTACAACAGCATCGCCGGGTGAGTTAACACTTATGTTATATAATGGTTGTTTAAAGTTTTTAGTAAAGTCAAAAAGAGCAATTGAGGAGAAGAAATTCGAAGAGAAAAATACAAATATTTTAAAGGCACAGGCTATTATTGCTGAATTAATGTCAACTTTAAATATGGATATTGAAATTTCTAAGCAAATGCTGCCATTATATGAATATATGAATCGTCGTTTAATAGAAGCAAATACAAAAAATGATTTAGCAATCTTAGAGGAAGTTGAAGGGCTTGTGACAGAGTTTCGTGATACGTGGAAAGAAGTGCTGAAAATTACACGTCAGCAGCAGTATAGAAATACACAGCGAGTATAGAAAGAATCAATATCCACAAGGTATTAAATATGCTTTGTGGGTATTTACATATTATTCAATGTAATTATTTCACTATATTTCAGTCTTTTATATTTAGGTATAAAGACATATCGTATGTGTTTGTAAAATAGTGATAAAGATGATAGACGATTGCTAGCTCTTTATGAATAATGAGAGTATGAGTAATCGTTAGGAGGGTTTATATGTTTTTTAAAAGGCAAGAAAGTTTTCGCTTTTCATTTGATGAGCCGATACCAGCGAAGGTGAAAATGCTTGTAGATGGACAACCAATTATGAAAGATGGTGTCGAAATTTTTGATGCAAGTATATTAGATATAAGTCCCCGCGGTGTTAAAGTGTTTTCAGAAGTAAATTTTAATGAAAGCGGCAAGCAAATCCCGCTTCTTGAAGTTCAATTTGTTTTAGATTCAAGTGAAATTACTGGGGTTGGTGAGGTTGTTTGGACTAAAGTATTTGGGCAAGGAAAGCAGTACGGGATTATTTTTCAAAATCAATCGTCGCTGGAAGATTTGATTATTAGCGAATTAAAAGTACGACGGAAAAAAGAAGTAATACAAGCAAAAATGTCGAAAATGTAACTGTTTTTCGATTTCATTTTTAGGGTAATAAAAAAATGTCGATATTTGAAAAAGAATTTTAAAAAAAGAAGGAGAATTCTTTACAATGTCGAAATAAATTAATATAGCCTTAAATGAAGGAGGAGTTCATATGCTAAACTTTAATATTCGTGGAGAGAACATCGAGGTAACTCCAGCGATTCGTGAGTATGTTGAAAATAAAATCGAGAAGGTCGAGCGTTATTTCAACGATGATATGAACGCAAGCGCTAACGTTAACTTAAAAGTGTATAACGATAAACAAACAAAAGTCGAAGTGACAATTCCAATGAAAAACTTAACGCTTCGTGCTGAGGAGCGCAATGGCGATATGTATGCAGCTATTGATTTAATCGTTGATAAGTTAGAGCGCCAAATCCGTAAACATAAAACAAAGGTAAATCGTAAATTCCGTGAACGCGAAGGAGCAGGGATATTTTTCGCAAATGTTACACAAAGTGAGCCTGCTGAAGAAGAAGAGTACGCAATTGTTCGTACGAAACAATTTAACTTAAAACCTATGGACCAAGAAGAAGCTATTTTACAAATGAATATGCTTGGTCACGACTTCTATATTTTTACAGATGCAGAATCAGACAGCACAAACATCGTTTATAAACGTAAAGATGGGAAGTATGGTCTAATCGAAACAAATTAAATGAATGAAGAGGGCGTCCAAAAAGCCGTGCAGTTGCCGGAGTTTTGGGCGCTAACATTTTGTATTTTGAGCGAGCTGGTGAGCACTTCTCGCTACGGAAATCAATATTCTATAAAATATTTAGTTAGGAGGAATTAGATGATTGTTTTGCCACGTGAAAGACCGGTAAGGGAGGCGGTACTAGCAGCCGCAGTTCGTCGAGGCTTTTCAGAATTTAAAGAGGAGCTTATTCGCGTGCAGCAAGGGTTAGCTGGCGAGTTTTATGTTGACCGTCAATGGTAAGATATGCAATTGCATGAACCTTATTTTTTACTCCACGATTTTCAAACAGATGCCCATCAAATTGATACTATTTTCCTTTGTCGAAAATTTCTTCTCCTATTAGAAATAAAAAATATTGCAGGACGGATTCATATAGATGAAGCGACCCATCAATTTACTCGCAAGCTCGGCGACGGCAGCGAGCAAGGTTTTCGCAACCCATTGAATCAGGCACAGCATCATCAACGTATGCTTGCACAGTATATTTCTACATTGCCAATTTATTATGTTGTTGTATTGGCTCACTACAAAACAATCATCGAGCAGATGCCACCAAATGCCCCAATTATTCATAGCAGTGGACTAGAGTTGCATGTTCGCAAGCTTTTGGCCTCTCATAAATCTATTTTATCCAATGAACAGCTTAAGCAGCTATTACATCAATTACTTCAAATGCGTACTACTCACAGTCCACGATTAAATATTAATATATCTTCCATACGAAAAGGCGTACTTTGCAACAATTGTTCTGTAACGATGTATTATAAGCACGGTCAATTTACTTGCCCTAAATGCGCCTTGCGTGATAATGGTACCTTAGTACAAGAAGCGCTACATGACTATGCCTTGTTAGTCGATGAATGGATTTCCAATGAAAAATTAAGAGTCTTCCTCAAAATCGACTCCATCCACGCCGCCAAGCGCTTACTAAAAAAACTAAATTTACCACACGAAGGACAAAAAAGACATCGGAGATATAAAATAATTAAATAGTGAAACGCCAATAGAATCACAGAAACCGCCAATAGCCCCCCCAGCAAGTGCCATGCCTCCCGTGGGAAGTGCTAGCAACCCCAGAATAATCCCCATGTAGCCAACGCAAAAAATATGTCACCAATACGAACTTTTTCGCAATTGAGAAAAATACAAAAAACACGCGCGTCCATTTGCACCACATATATATATAATGCTAAAATGAAGGTTAGAGAAAATACAGGAAGTGAAAATAGATGTTAAATATATTAAATAAAATGTTTGACTTTAATAAAAAAGAATTAAAGCGTTTGGAGAAAAAGGCGGATGCTGTTGAGGCGTTAGCTAGTCAAATGGAAGCATTGCCTGATAGTGCTTTACAGGCGAAAACTGAAGAATTTAAAGCACGCTTCCAAAAAGGAGAGACACTGGAGGATTTATTGCCGGAGGCGTTTGGTGTTGTGCGTGAGGCATCACGTCGTGTGCTTGGGATGTATCCATTCCGTGTGCAAATTATGGGTGCTTCTGCTTTAAATGATGGAAATATTGCGGAGATGAAAACCGGTGAAGGGAAGACCCTAACTTCTACATTAGCCGTTTATTTGAATGCATTAACTGGCAAAGGTGTGCATGTTGTTACGGTGAACGAATATTTAGCGAGTCGAGATGCTTCTGAAATGGGCGAGCTGTTCCAATGGCTCGGCCTAACGGTAGGCTTAAACTTAAATAGTTTATCTAAAGAGGAGAAACGAGAGGCTTATGCGGCTGATATTACTTATTCTACAAATAATGAGCTCGGCTTCGACTATTTACGTGATAATATGGTGCTTTATAAAGAGGAACGTGTGCAGCGTCCGTTGCATTTTGCTGTAATTGACGAGGTTGACTCGATTTTAATTGATGAGGCGCGTACACCATTAATTATTTCAGGACAGGCCGGTAAAACAGCGCAACTTTATGTACAATCAAATGCTTTTGTTCGGATGTTAAAGGCGGAGGAAGATTTTAACTATGATGAGTCAACAAAGGGTGTGACGCTAACTGAGAATGGGATTGAGAAGGCAGAGCGAGCATTTGGGATTGACAACTTATTTGATTTAACGCATGTTCGTTTAAATCATGCAATCAACCAATCGTTAAAGGCACATGTATCGATGCATGTGGACGTTGATTACGTGGTGCAGGAAGGTGAAGTTGTTATCGTTGATGGCTTTACGGGTCGTTTAATGAAGGGGCGTCGTTATTCAGATGGTTTACATCAAGCGATTGAGGCGAAGGAAGGCTTAGAAATTCAGAACGAGTCGATGACAATGGCGACGATTACGTTCCAGAACTATTTCCGTATGTATGAAAAGCTAGCTGGTATGACAGGTACAGCAAAAACAGAGGAAGAGGAATTCCGTAATATTTATAATATGGATGTTATAGTTATTCCTACAAACAAGCCAGTTGCACGTGATGACCGACCAGATTTAGTTTACGCTACAATGAAAGGGAAGTTTGAGGCGGTGGCACGTGATATCGCTGAGCGCCATAAAGCAGGACAGCCTGTGTTAGTAGGTACTGTTGCCATTGAAACGTCGGAAATTATTTCTACATTGTTAACGAAGCATAAAATTCCACATAACGTATTAAACGCCAAAAACCATGAACGTGAGGCGGAAATTATCGCAGATGCTGGTAAAAAAGGCGCTGTAACAATCGCTACGAACATGGCTGGACGTGGTACAGATATTAAGCCTGGCGAAGGTGTTCTAGAGCTAGGTGGTTTAGCTGTAATCGGTACTGAACGTCATGAATCTCGCCGTATCGATAACCAGCTACGTGGGCGTTCTGGTCGTCAAGGAAATCCAGGTGTGACGCAATTTTATTTGTCGCTTGAAGATGATTTAATGCGTCGTTTTGCTTCGGAAAATATGAAATCGGTAATGACAAAGCTTGGAATGGATGACTCACAGCCAATTCAATCGAAAATTGTTTCGAGAGCTGTGGAATCAGCACAAAAGCGTGTTGAGGGTAATAACTTTGATGCACGAAAGCGATTATTACAATATGATGATGTATTACGTCAGCAACGTGAGGTTATTTATAAAGAGCGTCAAGATGTAATTGAATCTGAAAATATGCGCGCACTTGTTGAGACGATGATTCGTGAATCAATTGAAAATGCCGTGGCGCTTCATACGCAAGGTGAGGAAAAGGATTGGAACCTAGAGCCGCTTGAAGATTATATCGCAGCAAATTTACTTGATGAAGGAAAAGTCACTGTGAATGATTTACAGGGCAAAGCGCCAGATGCGATGATTGAGGTCATCTATGCAGCTGTACAAGAGCGTTATAACGATAAGGAAGAGCAGTTAACGCCTGAGCGCATGCGTGAATTTGAAAAGGTTATTTTACTTCGTTCCATTGATACGAAATGGATAGACCATATTGATGCGATGGATCAACTGCGCCAAGGGATTCATTTACGTGCATATGGTCAAACGGATCCACTTCGCGAATATCAGCAAGAAGGGTTTGCGATGTTCGAGGATATGGTTGCGGCTGTGCGCGAGGATGTAGTGAAATATGCAATGAAGGCTGAAATTCGCAGTAATTTACAACGTGAAGAAGTAGCTAAAGGGCAGGCTGTTAATCCAAAGGAAGAGGCAGCACCAAAGAAAAAGGCGCCTGTTCGTAAAGCAGAAAATATCGGGCGTAACGAGCCTTGTCCATGTGGAAGCGGAAAAAAATATAAAAACTGTCACGGTGTTGCGAACTAACTAGGTATAAAAATGGAAGTCGGGCTGTCTAGAAAGTAGTGCGCTAGCTATATTTTCTGCGATGAGTAATCGTAGTAGCACGCTTTTTAGGCAGTCCCTTTCTACTTCTTCATATAGAAGAAAATCAACGGAGGAATAAATATGATTGAATTAGCAGAAGCAAGAAACATTTTAGAAAATACAGCGGGGAAATTAGCTGATTTTAGGGGGTCTCTTTGACTTAGAAAATAAAGAGGCACGTATTCAGGAGCTTGATGAATTAATGCTCATGCCTGATTTCTGGAATGATCAGCAAGCGGCACAAACGGTTATTAATGAAGCAAATGGTATTAAAGCAATTGTCAATGATTACAATGAATTACTCGCGACACATGAGAATTTAGAGATGACAATAGAGCTTTTACGTGAGGAGCCAGATGAAGATTTACAAATGGAGCTAGAAAGCGAACTAGAGCAGTTTGAAGAAAAGATGGAAGACTTTGAATTGCAAATGCTGTTAGCCGATCCATATGATAAAAATAATGCGATTTTAGAGCTGCATCCCGGTGCAGGTGGTACGGAATCTCAAGATTGGGGCTCTATGTTGCTTCGTATGTACACACGCTGGGCTGAAAAGAGAGGCTTTAAAGTATCAACAATTGATTATTTACCTGGTGAGGAAGCGGGGATTAAATCCGTTACACTTTCGATTACAGGTCATAATGCATATGGCTATTTGAAATCGGAAAAAGGCGTACATCGTCTTGTACGTATTTCGCCATTTGACTCTTCAGGTCGTCGCCATACATCATTTGTATCATGTGAAGTAATGCCAGAGTTTAACGACGATATTGAAATAGAAGTGCGTTCCGAGGATTTAAAAGTTGATACGTATCGCTCGACAGGTGCTGGTGGACAGCATATTAATACGACGGACTCTGCTGTTCGTATTACGCATATACCAACAGGTGTCGTAGTGCAGTGTCAGGCGGAGCGCTCACAAATTAAAAACCGTGAAAAAGCAATGCAAATGTTGAAGGCTAAGCTTTACCAATTAGAAATTGAAAAGCAACAGGCGCAGCTTGATGAAATTCGTGGTGAGCAAAAGGAAATTGGCTGGGGCTCGCAAATTCGTTCCTATGTATTCCACCCATATTCGATGGTAAAGGATCATCGTACGAACGAGGAAACAGGGAATGTTGGCGCAGTAATGGACGGAGATATTGATGCGTTTATTAATGCTTATTTACGTTCGCGCATTATAAAATAGAAAGCTATGGGGCTATTCAGAGGAGGTTACACTTTTCTGAAAAGCCTTTTTTCAAGTGTAGAGGATAGAGGGGTGCTCATACATTAAATTAATATAAATGCGTCCATTTTGATGTTAAGTGCTTATGTAACATCGCTGCACTGACATACTGTTTACAAAAAGATGTATATTGAATATCTAAATCGGAATCTAAAAAATTTTTGAATGTGACGTTAATTTGACCTTCTTGGTCTCGGATATTGATTAAGGAGTTGAATGATACCCAGCCGTTCAAAGGGGATTTTGGAGACATTAAAGGAAACATAACACAAGGGTCTCCGTAATTGATTGCGACGACAATGGGGAGTTTATGCTTGTTTGCGCCGAAGTATTGTTTGGAAAGCTCTATCGCTGATTGGTAGCTGCTTCCCATTTGTCTGCATGAGGCGCGAATGATTTTCATGGGACTTTGTGAAACGTAGAGACAACCGGCTTTATCAAAGACGAGTGTATGCAACCGCTTGTCTTTTTTTATTGGTAAAAGTAAATAAGTTGCATTTGTAACACAGTAAGAATTTAGATGTTTAATGCTTGTATTCAAATTAGAATCTCCTCCAATAAAATAGAACAATCCACCTATCCTCTATAATATCCAGTATAATACATCTATGTTAATGAAATCAACAATAATGATGATAAAGCAATAAAAATATTTAGAAAAGATAAAATTATCAGAAAATATTGCAAATTGATTTTCTGTTCTATATAATAGAAAAAAGAGCATCGAGGTGATTAACATGGATAAATTCTATTCATACACTGAGTTTTTACGCGCAGTGGGTCAGCAAGGTACTAAAAATCAATGCGAGCAATTGTTGAGTGATATTTATCTGGACTTATTCTTAAGTAGGCTCCAAAGGCTGCAAAGAATTGAAAAATTGAAAGAGTTAATCGATGTGGCATTAGATGAAAGGAATGAACAAGATTTTTATAATTATACAAGCGAATTACGCGAGCTGGAGGAGCAACCAAATGAAGAAAGCATTGCCTTTATGTGAATCACTTAAAGGATGGCAAAAAAATAGGGCAGCATGTTAGAAAAGTGAAAATCTAACATGCTGTTTTTATTTGCATTAAAAAGCTAAATTTAATTGAGGCTTCCCAAAAGCAGGAAATACAATGCTTTTGGGACGCTGCGATGAATTAAACTTGCTTGAAAAGTAGATTTTTAAAAAACGAAGGAATATATGTTCGCTTAATTGTCGATATTTGAAAATGAATATGCTAAAATACAACTAACTAGATTGGCAAGAAGGGACGAAAAAGCATGACGGAAATTTTTGATTTACAATCGGCTTATAAACCTAATGGTGATCAACCAAGTGCCATTCAGGAGCTTGTTAAAGGCATTCGAGAAGGAAAGCGGCATCAAACGTTACTAGGTGCAACAGGTACAGGGAAAACATTTACCGTTTCGAATGTTATCCAGCAAATAAATAAGCCTACACTTGTTATGGCACATAATAAAACATTGGCAGGTCAGCTTTATAGCGAATTTAAAGAGTTTTTCCCAAATAACGCAGTGGAATACTTTGTCAGCTATTATGACTACTACCAACCCGAGGCATATGTACCACAAACGGATACGTATATCGAGAAAGATTCGAGCATCAATGATGAAATAGATAAACTACGACATTCAGCAACATCCGCATTATTTGAGCGTAATGATGTAATTATTATTGCTTCAGTCTCTTGTATTTATGGCTTAGGTTCGCCAGAGGAATACCGAGAAATGGTTGTTTCTATTCGCACAGGGATGGAAATAGAGCGTAATGAACTGTTACGTCGTCTTGTCGATGTGCAATATGAGCGCAATGATATTAACTTTATTCGTGGAACATTTCGGGTGCGCGGTGATGTAGTTGAAATTTTCCCAGCATCTCGTGATGAGCATTGTGTTCGCGTCGAGTTTTTCGGAGATGAGATTGACCGTATTCGCGAGGTCGATGCATTGACGGGTGAAATTTTAGCGGAGCGTGAGCATGTAGCTATTTTTCCGGCATCTCACTTCGTTACACGTGAGGAGAAGATGCTTAAGGCCATTAAAAACATTGAGGTGGAGCTGGACGAGCAGTTAACAAAGTTTCGTGCGGAGGATAAATTGTTAGAGGCACAGCGCCTAGAGCAACGTACAAATTATGATTTAGAAATGATGAAAGAAATGGGCTTTTGTTCAGGTATTGAGAATTACTCACGTCATTTAACATTGCGCGAATCGGGGGCTACACCATACACATTGCTCGACTATTTCCCCGACGATTTTCTACTCATTGTTGATGAAAGCCATGTAACATTGCCGCAGGTGCGTGGAATGTACAATGGTGACCAAGCGAGAAAGTCAGTGTTAGTGGAGCATGGCTTCCGTTTGCCATCAGCTTTGGATAATCGTCCACTAAAGTTTGAAGAGTTTGATTCAAAGATTAGTCAGGCGATTTATGTATCAGCGACGCCAGGTCCGTATGAGCTAGAGCATACACCGGAAATGGTTGAACAAATTATCCGTCCAACAGGCTTATTAGACCCGCTAATTGATGTGCGTCCAATTGAAGGGCAAATTGATGATTTAATAGATGAAATCCATCAACGCATGGAGCGCAAAGAGCGAGTGCTTGTAACGACATTGACGAAAAAAATGTCGGAGGATTTAACTTCTTATTTAAAGGAAGCAGGCTTAAAGGTAGAATATTTGCACTCTGAAATTAAAACGCTAGAGCGCATTGAAATTATTCGCGAGCTGCGCAAAGGGACATACGATGTGTTGGTTGGCATTAATTTATTGCGAGAAGGACTTGATATTCCAGAAGTATCACTTGTAGCGATTTTAGATGCTGATAAAGAGGGTTTCCTTCGCTCTGAGCGTTCACTTATTCAAACTATTGGGCGCGCTGCACGGAATGCGAATGGCCATGTGATTATGTATGCAGATAAAATGACAGACTCAATGCAAAAAGCGATTGAGGAAACAAAGCGCCGTCGTTCCATTCAAATTGCCTATAATGAGGAACATGGTATTACACCTAGAACGATTATTAAGAAAATTCCAGATGTTATTCGCGCAACACAAGTAGCAGAGGAAGAGGAAACATACGTAACAAAAGTGACAAAAGGTAAAAAATTAACGAAGGCTGAAATTGATAAATTGATTGCATCATTGGAAATAGAGATGAAAGAAGCATCGAAGGCGCTTGATTTTGAACGTGCAGCAGAGCTTCGAGACACAATCTTTGAATTGAAGGCAGAAAGGTGATTCCACTTGAAAAATACAGAAATCGTTGTACAAGGTGCCCGGGCACATAATTTAAAAAACATTGACATAACAATTCCTCGTGATCAACTAGTCGTTTTAACAGGGTTATCTGGCTCAGGAAAATCTTCATTAGCATTTGATACAATTTATGCTGAGGGGCAGCGCCGTTATGTTGAGTCACTATCTGCTTATGCACGCCAATTTTTAGGACAAATGGATAAGCCGGATGTTGATACGATTGAGGGCTTGTCGCCAGCAATTTCAATTGACCAAAAAACAACGAGTCGTAATCCACGCTCGACTGTTGGAACAGTAACGGAAATTTATGATTATTTACGATTATTATTCGCGCGTATCGGTACACCTATTTGTCCAACACATGGAACGCCTATTACGTCACAAACAGTTGAACAAATGGTTGACCGCTTAATGGAATACCCTGAACGCACAAAAATGCAGCTTCTTGCACCGATGATTGAAGGACGTAAAGGAACGCATGTAAAGCTATTGGAGGACTTGAAAAAGCAAGGCTATGTGCGTGTGCGTATTAATGGGGAGCTTCGCGATTTAGACGACAATATTGAGTTGGATAAAAATAAAAAGCATACTATTGAGGTTGTCGTTGACCGTGTTGTAATGAAGGAAGGGATTGCCGCACGTTTAAGTGATTCATTAGAGGCTGCATTACGTCTAGCTGAGGGACGTGTACTTGTCGATGTGATGGAGCATGAGGAGCTTTTATTTAGCGAGCATCACGCATGTCCACAATGTGGTTTTTCTATCGGAGAGCTAGAGCCACGCATGTTCTCCTTCAATAGCCCATTTGGTGCGTGTACTTCTTGTGATGGGCTAGGGATGAAGCGTGAGGTAGATAAGGATTTAGTTGTGCCAGATTGGGATAAAACGTTGCTTGAGCATGCTATTGCGCCGTGGGAGCCGACGAGTTCTCAATATTATCCACAATTATTAAAAGCGGTATGTAACCATTACGGTATTCCAATGGATGTACCAATTAAAGATATACCAAAGCCACAAATGGATAAAGTGTTAAAAGGCTCTGGAAAGGAAAAAATTCAGTTTGATTATGAAAATGAGTTTGGGCATAAGCGTAGCCAATTAATTGAATTTGAAGGTGTATTGAATAATGTAGAACGTCGTTTTCGTGATACGTCCTCAGACTATGTGCGTGAGCAAATGGAAAAGTATATGGCAGAGCAGCCATGTCCAGCCTGTAAGGGGTACCGCTTAAAGCCAGAGACGCTAGCGGTGAAGTTAAGCGACAAGCATATCGGTGAAGTAACGCAGTTTTCTATTTCGGAAGCAAATGCGTTTTTTGATAGCTTAAAATTATCGGATAAAGATTTGCAAATCGCGCGTTTAGTTTTACGTGAAATTCATGAACGACTAGGCTTTTTAGTAAATGTTGGCTTGGACTATTTAACCTTATCACGTGCGGCTGGGACTTTGTCAGGTGGGGAAGCACAGCGCATACGCTTAGCTACACAAATTGGCTCACGTTTAACAGGTGTACTGTATATTTTAGACGAGCCATCGATTGGCTTGCATCAGCGCGATAATGACCGTTTAATCACGACGCTGCAAAGCATGCGGGATTTGGGAAATACATTAATTGTCGTAGAGCATGATGAAGATACAATGCTAGCAGCAGATTATATTATTGATGTTGGACCGGGAGCAGGTGTGCATGGTGGACAAATAGTTGCGCAAGGAACGCCAACAGAGGTCATGGGCAATGATTCATCGTTGACGGGGCAGTATTTGAGCGGTAAAAAATTTATTCCTCTACCTGCTGAACGACGCAAACCGGATGGCCGCAAGCTTGTCATTAAAGGTGCGAGCGAAAATAATCTGAAAAAAGTGAATGTCGATATTCCACTTGGCGTATTTATTGCTGTAACAGGTGTATCAGGCTCTGGTAAATCTACGCTTATTAATGAGATATTATATAAATCGCTCGCGTCAAAATTGAATCGCTCAAAGGTAAAGCCTGGAGCGCATAAATCGCTAGATGGTATTCAGCAGTTAGAAAAGGTCATTGATATTGACCAGTCACCAATTGGGCGTACACCACGCTCCAATCCTGCAACTTATACAGGCGTTTTTGATGATATACGCGACGTCTTTGCTGTGACGAATGAGGCGAAGGTACGCGGCTATAAAAAAGGGCGCTTTAGCTTTAATGTAAAAGGTGGTCGCTGTGAGGCTTGTCGTGGTGATGGTATTATAAAAATTGAAATGCACTTTTTACCAGATGTATATGTGCCATGCGAGGTATGTCACGGCAAACGCTATAATCGAGAGACGCTAGAAGTGAAATATAAAGATAAGAATATCGCTGAAGTGCTTGATATGACAATTGAGGATGCGGTCGTCTTTTTCGAAAACATTCCAAAAATTCATCGCAAGCTACAAACAATTGTGGATGTTGGCTTAGGCTATATGAAGCTAGGACAGCCTGCAACGACATTATCAGGTGGAGAGGCACAGCGCGTAAAGTTAGCCTCTGAGCTGCATCGTCGTTCAACAGGAAAGTCATTTTATATTTTAGATGAGCCGACGACAGGCTTACATGCGGACGATATAGCTCGCTTATTAGTCGTGCTACAGCGACTTGTTGATAATGGTGAGACAGTACTCGTAATTGAGCATAATTTAGATGTGATTAAAACAGCTGATTATATGATTGATTTAGGTCCAGAGGGTGGCGACAAAGGTGGAACTATTGTTGCAACAGGTACACCTGAGGAAATTTGTGCGAATGAGGCGAGCCACACAGGACGTTATTTAAAGCCGATTTTAGAGCGCGATCGTAAGCGCATGGCAGAGCAAATTGCTAATATGGTAGCAAAATCGTAAATTCTGTAGATTGTATAGGTTTTTTCTAAGCTATTTTTGATAAAAAAACATGAAACCTTTTTCCTCCCTCGGGCGTATAACTTAGTATACAAATCAGAGGGAGGCTTTTTAATATGCAAAGTGAACGTCAACGTATTTTAAAATTAGTTGAAAACGGAACAATTTCAGCAGAAGAGGCCATTGTATTACTAGAAGCATTAGGGAAAGATGAGTCTGGACAAGCGACGATGCCAGTCGCACCTAAAGTAGAGGAGCAGCAGGCGAAAAGCGAGGACTTTAGTAAGGTTGATGATTCAGAAAAGCGTACAACATCCGGTTTTGAGGACCTATTTAATAAAGCGTTCAATGATAAAGAAGCAAATCATAAAATGAACGAATTTATGAATGATTTAAAAGAAGATTTATCTCAATTTAGCAATCGCATGATGGGCCTAATGAATGGTGCTTTTTCAAAGGTGAAGGAATTCGATTTTGAGTTTCCATTTGGCGAAAAAGTAGAGTTTAATAAAACATATGTGTACGATGCAGAGCAAGTAAAAGGTTTTGAAATTGATTTACCAAGCGGTAAGCTGACGCTTGAAAAAGCGGCAGATGATAAGGTGCTTGTGGAAGCTCATGTGAAAGTAACGAAATCCGATAATGATGAGGAACAAACAATTGCTAAGTTTACAAATGATTTTGTCACATTGAATGATGGCAAGCTGACGATTGCAACAGCAGTAAAAATGTCATCTGTTGATTTACACCTTCATGTACCGGAAAAGCACTATGATATTTTAATCGTTCGTTTATTGAATGGTAGTATGACGGCAAGCAATATTCACTCTACTTTACTAAAATTAAAAACGTATAATGGGGCAATTCGCATTGAAAAATCAGAATTCCAGCGTGCAGACTTAAATTCTGGTAATGGCATGATTGAAGCTCGTTTAGTGAAGGGGGAAGATTTAGAGGCAGAGTCAGTAAATGGTCGCATTTATATTGATGGGGATATTCAGGAAATTGAAGCGGAATCTGTTAATGGTGCTGTTACATTAACGACAAGCTCTGACAAAGCTCGTAAATTAAAGGGCTCGGCTGTAGCTGGTACAGTGGAGCTCTATGTACCAAAAGGCTTATCGTTAGATGGGCGTGTGACGACAAACTTTGGAAAAACAGATGTTGGTCTGCCAGATGTCACTGTCAGCACAAACGAAGACCAATTTTTATTAAAAACAGCACACTTCAGCAAAACAGTTGAAGGTGCACCTGTTTTAAAACTACTAGGCGAAACACGTACAGGCTCAGTAATCGTTCGCTACCATAATAATTAAAAGGGCGTCTTCAAGACACGCCCGTTAAATGAGAGAGCTTTCTTTGGGAAAGGAAGAAACACTGTGTTTAGTAGTGTTTCACCTAAATGAAGAAACGTAAATTAATTTGTCTTTGCAAAACAAGGCTGCCTTTCCGGGCAGCCTATTTTTTATGAGCGAATTATGACTTTAGTATTATACATAACTATAACGCTGATTTATAATGCGCTTTATCACGAAATATTTTGTAATAATTGTTGCAAAGTAGGAGGCGTTAAAACGCTCTAAGACGTAGTTTGCAAGGGTGCGTGAAAATCAATCTATATTGACATGAAAATGTAATAGCAAGAAGCGTATACAATGTTATAATGAGGAAGAGTAAAAAAATTGTCAACTTGTGATATGACGAAATTTAGGTGGTAAAAAATGATTCAAATGAACAATGTTGTAAAAAAATATCCGAATGGTGTTGTAGCTACTAATGGTATCACTGTTGATATAAGACAAGGTGAATTCGTTTATGTTGTCGGTCCAAGTGGTGCAGGGAAGTCTACATTTATAAAATTAATGTATCGTGAAGAAAAAGCAACTTCTGGTGATGTAATTGTAAATGGTATAAATTTAACGACATTAAAGCAAAGCCGCATTCCGAAAATGCGCAGACATTTAGGGATTGTCTTTCAAGACTTTAAGCTATTGCCACGGCTAACAGTGTATGAAAATGTGGCGTTTGCAATGGAGGTTATTGAAGAACAGCCTAGAAAGATTCGTCAACGCGTGCTAGAGGTTTTAGAGCTTGTCGGTCTTAAGCATAAAGTACGTATGCTTCCTAGCGAGTTGTCTGGGGGGGAGCAGCAGCGTGTAGCTATCGCTCGCTCTATTGTGAACATGCCTAAAGTTGTGATTGCGGACGAGCCTACAGGAAATCTCGACCCTGAAACGTCATGGGAAATTATGAATATTTTTGAAGAAATTAATGCGCGTGGTACGACAATTGTCATGGCGACGCATAATAGAGAAATTGTCAATACGATTCGTCGACGCGTAATTGCGATTGAGGGCGGTATGATTGCTCGTGATGAGTACGGAGGTGATTATGGCTATGAAGGGTAGAACAATTCGCCGACATTTCCGAGAAAGTTTTAAATCATTAGGACGCAACGGCTGGATGACATTTGCCTCGATTAGTGCAGTAACTGTAACATTGCTACTTGTTGGTGTATTTGCAGTCATCATGATGAACTTAAATAAAGTTGCAACAGATTTAGAAAATGATGTTGAAATACGTGTTTATATTGATATAATCGCGGATCCTGAAGAGGCAAAGCTAGCCGAAGACCAGCTTATAGATGAAATCCATAACTTACCTGAAGTAGCTGAAGTTGTCTACTCTTCAAAAGGACAAGAACTTGATAAGCTCATTAAAGATTTTGGAGATGAGCTTAGCTTGTATGAGCAAAACAACCCGTTACACAACGTTTTATATGTAAAGGCAGTCGATCCACACGAAACAGCAAATGTAGCAAAAGCGATTGATAAGTTCGATAATACATATGAAGTGAAATACGGTGAAGGAAAAGTAGAGAATCTTTTTAACTTTATTAAAATTAGTAGAAACGTAGGTTTAGCGCTTATTTTAGGCCTGCTTTTCACAGCAATGTTTTTAATTTCAAATACGATTCGCATTACGATTGTTGCACGAAGAGATGAAATTGAAATTATGAAGCTTGTCGGTGCAACGAATTCATTTGTGCGTATTCCATTTGTTTTAGAAGGTATGTGGCTTGGTATTTTAGGCTCAATCATTCCAATCATTGCAGTATCGGCTGCCTATTACAATATTTATCAAATACTATTGCCACGTTTAAAAGGGCAAATGCTGCAAATTTTGCCTACGACCCCTTTACTTTATCAAGTAAACGGCTTAATTCTCGCTATTGGTATATTAATTGGGGTATGGGGTAGCTTTATGTCCGTACGCAAGTTTTTAAAAGTTTAACATTTCTCAATTAAATATTGGCATGTGTCGTCACAGTTTCAGGTTAACTTCTACCAACTAGCGTTAGCTGAGGTGTAATTAATAGTAGAAAGGAGTTTATCGGATTGAAGTCAGCAACATTTAAGTGGCTAGCAATCATTCTAGCGTTATTGCTTGTTGTGCAAATGCCAGCAGTTTCGGCAAATACGTTAAATGATTTAAAGGGCAAAAAAAATGAAGTAGAAAAGCAGAGAACAAATATAACGAACTCCATTAATGAAACAAGCTCTGAAATTAGTTCAAACGAAAAAAGACAGCAGGAGATATTGGCACAAATTGAAGCACTTGATCAAAAAATTGTGCAAACAAATAATGAAATTGATGCTGTTGTCGAAGAAATCAAAATAGCTAATCAAGAGATTGCCGTGCTTGAGGAAGCGATTGCGGAGCTAGAGGACAAAATTGCGCAGCGCGATGAATTATTGCGTGAGCGTATGCGCGCAATTCAGGCAAATGGGACAGTTTCTTATTTGGACGTGCTTCTTGGCGCCAATAGCTTTGTTGATTTTATTGACCGTTTCTCGGCTGTTAGCACATTAATGGAGGCGGACCGCCAAATTATGCGCGATCAAAAACGAGATATTGAAAGCTTAGAGGAACAAAAGCTTATTTTAGAAAATAAGAAAAAGAAATTGCAGGAAAATCAAGCAGAGCTTGAAAGATTACGTGCTTCTTTAGATACTCAAAAGAAGGATAAAAATAAATTAATTGATGAGCTAGAGCGTGAGCAAGAAAAGCTGAAAGATGAAAAGCGCTTACTAGAGGCTGAGTATTCAGAAGCACTGCAAATAGAGGAGGAATTGCAGAAGCAAATTATTGCAGAGCAAAACCGCCTTGCAGAAATTGCTCGTCAGCAAGAATTACAGCGTCGACGTGAAATGGCAAATAATAATATTCCTGTCGTGTCCTCTGGTACGTGGACAAAGCCTACAAACGGACGTTTAACATCTGGCTATGGCTGGCGTAATATTGGCTATGGTACAGAATTCCACTATGGTGTTGATTTAGCAAATGCAACAGGAACGCCAATTGTTGCAGCAACAGACGGAGTTGTTTCCTATGCTGCCCCATTATCTACATATGGTAATGTGATTATTTTAACGCATTCAATTGATGGTCAAATATTTACTTCGGTATATGCCCATTTAAGTGGCTATAACGTAAGTGTAGGTGAGACGGTAAGTAAAGGACAAAGAATTGGTTCGATGGGTAGTACGGGTCGTTCAACAGGACCTCATTTACATTTTGAAATTCATATTGGACCTTGGCGTGGACAAAGTGTAGGTTCGGTAAATCCACTGCGCTATATTCCGCTATAATTTAACTTCTTTCAGCAGAACACTGCCACCTCAATAGCTGGCGGGACGCACACACTTAGTTCTAATTACGGCTGACTGTCCCACATCGAATGGACCTAAAGCTGAATCCAGACTAAAGTTAGCTAAGGCGGAACTGATTTGAAGAGCATAAAGGCTGCCGAGGAAGTTTAAATCTTCCAAGGTAGCCTTTCATATTTTGGGAGGATACTTGATGAAAAAAACAATGAGTTTGCTGCTCGTGCTCTTACTAGTAACGATTGCGTTAGTGACATATATAAAAGGGCAAGTTGAAGATAGTCAAAGGCTTGCTGAGGCGACGATTGGACAAGAAGTTGAGTTGGTAGGTTTGAAGAAAGGGCAGTTTGCACCTAATTTTACATTGCAAACACTTGATGGACAAACGGTGTCATTGGAAGATTATCGTGGAAGGAAAGTAATGATTAATTTTTGGGCAACTTGGTGTCCACCATGTAAAGCAGAAATGCCACATATGCAAAATTATTATAAAAAGTATGCCGCTACAGATAATGTAGAAATTTTAGCTGTTAATTTAACGTATCAGGATGGCTCTAATAAACAAATTCAGCAATTCGTTAATGGCTTTGATGTGCAGTTTCCTGTTTTACTTGCACAATCAAAAGACATTGCGGAAACATATAAAATACTTGCGATTCCTACCACATTTATGATTGATTCGGAAGGGCGTGTTCAGCATCAAATTACTGGTCCACTTGATTTAGAGGCATTGCAACTATATGCATCGAAATTAAAATAAAGCAACAGGACGTATCATTTCCTACTATTATTCATAATTTGTTTAGTAGGAGGTTAGTAGATGCGCAAAAGCCGAATTGTTTTATTATTTTGTGTCGTTGCCATTGTGGGAGGTAGTTTGTATTTATGGAATAATGACTTTTTATTTGCTAAAAAGGCCCCAACTGAGGAGCTCGCAGTTGTAGATGAATTGTATTCAATTATTTCACAGCAATCTGTTTATGATACAACCTCGAATGTATTAGTAGAAGGTGCATTGCGTGGTATGGCATCAGCAATTAAAGATCCGTATAGCACATATTATAGCGAACAGGAGGCTGCTATACATAGACAGTCACTTGCAAGCGAACGAGTCGGCATCGGTGTGGAGCTAGCGGAAACGCACGGTAAATTTGTCATTGTTTCACCTGTTAAAGATTCACCTGCTGAGCAAGCCGGAGTGCGTCCATTAGATGAAATTGTTCAAATTGATGACGAGCGACTTGATGGTAAAACGATGGGCGATGTTATGCGCCTAATGCAAGGCAAAATTGGACAAAAGGTAACGCTTGTTTTATACCGACCACAGGCAGAACGTCATATTAAGCTGACGATTGAGCGTGCAGCGCTAAAAAATGAAACTGTGGAGGCCGCTGTTATAGAGCGTGCCGAGGAATCATTTGGTTATTTATCACTTAGCATGTTTGGTGAAAAAACAGCAGAGGAATGGAAGAATGCTGTTGCAGAAGTAGAAAAGAGTGATGTGCAAGGCTGGATTGTTGATGTGCGTGATAATCCGGGTGGTTATTTGCATAGTGTTGCAGAAATTATTAGTACATTGGAAAATCGGGAGCGTATTTTTGCCTATATGCAAAACAATACGGGGGCATTAGAGCCTCTTGCGACAAAGCCAGAGCAAATTGCCTCGTTAACAAAGCCGATTGTCATTTTACAAAATGAAGGAAGTGCTTCTGCAAGTGAAGTATTTGCCGCTGCAATGCAGGCATGGGAGCGGGCGACGATTATTGGCAATACAAGCTTTGGCAAAGGAACAGTCCAAAAATCTTGGGAGCTACAAAATGGCGGTGAAGTGAAGCTTTCAACGAATAAATGGTTAACACCAACGAAGGATTGGATTCATGGAAAGGGCGTTTTACCAGATATCGAGGTAAAGCAACATCCGCTCTTCGCGCTAGAAATGATGCCGTTAGTAGGGACTTTCAAGCAAGGTGATTTCAGTGAGGAAATTGCTTACGTTCAAAACGTGTTAAATGAACTTGGCTATTCAGTCGCTCGGCAGGATGGGTTTTTCGATGAGGAAACAGCCGAAGTGGTACAGCAGTTCCGCAAAAAACACAATTTGATAGCGGGAGAAGAGCTAGAGGAAAGCTTCTTTGCTGCATTGCAAAAGGAGGCCCTTTCCTATAAAGAAAAGCCAGAGCACGATTTGCAGCTAGAAATGGCGATTAGCTTTTTATTGCATGAATTAGATAGCCGCAAGTAAGGCGATAGGGCGTCCGAAAAGCCATGCATAGCTTTTCGGACGCTAACAATCCGTGGAGAAAACCATCCACTGATTGAAGTTTCACTTTGTCCCGCATTAACAGGCATTAAAACTCCCACTTCAAGACTTAAGTAAAAAATACGCTAAGGATAAGTGGGAGATCAACTGCCTGTAAAAGCCCGATTGGTTCAACTAACAATCAGTGGAGAAAACCATCCACTGATTGAAGTTTCACTTTATATCAAGAGGTTTTGCGGGAGTCGATTTTCAGTGGATAATCCTATTACAAATTATGCTACGCAATAGGCGGGTGTTTTGCTACAATATAAAGTGAACCTTCAATCAATAAGAAGTTATAGGGCTATTTGAAAAGGCGAATGAATTTTCACTTTTTTCAGCAGATTCCTTTAATTAGCTTAAAAAATTTGGGCGTGATTGATAATTTTTATCCCGTCCTTTTGTACTTAAGAGAAGCATCGCTGAACGCTGTGTTTTTCTCGCTGTCAAAGAAAGCCTACTTTTTCAATAGGCAATTCTTTGCCAAAACGCTATCGTTAATGTCCAATAAGCAGGCAACTGTATGACTTATCGGATATCCCATATTTGATGAAAAAGATGAAGCTTGGTAGGTGAAGTTGTGTATATAGATATCATCATAGAAGTACTTATGGCAGTTTTACGCTTTGTTATGAATCCATTATTGTATATTGCTGCTTTTTTTGCAGTTTATCTTGGGTATCGCCGCGTGAAAAGGGAGCGCCGTTTTTTTAGAATTCGAATTTTAAATGGATGGTCAGAGTTAACGAGCTTTCTGAAAATAAATTGGATGGAAAGCCTCATTATTTCTGTCCTTATATTGGCGATTGGCTTAGTTGTTCCAAATGAATTTTTATTGTTATTAATAGCTGTCAGCATATTAGCCACTATCGTTTTTATATTCCATTTATTATCACCTATCGTAACAATTGCGATTAGCTTTAGTGTGCTTGCTGGGATGGCTTACTTTGGTCAAACATTTACTGTACTAAACTTTACATTCAAGGGCTTTTCATATGAAAATGGGGCTGCAATGACGGTTGCTTTATTAGCTGGAATGTTATTAATTGTAGAGGCACGCTTTATTCGTCTTGCTGGACCACGATTTGCTTCACCTGTAGTGCAGCAAACAAAGCGAGGTAGAAATGCCGTCACTTATTTTAGTAAGAGCATTTCGGTCGTACCACTTTTTTTCATTATTCCAGGTGACGCAATTGCTGCTTATATTCCTTGGTGGCCACAATTTAGCTTAGGTGCTAAAGAATTTTCGCTCGTGCTTTTTCCATTTGTTTTTGGCTTTCAGCAAATGACAAAACGTACTTTACCAGTCTATTTTTATCCGAAATATAGTCGCTCCGTTTTTATTTTGGCACAGCTCGTATTAATTGGCGGTTTAGCCTCGTACTTTATACCTTTAGTTGGTGTTATAACGTTAATTAGTGCAGCTATTTTACGTTTATTTATTAGTCTTTATTATAAAATTCAGGAGCGAACGGACCGTTATGCAGTCGCTCCCTTATCTAGCGGTGTTATTATCGCTGGCGTACTGCCAAACTCACCGGCTGAAAAAATGGGCTTAGTTGCTGGGGAAGTTATTCGCAAAGTGAATGGTAAGGAAGTATTTACTGAAAGTGAATTATACGAGGCGCTGCAGGTGAATGCTGCTCACTGTCGCTTAGAAATATTAAATCACCAAAATGAAGTGCGTTTGGCACAGCATGTTGTTCATAGTAACGATCATTATAAAATAGGTTTACTGTTAGTAAATTAACAAAGAGCTGTCGAAAAAGCAGGCTTGAACCCGCCATTTTCGACAGCTCTTTGTAATTTTCATCGCAACTAAAGTGTATGTTTCACGTCTATATTGTGTAAAATATAGTTGTAAAAATGGCGAAAAATGTTGAACAATGTTAGAAAATAATTAGATATTCGTATGTTAAAATAACTATAAAGTGAAGCTTCGACCGATTCGCAACCCCGATGAAATAGGGAGCGACCCTGTAATAGATATAGAGGTGACAGCCAATGAAGGATTGGTTTACAATTGCAAATTTAGAAAATTTAATAGAGCATTATCATTTATTAGGGCCGATTTTTGGCATCTTTTTAACTGCTATCGAAGCTATTATTCCTGTATTACCGCTCGTTGTTATCGTCGTAGCCAATGTGAATGCATATGGCATTGTTGTGGGAGGTCTTATTTCTTGGCTTGGTGCTGTGATCGGAGCTTACGGATTATTTTTAATAGCACGCAAATTTGGAAAACACCCGAAGCTACAACGAGTTGTACAAAATAAGCGCGTGCAAACATTAATTAGATGGGTAGATATGAGGGGACTAGCCCCAATATTAGTGCTTCTTTGCTTCCCGTTTTCACCAGCCTTTATCATTAATATCGTGGCAGGATTATCCAATATCCGCAAGCACTACTATTTAATAGGGCTTATTATCGGGAAATTTGTTATGATTGCTGTGACAGGTGGATTAGGCTATGATTTACGTGCAATATTAACACATCCATTAAAGCTAATTCTCACAATATGTGGAGTTTTCCTGCTATGGATTATTGGAAAATGGATTGAAAATAAATTAAATAAACGAGTGGAACGTGATTTACGAGCAGTAAGTAAAGAAAGTCACTCTTAGTGAGCTGTTGGAAATGTAGGACATCCCTGCTTTCCAGCAGCCTTATTTTTCATTATGGTAAAACATGTGTTCTGTTATATAATAGTAGTAAGAGGAGGGGGACAATATGTCTTTACGCATTATTTCAGGTCGAGCTGGAACGGGAAAAACGACATTGCTTCATCAAGAAATTGTGCAGCATTTAAAGGATAATCCTTTCGGTGCGCCGTTATTTGTCATTGTTCCTGATCAAATGTCATTTAAAACAGAGTATGATTTGACGAATCGTTATGATATTAATGGAATGATACGAGCGCAAGTATTAACATTTAAACGCTTAGCTTGGTTTATTTTGCAGGAAACTGGAGGCGTTGCTCGCGATAAAATTGATAGCTTTGGCTATCGAATGTTAATACGTCGTATTTTACAGGATAATAAGGAGCAGTTTTCGATTTTTACGCAAGCTGCTAGTAAGCGAGGATTCACGCAGGATATTGAGCAGTTATTACGTGAGTTCAGTCAATATGATGTGACGAGCAATTCCATTGTTAATTTAATAAACGAGCTTGAGGTATATGGAGCAGCTCATACATTAATTGCAAAAATGAAGGACTTCCAAATTATTTTGCAGCAGCTAGAGGAAAGCATTGGAGAGAGCTATGTAGACGGAGAAGGCTTTTATCCAATTTTAGTTGAGCAATTGAAAAACTCCGAAAAAATACAGCAGGCAGAAATATTTATAGATGGCTTTACGGCATTTACAATAAGGGAGTTTGCGATTGTTGAGCAATTATTGCAGCTAGCAAAACGCGTAACGATTGTTTTGCCTTTTGAGGATGTGCAAGATGCAGCAGATCCACAAGCATTATTTCATCGTGCGGCTTTCACCTATGATAAATTAATAGATTTTGCAACACAGCATCATATTGAAGTGGAAAACCGCGTGCATTTAGCAGTGAATTATCGTACAGCACAAGCCGATTTATTACATATTGAGACGAATTTTCATGCAGCGGTACCCGCAGTACAATCGGCATCAGGAGCAGTGCATATTATTGAAGGTACAAATCGACGTGCGGAAGTTCAAAGTATTGCGCGGGAAATAATTGCTCTCGTCACAGAGGGGCAAATGCGTTATAAAGATATTGGTATTATGTATCGTCAAGCGGATGTCTATGATCCACTTATTGCGACAATTTTCAAGCAGCATGAAATTCCGTTCTTTACGAATGAAAAGCGACCAATGCTGCATCATCCATTTGTTGAATTTATGCGTTCTTCCTTAGAGGTAGTAATTTCAAATTGGCAATATGAGCCTGTTTTTCGAGCAGTGAAAACAGATTTATTTTTCCCATTACATGCGGAAAAAAAATACAATCGGGAGCAGCTAGATAGGCTTGAAAATTTTGTTATAGCGAAGGGGATTATCGGTAAGCGTTGGCATGACGAAGAGATTTGGCAATATCGCAGATTCCGTGTGTTAGATAAAATAGGGGCAATACAAACCGATAAAGAGCTTGAAATGCAGCAATTGTTACAGCAGGCGCGTGACATTGTACGTGAGCCGTTGTTTATGTTAGAACAAGCTCTGAAGGAAGCGCAAACAGGCTTAGAAATAGGACAGGCTTTGTATGACTATGCTGAACATTTACAGCTCTATGAAAAGTTACAAATAATGAAAGAACAAGAGCTTGAAACGGCTGCACTTGATTTTGCAAGTGAGCATGACCAAGTATGGAATGGTTGGGTGAATATACTTGACCAGTTTGTTTTAATGTTTGGTGAGCAGCAAATAACATTGCAAGAGGCGGCACAAATACTTGATGAAGGCTATGATTCATTGCAATTTTCCAATATCCCGCCGGCAATTGATGAGGTGACTGTTGCCACATTAGAATATTCACGCTTTGATAATATGAAAGCTGTGTTTATTATCGGTGTGAATGATGGTGTTTATCCGATGCGCATCGATCAAGAGGGGCTATTAACAGATGCCGATCGTGCTTATTTTGAGCGCCTTGATTATGAATTAGCACCAAATGCAAAAAGTAAGCTATTGCAGGAGGCATTTTTAATTTATCGTGCGCTTACTTCTCCAACTGACAGACTGTACATTACATTTGCTAGTGCGGATGAAGAAGGAAAAAGCCTGCTACCGTCGCTCTATATTAATCGTTTGCATAAATTATTTACCGTTAAGGACAAGCGTACATTATCGCATAGACGTGTATTCATAGACCCGATTGAGGAGTTTGATAAGCGTCATCTTTTATCTTATTTACGCCATCCGAGGGCATCGCTTGCTTTTTTAGCGACACAGTTAAAAGAGGCTGAGCAGACAAAAGCACTATCTGCAGAGTGGCGTGCACTACACGCATTTTACCTTGGTTACCCAAAATGGGAGCGAATGTTGCAATTTGTAACGAAGCCTCTATATACAATGAATAAAGCTGAGCCCTTACAGCCTACTATTACCGATAGGCTTTATGGTGAGGAATTGCAGGCAAGTGTTTCCCGAATCGAGAAATTTTATCGCTGTCCATACGCGCACTTTGCTACTTATGGGTTGCGATTAGAGGAACGTGCTGAATATCGTTTGGAAACTTTTGCAATGGGTGATTTATTCCATGAAGCGCTACGCAGCATTTTAACGGGGAACGAGGTGCCACCAGCAAACTATAGAGAATGCTTGCAAAAGGCAAGAGAGGCAGTGGAGCCACTTATTCATATATTTTCTTATCGTATTTTAGAGAGCAATTCACGTTATTTATACATTAAGGAGAAGCTCATTCGAGTTGTTGCACGAACGTTATTTGCTTTAACAGAGCATGCGAAAGTTGCAAAATTTAAACCGATTGTTCATGAAAAACCATTTGGTAAAGCGGATGATAAAACGACAAAAAAAGGAATAACTCCACTTCCTCCGTTAGAAATACCACTTGAAAATAAGCGCAAAATGTATTTGCGTGGGCAAATTGACCGCATTGATGCCTATGAGGAAAATGGTCAATTGCATTTACGTATAGTCGATTATAAATCGTCAAGTCGCGATTTAGACTTAAATGAGGTCTATCATGGGATTTCGTTGCAGTTGCTAACGTATTTAGATGTCGCTGTGAAAAATGCGAAAGAGTTATTGGCATTGCCTGAAAATCAGGAAGTGACTGTGACGCCTGCTGGAGTATTATATGTGCATGTTCATGACCCTCTCGTACGCTTGGAGGAATATGTGGATGAGCAAATGCGTGAGCTACAGCGCCTTGAAAAATACCGAATGCAAGGGCTTTTAATAAATGAAATTCCCGTGTTAGAGGCGATGGATGAAAATTTATTAGAACAAAAAAAGTCACCAGTTATTCCTGTGAGTATGACATCAAAAGGTGCAATTGGAGCATATTCAAAAACTGTTGATGTGCAGACGATGCCGATTTTGCAGGATTTCGTGATTGAAAAGCATAAGGAGGCGGGCAATAAAATATTTACAGGTGCTACTGAAATTTATCCATATAAATTAAAAAATCGGACAGCCTGTGATTATTGTCAGTTCAAGGCAATATGCCAATTCGATCCATCAGATGGACAGCAACAATATAATCATTTCACGGTGAAAAAGACTGATGAATTGATTGCACGAGTAAAAAAGGAGTGTGGCTATAGTGACATTAATGATACCGAAGAAACCGACTGATGCGCAGTGGACAGATGAGCAATGGAAGGCAATTTGGGCAACTGGTCAGGATACGCTCGTATCGGCAGCAGCCGGCTCGGGAAAAACGGCTGTTTTAATTGAGCGCCTTATCCAAAAAATTATCGCTAAAGAGGAGCCGCTTGATGTAGATGAGCTACTAGTCGTAACCTTTACCAACGCATCGGCTGCTGAGATGCGTAGTCGCTTAGCTGCCGCATTGGAGAAAGAAATCACGAAGGACCCACATAACCGATTTTTAAGACGTCAATTGAGCTTAGTAAATAAAGCGCAAATTTCAACATTACATTCTTTTTGTTTAGCAATTTGTCGTCAATATGCGTATATGATTGACCTTGATCCTGGGTTCCGCATAGCGAGCCAAGATGAAGTAGCTTTATTACAGGATGATGTGCTTTCTACTATATTGGAGCAGGCGTATAGTGAGGACGGGAATCTAGCGCAGGCGGAGGTGTACGAGCTTGTTGATAGCTTTTCTTCAGATCGTCATGATCAAGAAATAGAAGTGCTATTGGAGCAGCTTTACAATATGTCACGTGTACAACCTGAGCCATATAAATGGCTCGACACATTAGCGCGGGAATATGATATTACAGAAGATGCTGCCATTGATGATTTAGCATTTGTTCCACAGTTAAAAACATCAATTTTACATTCTTTACATGCTGCTGAAAATAATTTATTAGCAATGCAGCGCTATGCCGATGGTAATTTTGGATTAGGTGCATATAGCGCCTTAGCAGCGGAGGAGTTAGCCTTCGTACAAGTAGCAATTGACAAGCTAAATAATAGCACATGGCAAGATGTGCATGAGCATATGCAAAAAGCACAATGGAGTAGGCTTCCGTCTATCAAGAAATCGGATGAGGCAGATCCAGAAATTAAGGATATTGCTAAAAATCATCGGGACGAGGCGAAGGACATTGTCAAAGCCCTTAAAGAAACATTTTTTGTGCGCCAACCACATCATTTATTAAGTGAAATAAGACAGATGAAGCCAGTTATCGAGACGCTTGTAAAGCTTGTGAAAGTTTTTAGTGAAGCGTTTAAAGTAGCTAAGCAGGAACGCGCATTAGTCGATTTTTCCGATTTGGAGCATTATGCCTTGGAAATATTGACTGAGCAAACAGAGGTGGGCATGCAGCCTTCAGCAGTAGCAAAGGATTTTCAGCAGCGTTTTAAAGAAGTGCTTGTAGATGAATATCAAGATGTAAATTTATTACAAGAAACGATTTTACAGCTTGTGAAAAGTAATGATGAAGCGAATGGGAATTTATTTATGGTCGGCGATGTTAAACAATCCATTTACCAGTTTCGATTAGCTGAACCACGCTTATTTTTACGCAAATATAAAGAATTTGCTGAAAACCCGCAAAATACAGGATTGAAAATTGATCTAAATGCGAACTTTCGCAGCCGCCAAGAGGTGCTAGAGGCAACGAACTATATATTTGAGCGAGTGATGGATGAAACAGTTGGGGAGATTGACTATGATGAGCAAGCAGCGTTAAAATTCCGTGCGCACTATAGCGAGGCAAATATTCCTGTCGAATTTGTTGTACTTGACCAATATACAGAGCAAGAGGAGGAGATAGAGCTTGATGAAGAGCTAGAGGAGCTCAAAATCTCGCAGCAAGAAGCTCGCTATATGATTAAAAAAATTCAATATATGATTGAGAAAGAGCTGCCTATTTTTAACCCGAAGGATGGTACTACAAGACCTATTCGCTACAGCGATATTGTTATTTTAATGCGCTCTATGACGTGGTCTGCTGATTTTGCTGAGGAATTCAAGTTGGCAGGTATTCCGCTCTATTCAGAATCCTCCAAAGGTTATTTTGAGGCATTAGAAGTAATGATTATATTAAATGTTTTAAAAATTGTTGATAATCCGTATC
This sequence comes from Metasolibacillus sp. FSL K6-0083, assembly GCF_038630865.1. Classification (NCBI taxonomy): domain Bacteria; kingdom Bacillati; phylum Bacillota; class Bacilli; order Caryophanales; family Caryophanaceae; genus Metasolibacillus; species Metasolibacillus sp. FSL K6-0083. The sequence continues at coordinate 1,754,451 of NZ_CP152046.1, read as the reverse complement.
AGGATATCCCACTCGCTTCAACATTGCGCGCGCCATTTTTCGGTTTAACTGAAAATGAACTAGCCGAAGTGCGTTTAGCTAAGCGCAATGTACCGTTTTTTGAAGCCTTGACAGCTTTTATGGAGCAGCCATCCAATGCAAAACTTGCAGAGAAGCTAGCACATTTTTTAATATTATTAGAAAAATGGCGTCAGCTAGCACGGCGAGGCTCGCTTGCGGATTTAGTTTGGACTATTTATTTAGATACAAATTATTATGAGCTTGTTGGCACAATGGCAAATGGCAAACAACGCCAAGCAAACTTAAGAGCATTGCATGACCGCGCGCTTGCATATGAAAAAACTTCATTTCGCGGTCTGTTTCGGTTTTTACGTTTTGTAGATCGAATGAAATCGCGAGGGGATGATTTGGGTATTGCCAAATCGATTGGAGAAGGTGATGATGTCGTGCGTTTAATGACGATTCACTCTTCAAAGGGATTAGAGTTCCCTGTTGTTTTTGTTGCTGGTATGGCGAAACCCTTCAATCAGCAGGATTTTAAAGGCTCCTATTTATTTGATCAAGATTTCGGTCTTGCTGTAAAGGCGATTAATACAGAAGAACGCACGATGTTTACATCCTTGCCGTATTTAGCTATGAAAGAGAAGAAAATAGCAAAACTTAAAGCAGAGGAAATGCGTATACTTTATGTAGCAATGACACGTGCAAAAGAGCATTTAATTTTGCTAGGTACAGTGAAAAACTGGCAAAGAAAGCTAGACAAATGGGAAGCGTTACAAAACCTAGCACCGAAAACATTGTTACCAAATTATTTGCGAGCTAGTGCCAATTCATTTTTAGATTGGGTCGCTCCTGCGCTCGTTAGCCACCCCGATTTTTTAACAAGAACGGTACAGGACGAGGTATTTGGAGGAAGTGAGGTCACAGGGCAAAAAGCTTCACTATGGTCAGTCAAAGTTTTATCAGCAACGCTATTGAAAGGGACAGAGGAGCAGGAATCTTTCGTGCAAATGCTAGTCGATGACGAGGTGGATGAGCAGCTTGTTGAAGTACTGACAGAACGCTTTACTGCAACATATCCGCATAGACAAGCGACAGTTAAAAAATCGAAAACATCTGTATCCGAAATTAAACGCTTCGAGGCATTGCAGCAGGAGGAAGATATCGTTTATAATCCACAAGCGATGCAACAAGCATCCATTGCAAAACGTCCAAGTTTTATACAGGCGAAAGCACTAAGTGCCGCAGAAATGGGGACAGTTGTTCACTCGATTATGCAACATGTGCCACAGCAGGGCTTTGTATCACTTGATGCGGCAAATGAGTTTGTCGCTAGTTTAGTGGAGCGAGAACTATTAACAAAGGACGAGGCTGCTCTTATCAATATGGAAAAAGTATTGGCGTTTTTTTACTCCCCAGTCGGAACACGTTTTAAGAATGCGAAGAAACTTTTGAGAGAAGTACCTTTTACGATAAGTAGAACGGATCATGAAGGTGATAGCCAAATTGTTCAAGGGATTATTGACTGCTTGTTTGAGGAAGATGGACAATGGATATTATTAGACTATAAAACAGATAAAATTCGTCCTCCATTTAACGTTGAGCCAGCTTTAACAGAGGAAATGGCAAAACGTTATCAAATACAACTGCAAATTTATAGCGAGGCAATTGAAATGGTTAATAAAGTAAAGGTAAAAGAAAAAATACTATATCTTTACGATATTGGCGAGGCGATTGTGTTGTAAACTGTTAGGGAGGTCTGCATGATGCAGGTCAGTTAACCGTTGTCACAGGACGTGACGGTTTAAGGTTAACTTCCACAAAATAATTTGGAAAAATATGGACGCAATTACACCGAGACGTAATAGATACGGGCTAAAACATAAACGACCAAAAAGCAGTGCTATAGCACGCTTTTTGGACGCCTTGGAAGGGAGTCGTGATTGTGAAATTTCAACCTACACTAATGCAAGAACGTGTACATACAATTGATGTTTTACGTGGTGTAAGCTTACTTGGCATTTTATTAGTCAATATGTATGGATTTTACTTGCCGCAGCCGCATATAGATTTAGCTTATTGGTTTACTGAGGCAAAAGATATTATATGGCAGCAAACTTTGGATATTTATGTGCAAAGTAGCTTTTACCCGTTATTCTCAATCCTATTTGGCTATGGTTTAGCGATGCAGTATATGAAATCGCAAAAAACAGGCATTAATTTTTACAAATTTGCACCAAAGCGCCTACTTATTATATTAACAATCGGTCTCATCCATGCTTTTCTCATTTGGTGGGGAGATATTTTAGTTATGTATGCATTTTGCGGCTTCTTTTTAATCGTATTCATGCGTTTGAAAAGCCCATGGTTAATTACGATAGCGCTAGTACTCAACGCGATGATGCACGCTTTTATTTTATTTATTTATCAGCTTGCCGGCGTTTTAAATATGGAAGTCGAGCAAATATCCGTTAATATTGTTATGATTCAAAACGCCATTACAGCCTACGGTACAGGAACATGGATGGACGCATTAACACAGCGTATAGCAGATTTATCTATACAAATGCGAATAGATATGTGGATAATCTCATTGTTTACTATTTTGCCGTATATGTTAGTCGGCGTAGCAGCAGCTAAATGGCGTTTAATTGAACGAGCAAAAGAGCTGAAAATAGTGTGGCTAATTTTCGCTGTAGTTGGTATCGGTCTAGGTTTATTTATTAAAAGTGCGCCATATATGTATAATCGCACGTACTTATTAGATTATTTAAAAGTATTCATTGGGGGGCCGATTTTAGCAGTTGGCTATATGGCTGCTATCATCGTTATTTGTTTATTGCCATTTGCAATAAAACTGCTATCACCGCTAGCGAAACTAGGTCGTATGTCGATGACAATGTATATCATGCAATCCGTCGTGGCAACATTTATTTTCTATAGTTTTGGATTCGGATTATACGGGAAAATGACTGTGCAAATGGGCGTATATATGGCATTAGGTATTTTTATCGTGCAGCTTATACTTGCAGAGTTATGGCTATCAAAGTTTTCACAAGGTCCAATTGAGGCAGCTATGAAAAAATTAACTTATAATAAAAAATTATCAGAAAAATAAGGCTTTTTGTCGTATAATAATGTATGATGTATAAAATGAAACTTCCATCGGTGGACACTCTTTTTCTACTGTTGGCTAGCTTTCATCAATCAGACATTTACAGAATTATTGAAAAGGGACTATGCTTACTTTTTAATAAAAGTCTGTTTATGCGGGATAAAAAGAAGGAGTGCAGATGCGATTATGAAATTATTATCTTTTAAATTAAATGGACAAGTAAAATTTGGACCGAAAGTAAAAAAAGAAGAAGCAGTTTGGGATGTATTAGCAATTCAAGAAGCACTACAAGTTTTTCCTTCTTTTCCGTCAACAATTATTGATGGTATTGCATTAGGTTATGATTTTGTAGAAAAAATGAGAAAGTTAGTCGATGCCGTACAAAAAAGTGAAAACGCGGAGCAATTTAAACATACATTTAGTGAAATCGAATGGTTAGCCCCAATTCCACGCACGCCGAAAAATATTTTGTGCGTAGGGAAAAATTATGAGGACCATGCAAAGGAAATGGGAGCAGACGCAGTGCCAGAGGATATTATTGTGTTCACAAAATCACCAACAGCCATCGCTGCGGATGAAGCAACACTACCAATTCATGCGGAAAAAACGTCAATGCTAGATTATGAAGGTGAGCTTGCTGTTGTCATTGGAAAGCGCGGAAAAGATATTCCTAAAGGAATGGCCTATGATTATGTGTTTGGCTACACAATAGCTAACGATTTGACAGCTCGTGACTTACAACAAAAGCACAAACAGTTCTTCCTAGGAAAAAGTCTAGAAGGAACTTGCCCGTTAGGCCCTTACCTAGTATCAAAGGATGAGATTCCAGATCCACAAGTGTTGACAATTGTAACGAAAGTAAATGGCGAGCTACGTCAAAATGGCTCTACAAAAGATATGATGTTTAAAGTAGCAGACTTAATTGCAATCTTATCAAAGTACGTTACATTAGAGCCAGGTGATATTATTTTAACAGGCACGCCAGCGGGAGTTGGAAAAGGAATGAACCCACCAGTATTTTTAAAAGCTGGCGATGAGGTGAAAATTTCAATCGAAGGAATTGGCACGTTAGCAAACCGTTTTGCATAAAGTGAAACCTCAATGCTTCACTTTTATTGAAGATAAACATTGCTAAAGCGAATGTTTATCGTGTTTTAAAAGATGCCTTCTCTATTTAGTTGAGTTAATATTTTGTCAAACATCATCGCCACTGTCCAAAATGCCGGCTATGCACGGCTTTTTGGACAGCCTCAACACCATTTCATTGAAACAACCTACCTCACATGATAGGATATGTCTTGAAGAGAAAAAATGAGGTGGGATATGATGGATTTTTTAACTAGCACAACGCATCTCCATATTACAACATGGGTACTTGCACTTGTACTATTTTTCATTGGCGCATTAGCAAGTAAACCAAACAAAGGTGTGCATATGGCATTGCGTGTTATGTACATTTTAATTGTCATTACAGGTGCAGCATTGCTTATGGAATGGCGTGGTGTCATTACAGAAAGCAGCATGTACTATGACATCAAAGCTTTATTCGGTATACTTGTTATTGGATTCATGGAAATGATTTTAGTACGCAAGAAAAAAGACAAGCCAACAACAATGTTCTGGGTACTATTCGCAATCGTGTTATTAGTAACGCTTTATCTAGGATTATCAGTTGGAATTGGTGTGAATTTCTAAAAAAGATAAAGGTGTCTGAAAAGTAGGCTAGCAAGCCACTTTTTAGACACCTTTTGCTTTGTGTTGTTCACGTATTTGACGTATTTCATTTTAATTTACAGTATTGTAATAGTAAAAGTGCCCGGAAGTTTGATAAAATGACGATGGACTATTGTTAAATTAGGAGAGACATTCGAATGAAGATGATGAAATGGGTTTCTGCAATGATGGTGACAATCTTATTAATTTCTCCATTTTCAGCTGTTAGCTATGCGGAGGAAGCACGAACGATTGCAGATGAAAGTATATATGACGTACTAATCGACCGCTATTTTAATAAAACAGCGGAAAACGATATTAATGTAGATAGGCAGAATGCAACACAATTTGCTGGCGGTGATTTTGCTGGCTTAATTGAAAAGCTCTCCACAATAAAAAAAATGGGTTTTACAATTGCTTCCATTGGAACAGTGTTTACAACTGAAACATATGATGGTTGGACACCTACAAGCTATGAAAAAATAGAGCCACATTTTGGCACTGAGCAGGAGCTAAAGGATGTAATTGCTGCCTATAATAAAGAGGAAATTTCCATAATGGTTGATTTCCCCCTATCTAATGTAAGTGCAGAGCATGAATGGGTGAAAGATTCAGCTAAAAAAGACTGGATTAAATTACAGCAAGATGGCATTGTACATTGGGATTTAGCAAATGTGGAGGTTCAAGCTGCTTTGCAAGAAGCGCTACTGCAATTTGCCCAAAGCTATAATTTTGGTGGTATTCGCTTAACAAATATTGGTGATGCCAATACAGCGTTTTTAAATAGCTTGATTGAAGCATTGAAGGCACAAAATAGTGCGATGTATGTTATTTCAAATGAAGTCAGCGATGCTAACTTCGATGCAAAATTTGCTTCAGATGCAACCGATTTATACCGCGAGATGTTTAAAAATGTAGATTTATCAACAACGGATTTCTTAAAATATGTTGAGCCATACTTGGCGGGTGAGCAAATAGCACCACAGTTAATGATAGATTCATTACAAACAGATCGCTTTGTATTCGATGCGACAGAGCAAAAAATGTTCCCGCCAACACGTTTGAAAACAGCGTTGTTACCAATCATGTTCTTACCTGGCGTGTTTGTTATGCAATATGGTACGGAAATTGCTATGAATGGTGAGGCAGGTGAACAAGCACATCAAGTTTATAATTTTAAAACAGATGAGGAGCTTGTCGATTTTATCGGAGACTTACAAAGCATACGGAAGAAATCAACTACTATGCGTCACGGTGATTTTAATTTAGTTGAAAACGATAACGGATTGATTGCTTTTACTCGTACGTCTGAAGAAGAACAATGGCTAGTAATATCGAATAACACGAGTAAAACGAAGCACGTAGTTTTAACAGCACAGGAAATTGGTGAAGACAAGGAATTACGCGCTGTTTTAAGTAGTGAAATTGTTAAGCAAAATAAAAATGGGGAATATATTGTTGTATTAGACAGAGAAGTTTCAGATGTGTTTCAAATTATAGATAAGCGAGGCTGGAATATCCCTTATTTAGCAGCGCTAAGTATTGTCTATTTATTATTTATAGTTTTTGTGATTGTGTTCGTAAAACGTGGTCGAAAAAATCGTAAGCTACAGGACAGTAATGCAAAATAAAAAATACCTTATCATTCCTTTTATGGGAATTGATAGGGTTGTTTTTTTATTCATAGAAAAAAATTTAAAAAAACTTTTTCTATGAATAAGTGCGGAAATATTGGTTTGATAGGTGAAATATAACATATTATATAAGAGTATTCTTTATAAATATGAAGAAATAGTAGGGAAAGTGAATTAAAATACGGTAGCTTAGTGGTAAGTAAATTATTATTTTTTCATAACTATTTAATTATGCTACAAGTGTTATATATGATGATAATTTCTAACTCTAATAGTGAATCTAAATTCAGTTTAACGCAGATATTGCCATTTTAGAAAACTAATGTTTGAATATTCTTATATATGAAAAAACTTATAATAATTATTTTTATATAATTTATTCTTTGTAAAAAAATGTACAAAATTAGCGTATTATGTAGAATATAATGCATTAACTAGCACTTTAAAGTGCTGAAGTAAGAGAAAAATAAAAAAAAGCTTGTCAAAAATATTATTTAATTTTAGAATCATGTTATGTCAGAATAGCTAAACATGGAGATATTGACTTTAAAGAATTACAAAGAGTATAATGTGAAGCGGTATAGTCAGCTTTTTCATTATGCCATCAAGAATTGGGAAACAGTTTTGAATGATTGATTTTTGCTGAATAGTAAATTGTCGTAATATTCTTAACTGGTTGCTTGAAAGGAGAAAGAATTTGAAAACGTCAGAAGAGCTTTTAGTAATTAAAGATTTACATACAGGTTTTCGAATTAAGGATACGTATTTTGACGCAGTTGATGGCGTGTCTTTGACATTAAGAAAAAACGAAATCCTGGCGATTGTTGGCGAATCGGGCTGTGGTAAAAGTACACTAGCCACATCGATTATTGGACTTCACGATCATAATAAAACGCGAGTGCAGGGTGAGATTTTATATAAAAATAAAAATCTTGCAAAATTAAGCGAGGATGAGTTCAACGATGTTCGTGGTATGGATATAGGAATGATTTTCCAAGATCCTCTTTCTGCATTAAATCCATTAATGCGTATTGGAGAGCAAATTGAGGAAAGTTTAATTTATCATACTAAATTAACAAAAGAACAGCGTGTGTCTCGAGTTTTCGAACTATTAACACAAGTTGGAATTCCAAATCCACAGCGTGTTGCAAGGCAATTCCCTCACCAATTATCTGGTGGTATGCGTCAGCGTGTTATTATTGCGATTGCGATTTCTTGTAAGCCGCAAATTATTATTGCGGATGAGCCGACAACGGCGCTTGATGTAACAATTCAAGCCCAAATTTTAGATTTACTAAAAGACTTACAAGCAGAAACGGGCTCAGGAATTATTTTAATTACACACGATTTAGGTGTTGTAGCTGAAGTAGCTGATCGCGTAGCTGTTATGTATGCGGGTCAAATTATTGAAGAGGCACCAGTAGAAGAATTGTTTAATAATCCGAAACACCCATATACACGTTCATTATTTAACTCAATTCCACAGATGAACTCAGATGGGCAAAAGTTAAATGTTATCGAAGGAATTGTACCTTCTTTATTGAAATTACCACGTCAAGGATGCCGTTTCTCACCGCGTATTTCTTGGATTCCAGAAAGCGCACATGAGAAAGATCCTGTGTTGCATGAAGTAGCACCAAATCATTTTGTAAGATGTACATGCTACAAGGAATTCTACTTTAAAGGCGAAGAAGGAGGACGTGCATAATGAGCTTTATGCAAATTAACGATTTAAAAGTCCATTACCCAATTCGCGGTGGATTTTTTAATACAATAATTGATAATGTATATGCCGTTGATGGTATTTCAATGGAGTTTGAAAAAGGGAAAGCATACGGTCTTGTTGGGGAATCTGGTTGTGGTAAGTCTACAACTGGTAAATCAATTATCGGCCTAGAGAAAATTTCAGCAGGCTCTATTATTTATGAGGGTGAGAATGTAACGAATAAGCGTCGTGACCGTACCTCTGCTTATAATCGTGATATTCAAATGATTTTCCAAGATTCTCATTCAAGCTTAAATCCGAGAAAGCGCGTACAAGATATTTTAGCAGAGCCAATTCGCAACTTTTTGAAGCTAACGCCACAGGAAGAAAGTCGTAGAATTAATGAGCTTTTGGCGATTGTTGGTATGCCAGAAGATGCGAAATTAAAATATCCACATGAATTTTCTGGTGGTCAAAAGCAACGCCTTGGTATTGCGCGTGCTATTGCAACAAATCCAAAATTAATTATTGCGGATGAGCCAGTTTCGGCACTGGATTTATCTGTACAAGCACAAGTGTTAAACTTCATGAAGGATATTCAGGATGAATATGGCTTAAGTTATTTATTCATTTCACATGATTTAGGTGTAGTAAAACATATGTGTGACTATATTTCTATTATGTATAAAGGCCGTTTCGTAGAGACGGGCTCGAAAAAGGATATTTACGATAATCCACAGCATATTTATACGAAGCGTCTACTATCTGCGATTCCAGATGTTACACCGAATGGACGTGAAGAACGTAAACTTGAGCGTATCGAAGTGGAACGTAATTATCAATTAGAGCATAAGCAGTATTTTGATGAGAACGGTCGAGTATACGATTTATCACCAATTTCAGACACGCATTTTGTAGCTGCAACTTCTTCAGCACTGAAGGGAGGCAATTAATATGTGGAAAACGGTTGTTAGACGTTTTTTAATTATGATTCCACAATTATTTGTGCTAAGTTTATTAATTTTCATTATGGCGAAAAACATGCCTGGTGACCCATTCACAGGTAAAATTACGCCAGAAACAGATCCCGCGCGTATTGAAGAATTGCGTGAAATAAATGGTTTGAACGATCCGTGGTATCAGCAATATGCACGTTGGATGGGCAATGCTTTTAAAGGGGAATTTGGGAACAGTTACACGTACAAGGTGAAAGTATCGACGCTAATCGGTGAACGTGCAATGAACACATTCTGGTTATCGTTATTAACAGCTATTATGCTTTATGCAATCGCAGTGCCATTAGGGGTATTGGCAGGGCGTTTCCAAAATAGCTTGTTTGATAGAGGGGTAGTTTTATATAGTTTTATAAGCTTTGCGATACCGACATTCGTACTAGCATTAATTATGCTATACTTCTTCGGTTATAAATTGCAGTGGTTCCCAGCAGGCGGTTCTGTTGATGTTCGGGAAGCACCAGGTACTCTCGGCTTTTATATGAGTAAAGTTTACCATATGATTTTACCTGCATTTACGCAAGCGGTATTAGGTACAGTAGGGATTATTCAATATTTACGTACAGAAGTAGTAGATGCAAAGAGCATGGACTATGTACGTACAGCGCGTGCAAAAGGGGTACCAGCACGCAAGGTTTACTCAAGACATATTTTCCGTAACTCGCTATTACCAGTAGCTGCGTTTATCGGTTTTACAATTACGGGCTTATTAGGTGGATCTATTTTCATTGAAACAATTTTCGCATATCCAGGTATGGGACAACTATTTATTTCATCTATTTCATCTCGTGACTATAGTGTTATTACAGCACTCGTTATGCTATACGGCTTCTTAGCGTTATTAGGTAGTCTATTATCCGATATTATTATGAGTATTGTTGACCCACGAATTAGGATTGAATAGACAAAATAATAAGTTAAGGAGAGGTGAAAAAAAGTGGTTAAAGAGAAAGACAACAAAAAAGAGCAAGAAGTAATAAGCGCTCCGCCAACTGGTATGCAGGTAGTATGGCGTGAATTTATAAAAGATAGAATTGCAATGATATCTTTAGTTATTATGATTGTAACAATTTCTGGTGTATTCATTGCATCATTATTTTTCGACCCAGCAGAGGTAATGAAAATTTCATTACGTGGTAAATATGCACCTCCAAGCGCTGAGCACTGGCTTGGTGCCGATGTTGGTGGTAGTGATATTTTCGGACAGCTTATTATTGGTGCGAAAAACTCACTGTTAATTGCGATTGCAATTACGTTGATTACAGGTACAGCTGGTATTTTCATTGGTTTAGCTTGTGGTTATTTCGGTGGATGGATTGATAATATGTTCATGCGTATTATTGACTTCTTTATTACATTACCATCATTAATGATTATTATTGTATTTATTACAATTGTACCGAAATATACTGTATTAACTTTTATTTTAATTATTAGTTTATTCGGCTGGACGAGTATTGCACGTCTCGTGCGTTCAAAATCATTATCAGAAAGCCGTCGTGACTATGTAAATGCTTCAAAAACACTTGGAACAAACGACTTTGTTATTATTTTCAAGGAAGTAATGCCAAATATTAGTTCGATTTTAATTGTTGAAGCAACATTAAACTTTGCAGGGAATATCGGGATTGAAACAGGTTTAACTTATTTAGGCTTCGGTTTACCGCCGTCAACGCCTTCATTAGGGACACTTGTAGCATATGCAAATAACCCGTTAGTTATGTCAACATATTGGTGGGTTTGGCTACCAGCAGCATTATTTATTTTAATTTTAATGCTTTCAATCAACTATGTTGGGCAAGCGTTACGCCGTGCAGCAGATGCTAAGCAACGTTTAGGTTAATCTCTTAGGGAGAAGATTGTGTAGGGATTTAGAAAATATTTTCTAAATTTCCCTCACAATTTATGAAAATATGCTAGACTTTTTGCATATAAAATAGTTAAGATATGAAAGAAGTAACCAGTTATGGATATTTCTTTCGGAAACTATTAAAATATTATATTCAGAAAAAACTGAAAATTGATTTTTTTGAAAAGATTTACTAGAATAAGTGTTAAGCTTCTGTAAACGGCGCTAACGCTTTAGGTACAAAAAAATTGGTACCATCACATTTATCATCACTTGATAAATGTGTTTTGATAAATATGGCTAGTGTTTATAGGTACAATTTCTAGCTGAGGCAAAAAAGGGAGGAAAAAAAATGAAGAAACAACGTTGGGCTCTTCTAGCAATGTTATTTGCACTAATGTTAGTATTAGCTGCATGTGGCGGAGATAAAAATGAAGACGCAGGCAAGGGCACTGATACAGGTAAAACTGACGGTGGCACAACGACTAATGAAGAAGCTAATAATGAGCAAGAAGATGGCTTCGCGTTATCTGTTGAAAATGAAGGAACTGCTATTGACGGCGGTACATTAATGGTAGCTATGCAGAAAGATGAGCCTTTCCAAGGTATTTTCTCATACGCACTATATGAAGATGCATATGATTCAGATTTAATGGCTTTTGCATCTAACACGATTTTCAGCGCAGACGGTGACTTCTTACTGACTGACGAAGGTATTGCAAGCTTTACTTTAGAAGAAGGTGAACCAAACATCGTAACGATTAAAATTCGTGAAGGTGTAAAATGGTCTGATGGTGAGCCATTAAAAATTGAAGACTTAATGTTACCATATAACATTATTGGTCATAAAGATTACACAGGTGTACGTTATAACTCATTCTTCCGTAACATCGTAGGTGCTGAAGCATACCATGATGGTACAGCAGAAACAATTTCTGGTCTTAACAAAATTGATGAAACAACTTTAGAATTACAACTTCTTGAAGTATCTCCAGGTTTATTCTCAGGTGGAGATGGTATCTTAACTTATGCTGAGCCAAGCCACATTCTTGGTGATGTTCCTGTTGCTGACTTAGTTGAACATGATGCAGTTCGTAAAAACCCAGTTACACTTGGTGCTTTCGTAATTGACCGTGTTGTTCCTGGTGAGTCTGTACAATATAAAGCAAACGAAAACTACTGGAAGGGTCGCCCAAAATTAGATGGAGTAATCGTGAAAGTAGTACCATCATCTTCTATCGCGAAAGCATTAGAATCTGGTGAATATGATTTATCATTATCATTCGGTTCATCAAAATATACTGAAATTAAAGATTTAACAAATATTGATGTTTTAGCTCGTCCTGAGCTTTACTACTCATACCTAGGCTTCAAAGTAGGTAAATGGGATACAGAAACAAAAGCTGTAGCAACTGATTTAGAAAACGCTAAAATGGGCGATGTAAACTTACGTCAAGCTATGGCTTATGCATTAAACGTTGAAGAGGTAACAGAAGTATTCTATGAAGGTTTACGTGAGCGAGCAAACGCAATCGTTCCTCCAGTATTCTCATCATTCCATGATGCAAGCTTAGAAGGATACAACTATGATCCAGAAAAAGCAAAACAATTATTAGAAGACGCTGGCTTCAAAGATGTTGACGGCGACGGTATCCGTGAAGATAAAGACGGTAATCCACTTGAAATTAAATTTGCTACAATGTCAGGTGATGACGTAGCTGAGCAAATCGCTGCATTCTGGTTACAAAACTGGAAAGACGTTGGTTTAAATGTTGTGTACACAGATGGTCGTACAATTGAGTTTAACTCATTCTATGACAAAGTAGAAGCTGATGATCCAAACATTGATATCTTTATGGCTGCATGGGGCGTAGGTTCTAACCCATCACCATCTGGTGTTTATGCACATACAGCGGCATACAACTTCTCTCGTTACACATCAGATAGCTTACAAACAACTTTAAGCAACATCGACTCTAACAAATCATTTGACGCTTCTTACCGTGCTGAGCAATTCGCAGCATTCGAAAAAGAAATGGCTGAAGTAGCACCAGTGGTACCAATGATGTACCGTTTAGAGCTTACACCAGTTAACAAACGCGTTAAAAATTGGAGCGTTGATTACAGCAATCAAACAATTGATAACTTAGAAATGGTAGAATTAGTAGCTGACACACCAGTTAAATAATAATTTGTGTGAAGCTGAAAAAACCCCTCCCTTGCATTTGCAAGGGAGGGGTTTTTAATTTCTTTACAGCAAAGTAGTAAATTAAGCTAGGAGGAGAGCTCGTTAAAGCTTTAAACGCTCTGCTAAAAACTTCCCAATGCCATCTTCGTTATTGGATAATGTAATTTCATTCGCGATATTTTTTAGTGGCTCTATGCCGTTGCTCATTGCCACGCCTATTCCAGCATAATCAATCATTTCTAAATCGTTATCCTCATCACCAAATGCGATAATGCGCTCCCGTGGAATTTGCATATCATGGGCGATATGTGAAATACCAACAGCCTTGTTCAAGCCTTTGCGCACAACTTCAATAATGTTGAATGGCGCACCCCAACGGCGATGCTCGATTAATTCGGCATGTACATCTTCTAAATGCTGACGGATTGCTGCTGCATGTGCATCAGTTGCTTGAATGAGTAAACTTGTTGGGTCTTCAAGTAAATGTGTTTTTAAGTTACCTGTTGTGACACGTGGATTGCCCATCCCTAAAATATGCATCATTTGTTCATCCTCATTATGCAAGTAGACATCATCCATTATTTCAGCGATTAAATTTTCATAATTATATTGGTCAACTGAATCGACAACATCATGAACGACACGCATCGCAAGCGGTGAATGCAGTTGCTGCCAAGCGCTATTTGTAGGATGGTGCACTAATGCGCCATTAAAATTAACAATCGGAGTTTGTAAGCCGAGCTCCCGATAATAAATTTCACTTGCACGATAAGGGCGACCCGTTGCAATCATGACGGCATGACCTTCCTGCTGTGCTTTCTTCAAAATATCCTTTGTATAGGAGGAGATTTGTTGTTGGTCCGTTAATAATGTGCCGTCTAAGTCTAAGACGATTAAATGTTGCTTCATACTAGTTTAAGTCCCCTTTCTCAAGCATTCACAGATAGTTATTAATTTGAACCAAAAGTAGATTGGTTATTTCTAAATTAATTTTCTGTAAAGCTAATTGGTAAAGCAAACAATCAGAAGGGTGAAGAAATCCTCACTCATTGAAGTTTCACTCTATTTTACTGTCTTTTACTATTATACGTCAAAGTTTTGTCATATCATTCAATTTTTGTTACTCTTAGTATAGAGATATTTCGTAGGAGTGAGAATTAGTGATTGTACAACGTGAAGTATGGGAGCACATACCGTTATTACATGTGCATACGTCCGAAATGACTGTTGAAAGTCCGACAGTTATTTTTATTCATGGTTTCGGCAGTGGGAAGGAGCATAACTTACATTTTGCCTATCAGTTAGTAGAAAAAGGTGTCCGAGTAATTTTGCCAGATGCATATTTACATGGTGAGCGTGCCGAGCCTAATACAACGAAAGAGCAGCTAGAGCCAATATTTTGGGAAATTGTTATGCGAGCAGTAGGGGAAGTAGAAATCCTCTATAAAAATCTCCAAGATAAAGGTTTGTTAACAACGAAGGCAATAGGTATTGCAGGGACCTCAATGGGAGGAATTACGACTGTAGGATGCTTAAGCAAATATGACTGGATACAAACAGCGGGGATTTGCATGGGAGCAACGAGCTATCCAAAATTTGCGCAGCATCAGCTTGCTCAGTTTGAAAAGGCAGGTATTGAATTACCTTTTACCGAGCAGCAGCTTGCAGAGACAATGGCAATGCTAGATGCCTATGATTTAGAAAACAAGGCGAATATTTTACAGCAAGTGCCAACGTTTTTTTGGCATGGCAAAGAAGACAAAGTTGTCCCATTTGAGATGAGTTATCCATATTTTGAAAAGCACGGGGAAAATTCGCGTTCTGCATACATGATTGATGAAAAAGCGGGGCATGTTGTATCAAGAGCAGGTATGCTTGCTGTAACAGACTGGCTAGCACAGCATTTGGCATAAGCATGGAGTTCTGCTATCATTAAATATAACATAGAAAGGAGTGTTAAAAATGGCAATTGACCAAGATATGAAAGATAGTATGTATGGCGCTTTGGAAAACGTAATTGATCCCGAGTTAGGAATTGATATTGTTAACTTAGGCTTAGTATATGATGTAGATTTAGATGAAGAAGGTTTAGCGACAGTAACGATGACATTAACTTCAATGGGTTGCCCACTTGGCCCTGTTATTGTAGACCAAGTAAAAACGGCTTTAGGTGAGCTACCTGAAGTAAAGGATACAGAAGTAAATATTGTATGGACACCAGCGTGGTCAAAAGATATGATGTCACGCTATGCGAAGATGGCATTAGGCGTTCGCTAAAGGAAAAAAGAGTACTCCAAAAGCCGTACGTAGCCGACTTTTGGAGCGCTAGCGATAGTGTTTTGTCAAGGAATTTACTTGAAAAAAATGGCAAATTATTCTTTGAAAATAGAAAAACACATGTTTTAGGGGATATTCTCCTGGATGAAAATGGAGATTGAATTTTTGTTACACAAGCAAGTCGGGGCTGTCTGAAAAGACAGCCCCGTTTTTTAAAGGTTATTTTAGGAAAAAGTCAGTGTTTTCTCATTTTAAAGAGGGTCCTCTCAATTTTAATGAGCAAACATTTTACCAAAACACCACCCCGCCAGAAGTTGTCCGAAAAGTCCATTTTGTTTTGACACTGCATTGAAATCAATGTTTTCTTCGCTTCCCTTTTACTGAAGGAGTACACTGCTAAAGCCAATGTTCATCCCATTTTTAATAGAGGCGTTCTCTGTTGATACGAAACTACATTTTGCGAAACATCATCGCTACTGTCCAAAATGCCGGCTATGCACGGCTTTTTGGACAGCTCCCCCCACGCTTTAATCGATTCGGCAAATTGTTAAGGGACAATTTTCGCAATTAATTTCATTTTTTAAAAAAGGCAAGTCATGTACTGTAATATGACCTTTATGGAAGGAAATAATCTGATGTTTTTTCAAATCATTAAGCATGCGGTTAATCAGCTCTCGGCTTGTGGCGCAAAGATTAGCTAGTTCTGTATTTGTTAAAGCAAAATTAATAAAAATTGAACCATCCTCTTGTTTTTGACCATACGTATTTGTTAATCGAATTAATGTGGAATAGAGTGCCCCTTTTTTTCCGTGAAGCATTAAATCACGTAAGCGACTTTGGTGTTTCATTATTTCAATTTGTGCCCACTGCAAATATTCCATCATTAATTTAGGACGCTCTGTTAATAATAATTCAAATGTGTGGTGTGAAAGTGATAATAGCGTAGCCGTTTCTAGCGCTCTAGCATTTACCATATGGTAATTCAATTGGCAAAACGGGGAGCTCTCACCAATTAGTACATCATTACCACAAATACGCAATGTTATTTCTTTGCCCTGTTCTGTTTCTTTACTAAGTTGGATAACGCCCTTTTTAATAAGAAAAATGTTTTCGGCTTTTTCTCCTTCTTGGAAGAGTTGGTGACCTTTATCTATTTTTATTAACGAACCATGTTCTATAAAAAGTTGAAAAATTTCTGCAGGTACTGTTTGAAAAGACATGTAAATACATTCCTTTCTTACGTAATCTAAAAGCTAAGATAAACGTTTTTCAAAATTGATTAAGGTTATAATAACATAATATGTATAAGGAAAATACAGCTTCTTCATTAATTTACTCGAAATTAATAGTTCTTGGAGCATTTTTTTGCAAACTAAATTTCAATATTTTATAATTCAATTAGTCAGTAAAGGTCAAATTGTTTTGATTTCCAAAAAACAATGACAAAAGTGGGTACTTGAGTTTGCCTAAAAAAATTGGTTTGGAGGGATATTTTATGCAATTTAAACAAACTGAAGATAATCGTCCCCCTTTAGAGCAATTTGGACGTAACTTAATTGAAGAAGTGAAAAAGGGGAAAATGGACCCTGTTATCGGGCGAGATGAGGAAATTCGCAATGTAATACGTATTTTAACGCGCAAAACAAAAAACAATCCGGTGTTAATCGGTGAGCCTGGTGTAGGAAAAACGGCCATTGTCGAAGGATTGGCGCAGCGCATTGTGCGTCAGGATGTTCCTGAAGGATTAAAGGAGGCTCAGCTTTACGAGCTTGATATGAGTGCATTAATTGCAGGGGCAAGCTATCGTGGTCAATTTGAGGAACGCTTAAAGGCTGTGCTAAAGCAAGTAAAAGATTCAGAAGGACGCATCATTTTATTTATTGATGAAATTCATACAATTGTCGGAGCAGGCAAGACGGACGGCGCAATGGATGCGGGCAATATGTTGAAACCGATGCTAGCACGCGGTGAGCTACATTGTATCGGTGCAACGACATTAGATGAATATCGCATGTATATTGAGAAAGACCCTGCATTAGAGCGTCGCTTTCAGCAGGTTTTAGTGCGTGAGCCATCCATTCAAGATACGGTATCAATTTTACGTGGCTTGAAGGAGAGCTTTGAGCTACATCATGCTGTGCGCATTCATGACCGTGCCATTATAGCGGCAGCGGAATTATCAAATCGTTATATTACTGAGCGCTTTTTACCAGATAAAGCAATTGATTTGATTGATGAGGCGTGTGCGATGATTCGGACAGAAATCGATTCAATGCCACAGGAGCTAGATACAATTAAACGTCGCTTAATGCAGCTTGAAATTGAAGAGCAAGCATTACAAAAGGAAAAGGACGAGGCGAGTAAAAAGCGTCTTGAAGCATTGCGCAACGATATTAAGGCGTTAAAAGAATCGTCAAATGAGATGATGAAGCAATGGGAGGCTGAAAAGGCCGATTTGCAATTAATTCAGCAAAAGCGTGAGCAGCTCGGGAAATACCGTCGTGCATTAGAAGAAGCAGAAAGCAAGTATGACCTAAATCAAGCGGCTGAACTTCGCCATGGTAAAATACCAACATTGGAAAAGGAGCTAGCTACGCTTGAAGTATCTTTAAACGGTGAAGAGGCACGCTTATTACGTGAGGAAGTGACAGCGGATGAAATTGCCTCCATTGTTGCACGTTGGACAGGCATTCCTGTAACGAAGCTTGTAGAAGGAGAACGC
Source organism: Metasolibacillus sp. FSL K6-0083 (assembly GCF_038630865.1). Taxonomy (NCBI): domain Bacteria; kingdom Bacillati; phylum Bacillota; class Bacilli; order Caryophanales; family Caryophanaceae; genus Metasolibacillus; species Metasolibacillus sp. FSL K6-0083. Next base: position 1,736,235 of record NZ_CP152046.1, on the reverse strand, counting down.
GAAAAGCTACTGCGTTTAAAGGACGTTTTACATGAGCGTGTCGTAGGGCAAGATAATGCGGTAACACTTGTATCAGAGGCAGTATGGCGTGCGCGTGCGGGCATTAAAGACCCAACAAAGCCAATTGGCTCATTTTTATTTTTAGGTCCGACAGGTGTAGGGAAAACAGAGTTAGCAAAAGCTTTAGCTGCACAATTATTTGACTCAGAGGACCATTTTATTCGCATTGATATGAGTGAGTATATGGAAAAGCATAGCGTTTCACGGCTGGTTGGGGCACCTCCAGGCTATATTGGCTATGAGGAAGGGGGACAGCTAACAGAGGCGGTTCGTCGCAATCCATATGCAGTTGTATTGTTGGATGAAATTGAAAAGGCACATCCAGACGTAGCAAATATTTTATTACAGGCTCTAGATGATGGGCGTATTACAGATAGCCAAGGACGCAATGTCAACTTTAGTAATACGGTCATTATTATGACATCGAATATTGGTTCAAGTTATTTGCTTGAGGCGAATGAGCAGACAGAGCAGCTTGTCACGGCAGCACTTCGTCAGCATTTTAAGCCAGAGCTACTGAATCGTGTTGACGATATTATTACTTTCCACGCATTAACAGATGAACATTTTTATGCAATCACTTGGAAATACGTTCGCCAGTTACAGGAACGAATTGCGGAGCAGGAAATTACAGTGAATGTGGATGAGGCGGTCGTTCATTGGGCTGTCAAAGAGGGAGTTGATGCACAATTCGGTGCTCGTCCATTAAAACGCTTTGTACAGCGCCATATTGAAACAGCGGTGGCAAAGGCATTATTGCAAGGAGATGTATTGCCAGGAGACACATTAGAGGTAACACTTGAAAATAATGCAGTGCATATTGAAAAAAGTTAACTTAATCAAAAAATTGCCTGAAAAGTAGTGCATTAGCACACTTTTCAGGCAATTTCTTTTAATGACTATCAGCGTCTGCTATTGGGTCGTTTGGAATAATTGCAGAAATGATAAATACTAAAATACTTACTGCTACAGAAAGAATAGCTGCTAAACCGAAGTTAGGGTCTACACCTAAAATCGAGCTCACTACATAAGTTAACATTGATACTAGTAGGAATGACCAAATAAATGTCATGATGTATTGCATTTGATTCACCTCTATTTAGACTTTGTATATCGTTTTCATTAAATCACATCTTTAATATAATACCACACGTTAGGTAAAAATAAAATTACTGTTTTTAAACAATTGTGAAGGTTGTTTGAAAAAGAATTTCTTGCGATTCAAAAAATTGTTGGCTATAATTAGTACCAAGTATTAATAATTAGTGTTAACCAAGAAAGGGGCCGCTATATGAATGCAGGTATTATCGGCGTTGGAAAATACGTACCGGAAAAAGTAGTAACGAATGAGGATTTAGAGAAAATTTTAGATACAAGTGATGAGTGGATTCGTACGCGTACAGGTATTGAAGCACGTAGAATTGCGGCTGACAATGAAGAAACATCAGATATGGCATATAAGGCAGCTGTTGCGGCGATAACAAATGCAGGTATTCAGGCTGAGGAAATTGGTTTAATTTTGGTAGCAACAGTGACGCCGGATCAAGCATTTCCAACTGTAGCATGTCAAATACAGGAGGCGCTTGGCGCTAAAAATGCAGCAGCTATGGATATATCTGCGGCTTGCGCAGGCTTTATGTATGGTTTAATTACGGCAAAGCAATTTGTTGAAAGTGGTAGCTATGACAATGTGCTCGTTGTCGGTGTTGAAAAGCTTTCAAAAATTATTGATTGGCAAGATCGCAATACGGCTGTATTATTTGGTGATGGCGCAAGTGCGGCTATTGTATCAAAAGTATCTGAAGGACGCGGAATTTTATCGTTTGAGCTAGGAGCAGACGGCACAGGTGGTAAGTACTTATGTCTAGATCAAAACAAGGCGATTGCAATGAATGGGCGCGAAGTATTCAAATTTGCTGTACGTCAAATGGGTGAATCAGCAATGAATGTTGTGGAAAAAGCAGGTTATCGTAAAGAGGACGTAGACTATTTAATTCCGCATCAGGCGAATATTCGCATTATGGAGGCTGCTCGTGAGCGTTTAGGCTTACCAGAAGAAAAGATGTCAAAAACAATTCATAAATATGGTAATACATCAGCAGCATCTATCGGCATTTCATTAGTCGATGATTTAGAAGAAGGCAAAATTAAGAACGATGATTTAATCGTATTAGTTGGATTTGGTGGCGGTCTAACATGGGGCGCTGTCACACTACGTTGGGGAAGATAATACTAGAGGGGGAAGAGACATGACAAAACGTAGAGTAGTAGTAACAGGAATTGGAGCAGTAACACCGCTTGGAGCGACTGCCGAAGCAACATGGGATGCCATTAAAGCAGGTAAGTCGGGTATTGGTCCATTAACACGTGTAGATGCAGAGAAATTTACCGCGAAAGTAGCAGCAGAAGTGAAAGAATTTGATATTGAACAATTTGTAGAGCGTAAAGAAGCTCGTAAAATGGATCGCTTTACACAATATGCAGTTGCAGCATCTATGATGGCGACAAAGGATGCAAACCTAAATATTACTGAGGATATGGCACCGCGTGTAGGTGTTTGGATTGGCTCTGGTATCGGTGGTATGGAAACATACGAGCAACAATTTTTAACGTTCCAAGAGCGTGGAGCACGCCGCGTAAGCCCATTCTTTATTCCGATGCTTATTCCAGATATGGCTTCAGGTCAAGTATCGATTTATTTAGGGGCTAAAGGTCCAAACTCATGCTCTGTAACAGCTTGTGCCTCTGGTACGAACTCTATCGGTGACGCATTCAAAGTAATTGAGCGTGGGGATGCAGATGTAATGATTTCTGGGGGAGCAGAGGCGCCGATTGTTAATTTAGCAATTGCTGGTTTCACAGCAAATACAGCATTGACGACAAATGCTGACCCAAAGACGGCAAGCCGCCCATTTGATAAGGAGCGTGATGGCTTCGTTATCGGTGAAGGTGCAGGTATTGTGATTTTAGAAGAGTTAGAGCACGCTTTAGCACGTGGTGCAAAAATTTATGGTGAAGTAGTCGGTTATGGCACGACAGGTGATGCACATCATATTACAGCGCCAGCGCCAGAGGGTGAAGGGGCTGCGCGTGCAATGCAGCAAGCAATAAATGACGCAGGTGTTGAGCCGAATGTAGTTGGTTATATTAATGCACACGGTACAAGTACACCATACAATGATTTGTTTGAAACACAGGCAGTAAAAACGGTATTCGGCGAGCATGCCTATAAACTAGCAATGAGCTCAACGAAATCGATGACAGGTCATTTATTAGGTGCTGCTGGTGGAGTGGAAGCCATTTTTACGGTGCTAGCATTACATGAAGGAATTTTACCACCGACAATTAATTTACACACACCAGACCCAGCGTGTGACTTAGATTATGTACCGAACGAAGCGAGGGAAGCTTCTGTTGAGTACGCATTAAGTAATTCACTTGGCTTCGGTGGCCATAATGCATGTTTATTATTCAAAAAGTATAATTAGGGACGCTGGAGCTGTCCAAAAAGCCGTGCATAGCCGGCATTTTGGACAGTAGCGATGATGTTTCATAAAATGTTGATTCATATAAACAGAAAATTCCCCTTTCAAAAATGTGGTGAACATTGGCTTTAGCAGTGTACCCCTTCAGTAAAAGGAAAGCGATGAAAACATTGATTTCAACGCAGTGTCAAAACAAAATGGACTTTTCAGTCAACTTCAGTGGTGTTGATGTTTTTAAAGAAAATTAGCTCAGGTGTAGAATGGTGCTAGAATTTTTTTGGGTGGAGGAGTACTATCACTTGAGTGTTATGTGGTACCTCCCCCTACACAAAATCAAAATTACATTTTGAACAAAGTGGATAAAAAGAATGGAGAGTAGTTTCCTGAGCTCTTTAATTACCAATTAACACCAAATTTACTTGAATTATAATCATATTATGTTCAGCGTATAGAATACACCTACTACTTTTAAAAACATAGATCTAGCACCATACAACCTGGATTAAAAGAAGTTTCTAGAAGTTTCTTTTTTTATTAAACGGTTACTTAGAGCCTAATTTGCTTATTTCGAAAAATATTGATAGCGCTCGACAAATCGTCTATTTTTAGGCGAGCGTTTTCACAGCAGCATGCATAGTGATGATGTTTATGGAAAAGGACATGCAATCGTTCAAACTATTTTGGACATGGCAATGATGCACTTTTATCATCCGCTGTTGGCAAGCAGGAGACGGCTGAGTCTGCCTTTGTAATTTAATAGAATTAGCCACATCCGTCTCAAGTGCTTGAATTTTCGTAATTTATATCCCTTTTAATCCTGAAATATTCATATCAAAATTTTTACTTCACAAATCATCTTTTTATTGCTTGCTTCTCATCAATTTAATTATATATAATAATGATTATGTCCCTTTTTTATATGTAATCATTTAAATAGCCTAGTATATGAAAAGTCTCATATACTAGGCTATTCGTTCATTATAGATAAGGATGTTTATAAAGATCTTCGCAAGCTTTAGAACCACACTGTGGTGCAGCATAAATAGCTGTGGCTGGCCCAAATGCCATTAAAGCTACGAGCATTAAGATAGATAATTTCTTTTTCATATATAAAAATCTCCCTCCTTTATTATATTAATCATTATAACATTTGGAATATTCTATTTTAAATGGTAGTATAGTCTAAAAAATAAGATGAATTTCTATGTATTTCGACAAAAAATTTGAATAAAGAAAATGAAAATTAAATCTATTATAATGGAGGAACGAAAAACAGAACTATAATTCAATAAATTAATTAAAAGTATGCTTATACAAAATTTTCCTAAATCACTTAAGTGTTAATGAAAGTGAAGTGTATGTAATGTCAAATGGAGAAGGTTTGTTTGAAGCTATGTTTGACTTCTTACGAATAACTAAACACAATGATAATTGTATTAAGCATAGTGAAAAGTGGAGTAATCAAGAATACTATACCGAATTATGTAAAGAAATTTCTTATTCTTCTTTATGTTATGCTCTTTGAAAATATGAATTGGAGTTGGAGGAAGAAGGATTGGTACCTGTAGGTTAAATATTGTTGTGTTTTATCTAACTAAGAAATAGATTAATATAATATTAAAAGATGTGCTGTGAATTAATAAGTAATAATTTTTGAATACGTATGGACATTCTACTCTGTGAAAATTAGTAAGAAAAAGCTGTACCACCTAAATTTTTATATCATGGAAGTTCGATAGATTTTATAAATTTTATTAGTGAAAAGGGTTGTTGCCAGCATCTAGATAATATTCCAGTTTATTGGAATGTGTCGAAATTGGTTCTATAGTTGAAAAGTATAAGGCTATAGAACCAATAATCTTAATTATCAATACTGAAGAATCACGAAAAAGTGGGGTTAAACTTTATTTAGGAAATGAAAAAGGATGAAAGTCTGATTATATACTTACTGGATTTATTTCAATTAAAGATTTTAAAAATGGTGAAATTATCAAATAAAAAGAGTCAGCAGTCATATTTTCTATGGCTACTGAATTTTTTATTTTGTACTATTTTCAAAATAACTGTAGATTATTTCAACGGGTATAATTATTTAAAAGTAACACCGACAGTGTCGAGTAAATTGGTAATTGTACGGACTTGCTTAACCCCTTCTTGCATTCATGTTTTTTCTTTTGCTTTCATATTTCTGTAAGGAAAGGATGGTGTTATCGTACGCTTTGTTTTGTTTTTGTTTTGCTACGGTATTAGTGTCGTATCCATTAGCAATTGCATTTTGTATTTAAACTATCGAACGCTCGGCTACTCATGGTCGGCAGTATGGAACTTTTTACTTGGTACATACGAGCTTTATATAGCTATCGCTTCACTTTGCGTGCTATTTATCGTCGTTTTCGACCTAAACCCATGGCGTTCTCCATTTTCTTAAGTGTTTTAGAGGCGATGGCATTCGCTTTTTCTGCTCCAGCATCTAAAATATCGTCTAATTCAGGAGAATCAATCAATGCGTAGTAACGTTCTTGAATTGGCGTTAAATGCTCAATTACAGCAACAGCTACACCTGCTTTAAAATCACCGTAGCCTTTGCTTTCATATTTTTTCTCTAGATCAGCAATTGAAATGCCAGATAAAGCAGATTCAATTGTTAGTAAATTGGACACACCTGGTTTATTTTCGACATCGAATTTCACAATACCATCAGAGTCTGTTACGGCGGATTTGATTTTCTTTTCAATTTCCTTTGGCGTATCCAACACGCGAATTGTCGCTTTCGTATTCGGGTCGGACTTGCTCATTTTTTTCGTTGGCTCCTGCAACGATTTAATGCGCGCGCCTTCTTTCGGCAATTGAATATCAGGAATCGTTAAAATCTCGTTGTAACGCTTATTAAAGCGTTCTGCTAAGTCACGTGTTAATTCGATATGCTGCTTTTGGTCTTCACCAACCGGCACAATATTTGTATTATAAAGCAAAATATCTGCTGCCATTAATGGCGGATACGTTAATAATGCAGCAGATACTGACTCTTTTCCACTCGATTTATCTTTGAATTGTGTCATGCGCTCTAGCTCCCCGATAGATGCCACACATTGAAGCATCCATGCTGCCTGTGCATGTGCAGGAACTTCAGATTGAATAAATAAAATGGATTTTTCTGGGTCGATACCAACAGCAATATACATCGCTGCAAGACTTCGAATACTTTTGCGTAGCTCTAATCGCTCCTGCGGCACTGTAATGGCATGCTGGTCAACGATGCAGTAAATTGCCTGGCCTTGGTTTTGTAAAGCAGGGAATTGTCTAATTGCCCCGATATAATTACCAAGCGTAATAGTACCTGTAGGCTGAACACCTGAAAAAATTGTTGTCATTAAAATTCCTCCTAATTATTAAATAAATACAAAAAACATCATGCATCCCTATTAAAAATAGTAGGGACGAATGATGTTCGGAATCCGCGGTACCACCCAGCTTGCCCAAAAATCTGAGCCACTTAACCTTCGTAACGTGAAGTATGCCGAGCTTTACTACTATGCCTCTAAATTTTTTCATGCTTGCTTGAAAAAATTATGGGGCTATCTCTACATTCAGCTACAAGTGAGTCATTGTCAGAAATGGCTGAACGATAAATTATTGTTCATAAAGCTAACTCAGAAGCCCATTCCGTTTGTATGATGGTCTGTTTGCACCAACCACAGACTCTCTAAACATCAAAGCTCAAACGTACTCTTCTTCTTCATTGTTTTTAGTTGTATCTATTATGACTGAAATTATAGTATAGATGTATAAAAAAATGCAATACCTTTGTATAAAGTAAATTTAAAAAGGTTAATCTTATTGTAATGCAAGGGAACTTTTTGAAGAATGGGGCGGTCTGAAAAGAAAAGGGTTTTTGGGGCAATGGAAGTATAACCTTTGTCTATTCTTTTACATTTGAAAGAAAATGCTAAAACCTTTTTAATGAAACGTCTAAAAACAGTGCCATAGCTCATCATTAGGGCACCCGCAAGTGAAATTTTTCTCGATTATTTATAACTAATTGAGAAAAAACAGTCAAACGCATGTTTTGTTGTAACACAGCTTGGGTATAAACATACTGTTATAAATAATCATTCATACACTAGTCATAGTTGTTATTAGTTAAATCCTATTATTTTTTAAAATAGAAGGGTTTTTTATTGACATCCTATATTCAAAGTAAGTCAAATAGTGTATAATAACCGTAGCACTTAAATTAAATTAATTCTAAATTAAGAATTCAATAATATAGTTGATTCCAAAATGAAAGGATGTGTTACAAATGAGAGTTACTTTGTTTACATCGCCAAGCTGTACATCTTGCCGTAAAGCAAAGGCTTGGCTTGAAGAACATGATATCCCTTATACAGAGCGTAATATTTTTTCCGAGCCTTTAACGATTAGTGAAATTAAAGAAATTTTACGCATGACGGAAGATGGAACAGATGAGATTATTTCAACTCGCTCGAAGATTTTCCAAAAGTTAAATGTAGATGTAGAAAATTTACCGTTACAAAGATTGTACGAGCTTATTCAAGAATATCCGGGGCTACTACGTCGTCCAATTATTTTAGATGAGAAGCGTTTACAGGTCGGTTATAATGAAGATGAGATTCGACGTTTTTTACCACGTGGTGTTCGTGCATTCCAATTGCAAGAAGCACAAAGAATGGTCGATTAATGATGGGACTGTAGAGGCAGGAGTTTTCTGTTGAATCAAGATAAAGTGAAACTTCAATCGGTGGGGGTTTTCCTCATCCCCCATTGATTGTTAGTTGAACCAATCGGGCTTTTACGGGCAGTAGAACTCCCACTTATCCTTAAGCCGACTTTCACTTAAGTCTTGAAGTGGGTGTTCTACTGCCTGTTAATGCGGGATAAAAGGTTTTAGCTGTCTGGAAAGTATTATCTTTCTAGGCAGCATCTTTTTTGTTTCACAATTTACTTGGACTTGCCTTGCTATTGAGAAAATAGTACAATGTAATCTCAATATTCTAATAATTTCAGGGCTAATTTTCAGTAATTTTAACGTTTTTGGTGTTTTTCCTTTTCATTTTTTACGGGAACATCATACAATAGAGTTATAGAAAAGTATTGGCCTTTCTATAAGTGAATTATGTCTTTTGTAATTCCTATAAAAAATCTGTGCAATGCTCCACTGTTAAGAGCATGTATGAAAAAGCTTCAAAAGTTGAATGATAATTTTACATGTTCGTTTAGCAAATGACTGTGAAGGGAGTTGAGGTCGAATGGACATCGAACGCATCAATGACAATACATTAAAGCTGTTCATTACGTATAGAGATATTGAGGATCGTGGTTATAGCAGAGAAGAGATTTGGTATAATCGTTCCAAAGGTGAAGAGCTATTTTGGGATGTCATGGCTGAAGTCAATACAGACGATTATTTTGATTTAGAAGGACCGATTTGGATTCATGTTAACGCATCAGAGCAGGGGCTTGAAGTAATTGTTACACGTGCGAACATGAGCAATGATGGGGAGAGCTTAACAAATGGCTTTGATGAAAATCAAGATATCGCAGCACAGTTACGCGAAATGGAAGAAACACTTTTAGAAACGATGGAAAGTGAAGACAATGAAGAAGGCACAAGCATTTTAAATGCTCGCTATAAATTTAAAGATATTGATGAATTAATCCCTGTTGCCAAGCGCCTAATCACATATGGAACGGCATCATCACTATATAAATTGGACAATGAATACTATTTATCGGTCGATTTTTCGGAGATGGCAGATGCTTATGAGCGTCGAAATGCAATCGCTATTTTAAAGGAGCATCTACAGCCAACGAAATTAACAATTCACCGCATTGAAGAATATGGTCAACCAATTATGCCAGAGGATTGTTTCGAAACAGTTATTCAATATTTCGCATAAGAATGGGCGTCCGAAAAGCGTGCTAAAGCACTTCTTTTCGGACGTTTTGTTTATGTTTTATTAAAATATTCACCGTTTAACTTCTTTCAGCAAATTATTTAATCTTTGACTTCCTTAATGGAATATTTGAAAAATCAAATATTTATTTTATAATGGAAGGTGGAAAGGAGGAGAGATTTTGTTAGTTGCTCACAACGAACAAGGAGAGCTAATAGTTATTACAGAAGATATATGTTTAAAGCAATTACAGTATTTGCGCCAAACTACCACATTTTATTGTCCACAATGCAAACAGCCTTTACAGTTGAAAATTGGACGAGTTAAAATTCCACATTTTGCCCACAAACGTTTAAATGATTGTGATGCTTCATTTTCAGAGGGAGAATCCCCCATACATTTATTAGGAAAGCAGCAACTATTTTCTTTTTTCCAGAAACGAGTAGAGCATATAGCGCTTGAAAGCTATTTATCCCCATTACAGCAAAGACCTGATTTATTTCTTATACAACAAAACAGACAATATGCGATTGAATTTCAATGTAGTGTTATTCCATCAGAACAAATCGATGAGCGAACAGCTGGTTATGAAAGGTATGGAATAATTCCACTTTGGATTACAAAAACTCCGAATAAACTTCCCACATTTGGCATAAGAAAAATAATATTAAGTCAATTTTATCAACAATTTTTTAAGCGTTATAAAGGACAGCTTTATTTACTCACATATGATGCTGTGCACAGCCGCTTTGTCTATTTTAGCAATTTACAATATATACAAGGACGTACATGGCTTGCGCATATACAACCTTTACCGTTAGACAAGCAGCACTTTCCTTTTTTTGTCCCTAATTTATTAACAAAGCAACAGATGCGAGAAATGTTAAATTTATATGAGCAGCATAAAATTAATTTTTTTCGAACGAAGGTCTTCTTTAACCGCAGAGGTTTAAAGGATTTATTTTTACGAGGACTTTATGAGCAACGCCTGCACTTTGAGCAGCTACCAAATTATATTGGCATACCAATAAAAGGGGATGAGGCAATCTCTTTATTTAGTGTTGAATGGCAAAGTCATTTATTTTTCTTTTTGCATATTTATAAATTACAGCTTGCGCAACTAAATGAACAAAAAATATATGCTTTTTTAAGATGGGCAAGATTGCCGCAATCTGTGAAGGCATTTTTAGTAGTTGAGCAGTATGTTACTTTTTTGCGTTCAATTGGTGTTGAATCGCTTGCTGATAAAGTGGAAGATACGACGTTATTTCAGCATTTATTCAGCGAATTAATTGCATTTTCTGAAAAGAATTGAGAAAATAAAAGGGTATTTCGTAATATAATTTTTGGAGGCATTTATAATGGCAAAACAAGTGTTAACACGTGAAGAAGTTCCTGTAGAATTAACTTGGGATTTGACATCTATTTTCCCAACAGATGAAGCATGGGAGCAAGAGTTTGCAGAAATTCAAGGTTTATTAGAGCAAGCTGAAGATTATAAAGGGAAAGTAGCGACAGGAGCACAGGGGTTATTCGATACGCTGCAATTTAGCGATTTAGTTAGCCAACGCTTCAGCAAGCTATACGTATACAGTCATTTAAAACACGACCAAGATACAGCAAATGGCACATATCAAGCGATGGATAGCCGCGTAAAATCACTTGGTGCAAAATTAAGTGCAGCATTATCATTTATCACGCCAGAAATTTTAGCTTTAGATGAAGCGACAATTGCAGCGTATGTTGCACAGTACGATGAGTTAAAATTATATGAGCAAAGCTTAAAAGAATTGAATTTAGGTCGTCCCCATATTTTATCTGCTGAAAAGGAAGAGCTACTTGCACAATTGTCTGAAGTTTCAAACGCGTCAGGTGAGACGTTCGGTGCATTAAACAATGCAGATATCGAGTTCCCGAAAGTGAAAAATGATGATGGTGAAGAAGTGCCATTAACACATGGCTCTTATATTTCATTTTTAGAGAGCGATAAACGTGAAGTGCGTGAAGGTGCATTTAAGGCAATGTACAGCACATACGGTAAATTCCGCAACACATTTGCGTCGACATTAGCAGGGAATGTAAAAGCGCAAAATGCCAATGCAAAAGTGCGTAATTATCAATCAGCTCGCCATGCAGCAATGAGCAATAATTTTATTCCAGAGAAAGTATACGACCAACTTATTTCAACAATCCATGACCATTTACCGTTGCTTCATCGCTATGTAGCTTTACGTAAAAAGGTGCTTGGTCTAGAAGAGCTGCATATGTATGATTTATTCACACCGCTTGTGAAGGAAGCGAAAATGGATATGCCATACGATAAAGCGAAGGAGCTCATGGTGAAAAGCTTTGCACCACTTGGCGAAGAATATCAGGAAATTGTACAAAAAGGTTTAGATAGCCGTTGGGTAGATGTTCTTGAAAATAAAGGAAAGCGCAGTGGTGCTTATTCATCAGGCACATTCGGCACGAATCCTTATGTTTTAATGAACTGGCAAAATAATATGGATAATTTATTTACATTAGCACATGAATTTGGCCATAGCTTACATAGCTATTATTCACGTGCTAACCAACCTTACCCATACGCGAGCTACTCTATTTTCGTAGCGGAGGTTGCTTCAACATGTAATGAAGAATTATTATTTGATTACTTATTAAATACGCTAGAGGACCCACAGCAAAAGATTTATTTATTAAATCACTGGTTAGATGGGTTCCGCGGCACTGTTTTCCGTCAAACAATGTTTGCGGAGTTTGAGCATATTATTCATGAAATGGATCAAAATGGTGAAGCGTTAACAGCAGAGAAGCTAACAGAAATTTACTATAACTTAAACAAGCAATATTTTGGTGATGCGATGGTAGTGGATGAGGAAATCGGTTTAGAGTGGGCGCGTATCCCACACTTCTACTACAACTATTATGTGTATCAATATGCGACAGGTCAAAGTGCTGCAACAGCATTAAGCAAGCAAATTTTAGAGGAAGGTCAACCGGCGGTAGAGCGTTATATTAATAACTTCTTAAAAGCAGGTTGCTCAAACTTCCCAATCGAAGTATTAAAGGCAGCAGGTGTGGATATGGAATCACCAGCTCCAATTGCAGAAGCTTGTAAAGTGTTTGAAGAAAAATTAAACGAGCTTGAAAAATTGCTTTTAGCAAACTAATTTGAAAAGGGATGTTGGGGAAGTGAAAAGCTACCCAACATCCTTTTTTTATTTTTGAATCGAGAGAAGTGAAGTAGTTCATGAGCAAAATCGATAAATCATTATTTAGGTCTGTATTATACATAAAATTTCAGAGGTAGTCCCAAGGAAAAATCTGAAAGGTGCATAATTTAATTTAAGAGGTGAACTTTTAGAATAAAAAGTAGTGATTTGTGCTCCTGCGGTGGCTGCGCCATCCTCGTTGCAAGGAAATATCTGAAAGGTGCATAATTTAAGAGGTGAACTTTTAGAGTAAAAAGTAGTGATTTGTGCTCCTGCGGTGGCTAAGCCATCCTCGTCGCAAGGAAATATCTGAAAGGTGCATAGTTTTAATTTAAGAGAGAGGTTTTTAGGTTGAAAAGTAGTGATTTGTGCTTCTGCGGTGGCTGCGCCATCCTCGTCGCAAGGAAATATCTGAAAGGTGCATAGTTTTAATTTAAGAGAGAGGTTTTTAGGTTGAAAAGTAGTAATTTGTGCTCCTGCGGTGGCTTTGCCATCCTCGTCGCAAGGAAATATCTGAAAGGTGCATAGTTTTAATTTAAGAGAGAGATTTTTAGGTTGAAAAGTAGTGATTTGTGCTTCTGCGGTGGCTGCGCCATCCTCGTCGCAAGGAAAAATCTGAAAGGTGCATAATTTAATTTAAGAGGTGAACTTTTAGAATAAAAAGTAGTGATTTGTGCTCCTGCGGTGGCTGCGCCATCCTTGTCGCAAGGAAAAATCTGAAAGGTGCATAATTTAATTTAAGAGGTGAACTTTTAGAGTAAAAAGTAGTGATTTGTGCTCCTGCGGTGGCTAAGCCATCCTCGTCGCAAGGAAAAATCTGAAAGGTGCATAGTTTTAATTTAAGAGAGAGGTTTTTAGGTTGAAAAGTAGTAATTTGTGCTCCTGTGGTGGCTGTGCCATCCTCGTCGCAAGGAAAAATCTGAAAGTCCCTTTCAGATTTTTCCTTGCAACCGCTTACTATATGACGAATTTGTGAAACAAGTTGTAAAGCGTTGCAACGGCTGTTGTTCCGTGATAAAGTAATACATGTGAAATACATCACATAACAAACATACACCCCTTTGTTTGAACGTGAACATTTCTCCCATCCCCTTTTGTGTAAGAGGCGTCCTATTGTCGAGAGTAGGGCGCCTCTTTTGTTTTTGATACCACCACTCTATATTTAGCTCCCATCTGATTAAATTATTTTGAATATACGCAATCCTCTAGCTGAATGAAACTTTCCTTTGATTTTTACGTATATGAATCTAAGACTTGTTAATGATTTGAAATCGGAGGAGTGGGAAGAGATGGAGGATCGAGCGCAATTACAACAATATTTACAGGATATAGAGAGATGGGAGAGAGAGCAACAAGGGCTTTGGTTTTGGGAGAAGTTAGGGAGACTCCCATTTGTATTACTTGATAAATTAACACCTTCATTTATACAAAAAAAGATTGCTTTATTAATGGATGAGCTGGCGAGTTATATTCAGTCTGGTGGTAAATATTTAATTAATGAAGAGGCAATGGTTGCGAAGATTAGACATTATTCATCGCATTGGACTATTCAGGATGTTCGGGATATTGGGCAAATTCCGTTGCAAGATATGATTGCATTGAGTGAGCAGTTGCAAAAAGAGCGCGTGAAATTAGCTACTTTGCAAGGGGCTTCTACAGGTATTGGCGGCATTTTTACGTTAGCCATTGATATTCCGTTTATTTTAGGTGTTGCGCTGAAAACATTGCAGGAAATCGCTATTATTCATGGTTATCATCCACATGATAAAATGGAGCGGATATTTATAATAAAATGCTTGCAGTTTGCTAGTGCTGATATTGTTGGTAAAGAGGCAATTTTAAAGGATATTTCCTCCATGCATAATATGCAGCATGTGTCTGAAGATATGATAGCTCAATTGCAAGGGTGGCAAGAGGTTTTCCATACTTATCGTGACCATTTTGGGTGGAAAAAGCTATTTCAGATGATTCCGATTGTCGGGATTATTTTTGGTGCATATGCTAATAAAGGGATGATGCAGGATATTGCAGAAGTAGGAAATATGCTGTATAGAAAACGTAGAATTTATGAAAAGCTAAAGGAAGTAACAAATAAGGCTGACGGGGAAGGGGCTGTCTGAGAAAAGGTTATTCCTATCTCATCAGCGTCATTTCCTGTCAGCCAATATGGGTTAGATATTTCATTTTTGACGCCATAATGCAATGTCGTCTTTCATTAATCGTTCGATTTTTTGTTGTAGCATACGTTTCTTTAATTCTCGTTCTGCAACCGATTCTGCAATTTGATAAATTGCAGCAACTTCGGCTGTTGTAAGAGTTTGAAAACGAATGAATAATTCATCTAATGAAGGAAGGGGCTGACGTACAAGCTGTTCTTGAATCATTTCCTGTAAAATATGCTCGTATACCTCGTAGTTATATAAACCACTTACCTTTAATCCCTCATCCTCAACATTTTCATTGAAAAAGACGATACTTGGAACTTCATCAACTTCCATTTCACGCGTAATGTATAAATCACATTGGAATGCGTGAGCTGCTTCCTTTGAGCCAAAATCAACAGTAAATTCATTCATATCTAATTGCACTTCAAATGCAATTTCTGTAAGTGCTGCATGTGACAAAACATTTTTTGATTGTAATGCAGCGTGCTCCTGTAATTTTGACAAATAGCGCGAGCCAGCTCGCTTGCCTTGCAACTCAGCTGCTTTAATTGCAATTGAAGGTAATGCAGGGTGCGTAATATCTAGTTCATCGCCTGATAAACAACCTTTAATGCGATTGCTTAAGCAGTTCAATGACGTTAATTCAGTGCTTAATACATAACGCCAAGAAAAATAATGCTCGTACTCTAATTGAAGCTTACGCAGCATTGATTGCATAGCGAAGGAGTTTGAACACAGCGGGTCGATGAAAATATACAGTTCTACTGGTTTATTCGTCGGTAAGGAGGCAGTAGGCTGTGATATCATCTGAATATTATTCACTCCATTTCCTCCTCTTCGTTTGGTGAATTGACCATATGATGAGCAGTCAGCACAAGACGTTGATAATAAGTGTCACGGAATTTTCCGTCCAAGCCTACTTCATCCATTGCCTCTGCCATGCATTCAAGCCAAGCTTGTGCTCTATCTGGCGTAATTTTAAAAGGGATATGTCTAGCTCGCATCATTGGATGACCATGTTCTTCGGTGTATAGGCTAGGTCCACCTAAGTACTGTGTTTGAAATTGAATTTGCTTACGAATTGTGTCCGTTAAATCTTCAGGAAAAATAGGGATAAGCTTAGGATGTTTTGCTACGCGAGCATAAAAAGCATGAATTAGTTCAGCCAGTTTTTCAGCACCAAGTTCCTCGTAAGGAATCGTATACTTTCGATTCATAGGTGATACTCCTTTATACTTGCAATTACATTTTCTATAATCAATTACACCTTGGCATAATTGCGCCAAGATTTTTTCGAGCTGTTTCGAGCTGTTTGATGGAAGTGAACCTGAAAACGTCACGTCCTGTGACAATGGTTAACTGACCTGTATCACGCAGGCCTCTCTTCAAATTCCGTGACATCCGTCGTAGCTTAGGCCAACACGATGTTGGTCACTCAGTCGTTGCCGCAGGATGCGGTGTTCTTAGACTGAGTTCCCATTCATCAGCGGGTGTTTGAGCCTCCGCCGAAATGAGTCTAATGCTTGCATTCATCTAGTCACAGTAAACACGTGCTCCTGCGGTTACTCGTCGCAAAAAAATTGTTGAAAGAAGTTAAAGTATTTTTTTATTATTACATTATACTCATAATAACAACGTCTATCTGTTTTCTCAAACAAAGCGCTCTTTAACAATTTTAGGGAAAAGAAAAAGCGTTACGTATTATAATAATTTAAAACCTTTTGAACATAGTTTTGTGTTTCTTTAAATGGCGGAATGCCATTATATTTTTTCACACTGCCAGGTCCCGCATTGTAGGCGGCTAACGCTGTTTCAAGGTTTTGTCCGAATTGATTGAGCATTTGACGTAAATATTTTGCACCACCCATTATATTTTGCTCGTTGTCAGTAGGGTTTTGTACACCTAAATATTTTGCTGTACTTGGCATTAATTGCATTAAGCCGACAGCCCCTGCTGTACTAATTACCTCAGGGTTAAAATTGGATTCTTGCTTCATCACTGCGGCAATTAGTTTTTCAGGTAAGTCATATGTTGCTGCAGCTTTGGCAATGCTATCTCTGTAATGGTTTGCCCCTGCTAACACATTGTTGAAAGCCTCTTGTCCCGTGTAATCTTTAATGTATTGCTCAATTGGCGAGCTAGTCATAGCACCTTCGTATAAAAAGGCATCTAAATATTTTGTTTGAGATACTGACCCATTACTTGTTTGCATTAGTGTATGCTCAGTTCCTAAAATTTCTGTCAATCCAGTAATAGAATTTGTTTGCTGTGATTGTAAAATATCACCTAGCAATTCATTAAATAAGGTATTGTTGGAATCACTTAGTGTAGTGTTACCAACCGATTGCATTGCTTGTATTTCCATTAATGTTTTCATTGCTCGAATATCCATCGTTATGCTCCTTCTTTCCTTATTCGCATTTACGCCCTCTGTCGGTCTACTTAAATTTCGTAATCTAGTTGTTTTTATCCGCCAATGCCGCTGCGAAACGGGCAATTTTTTTATCTGCATGTGCAATTGGAATATTATAGTTTGTTAAAAATTGTTGGAAAACAGTACGTCCAACGGTTTCATCTTGTGCTTCATATTCTACCTCATAATCCTCGCGCTGCAAATAAAAAGAATGATCTAGTACGAGCAATCCTCCTTTGTAGGGAATTTCTACACGCTCTGTTGCGAGTGTGCCGAACAATATAAGCTGTTCAAAGGCAATACCGCGTTCCTGTAATCTCGCAATAACAGTAGGCGCTGTGAATGTGCTGCCCTGTAAAATTCGGCTCGCTTCTTCCTCTGTTAAAATATCTGTTGTTTCGATATATGTATGCTCAGTAGCTTTTTCTTTTAATGTACATTCAATTTTATTCGGTAATACGCGAATTCGCAATCCGCTGTCAATCGCCTTTAATTGAAAATCCGCTGTGTCGAAATAATGATTTTCCTGGCGCACAGCTTCTCCCTCTTGAATGTCGAATATCGTCAGTAGTTCGTCGTATTTTGTTTTCGACAGCATATTTTTAAATTCGATTTCAATTTCATGATTCATTATAATTCTCCTTTTTTCGTCATTTTTTAGGAAGATTAAGAAGTAATTATTTGCAAATTTAATATAAGTATAAAGTTAATCATATCTGCAAATTATGGAAGTATTGAGTGTTTTTTAATCTCTACTAACGGGTAATTTACTAGCCGATTGGAATGGAAAAAGCGCTCCTTCAAAGAGAAAAGTGTGGGGGCAAACGTAGTAACACGAAAGAAATTAATTGTAACCCACACCCGGCGCATAGCGCTAACTATAATGGAAATCGTCGATTTAATAAATAATAATTGGTTCATTACAGCACTTAAAAGTTCATCATATTGTTTAATAAAAACCACACTGCATCCCCCTTCATCGTATGGTAAAATAGGGAGAGAATGAATGGAAGGGAAGTACGAAAAAAGTGCGTAAAGTATATACAATTCAAAAATTCGAACAAATACATAATGATTTTTATTTTAGTTTACACGATAGTGAGCAGGACATTCAAATTCAACCGACAGGGCAAGTGATTGTCGATTCAGATAATATGGCATTTATTTATATTGTAGAGGATGAGGGGACGTATAGTTATTTAAGCTTCCCTCAAACGACGTGGCCAGCGTTAGTGCAAATTGTCGAAAAGAAGCGTGATCCATTTTTAACGCCTGACTTAGCACTCTCTAACTTTGCAGAGGAGCTTGAGTATTTATTATGGAATATTCAAGATAATGAAAATTACGGTAAGGCATTTGTTGAGGCTGTGGAGGCACAATTTACAAGTATTTATTTAGAATCAACAGATTAATTTTGTGATTAGTTTCTTTTAGCAACAGGTGTGTTGATTATGTAAATAATGTATATTAATTAGCGTATTTTATAGGGGAAATGCTTTTTTCATAGGCATACGCTCGTTGATTGGAGTGGAGGGGGCGACTCCATCGGGACAAAAGTGTAGGGAGGCTAAGGTCGCCGCGTCCTGTGGCAACGCCTCCATGACCAACACCCGAGTTGGCCCCGAGCTGAAAATCCATTTATTTCGGCGAATGCCGAAATAAATTAGTTGAAGCCGCACCCCGAGGAAAGCGTCCCCCGCAACGGAAATCAACGAATTTTTAGGTTTTCTTTGTAAAATAAAGGATAATCAACACGCCTGTTTTAGCAATGTTTTCTGAGATAAGAAATCGCAGAAGTACATTATTTTGTATCGAAAGTAAGGTGACAGATACAGAAATGGTTTATGGTGGGACGCATGCTGAATCATTAGGAACTCAGTTTAAAAACATCGCCTTCTGCGATAACGACTAAGTGACCAACATTAAGTTGACCTAAAGTCTCCGACGAATATCGGGGGTTCAGTGAAGGGTTCTTAAAAGGAAGTCAGCCGAAACCAGATTAAAGTTAGCCAAGGCGTAATGAATTAATTACTCATAATCAATAAATTCGATTGCATATATTACGATTTGTGTGGTAAATGAAAAACACGTAATGTATGGCTGAAATAGGCATGCTATTTCATGTGAGGAGGTTGTTGTGATGGGCCAATGGGATGTTTTTTTAAGCCCTTATAAGCAAGCGGTAGAGGAGCTAAAAATAAAATTTAAAGGTATGCGCTCGCAGTTCAATATTATCGGCGCAAACTCGCCAATTGAATTTGTCACAGGGCGCGTAAAGCCTTTAGCAAGTATTTACGATAAATCATTAGAAAAAGGAATTGCATTTGAACCTTCTCAGCAATTAGCAACAGAGTTACAAGATATTGCAGGGCTAAGAATTATGTGCCAATTTGTCGATGATATTGCGACAGTAACTGAGCTGATTCGGCAACGAGTCGATTTGAATGTAGTGGAGGAAAAGGATTATATTACACATAGTAAACCGAGTGGCTACCGCTCACATCATATGATTGTCGAATATCCTGTTGAAACGATACATGGCAAAAAGGTTGTTTTAGCTGAAATTCAAATTCGAACATTGGCAATGAATTTTTGGGCTTCCATCGAGCACTCATTAAACTATAAATATAAGGGGGCTTTTCCAGAAGAAATTCAAAATCGCTTGCAAAGTGCTGCAGAAGCAGCATTTCGTCTCGATGAGGAAATGTCACAAATTCGCAATGAAATACAGGAGGCACAGGTATACTTCAGTGAAGTAAAGGAAGCGCCGAGTGTTAAGCTGCATGCTGAAAAAGATAAGGGGGTAAGTTCATGACATCATTTGCAATTCAATCACGTCGCGATGCACAGTCTAATGAGTTAATGGAGCTGGCGACATCGTATTTGCAAGATTTTGGGCTGGAGCTCAATGAAGAGGAGCCTGATATTGTTCTTTCTATTGGAGGAGACGGGACACTTTTACATGCTTTTCATCGCTATAAACATCGCTTAGACAAGGTTGCATTTGTCGGGATTCATACAGGGCATTTAGGCTTTTATGCAGACTGGAAGCCATCTGAATTGGAGAAGCTTGTATTGTCGATGGCGAAAAAGGATTTTAATGTTGTTGAATACCCATTGTTGAAAGTACATGTTCACCGTCATCAGTCAGAAACAAGCCATTATTTAGCTTTGAATGAGGCGACAATAAAATCACCTGATGTGACGCTTGTAATGGATGTTGAGTTAAATGGTACTCAGTTTGAGCGCTTCCGTGGAGATGGTCTATGTGTTTCGACACCATCTGGCAGTACGGCTTACAATAAGGCGTTAGGTGGGGCCATTATTCATCCGACATTACCAGCTTTTCAGCTAACAGAAATGGCATCAATTAATAATCGGGTGTTTCGTACGGTCGGCTCATCACTTGTGTTCCCGGCACATCATACATGCGTATTAAAGCCAGTCAATAATCAACGCTTTAATATTACGGTTGATCATATTCAATTGTCAGAAGAGGATGTTAAATCAATTGCCTTTAATGTTGCTGAGGAGCGCGTGCGTTTTGCAAGATTCCGTCCTTTCCCATTTTGGGAACGCGTGCATGATTCCTTCATTTCAAATGAGTAGCTGAGGATTATATGGAAAATAGATTTGTATTACAGTTTGAAGCCCAAGAGGAGATGCTATTGCGTGAAGCGATTGCTTTATGGGGAATTTCGAAACGAGCATTAACGGCGATTAAGTTTGATGGCGGTGATATTCTTGTTAATGGCGTTCGGCGCAATGTACGTCATGTAGTGGTGGTAGGAGATATTATTACGATTGTGTTCCCATTAGAAGAAGCGAGTGAGGGACTTGTGCCACAGCACGGCAAATTAAACATTGTTTATGAGGACGAGGCAGTGCTTGTTATTGATAAACCAGCCTATATGAGTACAATTCCCTCAAGGGAGCATCCAGAAAGTAGTGTAGCGAATTTTGTTCTCGGTTATTTACAGGAGCAAGGTCTTGCTTCAACTGTACATATCGTAACACGGCTTGATCGAGATACGTCGGGCTTGTTATGTATTGCAAAGCATCGACATATCCATCATTTAATGAGCGCATCACAGCAACAAGGGGATGTGATACGGCACTATGAGGCGATTGTTTACGGGCAAATGAAAAGCCAATCCATTATTGCACCAATCGGACGTAAAGAGACGAGCATTATTGAACGAGAAGTGCGTAAGGATGGACAGTTTGCACATACAGATGTTGAAGTGTTAGAATACGGTAGACTAAACGATTGCATCATATCACATGTTCGTTTAACATTGCACACAGGGCGTACACACCAAATACGTGTGCATATGGCTCATATAGGTCATCCGCTTGTTGGTGATGAGCTGTACGGTGGCGATAAGCGAGTATTAGATCGCCAAGCATTGCACTGTGTATCATTGACATTTTTGCATCCGTTAACGAAGAAACTGTTATCTTTTAGCAGTGAGTTACCTGAGGAATTGCGGAATTTATCTAGATTCAGTAAAAAACTCCCACCTTTATAGCAGTGAGACAATATTTTAATTCAGTGGATGTACAAACTACTTGCTAACAAAGAGGAACTTAGTCAAAGGATATCGCCAACTGCGAGATGCAGAATAGTTAATCTTTGGTACGTGTCGTGACGGTTTTAGGTTGACTTCCATGAGTTTGCTCAAAAAAGTCTGGACTAGAGTTAATCGAGGTGTAATTGATTAAAGAAAAACTAGCGTCTATCGGCTATTAAGGCAAGGATTTACTATGATACTAATTGTGAAAAATCCACGTAGATTCCAACGGTCTAACCGTATATCGAGGTGGATTTTTATCGTTTTATTTAGACTGGATGCAGTTGCTGTAGTAACTACCTAGAGTAGTTGTAAAAAGACCCTACTATAATTGTAAAATTTCTATGTTATTTTTGAAATATTGATTTACGAACTTGTTATATTGCTTGTATGATGAACTTTGAGAGGAGGGGACAAGGATGGTAGAACAAAAACGCGAAAATAACGAAGTGCGCTATAATGAAGAATTTTTACAAATGCTTTTAATTGAACAAGAAATTGATGCTTTTCGTGAGCATTTTTTAGCACTTCACCCGTATGATCAAGCCCAATTTTATAAAAAGGTGGGACCAGACATACGTCAAACTATCTATTTATACTTGTCTCCCGAAGAAATGGCATTGATTTTTGAAGTAATCGAGCTAGAAGATGACGAGTACGAGCGATTTTTAGGTGAGATGGACCCTGCATATGGTGCATCGATGCTATCGCATATGTACACCGATGATGCGGTAGACGTATTAAATGAGCTGGACAATGAGCAGCGTGAGAGCTTTTTAGAAATGATGGATAGCGAAACAGCTGAAGAAATTAATGAACTATTAAGCTATGCTGAATATACTGCCGGGGCGATTATGACGACCGAGTATGTAACGATTCTAGAAAATTCAACTGTCCGTTCAGCAATGGCAGTGTTGCGCAATGAAGCGCCAAACGCAGAAACGATTTACTATATTTTCGTAGTGAATGACCAGCATCAATTGGCTGGTGTCATGTCGTTACGTGATTTGATTATCGCGGATGAGGATACGCTTATTCATAATATTATGAGCGAGCGCGTCGTGTCGGTAAAAGTAGGCGATGACCAAGAGGACGTTGCGCAAATTATGCGTGACTATAATTTCTTAGCAATTCCTGTTATAGATGATAATAATGAATTACAAGGAATTATTACAGTCGATGATATTATCGATGTTATTGATGAAGAGGCTTCTGATGACTACTCTAAGCTAGCCGGTATTTCAGATGCGGACGATATTGATGCAGGTCCATTTAAAGCGGCGGTGACACGTTTACCATGGTTAATCGTGTTATTATTTTTAGGAATGTTTACAGCGAATTTAATGGGGCAGTTTGAGGCGACATTAGAGAAGGTAGCATTACTCGCTGTCTTTATTCCGCTGATTTCAGGGACGTCTGGTAATAGTGGCACGCAGGCATTAGCAGTTGCGGTACGTGGTATTGCGACAGGCGAGGTGAATGAGCAAAGTAAGTTAAAGCTGCTCATGAAGGAGTGCTTAACAGGTCTATTAACAGGCTTAGTTTGCGGTCTAACTGTTGTGGCGATTATTTTCTTTTGGAAGCATCAAATTATGATTGGCTTATTAGTTGGCGCAGCTATTTGCTGTTCCATTTTAGTAGCCACAGTAGCGGGATCATTTATCCCCTTACTAATGCATAAGTTAGGCATTGACCCAGCTGTTGCCTCAGGGCCATTCATTACAACATTGAATGATGTAACGAGTATTTTAATTTATTTAGGCTTAGCGACGACGTTTATTAATCAAATTTTGTAACAAAAAATATTTACTATGCATATCGTATGAAAAAAAGGTGGGCGATTGTTGATGAAATATCAACCACTGCTTTTCATCAAAACACCGTCTTATGCGGTTGAACTAACAGCGGCTAAACAGCAAGAACCAGAGCTAGAGGAGAGCACCTCAATTTATGAAAAGCCACTGCCAAATAATATTGTTAATTCACTGATTGCACATCAACTGCGCTTTTTCGCACGACCAGTTGCAAAAAATCGCATGTTGCTTGTCGTGCTTAAAAATGGCGAGCGTCTTATCGGTACGATAGAGCATTTGAATGGGATAGATGTTGTTATGAAAGTATTTGAGCAAAAAATTATTGTCAATGCGAATGATATTGCGACAATTCACGCAACGAGATAGAAAAAGGCATGAAATCAAATTTGGTTTCATGCCTTTTTTTGTAAGTAAATTGTTTGGGTGCCAGGCACGCAAACAATTTACACACAATTTAGTTACAAATTCCTAGGTTTACATCGGCAACACATTGTACAGCACAGAAGCAGTTTAAGTCGACTGTAATACAGCTATCTGTCACTGCGTAGTTTGTTACATCACAAATAGCGCGCAATGACACGGCAGTGCCGTCGCTATTTAATAAATCAACTGTATCTCCACCACGATCTAAAGGCATTAATACTCGTAATGTCGCACAGCAATCATCGAATACATCTTCTACACGGAAGAAGACAGATGCGCAATCCATGCAGTCTTCAGCACTAAATGTTGCAACAAATGGCGTTCCGAATTTTGTTAAAAGCATAAATACCCTTGTATCCACTGAAGATCTACCAGGGCTAACGATGCCGCCTAAAGGCTCTAAAAAGCAATTTGTTGTACAACGAGAGCATTCTTCACGAACTGATTGATTTTGAATATCTAAAATCGCACGAACTACTTCACAAACGCAACCATTACTCGAGCTTGGGCCAATATTTTTACCACAACCCATACTCTTTCACCTCCTAATTTAAGTTCTCTCTACAATATGAGTAATTTGCCAAGGGAACAGGGCGTTCGCATAGAAATGATTGCCTAGATTTTGAATAAAGCAAAAAAAATATGCCCATACTAGATAAAGTGAAACCACAATTCTTGGGAGAAGCACTACTTCCTAAGAATTGTTCGCTTTCCCAATCGGGATTTTACGGGCAGATAATTACTTAGCTAGCTATCTCGTTAATAAAAGTCTACAGGCGGGAGTTTTGTACCTGTCACTTCACTTTTGGAACAAAATAAGATTACTGCCTGTTAATGCGGGACAAATGAATTCATAAGTCTATCTACAATTTGAAAAGGGAGGCATGTAATGGTAAGGCGATTTTTAAGCGTTGGAATATGTGTGTTCTTACTATCTGCCTGTGGCGCAAAGGAACAGATTGTCGCATATGATGAGCAGGACGAAAAAACAATAGAGATTAAGCAAGAAATTGAGAAAATGAATAATATCCACAAAGCGAAAATCGTTGTTGCTGGTCAGGATATCCTTGTGGCAATTGAAGTAAAACCATGGCAATCATTTAAAGAGCAAAAAATCGCACGCGAATTGCAAAAAAAATTAGAAGAAAAATGGTCACACTATGATGTACTTGTTTCTTCAGATTTTAAGTTGCTATGGGAAACAGATAAATTGATGTCAGAGGAAGACGAACAAAAGGTCAATGAAAAAATAGAGCATTTAAAAAAATTAGCGAAGGAGGAGACGTGATGAAAGAATCTCAATATGAAACGATTGAACAGCAGATGACACCGACCCCACCATATGCAATGAATATATTAAAGGCATTTTTCGTCGGTGGTATTATTTGTGTGATTGGACAAGCTATTTCCTTCTTTTATATGATTTTTTTTGATTTTACCGAAAAAACGGTAGGCAATCCAACTGTTGCGACAATGATATTACTAGCGATGATTTTTACAGGCTTAGGACTGTACACAAGACTAGGGCAGTTTGCAGGTGCAGGTAGTGCTGTTCCCGTTACAGGCTTTGGCAATGCCGTTGTATCTGCAGCGATTGAGCATCGAACAGAGGGTTATGTGCTAGGTGTAGGGAGCAATATGTTCAAGCTAGCTGGCTCTGTTATCGTTTTCGGAACGGTGTCTGCCTTCGCTGTAGCTTTAGTGAAAACGGTACTGGTTATGCTGGGGGTTGTCTCATGGTAATTTTGTTTCAGACGAAGCCAGCATTATTAGCGGGCGCTGCGGCAGTTGGCCCGTTAGAGGGAAAAAGCGTCTTTCGCTCTTATTTTGATATGATAGCCGATGATGAACGCTTTCAAGAAAAAACGAATGAACAAGGACAGAAGCGCCTAATTATGAACACCTGTCAGCTTGTTATGGACAAGGCAAAGATAAAAAATTTAGATGTCGATTATTTTTTAAGTGGTGATTTAGTCAATCAAATGACACCAACTAACTTTGCAGCGCGAGAATTAGCAGTATCTTTTATCGGGATGTTTTCAGCTTGTTCAACATCCGTTTCGTCCATTATTATTGCTGGTTTATTAACGGAATTAGGGGCGTCGAAGCTTGCAATTGCTGGTGCTTCTAGCCAACATAATGCAACCGAGCGTCAATTTCGTTACCCAGTTAATTACGGTGCGCAGAAGCCTGCAACTGCACAGTGGACAGTAACCGCAGCAGGCTATGCGTTGGTCGGTCCGCATCAACCAGACTACCCCTATATGGTAGCAGCAACAGTAGGAAAAGTGATTGATTATCACGAAACAGATCCATTTCATATGGGGGGAGCAATGGCTCCTGCCGCTTACGACACAATTAAAAGACATTTACAGCATAGAAAACAGAAAATAAGCGATTATGATATGGTGATGACAGGGGATTTAGGGAAAATTGGGCTAAAGCTAGTAAAAGCGATGTTAGCTGAGGATGGTATTAAAAATGACGAGCTACAGCTAATTCGTGATGCTGGCGCAGAGTTTTATGGAGACGACCAGGCATTTCAAGCTGGAGCAAGTGGGGCAGGGTGTTCAGCCGCTGTTTATTATAGCTATGTATTAAGTCAATTTATGACAGGACGCTTTAAACGAGTCTTACTTGTAGCAACAGGTGCTCTACTATCTCCGCTGTCCTATCAGCAAGGAGAAACGATTCCATGTACAGCACATGCGATTGAAATTGCGATGAACTGAGGGAGAGCAATGTATACTTTTATATTTGCATTTTTAGTTGGTGGCGCTATTTGTGTGATTGGTCAGCTATTAATGGATGTGGCCAAGCTAACGCCGGCGCATACATTATCCATATTAGTTGTAGCGGGCGCCATTCTAGATGGATTTGGTTTATATGAGCCACTTATTGATTTTGCTGGTGCTGGTGCAACGATTCCAATTACTTCATTTGGCAATTCGTTAACACATGGTGCGCTTGCAGAGGCCGAGAAGCACGGCTTAGTTGGAGTCGTGACAGGGATGTTTGAAGTGACGAGCTCAGGTATTAGCGCAGCGATTATTTTCGGGTTTATCGCGGCACTTATTTTTCATTCAAAAGGAAAAGTGAATTAGGGCATTTACCCCTCCTATGACAGTTGGCTTAGCATAAACTACACTGTAGAAAGGAGGGGTTATTCATGTCTGGATACGGATGGAATCAATGTGGCAATGTACAGCCAGGCTATTGTGGAGGCGGCAGCGGCTATGGTTCAACATTTGTGTTAATCGTTGTATTATTTATTCTACTAATTATTGTTGGTACTGCATTTTATTAAGGAGGGCGAGTAATGGACAAAAGTTTTTTTAAACAGTTCGAGCGTAAAACAGGTGTTGAAATGGATGAAGTGTTCGCATTAGCTCGCGCCATACAATATGCAGACTTTACAAGTGAAAAACAAGTAAGGAAAATTGTACAAAAAGTAAGCAAAGTAGCAAAGCGGAAAGTATCACCACAGCTAGAAGAGCAAATTGTGCAGTCCATTATAAAGGATGGCAAATCACTAGATTTGAGTAAAATCGAGCGAATGATGCGTTAGACTGCTATCTAAAAAAGAAGGCGTCCAAAAACCGTGCAGTTGCCGGTATTTTGGACGCTTTAATTGGTGTTTAGATAAATGTTTGCTTATTGCTCCTAAGCAAAAACGGTTCAACGTCAAATGTTGGGGTGAGGTAAAATTCACGTCACCCCAAATGAACCCCGATATTTTTATACCGAATGTTTAATAAGATTTTTGCTTTGAAGTGATCGAAACGCCGAAAGCCATATGCGTTGCGTTTCATCACTTTTGTTCTGTTGTTAATGCCTTCTAAAAATCCATTGGAATAAGGGAAGTTAAAACTGTTCAAAATCTCTACCTGCCAGTTTCTAAAAGTTTTAATGGCCTTTAAAAACGCATGAATCTGCTTCGTTTCCACTTCCTGATAAAATACTTCTAACCGCCTTTTTACTTCTACTACATTTTCTGCTGTTTTAGCCCAGTCAAACCATTCGCAATAAGCTTCTTTCAGTTCGTATGCCTGCCGTAATTCTTCAGACATCCCCAAATAACGGTCCACATACCAGCGTTCTTTTCGGGTCAGTTTAGATGCCCGTTTATAGAGCACATGACGCATCCGCTTACACTTCTTCCGGTCATATGCGTGCCATTCCTTCTGCACTTTTCGCCGTACCTCATCCAACGCCCAGTAGATGTACCGGCAATAGTGGAACCGGTCTGCAATGATGACGGGCCGACTCAATGCTTTTTTGACTGCTGCTTTGAAGCTTGGATTCATGTCCATCACCACCAGCTCCACGTCCTGACCATATTGGCGCAGATAGTCCTGAATCGTTTCTTTCCGCCGGTTGGGTAGGATATCAAGCGGCTCCCGGGTTTTTGCATCCGCAATGATCAGTTGGAATTTTCCTTCGTCTGTATCCCCTTTATATTCATCAATCGCAATGGCTTTCGGCAGGCGCACGCCTTCTGCCATCTGCGTTTTTGCGGCTGACTGAAAGCGGCGGATGATGGTGGAACTAGAGGCACCGAGAACCTCACCGGCTTCTTTAAACGTCTTGGCTTTCACGGAGCGCACCTGTGCCACCTGATTCCATTCCTTTGTGAAGCGCTGATACCTTTCCACAAATGGAGCGTGTTCAGAGAACCTTTTTCCGCAAGAACACGCATAACGGCGCCGTCTGTAAAACAGGCAAGTCAACCGTTCAAACCACTTCAAATGCTTGACTTTCTGCATGCGGTAATCATGGATTTTCTGTGTAGTTTCCCCGCAGTTCGGGCAGCAATGAGGTTTTTTAGGAAGAGACACATAAAGGCAAGTCCGCTCTCCAAGCTCCTCCACCTTCTCGATAATAACTCCTTTTAATCCAGGGATATTCATGATAAAATTCATATACACGTCTCACCTTTCTCTTACTTGTTTCTCAACAATTCAAGTATAAAAGAAATCGGTGAGTACGTGTCTTTTTTTATCCAAATTGTGTGTACACCCCAACAAATATTATAGAACCGCAAAAACATCATAAAAAAGCGTCAGAACAGCCGGCAACTGCACGGCTGTTCTGACGCCCCCCTTTGTTAAATCGATTTCTCCATCGCGCGATGCGGAATACCTGCATCTAAAAACTCAGGAGAGGTTACTGTGTACTGTAATTTCTCATAAAACGGAATTGCATAGCTTTGTGCATTCAGTTTCAACTTTTTCCAATTTTTCTCTTTAGCTACTTGCTCGATATGTTCCATTAATAAAGCGCCTAGTCGTTTTCCGCGATATTCGTTTAATACGCAAACACGCTCCACTTTCCCCACTAATGGCTCGTATTCTCTTAGACGAGCCGCAGCGATTGTTCGTTCGCCCTCCGTCACGATAAAATGATAGGATGTTTTATCATATTCATCTAATTCAAGGTGGATAGGTACCCCTTGTTCTTCAACGAACACTTTTTTGCGGATATCAAACGCACGCTGTAATTGTTCTTCAGATATTGCAGAATGTACTTCAAACATTCGGTTACTCAGCTCCATTTAAACTAAATGATTCGACGATTTCCCATTTACCGTCCTGTTCTTTTAGTAGATGAATTTGCTGAATTTCTTCTTGTACATCAACACCAGACATGCGCAATTGACCTAAAATATCATCGTGTTCAGATGCTGTTAGTTTTTGTGCAATAGTAATATGTGGCACAAAAACATGCTTTTGCTCACCGAAAGCAATTTTCTCCTGAATTGCATTTTGAATATTTGTTAATTGCTCTGTAGGTTCGATGCGGAAATAAATCGCATTCGTAGTAGGGAAAAACGAGCTAATGCGTGATGCGTGAATTTTTAATGGGGCAAAATTTGACGCAATTTCCGTTAATTTTGCAACGATGTCTTGTACTGCACTCTCATCAGCCTCAAATGCATCCTTTAATGTCATATGCGGAGCGATTTGTGC
Source organism: Metasolibacillus sp. FSL K6-0083 (assembly GCF_038630865.1). NCBI lineage: Bacteria > Bacillati > Bacillota > Bacilli > Caryophanales > Caryophanaceae > Metasolibacillus > Metasolibacillus sp. FSL K6-0083. Next base: position 1,706,204 of record NZ_CP152046.1, on the reverse strand, counting down.
ATAATGTGGGTCATAACGTTTACGATAATTATTCGCTAAATCTTGTAAGTTTTTAGAAGGAAAAGCAACAATACCATATTTCAAATTCATAACCTCCTGAAATAATTCGATTTTTTTCTCTTAATAAGTATAACAGAAATTGTTTCTTTACTACATTTATTACGCCGTTTTTATCCGAAATTTTCTATAAGTGCTCGTCTTAAGTCTGGTTTCCAATATTTCCATGTATGATCACCGTCAAATTCTTCATAAAATGTATTGAAGTTTTTTTCAAGGAATAATTGATGAAGCGCCCTATTCGGTGTTAGAAAATCCTTTATTTCTTTGCTTGTCGTAACGACTTTGTCTTCACCTTTACCGATAATATGATAAATTGATATTGCGCTATAGTTTGTAGCGTTTGCTACTGCTTCTAGTACAAGCTCATCAACATATGGCGATTGCAAAATAGCCTTACAAAAAACGTTTGGATATTTTAATGTAGCCATTAGCGCGGCTGTTGCAGCCATTGAGTCACCAATCATGCCACGCGTTTGCCCAAGCTGAAAAGTCGCGTAATTTTCATCTAAATAAGGTACAAGCTCATGTGCTAAAAAGCGTAAAAATGCCCCATGTTGTTCACCAGAGGGGATATATTTTTTTTGGCGATCCGCGACATTTTTATATGGAACGCCTACAATAATTGTATTTTCCATCTCATAATTATCGATTAGTTCATCGGCGAGACGGGGAATGCTACCTAATTGGAAATAGTCTTTGCCATCTGCTGCGATGAGTAGATTATACTTATATAATGGTGAATAATTTGCTGGAATATAAATAAGTAATTGCAGCTCTTCCTGAAGTGCCTCACTATAAAAATTGATATCTTTTACTGTTCCCTTATCCAAAATACTCATTCCTTCTCTAGTAAGATGTAACGAAATTGTATCATAATCACTACGAAAGGTGTAATATGGTGTAGGAAGAAAAAACATAAATAGAGGTGTAAATTATGCATAATCGAGCAGTTCGTGTTCATTCTGATAAAGTAACAGAAGCCACTTATTCTGCGTTAGAGCGCAGAGGAGTAAAGGTGGAGGATATTGCTGAAATCGTTTATGAAATGCAAAGTCTTTACAATGAAGGGCTATTAATGGAGCATTGCATTAGCTCTGTTGAGCGTGTATTGCATAAGCGTGAAGTACAGCATGCGGTATTAGTAGGCGTTGAGCTAGACGAGTTGGCCGAAAAGAAAATGCTATCAGAGCCCCTACAATCAATTGTAGAGTCAGATGAAGGGTTGTTTGGTGTCGATGAAACAATTGCCCTTGGCTCTGTCTTTACGTACGGCAGTATTGCAGTGACGACTTTTGGTCATTTAGATAAGAAGAAAATAGGTATCATTGATAAATTGGATACAAAAGCCGGGAAATGTGTAAATACATTTTTAGATGATTTGGTTGCGAGCATTGCAGCGAGTGCAGCATCCCGTATTGCCCATCGAATGCGCGATTTAGAAGAGGAAGGCGAAACATTTGCAGCCATTCCACCGCAGAAGCTAGGTCCACAGCCGAAGACAAATACAGATATTTAACGAAAAACATTTAATATTAAACGACGCTATCTTCAATATAGGGAAGGTAGCGTTTTTCGTTGGAAAAGTGTTTATGTTTAAAGTGTAATTTTGAAAAAGCCTTTTTTCAGACATTTTTAACACCTAAAAAGTTTGGTAAAATAAAAGATATGCTAATTGAAGAAAGGGAATAATATAACTTATGAAACCAACAGATATTAAAACGCTTATTACGAGCGGAACTATTATTATTGCGGTCGCACTTTATTTAATATTTAGTCCAGACCCGCAGGACAAGACTACAAATGAAGTTAAGACGCCGCCACATAGTCAACAAGAAACAAATGAAACTGCAACAAATCATATTTCAGCACAATATGCCCAGCAAGTGACAGGAAATCAGCTACAGGAGATTAACTATTTATCAATTAATGATGGCGATACATTTAGCATAGAAATGAATGGTGAAAAGCATAAAGTTCGTTTATTAATGGTGGATACGCCTGAAATGAACTATGACAAAGGAAAACCGATGCCTTATGCAGAAGATGCTAAAGTGTTTACAGAAAATTTACTGAAAAATGCCTCGAAAATTGAGCTTCTATTCGATGTTGGACCAGAAACAGATAAATATGACCGTTTGCTCGCGTATATTTTTGTCGATAATGTATTATTACAGGAATCTTTATTGAAAAATGGCTTTGCAGTTATGCGCTATATTAACAAACCGAATAATACGCTTGAAGCAGAATTAAATGAAATTCAAGTAAAGGCACAGGATGCAAAGCTCAATATTTGGGCACATGAAGGCTATTTTGATGGCAAGCAATTTGATGAGGATGCTGTTCGCTAAATAAGTATGAGAGATGGCGATTATTTTTGACACAAAAGAAAATGCTAGTCAATCTATTTCGCCTTGGCGTAATTGATAATTTGACAATTCGATGAAAATAAAAAATCTAATTGAGAATTATCCTCATTTGTGTCATAATTGTAAAGGTACTAATTATTAGTAAAGGGAGGAATAGAGCTGTGAAAAAGCTTTTTCTAACTCTTTTTGTGCTTATGCTAGGGGTATTTATACTTGCGCCTAATTATTCTCATGCACAATTAGCTGATGGAACATACGATATTCAATATCAAGTCAATAAGCCAAGTAGTATTTCCGCTTCTATGGCCAATGATTATTTTTTAAAGCCTGCAAAGGTAATTATGAAAAATGGCAAAGCAACTGTGCAATTGACGATTAAAAATAGTGCATGGGTAACGGAGTTTAACCCGCCGGGTGGTGCGACAGTAATTAGCCAAAATGCCGCTGCTGATACGCGTGTTGTGCAATTTGCTGTAGCTAATTTGGGGAATCCTGTAACAGTGGCAATGAAAATCGATATTGATGATATTAATTATCATCACGGTTATAGCGTTGATTTTGTATTTGACGCAGCGGGTATTCCACAAGCAACGGAGCAAAATACGCAAACAAATAAAGAATCTTCAAAGGCTGTTAACAATGTGAGTAAGACGCCAAGCTCTTCAAATGTTGAAGATAATGGAAATAAAGCTGACGGAACAGTAAGTGCTAGTGAAAAAGTAGAAAATCCACAAACAAGTGATTCTTTACCATATCTTTTCATCTTTATGCTTATTGCTTCGGTGCTTGTATTTTATAAAACAAAAAAAATGAATTAATTGGGGGAAATGTCAAATGTCAAAATTCCAATCTCGTTCTACAAAAATCGCGCTAGCTTCAGTGTTAGCAACATCTGCTATCGTGCCAGCAGTAGCGGCATCTGCTGAAACACCATCACGCTCTATGCCAGATGGTCAGTATACTATTGATTTCACAATTACAGATACGACACAGCAATTAGCGAAATACATTCAAGGACCAGCTACACTTATTATTGAAGATGGCAAGTATTTCATTCAGCTATCAGCGGATGCTACTGTGATGAACATGCTGACAAAAGTAGAAGTAGATGGCGTTAGCGTAATTAAAGAAGTAAATGGACAAAAAGTTATTTATATTCCTGTAGAGCGTCCAGGCGGTACAGTGAAGGGTGAGGGCGCTGTCGCAGTTGGTGGCAAAGAAATTCCAACAGCATTTGAATTAACATTAGACCCAACAACAATTAAAGCGCCTGAAGCAGCAGAAGAAGAAAAAGTAGAGTTTGTACCAGGTAAAACATTTAAGCAAGTAAAAGACGGTGAATATGCAATTACTTTTGATGCCTATGATCCAAAAACAAATAAAGGTGATTATGCGGCGATTACAAACCATCTTGAAAAAGATGCAAAATTAATCGTGAAAGATGGTAAGTACTCAGTAGAATTAACAGTTACGGAAAAAAGTAGCCCGATGATTGCTGGCTTAAAAGTAGCTGGTGCAGATGCAACATTAGTATCAGAGGAAGGAAAAAAGGTTTATAGCTTTGCACTGAAATCAATTAGCGATTTAGTAGAAGCGGGAATTCATGTTGTTGTTCCTGCTGCAAATATGGACAAATGGTATGAGTTCGGCTTTGCTATCAATACAGCGAACCTTGATTTACCTGAAGTAACAGAGGAGCAGCCTGTAGAAGTAGGAGAAGAGCTTCCATTATACATTTATAAAGATAAAACAAACGAAATTTCTGTTATGTCGACGTATGTAAAGCCGACTGTTACAGTAACAGAAACAGCAAACGAATTTCTTGTAGACTTAACATTCGTACAAGGACAATACTTAAATAAATTTAACATTGAAGGCGCAACAATTGCAGATGAAAAAACTACGGGAGTGGATGGCAACACAGTGAAAATCTACACAATTGCTACAACAAACTTAGATGCTGTTTATACAGCAACAGTTGATGTATCAGTAGATGCTGGTCCTGTAAAATACGATTCAGTATACCCTGTACAATTGCAATTTGGTGGCAAGATAAATCCATTTACAGATATTACGAAATTAGGTGACTATGGTAATATCGTAACATTATATTCTATAGATCTTTTCAAAGAAGCGGATAAATTCAATCCAAACGGAAAAGTGAAGCGTTCACAATTTGCATTAATGTTAAATCGTTACTTAAACTTAGATACAACTGCGAAAAATCCATTTAAAGATGTATCGAGCTTTGATGCAGAAACACAAAAGGCGGTAACAGCATTAAGCGATTACGGCATCATGAACGGCACATCTGCTACTGCATTTGAGCCAACAAAAGAAATTACACGTCAACAAGCGGCAGTTATTATTTACCGCGTTTTAGAGGGCGCAGGCTATAAAGCAACAGGGGCAAGCGTACCATTTAAAGATGTGACAACTTCAAATAAAGAAGCGTTGACTGCAATTGCTGAATTAAATGCATTAGGTATTATGACTGGGAATGAAGGCAAATTCAATCCAACGAATACTTTAACACGCAGCCAAATGGCAAAGGTGATTTTAAACACTCTTTATGTAGTAGAAAACTAAGAGCATAATGGGAAAGCAGGCTTCCTCTCGGATATATGAGGGGGAGCCCGCTGTTGTTATCTTGACTTGTGCGGGTGTCTAGCTACACCCGCACAAGTCAAGATAAAGCGGAAGAAAGGACACTAAAAATGAAAAAATATATGCAATTTTTACTGCTTGTAGCAATACTGCTGCTTGCTGCTTGCGGTGGCAAAACGGCGGCTCCGGAGCAGCCACAAGAAAATAATAAAGAGAAGCAGCAACAGGAAGATACACAGCGTATTGTAGCAGGGACAGTTGTTGTAGCAGATATTATGGACCGTTTAGAACTGGATGCTATTGCAATTCCAGATACTGTTAAACAATTGCCTGCTCGCTTTGATGGTTTACCCTCTATTGGGAATGCGATGCAGCCTGATATGGAAGTGGTTAAATCTTTAAATCCAACAGAAGTATTATCCGTCTCTACATTAGAATATGATTTAGCACCAATATTTGAGCAATTGCAAGTCCCTGTCGACTTTGTTGATTTAACGAGCATTGATACGATGCTCGCAGAAATTGAAGAGCTAGGCAAGCGCTATAAGCGCGTGAAACAGGCGGATGCGCTTGTTGACAAGCTGAAAAATGAAATTGCACAAGTGGAAAATGTGGCGAGTATGCATGAGCAGCCAAGCGTTCTTATTTTATTAGGTGTGCCTGGTAGCTATTTAGTAGCGACAGAGCATTCATATGTGGGGGATTTAGCACGTAGAGCTGGCGCTGTCAATGTGATGGCTGGTCAGGAAGCTGAATATTTAGCCTCAAATACAGAGCATTTATATAATAGTAACCCAGATATTATTTTACGTATGGCACATGGGATGCCAGACGAAGTAATTAAAATGTTTGACGAGGAATTTAAAACAAACGATGTTTGGAAGCATTTTAATGCAGTGAAAAACAATCGCGTTTATGATTTAGAAGAAGAACTGTTCGGGACAACGGCTGCGTTAAATGTACCGGAGGCATTACAGCAGTTAATTGAAATTTTTTATGAGCAGTAGAGGTGTTGTCAGGTGATGAAAAAAATAATAAGCACTGTTATTGTTGCTGCATTGCTAGTAATAACAGCTATTTTTGCTGCTACAACAGGCAGTATAAAAATGGGGTTTTGGGAATTTGTAGGGGCATTATTTGATACAAATAATGATACGATGGCAGCGATTCGTGATTTGCGCTTTCCACGTATTATTGTGGCAATTTTTGCAGGTGCAGCCCTATCAGTAGCAGGCGCACTATTGCAGGCAATTATGCGCAACCCACTTGCTGATGCAGGGGTCATCGGTATTTCATCAGGTGCGGCTTTTACAAAGCTATTTATTGTATCAATTGTTCCAACTTTATTTTTCATGACGCCGATTTTTGCTTTTATTGGCGGCGCCCTTGCTTGTTTTTTAGTGTTTGCGTTGGCATGGAAGTCAGGCTTAAATCCGTTGCGCTTAATTTTAGTAGGGATTGCCATCAACGCTATGTTTACAGGACTTACAGAGGCATTTATTAGCTTTGGCGGCTCTTTAAATGCATCGGCTAGCAGTGTGCTTGGCTCAAGCCTAGCATTTAAAACATGGGATGATGTGACGCTCATCGCTATTTACGGCTCGATTGGCTTAATTTTTGCGTTCGTCATGTATTCATGGTGTAATGTCCTAGCATTATCTGATAAAACGGCACAAAGTATTGGCTTTAATGTGACATTGGCACGTTTAGCAATTGCGGCAACTGCCGTATTATTATCAGCCATTTCAGTTGTTGTCGCAGGTGTTATTGCCTTTGTTGGCCTGCTAGTCCCACACATTGCCCGCCGCATTGTTGGACATGACCATAAAGTGCTATTGCCTTTTACAGCCTTGCTTGGAGCATTTATTATTTTATTAGCGGATACAATTGGGCGTACAGTCATTGCACCATTAGAAATCCCTGCATCAACCATTATGGCCATTATTGGTGGTCCGTTTTTAATATTTTTACTGAGAAAAGGGTGACACTGTGGAATTACAAAAAATTGTTGTATCACATGACGGTAAGAAGCAGCATTTACAAAATGTATCAACGTCCATTCAGCGCGGCAAAATTACAACGATTATTGGTCCAAATGGCTGCGGCAAGTCGACATTATTAAACGTCATGGCACGCAACCATTCTCCCCTACAAGGCACGGCACTATTAGATAATAAAGACTTAGTCAATTATAAGCCAAAGGAGTTTGCTCAAAAGTTTGCCATTGTTTATCAGCAAAACGATATTCCGCAAGATTTAACCGTTGAAAAGCTTGTTAGTTACGGGCGTATGCCCTATCATTCTTTATTAAAAAAGAATGATGTCGAGGATAATAAAGCAGTTGATTGGGCATTAGCCTGTACGAGTCTAGGCGAAAAACGTCATCATGATTTATCCGCGTTATCTGGTGGAGAAAGACAGCGTGTATGGATTGCCATGGCATTGGCACAGCAGAGCGAGCTCCTATGCTTAGATGAGCCGACGACGTATTTAGATATTTATTATCAGCTAGAGCTTTTAGAGCTAGTAAAAGAACTAAATGAAAAGCATGGTTTAACGATTGTGATGGTGTTACATGATATTAACCAAGCGATTCGCTACAGCGACCATATTATTTTAATGAGTGCAGGGCAGATTGTCGCAGAAGGAACGCCACGCGATGTCATTACCCAGCAAACGGTGAAACAAGTTTACGGTGTGGAGGCAATATTTCAAGAAGATGCTGCGCTTGGACTATATATGGTGCCAATCGGGATTTGAGGAGACAATCATATGAAGGTGAAAATAATAAGAGTCATTTGTATTATCGTCTTTATTATTTCCAGCGTAGGACTTATTCGTTTTTTTTCTAGCTATAAACAGGTGGAACAGGAGCTGCAGCAAATACAGGAAGTGTATGAGCAAGCGCAACAGGCGATGCCGATAGAGGAGGCTGCCATCAGCGCGAAATTTATCGAGCTACAAAAAATAAATACGGATATTGTCGGCTGGCTTCAGTTAAACGATTCGCAGTTGAACAATCCTGTCGTTCAAAACGATAATAATGAATTTTATTTGCAGCATAATTATGTAGGGGAAAAGAGTCGTGCAGGCAGTATTTTCATGGATTATCGCAATGATACAAATGCTAGGCATACGATTTTGTATGGTCATGTTATGCGAAACGGTACGATGTTTGGTGAATTAGCGAAATTTGCTAAGCAACATTATGCCGAGGAGCACCCCTACTTTGTGTATGAAACACCTAGTGCAACATATCACCTCGAAGTATTTGCAGCCTATGAAACGACAACGGATTTTTATTATATCGAAACGGAGTTTACAGAGCAGTCGTATGCCGCATTTCTCCAGACAATTCAACAAAAATCAGCTATTCATATGCCAGTTGATGTGACAACGAACGACAGAATTTTTACGCTTTCTACATGTACGACATCTCCAAATGATAATGAGCGCTTCGTCGTACATACGAAAATCGTAGCACAAAATAAGCATGAGAAAGAATCTTGAATTCGAAAGATTTTTCTTGACGTAGATGAAAGTGTGAATTATACTAAGTTACAAATAGTAAGTAATAAAGCTCAGCCATTTTACATATATAACTTATGTTGATTCAAAAAATTTGAATCAATGTTTAACATTTAAACAAATAGGATATATGTATGGATGTAGGCTGCTTTATTTTCATAACATATCTCGAAATCGAGATAAAAAACAGGAGGGTTTTTTCTATGGCAAACTGGACAGTAGACCAATCACACTCAAGTATCGGATTTAGTGTAAAACACATGATGGTATCAAAGGTAAAAGGCGCTTTTGATTCTTACTCAGCGCAAATCGAGGCTGCAGATTTAGCGGATTTATCAACAGCAAATATTTCGTTTGCTATTGATGCTGCAAGTATTAATACACGTAGCGAAGACCGTGACAATCATTTAAAATCAGCAGATTTCTTTGATGCAGAACAATTCCCGAAAATTACATTCCAATCAACTTCAATTGAAAAATCAGGCGATGATTACAAAGTAACAGGCGATTTAACAATTAAGGATGTAACAAAACCTGTAACATTCGATGTGGAATTCAACGGTAAAGGCACAAACCCTTGGGGTCAAGCAGTATACGGCTTTGAAGCAGAAACATCAATCAATCGTGAAGAATTTGGCTTAACATGGAACGCAGCACTTGAAACAGGTGGCGTACTAGTAGGAAAAGACATTAAGATTTCAGTAGAACTAGAAGTAAACCCAGCGTAATTAATGATTTTTTTCATAATAAAAGCTGTTCAGAAAGTAATACATTTTCTGGACAGCTTTGTTTTTAATTGATGCTAACTATTAATAAAAAATTATTTATTGCTAAGATTAGCCCTTTCAAAAAGAATTTTACTGTTTAAAATCTTTTGCAATTGATGCTAAATCGCTATATGCAACAGTTGGAATTTTATCCAGGCCAGCGCGATCGAATGTCATTGATAACGCGACATGATTTTTATTATTGACAGGCTGCTGCCAAATAAATGTGAATTCTGTGATTTGTGGGACATCACTTATTTTAATTAGCATGTTGTAGCTATCCTTTAACAATGTATCAAGTGACATAAACTCTGAGCTTTGCATTTCGACAATGACAATTTCTTCATTTGGTTTTGGGATTACTTGTATATCTAAAATCGCATTTTCTAGTTGTTGTTCCTTTGTCATAGCTTCAATTGCACGCATTGTGGCATAACCCGGCGTGTTTTCTAAAGCAATTTCTTCAACTGCCTGCTCAGGGTTTTCCTTTTTAGAGGAAGAAAAGCCGGAAAGACCGACAATAATAAATAGCACGACTATTAATAAATAAAAGTTAACGAATTTTTTCATGATACTCATCCCTTATATTTGAAAAAATAGTAAAAAAGACCCCCGGCAATCCGTGCCGTCAATGGGGTCTTTTATGTGTATTAGTTGTTCCGACTAATACATTAGGTTTGGCACCTAGTGACACATTATAAGGGATTTTGTAGAAAAAATCAATTATGATAGGGAGGAGCTGAGGATAGCGACAATTCATTGTTACTATCGCAGCAGTACATACTTTCATATAGACACGAGGGCTGTCCAAAAAAGGTATATCTTTTTCCAACAGCCCCTTAATATGTTGAGGGGGGATTTTTTTATGATGTTTGAAGTTCCTCTTGCTGTAAAGGCGGCATAGTGAAATATAAAAAAGATTCATCTTCAAGTTCTAGTAGCTTTTGTTCATTAATACCGATTGATAAAGGTCCCGAAAAAATTGCTTCCCACCATGTTTCAGTAATAATCATTGAAATTGCCTCCTTGTCGATGTAAAAATAAATAATAGAATGCTTATCCTAAATTATTGTTCACTGTTTAAATTTCCCGAACAAGCCAATATAAAGTTATAATGAAGGAAAGTAAGCATTCGTTATAGTAGTTAATATGTGTGGCAATGATGAAATTATGCATAAAAATTAAAAATGGAAAGGAAGTTTTTTATGAATTTTACTGCTCAAGATGTAGAAAATATGATAACAGCACAGCGTAGCTACTATTTTTCACGCGCTACAAAAAATATAGAATTTCGCAAGCAACAATTAATAAATTTAAAAGAGACGATTAAAAAGTATGAAAAAGAAATTTTAGATGCACTAAAATTAGATTTAAACAAAAGTGAGTTTGAAGCATATGCGACAGAAATCGGAATTGTTTTAGATAGCATTTCACATATGGTGAAAAATATTGATGAGTGGACGAAGCCAGTTGCTGTTAAAACACCTGTTCATTTTCAGCCGGGAAAAAGCTATATTGTGCGTGAGCCGTATGGGGTTGTTTTAATTATTGGTCCATTCAATTACCCATTCCAGCTCGTAATGGAGCCATTGCTCGGGGCAATTATTGGTGGTAATACGGCAATCGTTAAGCCATCTGAAGCAACTGTTCATACAACTAAAATTATAAAGAAAATAATTGCAGAAACATTTGAAGAACATTACGTGCGTTTAGTAGAAGGTGAGAAAAAGGAGGTGGAGGCGCTCATCCATGCCTCTTTTGACTTTATTTTCTTTACAGGTAGTGTGGCAACTGGAAAAGTAATTATGCGTGCTGCTGCCGAAAGGTTGACACCAATCGTACTTGAACTTGGTGGCAAGAGTCCTGCTATTATTGACCAAACAGCGAATTTGCAAGTAGCAGCAAAGCGCATCGTCTGGGGGAAATTTACGAATAATGGGCAAACATGTGTCGCTCCAGATTATGTGCTTGTGCACAGCTCTATTTATAAAAAATTTATTAAGATTTTAAAGCAAACGATTACTTCCTTTTATGGGGAAAATCCTCAGCAAAGCGATGATTATGGTCGCATTATCCACCTTGGTCATTTTGACAAGCTAAAGGCGATATTAGATGCTGATGCAGCACATATTACATTTGGTGGAACTGTAGACCGTGATGACTTATATATTGCACCAACAATTATTGAGGGTGCAGACTGGGATAGTAAAGTAATGGAGGATGAAATATTCGGGCCGATTTTACCGATTATGGCATACAATGATTTAGCAAATGCGATTCAGGCAATTCGTCGCCTGCCGAAGCCTTTAGCTGCCTATTTATTTACAGAAAACGACAATGCGCGTGAATATTTCTTAGAGGAGCTACCATTTGGAGGAGGCTGTATTAATGACATTGTGTCACATGTAGGTAACACACATTTACCATTTGGTGGCGTTGGACCATCAGGGATGGGCGCTTATCATGGGCACGCAAGCTTTGAATGCTTCACACATCAAAAATCAATTTTACAGCGCTCAACAAAGCTAGCTACAAACATATTATTTCCACCGTATAAACAAAAGGTAAAGCTGATACGCAAAGTGATGAAATAATATAATACATGTTGTAAAGAAATCGGGGCAAGTCGCAAATATATTTGAAAAGTCGCAAATAAACTGGGGCAAGTCGCAAATATATTTGAAAAGTCGCAAATAAACTGGAGCAAGTCGCAAATATATTTAAAAAGTCGCAAATAAACCGGGAAAAGTCGCAAATAAAACGAGGCAAACTCCAAATATATGTGAAATACAAGAGTTTCACTTTAATAAGAGGCGTCTATTTGAAAAATAATAAACTAAGACTTGTTTGGATTAACCCAAATGTATTTTGCTACTGCATGTTTATAGGGCTTTCTGCCATTAATATGCAACAATCAGAGAAGATGAATGCATCAGCAATATGGATTCTGCTGTTATTATTGCTTTTACTCGTTTCACTGTTTGGGAGTCATCAATTACGCCTCGGCGTAATTGCGGCCAGATTTTTTTCGAGCTTGCTCGAAAAAAATCTGTGACACCCGCTGAATCAAAAGCAAGATAAGCATTCATCTCGCTATTAAAGATAATATCCTTTTTATGAAAAACGCCGGAAAAGCTGTACTTTAGCAAGCTTTTCTGGCGCCTTCTTTAATTCTGTAATGGAATTTTAATAGTGATGGTTGTGCCGATATGTTCTTCGCTTTCAATAAGAATCACGCCACCATGCTCTCGAATAATTTTATTGGAAATCATCATACCTAAGCCTGTACCAGTAGCCTTTGTTGTATAAAACGGCTCGAATACATAATCGATTAAATGCTGTGGAATGCCCTCGCCCGTATCGGAAATTTTTATGTATGCAAAGCGTTCATCATTTTGACAAATAAGTGTAATAGTACCGTCCTTCTCAATTGCTTCGATAGCATTTTTGACAATATTAATAAACACTTGTTTAATTTGATTATTGTTGGCGTAAATAAATAGGGAATTCCTGTTAAAGTGCTGTATCAATTGAATTTGACGCTGTTCTAGCTGTAATTCGAAAAACGTGGCGATGTCCTGCAAAATTTCTGATAAATCAAGTGTACTTTTTTGTTCAGCAAGTGGCTTGGATAGCACTAAAAACTCAGAAATAATTAAATCAATGCGTTCGATTTCAGATTGAATAATGCCTGTATATGCTTGGTACGGGGATTGTTGGTCCTCGTTCATCATTTGAATAAATCCTGATACAACCGTCATTGGATTACGAATTTCATGTGCGACACCTGCTGCAATTTCCCCTGCCAATTTTAATTTCTCTGATTGTAAAGCGAGTTTTTCATTTTCCTTTAAGTAGGAAATGTCTCGTGCAATAACTGAGACGGCTAACATATCTCCGTAAGAATTATAAATTGGTGCAAGCGATATTTGTGCATCGAATATGGAGCCATCCTTGCGCATATCCTTCGTTTCAAGCAGACGGAAACGCTCGCCCTGCAAAAGCTTTAAAAACCGATTATGTGCCGCTTCCACGTTTTCAGGTGCTACGAGCTGAATGGACTGACCGATACATTCCTCTTTTGTCCAGCCATACATTTTTTCAAACGCTGCATTCACTTCAATGATTTTATTGTTTAAATCGAACACTGCCATCGCATCTTCGGCATGGTCGAAAAACAGTTTTAAATAGGCTTCTGTTGAAGAAAGTTCTAGCTGCTTCTCCATGTTTCTCTTTTCCTCATGAGACCAAAGTTTCTTGACGTATACAGTTTGTAATAAGCCAATGATACATAAAAATGATGTAAGAAAAATAAAGCTTTCAACAGGATAGGTAATGTTAATATTTGACTGCATATAGATGACAAGAAAGGCGATTTCTACTGCTGTAATGATTGCTAATAGCGTATTTATCACATGCGATTGATAAACATTGACGATAAGTAGTAAATATAAAAAGCCAAATACAAACAATAATTGACCGCTTCCAATTGTTAAAGCGATAAGTAATATATTCCATGCTAAAATTAAAAAAATTTGAACGATGCGCGCATGTACTTTTTTATAAAGTAAAAAGCCAATCAATAGGACATTCACAATAATATACAGTGTATAATTATGTGTAAGGTGCACAATATCAAATAAATGGAGCGCAATAAAAAAAATCGCAAAAATAAAGAGCGAGTAATATATAAATAAATTACGCTTATGTATGATGGTGAGTGGTTGCATAATATTCTCCTAATCATGTGCAAGTGTTGATAAAAATCGGGCTACATCTGTCTGTCGATATGCGCTAAAGTTTGATATGATAAAATAAAATATTGATTAGTTGGGGCTTTCTAAACCTCACTAATTACTAGTTTCGCTTATCCTTGCATTTACAGGCTACTAAGTAATGCAGGATAAAAAGCATTAGGAGGATTTTATGACAAATTTATTCAATCAACAGCAGACATTATCATTATTAGAGAAATTAGTAAATATTGCAAGTCCCTCTGGTTATACAACGAATATTATGAAATTTATGGGACAGTTTTTAAAAGAACATGACATTGCTTATAAAAAAACGAATAAAGGCGCAATTATCGTTACTTTCCAGGGGGAAAATGATGAGCAGCATCGCTTATTGACAGCTCATACGGATACGCTTGGCGCAATGGTGAAGGAAGTGAAGCCAAGCGGTCGCTTGAAGCTAGCGATGATTGGTGGCTTTAATTGGAATGCTGTAGAGGGTGAATATTGCACAATTCATACAGCGGGCGGTAAAACTGTGCGCGGAACGATTTTAATGCATGAAACGACGGTACATGTGTATCGTGGTGCAGATAGTTTAAAGCGTGATGAAAATCATATCGAAGTGCGCATCGATGAAAAGGTACAGAGCGCAGAAGATACACGTGCATTAGGCATTGAGGTAGGGGACTTTGTATCATTTGATGTGCGCTATGAGGAAACGACATCAGGCTTCGTTAAATCGCGTCATTTGGATGATAAAGCGAGCACGACATTGCTTTTACAACTAATGAAATATATAAAAGAGCATGGTGTAAAGCTGCCATATACAACGCATTTTTATATTTCTAACAACGAGGAAATTGGCTATGGTGGTAACTCGAATGTTCCAAATGAAGTGGTGGAGTATATCGCAGTGGATATGGGGGCGATTGGGGACGGTCAAACTTCCGACGAGTATACAGTTTCGATTTGTGCAAAGGATGCGACAGGTCCGTATCATTATGAGCTAACACAGCATTTAGTGCAGCTAGCGAAGGCTGGGGACATTCCTTATAAGCTAGACATTTACCCATATTATGGCTCTGATGCTTCGGCGGCAATCCGCGCAGGCTATGATATTCGCCATGCCTTATTTGGTCCGGGTATCGAGTCTTCACATGCTTATGAGCGCACACATATTGATTCATTACAGGCAACGGCCGCATTATTATATGCATATGTGACATCGCCAATGGTTGAAATGGGGGAATAGTGAATGCGCGTAGAGGAATTGATAAGTGCTATTCCACAAAAGAAAATATTGGGTGTATTACCTAGCTATATTGAGGATTTAGCGGTTGATTCGCGCAGCGTGCAGCCGCAAAGCTTGTTTGTTTGTATAAAAGGCTATACAGTCGATGGTCATGATTATGCACAAAAGGCTGTCGATGCAGGTGCAACAATGATTGTAGCGGAGCGAGAGTTACAGCTTACAGGCAATGTAGCACAGGTAATCGTTCCGAGCACAGAACGCGCACTTGGCTTGTTAGCAGCTAGATTTTTTGGCTACCCATCTGAAGAAATGTTAATGATAGGGGTAACAGGAACAAATGGTAAGACGAGCGTTACAGGCATCATTCATAATATATTGATGGGCTTAGGCAAAAAATCAGCATTGGCAGGGACGATTGGCTTTAATCTAAATGGTACGCTTTACGAATCTGCCAATACGACGAGTGACGCGCTAAGCACACAGCAAATGATTTATCGTGCAAAGAAAGAAGATTGTGCTGCAATGGTGATGGAAGTGTCCTCACATGGTCTTGCATTAGGTCGATTGGCAGGCGTCGATTATGATGTAGCGATTTTTACGAATTTAACACATGACCATTTAGATTTTCATGGTACGATGGAGGCTTACGGTCATACAAAAGGGTTATTGTTTTCACAGTTAGGCCAAGATTTACGCAAGGATAAACATATTGTATTAAATGCTGATGATGAATGGTCAGCACATTATCAAACACTAACACCATATCCTATTTGGACCTATGGTTTACAAAATAACGCTGATTTCCGTGCCTTGAATTGCCGCTATGAAGATGGCATGACATATTTCACAATGCAGACACCTGAAGGTAGCTATGATGTTTCGATGCATTTGCTTGGAGAATTCAATATTTACAATGTATTAGCTGCAACAGCATGCTTATATGCTCGTCAGTTTTCATTATTTGATATTATTGAGCAAATTGAGCAGCTCCCACCAGTAAAAGGGCGTATGGAAAAAGTACAAACCGACTTACCAATTTCAATCTTTATCGATTATGCGCATACACCAGATGCAATCGAAAAGGCAATTCATGCGGCAATGCCTTATAAAGGGGAAAATAACAAATTAATTTTTTTAATCGGTACGGGGGGCAATCGTGATAAATCCAAGCGTCCAACAATGGCCGCAAAAGCGTCCGTTGCAGACTATGTCATTTTAACGACAGATGACCCTCGCTACGAAGAGTACGCCAGCATTACGGGCGATTTAGCGAAGGGCATGCTACATGACCAATATGCATGTATAGGTGACCGTGCGGAAGCCGTGCGCCATGCTATCCGTATTGCGGAAGCAGGCGATATTATTATTTTCGCTGGCAAAGGGCATGAGGATTACCAAATTATTGAAAATACAAAATACCCTCATAGCGATGCTGAAATTGCAATTGCTGAAGGAAAAGTGAAATTTGTTTAGGCGCATCCAAAATGCCATGTAGTTGCCAGTATTTGGCGGAGAGGGTGTTTCTTCAAAGGGTTCACTTGGGGAAAATGCCTAATCTAGTGGATTTTCCGCCAAGTGAAAGTGAATAAGTTTCATTGGGGACTGTCTTTTAGGACAGTCTCTCTTACTTATGAGAAACACCGCCAAACTTTATGTTACTTTCATTTTCAAAGTAATTCGTCATTCTTTCAATAAGCTAACTTTTTACTAAAACATCACCGAAAGCGTCTGACAAGTAGGCAACTGCATTGCTTGTCGGACGTCATCTCATAGAGCAAATAAAGGAGCAACGTATATGATTCAGTCTTTTATAGAAAGCATGCTGTTTTACTGCATGATAACGTTACCGATTTATGTGCTGTTACGTTTTCTTTGGATGCGGAAACGTCCTACACATAAATGGCGTGAAATCATGATGCTATTATTTTTTTGTTTCTCCATTAGTATTTTTTCACAAACGATTTTACCAGCTTATTGGATTGAAAATGGCCGCATTGTTTTTCAAATAGAGCAATCGCTATTTTTAAGGCATAATTTTACCCCGTTTCGAACAATTTCCTTGTACATAGCCCAATTAAATGGACCACTAGCGGAAATTGCCTTTTATAATTTGGCAGGCAATATTGTTTTATTTATTCCATTTGGCTTTTTTATCCCTTTATTGTGGCATAAAATGCGCAGTATGTGGAAAATGCTATTTATGGCATTAGCAATTCCTTTGTTTATTGAGAGCTGTCAGCTTTTTATCGGACGTAGTACGGATATTGATGATGTGCTATTAAATACTATTGCCATCATTATTGGCTATATTTTGTATGATATTGCACAAATTCTAAGAAAAAAGGTTGTAACAATAGGGGAAAGTCTTTTAAAATAAAAAGGATGGAGTTCAGAAGAAAGCAATCTGCATTTTGATAGCAAAATAGCCATTTAACTTATTTTAATGGGTGTCCGAACACTCAATGAATCATAGGAACTCAGCCAAAAACAAGTGCATATTAAGATAACGACTGAATGACCAACATCGTGTTGGCCTAAGCCTTCGGCGAATGTCTCGGATTTTGAAAGAAGGCTTGCTTGATGCAGGTCAGTTAACTATTGGGGCGTGTCGTGACGGTTGGAGGTTAACTATTACTAGGTTGCCTGAAAAAATTGGACTAGAGTTAGCTTAGGCGTAATTCATAAAAGAAGAGGCTTGAAAATATTAAAAGTGAAAGCTTTTTTATCATCAAAAAGAATGGGTGGATAAATCAGCACTCGGTAGTTTTATAAAGCAGCGCTAAGGGGGGCCTGAAATGACTTTTCGGGCGCCCCCTACTGCCTGTTAATGTGGATAAAAAGGAGAAGGAAAAGTTATGGCTTTAGAGCAAGATATATCGGCACGTCGCACATTTGCGATTATTAGTCACCCAGATGCTGGGAAAACGACGATTACTGAAAAGCTGCTATTATTCGGTGGAGCAATTCGAGATGCAGGTACAGTAAAAGGAAAGAAAACAGGGAAATTTGCTACTTCTGACTGGATGGAAATTGAGAAGCAACGTGGTATTTCTGTAACATCGTCAGTAATGCAGTTTGATTATAATGGGCATCGCGTTAATATTTTAGATACACCAGGGCACCAAGATTTCTCTGAGGATACGTATCGTACATTGATGGCGGTTGATAGTGCGGTCATGGTAGTGGATGCAGCAAAAGGGATTGAGGCGCAAACATTAAAGCTCTTTAAAGTGTGTAAAATGCGTGGGATTCCTATTTTTACATTTATTAACAAACTGGATCGTCAAGGGAAAGAGCCTTTAGAATTAATCGAGGAGCTAGAGGAAGTGCTAGGTATTAGCGCTTATCCAATGAACTGGCCAATCGGTATGGGGAAAGAGTTTCTAGGTATTTATGACCGCTATAATAAGCGTGTGGAGCAATTCCGTACAGAGGAAGCAGAGCGTTTTTTACCACTGGATGAAAATGGTGAGCTAGCAATCGACCATCCAATGAAGGTAACGTCGTACTATTCACAGGCGATGGATGATATTTTATTATTAAACGAGGCAGGGAATGAATATTCGGAGGAGAAAATTCGCCGTGGCGAGTTGACACCTGTCTTTTTTGGCTCGGCATTAACGAATTTTGGTGTGCAAACGTTTTTAGAAACATATTTGCAATTTGCACCAGCGCCACAGCCTCGTATAACAGAGGATGAGCAATTTATTGACCCAGTGGAGTATGGGGAGTTTTCAGGTTTTATTTTCAAAATCCAAGCGAATATGAACCCAGCACACCGTGATCGTATTGCTTTCGTACGTATCGTATCTGGTAAGTTTGAGCGCGGCATGAACATGACATTAGCACGCACAGGTAAATCTTTCAAAGTAACACAATCGACGCAATTTTTAGCGGATGACCGTGAAACGGTTGATGAGGCAGTTGCAGGCGATATTATTGGTTTATACGACACAGGCACATATCAAATCGGTGACACAGTTGTCGGTGGGAAGAAAGCATTCCAATTTGAAAAATTACCGCAATTTACACCGGAACTATTCGTTCGTGTATCGGCTAAAAACGTTATGAAATCGAAGCAATTCCATAAAGGGATTTTACAGCTTGTGCAGGAAGGGGCAATCCAATACTATAAAACATTGCATACGGAAGAAGTATTGTTAGGTGCTGTAGGACAACTGCAATTTGAAGTGTTCGAGCATCGCATGAAGAATGAATACAATGTGGAAGTAAAAATGGAGCCTGTCGGTAGCAAAATTGCACGCTGGATTGAGAATGAGGATGAGGTGAAGGAATCCATGTCATCTTCGCGCTCAATGCTGGTGAAGGACCGCTACGATAACTTAGTATTTTTATTCGAAAACGAATTCGCTATGCGTTGGTTCTCTGAGAAAAACGAAAATATTAAATTGTATAGCTTATTATAAAAAGAGGAGTCGCCTGAAAAGTCATTTTGAGACGATTCCTTTGCAACGAGGATAGTGACAATTTATTGTGACTACCGCAGGAGCAAGTATTAGGGGCTGTCCGAAAAGTGTACATCTTTTCGGACAGCCCATTTTGTATTTCTGTGAAATATTTATTCCTAGATAAAGATAAAGAGAATAAAAATTTAGAAAAATCTAAAATTTATATTGATTTTTTTAAATGCAATATGCTATTGTTTAAAAAACAAGTAAAACGTTTCACTAAAACGATACACTGAAACGTTTTATCTGAGAGGCGGTCATTATTCATGGTTACACTTAAAGATGTTGCTAAAGAGGCGGGCGTTGGTATTACTACTGTTTCTCGATTTTTAAATAAAGATACAACTTTAAATATACCTAGTGCGACACAGGAAAGAATTGTGAAGGCGGTAGAAAAATTAAATTATAAGCCCAATGCTGTTGCTAGAAGTTTAAAATTGGGGCGTTCTAAAACCATAGCGCTTATCATTCCGGATTTTACAAACTTTGTATACAGTGAAATTATTTCAGGGGTAGAAGAAACAGTGCAGAAATATGGCTACCATTTAATTGTTTTGAGTGATACAAATCAAACGAGTAAAGCTTATATTGACTTAGTTACTGAAGGTAGAGCGGATGGCCTATTAATTGCATCCAATATTTTAACTGACCAAGATATTGTTAATTTTAATCAATCGAATATACCGTACGTATTAATTAACAGAATGAATCAGCATGCTAAAGGATTTGTCGCTGCAGATGATGAAAATGCAGCAAAGGAAGCTGTTGAAATGTTAATTAAAGGTGGGCATAAGAAAATTGCATTCATTACAGCGAACCAAGAGATGGATACAAGCAACCGCCGTTATATCGGATATGAAAAAGCATTGCTTCAAAATAATTTAACAGTCAATAAGGAAATAATTGAGCAGGCGATGTTTACAGAAGAAAGCGGTTATAAGGCGATGGAGCGATTACTCAGTAAAAACAGCACTGTTACAGCCGTATTTGCATCTAATGTCCGTGTTGCATTTGGAGCAATAGCTGCTATTAAAAAGAATGGGAAGCGAATTCCTGAAGATATCGCGGTAATGGGCTTCCATCATACGCCAATGTGTGAGGTTTTTGACCCAACATTATCAACGGTAAAAGTAGACTTAAAGGAAATGGGTGTCAAATCAACAGAGCTACTAATGAACATGATGAAAAATAAAGATGCTAGCAATCAGCATATTATTTTGGAAAGCTTCGAGTTATTAAAGCGAAAAAGTACGGGAGGTAGATAAGTTTGAAATCTCATATGATAGATTCTGAGGTGTATAAAGATTTATATGGTACGGAAGAAATGCGTGCAATCTTTTCTGATACTGCAATGATAGAAAAATGGATTTTATTTGAGTCTGCATTGGCGAAAGTCGAAGGAAAACTTGGGATTATTCCGAAAGAGGCGGCTGAAGAAATTCAACAGCAAGGGAAACTTGAAAGTTTTGATTTAGGAGAGATTTGTAGAGGGATTGTATTTACAAGTCATCCGCTTGTCCCATTTATTCGTCAATATGAGGAACTGTGTTCAAAAGATTATGGAGAATACATTCATTTCGGTGCTACAACACAGGATGTAATTGATACCGCATTTATTTTACAGTTAAAAGATGCATATGAAATTATTCGCAAACAAACAAGTGACATAATCGAGGTGTTGTCGGTCGCTACGAAAAAATATGAAAATACGATAATGGCAGGACGAACACATGGGCAACATGCATTACCAATAACATTTGGCTATAAACTAGCTTGCTGGTTAGCAGAAATGAAACGCAATTATAAGCGCCTTTGTGAAATCGAGGAACGAGTATTTATTGGGCAATTTTCAGGAGCATCTGGCACATTAGCATCACTTGGTCATATGGCAATGAAGGTGCGACAAGAGGTTATTGAAGAGCTTGGATTGCATGTGCCGGTAATTACGTGGCATACAAGCAGAGATAATATTGCAGAGTTAGCAAATGTTTATGCATTAATTGCAGGGACAGTTGGAAAAATTGCTAATGAAATTATCAACTTACAACGAACTGAAATTGCTGAGGTAGAAGAGGGCTTCGAAGAAGGGAAAATAGGTAGCAGTACAATGCCGCATAAGCGTAATCCAATGGTTTGTGAATATACAGTGGGGCTATCTCGATTAATTCGTATGCAAATTCCTTTATTATACGATTCATTAGTACAAGAGCATGAGCGCGATATGGGTTTATGGCTTGTCGAATTAGAGGTAATGCCAGAAATTAGCATTTACTTAAATAAAATGCTTTCTGATATGACAGGTGTCTTACAAAATATGCGTGTATACGAAAATCGCATGCGAGAAAATATCGATATTACACAAGGATTAATTTTAAGTGAGAAAGTAATGTTCGAGCTATCAAGTGCGATAGGAAAACAAACTGCACATGAAGTAGTGTATGCAGCTTCTATGCGTTCCTATGAAAGGGGAACAAGCTTGCGTAATGAAATAGCAGCAGATGAAAATGTAAACAAATTTATTTCAGAAGAGATTCTTGATGAAATATTAGACCCAGGTCGATATTTAGGTCTTTGCAAAGAATTTATTAATAATGTTTTAGAGATGGAGGGTTAAGATGCCATACATAACAATTAAGTTGATGGAAGGGCGCTCTATTGAAAAAAAGCAGCAAATGGTAAAAGAAGTGACAGATGCTTTAGTGAATTCTTTAGATATTACAGCAGATGATGTGAGGATTGAATTAGAGGAATTACAATATGGCATGTTTGCAAGAGCTGGGCGATTAATTATTGAAAAAAAATAGGGGGTTGGCAATATCCATGGAAATCAATTTTATTCAAACAAATGATTCAGACTATGAAGTAACAAAGGATGAAGCGAAGGCATTATGGCGAAAGCTTATTGAAATTAGAAGCTTTGAGGAGAAAAGCATTGAGGCATATAAAGAGGGCTTGCTTGGCGGTTCGCTACATCCATATATCGGTCAAGAAGCAGTAGCGACAGGGATGAGTGCCTTTTTAAATGAATCTGACTATATGACGACTACTTATCGTGGACGCGGACATGCGCTTGCTAAAAAGGCAGACCCGTTTAAGTTATTTGCAGAAATGTTTGGTCGAATTGATGGCTACTGTAAAGGAAAAGGTGGTCCAATGCATATCGCCAACAGCAAGCTAGGAATGCTTGGTGCGAATGGAATTGTTGCAGGGGGTATTCCTATTGCAGTGGGGGCAGCATTAACTGCAAAAACATTAAAAAATAATCATGTAGCCATTACTTATTTTGGCGATGGGTCTACAAACCAAGGAGTTTTCCATGAGGCACTAAATTTAGCAGCGGTATTAAAGCTACCAATGATTTTTGTTTGTGAGAATAACTTATATTCAGAAATGACACCTATTAGTGATTCGGTATTGAATGAGCATTTAGCAGAAAGAGGATTAGCGTATAGAATTCCGTCCTATGTTGTGGATGGTAATGATGTATTTGCTGTCAGAAAACTAGCTAAAGAAGTAACAGCATTTGTTAGAGAGGGAAATGGGCCTGTATTTATTGAAGCGAAAACATACCGATTACTAGGACATATGTTTGGTGATACAGAAATTTATCGTACAAAAGAGGAAGTAGCAAGCTGGAAGGAAAAAGAGCCGCTTATTCAATTTAAGCAAGCAGTCGAGAAATATAATCTACTTACAGAGGACGAAATGCTAGCAATTGAAAATGAAGTAAAGGCTAGTATTGATAATGCATTTGAGCGTGCAAAGCTATCAGAGCAACCAAGTCTTGAGGAGGTATTTACAGATGTTTACTAATGGAAGACAAATAACTTATGCAGAAGCATTAAATGAAGCACTTCATGAGGAAATGGCTGCGAATGAAAATATCATTATTTTAGGTGAAGACATTGGTCAGTATGGGGGTGTTTTTAATGTAACAAAGGATTTAATTAATAAGTTCGGTAAAGAACGCATTATTGATACACCTATTTCAGAGGCGGGATTCACAGGAGCGGGTATTGGTGCAGCGATGACAGGTTTAAAGCCCATTGTAGAGTTTATGTGGATTGATTTCACTTTTGTAGCATTAGATCAAATATTGAATCAAGCAGCTAAAATGACTTATATGTCGGGGGGACAGACGAAAGTACCGATTGTATTCCGTACACAAGGCGGAGGAGGGCGAGGTAATGGAGCACAGCATTCACAAAGTTTAGAAACAATTTTTGCTCATGTGCCAGGCTTGAAAGTTGTTGTACCTTCCAACCCATATGATGCTAAAGGTTTATTGAAAACGGCAATCCGTGATAATTGTCCAATAATGTTTATTGAAAATAAATTACTTTATAACATGAAAGGTGAAGTTCCAGAGGAGGAATACACAATCCCATTTGGTCAAGCCAATATTGTAATCGAAGGTAGTGATGTAACGGTTGTAAGTCTATCTCGAACAGTTCATGAATGTAAAAAGGTTGTAGATTCACTAAAGGAAAGGGGCATTTCAGCGGAGTTAATTGATTTGCGAACATTAGTACCAATGGATTCACAAACAGTAATCGATTCAGTGAAAAAAACAAATCGTTTAGTAATTGTTCATGAAGCGGTTGAAAGTTTTGGATGGGGTGCAGAGCTTAGCTCTATTGTTCAAGAACAAGCATTTGATTATTTAGATGCTCCAGTAAAGAGAGTTGGTTCACTGTCTGTTCCAATTCCGTACAATATGGCACTAGAAAAGGAAGTATTACCAACAGAGGCTAGAATTGTCGAAGCGATTGAAGAGGTGCTTTATACAAAGGTAGGTACACAATGATTAAAGATATTTGGCATACAAGTTTCACTGTTGAAAATATAGAAAGGTCGATTGAGTTTTATCGAGATATATTAAACTTAGAGCTTGTTCATGAGCAAGTACAGCACAATGAATATACAGCAAAGCTAGTTAATTATCCTAACGCACATTTAAAAGTAGCGATGTTTGCAATTAAGGGTGGACATGAAAGGGCTTCAGGTCATGTAGTTGAACTTGTAGAGTATGTCTATCCAAAGGGAGAATATGTGCCTACAGGAACAGCGCATACGCGAAGTGCCCACCTTGCATTTGAAGTAGAAGATATTTTTGTCATGGTAGAAAAATTAAAAAATGCTGGCGTTCGATTCAAATCTGATGTCGTGAGTATTGAGGCTGGGAGAAATAAGGGTGGTTATACAGTTTATTTCTTTGACCCAGATGACATTACACTCGAACTTGTACAGCCACCGAAATAAGGGGTGACTAAATGTTTGATATAGCGATTATAGGCGGAGGGATAGGAGGCTATACTGCCGCAATAAAGGCTGCGAAAGAAGGCTTGAAAGTAGCGTTATTTGAAAAAGATAAATTAGGTGGAACATGTTTACATGAAGGCTGTATACCAACCAAAACATTTTTGCAGCTATCTAATAAATATCAGGATGTTTACAAATTACAAAAAATGGGCTTTAGCCAATTGCAAATTCCTGAAATTGCAACGCTTGATTGGAGCCAATTTCTTCAGTATAAAAATCAAGTAGTAAATCAATTATTTCAAGGTGTACAGTATTTAATTCAAAAAAATAAAATTCAGCTATTCCCTAAAAAAGTAACTGCCATTTCAAAGGCAGGGCCATTTTCCATTTCCACGGCAGACAGAGTTGTGCAGGCAAAGCATGTAATTTTAGCAACAGGAAGTAAGCCAATTGTTCCTTTAAATGTACATAAAAAGTACAGT
This sequence comes from Metasolibacillus sp. FSL K6-0083, assembly GCF_038630865.1. Classification (NCBI taxonomy): domain Bacteria; kingdom Bacillati; phylum Bacillota; class Bacilli; order Caryophanales; family Caryophanaceae; genus Metasolibacillus; species Metasolibacillus sp. FSL K6-0083. Next base: position 1,680,675 of record NZ_CP152046.1, on the reverse strand, counting down.
AACGTATTATCTAGTGACCAATTACTTAGCTTACATGAATTACCGAAATCAATCGTTATTGTAGGGTCGGGTGTTATAGGAATCGAATTTGCAACTTTCTTTAGTCAATTAAATATTCCTGTGACAATTGTAGAAAAGGAAGAAACTATTTTAGGTGCAGTTGATAGTGAAATTGCGCAGCACTTGAAGCAGTCATTGACGAGGAAAGGTGTGCAATTTAAAACCGGCTGTGAGGTTTTATTCAATCAAATTGAAGAGTCCGAAAATGAGGTCACTTTGAAGCTAAGGCAAGGTGCGGAAATTCTAGAGGAAAAGGCACAATATGTGCTCGTCGCAATTGGTCGAAAAGGGCATTATGGAGACATAGATTTTTCAAGTTTAAAGAAAGAGAATGAGCAATTTCCTGTAGATAAATATTTAAAGACAAAAGTATCAAACCTCTACATTATCGGTGATGCTTCTGGCAACGTCCAATTAGCACATGCCGCAGCATATCAAGCGGAGATAGTCATTCAGAGGATATTAGGACACGAGGTAAATTCATATGATGAGCTTCTAGTACCTAAATGTATTTATAGTGTCCCAGAAGTATCTTCGATTGGATTTACAGAACGAGAGGCAAAGGAAAGCTACGAGGTAAAGGTAGGTAAATTCCAGTTAAATGCCAATGGTAAGTCGTTAATTACTGGTGAAACAGAAGGATTTATTAAAGTAATTGCTGATAAGACGACAGACCGTATTTTGGGAGTGCATATTATAGGCGATAAAGCAACAGAGCTTATTAGTGAGGGCAGCTTAGCCATGTTATTTGAAGCAACAGCCTCAGAAATTGGAATGACTGTTCATCCACATCCAACCGTAAGTGAAATATTTAATGAGGCAGCTTTAGCTGTTGATGGAAAAGAGATTCATAGTTAATAGGAGGGAATAAAGAATGACAATAACATCCATTAACTTGCCTAAAATGAGTTTGAATATGGAAGAAGGAACGATTGTTAGCTGGTTAGTAAAAGAAGGTCAGCAGGTGCAAAAAGGCGATGCTCTTTTTGAAGTTCAAACTGATAAAGCTATATCTGAAGTTGAGGCTAATAAGGACGGTTACTTAAGAGAAATTTTAGTGCAAGATGGAAAAACGGTAGCAGTTGGAACAGCGGTAGGGGTGCTAGTAGATGACCTTGCTGAACAGTCGGAGGAGCTAAAGCCTGTGCAAGAAGAGAAGGCGAAAGTAGCCCCTATAGAAGAAGTAGTACAAAAACAATTAATACAGATTAAAAAAAGTCCCAATGCTGCAAGGCTACGCATTTCACCAGTTTCAAGAAAGCTTATTGCACAACATGACTTAGACCCTACAAAAATTGACGCGACAGGACCTTTAGGAAGAATTGTTTTACGCGATGTCTACCGAGAAATTGACAAATTACAAAAGCTTGAGCAAGGGCTAGTAAATACGGAAGCAAGCTTGGAAAAGGTGACAGCTATTCGTAAAGCAATTGCTCAAAATTTAACGAAGAGTGTTCAAGAAATTCCGCAATTTACAATTACAAAGGAAGTAGCTGTTGAAAAATTAGAACATTCAAGAATTGAGATGAATACATTCAGTAGTGGTGAATCGCGATTGTCGATGAATGACTTTTTAATTAAAGCAATTGCCGATACAATTGCTGTTCATCCAAAATTTAATAACTATTATATCGTAAAAAATAACGAGCATTATATTCAGAATAATAAGTCAATTCATATCGGGTTGGCGGTTGCAACAGAGAAGGGGCTATTTGTTCCAGTTATTCGAAATGTAGAGGCAAAATCTTTAGTAGAAATTATGCAGGAAAGAAAGCGTCTAATTGAAAAAACGAAGCAAGGAAAGCTATCACCAGAAGAAATGTCGGGTGCAACATTTACAATTTCATCTCTAGGCTCATTTAATATTAAGCAATTTACCGCAATCATTAACCCTCCCGAAAGTGGCATTTTAGCTGTAGGCAAAGTGGAAGATTATCTTTACTTGGAGCAGGGAGAAGTAAAATCACAAAAACGTCTGAACTTAACAGCTAGCTTTGATCACCGTTTAGTGGATGGGGCAGATGGTGCTCAATTTATGAATACGCTTGAGGAAGTGCTGATTAAAGATAGCTGGTATTTATTTTAATAGGGGGATGGCTATGTACACCATTGACTTACAACAAAAGGTTGCAATAGTAACGGGGGCACATCAAGGAATTGGCTTACAAATTGCTATTGCTTTACTCGATGCAGGTTGCAAATGTGTTCTTGTAGATTTAAACGAAGAAATTCAAACAACAGCTAACCGTTTAGCGGAGCAATTTCCAAACCAAGTTTATGCTGTGCAAGGGGATATTCGCACGAAAAAATCATGTGAAGAGATATTCGTAAAAACGATGGATAAATTCGCTCGAGTAGATATTTTAGTAAACAACGCAGGCATTATGCGAACGACCCCATTCCTTGAGGTATCTGAGGAAGAGTGGGATTTAGTAATGACCATTAACTTAAAGGGCATGTTCTTTTTAACACAGATTGTAGCAACATACATGAAGGATAATCAAATCGAGGGGTCCATCATTAATATGTCTTCTATTGCTGGAAGGAGTGGGCGACCTTTAGCACCACATTATGCAGCAAGTAAAGCGGCGGTAATTAGCTTAACAAAGTCAAGTGCTGAGGCATTCGGGAAATTTAACATTCGTACAAATGCATTATGTCCAGGCGTAATTTCTACACCAATGATGGATGAAATATTTGAAAAAAGAAAGATTATCGAAAAACAAGACCCGCGTGATACATTTTTACAACGCATTAAGCTAGACAGATTAGGAACACCAGAAGATATTGCAAAAGCAGCATTATTCCTAAGCTCAGACTTAAGTAGCTATATAAATGGACAAGCGATAAATGTTTGTGGTGGGTATGAGATGAATTAGATGAGGTGATGATATGAAAATTGATACACACCAGCACTTTTGGAACTTTCAAAGGGTGCCATATAAATGGCCGACCTCTGCTGAAAAGGAAATATATCGTAATATTGAACCTGATGAATTAGCGCAAATCCTACCAACTGTGAACGTTAATAAAACAATAATTGTTCAAGCTTTTGATAGCTTCGAGGATACTGACTATATGCTTGAAATTGCGAAGCAGTATGATTGGGTTGCAGGTGTGGTTGGGTGGTTACCTTTGAGAGATGAAACAGCTCTGAGGGAAGCAATTAAAAAATATAAAGCAAATTCTTATTTTAAAGGAATGCGGCATTTAATTCATAATGAGAGGGATTCAACATGGTTAACTCACCCTGCAACAATGAATGGACTTCAAATTTTAGCGAACGAAAACATACCTTTTGATGTTGTTGCAGTAGAACCAATTCATTTAGAGCAAGCATTAATCGTAAGTGAGAGAATCCCGAATTTAAAAATGGTAATAAATCACTTAGCAAAGCCGAAAATTGCAGAGAAGGTATTCGAACCTTGGGAATCTCAAATGAAGGAACTTGCAAAAAATTCGAATATATATGCGAAAATTTCAGGTTTAAATACGGCTGCTTCTTACGATTGGAAAGCTGATGATTTTCAGCCATATATTGATCGAGTAATAAACATGTTTGGCTCGAATAGGCTAATGTTCGGAAGTGACTGGCCGGTATTAAACCTTGCTGGAACATATAAACAAGTAGTGGATGCAACTGAGCGATGTTTAAATCACTATACAAAAGAACAACAAGAAGATATTTGGTATAAATCAGCAATTGAATTTTATCGACTGGAGGGAGTCTATTGAAAAGAGTAGCTAGTACAATTCAATTATCTAAAGAAAATTATGAAGAGTATAAAAAATTACACAGTGAAGTTTGGCCTGAAGTACTTCAAATGATAAAAGAATGTAATATACAAAACTACTCTATTTATTATTCTAATGGACAGTTATTTAGTTATTTTGAATATACAGGAACCGATTATCAAAAGGATATGGAAAAGATGGCTCAAGATTCAGCAACTCAAAAATGGTGGGAGATTTGTAAGCCTTTACAAACACCTTATGAAACTAGAAAGTCAGAAGAATGGTGGATGGAAATGGAGGAGCTATTCTATTTAAAGTAAAGGAGATGCAGTAATGGAAGAATTAAATTATAAACCACCTATACCTAATAATAAAACTTTGAGAATAGGGATAGTTGGTGCAGGGGAAATTGTACGTGAGGCTCATTTACCTGCCTATGAGAAAGCGGGTTTCAAAGTAACCGCTATTTATAACCGAACTATTGAAAAAGCAGAACAATTGGCACAAAAGTATAATATACCATACGTTTTTGATTCAATTGATGAACTAATTAATCATCCAGAGGTTGATATTGTTGATATCGCTTTAACAGCGGAAATGCAACTAGCAATTGTTGAAAAAGCGGTAAAGGCTAAAAAGCATATTTTATGTCAAAAGCCATTAGCAGATACCTATACAAATGCCAAAGAAATTGTAGCGTTGGGAAAAGAACACGGTGTTAAAATTGCTGTAAATCAGCAAATGCGTTGGGCGCCATCAATTAGAGCAGCATCAAATATCATTAACAGAGGATGGATTGGGGATTTAGTTAATGCTTCTATTCAAGTAAACGTTCAAACTCAATTTGAAAACTGGCCATTTTTAAAAGAAATAGAGACTTTAGAAATAATGTACCACAGTATACACTACATGGATTCAATTCGATTCTTGTTTGGGACTCCGGAATATATTTACGCAGATGGAGCAAGATTCCCAGGACAAAAAGTTAAGGGAGAAACAAGAACAATGATTCATATGAAGTTTAAAGGTGAGATTCGAGCTCTAATTTATGACACACATAATAATCAATTTACACAAGACGACTGGTTTGCAGAATATCGCTTTGAAGGAACTGAAGGAGTAATTAAGGGAGAAAATGGGGCACTATATAACTACCCAATAGGGCGAGAGGATAGTTTAACATTTACTTCAAATATTCTTCAAAAAGGAACATGGATTACTCCACAGCTTGAAGGAAAATGGTTTCCAGATGCATTTATTGGAACAATGGGTGAATTAATGAATGCAATTATAAATAATACAGAGCCAGAGAACAGTGCAGAGGATAATTTACAAACATTGCAAATGGTTTATGCAGCCTATCAATCAATGAAGGAAAATCGACCAGTATATCTAGATGAAATCAAATAGCTAAAAAGGGGGAAATGTTTATGAAAAAGTTTAAAGCAGTATTTGGAAGTATGTTACTAGTAAGTGGATTAATGTTGGGAGCATGTAGTGATAAAGGTGGGAGTTCAGAAGGTAGTAACGAAGGCGACAAAGAATTTAAAATTGCCGGTGTACTAATGCAATCTGATGTTGAATGGTTTAAACAAATTCAGTATGGGATGGAACGGGCAGCCAAAGAATATAATGTTGATTTGAAAATCGGCAATTCTAACTTAGACTTAGCGACAGAATCTAGTTTATTTGACACATACACATCTCAAGGAATGGACGCAATCATTGTTTCAGCAATCGATTCCTCATCATCAGTGGAAGCAATTAAACGTGCACAAGAAAAAGATGTATTAGTAGTTAACTATAATACAAATGTTGATGAAGACGTAATGAAATATTATGTTGGAATTGATAACTTTGAATTAGGTGCACAAGCTGGCCGTAAAGTAGCTGAATATGTACAGAATGAATTAGGTGGCCAAGCCAAAATTGGCATGGTGACACTTTCGATGTTTGAAGTAGGAATTAAACGAGCAGAGGGTTTCTTATCAGAAATCACAAAGGTACCAGGCATTGAAATTGTTAGCCAGCAAGATGCCAATGGACCTGAGAATGGAATGTCTGTTGCAGAAACTATGATTCAAGCAAATCCAGATATCGATGTGATGTGGGCAGCAAATGGTGGGACAACACATGGGGTAGTTCAAGGGATTATTTCAAAAGGTCTTCAAGATAAAATTAAATTCTTTGGGACAGATATGGACTTGCAGTCAGCAAATGCTTTATTAGACCCGGCGAATCCATATCAGGCAGTTTCTACTCAAGACCCAGAAAAGATTGGCTATGAATCTGTGAAAGCCGCAGTACAAGCTTTAAAAGGTGAATCTGTTGATAGTAATATTGTTGTGGACTTAGATTTCTTTACGAAAGAGGATAAAGAGAAGTTAGAACAATATATCGAGAAGTATAAAAACTTGTAGAAGTTTGGTGATAATCATGAATGGTACATTACTAGAGATGAAAAAAATATGCAAAAGCTTTGGTACGGTAGATGTATTAAAAGAAATTGATTTTAAACTGAATGCTGGAGAAGTACATGCTATTCTAGGCTCAAATGGTGCGGGAAAGTCAACCCTTGTAAAAATGATTTCAGGAGCGTATCAAGCAGATTCAGGGGAGATTCTTCTAGAAGAATCTCCAATAAAATTTCAATCAACACAAAAAGCAAAGGAAATGGGTATTTCAATTGTTTATCAAGAATTTAGTTTATTTAATCATCTAAGTGTTGCTGAAAACATTTTTGCTGGCAGATATCCAGTAAAAAATGCAGGGATAAAAATAATTGATTATGACAAGCTTTATGCAGATTCGGATGAACTTTTAAAACGTGTTGGAGTCGATATTGATTCTAGGGAATTAGTTGAGAATTTACCTGTTGGAGAGCAACAAATAGTAGAGATATGCAAAGCTATTTCATTAGATGCAAAAATACTAATTTTAGATGAGCCAACATCTGCATTAAATGCAAAGGAAACAAAAAAGTTATTTGAGATTGTTGCACGTTTAAAAGAGAGTGGTGTAGGAATCATTTATATTACACACAGATTGAACGAACTATCAGAAATTTGCGATTGCATCAGTGTTTTTAGGGACGGAAAAAATATTGGGACATATAAAGTAAATGAGAAATCTATTAGTGAAATGGTAGATTTAATGCTAGGTGCAGTAAATAAGATTCATACTAAGGAAAAAATTGATAAAGTTAACCGAAAAAATGTTTTATCTATTCGTAACTTAACAACAAAAGACATAGAAAATATTTCTTTTAATTTAAAAGAAGGAGAAATATTAGGTGTTACAGGGCAAATGGGTTCTGGCAGAACAGAGTTGTTAAAAACTATTTTTGGGTATGACTATATTTTGCAAGGTGAAATAGAGTTAAACGGAAAAATATTTACGAATCCTAAGCAGCATATAATGATTCAAAATGGTATTGGCTTTGTAACCGAAGATAGAAAAAGTGAAGGTATTTTATTAGGACGAAGCGTCAGAGAAAACATTGTAGTTTCAATTATGAAGCAGATTACGAATAGATTTGTAATTAGCAACAGCAAGGAAGATAAATATTCAAAGCAAGCAATTAAACAAACAGGATTTTTCCCTAATTTACCAGATAAGGAAATAGAGTTTTTTAGCGGAGGAAATCAACAAAAAGCCATACTAGGAAGATGGCTTGTTATCGAAAATTTAAAAGTATTATTGTTAGATGAACCAACACGCGGAATTGATGTCGGTGCTAAGGGACAAATTTATAAATTATTAGAGGACATCTCCTCTAAAGGAATCTCATTAATTGTCGTGTCTTCAGATATTGAAGAGCTTATTCAAATTGCGGATCGGATTCTTATTATGGAAAAAGGGCGATTAGTAAATGAAATTTTGAATGAAGATTTAACAGTTAATGAGTTAACAACAGCAATAATGGAGGGAGCAGAATGGAAGGACAAGCAACTGTCGTCATAGAGCGAAAAGAGAGTAGATTGACAGATTTTTTAAAGAAAAATCGCAACATTTTAGGGTTAACAGGTGTATTAATTTTTTTAATTTTAATTTTTTCATTTATTGCTCCTAATTTCTTTACAACGTCAAATTTAATAGATGTGTTAAGACAGATGTCGATGATAGCAATTATTGCGATTGGAATGACAATGGTTATTATAACCGCTGAAATTGATCTTTCGGTTGGCTCATTGGTAGCTGCGAGTAGCGCGGTACTAGGTTACTTATCTATTACAATGAGTTTAAATATTTGGCTAGCGATTATTTTAACAATTATGCTAGGAGGAATAAGCGGTTGGACAATTGCGTTTTTACGTAATCGTTACGGTATTCCTACATTTATTACGAGTCTTGGCTGGTTATCAGTTTGGCGAGGTGTGGCGTATTTAATAACTGGTGGATTCCCAATTGCTCCATTTCCAGCAAGCTTTAGTTTTATAGGTAGTGGATTTATTGGTTCAATTCCATTTGTTGTGATTTTAATGGTTTTACTCTACGTGATATTTTACTTTGTTTTGGTGAAATTCCCATTTGGTCGATATGTATATGCGGTTGGAAGTAATATTAAGGCTGCTCAATTATCAGGTATTAACGTAGCACGTGTAAAAACATTAGTATTTGTTATTACTGGTATGTTGGCTGCTTTAGCAGGTATTATTTTGTCCTCACGTCTAATGTCTGGAAACCCAACTGTTGCAAACGGTTGGGAACTAGATGTTATTGCTGCTGTTATTATTGGAGGGACTAGCTTAGCGGGGGGAAGAGGTTCAATTGTTGGAACATTTATTGGTGCTTTATTTATTGCAATTTTAAGTAATGGAATGGTATTAATCGGCGTATCTTCCTACATGCAATTAGTTGTAAAAGGGTCGATTATCGTCATTGCCGTAATTATAAATGCAATTCAAATTTATGGTGTCAGAGGAATGCAAAAAGATATTAGTTAATAAATCAAACTAATCAAATACTTTTCTTTTTATTAAAACTAAGCACGGGCATAATTGCCTGTGCTTTTTTAGACAGGTAATCACGCACATCATGTCGAATAAATACGAAACAAGAAGGTGAAAATAGAGTAACTGAGATGAAGGAGTATTATGCATGAGAATAACTGAGTTTTCTGTGAAACGTCCTGTTTTTACCATAGTAACGATGGCGCTCGTTATCATTTTAGGATTTGTTTCACTGTTTAAAATACCTGTAACCCTTATACCTAATTTGAATCCGCCCATTGGTGTTGTAGTGGCAAGCTATCCTGCTGCTAGCCCGCTTGAGGTGAGTGAAAAAGTGACGAAGCCTTTGGAGAGTAGCTTGGCAACATTACCTGGTATTAAGCGGCTACAATCTACAGCGCAAGAAGGGGCTAATTTAACGATTATTGAATTTAGCTGGACGACTGATATGAATGTGATGCAGATGGAAATCATGCAACGTTTAGAAATGGTAACACTACCAGATGGGGTTGGAAAGCCGAGCTTTATGAAGTTCGACCCATCGCAGTTTCCGATTATTCAATTAGGCTTACAGGCAGAGAGCGCGGATGTCGATATACGACAAATGGCGGAGGCGTTAGAGCAGGAGCTGAAGCGAACAGAAGGCGTAGCGAGCATTAATGTATCAGGGAAAATTGTAGAGGAAATTAGCATTGTATTAGATGCTGGACAATTGGAAGCAAAGGGATTAACGCAAACAGATATTATCCAGCTTATTCAGGCTAATAATATTTCTTTGCCTGGTGAAACAGTATCTATAGATGGACAGCAATTAACAACGCGTATTGTTAGTTTGTTGACTTCCCCTGAACAAATAGCCGAGCTTATTGTTTCGGTGAATCCGTTGACAGGTGAAGCATTACTGCTGCGAGATATTGCCACAGTAGCGCGAAGCGAACAGCCGCAAACGACAATTACACGCGCTAATGATTATCCAGCACTATTAATTTCAGTACTCCAACAATCGGATGCCAATACGGCGCAAGTATCGGACGCCTTTCAAGAGGCTTTAGAAAAGCTATTGGCACAGCCTCAATATGCGGATGTTACAGCACATTTATTATTTGACCAAGGTGATTATGTGAGAATTGCCATTGATAATATCGCATCATCGCTATTATTTGGTGGTATCTTTGCAATGCTCGTCTTATTTGTTTTTTTACGAGGCTTGATTAGCCCTTTAATTGTCGGTATTGCAATTCCTTACTCAGTGATTGTGACGTTCGTTCTCATTTATTTTGCTGATTTTACGTTGAATATTATGACACTCGGGGCTCTTGCGTTAGGCATCGGGATGCTTGTGGATAACGCTATTGTTGTTATTGAAAATATTGAGCGTCATATGGCACTAGGCAAATCACCGAGAGAGGCGACTTTATATGGAACGAAGGAAGTAAGCCTTGCTATTATTGCATCGACATTAACGACGGTAGCTGTTTTTTTACCAGTTGTCTTTATTTCAGGCTTAATTGGGCAAATTTTCACCGAGTTTGCCTTGACGATTGCCTTTAGCTTATTTGCTTCGTTAGTTGTTGCATTAACAGTTGTGCCGATGCTAGCTAGTCATTTATTAAAGCCGAAAATGACGAACTTAATAGAGCGACGTCAGCAATCGAAATTTTATCAAGCTTATGAAAAACTTATTCGCTGGGGCTTATATAACCGAGCGCTCGTATTAATAACGACTGCATTATTATTTGCAGTGACTAGCTTTATGCTTTATCGTACGGGAACAGAATTTATACCTTCAACGGATGAGGGCTATGTTTCATTGCAAGTACAGTTGAAAAATGGCGCTTCTATCGAACAAACCGAGAGTGTCGTAGCGGATATTGAAGATTATATACAGCCGCTTCAGGAAGTGGATGTTGTCGTCAGCGTAATTGGTGGCAATCAGCAATCTATATCGCGCGGTACAGTTAGGGCAAACGAGGCAGAGCTTTACATTAAGCTTGTGCCAATTGCTGAGCGCAACAACTCAATTTTTGAGCTTGTTGAAGTGATGGAGCAGGATTTAGCAGCTATTATAGGAGAGCGTGCAGAAATGAAATTTTCATTAGCCTCATCCTCTGGTTCAACCCCAAATACATTGACATTTCGTGTTACCGATACAAATGAGGCGCGATTACAGGAAGCCGTGCTAGCGATTCAACAAGCTGTAGGAGAAATTGATACAGTGAGCGAAGTGACGACAGATTTAGATAGCATTGTAGAGGAGGTTCAGATAGAGGTAAACTCGAAGAAGGCAAAGGATTATGGTCTATTACCTGCTCAAATTGCACAGGCGGTAGGCAGCATGACACGCGGTCTTTATACGACGCAAATTATTGCAGAGGATGGCGTTGTACTACCTGTGACAACAGGTTTCGGTGATGCATTTAATACGAATATTGAAGCGTTAAAAAACATGAAGCTACGCACCCCAGCAGGTCTTTTTGTCGAATTAGAAGATGTTGCGACGATTGAGCTAGCGCAAAGAGCGACAGCTATTAGACGTTCAGACCAAGCTTCGGCTGTAGCCTTTTTCGTTAAATATGCAACGACGGAATCATTAAGTGGCATTTCATCAAAGGTTGATAAAGCAATCGCCACTGTAGCATTGAATGACGCAACACGCATAATATTTAGTGGAGATAGAGAGTTATTTGATAGTGCAAAAAACGATATGATATTGGCAATACTACTTGCGGTTGTTTTAGTGTATATCGTTATGGCAGCACAATTTGAATCATTGAAATATCCGTTCGTTATGCTATTTAGTGTGCCATTAATGGTGATAGGAGTCGCTCTCGCTCTATTTATGACAAATACGCTGCTTGGTATAACAGCAATTATTGGTATATTAGTGCTTGTAGGAATTGTTGTGAATAATGGCATTGTACTTGTAGATTATATTAATCAGCAAAAAGAGCAGGGACAGCCATCTTTTGAGGCGATTTTAAGCGCTTGTCGTGACCGCTTACGTCCGATTTTAATGACCGCTTTAACAACAATGCTTGGCTTAATTCCGCTTGCATTAGGTATAGGAGAGGGAACAGAGCTAAATCAGCCAATGGCGATTGTTGTGATTGGTGGATTATTCGCATCGACACTGCTCACTTTATTAATTGTACCGATTATTTATAGCCTAATGGATAAAGAAACACGCCATTTAAAGAAATCTGTTGCAAAAATATAGTATTTCACTTATACTAAGTACACATTAAAATATCCATTGACATTATGTCAAAGGGGAGTAGCTATAAGTATTGATAGGACTGTTGAATCTAACAGCAGCCTACAACTAACTTACTTCACATTCGTCATTACATGGCTCTGCCATCGGGTGTGATAGCAATGAAATTTGCTTAGCAAGACCTTTGCCTGCTTTTTAGGCATAGGTCTTTTTTGTTGCCTTAAAAAGGTATTCGAAGTGCATGAAAATGGGTATACAATAACTAGAGGAGGAACTGATGATGGAAGCAATCTTATTAGAATATGCATGGGTACTTTTAGTCCTTGTCGTATTAGAAGGTTTACTTGCAGCAGATAACGCAGTGGTTATGGCGGTTATGGTCAAACATTTACCACAGGAACAACAAAAGAAAGCACTATTTTATGGATTATTTGGAGCGTTTATTTTCAGGTTCGCAGCATTGTTTTTAATTACAGTTTTAGTGAACTATTGGCAAATTCAAGCGCTTGGTGCAGCATATTTATTATTTATCTCATTCAAACATATTTATGATGCGAAGTTTAAGAAAGATAAGGATGAGGAGCAGGTAAAGGAAAAGAAAGGCTCTGGCTTCTGGATGACTGTTGTGAAAGTAGAGCTAGCCGATATTGCATTCGCTATCGATTCAATGCTTGCAGCAGTAGCAATTGCAGTAACATTACCGCATTTAACAGAATATCACATTGGCGGTATCAATGCGGGGCAGTTCTCTGTTATGTTCCTAGGTGGTCTAATCGGTTTAATCATCATGCGTTTTGCAGCACAATGGTTTGTGAAAATCTTGAACAAGCTCCCATCACTTGAAACAGCCGCCTTTTTAATTGTTGGCTGGGTAGGAGTAAAATTAGTCGTGTTAACATTAGCGCATGAAAAAGTGGCATTAATCCCTCATGATTTCCCTCATTCAACGGTGTGGAAGGCGACATTCTGGATTGTGCTAGTTGCGATTGCAGCAGGTGGCTATTTCTTCAGTGTAGCAAAAAACAAAAAACAACAAATTTCTTAAACAATAAAAAGCAACTGTCGAGCAAAGAACAAAAACTTTACGGCAGTTGTTTTTTTATTGTTAGAATAGTTAATGAAAATTGCAGATAACTCACCAGTGAACATTTTTGAAAGAAGTTGAAATATACCATCACTTTCCTATTGCCCCTTTTCTTTTTTCGTTACATTGTCTATACTAATGACTACCTAAAGAAGGAAGGGCATTTAGATGAAAAAGAAAAAAAAGCAACTAAGATTAGTTACGCCATTCCAATTGCTTGTGTCGTATTATTTTATAGCAATTGCTACATCGTTTTTTTTGCTGCGACTCCCGGGGGTACATCGAGAAGGGATAGAGGTAGCTTATTTAGATACATTATTTACAGCGGTTAGTGCAGTAAGTGTTACGGGTTTAACTGTTTTTGATATTTCGGAAACATATACGACATTTGGACTTGTTATGCTTCTTATCGTTTTGCAGTTGGGTGCTATTGGCATTATGTCACTTGGGACATTTATTTGGCTGCTTGTTGGGAAGCGCATTGGTATGCGTGAAAGACAGTTGATTATGATTGACCATAATCAATACAAATTATCTGGGGTTGTTCAATTAATTCGTGAGATTGTAAAAATATTATTTTTCATTGAAGCTGCTGGTGCGATAATTTTAACTTTGCACTTTCAACGTTATTTTGATACGTGGCAGGAAGCTTTAATACATGGTGTTTTTACATCGATTTCAGCAACGACAAATGGCGGCTTTGACATTACAGGTATGAGTTTGCAGCCGTTTCATTTAGATTATTTCGTTCAATTTGTAACCATGCTATTAATTGTGCTTGGAGCAATTGGCTTCCCTGTTTTAATTGAATTAAAGATTTTTTTAACAAAAAAAGACCGGACATTCCGATTCAGTCTGTTTACTAAAATTACGACAGCGACATATGGGATATTATTTATTATCGGCTCATTAGGCATTCTAGCGCTTGAGAGCTTTCACTCATTTAAAGGGATGACTTGGCATGAGGCTTTATTTTCCGCCATGTATCATTCGGTATCGACACGCTCAGCAGGCTTGACAACCTATGATGTGCAAACATTCGGTGAGGCGACAGACCTTTTTATGAGCTTTTTAATGTTTATTGGGGCATCCCCTAGCTCTGTTGGTGGAGGAATTCGTACAACCACTTTTGCTATAGCTATTTTATTTTTAATTACGTATGCAAATGGTCGAGAAGAAATTCAAGTGTTTGGGCGGGAAATTCATATGATTGATGTATTCCGTTCCTTTGTTGTGATTACATTGGCGCTTTTCATGGTGTTTTTGGCTGCCATTATGCTGCTTATTTCGGAGCCTCATGCAACGGCTACACAGCTAATTTTTGAAATTACATCAGCGTTCGGGACATGTGGAATGTCACTTGGCATTACGAGTGATTTATCGACATTTGGAAAAATCGTTATTATGATTTTAATGTTTATTGGTCGTGTTGGGTTAATTTCATTTTTATATACTTTAGGTGGCAATACGAAGAAATTAAAATACCATTATCCCAAGGAACGCGTAATAATTGGCTGAAAAAAGGCTAGCCAGATTTTTCTAGGCCACTGAAAAAGTCCCCATGAATCGGTATTACGCTAAAACGGTTGATTTCCGTTCCGGGCGCACGCTTTCCGTGGGGCGGGCGGTGAGCCTCCTCGGTCGCTTCGCTCCACTGCGGGGTCTCACCTGTCCCGCTAATCCCACAGGAGTCGGCGCCCTACACTCCAATCAACGAAATAGCTTTCATAGAGATAAAATAATACTTTAAAAACAGCGACTCATTCCTAATTTAAATTGGGAATACATCGCTGTTTTATTATATAGTAGCGTTATCAAATGTAAAGAGTCAGGAAACAGGTATGGAAATTGACACAGTGATTGGGGATGCAGCTTATTCAGAGAAGGATAATATTCGCTATGCGAAAGAAAACGAGCTTCAATTAGTATCGAAATTAAATCCGCGAATCACACATGGAAGTCGTGCTAAAGAAGATGAGTTTGAATTCAATAAAGATGCAGGGATGTATGTTTGTAAAGCAGGGCATATGGCTATTCGAACAGCACGGACAGGAAAGAAAAACCAAGGGCAAAACCAAGCACAAACTTACTACTTTGATATTGAAAAATGTAAGGTTTGCCCGTTACGTGAAGGTTGTTACAAGGAAGGTGCGAAAAGTAAAACCTATTCCGTAACGATTAAATCAACAGAACATGAAGAGCAGGAAGCGTTTCAAAATAGCGATGAATTTAAAGAAAAAGCAACATCGCGCTATAAAATTGAGGCGAAAAATAGTGAGTTGAAACATAGACACGGGTATGAAACAGCCAATTCCGCGGGTCTATTTGGTATGCAGATACAAGGAGCAACAACCATATTCGCCATGAATCTCAAAAGAATTATAACCTTAATGAAGGGAGCAGAGTAAGAAATACCACTGAAAAAGGAGTTAATTCGTTCAAATTTGAACGAATTAACTCCTTTTTAACATTACATTCACTTATAAGTTGAAAAAACGTAAGTTTTTCAGTGGCCTAGATTTTTCTGGTTAGCCTTTTTTGAAGTTGCTAATAGAACAAAAAAGTTACCTAATAAATGATGAACATTTCAATCAAACAGCAGCGCGACAGCCTTTTTTCTACAGTGCCTTAATATCTGCAAAATAGGGTTGCTGACCTTGACGGAAATAAGTGAATAAATAGCCCTTGTGCTTTGTGATTTGACCATTAACGAAATCGCCATAAGAAATCGTTGCTGGAATGATGAGCGAGTGCTTGAATAAATCACGCTCGGTTATTCCCATTGCCGCAAACTCTTGTCCTGCGATAGCAGGGTTTTGGCGGAGCTGTGCATAAATATTTTTTTGCTCTACGTCATCTACTCGCTTATTCCACCAAATTTTACGCGGTTGGAATTGCTGCTCCTGTAAGTAATCAAGCTGCATAATATTTTGTACAATATCTAAATCGACGTTTGGTACTGTTTGTAAAAATTCTAGCAAGCGGCGGAACAGATCTTCTAGCTGATGCCCGATACGAGACCAGCCACGTGTTTCCCAATATGTACCGAAGCTTTGGAAAAAGTCAAACGGAGTTTCGAACACTTCAGTTACTAAATATTCAATTGTGAAATCCATACGATGAGCATTCCAATATTTCTCAAGTACGTCCTCGGCATGCTTAATACGAACGATATCATCAAACGTTAGCACATTATTTGAAAAAATTTCGTATGGGGCAATGTCGACGTATGTGTAACCGTATTTTTTAGCTTCTAGGCGTAGACCGGTCCCACGTAATAGCTTTAAAAACCCTAATTGCAATTCTTCGGGGCGCATGGCAAAAACATCGTTAAATGTGTCGCGGAAGGAAGCGTAATCCTCCTCTGGTAGACCAGCAATTAAATCTAAATGTTGAGCGATTTTGCCGCCTTCCTTGACCATCGTAACAGTGCGTTTTAATTTTTCAAAGTTTTGTCGACGTTTGACAAGCTCATTTGTTAAATCGTTTGTCGACTGTACACCGATTTCAAAACGGAACAAGCCTTTTGGCGCATTGTCATTTAAAAATTGAATTACTTCTGGACGCATAATATCCGCCGTTATTTCAAATTGAAACACAACGCCAGGCTTGTGCTCATCAATTAAAAATTGAAACATTTCCATTGCGTAGCTACGGCTAATATTGAAGGTACGGTCTACAAATTTAATTGTTTTCGCACCATGCTCCATTAAAAAGCGAATATCCTCTTTTATTTTTTCGCGATTAAAATAACGCACACCTACTTCGATGCTCGATAAACAAAACTGGCATTGGAAAGGGCAACCACGACTTGTTTCAATATATTGGATACGCTTGCCAAGATGAGGTAAATCTTCAGCAAAGCGGAATGGTGATGCGAGCTCACGCAAATCAATTTTTGCTGGTTGTGCGTGGATTTTTACTTTGCCTTCTGCTAAATAGCAAATACCACGTACATCTTCTAAAGGAATTTTGCCATTGAAATAATGCATTAATTCCTTAAAGGAAGTCTCCCCTTCCCCCATAACGATGAAATCAATTTCAGTATGATTTTTTAGCCAATGATGCACGTCATAAGATACTTCAGGTCCACCTAAAATAACTTTCGTATTAGGCAAAACAGTTTTTAACATTTTCACTACATGCAGCGTTTCTTCAATGTTCCAAATATAACAACTAAAGCCCACGATATCAGGCTGCTTTTGGAATAAATCTGAAACGATATTAAATGCGGGGTCTTTAATTGTATATTCAGCAAGCTCTGGTATAAATTCAGGGTAGGCACTTGCTTTTAAGTAGCGAATTGCTAAATTCGTATGAATATATTTGGCGTTTAATGTTGCTAATACAATTTTCATAATTTCTCTCCTCTTCACATTTATCCTTGTATTAACAGGCTGTAAGATTCCCACATAAAAATATGAAGTGGGAGGACGGTCTGTAAAACTCGAATAGTGAAGCTTCCAATCCCTACGGACAGAAGATTCACTTTATCATTGTAGCAGTGTATCAAAAAGGCGACAACTTACTAGTTTTTTGAGATATGTAAGTGAAAAGTTATTTGTTCAATTACAACTCTGTACCATCAAAACTTTTGAAAGATTCAATTTAATTTAGTTAAAATTTGGACACTTGCTCAATTAAATGTTAAATTAGTATTTAACTATAAGATAAAAAATATTTGCTAAATTAAAATAAAATGTCTTTATTGCTAAATAATTTTTCGGAAAATATAGAATATTAGGTAATAAAAATGTAATATAGTTAATAGGATATAAATAGCATACTAATTGATAGCGCGATTACTTTACAACAGGAGGTTCGTTTTCTTTGAGTTATATTGATATTTCTAAGCTTGATAGACTCTTTGACGAGTGTAAAGAGTCGATGATTGTCATGCACGAATCAGGTCAAATTCAAAAAATGAATCAAGAAGCAGCGCAGTTATTAAGTTGGAATCATATGGTAGAGCAGCTGATGCTTGATGAAATGTCCAGTGCAACATGGGATGCTTTTATGAAACAGGTGAAGTATTCAGGAATAGCGTTTTGTAATGTAAACATTATTGTAGAAAATAATACAATTTCTACTAGTGCATTTGGTTGTTATTTTGAAAAAGAACAATCCATTATCGTATGGCTAAGTCCAAATTTCAATGAGGACGAGTTATTCACTAAAGATATTCTATGCTCTATTATAGACTGTGCGTGCTACGATGCAATTTTGTCGGACAAGCAAGGCTATATTATAGGGATGACACAGGGTGCTTTAGAAATTTTAGGGTATAAAAATGAACAAACATATGAACAGTTGTTGTGCGACTTAGGCTTTTCAAAGCAGCAAATTTTTGAGTATCTTGAAAATATTGATCATAGCTCAACAGGCACTATCATTTTTGAGCGTAGTATTGCTGAGAAGGCAATGACTTATGAACTGACAGCACTCGCTATCAGTTCTACGAATATAATTGTTACAATATTTAAAGAGGTGACTGCTGAAATAAAGGACACACATCTGGAAGAAGAAAAAATACTGTCGAACTTAAACGAGCTTGTTGCGACAATTGTCCATGAAATACGAAATCCAATGACTTCTTTAAAGGGCTTTTTAGAATTATTAAAGTTGAATATGAGTGAAGATGGCAAGCAATACTTTTCAATTATTGATGCTGAATTTGAGCGCCTAGAGCTTATTTTAGAGGACTTCTTATATTTATCGAAGCCACCTAAATATGCGATGGAAGAGATTTCTTTAGTGGAAGCTATTCAACAAATTGTTGACCTTATGCAGCCACAAGCAATTCAAAGCAATATTTTATTAATGCTTCAATATTCTTTAGTTGATGAATTCAAAATGCTAGGGAATGAAGTGCGTTTAAAGCAGTTGCTTATAAATGTTATTAAAAATGCAATTGAAGTAATGCCATTAGGTGGAACTATCACAATTGCTTTAGGCTATAATGTGGAAGGCAATATTGAGTTAACTATTAAAGATGAAGGCTACGGAATGAGTGAGGAAACGATGCAAGGGTTATTTACACCTTTCTTCACTACAAAGAAGCAAGGTTCTGGGCTTGGTCTACCTCTTGTCAAGAAAATTATTGAGGAGCATAATGGCGATATTAATGTTTGGAGCAAGGAAGGCATAGGTACAGAATTCACCTTTACGATTCCTGTTGATCCATATAAATATGTAATGAATATTCCATTACATGAATCGATAAGCCTAACTTGATGATTTCAGAAAGAGGCTGCGGTAAAGTCAGATACCAGTCTGATTTTACCGCAGCTTCTTGGTCGTAGTTATCAATACTAAGAGAAAGTATCTATTAAATTACGCTATCTTAAAAGCCCTATTTTTAGAAAATAAGATTAAAAAATTGGACAAGGCTCTCAAGCAATAGCTATAATGCTTTGTATATATTATCTTGCTTCAGCAATGTTTTTTCAGCATGCAATTTAAAAACATGCTGAAGCAGGATAAAGCCCCGAGCGAATGTCACAGGTTTTTAAAGATGGCTGGATGACGAAAAATAGTCAGTCGTTGTTACAGAAGGTGACGTTATTGGATAAACGATAGCTTGCGGAGGCGTAATTGATTTCAGATAAGGATGGATTACATGGCTTCAGAAGAAATTAAACAATCATTAAAATTATTTATTGTACTATCACGTGCGTATAAAGCAATTAATGAAATAACGAATGACTTTTGCCAAAAAAGCGGGTTGAATCAAACTGAATTTGCGGTATTAGAGCTTTTATATCATAAAGGGAGACAGCCATTACAGCATATTGGGAATAAAATATTATTAGCAAGTGGCTCGATTACTTATGTGGTAGATAAGCTTGAAAAAAGAGGGTACTTAAAACGTGTATCTTGTGCAGAAGATCGCCGTGTAACGTATGCGGAAATTACAGAGGCAGGCTCCGACTTTATGGCAGAACTATTTCCTCAGCATGAGAAAAATTTGCATGAATTAGTAAGTGTATTATCCCCAGAGGAAAAGGAGCAAGCAATTGAGCTACTAAAGAAATTAGGCTTATCAGTGAAAGATTTATCATACTAAAGGGAGGCGTCTGAAAAGACGTTCACTTTAGTGTTTGCCACCTTTTATTCTTTTTTAGTTAATATTTTAATAAAAAATAATAAAGGGCGTGTCTGAAAAGTTATTTTGAGACACGCCCTTTGCGATGAGGATAAGGATAGTGGCGATTTATTGTGATTACTGTAGGAGTACATCTTCTATGTGTCGAAAGCAAAGGCTGTCCAAAATGCCGGCTATGCTCGGCTTTTTGGACAGTCTACATCTTTTCATTATTTAATTGTTAAGCCCATTTGTGCTAACGCATCTTTTAAATCGGCTTGATTATCAAAAATCGTTAAGCGAATAAAATTATCGGGCAATTCATATAAAAGCGTCAGTACCGTTTCGCCTTCCAATTCTACGTAAAATGTCTGCATATTTGTAATTTGCTCATTTAATTGAATCGGAGATAAATCGTATTCACTATAGCCCTCTTCAGGAGCAATGGCATTTACTGCATCACTTGTATTTGTGAGTAATTCATCAAATGCTATGTCTGCTTTTGGAAACGCTTCGATACGCATTGATACATCTGGATCGATATCCGCCATTACGATATCTCGACCGGGCTCTTCAGCAGTAATTGTAAAGCCGTCCATTAAGTTTATAGAATAATCTTGCTGAGGGCTTTTTACATTAATTGTTGAACCTTTTATTTCCTGATTATTGGATTTATACGTAATTGATTGCGCGTTGCTAGATGAATTTTCTTCTGGTGTGCTGATTTCTGAATTTTCTTCTTCATCCTCATTTTCTTCTACTGTACCATCAACGTCTATTTCCTCTTGATTGTTAGGTTCTTCATTTGTTGCACCATTCGAATCAATGTTTGGCGATGGTTCTTCTGTTTTTGACTCTGTATTGCATGCTGCTAATAATAGAGCAGTTAAAATAGAGAGAATTAATAAATATTTTTTCATTTAACATTCCTCCTTACAGTATAAGGACGTACTTAATTAAAATAAGTTTCCTGCAAAAAAGCAATTATGTGAGTGGTAAAACTAAGAATAATAATAAAACAAAGACAACATGAGATACAATAATTAGCGGTAAGCTTTTTTTCCATTCATATAGAGCGCCCCATAATAGCCCTGCAACAAAGGCTGCGATTACACCGGGGATGAAGCCACTAATAGCGACCGAAATAGAGAAGAGGGCAGCAGTAATAATAACCGCATAGCTACTTTTAACAAATCGCTTTAATTGTTGTTGAACAAAGCCCCGCCAAAACATTTCCTCTCCAACAACGATAATAAAGATAAGTAGTAAATAATGCCAAACTGTAGATGGTCCATATTTTCCTAAGAAGCTAGCAATTTGTTGCGAAGTATTCGGACTTATTAGTGGCAATATTAAATAGCCTGCTTTGACGATACCATATGTGATTGTGCCATAACCAATACCGAATATTAAATATTGCCATGTAGGTAAGCTATCTTCAAATTTTTCTGTTACGAGTGAAATGGCAATACCGACTAATAAAGTGAATGTGTATAAATACCAGAAAATCGTTTTTTCAGAAAATGTATAAAACAGCATTGCGTACATGAAAATTAAAGAAAGCAACAGTACTGGAGCTTGTTTAATGAATTTCATAAAATGTATCAACCTCCTAACGTAATACTAACAAAAAAACTCCCCTTCATCATCAATTTTATGACGAAAGGGAGTTTTTCTAAACAATGTAGGTATAGTAATTGTAAATAATGCCATAATATAATACTAAACAAGGCTTATAAGAGCCGATTGTAGCAAACCTTGTGGCATTCGATAAACATATTGAAACAGCAAAGAAACATGTGCTGAATCAAGATAAAATTTTATAGCGTTTATGGTTAACGACTGTTTTTTCTTCTATTTCTAGGTCCGTGAAATTTTCCATAATGGTTAAGTCAACGATAACAGAATTCTCATTTACTTTTTCAACAATACCTTGTAAGCCATCCTTAAATTCAATGATATTTCCAACTTCGGCAATTTTCACAGGCAGTCAACTCCTTTAATGACTTCATAATTCACGTCATTACCATAACTGTTTTTAAGAATAACATAATAATAGTATAGAAATCAATTATATCGGTAAGGCTTGTATTATTTTACTAAAATGTGTTAAATAGAGCTGTATTTTGTAGGGAAATATTGTATAATAGCAATAAAATGATTTTAAAGTAAATGAACCTGGAAAAAGAAATTTATTTTGAAGGAGATATGAATTTTCCATGGAAGTATATAGAAAAATGATTAATGATTTAAGAAATCGGGAAGTACAATCAATAGAAATAGAAAAAAGTGATTTTTTAGCTTTTCGCCAAATTTTAGTAAGTGAGCCTGATTTTAAACATTTTAGAGGAGAGGCAAAGCAGGGAGGCAATATTATATTTACTTATTTAGATATTGCTAGAACATAGGCAAGTTATTTGGATCAATGAATAGGGGGGACAAAAGTGGAGGAAGGTATTTTAAAGCAGCTTGAACGCACGCGTGAACAGATGATTCGTTCGGGGATTGAAAACGGACTGCGAAATGCCAAAACAATTCGCTTGAGTAGACAACTAGATCGATTGATGAACAAATATGCAAAGCAAAAGCAAGAAAATCAAAATATGTTAGATGATCAATTAATGAATTAAAATATAATTTTTATAAATCATGTTTAACTTTATGAAATCGTGGGAATAGTATGAATGAACACAGCAACATTCTCATTTCCCCCTTTTTGAGTAGAAGCAAATTCAAGCTTCTGCTCTTTTTTTGTTTAGCTACTATAATAATTCCTCTTTTTGCAGTACAGTATAGAGGAGAGAATTGTCCAAAAAGATATAACTATTTTTAGCGTAACAAAAATTTACTTTTTATTGAATGTCTATCTTTTTTAGATGGCGAGCATTTCTACAAAATAGAAAAGAGTTGTTACAAGAAGCGGGATGCTAGCCTGCTTTTTATGACAAGCCTAGAAATTATGAGGAGGATTTGATTATGGCAACAATTGGGTTTATTGGAACGGGTGTTATGGGGGCGAGCATCGTTAAGCATTTATTAAATGCTGGACACGAAGTAACTGTTTATTCAAGGACAAAAGCAAAAACATTGCCGTTAATAGAGCTAGGGGCGGAATGGGCAGATTCACCCGCACAGGCGGCGGTAAACAAAGAGGTTATTTTTACAATGGTCGGTTATCCACAAGATGTAGAGGAAGTGTATTGCGGAGCTAACGGTATTTTATCAACGGCGAAAAAAGGTGCAATTATCGTAGACATGACAACATCTGAACCAACGTTAGCCAAAAAATTGTACACGCTAGCACTAGAAAAGGGTATACATAGTATTGATGCACCGGTATCTGGAGGCGATATTGGAGCGCAGAACGGCACGCTATCAATTATGGTTGGTGGTAATCAAAATATTGTGGAGTCGATTCGCCCAATCTTAGAGGCATTCGGAGGAAATATCGTATACCAAGGACAGGCTGGTGCAGGTCAGCATACAAAAATGTGTAATCAAATCGCTATTGCAGGTGGAATGCTAGGCACATGTGAAGCCATTATTTATGGTTTGCAGGCTGGTTTGACGATGGAGGAAGTATTAAAATCGATTTCATCAGGAGCAGCTGGTTCATGGTCACTTTCCAATTTAGCGCCACGTATTTTAAAAGAAGATTTAGAACCAGGCTTTTATATAAAGCATTTTATAAAAGATATGAAAATTGCTTTAGATGAGGCTGAAAAAATGAATTTACAATTACCGGGTTTACACTTAGCGAAAAAAATGTACGATGTTTTATTAACAGAGGGATATGGGGACAAAGGAACACAGGCATTAATCAAATATTATCAAATGCATGCTAATTAAATGAATGGGAGGAGAGCTATCCGAAAAGCGGCGCGTTGGCGCACTTTTCAGATGGCTCTCTGCTGTTTTGTTGGAATTTGTCACGATTCAGCAGAAAACTCTCACCTTCACAGATGGCGAGATGAATGCTTTTATTCAGTGAGTGTTCAAACATCTGCCGAATCATGATAAAGCCCCCGGCGGATGTCACAGATTTTTTCGAGCTTGCTCGAAAAATCTGGATGCAATTACGCCGAGGCGTAATTGATAGTATTATAAGATAAAAAATATGTTCGAAATGAACATATAAATAAAAAACTATTGATTATTTTGTTTGAAACGAACATAATATAATTATTAGTTGTTCGAAATTACCGAAGGGAGTACTTTTTATGCAACCAAAAGATCGAAGAGAGCTGATTTTGGAACAATTAAATGTCAATGAGAAAATAGAAATCGATCAGTTAGTGGAGCAATTAAATGTTTCCGCTATGACGATTCGACGAGACTTAAATATTTTAGAGGCAGAAGAGAAAATTATTCGCACACACGGTGGTGCGGTGTTAAA
This sequence comes from Metasolibacillus sp. FSL K6-0083, assembly GCF_038630865.1. Classification (NCBI taxonomy): domain Bacteria; kingdom Bacillati; phylum Bacillota; class Bacilli; order Caryophanales; family Caryophanaceae; genus Metasolibacillus; species Metasolibacillus sp. FSL K6-0083. Next base: position 1,656,150 of record NZ_CP152046.1, on the reverse strand, counting down.
CAAGCCTCTTGTTAACGAAGTTTCATTTCAAATTAAAGAAACAAAATATAGCCAGCAAAAAAAGCGAATTGCTCAAACTGCTTTGCAATATATAAAGGATCATTCTACGATTTTGCTCGATGCAGGAACAACAAATTTGGAAATTGCAAAGCGTCTAAAAGGTAAGCGTAATTTAACTGTTCTAACAAATGATATACGCATTGCAGTTGAATTGATGGATTCGGATATTAAGGTAATAGTGACTGGTGGAGAATTACAAAATAATACAGGTGCAATTTTCGGTCCTTTGACAGAGCAAGTATTGAAAAATATTCATGTAGATCAGTTTTTCTTAGGCTCCCATGCGGTTCATATAGATGCTGGAATTACTGCGCCAACATTTGAAAAGGCTTCTATGAAGCAATTAATGATTGAATGTGCTGAAGCAACTTTGCTTGTAGTAGATTCAAGTAAATTTGATCAAAAATCATTAGCAAAAGTTTGTGATTTATTTAGCATAGATGGAATTATTACAGATGACGGAATACCAGCTCATTATATGGAAACATTAAAAGAGAAATGTGAAGTGATAATTGCAGAAGGAGGGGAAGAATGGTGAAAATTGGCGTCATTGCAGATGATTTAACAGGAGCAAATGCAACGGGTGTTCGTTTGACAAAATCAGGATTTCAAACATCTACGATGGTACATTTTAATCAAATGCCTCCTCATACACAGCGTTCGGTTTGTGTAGATACGGATAGCCGATATGCAGATAGTAATGTAGCAAAGATGCGCGTTTCAAAAGTGCTTGAAAACTTGTCTGCATGGGGAGTAGAAGTTGTTTGTAAAAGAATTGATAGCACGGTAAGAGGAAATATTGGTGTCGAGATTGATACGGTACTTGATTACCTTGGTGAAACAGCAATTGCGGTTATTGCACCGTCCTTTCCAGATTCGGGACGTGTAGTGTCTGGAGGCTATTTATTGGTAAATGGTATACCTTTACAAGCAACTGACGTAGCAAAAGACCCTGTGGCTCCTTTAACGCAATCTTACGTACCAAATATTGTGGAAAAACAAAGCAAATATAAAGTCACCCATCTAGGTTTAAATATCGTGCTAGAAGGCGAGAAAACATTAGCGCAAGCCTTCGAGCAATCAATCGCTGTAGGAAGTCGCGTTTTTGTAGTAGACGCAGTGATAAACGAGGATATTGAAATAATTGCGAATGCTATGGCAATGTTAAAAAATCAACAAATGATTCCATGTGACCCAGGTCCATTGACAGCAGCATATTCAAAAGCCTATTTCAGTAATGCGTTATCTAATAAAAAATTTATCGTAACAGTGGGGAGCGTGACAACGAATAGCGCAAATCAGCTCCATTATTTACTTGAAAAAACAGATGCACAGCCAATTTATGTGGAAACAGCACAATTAACTGGAAGTGTGGAGCTTTGGGAACAGGAAGTACAAAAGGTTGTCGATATGGCGCTCAAGGAAATGCAGCAGCAGGAAATTATTATTATCACTACTTATATTCCCGGCTCAGAGCCATTAAATCTAAAGGATATTGCACAGCAACAAGGTATGACCCAGGAATTTTTAGCTAAAAGAATCGCGGATGGTTTAGGGAAAATTACAAGACTTGTCATTGAAAAAAGCGAGTTTGAAATTGGCGGTTGCTTTTCAAGTGGTGGTGATGTTACAGCCTCCATTTGTTCAATTGGCGGAGCAGAGGGTATTAAATTAAATGATGAAGTATTACCGTTAATTGCCTATGGCCAATTTATTGGGGGACATTTCGATGGTATCCCACTTGTAACAAAAGGCGGTATGGCAGGCGATAAAAAGGCGATTTATACAAGTGTACGCCATTTAATTGCCATGTCATCTAATTAACTTAGATGCTGGTGATGGCGTTTTAGTATAAGGTTTAGCGGTGTTTCTGCTTAGTGAAAGAGAAGAAGCAAAAATTTTTTTAATAGAAAGTCAAGTGTGTTGATTATATAAGTATTGTCTATAAATTAGCGTGTTTTTTAGGGAGAAACGCTTTTTATTAGGCATTTACCGAAATAAATTCGTTGAAGCCGCATCACGAGGAAAGCGACCCCTCAGTTGAAATTAATGAATTGTTAAGTATTATTTGTAAAATAAAGGTTAATCAATACGCATGATAAAAAACTTTAAAGCGAAAAATTAGGAGGAATAAAACATGGCAAACGAAAGAGCGATTATTGGGATTCCAATGGGAGATCCAGCAGGCATTGGACCAGAAATTACGATGAAATCTTTAACAAAAGCTGATATATACGATGTGTGTAAGCCGCTCGTAATTGGCGACACAGCAGTGCTTAAAAAAGCAATTGCAATCGTAGGAGCTAATTTGCAAATTAATGAAGTAAATAAACCATCTGAGGGCAAATATGAGCTTGGTACCGTAGATGTGATTAACTTAAATAATATTAATATTGATGAATTACAATATGGCGAGGTGTCGGCGCAAGGTGGGCAAGGGGCATTCGAATATATTAAAAAAGCGGTGGAGCTTGCCATGGCGGATGAAGTACAAGCAATTGCAACAACACCTATTAATAAAGAGTCTTTACAGGCTGCCAAAGTCCCATATATTGGACATACTGAAATGCTGGAAGATTTAGCAGGTTCACAGGACCCATTAACAATGTTTGAAGTAAAAGGAATGAGAATTTTCTTCTTAACTCGTCACCTTTCATTAAAGGATGCAATTGACCAAATGACGAAGGAGCGTGTACGTGATTATTTAATTCGCTGCGACAAGGCGTTACAACGCTTAGGTGTAGAAAATCGCCGCTTTGCAGTAGCAGGCTTAAACCCACATAGCGGTGAAAATGGATTATTTGGTTGGGAAGAAGTAAAAGAAATTAAACCGGGTATTGAAGCTGCTGTCGTGGAAGGTATTGATGCAGTTGGTCCAGTGCCAGCGGACTCTGTATTCTTCCAAGCATTAAACGGAAAGTATGATGCGGTATTATCTCTTTACCATGACCAAGGACATATTGCAGCAAAAATGACAGACTTCCACCGTACAATTTCCATTACAAATGGCTTGCCATTTTTACGTACATCTGTTGACCACGGTACGGCATTTGATATCGCAGGGAAAAATGTTGCTGAAAGTGTCAGCATGGAAGAATGTATTAAAGTTGCAGCACAATATGCACCTAATTTTACAAAAAATAATTTATAATTTTGCATTTAGATGGCATTCTTCTCGATGAGTGGAGCTGTCTGAAATATTATTTTCAGATAGCTCCATTTCATTGAACAACAATGAAAACACTTACATTTAAGGGGGATTATGATGGACACAGTATCAGGTACTCAGTTAATGGCCGGGCTTTTACTCGGTGTTATCGCTTTAATTTTATTAGTATTAAAAACGAAAGTTCACGCATTTGTAGCGTTACTTATTGCAGCATCTATCGCAGGGATTGTAGGTGGAATGGCGCCAGCAGCTGTCGCAGATACAATTTCAGCAGGTTTTGGTAGTACGCTTGCCTCTGTCGGTATTATTATCGGTTTAGGTGTAATGATGGGACGAATACTTGAGGTTTCGGGCGCTGCTGAAACGCTAGCCTATGCTTTAATTCGCTTTGTTGGAAAAAAGAAAGAGGAATGGGCGATGGGAATTGCAGGGTTTATCGTATCAATTCCAATTTTCGTTGACTCAGCATTTATTATTTTAAATCCATTAGTAAAATCATTATCAAAGAAAACAGGAAAATCTGTTATTGCTATTGGTGTTGCACTGGCTTCAGGTCTTGTTATTACGCATTCACTTGTGCCGCCAACACCTGGACCACTTGGTGTTGCTGGAATCTTTGGCGTAGACATTGGGATTATGATTGGTCTCGGTTTATTATTCGGTATACCATTGATGATTGTCGGTATTCTTTATGCAAAATGGTTAGGCAATAAAATTTATCAATTACCAGATGAAACATCTGAAACAGGCTTTATTCGTCCAAAGGAAAAGGTTGGTTATTCTGAATTACTCGATGCAATAGATGAAAGGGAGCAAACAAAGGAACTACCTTCATTAATGTTATCCTTATTGCCTATTTTAGTTCCAATTATCTTAATATTCTTAAATACAACTTTGGCTGCGTTAGAATTAGTAGATGGCTTTTACGGTATTTTAATCTTTTTAGGTAAGCCAATTATCGCAGTTGCTATCGGTTTATTATTCGCAATATACGGCTTGGCGAGAAATCTTTCGCGCTCAGAAACGCTTGAGCGTATGGAGGAAGGCATTCAGTCGGCAGGTATTATTATTCTTGTCACAGGGGCAGGAGGGGCATTAGGCTTCGTATTACGTGAAAATGGTGCTGGTGACTATATTGCCAATTTAATTGCTGAATTACCATTGCCAGCATTTTTAATTCCGTTCTTCGTCGCTTCACTCGTTCGCCTTGTGCAAGGAAGTGGTACTGTGGCGATGATTACGGCTGCCTCTATTTCAGCACCGATTTTATCGCAAATGGATGTTAATATGGCACTGGCTGCTCAAGCAGCGGCGATGGGGGCATTAGTATTTTCATACTTTAATGATAGCCTTTTCTGGGTTGTAAACCGTATGTCAGGTATTACTAATGTGAGAGAGCAAATTTTAGTTTGGTCGGTTCCCACGACATTAATGTGGTTTACAGGTTTAATCGTTTTATTAATTGCTAATATGTTTATGTAATTTTGGAGTTGTCTGAAAGTAGCACGCTATTTTCAGACAACTCTTTATTCTTTTAATTTCTAAAAGAGCGAGTAAAGTAAAATTTTCAATTGTATTAGTAATAAGATTTACCCTTTCTAGATAGTTCAATTTAAGCATGCTTAAAAAAGTATAGTAATTGTAAAAATTAAAAACGGTGATATGACAAATAGCCTTGCTGTGATACAATTGGAGTATAAAAATAGGGGCTTTAAGAGAGGGGCGAGCGACCTTGGATCATAAAGGTATTTTATTAGAAAGTGGTACTAATGAATTAGAAATCGTTGAATTTGAAGTGGCCAATAATAAGTTTGGAATTAACGTTATTAAAGTGAAAGAAATCATTCAACCGATACCTGTCACATTTATTCCACATGCTCACGCGCATGTAGAAGGGATTATTCAACTGCGCGGTGAGGTGCTGCCTGTTGTCGATATGTTAAAGGTATTAGGGCTGAATCATTTACAACATGGTCCACAGCAAAAATATATCGTTGCGGAGTTTAATAAGCAGCGCGTCGTATTCCATGTGGACAATGTGACACAAATTCATCGCATTTCATGGAATCAAATTGAAAAGCCGTCCGATATGTATCAAGGTGGAGTTTCGCAAGTTATTGGTGTTATTAAGCATAATGATGAGATGATTCTACTGCTTGATTTTGAAAGAATTATGGTAGATATTAACCCAGATTCAGGTATAAGCGTGGAGGCAGTGAAAAAATTAGGTAAGCGCGAGCGTTCCGAAAAGAAAATTATTATTGCGGAGGACTCACCATTACTGCGTAAGCTCCTACATGATACGATGCATGAAGCTGGCTACGATAATATTGATTTTTTTGAAAATGGACAAGACGCTTTAAATTATTTAGAAGCGTTAGCTAGGGCTGGCGGAAATATCGCTGAACATGTACAGCTAGTCATTACAGATATTGAAATGCCACAGATGGATGGACATCATTTAACGAAGCGAATTAAAACACATCCTGATTTAAAGATATTACCTGTTATTATATTCTCTAGCTTAATTACAGATGATTTGCGACATAAAGGAGATCAGGTTGGTGCCGAGGATCAAATTTCAAAGCCAGAAATCGCAGAGCTAATTTTACGTGTAGATCAATTTATTTTGTAGTGAGCACCTATCATTGATACGTAAATGAAAAGTCGGATGCTTACATAAAGGTATTCCGACTTTTTTATCTTGATAAAGCGGTAATTTTACGGCAAGTAACCGTAGAAGCACATCATTTTGGTATATAAAGCAAGGCGAAAGGTACATAATTTCTAGTGGTTGTTTCAAACAACGAACTTCTCCTCAGTGTAGTGAAAAATGAGCTTACGCTTATTTTAAATTCAAAAATAGGCTGCTAAACCTAGTGTTTATCCCTTTTCAAAGAACCCTTTTGCAAGTGAATTCTTTGAAGCAGCACTACCGAAATTATCCAAAATGCAAGCTATCCCGGCTTTTTGGACATCTACATTAACAAAGACGTAGTAGATTCAAATGACGAATCAAAAATAATTGACGGATAAGTAGCTATTTCGCATAAAAAATGTTAAAGCATATGACGAATAATTTGAATAGATGAAAAGGAGCGAGATTTATGAAAGATATGCGAACAGCGATTATTGATATTGGTTCAAATACTGTCCGTCTCGTTATGTATCGTTATAGCAAGGATGAAGGTTTACGAGAATTCGGAAATATGAAAAAGGTTGCAAGACTGCGTACATATATTTTACCAAGTGGCGAAATGTCTGAGGAAGGCATTCAATTATTACAGGATTTATTGCAGTCATTTAAACAAATTTTAGAGGATTATAATATTAAGGACATTAAAATTGCGGCAACTGCTGCAGTGCGTCAGGCGACGAATAATACGGAAATTGTACAAAGAATGCAACAGCAGCTTGGAATGACGGTGGATGTTTTATCTGAGGAAGAGGAGGCATACTTTGGCTTTCTAGCTGTTGTTAATTCAATGTCTACACCATCAGCAGTAACAATCGATATAGGCGGTGGTTCTACAGAAATTACTTTATTTAAAAACAAAAAGCTACTTAAAACACATAGCTTTCCATTTGGAACAGTATCGCTCAAGCAAAACTATGTCAAAAACACAATTATTACGGAGGAAGAAAAGAAGCGATTGCGCAGTTTCCTACGTCAGCAATTTATGTCATTGCCATGGATTGTGGATGTGACTTTACCCATTATCGGAATCGGGGGAAGTAGCCGGAATATTGGACAGGTATATCAGCAAAAAATAGATTATCCGATTTCAGACGTACATCATTTTGAAATGACGAAGCAAAATATTGACACATTGAAATTGGAGCTTGGAAGTATGAGCTATGAGCAACTGAAAAACTTAGATGGCCTATCTGCAGATCGCGCGGATATTATTGTGCTTGCACTTGAAGCATTTGCCGCATTAATGGAAGTGGTGAACTCGAAGCATTTCCAAATAAGTAAAAAAGGCCTGCGTGAAGGCTTAATTATTAATCGAGTTGCAGGCAGTAATGTGACCGCCTTCGATAAATATAATGTATTTAATATTAATGCTCGCCGCATCGCCTTTGAGTATGGGCGCTCCGAAGAAGAAGTCATACTACTAAGTAATTTAGCAGAGCAATTATATCGAGAGGTCTGTCATTTAGAAGTGTTTCATTATAATGAAGCCCATTTGGAGCTTATTAAACGTGCCGCCAAGCTATATGCGATAGGCGAGTATATTGAGCTTGATTCAGCAAGCCAGCACACGTTTTACTTAATTGCCAATCAGGCTATACCAGGGATAACACAAATAGAGCGAATGAAAATAGCGTTATTAGCTTCTTATAAAAATAAAGAGTATTTTGAGCGCTTTGTACAGCCGTTTTCTAACTGGTTTTCCAAGGAAGAACAGAAGGATTTACGTGATTTCGGCGCAATTTTAAAGTTTGTTTATGGCTTGAATATTTCGAAAAGAAACGCGGCTAGCAGAGTGACACTTGAAAAAACAGATGAAGAAATCGTCTGTATCGTCACAACAAAGAGAAACGCTGTTGCAGAGGAATATCAAGCGAATAGACATAAAAAGCATCTTGAACGCTTATTTAAGTGCGATTTAAAAATTAAATTTGAAGTGGAAGGGTGGAACGAATAATGCCAGCAAATTTTAGTACAGAGCAAATGAATAATAATCATGAAAATGTAGATACTAACATATCGAACGAAGCTTTACTTGAAGAGATTAGTAAGCCTGAATATTATAATAATCGCGAGTTAAGTTGGCTAGCATTTAATGAACGTGTACTAGAAGAAGCAGAAGATATTACGAACCCACTACTTGAACGTTTAAAATTTTTAGCCATTTTTAGTTCTAACTTGGATGAGTTTTTTATGGTGCGTGTAGCAGGTCTGCAAGATCAAGTAAGAGCAGGTTTTCATAAGGCAGAGAATAAATCTGGTTTAACACCTAAAGAGCAATTAACAAAAATTGCCGAGCGCACACAGGCATTGGTTCGTCGTCAAATGGAAGTGTATCGCCACCTAATTGATGAGCTGCTGTCGAAAGAAAATGTTTTTATTCGCGATTTAAAGTTATTGACTAGTGAGCAAAAGAAATACATTCATGAGCTATTCGAAGAAACGATTTTCCCTGTACTGACACCAGTTGCAGTAGATGCTTATCGTCCTTTTCCAACTCTTTTAGGTCGTACACAAAACCTGCTTGTTATGCTAGAAAATAACAATGATACAGAGTTGGAGCATTTCGATAAAGTTGCCATCGTTCAAGTGCCATCTGTGTTAGAACGTGTTATTCAAGTACCTAGCAATAATGGTGAGACGGTGTATGTCTTGCTTGAAGATGTGATTATGAGCCAAATTGATAAGCTGTTCTATGGCTACAAAGTGAAATCCTCACAGGCTTTCCGTTTAACTCGTAATGCAGATTTAACGATTCACGAAGAAGGCGCACAAGACTTATTAGTGGAAATCGAAAAAGAGTTGAAGAAGCGCAAGTGGGGCGTTGGAAGCCGTCTAGAAGTTCGAGATGGTGAAATGGCCGACGATGTGCTTGAATATTTATTAGAGGAATTTGAAATCGAAGAATCTGACGTATTTAAAATTGACGGACCACTTGATTTAACATTTATGTTTTCCTTTGTTAAAGCTATTTCTGAGGGGCGCGAACATTTAATGTACGAAAGCTTTATTCCACAGCCACCACAAGATTTAAGCTCCGAGGAGAATTTATTCGAAAAGGCTCTAGTGCAAGATTTATTTTTCCATCATCCGTATGAATCATTTGTGCCGATTGTTGATTTTATTACAGAAGCAGCGAATGACCCATCCGTTCTAGCAATTAAACAAACATTGTATCGAGTAAGTGGAAACTCTCCAGTTATTCAAGCGTTGAAGCAGGCCGCAGAAAACGGCAAGCAGGTAACAGTTTTAGTAGAGTTAAAAGCTCGCTTTGATGAGGAAAATAATGTGCATTGGGCAAAGTTACTTGAGCAGGCAGGCTGCTTAGTTATTTATGGGATGAATAATTTAAAAACCCATTCTAAAATTACATTGGTTGTGCGCAGACGACTTGGGAAAATTGAGCGCTTTGTACATTTAGGAACAGGAAACTACAATGACGCAACAGCTAAAATTTATACGGATATGGGCATTATTACATCGCATAAAGAATTCGGTATTGATGCAACGAACTTCTTTAATTATTTAAGCGGTTATACGGAAAAGCCACAATTCCATCATTTAGTTGTATCGCCTTATGATATTCGAGATGAATTTATTAAGTTAATTGATGAGGAAATCCGTAGTCATAAAAAGTACGGCAATGGCTCTATAAAAGCGAAAATGAATTCATTAACAGATAAGGACTTAATGGTAAAGCTTTATGAGGCTTCAATAGTGGGAGTGAAAATTGAGTTAATTATTCGTGGTATTTGCTGCTTGCGTCCAGGAATAAAAGGTGTGAGCGAAAATATTTGCGTAACGAGTATTGTCGGACGCTTTTTAGAGCATTCACGCATTTTTTGGTTCCATCACAACGGGGAAAACAAACTATTTTTATCGTCTGCAGATATGATGACGCGCAATATGGTGAATCGTGTAGAAATTTTATTCCCAATTTATTCAATGGATATTAAACAACGCATTATGGATATTATGGACTTGCAATTAGAAGATAATCAAAAGGCGCGTATTCAAGATGCAAATGGCAAATATCATTATAAAGAAGGATATACGGGCGTAGAGCGCATTAACAGTCAGGAGCTATTTTTAAAAGAAGCGATTGGTACAGTCAAACTTGAGGAATAGGCAGACGCGAAATAACATTTGTCTGGAGGATTCGAGAACAACATGATGAAGCAGAATATGAGCAATTTGCTCGAAAGAATTATTCAACTAAATCCATTTGATGCAATTGTAGTTTTACAACACACTGAGCAACAATATGTTGTTCAGTGTGCGAATTGTAAAGCAGTCCATTTATTTAATTGTTCATTTAACGAGGGAATGGATGCCGAGCAGTTTTTTCATCAAATAAATTGGCCTGAAGTAAAGCAGTTCATTTTACAAAATGACCAAGAAATAAAAAGAATTAGAATTGATGATGCAGAAATAGCGGTTGTATTACAAACAATTATAGAGCAGGACGAGGAATACATTGTTGTTATTATGCGCTCTTTAGTTGCATCACCGATTATAGATGAACAAAGTTTGCATATTATGGGCTCAGCCTATTACGATGAATTAACAGAGCTTTACAATCGACGTGCACTAAATAAGCAATGGACAGATGAAGATAATTTCAAAAAAACATCGAATATTGCATTACTACTTGTGGATTTAGACCGCTTTAAAAAATTTAACGAATCTTTAGGCAAACAGCGCTCAGATCAATTATTATTTGAGGTTAGTGAGCGCTTTAAAGGCTTGCGTAGTGAGTATTGTGAAGTGTTTCGACATAACGGGGATGAGTTTGTAATCATTTTCCATTATGAAGAGTTAGATGAAGTAGAGACGATTGCATACAATATTTTACAAAGTTTGCAAGAGCCGTTTATTGTAGATAATCAAGAATATTTTATTACTGCTTCAGTAGGAATCTCCTTAGCGACAATTGAAGAAAGAGATTTAGATATATTGCTTCATCAAGCTGATCAAGCTTTGTTCTATATGAAAAATAATGGAAGAGGACATTATTGTTATTATAGTGAGGAATTAAATCATTATTTCCCTAACGAAGCTCTAATGGAAGCCCATTTACACAGAGCAATTGAATTAAACGAATTTACGATTTATTTTCAGCCACAAGTGAATTTAGAAACAAATAAAATTGATAGCTTTGAAGCACTTATCCGCTGGAAAAATAGAAAATTTGGTATGGTATCACCAGCTCAATTTATTCCAATTGCTGAATCTTCTGGTCTGATTATTAGTATTGGTGAGTGGGTTTTAGAACGCGTTTGCCGATATCAAAAAGAGTGGCGAGAGTGTGGCTTTAAACCGGTGCGCATCGCTGTTAATATTTCACCAAAGCAGTTCAAGCAAAAGGATTTTGTAAATCGCGTTGCAGCATTATTAACAGAGTATAATATTGAACCACGCTATTTAGAACTTGAAATTACGGAAAGCTCCATGTCAGATTTATATGAAACAACATCTATTTTACGTCGCTTAAAAGAGCTCGGTGTATATGTATCGGTTGATGACTTTGGTACAGGCTATTCATCGCTCAGCTATTTAAAGGAGTATCCAATCGATATTATCAAAATAGATCAGTCGTTTATTACAGATATTGAGAAGGATCAAAAAAATAAAGCGATTGTCGAAACAATTATTTTATTAGCCCAAAACCTAGGGCTAGAAGTGATTGCTGAAGGCGTAGAGGAAACTGCACAGGAGCAATTTTTAAGGGAAAGCAACTGTCAAAAAGTGCAGGGCTACTTGTACAACCGCCCATTACCAGCTGAGCAAATAGTGGAGCAATATTTTCACTAAACTGTTCAATTTAAAAGCAATAATAAAGCTAGGCAGACAAATTTCAAATGAGATAGGCCTAGCTTTAACTTCTTTCAACACATGTATTCTGCAACGAGATAAAATCAATTTCAATGTGTGTCCAAACACCCGCTATCAAAGAGGAACCAATCTAAGAACATCGCATACTAGCATAACGACTAAGTGAGCATAAGCTCCGGCGGATGTCACAGATTTTGAAGAAAGGCTGCGTGATGCAGGTCAGTTAACTGCTGACATATGTGGAGGTGGTCTTCCACCAATTTAGCTCAAAAAATCTGAGTAAGAGTTAGCTGAGGCATAATTGATAATTGCAGTATATTTTTGGATTTGCCCGTAGTAATATATAAGTAAGTGTAGCAAATAAATTTTTTGTTGCACAAAATATGAATGATAATTCATTCATTATCTATTACAAGGGGGCGTATGTATGTTACAGCATAAAACAATTATTATTACAGGTGGCTCTAGTGGGATGGGGCTAGCTATGGCAAAGCAATTTGTACAAGATGGGGCAAATGTCATTATTACAGGACGAGATGTAGAGCGCTTAACAAAGGCAAAGGAAGAAATAAAAAGCTTTGGCGACACTATCGAAATATTTCAAATGGATGTTCGCGAGCCGGAGCATGTGAAGGCAATGTTGTCCTTCTCAATTGAAAAATTTGGACAGGTAGATGGACTTGTTAATAATGCGGCGGGGAATTTTTTAGTGAGAGCTGAAAATTTATCACCAAATGGCTGGAAGGCAGTAATCGATATTGTATTAAATGGTACTTTTTATTGCTCCTCTGAACTAGGTCGCTACTGGATTGAAAATAATATTAAAGGCTCCATTCTAAATATGGTTGCAACGTACGCATGGGGAGCAGGTGCAGGGGTTATTCATTCCGCTGCTGCTAAAGCAGGTGTCTTATCGTTGACGCGCTCTCTAGCAGTTGAATGGGGGGGACAATATGGCATTCGCGTAAATGCCATTGCACCAGGACCAATTGAACGCACGGGTGGAGCTGATAAGCTTTGGGAATCAGAGGAGCAAGCACGACGTACAATTGAATCTGTACCATTAAAACGTCTTGGCACGCCAGAAGAAATTGCTAATTTAGCGACATTTATATTATCTGATAAAGCAGCGTATATGAACGGTGAATGTGTCACTTTAGATGGTGGCGCGTGGCTAAATCAATTTCCGTTTTAGGTGAGAATTAACACTTTAGACCTACTTTGAAAATTGAATAAATTTTAGCTGGATAAGCTCATACTAAATGAAACGAAAGGAGTGTTTCTGTTGGGCATGTGGCTTTATCCAGCTATTTTTGTCGGTGTACTCTTGCTTGCTTGGAGTTATTATGCAACGGTGCGTATTGCAAAAGAAACGGAAAGACAGTCTACTATTGAAGACACGCCAATAAATGAGGCAATAAAAGACCATCCATTTCTTTTAAATCCGATTATCGTTATGTATTTTATTATGAACTTGTTTCTAGGCATTATTATATTTTATTACTGGGCAACTACTGGCTCTTACTGAGGGGATGTCTGAAAAGCAACCTAACACGCTGCTTTTCAGACATCCTATTTTTACATGGCAACTTCTCCGACCTTCACATAGTCATAATGAAATAAAGTGTGATATGATAGTAGTAAGGGTGCGATTCTAGTGAAAGAACGCAAAAAGGAGTTATGATGTCATGATTTCAATTAATAATAAAGCTATACTTGAGATGCCAATTGCTGAATTAGTCATTCCGGCGGAAAAGGTTGCGCATGTTCAAAGTGGCAACAGTGCAGAGCATGCCCTGTTAGTTTTGACAAAAACAGGTTATTCATCGGTGCCGGTATTAGATGTGAAATACCGATTACAAGGTTTGCTTAGTACGAAGATGATTACAGAGGAAATTTTGGGACTAGAGCGTATTGAATATGATCGACTTGGGTCAATTCGAGTAGAGGATGTCATGGATCAAGACGTTGCCTATTTAAAAATAACGGATACATTTCGACGAGCATTAGATTTAGTAATTAATCATGCTTTTCTATGTGTAATAGAGGAAGATGGGACATTTGCCGGCATTATGACGCGCCGAGTTATTTTAAAGCAATTAAAAAAACATATCTATTCAAGTGAAATATAGGCAGAAATCGGGGGTGTCGGGAGAGAAAGTTTTCCTGACACCCCCTATAAGTCTACTTAAAGAATTAGGGGTGAAACGATGACCGCGACGGAGGCTGAAATTATTAAAATATTAGCGGAAGAGCGCAATATGAGAAAAGCGGCAGAGCGTTTATTTTTAACGCAGCCAGCACTATCTCAAAGACTACAGTCGATTGAAAAAGATTGGGGCATACAGCTATTTTTGCGTTCTCCAAAAGGCTTATCCCCGACACCGGCTGGTGAGCTTGTTATTCAATATGCGATTGATTCAATTGCGAAGCGAGAGGAAATTTTCGAAATGATTCAGGCACTAAATTCGAAAGTCCATGGTACGTTAAAAATCGCTTGTGCATCTATTGTAGGGCAAAATTGGCTACCGAAAGTGTTGAAGGATTTTGTCACTCAATATCCAGATGCGAAAATTTCGTTAATGACAGGTTGGAGCTCAGAAATTGTGAAGGCGCTTTATGAGGGCGAGGCACATGTTGGCATTGTACGTGGGCAAGTTGATTGGAAGGGCAAAAAACTGCATTTATTCCGAGACATGATGTATTTTGTGGATACTGAGATTACGAACTTAAAGGAAATTGAAACGACAGACCGCCCATTCATCCAATTTAAAAGTGACTCAAATTACTATCAGGAAATTCAGCAATGGTGGCAGCGACATTTTCATTCCAATCCCCGCCATCAAATTGTCGTCGACCAAATTGAAACATGCAAGCAAATGGTAATGAACGGTATTGGTTACGCAATATTGCCATCCATTACACTGAATGGCGCGGAGCATATGAACAAAATGCCGTTAACAAATACAGAAAACGATTTAGGGCTAACACGAGATACTTGGTTGATTGGCTATGAATCTTCCTTTGAGTTGCGTCAAGTAGCTGCATTTGTAGAAGTCGTGCAAGACCATGCAAGATGCTTATATGAATATAAGTGAGAGAGCGTCCAAAATGCCGTGCAATAGCTAGCATTTTGGACGCTTTTAATGATGTTTTGATAAAATGTACGGTTAGTTTTCTTTGAACAGCGGCACTTTTTAGGTCCAACGTAGCGATTCGCTCATAAACTATGAAAATTCGCTCGTAAAACACTTAAATTCGCTCACAAAATCTCAAGGGATTTCAGTGGAGTTTTGATAAAATATATGCCCATTAAAAATGTTTTTACATTGACAAAAAAGTATTTATATGGGAATATCGGGTTGTGGGAATTTTTGGCCAATATTCATCACTTTAATGGAAATTTTAAGTTTTGAAAATTATCAATGTATGGAGGAGAATTTATGAGAAAATTTAAAATGTTAAGTTTGAGTTTAATCACAGCCTTCACATTCAGCGTGCCTACAACACTTTTAAGCGTTCAAGCTTCTGAAAATTTAGAGCAGGAAATAGCGCCAGTAGCAGATACAATTTTCGTTTCAAGAACTCTAACAACATATACAAGAGCCCTATGGGTAACTGAGTCTAGAAATGGAAAAACATATTCAGGCTATATTTATTATAACGGTAAAATAGATATATATGGACGATATATTTTAGAGGGTTACATCTCTGCAGGTCCACATGCAGAACCATACGTTCTAGAATTTGATTAATTTATAAACGATTAAACTTTTAATATCCTCTTTAAGTATTCATTATTGTCAAACAATATAGCTTAAAGGGGATGTTTTATAAATAGCTAAAAAATCTGGGGGGGAATAAATGAAAGCTGTGGTCCATTTTATTATGAAGGGAATCATGAAAAGCAAATATACTTTATTTCTACCAATCATAATCATTGTATTAATCATTTCTTTATTCATCATTAATCAGACTCAATCAGGAACAACTCAGCGAGAGCTAGAAGAAACCTTTCAAAATCGAAAAATCACTGTGGATTTTTTAATTGGGAGGGCGCTTGGCAAAGAAAGGCATGTTGGCTTAACAGCGGAGCAGCGACAATCACTAGCGAGTTTGCTAATACAGGAGGAGCACTTAAAGGAAATTTCAAACAAGCTTAAGGAAAATGATTTAGAAATTGCTTCAGCACATCTAGCCTATATAAATGAATATGAAAAGTATATTCATCTTGATTCCATTCCTTACAATAATAAAAATTTATTAGAAATTGAACAACGGAAGGCAGAAAAATTGATAGAACATGGTTTGCCTTACACGGAGCAAATGACACCATTTAACACAGCATTGTTTACAAAACAGCTATTCCAACTATTATTCAGCCCTGTGACAGCCTTATTATTTCTGCTCATTTTTTGCTATAAATATTTGTTTGATAGGGAGAATCGATTATTCGATTTTTTTAAAATGAATTCTTTATCTTCTACAGTAGCACATTATAGTTACTTAATTCCTTTTTTACTAGCTATGATTATGTACATAGTGGTAGCAGGTGCTTTATCATTATTGCCACCACTCATCATGGGCAATATAAATACGCTTTATTACCCAATTGAAGTAGCTGTTGGGACTTCTATCATCATGGTACCTGTATGGAAGTGGTTAGTTTTCCTTCCGATTAGCTGGAGTTTTTTTGTTGTATTATTATTAATTTTGGCAATTTGTTTACTAAAACAGCGTGTTTCTTTAGGCATGACCTTAGCGTTTATAAGTATGCTACTGATTATCGGCTATGTTACTTCACTACATTATGGTTTTTATATGATTAACCCAATTCACTTACTAATCTCATATGAAGCAAATTTATTGACTACCCATCGTTATATTAGCTATTTAATAGGGATGTTTATCTTACTTATCTTAAGTTTTATTATTTCTTATCCAGTTATGAAATCGCAATGGATTCGTTTCAAAATAGCTGCTTTTTATATGAACAAAAAACAATACCACTTCCAAAATAGGTGGAAGCTTATTCAATTTGAACATTTGAAAAAGAAACGTAAAGGGCATATTCTATTAACACTCATCCTGTTATTAGGTATTATGGGTGGTACTGTCGTTGTAGTGAATCAGCAATTTCAAGCAATTCCTATAAAGGCATTGAGCACAATTGAAGGTTTCCAAAACTTCTTAATCGAACTTCGTACAAGTTGGGAAATATCTGAAGAGGATTTTGAATTGGAAAAGGAAATGCAACTGCAATCAGGTGAAGAAATAGAAGCTTTAGAGAAAAATCCTTATACTGCTATCGTTAATGATTTGAGTGATAGCTACAATATGTTGGAAAATTTAAAAAACGAGATTGATTCTCATGATTTCCCTGAAAAATTTAGGGCAGCATTGAAGTCATTAGATGCACCAACATATAAAGAAATAGATGGTGCATTATGGACTGTAACTGTGATGGCATCTGAAGAACAGCAAAATATTTTAGATGAAAAAGGAATAACAGCATGGCCACTTGGGCATCAATGGATTTCTAATTTTAATACTCCAAGCAATGCAACTAGTAGTGACCAGTATAAAGCCTTGCATCTCTTGGAGGAGAGAAATACAAAATACGGAAATAGTAGCTTATTTTCCATCTATAAATATTTAGATTGGAACATCATGCTATTCGTGTTAGCCATTTTCGTGCTATTGCTATGGACAGCAATGTCTGATGAAAGGCAATGGAATCTGTCAATTAATTTTTTAACTACGAAGCCGATTCGCTACAAATACATTTATATGACGAAATGGTTGTATAATATTGTAATTGCTTATAGCTTGTTATTGATAAGTGGTGCTTGTATCTTCTTCCTAAGCACTATGATTGGTGGTTTAGGTGAATATGAATATCCTATTTTAGTCTATGCAACGGATAAAATCCACGATAATTATTTTTATTCAATAATAGATGACACCTCTTTTTACTTTGAAAATTTATCCACATTAATTTTGAGAAGTGGTTTGTTAATTGTTGCGCAAATTTTCTTTTTAAATAGCTTGTTTAGCTTGATTGGAAAATGGATGAAAAACCATTATGCCACAATTATTATGACAATAATTGTAGTAGTTATAGGTTATTTTTTGGCAAACCATTATATTGCTATGAACGGTATGCACATCAATCCGTTCGTTTATTTCGATACATGGAATATTGTGGATGGTTGGAAATCTATTTTGGCAAATGATACAAAAGTGAATTACCTTAATGGGAGTATTATTTTGCTGATTGGCGGAAGCATACTGTTTTGTATAGGACTTCTATCTAGCAGGAAGGGGGCATTATAATGGTATTACAAGTCAATGAACTGAGAAAAAAGTATAAAAATAAAACTGTCCTACAAAATATCTCCTTTTTTATCAATGCAGGAGAAATTATCGGTCTCGTTGGGCCGAATGGAGCAGGGAAAACTACTTTAATGCGTTCTATACTTGCATTAGAGGATATTGAAAATGGCAAAATTACGGTGAAAGATATCCCTAATACTCAGCCTGATTTTTTTAAATATGTTTCTTTTTTACCGAGTGATAATTACTTATATATGCACCTAACTGGCTATGACCATTTATCTTTTGTAGCAAATATTTATAATTTAGCGCAAAAGGAAATAAATGAGGTCATTGATTTAATCGGTATGCGTTCCTATGTCAATCAGCCTGTGAAATCATACTCCTACGGAATGAGACAGCATCTATTCATTGCTTTAAGCATATTAACGAAGCCACTTATTATTTTAATGGATGAGCCATTTAACGGGCTTGATCCAACGAGTATTATTGAGTTAAAACAATTAATTCGCACATTACATTCACAAGGAATAAGTATTTTTATATCAACACACAATTTGGATATATTAGAGGATTTAACAAATACAATTTGGTTTATTAAAGATGGGGAATTGTTTACAAAGGATATTATATCAAGCATAGATGCACGGTATGAAATTGAATTTTCATATAATCACAGCATAGAGCAACTGCTAAAAAATATTCAACTTCCTTTTCAAATGAATGGCAATTTTCTACTTACAGACCCAGCATATAATATGGAGAAATATCTTGAATGGCTATTAAAAAATGGTGTACAAATTAAATCAGTCAATCGTAGTAAACAAAATTTAGAAGATGTCTATAGGTATTTTTACGATGTGTAATTCTGACATTTTCGACGCTTTTAATGATGTTTTGATAAAATATGCGGTTAGTTTTCTTTGAACAGCGGCACTTTTTAGGTCCAACGTAGCGATTCGCTCATAAACTATGAAAATTCGCTCGTAAAACACTTAAATTTGCTCATAGAACTTCAAAACTTGTTCGGAAGCTGAATCAACACTTCTCGTAGCGTCCCAAAAGGCTTTCAGTAGCCGCCTTTTGGGACGTTTTTCATGATATTTTTTTGTGCTTCTACTTTTCCTCATGTAACAAAGTACTTCACAGTTCGTCTAATAATATAAATACCAACTCGTTATTTTCATTATGAAAATGAAGCTTTTCTTAAGAATTTCTGAAAATTTCATAATAATTGGAACTAATGGGGTTTAAAAACGTATAATTATTGATAGTAACCAATGAATATGAAGAGGGGTTGAGCTTTTGAGACGTGTAAAAATAGCGGCATACATACTCGTAGTGATGCTGATGGTTAGCTTGTTTTTACCAGCTGGACAAGCTAGCGCGGCACCAGCTTTAGAGGTGGATGCGAAGGCAGGCATTAACGGTAAGGCGAAGCATATGCAGCCTGCACCTTTATATGTAACAGTTAAAAATACTGGAGATGATTTCAATGGGGATATGGTTGTCAATGCGTCGTATTCCTATGAAGCAGCCTCAGCCCTTGTTATCCCTATTTCGATAGCAAGTGGTGAGGAAAAAACATTTGAATTATATTTGAATGGCTTATCAGATTATAGTTATTCAGAGGAAGAAATATTCACCTTTTTTGAAGGCGGGATTGAAAAGGATAAGAAAATAAAATATAAAGGGACAAAGCGACTACAAACGAATTTTTTAGACCCGATGTCGACATTTGTTTTTACTGTAACGGATAGCAGTGATCGCTTAAGTGAATATTTAAAACTATCGCAATTTTCACCAAACTATCAAACGGAAGTAATACATTTGAATCAAATCAAAGGGTATACATTGCCTGAGGATGCATTGGGCTTAGCGATGGCTAATATTATTGTCTTGGATGAAGTGTCCGTTGCAGATTTATCACAAAAGCAGCAGCAAGCATTGTTGAAATGGGTGCAGGATGGCGGCACACTTGTGATTGGTGCGATGGAGCAAATAAATACGGCTGCAGGCATTTTTCAAGATTATTTGCCATTAACATTATCGAATGAAATGCTGACGGTTTCGGCAGAGACATTGTCAACATTATCAAATGGTGGAACTTTTACAGATTCAATTCAAGCATATGCAAATACTCTAAATAATGATAGTACTGCTGTGCTTGCGGATGAAGGAACAGTTTTAGCTGCTAGGAAAAAAGTCGGTAGTGGTGAAGTAATTCAAACAGCATTTTCATTAGGAGACCAACCGCTTGCATCGATGGATGGTTACGCAGCATTAACAGCGAAAATGTTAAACATTCAGAAGTTTTCTAATTATAATTCGGGAATGTATTATCAATCACCATTTGAACAAATTATGTATGACTTACGCTCAGTGAATGAATTATTCCCATCATTTGAGGTTTCAATGGGCTTCACATTGATTGTCATTGTTATTTATATTATTTTAATTGGGCCTATTCTTTACTTTATTTTAAGAAAATTAGATAAGCGTGAACATGCTTGGTGGGTTATTCCTGTCATATCTGTTGTTGTGTCAATTGCGCTCTTCATTATAGGGGCACAGGGACGTATTATGCAGCCGCAAGTACAGCAATCTGCCGTTTATAAAGTAAACGAGGATAATAGTTTAAATGGTTACTATATCGAATCCATCTTAACAAATCGTAGCGGTGATTTTGTCGTCAATGCAAATAATAATACAACGGCAATTGCTATGCGCAATTATGGTGGTGGCTTTGCAGGTGGTCGTTCAGGTAATTTATATGAAAACTCGTATATTAAGGAACACGCAGATGGTACGACGTTAACAATGCGCAATTTAAGCTATTGGTCTGTACAATCATTTATGGGTACAACAACTGCGCAAGATGTTGGGAAAATGGATATTGATTTAACTTTAAAAAATGAAAAAATTACAGGGACAATTAAAAATAACTTCCCATTTGATTTAAAGGATGTCATGCTACATTCGGGCTTAAAGGTAGTAAATTTAGGTGATATTGAAGCGAATGGTACGCTTACTGTCGACAAAGATGTGAAATTAACAACATTGCAAAAGCCGACCTACTACAACCGATATAATTATACTTATCCAACAGCGAAAGAGGATATAGACCCTATTCGAATTGAGCGTTTACAAGCGATGACAAGTACTGTAACTGAACAAGAGGAGCAACCAATCATTAGCGCATGGGCAGAGCAAGCACTTGTAGGTGTTGAGCTTGAGACTGGTGCTAATATGTCGACGATTTCTTATTTCGTACAGCCCTTTGAAGGTAAAGTAGAGTTATCAGGACCATTTACAATAAAGCAAAGTAACTTAAATTATGAGCTACTTCCTCTAGCGGTAAATGGCTATTACGAGCTATATGATAAACAAGTGAATAAATGGTATTTATCTGATGGTACGTATGAATTAATCGTTTCATTGCCACATAATTTTATGCAGCATATTGAGCGACTAGATGAAATTCATATTGCTAATAAAGATACGATTAATATGAAGCTAACGGTTTGGAATAACAGCACAAATGCCTATGAGCCTTTGGAAGAAGCGCGCACGGCAATAACAGCCAATGCTGACGATTACATTAATGAATTTGGTGAAATTCGTTTAGAGCTTGCATTTTCAACAAATCAGGGGGCACTTGAAACGACATTACCGAATGTTGAGCTGAAAGGAGTGGCGAAATAATGATTGAAATTCAAAATTTGACGAAAAAATACGGCTCCTTTATCGCTTTAGATCAATTAAATTTGTCATTAGCAGAGGGAACCGTGTTCGGTTTTGTAGGCGCAAATGGCGCAGGTAAATCAACAACCTTCTCCATTTTAGCAACATTGCTTTCACCGACTTCGGGAGATGCTATTATTAATGGAAAGAGCGTCGTAAAGGAGCCGAAGGAGGTGCGTAAGCAAATTGGCTATATGCCAGACTTTTTTGGTGTATATGACCAGTTAAAGGTAGATGAATATTTAGACTTTTATGGTGCAAGCTACGGCATTCAAGTAGCGGAGCGCGCGCTGTTAATTCCACAGCTATTAGAGCTAGTCAATTTAACGAGCAAACGCTATGAATATGTTGACTTATTATCGCGTGGTATGAAGCAGCGATTATGTTTAGCAAGAGCCTTAATTCATGACCCTAAGGTGCTTATTTTAGATGAACCGGCATCTGGACTAGACCCACGTGCAAGAGTGGAAATGCGTGATATTTTGCGCAATTTAAAAACGATGGGGAAGACAATTTTAATTTCCTCGCATATCTTACCTGAGCTGGCGGAAATGTGTGATGAAATCGGTGTAATTGATAATGGGAAGCTGATTGCACATGGAAATGTAGCGACAATTCAAGCGCAGCTACAGGGTGAAAAGCGCATTGTGGTAAAAGTGACGGACCGTTTAAATGAAGTGCGTGCTTTTTTAGAGGAAGACCCGCAAATATCTACAATTGATATTATTGAAAGTAAGCTGGAACTTGAATTTAATTACCGCGGAACGGATGCGGAGCAGGTAGCATTGCTAAAGAAGGCAATTTTAGCGGATTTACCGATTTATGCTTTAACGGAAGAAGAAAAAGACTTGGAGGATGTCTTCATGGCAATTACGAAAGGGGCGGATGCAGAGTGATGGAACGCTTATATAATCCAGTATTTGTAAAGGAGCTGAAGTTGCGCTTCCGTTCCTTTAAAAGCTTCTCAGGTTTAATGTTTTATTTGGCAGTATTAGTGATTTTTATTGCAGGCTTCCTATTAATTACAACAGGCTTTACAGGCAAGGGCTTCTTCAGACCTGATACGAGCTTTGCGATGTTTGCCGTGCTAACAATTATTCAAATGGCACTTGTTTTATTTATTACACCGAGCTTAACAGCAGGTGCAATTAGCAGTGAACGAGAAAAGCAAACATTAAATATTTTATTAACGACAACACAAAGCTCCACGCAAATTGTAGTAGGTAAATTATTATCATCAGTGTCGTTTCTTGTATTAATGCTTATTGCAGGCTTGCCTTTATATAGCTTAGTTTTCTTATTTGGTGGTGTCTCGCCATCGCAAATTGCATCTATCTTTTTATTTTATTTATTAACAGTTATAGCAGTTGGTAGTATCGGCGTGATGTTTTCGACAATTACGAAAAAAACAATTGTCGCGATGATTGCTACATATGGCTCCATTATTTTTTTAGGAGGCATAACAGCATTTTTCTTCTTCGTCACGATTGCGTTTAGTCAAATGATGGTCCCGACAGGCACATCGAGCTCCTTTATGGCTTATTTATGGGCAGCAATTAATCCGGGTGCTTTAATACTAACATTAATTGAGCCAGAAATGGGCAGACAATTAGCGGAGTTGTCAGGCATTAAGCTACCTGTTTGGGTAACGTATTTAATTTTTTATAGTGTGATTATTTTATTTACTTTAACGGTTGCAATCAAAAAATTGCGTGCCAATATGAAGAGCAATCGATAAGGAGGAATGGACATGGAGCAGCGTAAGCAATTACGAAGCTATATTCAACGTGCAAAAAGAAGTTTACGACTAGAAAAAAGCATACCGCTTGCGCAATATGGCTTGTTTTTTGCATTGCTTGCGAGCGCTTCAATCATGATTATTTCAAGATTGTTCGTCTGGCCGTATTATCGCCAAACAGCTTTTCTAGCGTTTGTTGCCTGTTTTATTGTAACGCTTATCATCATTTGGTGGAAGCGAGTACGTGAACAGGAGGCTTTGTTTAAGCTAGATAGTTATTTTGCTCATAATGAACTTGTGACGTCGCTATCTTTTAAAAATGACAAGGAGCCGCTTGTGCAATCATTGCTGCAAAAGGCGATACGCAATATGGAGCAAGCATTTGCGGCATTTAAGCAACGCGAAAAGCAATTGTTTCGCCCGAAAGCGCTAATTGGCGTTATCGTTACTGTTTGTTTACTGGCTGTGATGTATATGTTCCCTGCCAAGTCACAAATGGAAGCGATTGAAGTGGAAAAAGAGCAGGCAGTAATAGAGGATATTAAAAAAGAAGTTGCGCAGTTGGAAAAAAAAGCAGAGTCAAAAGAAGTAAAAGAGCAATTGAAGGAATTGCAAAATAAATTGAAAGAAGCGACGACGGCGGAGGAAGCTTTGCGTGAGATGGTGAAAAAGCAAAAAGAGCTGGCGCTAAAGGAGCAGCAACTAAAGGATAAGCAGACAGCTACACAAAATGCTGGCGATGCAAGCGATGGCTTAACCGCTCAAGAGGTAGAACAGTTGAAGGAGCTGGCACAAACACAGCAGCAATTGACGAAAAACGCCAACGCTACACAGGCTGCGATGGGGAATCTAGGAAAACCTTTAAGTAAATCGCTACAAAATGCAATTGCAGCAGCAAATAATTCCAATGCGAATGCTGCAAATCAAAACAATCAGCAAGGTCAGGCTGGTCAACAAGGTCAAGCGGGACAGCCAGGGCAACAAGGCAAATCTGGTCAGCAGGGGCAGTCAGGTCAACAAGGACAGGGTCAAGGTCAGGGACAAGGCCAAGGTCAGGGCCAAGGTCAAGGTCAAGGACAAGGACAAGGTCAGGGACAAGGACAAGGACAAGGCCAAGGACAAGGTCAGGGACAAGGACAAGGACAAGGACAAGGTCAAGGACAAGGTCAAGGACAAGGTCAAGGTCAAGGTCAAGGACAGGGACAAGGCTCTGGTGCAGGAACAGGTCAAGGAAGCCGAGATTTATTAACAATCCCTAATCGAATAGGTGGACAAGGCGAGACAACTGTTGATGGTGGTGCATTAGGTCAAGGTTCGCATGTTTCAGAGCAAGAGGCAGATGGTCCTGTTGTGAAAGGAACGGTTCGCCCATATGAAGAGGTGATTGGCACGTATAAAGATAGCTATTTGGAAAGCTCAGAGCGTTTGCAATTACCAAAAGATTTACAGTCAGTTGTGCAATCCTATTTTACGTCAATCGAGTCGCGCTAGGAGGAATTTTCATGGCATTTTCAGAACAGCAGTACACGGAAATGAGTAAAAAATTACAGCAAGTAAAGGAAGAAATTCATCGCTTTATTGTCGGTCAGGAGGAAGCGATTGACTATACATTATATGCAGTGCTAGCAGATGGTCATGCATTGCTAGAAGGTTTGCCAGGCTTAGGGAAAACGATGTTAATCCGTACAATTTCAGAGGTTCTAGATTTGTCATTTTCACGTATTCAGTTTACGCCAGATTTAATGCCCGCAGACATTACAGGAACGAGCATGATTGAGCGAACGCCAGATGGCAAACAGCAATTTATTTTTCAGCCAGGTCCTATTTTTAGTCAAATGGTGTTAGCAGATGAAATTAACCGTGCAACACCGAAAACGCAAAGTGCCTTGCTGGAGGCGATGGGTGAAAAAACGGTAACGATTTTAGGAGATACGAAAAAGATGGCTAAGCCGTTTTTCGTTTTGGCTACCCAAAACCCGATTGAAATGGAAGGGACATATCCACTGCCAGAGGCACAAATGGACCGTTTCCTCTGTAAAATACTCGTACCCTATCCATCGAAGCAAGAGTTAATGGAAATTATGAAACGCACAACTGGCGCTGCAGAAATTAGTTTACAAAAAATAATGGATGCACAGCAGCTTGTTGAGGCACAGCATATGGTCAAGGAAGTATTGGTAGCTGAGGAGATGCTAGAGTATGCAACAGAGCTTATTGTGGCGACGCATCCAGAAGGTGAATTTGCCCTTGAGGAAGTAAAGCAATATGCGTTGTATGGCAGCGGTCCTCGTGGATTGCAAAGTTTAATTAAGCTCGCCAAGGCACGAGCGTTAATGAATGGTCGTTTTCATGTGTCAGTAGCGGATATTAAGACGGTTGCGAAGCCTGTATTGCGTCATCGTATGCTGTTGAATTATGAAGGGGAGGCTTCTGGTAAGACAGCAGACGATATTATCGACATTATTTTAGAAAAAGTGCAGCAAGGTGTTAGCAAGTGAGCAATAAATATGTCTTACCGGAAGATTGGCTCGTAAAAATCGGCCGCTTCCAAGTAGCAACGGCCTCCAAATTACGTGGGCAGCATAAAGGCTCGCACCGTTCGCAACGCTTCGGGGCATCGCTCGATTTTTCAGATTTTCGTGAATATCACTTAGGAGACGATGTTAGGCAGGTAGATTGGAATGTTTTCGCAAGAACTGAAAAGTATTTTATTAAACGCTTTTTAGATGAACAAGAAATG
Source organism: Metasolibacillus sp. FSL K6-0083 (assembly GCF_038630865.1). NCBI lineage: Bacteria > Bacillati > Bacillota > Bacilli > Caryophanales > Caryophanaceae > Metasolibacillus > Metasolibacillus sp. FSL K6-0083. The sequence goes on along the minus strand of NZ_CP152046.1, from coordinate 1,629,833 downwards.
CGTGTTCATATTTTACTAGATACGACAAAATCGATGGGGGCAGAAACGAAATGGCTTTTTGCAAGGCAAATAGCCACATCGCTAGGTTTAATGGTGCTTGGACGTGATGATCGACTCTCCTTTTCTTATTTACAGGAAGAGCTAGTCCCACCGTTTCGTCGTAAAGGAGCCACATATAGACGCGCCTTTCTACAAATCGTTTCTGCAATTGAGCAGGCAAATTATAGCGAGCGCTTTGCACAGGGTGCTTTAAGAGCATTGCCGAAAGATAGTACCATATTATTTATTATTACAGATGGTCTAGAGCCTATTGAAGAATGGGAGCAGTTATTAAAACGGCTGCCACGCTTTGCTGGAGATGTACGCATCATCCAAATTATTACAGAGGAAGAGCTAGCTCCACATTATGCAGGCGATGTTCGACTTTTAGATAGCGAAACAGGAAATGATGTTAATGTAACGATGTCGAGAAAGGTATTAGACACATATTCAGAAAGACGCTTATTACATGAGCAACAATTTGATGCAATTTGCCATCGCTTCGGTGTTCGCAAATTGCAATTAAAGGTGGAGGATGGCTTACAGCACGCCATATTCCATCAATTATTGAAAGCACATTGGATTAGGTGAGGTGAGCCGTATGGGCTTTAGTCAAATTATTTATAGCTGGACGGCCATCTTTCCGGTTATTGTCCTACTGTATTATTTCTTCCGTAAAAAATATACCGAACAGCCTGTATCCTCGACTCTTTTTTGGTCAGAAATTATGCAGGAGACGCGTGTATCACCCTATTTAAAGCACTTACAAAAAAATGCTTTGCTCTATTTACAATTGCTCGCATTACTACTACTGATGCTTGCTTTGATGAACCCATTTATTACGAAATCGAAAATTGCTGGGGCACAAGTAGTGTTTATCGTTGATACGTCAGCGACAATGCTTGCGGGGAAAGAGCAATCAACATTCGAGCAACATAAAGAGGAGATGCTAGCGTTAGTTCATGAATTAAACGGTAGACCTGTGACTCTTATTACGACAGGGCATGCTCCAACAGCTGTATTACAGCAGGAAGCGAATACCAATGCGGTTGAGCAGGCAATTCAAGCATTACAAGTCACATATGAAACAGCTCAAATGCACAAATCACTTGATGTGGCGCAAGCCTTTATTGGAGATGTGCCGACATCGGTTTATATTTTTACGGATGCGCTTGATAAAATGCAGCTACCAATTGAAAAAGATACAGTGCAGTGGATTGTGAAAGGGGCAGCCAAAGATTTAAAAAATATTGCCATTACACGTTTTGCTGCGACGACAGACGGACAACATGCAATGGCACTTGTGCAGCTCCGCAATGATACGAAAGAACAGCAACAGGCAGTATTAACATTGTATGATGCGGATAATAAAGAGCTTGTTCGTGAGGAAATTGCTTTACCGCCGAAGGAAGTCATTGCAAAAACCTTTAAAAACTTAGCGGTGACAAGTACGATGACAGCTAAAATTGCTGTGCAAGATGATTATGTAGTTGATAATACGCAAACAGCATTATTGCAAACAGCTAGCGCGGCGCTAATAGTAGATCAAAACTTGCATCAGCTTATTCAAAAAGGATTTCAGGCAATACAGCCAAATGTCAAAATGGCTCCAGCTTTGCAACTTGCTGATAATAAAGATGCAATTATCGTAACGAATCAAACGTCCCTCTTAGGGCAAACAAAAAAACCTATCGTTTTGTTTGGTAGGGACGACACAGAAAAATTTGAAGCAGCAGGGAATGTAAAGACAACGAATGATGCACTATTTGCCTTTAGCGACTTAAAAGATGTCTATGTAAGCGCATTGTATGAGGGCTTTGAGAGCTATAAAACGATTGCTTCCGTTGGGGAGAAGCCATTTATCCAACTTTCCTCTGAGGGAGATATTATTGTTTTAGCGGATATTGAAGATACCGATTGGCCATTGCATCCGTCATTCCCACTGTTTTTATGGAGTGTGGAGCAGCAGCTAGTAGAATCCTCTAGCTCACTTGGTATTTTTGCACCGAATGAGGAACGAGTAGTGGCATTAGCACAGGGAGATTGGTCTGTCTATTCACAGGAAGATGAATTCTTATCAACTGTTACCAATGGTATTTTAACAGCCCCAATGAAGCCGGGAGCCTATATCGCGCGTTCAGCTGATGAGGCGAAACGCTTCATCGTGCAATTGCAGGCACAGGAGCGCATCATCGAAGAAGGGACAAGCTATACAATTGGCGCGTTACCAGATGATGGTGGAGAGGAAATGTCGAAATCATCCATTGTGCCATGGATTATCGTGCTTGCTTTACTATTGTTAATTGTGGAATGGGAGGTGCAACGACGTCGTGGATTTACGAATTGATATACCGCTTGCATTGTTATTATTACTTCCACTATTAATTTATTTTATTTGGACATATTGGCGAGAGCGAGAGCGTCTGAAAAAAAGCCATATTGTTGTGTTAGGGATTCGAATTGTAGCAGCTTGCTGTCTTGTTTTTGCACTTGCAAGTCCCTATATTTTATTACCGATTAAAGAGCAGCAAATCATTTTTTTAGTTGATCGTTCAGCCTCAATGAATACAACAGAGCAGGAGCTTACTGATTTTATTGTGGAAAGCTTAAAGGAGAAAAAAAATGACCAAGCAGTAGGTATTTATTCCTTTGCTTCAAATATGCAAACGGAAGCGATGTTAGCGGCTGATTTAAAGGAAGTACCAAAGTTTACCGCACTAAAAAATAATGGTGAAACGAATATTGAACAAAGCTTGCAAATTGCTACAGGGATTGTTGATCCGCAAAAGGCAACGCGCTTTGTCCTCTTAACAGATGGGAATGAAACGAAGGGGGATGTGTTAGAATTTGCGAGCAAGCTCAAAGGTTCTACAATAAGCGTCGATGTCGTGCCATTTCAGCAAAAAGTGACTAATGACGTATCATTGAAAAGCTTTGTGACACCGCAAATTGCATATGCTGGCGAACAACAGCAACTCGTAACAGAAATTTACGCAACCGAAGCTGGGCAAGGAGAGCTTTTATTATACGAAAATGACCAGCTTATTCACCGAGAAGCAGTTGAATTGACAGAGGGCTCCAATGTTTTTACTTATAAGCATAGTATGAAATCAGAAGGTCTTGTAAAATATGAGGCTGTTGTACAAGTTGGAGAAGATGCGATTTATGAAAATAATAAGTTGACAAGTATAACGATGGTACAAAGTGAGCCGCGCCTGTTAATTGTTAATGGCTATGACACGGCATCGCCAATAGCTGCTGCATTAGGCCAGCATGCTATTAACTACGATGTGGTCGCAGCTAACAGCTTACCAAACGACCTTTCAAGCTATTTGCAATATAATGCCATTATTTTTGATAATGTATCAGGGCATTTAGTCGGAGAAGCAAAAATGCTCGTTATTGAGCAGGCTGTAAAAAACTTCGGTGTAGGCTTTGCGATGATTGGTGGAGAAAATAGCTTTGGCTTAGGGGGCTATTTTAAAACACCAATTGAAGCATTATTACCTGTTGAAATGGAGATAAAGGGCAAGGAGCAGCTCCCTTCATTAGGTCTTGTTATTGTGCTTGACCGTTCTGGGAGCATGTACGGCAATAAGCTAGAGCTTGCTAAGGAAGCGGCGGCACGTTCTGTAGAATTGCTACGTGAGGAGGATACACTAGGCTTTATCGCCTTTGATGACCGTCCGTGGGAAATTATCGAAACAGGTCCGTTAGGTAGTAAGGAGGATGCTGTCGATACGATATTATCGGTGACACCGGGTGGTGGTACAGAAATTTATAGCTCATTATCGCTAGCCTATGAAAATTTAGCTGATTTACAATTACAGCGCAAACATATTATTTTATTAACAGATGGTCAATCCCAGTCTGGTAATTATGAGGAGCTAATTGAAGAAGGCAAAAATAATAATATTACGCTATCAACCGTAGCGATTGGTAGTGACGCAGATGGTGCGTTATTACAACAGCTAAGTGAAATGGGAAGTGGACGCTTTTATGATGTAATTGATGAGCAAATGATTCCTTCGATTTTATCGCGCGAAACAGCGATGATTTCACGCACTTATATTGAGGATAACCCATTTTATCCTACGATTTATAATGCGCTAGGCTGGAATGCGTTGTTCGCGCAAGGTGTACCAGAGATGAATGCCTATATCGGAACGACAGCAAAGCAAGGAGCGATTGTAGTGGCAGAAAGCGCAAAGGAAGATCCTGTGCTTGCGCAATGGCAATATGGCTTAGGGAAAACTTTTGCCTTTACGTCTGATTCAACGGGAAAATGGACAGGCGACTTTGCGAGATGGCAGGATTGGGGAATGTTTTGGCAAACGATGCTATCACAAATGCTCCCAAGCTATAATGATATCGCCTACGATGTACGTTTAGAGGCAGACGGTACCTTTATGATTACAGACCCGACAAATGAGGCCGCTTTTTTAGATATTGTTGCTGTCAATGAAGCAGGAGAAGAGCTGGAAACACAACTTGAGATGATTTCCGCATCCCAAGTAAGGGCGACGGTGGAGGCAGAGCAAGGACTTATTTTCTTCCGCATTGCGGATGAGGAGCAGGCCATTTACCAGGCTGGTTTAACTGTTCCATACAGTGCAGAGTACGAGTTAAGGCCTGTCAATGACAGGTTAGTGGAAGAATTGACGGAGCGAACAGGCGGTGCTATTTTGAAGGAGCCAGCCGAAATTTTCCGCGACTTCACAACGAAGGGCGCGGAGCGTCAAAATATTGCTACATGGCTATTATTAGCAGGTATGCTATTATTCTTTATTGATATTACACTACGTCGTTTTGGCTGGGGTTTTTTCGTTAAGCCGAGAAAGGACGCAACGATTGTAGAGCAAAAGCCTGTACAGGCAGAGGATACAAATGTTGCCCAGCTTTTAAAAGGAATGAAGAAAAGGTAAGGAGGGCGTCCAACAAGCCGTGCAGTTGCCGGCTTTTGGACGCTTTTATGTGGTGTTTTGATCAAATGAAAATAGAGGGAGTTTTCTTTGAAAACAATAGAAACATTGGTTTCAGAGGTATCTCTTAAGGAAAAGCAACGAAAATCCTTTGTGGTAAATACTACGAGAGGACAATAAAAGAAACAACTATTTAGCTAAAGCAGCTGACTTTTAAAATATTACTTTAGCCCTTGCTTGCTGCCAATTGTTGCATCACTTCCCGCTGCTGTTGCGCTTCTTTTTTAGCCACAAGAAATTGTTCAACAAGCGCAATATTTGCTTCCATTTTTTGCACTTGTCCTGTTGATATAATGCTATTGCTTTTATAGGTGTTCAGTTGCTGCTCTAAATTGCCTTTAGCTGCAGTAAGTGACTGCAGCATGCTGTTTTGCATTTTTGTTTGTAAAAAGCTTTCTGCTGTCACACCGTTTTGATTATGCGTGTCAAGAAATGGATGAATGCCCTCCGGTATTTGTGTGCCAGATAAAAGTCCTTTTCCGAGCGCCACAGAGCCAGCATAAGAGAACATGTTGAACATCGATTCAGATTGCGTTTTCTGCTGCTTTTTATCGCGTGCATTAAACACATCCAATAAAGAATCATAAAAATCTTTGCCGTCTTCATTAATAAAGCGAGCATCTTTCGTTGTTGACCATTGACTGGCTAATAGTTGTGCATTTGCAATAGGATTTGTCATTAGCATCCCTCCTACTATTGCTATCGGTATTAATTTTCATTATTGAAATAGCCAGCTCCAAATGATGGCGATTCCTCTCCCAGCAAAATAGAATGCGAGAATAGCACCGATAATAATAAATAAACAGCTAAATAGTACGCCATACATAAGCCTTTTTGGAGAAGGAATTTTGCGATTTCCCCATTCCTTTGGGTTGTCACTTGCTACAGTATGAACCTTCCCGCAATTTGGGCATGCCTCTATAAATAAACGATTTTCAATTGTTTTCCCATTGATACGTGCAACTTGAACAGACAAATTAGCTGTGGCAAAGTCGATTGTAAATGATTCTCCACATTGCTCACATTGTTGTATCACTTTTTTCGCTTCCAATAATAGTCATCCTTTAAGTTATAGTTAGGGGCTTTTAATGCGCTGCTAAAACCGAACAACGGATTTTTTTAGGCTATAACTAACGATTCGCTCATAAAGTATGGAAAATCGCTCAGAAAGCCCCGAAAATCGCTCATAATATACTTGAATTCGCTCATAAATCTTAGTTTATTCACTTGGCTGCATTAAATGTGGGGCTTTGCGTGTTGTCCACATAAAGGCTAGCAGCAAGCAAGCGAGTAAAATTAATGTTCCGAACATATAAGGTGCATCCATATTCCAATCAAATAAAGTACCAGCAAGGGCAGGTCCTACCATATTGCCTAAGCTCATATAAGCATTATTCATACCTGCAGCATAGCCTTGCCCTTCACCCGCCAGCTTTGATACGAGCGTATTGACTGCAGGGCGAATAAATGTTGTGGCAATTGAGAACAATGTAGCGACAGTTAAAATAATAAAGAAACCACTAATATAAATCATTAAAAGCATTGTAATGGCTGCAACGAATAAATTGATAAGAATGACTTTCATTTCACCGAAGCGTTTAAACAATCGGTCGATGACAAACATTTGCAAAACCACTCCTGCAAAGCCGCCTACAGTTAATACGATGGCAATATCTGTAGGCGTATAGTGGAATTTATAGCCTAAATAAATGGCCATTGTCGCTTGGAAATTAGCGATGCCGAAGCTAAAAGTAAAAATAACGATTAGCACAACGAAGTAAGGCATTTTTACGGAATTCGCTAATTGTTTAAATAGGTTTTCCTTTTTCATCTGCTGTCTTAATTGCACGGCTACATTTGGTAAAACAAAATAGGAAATAAGTGCAGTGGCTAACGCAAAGCCACCTGCGATGTAAAATGGAAAATGTAAGTTAACCTTTGCTAAAAACCCACCAATTCCAGGTCCAATTGTGAAGCCTAATGACATGGCAGCGCCTAGCATCCCCATGCCTTTTCCTCGCTCCTCCACTGTTGTAATATCAGCAACATAAGCCATTGTCGGTGCCATGATTAGTGCAGCACCAAGCCCAGCTAAAAAGCGTGCGACAAAAAGCATCCAAACCTGTGTAGCAAGCCCGAAGAAAATTTGCGCACAGCCATAAATAACAAGACCTATAATAATAAATATTTTACGGCCATGACGATCCGATAACTCGCCTGCAATAGGAGAAAATAAAAATTGAGCGAGAGCAAAACCAGCAATAAGAAAGCCTAGTACTTGTCCGCCAACCCCAAAAAGCAATAAATAATCAGGCATTACAGGAATGATAATCCCAATGCCTCCCATTGTAATAAATAAGCTAAACATTAATATGTATAATGCGGATTTATTCGTTTGTTGTGTCATATTGAGTCCATCCTTTCAGTTCAATTTAGTCTACCATAAGGGACGATGAACAGCTATTAATTAAGATTGTAGCAGTGTCATCAATTAGTTCATTTTCGGCATAAAAAATTATGAATATGAGAAAGTATTTTTGATTTTTTAACCTAATTTTAACCTTATGTCTATATAGTCTATTTATGAGAAAACAAATGAAGGAGGATAGTAATATGCAACAAAAAAACAAGCAAATATTAGCACTTATCGCCATTATAGTATTGCTAGTACAAACTGTATTTAGTAGTTTATCAGTTATGGCGGTAAGTACCACCTCTACACTACAGGTTACGATGACCACAGATGGCAAGTCGTATGTAGAAGGCGATATAGCGACAGGCCCTGTAGCCATTCAAGTGACCTCAACTTCCACGGACAGTGCCACGGTAGAATTTTCACAAGACGGGCAAGCATGGCAGCCTTTTGATGTAACAAAACAATTTATTGTAGAAGATATTGGTGAGCATTTTCTATGGTTTCGTCTAACGAAATCAAGCGAGATACAAAAATACACAATTCGCATCGCACAGCCAATGCTTCAAACAATGGCTAATGGGGGAAGTGTAGTGACGCATTATCCACAAGCGGATGTCATGTCAATGGAAGGAAGTGTCGGTTATGATGGCGTGTACGACAATGATTTTTCCCAAAGACTATATGTCGGTATGAGTCATGAAGCTCCTGATTTTCTGAATACAAGAAATAAAAGTGCCTTCCGTTTCAAGCTAGATGCGGAGAAGAAGGCTGTAGCTGCAACTTTGGATTTATATGTTAAGTTTGTAGATGGCGTGAATCCGGGGTATCCGTTATTTATAGATGTTTACGGTTCCCCGAACAATAATCTTACTAATGCTGATGGACCATTAAGTACATTCCCTACGGTCGAAGCAGGAGCTGCTTCGGTACGTTATACCGCTCCGACAGATGGCAGTGGCAGGCCGGTAACACCGCCGGGAGGTAGGATCACACTAGATGTAACTGATATGGTTACGGCATATACAGACTATACAGACCGGGATATTACGCTTGTTGCAGTAGGCAATGAGTTGAGTCCGCTTAATGGACGGTTCTTTATTTATTCGGCTGAATATCCGACCGTATCGGTACGGCCACAGTTAACGGTTACTTATGCAGACAACCAGCCACCAATCGGAACTTTGTCTGTTCAACAAGGAACGCATACGAATAATTCTACTGTTACGCTTGATATTGCCGCATCCGATGCCGAGGGAGATACAGTGACGGCTATGAGATTTACGGAAGATTTGGAAAATTGGCCATCTGTATGGGAAAACTTCACTAATTCAAAGTCGTTCCAGCTATCGCCGGGGGATGGTAACAAGACTATTTATATGCAGTTGAAGGACAGCCAGAATGGAATTTCGGCTATTTACAGAGCATCAGTTTATTTGGATACGTCTGCGCCAACTGGAACAGTGCAGATTAATGATGGCGCCATTTTTACTAATTCGACAGCCGTTAACCTAAGTTTGACCTATGCGGATGGTGCAGCAACCGGATCGAAAGAAATGCGGTTCTCGAATAATTCCCTTGATCCCTTTTCGTGGGGAGCATGGCAACCATTTCATCCGTCGGCCTCGTGGAATATTGTCAGTCAAGAGGGAGAGAATACTGTTTACGTCCAATTCAGAGATGCTGCGGGCAATATTAGTTCGAGCATAATCAGTGATACGATTATTCTCGATATAACGGGACCTTCTGGAACAATCATGATTGAGGAAGGTGCTTTGAAGACAGCAAATAACAATGTCAACCTTACAATCAATTATAGCGACAATTTTTCTGTCGTGCATATGCGATTGCGCAATGAGAACCAGCCTGCGGGTTCTGGTGTATGGGAATACGCTTCGGCATCCAAAATCTGGACGCTTTCTGGCGGGCAAGGAACTAAAACCGTATATGTAGAATTTCGTGATGCCGCAGGCAATGTAAGCACAGCAGTAAGTGCAAGTATTGAATTGGATACGATGCCTCCTCAAGTAGTTGGGGTAGTAAATGGCGGACTCTATAACAGCGCAGTCACGTTTAGCTTCAATGAAGGAGTAGCAACACTGAACGGTGCCTCTGTAACCTCTCCTTATATGGTCACAGGTGAAGGCGACTATACGCTCATTGTTACAGACGATGTCGGTAATGCAACGACTGTTTCATTTAAGATTGATCGGACACCACCAGATGGGGAGGTTACGATAAATAACGGTATTCAGTGGACGAACAACGTCAATGTCACATTGATGCTATCGGGCTTGAGTTCGGATACTCATCAATTGCAAATAACGAATAATCCAGCGGACTTCACTGATCATGGTGGCTGGTTGCCTATAGCGGCAACGATAAGTTGGACCTTAACGCCGGGGGATGGCGAGAAAACGGTATATGTCCGCTTTAAGGACAGGGCAGGCAATATTAGCGGTATTGTAAGGGATTCGATAACACTTCTGACCGCAGTGCCAACTGGAACGGTAACAATTGATAATGGGGCTACATGGGCAGTCACAACAGCAGTAGAGCTTGCTTTTGATAACCTTAGCGACCATATTGCAGAATTCCAAGTATCAAATTTGAATGGAGACTGGGGCACAGCGGTTTGGACGCCGATTGTGCCAGTATATAATTGGAATCTTGCAACAGGAGATGGCGATAAAACGATTTATGTGCGTTTCCGTGATAGGGCGGGGAATATCGGAAACGCAGTTAGTGCTACAATCAAGCTAGATATGGAAGCACCGACAGGGACCGTTGTAATTAATGGTGGAAACGAGTGGACAATAGATACAGATGTAACATTATCGTTTGCGGGAATCAGTCCAGATGCGGAAGCAATGCAAATATCGAATGATGCTGATACGTGGCCAGTTACATGGGAAAATATCACATCAACATACAGTTGGAGTCTGTCAACAGGTGATGGTGTAAAGACAGTTTATGTCCGCTTCCGTGATGGAGCGGGTAATATCGGAAACGCAGTTAGTGCTACAATCAAGCTAGATATGGAAGCACCGACCGGAACCGTTATAATTAATGGTGGCAACGAGTGGACGATGGATACAGATGTAACATTATCGTTTACAGGAGTTAGCCTTGATGCGAAAACAATGCAAGTATCGAATGATGCTGGTACATGGCCGTCTACATGGGAAAGTATCGCATCAACGTACAACTGGAACCTTGAAGCGGGAGATGGTGTAAAGACAGTTTATGTCCGCTTTAAAGATGAAGTAGGAAATATAAGTAATGCCATAAGCCAGACAATTAAATTGGATACGGAAGCACCGACCGGAGCCTTTGTAATTAATGATGGGAGAGAGTGGACGATGGATACGGATGTAACTTTATCGTTCACGGGAATCAGCCCAGATGCGGAAGGAATGCAAATATCGAATGATGCTGGTACATGGCCAGCTACATGGGAAAATATCACACCAACATACGATTGGAGTCTGCCAACAGGTGATGGTGCAAAGACAGTTTATGTCCGTTTCCGTGATGGAGCGGGTAATATCGGAAACGCAGTTAGTGCTACAATCAAGCTAGATACGGTAGCACCAACGGGAAGCTTTATAATAAATAGCGGAGACGAGTCGACGAAGGATAAAAATGTAACACTATCGTTTGTTGAAGTCAGTGCGGATGCAGAAGCAATGCAAGTATCAAATGAAGCTAATACATGGTCGTCTGCATGGGAAAATATTGCATTATCGTACAATTGGAATTTGACAGCAGGGAACGGTATGAAGACGGTCTATGTCCGCTTTCGAGATAAGGCGGGGAATATCAGCCCCCCAATTAGTGCTACAATCAAGTTTGCTGTGCCACCAACAGGAGGCAATACAACGCCACCCTCAATATCAAATGGCAATGGTGATTTGGCATCAGCACCTGTTCAAATTACATTGCGTACAAATGGTGGTACAGCACTAACACCAATTGAACTTGCCTATAATACAAAAATAAATGACTTGCCTATCCCAACAAGAGAAGGTTACCGTTTTGACGGTTGGTATGAAGATGAGGCACTGACAAAGCCTTGGGAGGAAGATACGCTCGTCAAAGAGAGCATAACACTTTATGCAAAATGGACAGCATTGTCATTGGAAGAACAAGAAGTACCGCAGGAGCCACAGCGACCTGAGCCAGTCGTGATATTGAGTGATATAGCACAACATTGGGCGAAAGAGATGATTGAGGAACTAGTGGCACAAGGTATTATTCAAGGCTATGAAGACGGCACTTTCCGCCCGAATGAACCAATCAGTCGCATGCATGTGGCAGCCTTACTAACAAGAGCATTTCCTTTTGAACAAGTAAGGGAAGCAAGCCAATTTTCAGATGTGGCGACAACGCACACATATTATGAGGCGGTACGTGCATTACAGCAAGCAGGAATCATTGATGGCACAAATGGGGCTTTCCTACCAACAGAAAATATGACACGTGCACAGTTGGCAAAAGTGCTGGTTGGTGTACTTGGATTGACACCAGAGGGCACAAGCTCGTTCCTTGATGTGGATAGCAAGCATTGGAGTGCGGAATATATTGCAACATTAGAGCGTGAAGGAATTGCACTAGGTGATGGTGGGAAATTCCATCCAAATGCACCTGTGACAAGAGTACAATTTGTAGCGTTTTTATATCGCATTATGCAAAGAGAGTAATATTAAAAGGAAGCTTGTTTGGGATTTTCCCCAAACAAGCTTCTTTTTAATTCATATTCATCTTAAACTCTAAAAACAATTCATTATATTTGCCTAGCCATTCAAGACCAAGGTTTTCGTATACTTCAAGATGCTCGCGTGTTTCCTCATCGGGATAATAACGTTCATCTTCTACGACTTCGGGGTCCAGTAGCTCCATGGCTGCTGCGTTTGGTGTAGAGTAGCCGACATAGTCTGTATTTTGGGCGTTAACTTCTGCGTCTAGCATAAAGTTAATGAAGGCATGTGCCCCCTCAATATTTCTTGCTGTTTTTGGGATAACAAAGTTGTCGAACCATAAATTTGAACCTTCCTCCGGTACAGCGTAGGTTAAATCCTCATTTTCATACATCATGTCTGCGGCTTGCCCTGACCAAGTTAAAGCAACAGCTGCTTCATTATTAATCATTAAAGGGGTAATTTCGTCACCGATAATCGCTTTTACATTTGGTGCAAGAGAAATTAACTTATTTGTTGCAGCCCGAAGGATTTTATCATCCTTTGTGTTTAAAGATTCTCCAATTGAATTTAAGCCCATACCTATTACTTCACGTGCCCCATCAACGAGAAAGACTTTATTTTTTAATGAAGGGTGCCATAAATCTTCCCAAGATTCAAAGGATAATTCATCTCCAATTATAGTAGGGTTATAAACAATCCCGACTGTTCCCCAAAAATACGGTAGTGAATATTCATTGCCCGGATCGAATGGTAAATTTAAAAAATATGGGTCAATATTTTGCAAGTTCGGTATTTTTGAGTGATCTAAAGGAATGAGTAAATCCTTTTCTTTCATCATTTCAATTGTATACTCAGAAGGGGTTGCTATGTCATAAGCTGAACCACCTTGTTGAATTTTCGTTAACATTGCCTCATTTGAATCAAATGTCTCATAAATTACATGGATACCTGTCTCTTGTTCAAATTGTTTAATTAAGTCTGGGTCGATATATTCTCCCCAGTTGAAAACAGTTAGTGTATCCTTGCCCCCTTTGCCACCAGTGACTTGCAATTGATTGACGGCTAAAAATAGTAGAGCACAAGTAATAATAATCGCAATTGTAGCTTGAAGTAACTGTTTCATTCGTTAGCGTCCCACCTTTGCTTGTTTTGAGCGACTATTAACAAAATAGTAGCCGATGACAACAAGTACTGTAATGACGAAAATTAAACCAGAAATCGCGTTAATTGTTAAAGTAATCCCAGTGCGTGCCATAGAATAAATTTCTACAGACAATGTGCTAAAGCCATTTCCTGTCACGAAAAATGTAACGGCGAAATCATCTAATGAATAAGTCAAGGCCATGAAAAATCCAGCGAAAATACCCGGAGAAATATAAGGTAAAATAACGCGCATTAAAACATCGCGCTTTGTTGCACCTAAATCACGCGCCGCATCAATTAAAGATGTATTCATTTCGAGTAGCTTTGGCAACACCATGAGCACAACAATCGGCACGCTGAAGGCGATATGTGAGATTAGCACAGATGTAAAGCCTAATTTTATCCCAATAAAGGTAAATAAAATTAAGAAGCTAGCACCAATAATAACGTCTGGGCTCACAATTAAGACGTTATTGAAAGAAAGCAGTACACTGCGCATTTTAGCATTTTTAACAGATACGATGCCAATAGCGCCAAATGTGCCAATGACCGTTGCAAGCAAGCCTGAAAGTAGCGCAACTAAAATCGTATTAATTAAAATGATAATTAGGCGTGAATCACCGAAGACTGCGGCATAATGCTCTAGTGTAAAAGATTCAAATTCATTCATATTACCTGCGCTATTGAACGAATAAAAAATAAGGTAAAGGATTGGTGCATATAAAATGGCGAAAACAAGAACTAAATAAATTTTAGAAGCGGGCGATAGCTTTTCCATCATACGCGACCTCCCTTCGATTTTTTCCCTGTGAATAACATAATTAAAACCATAATAAAGATTAAGAATACGGCAATCGTTGAACCCATTCCCCAGTTTTGTGACACAAGGAATTGCTGCTCAATTGCTGTCCCGAGCGTAATAACACGGTTTCCCGCAATCAGTCGTGTAATCATAAATAGTGACAGCGCTGGAATGAATGTCACTTGAATACCTGATTTCACGCCATCGATTGTTAATGGGAAAATCACGCGACGGAAAGTTGTAAAACTTGATGCACCAAGGTCACGTGCCGCATAAACAAGTGTTGGGTTTAATTTATCAAGCGAGTTGAAAATGGGAATAATCATAAACGGTATGAAAATATAAACTGATACGAACACAAAGCTAAAATCAGTAAATAAAATCTGCTGCGGATCAAAGCCAAATACTTCAATCATTGCGTTCACAGGCCCGTATAAACCAAAAATACCGATAAAGGCATAAGTTTTTAATAATAAATTAATCCAAGAAGGAATAATGATGAGCATAAGCCATAGATGCTTATGCTTCGTTTTCGTCAATAAATAGGCAACAGGATATGATACGAGCAATGTGAAAAATGTAATTAAGAAGGCGTACCAAAAGCTAGATAGCGTCATTTTCAAATAAACAGTTGAGAAAAACGCAGCATAGTTGCCTAATGTAAAATTGCCTTCTAAGTCTTGTAAAGAATAATAAATAATTAAGGCAATGGGTGCAATAACAAATAGTGCAATCCAAATAACATAAGGAAATAATGCACTTTTTGAATTTTTAGTTTGCATCATCATCATCTCCATATGATTCAAGTCGCTTGTCGAAATCTTCCTCTGTTTCGTTTAAGCGCATAACATGAATAGCTTCTGGATCAAAATCTAAGCCGATTTTTTGTCCCACCTCAGCTTTTTTCAATGAGTGGACAAGCCATTCATTCCCATCTTGGTCGTATGTTGAAATTTCATAATGAACACCACGGAATAATTGTGTATCAACTGTTACAACTAATTTCCCTTTTTCAACAGCCGTAATTTCTAAATCCTCTGGGCGGATAACAACATCAATTTTTTCATTTTTTTGCATGCCTTGGTCTACACATTCAAATTCTTTACCTGCAAAGCTAACACGAAAATCTTCAAGCATGATGCCATCCACGATATTGGATTCTCCAATAAAATCAGCTACGAAGCGGTTGATTGGCTCATCATAAATATCAACAGGTGTCCCAGATTGCTGAATTTCTCCATTTGATAAAACGAAAATCTCATCGCTCATTGCTAGTGCTTCCTCTTGGTCATGCGTGACGAAAACAAAAGTTTTACCTAGGCGCTGCTGCAATTCGCGCAGCTCGTACTGCATTTCTGTACGTAGCTTTAAATCAAGCGCTGATAAAGGCTCATCTAATAAAATAATTTCTGGGTCATTGACAATAGCGCGTGCGATGGCTACACGCTGACGCTGACCACCAGACATTTCAGAAATTTCACGGCTATTATAGCCAGCTAAGTTCACGAATTTTAGTGCCTCTTGTACGCGCTCCTTGATTTCAGCTTCCTTCACTTTTTTAATGCGCAAACCAAACGCGACATTTTCAAAAACATTTAAGTGTGGGAACAGTGCGTAATCCTGAAACACAGTATTTACTTGACGTTCATTAGCAGGCACACTATTAATTTTTTTGTCATGGAAGAAAACAGAACCCCCTGTTGGCTCAGTAAAGCCTGCAATAATTCGTAGAATCGTTGTTTTCCCACAGCCTGACGGACCAAGCAATGTGTAAAATTTTCCTTTTTCTAGCTCAAAATTAATATTTTTTAATACGACTGTCCCATCATCATAGGATTTCGTCACATTTTCAAAGCGAATAATTGTATTGTTGTCCATAACAAGCCTCCTAAACTATAAATAAGATTCAGTTGCAACGAGCAACAATTCTGTTGTCCCGTCATGCACATTAAAAATTTGGTGGTTTGACACAGCATCGTAGTATACAGAATGTCCTTCTGTTGCGATATAAGCCTCTTCACCAATGACAACACGAATGCGACCCTTTAATACGTAAATAAAAGTTTCTGCAAGAGATGGCTCAAAAGCTTTAAAAGCTCCACCTTTATGGATTTTTAAGAAAACAGGCTCCATTTCTTTATCATTCGATGTAGGAATTAGCCATTCGATTTCATATTGTTTTTCACTATCTGTAAAGCTAGTACGGTCTTCCTGTGTAAAAACAATATGCTTGTTTTGCCACTTCTCGTCATCGAAAAATTGCTTCGGCGTTGTCCCCAGCACTTCCAAAATGGAAAATAGTGTTTCGATGGAAGGGGAGTTTAAATCACGTTCGAGCTGGGAAATATAGCCCTTTGTTAAATCTGTTCGTTCACCGAGCTCTTCCTGAGTGAGCCCTTTTTTTAAGCGAAGTTCTTTTATTTTCATACCGATTTGCATTTCTTTGCCTCCTTATAAGTTTAGTAATTTTAAACTATTAGTTATGAAAGTTTACTTTTACAAAACTTTAAGTTTACAAAAACAAAGATAATTATACCGCTTTCCTTCTAAATTACAAGTCATTTCAGAAGTTTTTATCACGATTCAGCAGAAAACTCCCACCTCCACAGGTGTCAAGATGAATGCTTATCTTGCTTTTTATTTAGTGGGTGTTCAAACACTCGCTGAATCATGATAAAGCCACTGGTGGATGTCACAGATTTTGAGCAAGCTCGAAAAATCTGGACGCAATTACGCCGAGGCGTAATTGATAAAGAATTTAAGGTAAATTTTTCGGGTATTTACATATTGTAAAGTAGGAGGAGATAATAATGAAATTGAAAGATGCACTACCAGAATTTCACGGAGCAACAGGATGGCTAAATCGTAAAATAAGAAAAAGTGATTTGAAAAATATTACAATCGTTCATTTTTGGTCAGTTAGCTGTGCTTTGTGCAAGGAACTCTTACCAAAGCTTTATGCAGTAGCAAAAAATTATGAGGTTGATTTAGTAGCGGTTCATATGCCGAGACAACCAGAAGATGAAGAACTTGCAACAGTAAGGGAAGCCGTGCGTCAATATGAGATGAAGGAAGCTATTTTTTTAGACCATAACAAGCATTTGGCAGATATTTATAATCCTCGTTTCATACCGACATACTATGTATTTGACGAGCAGCAACAATTACGCCATATTCAAACGGCAGGCAGCATGCGCTTAATCGAAAATAAAATACAGCATTTGATGCGCATGAAAAGGCAGTAAACACTAGAAAAAATAAAGCAATATACGTTACACTGATGACAGCAGAGTGGAGGAGACAATGATGAAAAAAGAATTTGTTGTAATTGGATTAGGACGCTTTGGCGGAAGTATTGTAAGGGAATTAGTTTCGCTCGGCGCAAATGTTATGGCGATTGATTCGACGAGTGAGCGTGTTGATGAGTATGCTCAAATTGCTACACAGGCAGTTGTTGCTAATACAACCGATGAATCTGTTATTAAATCGCTCGGTTTATGGAATTTTGAGCATGTTATTGTGGCAATCGGTGAGGACATCCAAGCGAGTATTTTAACGACACTAATTTTAAAGGAGCATGGCGTTCCACAAATTACCGTAAAAGCCCAAAATGATTATCATGAAAAAGTATTAAGAAAAATTGGCGCAGACTTTGTCGTACATCCAGAGCGAGATATGGGAATACGTATCGCCAATAATATGATGTCAACGAGCGTACTTGACTATTTAGAGCTATCAGATGAATACTCTATTATGGAAATTAAAGCAAGTGACAAAATTGCAGGTCACAGCTTGATTGATTTGGATATTCGTGCACAGTACGGCATTAACATTGTAGGTATTAAAAGGGATGAAACGATTATTGTTTCACCCATGCCACAGGACCCCATTTTATTAGGGGATATTTTATTAATAATTGGGGCAGATGTCGACATTAACCGCTTTGTAAAGAAAGCACTGTAAAGGGAATTTACGGGCGTAGAATAAAAAACAATGTCAGTGACGCGTCCCAAATACCAGCTAATTGCCAGTATTTGGGACGCCCATATTGCCTTTATTCATAGCGTTTTTCACTGGACGAAGTGTGCTTTGTATTGTGCTTATGTCTTTCATCCTTTACTTGCTCATTTAACTCTTCGACAGGTATAGCATCCACCGTCTTCATATCCTCATGCATATCAAAAATACTTTCTTTCTCAGTATCCAACACATCCGGATTGTGCAAATGTCTTGTTTTAAATTGTTTATTATTTTTCACGCTACTATCACCTCATTCATATTTTTCACCGAAATAAGAAATATTAAACATAAACAAGAGGAGGGCGTTTAAAATGCTGTGCAGTTGATGGCATTTTGGACGCTAGTGATAGTGTTTTGACGCCCGTTAAAATGCTTTTTTGAAAACGAGAGAAATACTGATTTTAAAGGTGTTTTTTCTAAGTAAAAGGGCGTCCCCATAGCCATCAAGTTAAGAAAATAGGTTTATAAATTTGCAAAAAGCGCCCAGCATGTCGGCAATTGCACGGCATGTTGGGCGCCTCTCTTACACTTCCATAATAATCGGTAAAATCATTGGACGACGCTTTGTTTTTTCATATAAATATGGACCTAAAGCATCAGTTATTTCATTTTTGAGCTCAGCCCATTGGATTGATTTTTCTTGAATCACTTTTGTTAAATGCTGATTTAGCATTTTTTGTGCTTCATTAATCATTAAGCCCGATTCACGCATATAGACGAAGCCACGTGAAATAATATCAGGACCAGAAACCATTTTATGCTTTTCCATATCGACGCTTACGACAACAATAACAAGACCTTCCTCAGATAAAATGCGACGGTCACGTAAAACGATATTGCCAATATCACCAATGCCGTTGCCATCGATATAAACATCACCTGAAGGAATTCGGCCTGCGACATGTGCCTCATTTGCACTTAATGCTAAAACATCCCCATTTTCCATCACGAATGAGTTTTCGATTGGTACATCGCAATCCTCAGCAAGCTGTGTATGCATTTTCAGCATGCGATATTCACCGTGGATTGGCATAAAGAATTTTGGCTTCATTAAACGAAGCATCAGCTTTTGTTCTTCCTGCGAGCCATGTCCTGAAGTGTGAATATTATTAAGCGAGCCATGAATTACCTCCGCGCCTGCGCGGTAGAGCAAGTTAATAATTTTATTAACACTAATTTGATTTCCTGGAATTGGTGATGAAGAGAACACCACTGTATCACCAGGTTGGATTTGAATTTGACGGTGTGTACCATTAGCAATTCGTGATAAAGCAGCCATAGGTTCACCTTGTGAGCCAGTACATAAAATCAACACTTCATTGGCTGGTAGGCGATTAATACTTCCGGCATCGACAAATGTTTCCTTTGGCGCTGAAATATAGCCTAGGTCTCGACCGATTGAAATTGCATTATCCATCGAGCGTCCAAATACAGCGATTTTGCGACCATGTGCTACTGCTGCATCTGTAACTTGTTGTAGACGATGGATGTTTGATGCGAATGTTGCAAAAATAACACGGCCTTCAACTTTGCGGAATACATCATCAATGCTCTCACCAACTTTACGTTCAGACATCGTAAAGTTAGGTACTTCAGCATTTGTACTATCTGATAATAAGCAAAGTACTCCGTCACGCCCAATTTCAGCCATTTTTGTTAAGTTTGCTGGCTCACCAACAGGTGTAAAGTCAAATTTGAAATCTCCTGTATGGACGATGTTGCCAGGTGGTGTTTTTACAACGATTCCGTATGCATCTGGAATACTATGTGTTGTACGGAAAAAGCTAACCGATGTTTTTCGGAATTTGATAATATCTTCTTCCTTAATTTCAATCATCTTTGTTGTGCGCAATAAACCATGCTCTTCTAATTTATTTCGCAATAAACCTAGCGCTAATTTACCGCCATAAACCGGGACATTTAATTGACGCAGTAAGTATGGAATACCGCCAATGTGGTCTTCATGTCCATGTGTAATAAATAGTCCCTTAATTTTGTCTACATTCCGCACTAAATATGTGTAGTCTGGAATAACGTAATCAATTCCTAATAAATCATCTTCAGGAAATTTAATGCCTGCATCGATTAAAATAATTTCGTCTTGGAATTGAACGCCATATGTGTTTTTGCCGATTTCGCCCAGTCCGCCGAGCGCGAAAACAGCCGCTTGATCATTTTTAACAAATTTCATAAAGCTTATGCGTTCTCCAGACGGTAGTTTGGACTTGCTTGCTCATACTCTAAGTAATTGCCTTCTAAAAGCTGAACAAGTTCAATATTGTAGTTTCGTTCTTTTAAGTAGGCGCGTACTTCACGCTCTGAAGAAGCTTCTACATAAAGTGTTTTAGTGTTTTCGCGAACTGGAGTTTCGTGCTTGTTTTCTTGATAATAAACTTTGTAAATCATATTGACTCTCCTTTGAATTACGTACATTATTGTTGCATTTTTATATTCACCATTTACCTCTTACTATGCATTATTGAATGTCTGAAAAATTTGCATCGTAGGAATAAATGAATGTGAAATCACTTATCGCTTAGGTCAGCTCAAGTACAAAATCAATTACGCCTCGGCTAACTTTAGACCAGATTTTCAAGCTTGCTTATGGAAATGAATCTAAAACCATCACGACACGTCCCGATGGTTAATTGACCGCCTCTCCTTCAAAAATCTATGACATCCGCTAGAGGCTTCATCTTAATTCAACATGTGTTAGCTCATCTTAATAGAGGCAACATCATACAATTGTGGAATGAAGATAAATACATTTCCTTTATATTATCATGCGTTTCCTTTAAAATAAAGAAAAGCCCTTCAAAAGAAGGGCTTAAGCAATTGATTTTTTTCCGAGGACGCCATTTAACCGTTTCAATAATTTCTTTTTGAGCCGTTTTAGCATGGCACATCACTCCTTGTGATGATTATACAGAATTTTCAGGTATTTGTAAAGGAGAATGAATAGATAATGAAGAAGATTTTATTTTTTGATGTGGATGGAACACTTTATAATAGTGAGAAAAATTTACCCAGCTCAGCAAAGGAAGCTTTGTTGCAGGCACGTGCGAATGGCTATGAATTAGCAATTGCAACAGGGCGCGCACCTTTTATGATTGAGGAGCTGCTTGAAGAGCTTGCCATTGATACATACGTCACATTAAATGGGCAATATGTTGTTCATAAAGGAGAAGTTATTTTCTCAGACGGTCTTAGCAATGAGCTTTTGGAGAAAATCATTCAATTTAGCTCAGTACAAGGGCATCCTGTTGTTTTCATTGATGATAAGCAAATGGTTGCTTCAATGCCAGGGCATGAAGGCGTTCGAGGAAGCTTGGCAACATTGCACTGCCCTTATCCGCAAGTGGAGCCTGATTTTTATAAAAATAATCCAGTTTATCAAACATTACTTTTTATGGAGGAGCATGAAGAAGCGGCGTATGCTAAGGCGTTTCCTAATGTGCAATTTGTACGCTGGCATTCAGAAGTATGTGATATTTTACCACAGGGAGGCTCAAAAGCTCGAGGAATTCAAAAATTAGTTGAAAAAATAGGCTATACAATGGAAAATACAATCGCATTTGGCGATGGATTAAATGATATAGAAATGCTACAGGCTGCGGGAATTGGTGTTGCAATGGGCAACAGTCACCCAGAGGTAAAAAAAGTAGCGGATGTGCAAGCGCCGCACGTGGATGAGGATGGCTTATACAAAGCAATGAAGGAATTAGGGGTTATATAAAGCGGATTGCGAATAGAAAAGCACAAGCATTTATCTCGCATTAACGGGCAGTAAGACGCCCACTACAAGACTTAAGTAAAAGTCGGCTTAAGGATAAGTGGGAGATCAACTGCCCGTAAAAGCCCGATTGATTCAACTAACAACCAGTGGGGATGAGGAGAACCTCCACTGATTGAAGTTTCACTTTATAGGGGAGAAGAATTGATGATGAGGGGGAGTGAAGACATAAGTGGCAGATGAAAAAATATTAATAGTTGAAGATGATGAAGATATTATGGAAGTATTAGCTTTATCTATGAAAAGTGCTAATTACATAGTATTGCAGGCAATGACGTTTCAAGAAGCTTGGGACATTGCTGCACAACATCGACCAGATTTAATATTACTAGATATAAATTTACCCGACGGTAATGGCTTTCAATTAGCTGAAAAAATTCGAGAACTATCAGATGCTGTTATTATTTTTGTTACTGTGAATCATTTAATTGAGGAAAAACTGCTAGGCTTTGAGGTTGGGGCAGATGACTATGTAACAAAGCCTTTTATTCCAAAGGAGCTGGTAGCACGTGTGCAAGCGCATTTAAAAAGAAGAGGTGCTACAGCTAGTCAGCAAATTATGAGGTTTGGTCAGTTGGAGGCTCATATAGATGACAAGATGGTGTATAAGGCGGGGCAATTAGTCAATTTATTTACGAAGGAGAGACAACTGCTATTTTATTTAATAAAAAATGCAAATAAAGTACTGAGCGCAGAGCAATTAATTGATTACGCTTGGGGATTTGACGGTACAGCAGATGCAAAAACCTTATCTGTCCATATGAGTACATTACGCCGAAAAATTGAAGAAAATCCTTCGCAGCCGAAATATATCCAAACAGTGCGAGGCTTTGGTTATATTTTTAGCAATAAAGATGAAAAACAATGAGAAAAAGTCATTGCACACTAAAAAATAGTGTACAATGACTTTTGTATTTTTGCAGTAATGCTGAAAAATGAAATACACCGATAAGTATGAAGAAAATTCCCTAATACATCTGATAAAAAGCAAATAAAGCATGAAAATCGCAATTATATCAATAAATCTCGTAAATAAAATCAAAAATCCAACAAAATAATAATCAGCCAAAGAAGTAACGGCTAGCTGAAAAGCGGTGTAGCATGTGGGACATATCGCTTTTCAGCTAACCTTCTAATTTTTAGTTTCTCAATAACGGCAGCTTAAAGGTGAATGTTGAGCCGTTGTGTTCGGAGCTTGTTACGCTTATTTCGCCATGATGCTGTGTAATAATTTGTTGGCAGATCGCAAGACCGATACCATGTGAGTTTTTAATATTGGAATTTGATGCCCTGTAATAGCTATCAAAGACGAATGGGATGTCGCTTGCGGGTATGCCTATACCGCTATCTTTAATAGAGCAAATAAGATGTTCGTTATTTGTATAAATGGACAATTCGATGCCGCCTTCTTTCGTATATTTCATGGCATTTGACATAATGTTTTCGAATACTTGCTGTATGCGCGCGGTATCTACTAGTAGTTGTGCATGCTGTGAGCCGTAAAAATTAGCGCTGTAATGCAAGTCGAGCTGTTCAATTTCGTGCTCATAGCGCAGCTCAAATTGTTGGAAAAGCTCTTGCGCACTTATTTTGCTAAATTGATATTCGGCTCTGCCTGATTCTAAATTTGCTAAGTCAAATAAATCCTGAATTAAAGTGTTTAAAGAAAGTAGTCGTTCTTTGCCGCGAGTTAAATATTTTATTTTTTCTGCCTCATCGGTAATAACATCATCCAAAATGAGTTCAATATAGCCTAAAGAAGAAGTGATAGGTGAGCGCAGTTCATGCGAAATACTATGCAATAATTTCTTGCGCTCAAGCTCATTTTTTGCGAGCTGTTCATTTACCTTTTTCAGATGCTGATTTGTTTCATCTACTTGCCTCGTTCTTGCCTGTACGCGCTGTTCAAGCTCCTCGTATATTTGAGCATTTTCAATCGAAATGGCGATTTGCGTAGAAAGCATTTTTAACAAATCAAGATGCGTTGCATTAAAGGCATTCGTTGTTAATGTGTTTTCTAAATAGAGAATTGCGATAATTTCACTTTTATAGTGAATTGGTAAGCATAAAATAGATTTAGCTGTTGGCAATGAACGCAATAATGCGTTAGGTGCATTTGTGTTTTGAATAATATAAGGCTCTTCACTTTGAATAACATAGCGCACAATTGACTGCATATTTTCATGGAATTGCTCAATATGCTGCTGCTCATATGTGGCAAATAGTGTATGGTCTGCCTCAGCCTTTGCTAATACGATGAGCTCATCGGCACGTCTATGAATAAAATAGCCAACCGTTGCGCTTGCATGCTTGAGCAATGAGAACAAAATATTTTGCAATAGCCCCTCCATTTGGATATCTTTTGCAAATGATTGTGTTGTTTCTAGCACCGTCATCAATTCGAAATTGCTTCCTAAATGGTTGTGCTGTACTGTCATTGGTAGTGCGTGAACATCGTATAAAGCTTCCCAATGCTCTGCAACTGTTTCCGCCCCCCATTGACGGGCTGCATTGATTGCTTGAGCACTGTAATATTGAGCCGTCGTATTATCTTGTCTTGCTTGATAATAATTTGCTGCACGCTCGCAAGCAATGGCGCTATCCTGTATGAAATAACGCATTTTTGCAAGCTGGATAGCACGGTCATAATAGAGCACTGCCTTGTTATGCTCATTGTGAATACGACAGTTTTCTGCAAGCAGCAATACGTATAAGTGCTCGTAATGTTGAGGGGCGAATTTCATCCATTTTTTAAACTTTTGAATGCTTTCTTTAATTTCTATGCGATAACCTTTCTGCTCCTGCTGGCTACCTTTTTCTTGATGAAGCCAATCGAATTGCCATAATGCTCGATAAAAGTAATACAGTGTTGTAATTGGTAAATCGAGAATTTCCTTATGGATAGGATTTAATAATGATAATACCTTTGCCCCTTGTTGCTCATTATTTAATAAAAATGACATTTGTAGTCGAACGGAATAATGCATCATTTTAATAGCCGGTTGATCCTGTATTTGAAATGGGTAGGACCATTCGATAAAGTGATGGGGGTCGCGAAGTACATTCATCCATAAAGCCATTTCACCTAAAAAATCAATTGTTAAAGATGTTGCATGTAATGAAAATTCATCCTGCTGTCGCTTGATTTCCTGCTGTAACTCAGAAATTGATGTACCGCGAATAAGCTGTGCGACAACGATGAAGCAAGAAGCGGTTGTTGTAATTACATGTAGTCCTATTTCGTGACAATACTGTTGCGCTTTATTCATATAATAGATGCTTGTTTCATATGAATTTGTCCAATGACTAATAAATAAGCCGTATACATAATAGACATGTCCCTTTATATAAATGCTATCTTGATTGTCTGCTACTTCAATAGCGAGCTGGCCAAAGCGAATAGATTCCTTAATATTGCCAAAGCCTGAGTTTAAGAGCATTGCGTAATTAGCGAAAATAATGCCGCCTTTTAAACCAAGTCCATATTTTAATTGCAGGCGAAAAGCGCGCATTAATGCAATGCCTGTTAAATTAGAATCAACACGTACAGTGCTTGCAGCCATATTAATTAATATTTGAGTAATGATTTCTATTTCTTTATTTTCATCATTTGCAGCTACTAACAGGTCTTTATCTGTTTTCGTGCGTAGGGTAAATTGTAGTTTAATTAGTTCGTTTAATACTTGGAGCTTGTTAGGGCGCTCCGGCAATTCCATTTTTGCTTCAGCTAAGCCTTTTAAACCAGTAATAATACTCGTATGAGGGTCCTCTGATTCTATATGGAGCAACGTTTTTAAATTGTAAATGGCTAGCTTTTCAAGCAATGTTTTAGAATGGAGCAACGCCTCTGATAAATGTTTATTAGAAGAGTCAAGATGACCTAATAAACACTCACATTCCCCTAGATGAATATAAATATCCATTGTTTCTTTGCGCATAACTTGCCAGCAGTTTGAGGGAAGTAAATCTCTGCTAGTCATTAAAAAGTACAGCGCATTTTCTAATAGTCCAATTTTTTTAGCGTTGACGCCAAGATAATAATTCCAAATGGCGAGCTGATATTTTTCTTTATCGCTCAATAAGGAGCGACAATAATTAAAATGCTTAACCGCTTCATGCAACTCATGGCTATCTTGGGAATTGTCAATAAATGTTGTGAAAAGCTGACCAATTGAATAATGAAGCTGCGATTTTTTCTCCTCAGATAGTTTTTTATAAGCAGCTTGTTGAAAGCGATTATGAACAAATTGAAAAGTCAAAGTATGTGTCAAAAGGACTTCCTCTAATTCAAGCTGGCTTGCCCATTTAAAATCGGTATTTAAAGGGATAATAAATCCGTTTGCTATAAGTGTATCCAACTGTGTTAACAGTGCTTGGTTGGTGAAATCGACCAGTTGTCGTAATATATGATAATCAAATTTAGTCCCCAAGCAGGCTGCAATTTGTAGAACATGCAAAGTGTCTTTTTGCAAATTAACAAGTTTGTTTTCAAGAAACAGTAGTAACTCTGAGTTCAGTGCAGCTTGATTAAATTTCTGTATATCAAAATGCCATTGCTTAGATTCGAAATCTAAATAAATTGTGTTGTCTTGTTGTAGAGAACGAAAAGCTTCTTTAATAAATAATGGATTACCATTTGTTAAATTATATAGATGCTTAACGATTTCGGCTGTAGTCGTCTGATGCATATGGATTGATTCATTAAGCCAAAGCATAACATCATCTTTTTCCAGTTCTTTTAGCTCGATATGTTTGTAAAAGGGAAGCGCATCTTTTAGCTGTTGTTCCTCAGGTTCATTTTTTTCATGACTACGCAATGTTGTAATCATCATTAAAAAGCCTTCACGATGTTGTTCATAAATATCGATTAATGCTTTTAATGTATTTTTATCTGCCCAGTGTAAATCGTCAATTAATAAAACAATAGGTCTTTTCTGTAGGGCAAAGCTTTGTAAAATCTTTTTAATATTGTTGAATAAATGAGCCTGTAATTGTTTGCTATCCTCGTAATAGATATCTTGAATACTGCCCTTCTCGTAAAACCAGCGAAGCTCTGGAAAAAGCACTGCAAGGTCTGTCGTTACATGCAATTGCTGCTTTTCAAAATGCTGACGCCAAATTTTAACGGATATCTCACCCTCCATATATACTTGCTTTAATAAGTCGCGCAATGGGTGGATAACGTAAGTAAAATCATTATCTAATTGCAATTGATTATATTTTGTTTCAATAAAATAGCCTTTCACTGTAGCTACCTTGTCTTTTAATCCATAAACAAGTTGAGATTTCCCTACACCTGCTTCACCAGAAATAAGCGCGAATTTTTTATCCCCCTTTATTACTTGCTGAAATAAGTTGGCAAGGGCTGCCGCGTGCTGCTCACGACCGTAAAGCTTATTCGTTAGCGTAGGTGATAATGTAATGTCTTCAGCACCTAAAACGAAATTGTCTAATGTTTCACCTGTCGAAAGTGCTTTTTGGACAGTAAGTAAATCTTCCCTTAAACCAACTGCACTTTGATAGCGAGCGCTCGGATTTTTTTCGAGTAGCTTTTCGATAATTCGCCAAATAACGAAAGTGTTTTTATGCTGTGTAGTGAATAATGGTGCAGGCTTTTTCGTTAAAATATTGTAAATAATATCGTGTGCATTCTCACCGATAAAAGGTGGAGCACCACTTAATAGTTGGTAAAAGATAGCGCCAAGTGCGTATAAATCTGCTCGATAATCAATAGCGATATTTAATCTACCTGTTTGTTCAGGTGCATAATAATGAAGCTGTTGCAAATGCGGCTGTGTGTTGTCCATTACAATTGTAGCGCGGAAATTATATTTTGTACTTGTTTCACTGCTCAGCAACTTAAGCTTCAAGGAATCAGGCTGAATTAAAAGATGATATGGACTAAGCGCTAAAAATAGAATTTGATTTTGATGCAGACTTATGCAAATATTACTAAGCTCAATTGCAATTTGTAAAAACTGAGATACAGTCATATTTTTGAAATTAATTAAAGGAATACCGTCGAAATCTTCATAAATAAGTCCGTAGCGTTGATCGATATAATCAACGGCAATTGGTTTCAAGAGCCATGGGTTTGTATCATTAGAAAATAGCGAGAATTCATAATTTAGACGAGCGCGATATTCAGCGGCATTTTGATGAATGCTTTTCACGAGCATTCTATTATGAAATTTATCTATATACATTCGCTGTAAGTGCCAACCTTGATTAGTTTGTAAAATAATATGATTTTTCAATGTCCAACACCTCAATTCATATGCTTTGTATTTATTATAAAAGATGGAGGTTAAAATTAGGTTAAACTAAAAAAAATACATGCAACCAAAGTGCAAATATACTTTGAGTGCATGTATTTCGATTAATTTCTTTCAACCCTATAGGTGGTAAATAAACGCATTAGGCCTATTGCAGCAAGTATTCAAGCATTTGCTGATAAAAAAGAAACTATAAGAACATCCTCTCCTGCAAGAACGACTACTGTGTTGGTCAGACTTGCGGCAGGTGTCACAAACTTTTTCGAGCAAGCACGAAAAAAGCTAGACTAAAGTTAGCAGAGGCACGATTGATGAATTATTCTCTAATAAATGGCGTAGCATCTGGTATTTCTGCGAATGGATTTTGCTCGTTAATGCGGTCAAAAAACATGATGCCATTTAGGTGGTCTAGCTCATGCTGGAATGCGATAGCAGGTAAACCTTTTAAGCGCATTTTTTGCTCCTTCCCATCAACAGTCATAAATTTTACGGTGATGCGCGCATAGCGTGGTACATAGCCCGGTACAACTCGGTCAACGGAAAGGCAACCTTCACCTGATTCAATATATGTTTGCTCAACCGAATGGCTGACGATTTTTGGATTAATAGCGACAAAGCTTAATTGTTCTCCTTTGTCGTCTTCTAAATGTAGCGCAAACATGCGCTTTAAGCTGTTGACTTGGTTTGCTGCTAGTCCGATACCAGGGCGTAAATTATATTTTTCAACCATTTCCTCGTCCTGACTATTTATTAAATATTGTAGCATTTCCTCAGCTAATTTGCGGTCTTCTTCTGTTAGAGGAAATGTTACTTCCTCAGTGCGGGTACGTAATACCGGATGACCTTCACGAATAATATGTTCCATTAAAATCATAAAAAAGCTCCCTTTCTATTTTACTCTCTTTATTAAGTATACAGTATGTCTGTTCAATGTGAAATGTTTGCTTCTCGTATTACTTTGTGAAAAAAAGTGCAATATAAAGTGAACCTTCGGGCTGCTTGAAAAAGAAATTATGCTGACTTTACTTTTAAGGAGTAACAATAACTTTTTTAGCGGATGTCACAGATTTTGAAAGGGAGTTTTCAAGGAAGCTTGAAAAATATTTTGTCGATTAAGGAGAATTTATTGCTAAAAAGCTTTAATGCTAATTGATATGGGGAAATGCTTGTTATTGTTGAATTTCACCTTTGTTATAATACAGAATGAACGCTAATGTATAACAGAGAGAGCGTTTTCATTTCGAGAGCAAAATATGAAAAAATGTGTCTAATAAAGAAAAACTAATAATTGACCGATGAAGTTTTATTATTTATACTCAAGGAGAAGAAGTTGTTGTACTAATGATTATTAATTATTTTTTAATACAGTTGAAAGGGAGTTGTACTACAAATGGGTGAAAATATGTTGAAAAAATTTGATCCAGCAGCAACATTACATGAAATTGAAGACAAATTTCAGATGTTCCAAATTTTAAATGAAGAAGGGCAAATTGTTAACGAGGAAGCGAATCCCGATTTATCGAATGAAGAGCTTGTGGAATTAATGACACGTATGGTTTACACGCGTATTTTAGATCAGCGCTCAATTTCTTTAAACCGTCAAGGGCGCTTAGGCTTCTATGCTCCTACAGCAGGTCAAGAAGCATCACAGCTTGCTTCTCATTTTGCACTTGAAAAAGAAGACTGGATTTTACCAGGCTACCGTGATGTACCTCAAATTGTATGGCATGGTCTACCATTATGGAAAGCATTTTTATTTAGCCGTGGGCATTTTATCGGAAACCAAGTGCCAGAGGGTGTAAATATTTTAGCGCCACAAATTATTATCGGTGCACAATATATTCAAACGGCTGGTGTAGCACTTGGCTTACAAAAGCGCGGTAAGAAATCAGTAGCTATTACGTATACAGGTGACGGTGGTTCATCACAAGGTGACTTCTATGAAGGTATCAACTTTGCAGGTGCGTTCAAATCACCAGCGATTTTCATTGTACAAAATAACCAATACGCAATTTCAACACCACGTGAATTGCAAACAGCAGCAAAAACAATTGCTCAAAAAGGGATTGCAGCAGGTATCCCAAGCGTGTTAGTAGATGGTATGGACCCATTAGCAGTATATGTAGCGACGCGTGATGCGCGTGATCGTGCTGTAAGAGGCGAAGGCCCAACATTAATTGAGACAATGTGTTATCGTTATGGTCCACATACAATGGCAGGGGATGACCCAACGCGTTACCGTACAGCAGATACGGATAATGAGTGGGCAGCAAAAGACCCAATCGTACGTTTCCGTAAATACTTAGAGGCTAAGGGCTTATGGTCTGAGGCGAAGGAAGAAGAAGTAATCGAGCGTGCGAAAGAAGAAATTAAAGAGGCGATTAAACAAGCTGACCAAGCACCAAAACAAAAAGTAACTGAACTAATTGAAAATATGCATGCAGGTGAAATGCCATATAACTTACAAGAGCAGTATGCTATTTACAAAGAGAAGGAGTCGAAATAAGCTATGGCACAAATGACGATGATTCAAGCAATTACGGATGCACTACGTTGCGAATTACGCGACGATGAAAATGTTTTAATTTTCGGAGAAGACGTTGGTGTAAACGGAGGAGTATTCCGTGCAACGGAAGGCTTACAAAAAGAATTCGGTGTGGACAGAGTATTTGATACACCACTTGCAGAATCAGGAATCGGGGGCTTGGCAATTGGGCTAGCTCTTGAAGGTTTCCGTCCAGTACCAGAAATCCAATTTTTCGGCTTCGTATATGAAGTAATGGACTCAATTAGCGGACAATTAGCGCGTTTACGCTACCGCTCAGGTGGTACTTACAGTGCACCAGTAACAATCCGTTCACCATTTGGTGGTGGTGTGCATACACCGGAAATGCACTCTGATAGCTTAGAAGGATTAATGGCACAACAACCGGGCTTAAAGGTTGTTATTCCATCAACACCTTATGACGCAAAAGGATTATTAATTTCATCCATTCGTGATAATGACCCAGTCATTTTCTTAGAGCATTTAAAGCTATACCGTTCGTTCCGTGAAGAAGTGCCGGAAGAATCTTACACAATTCCTCTTGGTAAAGCGGATGTAAAACGCGAAGGAAAAGACTTATCCATTTTCGCATATGGCTTAATGGTACATGAAAGCTTGAAAGCAGCTGAAGAATTAGAAAAAGAAGGCTATTCTGTTGAAGTTGTTGACTTACGTACAATTCAACCTTTAGATATCGAAACAATTATCGCTTCTGTTGAAAAAACAGGCCGTGCAATCGTTGTACAGGAAGCACAAAAACAAGCGGGTATTGCAGCAAATGTTGTAGCAGAAATTACAGACCGCGCAATTTTAAGCTTAGAGGCACCAGTTTTACGCGTAGCAGCACCAGATACAATTTATCCATTCCCACAAGCGGAAGGTGTATGGTTACCGACGTATAAAGATGTAATGGAAACGGCGAAAAAAGTTTTAACATTCTAATGAAGTGAGGGTGACAAATATGGCATTTAATTTCCGTTTACCAGACATTGGGGAAGGAATCCATGAAGGTGAGATCGTTAAGTGGTTCGTAAAAGCTGGCGATCAAGTAAAAGAAGACGATATTTTATGTGAAGTTCAAAACGATAAAGCAGTCGTTGAAATTCCATCTCCAGTAGAGGGCACAGTAGAGGAAGTACTAGTAGCAGAAGGCACAGTAGCGGTAGTGGGTGATATATTAATTCGTTTAGATGCACCGGGCTACGAGGATATGAAATTAAAAGGTGATGAGCACGCTGAAGCTAAAACTGAGGCACAAGTGCAAGCGACAGCAGAGGCTGGTCAAGATGTTGAGAAGGCACCTGTTGAAGAAACAGCAAAAGTAGAGGATAATAAACGTATTATCGCGATGCCATCTGTACGCAAATACGCACGTGATAACAATGTTGATATTCGCGCTGTAGTTGGTTCAGGAAAAAATGGCCGCGTGTTAAAAGAGGATGTCGACAATTTCTTAGCAGGTGGACAAGAGGTTGCTGAACAAGCACCAGTTGTTGAAGATGTGGCAGTAGAGACTACAGTAGAAGCACCAAAAGCTACACCAACTGTAGTTTTAGAAGGTGATTTCCCGGAAACACGTGAGAAATTATCAGGTATTCGCAAAGCGATTGCAAAAGCGATGGTACATTCGAAGCAAACAGCACCGCATGTTACATTAATGGATGAAGTAGATGTAACAGCGCTTGTAGCACATCGTAAAAAATTCAAAGATATTGCAGCGGAAAAAGGTGTGAAGTTAACGTACTTACCTTATGTAGTAAAAGCGTTAATTGCTACATTACGTGAATTCCCAGAATTCAACCGTTCGCTAGACGATGCAACGCAAGAAGTTATCCAAAAATATTATTACAACATCGGTATTGCTGCAGATACAGAAAGAGGCCTGCTTGTACCAGTAATTAAACATGCAGACCGCAAATCGCTATTTGCAATTTCAAATTCTATTAATGAGCTAGCAGAGAAGGCACGTGAGGGTAAATTAGCACCACAAGAAATGAAAGGTGCTTCGATGTCTATTACGAATATCGGCTCGGCTGGTGGACAATGGTTTACGCCAGTAATTAATCATCCAGAGGTTGCAATTCTAGGAATCGGGCGTATCGCAGAGAAACCTGTAATAAAAAATGGTGAAATTGTAGCTGCACCTGTGTTAGCATTATCATTGAGCTTTGACCATCGCATGATTGATGGGGCAACTGGGCAAAATGCATTAAATTACTTAAAGCGTTTGCTAAGTGAGCCAGACTTATTATTAATGGAGGCGTAAAAAATGGTAGTAGGAGATTTCCCAATCGAACTAGACACTCTAGTAGTAGGAGCAGGCCCTGGTGGATATGTGGCAGCGATTCGCGCAGCGCAAACAGGTCAAAAAGTGACAATCGTAGAAAAAGCTAACTTAGGTGGCGTATGCTTAAACGTTGGATGTATCCCATCAAAGGCATTAATTTCTGTAGGTCACCGTTATGAGCAAGCTAAGCATTCAGATGATATGGGTATCGTAGCGTCAGAAGTAAAGCTTGATTGGGCAAAAGCTCAAGCTTTTAAAGATGGCGTTGTAAAAAAATTAGTTGGCGGTGTTGAAGGTTTACTTAAAGGTAATAAAGTAGACATCGTAAAAGGCGAAGCATATTTTGTTGATGCGAATACTGTTCGTGTAATTAACGAAGACTCTGCTCAAACTTATACATTTAAAAATGCTATTTTAGCAACAGGTTCTCGTCCAATCGAGATTCCAACATTCAAATTTACGAAGCGCGTAATTAACTCTACAGGTGCACTTTCTTTACCAGAAGTGCCAGGCAAGTTAGTTGTAATCGGCGGCGGTTACATCGGTACAGAGTTAGGTTCTTCTTATGCAAACCTTGGCTCACAAGTAACGATTATCGAAGGCGGTAAAGATATTTTAGCTGGCTTTGAAAAGCAAATGACGCAAATCGTTAAAAAAGGCCTAAAGAAAAAAGGCGTTGAAGTAGTAGTTGGTGCATCAGCTAAAGGTGTTGAGGAAAGTGACACTGGCGTTGTTGTAACATATGAAGTAGGCGGAGAAGAAAAAACGGTTGAAGCTGATTATGTTTTAGTAACAGTAGGTCGTCGTCCAAATACGGATGAAATGGGTCTTGAAGAAATCGGTATTAAATTCGGTGAGCGAGGCTTAATCGAAGTTGATAAGCAATGCCGTACTTCATTGCCAAACATTTATGCAATTGGTGATATCGTTCCAGGCTTACAACTTGCACATAAAGCATCTTACGAAGGTAAAGTTGCTGCTGAAGCAATCGCTGGTGAGCACTCTGTAGTTGACTATTTAGCTATTCCAGCTGTATGTTTCACAGACCCAGAGCTTGCAACGGTTGGTTATTCAGAAGAGCAAGCTAAAGCAGAAGGTTTAGAAGTAAAAGCTGCTAAATTCCCATTCGCTGCTAACGGTCGCGCTTTAGCATTAAACGCAACAGACGGCTTTGTGAAGCTTGTTGCGCGTAAAGAAGACGGCTTATTAGTAGGTGCTCAAATCGTAGGTGCTGGCGCCTCTGATATGATTGCTGAAATGGGTCTTGCCATCGAAGCTGGCATGACAGCAGAAGATATCGCATTAACAATCCATGCTCACCCAACATTAGGTGAAATTACAATGGAAGCTGCTGAAGTATTACTTGGCAACCCAATCCATATCGTAACAAAATAATAATAATAGTAGCGCCCGACAAGCAGTGCAATTGCTTGTCGGGCGCTTTAGTATGTCTTTTATGAAGATAAATTGATAAATTAAGGCAAGCCGTGAATAAAACTCGGCAATGCACCATTAAAAGCCGAATCGCCAATAGACAGTGAAAAACCGCCAATAGAACCACCAACCCGACCAATAAACCCGGGTAAAACCATCAAAAAAGCGGTTGGTTCTTCCTTCACCTAGGCAAAACACTGCTAACCCTTTTGTTTTTATATTATATAAAAGTCGGCTATGCGCGGCTCTTTGGTCGGACTCGTGTACTAATGAGATAGCAAAATAGTGCAAAAATAACAATGCCGACGCCTGTGAAATACATTGTTTGATAACTTGAATGTAGGGCGAGGATACCTAGTACATAGGAGCCCACTGCAATTCCTAAGTCAAAAAATGTGAAGAAGGTTGCTGTTGCATAGCTGCTGCGATTGACATTTGTGGCTTGAACAGCGACGGTTTGCATGCTTGGTACAACAGCTCCGTAGCCAATTCCGATAAATGCTCCTGCAATTAAAAACATTAAATTTGTTTCCACAAGTGCTAATAAGGCAATGCCTATCGCGAAAAATATGAGCCCCGGGATAATAACGTATTTTGCCCCCTTTTCATCGAAAATCTTTCCTGTCCAAGGACGAGGGGCTAACATACCGATGGCTACAACGAAATAAAAGACACTAACAAAAGATAAGATGTTTTTCTCCTGTGCATAAAGGGTTAAATAAGATAAAATCCCTGCATAAGAAAAGGCTACCAAGCATGATAGCAAGGCTGTAGGCAATGCAGCTTTTTCGAATAAATCATTTAACGAGAAGGAAAAAGACGCTTCTCTTACTTCTGAGATTTTTTCACCTTTTGTAACTAGGGAAGCTAATGTACCACATAGCATTAATCCACTTAATAATAGAAATAATAAATCAAATGAAAAGTTTTGAATAATTGGTAATGCGACAAGTGGACCGATGACAACAGCTATATTTGTGGACATATTAAAATAACCTATACCAGCACCTCTACGCGATTTTGGAATAATATCTACTATAATGGAAATGGCGGCAGTTGTAATAATACTAAACCAAATCCCTTGGAAAAAACGTAAAGCTAATAATAATGTAAATGATTGAATGACATAATAAAGAATTGTACAAATAACATAAAAAGCAAGTCCAATCCAAAGCATTTTCTGTTTACCAAAGTAATTTAAAATTTTCCCTGTAAACGGTCGCACGATAATAGCTGATAGTAGAAATATACTTAGCAATAATCCCGCTTCATCGTCTGTGCGTTGGAGAACACCAATAGCATAGAGAGGCAATGCTGCTACAAGTGCGTAAAACACAATGAAAATAGAGATATTCGTAAAAAATAATGCGATAAAACCTTTTGTCCAAATAGGTTCTTTCATAATTGACCTCACAACCTTTAAATTGAATTTTGTTCCGATTGGAAATTCACTTTATTTAACAATTGCATTAACTGCTCACATTCTTCAGGCGTAAAGGCTTGTAAATACTCTTGCTCAAAGCGCTGTATTGTTGTTGCGATTTCTGGATAGCGCCCCAAGCCCTCGTCAGACAGTTTCACTATTTTCTCACGCTTATCCTCACTCGGTACGACTGTCAACCAACCTAATTCACATAGGCGATTCACTGTACGCGTAATTGTTGGTGCTTCTACGTTTAAATATTTCCATATCTCAGTTAATGACATTTCTCCATGCTTTTCCACGCAAAAAATGATGGTCCATTGGGAAGAAAATAAATGATAGCTTTTTAATACAGCATTCAATTCCTTATTTAAAAGACGAGTCTTTTGAAAAAATAAATGAAATAGTGGATGAAACAATTTATACACCTTCTTTTAATTAGTTACCTAGCTAAGTATAACATTATTATTTACTTAGGTAAATAATTTACGTAAAAGAATTGATTAGATTTTACTTTACTAATTAAAAGTAGTATTATAATTGAGAATTATTATCATTATCAATTAAGTGTAAAGGATTTGGTTACGATGAACGAGCGTTATCGAACATTTATTTTATTAGCACAATATAAATCATTTACTGAGACAGCGAAGCAGATGTTTTGTTCGCAACCAACAGTTTCTCAGCACATCCAACTATTAGAAAAAGAATTAGGCTGCCAGCTTATTTTACGTAAAAAAAGACAAATAGAATTAACAGCACAAGGAGAAATCGTACTGGCTTATGCAGAAAAAATGCAGCAACTTGAGCAACAATTACAGTTAGCAGTAAAGCAAGTACAACAAAAAAATATAAAATTATACATAAGCCACTACATTGCAGGCAGCTTTTTTGGGGAACTATTTAATAAAAATAATACAGCCTCTCAGCAATATCCCTATGAAATTAATAGCTTTTGCTATGAGGACTTAAAAAATAGTTTATTAGAAAATCGTGCGAAATTTGCGGTTATGCCGATTTATGATGCAGATACAGTCGTGCATCAATCGTTTGATATTGATATTTTATTTGAGGAAGAGCTTGTTTTGGTTATGGCAGAAGATCATCCATTAGCAAATCGTCAAACCATTTATGCAAGAGATTTGAAACATTTATCGATACTTTTGCCACAAAGTCACTATTTGAATCTTGATATTAAGCAAGCTTTAAATGACAAAGCGGTGTCTGTCTACTATGTACAAATGACAAATTTCGAAATTATTAAAAAGGCTGTACAGCAAGGGATTGGTGTGTCCTTTTTGCCATATAAATCAATTGAAGATAGCTTGAATAAATTAACATATAAATATGTTAAAGGTTTAAGCATTAAAAGAAAGAATGGGATTGTATTTAATCGAAATCAAATTTTAAATGAGCAGGAACAAGCTTTTTGTGAGCATATAAAGAAAAATCTAAAGACGGCATTTATTAGGTAAATAAATTGTATATGGGCAGCACTCGTCAGTGTCCTATAGGAAAACATAATAATACAATAAAAAAATTTTATAATTTGATAAAAGCATATATGTATTCAAAGAAAATTGAAATCTTGCATCTAGATGACATTGATAATCGTTATCAATGTCGGTATAGTTCGAAATGGAAGATAATTATTATGTATTCAAGAAGGTGTATGAATGTGTTAAAAGATTATATTGTCCTTCATCCAAGCAATATATTTTCTCAAGGAGAGATGGACGAGCGTTTTGAAGTTATAGATATGTATGATTTGTCGAATGTCGAGTTAGCTTCTTATAAATGCATGGTTATTTTAGGATTTGTTGACCAAGATTTTTTGCTAGAGCAAAAGCAAATTATTGCTGATTTTTTAGTGGAGAAAAAAATCGTCTGCTTCTTTGGTAACTTAGTAACAAACTGGCTTCCAGGGCAGCAGCCCTTTATTGCAAAAGAAATTCGCAATCATTGGGATTATGATATATCGATTGCCAAGCAGCATCCAATTTTTGAGGGAGTAACGGAAGAGGATATGACGATAAATAGAGGTGTAAAAGGATTTTTTGCTCGTGGACACCATCCAGCTCCAGTGGATGCAGAAGTTTTATTAACATTGCCTGATGGTGAGCCTGTTACATTTATCGATCGAAGCTCTACAAACGGTACTATTTTTGTGCATGCTGGCAATAATCTTTTTGCTAGTGGTAGCATGGCTTCTCAAACCCCAAAAACAACGAGCCGTATTCCTGTACAACTTATGCAATGGGTGCAAGAGGAATATAACCGCTTACAGGAGGAGGAGTCAAGCAATGCGTAAAATAGCCGTGATGTATAGTGGAAGCTCACAGCATTCACGTACATACAAAACATCTGAATTTGCACAATATATAGACTTGCTTATTCCAGCGCGCCAATTACAGGAGACAAATTTAGAGGCCTTTGATGTATTAATTATCCCTTCTCAGACACATACGGGATTATTAGAACGAAATATAAAAAAAATCTATGATTTTGCAAATTTAGGAAAAATAGTTGTAACATTCGGACCACAGCATCGAGAATGGCTACCAAAGCATCAATGGGAATTCCGCCCAACTAACTTCTGGTGGTGGCTAGAACCGAATGCCGATAGTGGTTTACGTTTAACAGGTGTAGCAAATGATTTATTCGAGAATCATATTACATTGGAGGATGCGACATGGCACCAGCATGGCGTGTACTGGCCGAGTGAGAACTGTGAAGTATTAGTATCCACAAACGACGGTGGGGCGGTTTTATATATTGATCGTGTCAATACGAATGGTATATGGGTGAATACAACGCTGGATCCTGATTTTCATTTCGGCTCCTATTTTATGCCAGCAACTGAGTGCTTTTTACGTGGTTTTTTTCCATGGCTGAAGACAGGGGAAATATAACTTCTTCTAGCGGGTGCCCAAATACCCGCTGACAAAAAGGAATCCACTCGTTGTCACGATTTTAGGTTAACTTCTACCAATTAGTTTGAAAAAATCTGGACTATAGTTAGCCGAAGTGTAATTGATGAAGATTGGCTTGATTAGATAATAGAAAGTAGGAGAGATAAGTGAAGCCTATTGCTTATGTTGGAATCGATATTCAATTTGCCCGATTAACGGCTGAGGATTATCGCCGTGGTTTAGTATTTTTATATTTATATGATTTGCCATATGCTGATTTAACTGCTTATGCAGGTTTGATTATAACAAATCATGTAGAAGAGCAGTTTTTACTAGAGCATAAGCAGATTTTAGATGACTATTTGTTGCAAGGTGGTGTCGTTTTTTCACTCACAGAAACCTCTTTGCCTTGGCTAACCAATGTTTCGAATTGGAAGCGTTCACCAATTCCACTGAAAGAGCGCGAAATTATCATTAAACATTCGGAATGTCCTTTGTTTAACGGAATAGAGCCATATGATATTAATTATCGAAAAGGTGTGCGCGGCTTCTTTTCTCGCGGTTATTTTGAGAACATTCCAGTGCATGCCGAGGTGCTAATTACAGACCAACTCGGTGCGCCAATCATTTATGTCGACCGACACTCCACAAAAGGCACTATTTTTGCTGGGGCAGGTACAGATATTTATCGAGTGTTTATTGATGAAGAAAATACAGCGAAAAAGCTTAGCCTCCAAATGCTAGATTGCATCCATGCAGAAGCTATTCGCAATCAAGTTCGTGGAGGTGAGGGCAAGTGATTGCTATTGTAACGAATGATTTACCATTTCAAAAGCGTTTTTTTGCTGAGCAAGAATTTCATTACTTATATGATGATGTGCTACATATTCGCCATTTCCATCTATATGATTTGGCAAAATACGATACGCTTATTTTATCATGTCGTTTAGATATTCGCTTATTGGAGCGCTATCAGTCGAAATTACTAAAATTTATTAACTCCGGTAAGAGGCTCATTATTTTTGGTGAAATATTGGATTGTTGGTTTCCGACAATTGATTGGGAGGATTCAGAGGTAAATTTTAGTTGGTGGGTACGAGATGGTGGTGATTTACCAATGGAGACGCATAATGAGGTACATCCACTTTTTAATTATATAACGTTACGTGATATGAAATGGCATTATCACGGTTCCTTTTTACCGCCGCAAGGAGCACAATCCCTATTAGATATCCCGAATGGGCGTTCACTATTTTATATAGATAATGTTAGCTTTAGCGGGGAGTTAATCGTGACAACATTAGATCCAATGTTTCATATCGGATTAGGTTTCATAGATCAATCAAAACCGTTCTTACACGGTATCGCAAAATGGTTAAGAGAGGAAGAAAAACAGTGAAGAAATACAGCTTTTTAACTACATTAGCACTAACGATAATGTTAGTAGCTTGCAATAATGAAAATGAAGCAGCAGAAGATACGAATGAACAGCAAGTAGAGGTAGAAATGACGCAGGAGCAGAAGCTTGTAGTCGACCAATTAGGGCGTGAAGTAACAGTGCCTAATTCAATCGAACGCGTTGTAATGGGAGGGATTTTACCTTACTTCTCTACTTGGTATGTAGCGACAAACTCTACAAAGGAAATTGTTGGCATGCATCCGAACTCATATAATGCAGCAAAGCATTCGATTCTAGCGAAAATGTCTCCTGATGTTTTACAGGCGGAAACTTCCTTTATTCAAAATGGCGAAGTAAATGTTGAGGAATTACTAAAAGTAGACCCTCAGCTCTATGTAGAAATTGCCACAGATGAGAAGTCAATAAATAAAATAACGGAGGCGGGTATTCCTGTTGTGGCGTTAAAAGCAATTGATGCAGCAGCGGCAGAGCCGTTAGCTACATTTAATAGCTGGCTTGAACTCACGAGTCAAATTACAGGTACGGCAGAACGCGCGGAGCGTTTCCTAGATGAAGGAAAAAAAGTACAAGCTCAATTAGATGAAAAGTTAAACAAGTTAGAAGAAAAGGACAAGCCACGTGCTTTGATGTTATTTAGACATGATGAAAAGTCGATTACAGTCGGCGGGAAAAATTTCTTCGGCAATCAATGGTTAAATGCGACTGGCGCAATTGACGTAGCAGAAAATGATGTACAAGGGCAAAAAGAAGTGAATATGGAACAAATTTATTCATGGAATCCAGATATTATTTTCATTACGAATTTTACAGAAACACAGCCTACAGATTTACTCGAAAATAAAATAGATGGGCAGGACTGGAGTACAGTGAAGGCTGTGCAAGAAGGTAAGGTTTATAAAATCCCATTAGGAATTTATCGTTGGTTCCCACCTAGTGGAGATGCGCCATTAATGTTAAAATGGTTGGCACAAAAAAATCATCCTACATTGTTTGATTACAAAATAGAAGAAGAGATTCAATCATATTACAAAGATTTTTATGGATTTGATGTGACAGATGAAGATATTTATACGATTTTAAACCCATCATCTGATGCAGCGAAGTATTAAGGAATGATTCGGAATGCAAAACTCGAAAAAGATTATTTTATGGTTGCTACCTGTTATGGTAGCAATCTTCTCACTTGGTGTAGGGCGTTTTGATGTCGAAGTAGTGCACGTATTAAAAATTATAGCCTCTCAAATTATTCCGATTGAGCCGACATGGACGGAGATGGAGGAAACGGTGGTAATGAATATACGTTTACCACGTATACTTCTAGCACTGCTAATTGGCGGCGGTTTAGCCATTGCAGGTGCTAGTTTCCAAGGGATGTTTGGTAATCCATTAGTATCACCAGATATTTTAGGGGTTTCAGCAGGTGCTGGCTTCGGGGCATCTCTTGGTATTTTACTATTCGGGCAAAACTTTGTCACACAAGTAATGGCACTGTTATTTGGCTTGGGGGCAATTGGCTTTACATTTTTAATCGCAGGTGCTCGCAAAAGTGCACCTATTTTTATGTTTGTTTTGGCTGGGGTTATCACCTCAGCACTGTTTAATGCCTTAATTTCGTTAACTAAATTTGTAGCAGACCCAGAAGAGAAGCTACCTGCCATTACCTATTGGCTAATGGGGAGTTTAGGAACGGTGACATATAAAGATTTATATATTGGCGGACCGCTAATCATTCTCGGTATTGCTGTGTTGTACTTATTAAGATGGCGATTGAATATTTTAACCCTTCCAGAGGATGAGGCTAAATCAATGGGAATATCTGTTGTCCCATTAAAATGGATGATTATTTTAGGCGCAACATTAATTACTGCTGCCTCTGTTGCAATTGCTGGTATTGTTGGCTGGGTGGGGTTAATTATTCCACATGTTGCCCGCATGCTTGTTGGTAATAATAATCAACATGTGCTACCAGTGTCTGTAGCGATTGGCAGTGTGTATTTATTAATTATTGATAATTTAGCACGCTCTATTACAGCGACCGAAATTCCTTTATCAATTTTAACTGCAATTATCGGCGCACCATTCTTTGCTTATTTACTACGCAGGTCAGGAGGAGGATGGGCATGAGAATTGAAGTGGAAAATGGGAATTTCTATTATGAAAAACGTCGAAAGAAACTTCAAAACCTCTATGTTGATGATATCAATTTTACCCTAGAGAAGGGACAGATTATGGCGATACTTGGACCCAATGGAGCAGGAAAGACAACGATGTTGAAATGTATCACAGGCTTGTTTGAATGGAAGCAAGGTGAAACCTATATTGATGGCAAGCCGTTGACTACTATAAAGCGCAAAGAGCTTTGGCGGCGCATCGGTTATGTACCGCAAGCGCATAAAATGGTTTTTGGTTTTACGATAGAAGAACTGGTTGTGATGGGACGAGCTCCTTATATTAGTACTTTAGCCCAGCCATCTAAGCAAGATTTGGAGGCGGCTCACCTAGCACTTGCTACAATTGGCATCCTTCATTTAGCCAAAAAATCATGTAACGAGGTGAGCGGGGGCGAATTACAGCTAGCGCTAATTGCTCGTACACTTGTTTCCAATCCTGAAATTCTTATTTTAGATGAGCCAGAATCGCACTTAG
The DNA here is from genome assembly GCF_038630865.1 of Metasolibacillus sp. FSL K6-0083. Lineage (NCBI taxonomy): Bacteria > Bacillati > Bacillota > Bacilli > Caryophanales > Caryophanaceae > Metasolibacillus > Metasolibacillus sp. FSL K6-0083. The sequence goes on along the minus strand of NZ_CP152046.1, from coordinate 1,586,996 downwards.
ATATTCAAAAACAAATCGTTATTTTACAAGCGATTAAGCAATTAGCTAAAGAGCGTGGCATCTCTTGCATTATTAATACACATTACCCTAATCATGCTTTCTATTTAGCCGACCGAGTGCTAATGACGGCGAAGGATAAAGGAGTTGTTTATGGAACGGTACATGAAATAATGACTGAGGAGCGGATGCAGGATTTCTTTGGTATCGAGCTAAAGAAAATCCGCTATGAAGAGGATGATTATTTAGTAGAAACCATGGTGCCACGCGCATTAGGTGTAGAAAAATAAATTTAGATTGGGGCGTCTGAAAAGCGTATGATACGCTGTTTTTCAGACGCTTCAGTTGTGTTTTATTAACCTGAACGCAAGAAAGGCAATTAAATCAGAGGAAGTGCTGAACCCCCCTGTTCAAAAAGAGGAACTTAGTCAAAGAGCATCGTCTGTAGGGAGAATGTCTGATAGACCAACATAGTGTCGCGGTGAATGTCACAAGATATGACAGTTTTAGGTTAGTCCGCTCGAAAAAATCTGAACTAAAGTTAGCGAAGCGTAATTGATAATGAATCTTCGTATATAAAGTAGAGACTCATTTTCAACAGATTACAAACACCGAATCTAACAGCACTCTTTTGAATTGAAAATAAAAGAAATAAAAAGCAATTTTTCATTGCATTGTAGAGGAGTTAAACACATTTCAAATCCCTTTTTTCACTATTTACGATAAATTAAGTGTATGGAAGTGAATTATTGATAGAATTTTCATATAATTAGTTTAGTAAGATGAAAATAGTGTTTTAGGGGGGCTTTTGGGAATGGAATTAGGTTTACAAGGAAAAGTAGCTATCATTACAGGGGCAAGCAAAGGAATTGGCTATTATACAGCGCTTCAACTTGCGCAGGAAGGGGCATCAGTTGTGCTTTGTGCGCGTGGAGAAAAGCAGTTAGAGGTTGCTGCTGCTGCAATTAAAGAAAAAACAGGAGCAGATGTATTAATCGTACCTGCTGATATGACGAAGGAAAAGCACTGTCAAGAGGTAGTGGAAAAAACAGTCGAGCATTTTGGACGACTTGATATATTAGTCAATAATGCAGGGACTTCTTCTGCCAATCCTTTTGAGCAGGTAGGGAGCGAGCTTTGGCAAAGTGATTTAGATTTAAAACTATTTGGTGCAGTGCATTGTTCAAAAGCAGCATTACCGCATTTCAAAGCAGTCGGCGGTGGCTCAATTATTAATGTGACAGCCGTATTAGCAAAAACACCACCTGCTTCATCCTTACCGACAACTGTTAGCCGTGCAGCAGGGCTTGCTTTAACGAAAGCAATGAGCAAGGATTTAGGTAAATATAATGTTCGTGTAAATGCGGTATGTATTGGACTTATTCGCAGTGACCAAATTGAAAAACGCTGGAAAAATGATGCACCAAATTTATCATGGGAGGAATACTCACAAAAAGTGGGAGAAGGAATTCCTTTAGGGCGCATCGGAAATACAGAGGAGGCCGCCAATGTTATTACATTTTTAGCTTCAGATGCATCTTCTTATGTAACAGGTACTTCAATAAATATTGATGGTGGTTCAGGTGGGGCATTATAGCGCCACCTTTTCTTTTCATCCTAGTTATACGCTTAGTCGATAAAAATTATCAGTGGAGGTAAAGCAATCCCACTGTCTAGACAGAGTATTTCGAAAGGCGTACAATATGGGGGAAGAAAAGAGGTTCTAGCTATGCAAATTATTCGAACAATTGCCCAAATCGGCATATTAACAATCTATTATTACTTAGGTGTCCTAATAGTTAATGTGACAAATATTTTTATTCCTGCAAGTATTATCGGATTAATTTTATTATGGCTATCATTATATTTTAAGCTAATAAAAGTACAGTTCATTCAAGACGGCGCAACATTTTTCTTAGCGTTTTTAACATTGTTTTTTATTCCATCAACAGTTGGAGTAGTCAATCACCCAGAGCTGCTAACGAAGGCAGGCTTTTATTTAATTTTAGCGGTTATTATTAGCACGCTCATTACGATAGCAGTGACAGGTAAGTGGAGTGGCTGGGTTGAGAAAAAGGAAGCGGCAGGTGAGCAAAATGCTAGGGAGCATGCAAGCACTACTCGCCATCGTTAGTACGATTGGCTTATTTTTACTATATCAAAGACTTTATATGAAATGGAGCAAGCCTTATTTGCTTCCTATATTAACAACAGCTATTACGCTCATCATATTGCTCATCGTATTTAAAATTCCATATGCTACATATATGCAAGGAGGACAATGGATTCATAAGATGCTTGGACCTGCTGTTGTAGCGCTAGCTTATCCGCTATACAACCAGCGCAAGCTTGTTTTCCAATATAAATACTCCATCATTTCGAGCTTAATTGTTGCCATGTTCTCAGGATTAATCAGTGTCTTTTTACTGTTGAAAGGTTTTAAAGCATCACAGGCATTTATACTGACAGCATTGCCGAAATCCTTGACGACACCTATTGCGATGCAGGTGAGTGAAACAATTGATGGCATTGTGCCATTATCTGCATTACTTGTTATGATTGCAGGATTTACAGGTGCACTTTTAGGACCGGTTGTTTATAAGCTAGTTAAAATTGATACGGCAATTAGCCGCGGTGTTTCATTAGGCAGTGCTTCACATGGTGTGGGCGTATCAAAGTTGACCGAGTACGGTGAAAAGGATGTATCGATTGGTTCGCTAGCAATGGGCTTGAGTGCTGTACTTGGCGCATTTATTTGTCCATTATTTGCAATGGTGTTTTTATAATATTTCCGAGGAAATAAAGGGGGATTTTTTGTGAAGTGGGAGACACGTGTAACGAGGCTTTTAAATATTGATTATCCAATTATTCAAGGAGGGCTTGCCTATTTAGCTTATGCTGATTTAGCGGCGGCCGTATCGAATGCGGGTGGACTCGGACAAATTACTGCTATGAGTTTAGCAACAGCCGATGATTTACGCCGGGAAATTGAAAAGGTACGCACATTGACAGATAAGCCATTCGGTGTTAATTATGCAATTGGTCAGCATGGTAAAGGCTATGAAGAAATGGTTAAGGTCGCAGCAGAAATGGAAGTGCCTGTTGTAACAATTACAGGGGGCAACCCCGCGCCAATTTTTGACTTGCTACAAGGTGCACCCTGTAAAAAGCTTGTTCTTGTGGCGGCACGCCGCCAAGCACAAAAGGCAGAGGAACTTGGTGCCGATGCAGTAATGGTCGTGGGACAAGAAGGTGGTGGTCATTTAGGTCGTGACGATGTAGGTACAATGGTGCTAGTACCGCAAGTAGTGGACCATGTTTCCATTCCAGTTATCGCTTCGGGAGGCATTGGTGATGGGCGTGGTTGGATGGCTGCACATGCATTAGGCGCAGATGGAATCGAAATGGGTACACGCTTTATTGCTACGAAGGAATGTACCTATGCATCAGAAGCGTATAAAGAGGCACTTATTCGTAGTGCAGAATATGATACAACAGTGATTAAACGCTCCATCGGTGCACCGGCACGCGCATTACGCAATGAATTTACAGAGCATATTTTACAAGTGGAGCGTGAAACACCAACGTATGAAGCGTTAAAGGAGCTCATTAGCGGAAGGGCTAATCGACGTTTCATTTATGACGGAAAGGATACAGAAGGCTTCGGTTGGGCTGGTCAAGTTGCAGGCTTAATTCAGGATGTGCCAACAGTTGCTGAGTTAATCGAGCGAATGGTTGCAGAGGCAGCCTCTATTCGTGTAAAATGGGGCGAATAATGAAAAGGTAGGTTAGTGAAATGGAATATTCTTATCCACTATCAACAGACTGGTCAACGCAAGAAATGGTTGATGTTGTGCATTTTTTCGAAGTCGTCGAGGCAGCTTATGAAAAAGGCATTAAGCGTGAGGAAATTATAGCAAAATATCACCGCTTCAAGGAAATTGTTCCTTCACAAGCAGAGGAAAAAACCATTTTCCGCGATTTTGAAAGGGCAAGTGGCTATGTCAGCTATAAAGTTGTCAAGGAGGCGAAAGAATCAGCGGATGGTGTGATGATTCGCATTAAATAAGCACATACTAATAACGATTTCACTTTTGAACAGAGGAGGCGGAAGGAATGAGTAAGAAGGATGAACTAGACCCGAAATCTCAAAAAATCCACCAGAACTGGACGAGAAACAAGCAGCAAAAATCTCAAGTAAATGGTGAAACAGAGGTAACACTCCACAACCAAATGCTGAGAACCGCTGCCAAATCCAAACAGCTCTAGCTTCTAACTAAAGTGAATGGCAGCCTTCATAAGCGAGAAATCGTTTATGAAGGCTTTTGATTTTAAGGGGGAATATATAATGATTCAGTTTAAAGAAATAGATAGAAAAAACTTTTGGGATATTATTGATTTAAAGGTAGCAGAGGAGCAAAAAGATTTTGTTGCATCGAATCTATTTTCACTTGCACAGGCAAAAGCCTATCCAGAATGTATTTGTCTAGCAATTTATGCAGATGAAGTGCTTGTAGGCTTTGTCATGTATTGTTTAGATGAGGACGACCATGAATATTGGATTTATCGTTTAATGATTGATGAGAAATTCCAAGGGAAAGGCTATGGCAAAGAGGCAATGAAGAAGTTGATTGCACACATTCAGGAAGATACAAGGCACAATGTTATTTATTTAAGCTTTGAGCCAGAGAATAATTTAGCGAAAGGTTTATATGAAAAATTAGGCTTTAAACCAGATGGCCGTGTAATCGATGGGGAGATTGTTTATTGCTTGAATTATTAGGGAAAGAGTATTGAAATTCATTTAGGTTAAAAGACCTAATTCGCTCATAAGAGATGTGAAATCGCTCATAAGAGGTGGAAATTCGCTCATAAAAAGAAGAAATCGCTCATAAAACGACCAAAATCGCTCATAAAGAAAAGCAACGTGGCGCTACAAGTTTTTTGCTGGTAGGCTGCGCTGCTTTTTGTCGAATTTTTTTATTTGCTCGACATTAACGATATAGCTACAATGACTGAAGTGATTATCTAGTTTTTTCGATATGTGGTAGCTTGTTAAAGATTGAAAATTCATTTACATAAAATATTGGTAGTTCAACTAGGTGCATAGCACGTTGTTAAAATTATCTCTATAAAATTCGAAAATCAGCAATACTTGATAAGTCATTTGCAATTACTTTGATTGGTTTTTGGCAGTCGTTTTTAATCCATTCAATCATGTAGCCCATTGTTCCATAGGCAGTGAAGGTAGTGAATGCCTCGTGTTTTAAATGAATAGCAAGCGCTTCATACAAATAATGAAATAAGCGATTTTTAAAATGCTCCTCATTTACGAGCTTTTTATAAAATAGGCGATTGTTAAAAATATGCTCGCAAATTTTTGTCGTTGTTTGGAGGGGGCTTGTATTGTGATTTGTATTTCCATAATAATGGGAAGCTAGTTCCTTCAATTTTTCTTCTGTTATAGTGTATAAAACTTCGTATTTATCTTGAAAATGCAAATAAAAGGTCGAACGATTAATGCCTGCTTGTGTTGCAATTTGCTTCACTGATATTTTTTCAGGGGAATATAGCTTTAATAGTTCCTTGTAAGAAGTAAGAATATATTGTCTAATTGTTGGTTTTTCGATAATCTGTCGCTCATTCATATGTTCAGCTCCTTATATAGACACTTTACTATACAATGTCGTTTGAAGGGGAAGAAAAAGCTAGTTAAAATGAAAGTAATTTAACTATTGGGGGTAAACAAATGACAAAAGTATATGTAATTACCGGCGGTACAGGTGGTATGGGAAAAGCGATAGCAATGCGCTTAGCAAAAGGGAATTCATTTTTATTAGCAGATATGAATGAAGAGCGTTTGGCACAAACCACAGAACAATTAAAAGCGATAGGTGCAACGACTGTTGAGTATATGGTTGCAGATGTTTCGAAGCGAGAATCAGTGAAAGCGCTTGCGGACAAAACGGCTTCAATGGGAGAGCTAGCTAGTCTTGTTCATACGGCAGGGGTTTCCCCAACGATGGCTGATTGGCAAAAGATTATGGAAATTAATGCATTAGGAACAGCCTATATTTTAGATGAGTTTATTAAAATTGCAGGGCCAAATACTTCAGCGGTAATGATTTCGTCAATGAGTGCACATATGGTTCCGGCAACACCAGAAATGCGTGTGGTATTAAAAAATCCATTAGCGGAAAACTTTATGCCGACAATGGAGCAAATGACACAAGGCACTACACAAGCCTCTTATCCATTGTCAAAGCTATCTGTTATTGAAATGGTAAAGGATTTAGCGTGGGCTTGGGGAGAAAAGGGAGCGCGTTTAAATTCTATTTCGCCAGGCACAATTGATACGGCGATGGGGCGTCAAGAAAAACAGCAAAGTGAACAAATGGCTGTCTTATTAGCGCATACGCCATTGCGTCGTGAAGGAGATGCAGATGAAATTGCAAAAGCAGTAGAATTCCTTTTAAGTGATGCAGCCTCGTATATTACAGGCACTGACCTTTTAGTCGATGGTGGAACAATCGCTAATATGGAGCGTATGCGTCAAGCAATGCAATAAATCGCTAATACAGCATGAGATGCGCTTTTTCCCTTTTCATTTAAGAGAGTAGCGAAGGATAAAAAGGAAATGCACGATATATGTTATTAAGAGAATAAACAAAAGGGGAAGTTGCATGATGCAACTTCTCTTTTTTGTGGACAGATAATTCTTAAAGAAAGTTTGCTAATCAATTTGTTTTTTGGGTAAAGAGAGAATAGCGTAATTAATTAAAATTCATGAGAAACGAATAATTGGTTATTATTAATATATCAGGTAAACGGTTTTTATTTAGTCAATGGTTTATTTTGTATTTTTAAAATTTATAGTAGGGGAAGTGGTTGACGATGGCGGATGAAATAACAAAAAAACGTAATTTGAAGTCTCTTTGGATTGTGTTAGCATTTGTTTCTTTATTTGTGATTGTGCTTTTACCAGAGACAGAGGCACTACCCATTGCGGGACAACGTGCATTAGCTATTTTAGCGTTTGCCGTTATATTATGGGTGACTGAGGCAGTGCCATACCCCGTGAGTTCGGCGATGATTTTAGCGTTAATTGCTGTTTTATTAGGACTGGCACCGAGCATGGAGGACGCTACCGTATCGATGGGGACTAACAATGCCTTGAAGCTAGCATTAGTTGGCTTCAGTAGCTCCTCTGTTGCGTTAGTGGGGGCAGCCTTATTTTTAGCTACAGCTATGCAGATTACGAATTTACACAAACGTATTGCTTTATGGGTTTTGTCAATGGTTGGGACAAAAACAAAGGCGCTTGTATTTGGGGCAATTTTAGTATCGATTGTTCTAGCTTTTGTTGTACCGAGTGCGACAGCGCGCGCTGGGGCTGTTGTACCAATCTTATTAGGGGTTGTTGCCGCATTCGGATTAGCGAAGGAAAGTAAGCTAGCCGCATTGCTAATTATTACAGCGACACAAGCGGTTTCGATATGGAATATCGGAATTAAAACAGCAGCTGCACAAAACCTTGTTGCTTTAGGCTTTATCAATTCAGAATTCGATGTCAATATTTCATGGGGAGAATGGTTCCTATATGCTGCTCCATTTTCTATTATTATGTCCTTTGTTTTATTTTTTGTCATGATTAAATTGATTAAACCAGAAACAGATAATATTACAGGTGGTAGAGATGTGATTAGAGAGCAATTGGAGGAGCTTGGAACCTTAAAACGCAAGGAAATTACCTTAATTATTGTTTCTCTTTTATTGTTATTTTTCTGGGCTACAGAAGGAAAGTTCCACCCGTTTGATACAACGACGATTACCATTTTAGCGATTGCTTTCTTACTTCTTCCAAAAATAGGCGTGTTTACATGGAAGGAAGCTTCCGCTCGTATTGATTGGGGTACGCTTATTGTATTTGCTGTAGGGATTTCGCTAGGTACAACGTTGTTAAATACGAAAGGGGCAGCATGGCTGTCTGATACTATTTTTGGCACGCTTGGCTTACAATCAATGCCGATTATCGCGACAATCGCATTAGTTACTGTATTTAATATCGTTATCCACTTAGGTTTTGCATCTGCGACAAGTTTAGCATCGGCTTTAATCCCAGTATTTATTGCCCTTGCTTTGAGCTTGCCGATGCCTGTTGAAAATCAAATTGGTTTTGTACTTATTCAGCAGTTCGTTATTTGCTTTGGCTTTTTGCTACCTGTCAGTGCGCCACAAAATATGCTTGCTTATGGCACAGGTACATTTACAACTAAGGATTTCTTAAAATCAGGTATTCCGTTGACGCTCGTAGGTTTCATTTTAATTTTATTATTCAGTGCTACTTATTGGAAATGGCTAGGACTATTACCTTAATGGCGTAGTATTTTCTATGCCGAGTAACTTTTTAGTAAATATTTATGATGAAAGATACACCTACTCAAAAAAATTGTTGTGTTTTTTGGATAGCCCTATCATAACAGCAACAAATTTTTTCTATCAGAAGTGTATAAGTAATTTTAAAGGCATAGGTATATAGACGTTGTAAGAGCTGGTTCAAAGCTTTTGCAACGTTTTTTATTGAGAAAAATAAATTTTTTTATTTAACCTAATTTTAACCTTGAAAATGTATAATTATTGTAGATTTAATATTAGTAATATTCCGATAATCATAGGGAGGTGTTGATAAAACAAGCAAAATCAACATTTGGGAAGAAGTACATGCTTGAGTATGACAAAGGAGAGGAGAATAAAGAATGGTGGAATGTTATGTAGGAGAAATTCGGATGTTTAGCGGTCAGTTTGCACCGGATGGATGGATGTTTTGTAATGGACAACTATTACAAATAGTGGAGAATGAACTTTTATTTGCACTGCTCGGCACAACTTATGGAGGAAATGGTCAGACGACCTTTGCCTTACCAGATTTGAGAGGGCGTTTACCCCTTCATAAAAATACTGTTTATCCACTTGGCAGTATGGGAGGCACAGAAGCTGTTACATTAGTGCAAAATCAGCTACCTAGCCATACACATAGTGTGAATGCAAATAGCACAGCTTCTGCAGCAACGGAAAGTGCACCTAGCAATAATGTATGGGGCGTATCTAGTGTGACGAATTATCAAGTAGATGCCTCTAGCAATCTCGTAGCAATGAACACAAATATAATAGCGGCAGCAGGTGGCAATCAAGCACATAATAATATGATGCCATCACTTGCAATCAATTTTATTATTGCAACTCAAGGGATTTTCCCTACAGAAAATTGACAGGAGGCTGAACAAAATGACGGAAGCATTTTTAGGAGAAATACGTCTTTTTGCATTTAATCAAATACCAAATGGTTGGTTACCGTGCAATGGTCAGCTATTGAAAACTACTGCCAACCAAGCACTGTATTCATTACTAGGAACAACTTACGGTGGAAATGGTCAAACAACCTTTGCACTACCCAATTTACAAGGCAGGGTACCTTTGCATAAAGGTCAATCTATCAGCTTTGGTGAAGCAGGAGGTGAAGAAGCACATACATTAACAGTAGCTGAAATGCCTGCACATACACATGCAGTATATGCTGATGCGGCAACTACTACAGAAGCGTCCCCTCAAAATCATACATGGGGCACAGTGAGCGGCGAAACGATTTATGCACAGAACAGCAATGTCACAATGAATATAGCCGCTTTATCGAGCGCTGGGCAGAGTGCTGCACATAATAATATGCAGCCCTATTTGGCACTATCATTTTGCATTGCTGTAGTCGGCATCTATCCATCAAGAAACTAAGGAGGGAAAATGTATGGCAGAAGCATATATTGGAGAAATACGAATTTTTGCGGGGAATTTTGCCCCAAGGGGATGGGCTTTTTGTGATGGGAGTTTACTTCCTATTTCACAAAATACGGCATTATACAGCATTATTGGCACAATTTACGGAGGGGATGGAAAAATAACCTTTCAGTTACCGGACTTAAGGGGGCGGGCACCGATGCATTTTGGAGAGGGGTCTGGATTAACGATAAGAAATATTGGGCAACAAATAGGCAATGAGAAAGAGACGCTTACTACAGTGCATATGCCACATCATACGCATATTGCCCAAGGCTCTTCGACTGTTGCGGGAGGTATCGATAATCCTACAAATGCGCTATGGGGAAGTGAGCCAGCTATCGCAAAAAAGAAACCTTATGTAGCCTTCACTAATGCCAGTGCGATGAATCCAGTGGCACTTCAACCAAATGGAGGAAACCAGCCACATAATAATAGGCAGCCATATTTAGCGATGAATTTTATTATTTGTCTAAATGATGGAGAGTATCCTCCTAGAGGATAAAAAAAACAGAGGGAGGAAATTATAATGAGGTATAGAACCTCTTTTCAGCAAATGATGGCGCAGCGAATAGGCATAATGCTCGTAATTTTCATATTAATATTTGCTAATTTAGGCATTCAACCTGCCACGGCGGACTCTCCAATAATTTTAATGCCGAGTGAGCAGTTAGGGAAGGATAGTGGAAGGATTGATGATACATCATATCCTTCTTTCGAATTAAACACTATGGATCAGGCGGAAGTCGCATTGCAATTTAGCGGTATCGATACAACAAAAACAATTCTTTCGGCTCAGCTTAAGTTGTATATAGCAAGTTGGAGCGGACGAGAAACCACTTTAACAATAGGAGTTGGTGGGAATAACTGGACATCAGCTACTACAGAAATTAACGAATTTCCGATCGTCAAAAATGGCTTATTGCAAGATTATCCCATTGGAACAGCGGTTAGTTTTGAGGAATTCTTTCAAGTGTCAAATGATGTGACAGCATTATTAAATAATCCGACAGCATTAGATAATCAAAAAGTAACATTTTTAATTTCTAGTAATGTACATGATATCAATTTGTTGAAGTATGGCCATGATGGAAGTATTGCACTAATTAGTCAATTTCCCACTCTAGAAATCACCTACGCTACGAATAATGCACCAACGGATATTGCATTAAGCAATACAAATATAGCTGAAAATGAACCTATAGGAACGACAATTGGCACATTATTAGCAACGGATCCCGATATAGGCGATACATTTACCTTTACATTAACGGATGCCCCGGATAATCAGTATTTTCAGATTAATGGTAACACGCTTTCTAGCAAGGCATCTTTTGATTATGAAATGAAAAGTAGTTACAGCTTACAAGTCAGAGTTACAGATAGTGCGGGCTCAACATTTACAAAAAACTTTACGATTACAGTAACGAATATCAATGAAGCACCGACCGATATCGCGTTAAGCAATTCAACTATCGCTGAAAATTCACCTGTGAATACGGTCGTTGGCACATTCTCAGCAGTGGATCCTGATGGAGATAGTCCATTAACATATAGTCTGACAGGTGGTGCAGATCAGGCGAGTTTTACAATTAGCGGCAATCAGCTACAAGCAACGCACTCCTTTGATTATGAAACAAAAAATAGCTATGACATCCGAGTAGCGGTAGCAGATCCGGGAGGCTTAACATTTGAAAAAAACTTTACGATTACAGTGACGAATGTCAATGAAGCACCGACCGATATTAATTTATCTTCTACTATAATTGATGAAAATCAGCCGATTGGTACAGCAGTTGGTTCATTGACGACAGCAGACCCTGATGGAGGAGATTCATTCACCTATACATTCGTGTCTGGTTTAGGAGATACTGATAATAGTAATTTCACAATTAGCGGAAATGAACTTCGAACGGCGAGCGTATTTGATTATGAAACAAAAAATAGCTATAGCATACGAGTAAGGTCGACAGATAGCGGTGGTGCCTTCTTTGAAAAAGCGTTTTTGATTACAATTAACGATGTTTTTGAGGACCCTGTTCCGACAATTACTGCGACAACGCCTATCAATCATGCGATAAATATTGCAATTAATCCAACGCTGACACTAACATTTAGTGAAAATATTCAAGCTGTGAGCGGAAAGTATATCCACATTTACAATCAAAATGACCAAAAGATGGAGACAATAGAGGCAACCTCACAAAATGTCGCAGTAAACGCTGATGCTGTAACGATTTCGTTATCGAACAATCTATTAAAAGCGATGACTTACTATGTGCTTATAGATGGTGGGGCATTTATTGATTCCGCAAATCAAGGAATTGCAGGGATAGCGGATTCGGCTGCGTGGCGCTTTACAACATTGCCACCAAGTACAGATGCAAATTTAAGTGCACTTACGCTATCTTCTGGTAGTTTGAGCCCAAGCTTTGACCCGAATACGTTGAATTATGCGGTTGATGTGGCACATCATGTGTCTAATATAAATGTCACAGCGAGCTTAGCAGGTAGTGCTAGTAAGCTAATGATGAATGGAACAGCAGTAACTAGCGGTCAAGCTTTTAATCTACCACTAATGATTGGGAGTAACACCCTACAAATTATTGTAACAGCTGAGGATGACAGCACGATAAAAGAATATGTAATAACGGTTACAAGAGCAATCCCTCCAATTGAACAAGTACAAAATGTCCAGTTAAGCTCTTTAGGTATTGCCACATGGACAGATGTGGAAAATGAAACCTCTTATGATGTGCAACTTTATAAAGATAATAGTGCGGTTGGGCATAGTATGAGTGTAGCAGCGAATATAGCAACATATGATTTCCTTCAGATGATGCAAACAGAAGAGGAAGGAGCCTACACTGTCACAGTGCTTGCTAAAGGAGATGGTATATCCTATTTGGATGCACTAATTTCACAGCCTTCTAACATACAAAATATAATCAAGCTAGCGACAACGACTAGCAGTATTTGGGATGGGAAAATAGCGAAGTGGCAGGCTGTACCGTATGCAATTAGCTATGATGTCCAGCTGTATAAAGAAGGAGTGGCTGTAGGTTCAATTGTGAATGTAGCAGCAAATAATGAGCAAAGTGATTTTACGACAGCGATGCAATCTATCGGTAATTACACATTTACAGTACAGGCAAAGGGAGATACTGTTCTTGTTTTAGATGGCGAAATAGGGAATGCATCGCCAGTGTATACAGTACTGCCACCAACTTATACAGTAACGTATGACGGAAACGGACATACATCTGGTACAGTACCTGTAGATAGTAGCGCTTATTTGCAAAATACGCCAGTGAACGTAGCGGAAAATAGCGGTAGCTTAAGCAAGGCTGGACACACTTTTACAGGATGGAATACAGCGGCAAATGGCTTGGGCACGACTTATTTGCCAAATGCTGAATTTCAAATGGGCGTGGAAAATGTCAAACTTTATGCGCAGTGGTTGATTAATCAATACAAAGTGACGTTTGAGGCAAACGGTGGTACTGCCGTTGCTGCTCAAAATATTGAATATAATAAAGGGCTTACACTACCACAACCAACTAGACAAGGTTATACATTTGCGGGCTGGTATAAAGAGGCAAACTTCTTGCGCTTATGGAATAGTGCAACAGATGTTGTCACAGAGGATATAACACTTTACGCAAGATGGCTTGTAAATAATAGTGGAACAAATCCAATTATACCAGTGCCGCCGAGCACGAACCCTGTACCTACTCTACCTGTGCAGACGGAGCGAATAGTAGTAAAAATGGAATCGGTAAATGGGAAAAACTTGGTGGAAATCACTGTTAATCGTAGAATAATAGACGGTATTTTGACAGATGAAGTCTTTGTATCGGAGGAAAGCACTGCAGAAGCAATAGCGAAGCTAAACGAATCAGGTGAGGATACTCTGAGACTAGTCGTCTTAATTGACGGTGAGCAGGCGAATCAAATGAATACTTCAATAGCAGCCAAGGCACTTAACAGGCTAAAGCAACAGGGCGTGAATTTAGAAATTGTAGCAAATGGTGCGACGGTTTATGCAGCAACTGAAGTACTTGCTACATTTGAAGATGATTTACAATTCAGCTTTACACCAATCCAAGCGACAGCCGAGCAACGAACAAAATTGCAGCAAATTATAGGTAATCAGCTTATCGAGCTTTTAGGGCAGCCGATAAAAATTGAAACAAATCTGCAAAATCATCCTGTTTTAGTAACGATACCGATGTTTGTAGGATTGACAAGCGAACAGCTTGCACAGCTAGCCGTATTTATCGAGCATAGTGATGGGACGAATGAAATTGTCCGTGGTGAAATTGAAAGCTCCTTAGATGAGCGTTTAGCTTATCAATTTGAAGTGAATAAGTTTTCAACTTTCTCACTTATTTCTTTGCCACCTGTAGAGGAGCCTGTAACGGCACCTTATATTAAAGGTTACCCGGATGGCACTTTCCGTTTAAATGCAGCTGTGACAAGAGCTCAAATTGCGACGATGTTTGCACGTCATTTGACAAATGACACCGTTCCAAAAGCGTCTGCTACATTTTCGGATACTGTGACACACGGAGCAAGTGATGCAATTGAATATGTTCGGGCAAATAGACTATTTGAGGGAACGACTGCAACGACCTTTGGACCAAATCAATCTATTACTCGTGCACAAATGGCAGCGGTTGCGCTACGCTGGATTGAACAGCAATGTGCAGTGAATAACGAAGCTTCCTTCTGTCTGCAAAAAGAAAGTGCGCTGACATTCAAAGATGTGCAGCCAAATCATTGGGCAGCAGAGGCGATTGCAAAAATAAGCGCACTTGGTATTATGACAGGGGTTAGCGAAGAGCAATTTAATCCGAATAGTGTATTAACGCGAGCGCAGGCGGTAAAAGTATTGAATCGCTTGTTTGAACGACCTATTCCAACAGAGGTAGCCATACCGTTTTTCATTGATGTACCAGCAGAGCATTGGGCATTTTTCGAAATTTACGGCGCGGCAAAATAATGGCATGAGGCTGTTTAGAAGTCAGAAAACCTTTCTTCCAAACAGCCTCATTTTTTTTGCATTTCGCGCATATTAAATAATAGCGCTATTTTCCAATTATCGTCTTGTAAATAGGTAATAGTGCCTCGAATGTTTCCTCAGCGAATATTAAAAATTCATCCGCCGTCATAGCAGTTGATTGCTCAATTGTTAAATGGCGTCCGATTAAAAATTCCCCTTTTTTCACATCGCGCAGGCGTTGCAGCAGTTTCTGTAATTTTTCTTGCTCCAAGCTTTCAACATCTGGTGACATATGGTCGCCTGAAATGACGAAATCCTTTTTTAGCTTGTCAAATTGTTTTGTGTTTGCAAGCAGACGCTCCGCCATTTCCGCTTTTTGGGGAGCTTCATAAATAACGGCCACAACGATAAAAAGATGTGTTCCCCATAGGCCGATTTGGAAATGTGGCAGCGCTTTATAGCCGCGTTTATACGGGGCAAAGGCAACCCAAGAATCCTTTGGAGGATTGATTGTGCGGCGCGCATGCTTTGCAACATGCGGGAAAAATTCATCGCCAGTTTTAGCGCTAAAATATGTAGCGAAATGCTCGCCTAAGAGGTGAAATTTTGGTCGAATAATTGTTGTTAATGCTTGCATTCTTTCGTCTAGGCCTTCAATTGAAAATACTTGAAAATCTTCATTAGTCCATTGCACTTTTTCCATTTTATTTGAACTCCTTTTAAAATTGAGGTTTATTTTATTTATTTTTTGGGAAAATAGTAATAACACTAAAAATCAAACTAGGAGGAGCGTGACAAGTATGAAACAGATGATTAAGATTATACGCAAGGTTGATGTTGAAAAGCAATATGAATACATTTTAAGATTAGAGCTTGATTACGAGCTAGCTTCCTTGTTTGAGGCAATGCAAGTTAAAAATGAAAAAGAAATGGATCAATCGAAAAAGCGCCTAAAAGAAATTCAAGAAGAGCTGGAAAGTTTACATGCCTATGAATAAGCATAAATCGAATCTAAAATAAAAAATCACTTGCTAAAAATATTTGATAGCAAGTGATTTTTGTTATACTTAATATATAGTGGGATAGTTGGAAATGGGAAGGGTGGTACATAGTGATGGATTTACAGCAATTAGATTTATTTGCGAAAACGATTATTAAACAGGCAGGGCAGCGAATTCGCAATGCATTTTCCTATGATTTAAAAATTGAAACAAAATCAAACGCAAATGATTTAGTGACAAATATTGACCGAGAAACAGAATTATTTTTCATTGAAAAAATTAAGGCATTTGATGCTTCACATAAAATTTTAGGCGAAGAAGGTATGGGGGAAAAGGTGGAATCATTAGATGGGGTTGTATGGATTATTGACCCAATCGATGGCACAATGAACTTCGTCAAGCAGCATCGCCATTTTATGATTACGATTGGTATATTCGTTGATGGTGTTGGAAAATTGGGCTACATATTTGATGTGATGCGCGAGGATTTATTTTGTGCTACTGTAGGACAAGGTGCTTGGTATAATGATACGCCATTACGCAAGCTAAAGCCTGTGAAATTAGAGGAATCTGTTATTGGAATCAATACAATATGGGTGACGCCTAATAAAAAGGTTAATCATGAAAAGTTAATTGAACTTGTGCGAATGGTACGCGGGACAAGGTCATACGGTGCGGCGGCAATGGAAATCGCCTTTGTTGTTAGTGGCAAGTTGGATGCCTATTTGTCTATGCGTCTTTCCCCTTGGGATGTTGCAGGTGGCATTATTATCGCGCAGGAGGTTGGCGCATTGGCAAGCAATTTAAAGGGACAGCCATTTAATTTATTAACTACAGATACCTTTATGATTGCTAACCCATCAATTCATGGAGAGATTTTAGCGCAGTATGTGGAGTTGAAGTAAAAAGAGGGATTTCCCTCGCAAGCTTGAAAAAGTTTGGACTAGAGTTAGACGAGGCGTCATTGATAAATAGTATCGCCTATATAATGAAAAATAGCGCGAGAAATCAATTTTTTCTCGCGCTGTTTTTTATAATAACCCTTGCTCTTTAAATTTACGCTTTGTTTTGAAAGCCATGATAAAGATGGCGCACACAGCGATGACACAGGCGATAACGCCGATAATGCCTGCTTTATCATATTCAGTGCCTGTTACGCCGATTAGCGATACAGAAAAGCCGATGCCAACCATTGACAAAATGGCAGCTAATGCATAAATGAACATGACAAATTTTGCTTTATTCACGATTTTTACCTCCAAACTATCCTCTATATGAAACCAGTTCAATCAATTGACAAAGACAATTAACTATTCTTATGCTATAATATCACAGTTAAACATTCGAAAAAAGAATATGGAGTGGAATAATGACAAACTTACGTCAAGATTTACGTAATATCGCGATTATCGCACACGTTGACCATGGAAAAACAACTTTAGTAGACCAATTATTAAAACAATCGGGGACATTCCGTTCAAATGAGCAAGTGGAAGAGCGCGCAATGGACTCAGGTGATATTGAACGCGAGCGCGGCATTACAATCCTTGCTAAAAATACAGCAGTAAATTATGAAGGCAAACGCATTAACATTTTAGATACACCGGGGCATGCTGACTTTGGTGGTGAGGTTGAACGTATTTTAAAAATGGTAGATGGCGTTATTTTAGTAGTGGACGCTTATGAAGGCTGTATGCCTCAAACACGCTTTGTATTAAAAAAAGCATTGGAACAAAATTTAACACCAATCGTTGTTGTCAACAAAGTGGATAAAGATTCAGCTCGTCCGACAGAAGTAGTGGACGAGGTGCTTGAATTATTAATCGAGCTCGATGCAAACGACGACCAGCTGGACTTCCCAGTTGTTTATGCATCGGGTGTAAATGGTACAGCAAGCCTTGATTCAAATCCTGCAAAGCAAGAGGAAAATATGAAATGCTTGTTTGAGCAAATTATTGAGCACATTCCAGCACCGATTGATAACTCAGATGAGCCATTACAATTCCAAGTAGCTCTTTTAGATTATAATGATTTCGTAGGCCGTATCGGTATCGGACGTGTTGCGCGCGGAACAATTTCCGTTGGTCAGCAAGTATCATTGATGAAGCTTGATGGTACGGTGAAAAACTTCCGTGTAACAAAAATTTTCGGTTTCTTTGGCTTAAAGCGAGAAGAAATCCAAACAGCTAAAGCAGGCGATTTAATTGCTGTATCTGGTATGGAAGCAATTAATGTAGGGGAAACTGTATGCCCTGTGGAGCACCCAGAGGCATTGCCACCATTACGCATCGATGAGCCAACATTGCAAATGACGTTTTTAGTGAATAACTCACCTTTTGCAGGACGTGAAGGAAAATGGATTACTTCTTCAAAAATTGAGGAGCGTTTGCGTGCACAATTGCAGACGGACGTGTCGCTACGTGTAGAAGATACAGATTCGCCTGATGCATGGACAGTATCTGGACGCGGAGAGTTGCATTTATCGATTTTAATCGAAAACATGCGCCGCGAAGGCTTTGAGCTACAAGTATCGAAGCCACAAGTAATTATCCGTGAAGTGGATGGCGTCAAATGTGAGCCAATCGAGCGTGTACAAATTGATGTACCTGAAGATTGTGTAGGCTCAGTAATCGAGTCACTTGGTACACGTAAAGGTGAAATGCTTGATATGGTGAACAACGGTAACGGACAAGTGCGCCTTATTTTCAACGTGCCAGCACGTGGATTAATTGGCTATACGACAGAATTTATGTCCATTACAAAAGGCTATGGCATCATCAACCATACATTTGATTCATACAAGCCAGTTGTACAAGGTAAAGTAGGCGGACGACACCAAGGCGTGCTTGTTTCAATGGAAAATGGTAAATCGACAACTTATGGTATGATGCAGGTAGAGGATCGTGGTACATTATTCGTTGAGCCGGGCACAGAAGTGTATGAAGGCATGATTGTTGGCGAAAATACGCGTGAAAACGATATTACCGTGAACATTACAAAAATGAAGCAAAAAACGAATATTCGCTCTGCTACGAAAGACCAAACAAATATCATTAAAAAGCCTCGCATTATGACATTAGAGGAAGCGCTAGAATATTTAAGCGATGATGAGTATTTAGAAGTAACACCAGAGTCAATTCGTTTACGTAAACAAATTTTAGATAAAAACGAACGTGAACGTATTGCGAAAAAGAAAAAATACGCGGAAATGGAGCAATAATTTCGCGTGAACATGTGAAAGGATGAGTAATGTTGTTGAATTTAGCACCATACTTGATTCAAGCATCTACATCTGTTGCAACGATTAATGACACTAAAGTATATGAAAGTATGTCAGGGATTACGCGGTTTATTTATGAATATTTTGCAAGCATCGATGCGAATGGCGTAGTAGATTATACAGTTCCCGGATATATTACGCTATTAGTAATTTTTGCTTTATCGGCACTAGTATTTAAACTAGGCTTTGCACGAGAGTTACCGCTAATGAAAAATATAATTATTTATACATTTCTGTTTGTCGGCTGTATTTTATTAACATTCTTTGCTTTCTTCCTACCGATGATTGAAGGTTTAGTCATCGCCGCGTTAATTTTAATTATTTATAAAACACGCTTATGGCGAGAAAAGCGCGAGCAGGCTACTGGAGAATAATGAGTAAAGATAATCTACAAGAGAGGGCGATTTTACTACTTTATTAAACGAAGTAGAAAAATTATTCTCTTAATAAAGCAGATGGGGCGTCCCAAAAGCGTGCTAAGCACTGTTTTGGGACGTTTTTTGTGTTTCATGAAAGGAAAGTTGGATGTCCTCAGAAATGTAGTAAACACTGAATTTAGCCATTTTACAGCGAGGTAAATAATGAAACAAGTTAAAGGTAAATTTTCGTTGCATTGAAAGAGGGTGCCGCTTTTTGCACAGCACCCCTGTTTTTTCATTTTTTAATGGCTTTTTATTTCTTTGGATAATTTAAGTGTAATGGTGGAGGCACAAGCCAGCCCTTTGTTTTATTTAAGCGTAATAATTTCGCACCAAGTAAAGCTTTTGCAGTGTGAAATTGACCATACATTAATGCAACATCCTCCCTAGTTGAAGTACCCATAGCTTGGCTACATGCAACTAATCCAGCGGCAATATCGAGACTAAGTGCCGCACTTATCTCGGGGTCATTAAACTTTGCCCCTGGAGGAATATCTTCTAATCTTGCTACAGGTCGCTCAGGAGGAGCTGGTGGTAAACCAATGCCATTTACTTTTAGTATTTTTTCTAACTGCTTTATTTCTTCTTTACAAACATCAATAATGTCTTCTACTACTTTTTTTAAATCTTCGTCGCCAGCGTGATTATAAAATGTTTGATAACCAGCAATCATGCCGTAGTCTGCCGCTAAACTTGACCAAATACTAAATATTTCCCCATAATGTAATGGCTCATCTTTTGGATTTCCAGTAAGTATTCCCATACTACACTTCCTTTTCTTATTTTTTTCAAACAAGGATAGTATGGTTGGAATACAAAAAATAATTCATTAGAGCTAAATTTGAAATATCATTCTAATTTTAATTAATCTACACGTTTTCGAATAATGCTTAAATCAATTACGCTTCGGCTAATTTTCATCTAGATTTTTTGAACTTATTCGAAATAATACCTTTATCTCACCGTCTATAGGTGGCGTGATGAACACAAGCCTTAGACCGATTCCAAACATCTGCTAATAAAGAGGAATTCAGTCTAAAGCCACCGCATCTTGCGGGAACGACAGAATGATAAACAATGTGTTGGTCCAAACTCCAGTGGATGTCACAGGGCGTGACAGTTTTAGGCTAATCTTCATCAATTAGCTTGAAAAAATCTGAACACGGGGCTATCCAAAAAGCTGTGCATAGTCGACATTTTGGATAGTAGCGATGATGTTTCACAAAATGGTGATTCATATACACAGAAAACGCCTCTTTTAAAAATGGGATAAACATTGGCTTTAGCAGCGTTACCCTTCAGTAAAAGGGAAGCGATGAAAACATTTATTTTAATGCGATGTCAAAACAAAATGGATTTTTCAGACAACTCCGACTTGATAGTAGTTTTGCTAGGTTATTTCATGTGAGCGCACACTTTTTTCCTCCAGTGCATACGCTACTCTAGATATAACAGTCGCATGTGGGGAGGTTTGACAATGCTTAGACGTAGGACGGTAAGTTTTCTTGTGATGCTATCGTGCTTATTACTCCTAACAATGGGTGCTTGTAAGGAGGAGGAGCTAAAGGAAGTTCGGGTTGGGGAGGTGACACGCTCTATTTTTTATGCACCACTTTATGTAGCTATTGAGGAAGGTTTTTTTGAGGACGAAGGCTTGAAAATTGATTTAAGGACGATTGCAGGCGGCGATAAGACGATGACAGCATTATTATCAGATGGTATTGATGTAGCACTTGTAGGCTCGGAAACTTCAATTTATGTGAATGCACAAGAAGCAAATGATGCCATTATTAATTTTGCTCAATTGACACAAACGGATGGCACATTTTTAGTAGCGAGAGAGAAGATTGACGATTTTTCGTGGGAAATGTTGAAAGGCTCTGTTTTTCTTGGGCAACGTAAAGGTGGAATGCCTCAAATGGCTGGGGAATATGTGCTCAGAAAGCATGACATTGACCCACATAATGATTTAGAGCTCATTCAAAACATTGATTTTGCGAATGTTGCAACAGCCTTCGCTTCAGGCACAGGCGATTTTGTGCAATTGTTTGAGCCAACTGCTAGCTTATTTGAGCTGGAAGGTGTTGGGTATATCGTCGCTTCTTTTGGTGCACAATCAGGGCATTTGCCATACACTACTTTCATGTCAAAGAAAAGTTATCTAGAGAAGCAAGCAGCCACTGCGGAAAGCTTTACACGCGCCATTCAAAAAGCGCAAAATTGGGTGTATGCGAACAGCGCAGAAGATGTTGCCAAATCCATTGCCCCTTATTTTGAAAATACTGAGATCACATTAATTGCTACAGTTGTAGAACGTTATCGTGCACAGGAATCATATGCTAAAAACCCTATTTTAGATGAGGCAGAATGGAAGCTGCTGCAAGATGTTATGGAGCAGGCAGGCGAGCTACCACGAAGGATGGATTACAATGAGTTGGTCGATAATTCATTTGCTGAGAAAGCAATGAATTAATATGGCGATACTAACAGTTAATCATATACATCATACGTATTTTTCCAAAGAGGTAGCAACGGAGGCATTGCATAATGTTCATTTCTCTGTTGCGCCGGGTGAATTTGTTTCCATTTTAGGTGCTAGCGGCTGCGGAAAATCTACGTTACTTTCAATTATTGCAGGCTTGCTTGAACCAACGGCAGGCGATGTTACATTTGCGGTCGATGACCAAAATACATCCATTGGCTATATGCTACAGCAAGACTATTTATTTCCATGGAAAACAATCGAGGAAAATGTCGTGCTTGGTTTGAAATTATTAAAGTGTGATGAAATGCAGGCTAAAAATATGGCGCATCAATTATTGCAGGCTGTAGGTTTGCCAAATATCGAAAAGAAATTTCCAAGACAGCTATCGGGAGGCATGCGGCAACGGGTCGCTTTAGCACGAACATTAGCAGTAGACCCTAAAATATTATTGCTGGATGAACCTTTTTCAGCGCTCGATTATAAATCGAAATTAAAGCTGGAGGATTTAGTTTGTGCGATGTTAAAAAGCTATGAAAAGACAGCTATTTTAGTGACACATGATATTGGCGAAGCCATCGCCATGAGTGACCGAATCATTTTAATGAGTGCCAAGCCGGGGACGATTCATAAGATTTTCGATGTGCCACTAGAATTAGCAGCTTTAACACCATTTGAGGCTCGTACACATTCGAGCTATGGCGGGTTTTTTCAAAGCATTTGGAAGGAGCTTGAAAGCCTTGAACATTCAACTTCTTCATGAGCAGTATAGAGCATTGTTAAGAAAAGAAAAGCGACTCGTTCGGTGCTTTCAATTATTAATTATCATTGGCTTTATTGGACTATGGGAGATGGCCTCACAAATGCGCTGGATTGACCCGCTTATTTTTAGCGCTCCTTCAAAAGTGTGGCATCTGTTTATTGAGAAGTGGTCTGATGGAACGCTAATGTCCCATGTTAATATTACATTATTTGAAACGGTACTTGGCTTTATTATTGGTACATTGCTCGGTACAATCATCGCAGCTATTTTATGGTGGTCTCCGTTTTTCTCAAAAGTAGCAGACCCTTATCTTGTCGTGCTAAATGCCATGCCGAAAGTGGCGCTAGGCCCTATTTTAATTGTAGCGATGGGGCCAGGCATGCCCTCTATTATTACAATGGGTGCGATTATTTCCGTTATTATTTCCACGATTGTCATTTATACAGCTTTTACTGAAGTGGATGCTAATTATGTGAAGGTGCTACAAACATTTAACGCAAATCGAGCGCAAATTTTTAAAGAGGCAATATTGCCAGCATCATTTCCTACCATTATTTCGACATTGAAAGTGAATGTTGGATTATCATGGGTTGGCGTAATTGTTGGGGAGTTTCTCGTATCAGCCAAAGGGTTAGGCTATTTGATTATTTACGGCTTCCAAGTATTTAATTTTAATCTTGTTTTTTTAGCCCTAATGATTATTGCCGTATTTGCAACGATTATGTATCAGCTTGTTGAGTTGGTGGAAAGAAAGCTTGTGAAAAAGGGGGAGACGGGGTAGCTATCAGGTCATTTGACGATTATTCCCTATATAGAGTGAGGCTGTCTAGCAAGTATATTTGTGAGACAGCCTCGTTTTTTGATTTTAATTAAAATTCCTCATCAAATTTTGAAGATGTGCGGAAAAATTGAAACTTTCCTGTAGCGAGCCTTTTTTCTGTATTGTTGGCAATGCGTGTATAGCAAGGATCGCACATATACGTATGGATTGGTCGATTGCGCAGCTTTTTAGCGAGGGGTAAATCGTCCTCAAGCTGCTGTACTGTATCACAAATGACACATTTAACACGCATAACTAATTTTCCTCCTATTGAACACGAATAGCATCTACATGTGTAATTGGGTTATCAACGTTTGAGCCATCAGCGAATAAAATGTGGACTGGTCCGTCTTCTGTTAACGGTTTGCCATCTTGACTGTATTTAAAAATGAGTGTTTTTGCTTCCTCGATTGAAAAGGTGTGTTCTTCCCCATTGCGGCATTCAAAAACAACTTCTGTCGCCTCTTCTTTTATGCCAGCGTTGTTTAAAAAAGGTTTAATCTCGATGCCGAATGTCCCCGTTATCATGCCTTTACGGTCGAATTTTCTTTCCGTTTTTAACGTAGGAGGGAATACAGCTCCTTCCATAATTTCACGCGACCAATGTGCACCAACCTCACGTAAATATTTTTCTTCATCTTCCACTGCAGGCTTTTCATCAAAGTATGTTTTTAAATCAAGCTTGCGGTCATCAAAAATCCAAACAGTTGGATCTAGCGTTAAGTTATATGTAACAGCACCTTTAATCGGAATTATTTCTTGCATCTTCATGAAATCCTCCTTCTTACTTACATCAAACTATAGTATACCGTTTTTCTAGCTTAATAATCAATTCGTGATGAGAAGAAAATAGAAAATCAGAAAATAATTATTTTCCACAATTTTTGCTAGTTTAATAGACCTTTTTCATAACAATGTATGACAAAAGAGTAGATTGCTTATATAGATACTTGCATTTTTACTCACTAAAAGATAAAATTTATTAATATACAATCCAAGAAATATCAGATAATGGGGGCGTCCTCATGGATACTAAAGCACAATCTTCTTTTCAGGAAAAGGCATTAACATTATTACAGGCGGATGCAGAGAAAATTGCACGCTTAATTAAAGTGCAGATGGACCACTTAACAATGCCACAGTGTCCTTTATATGAAGAAGTATTAGATACACAAATGTTTGGCTTATCACGTGAAATTGATTTCGCTGTGAAACTCGGCTTAATTGAGCGTGATAGAGGAAAAGAAATTCTTGATTCATTAGAAAAAGAATTATCTCTTCTACATGATGCGTATACAGAAAAATAAAAAAACTCAAACGCTTTACGCGCTTTGAGTTTTTTTTCTAAACGAGGTTTTTTGAAATGAAAAAATATTTAGTTACTTATTTTCGCAATTTTGACTATCCATTGTTTTTTACATATCTATTCTTGTGCTTATTCGGGCTTGTTATGATTTACAGTTCGAGCATGATGGTAGCTATTACGGAAGAGAGACCTCCAGATTATTATTATTTGAAGCAGCTAACCAATTTAAAAATCGCAGCGCTAGCATTTTTAGCTGGGGCACTTTTTCCTTACAAGCATTACAGTAATAAAAGCATTCTTTTTATACTGATGAGTGTGATGGCGATTTTGCTCCTTTGGGTTAATGTTAAGGGAATTGAAGCAGGTGGCTCTAAAAGTTGGATTTCTTTATTTGGCGCCATGAACTTCCAACCTTCTGAATATGCAAAGCTATTCGTTA
The DNA here is from genome assembly GCF_038630865.1 of Metasolibacillus sp. FSL K6-0083. Lineage (NCBI taxonomy): Bacteria > Bacillati > Bacillota > Bacilli > Caryophanales > Caryophanaceae > Metasolibacillus > Metasolibacillus sp. FSL K6-0083. The sequence goes on along the minus strand of NZ_CP152046.1, from coordinate 1,561,656 downwards.
TATTATACTTTGCAGGCTCACTTTATAAAAAAGGACTGCGGGAAAACTCCATTCAAAATGTGCAACCGAATGATATCATTTACCCAATTTCTATTTGGTTAATCATTTTATTTAGTGTCGGTATGGAAACCGATTTAGGGGCGATTATGATTATTGGGGTAATTGCCATGTCTGTCCTTATGTTTAGCGGTATAAAGGGGAAAACATTAGGAAAGTTTGCGACTGTTTTAGGGGTTTTTGGCACGGTTATTATAGGGGCTGTTTTTTTAATTAAAGATGATATTATTAACGAAAGTCGTATGGGGCGACTTTTAGTTTTAAAAAACCCATTTGAATATGCTAATGGTTCTGGCTATCAAATTGTTAATGGCTATTTGGCAATCGGTGGGGGGGGGCTTGAAGGTCGAGGGCTTGGGCAATCGATTCAAAAGCTCGGTTATTTGCCACACCCAGAAACGGATTTTATTATGGCTATTATAGCTGAGGAGCTCGGTGTGCTCGGTGTAGGAATTGTTATTGTTGGACTTGCCTTTATTGTATTACGAGGCTTATATATTGCTATGACGACAAAAGACCCGTTAGCGCGAATGATTGCTGGTGGGATTGCTGTATGGATTGGCTTCCAAGCGTTTTTAAATTTGTCAGGTTTATCAGGGATTTTCCCTTTAACCGGTGTTACGTTGCCATTTATTAGTTATGGTGGTACGTCAATACTGTTACTATCGTTAGCGATGGGAATATTAATTAATATTTCTATGTACTATAAATTTGATAAGCGTAAGCAATCATAGGAGGGATTTTGAGGAATGAAGAAAATTAGCAAGATATTAGTAGCAAACAGAGGGGAAATCGCTATTCGAATTTTCAGGGCGTGTAATGAGCTAGGTATTAAAACCGTTGCGATTTATTCACGCGAGGATAGCGGCGCTTATCATCGCTACAAAGCAGATGAAGCTTATTTAGTAGGGGCTGGCAAAAAGCCAATTGATGCCTATTTAGACATAGAAAGTATACTCTCAATTGCAAAAGATGCACAAGTGGATGCGATTCACCCCGGCTACGGTTTTTTATCAGAAAATGTTGATTTTGCTAGACGCTGTGAGGAAGAGGGGATTCAATTTATTGGACCAACTTCTGCACATTTAGATATGTTTGGCGATAAAGTAAAAGCGCGTGAGCAAGCCATTCAAGCAGATATTCCTGTTATCCCAGGGACAGATGGACCTGTAGCTGATTTAGGCGAGGTAGAAGCATTTGCTGAAAAATATGGCTACCCAATTATGATTAAAGCAGCTTTAGGCGGTGGAGGACGCGGGATGCGCATGGTGCAAACAAAGGATGAGCTTGCATCGGCATATGAACGAGCCAAGTCAGAGGCGAAAGCAGCCTTTGGGTCGGATGAAGTATATGTTGAAAAATGCATTGTTAAGCCGAAGCATATTGAAGTGCAAATTTTAGGGGATATGACAGGCGAAATTGTCCATCTATATGAGCGGGATTGCTCAATCCAACGCCGTCACCAAAAAGTTGTGGAAATTGCGCCGTCAAATTCCATTTCGGCAGATTTACGTCAACGTATTTGTGATGCAGCAGTGAAATTAATGCGCAATGTTAACTATATTAATGCTGGTACGGTGGAATTTTTAGTAGCAGGCGATGATTTTTATTTCATCGAAGTGAATCCACGTATTCAAGTAGAACATACAATTACTGAGATGATTACAGGAATTGATATTGTTCATGCGCAAATTAAAGTCGCTGAAGGGCATGCACTACACTCTGAATTAATTGGTATCCCAGCGCAGGATAAAATTCCATTATTCGGTTATGCGATTCAATCACGCGTAACGACGGAAGACCCAACAAATGATTTCATGCCAGATACAGGAAAGCTAATGGTTTATCGCTCAAGCGGCGGCTTTGGTGTACGCTTAGATGCAGGGAACGGCTTCCAAGGGGCTGTTGTTACACCTTACTATGATTCATTGCTTGTTAAAATTTCAACATGGGGTATGACATTTGCTCAGGCAGCAGCTAAAATGGATCGAAACTTACGTGAATTCCGTATTCGTGGAGTAAAAACAAATATTCCATTTTTAGAAAATGTTGTTGTGCATGAGAAATTTTTAAATGGACAATTTGATACAAGCTTCATTGACACAACACCAGAGTTATTCGAATTCCCAGAAAGAAAAGACCGAGGGACAAAGCTTTTGAACTACATTGGAAACGTAACATTGAATGGTTTTCCAGGGGTGGAAAAGCGAACAAAGCCTATTTTTGTTCAGCCAAATAAGCCGAAAATTGATTTATTAACACCGCCGCCTGCTGGCACAAAGCAAATTTTAGATGAGCGTGGTGCAGATGGCTTAGTTGAATGGATTAAAGCGCAAAATGATGTACTTTTGACGGATACAACGTTTAGAGATGCGCACCAATCGCTTTTAGCGACACGCATGCGTTCACAGGATATGTTCCAAATCGCAGACCATACGGCGCGTATGATGCATAACTTCTTCTCGCTTGAAATGTGGGGGGGAGCAACATTTGACGTTGCTTATCGCTTCTTAAAGGAAGACCCTTGGGCACGTTTAGAAAAGCTGCGCCAGCAAATGCCAAATGTGCTGTTCCAGATGTTACTGCGCGGAGCAAATGCTGTTGGCTATACGAACTATCCAGATAATTTAATTCGCGAGTTTATCCAAGAATCGGCTGCATCTGGTATCGATGTGTTCCGTATTTTCGATAGCTTGAACTGGATTAAAGGTATGGAGGTTGCGATTGATGAAGTGCGGAATAGCGGGAAAATCGCAGAGGCAGCTATTTGCTATACAGGCGATATTTTAGATGATACTCGTGCAAAATATACGGTACAGTATTATAAAGATATGGCACGTGAACTAGAGGCAGCAGGTGCACATATTTTGGCGATTAAAGATATGGCAGGCTTATTGAAACCTGAAGCAGCATATCGCCTAATTGCAGAGCTAAAGGATGCAACAAGCTTACCAATTCACTTGCATTCCCATGATACGAGCGGTAATGGCATTTACTTGTATGCAAAGGCGATTGAAGCAGGTGTAGATATTGTCGATACGGCTTTAGGTTCAATGGCTGGTTTAACATCACAACCAAGCGCTAACTCGCTGTACTATGCGACGAAGGGTGCTAGTCGCGAAATCCGCGCTGACATCGAGTCATTAGAGCAATTAAACTATTACTGGGAAGATGTACGCAAATATTACAAAGATTTTGAGAGTGGTATGAACAGCCCACATTCAGAAATTTATGTACATGAAATGCCAGGTGGACAATATAGTAATTTACAGCAGCAAGCAAAGGCGGTTGGACTAGGAGACCGCTGGGATGAAGTGAAAAAAATGTACTCTCAAGTAAACTTTATGTTTGGTGATATTGTTAAAGTAACGCCATCGTCAAAAGTTGTTGGGGATATGGCATTATTCATGGTACAAAATGATTTAACTGAAGATAATATTTTGGAGCGAGGTCAAGGTATTGATTTCCCAGATTCTGTTATCGAGTTTTTCCAAGGCTATTTAGGTCAACCGCATGGTGGCTTCCCGCAGGACTTACAGCGTGTTGTGTTAAAGGAGCGAGAGGCGATTACTGTGCGTCCTGGTGAGCTATTGGCACCAGTTGATTTTGAACAGCTAACAGCAGAATTGACAGAGAAAATCGGACGCGCTGTCACGAAAAAAGACGTGCTAGCATATGCGTTATATCCAAAAGTATTTGAAGAATACGCGAATATTTATGCACAATTTGGTGACACATCCGTGTTAGATACGCCAACCTTCTTATACGGCTTAAAGCTAGGAGAAGAAATTGAAGTTGAAATCGAAAAAGGTAAAACATTAATCGTTAAGCTTGTGTCGATAGGAGAGCCACAGCATGACGGTACGCGCATCATTTACTTTGAGTTAAACGGTCAATCACGTGAGCTTGTCATTCAAGATTTAACAGTCGAAGTAGATGGCAGTGTGGCATTGAAGGCAGACCCATCCAATCCTAATCAAATCGCGGCAACGATGCCAGGCACAGTGCTGAAAGTAGTTGTGTCGAAAGGAAGCGCGGTTAAACGAGGCGACCACTTGTTAATTACAGAGGCGATGAAAATGGAGACGACGGTGCAAGCGCCGAAAGATGGTGTTGTCAAAGAAATTTACGCTGCATCAGGTGATGCGATTTCAACAGGTGATTTATTAATTGAATTAGAATAAATAAAGACGTCCCGAAAGCCGTACAGTTGCCGGCTTTTGGGACGCTTTTGATGTTTGGGTAAAATGGAGTTGATTTCCTTTGAAAGTGTTATGAACACTGGCTTTAACGGTGTTTACCAAAACTCTTTCTTAATCATGTTGCTGAACCAGAGTGGTTTTTTTGAGCAAGGGGGTAGAAAGGACTAATTCGCTCGTAAGATGGCTAAATTCGCTCATAAAGCGGTTGGAATCGCTCGTAAACCACTCGAATTCGCTCATAAATTTGAAAAAAGAGCTGTCGCTAAACCCGATTTCAAATAAAGCGTCGAGAAAGCTAGCTTTCTCGACGCCTCAAATCAATTTGTTTTTTGGTTAAAATTGCTGCGTAATACAAGTAAAATCATATAGCAAAACAGTCCGAACAATAAAGAAATAAATAGAGAGTGAAGCAATGACATAAATAAGTTAAGGTGTGTGAAAATAACGAGCATACCTGCTAAGGATTGTAAAATGACAAGGACAGATGCTAAAATCCAACCCCAATAGATTGTCTTTTGATTTTTATATTCTTTAATAACATGCCATGTAATGTATGCTATCCAAACTGCGATTGATACTGCGGCAACGCGATGCCCCATTTGTACCCATTCATACATATTGATTGGTAATGCGGCAGGATTATTGTTATTACAAAATGGCCAATCAGGACAAACGAGACTTGAGTTTGTATGTCGTACTAATGCACCTGTATATACTACAACGTATGAATAAATAGTAATCGCAATTGTATGTTTTTTTAGCTTACTGTTAATGCGGACTTTATCTGCATCAAATTTGCGGTCGACTTCAAAGACGATGAGTGCCAATAGTAAGACGGCTGCGAAAGAAATGAGGGAAATACCGAAATGCAACGCTAAAATAAAGTCACCTTGTCCCCAAAGTACTTGTGCTGCACCAATTAAGGCTTGTGCGACTAAGAAGAAAATAGCGAGTATACCTAAAAATTTAACTTCGCGTATATGGCCAAGTGAGCGCCATGTCCATACGACTAAAAGAACGATAAGAATTGATACTGAGCCAGTTACTGCACGATGTGAGAATTCAATTAATACTTCTGCTGTAATCTCTTTCGGAATAAGTGAACCGTTACAATCTGGCCAGTTTCGACCACAGCCTAAACCACTATCTGTTTTCGTAACGAGTGCACCGCCGAGTAAAATAAGGAGCATACCAACTGTTGCTGCTACTGCGAGCGCTTTTAAATATTTGCTATGTTTCAATTATAATACACCTACTTTTACATCATTATCGCCTTCAAAAAGCGTTTATCATTTTAGATAATAGCGGATTATATTATAAAAGACAACTTCAATCAGGATAAGTATTTTAATATAAAAAGCTCTTCACAAATTGTTCATAAATTCGTGCCAATCCTTTCACAAAACACATTGTAAAATAGCTTAGTATAGAATATGGTATTTCTATATTCCTAGTAGTTGTGGACCTTTCACGCATTCTTCATTGAAATTTCACCAAACGTCTAGAAATTAATCGGAAATTTCGCTATAGTTATATTAGCGGAATATGCTTACAAAAATGAAAGGCAGTTTTCAATTATGTTGCAATTGTAGATAAAAAACTTAAAACGTTTTCAATCGTTTCACGCATTTATTTAGACTGGTTCTTAGCGTTTAAATAAATAACTGCACAGCAAGAGAGAAAAATGTGATAGTCATTTATTATGAAAAGTTTTAAGGATATAACAAATGTAACATTATTAAAGTTGTTAATTCGATGTAAGCGAAATTTTGTAATTATAGCATTTAATAGTGCTGACATGTGATGGAATATGAGGATTAAGTTGATAGTCGTTCAGGTGCTATAGTTAAAGAATATTTTGACTTATACGAGTTGCGTATTTAGGGCACACTTGAAGAAGGTGTTTGTATAATTAAAATGTGCGATAAAGAGATGTTATCGTCACACTAAGCAACTAGCTAAGAATTCTTTTTCTATGGAGAATCGCAGTCCGAGTTACACATGGAAATACAATAAAGAAAGAGGGGTTTAATTAGGCTATGATAAAAGGGCTTAAAAAATGGCGTCTATTTTCACTTTTAGCAGTAATGACAGTATTCCTTGCCGCTTGTGGTGAAGAGCATCTTTCCACTTTGAGACCAGCTGGCTCTGTCGGAAGAGAACAATTCAATCTTTTAATGCTCACAACAATTATTATGACAATCGTAGTCGTTGTTGTGTCGATAATTTACTTACTTGCATTCTTCAGATTCCGTCGTTCAAGAGTCGGTGAAAATGTAATGCCGAAACAAGTAGAAGGTAGTCACACATTAGAAGTGATTTGGGCAGTTATTCCGATTATTTTATTAATCATTATCGCTATTCCTGTAATTTCTGCTACTTATAAATTTGCGGATGTTTCAGCAATGGAAGATGTAAATGAAAATGGTGAGAAAACAGCTTTAACTGTGAATGTTACAGCAAAGTTATATTGGTGGGAGTTTGAATATCCTAACCAAGGAATCGTAACAGCACAGGAGCTTGTAGTACCGACTGGCGAAAGAGTTTACTTTAACTTAATGGCGGCAGATGTAAAACACTCATTCTGGATTCCTGCTGTAGGTGGGAAAATGGATACGAACGTTGAGAACTTAAACAAATTCTATTTAGATTTTGAAAAGGAATCTAAGGACCTTGAAGAGGGTGTATTCTTCGGAAAATGTGCGGAGCTTTGCGGACCATCACATGCTTTAATGGACTTTAAAGTAAAAACTCTAAGCCCTGAGGCATTTGATGCATGGGTAGCTTCTATGAAGGCTACTGAGGGCAATACAGCTTCTGCTGAATCAACAGATTTAGGTGAAGCAACGTTTGCAAATAGCTGCCTAGGCTGTCACGCTGTTTCAGGTGTTGGTGTAGCAGGTGCATTCGGACCGAACTTAACAACATTTGGAGACCGTAACCGTGTAGCTGGCTTCATGGACCACACTGTTGAAAAAACAACAGATTGGATTATGGACCCAGAGTACTACAAGCCAGGTAACTTAATGACTGACAAGTATAGCGTTACAGAAGAAGAAGCTCAAGCTATCGCTGAGTATTTAATGACACTATCTGTAGAAAAATAATAACAAGAGATAGAAACTTTGAAGGAGGTTAAAGTTGTGAGCTCTGTTGCACAGAAAAAAAGCTTTGGCGCACAAGTATGGGACTTTTTAACGACAGTTGACCATAAAAAAATTGCCATTTTGTATTTAGCTGCCGGTACATTATTCTTTGCGATTGCCGGACTTGAAGCGTTATTTATGCGTTTCCAACTTATGTTCCCTGAAAGTACTTTCATGTCGGCGGGTACTTTTAACGAACTATTAACGATGCATGGTACAACGATGTTATTCTTAGCAGCAACACCGTTGCTATTTGCCTTTATGAATGCCATTGTACCTTTGCAAATAGGTGCGCGTGACGTAGCATTCCCATTTTTAAACTCATTAGGATTTTGGCTGTTCTTCTTAGGGGCAGTGTTTCTTCACCTATCATTCTTCTTAGGTGGGGCACCTGATGCAGGATGGACTTCTTACGCATCATTATCTTTATATTCACCAGGTCATGGTATTGATTTCTATATACTAGGCTTACAAATTTCTGGTGCTGGTACATTAATTTCAGGTATTAACTTTATCGTAACAATTATTACGATGCGTGCACCTGGTATGACATTTATGCGTATGCCACTATTTACGTGGACTACATTAGTATCAAGTACATTAATTTTATTCGCTTTCCCTCCACTTACTGTAAGTTTATTCTTATTATTAGTGGATCGTATGTTCGGAGCTAACTTCTTCGATCATTTGATGGGTGGTAATACAATTATTTGGGAGCATTTATTCTGGATTTTTGGTCACCCTGAAGTTTATATTTTAGTATTACCTGCGTTCGGATTATTCTCAGAAATTATTCCGGTATTTGCTCGTAAACGATTATTCGGATATTCTTCAATGGTATTCGCAACAATTTTAATCGGATTTTTAGGGTTCATGGTATGGGCTCACCACATGTTTACAGTAGGTCTTGGTGCAACAGCGAATGCGATTTTCGCCGTAGCAACAATGACAATTGCCGTACCAACTGGTATGAAAGTATTTAACTGGATTTTAACAATTTGGGGCGGTTCAATTAAAGTAACGGTTCCAATGCTTTATGCATTAGGCTTTATCCCGTCATTCGTAGCGGGTGGGGTAACAGGTGTTATGATGGCTGCTGCGCCACTTGATTACCAATTACATGATTCTTACTTTATCGTAGCCCACTTCCACTACGTAATCGTAGGTGGTATCGTAACGGCTTTATTCGGAGCGGCTCATTTCTACTGGCCAATTATGTTTAACCGTGTATTAAGTGAGAAACTAGGAGTTATAACATTCTGGATATTCTTTATTGGATTCCATTTAACATTCTTCTTACAGCATTTCTTAGGTTTAATGGGTATGCCACGTCGCGTATTTACATTTATGCCTAATCAAGGTTGGGATTTATTCAACTTAATCTCAACTATCGGTGCGATTATGATGGGTATCGGCGTTATTTTATTAGTGCTTAACGTTCTATTATCAATCAAGTCAGAGCCAGTAAACCGTCGTGACTATTGGGGCGATGGACGTTCTTTAGAATGGGCATTAGAAACACCACTACCATTCTATAACTTTAAACAAACGCCACTTGTACGTGGTTATGACCCATACTGGATTGAGAAACATGAAGGTAATAAAGAGGGGATGGTATATGCAGAGCCACTAGGCGATATTCATATGCCGAACAACTCAATTTTACCGTTAGTTATGTCAATCGGAATGTTTATTGCTGGATTTGGTGCATTGTATAGCCCTTGGGGTGACCAAGTAATTGCAGGCACAGCAAAGGGTATATCACCAGCATTATCTGTAGGTTTATTAATATTTGGTATTGGTATGACGGTTGTAGCAATGATTACACGTTCTGCAAAAGATGACCTAGGTTATTACGTAACAAAAGCAGAAGTTGAAGCAACAGAAAAAGATTTAGCACATTACCGTGCAACAGGTAAAAAAGGGGGTAATAAATAATGGATTTAAATACTAAATTCACTCCTCAAAACTGGCCTGCGCATGCTGAACAAGCAACGATGGAAGGGAAAAACAAAGTCGTAGGCTTCTGGATTTTCCTTGCCTGTGAAGTAGTTTTATTTGCAAGTCTTTTCGCAACATATTTGGCGTTGAAAAACTCTGGTCCTGCTAGCATGGATTTAGCAAAGTATTCAACACAAGCGTTGTATGAATTACCTTTAGCATTCGCAATGACAATGATTCTTTTAACATCTTCGTTAACATCGGTTTATGCGATGTACCATATGAAAAACTTTAATTTCAAGGGTGTACAAACGTGGATGGGAATTACCGTTATTTTAGGTTTAAGCTTCTTATGTCTAGAGATTTATGAGTTCTATCACTATGTACATCTGGGCTTTAGCTATTCACATTCAGCGTTCTCTTCTGCATTCTTTACGCTTGTAGGAACGCACGGTGTTCACGTAGTTATCGGATTACTTTGGATTTCAAGCTTAATTTTCCGTAATATGAAGCGTGGATTAAACTTATATAACGCACCAAAGTACTTTATAGCTTCTTTATACTGGCACTTTATTGACGTTGTATGGGTATTTATCTTTACAGTAGTTTACTTGATGGGAGTGTTAGGATAATATGGCACACGATACACATTTCGAAGCTCGTTCTCACGTTCAGCAAGAGTATTATCGTAAAGAAAATGCTGCGAAAATGCGTCAACAAGTAACGCAATTCGCAATAATGATTTTATTAACATTTGTAGCATTTGCTTCAGCAATAGCTGACTTTGCTCCAAACTTTGTTAAACCGGTTGTACTTTTACTTGCAGGTGTGCAAGTAGTACAACAACTATATTCATTCATGCATATGGAAGATAAAAATACTCACCATATTGGAATAGTTTCATTCTACATGTGGGGCGGTGCATTCATCGCATTTACATTCTTCCTTTGCTTCCTAACAATTATTTGGTGGTAATTAAGAAATTGTAAGTAAAATAAAACTCGAACAAGTTGCTATCTTTTCGGATAGCTCCGTTGTTCGAGTTTTTTATACATCTAATTAATAATTACTGTAATTGTCATAGTTCATCTATTGATGTAATAGCTAGCGACACTTTATAATAGAAGTATTGAAGCTAAAGGAGTGCGGTAGCTATGCCATTAAGTATTTTTGGATTTCAAGCATTATGGAGTCCTTATTTTATAGGTGTTTTAGTATTTTTAACGATTGTATATTTTTTAGTAACTGTCACATGGCGTAAGGATTTTAAGGTAAGTGAGCCTTTAAAAAAAAGCGAGGCTATTTATTTTATATTAGCGATGATTGTACTTTATATCATCAAAGGTTCACCGCTTGATTTGTTAGGGCATATTATGTTTACAGTGCATATGACACAAATGGCATTTTTACTACTATTGGCGCCAATATTACTAATTAAAGGTATTCCATGGTGGATATGGCGCGTCGTAGTGAATGCACCTGTTATTAAACCGATTGTAAAAGTAGTAACGAAACCTGTCGTTGCCATTTTCATTTTCATTGGGCTATTTTCGGTATATCATATTCCACTTGTTTTCGATGGAATTAAGCTTGATGAAACAACACACGGTTTATTTACATTTATTTTATTTTTAGCAGCTCTTTTTATGTATTGGCCAGTATTCAACAATGTAGAAGGGCAGCACCAGTTAAAACCGCTTTATAAAATTGCTTATATTATCGGTAACGCTATATTAATCACACCTGCCTGTGGGTTAATTATTTTTGCATCAGCACCGTTATATGCAACGTATACAGATGGTGAAGCGTGGTTGAGGGCGATGGAGTTATGTGTGCCGAAATCAACTTTATCAGGTTTATCATTATCAGGACCTGAGCTGTTTACATCAATGACACCTGTTGGCGATCAACAGCTTGGCGGTGTATTAATGAAAATTATCCAGGAAGTTATTTTTGCGTTTATTTTAGTGAGTGTTTTCCGAAAGTGGTGGAATAGTGAACGTAAAAATTCAGATGAAATTACAGCGAATGCTTTAAAAGAATTCCAACAAAAGGTGAAATATGAATAATAGAGGAATTTGTTTGGCATTGTTAGTATTTTAGCAGGTTTAACAGCAAGCATAAATTAATAAAATAAGTAAATCCCTTTAGCAAAATGTTAGTTAAAATTATGCTAGAGGGATTTTTTATTTTTATCCTACATTAACAGGCAGAAAGACCCCACTTCAAGAGTTGAGTGAAAATATGCTAAGGAGAAGTGGGAGATGAGGAAAAAATCCCTACTAATTAAAGTATCATTTTATAAAAATTAATTATTTCCTATTGGTAATATAGTTGAATTTTTAACTTCTCTTAATGATAAATTTGTTTGGATTCTTGATATACCGAGCTTATTTAATTTTCTTATGAAATAATCTAATTCTTTTCTATCACGAATGACGACCTTTAATAAATAATCATGTTCACCAGTTAAGCAGTGGCATTCCAATATTTCAGACATTGTGGCTAAAGCATTCTCGATTTTTTCCAATAGCTCTGATTGATGAATATTTGTGCTAATAAAAATATAGCAAAGTAAATCAAATCCGAGCTTTTCTTGATTTAAAATTGCCACTTGTCGTTCAATAAAGCCTTCGCTCTCTAGTCGCTTGATTCTTGCATGTGTAGCTGGTGATGATAAATTAACGCGCCTCGCTAATTCAGCATTACTAATTTGCGATTCTTTTTGAAGTAAGTCTAAAATTTCAATATCAATTGCATCTAATACTTTGCTGATAGCTGATTCCATCCTATTGCCCCCTTAATAATCGTTCGTAATATGCTATGTATCCAGTATATATTTTGAATGATATATCATCAATATCATATTTTGTTTAATTTTATTTTGTTTTTATTGATTATGAAAGAATGTTATTTTGTGTTATGTATAAATCAATTATAATAATTAGTGTCAACACTTGCCAGACCGATACAATATGATTATTTTCAGCGTTGAAAAGAAAGGGGCTAAATACTATGCCTAAACGCTATGTAGTGTTATTGCTCATTACAAGCTTATTTTGGGGAGGGAATTTTGTTGTTAGCAAATCACTTATAGCGCATGCTTCTCCGTTAACTTTGACAAGTTTAAGATGGCTAATTGCTGTTATATGTCTTCTTCCTATCGTCTGGTGGAAAGAAAAAAGGTTATTTCCTCCACGACAAGCATTATTGCCCTTATTTATAATGGGCATTACTGGTGTCGTGTTATTTAATATCTTTCAGTTTATAGCTTTAGAGCATACAACTTCAACAAATGTTGGGTTAATTTCTACATTGAATACGATATCAATTGCAATTTTTTCATTTCTCTTTTTAAAAGAAAGAATAAACTTTCTACAAATACTTTCCATCTTACTTTCGTTTTTCGGTGTTATTTTAGTGCTTTCGCAAGGGAAAATTGAACTGTTGCTCTCTCTCAATTTTAACTCGGGAGATTTGTGGATGATTGTTGCAGTATGTGTATGGGGCGTATACTCTATTTGTAGTAAATGGGCAATGCAAACAGCTTCGCCATTAATATGTACGCTGTATGCCGGTATTTTTGGGCTTATGATTTTATTGCCGTTTAATATTTCAAGTTTTTCTGTTACAAATATCAATATGTCTTTTATTCAGGCATTGCTTTATACAGGAATCGTTTCAACAGTTATTTGCATGCTGCTATGGAATATTGGTGTACAAAAACTAGGAGCTACAACTGCAGGCGTTTTTCTAAATTTTAACCCTATCTTTACGACTATTTTGGCTTTTCTATTTTTAGGTGAGCAATTAACATGGCTACAAGGAATCGGGGGGCTTCTCGTTATAGGAGGCTGCTATTTATTTTCTCGCTTTCAAAGCAAGATTTCTTTACAAAATAGTTGTCACTTTAAAAAGTTGCAGCCACACCATAAATGAGCATGGCTGTCAGAAAGGGGCTGTTTGAAGAGGTATACCTTTTCAAACAGCCCCTGTTTTTATGTTAGATATTTGTGTACCAAAAGCGAAGCGACTGGTACAGAAAGTAAGTGCTCCTGCGATTACTCACCGCAAAAAAATTAAATACCAAATTCAGCTAAATCTTTGCGCACGTCTGCTAAGATTTTTTCGCAATCCTTTACTAAATGAGCAGGGAATACTTCATCTGTGTATTCTACACCATGTGGGTAGTAATATTTACCAATTGCAGGTTTGTGTAATTTTAAAGTTGCATCGTATGCGCCTACATCGCCTGAAATAGCGCTGCAGAATAAACGTAAATAATAGCGTCCTTCACGTACATCAAAGCGACGATCGAAAGTCATGCGGTCATAATCCCAAGCACCGTGGCATTCTAAGCCGTGTTTTTCTAAAACTCTTGTCAACACTTGTTGATCAACTACTACGTCTTCAAGGTTTGTGTTTTCAAAATGCATTGTATAATCCTCCTCTAAAAAAATCGTACATACTTATATATGCTCCATTTTATAATAGAGCAAATTTAGCTTTGTTGCAATGACAACATTGTGTCAAGCTTGCTTTAACTTCTTTCAGCCAGTGTTTGGACATTCGCTGAAAAATAGGAATTTAGGCTAAAACATCGCATACTAAGATAACAACATCGTTTTGGCCTCCGGGGATGTCATAATTTTTGAAGAGAAATCCGTGTGATACAGGTTAGTTAACCGTTGTCTTAGAACGTGAAAGTTTTAGGCTGACTTCCGCCAAACAGCTCGAAAAAATCTGGACGAGAGTTAGTCGAGGCGTAATTGATTTGCTATAATGATGAATAAGAATTGAAGATGAGGAGGTAGAAATGGAAGCCCTTTTCCGTATTTTAATTATCATCGCTTTTTTAGGCATTATCTATTACTATGCAGGTCCTAATGCGAAGCAGCATGATCCACTTGAAGGGCCAAACATAGTGCAACAACCAATTTTAGAGGAAAATGCCATTGTAGATAACGGCGATGCTTTAACGCGTCCTATTGAAGGCTTATCGACACATATAGGCGAAACAAGTAAGACGATATTATCTACATACGGACGTCCTACGCGCATTGATAAAACACCGTTTCATTATAAATGGTGGATTTATAATAATAAAGATGGATTTAAAATGTTTGGTATAGCTGATGATAAAGTCGTACAAGTTTATACAAATAGTTTGAATATGAATGTTGCTCCTTATGAAATTGGACAAATGCTAGGAGATATTTATCGTATGACAATTATCGAGTCTGAAGTGACAGCAAATATTGGAGATAACACTTATATGTTTGCGATGAATGATTATGATTTGCACAGTCGGATATTAGTGAAGTTCGAGGATATTTTTTCCCAGCTATATATTGATACAAATACCGAAGAATTAATAGGTATTCGATTTTTAGACAAGGAAACGCTTGTTACACATAAGCCTTATGAAATGCAATTTATAGGGGAAATCATTCATATGCCAGCTCCTTCCTCCTATAATCAGCTGTATATTCATCAAGCAAATGCAGCACAGCTTGCGGATTTAACGAATGTTTTCAGGGAACGTTACGGCTTATTAACACTTGTTAATGACTCAGCGCTTAATAGTTTAGCTATGGAAAATAGCGAAAATTTATTTTTACAAAGTATGACTACACAGCAAACTGAGAATACAGATATTTCATTGAAGGACCGCTTGGGCGCTTTAGATATTCAATTTAAGTCAGCAAGTGAAATTATCGCTACAACTTATATCGACGTCATTGAGGTGATGCATGGTTGGTTAAACTCTAAGGAGCACCGAAAAGTATTGCTTGATGAGAGCTTTACACATATAGGAAGTGGCGCATATATGGACTATTACACGCAAATATTAATAACCAAAAATAGTCGAGATGTAACTGGCATGCAGTAGCATTTATAGCTTCTTTTCATACAGTAATGAAAAGGAGTGAACTAAGTGTGCAGCTAGCTGAATTGTTAAAAGATTGGCCATGTATCGTGAAAGGCTCAATTCGAGTGCAAGTAACAGGTATAGAGGATTATGCTCAAAATATTCAGCAAGGTTATATTTACGTGCTGCGAAAGGGAAAGAAATTTAATGGCAAGTCGTTTTTACAGCAAGCAATTAATAATGGGGCGAGTGCTGTCGTTGTTGAAGATGATACATTACTCGATTTAAAGCTTACTGTTCCGATTGTATGGGTACCAAATAGCTTGCAATTTTTATCGTTTGCAAGTGCGAAATTGCGGAATTTCCCAGCGGAAGCTTTAACTGTTATTGCGATTACTGGAACGAATGGCAAAACGACAGTGAGTCATTTTATTAGTCAAATGCTACAAATACAAGGGAAAAGCTGCATCGTCATTGGGACGAACGGGGTTTTTTTAAATGGCGAACGTTGGTTGACCTCCTATGAATCATTAACGACATTGCAAGCAAAGCAATTGCAGGAAATCTTTCAAATGGCGGTACGGCAAGGTGTGGGATATGCAATTTTAGAGGCATCCTCAATGGGGTTAGCACACCATCGATTAGATGATTGTGCGATTGATATCGGCATTTTTTTAAATTTATCAGCTGAGCATATTGAAGACCATGGCTCATTAGAAAATTATAAAAAAGCGAAGCAGCGACTTGCCGTTTTGGCGAAAAATGTCGTTTTAAATGGAGATGATCCATTCAGCCGCTCTGTTGGAATCAATTTAAAGAAAAAAACAATGCTATTCGGCTCAAAGGGACGAGTTGATATGCAATGGCAACTACTAACTGAAAGTGAAGGGCATAGCACATGCTGTCTACAATACAAAGGAGAGGAACATATACTAATATTACCCTTTGTAGGCGAATTTCAAATTCAAAATATAATGGCTGCATTTGCCGCATTGTATGTCTTAAATTTTGATATAGCCCAACTTATTCCGGGATGCCTACATTTGAGGCTACCGGAGGGACGCATGCAGGAAGTAGAGAATGACCAAGGTTTGCGCATTATCATTGATTATGCGCATACACCCGCAGCCTTAAAGGCGGTGCTTCAAGCATTAAAGCAAGAAAGGGTGCGCCTAGTCTTTAGCTGCGGTGGTGAAAGAGATAAGGATAAAAGGCGTAAAATGGGGACAATTGCCTCTACGTATGCCTATAAAATTTATTTGACGACAGATAATGCAAGAAGTGAGAAGCCAGCAGAAATCAATGCTCAAATAAAGGCGGGCTTTTATAGCGAGCAGTTGTATGAGGAAATAGAGGATAGGGCACAGGCAATTGAAAAGGCGATACGCGAGGCGAGGCAGGGAGATGTTGTGCTAATTGCAGGGAAGGGTCATGAGCAAACGCAAACCATTGGCTCTACAACCATTCCATTCTCAGATAAAGCGTGTGCAGAAAACGCCTTGCAAATCAAAGGCACTGCGGAATAATGAAAAAAAGTACAATTACTTCTTTTTGTAATTGATTATAGAAGCTAGGGCTGTCTGAAATAGGTATATCTTTTCGGGGAGCCCTTTCTGAATCTATTAAATAAAGAAAAGCAAAGGAAATATCTTATCGGGAAATATCTAAATATTCAGAGTATCTTTGCTTGTTTTTAATTTCTGCTCTAATATGTGCTTAATGGGGAGGTTTTTTATTTGAAAAAGAAATTATTAATTACGCGCAAATTACCCGCTCATATTGTTGAGCCGTTAGGCGTTTATTATGATATTGCCGAATGGCGTGAGGAGGAAGCTAGCATGCCGCGCCAAAAGCTATTGGCGTCTGTTAAGGATTGTGAGGCTTTGTGGGTGACATTAGCTGATAAAGTGGATGCAGAGCTTTTAGCACATGCACCGAATTTAAAAATAGTAAGCACATTATCAGTGGGCTTTAATAATATTGATATAAACGCGCTGCGCGGTCGAGGTATTATTGCAACTAATACACCAGATGTTCTAACGGAAACAACTGCTGATTTAGTGTTTGCTTTGCTGTTAGCAACTGCTAGAAGAATTCCAGAGGCAGAGCGTTATTTGCGGGAAGGACAGTGGGAAGGCTGGTATCCTTTACAGCTTGTTGGTAAAGATGTAGGAGGGGCGACGATTGGTATTATCGGCTTAGGACGCATCGGACAAGCTGTAGCGCAAAGAGCATTAGGCTTTAATATGAAAGTGTTATATTATAATCGCAGTCGAAAAATAGCTGTTGAAGAGCAATACGGTTTTCATTATAGGGTATTTGAGGATGTATTAAAGGAAGCTGATTTCATCGTGCTAATGACACCCTATAGCGAGGCAACAAAAGGGCTGATTGGGGAACGGGAGCTAGCATTAATGAAGGATGATGCTGTACTAATTAATGCGGCTCGTGGAGGCATTATTGATGAAGTAGCTCTTTATCATGCATTAAAAAATGGAAAGCTATGGGCAGCAGGTCTAGATGTTTTTGAACAAGAGCCAGTCGATTTACAGCATCCCCTGTTAACATTGCCGAATGTTGTGGCCTTACCGCATATCGGCAGTGCCTCCTTGCAAACGAGAACAGCAATGATGAACTTAAATGTTCAAGCGCTATGTGCATATGCACGGGGAGAACAGGTGTTGAATAGAATCAATTAATTCGGATTGAAAAATCATTCCAATTCCATACAATCTATATTTCTGTTATGATAATGACAGACTGGAGGAAAAAAGAATGTTAATGACTTCTGAA
This sequence comes from Metasolibacillus sp. FSL K6-0083, assembly GCF_038630865.1. Classification (NCBI taxonomy): domain Bacteria; kingdom Bacillati; phylum Bacillota; class Bacilli; order Caryophanales; family Caryophanaceae; genus Metasolibacillus; species Metasolibacillus sp. FSL K6-0083. The sequence continues at coordinate 1,543,645 of NZ_CP152046.1, read as the reverse complement.
TGGGCATTTATTTTAGATGAAGCGGATGAGCTAAGTGCAATGATTCTTTCCTCAGACCCAGTAAAAAGGCTGAAGGATGCATATACAGCCGTTTATACAGATGGCAAGCTAGCTAGTCAAATTCAAGCATTTGGGCGAATGAAGGAGCATTATGAGGATGTGCAGCGCTTCGGTAAGTATCACCCAGATTATCATACAATTATGAAGAAAATACGAGAACAAAAGCGTGCACTTGATCTTGATGATCGTATTGCGGCTTTAAAGCTTGCTGAAAATGATGTGCAGGATTTATTAGACGAAGTTAGTTTAATAATAGGACGCTCGGTTTCTGAAGCAGTGAAGGTGCCAGTTAGCAATCCGTTCTTTAATAGTGGTAGTAGCTGTGGCGCAGGCTGCGGCACGGGCGGAAGCTGCTCTTGCTCGGCATAAAACAACCTATCCGTGGGGGATTTTTCACCCTACGGTTTTTTTTATTTAATTTTTTAGTGTACTTGCTGTAACCATAGATTCAAAGAGGCTATTTCAAAAGTCGAACTTCTTCGTGGTGCAGTGAAAATGCAGCTTTACATTTTAATTTAAAAAAAGCTACTAAACCTAGTGTTTATCCCATTTTCTAAGAAATTACTTGCTATTTTATCTAGTGACTCCTTTGCTGAAACATTACCGAAAACGTCCCAAAAGCAGGCTATGCACGGTTTTTGGGACGCTTTTTTCTACTCTTTATATTTCAATAAAATCGGCTCTGCTAAATCTGGACGGTCCGTAACAATGCCTTGTGCACCTGTGCGTACTAGGCGGCTCATTGTAACTAAATCATTTACTTCCTTAAAGAAAATAGCAACATTTAGTCCGTTTAAAAATTGCATAAATCTTGTTGAATCAAACGGAATGAGTGCTGATTTTGTTGGGACAGTAAAAACATCCACCTTTGGGTTGAATAAATGTCCAAATTGGCTTGTAAAAGATGTATAAGCTTTTGTCGCTTCTCCTTCGCCCGCCCCTAAGACAATTTGGTTTTGCGCATACAAATTAAAGCGTTCAATTTGTTCATTATAGGCACTTGTTACGATAACTTGTGAAGCAAGGTCAAATTCTTCAATAATGCGCCATAGCTTTGAAGGAATTAAACTACCTTCATATGTGTCTGGGCTATCTTGAATATTTAAAATTAATTTTTTATCTTGATATTTTTCTAATACTTGCTGTAATGTCACAACTGAAATATGCTCATTAGCAAATCGCTTATGACCTTCTAAATCCTCAAATTTTTCGCCGAAATTAATTTCTTGAAGCTCAGCTAGTGTAAAATCTTTCACGAAGCCAATAGCAGTAGATGTGCGCTCTAATGTTTCGTCAGTAAAAACGATAATTTCCTCGTCCTTCGTCAAGCGCAAATCAATATAAAAGCCATCCACACCGAGTTCAGCAGCCCTATCGAATGCAGCTAATGAATGCTCTGGTGCTAAATGTGCGCCTCCGCGATGAGCAAAAATTAGTGGCCTTCCTTGTAATAAATCTTTCGTTTGACGTTTTCGTGGTTTTACAACTGCTTTAGAGCCAGCCCAAATTGCTGCGCTCGCTGCCGCAATTGCAATGGCAACTTTCGCTTTTTTCCCCATATGTCTTCTTCCTCCTCAGATTTTTACCTTAATCATTGTGAACTGAAAACAAATAAGCTGTATAGAAAATATTTTATCAAAATAAGCCTATTAATGCTTATTATAGCTGAAAATGCTACCTACTGTCTAAACTCTGTTGCTATCAAATAAGACATTTGGTATGCTTTTATCATGATTTAGCTTTTAAATGCTTACCTCTATAAGTGGTGGGATAAAAGCTTTATTGGTGCTTCATTCAGCGTATGTATAAACATTTGCTGATAGTGTAAAATAGCACACTGAATAACGACAGCGTGACCAAGACCAGACTTGCGGCGGATGTCACACACTTAAAAATCTAAGTTAAATTTTATCGCAGTATAATCGATAAAGAAAAGAGGGGAATTTATGAACGAAAGGCAAGGGCTCATTGTGTATGTTAATCAATTGAAGCATGCTAAATCTTTACGTAAATACGGTCATGTTCATTATATCTCTAGAAGATTAAAATATGTCGTGATGTATTGTCAGCGCGAGGATATTGAGCTAGTTAAAAATAAATTACAACGCCTTCCATTTGTGAAAGACGTTGTTGAATCCTTCCGTCCGTTTTTGAAAACGGAATTTGAAAATGCTAAGCCTGATAAAGCGAAGGAATATGATTATAAATCAGGTTTATAGTGCGTGCATTGCAGGAATGTAATGATTTAAGCGCAAAATACCAATTAAATATTGGTAAAATAAAGTTGTTTCGGTAAAGCTAGAAGAATGCTTTACTTCAAGATAGTGTATTTGCTGATTTGCTTGCGCGGAAGCCTGTTTAAAAATTTCTAGACGTTGCGCTAGCTTTTCTTCATTGTAAGGAATACCTTCGCGACATATATATATCGGCATGAATTTACTCTCTTGCGCTGGCTGTAATGCAACGGCAAGCGAGGCGTACATTTTCCCTTCCTTCTTTGAAGTAAATATAAATGTACGGTGGATACGTGCTTTATTTGTATTTAATAGCTCACAAAGCTCAAATACATCGCCATAGCCTTGTCCTAATTCGATAAATTGTTGAATCATTGTAAGTCACACCCTTTCCACACATAATAGTATCATGATGCAGGAGGATGAGCACATGAAATTTGCCATTGCTTTTTTTGTTGTTTTAGTAGGCACAATCAGTGCATTGCTTTTTATGCAATTCCAAGTTTATTCAGATCATCTTGATTTGGAGGAGCAAACATTTAGCTATTCACAGGAAATTGAAATTGTTTATCGCGGCGAAAGCTTAGATATTCGTCATCATTTTAAAAATTTACCGAATGAGGAAATAGCAATTAGCTGGCCGAGCAAGGCTGAAAATCCAAATTGTTTTATCGAAACAGAGTATAGCTGTGCGCGTTTAAGTGAAGATTTAACAGCTTTTCATAGCGGTGAAAATCGCACACAATCACTATCATACATAATCCCTTTAGCGGGGGGACTGAAATCTAATCACCTGATGGAGGACTTATTTATTAAATTGAAAAATGGGGCTGTTAAGTTTTCAACAGTACATATTTCAACTGATAGTGATATTGGTGGGCAGTGGGTAACTGGATTACCGTTAATCGGTCAACAATCATTATCACTTGTCAATTATTCCATGTTTAGTGGAGAGGGTGAAGTGCAGGACCTTTATTGGAAGGCAAATAATTTGGCATTACAGCATGTGACAGAGACGATTTCTGTTTACGCGAAAGATCCAACCTCTACAGCCTTTAATGACAATTTAGCAAAGTTAGAATTTTTAAATGATGAGCATATTGCCGTTGTAGAGGGGGAAAATAACTCAGATTCACAAGGCAAGCGCATTTTATTTTTGCCGCAGATAACAACGCAGCAAATTCAGCAGCATGTCATATTTGCACAATTAAATGCGATGTATGACTTTGTTGACACACCAAGGTGGCTGAAGGAAGTTATGGCAAGTTATTTAACAGGTAATACCTTTGGCGGCGAGCGCGCAACAACAATTGTTCAAACATTGACAAATCAAATGTCGGACGAGCAACTGAAAAATTGGTTGCATCAGTTGCAAGCATTGCAAGGTCAGCAAGTATCGCCAAATGTACTAGATGAAGCATTATCTACGGTATTTGGCATTCATACATCCTACTTCTCATTAAATGTGGATTCTAAGGAAATATTCCCATTTTTATTCAATGATAAGCGGGTTATTTATTTAGATGGAGAGCAATTAGACGCAGTGGATGTTATTTTTAAAGATGGGCTTGTATTATACTCAGCACAAAGCTTGCTGAACGGGCTAGGCTATAGTGCGGAAAAAGGTCAAAGAGGTTTTTATGTTGAAAGTGCAACACGCGCTTTCAGATTCCCAAATGAGCCAGGCTTCTACGTATTTAATGAGCGACGTTATAATACAGTTTCAGAGCCTATTGTACAGGTGGCTGGGCAATATTATATTGAGGAATCGTGGCTACAGCGCCTGTTTTTAGTAGAAATTCAGAAAACAGAGCAAAATATTAATTTGCTTTCTGTTGGGTTACAGTCGAGTGAATAAGTGATGTTCCAATTTAGGCACAATATCGTTAATAAGGAATAAAGGTTTGGTGAAAATATGCGCGTCGTAGCAGGACAACGAAAAGGGATGCCATTAAAGGCGATAGACGGTACAACAACAAGACCGACAACAGATAAAGTAAAGGAATCTATTTTTAATATAATCGGACCATATTTTAATGGTGGTATTGCGCTAGATTTATTTGCTGGTAGTGGGGGTCTAGGGATAGAGGCGCTTAGTCGAGGCGTAGACCAAGCCATTTTTGTTGAGAAAGATGGAAGAGCTTTTCAAGTATTACAGGAAAATATAAAAAAATGCCGCTACGAGAACAATACGGAGCTTTTTCGAACAGATGCGATACGCGCAGTAAAAGGCTTATTAAAGCGAGAGATTGTGCTCGATTATGTATTTGTAGATCCACCTTACCATAAAGATGTATATTATGATTTAGTGATGCAGCTTGTGGAAAACGGAAAGATAACAAAGTCAGGTATCATCGTCTGTGAGCATGCCAAAGAGGTAGCACTGCCTGAAAATTATGGCCCATTTCAATTAATAAGACAAGAAACATATGGGGCAGCGGTTGTATCAATTTATCGTTATGTGCAGGAAGAGGGAGAAACAATTGATTGAAAAAATTGCAGTAGTACCTGGTAGCTTTGACCCGATAACGAACGGGCACTTAGATATTATTAATCGGGCAGCAGATGTTTTTGATATCGTGTATGTAGGGGTGCTCAATAATTCATCAAAAAATCCGTTATTTACGATTGATGAGCGAATTCAGTTAATTAAGGAAATAACGAGGGAGCGACCCAATATTCGCGTGGAAAGCTCCTCAGGCTTATTGGTTGATTATGCGAAAGAAAAAGGGGCGCAGGCAATCGTACGAGGCTTGCGTGCGGTATCGGATTTTGAATATGAAATGCAAATTACATCGATGAACCGTGTGCTTGATGAAAATATCGAAACATTTTTTATTATGACAAAAAATCAATATTCCTTCTTAAGCTCAAGCATTGTGAAGGAAGTAGCGAAATACGGGGGCGATATTGGAGAGCTTGTGCCACCAATTGTCGAGCAGGCACTAAAAGAAAAATTTAGCGGAAAATAAATAAGGCTGTCCAAAAAGCTGTGCATAGCCGGCATTTTGGACAGTAGCGATAATATTTGGAAAAATGCTGACTTAACTAAACAGAGAAGGCATCTTTTAAAAGCAAAATGAACACTGGCTTTAACAGTGTTCACCCTCAGTAAAAGTGGAGCGCTGAAAACTTTTATTTTAATGTGCTGTCAAAACAAAATAGACTTTTCGGATATACCTAAAGCCAATGTTTATCAAACTTTCAAAGAAAGCCCCCTTATCCAATAGGCCACTGGAAAACTTATAAGTGAATATAATGTTAAAAAGGAGTTGATTCGTTAAAATTTGAACGAATCAACTCCTTTTTCAGTGGTATTTCTTACTCTGCTTCCTTCATTAAGGTTATAATTCTTTTGAGATTCACGGCGAATATGGTTGTTGCTCCTTGTATTTGCATACCAAATAGACCCGCGGAAAGCGTGCGCTCGGAACGGAAATCAACCGTTTTAGCGTAATACCGATTCATGGGGACTTTTTCAGTGGCCTATTATCCAAAGCCTTCATTTTATAAAAACACCAACACTAGCATCTAAAATGCGGGCACCCGCACGGCATTTTAGACGCCCCTTCACCATAAAAAAATCAACCAATACAATGCAGGAACAATGGCTATATAAAGAAGACGCATATATATATATGGACGAAAGGCAATCGCATTTGACTTAGCAATTACGAGTACTTGCATATGGATGCTTAAGCTTTGTGCGGTTAACCCTGTTACGAGTGCTAATAAAAGTAGTTTGCCTTGATAATTTTGCTGCATTAATTGCAAACCATTTGTCATTTCAAGTAAGGACGCAAAGAAAATTTGTAAATTGTTATTCAATGTGAATAAATGATTCATACTATGCAATAAAACAGCATAAATCGTTGTGAAAAAAACAATGGTTGCACAGACGACTAATACAGTTGGCACACTATCTTTAATACTGTGCGCAAAAGCATGACGCGCGGTAACGGAATGTGCTGATTGCCGATTTTTTTGATGTGGCAAAAAGAAATAAACGATGCAAAGTAGTATGAGTGAGAAAATATGTAGCACAATTAAATATTGCCATCCAATTGTGACGTCATGGATTAAATCTAAACTGACAAAGCCTATGACAAAGAGAGGGCTTGGACAGTGGCAAATACCGAGTAAAATAGCCGCCTCCTTTTGCGATAGCTCCTGTGATTTAGCGAGCTGAGCAATGGCTGCCGCACCTGTTGGAAAGCCGCCTAAAGCACTAATCACATATGTTTTTATATATAATAAAAAAGGGTGTGTTGTATATTTTCCTGTAATGCGTATAAGCCAGCTTGTTAAAATTAAATACGGTAATAAATATGGAAACAAAGCTTCCATAAATAAATGCACACCTAAATCTGCTCCTTCATGTGCGACACCAGGAAAAAGAAGGAGTAAAATAATTAATGTAAAACAAATAAAAATAGCAAAAAAATGTGTAATAACATCAACTCTTTTCAATATTTTGTGAAGTTTTGCCGCAAGTGTTACACTAACTATATGCATTTAGGCTATTTAATAGTCGTAGGTAAAAGGAGTCGGGGCGTCATGAAAAAGAGATTAGCCATTATTGTAGCGGCTTTTGTCGTGTTTAGTTTTTTAATGTTTTATAAGCTTGATTCATACATTATGAGCCCTGGAAGCGCATATGATGTCAGCGAATTTGTAAAAGTTCAAAACGGCGATACAGAGGATGAGGGAACGTTTAATTTAATGACTGTATCCATGATGAGGGCGACACCTATTTTGTATGCAATTGCTTTTTTTAAAGAGCATCAGGAAATTATGCAACTAAATACAGTACGCCAAAATGAGGAAGATGATGAAGAATATAATATTCGTCAATTGAAGCTAATGACGGATTCACAATTTAATGCGCTTTATGTAGCTTTTTCAAAAGCTGGACTAGACTATCAGATTACGTTGAAAGGGGTCTATGTATTAAATGTTTTAGCAGGGGGCGCTGCTGATGGCATTATAAAAGCAGGCGATGAAATTGTGGAAGTCGATGGTCAGCGTATTCAAAGACAATCTGAGCTAATAGAAATGATTAGCAAAGCACAAAAGGATGACCTTGTGGAGCTTGTGATTAATCGCAACAATGAATTACTAACAAAAAATGTACAATTAAAAGAGATTCCCGAATCGGAAGGTCGCATAGGGCTAGGAATTACGTTTACAGAAAGTAAATCAATCAAAACAGACCCGAAAGTGAATATCGATGCCGAAGATATTGGTGGACCATCTGCTGGTTTAATGTTTACATTAGAAATTTTAAATCAATTGCTGGATGAGGATTTGACAAAAGGCTATGCGGTTGCTGGCACAGGTGAGATGTATGAGGACGGCACTGTCGGGCGTATTGGTGGCATCGAGCGTAAAGTAGTTGCGGCTGACCGTGATGGTATGGAAATTTTCTTTGCGCCTGATGATGAGATTACGGAAGCAATGCTACAATATAATCCGAAAATCGAATCAAACTACGAAGCCGCAGTTAAAACAGCTAAGGATATTGGGACAAAAATGAAAATTGTCCCAGTAAAAACAATTGATGATGCATTAGCTTATTTACAAGCTTTGGAGTAGGGAGATGGCGTCCAAAAAACCGTGCAGTTGCCGGTGTTTTGGACGCTTTTGTTGGTGTTTTGGGAAAATGATTGATGATGAAAATAGAGTGCTTTCCTTGATTAGGAGAAAAACATGGGCTTTAACGGCGTTTCTCTTAAGTAAAAGAGGAGAGATGCAAATAATGCATTACTGAAATAATATGGGTCCCTTAAAGAGAATAGCGTTGGAAATGTGATAAGTCACGCTTTACAGTCGGATAGGCGGTATATTATAGTCATCGCCTATGCCCCGGCTTGTAAGGCCTTGCTGATAGATTGTCGTCGCTCGTATATCAAGCGTTAACATATCGTTTTGCATAGCGGCAACTCGGCTGACAAGAGGCAATATCATGTGCTTTTTATGCATGGATAAATAATGTTGACCACTTTCTGTCATACCAAGTAAACGGATATAGGATGGCTCTGTATAGGCATGTAGCTGTTGCTTCGTAATACCTGTATAAATATGCGTTAACATTCTTTGCAAACGTGTCCAAGTATAGCGTTTCGATTTTATTTTATTCATAAAATCGCTAAATGAGGCTGCGCCTTTTGCATGTTTAATTAGTGCATACTCAATTCCCTCGGACACATCTGCGAACGTAGTGAGCTGCTCTGGTGTGTAGCGTAAAATAGTGAAGCGCAATAAGGGCCAAAATGTACTCCAGCTAGCAAACGCCGCATATGTTTGCTGCCAATCCTCTAGCAATGTGTATGTAGAGGATGGGACAAATTGCTCGACATCCTGTAAAGCTCGCTTGTTAAATAATGCTTGCCGTATTCCTGTAGCACTGGCGATTTGGCTATGCTCATCAATCACATCATGATAGCCTGCGCCTATGCGTGTAATGGTAAAAGGTTGTATTTCATTTTTCAGTAGGCTCACCGCCTCAATATAGTGGAAGCCCAAAATGTTATTTGGTTTTGCTAAATCAATGTAAGTGCCGGGAAAGCGTTGCTGCAAAGTTGTATAAGCTTCCTGCAAAGCCTTTGGATAGCTAATGCCTGTCGAGATTAAATCTTTAATAAGCGCATCATAAAGCGCTTGATTTTGTTGAATAAGTGTAAAGCTATCAAGGAATGGTTGAAGCCTCCCATCCTCACTACCGAAAGCAAATGTTTGACAGCCTACTGCACGAAGTAAAGAAATCGCACCATAGGCAAATTGCTTTGCTGGTGCAGTACTGAAAACATAAGGAAGTTCAATAACAAGGTCAATGCCATTTGCGAGAGCCATTTTCGTACGAGCCCATTTATCAACAAGGGCAGGTTCTCCTCGTTGTAAAAACTGCCCACTCATTACAGCGACAACTATATCGGCTCCTGTTAGTTTTTTTGCTTGCTGAACATGATAGGCATGTCCATTATGAAAAGGGTTGTATTCCACAACAACACCTACAGCTTTCATATCCTTCCACCTCACAATCAATAGAATTTAGCTGCTAATTGTATAATATACACATTATAAGTGGTAAAATGAAATTGATAAAGTAAACCTTCAAATTAGGGCCTTTATTCAGTATTAATGGATTTTCATAGAGTGACAAGAAATTATCTTGACATCTAATTTAGAAATCTATATAATCAACATTGTTGTCTAAGAGGTGATTAATGAATGAAATGGTCAATTCATCAACTGTCGAAATATCGTCAAGACGGACTTCCGCTTGATGCCCAAATTCAATTGGACGAAGTGAAGACACGTAACAAAGATATTCGAGCAATCTCACCCGCACATGTAAAAGGGCTATGCACATTCGGTGCATCGCAAATGACTTGTCAATTTACATTAAGTGCGACATTAACTCTTCCTTGTGCAAGAACATGGGAAGATGTTGAATTTCCGATTGAAATTGATGCAGTTGAAGTATTTAGCTGGATTGATGAAGATAAGCGTGGCGATTTAGACGGAGATATACATTATATCGATGGTGAAGTAATCGACATGAAGCCAGTATTAGAGGAATTAATTCTTCTTGAAATACCGATGCAAGTATTTAAAGAAAATACCGAAGGACAAGTGCACGGTGGTAAAAGCTGGACTTATACAACGGATGAAGATGTAGCTCTTAGTCGTAAAGATGACGAACCAAAGGTGGATCCAAGACTGGCTGATTTAGCTAAGTATTTTGATCAAACAGATGAATAACTATCTGTAAGGAGGTGCCAATAATGGCTGTACCATTTAGAAGAACTTCTAAAACTGCAAAAAGAAAGCGTCGTACGCATTTCAAATTATCTGTACCTGGTATGGTAGCTTGCCCAAACTGTGGTGAACATAAATTAGCTCACCGTATTTGTAAAGCTTGCGGACACTATAAAGGTAAAGAAGTAGTAGCGAAATAATTCAGTATTCCGCTATATGAAGGCGAATGAAGAGGCCATGGCTCTTCATTCGCCTTTTTTCATTTGTTATCATCCGTTGTCAAATGAAGGAATATTCGCTACGATACAATTAATGGGTAAGATGTATAAGTAGACTGGGGGAAGGGATAATGTCATATTTATTTGAAAATAAAGACGGGATTGCAACATTTACAATCAATCGTGAAGAAAAAAGGAATGCTGTGAATGATGAGGTGATGGATGGCCTACAAGAAGCAATTACATATATAGAGCAAAGGAAGGATGTACGCTTTTTCGTTATTACTGGAGCTGGTGAAAAATCATTTTGCTCAGGTGGGGATTTATCCGTTTTTCATGCATTAGAAACGGAGGACGAGGCTTTCGGAATGCTTAGCAAAATGGCAAAAATATTGTATAAGCTTGCTACATTATCTGTGCCAACGATTGCCTTAATAAATGGAACAGCAGTAGGTGGCGGCTGTGAAATCGCTACAGCCTGTGATTTCCGTTTGATTGCTCGTCATGCAAAGGCGGGCTTTATTCAAGGGACACTTGCGATTACGAGTGGCTGGGGTGGCGGTACATATTTGTTTGAAAGAGGATTGCGCCATGACCGTGCGTTAAAAATGCTTGTCGATGCACAGGCCTACGAAGCACAAAAGCTCTATGAGATTGGCTGGGCTATGCGAGTTTTTGAAGGAACGAAGCAAGAGGCATTGGCAGATTTTATAGAAGATATGCGTAAAATTCATCCTGCCGTGCATCAAGCATATAAAGAAATTGAGCTACGTAAATGGCGAGAGCGCAATATGTATGAGCGTGTAATGGAAGAAGTACGCACTTGCGCGAAGCTATGGGAAAGCGAAGCACATCACCAAGCGGTAAATAGCTTCCTAACAAAATCGAAAAAGTAAATGAAGGAGTCGTCTACAAAGCTATTTTGAGACGGCTCTTTTTTTGACGGAGAGTATATGCAGGAGGCGATGGTTTTAGCGAATATTTAACTTCTTTCAGGAGTTGTCCGAAAAGTCCATTTTTTTGACACCGCATTGAAATCAATGTTTTCATCGCTTCCCCTTTACTAAAGGATAACGCTGCTAAAACTAATGTTCATCCCATTTTTAAAAGAGGCGTTTTCTGTTTAAATGAATCAACATTTTGTGAAAAATCATCGCTCCTGTCCAAAATGCCGGCTATGCACGGCTTTTTGGACTGCCCCGTCCTAAAAGAGTTAGCTAAGTTGTAATTAATAAGGTGCAAACGATAGGAAGGTATCGAGGAGTATGAAAATATGGAAAGGCTTGTCGTTTGATATTTTCGATAGAATTAAGATTCTATTTCCTCATCTGCTGCATATAGTAGTAAAAAAATAAGAGGTGATAGAGATGGAAGCAAAAAGAAGAAAAGACCAATGGACAATTGCTGATGATGAAAAATTAGCGGAAATTGTTATTCAATTTGTGCAAAATGGAAAAACACAGCTTGAGGCGTTTGAGGAAGCGGCAACCGTGTTAAATCGCACGAAGCAGGCATGTGGTTTTCGTTGGAATAAAACATTGCGAGCGCAATATGGGCAAATGCTTGGCAATGTAAAGAAGAGACCGAAGCAGTTAATGCGTAGTCATTTAAAGCTTGCTTTAACGAGCTTTGAGGAGCTTACCGAAGCTTATGGGCAGCTAGAATTAAAATATCATGAGTTACAAACAGAGCATGAGCGCCTTCTTAAATGGTTAAAACAAGGCGTGCAGTTTACTCAAAAATAACTGCTAGCACAGCCTGTTTTAATAGAAAATAGAGTGCTTGCTATCAATGAAGCTTATGCATGATAGCCTCGCAAAGCTTGCGCAAGAAAATCTCTGCAATCCACTACAAGTCTATTTTCATTTTATAAAAGCTTTAAGGTTATATGAAATGAATCTAAAGAAAAAATGAAAAATAGTTGGAATCAATTATACGAGTGGCGTACAATAAAGAGGAACAGCTTTGTTCAATTACACAAAGGGGGATTTTCAAATGACACAAGTAAAGGCACCAATGGCAGGTACAGTTTTCGAGGTAAGTGTAAAAGAAGGAGATGCTGTAACTGTTGGACAAACATTAATCATCTTAGAATCGATGAAAATGGAGATTCCATGTGAAGCAGAAGTTGCGGGTACTGTAAAGAAAATACTTGTAGCAGAGGGCGATTTTATTGATGAAGAGGCGGTCCTTGTAGAGCTAGAATAGTGCTGCGAAGAGGTGAAAAAAATGACAAAACAATATAATGAACAGCTACAGCAAAAAATTGATGCAATTTATGCTGGTGGCGCGCAAAAATATCACGATAAACTAGTGGAAACAAATAAATTATTTGTACGCGAGCGTTTGGCTTTGTTATTCGATGATGGGCAATATGAAGAAGATGGTCGCTTTGCCAATTGTGAAGCAGGGGACTTACCTGCGGACGGCGTTGTGTGCGCTATCGGGAAAATAAACAATGAAACAGTTTGCGTTATGGCGAATGACTCAACAATTAAAGCAGGCTCATGGGGCTCACGCACAGTTGAAAAAATTATTCGCATTCAGGAAACGGCGGAAAAACTACAAGTGCCGATGTTATATTTAGTCGATTCAGCAGGAGCACGTATTACCGACCAGCTTGAAATGTTCCCAGGACGACGTGGGGCAGGGAAAATATTCCACAATCAAGTGAAAATGAGCGGTTTTGTTCCGCAAATCTGTATTTTATTTGGTCCTTCCGCAGCAGGTGGCGCTTATATTCCGGCGTTTTGCGATATCGTCATTATGGTTGAAGGTAATGCCTCTATGTATTTAGGTTCACCACGTATGGCGGAAAAGGTTATTGGTGAGAAGGTAACATTAGAGGAAATGGGCGGAGCGCATATGCATTGCTCAGTAAGTGGCTGCGGGGATGTTTTAGCCACATCTGAACAAGAGGCAATCGGGCTAGCGAGACAGTATATTAGTTATTTCCCAAGTAATTTTGCGCAATTGCCACCTCTACAAGAGGCGATTCAGCCTGTTGCGGGACGAACATTGGAGGAAATTATTCCAGAAAACCAAAATGCGCCGTTTGATATGTATGAATGCATTGACCAATTAATTGATGAAAATAGCTTCTTTGAAATTAAAAAGCTGTTTGCACCTGAATTAATTACAGGCTTAGCAAGAATTGACGGGCAAGTCGTCGGCATTATTGCGAATCAGCCAAAAGTAAAAGGTGGCGTGCTATTTGTCGATTCGGCAGATAAAGCTGCGAAATTTATAACATTATGTGATGCGTTTTCGATTCCGCTACTGTTTTTAGCAGATGTACCAGGCTTTATGATTGGTACAAAAGTAGAGCGAGCGGGTATTATAAGACATGGGGCTAAGCTAATTTCAGCGATGAGCTCTGCAACAGTGCCTAAAATTTCTGTTATTGTGCGCAAAGCATATGGTGCAGGTCTTTATGCAATGTGTGGACCAGCATTCGAGCCGGATGTATGTATCGCACTTCCGACAGCACAAATTGCTGTAATGGGTCCTGAGGCAGCCGTAAATGCGGTATATTCAAATAAAATTGAAGCAATTGAAGACCCGAAAGAGCGTATGCAATTTGTAAAAGAAAAAATCGAAGAATACAAACGAGAAATCGATTTATATAAGCTGGCTTCGGAGCTTGTTATCGATGATATTATTGCGCCGGGGGATTTACGCGACACATTAGTGAAGCGCTTACATTATTACGGTTCAAAGCAAGTGTTACCACCGTACCGTAAGCATCCTGTTTATCCAGTTTAATAGTGCAATGTAAAGCTGCTCTGAAAGTAGGAGCAGCTTTTTAGGTGCCAGGCACGCAAACAATTCTGACAATTTGAGATGGAGGGTGAGTGGATGAGATGTGTTTATGTAATTGGTGCGGGTGCGGTGGGCTTGTTAATGGCAAGCTTTTTACGTAAGGCGGGTTATGCGGTAACGGTTGTGACAAGGCGGGAGGAGCAGGCGGCAGAAATTCGTACATATGGGGTTACGCTTTTTCAGATGGATGGGCAGCAGCGGAATTTTGAGGTTGATGCTGTGACGGAGCGACAGTTAGTTGTTGAGGAAGGAGCGATGGTTATTGTTGCGACTAAGTATGATGCTTTGCAGGCTCTTTTACCAACATTGACGACGTTACCGGATGTTCCGCTATTATTTATGCAAAATGGCTTGCTGCATTATGAGCAAGCGCTAGCGCTGAAGCAGCAGCATATAATGTTTGGGTCCGCACAATTTGGCGCGGAGAAAGTTGGTGAGACAACGGTTTATCATCGTGGGATAGGCGTTTTGAAATTAGCAGTTGGGCGAGGAAATGATGACTTTATTCGGATTTTTGAGGCTGCTTGTAATGAGGCATTTTTCATAGAACAATTGCAAGATGCTGAGCAAATGCTGTTAGAAAAAGCGCTGCTCAATTGTTTTGTAAATCCGTTAACGGCACTTTTGCAAGTGAGAAACGGGCAATTAATTCATAATGAGTATGCGTATCATCTATTGCAGCAATTGTATACGGAGTTAATGCAGGCATTTCCATATATGCAGCAGAAATTTCCGTTTCAGACCGTTTATCAACTATGTGAACGTACTGCAAATAATATATCGTCGATGCTAGCAGATAGACAAGCAGGACGCAAATCGGAAATTGAAACGATTGTTGGTGCCATTATGAAAAAAGCTGAGAAAATGGGTGCAGATGTGCCAACGCTTAGCGTGTTATACTATTTATTATTAGCGATAGAGGAGAGCGGTGAAAAAATGTGAAGTTTTTGGCTTTTTTAATAGCAATAATTATTATTTGCCCTTTAATTGCACTTATTATCACTTATTTTATATGTCGAAAGCTGCGTTTTAGCAATGTAAAAGCATTTGGTTTAGCTGCAGATATTGCTACATTATTGTTATTTTTCTCAGTTCCAATAGCTGTCGCAAGCATTTGGAGTGTTTCGATTGTTATTCCACTTATTATCATTGCTATTTTTATAGCAATTACCTTTACATACATTGATTGGCGAACGAAAAAAGAAATTGTCGTGCCGCAATTACTAAAAAAAATATGGCGTGTTTATTTTATACTGCTAAGTATAAGTTATTTTTTGGTGTTCATTGCTGGATTAACATTAAATATATTGGAGTATGTCGCTGTGTAAGCAAATTCTTTTTCGAAATGCCACAGAACGTATACAATGTAGTAAGTTATCTTATGCAAAAAATGCTTTTGCCGAAGATTGATACAGAAGAGGCCTGTCAATAGAGATGGTGAGATGAATATTTTGAATAGCTTTCATAGTAAGAGGCATATCATTTAGAAGTTAGTAAGGGATAGAGAGGGTTTTCATAATGAAGCTGGAACAAAACGTTTTACCAGTACAAAATAAAATATTAGCACAGTATTGGGATAAGCAATCTACTATACATAATTTTTTTGATTACGTATATAGTGATGATGCTTTTCACGCACGCGCGCAATATTTAACGACAAAAACATATGACACAGCACAATTAAGCAAAATCATTCAGCTATATATGACGCCGTTTGGTTTATCGGAGGCATGTGAACGTCATTTAAAAGAGTTGGCAGAAGGAGCCTATGTCATTGTAGGAGGACAGCAGGCAGGGGTATTAACAGGACCACTCTATTCAGTGCATAAAGCCATTTCAGTTATTCTGCTTGCAAGACAGCAACGTGAAAAGCTTGAGAAGAAGGTCATTCCACTATTTTGGATTGCTGGGGAGGACCATGATTTAGAGGAAATAAACCATACGTATACAACGGTGGATGCAACATTAAAGAAGCGTGTTTATAAAGAGCGCTCTAAGCGCAAAACAATGGCTTCTACAACAGCTATTAATAAAGAAGAGATGGAGTCATTTGTACGCACTGTTTTTGCAGACTTTGGAGAAAGTGAGTATACAAAAGATTTACTACATAATGTACTAACACATTTACACGCTAGCGATACGTTTACTGACTTTTTCACTGCATTGATGAATGAGCTGTTTGCAAAGTATGGCTTGCTTATGTTAGATGCAGCGTTTCCAGCATTCCGTCAATATGAGGCTGATTTTTTCGTAAGATTAATAGAGCATAATGAGGAAATTGCACAGGTCGTTGTAGCACAGGAAGAGGCGTTCAACCAAGCTGGTTATGGCAAGCCGATTGAGGCGGTGGCGAGCAATGCCAATTTATTTTTTGTACAGGGCGGCGAACGCTTTTTATTAGAAAGAAAAGACGGTTATTATACAAACGCACTTGGGTCTATTAAGCTGACAAAGGAGCAACTACTAGAAGTTGCGCGCCAAACACCTGAAAAATTAAGCAATAATGTTGTCACACGTCCTTTAATGCAGGAAATGACGATGCCAGTATTAGCTTTTGTTGGTGGACCGGGTGAACTAGCATATTGGGCGACATTAAAGCCAGCATTTTCTTTGCTGCATTTACAAATGCCTGTATTTGCTCCGCGACTGAATATTACTTTAGTGCCACGCACAGTCCAGCCATTATTAGCACAAAATGAGTTAACGGTGCTTGATGTAATGAAAGGGAAAGCAGAGCAACTAAAAAATCGTTTTATTGAAGAAGTGCAGGATGAAAATGCTAAAGAAAAGCTTGCTGAAATGCAGCGAAATTTGCTTGCTCAATATAATGAACTAGAGCAGCATTTACGAGAGCAGCAATTAGATTTAAACAATATTATCGAAAAAAATAAACAATATCATTGTAGACAATTTGATTATTTAGCAGCAAAAATTGGTCAAGAAATATTGGGTAAACATGATGTGAAAATAAAGCAGTTTAATCTGATGATAACAGAGCTTTTCCCTAACCAAAATTTACAGGAACGCTACTTTAATCCTTATCAATATTTGAACCTATATGGACCTACATTAGTAGGTAGTCTTATTGAACTAGATTTAGTTCCTTCTGACCAGCATAACTATATAACACTTTGATATAAAAAGGCTATTTCTATTGAGGAATAGCTTTTTTATATGCTTATATTATCAGTTCACCTCGTTGAAGTAAGGTCTATTTACGTAATTTCTTATTATAGGGGAAGAAATGCGAGGAATAGGTGGTGAAAAGTGGGGGCTTGTGGTACATTAATTAGTAAAGTGGGGTGAGTAGCATGTTCATGGGGGAATACGTGCATTCCGTTGATGTAAAGGGGCGTCTCATAGTGCCTTCGAAATTTCGAGAAGCGCTAGGTGAAACGTTTGTCATTACACGTGGATTGGACAACTGTATTTTTGGTTACCCTATGGATGAATGGCGAAAGCTTGAAGAAAAATTAAAAAACTTACCGATGACAAAAAAGGATGCACGTGCATTTGCGCGTTTCTTCTTTTCAGGTGCAACGGAGGTTGAGCTAGATAAGCAAGGTCGCATAAATATTCCAGCTACATTAATCCAATATGCAAATCTCGAAAAAGAGTGTGTTGTATTAGGTGTATCAAGCAGGATAGAGGTTTGGGCGAAGGAAGCTTGGGACACATACTATGATGAATCTGAAGCATCATTTAACGAAATAGCAGAAAATATGATAGGCTTTGATTTTTAAAGCGTTAAAGGAGTAAAGACTATGTTCAATCATACAACTGTATTATTGAAGGAGACGGTTGATGGGTTGAACATCAATCCTGATGGGGTATACGTGGATTGCACATTAGGGGGCGCTGGTCATAGCGAATACCTCGTACAGCAACTGTCTCCAAATGGAAAGCTTATTTGTTTTGATCAAGATATGACGGCAATTGAAAATGCAAAAGTGCGATTAGCAAAATATTTAGATCGTGTTACGTTTGTCCATGCAAATTTTAGATATGTAAAGGACGAGCTGTATGCACTAAATATTCAACAAGTAGATGGAATTTTATACGATTTAGGTGTATCTTCCCCACAACTCGATACACCAGAAAGAGGTTTTAGTTACCATCATGATGCGCCACTTGATATGCGCATGAATCAAAGTGCGGAATTAACAGCATTTCATGTAGTGAATGAATGGTCATACGAGGATTTAGTAAGAATCTTCTTCCGTTATGGCGAAGAGAAATTTTCAAAGCAAATTGCACGCAAAATCGAAGCAGCGCGAAAACTCTCTCCTATTGAAACAACAGGGCAATTAGTGGAACTAGTTAAAGAGGGTATACCAGCCGCGGCACGACGCACCGGAGGTCACCCTGCAAAGCGTGTATTCCAAGCAATTCGCATTGCTGTAAATGATGAACTTGGGGCAGCGGAGGATTCTCTCGTAGATGCGATTGATTTATTAACGATTGGTGGACGAATCAGTGTGATTACGTTCCATTCATTAGAGGACCGTCTTTGCAAGACAATCTTTAAAGAAGCTTCTTCATTACCAGAATTACCGCCTGGTTTACCAATCATACCAGAGGATATGAAACCAACACTAAAATTAATTACGAAAAAGCCGATTATACCTACGGATGAAGAGCTAGAAGCGAATAACCGTTCACGTTCAGCGAAGTTGCGCATCGCCGAAAAAATAAATAAATAAAGGAAGTGGATGACCATGGCAGTACGCGTAAGGCAACAACCGTATATTCAACAGCCAGTAATATCACCACAACCACAACAACCAGAAAAACAGCCTAGCAAAAAGACGAGCTACAAAAAACATAAAGGACTAATTTCTAAACGCGAAAAATTACTCTATATGTTATTCGTAATTATTGTAGCAATAATGGCAGTTGCAATCCTACATACACAAAGTAAAATCCAAACAACAAGTATGGAAATACAGCAAGTAGAAAAAGAAATCTCCGTAATTGCGAATGAAAATGTAGGCTTTAAAGTGCAGGTTAGTGAGTTGTCGGCTTATGAGCGAATTTTGAAAAAAGCACAAGAACTCGGTTTAACTCTTAACGAGAAAAATGTAAAGGTAGTGCCGGGAGAATGAAAAAGAGTACATTTCGTTTCCAAAAAGGAGCCTTCCTGATGTTTTTAATATACGGAGGGCTCTTTTTGTTATTATTTTGGCGCATTGTTCATTTGCAAACTGCCAATGAAGTTAATGGTTATTCATTGGAAGCTGAGGCGGCAGCTAAATATGCACGCGAAGTGCCGCTAGCAGCAAACCGGGGACGTATATTAGACCGCAATAATAATATTATCGCGGAAGATACATTGGCTTATAAGCTTGTCGCAGTCGTAAAAGAGTCTGTGACGACAAATCCTGACAATCCAAAGCATGTTGTTGACCCAGCAGAAACAGCGAAAGTGCTAGCCCAATATATTTCGATGGAAGAGCAAGATATTTATAAAATATTGACGAGAGATGGAGATCCGTATCAAGTTGAGTTTGGAGCAGCTGGGCGCAAAATTAGCTATGATACGAGAATGGCCATCGCAGAGCACAAGCTACCAGGTATTATTTTCATAGAGGATACGAAGCGCTATTATCCAAATGGTCCATTTGCATCTCATTTAATCGGCTTTGCTTTAGAAGAAAAGCAAGAGGATGATACCTTTAAAACAGTTGGTAAAATGGGGCTGGAGTATACGTATAATGAAGAGTTGACGGGGACACCGGGCTCCATTTCCTATGATAGCGATATTAAAGGCTATTTATTGCCGAACAGTGAAAAAATGATTCAGCCTGCAAAAAATGGGGCGGAAATTTATTTAACATTAGATAAAACAATTCAAAACTTTTTGGAAGAAGCGATGACACAGGTTGACCAGCAATACCAACCTGAATCGATGACAGCTATTGTGGCTAATCCAAAAACAGGTGAAATTTTAGCAATGTCACAGCGTCCAACTTTTGACCCTGCAGACCGTATTGGCTTAGAAAGCAATTGGTTGAATGAAACGATTGAAAATGTCATTGAACCGGGGTCAACGATGAAAATTTTTACATTAGCAGCAGCTATTGATTCAGGCAATTGGCATCCAAATGCAACGTTCCAATCAGGTCAATATACGGTGTTAGACCGTACAATTCGTGACCATAACAGAGTGGGCTGGGGGGAAATTACTTATTTACAGGGCTTCCAGCGTTCCTCTAACACAGGAATGGCTCATATGTTAACAATTATGGGAGCAGATACTTTTTATAATTATTTAGATCGCTTTGGCTTCGGTCAAAAAACAGGGATTGATTTACCGGGGGAAGCGACAGGTACATTACTATCTAGGTATCCAATTAATAAAGTAACGACAACCTACGGACAAGGATCTACTGTGACACCAATGCAGTTGATTCAAGCTATGACTGCTATCGCAAATGAAGGAAAAATGATGCAACCATATGTAATCGATAAAATCGTTGACCCGAGTTCAGGAGAAATCATCTTAGATGATGAGCCGATTGTAAAAGGTCAGCCTGTATCAGCAGAAACAGCGCAGCAAGTGCGGGACATTCTAGCATCGACGGTAACGAGCGAAATTGGTACAGCAAAACGCTTCGCATTGGATGGTTATGAGGTTGCTGGTAAAACAGGGACAGCGGAAATTGCTAAAGAAAGTGGTGGAGGTTATTATTTTGGGAAAAATAATTATCTTTATTCATTTTTAGGAATGGCTCCAGTCGATGACCCGCAACTTATTATGTATATAGCGGTCAAAAAGCCGAAGCTAGCTGAAACAGAGGGTGGCTCAGAGCCAACTTCTGCCGTATTTAAAATGGTTATGGAAAATAGCTTGAAATATTTCAATATTAATCCTGAAGAAGTTGCAGAAGTGCAAATGACAAAATTAGCTGATTATACGAAACAAACAGCTGAAAGTGCACAAGTAGAGCTAATTAATCAAGGGTTAACGCCAATCATCATTGGTGAAGGTGGACAAATTATTGAGCAATATCCAGTGCAAGGTTTGGAAGTAGCGAAAGGAAGCGTCATCTTTTTAAAGACAGATGGAACGATTACGCTTCCATCATTTATTGGTTGGTCATTACGCAATGTATTAATTTATAAAGCCTTATCTGGATTGTCAATTGAAATCGTTGGTGAGGGTTATGTAGATAGTCAAAGCGTTTCAGAAAATACACCGATTCAAGATGCAGCACCAATTGTTGTGAAGTTAAAGACACCTGAGGAATCCTTCGCTCCACAAGTAGAGGAGACGGATGAGGAGGGCGAGCAGCTACCGCAAGATTAAGTGCTAGTTAATAGAAACGTAATTGAGAGAAAGCTGAATAGAAGTCCACTTCTATACATACTTTGTTAAAAACGGAGAGTGTCGAATGAAGTGGATTTCACTGCCTTCCAAAAAACGTTTGAAGATTGTTATTTATGCATTTTTCTTATATGGACTGGCGATTATCGTCCGATTAATCTATGTACAAATTTTCCAACATGAACATTTAACAGAGCTAGCAAAGGCCAACTGGGATCGAGAAATTCCGTTCGTGACAGAGCGTGGAAGTATTGTAGATCGTGAAAATGAAATTATTGTAACGAATAAACTAGCACCGACCCTTTATTTTATTCCAAAGCAAAGCGATGATATTGCACTCGCTGCTAAGCAATTAGCATCTATTTTAAAGGCGGATGAAGCGGAATTGCTTGAGAAAATGCAAAAGCCTGTCTACTTAGTGAAGCTTGCGCCAGAAGGTAAAAACATTACGGAGGAGCAGGTGGAAGCAATACAAGCCTTGCACATTAAAGGTGTTTATAGTGGAGTAGACTATATAAGACATTATCCATACGGCTCTTTGTTATCAAGATTTTTAGGTTTTACAGGCTATGATAATCAAGGTTTGGCTGGCGTTGAATATGAATATAATGAAATGCTAACAGGTAATAATGCTGCGATTCGCTTATTTACGGATGCTAAAAATGTTGAAATGGCACATGTCGATGATGAGTGGAAAGAGGGGACGGCAGGAGCAACGGTACAGCTAACGATTGATTTAACGATACAGCAAGTGATGGAACGAGAATTATTACAGGCGATGCAGCGCTATGATGCAGACCAAGCAATTGGTATTGCGATGAATCCGAATACGGGTGAGATTTTAGCGCTTTCCTCTTTCCCAACATATGACCCAGCAGATTTTAAAAATGTTGATTCAACGATTTACAATCGTAATTTGCCTGTTTTTATGACTTATGAGCCAGGTTCTACATTTAAAATTATTACGCTGAGTGCTGCGCTAGAAGAAGGTGTTGTTGACCTTGAAAATGACCATTTTTATGACCCGGGCTACACCATGGTAGAAGGTGCACGTTTACGCTGCTGGAAACGGGAGGGGCATAAGGATGAGACTTTTTTAGAAGTTGTTGAAAACTCCTGTAACCCGGGCTTTATCGAGCTAGGACAACGTGTTGGTGCACAAAAGCTACTGCAATATATTAAAGATTTCGGCTTCGGGCAAAAAACAGGCTCTAATATAGCTGGTGAGGCGAGCGGCATCTTATTTTCGAAAGAGGCATTTGGGCCTGTTGAGCATGCGACTACATCCTTTGGTCAAGGTATCTCTGTGACACCAATTCAGCAAATGCAAGCTGTTGCAGCCGCAATAAATGGTGGTACCCTTTATACGCCATATGTTGTTTCAAGCATAGTCGCAGATGATGGAGAAGTGATTGTAGAAAATAAACCGGAGGCCAAACGCCAAGTAATAAGTGAACAAACATCCGCACAAGTGCGTCATGCATTAGAGTCTGTTGTAGCAAAGGGCTCTGGTAAGCAAGCATTTCGCGAAGGCTTGCGCATAGGTGGAAAAACGGGAACAGCACAAAAGGTAGAAAATGGACGATATAAAGAAGGGGATTATATTGTATCATTTATTGGCTTTGCCCCAGCAGATAACCCAGAAATTATCGTCTATGTAGCAATTGATAATCCGAAAAACCATTTGCAATTCGGCGGTCTGATTGCCGCACCGATTGTTGGGCAAATTATAGAAGATGTAGCACCGATTGTTGGCATTGAAAAATCACAAGAACAAATTGAAAAAGTAACGGTTTGGACAGATCCTATTATGGTAGAGGTAGCTGATTTTGTCGGGAAAACTGTGGATGAAGTAGTGCAGCAACACTATCCATTGACGATTGAGTGGCACGGTGAGGGAACGATTGTCTCCGAACAATTGCCTGCTGCGGGAAGTAAGCTTGAGCAGCAAGGAACATTGCATTTATATTTAACAGATGAAAAAAATGAAGATTGATGAATTTAAAGGAGATTTAACATGAAACTTGCAACAACATTGACCATTCTAGTAACAGCATTCATATTAACCGTTATTTTAGCACCCATTGCTATTCCACTTTTACGACGATTAAAATTTGGTCAAAGTATTCGAGAAGAAGGACCAGAGTCTCATCTTAAAAAAGCAGGTACACCAACGATGGGTGGCATTATTTTCTTGCTGGCAATTATTGCTACTACATTGGTTACAGGAAATATGTTTAACTTATTTACGACACAAACAGTCGTGCTATTACTTGTATTAGTCGGTTTTGGTGTGATTGGCTTTTTAGATGATGGGATTAAAGTGATTTTTAAACGTAATTTAGGCTTGACATCACTGCAAAAGCTAATTGGGCAAATTATTATTTCCATCGCTGCATTTATGTTATTACGATTAGGAACTTTTAATACGGCTGTTGAAATTCCGTTTACAGATTACACGATTGATTTCGGCTTATTTTATGTTGGCTTTTTAATCTTTTGGCTTGTAGGCTTCTCGAATGCGGTCAATTTAACGGATGGAGTAGATGGTCTTGTAGCAGGAACGGCCTCGATTGCCTTTGCTGCCTTCGGTGTCATTGCTTTATTTAATGAACAGGCGGATATTGCTTTAGTTGCCTTTGCTATTACAGGCGCTCTGTTAGGATTTTTGATTTTTAATGCCAATCCTGCAAAGGTTTTTATGGGTGATACAGGCTCGTTAGCATTGGGTGGCGCGCTTGCTATGATTTCAGTTTTAGTGAAGGCAGAGCTTTTACTACTGTTGATTGGTCTAGTGTTTGTAATTGAAACATTGTCTGTTATTTTGCAAGTGGGTAGTTTTAAATTACGTAAAAAACGTATTTTTAAAATGAGCCCTATCCATCATCATTTTGAATTGTCTGGTTGGTCAGAATGGAAGGTTGTTTTAGTGTTTTGGTCTACAGGGTTAGCTGTTGCATTAATCGCAGTAATGATGGAGGCGTTTTTATGATTCAATATACAGGTTTGCAATATAAAAAAATACTTGTATTAGGCCTAGCAAAAAGTGGTGTTGCTGCAGCGGAGCTGTTGCATGAGCTTGGCGCATTTGTCACAGTGAATGATGCCAAGCCATTCGATGCAAATCCAGAGGCGCAAAGTCTTTTATCGAAGGGAATTACAGTTATTTGTGGACGTCATCCAGAGGACTTACTTGATGAGGGCTTTGAATTAATCGTCAAAAACCCGGGCATCCCGTACAGCAACCCGATTGTAGCTGATGCAATTAATCGGGAATTACCAGTCATTACTGAAATGGAGCTAGCATATTTAGTAAGTGAGGCTCCTTTTATTGGAATTACAGGCTCTAATGGTAAAACAACAACGACAACCTTATTGTTTAAAATACTTGAGCATGGTCAAAAACAACCGTTAATTGCCGGCAATATTGGAACCGTTGCATGTAGTGTTGCAGCTACAGCAACGAAAGAGCAGGTGCTTGTAACGGAGTTATCTAGCTTTCAATTAATGGGAACACGCACATTTAAACCGCATATTGCTATTTTAACGAATATTTATGAGGCTCATTTAGATTATCATAGCTCGTTTGAAGAATATGCAAATGCAAAATTTGCCGTTACACGTAATCAAAATGAGCAAGATTATTTCATTTACAATGCAGACCAGCCACTTGTACAACAATATGCAGCACAGTCTAGAGCACAAAAAATACCTTTTACGACAAATGGAAAGGCAGCTACAGGAATTAGTGCTGATAGGACAGCTATTTATTGGCAGGGTGAGCATTTATTGGATCGTTCTGGCATCGTCTTGCCGGGAGAGCATAACTTACAAAATATTTTATGTGCTGTTGCTGCTGCTTTGTTAATGGACTGCCCTATTGCTGCGATAAAAGCTACTTTAGCTACATTTACAGGTGTAAAGCATCGCACACAATTTGTTCGTAATTGGCAAGGTGTGCAAATTTACAATGATTCAAAGGCGACGAATTGCCTTGCAACGAAAAGTGCACTTGCGGCATTTACGCAGCCGATTGTCTTGTTAGCAGGCGGCTTAGACCGCGGCCATTCCTTTGAAGAGCTACGCGATGTAATAGACAATGTGAAGGCAGTTGTTGCCTTTGGTGAAACAGGTGCACGTTTTATCGATTTTGCTAAATCATGTGGTATTGAACAAACTGTTGCTGCAACGAATGTGGAGGATGCTGTAATGTATGCCGCCAAGCTTGTGACAGCAGGTGACGTTATGCTGCTTTCCCCTGCTTGTGCAAGCTGGGATCAATATGCAAGCTTTGAAATCCGAGGCGACGTATTTATTGATGCTGTAATGAAGCTTACTTAAAAGTTCTATAAGAAAGGATGCCCTTACTGACGCACCATTACCAAAAGCTATTTGTTTTTTGTGCATTGATGTTGACACTTATAGGGATTGTGTTTGTGTACTCTGCCAGTACATATTGGAGCTCCGTTCATTATGAAGGACAAACGCCTTTTTATATAAAGCAAATTATTTATTTTGTTCTAGCGTGTATTGTTTTTTTTAGCATTATAAAAGGGCCAGAGCTAACAGAAAAAAAGCTTTTCATGCTCTATTTATTTTCTTTAGCGCTGTTAATTATCGTATTAATACCCGGCATCGGTATTTGGCGTAATGGCTCTAGGAGCTGGATTGGAATTGGTCCTTTAACGATTCAACCAGCAGAGCTTGTAAAAATCACGACATTATTATATTTAAGTGTCCGTTTAGCGAAGGTTAAATCCTTTGAAAGAGTCGTTAAGCTAGAGCATTTTGTTATTTTATTTTTACCAGCTCTCCTAATAATGCTTCAGCCTGATTTTGGCTCTGTATTTATTTTAGTTGTCGCGGCCTTTATTTTGCTTTTTATCGCAAAATATCCGATTAAGCTTTATATATTTTTAATGCTTGCAGGTGTTGCAGGTTTAGCAGGGCTTATCATCTCTGCGCCATATCGTTTAAAGCGAATTCAATCCTTTTTAGATCCGTGGTCTGATTCGCTAGGAAGTGGCTTTCAGGCGGTGCAATCTTTAATGGCCATCGGTCCCGCCGGCTTATTTGGACATGGTTTTTTGCAAAGTCGTCAAAAGTATTTATATTTACCAGAGCCACAAAATGATTTTATTTTCTCAATTATATTGGAGGAAATGGGGTTTGTCGGGGGAGCAGTCATTTTAGCTTTATTTGCCACTTTATTTTATTGTGGCTATGCGCTATCTGTCAGGGCATATAGCTTAGAGCAGTTTTATATGATTAGCGCCTTAACGACGATGCTTGTTTTACAAACTTGCTTAAATATCGGAGTAGTTATCGGCTTACTGCCAGTGACGGGTGTTACTTTACCATTTATTAGCTACGGTGGAACGTCATTAATCGTCATTTGGTTAACGGTCGCTCTTATCATTAAAATCACGAATACAACAGGAAGGAGGAGTAAAAATTGAAAAAAGTAATCGATATAGAAGAACGCATCCCTACACTTCGCGCGAAACGCCGGCGTCGCTCGAATATTAAATTTATTTTACTGACCACAGTTTTCGGTGTTATTTTGTTTTTACTCCTTTATTTCCAATCACCTTATAGTGATATTAAAACAATTGATGTGACCGGGGGAAGCATTGAAGATACGACATTTTATAAGGAGCAATCAGGCTTAAATATAGGTGACTCGATGTGGGGCTTTCGGGAAGGAGATATCGAGGCGCAAATATTGAAGTTAGATTGGGTAAAGGCTGTTACCGTCAAACGAAAATGGCTTACGACCGTTTCCATCTCGATAGAGGAATGGAGCAAAGTGGCTTATATTGCGAAGGACAATGACTTTTACCCGATGTTGGAAAATGGCATAATTTTACCTTTACAAGGTCAGCTATTACCGATTGATGCACCAATATTCCTTCAATTTGACGATGAGAAAATACGAAAGCGTTTATTAAAGGAACTAGCGAAGCTCGATAAAGAAGTGCTGTCGATGATTTCGCAAATTAAAGCAACACCAACAAGCACAGACCCTTACGCTGTAACATTATTTATGAATGATGGCTATGAAGTGCGCGCAGAAATCACAACACTTGCCAGTAAGCTTAACTATTATCCATCGTTTGTTGCATGGATTGAAAATACAGAGGGCTATGAAAAGGGTGTTATTGATATTGAAGTAGGCTCATATTATCGCTCTTATTTGGAGGAGTATAAAAAGATAGAGGAAGCAGAGGACGAGCAGCAAGGAGCGGAGCAAAATGAAGAACAATCAGAAGAATAACAGACCATCCTTGTTTCAACGTAAATACTTTATTATGCTCATCGTCTCCATCATGATTGGTTTTATTATCGGTATTTCTTATAATTTGACGAAGGATAATAAAAAACTAAGTTCAAGTTCACCGATTTATTTTCAGCAACAGGAAACGTATCGTGAAGAGCTCATTACACAGCAGGAACGTAATAAAGAGCTGACGGACGAGCTAAATTATTTGCAACAAACGATTCGCAACTATGAAAAGCAGTTAACATCAAGTGCAGAGCAGCATGAGGATTTAGTCGCTGAGGCGGAGCGTTTACGGCTTTTACTTGGTGACATTGCTGGACAGGGACAAGGTATCCGTCTAACACTAGCTGATGGTGAATATGATCCAAATTCAACAAACCCAAACGATTATATTGTACATGAAAGCCATATTTTCAAAGTACTAACGGAGCTGAAGATTGCGGGGGCAGAAGCCATTGCCATTAATGGTCAACGCCTAAAAACAAACTCTTATATAAGCTGTAACGGTCCTGTAATTACAATTGATGGAAAACAATCACCTGCCCCCTTTGTTATTGAGGCGATTGGAGAGCCGGATACATTAATTGCATCTTTAGAAATTTCAGGGGGAGTTTTTGATCAATTACTAAATGAACGAATTAGTGTTACTTTTGAAAAAAGCAGTATCATTTCTATGCCTTCCAATACGGCAGAAAGTTGAGGGGGGAGGTAAATGAAAAATAATAAAAACCTGCATATTACACTTATTTCCTTTGTCATTGGTTTTATGCTAGCAGTGCAATATAATACGATGCAAAATCCGAAAGAGCGAGATACAAGAGATATTTGGGAAATACGGCAAGCACTATCAGAGGAGAAAAAGCGACATTCTGAGCTATTGACGAATATTCAAGCATTGAATGAAGTCGTTCGGAAATATGAGGATGTTGAATCAAGCGACCCGGAGCTAGTGTTGCGAGAAACAGTAACTGATTTGCATCGTCAAATAGGCTTACTGCCTGTTACAGGGCCAGGTTTAACATTGAAGATAAAGCCTGCTAAAGAATTAATTGAGTATGGCTATCAGATTGAAGCCATCTCTCCAGAGCTACTCTTTCGATTAGTCAATGATATTTACCGTAATGGTGGTCAATATGTCGAAATTGACAAACAAAGGCTGCTACATACCTCGGCTATTCGGGAGATTAACGGCGTCACGACAATAAATAGCGTACCAATCAGTAAAACTGATGTAGAAATTAAAATAATTATGCCATCTGAAGAACTAGCGCAAAGATTGTACAATTATTTACTATCATCCTCATTGATGGACGAGTTTTACATTGATAACTTAGAGCTCGTTGTAAATGAGGTAGAAAGCTCTATTTCAATTAAAAATATAGCAACTCAAATAACAAGCAGCTATTTGAGTGAGACGAATAAAGGGGATTAGAATATGTGGCTGCCACTTTTAGGACTGATTTTAGGTATTGCGCTAGGTTTGCTAACGGATATTCAAATTCCGGCGGTATATGAAAATTATTTATCTATTGCTGTATTAGCTGCCCTTGATACAATGTTTGGTGGTATACGGGCAAAGTTGCAGGAAGTATACGATGATAAAGTGTTTATCTCAGGTTTTTTCTTTAATATAGCCCTTGCGGCAGGGCTTGCCTTTTTAGGTGTCCATATCGGGGTTGATTTATATTTAGCGGCAATTTTTGCATTCGGCGTTCGACTTTTTCAAAATATAGCAGTCATTCGACGGATTGTATTAACGAAGCTTGATGAGCGAAAAGCAAAAAAGCAAGAGAAAATATATGAATCTCATTAAAATTTCGTTACAAAAGCGAATAAGCTTAGACAACAGCGAAAAATTGCAATAGAATGAACATTAGGAGTATTAGAAGGAGGTGCAGCGAGTTGAGTCAACAAGATATATATATTTCGCTGGATATCGGATCATCCTCTATTAAAGTGCTAATAGGTGAAATGAGCGAGCAACAATTACATGTAATTGGTGTCGGTCACGTAAAATCGACTGGAATTCGTAAAGGCGCCATTGTTGATATTGATGCGACAGTACAATCAATTAAAAAAGCAGTTGAGCAGGCTGAAAGAATGACGGGCATTAAAATACACGATGTTATACTAGGAGTACCAGCAAATCAAACATTTTTACAACCGGTAAAGGGTGTTGTTGCTGTAAACAGTGAAAATCGTGAAATTGGCGATGATGATTTAGAGCGCGTCATCGAATCTGCACAAGTAATGTCTATCCCACCAGAACGTGAATTAGTGAACTTAATACCTAAGCAATTTATTGTGGATAATCTTGATGAAATTAAAGATCCGCGCGGTATGATAGGCATTCGTTTAGAAATGGATGCAACGATGATTACGACTTCGAAAACTTTGTTACATAACGTGCTGCGTTGTGTAGAACGAGCTGGATTACAAATTCGAGAAATTTATTTACAGCCTTTAGCGGCAGGTTATTTTGCTTTAACAGAAGATGAAAAGAATCAAGGTACAGCTTACATCGATTTAGGTGGAGGTTCAACAACAATCGCTGTTTTTGAGGAGGGCTTATTAAAGCATACAGGGGTTATCCCAGTAGGCGGAGAGCATATTACAAAAGATTTATCAATTGTCTTAAAAACACCGACAGAACAAGCTGAAAAAATAAAAAGACAGTTTGGACATGCCTTCTATGACGATGCTTCAGATGACGAATTATTTGAAGTTCCTGTAGTAGGAACAGATACAACAGATCAATATAACCAGCGTTATATTGCCGAAATTATCGGTGTGCGTTTAGAAGAAATGTTTGAGCTAGTGCTAGATGAATTAGCGCGCTTAGGTGTGCGTGATTTGCCAGGAGGTATTGTTATTACTGGTGGCGTAGCACAGCTAGAAGGAATTGCACAGCTTGCACGAGAAGTGATGCAGACGCGTGTGCGCGTGTTTGTGCCAGATTACATTGGCGTGCGCGATCCAGCGTTTACAACATCGGTAGGGTTAATTCGTTATGCATATGCGGATGATAAGTTCTACGGAAGAAGTCCAATAACAGATGCATCACCATATATTGCGGCAACGACACAATCGACTCCTGCTAAAAAGCAATCTCAGCAAGTAGAATATACAGATAATAGTAATAAAGTAAGCGTGATTGATAGAGCAAAAAATATTTTTAATAAATTTTTTGAATAGTTGACTTACGATAATTGTGGAACTTCAATTAGTAGAAGTAGCGTAAGTAATTCGGGCTAAAAGTCGAGCGAAGTGGGAGGAGAAATAATGTTAGAATTTGATACAAGTAGTGATCAGCTTGCTGTCATCAAAGTAATTGGAGTAGGTGGTGGCGGTAATAACGCTGTTAATCGTATGATTGAACATGGTGTACAAGGTGTAGATTTTATTGCAGTAAATACAGATGCTCAAGCTTTAAATCTATCAAAAGCTGAACATAAATTACAGATTGGTGGAAAGCTCACACGTGGATTAGGCGCAGGGGCAAATCCAGAAGTCGGTAAAAAAGCAGCCGAAGAAAGCCGAGAGCAAATTGAAGAAGTATTACGCGGTGCAGATATGGTATTCGTTACTGCTGGTATGGGTGGCGGAACTGGTACTGGTGCAGCGCCAGTAATTGCTCAAATTGCACGTGATTTAGGTGCATTAACAGTAGGTGTTGTTACACGTCCGTTTTCATTTGAGGGACGCAAGCGTCAAACACAGGCGGTTGGCGGTATCGGCGCAATGAAAGAAGCTGTCGACACACTGATTGTTATCCCTAATGATAAGCTATTGCAAATTGTTGATAAATCAACGCCTATGCTAGAGGCATTCCGTGAAGCAGACAATGTATTGCGTCAGGGTGTACAAGGCATTTCAGATTTAATTGCAACACCTGGTTTAATTAACTTAGACTTTGCCGATGTTAAGACAATTATGTCTGACAAAGGCTCTGCGTTAATGGGGATTGGTATTGCTTCCGGCGAAAACCGTGCGACAGAAGCTGCGAAAAAAGCTATTTCAAGTCCGCTACTTGAAACATCAATTGATGGTGCAAAAGGCGTGATAATGAATATTACAGGTGGTACAAATCTAAGCTTATTTGAAGTACAGGAAGCAGCTGATATTGTAGCTTCGGCATCAGATGAAGAGGTAAATATGATTTTTGGTTCGGTTATTAATGATAGCCTTGACGATGAAATTATTGTAACTGTTATTGCAACAGGCTTCTCGGATGATATACTAACGCAGCGTCAAAATGTGCGACCAAGTATGGGAGCACGTCAACAAGCTCCTGCACAGCAACAGCCATCACGTCAAGAGGCCGTTCAGCAAGAAGCACCGCGCCAAACACAAAACTATCAGCAAGAAGATACGTTAGACATTCCAACATTTTTACGCAATCGTAGAAATCGCGGATAAATAAGATTACTTTTTGTATCCTTATGAATGGCTTATAAATCAAATTTAGCACATACGTTCTGTTTTGGCAATGGTTTTAGCTTATTAAAATTATTGCTGCTCAAGCAGCGCACTAAAAAATCGATTTACTCTATTATTTTCAAGGTAAATCGATTTTTTTGTCTTTTAGATAGCTAGAAAATCAAGCGACAGTTAGTTCGAAAAACTATAGTTGCCTAGAGATTGTGAATAAAATGGAGCGGGGCATGGGCGCAAATATATTTAGGAAATCGCAAATAAAATTAAAAAGCTGCAAATATTCCATGAACAACTGCAAACTAACTAGCGGCGCAGCTACTGTAAATTAAAAAATCGGTGAAATGTTTTGTCATTTCATCGATTTTTTTGCGTTTTCTTGTCTAAATTTTTTGTTAGTTGAATACAATGAAGTGACAATTTCTAACATAGTGTTAATGGTAAGCTTCTAATCAGGAGGAAGCGATACATGGTTGGCGAATGGCTTGTATTGATAAATACACTATTTAATTATTTACTGGTCTTGTTTATTAGCAAAATAACAAATGTGTATGTGACGAAAAAGCGAGCGCTTGTTGCTGCTTTTATAAGTGGTACATTTAGTGCTATTTTTACACCATCATTATTCATAGGTGTCATAAGTGCTCTTTTATTAGCAGGCACTGCTTTTTCATTCCGATATCGCATTTTACTGAAACAAATAGCGGTACTTGTTGTGGCAACTATATTTCTAGGAGGCTTATTAACAGCGGTACAACCTTTTTTGGCAGGTCGTTCATTGCTTTTTTATATCACGCTTTGTAGCTTACTTGCTATTTTTAGTTCAAAGTGGGCAGAAATAAAGTGGAGAGACTTTTGGCAGCAAAAAATACAGGCAAGCTATGTAGTGACATGCAAATTGCATTTAGGTGATACAGAATTGCAGCTACGTGGTTTTATAGATACCGGAAATATGTGTACGGAGCCTATTAGTCAGCAGCCGGTGCATTTTATTTCCTATCGCATGATTAAGGATAAGCTACCTGCAACCATTAATGATGCCATTAATTCATGGGACGCAGCAGCACCTTATAATTTATCCATGTTTCCACGTGAATGGTTGACATCTATTCGCCTTATTCCACTGACAACTGTACAGCATAAGGCGATTGTACCTGCATTTCGTTTAACAGAATGGACGATTAATGAAGAAAAGGTGACCGGACACTATGTCGTACTAACCAAAAATGATGCCAATTTTCCGCAGCAAGCCGATATGATGCTTCATGTTTTAGCGCTTTCCAATCAACAATAAAGGAGGAGAATGATTGATTCAAAAACTAGTAGCGTATTTGCAAAATATTTGGAGTAAGTTCTTTCGCAAAGGAACATACTATATAGGAGGACATGATTCATTGCCAGTACCATTGACTAGAGAAGAAGAATTAACTGTCGTTGAAGCCTTTATGAATGGAGATTTATCTGCAAGAGATACATTAATTGAGCGAAATTTGCGTCTTGTTGTTTATATTGCGCGACGCTTTGATAATACAGGTACACCGATTGAGGATTTAATTAGTATCGGTTCAATTGGCTTAATTAAAGCAATTGAGACATTTAATAAAGAAAAGAATATAAAGCTTGCAACATACGCTTCACGTTGCATTGAGAATGAAATTTTAATGCATTTACGCAAAACAAGCCGTATGAAGGGTGAAGTATCATTTGATGAGCCGTTAAATTCAGATGCAGATGGCAATGAATTATTATTATCTGATATTTTAGGAACAGAAGTACACATTATTACAAATGATGTCGAGCGTAAAATTGAACGTCAACATATGTTCAGCGCTATTAATTGTCTAAACCCACGCGAAAAATACATTATGGAATGTCGCTTTGGATTGAATGGCAAGGAAGAAATGACACAAAAGGAAGTAGCAGATCATTTAGGCATTTCGCAATCATATATTTCAAGATTAGAGAAAAAAATAATACTGGAATTAAGAGAGTATCTAAATGCGCCAATTGCATAACTTGGATGAATTTGCCGCCAATTTTTACGCATAGCCTACATCGCAAGAGGACAAACTGAACGAAAGATAATCGTTCGGAGGGGAATAGTTGATGCGAACAAAAGTAGAGCTATGCGGTGTGGATACATCGAAGCTTCCAGTTTTAAAGCATGAGGAAATGCGTGAGTTATTCATACAATTACAGGCAGGAAATGTAGCTGTACGTGAGGAGCTAGTTATTTGTAATTTACGTTTAGTATTGAGTATTGTTGGACGTTTTTCATATCGTGGTGAGCAGGCAGACGATTTATTTCAAGTAGGTTGCATCGGTTTATTAAAAGCGATTGATCATTTTGATTTAAAGCATAATGTCCGATTTTCGACATATGCTGTACCGATGATTATTGGTGAAATTCGTAGACATTTACGCGACCATCATGCACTTCGGGTGTCACGTTCGTTAAGAGATATTGCTTATAAAGCGATGCAGGCGAAAGAAAGATTTGTTACTGAAAATTTATATGAGCCAACGATTGAGCAATTGGCAGCTGCAATTGAAATGAAGCCTGAAGATGTTTTATTCGCACTTGATGCAATTCAAGACCCGGTTTCATTGCAGGAGCCTATTTATTCAGATAGCGGCGATGCAATGTATTTAATGGACCAGTTAAAGGGAGAGGTATCGGAAGAACAGTGGGTAGATTATGTTTCAGTGAAGGAGAGTCTACAAAAATTAGACGAAAGGCAGCAGTTAATTGTAGCAAAGCGCTTTTACTACGGTGAAACACAAACAGAAATTGCAAAATCACTAGGGATATCGCAAGCGCAAATTTCTCGCTTAGAAAAAAGCGCCATTGAACTCATGCAATCAGATTATTTACAGCAGTGAGTAAGCTAACCGGAAAGCAGGCTGGCGCACCTCTTTTCAGTTAGTTATTATACAGCTAGTAGTTAAATGACTTTTTGAAAATAAAATTAGAATGAGCCTAATCCACTTAGACGCACTCGTTGTAAGTGGATTTTTGTTGTTTCACAAAAAGGTGCCAGGCACAGACACAATTGTCTACAATTCAGGAGGGATGTTATGCGTTTTTCTGTTGCGCAGCAAAAGGAAATTATTGAGGCAGGAAGCGGGCGCTTTATCGGCTATATTGTCGATGCTGAAATTTGCGAAAAAAGTGGGATGATTACGGGCTTTCTTGTTGCAGAGCCGAAAAAAATATTGCATATTTTTCAGGCGGAAGAAGCAACGCGAAAAATCGCTATTCAGGATATTTTAACTATCGGGAAGGATGTTATTTTAGTCAAAGGAATAATGTCATAACATGCGCTAGGACAATGGACATAAGTTGAATCAATGGAACTTTAATGTTATTACCTTCATTTAGGATTTTAGCACTTTTTACACAAATTAATTGAAAATAATATTGCTTGTTAATGCGGGATAGAGCAAGCTATTCATTGATAAATCACAATAGGCTTGTTACAATGAAATAAAATAGATTGTAAGCAATCTCCGTATTAATCATTACAAAAAACATGAAGTTTTTTAAAAAGAATTAATTGTACTGTTCAAGGTAGGTTTCGGATATTCAAGGTAAAATAAATTATTGTTGTAAAGTTGGGAGTAAATTGACAAAAATTATTGAAAATTTAGAGCAAATTCAAAAGAATATAAAACAAGCGCAAGAGCGAAGTGGTGCGCAGCAGCAAGTGCATATTGTCGCAGTGACAAAAGAGGTTGACGTAGAGCGCACAAATGAAGCAATTGCAGCAGGCCTGTTACATTTAGGGGAAAATCGCCCAGAAGGATTGCTTGCGAAAAGAGAAGCTATACAACAAGCAGCAAGCTGGCATTATATTGGTTCGTTGCAGACGCGCAAAGTGAAGCAAGTAATAAACGAAATTGATTACTTACATTCATTGGATCGCTTAAGCTTAGCAGAGGAAATCGAAAAGCGAGCAGAGCAAGTTGTTAAATGCTTCGTTCAAGTAAATGTATCAGGAGAAGAATCGAAGCATGGCTTGACAGCTGAAGAAGCAATCGCCTTTCTCCATAGCTTAAGTGAAATGACAAAAATTGAAGTTGTTGGCTTAATGACAATGGCACCGTATTCAGCTGATGAGCAGCTTCTCCGTTCAGTGTTTCGCAATTTGAAAAAATTACAGCAGGAAGTTGTGGCACTAAAGCTGCCGTACGCACCTTGTACAGAACTTTCGATGGGGATGTCAAACGATTATGAGATTGCCGTTGAGGAAGGTGCGACATTTGTAAGAATTGGCACAGCTCTTGTTGGCTAGAAGGAAGGGATAAAAAATGAGTATGAAAAATAAAATAAAAAACTTCTTTTACTTAGATGAAGAAGAAGAGATGGAAACAGTTCAAACAACGCCGAAAACTTCATACGAGCCACCGAAGCAACAAGACCAGCCAAGGCCTGTCGTTAATAATCGTGTAAAAAAAGAACGTAAAATTTCAATACATGAAGAGCCTGTACCACCACAAACGGTCAATAATGTAGTTAGTTTACAAGCTGCTGCGTCGTCGAAAGGCTCAAAAGTGATACTTATTGAGCCACGTGTTTATGCGGAAGCGCAGGATATTGCAGAGCATTTAAAAAATAAACGTGCGACAATTGTTAACTTACAGCGCATCGACATTGACCAAGGTAGACGTATCATTGATTTTCTAAGCGGCACAGTCTATGCATTAGGTGGGGACATTCAACGAGTGGGTGTTGATATTTTCTTATGCACACCAGATAATGTAGAAGTGTCGGGCGAAATCTCAAGTTACTTAGAAGATATTTAGAATTAGTGAGGATATATATATGATTATTTATCAAATTATTGGCCAAGTGTTTACAATATATACATTTATGATAATTGGCTATATTTTAATGTCTTGGATACCAGCAGCACAAGATTCAGCAGTAGGGCGTTTTTTAGCAACGCTTTGTGAGCCATATCTAGGCTTTTTTAGAAAATTCATTCCACCGCTTGGCATGATTGATATTTCACCGATTATTGCATTGTTCGCATTACGCTTTATTCAGCAAGGTGTTTTCATCGTCATTAGTTATATAATTTAAGTAGGGAGCGTCCAAAAAGCGTGCTAAGGCACTGCCTTTTGGACGTTTCGTAAAGTAATAACACTAGATTAGGGACTTTTTCCTAAGATTAAAATGAATTAAGTTTTTATTGCATTTAACGTCTTTCAGCAATGTTTTTTGTACCCCATCTCTATAGGTGGCGGGATACTTGCTGATAAAGATGAACTCAGTCTAAGACTACCGCATCCTGCGGCAACGGCTGAGTGACCAACATCGCGTTGGTCTAAAGCCTCTGGCGGATGTCACAGATTTTGAAGGGAGGCCTGCGTGATGCAGGTCAGTTAACCGTTATTACAGAACGTGACGGTTTCTGCAATTACGCCAAGCTATAATTGATAGAAGGGGGCTGTCTTTGGGACAGCTCTTTTATTATATTGGAAAATGGAGATAAAAAAATGGAGCGTTTAGTTCAGCATTTTAGGAAGGATGAGCAGCCATTTATTGAACAAGTTGTGGGCTGGCAACGAGAAGTAGAGGATCGTTATGCACCGAAACTAACTGATTTTTTAGACCCGCGAGAACGTTTTATCGTATTTTCTATTATCGGACAGACGGACGATTTACAAGTAAAGACAGAGGGCAAATTTGATGCAGCAGAGCGCGAACGCCTAATCATTGCACCAAGCTATTTTGCAGCAACAACTGAGGAGTTTCAAATTACTATTTTCCGCGTTCAATATCCCGCAAAATTTGTGCAATTAAAGCATCCTGATGTGCTTGGCGCACTATTATCACTAGGGATAGATAGAAGCAAGTTTGGGGATATTCGAGTAGCGGAGAGCACGATTCAATTTGCAGTTGCAGGTGAAGTTGCTGATTACGTAAGAGCTAATTTGACGAGCATTGGAAAAGTAAAGGTTCATCTAGAGGAAGTAGAGGAGCAAATACCGCTTATTCAATTAGAAGAGCAATGGGTAGAGCAGCTTGTTTTAATACCTTCGATGCGACTAGATGTTGTGATTGCAACGATTTTAAATATGTCACGTCAAAAGTCACAAAACTTAGTATCATCAGGCAGAGTGAAGGTCAATTGGACGGTGCGCGAGAATGCAAGCTTTGAATTGCAAGAGGGTGATATCGTTTCTGTCAGGGGTTTTGGACGCTTCAAGGTACTTATGACGGAAGGACGAACAAAAAAGGATAAAATTCGTTTACAAATAGGTCGTTTAGAGCAAAAATCATAAAAATGGCTTGTTTTTTATGAATTACCATATTCATAATTGCATAAAAGCTTTATAATAGACGAAAAGACGAATAGATAAAGGAGTGTCATGTAATGCCGTTATCACCGCTTGATATACATAATAAGGAGTTTACGAGAGGCTTTCGCGGCTATGCGGAGGACGAAGTAAATGAATTTTTAAACCAAATTATTAAAGATTATGAAATTATTTTGCGCGACAAAAAAGAGCTTGAAGAGAAAGTGAAAATGATGTCACAGCAAATTAATCATTTTAATACGCTTGAAGATACATTGCAAAAATCCATCGTTGTAGCACAGGATGCTGCTGAGGAGCTTCGTCGTAATTCACAAAAGGAAGCGAAGCTCATTGTCAAAGAGGCTGAAAAAAATGCTGATCGCATTGTTAACGATGCTTTGACAAAAGCACGTAAAATTACAATTGAAATTGATGAGCTGAAAAAGCAATCAAAGGTTTTCCGCAATCGCTTCAAAATGCTCGTTGAAGCACAGCTAGATTTATTAAATACCGATGACTGGGAGCATTTGCTTGAATACGATGTGGACTTAACTGATATTCAAGAGCAAGTAAAAGTAGGCGAAAACGACGAAAACTAAAGGCTTCTTGTCATATCCATTACGTCTTAGCTGACACGAATCTAGACTTTAATAGGGCTGTCTAAAAAGCAGTGCTTTGCACGCATTTTGGACGCCCACATTAAAATTTCTAAATCGATTAGCTTATAGAACTTGACGTTTTTTTCTGTTTTTCATATACTGTGGATACATATGAATAATAGCATTTAAGGAAGACAGTATGTTTTAATTGCTGATTAGCGATTTGGGGATAGTGGGAGCTCAGACGAAACAATTAAAACGGAACATCACTTCTTAGCTAAATTACTGAAAACGACTTCTAGTAGGTAATTTCGTTTAACGCTATGTTACAGCGTTCTAAGAGACACAATTTTTGTGTAAATTAGGGTGGTACCACGAGTTATAGCTTCTCGTCCCTTTTTCGAGGGATGAGAGGCTTTTTTATTTATTAAGGAGGGTTTTAACAAATGGTAGAGTATAAAGAAACGTTATTAATGCCGAAAACGGATTTCCCGATGCGCGGAAATTTACCAGCAAACGAGCCTAAAATTCAAGAAAGATGGAACGAGCAAAATATTTATCAGTTAGTAGAGGAGCGCACGAAAGGTCGACCGCATTATGTATTACATGATGGACCACCATATGCAAATGGTGATATCCATATCGGTCACGCTTTAAATAAAGTGTTAAAGGATATGATTGTGCGCCATCGTTCGATGACTGGCTACAATGCACCATATGTGCCGGGCTGGGACACACATGGCTTACCGATCGAGCAGGCATTGACAAATAAAGGTGTTAAGCGTAAAGAAATGTCAGTTGCAGAATTCCGTAAGCTTTGTGAAGAGTATGCATATGAGCAAATCGATAATCAGCGTGAGCAATTTAAACGCCTAGGTGTGCGCGGTGATTGGGAAAACCCATATATTACATTAAAGCCAGAGTTTGAAGCACGCCAAATTGAAGTGTTCGGTAAAATGGCAGAGAAGGGCTATATTTATAAAGGCTTGAAGCCGGTTTATTGGTCACCTTCTTCAGAGTCAGCGTTAGCAGAAGCAGAAATTGAGTATAAAGATGTGAAATCACCATCTATTTATGTAAGCTTTACGATTAAAGATACAAAGGGTGCTGTACCAGCGGATGCAAAATTTATTATTTGGACGACAACGCCTTGGACATTACCTGCCAACCTTGGGATTACAGTAAACCCTGAATTAACATATGTAGTAGTAGCAATTGCTGATAACAAATTTATCATTGCGAAAGATTTATTAGAGACAATTGCAACAGAATTACAATGGGAAAACTATGAAATTGTACAGGAATTAAAAGGAGAGGCATTAGACCGCGTTGTCGCAGCGCATCCGTTTTATGACCGTGATTCATTAGTAATGCTAGGTGACCATGTAACAGCAGATGCTGGTACGGGCTGTGTGCATACTGCACCAGGGCACGGGGAAGACGACTTTAATGTTGGGAAACTATATGGACTTCCTGTGTTATCGCCTGTTGATAATCGTGGATGCTATACGAATGAAGCACCTGGCTTTGAGGGTATGTTCTATGACGAGGCGAATAAAGCGATTACCGAAAAGCTAAAAGAAGTAGGCGCATTAGAAAAGCTCAACTTCTTCACACACTCTTATCCACATGACTGGC
The DNA here is from genome assembly GCF_038630865.1 of Metasolibacillus sp. FSL K6-0083. Lineage (NCBI taxonomy): Bacteria > Bacillati > Bacillota > Bacilli > Caryophanales > Caryophanaceae > Metasolibacillus > Metasolibacillus sp. FSL K6-0083. The sequence goes on along the minus strand of NZ_CP152046.1, from coordinate 1,502,963 downwards.
GTACGAAAAAGCCTGTTATTTATCGTGCAACACCACAATGGTTTGCATCTGTAGAGATGTTCCGTGACGAATTATTAAGCGCGGTAACTGCAACAGCCTTTACACCAGCATGGGGGGAAACGCGACTTTATAATATGATTCGTGACCGTGGCGATTGGGTTATTTCACGTCAGCGTGCATGGGGTGTACCGATTCCAATTTTCTATGGAGAAAATGGTGAAGCAATTATTACACCTGAAACGATTGCGCATGTGGCAGCATTATTCCGTCAACACGGCTCAAATATTTGGTTCCAAAAAGAGGCAAAGGAATTATTACCAGAAGGCTTCACGCATCCAAGTAGTCCGAACGGTGAATTTACGAAAGAAAACGATATTATGGATGTTTGGTTCGACTCGGGTTCATCACATCAGGGTGTGCTTGTAGAGCGAGGAATGCAGTATCCAGCAGACCTTTACTTAGAAGGCTCTGACCAACACCGTGGCTGGTTTAACTCATCATTAATCACATCTGTAGCTATTAATGGTCATGCACCATATAAAGGTCTATTAACACATGGATTCGTATTAGACGGTGAAGGGCGCAAAATGAGTAAATCATTAGGAAATGTCATTATCCCGCAAAAAGTAATGGACCAATACGGTGCCGATATTTTACGTTTATGGGTGGCATCTGTCGACTACACAGGTGATGTACGTATTTCAATGGATATGTTAAAGCAGGTTTCAGAAGTATACCGTAAAATTCGTAATACACTGCGTTTCCTACATGGTAACGTTTCTGACTTCAATCCAGCGTCAGACCGTGTTACCTATAGTGAGCTACGTGAAATGGACCAATATATGTATATGCGTTTACAGGAGGTTTTAAAAACTGTACGTGCAGCATATGACCGCTATGAATTCTCAACAGTTTATACGGTTGTTAATAATTTTGTGGCAATTGAGCTATCTTCATTCTATTTAGATATTGCAAAAGATGTTGTTTATATTGAGGGGGCAGACCAACAAGACCGCCGTGCAATGCAAACAGTTATGTATGATACGTTAATGACATTATTAAAAGTGCTAACGCCAATTTTACCGCATACGACAGACGAGCTATGGTCTTACTTAGGGCAAGAGGAAGCTTCAGTTCAATTAACAGATTTCCCAGAGGTAGATGAGCAAGCAAACTTTGCAGACTTACGCACAAAGTGGACGAAAGTAATTGCGGTACGTGATGAGGTGTTAAAAGCGTTAGAAGAAGCGCGTAATGCTAAAACAATCGGTAAATCATTAGAGGCCAAATTAACAGTTTATGCAGATGAAGAAGTAGCGGTACTCTTACAAGATGCTAATGTTAATTTTGCCCAATTATCAATCGTTTCAGCGTTCGAAGTGGCTGGTGCGAAGGCAGATGCACCAAATCATGCATTAGTATTGGATAAAACAGCGATTGTTGTTGAAAAAGCACAGGGTGAAAAATGTGAGCGTTGCTGGACAATTTCACAAAATGTTGGCACAAATGCAAATCACCCTACATTATGTACACGTTGCGCGGATGTTGTAGAGAAATATTATGTTTAATAATTTAGAATAAGGAGTTGCCTGAAAAGTGATGCGTTTGCATGCTTTTCAGGCAATTTTTGTTTTATTAAATTGTTCAAAAATGTATACATTTATTTAAAGGTTGAAAATACGAAACTTGAAGCCTCTTTTTCATAAATATATAGTATTTTCAATTATAACAGCATAAACATAGATTATTTGTGAGAGAAAGGGATGAAATTAGCTAGAAAGGCATTGCTTGTGTAGTTTATAATTACTCTATTTTTCTTCTTTTTAATAGGAATTTTTTTGGGTCTTTTTAACCTATTTTTAATATAAGTTTGATATAATCATCTAGTGGGTGAAAAATATGTAAATACAAGGGGGTGAAATAATAGTGGAAGTGTTTGTAGGAAGGCAGCCAATTTTTAATGCGAATAAACAAATTATCGCATACGAATTATTGTATCGTAATAAAAATCTGACTGCATTTCCAATGATTAATGAAGATGTAGCGACAATTAAAGTACTGATTAATTCATTTTTGCATATAGGAGCAGAAAAAATTACTCAAGGGAAACCTGTCTTTATAAATTTCACAGAAAATTTATTGGAAAGCTCCATCGACCAGCTTTTAAAATCATCACAAGTAGTTATTGAAATTTTAGAAAACGTACAGATTACGCCAAAACTCATTCAACGAGTACGTGAGTTAAAAGAAAAAGGTTTTAAAGTAGCTCTCGATGATTTTGTTTTGGATAAGCAAGTGGAAAGCTATAATGAGTTGTTTCAATATATCGATTATATTAAAATCGACTTTTTGGCAACAACGCTTGAAGAGCGCAAAAAAATTGAAAGAAAAGTACAAGAGAAATTTCCACATATTCAACTGCTAGCTGAAAAGGTGGAGGAGTATGATCAATTTAAGACAGCGAAGGCCTCGAATTATCAGTTATTCCAAGGCTATTTTTTTGAAAAGCCGCAAATTGTCAAAGGCAATAGCATCCCACCAAATACGATTCCGTATTTAAACATTTTGCTATTATTAAGTGAGGAAAATCCAAATGTACAATTAATTGCTCAAAACATTGAAAAGGATTTATCACTAGCATATAAATTGCTGCAAATGATTAATAATGCAACTGGGCATGTAAAGGTAAGAATTTATTCAATTAGACAGGCAATTATGATGATTGGTATACCGAATTTAAGAAAATGGATTTATTTCGTCGCAATGGGTGAGCGCCAAATTGATGACGAGGAGGATTTTTTTGAGGAAATTATGCGTGCCTCTTTATTTCGCGCAAAGGTTTGTGAAATATTAGCAAAGCGTAACAGGAAGAAAAATCATCCAGAATATTTTTTAGTCGGCATGTTTTCTTTAATTGATATATTATTAAAGAGCACATTAGAAGAAATTGTCCAAAAGTTACCTTTATCTAATCGTGTTATTGATACAATTCTGGGTCAGCAAACAGAAATGACACCATACTTACAATTTAGCATGGCACTCGACAAATTAGAGTGGGACAAGCTTCAAGCATTAGGAGAAAATATAGGATTAAATATACATGAGATGGATGAGCTATATAGCGAGGCGTTAGCTTGGGCGGAAAAATCATTGTAAAGAAGTTCGAATTTTCAGTTTAATAGAATGAAGCTATGTTAAAAAATATCTCGTCTATTCTAATCCCGCTTTTAAAGTATTGCAATGCATTTCCCACAAAACGTAGGCGTAATCAATAAAATAGGTAGGCTCCTTATTAAGTAGATGAAAAATATCCTATTTAATTAGGGGCCTTTTTAAATTGTTAGTTGAAAATTTATGTAGAAATTTACGGTTAACTTTCCCTTATATAGCCTAGATAATTTATTCTATCCATTGTTATTGTTCAGTAATTGTTTAGAGCTATAGCTTATATTGAATAGTGCGTCTGTTAAAAATTAAATTGGGTTAATTATACAATAGGTTATGTAAAAAGAAGGGGTATTGAATGGATATTTTTGTTGGAAGACAGCCGATTTTTAATGCTAAGAAGGAAGTTATAGCTTATGAATTATTATATAGAAGTAAAAATTTAAACGAATTTCCCAATATAGATTCCGACACAGCAACCGTAAAAGTGTTGGTAAATAGCCTTTTACATATTGGTGCAGAACGAGTGATGAAGGACAAGCCTATCTTTGTAAACTTTACTGAAAATTTATTGTATAGCTCTATTTTTGATTGGCTAGATCCAGCTCAAGTAGTAATAGAAATACTTGAGGATATACCTATTACAAAGATGCTTATTAAAAGAGTGTATGCATTAAAAGAAAAAGGTTTTAAAATTGCGCTAGATGATTTTATTTTAAATGAACAAATAGAAGAATATGATGAGCTCTTTCGACATGTAGATTTTATTAAAATTGACTTTCTATTATCCGACATGGAGGAACGGCTTAAAATTGAAAGAAAAGTAAAAATGAATTTTCCACATATTCAGTTACTTGCAGAAAAGGTTGAAACATATGGAGAGTTTAATAGTGCTTTTACGTTAGGCTATAAATTATTCCAAGGCTATTTTTTCGAGAAGCCACAAATTTTGGCTGGTGTAAGTATTCCCCCCAATACGATTCAATATTTAAATACATTGTTATTGTTAAATGAAGAAGAACCAAATGTTCAGTTAATCGCGGAAAATATTGAGCGTGATTTGTCTTTAACATATAAACTTTTACAAACAATCAATATCGCAACAGGGCAATTTAAATCGAGAATTCAATCAATAAGACAAGCGATTATGATGATAGGTATACCAAATTTAAGAAAATGGATTTATTTTATAGCGATGAGTGAAATACAAATAGAAAATAGCGAGGATTTTCGTGAAGAAATTATGCGTACATCTCTTTTTCGAGCGAAGGTTTGCGAAATAGTAGCAAAACGTAATAAGAAGCAAAATCCCTCTGAATATTTTTTAGTTGGTATGTTTTCGTTAATTGATACATTGTTAAGAAGAAATTTGGAGGAAATAGTACAAAATCTTCCCCTATCTGATAATGTAGTTCATACACTTTTAGGTCAACAAACAGATATGACGCCGTTTTTACAATTTAGCATTGCGTTAAGCAAGTTAGAGTGGGACCAACTCGAGGGATTTGGAGAAAAATTAGGGGTGAATGTCTATGAGATGGATGAGTTGTATAGCGAGGCATTGATTTGGGCGGAAAAATCATTGTAAGCAGAAATTATATGGGGTTGTCTGAAAGGTGTGTTCCTCGATTACTCGTCGTAGTATATATTGCGAATGCACTGCTTTTCAGACAACCTCATGCTTTTTTGCTTAGATGATAGTCACTTTAGAAAGAAGAATGTTCTTTATAATTAGTTAATTAATACATATAGCTTTATTATTTATTTAAACGCTTCATTATAGTTTGTTGCTTGTCGTAATGCCCGTTCCTCAATGGGAATGCGTACAGATAGTATGACGGCATTTAATACGGTAAAAATAAATGCGCTGAAATAGGCCTGAAACATAAAGGGCAATAACAGAATTTCAAGGCTGACGACAAAATAATTAGGATGGCGCATAAAGCGATAAGGTCCTTTTCGTATGACTGGTGCATGTGGCAAAATGAAAATTTTGGTATTCCAAAATCGACCTAATGAATAGATACACCATACGCGCAAACCTTGTACAACGACAAATAATAGAAGTAATATAGGAAATAAAGGGGATAGTGATGGTTTTTTCAATGTTATTTCTAAAAGTAGGACGATAAAAAAGCTGCTATGCAATGCAAGCATATGTGGGTAATGATTTGTGCCGACTTCATATGCCCCTTGTGCACGTAGCCAACGTTCATTATGACGTGCAATTATAAGCTCAACAAAGCGCTGTAAAATAATAATCAATATAAATAAATAAATCACCCTTATTCACCCCATTTCACTAATACAGCCTCACCACAAAAGCCTGGACCTAGCGCAACAAGCATACCAAATTCGTCAGATTTTTTATTTTCTAACATAAATTGTTCCAGTACATAGAGCACAGTGGGGGAAGACATATTACCGTATTGCTGCAAAATCATGCGGGCAGTTGCCGTTTGTTCAGTTGTTAAAAATAATGCTTGCTCATAAGCTTTAAGCACCTTTTTGCCACCTGGATGTGCGATAAAATAAGCAACATCACGCTCTGTTAAGTATTGTTCCTCTAAAAATTCTGCTATAAATGGACGGAGCCAGCGATTGATTATAGAAGGAATGCTTTTTTGAAAAATAACATGCAAGCCGCTATTTTGTATATCCCAGCCCATTACTTGCTCGGAATGTGGCCATAGTTTCGAGCCGCTATGAACAATATGTGGTACAGCACATTGCAGTGCAATCTCCGCTTCATCCCCACAGACGAGAACCGCAGCAGCTCCGTCAGCAAATAACGATGCACCAATGATATTGCTTTTGCGTATATCCTCAGTTTGGAATGTTAAGCTACATAGCTCTACGCAAACGACGAGCACCTTTGCAGTCGGATAAGCTTTGCAAAAATCAAAGGCTCGACTAATGCCTGCTGCGCCACCAGCACAACCAAGGCCCCACAGCGGAATGCGTCGCAAGCGCTCTGAAAAGGGTAATATATTCATAATGCGTGCATCAATACTCGGTGTTGCTAGCCCTGTTGTGCTGACAAAAATAATAGCATCCACGCTGTCAGGAGTGATAGGTGAGGCAAGAAAATCTTCATTTTTTAAACATTGTTGAATGACTTCAACGCTATACTGTGTTGCTAGCTCCACATATAATTGATTGCGCTCTGCAAAGGAGCGTGGCGTGCGATGCCATTCTGGCGATATGCAGAGCTGACGCTTGTCAATTCCGCCGTTGTGAAAAACTTGTAATAATCTTTCTAGTCGTGGCATGTGCTGCTGAAAAAGGTCCGCTGTTAATTGCTTTGCCTCCTGCTGTGTTAGTGTGTATGGCATTTGGTATGTACTAACTGAGCAAATTTTTGGCATAGAAAAACTCCTCTCCAATCGAAGTATGATGTAATGTATGCAAGGAGGAAGGAAGAACATACCTTTCGAACATTGAATAAAGTTTTGAAAAATATTATCTTTTACATCACCTAAAAGATAATATTATTCGTCTTAGACGGACTGTGGTAAAATGGATAACATATTGTGTAAAGTGAACCTTCAATCAGTGGAATCTTTCACTGATTGATAATTTCACAAATCGGATTTTTACAAGCTGTTGATTTCCCACTCAAACAATTTAATCTGATCCAACAAGAGATGAATGCAAAAAAAGCATTTCAAATCAAAGGGAGCTCAGTCTAAGAGCGCCGCTATACGTGTGACGACTGAGTGACCAGCATAAGCCTCGGCAGATGGCGCAGGACGTGACGATTTTAGGTTAACTTCCACTGGTTAGCTCGAAAAAATCTGGACGTATGCCGAGGTGTAACTGATTTTCAATTCTAGTTTTGAAGTGGGGATTCTACAGCCTGTTAATACGGGGTAAACGGAGGCGGCATCTGTGAAGAAGTATTATGGAATAGCGATACTTGCTATTTTATTGGATCAAATAACAAAATGGATGGTTGTTAAAAATATGGAAATAGGTGAGCGGATTGCCCTTTGGGACCCTTGGCTTGGCCTGTTATCACATCGCAATAAAGGAGCGGCATGGGGAATGCTGCAAGGACAAATGTGGTTATTTACTATTGTAACGATTGGTGTCATTATTGCTATTCTTTATTTTTTCTATACCGAGGCAAAGGGCAAGCCGCTATTGCAAGCAAGCTTAATGCTACTGTTTGGTGGGGCTGTAGGGAATTTTATCGATCGTTTATTCAGAGGAGAAGTAGTCGATTTTGTCGATGTACTTATACCGATTATCAATTACGAATTCCCGATTTTTAATGTGGCGGATGCTGCCCTATCAATTGCAGTTGTCATGTTATTAATTGCAATTATTTTAGATGATCAACAACAAAAGAAAAAGGTGAAACAATGACAGTAGTCAAATATACAATTGAAGCTGAGCGGGCAGGTGAGCGCATAGATAAAGCGCTCGCACATATACAAACAGAATGGTCGCGTACACAAATTAGCAATTGGCTAACAGATGGCGTAATAAAAGTAAATGGTGCGGAAGTTAAAGCAAAGTATAAGGTGAGGGAGGGCGATATTATTGAAGTCGATGTTCCGGAGCCTGAGCAATTAGAAGTCGTTGCTGAAAATTTAGCACTAGACATCGTTTATGAGGATGCAGATGTAGTCGTTGTTAACAAGCCAAAAGGGATGGTTGTGCACCCTGCACCGGGGCATATGAGCGGTACACTTGTCAATGGATTAATGCATCATTGCAAAGATTTATCAGGAATTAATGGTGTATTGCGACCTGGTATTGTCCATCGCATCGACAAAGATACATCGGGTTTATTGATGGTGGCTAAAAATGATACGGCGCATGAATCATTAGTAAACCAGCTCGTAGCAAAATCAGTGACACGCAAATATACAGCATTGGTACACGGTCATATCGCGCATGATAAAGGGACAATTGATGCACCAATTGGACGCGATACAAAGGATCGTCAAAAGCAGGCTGTTGTTGATAATGGCAAGCATGCTGTTACCCATTTCCAAGTGATAGAACGCCTAGGGGATTATACTTTAGTGGAATGCCGTTTGGAAACAGGGCGTACGCATCAAATTCGCGTCCATATGCAATATATTGGATTTCCACTAGTAGGTGACCCGAAATATGGACCGAAGAAAACAATTGATTTCAATGGACAAGTGCTACATGCGGGTGTATTAGGCTTTGTCCACCCTGCAACAGGCGGGTATTTAGAATTTTCAGCAGCGCTACCAAAGGATTTTGAACAATTGCTTGCGGAGTTGCGCGAGTAGTTATTGACATCAACTAACGATAGTATTATACTGAGTAACAGTAAAAGCGAATATTGCACCTTTAATGGCAGTCCAGAGAGGCTGAGAAGGGAACTTGTGAAGTGTAGGGGATTTTTGTGCGCAAAATTCTTGCTACACGTTATTTCAACATGGAATTTTCAGCCTCTCAAGCAACTGCTTGAGAGGCTTTTTTGCATAATTTAGAAAGGGGATACCGTATGTCAAATATAAATGTTTTGCTTGATAGCGCCTCAATGAATCGCGCCTTAACACGTATCGCGCATGAAATAATTGAGCGTAACAAAGGAATTGAAGAGTGTATTTTAGTAGGGATTAAAACGCGGGGGGCCTATTTAGCGAGGCGGCTAGCAGAGCGCATTGAAGCTATCGAAGGGCAACCGATTCGCACAGGGGAGCTAGATATTACATTATACCGCGACGACTTGACAGAAAATCAAGAGGAAGCACAAGTACAGCAAGTAGCGATTGATTATCAAGTGAGCGAACAAAAAATCGTCTTAATCGATGATGTGCTATATACAGGACGTACAGTACGTGCCGCGCTCGATGCGGTAATGGATTTGGGTCGACCAGCACAAATTCAACTCGCTGTTTTAGTTGACCGAGGACATCGTGAATTGCCAATTCGTGCGGACTATGTAGGGAAAAACATACCGACATCTGGACAAGAACGCATCGTCGTTAGCTTAGTTGAAGTAGACGGATTAGACCAAGTAAGCATTCATAAAAATAATGAGTAGTAAAATTAGGAGGAACAATATGTCAAAGCCACTGTTAGATATTCGTGAAAGACCATCAACTATTCAATTAATAACATTAAGTTTCCAGCATATGTTCGCAATGTTTGGTGCGACAATTTTAGTGCCAAAGCTAGTAGGGCTAAGCCCTGCAATGGCCCTCTTAACGAGCGGGATTGCAACAATTGTATTTTTATTAATTACTCAATTTAAAGTACCTGCATACTTAGGTTCCTCCTTCGCCTTTATTGCGCCGATTTTGGTTGCCTCAGGCGGGCTAGAGAATGGCCAAAATATGAACCCTGGAAACGCGATGATTGGGGCGATGCTAGTCGGTGTTACATATGGAATTGTTGCATTAATTATATGGAAAACAGGCTATAAATGGTTAATGAATATTTTACCGCCAATCGTTGTCGCACCTGTTATTATGGTCATCGGTTTGGCACTAGCAGGAACAGCCGTCGATATGGCGATGAACATAACGGTAGAAACGCTCGATGAGGCAACAGGAGAAACGGTGCTAGCAAGCGTTTATAGCTTTAAGCATTTCACAGTGGCATTAGTCACATTATTTGCAGCGATTATTTTCACGGTCTATTTCAAAAACATTTTAAGTGCAATGCCGATTTTACTCGGCATAGTTATCGGCTATATCTATGCGGTACTTATCGGAATTGTTGATTTCACAGCAGTGAAAGAAGCGAGCTGGCTCGCAATGCCAGACTTTTTAATACCAGGCGTGCATTATGAATTTGCTATTACGTCAACAATCTTTTGGGCGATGGTTCCAATTGTCATCGTCACATTATCAGAGCATATCGGACATCAGCTTGTATTAGGAAAGGTTGTTAATCGCAATTATATTAAGGACCCTGGCTTGCATCGTTCGATTTTAGGGGATGGGCTTGGCACATTTTTAAGTGCTTTAATCGGTGGTCCGCCAAAAACAACATATGGTGAAAATATCGGTGTACTAGCCATCACGCGTGTTTATTCGGTTTATGTCATTCTAGGCGCAGCCGTACTTGCGATTATCTTCTCCTTCATTGGGAAAGCAATGGCATTAATTCAAACGATTCCAACAGCAGTGCTCGGTGGTATTTCCATTTTGCTATTCGGGATTATCGCTTCAAGCGGTCTACGTATGCTTGTAGAAAATAATATTGACTTCGGCAACAATCGTAATTTAGTTATTTCATCCGTTATTTTAGTCATCGGTATAGGCGGTGCAGCCTTCCACTTCACAAGCGCATTTAAAGTAGAAGGAATGGCGCTCGCAGCAATTGTCGGTGTCTTATTAAACTTATTATTACCTGGTCGCGAAAAAGAGGTTAACAGCTTCGAGGAAAAGTAATGGGACAATAAAAGCCTATTGAAGCGAATATTTTCGAGAATTTTAGACTTCAAGAAGCGTTGTAATGAGAATTTAGCACATTGTAAATGGAGGCAGTCAAATGAAAAATTTATTATCCATGGAGCATTTAACAAATGAAGAAATTTTACACATTTTAGAGCGAGCGAAAGCTTTTGAAAATGGGGAGCCGTCAAAGTTATTGCGCTCCTACAATGTCGCTAATTTATTTTTTGAGCCTAGCACGAGAACGAAAACAAGCTTTGAAATGGCTGAGCGCCGTATAGGCTGTACAGTCATTCCATTCGATGCCGAATTTTCAAGTGCACTAAAGGGTGAAACGATGTACGATACGGTAAAGACACTTGAAATGATTGGACTAGATGCAGTCATCATTCGTGCAAAGGAAGATGAATATTACAATGAGCTTTTAGAGGGAATTAATTGCGCTGTAATCAATGCAGGGGATGGAGCAGGGCAGCATCCATCGCAAAGTCTGCTTGATTTATACACGATTCAAAAAGAGTTTGGCACATTTGAAAACTTAAATATTACGATTGTGGGGGATATATCTCATAGTCGTGTGGCAAAGTCGAATGCAGCTGCATTGACAAGGCTAGGTGCGAATGTACGCTTTCTATGTCCGGCAGAATGGGCGGGTCACTTTGAAGCACATCATTCATGGGATGATTTGATTCAAGATAGTGATGTCATTATGCTACTACGCATTCAGCATGAGCGTCATTCAGTAAGTAAGAGCTTTTCTAAAGAAAGCTATCATGAGCAATATGGTTTAACGGTAGCGCGTGAGGCACAAATGAAGAAGGGGGCCATTATTATGCATCCTGCCCCAGTAAATCGCGATGTTGAAATTGCCGACCAACTTGTAGAATGTGAGCGTTCACGTATTTTCCAGCAAGTGCGAAACGGCGTCTATGCACGTATGGCTATTTTAGAAACAATTCTGAAGGAGAGAGAATAACATGACAACTTTTATCCATAACGTAAAAATGGTGAATGAAGCAAGTGAGCTAGTAACGACAAGCATTACAATTGAAGAAGGTAAAATTACAGCAATTGGTGGCGAACAACCAGCCTCCGCACAAGTCATTGATGGTCAAGGGAATTTAGTAGCACCGGGCTTTGTCGATGTTCATACACATTTACGTGAACCGGGCTTTGAGCATAAAGAAACGATTGCTACTGGTACAGCATCAGCAGCAAAAGGTGGCTTTACAACAATTTGTGCCATGCCAAATACGAAGCCAGTACCAGATTCAGTTGAAAATATGCAATTAATTCAAGGCTTGATTAAAGAAAGTGCAGTTATTCGCGTATTGCCTTATGGCTCGCTAACGAAAGATATCTCCGGTGAAGTGCGTACAAATATGGAAGAACTTAAAGCTCATGGTGCAGTAGCCTTTTCAGATGATGGTGTAGGTATTCAGCTAGCAGCAACGATGTATGAGCAAATGAAGGAAGCAGCTCGCCTTGATGCAATCGTTGTCGCACACTGTGAAGATAACTCTTTAATTTACGAAGGTGTGATGCATGAGGGCAAACGTAATAAAGAGCTTGGCTTACCGGGTATTCCTTCGATTTGTGAATCGGTGCAAATTGCACGTGACGTCTTATTAGCGGAAGCAGCAGGCGCACGCTACCATGTTTGTCATGTCTCAACGAAGGAGTCTGTACGTGCAGTACGTGATGCAAAGGCAGCAGGCATTCGTGTAACGGCTGAGGTATGCCCACATCATTTATTGCTAGAGGAAATGGACATTCCTTCAGATGATGCGAATTGGAAAATGAATCCACCACTACGTGCAGCAGATGATAAAGATTCTTTACATGCAGCATTATTAGATGGCACGATTGATTGCATCGCAACAGACCATGCGCCACATACAGTAGAGGAAAAGTGCTGCGGTATGGTAGGCGCACCATTCGGCATCGTAGGCTTTGAAACAGCCTTCCCATTGTTATATACAAGCTTTGTTGAAACAGGGAAATGGACATTAAAGCAATTAATTGACTGGATGACAGTGAAGCCTTCTCAAATTTTTGATTTGCCATATGGCACATTAACAGTAGGTGCATCGGCGGATTTAACAATTATTGATTTAACGAAAGAGCAAACAGTCGATGCAGAAGGATTTGTAACAAAAGGTCGTAATACACCATTTAATGGTTGGGTCGCTAAGGGCTGGCCAATATTAACGATGGTTGAAGGCAAAATCGCATACGAGGAGGCACAATAATAATGAAAAAGCGCTCATTAATTTTAGAAGACGGTACAGTATTCAACGGTATCGCATTTGGTAGTGATAGAGCTTCACAAGGGGAGGTCGTATTTACAACAGGTATGACTGGCTATCAGGAAACATTATCAGACCCATCCTTTTATGGACAAATCGTAACGTTAACATATCCTTTAATCGGGAATTACGGTATTAACCGAGATGATTTTGAAGGAATTACGCCAACAATTCGTGGCTTTGTAGTGCGTGAGCTAGAGGAGTATCCATCAAACTTCCGCTGTGACATGACATTAAATGATTATTTGAAAAGCCAAGATATCCCGGGAATTGAGGGCATCGATACACGTAAACTAACGCGCATTATTCGCTCAAAAGGTGTAGTACGCGCCATTTTAACTGCTGCGGATGAGGAAGTGAATGTAGAAGAAATCGTCGCACATTTACAAGCGACGCCACTTATTACACACCATGTAAGAGAGGTATCACCTAAAGCAGCTTATCCATCACCGGGGCGTGGCAAGCGCGTTGTTGTCATGAATTTCGGCATGAAGCACGGTATTTTGCGAGAGCTGAATAAACGTGATTGTGATGTACTTGTCGTACCTTACAATACATCAGCAGAGCAAATTTTAGCGTGGCATCCAGATGGCATTATGCTATCAAACGGTCCGGGCAATCCAGCAGATGTAACAGAGGGTATCGAAACAATTAAAAATTTAATTGGGAAAGTGCCGATGTTCGGTATTTGCTTAGGTCACCAGCTCTTTGCATTAGCAAGCGGCGCAACAAGCTTTAAATTACCATTCGGACATCGCGGGGCTAATCACCCAGTGAAAGATTTGCGCACAGGACGTACTGAATTAACATCTCAAAACCATGGCTATGCAGTGGATGCAGAGTCATTAGCAAATACTGATTTAGAAATTACACATATTGCATTAAATGATGGAACAGTTGAAGGATTACGTCATAAAACATACCCAATCTTTACTGTGCAATATCACCCTGAAGCATCACCAGGCCCGGAAGATTCAAATCACTTATTCGACGAATTCATTGACATGATGGAAGCAGAAAAGGAGAAAAAACATGCCTAAACGTACAGATATAAATTCAATTTTAGTTATCGGATCAGGTCCAATCGTTATCGGTCAAGCTGCAGAGTTTGACTATGCTGGTACACAAGCTTGTTTATCATTAAAAGAAGAGGGCTACCGCGTCATTTTAATTAACTCAAATCCTGCGACAATTATGACGGATACAGAAATTGCAGATAAAGTGTACATCGAGCCGATTTCATTAGAATTTGTTTCACGTATTTTACGTAAAGAACGCCCAGATGCTCTTTTACCAACATTAGGTGGACAAACAGGCTTAAACATGGCGATTGAATTACATGAATCGGGCATTTTAGATGAGCTGGGCATTGAAATTTTAGGAACGAAGCTTGATGCGATTCATAAAGCAGAGGACCGTGATTTATTCCGTAATTTAATGTATGAATTAGGTGCACCTGTACCAGAGTCAGATATTATCCACAATTTAGAAGAGGCAAAACGCTTTGTTGAAAAAATCGGTTTCCCAGTTATTGTACGCCCTGCCTTCACTTTAGGCGGTACAGGTGGTGGTATTTGTCATAACGACCAGGAGCTAGAAGAAATTGTAACGTCAGGTTTAAAATATTCACCAGTAACACAATGCTTACTTGAAAAATCAATTGCGGGCTTTAAAGAGATTGAGTATGAAGTAATGCGTGATGCTGCTGATAATGCAATCGTTGTATGTAGCATGGAAAACTTTGACCCTGTAGGTATTCATACAGGTGATTCAATCGTAGTTGCACCAGTTCAAACATTATCTGACCGTGAATATCAAATGCTGCGTAATATTTCTTTAGACATTATTCGGGCATTGAAAATTGAAGGTGGTTGTAATGTCCAATTGGCACTAGACCCAAATAGCTTCCAATACTATGTAATTGAAGTTAACCCACGTGTTTCGCGTTCATCTGCACTAGCATCGAAGGCAACAGGCTATCCTATTGCAAAGCTAGCAGCAAAAATCGCAGTCGGCTTAACTTTAGATGAAATTAAAAACCCTGTTACAGGCTCAACATTTGCATGCTTTGAGCCGTCAATTGACTATATCGTAGCAAAAATTCCACGCTGGCCATTTGATAAATTCGAATCAGCAAAGCGTAATTTAGGTACGCAAATGAAGGCAACTGGTGAGGTAATGGCACTTGGTCGCACATTTGAAGAAGCGTTATTAAAGGCTGTTCGCTCACTTGAAACAGGTCATGTTCATATTGAAATGAAGCATCCTGAAGAACTGACAGATACGTGGATAGAAAAGCGTATCCGTAAAGCAGGAGATGAGCGTTTATTCTTTATCGGTGAGGCGTTACGCCGTGGTGTAACAATCGAGCAAATTCATGAATGGTCAGCAATCGACTTATGGTTCCTGAAAAAATTAGAAAAAATTGTTGCAATGGAAAGCACATTAGCTACTAATAAAAATAATCAGGACGTATTGCGTTCAGCAAAACGCTTAGGCTTCGCGGATAAAAAGATTGCAGAGCTTTGGGAAACAACGCCAGAAGCTGTTTATGACTTCCGTAAAGAGCATGGCATTATCCCTGTTTACAAAATGGTTGATACTTGTGCAGCGGAATTTGAATCACAAACACCGTATTTCTACGGCACATACGAAGAAGAAAATGAATCCGTACGCACGGATAAGCCGTCTGTTGTTGTATTAGGTTCAGGTCCAATTCGCATCGGTCAAGGTGTAGAGTTCGACTATGCAACAGTACACTCTGTATGGGCGATTCAAGAGGCAGGCTATGAGGCGATTATTATTAACTCAAATCCTGAAACTGTATCAACAGACTTCTCAATTTCAGATAAGCTGTATTTCGAGCCATTAACGATTGAGGATGTTATGCACATTATCGACTTAGAACAACCAATCGGCGTTGTTGTGCAATTCGGTGGGCAAACAGCGATTAATTTAGCGGACAAACTAGAAGCAAACGGTGTGAAAATTTTAGGTACGTCATTGGAAGATATTGACCGCGCGGAAAACCGTGATAAATTTGAACATGCCTTAAAAGAATTGAATATTCCACAGCCCCCTGGCGATACAGCTACTTCAGCAGAAGGTGCAATGGCAATTGCTGAAAAGCTTGGCTTCCCAGTATTAGTACGTCCGTCGTATGTACTTGGCGGTCGCGCAATGGAAATCGTTTATAACATGGAAGAATTAGCTCATTATATGGAGCATGCGGTTGAGGCTTCTCCAGACCATCCGGTGCTCGTTGACCGCTATTTAACGGGGCAGGAAATTGAAGTTGATGCGATTTGCGACGGTGAAAATGTATTGATTCCGGGCATTATGGAGCATATTGAGCGCGCAGGCGTACACTCTGGTGACTCGATTTCTGTGTATCCACCACAAAAGCTAACAGATGCGCAAAAGGAAACGTTAGTTGATTATACGACACGTCTAGCAAGGGGCCTAGGGATCGTTGGTTTAATGAATATTCAATATGTTATGAGCGAAGGAGAAATTTATGTAATCGAAGTAAATCCTCGTTCATCGCGTACAGTACCATTTTTAAGTAAAATTACGAACATCCCAATGGCAAATATCGCAACAAAAGCTATTTTAGGACAAGCAATTCCAGCGCAAGGCTATCCAACTGGTTTAGCTCCTGAGCAATCAGGCGTATTTGTTAAAGTGCCAGTATTTTCATTCGCGAAGCTGCGTCGCGTAGACATTACATTAGGCCCTGAAATGAAATCAACAGGCGAAGTAATGGGCAAAGACGCTACATTAGAAAAGGCACTTTACAAAGGTTTAGTAGCTGCTGGAACTGAGATTAAAACATACGGTACAGTATTATTCACTGTGTCTGATAAAGATAAGGAAGAAGCGATTGCTATCGCAAAACGCTTCTCAAAGGTCGGTTACCGCATTATGGCAACAGAAGGTACAGCAAGAAGCTTCGAAGCCGCTGGTATACGCACAGATGTTGTTGAAAAAATCGGTGCAAAAGGCAAAACACTAATCGATGTGATTCAAAATGGTGAGGCACAGTTAGTTATCAACACATTAACAAAAGGTAAACAGCCTGCACGCGATGGCTTCCGCATTCGTCGTGAATCTGTAGAAAATGGTGTGCCATGTTTAACATCGCTAGATACAGCGGAGGCGATGCTGCGCGTTATTGAATCAATGACATTTACAGCAGAAGAAATGCCAAAAGCGGAGGTTAAGTAATCATGATTCGAAGTGAGCGTATGACAGTCGTTCGCCAAGTAAAAATCGCTCATAATATTTTTGAGCTTGTACTACAAGGAGAGCTTGTCCAGGATATGAGTCCTGGGCAGTTCGTTCATGTCAAAGTATCGGATACATTTGAGCCGCTATTGCGTCGACCAATTAGTATTGCTGATGTCAACAAGGAAAATCAACAATTTACAATGATCTATCGCGCGGAAGGTCGAGGAACAACTGTGCTATCATTAGCAGTTGCCGGTCAAGAAATTGACGTGCTCGGTCCACTTGGTCATGGTTTTCCTGTTGAAGCAGCCCCTGTTGATGGAACAGCGCTTTTAGTAGGTGGGGGAATTGGTGTACCACCACTCCATGAGTTGTCAAAGCAGCTTAATGCGCGTGGTGTACGCACAATTCACGTTCTTGGCTTCCAATCCGATAACGTGACATTTTATGAGCAACAGTTTAACAAGCTAGGCGACACATATTATGTAACGGTAGATGGAACAAAAGGGACGAAAGGTTTTGTCACGACATTGTTAGACGACTTAAAGCCAGAATTTGATGTGTTTTATTGTTGTGGTCCATTGCCGATGTTAAAAGCAATGGAAAATACTTATCCACATAAAGAGGGCTATTTATCATTTGAGGAGCGCATGGGCTGCGGTATCGGCGCTTGCTTCGCCTGCGTTTGCCAAACGACAGAGCAGGTGGAGAAAGATTATGTAAAGGTGTGCTCAGATGGGCCGGTATTCCCGAAAGGAGTTGTCCAATTATGAGCCGTATCAATTTAGAGTTACCCGGATTATCGTTAAAAAACCCGATTATGCCAGCATCTGGCTGCTTTGGCTTCGGACGTGAATATGCGCAGCTTTATGATTTATCAAAGCTAGGCGCTATAATGATTAAGGCTACAACGCTAGAAACTCGCGCGGGCAATCCAACACCACGTGTAGCCGAAACAGCAGCGGGCATGTTAAACGCAATCGGGCTACAAAACCCTGGTCTTGAAAAAGTAATGAACGAAGAATTGAAGTTTTTAGAAGGCTATGATGTGCCGATTATCGCCAATGTAGCAGGCACAGAGGTGGCTGACTATGTAGAGGTGGCACGCCAAATTTCGACCGCGGCAAATGTTAAAGCACTAGAGCTCAATATTTCTTGTCCGAATGTTAAATGTGGCGGTATCCAGTTTGGAACAGACCCTGCAACAGCACAGGAATTAACCGCGGCGGTGAAGGCTGTATCAAGCGTTCCAGTTTATGTAAAGCTATCACCGAATGTTACGAGTGTTGTAGATATCGCAAAGGCAGTAGAAGCGGGCGGTGCAGACGGTATTACGATGATTAATACATTAGTCGGCATGCGTCTACACGAAAAAACAGGAAAGCCTGTAATCGCTAATGGAACAGGGGGGCTATCTGGCCCTGCGGTAAAGCCTGTTGCGATTCGCATGGTTTACGAAGTATATAAGGCAGTTACTATTCCAATTATCGGCATGGGTGGCGTTACGAACGTACAGGACGTTATTGATTTTATGTCGGCAGGTGCTTCAGCGGTAGCGGTTGGTACAGCAAACTTCGTCGACCATTTCGTTTGTCCAAATATTATCGAGGCATTGCCAGCAAAGCTAGATGAGCTAGGTGTAGGTCATATTTCAGAAATTATCGGAAGGAGTCACCGTTAATGAACAACAAACCGATTATTGCGCTTGACTTTCCAAGCGAGAAAGAAGTGTTTCACTTTTTACAGCAATTTAATGAGCCATTGTTCGTAAAAGTCGGCATGGAGCTTTATATGCAGGAAGGTCCAAGCATTGTGAATAAAATAAAAGAGCAGGGGCACGCAATCTTTTTAGATTTAAAACTCCATGATATTCCGAACACAGTGCGATCTGCAATGAAAGGTTTAGCACGCTTAGGCATTGATTTAATCAATGTCCATGCAGCAGGTGGCAAACCGATGATGGAGGGCGCTTTAGAAGGTCTAGAGGCAGGAACAGCGGCAGGTAACAAGCGCCCAATATTAATCGCTGTCACACAATTAACATCGACAACAGAAGAGCAAATGCAAGCGGAGCAAAAAATCGCATTATCCTTGCAGGAATCTGTTTTGCATTATGCAAAATTAACGAAAGAGGCAGGTTTAAACGGTGTCGTTTGCTCTGTGCACGAGGCAAAGGCAATTGCTGAAGCATGTGGAGAAGATTTTTTACGTGTAACACCGGGTATTCGCATGTTAGGCGGAGATGCACATGACCAAAAACGTATTGCTACGCCAGATGGCGCAAAACGTGACGGCTCAACGCATATCGTTGTTGGACGTGCGATTACAGGTGCAGCAAATCCAGTACAGGCATACAAAGAAGTTTGTCAATTATGGGAGGCAAAATAACATGGCATTACAAAAAGAAATCGCTCATGCAATGTTGCAAGTAGGAGCAGTAGAATTAAATCCAACAAATTTATTCACATGGGCATCAGGCATTAAATCACCAATTTACTGTGATACACGCCTAACAATTTCAGACCCAGCCATCCGCAAGCAAATTGCAAACGGCTTAGCAGCAAATATTAAAGAATTTTTCCCAGAGACAGAAGTTGTAGCAGGCACAGCAACAGCCGGCATCCCTCACGCTGCATGGGTAGCGGATATTTTACAGTTACCAATGGTCTACGTGCGCTCGAAAGCAAAGGAACACGGCCGCGGCAACCAAATCGAAGGTAAATACGCAGCTGGACAAAAAGTAGTCGTAGTAGAAGACATCGTCTCAACAGGTGGCTCATCTATCACAGCAGTAGAAGCTTTACGCGCAGCAGGCTGTGAAGTCGTAGGCGTTGTATGTGTCTACACATACAACCTACCAAAAGCAGAAAAAGCCTTTGATGAAATCGGCGTACACTATGTATCACTAACAAACTTCGATTACTTAGTAGAAGCAGCCTCGGAATCAGGCACAATCTCAGAAGAACAGATACCATTTTTAAAGGAGTGGCATGTAAAACTTAAAGCCGGAGAGCTTTAAGTTTTACATGCGACGAGGATGGCAGAGCCACCGCAGGAGCACAACGGATAGAAAGCTTGGCAGATAGCTGAACTTTCTTTAAAGATGTAAGAGGCTGGGACAAAAAGAAAAAATGTTAGACCGTAATCTAATGGGTCTAACATTTTTTTGATTTAAGACGGAATATTTAACTCCATAAAGCGGAAAAATTTTTATCTATTTTCGTCATTTTTCAAAATAATAAAGTTATGCCCTAACCTCTCTTTTTTAGCTTTAAAAATAGAAAACGTGGAATAAACCTCTAAAAACGTGGAATAAAAGCTAAAAAACGTGGAATAAAAGCTAAAAAACGTGGAATAAAAATTGCGCAATAGTCTAAACGTGGAGTAAACACGTAAAAAACATATGCTTCTGCGGTTATTCGTCGCAAAAATTATGTGCTCCTGCGGTTACTCGTCGCAAAAATTATTGCTGAAAAAAGTTAAATTACTGCTTTCACAATGTAGCGAGAGTGTGTAATGGGCAAACTCTTTTCTGTGGCATGTTGTTCAAAAATCGTTGTGATTTCATCTAAGTTTTGTTGTTTTAAAATCTTGTAAAAGCCAATTAGGAAAAGATGTTGGATTAAGTAGTGTCATAAGTCGTTGCTCCTTCGTTTTGTAAATGATGTTTACTTACACTAAAAAATGTATGGCATCGTTCACCATACATTTTCTAAATATCACTAATTGTCATAACGAGTACCCCTCTGTTAGAAATCATTGTCGCCAAAATGGTCGAACGTGTCCTCACAACGTTCCTCGTGTAAGTAAGAATCATTATTTTCGCAAGAATCCTCATATGTGTAAGGATACTTACTTTGTACTTGGTCTAAATAGGATTGATATGGCATATGTAGCACCTCCGAATAGAATATTTTCTCATTATACAATATTCAGAATATTTTTGAAATAGAAAAGTGAAAAAAGTTTGCTAAAATACTTCGCCATAAGGATTGTCCAAAAAAGTTAAGTTTTTTCCAAAGCAGTGAAAAATTTATTTTATTTTAACTTCAACAGAAAATCATAAAACTCTTGTGTTTTTAATGAGCGACGATTTTATTGAAACATCAGCGCCCAACAAGCTAGCAACTGCACAGCTTGTTGGGTGCCACCTAACTATTATTTTTTCTTCAGGCGTAGTACCAATTCCTCATCTGGTGTTACGTACAATGTTTTTTGCTCAAAATAAATGACGAAGCCGGGCTTTGCGCCATTTGGCTTTTTGACTTGACGGATTTCTGTGTAGTCAACTGGTACGGATGAAGATTCTCGTGCTTTACTGAAATAGGCGCTGAGCACTGCGGCTTCATGTAATGTCGTTTCGTCAGGTGTTTCGCTATGAATAACAACGTGCGAGCCTGGGATATCTTTTGTGTGTAGCCAAATATCATTTTTCTTTGCGAGCTTAAATGTTAAAAAATCATTTTGTTTATTATTTTTACCGACGGAAATAGTTATACCTGTTGAAGATAAAAAGGCTTCAGGCATAGGCTTTGTCGGCTTTTTCTTTTTTTTCGAGGCACGCAGACGTAAAAAGCCTTGCTCAGCTAGTTCCTCGCGAATTTCCTCAATATCGCTCGGTGCAGCTTGTGCCACCTGCTGTGCGAGCATTTCGAAATAGTCGATATCTGCATGCGTTTTTTCTAGCTGCTTCTCAATCATAACAAGTGCATTTTTCGCTTTATTATAGCGCTGATAATAATGCTGGGCATTGTCAATTGGCGTTTTGCGCGGGTTAATGGCAATTGTCACTGATTCACCAGTATAGTAATTTTCAACAGTTACATTTTCTTGCCCTTTTTCAAATTGATAAATATTAGCCATTAACAGCTCGCCGTAAAGCTGTAATTGGTCTAGCTTAGAGGCTTGCTCGTAATCCTTTTCAAGCTTTTTCGTTTTCAGCTTGAGCTTATCTACCTCATTGCTAAGCCAGCGCTCTAAATCACCAGCTTGTTGTTTGACACGGTCACGCTCTGCACGTGCAAAAAAGACACGGTCCAAAAGTGCGCCTAGCGTTGGGTATGTAGCAGCTTGCCCAGTTAAATGCGTTAATGAGCATGGTGAAAAAACAGCTTTGCCATCCCTATCAATATAAGTAGGGCTCATGGCATTCGTCAATTCCTGTAAAAATAGCTGAAATGCTGCGACTCCATGTGCTAAACGTGCTAATAATTCCTCCGCATGTAGCGGTGAGAAGCCAGCAAAATGTGCGACTACTTCCTTAGCGCTTTTGGGCTCTGCAAAAAAGTCCTTTATCTCTTCCTCTGTAACTGTATATGGATTTACCTTATGCTGCGCAGGTGGTGCGATATAAGGCTGCCCCGGTAAAACAGTACGGTAGCTATTTAAGGAAGGCGGTAAATACTTTAAGCTATCGAGAATTTTATCATTTACCGCATCAACTAATAGACAGTTGCTATGTCTGCCCATAATTTCGATAATAAGCTTGCGCATAATTTTGTCGCCAACCTCATTTTTGCTCTCCACGACCATATGCAATATGCGCTCTGTGCCATCCTGCGTAATGGCATGAATAAAGCCCCCTTCCAAATGCTTGCGCAGCAGCATGCAAAACATTGGCGGCTCGGGTGGGTTATCAATCGTCTGCTCTGTTAAATGTATGCGTGCGTAGGAAGGATGAATTGAAATAATTAATTTATGATTTGTGCCGTTTGCCCGAATATGAAGCATTACTTCCATGGCATTTGGCTGGTGAATTTTTGTAATACGTCCTGATACTAATTGTTGAAGCTCCTGCGCAATTGCGCGTGTAAATAATCCATCAAAAGCCATATTCATTCCTCTTTCGTTCAATACTTGATTCACTTAATCATAGCATTTTTTACCGATAATACTCTAGTTGAATGTTTTTCTTTAAAATGTAGGAAAAAATATACCATCCTATGTTATAATGGTGTGCAGTATTTTAAAGGAAGGTGTGACGGACCTTGGTGCGTAGTATGACAGGCTTTGGCAGGGGTGTCACAACGACAAAATCGTATCAATTAACGGTTGAAGTTCGTGCTGTGAATCATCGATTTTTAGAAATAAGCACAAAATTTCCGAAAGAATGGATGGAAGCAGAGGTTTTAGCAAAAAAAATGCTTTCCACCGCTATTTCACGCGGAAAGTTAGATGTATTAATTGTTATGAAAGAACTTCAGGCAGAAGAGCAGCATGTACAAATAAATTGGCCTTTACTCGAAGCATACATAAATGCGAAAGAAGAATTATCACAAAAAATCGTTATGCAGGAAAAGTGGTCGATGCAGGAAATTGCGATGCTTGACCAAGTGCTTGTCGTAGAAAAACGGGAGGCAGTACAGGATGGTCTACTTGCTTCTGTAGAGCGAGCGATGCAGGAAGCGATTGAAAATTTAGTGCAGATGCGTGAGCGTGAAGGACAAGAGTTGAAGCTAGTTATGTTACAATATAAAGAACAATTGCAGCAGCAAATAGCAAAGATTCGTGCCACATCTTCTGATGCGGTAATGAAATACCGTGAGCGCTTAAAAACACGAATTGAAGAAATTGCTAGTGGGCAGCTACTAGAAGAACGGTTGTTAATGGAAGTGGCATTATTCGCAGAGCGTGTAGATATTACAGAGGAGCTAGATCGTCTTGATAGTCATTTTGGTCAGCTTGAGGAAACGTTGGAGGAGCAAGGGGCTATTGGTCGTAAGCTCGATTTTTTAATGCAGGAAATGCATCGAGAAATCAATACAATTGGTTCGAAAAATCAGTCCTCCGAGAGCTCGATTGCAGTCGTGCAAGCGAAGGCCATTTTAGAGAAAATGCGTGAGCAAGTTCAAAATATTGAATAGCTAAAGGGAGATTTAATAATCAATGAAAAAACAACGCGGCTTATTAATCGTATTGTCCGGCCCTTCTGGTGTCGGAAAAGGAACGGTTCGTAAAGAGCTATTTTCACAAGCGAATACAAATTATGAATATTCGATTTCAATGACGACACGTCAGCCTCGCGAAGGAGAAGTAGACGGTGTAGACTATTTTTTTAAAACGCGCGAGGAGTTCGAAGCGTTGATTGAACAGGGGGGGTTACTAGAGCATGCTGAGTTTGTCGGCAATTACTACGGCACGCCACTTACTTACGTAAATGATACGCTCGCTGCGGGGCGAGATGTATTTTTAGAAATTGAGGTGCAAGGAGCAGCGCAAATTCGCACGAAAGCTCCCGATGCGTTATTTATTTTTTTAGCGCCGCCAAGTCTTTCAGAATTAAAGGAGCGACTAGTTGGACGAGGAACAGAAACTGAGGATATTATTGCCAAGCGTATTGCCACAGCGCGAGAAGAGCTGGAAATGATGAGCCTTTATGATTATGTTGTAGAAAATGATGAAGTTCAAAATGCATGTGATAAAATTAATGCTATTATTAAAGCAGAGCATTGTAGACGTGAGCGCGTCGAAAAAATATACTTGTCAATGTTGAGAGGAGAATAATTTATGTTATACCCATCAGTAGATGCGTTAAAAAAAGAAATCGATTCAAAATATTCGCTTGTGAGCTTAGCTTCAAAGCGAGCACGCCAAATGCAAGAGCAAGGTGGCGAGAAGCTTGGTAAATACGTATCGTATAAGCCAGTAGGACGTGCATTAGAAGAAGTAGCAGCAGGTGTTTTACGCAAAGAGGCACAGGATGCTTCAACTGTTTACGAGGATGAAATCTAAAACTACTTAAAAACTACTATTTAGCTCCCGAGGAAATGTTCTTTGGGAGCTTATCGTTTGAAAGGGTGGGAAATCAATGAGCAAAAAAAATATTTTACTATGTGTGACAGGTGGAATTGCTGTTTATAAGGCGGTTGCTCTCGTAAGTAAGCTAGCGCAGGCAGGAATGAATGTAAAAGTTATTATGACTGCGTCGGCAAGGCAATTTGTCAATCCGTTAAGCTTCCAAGTAATGTCTAAAAATGATGTTTTTTTTGATACATTTGATGAAAAGGATTCGAGTGTTATTGCCCATATTGATTTGGCTGATTGGGCTGACCTTGTGCTTGTCGCGCCTGCAACAGCCAATGTTATTGGAAAGCTAGCAAACGGTATCGCAGATGATATGGTTACAACAACTTTGCTAGCGACAACAGCTTCTGTGTGGATTGCGCCCGCAATGAATGTCCATATGTACGACCATCCAGCGGTTAAACGTAATATCCAGCAACTTCACGAAGATGGCTATCAGTTTATTGAACCTTCGGAAGGATTTTTAGCGTGCGGCTATATCGGTAAAGGACGTTTGGAGGAGCCAGAAAAAATTACAGCGCTTGTGCTTGCGCATTTTGCCGGGCAAAGTGAAAGAGAAGAGCAGTAATGACACGTATTGCGAAAGTAATTGTAGATGTGGCAGCATACCCTGTCGACCGTCCATTCGATTATATCGTGCCGGCTGATTGGTACGATTTAATCGAATGTGGCTGTCGTGTCAAAGTACCATTTGGACCGCGCAATGTGCTCGGCTTTGTTGTTGAGCTTGGAAGTGAGACAGATGTACCGTTAGATAAAATCAAGCCAGTGGCGCAAGTATTAGATATGGAGCCTGTGCTAACAGAAGAAATGCTAGCATTGGCAAAGTGGTTAAAAAAAGAAACAATTTGCTATGAAATTGACGCATTGCAAGTGATGCTGCCGTCGGCTTTAAGAGCGAAATATGAAAAAATGGTTCATTTACAAGCGCCGCTTGAAGCGCTATCTCCTTTCATAGCAGCCCTTTTCCAAAAGTCATCAAAAGTGAATTTTAAGCAATTTGACAAGCAAGGGCTGCTAAAAGAGTTGAAGCAGGCGATAAAACAGCAACAGGTGCGCCTTGAAAATGAAGTAAGGCAACAAGGAAATATTAAAGAAATTCGCAAAGTGCAAATTCATGCTGATGTTGCTTATTTAACAAAAATTGAACAGCAATTATCAAAGCGAGCAAAGAAGCAAATCCAATTAGTACAGTGGATGCAGGCACATTGTGGTGAAGTGTTTTCCCCTGATGCAATTTATGAGCAGGTCGGTGTAACAGCAAGTGTTTTACAGGCACTTATCGAAAGTGGTGCTGCACAATATATTCAAGAAGAGGTGTATCGCGACCCCTTTACAAAGGATGTAGAGCAGACGACCGCCTTACAGTTAACAGATGAACAACAGAAAGCATTAAATCAGATTACAGCAGCTATGGAAAGACGTCATAATGAAACCTTTCTATTACACGGTATAACAGGTAGTGGGAAAACTGAGGTGTATTTGCAGGCGATTTGGCAGGCGTTACAGGATGGCAAAGAGGCGATTATGCTCGTGCCTGAAATTTCACTAACGCCACAGATGACAGAACGCTTTCGCTCGCGCTTCGGTGAGCTAGTTGCTGTACTACATAGCGGGCTATCTGTCGGGGAGAAATACGATGAATGGCGCAAAATTCAACAAGGTAAAGTGAAGGTTGTTGTAGGTGCACGCTCGGCAATTTTTGCCCCCTTTCAAAATGTTGGGCTTATTATTTTAGACGAGGAGCATGAATCAACGTACAAGCAGGAGGATGCCCCTCGCTATCATGCACGTGATGTGGCAATTTGGCGCAGCAAATTTCATCACTGCCCTGTTATTTTAGGCAGTGCTACACCAGCGCTTGAATCGTTCGCAAGGGCGAAAAAAGGCGTCTATACATTGCTAACGTTGCGACAGCGAGCAAAGCAGCAGGCCTTGCCGAGTGTGGAAGTTGTCGATATGCGTGAGGAATTGAAGCAAGGCAATCGCTCGATGTTTTCAACGAGCCTAATCGAAGCGATGCGTGATAGATTAATACGGCAAGAGCAAATTGTTTTATTTTTAAATCGTCGTGGTTATTCAAGCTTTGTGCTATGCAGAGATTGCGGCACAGTTGTGCAATGTCCAAACTGCGATATTTCATTAACGTATCATCGCTATAATGAAAAATTAAAATGTCATTATTGTGGCTATGATGAGTATGTACCGCAAAGCTGCCCACAATGTCAAAGTAAGCATATTCGTTTTTTCGGAACAGGGACGCAAAAAGTCGAGGAGGAAATTTATAAGCTCTTTCCAGAGGCAAAAATTGTGCGCATGGATGTCGATACAACATCGCATAAAGGAGCACATGAGCAGCTGTTGGACGTTTTTGCGAGCGGGCAGGCAAATATTCTACTTGGTACGCAAATGATTGCCAAAGGACTTGATTTTCCTAATATAACGCTTGTTGGGGTGTTAAGTGCCGATACGTCCTTGCATTTACCTGATTACCGCGCAAGTGAGCGCACATTCCAACTTTTAACACAGGTAAGTGGTCGAGCGGGGCGTCATGATTTACCAGGCGAAGTAATTATCCAAACGTATACACCTGAGCATTATGCAATTGAACTAGCGAAAGAGCAACAGTACGAGCCGTTTTATACGCGAGAAATGCATGCGCGTCATCAAGCGGGCTATCCACCGTATTATTATTTAGCGCTCGTCCAAGTGTCGCATGAGGATGTCATGTTGGCGGCTGAATATGCTGGGCGAGTAGCGGATTATTTGCGTTCAAATTTATCTTTTGGTGTTGCTATTATCGGTCCAACAACCGCTAGCATTAGCCGTATCAACAATAGATATCGCTATCAATGTTTGATAAAATACAAAATAGAACCGAATTTAATTGATACATTATTGCAATTGATCAAAATATATCGAACAGACTGGAGCAAGAAGGGCATACAGCTTATCGTAGACCTTGATCCAGTCGTCATTTAAGAAAGAAGGAACGAAATATGGCTATTAAAGAGGTAGTAAAAAGCCCCTCAGCAATTTTAACGACGCCTACGAAGGAAGTCGATGTGATTAATGAAGAAATCATCCAGCTATTAGATGATTTATATGACACAATGGTGGAATATGACGGTGTTGGTATTGCAGCACCGCAAATTAATGTTGGTTTACGTGTGGCAATCGTGGAATTAGGTGAAGACATTTTAGAAATGATTAACCCGATTGTTTTAGAAACGAAAGGGCAGGAGGAAGATGTGGAAGGTTGCCTAAGTTTTCCCGATTTATTCGCAATGGTCAACAGACCTACGTATGTGAAAATCGAAGCCGCTGACCGTGAAGGACGTATTTATGAACTGGAGGCAGAGGATTTTGAGGCGCGTGCTATTTTACATGAAATAGACCATTTAGATGGTATTTTATTTGATTCAAAAATAACGCGTGTGCTAACGGCGGAAGAAATAGAAGAAATGTATGCGGAAGAGGATGAGGAGGAATAATATGACATCGATTGTTTTTATGGGAACACCTGCCTTCTCCGTGCCGATATTACGCATGCTCCATGAGGAGGGCTATCATGTGCTAGCCGTTGTTACACAGCCAGATCGCCCAGTTGGTCGTAAAAAGGTATTAACACCACCACCAGTGAAAGAAGAGGCGCTGCGCCTAGGCTTGCCGGTTATTCAGCCTGAAAAGCTACGTGCCTCACAGGAGCTAGAGCAAATTTTAGCACTAGCACCAGACTTAGTTATCACTGCAGCATTTGGGCAAATTTTACCAAAAGCGCTGCTTGATGCACCGCGCCTTGGCTGTGTTAATGTGCATGCTTCATTGCTACCTGCATATAGGGGAGGAGCACCAATCCATCAAGCTATTATCGACGGACAAAAAGAAGCAGGTGTAACGATTATGTATATGGCTGAAAAGCTGGATGCAGGCGATATGATTAGCCAACAGGCAATTGCTATTGAGGAAACTGACCATACAGGAAGCATGTTTGACAAGCTAAGCATCGTTGGACGTGATTTATTAAAGCAAACATTACCTTCTCTTGTTGATGGTACAAATAATCGTATAGTACAAGATGAAACAAAGGTAACCTACGCGCATAATATTAACCGAGAGCAGGAGCGCATTGATTGGCAGCAAAATGCACGTACGATATACAATCAAGTGCGTGGTCTACACCCATGGCCAGTTGCCTACACAACCCTTGAAGAGAGCAATGTGAAAATTTGGTGGGCGCAAATTGGTACTCGGAAGCACCAAGCTGCACCGGGTGAGGTTGTGCATATCGCTAAGGATTATTTTGAAATTGCGACTGGTGAAGGCGGGTCAATTGCTGTTTATGATTTGCAACCGGCGGGGAAAAAACGTTTAAGTGCAGAGGAGTATTTGCGCGGCACAGGGGCAAAATTGCAGATTGGAGACCGTTTTGAATGACGAAGAAAAAGCAGCAAATTTGGAATGGTAATGTACGTGATGCAGCTTTAAGTATTTTATTAGCGGTCGATAAAAACCAAGCATACAGCAATCTATTATTACACCAAACAATTGAGAAATATAAAATAGAGGCGAAGGACCGTGCGTTATTAACTGAAATTACGTATGGTACACTACAGCATAAATTAACATTGGACTATTATTTAGCCCCATTTGTGCGTGGTAAAGTGGAAGTATGGGTACAATGGTTACTACGCCTATCGCTATTCCAAATGCATTATTTAACACGTATTCCGCCACATGCCGTAGTGAATGAGGCTGTGGAAATTGCTAAAAGACGTGGGCATAAAGGTATTGCTTCAATGGTCAATGGCGTGCTACGCTCGATTATACGTCAAGGCGTGCGTTCAACGCAGGAAATAGCGGACGAGGTAGAGCGTCTTGCGATTGCAACAAGCCATCCGCAGTGGCTAGTAGAGCGTTATATTGCAGCATATGGTATAGAACGAACAACAGCTATGCTTACGCATAATAATTTACCCGCAAAGCAGACAGTGCGTGTCAACACAATAAAGGCAACACCTGAAAAAGCGATTGCTGCTTTAGAGCAAGAAGGGCTGACTGTTTTGCAAAGCGCATTTTTACCTGAATGTTTAACAATTACAGGTGGGCAAGCGGCGCGTACAACTGCTTTTAAACAAGGGCTTATTACGATTCAAGATGAAAGCTCTATGTTACCAGCAAATGTGCTAAATCCACAGCCAGGTATGCGCGTTTTAGATATGTGTGCAGCACCTGGTGGCAAAACGACGCATTTAGCGGAAAAAATGCATAATGAAGGGGCGATTCTTGCCTTAGATTTGCATCCGCATAAGCTTGAATTAATTGATGAAAATACAGCACGCTTAAGTATTGATATTGTGCAAACGGCACCGTTAGATGGGCGCAAAGCGGCAAATACTTTACAAAAGGGTAGCTTCGATGCAATTTTAGTCGATGCACCATGCTCTGGGCTAGGGGTTATGCGTCGTAAACCAGATATTAAATATACGAAGAAAATAGAAGATTTTGCTAATTTACAAGCAATTCAACTTGCGATTTTAGCAAATGCTGTAGAGTTGTTGAAGCTAGAAGGTCGCTTAGTTTATAGTACATGTACAATTAATCAAGAAGAAAATGAAGGAACGGTACAAGCCTTTTTAAAAGAGCATCCGAATATGGAGGCTATTGTATTGGAAAATTTACCGCAGCAGCTTGTTCACGAGCAGCGGGAAGGAATGCTTCAGGTATTCCCACAACATATGGATAGTGACGGCTTTTTCGTCGCTGCCTTCGTAAAAAAGGAGACAAAATAAATTTTATGGACCAAAACAAATTCGATGAGCGCATTTTAGACTTAGTCGAGGAAGCAGAAGAAAAACCCACACGCCGTGAGAAAAAAGAAAAGCCACAATTAAAGGAATCGATTTATTCATTGCGTCCTGAACAGTTGCAAGAGTGGTTGGTTAATAATGGAGAAAAAGCATTTCGCGCAGGGCAAATTTATGATTGGTTATATCATAAGCGTGTAAAAACATTTGAGGAAATGTCGAATTTGTCAAAGATATTGCGTGAGAAATTAGACGCACAGTTTGCCTTGACGACTTTGGAAACAATTATTCAACAGGAATCAAAAGATGGAACAATCAAATTTTTATTCCAGCTACAAGATGGCTATTCAATTGAAACGGTATTAATGCGCCATGATTATGGTAATTCCGTTTGTGTAACGACACAAGTGGGCTGTCGCATCGGCTGTACGTTTTGTGCTTCTACTTTAGGCGGTTTAAAGCGCCATTTACTTGCGGGCGAAATTGTGGAGCAAGTGGTGAAAGTACAGCAGGCTTTGGATGAAGTAGACGAGCGTGTTAGTCATATCGTAATTATGGGGATTGGGGAACCATTTGATAATTACGAGGCGATGATGAACTTCTTAAAAGTAATTAATGATGAAAAAGGATTGAATATCGGTGCGCGCCATATTACTGTATCGACATCAGGTATTGTGCCGAAAATTTATGATTTTGCAAACGAGCAGCTACAAATTAATTTTGCACTTTCACTACATGCACCGAACCAAGAATTACGTCAAAAGCTCATGCCAATTGCGCGTGCCTATAAGCTGGAACAATTAATGGAGTCAATTCGTTATTATACGAAGAAAACAGGGCGTCGTGTCAGCTTCGAGTATGGTTTATTCGGTGGAGAAAATGATTCTATTGAGCATGCAGAGGAGTTAGCGAAGTTAATTAAAGGGATAAAATGTCATGTCAACTTAATCCCTGTTAACTATGTTCCTGAGCGCAATTATGTAAGAACACCACGCAATCAAATTTTTGATTTTGAAAAAACATTAAAGAAGCACGGAATTAACGTGACAATTCGTCGCGAACATGGCTCGGATATTGATGCAGCCTGCGGACAGCTGCGTGCAAAGGAGCGAGCACAAGAAACAAAGTAGGTGGAAAATGTGAACTTTACAGTTGAAAGTGATGTTGGCTTAAAGCGTTCGGAAAATGAGGATCGAGTAGCTTTTTGTGAACGTCTAGATCAGTATAAGCTAGCGGTTTTAGCTGACGGTATGGGCGGACATAATGCAGGTGATGTAGCTAGTGAAATGGCAATTACCGCATTACAGCGTGTATTTTTACAGGTGGAAGCTGCTGAATTAGCGACAGAAGAGGCGAGGCAGCAATGGTTAAATAACGTAATATCACAAATAAACGAAGACATTTATCATTATTCATTATCACATGAAGGCTGTAAAGGGATGGGGACAACACTTATCGCCGTTGTGATTGATGGTGCTCACTGCACAATTGCTCATATCGGTGATAGTCGCGTCTACCATTTTACGACGGAGGATGGCGAGCTCATTACACGTGACCATTCCTATGTCAATGTATTAGTAGATAATGGTGAGATTAGCGAGGAAGAAGCACAGCACCATCCGCAAAAAAACTTTATTTTAAGAGCTTTAGGTACAGAGCTAACAATTCAAGCTGATTTTTATAGCATGGAGCTGCAGCAGGATTCCTATTTACTTATTTGCTCAGATGGTTTAAGTGATAAGCTTAGCCTACATGAAATGGCAGCATTAATTACGTTGCCGCTCGTCTTACAGGAAAAGGGGAAAAAGCTTGTACAGCTTGCAAATGAGCTAGGCGGCGAGGATAATATTTCACTTATTTTGTTGACGCTAGAGGATAGGGAGGTGTAAGGGATGATTATCGGCAAAAGAATTAGTGATCGTTATAAAATTATAGAACTAATTGGCGGTGGTGGGATGTCCAATGTTTATTTGGCCCACGATATGATTTTAAACCGCGATGTAGCGATTAAAATTTTGCGTTATGATTTTACAAATGAAGAAGAATTACATCGCCGATTTCAGCGTGAAGCACTTTCGGCAACAAGCCTTACACACTCCAATATTGTTAGCATTTATGATGTTGGCGAAGATGGCGATATGCATTATATTGTCATGGAATATATTAAGGGCAAAACGCTAAAGCAATACATACAGGAGTTTTCGCCTTTATCGCCTGCACGAAGCGTTCATATTATGAAGCAGCTTACATCAGCGATTGCACATGCACATGAAAATGGCATTATTCATCGCGATATTAAGCCGCAAAATATTTTGATGGATTTAGATGGAAATGTAAAAATTACAGATTTCGGAATTGCGACAACCTTAAGTGCAACGAGCTACACGCAGACGAATTCAGTGATTGGAACGGTACATTATTTATCCCCAGAACAGGCGCGTGGCGGTATAGCAACAGAAAAATCCGATATTTATGCACTCGGTATTGTATTTTACGAGCTATTAACAGGGGAATTACCGTTTTCAGGTGAATCAGCGGTAGCTATTGCCTTGAAGCATTTGCAGGCGGAAACACCTTCTGTTCGTGCATTTGATGGTTCGATTCCACAAAGCGTGGAAAATATTGTGTTAAAGGCTACGGCAAAGGATTCAAATCATCGCTATGCGAATGCTGAGGAAATGGAGCAGGATTTAGAAACATGTCTATCAGCAGAGCGCATTCATGAACCTAAATTTATTTTACCTTTTGATAATGATGCAACGAAAATTTTACCGATTATTAAAGATGAAAAAATGCCGGTGCATGATATTGCAGAAACGAAGCAGATGAAGACCGTGAAAAAATCACCTCCTTTAGAGCAGCAATCGCCGCCAAAAAAGAGGAAGAAGTGGCCGCTAATTGCAGCTAGCATTGCCCTGTTAGCTATAATAGCAGTTGCTGCAATTTATTTCATGAAGCCGAAAAAAGTTGAAATTCCGAAAGAGATAATTGGTATGACAGTTGAGGAAGCAACGCAAGAGCTTGAAAATTTAGGCTTCGTCGTTGGTGAAATCGAAGAGCGAAATCATGAGGAAATCGAAAAAGATACAATTATTGAAACAAATCCAAGAACGGGTACTTTGAAAGTAAAAGGTACGGAAATAAAGCTAATCGTTAGCCAAGGAGCAGAAACTTCCAAAATGGCCAACTACGTAGATCAAAAGCTTTCGCAAGTAACTACATTGCTTGAAAATTTTAAGGATTACAAATTGGAATATGAAAATAGTGATGTCGAGGCAGGGACGATTATTCGTCAGGAGCCACAAGCTGGCGAGGAAATTATTGTAGGAGAAACAACGGTTACACTTGTTATTAGCGAAGGGAAAAAAATGATTAGCATAGACAATCTTGCTACCTTCTCACGTGCGGCACTTGAAGAATATACAAAGCGCCATAATATACAATGGCGTGTCGTTAGAGAGGAAACGTCTGAAACGATTCCGGCTGGTAGTGTAATCTCCCATACCCCGAAAGAGGGAGAGGAGATAGTGGAAGGTGGAACACTAGAGGTCGTTCTATCAAAAGGACCACCTGCTAAAAAGGAAAAATTCTTTACGGAATCCATAAATATCCCATATGAGCCGACATTCAATGAAGAGGGCGAGGAGGAGCGAACGGAGCAAATCGTCCATATTTATATTCAAGACAAAAATAATTCGATGTCCGAGCTGTACGACACATTAACGATTACGGAGTCGACGAGCTATCGGATTGAGCTAACGATTGAGGAAGGAAGCTCTGCTGCTTACCGCATAGATCGTGATTCATTCAAAATTGCCGAAAGAACGATACCATACGATAGTTTACCAAACTAATCTAGCTTTTAGATTAAATGGTATTGTCTTATCTTCAGCGCAAGGAGCCGACTTTTCAGATGGTAGCTACTTGAAGCTGAAAAAGGTATGCTTCTTCTACTCTCACAAGAGAATATTGACTGAAAATGAATTTTTATCCCGCATTGATGTGCAGTAAGACGCCCATTTCAAGGCTTAAGTGAAAATCGTCTTAAGGATAAGTTGAAGATGAACTGCCCGTAAAAGCCCGATTGGTTCAACTCACAATCAGTGGGGTGAGGAAAACCCTCACTGATTGAAGTTTCAGTTTATAGGCTATTACTACGGAATAAAGGAGGTATTTGATGGCGCAAGGCCAAATTCGTAAAGCATTAAGTGGCTATTACTATGTTTATCAAGATGAAGAGTTAATTCAATGTCGTGGGCGCGGCGTGTTTCGCAATCGCGGCGAATCTCCGCTCGTCGGAGATATTGTTGATTATACAAAGGAGGGTGAATCAGACGGCTATATTATGAAAATTCACCCTCGAAAAAATGAGCTTGTGCGACCGCCAATTGCTAATATCGACCAAGCAATCTTAGTTTTTTCTGTCAAGGAGCCTGATTTTAATACATTATTATTAGACCGTTTCTTAGTTGTGTTAGAATCATTTTCCGTTCAGCCTGTTATTTGCTTAACGAAAACAGATTTGCTAGCAGGAGATGAAGCGGAGCAGCTTCAACTATTAATTGCTGACTATGAAGCGATTGGCTATACTGTTTTAACGACGTATCAAAATGACGGTTCGCTCATGGAAAGATTGTATCCGTTGTTAGAAGAAAAAGTAAGCGTTTTAGCAGGACAATCCGGTGTTGGCAAGTCGACGTTATTAAATACATTGCTGCCTGAATTACAACTAAAAACGAACGAAATTTCACAAAGCTTAGGGCGGGGGAAGCATACAACACGTCATGTCGAATTAATTGAAGTTGGGAATGGCTTGCTTGCGGATACCCCTGGATTTAGCTCCTTTGATTTTGACATGATTGACAAAGAGGAATTAACAGCATGCTTCCCTGAATTTTTACGATTAAGTGAGCAGTGTAAATTCCGTGGCTGCTTACATATGAAAGAGCCAAAATGTGCAATTAAGAAAGCACTTGAAACAGGAGAAATTCGCCCATATCGCTATGAGCACTATGAACAATTTTTACAAGAAATTATGGAACGAAAGCCGAGGTATTAAAGATGATTAAAATTGCAC
The DNA here is from genome assembly GCF_038630865.1 of Metasolibacillus sp. FSL K6-0083. Taxonomy (NCBI): domain Bacteria; kingdom Bacillati; phylum Bacillota; class Bacilli; order Caryophanales; family Caryophanaceae; genus Metasolibacillus; species Metasolibacillus sp. FSL K6-0083. The sequence continues at coordinate 1,467,181 of NZ_CP152046.1, read as the reverse complement.
CATCTATTTTAGCTGCGAATTTCGCGAAATTAGGACAAGAGGTAAAGGAAGTGGAGGCTGCTGGCGCAGAGCTTATTCATATTGATGTAATGGATGGCCACTTTGTTCCGAATATTTCATTTGGCTCTATCGTACTTGATGCGATTCGCCCTTTGACATCATTACCGCTCGATGTTCATTTAATGATTGAAAACCCAGACCAATATATCGAACAGTTTGCGAAAGCGGGCGCAGATTATATTACGGTCCATGTAGAAGCGTGTCGCCATTTGCATCGCACAATTCAGCTAATCCGTTCATATGGTGTGAAGCCCGGGGTTGTATTAAACCCACATACGCCAATCGAATCAATTCAACACGTTTTAGAGGATATTGATATGGTATTGTTTATGACAGTTAATCCAGGCTTTGGCGGACAAAAGTTTATTTCATCTGTTGTACCTAAAATTGCAGCGCTATCAAAAATTATTAAGGAGCGCGGCTTAACAATCGATATCGAAATCGACGGTGGTATAACAGCAGAAACAATCGTTCCGTGTGCTGAGGCTGGTGCCAATATTTTTGTAGCAGGCTCTGCTATTTATAATCAAGAGGACCGCGCAGCTGCATTACAACAAATTAAAGCAGCCGGTGAAGCGGCATACGTGCGATGATTGCCGTAATTTGCTCAGGTGGACCAAGCGAGGAGCTTTGTTCATTTGAGCCTTTTATGGATGAAGAGGACACTATTTTTATTGGTGCTGACCGCGGAGCTTATCGTTTATTAGAACGAGGGATTCAGCCAGCCGTAATTGTCGGAGATTTAGACTCTATCACAGTAAGCGAGCGTCAAAAACTGACACAGGCAGGCGTGCCAATTGAAATATACGCTGCCGAAAAGGATGAAACAGATACGGATTTAGCCTTGCTAAAAGCTATTACCTATAAGCCAGAAAAAATCGTACTAACAGGTGTCACAGGGGGGCGTCTAGATCATTACGAGGCGGTGCTAAGGACGGTGTGTAGGCTTCAGCAGACATACCCGCATATTGTTTTTGAGATTCATAATCTTCATAATCAGCTACGCTTTTTGGTGCCAGGCACACACACAATTCAAGACAATTTAGATTATCCTTATTTATCTTTTTTTGCCTATGGCGAAGCTGTGCAAAATGTAACATTGCGCGGTGTGAAATATGAAACAACGAATGAAGAAATTAGCTTATGGTCATCGCGCTTTACAAGCAATGAGATTATAGGCGAGGCGCATATTACCTTTACCTCTGGCATATGTTTAATGATAAGAAGTGCCGATTAAGGGGGAGCGAGTGTGAAGGTATATACATTTCAGTTACCGAAGTTTATTAGCTCAATGACACGTGCGTGTATAAAGTTATTTAAGAGAGAGAAGAAAAATTAAAGGGCTATAGGGAAAGCAGGTGCAAGTCTGTCTTTCCCTATAGCCCTTTTGCATTTTTGTATGTATAACAAAAAACATCGACCACTTTTGTAGTCGATGTTTTTTATCGCGATTACACGCGCTCAATTTTACCTGATTTTAATGCACGAGCAGAAACCCATACGCGCTTTGGCTTACCGTCAACTAAGATACGAACCTTTTGAAGGTTAGCACCCCAAGTACGTTTGTTAGCGTTCATTGCGTGTGAACGGTTGTTGCCTGTACGAGCTTTACGGCCAGTAATAACACATTGTTTTGGCATGTAAATTCCCTCCCTACAGTTGAATCTGAAAGCAATTTATTTCAGTTCGATATTTCACATACCATATTAATTTAACATAGACTCTATGCGAGTGCAACAATTTTTCAACAACCTTTCAAGAAAAAAACCTTTACACCTGAAAATTTGTTTGTAGATAAGTTTACATTTGTATTCATAGCTGGTAAAATGCCGATTTTCTAACTATTAGATTTACTTTTTGAAGCACTTTATATAAAGCACACTAGACGAATCACTGCGTTTTCTTTTATAATTATTGTTTATGTAGTACAATAAAGAGTAGTCTAAAAGTGCTTAGGGGGCGTATTTATGTCAATAGAAATCCACAATGAATTCGGACAAATCGATATTGCGAACGATGTGATTGCACAAATCGCAGGTGGAGCAGCGGTAGAATGCTATGGAATCGTTGGGATGGCAAGCAAGCATCAAATTCGAGATGGATTAACAGATATTTTACGTAAAGAGAACTTTACAAAAGGTGTGATAGTTCGTCAAGAAGGCGAAGATTTACATATTGATATGTATATTATCGTAAGCTACGGTACAAAAATTTCTGAAATTGCTTACCAAGTTCAGTCAACAGTCAAATATACAGTAAATAAAACATTGGGTATGAGCGTGAAGTCGGTTAATATTTTCGTGCAAGGCGTTCGCGTGATGAATGTGTAAGAGGAGGAAATCAATCTAATGAAGTCTTTAGGCGGAATAAAATTCGCAGAAATGGTACAATTGGGTGCGCATCATTTATACCAAAATGCGGCTTATGTAGATTCGTTAAATGTATTCCCAGTGCCAGATGGCGATACAGGAACGAACATGAATTTATCTATGTCATCAGGTGCGAAGGAAACAGAAGCACAAGCGCAGGCGCATATCGGAAAAACAGCGCAAGGGTTAGCAAAAGGTTTATTAATGGGAGCACGCGGTAACTCAGGTGTTATTTTATCGCAATTATTCCGCGGCTTTAGCAAAGCAATTGAAAATGAGCAGGAAATTGATGCAATCAATTTTGCTGATGCTTTCCAAGCGGGTGTAGATACAGCGTATAAGGCCGTAATGAAGCCTGTTGAGGGGACGATTTTAACGGTAGCTCGTGAAGCGGCAGCAAAAGCTGTTGAAGTAGCGCAGGATGAAGATGATATCATTATTGTAATGGAAGCGCTTGTAGCAGAAGCGAAGGCTTCTCTTGCACGTACGCCGGAGCTGCTTCCTGTATTGAAGGAAGTAGGTGTTGTGGATAGCGGTGGACAAGGCTTGCTATTCGTTTACGAAGGTTTCCTTGCATCTCTCAAAGGCGAGCCACTACCACAAAAAAATGAATCTTCTTTAGATGACTTAATTAATGCGGAGCATCATCGTGTGCAGGACTTTATGAATACAGAAGATATCGAATTCGGCTATTGTACGGAAATTATGGTGCGCTTTGAAGGGGATAAAGAGCCATTTAATGAGGAGCAATTCCGTCAAGAGCTAAATCCAATGGGAGACTCCTTGCTTGTCATTTCTGATGACGAAATTGCGAAGGTGCATATTCACTCAGAAACCCCGGGTGCGGTTCTCGCGGCAGGTCAAAAATATGGTAGCTTAATTAAAATTAAAGTTGATAATATGCGGGAGCAACATTCTGCAATTGTAGGTGAGGCGCCGGTTGCGACAGCGCCAAAAGCCCAGCAGCATCCTTACGCTGTTGTAACGATTGCAATGGGGGAAGGTGTAGCTAATTTACTGCGTTCAATCGGCGCTTCCTATGTTATTGAAGGCGGGCAAACAATGAATCCTTCGACAGAGGATATCGTTAAAGCAGTGAAGGAAATCGGTGCAGAGCGTGTTGTCATTTTACCTAATAACAAAAACATCATTATGGCTGCTGAGCAAGCGGTAGAGCTGTTAGATATTGAAGCGGCAGTCGTACCAACAAAAACAATTCCACAGGGAATGGCGGCTATTTTAGCGTTCAATCCAGAGGTATCCGTGGAGGAAAATCAAGCAAGCATGGTAGATAGCTTTGCACATGTTAAAACAGGTCAAGTCACATTTGCGGTGCGCGACACATCAATTGACGGTGTAGAAATTCGCAAAGACGATTTTATGGCATTGGCGGAAGGCAAAATTGTTTTATCGACACCAACACTAATGGAAGCGGCACAAACTGTTGTCACATCACTTGTTGACGAAGATGCAGAAATTGTCACAGTTATTTACGGTGAAGATGCAACAGCAGATGAAGCCGCACAGCTAGCTGCATTTATCGAAGAAAATTATCCTGATGCAGAAGTAGAAGTTGTTGAAGGAAAGCAAGCGTTATATCCGTTTATTTTATCAGTGGAATAAAATTGAATTGAAAATTATGTAGGAAAACTCCCCTCCCCAAAATATGGGTGTAGGGAGTTTTTTGTTAAGAAAGTTAAAAACAATTCATTCTAAAGAGATTTATTTACCTATTTGCTTATCTTTACTGAAGAGATTAGCCTTATTTATAGCTTTTAAAACAGATATACAATAATGGAGTGTATGACAACTCTAAGTTACAGTAAATCTTTTTGCTCCTTTTATCATAATCATTTGTAGCGTAGCACTTCATTACTCATAAGCTGTGCGAGAGACTTTTGTTCAAGTACATTCAATATATTTTGGCCTTTTTCAATCCATTCATCACCACCTTTATTTAATTTTGATAAACAAATCCCCTTTCTAATATAAAATACAGATAGATGTATATACATTTGTTCTTCTTGACAGAGCACAATCGCTTTTTCTGCTTCTTCAAGTGCTATATTAAATTGGTTATCTTTCATTAACAGTAACATTGAATTTATTGATAGATTTATTTTCAAACGATGAATGTTCTGAAACGTTTTATACTTATTAATATTTCGTTCAGCAAATTTTCTAATATCAAGTGCTGTTTCTAATGGGAAGAAAAATAAAATAGAACTTAAAATAAATAAGTCTATGAAATATAATGTGTTACGTTTTTGTAGTTGGGTCCATATTGGTGCCACTTTTCGGGCTGCTTTTTTAAAATCATGAGTTTCAGATAATATAATTAAACTTTCTAATATAATCAATATATTCCCTAGTAAGATGTCATCGTTCTTATCTAAAAATATTTTATAGTCTTTGTGTATTTTTTTTAAACTTAATTTATCATTGTAAGTTAGATTAATAAATTGTTGTAACAAATCATCTTTTTTTCTGTAATGATAATCATGCGTTATAAAAAAAAATTCTTCAAAAGTTACATCTAGCTGATTAAGTATAAACTCCATATTTCTTAAACTGATATCAGATAAACCATTCTCGAATTTTGAAAATCCCCCTTGAGTTAAATGGTTTTTAATAACATATTTTTGAGTATATCCCTTTCCGTTACGAATATCTTTTACAACTAATCCGTAGTTCTTCATATAAAATTATCACCTCATAAAATATTATAATAGGAATATTTTAATATAAAATATTACAATATTGCTATTATACTGTTAGTTTTATAGTTTTAGGAGGTGGTGGGAATGCTAGATGTATTGATATCAATTTTAGAAGTGTGGTTTATTGGGACGGGAGGTCAATAAGATATTCAAATCATATCTTTAAAAGCAAATTAGTATATAAAAAATAGTCTATCATCAAAGGTAAAAAAATATAAATCGGAGGTGTAACCGTCAACCCCAATTGAACATTTTTTGCTCATTTACGATGAACACTTTTTACTCATCAAAAATATTTTGCTGATGCTTCATTCGATGACTTTCGTTGTTCATATGAATTACTTCTACTCGGTGTAACAGGCGATCTAAAATCGCTGTCATCATCCCTTGATTTCCCACTAACTCCGTCCATTCTTCTGGACTACGATTCGATGTTAGAATGAGGGAACTTTGCTCATACAGCTGATGCACGAGCTGGAAAAATAACGTAGCCTCTCGCTGATCTAAAGCCATGTACATGACATCATCAATAATGACCATATCAGAAGCCCTTAGGCGTTTTAATTGAATTTGAGAGCGATGCGTAAATTCCTCTGTTTTTAATAATTGGATTAATTCACCCATTGTCACAAAGTACACTTGGAATCCTTTTTGAATAGCTTCAATACCTAGACCTACGGCCAATAAAGTTTTACCAGCACCAGGTGGTCCTAATAAGATTAAATTGTAGCTTTGTTCTAGCCACTGAAATTCACGTAATTGCTTCATCTGACGTTCCGTAATCGCTGTCTGTTCATCTAAATGAAACATATGCAACGGTCTATGATAAGGGAAGCCCGCCCACGTTAATCGTTTTTCAATGCTTTTTTCTTCACGTCTTCTTAACTCTAATGTTGTCAGTTGCTCTATGAATTCTAAGTAAGTCCATGAGACTTGTTCTGCTTGGCGAAGAAGCTCTGGAAGCCCCTCCGCCGTTTCAGCTAACCTTAATTGTTTAAATGCTTGCTGAATATCTGCCACACTTTTACTCATTTTCTTTTCCTCCCATACGATGAATGTATTCTTGTAAGTCCCTTGTTTGCACTGCGATTGTCACGGGGTGTTTAAGTGTTACTTCAACGGTTGTTTCAATTTCAGGCTCTTTTTTCGTACGCTTCAAATAGTCGACAACATCGCGAAATTCATTGGCACTATTCAATTTTTCTTGAATACATTTTTCAAGCGCTAAAGAAATCCATTCAGGGCTTTCTTTCGCAACTTTTTGGAAAAGTAATAACTGGTCACGTCGATAACGACCATATGTATGACAGACATCCTGTATATATTGTGCTGCTCCTTCATAAGGAAATAGGATGAGCACCTGTTGTTGTAACTGATCGAGCGACTTAGAACGATCACGTCCATGATTTACGTTTTTGATCAGTTTCCCTTTTTCTAAACTAACTATATGATCCGCAAGGATTTCTCCAGTATGTGGTTCCACAACCCTTAATGTTTTCTCATTTACAATCAAATGTAGTTGTGGGTACTTCGTATACGTCCCTAAAGGAACCGAATATCGATTAGACGCATAGCGAACTGTATTGTCCTTGTTCACAATTCTTGTTATAATTTCTGTAGGGTTGCTTTCTGATATGGAAAGCAGTGAGGAGACTTTTTTTAAGTGTTGCTTTTCCAGGAGAAACACTTCAAAAGGTCTCTTTTTTGTCGTGTGATGGACTTTATAATTGCCTGTTCGATCCAACCATTTCAAAGCCCTTTCATTCCAATCCCCAAGCGTTGAATAAACACGGTTTTTCGCAAAGTTATTTTTCACGTACTTCACGACGTTTTCAATTTTCCCTTTGGACTCAGGATCTGCTTTACGGCAGAGATAAACTTTAAATTTGCGGTCTTTTACATACTGCTGAAATTCCTTTGTTAAAATAAGATCTCCTGCATTTTCACTCACTGCGATTAAATTATCTTGATCATAGACGATTTCTTCTGTTACACCACCATAATACTGAAACGCTTTTTCATGACATCGAATTGTATCTTTCGTAGTAAATGGGCAATCTTGCCATACCATATATTTCTGACGAGAATGGGCCAAGACAAAAGCGATAAAATACAATTTCACCTCTTTACCATTCGCCATTTTTTGAATCGTTTGTCCCCAGTCAACCTGTATTTGTTTACCTGGTGGCTGTTCCTCTACCGCTTCATATTCTCTCGGCTCATCTTTCTTTTCAATTTGATAAATCTCACGCATTTCATTTACATATCGTCTAACAGTACTTTCTCCCACATCAATCTTTGGGAAATGCTCCAGTAGCCAATCGTATACTTGCGCACCACTTAAGCTTGGAAATTCACGTAACCAATTCACAATCCAATCCTGATAAGGATCTAACTTTTTCTTTCGCTGCGTATGACCAAATTCGTTTACCGCTTCTTCAAATGACATTTCTAAATATTTGTACACGGTATTACGTGAAATTTTTAATCGTTTTGCGATTTGTGCAATTCGGAATCTCCGTTCACGCAATTGATGTATTTCAATATATAACACAAGCTTTTCCTCCATTAGTACAGCCTCCTGTAAACTGATATTTTCAGTTTACTAGAAACTATTAATTTAGCGAAAAAGTGTTCAATTGAAATGAGCAAAAACTGTTAATTCTATTTTAGCGTTTACAGGAGGTCACTAATATGAAAAGAAAATCTATTTTTATTGCTGTAATACTACTTATATCTGTTTCATTTTTTAATTTTAATAAAGCTTCAGCAGCTCCTTTAATGTCATGGCCAACAGAATCGCAAAGAATTACTTCAGATTATGGTATGCGTACTATTAATGGTGTAACAGCGTTTCATTATGGAATAGATATTGGAGGAAAAACTGCAGGTGTCTCTGGAGATAAAGTTATGGCAGCGCAAAGTGGAGTTGTGCAAAGTGCATACTATCACTCGTCAGTTGGGGGATATGGCTGGGTAATTTTTATTAACCATACAGGAAGTTATCGTATTTCTTCTTCAGATGTGCAAACAAGATATGCACATTTAAAATCTAATATAGCAGTTTCTCCTGGTCAAATTGTAAGTAGAGGTACTAAAATTGGTGAAATGGGAAATTCAGGGAATCCGGGAGCTAATGGTTCGTATGGTGTCCATCTTCATTTTGAAACTAGATATTGTTCAACTTCGACTTGCAGTTCAAGCAGTGCAACAAACCCTTTGTCATTTTTAAATGATTATGGTGGTGGTCCTCAACCATTATTTTATAATGTTATAAATTTTGAGGATACATCTAGTAATTTGGATGTAGAAGGAGAAAATTGGTTCACTTATAATGAAATTAAGAATATGACACCAGAAGAAAGAATTGAAATTGGGTACCCAGATCCATATCAAATTTTTGAATAGAAGTATCATAAAAGGTATTTTGTGATTATAATTATTTTTGTATATAGAGTATGTTCTTGTTATGACTTGTCGAGAGTATAAAATATTTTGTGTAAATGAAAAATTCCATGTAAAAAGGAAGACCTTTTCTTGGTAGAATTAAGTCACCACAACCAATCCTAGAAAAGAGGTCTTCCCTATGAATCAGTTTACAACAGAAATTATCGATGCACTAGTAAAAAAACAAGATATTACCGAGGTTTTTCGTTCGCACTTGGAAATGGCGATCAACTCGCTACTTGTGACAGAGTTAACGGAATTTCTAGATTATGAAAAATATGACCGTATGGGCTTTAATTCAGGCAACTCACGCAATGGGTCTTATTCGCGTACGCTTCACACAGAGTACGGCGATTTAGCCATTCAAATTCCACGTGATCGCAATGGTGAGTTCAAACAACAGACCGTGGCTCCGTATAAGCGTTCGAATGATACGCTTGAAGATACGGTGATTCACCTGTTTAAAAAAGGCATTACGATGGCTGAAATTGCCCAGTTAATCGAAAAAATGTATGGCCATCACTATACGCCTCAAACGATTTCGAATATGACAAAAGCGGTTTCAGAAACAGTCGATGCATTTAACAACCGTTCGTTGCATAATCGTTACGTATGCGTGTATTTAGATGCGACGTATATTGCCGTACGTCGTGATACGGTGTCTAAAGAAGCCGTCTATATCGCTGTTGGTATTCGCGAAGACGGCTCTAAAGAGGTACTCGCTTACACGATTGCCCCAACCGAGTCTGCTTACAACTGGCAAGAGCTACTAGAAGAGCTGAAAGACCGTGGTGTAGAAGACGTCTTATTATTCGTATCAGACGGCTTAAAAGGCATGGCTGACGCTGTTTTCAATGTGTTTCCAAAGGCAAAATATCAAGTCTGTTTAGTTCATGTCGGTCGCAATATCATGCATAAAGTACGCGTAGAGGATCGCAAGGAAGTCTGCGAAGATTTTAAAACGATTCACCAGGCCAAGGACGCCGAAGCAGCTGCGCTAGCACTTGGGCAGTTCTGCGAGAAATGGAGCAAATCGTATAAAAAAGTTACACAGAGCTTACTTGATAATCCGTATTTACTCACGTTTTATCAGTTTCCAAAAGCAATTTGGCGAAGCATCTACTCGACCAATTTAATTGAGTCGTTCAATAAGCAAATCAAAAAATATACAAAGCGCAAGGAACAGTTCCCGAATGAAGAATCACTGGAACGCTTTTTAGTGACGCAGTTCGAGGACTACAATCAACGTTTCGCCACACGCTGCCACATCGGCTTTAATCAGGCCCGTGCCAAGCTAGAAGAAATGTTTGAACAGCTGCATGAACCGACAAACTAACCGGGACGTGCCAGCGCGAAATTTGGGTGTCTAGGAAAGGGCTAGCCCTTTCCTAGACACCCAAATCCAAACTTCGAACAAATCTATTTGAATACGAAGGTGATCATCTACCTTGAGAAGTTGAAAAGTCATTTACACAATAATATTGACAGTACCGACTTGTCATCTAGAATGTACTCTTTTTACATTACATAAAAAATTGAATTATAGATTTTTTGTTTTTTATTATTTTGAACCTTGAAATGTTTGACATCCGTCTAATAAATAGAGAAGAATAATGGGAAAGGAGAACTTAATGAACTTTAATCAGTTAGCAACAGAGTATGTGGATGTATTGTTTCGCGTTGCCTATACCTATGTGAAAAATGAACAGCTTGCTGAAGATATTGTACAGGATGTGTTTTTGAAAGCATTTGAACGGCAAGAACAGTTTCGAGGTGAAGCGAATTACAAAACTTATTTAATTAAAATGACAATTAATCGTAGTCATGATATGCTACGAAGCTGGTCATATCGCCATATTGTCGTAAGTGATGTGATTACAAATCTCTTCCGCTTTGGTAAATCCGCCGAAGATGTCGTTATTTTAGCTAATGACAATGCCGAATTAGCTAAGATTATTTTAACATTAAAGCCGAAGTATAGAGAAGTTATATTTCTTTATTATTATCATGATTATGATGTCAATGAAATAGCTAATTTATTACAATTGTCAGTCAATACAATTAAAACGAGGTTAATAAGGGCTAGAAATCAGCTGAAAAATAAGACGGAGGTGTTTCGTGATGAATGATTTGATAAAAAATAGTTTTAATGTGCTTTTTGAACAGTTACCTACACCAGTAATGAGGGAACGTATGCTCCAATTTGAAAAAAAACAGCATAAGAAAAAAATTTATTTAATTCCCGCAATTATAACAATCTTTTTATTTATTGGTACAGGACTATTTTTGTTGCAAGAAATGTCATTTCAATCTCATAATTCTGAAACATTCTTTCAAATGAAAAATGATCAATATTATCTTTATGATATAACAATTTTTGATTTAAAATCACAAGTTATAGAAAAATTAGGAGAAAATTATATAGAAGATAATACTCCCGAAGTATATGGGGAAAAATTAAAAGATGCATCAATATTAACATATAAAGATTTGAATCTTACTCTCCAATTAAGTGAAGGTCGAGTAGTATCAATCACGATGAATTATGTAGATAAAGATGCTTTGGAGGCACTTTTAAATTCATATAGTGGGGATAAATTTATTAATGAAGATGGTACGACGCATTTGTATGTGAAAGACACTTTGCAAATGCTGACAATAAAATATGACGCTAATCAGAATTTATGGCTATCGCTTCATTTAGCTTCACCTGAATTTATTCAAAATTTGGAGAATGGTATTTATGAGTAAATCGTTTTTTAAAATTTGATAGACAGTAGACAAGTGGAAAATAACCATTTTACTTGAAATTTTCATAAGAATATTGCTACATTAAAGGGCAATACCTCTAAAATATAAAGAGCTGCATGAAAGATAGGATAAATATGCCACTTTCTATGCAGCTTTTTATATAAGTAAATTTTGTGTCCAAGCGACAATTCTGATACACTAAGTAGTAAATAAGAGATTTTTTTTAGGAGGAACGGGTATGAAGTTTACTTCCGTTTTTGATATTATTGGTCCTGTAATGATTGGACCTTCATCTTCACATACAGCAGGTGCGGCAAGAATTGGACGTGTAGCGCGTGATTTATTTGGTCGTCAGCCGAAGTGGGCAAAAATTCATTTATATGGCTCGTTTGCAGAAACGTATCGCGGACATGGCACAGATGTGGCGATTGTAGGCGGCTTATTAGATTATGACACGTATGATGAGCGCATTAAAACGGCATTTGAGGATGCTGAAAAAGCAGGCTTATCTTTCGAGTTTATTCCAGAAGAGGCGCATAAGGAGCATCCAAATACAACGCGTATCGTCATGGGTGATGATGAAGGTGAAATGAGCGTCGAAGGTGTTTCAATTGGTGGAGGGAAAATTGAAATTAGTGAAGTAAACGGTTTCAAACTTCGCTTAACAGGTGGAATGCCAGCGATTTTAGTGGTGCACGATGACCGTGCAGGCTGTATTGCGAATGTAGCAAATTGTTTGGCGATGCACGATGTCAATATTGGACATATGGAAGTGTCGCGTATTGAGCGTGGGTTAACAGCATTAATGGTTATTGAAGTTGATCAAAATATAGAGGAACGTGTGCTACAGCAAATTTCCTATATACCACATATTACGAAAGTATCGAAAATTAACAACTAAGGAGTGAGCATAATGGACGTATTATTTCAAAATGTACGAGAATTAGTAGAGCGTGCAGAGCAAGAAGGAAAGCTCATTTCTGAAATTATGATTGAGCAGGAAATGCAAATGACGGGACGTTCGCGTGAGGATATTATGGCGCAAATGGATCGTAATTTAACAGTAATGGAGGAAGCGGTAGAGCGCGGCATCAAAGGTGTACATTCTGTTACTGGCTTAACAGGTGGCGATGCAGTATTATTGCAAAAATATATTGCTTCAGGCAAGTCGCTAGCTGGCGATTTATTGTTGGATGCTGTTAGTAAAGCCGTAGCAACAAATGAAGTAAATGCAGCGATGGGTACAATTTGTGCAACACCAACAGCGGGCTCAGCGGGCGTTGTACCAGGAACGCTGTTTGCGATTCAGCATAAATTAAATCCAACACGTGAGCAAATGATTAACTTTCTATTCACATCAGGTGCATTTGGCTTTGTTGTAGCAAATAATGCATCAATTTCTGGTGCGGCAGGTGGATGTCAAGCAGAAGTCGGCTCAGCGGCTGGTATGGCGGCGGCGGCTATTGTGGAAATGGCTGGGGGCACGCCACAGCAATGTGCAGAAGGCTTTGCGATTACATTGAAAAATATGCTAGGGCTTGTTTGTGACCCTGTTGCAGGCTTAGTAGAAGTGCCATGTGTGAAACGTAATGCGATGGGTGCAGCAAATGCGATTGTTGCAGCAGATATGGCGTTAGCAGGAGTAACGAGCCGCATTCCTTGTGATGAGGTTATCGGTGCTATGTATCGCATTGGTGAATCAATGAATCCAGACTTAAAAGAAACGGCACGTGGTGGACTAGCTGCAACACCAACAGGTAAGGCATTAGCTGCCAAAATCTTTGGTGGTGCAGTTGTACAAGGGCAGTAAAAAAGCTTTCGAGAAATGTGGATAGTAGTCCAATTTCTCGAGAGCTTTATTTTTTACTATCAATTACGCAAAATCTCCAATGTCTCATTCAAAAATACCCCTTTTGCTTCACTATTTTTAATTCCATTCTCTACACGGTCATAGCGGAACGCACGAATAATAGCGAATAACGCAGGAAACATCTTTTTCTCCAATACATTCAAAGTTCTTTGCTTTTCATATGCTTGCATAAATTGCTGAAATCGTTGTGTAGAAGACAGCTCACCCTGATAATCTACATGCCAGCATAAGTAAACACCTACTGCTACACATTCATTTAGTAAAACTTCATCACCTGCTAAATTAAAATCAAAAATACCACTAATTTGTTGTTGCTCATCAAAAAGCATATTGTAATAGCAAAAATCGCCTTGTGTTGCCGCTATTGGTAGCTCTCTCCACACGTCTTCTAATTGCTTACGATACCCTGTATAAAGCGAAGCGATGTCCTGCATATGTGGCTCTTGTGCAAATGCGGTTGCAAAATCACGAAAGCTTAGCTCGTTTTCATCATAATCACCAAGTGCATCGCTCACATTGCCACCAAACATCGCCCAAGAGGTTGCTTGATTTAATAAAATGCTATGTTCCAGTGAGAAACGATGCATTTTGCCTAATGCAGTGCCGATTTCTTCAATATGTATATTTGTCAAACAGTTAATCGCGGTACCTGAAACCATATGTTCAAGCGTATAGACAATATTTTGCTCTGTTACTGTATAGCCACCATCACCTATTTTTAAATAAGTGGTGACAGGCAAAATTGCAGAAAGCTTATTTGCAAATGCGCAGATTTGCTGCATCTTATCGCTATTATACTGCTCGCCTTTTAACATATAGCGCGTGCCATCCATTGCGGTAATGACAGCGAGCTTTTTAGCGCTATCACGGATTACGTCGCACGATGCCATCTCAATACCCCAAAAGGTTGCTACAATTCGTTGGAAAGTGTCGTTCATTGGAATCTCCTCCTTTATCAATGTAATATAATAATTATACATGAAGAGAAGATGAACACGTATGAAAGGTGTCCGTTTTGAAATTCTGAATAGCTATGGCAAGCATTTATATACTATTTTTGTAGATTTGATTGATGAAACATGGCTTGACAATTTAGTGGATGCGAATGCTATAGCATAGAAGATTGTATGTTAGAGGTGAACCTTTTTCCAGACGAAACAGTGTTTATTGGATAAGATTTTTTGGGAGAAAATTTCTGTACAAGACTATTACATAATATTTGCCGATTTAAAGGCTTTGGGAATATTATTGAAATTCGCAATCGTATGGACTTTTTATAAAGTAATCCAGCTTGTAGAACGAGTACAAATACGCAGCTATCAAAATATTCAATGTACGATGAATAACAACGACACATGTAAAAGGAGGGATATAATATGACAAGCTGTACAGAACCTGTAACGACATTGAAGGGAATTGGCAAGGAAACAGCAGAGCATCTACAATCATTACATATTGAAACAATTGGCGATTTAATTTGGACATTTCCTTATCGTCATGAGGATTTTCGATTGAAGGATTTAGCTGAAACGCCACATAATGAGCGCGTTACAATTGAGGCGACGGTTGAATCGATACCCTCCGTCATTTTTTTAGGGAAAAATAAACAGCGTTTAACGGTAGCTGTGCGCGCAGGGCGCCATTTAGTAAAAGCGGTATTTTTTAATCAAGGCTATTTGCGACAACGGCTGTTGCCAGGCACGCTTGTCACAGTAACAGGAAAATGGGACCGAGGGCGTCAAGTGATTGTTGGGTCCTCCGTCACATTTGGTCCGAAAACAGAGCAAGTAGATTTTGAGCCAGTTTATAGTTTGCGTGGCTTAATTCAACAAAAGCGCTTCCGTAAATATATGCGACAGGCACTTGATATAGTGGGGGATGTAGAGGATATTTTACCACCACAATTACGTTTAGACTATCAGCTAGTTGATATTCAAGAAGCGTTAGAGGGCGTGCATTTTCCAAAGGATGCCACGCATGCAAAGCAAGCTCGTCGCCGCTTTGTTTACGAGGAGCTGCTTGAATTTCAATTGCGCATTCAAGCATTGCGCAAAAGTCGTAAGGAGGCGGAGCAAGGGCTTGAAATTGCTTATGATATTGACAAACTGCGTGCCTTTATTCAAACATTGCCATATGAGCTAACAGCTGCGCAAAAGCGTGTCGTTAATGAAATATGTAAAGACTTGAAATTGCCACAGCGGATGAATCGCCTTCTACAGGGAGATGTTGGTTCAGGGAAAACGGTCGTTGCGGCAATCGGCTTATATGCAGCGGTCACAGCAGGCTATCAAGGAGCATTGATGGCGCCAACTGAAATTTTAGCAGAGCAACATGTGGAGTCATTGAAGGGCTGGTTTGAGCCAATTGGTGTGCGTGTTGCGATTTTATCAGGTTCAACAAAAACGAAAGAGCGTCGCCTTTTATTGGAGCAATTAGCTGCGGGAGAGATTGATATTTTAATTGGTACACATGCATTAATACAGCCCGATGTGACATTCCATAAGCTTGGCTTTGTTATTACGGATGAGCAACATCGCTTTGGCGTAGAACAGCGCCGCATTTTGCGTGATAAAGGAGAGCATCCAGATGTGCTCTTTATGACAGCGACACCAATCCCTAGAACGTTAGCCATTACCGCATTTGGTGAAATGGATGTATCAATTATTGATGAGCTACCAGCAGGGCGTAAGGAAATCGAAACGCACTGGATGAAGGAGGAGCAGCTTGGTGCCGTGCTTTCTAAAATGCAGACAGAGCTTGCCAAGGGAAGACAAGCATATGTCATTTGTCCATTGATTGAGGAATCTGACAAGCTAGATGTACAAAATGCAGTCGATGCCTATAATCATTTAACAGCATATTTTGCAGGGAGCTTTACAGTCGGCCTCATGCATGGACGTCTGCATCCGACCGAAAAAGATGAAATTATGCGTGCATTCAGTAACGGTGAGGTACATGTGCTCGTGTCAACGACTGTTGTAGAGGTTGGGGTGAACGTACCGAATGCAACATTTATGACGATCTATGATGCGGAGCGCTTCGGTTTAGCACAGCTCCATCAGCTAAGGGGACGCGTAGGACGTGGGGAACATCAATCGTATTGTGTATTAATTGCCGACCCTAAATCGGATGAAGGGCAGGAGCGCATGCGGTCGATGACGGAAACGAATGACGGTTTTAAATTGGCTGAAAAGGATTTAGAACTACGTGGTCCTGGTGATTTCTTTGGTAAAAAGCAAAGCGGCCTACCTGAATTTAAAATGGCGGATCTTGTGCATGATTATCGTGCATTAGATGTGGCAAGACGCGATGCAGAGCGTCTTGTGCATAGTGAGTCATTTTGGAAGGAAGAGGCATACGCACCGCTTCGTCATCGCCTTGAAGCATCAGGTGTACTACAAGGGGAGCGCATTGATTAAAAATGGTTGCGTTCTTATTTTTGAAAATGTATACTGGTATTAGTACCAAGTTCTAATACTAATGGGTAGGTGACAAGTGACGATGAAAAGAACGAAAAAGGAACGCCAACAATTATTAGTCGAAACAATTGCAGATAACCCATTCGTCACAGATGATCAGTTAGCTGCTAAGTTTAGTGTTAGTGTACAAACGATTCGTTTAGATCGCATGGAGTTGGCAATTCCAGAGCTGCGAGAGCGCATTAAAGATGTAGCAGCTAAAAACTATGAAAATGAAGTGAAATCTTTACCATTAGACGAAGTCATTGGGGAAATTATAGATATAGAATTAGATAAACGCGCACTTTCCATTTTCGATGTGAAGGAGGAGCACGTTTTTCAGCGCAACGGCATCGCACGAGGACATCATTTGTTTGCACAGGCAAATTCATTAGCAGTAGCTGTTATTAATGATGAATTGGCACTTACTGTTAAATCGAATGTTGCGTTTGTTAAACCTGTAAAAGCGGGTGACCGTGTTGTGACGAAGGCAACCGTACGTGCTGAGGATAAGGTGAAAAATCGTACATATGTCGATGTGCAGTCGACAGTAGAAAATGAAATTGTATTTCTAGGTGAGTTTGAAATGTACCGTACGAAAGGTGTAGGTGAAACAACATGAAATTAGCAATAGATGGTATGGGTGGCGACAATGCTCCACAGTCAATTATTGATGGGGTATTTCTTGCATTAGAGGACTTCCCAACAATTGAAATTCAATTATATGGTCAAAAAGAAAAGATGGCACCCTATTTAAAAGAGCACCCACGTCTTAAAGTAATTCATTGCTCAGAAGTAGTGGAGGGAGATGACGACCCAGCGCGTGCTGTTCGTCGTAAAAAAGATTCCTCTATGGCGAAAATTCTTGATGCTGTTGTAACGAACGAGGCAGATGCTTGTCTATCAGCAGGAAATACAGGTGCATTAATGGCTGGTGGCTTATATAAGGTGGGACGCATAGAGGGAGTTGCTCGTCCCGCTTTAGCGACAACATTGCCAACAGTTGATGGCAATGGTTTTTTAATGCTAGATTTAGGAGCCAATGCAGAGGCCAAGCCTGAGCACTTGCAGCAGTACGCGATTATGGGCGATATTTATGTCAAAAAAGTACGCTCACAAAAAGCACCGCGTGTTGGCTTATTGAATATAGGAACAGAAGATAATAAAGGAAATGATTTAACAAAGGCGGCTTTCACTCTATTAAAAGAAACAGAGTTAAACTTTGAAGGCAATGTGGAGGCGCGTGAGTTATTGAATGGTGTAGCTGATGTTGTCGTAACGGACGGCTTTACTGGTAATATGGTTTTGAAATCATTGGAAGGAACAGCAGGCACAATCTTTTCAATGCTCAAGGAAGCGCTTATGGCGACAACGAAATCAAAATTTGCAGCAATGCTCGTGAAAAATGATTTAAAGTCACTAAAGGATAAAATGGATTATACAGAATATGGTGGTGCCGCGCTTTTTGGTTTACAGGCACCTGTCATAAAGGCACATGGCTCATCAAATGCGAAAGCGATTTATAGCGCAATTCGACAAGCCCATATGATGGTGGAACATGATGTTTGTGCAACAATTAAGGACGCAATTGCAAAACAGCAACAAGTAAAGGAGAACGACTAATGACAAAAATCGCTTTTATTTTTCCTGGACAAGGCTCGCAGCAAGTAGGGATGGGGGCAGAATTTGTTGAAACGACAGCAGCGAGTAAGGCGCTTTATGAGCGTGCGGATGAGGTACTCGGTTTTTCTTTGACAAATTTAATGTTAAATGGTCCACAGGAGGAGCTAACATTAACATATCATGCACAGCCTGCATTATTGACAACAGGTGTGATGGTTGCTAATAAAATTATGGAAGCAGGCATTCGCCCAGACTATACAGCAGGGCACTCATTAGGAGAATATAGCGCATTTGTTGCTTCTGGTGTAATAACGTTTGATGAGGCAGTGGCGACAGTACATAAGCGCGGTCTTTTTATGGATGAAGCAGTACCGGCTGGACAAGGCGCGATGGCGGCGATTTTAGGCTTGGATGCTCCAGCCTTAAAAACGGTATGTGAAGCTGTATCAGCAGCAGGAGATGCAGTACAATTAGCGAACTTAAATTGTCCTGGCCAAATTGTTATTTCAGGTACTAAAGAAGGTGTTGAAAAAGCCTGTGCTGCGGCAAAGGAGGCTGGGGCAAAGCGTGTAATCCCTCTTGTCGTGAGCGGACCATTCCATTCAAGCTTAATGCAGCCAGCAGCGGATAAGCTAGCACAAACAGTTGAGCAGCTTACGATTCAACAGCCAGCAATTCCTGTAGTTAGCAATGTAACATCGGCACTTTTAACGGAGGAGGCAGCAATTCGCCGCGAAATGGTTGAGCAAGTTGTGAGCCCAGTTCTATGGGAACAAAATGTGCGTACACTATTAGAGCAAGGCGTTACTGTTTTTGTAGAATGCGGACCCGGCAAAGTGTTATCAGGCTTAGTTAAGAAAATTGACCGCGCAGCAGAGGTACATTGTGTATATGATGAACAATCATTACAAGCGTTATTAGATGCGGCAAAGGGGTGGGCATAATGACATTACAAAATAAAACGGCTGTTGTGACAGGCGCGTCACGCGGTATCGGTCAAGCAATTGCGCTAGAGCTAGCAAAGCAAGGTGCAAAGGTAGTAGTCAATTATAGTGGTAGTGAAGCGCGTGCACTACAAGTAGTAGAGCAAATTCAAGCAGCTGGCGGCGAGGCGATTGCAGTACAGGCAAATGTAGCGGATGCAGAATCAGTCACTCAATTAATGAATAAAACATTGGAAACATTCGGCTCAATTGATATATTAGTAAATAACGCAGGAATTACGCGTGACAATTTGCTAATGCGTATGAAAGAAGACGAATGGGATGATGTGATGAACACGAATTTAAAAGGCGTCTTTTTATGTACGAAAGCTGTAACACGTCAAATGATGAAACAGCGTAGTGGACGCATTATTAATATTTCATCTATCGTAGGCGTAGCTGGCAACGCAGGACAAGCAAATTATGTTGCAGCAAAAGCAGGTGTTATAGGCTTAACGAAAACGACGGCGAAGGAGTTAGCAAGCCGTAATATTTTAGTGAATGCCATTGCACCGGGCTTTATCACGACGGAAATGACAGATGAGCTGCCAGAAGAATTAAAAGCAGCGATGCTTGCACAAATTCCTTTAGCGAAGCTTGGGCAGCCAGAGGACATTGCAAAGGCTGTTGTATTTTTCGCTTCAGATGCGGCGAGTTATATTACAGGACAAACATTGCATATTGATGGTGGCATGGTAATGTAGTGGAAAATAAACAATTTTTTATCTGGATTCAGCAATATTTATTGCGCCGAGTAACCGCAGAAGCACATTTTTTTATGCTGAGAGCGGAACGGTCGAGTAAGGGGTTGCTGCATATCTTTGAGGGGAGGTGACCGATGTGTCTACAGTTTTAGAGCGTGTAACAAAAGTAGTAGTTGATCGTTTAGGCGTTGAAGAGAGCGAAGTAAAATTAGAAGCTTCTTTCCGCGACGATTTAGGCGCAGATTCATTAGATGTAGTTGAGCTTGTAATGGAATTAGAAGATGAGTTCGACATGGAAATTTCTGATGAAGATGCTGAAAAAATCGCAACAGTTGGTGATGCGATCAGCTATATTGAGAGCAAAGTTAACTAATGAATATAGAGGTGTGTTTGTCGCATAAATAGGCGATAAACACAGCCTCTTTTTCTTTTTGAAGGCTGAATAAAATAATTACGGCTACACCTTTGAAAAAACCGCTATTCCATTGTACACTTAAAGTTAGAAACTACTAGGAAGGCAGAATGTGCATGACGATTAGAAAAAAAGGAAGCCAGCACAAGGCAGGCATATTTTCAGAAAAAGTAAAAAATCAATTTCAGGCTTTACAGCAGCAGTTAAGTATTTCATTTCACAACACAGCATTATTGTACCAAGCATTTACCCATTCATCCTATGTGAATGAACATCGACGCAAGCTATACACAGACAACGAACGCTTAGAATTTTTAGGAGATGCCGTATTAGAGCTTTCCGTATCTAAATATTTATTCGAAAAATACCCTCAAATGAGTGAGGGAGAACTAACAAAGCTTCGTGCCTCAATAGTATGTGAGCCGTCACTGGTTGTTTTCGCGAATGAACTGCAATTTGGTCAGTTTGTTTTATTAGGTAAAGGTGAGGAGCTAACAGGAGGGCGGGAGCGTCCAGCATTATTAGCAGACGTTTTTGAGTCATTCGTTGGCGCTCTTTATTTAGACCAAGGCTTAGACAATGTTGTCGCATTTTTAGAGCGTGTCGTATTTCCTAAAATAGAAGTCGGTGCTTTTTCGCATGTGATGGATTTTAAAAGTCAGCTTCAGGAAATGGTTCAGCAAACAAACAATGGACCACTCCACTATGAAATTGTTGATGAAAAGGGGCCAGCCCATAATCGTACTTTCATTTCTCGCGTGCTATTGAATGATCAGGAGCTTGGGATTGGACGCGGGAAATCGAAAAAAGAGGCGGAACAGCAAGCTGCGCAAAGTGCCATGAATGCATTTAAACAGCTAGAGCAGGAGGATGCATAAAGTGTTTCTGAAGCGACTTGAAGTAATTGGTTTTAAATCTTTTGCTGAGCGTATAGGCGTTGATTTTGTACCAGGTGTAACGGCTGTCGTTGGTCCAAATGGAAGCGGCAAAAGTAATGTGACAGATGCTATTCGCTGGGTGCTAGGTGAGCAATCTGCAAAGTCGCTGCGCGGCGCAAAAATGGAGGATGTCATTTTCTCGGGAAGTGATTCAAGAAAACCATTGAATTTTGCGGAAGTAACATTAGTTTTGGACAATCAAGACGAGCGAATTGCTGTACCGTATACAGAAATAAGTGTAACGAGACGTGTGTATCGTTCAGGTGAGAGTGAATATTTGCTTAATAACCAGCAGTGTCGCCTGAAGGATATTACGGACTTGTTTATGGACTCTGGGCTAGGAAAAGAAGCATTTTCTATTATTTCGCAAGGACGAGTAGACGAAATTTTAAATAGTCGACCAGAGGACCGTCGCCTCATTTTCGAAGAAGCGGCAGGTGTATTAAAGTACAAGCTACGCAAAAAAAAGGCAGAATTTAAACTTGTTGAAACAGATGAAAACTTACACAGAGTATTAGATATTTTACATGAGCTAAATAGTCGCTTAGAGCCGTTGCAAATGCAAGCCTCGGCTGCTAAGGATTATTTGCGCATGACCGCAGAATTAAAGGATGCAGATATCGCGCTGATTGCTCATGATTTAACGGAATGCTACCGTTCATTGCAGGTAGCAGATATTGAATATACAAAATTAGCACAAACCGAGCAGCAGCATGCAGGTGAAATGGCAGAAAAAAATAAGCAATTGCGAGATATACGCACGCAATTAAAGCTAATTGATGAGGCGCTTGACCAGTCGCAGGAGCAATTGATTGAGGCAAGTACGGAAGTAGAACGCTGGGAAGGGCGTAAGGCACTTGTCAATGAAAAGCGCCAAAATGCGGAGAAGCACTTACAGCAATTGCAATTATCTTTGGTACAGACTAATGAGGAAGAGCAACAGCTCATACAGCAGGAATCAGCTAATAAAGAGCAATTCATTTTAAAGCAAAAGCAGGTTCAACAGCTCAAACAAGCCATTAAACAGCTAGAGCAATCATTAACGAAATCTGTAGCAGAAATAGAGGCGGATATTGAGCAGGCGAAAAATCATTATATTGATTTGTTAAATGAAGAGGCAACGACTAAAAACGAATTAAAGCATCTTGAGCAGCAATTAACACAGCATCAAGAAACGGCCTTACGTATGACAGGGCGTTCAGAGGAAGCTGAAAAAGAGCTTCAGCAAGTGCAGGCATTGAAGCAGAACGAAATTGAGCAATTAACACAATTAGATGCTAAATATAATGGGCAAATGACACAGCTCGAAGCGCTAGAAATGGAAATCAGCTCAGCGACGAATCAGCTTGATGAGAAGCAAGCATTGCTTTACAAAGCGTACCAGCACCATCAGCAATTAAAGGCACGTAAGGAAACGTTAGCGGAGCTAGAAGCTGATTTCTCAGGCTTCTTCCAGGGAGTTAAAGAAATTTTATTGGCACGTGAGCGTGGGCAGTTAACTGGCATTGTCGGTGCAGTTGCTGAATTACTCCAAATTGAAGGGCAATACACTGCCGCAATTGAAACGGCATTAGGGGCAGCATCTCAGCATATCGTGACAGAAAACGAGCAGCACGCACAGCAAGCGATTAGCTGGCTCAAGCAGCGCAGAGCTGGGCGAGCAACGTTTTTACCAAAAACCGTTATGAGGTCACGTAAAATTTATGCAGAGCAATTGCCACAAGTGGCGGAGCACCCAGCATTTATTTCCTTTGCAGATGAATTAGTGCAATATAACATTTCGAACCAAATAATTATCCAAAACTTACTAGGTAACGTTATTGTAGCAAAGCATTTACAAGGTGCTAGTCAAATTGCGCGACTATGCAATTATAAATACCGAGTAGTTACTTTAGAGGGCGACATCGTCAATGCAGGTGGCTCGTTAACAGGTGGAGCAATGAAGCAGCAATCATCTGTATTTTCTCGTAAGTTAGAACTCGATACACTTGTCGAAAAGCTTTCAGAGCTTGAAAAAAATATTGTAACAGCAGAGCAAACGGTTGCTAAATTGAAAGCGCAAGTGACGACATTAGCTGAGCAGGCAGATGCTATTAAGCTAACTCAAAACAGCTTGCAAAGTGCTTTGCAGCAACATAAAACAAAAATTGTAGAGCTCGAAGTACAAGAGAAAAATTTACAACAAACAGTTGCCTTGTCTTCCTCGGAGCACAGTTCAGCAGCAACACGTAAAGAGCAGCTAGCTCAACAACAGCATCAAGCACAGGAGCGCTTGCAGCAAATTACAATAGAACTTGCAAAGATTAATGAGCAGGTAGAGCAGTTGACAGAGGCGAAGGTTTATAGTGATACACAAAAGGACGCTTTGCGGGAGCAATCAGCACAAAAACGTTCAGAGCTAGCAGTAGCTGTCGAACAGCTAACACAATTGCAAGCAACAGCAGCTGACATTGCGTTAAAGCGTTCGAAAATACAGCAACAATGCGAAAATATTTCCCAAGAAATAAAATGGCTACAATCCGAAGAGGGAGCTGGCCCAACAATAGAGGAAATTGAACAGGCAGTCATTGATTGGACTGTGAAGAAGCAAGAATTAACAAATGTTATTCAAACAGAGCGTGAGGCAAGGACTGCTTATCAACAGCAATCGACAATCCTTGAGCAAAGCTTACAAGAACTGTCAAGAATTCATAAAGGCTTTGTTGATGCGTTGCGCACATTGGAATTAAAACGCAACCGTACACAATACGAGTTAGAGACGCTCGAACAGCAATTAGAGGAGCAATACGAGTTAAGCTATGAAGAGGCACAAGAGGCTGCGATAGCGATTGATGATATTGAGCAGATGCGTCGAACAGTGCGTTTATTAAAGCTGTCAATCGAGGAGCTCGGACCGGTGAATATAGCGGCTATTGAGGAGTATGAGCGAGTGCAGGAGCGCCATTCATTTTTAACAGAGCAACGCAATGACTTAGTGGAAGCACAAGAAACATTGCAGGAAGCGATTAAGGAAATGGATGAAGAAATGAAGATGCGCTTCGCGAGCACATTTACAGCGATTCGTGCGCAATTTAAAATTGTTTTCCGCGAATTATTCGGTGGCGGGCAAGCAGACTTAATATTATTTGATGAAAATAATATACTTGAAACAGGTATTGATATTGTTGCACAGCCACCAGGGAAAAAATTGCAAACTTTAAGCCTTTTATCTGGGGGAGAACGTGCACTCACAGCAATTGCTCTACTATTCGCCATTTTAAAAACGCGCCCTGTGCCGTTTTGTATTTTAGATGAAGTGGAGGCAGCTCTTGATGAATCGAACGTGATGCGCTATAGTCAATATTTAAAAAAATTTAGCGAGCAAACGCAATTTATCGTGATTACCCACCGAAAAGGCACAATGGAAGGTGCAGACGTATTGTACGGTATTACGATGCAGGAATCGGGTGTTTCGAAACTTGTGTCGGTGAAGCTAGAAGAGGTTGAATTAGTAGAACAAAGGAGCGGGACATAAAGATGAGTTTTTTTAAACGATTAAAGGAAAAATTAATAGGCGGCGCTGAGGAAGAACAGCTAAAGGAACGACAGCAGCTAGAAGAGCAAAGCGAAGAGCAGGCTGTTGCCGAGGTTATAGAAAATGAACAACCATCTGAAGTAATGGAAACGGTAGAACAAACAGCTGTGGAGCCTGAAATAATCGTGGAACAGCCACTGGCGATTGTGGAGGACGCAGAAGAACAGCCTGTCGAAGAGGAAAAACCATCAGCATGGTCAATTACACAAAAATTTAAAGCAGGCCTTGAAAAAACACGTAATTCCTTTACTTCAAAAGTAAATGATTTGGTAGCACGCTACCGTAAAGTAGACGAGGACTTCTTCGAGGAATTAGAGGATGTGCTGTTACAGGCAGATGTTGGCTTTGAAACAGTGATGGAATTGATGGATAAGCTACGCTTTGAAGTACAGCGTAAAAACATTAAAGATACAGCGGGCATTCAAGCGGTAATTTCTGAGAAGCTTGTAGAAATTTATGAAGCGGGTGAAGAGAATTTAACGACGATTCAGATGCAGCCAAAAGGTGAGCTAACAGTTATTTTATTTGTCGGTGTAAACGGTGTCGGAAAAACGACGACAATTGGTAAGCTTGCACACCGATTAAAGTCAGAAGGAAAAACGGTGATGCTTGCAGCGGGCGATACGTTCCGTGCCGGGGCGATTGACCAGTTACAAGTATGGGGCGACCGCGTAGGCTGTGAAGTGATTAAACAAGCGGAGGGTTCAGACCCAGCAGCCGTGATGTATGATGCGATTCGCGCAGCCAAAAACCGCCATGCGGACGTTTTAATTTGCGATACAGCGGGGCGTTTGCAAAATAAAGTAAACTTAATGAATGAGCTAGAAAAAGTACACCGTGTTATTTCACGTGAAATTCCAAATGCACCACATGAAGTATTGCTAGCATTAGATGCAACAACAGGTCAAAACGCGCTTGTACAGGCACAAATGTTTAAGGATGTTACAAATGTAACAGGTATCGTCTTAACAAAGCTAGATGGTACAGCAAAGGGCGGTATTGTCTTAGCGATTCGCAACAAGCTACATATCCCTGTGAAATATGTAGGTTTGGGTGAAAAAATGGATGACCTCCAACCTTTCGATGCAGAGCGCTATGTATATGGGCTATTTGCAGAAGGCTTGGAGAAAGAACTAGAGCAAATCGAAGAGTAAGCAGAGTCGGACGCTAACGGATGGTGTTTTGGTAAAATATTTGCTCATTAAGATAGAGAGCACTCTTTGAAAATGAGAGAAACATGGAATAAACTGCTGAAAACGTAGAAGAAAACCGAAAAAACGTGGAATAAATCTCCGAAAACATGGAATAAAATCGGAATGCACGAGTGCCAGCTAATAAACCCGCTTGAAGTATGCGATATAAAGGGATTTTCCTTGACGGACATTGAGAAACATCATATGATACAAGAGAGAAATTATGAATGGAGAGAGTAAAATGCTACTGGAAAAAACAACACGCATGAATTTTCTCTTCGACTTTTATCAAGCATTATTGACAGATAAACAGCGCAGTTATATGGAACTGTATTATTTAGACGATCACTCCTTAGGCGAAATTGCAGAGTCGTATGAAGTGTCTCGTCAAGCAGTTTATGATAATATACGTCGCACTGAAGCGATGCTTGAAGAATATGAGGATAAACTACAGTTGTTGGAGAAGTTTCAAGAGCGTCAAAAAGTACTTGAACAACTGACAAAGGCGCTACAGCAGGGGACGACGCTTGAAGAACAATTAACACTGATTGAACAACTGAAAGAAGTGGATTAGGGGGCAACGGCGAATGGCGTTTGAAGGATTAGCAGAACGGCTCCAAGGAACGATTCAAAAGATTACAGGTAAAGGGAAAGTAACGGAGCAAGACGTAAAAGAAATGATGCGCGAAGTCCGAATGGCATTAATTGAAGCGGACGTAAACTTGAAGGTTGTAAAAGAATTCGTAAAAAAAGTAAGTGAGCGTGCTGTCGGTTCGGAAGTAATGAAAAGCTTAACACCAGGCCAGCAAGTTATTAAAATCGTACAGGATGAATTAACAGAGCTGATGGGGGGCGAGCAAAGCCCAATCAAATTTAATTCAAGACCACCGACTGTCATTATGATGGTTGGCTTGCAAGGTGCTGGTAAAACGACGACAACTGGTAAGCTTGCAAATGTTTTGCGTAAAAAGTATAATCGTAAGCCGCTTTTAGTAGCAGCTGACGTTTATCGTCCGGCAGCCGTGCAACAGCTTCAAACATTAGGGAAACAGCTAGCATTACCTGTCTTTTCATTAGGGACGGATGTTTCACCTGTGGAAATTGCGCGACAAGCATTGGCTCATGCGAAAGAAGAACATTTAGATGTTGTTATTATCGATACAGCAGGACGTTTGCATATCGATGAGGAGCTAATGCAGGAGTTAAAGGATATTCGTGCATTAAAAGAGCCAGACGAAGTCTTTTTAGTTGTAGATGCGATGACAGGGCAGGATGCTGTGAATGTTGCAGAGAGCTTTAATGAAGCTGTAGGTATTACCGGCGTTGTGTTAACAAAGCTTGATGGTGACACACGTGGTGGTGCAGCGTTATCGATTCGTGCTGTGACAGAGAAGCCGATTAAATTTGTCGGTATGGGTGAAAAGATGGACGCGCTTGAATCATTCCATCCAGAGCGTATGGCAAGCCGTATTTTAGGGATGGGTGATGTGCTATCATTAATTGAAAAAGCACAGGCAAATGTCGATATGGAAAAAGCGAAGGAGCTAGAAGAAAAGTTTTTAACGCAAAGCTTTACATTCGACGATTTCATCGAACAAATACAGGCACTGAAAAAAATGGGTCCACTTGATGAATTATTAAAAATGATTCCTGGCATGAATAAAGTAAAAGGAATGGACAATGTACAAGTCGATGAAAAGCAAATGGGGCGCATTGAAGCAATCATTTACTCGATGACACCGGCTGAAAAAACAAATCCTGAAATTATTAATTCAAGTCGCAAAAAGCGTATTGCACAAGGGTCAGGTACGTCAATTCAAGAAGTGAATCGCTTATTGAAACAATTTGAGGATATGAAAAAAATGATGAAGCAAATGACAGGGATGGCATCTGGAAAAGGAAAGAAAAAGATGAAATTACCTGGTTTAGACTCATTGTTCAAATAAAATTTTTAGGTGTTAAGAAAAAACACTTTACAAACAACACAAACATTGATAATATACTATCTTGTGTGAAACTTATTCGGAGGTGCTATTAAAATGGCAGTTAAAATTCGCTTAAAACGTATGGGAGCTAAAAAATCTCCTTTCTATCGTATCGTAGTTGCAGATGCTCGTTCACCACGTGACGGTCGTCAAATTGAAACAGTAGGTACTTACAACCCACTTACAGTTCCAGCTACTGTAGCTATCGATGAAGAGAAAGCTCTTAAATGGTTAGCTGATGGTGCAAAACCATCTGACACTGTTCGTAACTTGTTCTCAGAGCAAGGCATTATGGAAAAATTCCATAACCAAAAATTCAGTAAATAATCTGAGGTGACATGATATGCAGCAACTGATTGAAACAATCGTTAAACCGTTAGTCGATTACCCAGAAGAAGTCCGTATTGAGACGGATGAAAATACCAATCGAATTGTTTATAAGCTTTTTGTTCATCCAGAGGATCGAGGAAAAGTCATAGGCAAACAAGGACGTGTCGCAAAGGCGATTCGAACAATTGTTTATTCAGCGGCGGGCAGTCACCGTAAGAAAAAGACTTACGTCGATATATTGGATGATTAAGGCTGACCAAGCATTTGGCTAGCCTACATAAAAAAGGAGGAGGGAGCGCACTAGTTCCCTCCTCTTTTTTGTTATATAATGAGCGAAGATAGACTATATAAGAGGTGTACAAACATGGAATGGTTTAATGTAGGACGCATCGTTAATACACATGGTATCCGCGGGGAAGTTCGTGTTATTTCCACGACGGATTTTGAGGATACGCGCTTTGCTGTTGGCAGCAAACTAGCGGTGTTTAAAAAGGATGAGAAGCGTCCGATTTGGGTGACAGTGGAAAGTGTTCGCCGCCATAAAAACTTTATTTTATTAACATTTGAGGGCATGAACAATATTAATTTAGTTGAGCCATTTAAAGAAGGCTTATTAAAAGTGACGATGGACCAGCTTGAAGATGATGAGCTTGAAGAAAATGAATATTACTACTTTGAAATTAAAGATTGCGAAGTATTTTCTGAAGATGGCGAGCGTGTCGGCGTTATTACAGATATTTTAGAAACAGGCGCAAACGACGTATGGGAAGTGAAGGGCCCTAAAAAAATGCATTACATTCCCTATATTGAGGATGTTGTAAAAGAAATTGATATTGATAATAAAAAAATTATTATCCATGTGATGGAAGGGTTATTATGATGAAGATTCATGTGCTGAGCCTATTTCCAGGAATGTTTGAGGGCGTGTTTAATACATCTATTTTGAAAAAAGCGCAGGAAAAAGATGCTGTTACACTTGCTGTCTCCGATATCCGTGATTTTAGCGATAATCGTCATAAGCAGGTGGACGACTATCCATATGGTGGTGGCGCAGGTATGGTGCTGAAGCCTGAGCCAATGTTCCAAGCGGTTGAGGAAATTACAGCCGGGCGCAAGCCGCGTGTTATTTTAATGTGTCCACAAGGTGAGCGCTTCACACAAAAGAAGGCTGAGGAGCTAGCGCTGGAAGAAGAGCTTGTCTTTTTATGTGGCCATTATGAGGGCTATGATGAGCGCATACGCGAATTTTTAGTAACGGATGAAATATCGATTGGTGACTTTGTATTAACGGGCGGTGAGCTTCCGGCTATGACTGTTATTGATGCAGTCGTCCGGTTATTACCCGGGGTTTTAGGAAAAGCCGACTCCCATATATTAGATTCCTTTTCAACGGGTTTGCTAGAGCATCCGCACTACACGCGTCCAGCCGATTTTAGAGGCATGACAGTACCGGAAGTATTAACATCTGGAAATCACGGGAAAATTGAAGAGTGGCGTGAAGAACAATCTTTAAAGCGAACATTGCTGCGTCGTCCTGATTTACTGGAGGCATTGGCGCTAACAGATAAGCAACAAAAAATACTTGAAAAATTAAAAAGTGAATTGTAAAGTAAAAATGCTTGCAAGTATAAAAAAACTATGATAATATTCAATCTGTGCTTTTAAGTAAGCGCTGAATTACGGTGTTCCGCTGTGGCCAAAAATGAGCGTGCATGAGCATCTGTCCAAGGAGAGAAAACAATGACAAACATTATTGCAGAAATCACAAAAGACCAACTTCGTTCAGATTTACCTTCATTCCGTCCTGGTGACACAGTTAAGGTACACGTAAAAGTTGTCGAGGGTACACGTGAGCGTATCCAATTATTTGAAGGCGTAGTTATTAAACGTCGTGGTGGCGGAGTTAGTGAAACTTTCACTGTTCGCAAAATTTCTTATGGTGTAGGTGTTGAGCGTACTTTCCCAGTACACACACCAAAAATCGCTAAATTAGAAGTTGCTCGTCGTGGTAAAGTACGTCGTGCGAAACTTTACTACTTACGTGAATTACGTGGTAAAGCAGCTCGTATTAAAGAACGTCGCTAATATTTATTTAAAGAAGGGGGCTTGTTGCGACAAGCTCTCTTTCTTTTCGTCAAGCGGTAGAATTTTTTGCTTGTCTTTATAATTTCGTATACAATAAGTATGGAAGAACGAGGGGGATATTCGCTTGGAACAAACAAAAAAAGAAAAAAATGAGCTTTTTGAATGGGCAAAAGCGCTGCTCATCGCATTTGCTGTTGCAGCTATTATTCGCTATTTTTTATTCACACCAATCGTTGTAGATGGAGATTCGATGATGCCAACCCTTGAAAATGGCGATCGAATGATTGTGAATAAAATAGGCTATAAAATCGGTAGCCCTGATCGTTTTGATATCGTTGTATTTCATGCACCAGAGCAAAAGGACTATATAAAACGTGTGATTGGACTGCCGGGCGATCATGTTGAATACAAGGATGATCAGCTATATATAAATGGTGAACCGATCGACGAGCCATATTTAGATCAATATAAAGCCGAAATTGTGGAAGGTAATTTGACAGGGAATTTTAAGTTGCAAGATATTGACCCAAATTTAGATGTCATTCCAGATGGTCATGTATTCGTGATGGGCGATAACCGTCGTTTTAGTAAAGATAGTCGTCATATTGGCATTGTCAATCAAAAGGAAATTATCGGTAATACAAGCATTATTTTTTGGCCTGTAAGCGATATAAAGATAGTGAAATAATAGGGCATAGGGCGTCCAAAAAGCAGTGTCTCGCACGCTTTTTGGACGTTTCGGTTGTGTTTGATTAAAATAATCATCACATAGAAAAGTAGGTAATTTGTTTTAAAAGGTTGTAAACGCTGAATGTAACAGTTTGTTGGATTTATCCTGCATTAAAGAGCAGTAAGACATCCACCTCAAGACTTAAGTGAAAACCGGCTTAAGGATAAGAGGGAGCTTAACTGCCCGTAAAAGCCCGATTGATTCAACTAACATTTAGTGGGGATGAGGAAAACCCTCACTGATTGAAGTTTCACTTTATAAGCTGTATAAAAGATGAGTTACATTTGTTGGATAGCCCCTTTTAAGGTAGGAGGATTTATTGTGACAATTCAATGGTTTCCAGGGCATATGGCGAAGGCTCGCCGCGAGGTGTCTGAAAATTTAAAGCTTGTCGATATCGTGTTTGAGCTAGTCGATGCAAGGCTCCCACTATCGTCGCGCAATCCGATGATTGACCAAGTCATTCATCAAAAGCCACGCCTATTAATTTTAAATAAGCAGGATATGGCAGATGAAACTGAAACGCGCAAATGGCTGCAATACTTTGAAGAGCATGGCTATAAGGCAGTGGCGATTAATTCGCTTGAAGGGAAAGGGCTACAATCTGTAACAAAGGCTGCCCAAGCTATTTTAGCGGATAAATGGGCGCGCATGAAGGCGAAGGGTATGAAGCCACGTGCTATTCGTGCGATGATTGTCGGCATTCCAAACGTAGGGAAATCAACGCTCATCAATCGCTTAGCTAAGAAGAATATTGCCAAAACGGGTAATACACCGGGTGTTACAAAGGCACAGCAATGGATTAAAGTAGCGAAAGAGCTAGAGCTGCTTGATACCCCCGGCATTTTATGGCCGAAATTTGAAGATCAAGAAATTGGTTATAAGCTAGCATTAACAGGAGCCATTAAAGATACGATTACCAATATGGAAGACTTAGCAGTATACGGCCTGCGCTTTTTAGCATTACACTATCCTACACGTATGGAGGAACGCTATGGGCTATCCTTTGTACATGAGGACTTAGTCGAAACATTCGACCACATCGGAAAACTACGTCGTGTATTCGGACAAGGTGGCGAAATTGATTACGACCAAGTAGCTGAGCTAATTGTGCGCGACATTCGCAGCCAGCATTTAGGAAAGTTAACATTTGATTTTGTGGACGAGCAATTAGAGAAAGATGCATTTATAGAACAATAAAATAGACGGCTATCGAGGTGACTTTTTTCGATAGCCGTCTATTTTTATTTTTTAACCTAATTTTAACCTTGGTTGTATATATTGGATTTATATAAAAATGAAATATAGAGAGGATAGTCAAGAATGCGAAAAAAATTCTTTTTTATAGTTGGCATTTTAGTAATAGGCACGCTGCTAGGAATACCCACCCCAGCAAATGCGACTGGTTCAACTTACTTTACTGACACAGATAATTGGGGAGGGGGAAATGCTGATAGTGTGGCAGATGGTGATTTAGATATTGAATTAAAAAATGCTAATTCAAATGTTAATTCAAAATATCCAATTGAAGTTAAAATTGAAAATGTTACAAATTTACCGCAAAAAAACGCTCACCTACTTATTCGCGCCTATGATGTAGATGAATATAGGCAGCAAATAACTAATACTGGTGAGTGGAATCGAGTTTATTTTTCAAGTAATCCATCTGATATAGTACTTGGTCCAAATTATACACCATTTCCATGGATTTCCCTCACAGACATTTACAAAAGGGAAATACCTAGTCAATCGTATCTTGGCACACTTGTTGGTGAAAATAATAAATGGAGTACCACAGTTCTGCCCTTTCAGGCGAATGAATGGAGCCGAATTGCGCAGGGGGATAATTATGCTGGGCTAACAATCCATCATTATTATAAAGCCACAGGCGATGTTAATACGGGTTGGGCGCTCACTGTAGACTGGATACAATTAATCATTGACGGTGGGGAGCAGGAATTTGCAGAAATTACAAATGCCACTGTGAAGGTTGAGAATGGAAAAATATTATTGGATACTTCCTTTCTATCAAAAATTTCAGGGGATTTTAGTATGGAGGTATTTATTACAGAAGAAGTGCTAGAAGATGATATATTTATTACAAGAACTGTCGGTCAAACTAAGAAGCTTTTTAATAATATAAATACAATGCAACAAATTTGGAAAAATATTGAGATAATTAATTCACAGATTAGACCAACTGATAATTACCAAATTAGCTTTATATTATCTGAAGATAGAGGCGGAGGGCTGCTTAGTGAAAGCTATACAAACCCTGGGAAAGTTCAACATCTTATCTCGTTTTCTACTAACAATTTAGCTACACCAGTTATTGATTTACATCCTGTAGGGGCAACAGTTACAGTAGATGATGCAAATCCGACAATAAATGTAGGAGCGACTGTTAGCGATGGTGGGCCATTGAACTATCAATGGTATAGTAACTCAATAAATAATAACACAACTGGTACAATTATAGATGGCGCAACAAGTCCAACTTATATTGTACCAACAGGAGTGGAGGGTACTACCTATTATTACGCTGTTGTAGCAAATCGAAACGGCGGTAAAACAGCAGTGAGTAATCCGGCTAAGATGGAAGTTATAGCCAAAATAAACGTAGCCCCACCAATGATTACTAAGCAACCAAGTGGAGCAATAATTCTAGAGGGAAGTGCCCCTCCATTGCTTCATGTAGATGCAACGACAAATGGTAGCGGAACATTGAGTTATCAATGGTATAGCGCTACAACAAATGACCCGAACGATGGTGTGCTAATAGATGGAGCAACAAATCCCCGCTATGAAGCACCGACAAGTATAGAGGGAACAACCTATTACTACTGCATTGTGACGAATACAGATAACAATGCGACTGGTCAAAAGACAGCAACGGAGATTAGTGATGTAGTAAAGGTGCAAGTAAATGCCTTAACTCATGCAGAAAAACTAAGCGTTATGCTGCAACCAGCAAATCAAACTGTAAATATAGGAGAGCCTGCTATATTAAGTGTGATAGCAAGTGGAGGTGCATCACTCAGCTACCAATGGTATAGTAGCGCAACAAATGTTGCAAATAAGGGGATGCCAATAAACGGAGCAATAAATGCAAGTTATTTAGCACCAACAAATACAGAGGGAATTACCTATTACTACAGCGTTGTAACGAACACGGACAGCAGTGCAACAGGCAATCAAATAACAACAACGACTAGTGATGTAGCAAAGGTGCAAGTAAATGCTTTAACAAATGCAACAACTCCTAGCATTATTACGCAGCCAGAAAATCAAATAGTGAATAGAGGAGAGGCTGCTATATTGAGTGTAGTGGCAAGTGGAGGCGTCTCCTTGAGTTATCAATGGTATAGCAGTACAACAAATGACACGAACAATGGCACATTAATAAACGGTGCTACAAATGCAACATATTTAGCACCAACAAATGTGGAAGAAGAAGTCTATTATTACTGTATTGTGACAAATACAGATAATAATGCAACAGGTACTAAAACAGCAGCAATAATTAGCAATATAGTAATAATACAGGTGAAATCAAAGGATGTACCGCCAATCCGAGGCAGCTATTCACCTCCATCAACTGTAAAAATCATTTTGCACATGAATGATGGAACAATACTTGAACCAATTGAAATTACTTATAATACAAAGATAAGCGATTTACCTGTACCAACAAGGGAGGGCTATCGTTTTGATGGCTGGTATCAAGATAAAGCATTAACAAAACGATGGGAAGAGGAGACGCTTGTTCGAGAAAATATCGAGCTTTATGCGAAGTGGATAAAATTGCCGCAAGAGGAATCTGAAACAGCGCAAGAGTCGCCACTACCTAGCATGGTATTTAGCGATATGGAAAGCCATTGGGCAAATGAAATTGTGCATGAGTTAGTAGCACTTGGCATTATTCAAGGCTATGAAGACGGTACTTTCCGTCCGAATGAGGCAATTAGTCGTATGCATGTAACGGCATTACTAACAAGGGCATTTGCATTTGAAAAAGTGCGAACAGCCATTCATTTTTCAGATGTGTCACCAACCCATCCCTACTATAAAGAAATTACTGTCTTACAACAGGCAGGCATTATAGATGGGAAAAATGGTGAATTTTTGCCAGCAGAAAAAATGACACGCGCACAGCTAGCGAAGGTGCTCGCTGGTGTGCTAGGTTTAACTCCAGAGGGTACAAGCTCATTTGCGGATGTGGACAGCCAGCATTGGAGTGCAGGCTATATTGCAGTGTTAGAACGTGAAGGCATCGCATTTGGCGATAATGGGAATTTCCGACCGGGCGAGCCTGTAACACGTGCCCAATTTGCCGCATTTTTATATCGGATAACCCAGTTTCAAGAAGAGTAGTTTTGAAAAAGAGAAGGGCTTGTGAGGTGTAGCATTTCCTCACAAGCCCTTTATTTTAATTGAGCAAGTTCGCCGCAGTGTAATTGATTTTGTTTTATAATAAGAAAAATAAGCCGATATACGTAGTAGAGACGAGGTTATGAAATATGCAGACGATTAAGGAAATTACAGTTGCTTTGAAAGCAGCCACAAAGCAAGAGCCGTGGATGAAGGCAATCCAATATGATGAGCGGGCAGGTGTGCAAAAAGCATGGCAGCAATTTTTAAAGCGCATGGATAAGCAGCAGCTACTACAGCAAACACATGATGCAAAGATTGCCTTTGATGCGCAGTTTGGACAACTCGTTGCAGGTGTAGACGAGGCAGGGCGTGGGCCACTTGCTGGTCCAGTTGTTACGGCAGCCGTTATTTTACCTGAAAATTGTCAGGCTTTACTCGGTTTAAATGACTCAAAGCAATTAACGAAAGAAGCGAGAGCACGTATGAGTGTATTAGTGAAGGAACATGCGCTTAGCTACAGCATCCATTTTCAAAGTGCCCAAATGATTGATACACTCAATATTTATGAGGCAACGAAGCAATCGATGGCGAGCAGTGTATTAGCGTTAAAAATGAAGCCAAATTTTGTAATAGCGGATGCGATGACATTGCCAATTACTGTACCACAACAGTCTATTATTAAAGGGGATGCAAAAAGCTTAGCGATTGCAGCTGCTTCTATATTAGCTAAAACAGCGCGTGATGATTATATGGAGGAGCTGGCAAAGGAATTCCCACAATATGGATTCGTGCAGCATGCAGGCTATGGAACGAAGCAGCATCTAGAGGCGCTTGCCAAATATGGACCTACCATTCACCATCGTGTAAGCTTTGAGCCGATAAAATCTATGATGAAAGGGTGATTGTATGACATCTACATCATTTAATCCAATTGCGCAACAAGCGCAAATAACAGCAACGAATCAGCCGCTCACATTAAAGCAAGGACAAATATTTCACGGTACAATTAAACAACTTTATCCTGACCAAATGGCAGAAATACAGGTGGGTAATAATAAATTAATAGCGAAATTAGAAGTGCCATTGAAAGTTGGTGACGCGCACTTCTTTCAGGTGACAAATACGAGTGGGACACAAACGGAGCTAAAAGTCGTATCGAATCCGATGTCCTCCACTTTAACACCAACACAACAAATGGCACAGTTGTTAGAAACAATGAATTTACCAAAAACAGCGGATATGCAGCAAGTGCTAAGCTATTTTATGAAGCAGCAAATTCCGATTTCAAAGGAACAGCTTATACAGGCCGAGCAATGGATGAAAAGCTTGCCAGAAGGTGTGTCGAAGCAGGATGCTCTTTTGGCGATGCAACGCATGGTTGAATTGAAAATGCCCTTTACAAATCAAGTTTTTCAGGCATTAGTGCAAGGAGCAAAAACAGACGGTATGTCGACAGCATTACAAAATTTATTACAGCAATTGTCGACTTCAACAGCAGGCAATGAACAATTAAAAACATCTGTTATACAGCAGTTGCAGGCAATTGCTAAGCCCTTTGATGTCGAACTAGGCGGTACAATGCTAGCGCGTGCAGTGCAATTACTAAGCGATACAACAGCAAATATTAGTGAGCG
Source organism: Metasolibacillus sp. FSL K6-0083 (assembly GCF_038630865.1). Classification (NCBI taxonomy): domain Bacteria; kingdom Bacillati; phylum Bacillota; class Bacilli; order Caryophanales; family Caryophanaceae; genus Metasolibacillus; species Metasolibacillus sp. FSL K6-0083. Next base: position 1,429,941 of record NZ_CP152046.1, on the reverse strand, counting down.
ATTGCAGTTTTTACAGCTACTCAAGCAAGCGAGCGTTGTACCGCAAAATGCGACTCTTGCTAATTGGCAAGGACAACAGGCACAAGGGCAAGCCCCCTTAAATAGCGCAGGGCAGTTATTAACGCAAATTGTACAAGCAAAACCTGAGCAAAGTGCTGCAATTGCGGAGCAGGTACGTGCTTTTATCGCAGGGGACAGCCTACTAACGACAGCGCAAAAAGAGCATATACAGCAGCTTGTTACGCGCTTTTCACAGCTACCACAAAGCCAGCAAGCACTAACAACCTTTGCTCAGCAACTGCAAACAGAGCTACTCAAAGCTTATGCGAATAATACGACAGCGCAGCTTTTTACGAATAATGAGCAAGGCTTATCAACGAAGGAGCAAATACTTTCGATGATAAAGCCCGAGCTCACAGCGCATAATCAAGAGTTGTTGCTGCGCAATATTGTACAGGAGGCAAAAAATATGTCGCAGCCTGTGATTCAGTCACAGCTAACACAAGCTGATGCCCAGCTTCAATCAGCTATTGATAGCAAGGCGATGGAACAGGCGATGAAAACAGTTTTAAAGGGACTAGGTATAAGCTATGAGGCAGCACTGCAAAATAAGGCAACGGATATGCAGGCTATTGCAGGACAGTTAAAGCCGCAGCTATTAGCGCTTATTCAGGATATGACAACGCCACCCGCATTGCGCGATGCGGCAGAAATGGTGATGACACGCATGAACGGTATGCAGTTATTATCAGGTGAAAATGGACATCAGCATCAGCTTGTTATGCAAGTACCCCTAGAGTTTTTTGGAAAGCGCATGGATGCAACATTGCAGTGGAACGGTCGTATGAAAGAGGATGGTAAAATTGATGCTAATTACGCACGTGTTCTCTTTTATTTGCATATGGAATCCTTGCAAGAAACGGTAATCGATATGCAGGTACAAAATCGCATCGTCACGGTGACGCTTTTTAATGATAACTTGGGGTTAACGCCATTAGCAGAACCACTAAAAAAATCCTTGAAAGAAGGCTTGGCTAGCAAGGACTATCAATTGTCTGGTGTATTTATAAAGCAGTTTGAAAGCGCGCTACAAGAGCAAGCTGGACAAGCTATAAAAGAGCAAGTTGAGGAGCGTAGTGGGGTGGATATTCGCGTATGAGTGAAAGGAAATATGTTAGAAAAGAAGCAATTGCTCTAACTTATAACCCATCAGAAAGTGCTGGCCCTAAGGTTGTCGCAAAAGGGAAAGGGAAAATTGCAGAAAATATTTTAGAGCAAGCCTCGTTGCATAATGTGCCAATTCATGAGGACCCGAATCTTGTCGAATTATTAGGGCAGCTTGATTTAAACGAAACGATACCAGAGCAATTATATCAGGCTGTGGCAGAAGTATTCGCCTTTATTTATCATCTGGACCGTGAGCATAATGAGTTAAAACGACGCAGTTAGTAGCATTTTTGCTGTCTTATAACAAATACAAATAATATTTCGAGAATAATACAGTATAATTGATTGAAAATTCCGCATTAAAGACAATTATAGACATTGTCAGAATGTTTGTATAGAATAGATGATGGTAATTAAAATAATATCCAAATTGTCTGATAGGAGGATGGATTATGAATATCCATGAGTATCAAGGGAAGGAAATCTTGAGAAAGTATGGCGTTGCTGTGCCGAAAGGGAAAGTAGCGTTTTCTCCAGATGAAGCTGTGAAAGTAGCAAAAGAGCTAGGCGCTAACGTAACAGTAGTTAAAGCACAAATTCACGCAGGTGGTCGCGGTAAGGCTGGCGGTGTAAAAATCGCAAAAAATCTTGAAGAAGTGCGTACTTACTCGAAAGAACTACTTGGTAAAATATTAGTAACACACCAAACAGGTCCAGAAGGTAAAGAAGTAAAACGACTTTACATTGAAGAAGGATCAGATATTCGCAAGGAATATTACTTAGGCTTAGTGCTTGACCGTGCTACTTCTCGCGTAACTTTAATGGGTTCTGAAGAGGGCGGTATGGATATTGAAGAGGTGGCAGAAAATACACCTGAAAAAATCTTCAAAGAAATTATTGATCCAGTTGTAGGCTTACAAGGATTCCAAGCACGTCGCATGGCATTCAACATGAATATTCCAACGAAATTAGTGAATAAAGCGGTTAAATTAATGCTAGGTTTATATCAAGCATTTGTAGAAAAAGATGCATCAATCGTTGAAATCAACCCGTTAGTTGTAACAGGTGATGATGAAGTTGTAGCACTTGATGCGAAATTCAACTTCGATGCAAACGCATTATATCGACATAAAGATATCGTTGAATTACGCGATTTTGATGAGGAAGATCCAAAAGAAATCGAAGCCTCTAAATATGACTTAAGCTATATTTCATTAGATGGTAACATCGGCTGTATGGTGAACGGTGCTGGTTTAGCGATGGCGACAATGGATACGATTAGCTATTACGGCGGTCAACCAGCAAACTTCCTAGATGTAGGGGGCGGCGCTACAGCAGAAAAAGTAACAGAAGCGTTTAAAATTATCCTATCTGACGAGAATGTAAAAGGAATTTTCGTTAACATTTTCGGTGGTATTATGAAGTGTGACGTTATCGCAGAGGGTGTTATTGAAGCGACGAAACAAGTAGGGTTAACAATTCCATTAGTAGTGCGTTTAGAAGGTACAAACGTAGAGCTTGGTAAAAAATTATTAAATGAATCTGGTTTAAATATTGTCGCTGCAGACTCTATGGCTGATGGCGCACAAAAAATCGTAGGACTTGTAGGCTAAGGAAGGTAGGGAGAATTAATGAGTGTTTATATTAATAAAGACACGAAAGTAATCGTACAAGGGATTACGGGTGAAACTGCACTTTTCCATACGAAGCAAATGCTTGAATACGGTACAAAAATCGTAGCTGGTGTAACACCGGGTAAAGGCGGCTTAGAAGTAGAGGGAGTTCCAGTTTTCAACACTGTTGAAGAAGCGGTTAAAGCTACTGGAGCGAACGTATCTGTTATATACGTACCAGCACCATTTGCGGCAGATGCTATTATGGAAGCAGTTGACGCTGACTTAGATATGGCAATTTGTATTACAGAGCACATCCCTGTTCTTGATATGGTAAATGTAAAGCGCTATATGGAAGGCAAAAAGACGCGCCTAATAGGGCCAAACTGCCCAGGTGTTATTACATCTGATGAATGTAAAATCGGTATTATGCCTGGCTACATTCATACAAAAGGACATGTAGGGGTTGTATCACGCTCAGGTACATTAACATATGAAGCTGTACACCAATTGTCACAAGCAGGTATCGGTCAAACAACAGCTGTTGGTATCGGTGGCGACCCTGTAAATGGGACAAACTTTATCGACGTATTATCAGCGTTCAATGATGACCCAGAGACATATGCAGTTGTAATGATTGGGGAAATCGGTGGTACGGCTGAGGAAGAAGCGGCTGAGTGGGTAAAAGCAAACATGACAAAGCCAGTTGTAGGCTTTATCGGTGGTCAAACAGCACCTCCAGGTAAACGTATGGGACATGCTGGTGCGATTATCTCAGGTGGTAAAGGTACAGCTGCAGAAAAAATTAAAGCAATGAATGCAGCGGGTATTGAAGTAGCAGATACACCATCTGTTATCGGTGAAACATTGATTCGTGTAATTAAAGAAAAAGGTCTATACGAGAAGTGTAAAACACACTAATTGAATAGGGGCGTCCGAAAAAGCAGTGCTTAGCACGCTTTTCGGACGCTTTGTTTGTGTTTTATTAAAAATCCAACCATTCAGCAATGTTTTTTTATACCGAAAGCGTAGCGACAGGTACAGATGTGCAAGTACAATTTAAAATCCCGACGCAATTACGCCAAGGTGTAATTGCTAAAAGGAATGTAGTTTGTAAAGGAGATAAGTACTCAATTTTATGGCTTTTCTTGTAGATTTAAGCTACACTTTTCTTAATATAGCTGTATCCCCATACGCTATATTTTAGGGGCTGTTTGCAAAATCTAACTCATTCTTTAATGCAGTGAAAAATTGGTTATAAATTCAAAAAGCTGTTAGATTCAGTGTTTATCTTATATAACAGGTTCTCTACTGTGATTAATTTTGATAAAACTCAGACGAAACGTCCCTAAACATTGCTATGCGGTCATAGTACTTCACTGCTTGAAGGAGCGATGACATGCTAAATCAAAAAGAAATACAGCAATTATTAGCGTTGCATTATGTTTATCCCCTGCCATTAAATAAACTTCAGCGCCTATTATGTGCAATACAGACATTGCACGAATTGCAATTCATTTCGGCAAAAGAGCTTGCACAAATACTTCAAATCCAACTACAAACAGCGCAAACATTAAAAGTAAATTATAATAAAGCTGCAAATACACCCTTTAAAGTGTATTATGAGCAGCATAATATGCATGCAATACCTTTTACGAGTGAGGATTATCCGAAAAGTCTGTTGCAGCTTAGCGATGCTCCTACAGTCATCTATGTACAAGGGCATATTGATTTATTGCAGCGTCAAAAAATTGCTTGTATTGGATCACGCAATTCGACAAATTATTCGTCAATTGCTCTACAATCGATATTGCCACCTTTAATTGCTGAGCAATATGTAATAGTGAGTGGACTTGCAAAAGGGGCAGATACATTAGCACATCAGATGACAATTGAATTAGGTGGTAGTACAATCGCTGTCGTAGGACATGGTTTTGCCCATCTATATCCAAAGGAAAATAAAAATCTTGCGGCTAAAATAGTGAGCGAGCATCTATTATTGACAGAATACCCACCGTATATGGGACCAAAGAAATGGCATTTCCCGATGCGTAATCGAATAATTAGTGGCTTGAGCTGTGCTTTAGTAGTAACTGAGGCAGCGATGAAAAGTGGCACTCTTATTACAACAGACCATGCGTTGGAGCATGGCAAAGATGTTTTCGTTGTACCAGGACCCATTCATTCAGAGCAATCAAAAGGAACGAATAATTTATTAAAAGAAGGTGCAATTCCAGTATGGAATGGACAGCAAATTGTTGAAGAGTTACAAATGTTTCAAATGAAATATTGAAAAAAAGTTGCAATCTCTCTCAATCTGTTATACATTTTGCAACAGGTATGCTTTGTAGTTCACAAAATTTTGTGCAATCAATTAAGCTTCGGTTACATGGAGTTTCAGGCTGCTCGATTGGGCTAGAAAAGTCTGCTCCTTCAAATAGATGCAGTAAACGAGAGCTTTATTTCAGCAAAGCTATAATAAATTTGACGCCAATAAAAAGGTAATGGAGACGCCATGGCGTATTAAATATAAAATGAGTAACCTCTCTAAGGGGGAAAGAAATGAATGGCAGATTATTTAGTAATAGTGGAATCGCCTGCAAAGGCAAAAACAATTGAACGATACTTAGGAAAAAAATATAAAGTAAAAGCTTCTATAGGACATGTACGCGATTTACCGCGTAGTCAAACAGGAATTGATACGGATAATAACTACACACCTAAGTACATTACCATTCGTGGTAAAGGACCTGTTTTACAAGAATTAAAAACGGCAGCAAAAAAAGTGAAGAAAATTTATCTCGCATCTGACCCCGACCGCGAAGGAGAAGCGATTGCTTGGCATTTAGCAACAGCTTTAAATATCGATATCGAATCGGATTGCCGCGTCGTTTTCAATGAAATTACAAAGGATGCTATTTTGGAATCCTTTAAAAACCCGCGCCCTATTGATATGGACTTAGTGGATGCACAACAGGCACGACGTATTTTAGACCGTCTTGTTGGCTATAATATTAGCCCTATTTTGTGGAAGAAAGTAAAAAAAGGCTTATCTGCTGGGCGTGTACAGTCTGTTGCATTACGTTTAATTATCGACAGAGAACATGAAATCACTCATTTTGTTCCAGAGGAATATTGGACAATCGAGGGTATGTTCGAAAAAAGTAAAAAGCAATTTGATGCGCTTTATTATGGGACTGGAGCGGAGAAAATTAAGCTTACAAACGAAGAGCAAGTGAAGGAAATATTGAAAAATATAAAGGGGGAGCACTTCACAGTCACAGATGTGATTAAAAAGGAGCGCAGACGCAATGCCGCACCTGCTTTTACAACCTCTTCATTACAACAAGAAGCAGCGCGTAAGCTGAATTTCCGTGCAAAGAAAACGATGATGCTAGCACAGCAACTATATGAGGGTATTGACATTGGTAAAAAAGAGGGTACAGTCGGTCTAATTACGTATATGCGTACAGATTCGACGCGTATTTCAGAAACTGCAAAGACGGAGGCAGTGCAATATATCGACACGAAATACGGTAAAGAATATATTGCGACGGGATCGAAACAGGCGAAAAAGCAATCGAATGCACAGGATGCGCATGAGGCGATACGTCCGACGAGTACGATGCGCACGCCAGATGATTTAAAAGCTGTCTTAAGCCGTGACCAGCTACGTTTATATCGCTTGATTTGGGAGCGTTTTATCGCTAGTCAAATGGCCCCTGCTATTTTAGATACCGTTTCCGTTGATTTATTAAACGGTGATGTGAAATTCCGAGCGAATGGCTCGCACGTGAAATTCCCAGGCTTTATGAAGCTTTATATAGAAGGTACAGATGACCAAACAGAAGAAACAACAAAGCTTCTGCCAGAGATGGAAGTGGGCGATGAAGTAAAGGCTTTAGAAATTGAACCGAAACAGCATTTTACACAGCCACCACCTCGCTACTCTGAGGCTCGCTTAGTTAAAACTTTAGAGGAATTAGGTATAGGACGACCTTCCACATATGCGCCTACGTTAGATACAATCCAAAAGCGTGGCTATGTACAGCTTGACGCGAAGCGTTTTGTACCTACTGAGCTTGGAGAAATCGTTCACCAGCTTGTACTTGAATTTTTCCCGGAAATTATCAACATTGAATTTACGGCAAAAATGGAGCAGGATCTTGACGGTGTAGAGGAAGGGATTACGAACTGGGTACAGGTAATTGATGCGTTCTATAAAGATTTCGAAAAAAGTGTAAAGCATGCTGATGAAGCAATGGAAAAAATCGAAATTAAGGATGAGCCAGCAGGGGAAGATTGCGATAAATGTGGAGCCCCGATGGTATACAAGCTTGGACGCTATGGCAAATTTATGGCTTGCTCAAACTTCCCAGATTGCCGTAATACAAAGGCAATTATGAAGCCAATTGGTGTGAAATGCCCTACATGCCAGGAAGGCGAGATTGTCGAGCGTAAAAGCAAAACGAAGCGATTATTTTACGGTTGCAATCGTTATCCTGAATGTGAATTCGTTTCGTGGGATAAGCCAATTAATCGACCATGTCCAAAATGCAGCTCTTTATTAGTTGAAAAGAAACTGAAAAAAGGTGTACAAATTCAGTGTACGAATACAGATTGTGATTATGAGGAAACACCATCACAATAGAAAGTTGGTAAGTAATATGTCAGAAAAAATTGTAAACGTTATTGGTGCGGGCTTAGCTGGTAGTGAAGCAGCATGGCAAATAGCGAAGCGTGGTGTGAAAGTACGCCTTTACGAAATGCGCCCAGTGAAGCAAACACCTGCTCACCATACCGATAAATTTGCAGAGCTTGTATGCTCCAACTCTTTACGTGCGAATACTTTAACAAATGCGGTAGGCGTTATTAAAGAGGAAATGCGTATACTTGATTCAGTTATTATGAAAGCGGCGGATGGCTGCTCTGTACCAGCTGGCGGTGCACTTGCAGTAGACCGTCATGAGTTTGCTGGCTATGTAACAGATGCTGTTAAAAATCATCCTCTAGTAGAAGTGATTCAAGAGGAAGTAACAGAAATCCCTGAAGGTATTACAATTATTGCGACAGGGCCATTGACATCACCAGCATTAGCGGAAAAGATTCAAGCTTTAACAGGCGAGGATTATTTATATTTTTATGATGCGGCAGCACCAATTATCGAAAAAGATTCAATTGATATGGATAAAGTATATTTGAAATCGCGTTATGATAAAGGCGAGGCGGCATACTTAAATTGCCCGATGACAAAGGAAGAATTTGAGCGTTTCCGTCAAGCGTTGATTGAAGCGGAAGTTGTACCGTTAAAGGAATTTGAAAAAGAAATCTATTTCGAAGGCTGTATGCCTATCGAGGTAATGGCAGCGCGCGGTGAGAAGACGATGCTCTTTGGTCCGATGAAACCAGTCGGTCTAGAAGATCCGAAAACAGGTAAGCGCCCATATGCTGTTGTTCAATTACGCCAAGATGATGCAGCAGGTACTTTATACAATATTGTTGGCTTCCAAACACATTTGAAATGGGGTCCGCAAAAGGAAGTGCTACAGCTCATTCCTGGCTTGGAAAATGTTGAAATTGTACGTTATGGTGTGATGCACCGCAACACATTTATCAACTCTCCAAAAGTGTTGACGAAAACATATCAATTAAAGGCGCAGCCAAATATTTTCTTTGCAGGTCAAATGACTGGAGTAGAAGGCTATGTTGAATCAGCAGGTAGCGGTTTAATTGCAGGTATTAATGCGGCACGTTTAGCAAAGGGGGAGGAGCTATTATACTTCCCTGAGGAAACAGCGCTTGGTTCAATGGCACGCTATATTACGGAAGCTGATTCAAAAAACTTCCAGCCGATGAATGTTAATTTTGGCTTGTTCCCAGATTTAGGTGAACGCATTAAAGCAAAGGCGGAGCGTGCAGAGCGTCATGCCAATCGCGCATTGGAAACAATTCGTAATTTTGTGAACTCGAAAACAATCTAATTGTGAAAAAGCCCTTTGAATTGTATAATTTGAAGGGCTTTATCTATGCAATTGACAAAATGTATTGATTTTTTAAAATTCATGCACATTTTACTTGCTAATTTTTTAGTTAAGGTATAGTGTCAGTATGTAATTAATTTGCTCCGCTCGAAGGAGGCTACGTTATGTCAAGTTCTCAGCAAAATGAATTACTACACCAATTCATTCGCTATGTGCAAATTGAAAAAAATTTCTCTGTCCACACAGTGCGGGAGTATGAAGCGGATATTCAGCATTTTTTAACATTTTTACAGACAGAAGGCATCGACAATTTACAAGATGTAGAATATATTCATGCAAGATTATACGTGACAAAGCTCTACGAAGAAAAAAAAGCGAGGGCTTCTATTTCAAGAAAAATATCTTCGATTCGTTCCTTTTTTCGCTATTTACATCGAGAATTTAATTTGGATGATTCATCTTTTCGCTCATTGTACCACCCGAAAAAAGAGGAACGACTTCCAAACTTTTTTTATGAGGAAGAGCTAACACAATTATTTGAAGCAAATCAAGGCCAAGATTTTCAATCGCTCCGCAATATCGCCTTATTGGAACTGCTTTATGCAACAGGTATTCGGGTAAGTGAATGCACAGCATTGGAGATAGGACATATCGATTTCCATTATTCAATTATTCGCGTCATGGGAAAAGGACGTAAGGAGCGTATCGTACCATTTGGTGAATATGCTCATAGAGCACTACAAACTTACATTGAAGAAGCACGACCGCATATAATGAAAAATATGAATCATTCTTCTGTTTTTGTGAATATGAGAGGTGGCGAACTTACTCCTCGGGGTGTACGTCACATATTAAATGAAATGGTGAATAAAGCAAGCCTGCATACGAAGCTCTATCCACATATGCTTAGGCATTCATTTGCCACACATTTACTAAACAATGGTGCAGATATGCGTACTGTGCAGGAATTATTAGGGCATGCGCACCTTTCTTCGACACAAGTGTATACGCATGTAACGAAGGAGCATTTACGCAGCACCTATATGAATACACATCCTAGAGCTTAAGGAGGAATCAATATGGGGCAAATACATGCCACAACGATTTTTGCCATTCACCATAATGGTGGCTGTGCAATGGCTGGAGATGGTCAAGTAACACTAGGAAATGCTGTTGTGATGAAACATACAGCAAGAAAGGTCAGACGTCTGTTTAATGGCAAGGTGCTAGCAGGCTTCGCTGGTTCAGTGGCTGATGCTTTTACTTTGTTTGAGATGTTTGAAGGTAAGCTTAATGAGTATAACGGCAATTTACAGCGTGCAGCTGTCGAAGTAGCGAAGCAGTGGCGTGGTGATAAAATGTTGCGTCAATTAGAGGCGATGCTTCTCGTCATGGACCAGTCAACCTTACTTCTAGTATCTGGCACAGGTGAGGTCATCGAGCCTGACGATGGCATTTTAGCAATTGGTTCAGGCGGCAACTATGCATTATCCGCAGGGCGTGCCTTGAAAAAGCATGCAGGTGAGCATTTAACGGCACAGCAAATAGCGGAAGCAGCTTTAACGACAGCGGCTGATATTTGTGTATTTACAAACCATAATATTATCGTGGAGGCGCTATAATGACGACTAATTTAACGCCAAGACAAATTACTGAGCACTTGAATCGATACATCGTTGGACAAAATGAGGCAAAGCGTGCGGTAGCCATTGCGCTTCGTAATCGCTATCGTCGCTCTTTGTTGAATGATGAAATGAAAAATGAAATTATCCCAAAGAACATTTTAATGATTGGTCCAACAGGTGTTGGGAAAACTGAAATCGCAAGGCGCATTGCCAAATTAACGAAAGCGCCGTTTATTAAAGTAGAGGCGACGAAGTTTACAGAAGTAGGCTATGTAGGTCGCGATGTAGAATCAATGGTTCGCGATTTAGTTGAAGCTTCTTTGCGTCTTGTCAAAGAAGAAATGCTTGCTACAGTTCAAGATGAGGCAGAAAAGCTAGCAAATCAAGCAATTGTTAAATTGCTTGCACCTTCAAAAAAGAAAGCGAAAGCGCAGCAAAACCCATGGGAAATGCTTTTTGGACAAAAGCCAGAGCAGGCGGAAGATGAAAATTCGACGGAAGAAGCGGAGGTTCGCTCACGCCGTAGTCAAATTGCAGCAGATTTAGCGGAAGGGAAGCTTGAAAATCAATGGGTAACAATCGAAGTAACTGAGCAGGCAGCCCCGTTACTTGATATGCCTGGTATGGAAATGCAGATGAGTGGCATGCAAGATATGTTGACCAATTTAATGCCTAAGAAAACGAAGAAGCGAAAGGTGCAGGTCAAGGACGCACGTCGCATTTTAGCGTTAGAGGAGGCAAACAAATTAATTGATACGGATGAGTTAACTGCCGAAGCAATTCATCGTGCTGAGCAGACAGGTATTATCTTTATTGATGAAATTGATAAAATTGCGAGTAAGGATAGCGGTTCCTCAGCGAATGTTTCACGTGAGGGAGTGCAACGTGATATTTTACCAATCGTTGAAGGCTCTACAGTAACAACAAAATATGGTCCTGTAAAAACGGATTATATTTTATTTGTAGCGGCTGGTGCATTCCATATGTCCAAACCGAGCGATTTAATACCTGAGCTACAAGGGCGCTTCCCAATTCGTGTAGAACTTGAGAAGCTGACAAAGGCTGACTTTGTACGTATTTTACAGGAGCCGGACCAATCGCTTATTTTACAATATAAAGCCCTTTTAGAAACGGAAGCTGTCACGATTGACTTTTCAGAGGATGCAATCGATCGCATAGCCGAAATTGCAACGGAAGTAAATCAAGAAACGGATAATATTGGTGCTAGACGTTTGCATACAATTTTAGAGCGCCTATTAGAAGAGCTCTCCTTCGAAGCATCAGAAATTGCACCAGCGCATATTGAGATAACACCAGCCTATGTCGATCAGAAATTAGGCAATATCGTAAAAAATAAAGACTTGTCACAATTTATTTTATAGATAACAATTGCTGTAAAGAACTTTACAATATAGATAATTGCTATAAATTATAAAAACCTTTAGAATATTACGTAAATAGAGAAATAGCCTTAGGAGGACTATAAAAAATGAATTTATTATCAAAAACAAGAAAAATTAATGCACTGCTACAAGCTTCTGCTGGTAAGCCAGTAAATTTCAAAGAAATGGCAGATACATTAGGCGATATTATCGATTCTAACGTCTTTATTGTTAGTCGTAAAGGCAAGCTTTTAGGTCTATCAATCCATCAACAAATCGAAAATGAGCGCATGAAGAAAATGTTTGCAGAGCGTCAATTTCCAGAAGAATATACGCAAAACCTTTTTAACATCACAGAAACGTCGCCAAACTTAGATATTAACAATCAACATACGGCATTCCCAGTTGAAAATAAAGATTTATTTGCTTCTGGCTTAACGACAATTGTGCCGATTATTGGCGGTGGTGAGCGCCTAGGCACACTAATTCTTGCTCGTATTAACGATGAATTTAACGATGATGACTTAATTTTAGCGGAGTACGGTGCAACTGTAGTTGGCATGGAAATTTTACGTGAAAAAGCTGAGGTTATTGAGGAAGAGGCTCGCTCGAAAGCTGTTGTACAAATGGCGATTAATTCATTATCATACTCTGAGCTTGAAGCAATTGAGCATATTTTTGAGGAGTTAGATGGTCATGAAGGGTTACTTGTAGCTTCAAAAATTGCAGACCGTGTGGGGATTACGCGTTCGGTTATTGTTAACGCATTACGCAAGTTAGAGTCTGCTGGAGTAATCGAATCTCGTTCACTTGGGATGAAAGGCACTTATATTAAAGTGTTAAATGATAAATTTTTAGTAGCATTAGCTGAAATCAAAATGAAGTAATTGTAAAAAGGTCTTGTGGCAAACCCATAAGACCTTTTTTTCACTTAGTCCAAACAGTCTGGTACAAAAAATGGGTTTTTTGGTTTAGATTTCGTTGAGAGGTTAGCGATACATAATGTGTTTTTTGATAAAATTTGTAGAACCTTGACAATAAAATATCATTTTCAAATAAATGCCATTGCTAATCTTCGACAAGGGAGAGAAGAAAATGGAACAAAATAGTTCTTATAGACTATCTAAAAAAGCTAAAAGACAATAGACACTATGGATTAACTTAATTACAATTAAACTAATAACACCTATATCGAAATGTGACGAATACCCTATATATATAAAAGAGGTGAATGGCTTGGATTTATTCGGAGGAACAATTCGCAATTTAGAAAACGGTCTTTCATATGCAACTTTAAAACATAAAACAATCGCTAATAATATAGCGAATGTCGATACGCCAAATTATAAGGCGAAAGATGTAAGCTTTAAAAGCATGCTAGAGGATGCAAGGCGTGCAACAATTGCTGCAAATAAAAATGATATTCGTCATTATGATTTTCAGTTTAAGCAATTTGAATCAGGTGTATTTGATTACGCAAATTTACGTGCTCGTCATAATGGCAATGGTGTAAATATGGATGCAGAGCAAGCGAAATTAGCTGAAAATACAATTTACTACAACGCGCTTATAGACCGCGTGAACGGAAAGCTAAATACATTAAATACAGTCATTAAAGGAGGGAAATAAGTATGACAATTTTTCATAGCATGAATACAACGGCCTCCGCTTTAACCGCACAACGCCTCCGTATGGATGTTATTTCTTCCAATATGGCTAATATGGATACGACACGCGCTAAACAAGTAAATGGTGAATGGGAGCCGTACCGCCGTAAAACAGTTACTTTAACAGCACAAGAAGGGCAATTTTCCAACTTCCTAAATGTAGCGATGGGGAAAACGACGAAGCAAGGTGTCGGAAATGGTGTGAAAGTATCACAAATTAAAGAGGATAACGAAACGCCATTTAAGCTTGTCTATGATCCGACACATATCGACGCAGACGAAAATGGCTATGTAAGAATGGCGAATGTAGATCCGTTAAAAGAAATGGTCGATTTAATCTCGGCAACACGCTCCTATGAAGCAAACATAACAGTATTCAATGCCAATAAATCGATGTTGACAAAAGCTTTAGAAATAGGTAAATAACGTATTGGAAGGAAAGGTGATAAAATATGGCGATTAATTCTATATCGATGCTTACTCCAACGCAAGGCTTACAAGAAACAAATAAGCTTACTGCAACACCTTATGAAGCACAGCAAAACTTTGCTGCAACATTAAAAGAAGCCATTGCACAAGTGAATGAACAACAAATCCAATCTGACACGATGACAAATAAGTTGATTAATGGTGGCAATGTGGATTTACACGAGGTAATGATTACTGCACAAAAGGCGAGCATTACACTAAATGCGACAATTGAAATTCGTAATAAAGCGGTTGAGGCATACCAAGAAATTATGCGAATGAGTGTATAATGAACGGTTACAGCGAAGCGAATTTATTTTGATTCAGCAGAATTTTTTGTGCCAAAAAAGCGAGGCATCAGGTACATAAGGTTTCAACTTCTATGGCTACGAGAATAGCACATTCTTTATTTAGCTGGTACTTAAAGTCTCGCTGAATCAAGCTAAAGCCTCTGGCGAATGTCGTAGATTATAAAGAGTTGGTTTTAACCCGCGCTCGAAAAATCTGCCTAAAGATTAGCCAGCCAAGGTGTAATTAATTATAGCATTCACTATTACCGGAGGATTCATAATGAATGAACGACTGACAAAAATAAAAAGCGATTCGACCAATTTTTGGTCGAGTCGTACAAAAAAACAAAAAGGTGCAATGTTCGGCGCACTTGTTGCAATCATTGTATTTGCAAGTGTGCTTACATATTTTTCAACACGTACAGAAATGGTTCCGATGTATACGAACCTATCACAGTCCGAAGTTGGAAAAATTAAAGATGTTTTAGATGCGCAAGGAGTTACATACGAAATCGCAGCGGGTGGCACTAATATTTTAGTGCCAGCAAAGCAAGCTGATTCATTGAAAGTATCATTAGCAAATCAAGGCTTTCCGCAATCAGGTGGCATTAGCACCTCGTTTTTTGCAGAAAACGCAGGATTCGGGATGACGGAAAATGAGTTCGATGTTTTAAAGCTTGCTGCAACGCAAACCGAAATTGCGAATTTATTAAAACAGTTTGATGGTGTCAATAATGCTGTCGTACAAATTTCCATGCCAAAGCAAGGTGTCTTTTTGCAGGATGGGCTAGGAGAAGCAAAGGCTGCGGTCATGCTAGAAACAGCACCGGGGCAGCAGTTTACAGATGCTCAAATTAAAACATTATATAGTTTAGTAGAAAAGAGCATTCCGAATTTAACGACAGATAATATTCAAATTACGAATCAGTATGCAGAGCATTACGATTTGGATGCTGCGGTATCTGGCGGTGGCTCTGTAGCTACTGTTGATGGACAGATGCAAATAAAGAAAACAATTGAGCGTGACTTGCAGCGTCAAGTTCAAAATATGCTCGGCACATTAATGGGGCAGGATAAAGTGCTTGTATCTGTCACGACAGATATTGACTTTAAACAGGAAAATCGACAAGAAAACTTAGTGCTACCTGTTGATGAAGAAAATATGTCGGGAATTGCGATTAGTGCCCAACGTATTACAGAAACCTATACAGGTTCGGGGGCTACGGCTACAGGAACACCTGAAGCAGGTCAAGTGACAGATAATTTCACTGATTATGTAGAGGGTGCTGTTGGCGATGGTGAGTATGAACGAATGGAAGAAACAATTAACAATGACGTCAATCGCATTCGTAAAGAAATTCATGAGAGTCCCTATAAAATTCGTGATATTGGTATTCAGGTGATGGTGGAGCCACCGAACCCAGAGGACTTATCCTCATTATCAGAAGAGGCACGTGCAGATATCGAGCAATTTTTAACGTCGATTGTTCGTACAACGCTTGATAAAGAGGCTGCTGGTGACTTAACGAACGAAGCAATCGCTAATAAAATTGTTGTATCTGTACAACCGTTCTTCGGTAAGGATGTAGCGGCAGATACAGAAGCAACTGCCATTCCTTGGTGGATTTGGGTAATTGGTGGGGTGTTATTAGTTGCAATTTTACTGCTCGTATTCTTTATTCTACGTTCACGTAAGCGTAGAGAGGAAGAGGAGCTATCAGCAATTGGTGAACAGCAGGAAAAAATCATTGTTGAAGATATTGCAGAAGAAAAAGAAACAGAAGCTACAGTACGTCGTAAGCAATTAGAAAAAATGGCGAAAGACAAGCCAGATGATTTTGCTAAGTTGTTGCGTAGCTGGATTGCTGAGGATTAATTAGGGGGTTGGCTATGTCTAAGAGAGATAAGGAATTAACAGGAAAGCAAAAAGCTGCCCTACTTTTAATTTCACTGGGACCAGAGGTGTCAGCTTCAGTATATAAGCATTTAAGCGAGGAAGAGATTGAACGCTTAACATTAGAAATTTCAAGTGTGAAAAAAGTAGAAGCAAATGTCAAAGAAGAGATTATTGAGGAATTCCATAATATCGCATTAGCGCAAGATTATATTACACAGGGTGGTATTGGCTACGCAAAAACAGTTTTAGAAAAAGCGTTGGGTAGCGATCAAGCGCAGGCCATTTTAAATCGCCTAACGTCATCATTACAAGTAAGACCATTTGATTTCGCGCGCAAAGCAGACCCAGCTCAAATTTTTAACTTTATTCAAAATGAGCATCCACAAACGATTGCGTTAATTTTATCTTATTTAGAGCCTGGGCAGGCAGGTGTCATCTTATCGTCATTACCGCAGGAAGTTCAGGCAGATATCGCTAAGCGTATTGCCGTAATGGATTCGACATCACCGGAAGTAATTAGTGAAATTGAATCTGTTTTAGAACGTAAGCTATCCTCTACTGTGACGCAGGATTACACTGAAACAGGTGGCGTTGACGCAGTTGTTGAGGTGCTTAGCGGGGTTGATCGCCAAACAGAAAAAACAATCTTGGATGCACTCGAAATTCAAGATCCAGAGCTGGCAGAGGAAATCAAGAAGCGCATGTTCGTATTCGAGGACATTGTTACGCTTGATAATCGCTCAATTCAACGTGTTATTCGCGACTGTGAAAATGAAGATTTACTATTATCGATGAAAGTATCATCTGATGAAGTAAAAGATATTATTTTCCGCAATATGTCACAGCGTATGGCAGATACATTTAAAGAAGAAATGGAAATTATGGGACCGGTGCGTTTAAGAGATGTAGAGGATGCACAGTCTCGCATCGTTGCTGTTATTAGACGTTTAGAAGACGCAGGAGAAATCATTATAGCTCGTGGTGGAGGGGATGACGTCATTGTCTAGAATTATTCGCTCTATACAAGCACAGTCAACTGAAGCGGAGCAAGGTGTTAAAATTGAAATAAAGGATTTTTTTCAACCGACCGTTTTTCAAGCAAACAACGAAATCGAAGAGCTCGAGAATCTAACATTAGAAGATATTCATGCAGAGCGAGAAATGTATTTAGAAGAAGCAAGACAACAAATTGAATTGGAACGTCAACAGCTAGAGCAATATCGTGACGAACAATTGCAAGCTATTGAGCAATTGAAGCAAATTTGGCAGGAAGAGAAGCTTATGCTAGAGCAGCAGGCTCATGAGGAGGGTTTTGCTGCTGGCTATGAGGAAGGTATTCAAAAAGCAAATGCAGCAATGGAGCATTCGCTGCAAATTGCCAACAAGACGATTGAACAAGCGCAGCAAAATGCGGAAAAGTATATCGATGACCAAGAGTTTGTTGTGCTTGAACTAGCTTTAACTGCGGCAGAACGCATTATTGGTGTGGCATTAGAACGAGATAATGAATTATTTACTGAAATCATAAAACGCGGCTTAAAAGAGGCGCGGGAAATGAAGGAAATAAAAATTTATGTAGCACCAGCATATTATCAGCTAATTACGAAAAATCGTGATGAATTAGCTGAAATGTTCCCGCCAGATGTTCCTTTATTATTTTTTGTGAATGAAGACTTGGAAAATACCGAAAGCTATATCGAAACGAATCACGGACGTATCGTTGTGTCAATTGATGAACAGTTGAATGAACTACGTTTGAAACTAAATGAAATTTTAACAAGCAAGGACTGATATGGATGAAGACGGCTCAATTAATTGAACATATACCCAATCTCAATACATTCAAAAAATTTGGACGAGTAACGAGAGTAGTAGGCTTAATGATTGAGTCACGAGGCCCAGAGAGCTCCATAGGGGATGTCTGTAAAATACATGTCCAAACGATGCAGCATGGGCAGCAAACAATATTAGCTGAAGTAGTAGGCTTCAGGGATGAAATTGTTGTCCTAATGCCATTCTCCTCATTGCGTGAAATTTCAATCGGCTGTTTAGTGGAAGGGACAAGCAAGCCGTTAGAAATAAAAGTGGGTCCAGAGCTAATTGGTAAAGTACTAGATTCGATGGGCAATCCATACGATGGCTATACATTGCCAAAAGGGCTTGTATCAGTACAAACAGAACGACAGCCTCCTAACCCAATGACACGTCCGCCAATTAGCGAACGAATGGAAGTTGGTGTAAAGGCCATTGATGGTATGTTGACAATTGGCACTGGGCAGCGTGTAGGGATTTTTGCAGGTTCCGGTGTCGGAAAAAGTACATTGCTCGGTATGATTGCCCGAAATACAAAGGCTGACTTAAACGTTATTGCTTTAGTCGGCGAGCGTGGGCGTGAAGTTCGAGAATTTATAGAGCGAGACTTAGGTCCAGAAGGATTAAGTCGTTCAATTGTTGTTGCGGCAACAAGTGACCAACCCGCATTGATGCGTATAAAAGCAGCATTTACAGCTACAGCAATTGCGGAATATTTCCGAGATCGAGGGATGAATGTCATGCTGATGATGGATTCGGTAACGCGTGTTGCGATGGCGCAGCGTGAAGTAGGTTTAGCAGTTGGAGAGCCACCCGCAACACGTGGCTATACCCCTTCTGTATTTGCTATTTTACCTTCTTTATTAGAGCGGACAGGGACAAATTTAAAAGGGTCTATTACAGCCTTTTATACGGTGCTAGTAGATGGTGATGACATGAATGAACCAATTGCCGATACAGTACGAGGTATTTTAGACGGCCATATTGTTTTAGACCGTACATTAGCAAATAAAGGGCAATATCCTGCCATTAATGTGTTAAAAAGTGTTAGTCGACTAATGAACCATATTTCAGAGCCTGAGCATGTAAAAGCAGCGGAGCGCTTACGAGAATTGTATTATACGTATGCGAAATCAGAGGATTTAATTAATATTGGCGCATATAAGCGAGGCACGTCGCGTGAAATCGACGAAGCAATCCAATATGAACCGCTCATTACAACCTATTTAAAGCAAGGCTATAAGGATTATGTATCAATAGAGCAAGCTGTAAATGAATTAATTACTTTAGCAAATGGTGGTGTATCGTCATAATGCAATACACATATCGATTCGAAAAAATATTAGTAGTGCGTGAGCAGGAAAAAAACGAATCAGAAATTGCTTACAAGGAGTCCGTGCGTGTCTTTGAAGAAGTAGCGACAAGGCTGTATGACTTATTAAAGAAAAAAGAGGATTTAATTTCTTTTCAGCAGGAGCGTTTAACAATCGGCGCTTCGATAGATGAAATTAGCCATTATGCAAACTTTATTGACAGCATGGAAAAAACGATAGCGGATGTCCAAGAAAAAGTTGTACAAGCACGTTCAAAAATGAATTGGCATGAGCAAAAGTTACTGGAAAAAAATTTAGAAGTACGCAAGTTTGAAAAAATGCGTGAAAAAGATTTTGATGCCTTTAGAGAAGAGCAAAATCGCATCGAGGCAAAGCAGTTAGATGAACTATCATCGCTTGCGTATAACAAGAGGGAAATCAGGTGATGTCATGGCGAAAAAACAGATTGAAAACATAAATGAAGAAGAGCGTGATGACAAGAAACCGGGATTTTTTCAAAAATTCTTTATGCTGTTTATTATCCCATTGTTGTTTACGATTACGATTGTATTAATCGTAGCATATTTCACGAACACGAATGTTTTCCAATTCGCAGATAGTATGAAAGAAAAAATTCCATTCCTTGACACAGACAAAGAGGAAGTAATAGAAAACACATCAATGACAGAACAAAAAATAGTAGCATTGCAGGCAGAGCTACAAGAAAAAGAAGCAATTACGGCACGATTGCAATCCGAAATTGATGCTTCGAATGAAAAAAATGAAGAATTATTAATTGAGCAGGAGCGTTTATTATTTGAAATCGATAAACTAAAACGCGAGCAAGAAGAAGTGAAAAAGGACTTCCAAGAAATTTTATCTACTTTTGAAAAAATGTCTGCAAAAGCAGCGGCCCCAATTTTAATAGAAATGAACGATGAAGAGGCACTGCGAATTATGTCAAATTTGAAGCCGGATATTTTGTCAGCTATTTTCACAAAAATGCCAGCAGCAGACGCAGCACGCTATACGGAATTACTAGCACAGCAATGATTTGAAAGGGGGTGAAAAAATGAATATCGCAATGGTTCAGCAATTGTCTCCAAAAGTGACAATGCCAAAGCAGGCAGCGTCAGCAGCTACAAATGGCCAACTTAGCAATGAAAAATTTGGTTCGGTCTTTAATGAAATTTTGGCAGCGTCGAATCAACCAACAATGACATCATCAACTACAGCTCAAACGGACCTGGGCGCAGTTGAGCAGCTTATGAAAGCTGATTCACTTGAATCCGTACTAGAAATATTGGGCATTCCCCACGACGAGGCACTTTTATTTGTTGAGGTGGAAGGTGAGGCTATAGCGGTTGAAAGCATGATGAATTTAGACAATTTGGCAGCAGCTTTAGATATTGAAAAAGACGAGCTAATGATGATTGTCCAACAGTTACTTGGAGAGGAAGCACAAATTGAGGATGTTTGGACTTTTATTGAGCAAGCACCAAATTTAGTAGCACAAATCATGTCAGCATTGCAAGGTGAGCATCAAGTAGCGCCACAGCAGGCTGAAAAAGTGTTAGCTGTATTGAAATTAGCAGAAGTAATTGGCGCTAAAGTAGATACAGTATATAACCAAGAATGGCTGCTGGCACAAGTAAAGGAAGCATTCCAGCAAATCGCTCTACAGTTACAGCAAGCAGCGCAAACGCAACAACAAACTGTGCAGGAAGCACCTAAAACAGTTGTATTTCAGCAAGTGATTAAGCAAGAAGTAGAAAATTCACAGCCGACATCTATTGCATCACAGCCAGCATCTACAGCAGTTAAAACAGTAACATTAACGTTGCCAGCGGAGCGTCCAGCACAATCTGAAGCCTTACTAAAAGAAATACAAAATTTAATTAATCGCAGTCAACTGTCAAATACGCAAGGTACGATGCGATTGATGCTAAAGCTTTATCCAGAAAATTTAGGCTCTATTCGTATTGAAATTATGCAAAAAGACGGTATGCTAACAGCGCGATTACTTGCATCTACAGCGGTAGGAAAAGAATTACTTGATTCGAATCTACAACAATTAAAGACGGCATTTGCGGCACAAAACATTCAAATGGAGCGTATTGATGTTTCGCAAGCCCTACAAGATGCAGAACGCAATATGCGTGACCAAAGCTTCTTTAATAACTTCTTTAAACAACAGCAAAACGAAGAACAAGAAACACAAAACGATGAAGATGATGATGATAAAAAATCATTTAGTGAATTTTTAAGCGAGGAGGTGTAAGGAATGACAAATACAAGCACAACTGGAATTCCAGAAAGTTATTATCATTCGAGCTACAACCCGCCAACAAAGGAAACAGGCAATAGCACGTTAGGTAAAGATGCTTTTTTGCAGCTATTAATTACACAGCTACAAAACCAAGACCCAACAAATCCAATGAGTGACCGTGAGTTTATAGCTCAAATGGCTCAGTTCTCATCTCTAGAACAGATGCAGAATATGACAAAAGCAATAGAGGTATTAGTGGAATCACAACAACAAACACAATTAATGTCCTATACTACTTTTATTGGTAAAGAGGTAAAATGGCATGAGTTGACTGAAGAATTAGATGAAAAAGGTATGCCAATTGCCAATGAGGGCGTAGGAACAATTGTTGAGTTGAAATTCGTCGATGGGCAACCACAATTCGTACTAGAAGATGGCAAAACGATTTCAGCCGGTAATATTTCTTCGATTGTCGGGAAGGATTCGACTTCCGGAGCTGGTAATCCATTTGCAGAAGCGAGCAAATTGATTGGTCAAATCGTTCGTTATGAAGTAGATGGACAAAATCTTGAGGCAATTATTGAAGCAATCACAATGAAAAATGGCTCAATTCTTTATTTGTTAAGTGATGGCACTCGCTTAACGCAAGACCAGTTTGAAGTAGTAAATGATGAGACAGAATCAACAGAGCCAACTGAAAATTCTGAATCGCCTGCTGATAACGAGTAAGGTGGTGGGGCACATGAAGCAGATAAATTCAATTCAGCGCATTCCGTATCATCCACCGATACAGCCAGCACAGCGAGCAAAACAAACTGCACCGACATCCTTTATGGAGCACTTACAGTCGGCAGTCAATGGACAGCAATTAAAAATTAGCAAGCATGCAACAGAACGCATACAAGAGCGTGGAATTATTATCTCGGATTCAGAGTGGCAGCAAGTAACGGATAAAGTATTTGAGGCACATGAAAAAGGGGTAAAGCAGCCTTTAGTATTGATAGAGCAGGCAGCGCTTATTGTCAGCTCCCAAAATGCGACGGTTATTACAGCGATGGACCGCTTAGAGGCGAAAGCACAAATTTTCACAAATATTGATGGTACAATTATTTTATAGGCTGGACCTTTTAGGAGGCCTATTGGATGCTACTGACTGACTGATGTAGTATCACACTAAAAAATACAAACGAATTTGATAAGACGAAGGGAGAACAAAACAATATGTTACGTTCGATGTATTCGGGTATTTCAGGCTTAAGAAACTTCCAAACAAAGTTAGACGTAATTGGTAACAATATTGCCAACGTAAATACACATGGTTTTAAAAAAGGTCGCGTAATTTTTAAAGATTTAATGTCACAAAGTATAGGTAGTGCTTCAGGTCCAACGAACACTATCGGGGGTGTCAATCCAAAACAAGTAGGCTTAGGCTCAGAGCTTGCTGCAATTGATACTATCCATACAGAAGGCTCGCGTCAAAATACAGGACGTACGTTAGACTTCTCAATTGGAGGAGATGGTTTCTTCTTAGTGGCGGATGCAACTGCACCAAACGATGAAGGAATCATTGAGGAAACAGGGGAAGACGCATTTAGCAATATTTTATTTACACGTGCAGGGAATTTCTATATGGACCGTAACGGCTATTTAGTAAATGCTGACGGGAAATATTTAGTTGGTGTTAGAGCGGAAGAATATTCTGTTGATGCTGATGGAGATGAAGGGATACTATTAGACGACAGACCAGCTGTATCTGGCGATGAAGGAGCAAACTTATATGATCCAGAGGATGCGACTTTAAACCCTGAAGAGGGGGATATTGGAACAATTCGTATTCCTACAACTGCTCAAAATATTAGTATCGGGAAAGATGGAACAATCTCTTATGTTGACTATAAAGGAGATTTAATGTACGCAGGTACATTAATCCTTGGTAAATTCCCAAATGCTGGTGGTTTAGAGAAAGTTGGCGCAAACTACTATCAAAAAACAGCTAACTCTGGTGAATTATACGCGCAAGTAGGAACAGTAGCGGGTATTGGAGCTGTTGTGTCAGGTTCTTTAGAAATGTCGAATGTTGATTTATCAGAAGAGTTTACAGAAATGATTGTAGCGCAGCGTGGTTTCCAAGCGAATACACGTATTATTACGACATCAGATGAAATTTTACAAGAGCTTGTAAATTTAAAACGATAATTTGACAGATGTGTTGATTATGTAAACATTGTTTATTAATTAGCGTGTATTATTTAGAAGAAATGCCTTCTCTTAGGCATACACTCGTTGATTGGAACGAAGGGGGCGACTCCATCGGGATACAAAGGTAGGGAGGCTAAGGTCGCTACGACAAGCGAGCAACGTCTTCATGACCAACATCGTATTGGCCTCGGGCTGAAAATCCATTTATTTCGGCATTGACCGAAATAAATTAGTTGAAGCCGCACCCCGAGGAAAGTGTCCCCCGTAGCGGAAATCAACGAGTTACTAGGCTTGCCTTGTAAAAAAAGCTAATCAACACGCCTGATAATTTGATTGATTATAATTCATTGTAAGGGAGGGTCGGGCCGGCACTTCGTTCGACCGGCCCTAATTCAATGATTGAACTGACGCGTCTAAATGGCAAAACATTTACGTTAAATGCATTATACATAGAAACCGTCGAATCCTTTCCGGATACGACGATTACATTAACAACTGGCAGCAAATTAATCGTTTTAGAAAAAGAGGAGCAGGTGCGCCAAAAGGTAAAAACCTTTTATCAACATATACAAATATTATCTAATCCGCATCTACGAGGTGAAGAGAATGAAGAATAATAAGCTGTTAACGATTATGATTATTATTTTAGTGGCAATAATTTTAGTAGGAGCAATCCTGTTTGTCGTTTATGTACAGGCAAATAAAGGAACGCAAAATACAGAGCCGACAATTGACGAAATTTTAGAAGCGTCAGTAGATGTTCCTGAAATTAGGACGAATTTGGCTGATAAACGCATTGTTATTATGCAGCTGAAAATTCAAACAGATAGCAAAGAGGCTGCAACGGAATTAGAAAAGCGCCTATTTCAAGTGAATAACATCGCTATCCAAGAGCTATCGGCTATGGAGCTAAAAGAATTAGAAGGAAAGCAAGGTAAAATAGCATTTGAAAATACGCTAGAGACGAAAATTAATGAATTTATGCAAGAGGGTACAGTTCAACAAGTATATATAACCTCTTTCATAAGTCAGTAGACCTAGCTAACTTGCAATCTAGCATACTTATAAGTAAAGTACTAGCTACAACTAATTTCTAAAACATAGCAACGCCCTCGTTACCTATGGTAGGGCAGTTGCTAAAAACGAAAGATAACTGCCGAATAAACATACTAGAAACATCTTTTGAAATGGAGGTGGGCAAATGGCAGGAGATGTATTATCCCAATCTGAAATTGATGCGCTGTTATCTGCGATTTCAACAGGAGAAATGTCAGCGGATGATATGAAAAAAGAAGATGAAACGAAAAAAGTGAAAATTTATGACTTTAAACGCGCACTTCGTTTTTCAAAAGATCAAATCCGAAGTTTGACCCGAATACATGAAAACTTTGCTAGATTATTAACGACATCGTTTTCAGCACAATTAAGAACCTATGTTCAAATAACAGTTGTATCTGTTGACCAAATACCTTTTGAAGAATTTGTTCGCTCAATACCGAATATGACATTAATAAATGTATTTGAAGTACCGCCGTTAGATGGTAATATTTTAATGGAGATTAATCCAAACATCGCCTATTCGATGTTAGACCGTTTAATGGGGGGAGCAGGTTCAAGTCATAGCAATGTCGATAATTTAACAGAAATTGAACAAAAAATTATGACGAATTTATTTGAACGTTCGTTTGATAACATGCGTGAGGCGTGGGAAAGTATTGTAGAAATCGACCCGATGCTTGTTGAGTTAGAAGTAAATCCGCAATTTTTGCAAATGATTTCACCGAACGAAACGGTTGTTGTCATATCACTAAATACAGTTATTGGTGAAACGACAGGGATGATTAACATTTGTCTGCCTCACGTTGTGCTTGAACCAATTGTGCCTAATTTATCAGTGCGCTATTGGATGCAGACAAATACGAAGCAAAACTCACCAGAGCAAATGGATTTTTTACAATCACGCGTGAAGCAATCTGCGTTACCAGTTGTAGCGGAGCTTGGAAATACAACGATTTCAGTAGAAGATTTCTTAACGATGCAACTCGGTGATGTTATACCATTAGAACAGAAAATTGATGAACATCTCGTACTGAAAGTTGGCAATACGCCGAAATTCACGATACAACCTGGTAAACTAGGTAAAAAGATGGCTGTTCAAATTATTGATCCTATGGAAGGAGGAGACGAAGATGAGTGATGAAATGCTCTCCCAAGAAGAGATTGAAGCCTTGTTAAGAGGTGAAACTTTAGAAAATCAAAAAGATACATCGGAGGATGCTGCAACAGTATTAGCTGATGAGGTTAGAATAGAAGACCATCTGAGTCCAATGGAACAGGATGCATTAGGTGAAATAGGTAATATTTCTTTTGGTAGTTCAGCAACTGCGTTATCTGCATTGCTTGGTCAAAAAGTAGACATTACAACACCTAGCATTTCAATGATTAATCGCAATAGACTAGATGAGGAATTCCCGCATCCATATGTTGCAATTCAAGTAGAATATACGATTGGATTAAAAGGTGTTAATCTACTCGTTATTAAACAGTCAGATGCTGCAATTATTGCCGACTTAATGCTTGGTGGAGACGGCTTAAATCCGAAGCCTGAGCTAGGAGAAATCCAATTAAGTGCCGTACAGGAAGCAATGAATCAAATGATGGGCTCTGCAGCAACATCGATGTCAACAATCTTTAATCAGAAAGTAGACATTTCACCGCCTTCCATTGATTTAATGAACATTGCTCAAGATGAAGGAAAAGACAATATACCGGACGATGATTTCCTTGTACGCGTTTCCTTTAGATTGCGTATTGGTGAATTAATCGATTCGAATATTATGCAACTATTACCTTTAAACTTTAGTAAGAAAATAGTAAAGTCATTAATGGGGGAAACTGATGAGGAGGAAGCATCAGCTGCAGTGGAAGCTGTAGCGCAGCCGACACAGCCTGCTTCCGAACCGGTGCAGCAGCAAGTACAGCAACAAATGCAACAACCACCTGTACAACAGCAGCAGCCGATGTATCAGCAACCTATGTACGAACAATCGGCATATCAACAGCCGCCAATGTATCAGCAGCCTGTATATCAAATGCCTCCACAGCAGCAGGTGAATGTACAAACGGCACAATTTGCAAGCTTTGAGCAAGCAAATTTATCACAGCAAGAATCACGTAATTTAAATATGCTGTTAGATATTCCATTGCAAGTGACTGTAGAGCTTGGAAGAACAAAGCGTTCAGTAAAGGAAATTTTAGACCTTTCAAGTGGCTCGATTATCGAGCTAGACAAGTTAGCAGGAGAGCCTGTTGATATTTTAGTAAATAGTCGCTTAATTGCGAAAGGCGAAGTTGTTGTTATTGATGAGAATTTCGGTGTTCGTATTACAGATATTTTAAGTCAAGCTGACCGCTTGAATAATTTACGATAGTTTAAACTGGAGGAATTGATTATGTCTAAAAAGATTTTAATTGTTGATGATGCTGCTTTCATGCGTATGATGATTAAAGATATTTTAACGAAAAATGGCTATGAGGTAGTAGGCGAGGCAGCGGATGGTGCACAAGCAGTCGAAAAATACAGCGAATTACGTCCTGATTTAGTAACGATGGATATTACAATGCCAGAAATGGACGGTATCGCGGCACTAAAAGCAATTAAAGGGACAGACCCAAATGCTATTGTAATAATGTGCTCCGCGATGGGACAGCAAGCGATGGTAATTGATGCGATTCAAGCTGGTGCTAAAGATTTCATCGTAAAGCCATTCCAAGCTGACCGAGTAATTGAAGCAATCCAAAAAGCTTTAGGTTAATAGAATGCTAAAAAATAAATCATTACATGCGTATTTTTTTGTTATGCTGCTTGTATTGATTGCCGTTTTTTCACCAACTGAAGCATACGCTGCGCAAGATGGCTATGTTATTGATCATTTGAAGAACAGTCCATCTTCCGATGATATTGATGCTGAAACAGATGCCGCTACAGATGCCGTTACAGATGAAAATGCCCCGGCATCTGGCTCTTTCAGTTTATGGAGCTATATGAAAGTATTGTTTGCACTTATTTTGGTTCTTGCTTTATTGATAGGTGTGCTTAGATTTTTAAATAAACGCAATGTAAAATACCAACAAAATAGTGTTGTTCGCAATGTTGGTGGACTTTCGGTTGGCGCACAAAAATCCGTTCAAATTATTCAAGTAGGCAACCATCTTTATATGATTGGTGTCGGTGACAATGTTCAACTATTAAAAGAGCTTTCAGATGAAGAAGAAATTGAGCAAATTTTGGCGCAGTATGAAGATAAGCAACTGACGATGCCAACAGTACCACATATTGTTGAGCTGTTTACGAAAAAATCAGAGCAGAAGCAAAAAACGGAACAACAAGTAGAAAGCTTTGGCAATATATTCGATAAAAGATTATCAGAAATAAAAAAAGAACGTAGTAATGGACTAGAGCAATGGAAAGAAAAGGAGCATGATAAGCAATGATGGCATTAATTACTGCATTCTCTGATTTTGATCCAGCAAATGTCTCAACGTCAGTCAAACTACTTCTTTTATTAACAGTGCTGTCCTTAGCACCTAGTATTTTAATTTTAATGACTTCCTTTACTCGTATCGTCATTGTGCTCTCTTTTACTAGAACGGCATTAGCCACACAGCAAATGCCTCCAAACCAAGTGATTATAGGGTTAGCATTATTTTTAACATTTTTTGTTATGGCACCTACCTTTCAGGAGGTAAATGATCAAGCATTGCAACCATTATTTAACGAGGAAATTGATTTGGAAGAGGCCTATGATCGCGCCGCTATACCTTTTAAGGAATTTATGGCTAAGCATACGAGGCAAAAGGATTTAGAATTATTTATTGCATACAATCAAGCAGAGCGACCAACAACAATTGAGGAAATACCGCTGACGATGCTCGTGCCTGCCTATGCATTAAGTGAAATAAAAACAGCATTTCAAATGGGCTTTATGATTTTCATTCCGTTTTTAGTTATTGATATGGTTGTCGCAAGTACACTTATGTCGATGGGGATGATGATGTTACCGCCCGTTATGATTTCATTGCCATTTAAAATTTTGCTATTCGTATTAGTAGATGGCTGGTATCTAGTAATGAAATCATTACTTCAAAGTTTTTAGGGGATGATACATAATGACACAGGAAATGGTCATTTCAATTGCAGAGCGAGCAATTTTTGTTGTCCTTGTTACGTCGGGACCGCTACTTCTTATTGCATTAGCGACAGGGCTAATGGTGAGTATTTTTCAAGCGACGACATCCATTCAGGAGCAAACATTAGCGTTCGTACCAAAAATTGTAGCCGTGTTAGTAGCAATTGTCTTTTTTGGTCCGTTTATGATTTCACAGATGACAAACTTTTTTCATGAGATTTTAAATAATTTGGTTCGTTACATAGGATAGAAGATGGCAGAATTAGTTCCTCAAATAACCGTTTTGCTATTGATGTTCGTTCGTGTATCTGCCTTTTTTGTATCAGTCCCGTTATTTTCATATCGTACAATACCGCCTCAAATGAGAATTGCTCTAGCGTTTGCGTTATCGTTAATTATGTATTACGCATTTCCAAACGAGGCAATTGCATTTGATGGTTATTACATATTACTCGTATTAAAAGAAGCTATTATTGGATTAATGCTAGGGTTAACCGCCTATATCATTATGTCAGCAGTCCAAATTGCCGGTGGCTTCATTGATTTCCAAATGGGCTTTGCAATGGCCAATATTATTGATCCACAAACAGGTACTCAAAGTCCATTAATGGGTCAATTTTTTAACTTCCTAGCGCTTTTAACAATGCTAGCTATAAATGGACATCATTTGCTGTTAGATGGTATTTATTACAGCTATCAATTTATGCCGATGAATCAATTTTTCCCTAGTTTCGGCAGTGAGGCGACTGTGGATTTTATTATTAAAATGTTTGTGGCTGTATTTGCAATCGCCTTTCAAATGTCAGCTCCAATAATTGCAACACTATTTTTAGTTACAGTGGCACTTGGAATTACAGGGAAAACTGTACCGCAAATGAATATTTTCGTCGTTGGTTTCCCAATTAAAATTGCAGTGGGTTTTATCATTTTAGTCATTACGATGGGTGTAATGGTAGGCGTTATGCAAAAGTTGATTGAAATGATGATTGTGCACTTACGAGATTTAATGGTTCTTTTAGGTGGTGGCTAACATGAAACTTTATATTACACTGGACCTCCAATTTTTTGCAGGTGAAAAAACGGAGAAAGCGACGCCTAAAAAACGTCAAGATGCGAGAAAAAAGGGGCAAGTATTAAAAAGCCAAGATGTAACTGCCGCTTTTTTATTACTTATAACATTTGCTTTTTTATTCATTGCGGCTCCGTTCATGTTTAGCGGTTTAATAGACTTCTTGAATCAAGCTTTTGGACGTAATCTACTAATCGATACGATGACAGTTGATACAGTGATGGAGATGTATTTTGAATCATTAAAAGAAATGGCGATGCTTGTTTTGCCAATTATGGTAGTTGCGATGGTTGCGGGTATTGGAGCTAACTATTTTCAATTTGGACTTCTATTTACAACAGAAACATTAAAATTAGATTTAAAAAAAATGGACCCTATAAAGGGAATAAAGAAAATTATTTCGACACGAGCGATTATTAATTTAATTAAATCGTTGTTGAAAGTTGCATTTATTGGCACTGTAACGACAACTGTTATTTGGATGAATTTAGAAAATGTTTTATCGCTCGCTTTTAAAAGCCCGTGGGAAATTTTGGGTACAGTTGCCTATTTGACAGGCATTATGGGACTTGCCGCTGCACTAATGTTAATACTTATTGCGATTCTAGATTATTTTTATGAAAAATATGAATATGAAAAGCAATTAAAAATGTCAAAGCAGGACATTAAAGATGAATATAAAAATAGCGAGGGTGACCCCTTGATTAAGTCAAAAATTAAGCAGCGCCAACGTGAAATGGCGATGCGCCGCATGATGCAAGAAATACCGTCGGCTGACGTTGTTATTACAAACCCGACGCACTACGCTATTGCTTTAAAGTATGATGAGAATAGCATGGATGCACCGCGTGTAATTGCAAAAGGGACAGATTTTGTTGCTCAAAAAA
Organism: Metasolibacillus sp. FSL K6-0083; assembly: GCF_038630865.1. NCBI lineage: Bacteria > Bacillati > Bacillota > Bacilli > Caryophanales > Caryophanaceae > Metasolibacillus > Metasolibacillus sp. FSL K6-0083. The sequence continues at coordinate 1,399,113 of NZ_CP152046.1, read as the reverse complement.
TTAAAATGATTGCCAAGGAACATGATGTCATAATGGTGGAAAATCGACCACTAGCGCGTGCGATGTATGACCAAGTTGAAATTGGTGATGCCGTACCAGAAGAGTTTTTTAAAGCAGTAGCAGAAATTTTAGCGTATGTGTATCGTATTAAACGCAAAATTTAGCAGGAGGGAAAGTAATGAAAATTCGCGATATAGGGGTTTTAGCTGCGGTTATTTTAGTAGTAGCGATGCTCATTATCCCTCTACCTACGTGGTTATTAAGCTTTCTAATTATTATTAATATTACGCTAGCTTTACTCGTATTATTAACAGCAATGAATATGAAGGAAGCTTTAGACTTCTCCATTTTTCCGTCCGTTATTTTATTACTGACATTATTCCGTTTAGGATTAAGTGTATCTACTACGCGAGCAATTTTAGCGAACGGAGATGCAGGGGATGTTGTTGATACATTTGGTAATTTCGTAACAGGTGGAAATATTTTAGTTGGTTTAGTTATTTTCATGCTGTTAGTAATTATCCAATTTATTGTTATTACAAAAGGGGCGGAGCGTGTAGCTGAAGTAGCAGCACGTTTTACATTAGATGCGATGCCTGGTAAGCAAATGAGTATCGATGCCGATTTAAACGCTGGTATTATTTCTGAAAAAGAAGCGCGTGAACGCCGCGATAAAGTAGCAGGAGAATCGGATTTTTACGGAGCGATGGATGGTGCCACTAAGTTCGTAAAAGGAGATGCAATCGCCTCTATTATTATGGTATTTATTAACCTATTATTCGGTATGATTATAGGGATTGTCAGCTTAGATTTAAGCTTTTCGGAGGCAGCCAATAAATTCTCGATTTTAACTGTCGGAGATGGTCTTGTATCGCAAATCCCAGCACTATTAATTTCAACTGCAACAGGTATTGTTGTAACGCGTGCAGCATCAGATGGTAATCTTGGAGAAGATATTACAAAGCAACTATTTGCACAATCAAAGCTGCTTTATGTAGCCGGTGCAACTATTTTCTTACTTGGTCTATTCACACCTATTCCATTTTGGATTACGATTCCAATTGCAGCAGCTTTAGCAATCGGTGCTTGGTTAATGGATCATAAAAAAGAAGAAAGCCCTGAAGAATTGCTTGAGTTGGAAGAAGAAGTAGCAACGGATACGATGAAAAGTCCTGAAAATGTCGTTAGTTTATTAAGTGTTGACCCGATTGAATTTGAGTTTGGCTATGGCTTAATTCCACTTGTTGATGCGGCACAGGGCGGGGATTTATTAGACCGCGTTGTTATGATACGTCGTCAGCTTGCCTTAGAGCTAGGTATTGTTATCCCTGTTGTACGAATTCGTGATAATATACAGTTACAGCCGAATGAATATCGCATTAAAATAAAGGGCAATGAAATGGCGCGCGGAGAGCTTCTATTAGACCACTTTTTAGCAATGAGTCCTGGCGATGATGATAGCATCGATGGCATTGATACAATCGAGCCTTCCTTTGGTCTACCTGCAAAATGGATTACAGAGCAGGTGAAGGAAGAGGCCGAAATGCTTGGCTATACAGTTGTTGATCCACCAAGCGTTGTTTCAACGCATTTGACGGAAATGATTCGAGCAAATGCTTACGAATTACTTGGACGTCAAGAAACGAAGCAATTAATTGATCATTTACGTGAAACACATGCTATTTTAGTAGAAGAATTAACACCTGCCCCATTGTCTATTGGAGAAATTCAAAAGGTGCTTAGCAAATTATTGCGTGAAAATGTATCCATTCGTAATTTACCAATTATTTTTGAAACATTAGCAGACTATTCAAAGCTAACGAGTGATACAGATATTTTAACTGAATATGTAAGACAAGCACTTGCAAGACAAATTACGACGCAATACGTCAACGGTCAACCAGCACTTAAAGTAATTACTGTTTCGGCGAAAGTAGAGAAGCTAATCGCAGACAGTATTCAACAAACAGACCACGGCAATTATTTAGCGATGGACCCGCATGACTCTCAGCTAGTGCTTGAAACGATTGCTAAAGAAGTAGAGCGGGTTTCCTATATGGAGCAATCCCCGTTAATTTTATGCTCACCGGGAGTGCGTATGTATTTGCGTCAATTAACGGAACGTTATTTCCCGCAAATCCCTATTTTAAGCTACAATGAGCTTGATGCCGCTGTGGAAATTCAAAGTGTTGGAGTGGTGAATGTTGAATGAAGATGAAGAAATATAATGCCCCATCAATTGCGGAAGCCATGAAATTGATTCGGGCTGAGCTCGGTGATGATGCTGTAATTTTAAATTCAAAGGTCGTCGTCAATAAAAAGTTTTTTGGTCTAGTGAAAAAGAAAAGCTTTGAAGTTGTGGCAGGAGTTGATAAGGTGGAAGCGAAGCCCGTTTTTCCACCTTTACAAGACTTGCAATCTTTGAAGCCGATAATAGAGGCTGCTGCACCATCTATAATGAAAGAACAAGAGCAGGCTATTTCTAAAAAAACATCTGCAGAAGAAGACTCTACAATGACAAACGAATTAAAAAAGGAAATTGCAGATTTAAAATTAATTATGCAATCTTTACATCGACAATCCATTCAGTCAAAATATCCCGATGAACTCTTGCACTTTATCGACTATTTGAAACAGCAAGAGCTGAATGAAGAGCTCATCACACAAGTTAGTGATGAGCTTTTTGTTCATACAGAAAATCTTGTTACTATTGACTTTGATGATTTCCAAGAAGCGACAAGGCGCATTTTAGAGCGGCAATTAAGAGGTATTGAAATAGGTGCTGTTTCTTATGACCGTAAATATATTAATGTGCTTGGACCTACAGGTGTAGGAAAGACGACAACGATTGCAAAAATGGCTGCTCGAGCTGTGCTCGAAAAGAAAAAAAAGGTCGGTTTTATTACGACGGATACGTACCGAATCGCAGCAATTGAACAATTGAAAACATATGCAGGCTTGTTACAAGTGCCGATTGAAATTGTTTACAGCGCTGAAGATTATAAAGCAGCGATTGAGAAGTTTGCCCATTTAGATTTAGTGTTTATCGATACAGCAGGGCGAAATTATAAAGAAGCAAGGTATATTACTGATTTGCAGCGCCTTATTAATTTCGGTGACGAGGTACAAACTTTTTTAGTACTATCACTAACATCGAAAGAACAAGACTTAGAAACAATCATTCAGCAGTTTAATCAAATTCATGTCGAAAAATTCATTTTTACGAAGCTGGATGAAACAAATTCTATTGGCACAATGTTCAATTTAATGATTAAATATAAGAAAGGACTTGCTTACTATACAAATGGGCAAGAAGTACCAGAGGATATAGAGGAGCCAAGTTTAGAAAAATTATTTGAGTTGTTCTTTCAAGGAGAAATTAAATGAGAGATCAGGCTGAAATTTTGCGAATGAAAATGTTAGAAAGTCAGGGTGCTTTAGGAAAGTCAATAGCGATTGTAAGCGGTAAAGGCGGTGTAGGAAAAAGTAATTTTACAACGAATTTTGCGGCATTATTAGCGAAAGAAGGAAAAAACGTCGTCATTTTAGATATGGATATCGGTATGGGAAACATTCATATTCTTTTTGGGAAAACGACAGAATATAGTTTAAAAGATTATTTGCAAGGTAGTGTAACGCTTGACCAAGTGATGTTTGCAGGGCCAAATGAGGTACGTTACATTTCTGGAGGCTCAGGTATGTCGGCGCTTGTTGAATGGTCTGACGCGATGTTTGAGGCGCTTATTTCAGCCTTTAGACAGCTTCAGCAATCCTTCGATTATATTTTATTCGATATGGGTGCTGGTGCAACAAACTGGTCGCTTGACTTGCTAACATCTATTGATGAAATAATCGTTATTTCTACAGCAGAACCAACCGCTATTATGGATGCCTACTCGATGATGAAATTTATTCATCTAAAGGACAGCGAAAAAACATTTTATATATTATGTAATCGCGTAATGTCTAAGGAAGAAGGGCAAGAAACGCTAGGGCGGCTAAATGGAGCTATGCAAAAGTTCATGTCAAAAGAAACAATACCGCTTGGCTCACTGCCAGAGGACCCTGTTGTAAGAAAAGCTGTTAGGGAGCAGGTACCGTTTACTATTTTATATCCGAACGCTCCAATTTCGAAAACGATGCAGCAAATTGTCCAGCGTTTTTTGCAGGAAACAACAGAAGAAATACATGCACCGAAACATTCGAATAATTTGTTAACAAAACTGAGAAGTATTTTTTCGAAAGGGCGTGATTAGTTGGGATTCTCAAGTAAAAAAAAGTTGCTGATCGTGGATGACTCGGCTTTTATGAGAAAGCTAGTTGGCGACTTTTTTGATGGTAACTTAAATATTGAAGTGGTGGGAACAGCGCGCAATGGAAAAGATGCGATTGAAAAAATACAGAAACTACAGCCAAATGTCGTCACGATGGATGTAGAAATGCCTGAAATGAATGGGTTAGATGCATTAAGAGAAATTATGAGTATTTGTCCAGTTCCTGTAGTCATGCTCTCAAGTACAACAAAGCAAGGAACAGAAAATACATTAATAGCAATGGAGTATGGTGCTGTAGATTTTGTCGCAAAAACTAGTGGTACGATTTCTCTCGATTTACATAAAATTAAAGAGGAATTAGTTCAGAAAGTAGAATCGGCAGCCAATATTTCTGTAACGAAGCTAAAAAGACCGCTAGAAGTAGCTCGAAAAACAGAGCCTTTTAAAGCGGAAAGGCCATTTAATATTCCGCACATAAAAAAGCAGCAACCAGTCACGTCACCCATTCCAAATAAAAGAGAATGGAGCAAAACGTCTAAAAAAATTATTTTAATTGGTACATCCACAGGAGGACCCCGTGCATTACAAGAAGTGATTACGAAAATTCCTGAAAATGTTAATGCACCAATTTTAATTGTACAACATATGCCAGCAGGCTTCACGAAATCTTTGGCCAATCGTTTAGATCAACTAAGTAGTATTCATGTAAAAGAAGCAGAGCAAGGCGATATTTTAAAAGATGGCGTTGCCTATATCGCGCCTGGAGGCTACCATTTAAAGCTTCGAAAAATAGGAACAACTTACGCTATCGTTCTCGATCAAACAGAGCCACCGAGGTCGGGACATCGCCCATCAGTGGATGTCATGTTTGAAGATGTTAGTAGCTGTCATGATATGGATAAAATCGCAGTTATTATGACTGGTATGGGACAGGATGGTGCGAATGGTTTAAAAGCATTAAAAAAATCAGGTAATGTAAGGGCAATTGCTGAGTCTGCTGATACGTGTATCGTTTATGGTATGCCAAAAGCAGCGGTAGAAACGCAGCTTGTTGATGAAGTGGTAGACGTAGATCATATCGCGCAAACGATTATGAAATATATGTATTAAAGGGGTGCCTTCATAAATGGAAGTGAATCAATATTTAGAAATGTTCATCGAAGAGAGCAAAGAGCATTTACAGGCGTGCAGTGAGCATTTATTAGAATTAGAAAAAAATCCAGAAGATTTATCAATTGTGAATGAAATTTTCCGTTCTGCCCATACATTGAAGGGTATGTCTGCAACAATGGGCTTCGAGGACTTAGCAGACTTGACACATAAAATGGAAAATGTTTTAGATGCAATTCGCAATGAGAAAATTAAAGTAACGCCAGAAATTTTAGACATCGTTTTTGAATCTGTAGATCATTTAGAAGAGATGGTAATGGATATCGCGGAAGGCGGAGACGGCAAGCGCGATGTACAAGCTACAGTAGCGCAGTTAAAACGCATTGAAGCAGGTGAAGAGCTAGCAAAGGCAGCGGAAGAAACAGCTGCGACAATTGTTCAGCATGAGTCAAAATTAACATATGATGATTTTGAAAAAACAGTGCTGGCACAATCAATTGAACAAGACCATTTTGCATACGAAATTTCTGTCACATTGCGTGAAGACTGTCTATTAAAAGCTGCACGTGTCTTTATGGTTTTTGAGATTTTAGAGAAAAATGGTGATGTCATTAAATCTGTTCCAACTGTCGATAATTTGGAAGAAGAACAGTTTGATCAAACATTCCAAATTGCCTATATTTCAAAGGAACAAGCTGATGATTTACAAAAGAAACTAATGAAAGTTTCAGAAGTAGAAGAAGTAATCGTCATTCCTCTCAATGAAAATGTTTTAAAGTCAGAGAAAAAGCTAGAAGTAGCAGAGGAAGCGCCACAGGAGCAGCAGGAAATAGTAAAAGTTGCAGCAGAGCCGGTGGCAACAAATAACAAGGCGCCATCATCGAATAGCAAATCAGGTAGTCATGTTTCCAACAAAATGATTCGCGTAAATATTGAGCGTCTCGATATTTTAATGAATTTATTTGAGGAGCTTGTGATTGATCGAGGTCGACTGCAATCTATTTCGGCAGAAGTCAATCACCCTGAATTAAATGAAACAGTAGAGCGTATGAGTCGGGTAATGGGCGATTTACAAAATATTGTATTAACAATGCGCATGGTGCAAGTGGAAACAGTATTTAACCGCTTCCCGAAAATGGTGCGCCAACTGTCACGTGACCTAAATAAAAAAATCAATTTAGAAATTATTGGGGCAGAAACAGAATTAGACCGTACAGTTATCGATGAAATTGGTGATCCACTCGTACATTTAATTCGTAATTCCCTTGACCATGGAATCGAAAGTCCAGAAATGCGTATGGCGAAAGGAAAGCCAGAGGAAGGTACTGTGCAGCTTCGTGCTTTCCATAGTGGAAACTATGTATTCATTGAAATCGAGGACGATGGCGCGGGCATTAATCAAGAAAAGGTTTTAGCAAAGGCTCTTGCTAAAGGAGTTGTAACAGCAGAAACGGCTAAAACATTATCGGATAAACAAATTAATGAGCTTATACTAGCTTCTGGTTTCTCGACAGCAGATGTGATTTCTGACATTTCTGGTCGTGGCGTAGGGCTGGATGTGGTGAAAACAACAATTGAGTCATTAGGAGGAAATATTTCAATTGACTCTACTGAAGGTGTTGGCTCAACATTCTCAATCCAGCTACCTTTAACATTATCGATTATTTCTGTCATGCTTGTAGAAATCGAAAAAGAAATTTATGCGATTCCTTTATCGTCAATTATTGAAACATCGATTATTCGCCATTCGGAAATTTTAAATGCGCATAATCAAAAAGTAATTGATTTCCGCGGTAAAGTCGTACCGCTTGTGTTCTTAGATGAAATCTTTGAAGTGCCTCGTACAGAAGCGCAGGACGATGAATTTTATTCAGTAGTAATTGTCCGTAAAGGGGAAAAGCTTGCTGGTTTAGTTGTAGATTCCTTTATTGGTCAGCAAGAAATTGTATTAAAATCTTTAGGAAATTACTTAACAAATATTTTTGCGATTTCAGGTGCAACAATTTTAGGAAACGGAAAAGTAGCATTAATTGTTGATTGTAATGCGCTAATGAAGTGATAAGGATAAGAAGAGGTGTAAACTATGACAAATGCTGTTGAACAAGAATATATTAAAGTAATTGTTTTTCAATTAGCAGATAAAGAGTATGCGATTCCGGTATCACATGTGCAAGGAATTGAAAAGTTAATGCATATTACGCGAGTGCCTAAAACGCCATCCTACGTAAAGGGAGTTATTAATTTACGTGGTGTTGTAACACCGATTATCGATTTACGCGAGCGCTTTAATTTGCCGATTGTTGGAGAGGAAGACGCAGCACGTATTATTATAATTACGCTAGAAGATATGGAAGTAGGCTTTGTTGTTGATTCGGCAAATGACGTTTTAGATATTGCAGCAGGCTCTATCGAACAGCAGCCAGAGGTAGTTGGTTCTTTGGAAGAAGAGTTTATTTCAGGCGTTGCAAAGCTGGACAATCGCTTGTTAATTTTATTGCATTTAGACAGAGTATTAAATCCATTAAGCTAAAATGATGCCTCTAAATAGCCTCAGCTGTTTAGAGGCTACTAAAGTAGGGATATGAGATGAATTTTAATCAAAAAATTACTTCACTACATTTAGATGTATTAAAGGAAATCGGGAATATCGGTGCTGCACACGGAGCGACTGCTCTATCAGATTTATTAAATAAAAAAATTGATATGCAAGTACCTAAAGTCGAAATGGTAACCTTTGAACATATGATGGAGCTAGCAGGAGGCTCTGAAACAGTTGTAGTTGGTGTTTTTTTAAGAATCGAAGGGGATATTGAGGGCAGTATGTTTTTCATCTTACCAATTGAGCAGGCGAACCGTTTTATTCGTCGCTTAATTCATGATGAGACATTTGATTTTTACAAGACCCCTGTGTCAGAGCTTGCATTATCGGCTATGCAGGAAATGGGCAATATTTTATCGGGCTCTTATTTATCGGCTTTATCAGATTTCACGAAGTTAAAAATCTATCCGACTGTACCGGGATTAAGTGTTGATATGTTCGGCGCTATTATTAGTACAGGTTTAATCGAGTTATCTCAAGTAAGCGACCATGTTATCGTTATTAACACATCCATTTTTGAAGAAGATATTGCGCTCGACGAAGCTGTACATGGCCATTTTTTCTTGTTACCAGACCCAGATTCGTTTGCAACAATTTTCAAGGTGTTAGGTGTATCGTAGATGCTAGTGTCTAACACAATTGTTAAAGTAGGTATTGCACAAATGGATGTAGTAAAGGCTCCCCACACAATTCGCACATCTGGCTTAGGGTCGTGTGTCGGTGTCGTGATTTATGACGAAACAAAACAAATCGCTGGTTTAATTCATGTTATGCTTCCTGATTCGAGTTTAGGTAAAGTAGATGCAACAAATGTAGCAAAATTTGCTGACACAGGTATTAAGGCGTTATTAGATTTGCTAAAAGCTGAGGGCGTTCAAACATTTAAACTAAAGGCTAAAATCGCCGGTGGTGCACAAATGTTCCAATTCACGTCTGATAAAAGCTCGATGCGTATTGGACCGCGTAATGTAGAAGCTGTGAAAAATGAACTGAGCAAATATAAAATTCCTCTTATTGCAGAGGACACAGGTGGAAACAGTGGTCGAACAATTGAATTTAACCCTGTTACGAGCATGTTAAATATTCGTACAGTGAACCGAGGGGTGAGTGAAATATAATGCTTGGTTCGATTTTAATTAACTGTTGGGTTGCGCTATTTAGTTTTACGGCGTATTTCGTCTATGCAATTCAAAATCCATTAGCGACACCAATCCCAACAATCGGAATGTCATTGGGTGTAGCGGCGATTGGCTTTATCATCGTATTCCCGCTGCGATATGTCTTAGGCTATATTTTTTATACACCAGAAGAAATTGTCTTTAGCGAAGAACATGATGAAGTTGCTGAAATCACCACTTCTGAGGAGCAACCATTTGTACAGCAAAATGCTACATCAACAGTCGAATTTGCTGATGAAAGTACAGAGGATATCGCACAAGTTGTGCGCACGATGATGCATAGGGAAGATGAAATGGTAAAGAGCCCTTCTTCTTAATGCTAAATCAAGAAATATAGAACTGTTTAGAAGCATTGAAGATTTTCTGAACAGTTCTTTTTTTGTTAAAATGTGTCTAACGTACATATGAAAAATATGAATAAATTTGTTATAATCATTATAATAATACTTTATGTCGACACAGTGACACAGCTCTCACTGTAGCGACATAAAATCTATGGCAATTCGCTTGAATAAGTTGACAGAGGCACGATTGATTTCAAAGAGAGGTGGATACGTGTGACACAACCGATGGTAAATGATGAGCAAAATCTTTGGCATAGCTGGACGATGGAGCGAGATGTAGAAGCTGGCAATCAATTAATAAAAAAATATAAACCGCTTGTATCTTATCATGTGCAGCGTATCGGGGCTGGGTTACCTAAAAATGTTTCGAGAGATGACTTATATAGTCTAGGCATGATGGGGTTATTCGATGCTTTAAATAAGTTTGATATAAAGAGAGATTTAAAGTTTGACACATATGCGTCCTTTCGTGTACGAGGCGCGATTATAGACGGTTTACGCAAGGAAGACTGGCTACCGCGCTCAGCCCGAGAAAAAGCCAAGAGGCTTGAGGCGCAAATTGAGGCACTTGAGCAAAAGCTAATGCGTCATGCCACACCAGAGGAATTAGCAGAGCATATGCAATTACCAATTGAAGAAATCTATCAAACGGTGCAAGAGCACTTTTTCTCAAATGTGTTATCGATTAATGAGCAGCAAGATCAAGAAGAGGTAGAAGGAAAAACATTTGTTATACGCGATGATGATACGCGTACACCAGAGCAGGAAGTTGTGCATAACGAGCTACTAGCCGATTTAGGGCGCAATATTGAAAAGCTTAATGAAAAAGAGCAGCTTGTGCTGAGCTTATTTTATACCGAAGAAATGACGCTCACAGAAATTGGCGAAATGCTCGAATTATCAACTTCTCGAATATCACAAATTCACTCAAAGGCGTTATTTAAGCTAAGGAAGTTTTTATCGTCAGAAGTCATTAATTCATAGGAGTGATTAGCATGAGTTTAAAGGGTGTGGAATTACAAATCGCAATTCCTAAAACTTTTGATGCTGGGAAAATGGCTGACCAGCAGCATCAAAATAATATACTTCAACAAATGCATGCCAATGAAGCACTAAAAAAAGAATTAGAGCGAAAGCAAAAAACAGTGAATGATACTGAAAATTTAGATGCCATTTCAGACGAAGAAAGCCATAATGAGTCAAATGCTGAGCAGCAAAAAAAGAAAAAGCAAACAAAAGAGGAAAAAGAAAAAGCACATCACCCGTTTAAAGGAAACTTTATTGACTATAGCGGATAGGAGAAAGCATGAATTCAGTTATTAGTGTTTTATTGATAGGGCTTATTATTTCACAGCTTATTATTTTTTATTTAATTATCATCTTGAATAATAAAGTGGCTAAATTTAAAGATTTAGAAATTAGACAAGATCAATTAATGCAGGAAATGGACGATGCTATCGGTGTTTATTTAATTGAAATGCGCGAGGAAAATAATCGCTTGCTGCGCGAATTAAACGAGGCAAAAAACGTGATGCCAAGTGCCCAGCAAGCTACACAAGAAATTGCATCAACGTTGGAGATAAGGAATGAGCCGCTGTCTGAAAATATTTTGAAGGAGCAAGTGCAAATCGAAAAGAAAGCCTTTGTCCCTAAAAATATTGCAGCAAGTGTCTATAGGCAGCACAAGGCAAAAGAGCCTGAAAAACATGAAGCACCGGCAGCAAAGCGAGAGCCATTGACACCAGAGCAACAAATTATTGCTATGTATAAAAACGGGCAATCTATTGAAGAAATCGCTAAACAAGCTCAAAAAGGCAAAACAGAAATCGAACTCCTTATTAAATTTCATCAGGGGGAGAGCGTCTGACAAGCATGCAAAGCACTGCTTGTCAGACTTTTTTTGTTAAGAAATTTATAGAATTTTGCATTGTGGATAGTTTTCTGGCAAAACAATAATAGGAACCACTCTTTTATTAATTAGTTGCAAGCTGTCCAAAAGTATGCTATATTTTATAGCGGTGTTAACAATACACACGTATTTTGATGTAGTAAGTGGTGCTCTATATTATAGAGTTACTTGTTGCAGATGACAAATACGGAGGGAAAAAACCAAACAATTAGGAGGAACTAAACATGTCAGTAATTTCAATGAAACAATTACTTGAAGCTGGTGTACATTTCGGTCACCAAACACGCCGTTGGAACCCAAAAATGAAAAAATACATTTTTGTTGAGCGTAACGGTATTTATATTATCGATTTACAAAAAACAGTTAAAAAATTAGAAGAGGCTTATGACTTCATGCGTCAAGTTGGCGAAGAAGGCGGAAAAGTACTTTTCGTTGGTACTAAAAAGCAAGCGCAAGAAGCGATTAAAGAAGAAGCTGAGCGTTCAGGTAACTACTACATCAACCAACGTTGGTTAGGTGGTACTTTAACAAACTTCGGTACAATTCAAAAACGTGTTGCACGTATGAAAGAAATCGAAAAAATGGAAGAAGATGGTATCTTCGAAGTTCTTCCTAAAAAAGAAGTTATTCAAATTAAAAAAGAGCATGAGCGTCTAGTGAAATTCTTAGGCGGTATCCGTGATATGTCAGCTATTCCAGATGTAATGTTTGTAGTAGACCCACGTAAAGAGCGTATTGCTGTTGCGGAAGCTCGTAAATTAAACATCCCTCTAGTAGGTATTGTTGATACAAACTGTGATCCAGATGAAATCGACTATGTAATCCCTGCGAACGATGACGCTATTCGCGCTGTTAAATTATTAACTGCAAAAATGGCTGACGCGCTAATCGAGTCTAAACAAGGTGAATCAGAAGCTCCAGCTGTTGAAGAAGAAACAGTAGCTGCTGAGTAATTATTCCTTTTTACACAATGGTGATAAGTGGCTGATCCCTCTTATCACCTTTTTTTGAGAATACAATATTAATTTTATCTATTTCGAGGAGGCACACTTAAAATGGCAATCACTGCACAATTAGTTAAAGAATTACGTGAAAAAACTGGCGCTGGTATGATGGACTGTAAAAAAGCGTTAGTAGAAACAGATGGTAACTTAGAAGCGGCAATCGATTTCTTACGTGAAAAAGGTTTAGCGGCTGCAGGTAAAAAAGCTGACCGTATCGCTGCGGAAGGTACTACTTACATTTTAGAAAATGGCAACGAAGCAATTCTTCTTGAAGTTAATGCTGAAACAGATTTCGTTGCGAAAAACGACAAGTTCCAAGACCTAGTTGCTAGCTTAGCGGAGCAATTATTAGCTGCGAAACCAGCATCAGTAGAAGCTGCTTTCGACCTTGAAAAAGACGGTGTTAAAATCGTTGATCAAATTTCTCAAGCTACAGCTACAATTGGAGAAAAAATCTCTTTACGTCGTTTTGAAATCAAAACTAAAACAGATGCTGATGCATTTGGCGCATACTTACACATGGGTGGTCGCATCGGTGTATTAGTTACTTTAGAAGGCTCTACAGACGCTGTAGCTGCAAAGGATATCGCAATGCATATCGCTGCAATTAACCCAACTTACGTATCTCGTGACGAAGTTTCTGCTGAAGAAGTTGAGCGTGAGCGCAAAGTATTAACTGAACAAGCTCTAAACGAAGGTAAACCAGAAAACATCGTAGCAAAAATGGTAGAAGGTCGCCTTGGTAAATACTTCGAAGACGTTTGCTTACTTGACCAAACTTTCGTTAAAAACTCAGACCAAAAAGTTCGTGACTTCGTAAAATCAACTGGTGGTAATGTAACTGCATTCACTCGTTATGCTGTAGGTGAAGGTATTGAAAAACGCGAAGATAACTTTGCTGAAGAAGTAATGAACCAAGTTAAAGGTAACTAATCTTATATCTCAAATTGAGAACTACATTTAGGGAGCACAGCACTAGCGTGTTCCCTCTTTTTCAAGCAAAATTCAAGTGAATTAACAAATTTAACTATATTTTAAACATACAAGTGACGGAGGTTTACTATGAGTGTGCCAAAATACAAACGTGTAGTAATTAAACTAAGCGGTGAAGCGTTAGCTGGAGAAGCGGGCTTTGGATTAGCGCCAAAAATAATTAAAGATGTTGCAGCTGAAGTGAAGCAAGTAGTGGATCTTGGTGTAGAAGTGGCAGTAGTAGTAGGCGGAGGAAACATTTGGCGTGGCAAAGTAGGTAGCGAAATGGGAATGGACCGCGCTGCTGCTGACTATATGGGCATGTTGGCAACTGTTATGAACTCTTTAGCATTACAAGATGCATTAGAGAAATTAGGCATCGAAACACGTGTACAATCATCAATTGTTATGACACAGGTTGCTGAACCATACATTCGTCGTAAAGCTGTACGTCATCTTGAGAAAAAGCGCGTTGTTATTTTTGCAGCAGGAACTGGTAACCCATTCTTCTCTACAGATACAACAGCTGCATTGCGTGCGGCTGAAATTGATGCAGAAGCGATATTAATGGGCAAAAATAATGTGGATGGCATTTACTCAGCGGATCCAAAAACGGATCCAAACGCAGTAAAATACGATGAGTTATCATACTTAGATGTAATTCAACAAGGGTTACAAGTAATGGATTCAACAGCGTCTACTTTATGTATGGACAACGACATTCCATTAATAGTATTCTCATTAATGGAAGAAGGAAATATTAAACGTGCTGTCACGGGCGAAAAAATTGGAACTGTTGTTAGGAGGAATTCATAATGGCAAAGCAAGTTTTAGAACAAGCAAAAGATAAAATGGAAAAATCATTGAGCGCATATTCACGTGAACTAGCATCTATTCGTGCTGGACGTGCCAACGCATCATTATTAGACCGCATTTCTATCGATTACTATGGTGCCCCAACACCAATTAACCAATTAGCGGGGATTTCAGTACCAGAAGCTCGTCTTTTAGTGATTTCACCTTATGATAAAACAGCATTAGGTGAAATAGAAAAGGCAATTATGAAGTCAGATATTGGTATTACACCAACAAATGACGGAACGGTTATTCGTTTAGCAATTCCTGCATTAACAGAAGAACGTCGTAAAGAGCTTGTGAAGCAAGTGAAAAAGGAAGCTGAGGATGCAAAAATCGCAGTTCGTAACGTTCGTCGTGATGCGAATGATGAATTGAAAAAGCTTGAAAAAGGCGGCGAAATTACAGAGGATGATCTGCGCGGCTATAATGATGATATTCAAAAGCTAACAGACGAATTTATCACAAAAATCGACGATGTAACAAAAGAAAAAGAACAAGAAATTTTATCTGTATAATGACGATAGAACTTTAAGTGAATTAAGGCGTCCTTTCAAACAGGACGTCTTTTTTATCTTGATGGATAGACCTTTGCTTAATTCAATGAGTGGTAAAAGAAGAGGCTGAATCATAAATTATTTACATACTATCAAAAGATAATGAATACATGTTGTGGTGGAAGGCGTAATTAGGAAATTTCCATGCTATGACCGGTGGAATATGGCAATTACTAACGAGGGCGAATAGGTTGACATATGTCAAAGAAATTAATAATAAAACACCTTATATTATGAGACGCGTATGTTAAAATATATTAGAGATATAATTGATTGTTCTATTACTTTAATCAATTATGCCTATACTAACTCTAGTCTAGATTTTTTCGAGCTTGCGTAAGTAGTTGTTTTTCAAAATATATGACATCCGCCACAACTATATCTTAATTCAATGAATATTTAATTACGATTGAATCAAAGTAGGCATTTAATTTGCCATCTGTAGTGGGAAAAGCTGAATCAAGATAGAGTGCCGTAGGTGTATGCAGTACTATCATGATGTCTGAATACGATAAAATAGGTCCGATATGCAAGTAGTTGGAGGAATAGGCTATGTTTAAAAAGCTGTTAGGAAAAAAAATAAATAAAAATGAAATCGAATATAATAGCAAGAGCTTAATTGATGCAGAGGTTCCTTCGCATATTGCGATTATTATGGACGGCAATGGTAGATGGGCGAAAAAGCGTGCGATGCCGAGAATTGCCGGACATCATGAAGGAATGAAAACTGTGCGGAAAATTACGCGCTATGCTTGTGATTTAGGTGTGGATATTTTAACATTATACGCTTTTTCAACGGAAAATTGGAAGCGCCCTAAATCGGAAGTTGAGTTTTTAATGGGACTACCCGAACAATTTCTTAATTCCTTTTTACCAGAGCTGATGGAGCGCAATATTCGAGTGCAAATGATTGGAGATGTGGAAAGCTTGCCTATGCATACGCAGAAGGCTTTACACCATGCAATCAATACAACAAAGCATAATACGGGCTTAATTTTAAATTTTGCGATGAATTATGGTAGTCGTGCAGAGCTTGTGCTAGCAATGAAGCATATTATGCAGGAAGTGGCAGCAGGCAAGCTAACAATTGATGAGGTAACAGAAGAGCATATTAGTGCTAATTTAATGACTTCCCATTTACCTGAGCCAGATTTATTGATTCGCACAAGTGGAGAAGTACGTTTAAGCAATTTTATGTTGTGGCAGCTAGCCTATACTGAATTTTTATTTACAGATACGCTATGGCCAGATTTTGATGAGCAATGCTTATTAAAGGCAGTCCAGCAGTATCAGCAACGAAATAGACGGTATGGCGGGCTGAAAGGAGAAGAGCAGTAGTGAAGCAACGAATCATAACAGCAGTTATTGCAGCGGCGTTATTTATACCTTTCGTCGTTTATGGGCAATGGCCATTCGCTTTATTAGTTTATGCAATGGCAGCAGTAGGATTATATGAGATTTTAAAGATGAAAGGGATTGCGGTTTTTTCTGTACCGGGAATATTAGGAGCACTCACATTGTTTACCATTTTGCTACCGAAAAATGTAGCGGAAAAAGTGCTTGAAATAACAAGCTATACAAAATTTGAACTTCTTATTATTGGTGTTATTTTATTGCTTGTTTATTCGGTTATTGTGAAAAATCATTTTACATTTGATGATGTAGCCTTTGTTATTTTAAGCACATTATATGTTGGCATTGGCTTTTATTATTTTATCGAAACGCGTGAAGCAGGATTAGTATTTGTTATTTTTGCCTTGCTTATTGTTTGGACAACCGATTCTGGCGCATATTTTATTGGTCGTCGCTTCGGGAAAAATAAGCTATGGCCAGAAATATCCCCGAATAAAACGGTGGAAGGCTTTTTAGGTGGTATAGCAGTTGCTGTTATTGCGGCAATCATTATGCAGCTAATTGTGCCGTTTACTATTTCATGGCTTTTATTAATCATCATTGTCATTATTAGCTCGATATTCGGACAAATGGGTGACTTAGTAGAGTCTGCTATTAAACGACATTATGATGTTAAGGATTCAGGTACAATTTTACCTGGTCATGGTGGCATTTTAGACCGCTTTGATAGCTTATTATTCGTTTTACCATTATTAAACTTGCTGCATTTCGTTAACTAATGAAGGGAAGTAAAGAAGTTGAAAAAAATTAGCTTATTAGGAGCAACAGGCTCTATTGGTTTACAAACGATTGATATTTTAAAAGCACAAAAAGAGACTTTTCAGCTTGTTGCAGTATCTTCAGGACGAAACATAGAGGCAACAAAGCAAATTATAAATGAATTGCAGCCACAGCTTGTATCTGTTCAAGATGCCGAGGATGCACGTCGCTTACAACAGGAATATCCGCATATTGAGATTACCTATGGTGCAAAAGGGCTTGTGGAAGTAGCCACACATCCAGAAACAGCGGTATTACTTAATGCCGTATTAGGTAGCGTCGGCTTAGAAGCTACTTTAGCAGCGATTCGCATGGGGAAAACGATTGCCATTGCGAATAAGGAAACACTTGTTACAGCAGGGCATCTAGTGATGGCAGAGGCGCGTAAATATAATGCGCCGATTTTACCTGTTGATAGCGAGCATTCCGCTTTATTCCAATCTATGAATGGTGAAAATCCTAACAATATTGAGCGTTTAATTTTGACCGCTTCAGGCGGCTCATTCCGCGACCGTAGTCGTGAAGAGTTGCAGCATGTGACAGTAAAGGATGCTTTAAATCATCCCAATTGGTCAATGGGTGCTAAAATTACGATTGATTCTGCCACGATGATGAATAAAGGGCTTGAAGTGATTGAAGCACATGTTTTGTTCGACATGTCATACGATAAAATTGATGTATTATTGCATCGCGAGAGCATTATTCATTCATTAGTGGAATACCATGATACGAGTGTTATTGCACAGCTTGGTACGCCGGATATGCGCGTGCCAATCCAATATGCGCTTAGTTATCCAGAGCGTGTACCAGTGCAAGGTGGACAGCGTTTAAATTTAGCACAAATTGGGCAATTATCATTTAAAGAGATTGATTTTGAGCGCTTTAAAGCATTACAGCTTGCATATGATGCAGGGCGTGCTGGTGGAACGATGTTAACAGCGATGAACGCTGCAAATGAAGCAGCTGTTTCGTTGTTTTTACAAGAAAAAATAACATTTTTACAAATCGAGGAGCTTATTGAACGTGTAATGCTTGCACATAATAATATACTGCTACCAGATTTGGAGACAATTTTACATGTAGATAGTGAAACGAGAAAAACGGTTATAGACATGGTAAAATAGAATGAATCTATAATGAGTATGTTTTTCGCCGAGTTTTAACATAGCATAAAAATATGCTTATGCTACTAGCATTGAGAAGCAACAAAGGAAAAGCTACATTTGTGGAGTAATTAATAAAAAGCTTATGAAGGTGGGTAATTATGCAAACAGCTATTGCATTTATCGTAATTTTTGGCTCGCTCGTATTTTTCCATGAGCTAGGACATTTCCTATTCGCTAAGCGCGCAGGAATTATGGTACGAGAATTTGCCATTGGGATGGGGCCAAAAATCTTTGGTATGACGAAAGGCGAAACTGTTTATACGTTACGCCTACTTCCAATAGGTGGATATGTTCGTATGGCTGGCGATGATTTAGATTCGGTTGAATTACAGCCGGGCTATCGTGTTGGCTTATTAATGAATGAAGATAATGTCGTTGAGAAGATTGTTTTAAATCAAAATAGCCAGCATCCGAATATTTTATTTATGGAAGTTGAGCGTGCAGATTTAGAGCATGAGCTATGGATTGAAGGCTACGATGAGGATGAAAATCTAGTGCGCTACAATGTTTCACGTACGGCGACGATTGTGGAAAATGGCAAAGAAACAATGATTGCTCCTTATGACCGTACATTTAATGCGAAAACGGTCGGACAGCGCTCAATGGCTATTTTTGCAGGACCGTTATTTAATTTTATTTTAGCCTTTTTCCTGTTTTTAATGATGGGGCTTTTACAAGGTGTGCCTACAAACGAATCGCTGCCGAAAATTGCACAAGTTGCAGACGACGGTGTAGCGAGTGCTGTTGGCTTAGAGCGTAACGACGTTGTAACAGCAATTGATGGCAAAAGTATTTCAACATGGGAAGAGCTGTCACAAGCAATCCAAGCCAAAATGGGACAACCTATGCAAATGGAAGTGAATCGTGACGGTCAACTATTAACTTTTGAATTAACACCGAGAATTGTACAAAATGACCAAGGTGAAAAAGTTGGACAAATTGGTATTTATGCGGCACGAGCTTATGAAAAATCTCCGATAAAGGCTGTAGCCTACGCGGGAGAGCTGACATATGAAACAGCGACAATGATTTTTAAAGCTGTTATTAAGCTTGTGACAGCACAATTGTCGATTGATGAGCTATCAGGTCCTGTTGGTATTTATAAATATACGGAGGAAGCGACATCCTACGGTATATTTAATTTAATGTTTTGGGCGGGAGCACTGAGCATGAACTTAGGAATTATGAATTTATTGCCGCTACCAGCACTTGACGGCGGACGGTTATTATTCTTCGGTTTTGAGGCATTGCGCGGGAAACCGATTGATCGTCAAAAGGAAGGGCTTGTGCATTTTGTTGGCATCGTGTTACTGATGATTTTAATGATTGTCGTAACATGGAACGATATTCAGAAGTTTTTCTTTTAGCATCTTTCACCAATGTTTACTGCGCCGAGTAACCGCGCAAGTAAATTACTTTTTACTGAGAACGTAGCGACAAATCTTATTTGTCCCGGTAGCAAGGCAACAGGTATAGCTTCAGAAGTCTCAAGCATCTATAGGCGGCGAGATGAATGAATTCATTAGGCTCATATCAATGGGCGTGTAAATACCCGCTGAAAGAAGTTCAGCCTCCTGTGGATGTTACAGATTTTGAAGAGGAATTTTTGAGCTAGCTCGAAAAAATCTAGACGCAATTACGCAGAGGTGTAATTGAAATAGTAGCATCTAAAGCAAAGTTTGTTTAAGCTATCTATATAATTAATTTAAAGGTGGAACTATATATGAAACAAAGTTTAACATTCATTCCAACATTGCGGGAAACGCCAGCAGATGCGGATGTCCAATCACATAAGGCATTATTACGTGCAGGCTTTATTCGTCAAAATGCGAGTGGTGTTTATTCCTATTTACCATTAGCGAAGCGTGTATTGACAAAAATTGAACAAATTATTCGTGAAGAGATGGAAGCAATCAATTCAATTGAACTACTAATGCCATCATTACAACCAGCAGAGCTTTGGCAAGAATCCGGTCGCTGGGAAGCGTATGGTCCAGAATTAATGCGTTTGAAAGACCGCCATGAACGTGATTTCGCACTAGGTCCAACGCATGAAGAGGTAATTACAACATTAGTGCGTGATGAAATTAAATCGTATAAAAAACTTCCAATTACGCTATACCAAATTCAAACAAAATTCCGCGATGAAAAGCGTCCACGCTTTGGTTTATTACGCGGTCGCGAATTTATTATGAAGGATGCCTATTCATTCCATGCATCAAGAGAGAGCTTAGATGAAACGTATGAGGATATGTATCGTGCTTATTCAAATATTTTTACACGTCTTGGTTTGAATTTCCGTGCAGTTATTGCAGATGCAGGCTCAATTGGTGGTAAAGGCACACATGAATTTATGGTATTATCGAAAATTGGTGAAGATACAATTGCTTATTCAGATTCATCAGATTATGCTGCCAATATCGAAATGGCAGAAGTAATCGTAGATTATAAAGCGAGTAGTGTCGCACAAAAAGAGCTTGAAAAAGTGGCGACACCAAATGCGAAGACGATTGAAGAGGTAAGTAACTTCCTTTCTGTTGATGCAGCAAACTGCATTAAATCATTAGTGTTTAATGTGGATGGGGAACTTGTTGTTGTGTTAGCGCGTGGTGACCATGAAATTAATGATATTAAATTGAAAAATGCTTTAGGTGCTACCTCTGTAGAATTAGCAGAAGAAGCGGATATTAAAAACTTATTGAATTGTACGCCAGGCTCAATCGGACCGATTAAACTACCTGTTGAAGTAAAGGTTATTGCAGACCATGCGATAAAAACGATTCGCAATGGTGTAGCGGGTGCGAACGATGATGGTTTCCACTATACAAATGTCAATCCAGAGCGTGATTTCGCTATTAATAGCTATGAAGATATTCGTTTTATTCAAGAGGGAGACCCATCACCAGACGGTCATGGTACAATTAAATTTGCTGAAGGTATTGAAGTAGGACATATTTTCAAGCTAGGCACAACTTATTCGGCTAAAATGGACGGCACGTTTTTGGATGAACAAGGGAAGGCACAGCCATTTATTATGGGCTGCTACGGCATTGGTGTATCACGTATACTAGCTGCTGTGGCAGAGCAATTCCAAGATGACAATGGCTTTATCTGGCCAAATCAGCTTGCGCCATATGATGTACATTTAGTCCCTGTTAACTTGAAGGACGAGACGCAAAGCCAGTTGGCAGATGAGCTTTACAGTATTTTAAAATCATACCGTTATGACATACTATTCGATGATCGCCAAGAGCGACCAGGTGTAAAGTTTGCTGATGCAGATTTAATAGGCTTACCGATTCGAATTACAATTGGCAAAAAAGCTTCAGAGGGCATCGTGGAAGTAAAGGTACGTGCAACAGGTGAAACATTTGAATGGGCGAAGGAAGAGGTTGTTGATCGCTTAAGCGAATTTTTCCGCACACACGAATGATAGGATATAAAGAAGAACGAGCTGTCTAGAAAGTTTTTGACCTTTCTAGACTGCTCTTTTTTGCTAGAGGAAGGTGACGATGATGACCAACGAACAAGAGGCAAGAACGAGGTTTTTAATGCTCTTACAGCAACTAGAACTAACGGATGATATTTATATGTCGTTATTTGAAGAGGGCGAGCTAACGAGATTATCTGTTCATAAAAAAAATCGCATATGGTGCTTCGTCATTAAGTTGCAAAACATACTGCCATACAAAGTATACCAGCTACTTATTGCACGTTTAACAGAGAAGTTTTCACATATTGCAACGATTACATTAACGATTGAGGCGACTGCACCTGTTGTGACAGAGGAGCTAGTACTAGATTATTGGCTGCCGACAATCAGGCAGCTAGAAGATATGTCGCCACCATTGAAAAATCAATTGATGAGGCAAAAACCGCAATGGACAGGGCATAAATTGATTGCTACAACAATGCATGAAATAGAGCAAATGTCATTAAAATCGAAATATACGGATAAGTTATCGGAAAGCTATCAGCAATTTGGCTTCCCGTCTATACCGCTTGAATTTCAATTAGTAGAGCAATCAGACGAAATGAAGCAGGCACACGAGGCGTTTTTGGAGCAGCGTAGACAAGAAGAAGCCATATTAGCACAGCAGGCATTGGAGGATTTTGCTAAGCGCGAGAAGGACAAGGCAGATTCGCCAAATGCAGTGCTAGGTGACAGACCATTCCAGCTAGGGGCACAAATTAAAGATAGTGAAACGGTGGAAATTCGAACGGTGCTTGAAGAAGAACGCTCAATCGTATTAGAGGGCTTTGTCTTCATTTCGGAAGTCAAAGTGCTAAAAAGTGGTCGCTCCTTATTAGAGTTCAAAATGACCGACTATACGGACTCAATTTTAGTCAAAATGTTTTCGCGAGATGATAGTGATGCGGAATTAATGGCACAACTTTCAAAAGGTATGTGGGTAAAAGTTCGTGGTTCTGTACAAATGGATACATTTGCACGCGATTTAGTAGTGATGGCACGTGATATTGTAGAAATAAAGAAGGAAACGAGAAAAGACCTTGCACCAGAAGGGCGCAAGCGCGTTGAATTGCATATGCATACACCGATGAGTCAAATGGATGCAGTAACACCTGTAGATAAATTAGTTGGACAGGCTGCTAAATGGGGGCATCCTGCTGTAGCAATTACAGACCATGCTGTCGTGCAAGCATTTCCGGAGGCTTATGCTGCTGGTAAAAAACATGGCATTAAAATTATTTATGGTGTAGAGGCGAATTTAGTCGACTCAGCGGCGCTCATTGCCTATGAAGAACAGCATATTAATCTAGAAAATGCCACATTCGTTGTGTTTGACGTCGAAACGACAGGTTTATCTACTGTATATGACACGATTATTGAGCTCGCAGCAGTCAAAATTCAAAATGGGCAAGTGATTGGTCGCTTTGAACGCTTTGCGAACCCGCATAAGCCGCTAACAGCAAATATTATTGACTTAACTCATATTACCGATGATATGTTAAGAGACGCACCAGAGGTAGAAGATGTTGTACGTGAGTTTCATGAATTTATTGGCGATAGCATTGTTGTGGCACATAACGCTTCATTCGATATTGGCTTTTTATACGTTGCCTACCAAAAATACGGCATTAGTAATGATAAGCATCCTGTTATTGATACGTTAGAGCTATCACGTATGTTAAATCCAACATTGAAAAACCATCGTCTAAACACGCTGTGTAAACGCTATGGTGTGGAGCTAACACAGCACCACCGCGCTATTTATGATACGGAGGCAACAGGTGAGCTAATGCTCCATCTTTTAAAAGAAGCGCATGATAAAGGCATTAAGTATCATGATGACTTTAACCGTTATGTTGGTGGAGATGACAGCTATAAACAGGCTAGACCTTCACATTGCACTATTTTAGCGGTTAATGAAATTGGCTTGAAAAATTTATTTAAGCTTATTTCGATTGCCCATACAGAGACGTTTTATCGTGTACCGAGATTGAAAAAGAGCGATTTACAAAAATACCGTGAAGGTTTGATTATTGGCTCAGGATGCTCGAATGGTGAGCTTTTTGAAACGATTATGAATAAAACGCCTGAAGAAGCTGAGCGAGTGGCAAAGTTTTATGATTATATTGAAGTACATCCAAAACCTGTTTATTCGCAACTGATTGAGCGCGGAACAATTCATGACGAATGGAATTTAGAGGATATTATTCGCAGGCTCGTGAAGCTCGGGAAGAAATTAAATATCCCCGTTGCAGCGACAGGCAATGTCCATTATTTAGATGAAACAGATGGGAAGTTTAGACAAATTTTAATTGGCTCGATGGGCGGTGCTAATCCGCTTAATCGTTATCCTTTGCCAAAGGTGCATTTTAGAACAACTGATGAGATGCTTGCACAATTTGATTTTTTAGGTCCTGATTTGGCAGAGGAAGTTGTCGTTACGAATACGCAATTAATAGCAGACATGATTGGCGATGTAAAGCCGATTAAAGATGATTTATATACACCTAAAATTGAAGGCTCTGATGATGAAGTAACAAACTTAACATACGAAATGGCGCATCACATTTACGGAGAAGAATTACCCGAAATCGTGCAGGCACGCATTGACAAAGAGTTAAAATCGATTTTAGGTCACGGCTTTGGGGTTATTTATTTAATTTCTGCAAAGCTTGTAAAAAAATCGTTAGCAGATGGTTATTTAGTAGGGTCACGTGGCTCAGTAGGCTCCTCTTTAGTTGCCACCTTTATGGAAATTACAGAGGTTAATCCATTACCACCACATTATATTTGCCCGAGCTGTAAGCATTCGGAGTTTATCGCTGACGGGTCTGTTGCCTCAGGCTTTGACTTACCGAACAAAGATTGTGTTCAATGTGGCACACCTTATAAAAAAGATGGTCAAGATATTCCGTTTGAAACCTTTTTAGGATTTAAAGGGGATAAAGTTCCAGATATTGACTTGAGTGCGACACGTTGCTAGTTGAAAAGACTAGCCACCATTATTGGTAGAACTGCTATTTCGAGGTGTGGAATGACGGAGTAACGCCCCGAAACACACTCGCTGAAGCTACGACATGCAAGCGGATGACTGCAAAACTGAAACTTGTATGAAGCTCGTTAAAGTAGACTGAAGTTCACCCAAACAGTACGGCTGTGGAAAAGGGGTAATCCTGTGAATGATAGGTCTGGCGTCTATAAACTTTCTATGGTTAGAATCAGTAGACTCACTGGGTCGAACCCTCGATTGACTTTTCGTGAATGTCACGTAGTAGAAATGCTGCGGGGTCCAAATTAGGGCTTCTAGGTGTGGATGAGTAAGCGTTTGGTTATGAAAATCCATCTTGTGTTACAGGCACATGCAAGCCTAGCGGAATTTAGGGGGAACCTAAGGGAAGATGTACAGATAGAAATAGTGGAACGTGTGAAGCTCCTAACGTAAGAGACAGTTGCATGTCGATGAAGACGGTGTACGGAAATGCTGAACAAGTTATAACGTACTTTGATGGAGTGGCAGTAGTGCCGTAGTACCAATGATGAAATGCCAGTGATGACTGAATAACAAATAGGTCGGAGGAAAAAACATTTCTGAGGGAAGGGCACAAGTCGTTAGTGTTGAAAACAAACCTACACAAGTCAGATTCTAGTATGACTAAAGAGAACGAAAGCTCAAAGGGAGTGATTAGTTGACTGACTTAATGATTCAAAAGTTAAGAAACAACGAGTATTTTGGATTGCAAACAACTTTTGATAACCTTTATAACGAAAGTAAAAGTGGTCGTTATTTTACAGACCTTTATGAATCGATTATTTCCGAAGAAAACATATTGCTCGCCTTTCGAAATCTAAAAAGCAATACAGGTAGTAAAACGAAAGGTGTTAACGGACACACAATTAAACACTTGAATAAAATGAATGCTAATAAACTAATCAAACTTGCTCGAAGAAGACTGGAAAATTATTCACCACATGCAGTAAGAATGCTATTTATACCAAAACCAAACGGAAAGATGCGACCTCTAGGTATCCCAACTATTGAGGATAGATTAATACAGCAAATGTTTTTGCAAGTATTAGAACCGATTACAGAGGCGAAATTTCATCCGCAAAGTTATGGGTTTAGACCGAAGCGAAGCACACATGATGCACTCGCAAGATGCTATCATATGGTGAATCATAGTCATCAACATTTTGTAGTTGATATCGATGTTAAAGGTTTCTTCGACAATGTAAATCATAAAAAGCTAATGAGACAATTATGGACGATTGGTATTAGAGACAAAAAAGTATTAGCGATACTAAAGAAGATGTTGAAAGCCGAAATTACAGGTGAAGGAGTACCAACAAAAGGAACCCCACAAGGAGGAATTTTATCTCCATTACTCGCAAATTTAGTTTTAAACGAGTTTGACTGGTGGATTTCAAATCAATGGGAAACGAAACCAACACGAGTACCATATAAGCTAAAACGCAATAAAACGGATGCACTTAAAAAGACAAGGTTAAAGCCAATGTATTTAGTTCGATACGCAGATGATTTTAAAATATTCACGAACTCATATGAAAATGCTCGAAAGATTAAAATGGCTGTTGAGAAATGGTTAAAAGAACGATTAGGGCTAGAAATTAGTGAAGAAAAAAGTAAAATCACAAATTTGCGTAAAAACGGTACAGACTTTTTAGGGATTCGATTTAGAGCGGTACAAAAAGGCAATGCGAAAACAGGATACATCGTCAACTCTAAGATGGACCCAAAAGCAAAAGAAAAGGTACAAGGCGTTATAAGGCATCAGCTAGTAAAACTAAGAAAAAGTCCTACTCCACAAAAAGTGATGAACTTTAATGCAAATATTTTAGGGTTGCAAAATTATTATAAGATTGCAACTCGAATTTCTCAGGAGTTTAATGAGATAAGGCATAACATTCATCCAAATATTAAATCACTCATGATAAGAAATATCTTTGTGAAAACAAAAGAAACAAACGGAGTGATTGATAAATTTTATGGAGATTACAATTATCCACGTTTCAAAAGCAATGGATTGCTGGTATATCCTATTGAATCTGTTCGACATGATATACGAGGACAGCGAAAGCCTGAATTCACAATTTACAATGAAGCTGATAGGAAAGTAATTCATAGAGATTTAAAACAAGTGTCCATTCGAGAGATCGAAATGTTTCGTAAAGGAATATATAAATCAAAAAGTGTTCTGTATGAAAATAACCGATTGAGTAAATATGTAGCACAAAAAGGTTGCTGTGGAATTACGGGTGAGAGATTAACACCTCATCAGGCACTATGTCATCATATAAAACCAACAGCACAAGGTGGTACAGATGAATACGATAATTTGATTATTATCAATAGAAAGTATCATAGGCTCATTCACAATTCAGACCCTTTAAGGAATAAAGAGTATCAAAAGTTATTAAGTAAATTCGAAGCAAAAGCAATTAACAAATTAAACAGGCTAAGAACGGAAGTAGGAAATCCAAAGCTTAGTCTATAACATTCAACAAAACTAACGATGGAACGCCGTGTGAGTGTGAAAGCCTCATGCACGGTGTGGGACGGGGGAAAAGTTGGTGATAACTTCAAAGGCTTACCTATCGTCATACTTCTCGGGTGAATATCAGCCACAGGCTCATAACTATACAAAGGTTTTATTCGGTGAGGACTATGTTTTCCGTGCAGGAACGATTGGTACGGTAGCAGAAAAAACAGCATACGGCTATGTTAAAGGCTATGCAAGTGATAATAATTTAACATTCCGCGGGGCAGAAGTAGACCGGCTTGTGCAAGGGTGTACAGGGGTAAAGCGAACGACAGGGCAGCATCCAGGAGGCATTATTGTAGTGCCTGATTATATGGATATTTATGATTTCTCGCCAGTGCAATTTCCGGCTGACGCACAGGATGCTGAATGGAAAACGACACACTTCGATTTCCACTCAATCCATGACAATATTTTAAAGCTTGATATATTAGGGCACGATGACCCAACAGTCATTCGTATGCTGCAAGATTTATCGGGCATTGACCCGAAAACAATTCCGACAGACGACCCAGAAGTAATGAAAATTTTCAGTACGACGGAATCGCTTGGTGTTACGACTGAGCAAATCGGAACAAAAACAGGAACACTCGGTATTCCAGAATTCGGTACACGCTTTGTGCGCCAAATGTTAGAGGAAACGAAGCCATCCACGTTTAGTGAATTAGTACAAATCTCAGGTTTATCTCATGGAACGGATGTATGGCTTGGCAATGCACAGGAATTAATTAAAAATGGCACATGTGTATTAGCGGAAGTAATCGGCTGTCGTGATGATATTATGGTGTATTTAATTTATCAAGGATTGGAGCCCGCATTTGCCTTTAAAATCATGGAGTCTGTTCGTAAAGGGAAAGGTTTGACGGATGAAATGGAAGAGGAAATGCGTAAAAACAAAGTGCCGGAATGGTATATCGACTCCTGTAAAAAGATTAAATATATGTTCCCGAAAGCCCATGCGGCTGCCTACGTATTAATGGCAGTGCGCATCGCATGGTTTAAAGTGCATCATCCAATATTGTACTACGCGGCATATTTCACAGTTCGTGCAGATGATTTCGATTTAATTGCCATGAAGCAGGGACCTGCTGTCATTCGGACAAAAATTGATGAAATCAATGCGAAGGGCTTAGATGCGAGCCCGAAAGAAAAAAACTTAATGACAGTGCTTGAAATTGCACTAGAAATGTGTGAGCGAGGAATGTACTTTAAATCGGTTGACCTGTATCGTTCAACAGCAAGTGAGTTTATTATTGATGGCAATGCTTTAATCCCGCCATTCGATGCTATACCAGGTCTTGGAACAAACGTAGCGAAGCAAATTGTTATTGCACGTGAGGAAGGCGAATTTTTATCGAAGGAAGATTTACAACGACGTGGTCGCGTATCGAAAACGCTAATTGAGTATATGGACCAGTTAGGCTGTTTAGAAGGATTGCCCGACGCCAACCAGCTTTCGTTGTTCTAGCTAGTAAGTGGGGATATTTGCAATTGTTTTCGAGGTATGCTATTGTAAGTGTAACAATTTGTTGATAGTTCGCAGCAAAAGAGTGGGTTTCTCCCGCTCTTTTCTGTTGTTTACAACAACAAAAAAGCTAAAATTAGTGGTATTGCTACAGAAGCATAAGTTTTTGAGATGGTACAGACAGCGAGTTATACCAATTTCTCATAACGCAATGTGAATAACAAACAATAAAGCAAATAAATTTAAAGTACAACAACATATGAGGAGGATATGATGAGCAAAGTTACTTCAACTATTGAAGCGCTCGTAACGCCTATTATTGCTGAATTAAATCTTGAATTAGTGGATGTCGAGTTTGTGAAGGAAGGTCGCAACTATTTTCTGCGTATTTATATCGATACGCCAGAGGGTGGGATTGACATTGATCAATGTGCACAAGTAAGTGAACGTTTAAGTGTCATTTTGGATGAAAAGGACCCGATTGAGCAAAATTATTATTTAGAAGTATCTTCACCAGGTGCAGAACGCCCGTTAAAGAAAGAACAAGACTTTGTTCAAGCAGTTGGTAAATATATTTATGTGAAAACATACGAGCCAGTGAAGGATATGAAAGAATTTCATGGTTATTTAACTGCATATACTGAACAAGGTTTGGAAATGGAAATTCGCATTAAGACACGCAAAATCAATGTACAAATCGATAAAGAAAAAGTAGCGCAGGCTAGGCTTGCGATTGACTTTTCAGATAAGCAAATTTAGGAGTGAACAAAAATGAGTAGTGATTTACTAGATGCTTTAACGGCCCTTGAGGTGCAAAAAGGGATTTCAAGAGAAGTATTAATTGAAGCAATTGAGGCGGCATTAGTAACAGCGTATAAACGCAATTTTAACCAAGCGCAAAATGTGCGAGTAGATTTAAACCTAGATAAAGGAACGATGCTCGTCTATTCTCGTAAAGACGTTGTAGAAGAAGTGGAAGATGATCGTTTAGAAATCTCAGTAGAAGATGCAAAAATGATTAATCCTGCATATGAAATTGGCGATGTATTGGAACAAGAAGTAACACCACGTAATTTTGGTCGTATTGCAGCTCAAACAGCGAAACAAGTTGTTACACAGCGTGTTCGTGAAGCAGAGCGCGGCTTAATTTATGAAGAGTATGTAGACCGCGAAGATGATATCGTAGTCGGTACAATTGAGCGCCAGGATGCACGTAATATCTACGTATCACTAGGTAAAGTAGAGGCGGCATTACCAGTAAACGAGCAAATTCAAGGTGAGGTCTATAAACCGCAATCACGCATTCGTGTTTATATTACAAAAGTAGAGCGTACAACACGTGGTCCACAAGTAATTGTTTCACGTACACACCCAGGTTTGTTACGTCGCTTATTTGAAATGGAAGTGCCTGAAATATTTGACGGTACAGTAGAAATCAAATCGATTGCGCGTGAAGCTGGAGACCGTTCAAAAATCTCTGTATTCGCACACAATCCAGAGGTAGACCCAGTGGGCTCATGTGTCGGTGCTAAAGGTGCGCGTGTACAGACAATTGTGAATGAATTAAGCGGTGAAAAAATTGATATTGTTGAATGGTCTGAAGACCCGATTGTGTTCGTAGCAAATGCTTTAAGTCCATCAAAAGTATTAGATGTGCAAGTAAATGAAGAAGAAAAGTCTACAACAGTTGTTGTACCAGACTATCAACTTTCACTAGCAATAGGAAAACGTGGTCAAAATGCGCGACTTGCAGCGAAGCTAACAGGCTGGAAAATCGATATCAAAAGTGAAACAGATGCACGTGAATTAGGAATTTATCCTTCTGAAACGAGCACATTCGTTCCACAAAATAACAATACGGCAGCATATGATGATATCGAATATGATTTATATCAGGATGATGAAGAATAATCATATGAAGAAAATAGTTTAGCTTCTCACAAGCAACTCTTCTAGCATGACGGGAAAAGTGCTTGTGAGTAAGCAAGCAGAAAGTGCTGAAGTTTTGGAGGGAAGGTGAGCGAGGATGGCTATGCAAAGAAAAGTGCCTTTACGCAAATGCGTAGCAACGGGCGAAATGCATCCGAAAAAAGAAATGATTCGTGTTGTACGTTCGAAAGAAGGCGAAGTATCTGTTGATACAACAGGTAAAAAGTCAGGACGCGGAGCTTATGTTTCTAAAACGGAGCAGGCTGTTGAAGAGGCACGTAAAAAAAATAGCTTAGGAAAACAACTTGAAGTAGCAATTCCAGAAGATGTATACGAGGAGCTATTAAAGCTTATTCGCAGGGAGTCTATTTTATGATGAACAGTGCAATACTGCAATTATTAGGGCTAGCTGCCAGAGCGAGAAAAGTTGTTTCTGGAGAAGAATTAGTCGTAAAGGAAGTGCGCACAGGAGGAGCGAAATTAGTTTTCCTCGCAAACGATGCTTCTGCCAATACGGCAAAAAAGATTAAAGATAAATGTACGTATTACAACGTTGAGTTTTATGTTTTTGGAGATCGCTATGATCTAGGACATGCTACAGGAAAGGAAGCGCGTGTAGCATTAGCTATAACCGATAGTGGGTTTGCGAAAAAAATGTCTAGTCTACTCAACGAAAATTAATCGGGGGTGAGCAGATGAGCAAAATTAGAGTTCATGAATATGCGAAAAAGGTAAATAAAACGAGTAAAGAAGTAATGGGACAGCTCACAAAGCTTAATATAGAAGTGAAAAACCATATGTCGATGCTTGATGCTGTAACTATTACAAAGCTTGATTCTGTCTTTCAGCAAGTAGCAGAACCGAAAAAAGCAACACCTGCAAAGCCAGCTGCTAAAAAAGAAGGCTTATCGCAGCACGTGCAAACAGAAGCACGTTCACAATCCAAGCAGCAACAAATGAAAAAAGCGGATAAAGCTCCGAATGTAGAACAAAACAAAGCGTCACAGAGTGACAAATCTAATAATACAAAGGGTAACCAAAATCGAAATATGACACAAAATAACAATCAAAATAGTCGTGGTAAAAGCGGCGGTAATAAGAATAATAATCAAGGCGGCTATCAACAGCGCAAGAAGCCAGGTATCCACGGTGGTAAACGTCGTCCAAATAGAGGACCTCAACAGCCTGTACAAACTGTACAGAAGGAATTACCAGAAAAAATCACATTTTATGAATCATTATCAGTTGCAGAGCTAGCAAAAAAATTGCATCGTGAGCCATCTGAAATTATTAAAAAGTTATTTATGCTAGGCGTTATGGCAACAATTAACCAAGAGCTTGATAAAGATGCGATTGAGCTAATTTGTGCTGATTATGGTGTGGAAGTAGAGGAAGAAATACGTGTAGATATTACAGACCTTGAAACACATTTTGAGCAAGAAGTGAGTGAAGAAGAACAACGCGAGCGCCCACCAGTTGTAACGATTATGGGGCACGTTGACCACGGGAAAACATCGCTTTTAGACTCAATTCGTAATACGAAGGTTACTGCTGGCGAAGCAGGTGGTATTACACAGCATATCGGTGCATACCAAGTTGATGCGGATGGTAAGAAAATTACATTCCTTGATACACCAGGTCACGCTGCGTTTACAACGATGCGTGCACGCGGTGCGAAAGTGACAGACTTAGCTATTATCGTTGTTGCAGCAGATGACGGTGTAATGCCTCAAACGGTAGAAGCAATTAACCACGCGAAGGCAGCAGAGGTTCCAATTATTGTCGCAATTAACAAAATGGATAAACCAACTGCTAATCCAGACCGTGTAATGCAAGAATTAACTGAGCATGGCTTAGTTCCAGAAGATTGGGGCGGCGATACGATTTTCGTACCAATTTCTGCACTGAAAGGTGAAGGAATCGACCAATTATTAGAAATGATTTTACTTGTTTCTGAAGTTGGCGAACTAAAAGCAAGCCCAGCTCGCTCTGCAATTGGTACAGTAATTGAGGCTCAATTAGATAAAGGTCGCGGTTCTGTTGCGACATTATTAGTACAAGATGGAACATTGCGTGTCGGTGACCCAATCGTAGTAGGTCATGCATACGGTCGTGTACGTGCGATGGTAAATGATATAGGTCGCCGTGTGAAGGAAGCAGGCCCATCTACACCAGTTGAAATTACAGGTTTAAATGATGTACCACAAGCTGGTGACCGATTTGTTGTATTCGAAGACGAGAAAACAGCTCGTTCAGTTGGTGAATCACGTGCAATGACTGCGATTCAAGCACAACGCTCTGAAAAACAACGCGTAACATTAGATAACTTGTTTGAGCAAATGAGCCAAGGTGAAATGAAGGAGTTAAACTTAATCGTTAAAGCCGATGTACAAGGTACAGTAGAGGCGATGGCTGCATCATTAATGAAAATTGATGTGGAAGGCGTTAATGTGAAAATTATCCACACAGGTGCTGGTGCAATTACTGAGTCAGATATTTCATTAGCAGCAGCTTCAAATGCGATTGTGATTGGTTTCAACGTTCGCCCTGATGCGAATGCTAAACGTGCGGCTGAGGAAGAGGGAGTAGATATCCGTCTACACCGCATTATTTATAAAGTAATTGAAGAAATCGAACAAGCGATGAAAGGGATGCTTGATCCAGAATACGAAGAAAAAATCGTTGGTCAGGCGGAAGTTCGTCAAACGATTCGCGTATCGAAGGTTGGTACAATTGCAGGTTCTTACGTAACTGAAGGTAAAATGGTGCGCGATGCAGGTGTACGTGTTATCCGTGAAGGAATCGTTATTTTTGAAGGAGAGCTAGACTCATTAAAACGCTTCAAAGATGATGCGAAAGAAGTAGCAAGAGGCTATGAATGCGGTATGACGATTAAAAACTACAACGACCTTAAAGAAGGCGACGTAATTGAAGCATTTATAATGGAAGAAATTAAACGTGCATAATGATTGTCTACGCAGAAGTTGAATTCATTATTCATACTGCCCATTCGCTAAAGGAAAAGCGCTCCGTATTACAAAGGATGGTAACGCGGACAAAACAAAAGTTCAATGTATCGGTTGCAGAAATTGACCATCAAAATGTTTGGCAACGTACGCGACTCGCACTTGTAACAGTTGCCTCCTCTAAGGAGGCGGCTGAGCGTGAAATGATGCATGCACTCCGTTATTTAGAATCCAACCCTGAGTGGGAACAACTAGAATTACTTCGCCAATATTTATAAGGAAATTTGTTAAGGTGGTGACTTTCTATGTCTCTACGATCAAACCGAATTGCCGAGCAAATGAAAAAAGAGCTTGGTGACATTCTTGGACGTAAAATAAAGGATCCTCGTGTAGGCTTTGTCACAGTAACGGATGTTGCAGTAACAGGTGATTTACAGCAGGCAACTGTTTATATTACATCATTAGGCAACGAACGTGAAAGAGAAGAAACGTTAAAAGCATTAGAAAAAGCAGCTGGCTTTATTCGTTCTGAAATCGGCTCACGTATCCGCCTACGTCGTACACCAGAAATTTTATTTGAATTCGATTCTTCTGTAGAATATGGTAATAAAATTGATGCTTTATTGCGTTCATTGCATGAAGATAAATAGAGTAGGGGGCGTCCAAAAAGTGTGCGAAAGCACTGCTTTTTGGACGTTTCGTTTGTGTTTCAGGGGTTGTCCGAAAAATCTATTTTGTTTTGACACCGCATTAAAATAAATGTTTTCATCGCTTCCCTTTTACTGAAGGATAACGCTGCTAAAGCCAATGTTCATCCCATTTTTAAAAGAGGCGTTCTCTGTTTATATGCATCAACATTTTGCGAAACATCATCGCTACTGTCCAAAATGCGGGCTATGCACGGCTTTTTGGACAGCCCCTTTTTATTAAAACAATGAATTTAGCGACTTTTCCTTTTGAGGAGGGATTTTACAATGAACGGTATTTTACCATTATGGAAAGAACGTGGTATGACGAGCCATGATTGTGTATTTAAGCTACGAAAAATTTTAAAAACTAAAAAAGTAGGTCATACAGGTACGTTAGATCCGAATGTAGAAGGGGTATTGCCTATTTGTATTGGTCAGGCGACAAGAATTGCCGAATACATTACAGATGCAGGAAAAACGTACGAGGCCATTATTAGTATTGGACGAACAACGACAACTGAAGATGCTGAAGGGAAAACAGTTGAACAAAATGCTACATATAAATCATTTAGCCGTGCGGAAATTTTGGGGGCATTAGAGCGATTAACAGGATTAATTGAGCAGACACCTCCCATGTATTCAGCGGTGAAAGTGAATGGTAAAAAACTTTATGAATATGCGAGAGCAGGACAAGTGGTTGAGCGTCCGACACGACAAGTGACGATTTATGATTTAACATTGTTAGATGAGGCTGACGTATTTGAAGGAGAGCAAGTGCAGTTTTCAATACGTATTAGATGTAGCAAAGGTACATATATTCGTACACTTGCTGTGCAAATAGGTGAGATGCTAGGCTATCCTGCACATATGCAGGCGCTTGTGCGCACAGCCTCTGGTACATTTACAAAGGAAAATTGTTTAACGTTAGCTGAAGTACAGGAATTGATGGAGCAGGAGCGAATTTCTGAGAAAATTTTGCCTGTTGAATATGCATTAACAAGCTATCCTTTTATTGAAATAGATGAAACGAATGCCAAGCAAATTTTTAATGGACAAGTGCTAGAAATGCATGCATTATTAAAGCAGCATCAGAAAATTGTCTATGCAAAAAATGGATTTGCGAGGGCGATTTATATCGCACATCCAACAAAGGAAAACATGATGAAACCAGAAAAAATGTTCCCTGAAATAGAGCAGGAGGTATAAATACTAATGGAAGTCATTTATTTAAAATACCCTCATCAGTTAGAGCGACCAGAAGCGGCTTACTCATTAGCAGTTGGCTTTTTCGATGGTGTCCATAAAGGGCATCAAGCTGTTATCGAGCATGCGGTGCGCAAGGCACAAGAATTAGGCATTAAAAGTGCTGTAATGACATTTGACCCGCATCCTACTATTGTATTAGGTGCTCGCAATGAGCAAGTATTTTATATTACACCACTTCAGCAAAAGCTAGATACATTAAAAGGATTAGGTGTAGATACGGTATTTGTTGTCAATTTTACATCTGATTTTGCAAAATTATCACCGGAAGAATTTGTGCAGTATTTCATTCGTGATTTATATGTACAGCATGTAACGGCAGGCTTTGATTATTCATTCGGAGCTTTCGGTAAAGGCGATATGCGCTTAATGGAAGAGCTGTCAAACGGCGATTTTGGGGTGACAACGATTGACAAGCTGAGCGACTGTGATGAAAAAATTAGCTCCACTCGCATTCGTAAATTGTTAAAAGAAGGCGATATGGAGGAAGTGTGCATGTTGCTTGGTCGTGCATTTGAAGTGCCGGGCATCGTTGTACATGGGGATAAACGTGGACGTACACTCGGTTTTCCAACTGCTAATGTACAATCGATGGCGGGCTGCTTTATTCCAGCAACAGGTGTTTATGCCGTACAAATTTTAGTGCAAAACAAGTGGTATAATGGTGTTTGTAATGTCGGTTATAAACCCACATTTAAAAATCCAGAAGAAAAACAGCTATCGATTGAAGTGCATATTTTTGATTTCGATAAAAATATTTACGGTGAAGAAGTTGTTGTCGGATGGTATAAACGTATTCGTAGCGAACGAAAATTTGCTGGCATTGATGAGCTAATTACACAAATTGAGCTAGATAAGCAAGAAGCAATCAATTACTTTGCGAGTAAAGTATAACACTTTCAGCAAATTAATTTTGTACCGATAACAGGGCAACAGGTAAAGGTACAGAGTCTATAGATGCCGAGAGGTGTGATTGAAATAGTTGCTTGCTGTTATCTAGTATGATATAATTCCTAAAGTGTTCAATATGCACTAAACCTTAGCTCGGCTTTCCGTTACTCCTGACGATTGCTGTGCTACAGGGGATAATTCAATTATAGGAGGTCATTTCAAATGGCAATTACAAAAGAACGTAAAAACGAAATTATCGCTGAGTACCGTACTCACGAAGGCGACACTGGTTCTCCAGAAGTACAAATCGCTGTGTTAACTGCAGAAATTAATGCATTAAACACGCACTTACGTACACACAAAAAAGATTTCCACTCAGAGCGTGGTCTTTTCAAAATGGTAGGTCGTCGTCGTCACTTATTAAAATATCTTCGTGAAACAGACGTACAACGCTACCGTGAATTAATTACACGTTTAGGCTTACGTCGCTAATCTCATATAAAAAGCGGGAAACTTCCCGCTTTTTATTTATGTATAAAAACTTTCAATGAAAATAAAAAAATTTAGCATAGAAACTACATTTTTGATACACTAACTATAGTACATACAAAAAAAGCTGAAGTAGGGTGTAAAAGTAGAAAGGGGTTCATCAGATGAACGACAAAAAAGTCTATTCTTATGAATGGGCTGGCCGTCCACTCGTAATAGAAGTAGGACAGTTAGCAAAACAAGCAAATGGCGCTGCATTAATTCGCTACGGCGAAACGGCAGTTTTAGCAACAGCCACAATGTCAAAATCACCAAAGCCATTAGATTTCTTCCCATTAACAGTGAACTATGAAGAACGTCTATACGCGGCAGGTAAAATTCCAGGTGGTTTCATTAAACGTGAAGGGCGTCCATCAGAAAACGCGATTTTAGCATCTCGTTTAATTGACCGTCCAATTCGTCCGATGTTCCCAGATGGTTTCCGAAACGAAGTACAAGTAATTTCAATGGTTATGTCAAATGATTCAAATTGTCCGTCAGACGTAGCAGCAATGTTTGGCTCTTCGTTAGCATTAGCGATTTCAGATATCCCATTCGATGGACCAATCGCAGGTGTACATGTTGGTTATATTAATAATGAATTCGTATTGAACCCAACAACAGAGCAAATGGAAGAAAGCACAATCCATTTATCTGTTGCTGGTAATAAAGATGCAATTAACATGGTAGAAGCAGGTGCTTTAGAAGTACCAGAGGAAATTATGTTAGAAGCAATTATGTTTGGTCATGAGGAAATTAAAAAATTAATCGCTTTCCAAGAGCAAATTGTAGCTGAAGTAGGGAAAGCAAAAATAGAGGTCGAACTTTACGAGTTAGACCCTGAATTAACAGCAGCGGTAAAAGCGGTTTGTGAGGCAGATATGAATGCTGCAATTCAAACAGTTGAAAAGCATGCGCGTGAAGATGCCATTACAGCTGTCAAAGAGCGTGTATTAGCTTCTTACGTAGAGCAGGAAGCTGATGAGGAAACAATTAAGCAAGTGAAAGGCATTTTAGATCAAATGGTGAAGGATGAAGTGCGCCGTTTAATTACTGAGGATAAAGTGCGTCCAGATGGCCGTAAGCTTGATGAAATTCGCGCACTATCCTCTGAAGCGGGCTTGCTTGACCGTACACACGGTTCAGCTTTATTCACACGTGGTCAAACACAAGCATTATCAATTTGTACGTTAGGCGCATTAGGCGATGTACAAATTATTGATGGCTTAGGTATTGAGGAATCAAAACGTTTTATGCATCACTATAATTTCCCACAATTCTCTGTTGGAGAAACAGGACCTATACGTGGTCCGGGGCGTCGAGAAATTGGTCATGGTGCACTAGGTGAACGCGCATTATTAGCAGTTATTCCTAATGAAGTGGAGTTCCCATATACAATTCGTTGCGTATCTGAAGTATTAGAATCAAATGGTTCAACTTCACAAGCTTCAATCTGTGCATCGACATTAGCAATGATGGATGCAGGTGTGCCATTAAAAGCACCGGTAGCGGGTATTGCGATGGGTCTTATTAAAAAGGACGAGCACTATTCCATTTTAACGGATATTCAAGGGATGGAAGACCATCTTGGTGATATGGACTTTAAAGTAGCCGGTACAGCTAAAGGTGTAACAGCATTGCAAATGGATATTAAAATTGATGGTTTATCACGTAATATTTTAGAGGAAGCATTAGCACAGGCAAAAATTGGTCGTATGCATATTTTAGAGCATATGATGACAACGTTAAACGAGCCACGTAAATCATTATCAAAATATGCGCCAAAAATTATTACGATTAAAATTAATCCCGATAAAATCCGCGATGTAATCGGACCAGGTGGTAAGCAAATTAATAAAATTATTGATGAAACAGGCGTGAAAATTGATACTGAGCAAGACGGTACAATTTATATTTCTTCAGCAAACGAAGAAATGAACAATCGCGCGAAAGAAATTATTGAATCCATCGTACGTGAAGCAAAAGTAGGCGAATACTACTTAGCGACTGTGAAACGTATCGAAAAATTCGGTGCATTCTGTGAAATTTTCCCAGGCAAAGACGGTTTACTACACATTTCAGAAATTCAAGAAGAACGTACGAAAGCTGTGGAGGATGTATTAAAGCTTGGCGATCAATTACTAGTGAAATGTATCGAAATCGATAACCAAGGTCGCGTGAATTTATCACGTAAAGTAGTGATTAAAGAAGAAAAAGAACGAGCTGAACAACAGCAATAAAGTAAAACTCCAATGTGGAACCGTCTAAAATATCATTTGGGGACGGTTTCTTGCGACACATAATAAAAAACATTAATGGCTGTCTGGAAAGTGGTGCGTTAGCCTACTTTCTTGACGGCTTTTTTGCAAGGGGGAAATGAAGAGCAATGACAGTGC
This sequence comes from Metasolibacillus sp. FSL K6-0083, assembly GCF_038630865.1. Taxonomy (NCBI): domain Bacteria; kingdom Bacillati; phylum Bacillota; class Bacilli; order Caryophanales; family Caryophanaceae; genus Metasolibacillus; species Metasolibacillus sp. FSL K6-0083. Next base: position 1,359,816 of record NZ_CP152046.1, on the reverse strand, counting down.
AAGTATCGACATGTCAAAATGGTGTACGTATTGTATCGGAGCAACTGCCGCATGTGCGTTCACTTTCTGTTGGCATATGGGTCAATGCAGGTTCTCGCTATGAGCTACCGGAGGAAAATGGCATTACACACTTTATAGAGCATATGCTTTTTAAAGGAACGAAGACGAAGTCGGCAAAGCAAATTGCTGAAATATTCGACCGTATTGGTGGCGAAATTAATGCCTTCACCTCGAAGGAAAATACATGCTATTATGCGAAGGTGTTAGATCATCATGCCGAATTAGCTGTAACCGTTTTGGCAGATATGTTTTTCAATTCAACATTTACAGCGGAAGATATTGAGCGAGAGCGTCAAGTCGTGTTAGAGGAAATTTATATGAGTGAGGACGCACCAGATGATGATGTGCATGAAAAGCTATGGGCTGTTATGTATCCAACAGATGCCCTTGGCCGCCCAATTTTAGGAACAGCCGAAACGTTGGCAACCTTTGATGAGGCAATGATTCGTCAATATATGGCGAAGCATTACTGTCCACAAAATATTGTTATATCGGTAGCGGGGAATATTTCAGATGGACTTTTAGCGACGATTGAGCAATTGTTTGGGCAATTTCAAGCAAGTGCTAGTGCAGTGGAGCGAACATTGTCATATCCAGTATTTTCAGCAGGTGAAATCATTAAGGAGCGCGATATTGAGCAAGCACATGTGGCGATTTCATTCCCTGCAATTGGTGTGAAAAATCCTGATATTTATAGTTTAATTGCACTAAATAATATTATTGGCGGCAATATGAGCTCTAGACTATTCCAAGAAGTGCGTGAAGAGCGCGGTTTAGCCTATACAATCTACTCTTATCAGACATCCTACGAAGATGTTGGCTCATTAACGGTTTATGGTAGCACAAGCAAACAGCAGCTAAGTCAGATGCAGCATACGATAGATGCGACATTACTTGATGTTGTAGCAGGTGGTATTACTGAACTAGAGCTAGAAAATGCGAAGGAGCAACTCAAAGGCAGCTTTGTTTTAGGGCTTGAAGGCACAGAAGACCATATGAGCCGAAATGGCTTAAATGAACTAATCCATCAACGTCACCGTTCAGTTGATGAAGTGCTTACTTCAATTGATGCTATTTCAATGGAAACAATCAATGAGTTAATTACAGATATTTTATTGCAGGAACCAGCGATTGCAATAATTGGACCAGAAAACTAAAAAAAGCACTTGAAAGCAAGGTTTTTCACTTGATTTCAAGTGCTTTTTACTTATCAATTACGCCTTGGCTAACTCTAGTCCAGATTTTTTTGGAGCTGCTTAAGATAGAAGTTAATCTGAAACTGTCACGAGGCGTGCCAACGATTACTCGTCGCAAAAAACATGTGCACCTGCGGTTACTCGTCGCAAAAAACATTGCTGAAAGAAGTTAAAATTGTCCAGTGAGGTATGTTGAAAATTCTATTTTAGGCGAACGTTCAAATTGCGCGATGCATATAGTATGGTGAAGCGCTGAAGAGGAGGGAGAATATGCTTTTATCAGAGCTTGCTGACAAAGAGTTAATTGAAATGCAAAATGGTGTTCGCTATGGTTATTTGGCGGATACAGAATGCTTATTTGAGCCGACAACAGGAAAAATTATCGGCTTTGAGCTTATGCCGCAATCGAGGCTGATGTTTCAAAAGCGAAAAACAGGAGCGGCATTTATTCCTTGGGAGGAAATCGTTTTAATCGGAGAGGACCGCATTTTATTTAATCAAACTACAACCGCATTTAGAAGCTATGACCAATGACGGAGCGCTGGTTAGTTATTGGTGCAGACGAAAGAATGAAGGTATTAGCTAAAAATTTAGCAAGTGAGGAACGAACTATTTTTTACAAAAATAAAACGAGTTGGGATGCGGAGCTCAACGCAACCGCTTTGGAGTTTCATCCAGATGTTGTAGTGTTACCTATTCAACCGCTACAAATTGATGTGCAGATTGTACTTGGAATTCAAAAAGCAGTTATGCATGTTGGAAAGCTAGCGCCAGAATGGGAAGTGATTTTAAAGGAACATACGGTGCATCGTTATTTGCAGCAGGAGGCATTTATTTGGCAAAATGCAGCACTAACAGCAGAGGCATTTCTAGCTTATTTTTATGAGCATAAACAGGCTGTGCGTCATAAATGCTTTATAATTACTGGCTTTGGGCGCGTTGCTAAAATGACGGCACATATGCTAAAAAATATGCAGGCAAACGTCATTATTTTAGTGCGCTCTGTTGCCCAGCATTGTGAGGCGTTAGCACTTGGCTACGAATCATACTTATTAGACGATTTACCGCATATTGAAGGCGTAGCACTAATTAATACGATTCCAGCAAAATGGCTGACGCCAACAATGCGTAAGCAATTTGAGATGCCAATTTATGATTTAGCTTCTGCACCTGGCTGTGTAACGGATAATGTAGAGCATTATACATTACTTGCAGGATTACCTGGGAAATATTTCAGTACAGATGCAGCGCATTTATTAAAGACAGCAATATTAGATTGGAGGGCGCAGCAATGCTTGAAGGTAAACGCATTGGATTAGGTATTACAGCATCGCATTGCACATACGCCGATGTAGTACCTAAGATTGAAGATTTAAAGCAAGCAGGTGCAGAAGTTGTACCAATTATTACCCCATCTGTTTTACATGCCGCGACACGCTTTGGTACTGGGGAGGAATGGATAGCAAAAATAGAAGCAGCAACAGGGCAAAAAGTTATTTCATCCATTGTGGAAGCGGAGCCCTTTGGACCGAAAAATCCATTGGACTGTATGGTTATAGCGCCAATGACAGGGAATTCAATAAGTAAGTTCGCTAATGCCGCGACCGATAGTGCCGTTTTAATGGCAGCAAAGGCAACTTTACGCAACGGCTCTCCTGTTGTGATAGGTGTTTCAACGAATGACGCCCTCGGTTTAAATGGTCAAAATATTATGAAGTTGCTAAATGCAAAAAATATTTATTTTATTCCGTTCGGGCAAGATGATCCAATCCAAAAACCAACATCTCTCATCGCGGATTTTTCAAAAATGGTCGAAACTGTGCATGCGGCCATTTTTTATAAAAAACAATTACAACCAATATTTATACAATTTTTTTAATAATCAAATTAATCCTACACAACTGCAAGGTTTTATGTTACAATAGCCAACATTATGTAACTAGTTTTGAGGAGAGATGAGATTATGACGAAGCAATTGACAGTAGCTGTCGTAGGCGCGACAGGAGCAGTAGGTTCAACAATGATGGAACTTTTAACGAAGCGTAATTTTCCAATTAAGCAAATAAAATTTCTAGCATCTGCACGTTCAGCAGGGAAGAAAATTGAATTTAATAAACAGTCATATACAATCGAAGAAGCAACACCTGAAAGCTTTGAAGGGGTAGATATTGCATTATTTTCAGCAGGTGGCTCCGTATCAGCAGCACTAGCACCTGAAGCAGCGAAGCGCGGAGCAATCGTTGTAGACAATACAAGTCATTTCCGCATGGATCCAGAAGTACCGTTAGTTGTACCTGAGGTCAATCGACAAGCATTAAAGGATATTCCGAAGGGCATTATTGCCAACCCGAACTGTTCAACGATTCAAATGGTCGCAGCATTACAACCAATTCGTGAAAAATTCGGCTTAACAAAAGTAGTTGTTTCTACATACCAAGCTGTATCAGGCTCTGGTATTGCAGCAATTGAAGAGCTACAGACACAAAGCGCACAGTGGGATGCTGGAAAAAATGTTGAAGCGCATATTTTGCCTGCGAAAGCAGATAAAAAGCATTATCCAATTGCGCGCAATGTCATTCCGCAAATTGATAAATTCACAGACAACGGCTATACGTATGAAGAAATGAAAATGATTAATGAAACAAAAAAAATTCTAGAAATGCCTGAATTACAGGTGGCAGCAACTTGTGTGCGTGTGCCGGTAGTATCAGGACATTCAGAATCTGTATATATTGAACTTGAGCAAGAAGCGACAGTGCAAGATATTTTCGAAGTACTGAAAAATGCACCGGGTATCGTATTACAAGATGATATTGCTAATCAACAATATCCGATGCCGATTTTTGCTGAAGGAGAAGACCCTGTATTTGTAGGGCGAGTTCGCCAAGATTTAGACAATAAAAAAGGTTTCCATTTATGGATTGTATCGGACAATTTATTAAAAGGAGCGGCACTAAATTCGATTCAAATTGTTGAAGCAATGATAGAGGAAAACTTATTTTGATTTAGCTATTTGAGGGAAACAATTTATTCAGCAAATATAATAGCGTATTAATTTCAGAAAAATACTTAGTTCAGTTTGGAAGCAGCATGTCTGCTGAATCAAAATAAAGCCCTCGGGCATGTGATAGATTTTCAAAGGAAGCAGAAGTCCTTCTAAGAAAATCTATAGCTGAGGTGTAATTGATGATAAGAGGTGTAGAAGGATGAATTTAGGTCGAATTGGAACGGCGATGATTACACCGTTCAAAGAGGATGGTACGATTAACTATCCGGAGCTTGAACGAATTATTAATCATTTAATCGATAATGGGACAGATAGCATTATCGCATGTGGAACGACATCTGAAAACCCAACGATGTCGACAGAGGAAAAGATAGAGGTTGTACGCTTCACTGTGGAAAAAGTAGCTGGACGTGTGCCGGTTATTGCTGGAACAGGGGATAATGAAACAGCATACTCCATCATGATGACACATAAAGCGGAGGAAAATGGAGCGGATGGTATTATGCTCGTTGCTCCATATTATAATAAGCCAAATCAACGTGGTATTTATGCGCACTTTGAAACAATTGCGCGTGAAACAAAGCTACCAGTTATGTTATACAATGTACCTGGGCGTACGGCTGTCAATGTTACCTATGAAACGTCAGTTGCTTTAAGCAGAATTCCGAATATTTTATGGATTAAAGAAGCGAGCGGTAACTTAGATCAAATGGGTGATATTATTGAAAATGTGGATAGCAAGGATAATTTCTTAGTTTATAGTGGAGATGATGGTTTAACATTACCGCTTTTAGCAATTGGTGGAGCAGGCATTATTTCAGTTGCTGCGCATGTTGTTGGCAATGATATGCAATTAATGATGCGTGCATTTGAAGAAGGAAAGCATGAGCTAGCTGCAAAAATTCACCGTGCATTATTGCCATTAGTACGCGCGTTATTTGCACAACCAAACCCATCCCCAGTTAAATATGCAATGACAAAATTAGGTTTTGATACATTGGCAGTGCGACTGCCGATGATGGAAATGACAGATGAAGAAAAAGCTGATTTTGATAAAATTTGGGATACGTACCAAGCAAAAATTGAAGCAATTCGTCAAACTTTACCAGTGTGATGCATCACACTGGTTTTTTCGTTCGCTTTATTCAAATTCATTTTTTATGAATTTTTAATTTGTGCTAAAAGAAAACTACACGTATAATGATTGATAAGTGGTTGCTGTTCGGGATAATTTTTAGGAGGAAATCAAGTGACGAAAGTAAAAAATGAAGTAATCCGTATCATCCCTCTAGGTGGGGTTAGTGAAATCGGAAAATCAATGTATGTAATAGAAATTGACGAGGAGCTATTTGTTGTCGACAGTGGGCTTATGTTCCCAGAAGATGAGATGCTCGGGATTGATATCGTCATACCGGATATTACGTATTTAGAAGAAAATAAAGAGCGTGTAAAAGGGATATTCTTAACGCACGGACATGAGGATGCAATCGGTTCAATTGCCTACGTATTGAATAAAATAAAAGCACCCGTATATGGCTCGAAACTAACAGTTGCGCTTGCCAAAGAGCATTTAAAAGAGATGCCTGCACCGCATCCAGTGAAATTTTTTGAAGTGACAAATAAAAGTCGTATGAATTTCAATTCGACGTATGTAACATTTTTCCATACAACACATAGTATCCCCGATTCGCTAGGGATTGTGTTCCATACGTCAGAAGGCGCGATTGTGCATACAGGAGAATTCAAATTTGACCAAGCAGCACAGGGCAAATTTAGACCTGATATAGCAACGATGGCCAAGCTTGGTGAAGAAGGGGTATTTATTTTATTATCTGAATCAACTGAGGCGGAGCGTCCAGGCTATACGACAAGTGAGGCAGTTGTTAGTGAGCAGCTAGCCAAAACATTCCATTCAGCACAGGGACGAATTTTAGTAGCGGTATATGCTTCAAACTTTATTCGTGTGCAACAAGTATTTACACAGGCACAAAGCTCTTTCCGTAAAGTTGCGATTGTCGGTAAATCACTAGAAAAAGTAGTAGAGTTAGGAACATCGCTTGGCTATTTAGATATTGATGAAGATACGCTAATTCCAGTAAGTGATATTCATAAATATGAAGATGATGAAATTATTATTATCGCAACAGGTAACCAAGGCGAACCACTTGAAGCTCTTGATAAAATTGTGCGTAAGCATCATCGTGATATTAAAATTAAACAAACAGATACTGTGTTAATTACATTTACGCCATCTCCAGGAATGGAAGTGCAAATGTATAAAACGATGAACCAGCTTGCAAAAGCTGGGGCTAAGGTGCTATCAGCAGATAAAAAGGTTCATGTTTCTGGACATGGTAGCCAAGAAGATTTGAAATTAATGTTAAATCTGATGCAACCAAAGTATTTTGTGCCAATTCAAGGGGAATACCGCATGTTAATTGCCCATTCCAAATTAGCACAGTCTTTAGGGATGCAAAAATCACAAATTTTTATTGCGGATAAAGGCGATATTGTGGAATATAAAAACGGTAAAATGCGCATGAGTGGTCGTGTTCAGGCAGGCAATGTATTAATCGACGGTATTGGTGTAGGCGATGTTGGTAATATCGTCTTGCGCGATCGCAAACTGCTGTCACAGGATGGGATTTTTATTGTTGTTGTTACGCTAAACCGAGCACAAAAGAAAATTGCATCGGGCCCTGAAATATTGTCGCGCGGATTTGTTTATGTACGGGAATCAGAGGAGTTAATGGTCGAAGCATCTGATATTGCACGTGAGGTTATTGAAAAATACGTGAATAAGGATACGTTTGAATGGACAAATATTAAACAAGAAATACGTGATACACTTAATCAATATTTATTCCAAAAAACGAAGCGCCGCCCAATGATTATCCCAATTATTATGGAATATTAAGCGATAAAGGGGGAGCGTCTGAAAAGCGTGCGAGGCACTGCTGTTCAGACGCTTCGTTTGCGTTTTATTAAACTCGTAAGAAAGGAACAGGTGTAATGGCGAACAAAGGAAAGAAAAAACAATTGAAGGCAAATAAAAAAGAATGGCATCCACTTACCTATGAAATTGTTGGTATTTTATGTATTGCTTATGCAATTATTATTTATTTTGAATATGGTATAGTTGGACGCTTTACACAATCAATTGCTTTATTTTTATTTGGCAATTTGCATTTCGTCATCCCGTTTTTACTCGTTTTAGTAGCATCAATGCTGATGGTAAGACGGCGTGGTGTGACGATGAAAAACCGTGTTGTCATTGGTGTTTTTCTTATGATATGTAGTCTTACTGTGTTTAGCCATAGCCTGCTTTTTGAGGAATTGCATAAGGCGAACGCACTACTATCCAATTCAGTGTTACGTGAAACTTGGCGCCTTTTAATTGAAATGGATGGCGTTGCTAATAGAGGCCAAGCGCTTGGTGGTGGTATAGTGGGCGCATTGCTTTTTAGTGTACTACATGTTTTATTTGACTCGACTGGGGCAAAGGTAGCAGCATGGGTTCTACTATTTATAGGCATCATATTAGTAACAGGCAAAGCGCTTGTTCCTATTATGATGGAAAAAACGCCTGCGCTGAAAAGAAAGCTTGCACGCCCAAAAAAAGAGAAAAAACGCCGTTCGCCCAAATCCGTAACTTCCGAAACGGAGATGCTTGCAACAGAGGAAACGATTGTGCATGAAGAGCCAATTATTTCAGCCTTTACGCAGCCGCAAATTCGCGAAGAAGAGTCGGAAGCGATTGAAATCGAAATTGAAGAAATACTGGAAGAGCCTGTGCAAATGAATGAATCGGAAAGTCCGTACACATTACCATCAACTCTATTGCTACAATTACCGCCCGCGCATGATCAAAGTGGAGAGTATAGCATTATTCAAGCAAACGCTAAAAAACTAGAGCAAACATTGCTAAGTTTTGGGGTAAAGGCAAAGGTGGTTCAAGTGCATTTAGGACCTGCTGTAACAAAATATGAGGTGCTTCCAGATGTAGGAGTAAAGGTAAGTAAAATAGTTAGCTTGCAAGATGACTTGGCATTAGCGCTAGCTGCGAAGGATATTCGTTTAGAGGCGCCAATTCCAGGGAAATCTGCTATCGGAATTGAAGTACCTAATAATGAAGTTGCAATTGTAACATTAAGAGAAGTAATTGAAGTGCCTGAAAACAAGGCATCGAGTAAATTATTGATTAGCTTTGGTCGCGATGTCACAGGACAAGCAATGCTGGCGGAGCTTAATAAAATGCCACATTTACTCGTTGCTGGCTCAACAGGCAGTGGTAAAAGTGTATGTATTAATGGGATAATTATTTCTATTTTACTACGAGCGGCGCCACATGAAGTACGAATGATGATGATTGATCCAAAAATGGTTGAGCTAACAGTATACAATGGTATTCCGCATTTACTTGCACCTGTTGTAACAGATCCACGTAAAGCCGCGCAAGCATTGCAAAAAATTGTTTCTGAAATGGAACGGCGCTATGACCTCTTTTCACATACAGGAACGCGCAACATTGAAGGATATAATGAGCATATTGAGCAGCACAATGCACAAAATATGGAGCAACAAGCTAAATTACCATATATCGTTGTCATTGTAGATGAGCTTGCAGATTTAATGATGGTTGCCTCAAATGAGGTTGAGGATGCGATAACGCGTTTAGCGCAAATGGCACGTGCAGCAGGTATTCATTTAATCATCGCAACACAGCGTCCATCCGTAGATGTTATTACAGGAATTATTAAAGCCAATATTCCATCGCGCATTGCCTTTGCTGTATCCTCTGCTGTTGATTCACGCACAATTTTAGATATGGGTGGCGCAGAAAGATTGCTTGGACGCGGTGATATGCTATTTTTACCAGCGGGAGCCTCCAAACCTGTACGTGTACAAGGAGCCTTTGTATCGGATAAGGAAGTAGAAGCAGTTGTTGATTTTGTTATACAGCAGCAAAAAGCACAATATGAGGAGTCAATGATTCCAACTGAAGTGCCGCAAACAGATATTGCTGAGGAAACGGATGATTTATACGATGAAGCTGTAATGCTTGTGGTTGAGCAGCAAAGTGCCTCGGTATCAATGTTACAACGTCGTTTTCGTATAGGCTATGCAAGAGCTGCACGCATTGTTGATCAAATGGAAATGCGTGGGGTTGTTGGGCCGCCTGATGGTAGTCGACCACGCCAAGTATTGCTAGCAAAATCTAGCATTTCAAGCGAATAGTGATAACAGACTTTTCAGAATGTTATTTCTTCGTTCAAAAATTAATATAAATTTTATGATTCAGTAACACTTTTTAAATAAATGTATTTGCAACAGCAAGTAAAAATGTTATATTGAAAACTAATTAGTAGGAATGTTGTACATCAGATGTCTGATCTCTTTGTTGGTGGTGGTGAAAAAGTGACAATTAAAACAGATCACCGTCATCTATACTTACAAGTGATTGATCGCTTAAAATCAGATATAGAGAAGGGGATTTATCAAGAAAATGAAAAATTACCCTCTGAATTTGAGTTATCCAAATCACTTGGAGTAAGTCGTGCCACTTTACGCGAGGCGCTACGATTGTTGGAGGAAGAAAACGTTATCATCCGTCGACACGGTGTGGGGACATTCATCAACCCTAAGCCAGTATTTACTTCGGGAATTGAACAATTGTCGAGTATTTCATCAATGATTGAGCAAGCAGGAATGACACCGGGCACGATTTTTATAAAAGCGACAGAAGAAAAATCGACTGAGGATGATATAAAGCGTTTTCAAACCGACATTGATGACAATGTGATCACGATTGAACGTGTAAGAACAGCGGATGGGGAGCCGGTTGTTTATTGTATTGATAAAGTACCAGCTAACTATTTACCGCAGCAATTTGTTAATAATCAGGATGTATCTCTTTTTTCAGCACTTGAAAAATCAGGTGCTATCCATGTCAACTATGCGATCACATACATCGACCCTATAGGTTTTCATGAGGAGGTTTCGCCTATTTTAGACTGCGGTCCTGAAACGGCGTTACTCGTCTTGAAGCAACTTCATTACGATGATAATGATCGGGTAGTTTTATATTCTAAAAATTATTTTAGAGCTGATAAATTCAGCTTCCATGTAGTACGAAAAAGGGTGTAGAACAAATTTTATTTCCTGCTAATGACTAAAAAACCTTTCTAGGAGGATTCACTAATGAAAAAACGTAAATTTGGTTTATTAATCTCATCAGTTGTAGCTACAGGTGCAATTTTAGGTGCATGTGGTACAGATGAGGACAAAAATGACAACGCATCAACAAACGAAGGCTCAAACGATAATGGTACTGAAACTTCAACAGGCGGCATTTCAGTAGCGATGGTAACAGACGTAGGTGGCGTTGATGATAAATCATTCAACCAATCTGCTTGGGAAGGTATCCAACAATTTGGTAGCGAAAATGGTTTAACAAAAGGCGATGGTGGTTTTGATTATTTACAATCGGCTTCAGATGCTGACTACAACACGAACTTAAACAGCTTATTACGTCGTGATTTCGACTTAGTATTTGGTGTAGGTTTCTTAATGCAAGATGCAGTTCTTGAAATTGCTAACCAACAAAAAGATGCACAATTAGCAATTATCGATGCAGTAGTAGATGCACCAAACGTAGTATCGGTATTATTTAAAGAGCAAGAAGGTGCTTTCCTTGCTGGTGTAGCTGCAGCTGAAATGTCTCAAACAGGCAAAATCGGCTTTATCGGTGGACAATCAATTCCTGTAATCGAGCGCTTCCACGCAGGCTTCTTAGCAGGTGCAAAAGCTGCAAACCCTGATATCGTAATCGAAGAATATTATGCAGAAGCATTCGATAAAGCTGAATTAGGTAAAACGGCTGCTAACCGCATGTACTCTTCAGGTGTAGACATTATCTTCCACGCTGCTGGTGGTACAGGAAATGGCGTATTTACAGAAGCAAAAGAGCGTAAAGAAAAAGATGCTAATGCAAACGTATGGGTAATCGGTGTAGACGCTGACCAATATGCAGAAGGTCAAGTGGGCGACCATAATATTACATTAACATCTATGTTAAAAGGTGTAGCGCATGCAGTAGTAGATATTTCTAACCGTACACAAGACGGCAACTTCCCAGGTGGAGAAACAATTGTTTATGGCTTAGCTGAAGATGGTGTAGGTCTTGCTGATTCACGTGGTGCGATTACAGATGATGTTTTAGCATCAATTGAAGAATTCAAAGGGAAAATTGCTTCAGGTGAAATCGTAGTACCTGAACATCCAAATGATGTAAAATAATTCAGTTATAATTAATCATCATAGGAGTCTACAGATTCCTATGATGATTTTCTCACTGTAATGGAAGTTTTAACTTCTTTTAGCAGTCTTTATCCGTATTAGCGGGCAGTAAGACGCCCACTTCGAGACTTGAGTGAAAATCGGCTTAAGGATAATTGGGGGATGAGGAAACACGCCACTGATTGAAGTTTCACTTTATAGGTGGCAAGCTGAATGCATTTATTGTAATACATAAGGCTAATTCGTTTTGTGTTTTACTAAAGCTAGCAGGAGTTTAAGAGAAATAAATTGAATTACATTGTTTATTAGATGAAAGTTAATAGATGGGGCTGTCGAATCAATCCAAGTGTTAAAAAGACGGATACTTCGACAAAAGTGCGAACTGCTGTCGGGAAACGCAGGATACCCATCTCCTTTCCCGACAGCCCCATGTGTTAATTTTTCTAAATTTAAAATGTGCCTAAAGGAGTGAAACGCTTGGAATACGTGATCGAAATGCTTGGCATCCGAAAAGAATTCGGTGGCTTCGTAGCGAACAATAATATCACCCTCCAATTACAAAAAGGCGAGATTCATGCATTACTTGGTGAGAATGGTGCAGGTAAATCGACTTTAATGAACGTACTTTTTGGACTTTATCAGCCGGAAGCTGGCGAGATTAAAGTACGTGGAAAATCAGTTAAAATTACAGATCCAAATGTGGCGAACGATTTAGGAATTGGAATGGTTCACCAGCATTTTATGTTAGTTGAAAACTTTACTGTAACTGAAAATATTATATTAGGAAGTGAGCCTACAAAAGGCGGTATTGTCAATATTAAAGATGCAGCAAAGAACATTCAGGCACTTTCTGAAAAATATGGATTAGATGTTGATCCGTATGCGAAAATTGAAGATATTTCTGTTGGGATGCAGCAACGTGTTGAAATCTTAAAAACATTGTATCGTGGTGCGGAAATTTTAATTTTCGATGAACCGACAGCTTCATTAACACCACAGGAAATTCATGAGCTAATCCAAATTATGAGACGCTTAATTTCAGAAGGAAAATCGATTATTTTAATTACGCATAAATTAAAAGAAATCATGGAAGTATCAGACCGCGTTACGGTTATACGTAAAGGTGAAGGAATTGGTACAGTTGTCACATCTGAAACAAATCCAGACCAATTGGCTGAATTAATGGTTGGTCGTCAAGTTGAGTTTAAAACGGAAAAAATTGCTGCCAACCCGACAGATGAGGTATTAAGTATACAAGATTTAGTTGTACTAGATTATCGCGGTATTGAAAAAGTTAAGCAGTTAAATTTATCTGTTCGTAAAGGTGAGATTGTTGGTATTGCAGGGATTGATGGAAATGGTCAGTCTGAGTTGATTGAAGCAATCACAGGTTTACGTAAAATTAAAAGCGGTAAAGTGGTTATGAATGGTCAAGATGTAACGAATAAAAAGCCACGAGAAATTACAGAAACTGGTTTGGGACATATTCCGCAAGATCGTCATAAGCATGGATTAGTGCTTGATTTCACAGTAGGTCATAACATCGCTTTACAAACGTATTACACGGAGCCAATTTCAAAATTCGGCATTATTGATTATAAAAAAATTACGCAAAAGGCAAATCAAGTAATTGAAGAATTCGACGTTCGTACAGGTCATGGTGAGGCGACATTAGCACGTGCTTTATCAGGTGGTAACCAGCAAAAAGCTATTATCGGTCGTGAAGTTGACCGCGACCCAGAATTGCTTATTGCAGCATTGCCAACACGTGGCTTAGACGTAGGGGCCATCGAGTTTATTCATCGTCGTTTAATTGAGCAGCGCGATAAAGGCAAAGCTGTATTGCTTATTTCCTTTGAATTAGACGAGGTAATGAATGTATCTGACCGCATTGCTGTTATTTATGATGGACAAATTGTTGATACATTAAATGCTAATGAAACGACTGAGCAAGAGCTTGGCTTATTAATGGCTGGTCAGTCGAAAAAAAAAGCAACGATGAAAGGGGACGAATAATATGAGCAATCGCGCAATGAATATTCTCGTTCCTATAATTTCAGTTATTTTAGGATTAATCGTCGGTGCCATTGTAATGGTTGTCTCCGGCTATGATCCAGTTAAGGGATATACTGCGTTATGGAATGGTATTTTTGGAGATGCCTATACGATAGGTGAAACAATTCGGCAAATTACACCGTATTTATTAGCTGGATTAGCGGTTGCCTTCGCATTCCGTACAGGTTTATTTAATATCGGTGTTGAAGGTCAGTTAATTATGGGATGGACTGCAGCAGCTTATGTCGGCTATGCAGTGCAAGGTTTACCTAAAATTATTCATTTGCCGTTAGCACTACTTGCAGCAGCAGCAGCAGGAGCTTTTTGGGCATTTATTGCAGGTTACCTAAAAGCACGCTTTAGTGTGCATGAAGTTATCGTAACGATTATGCTGAACTATACAGCACTTCATATTACGAATGCATTAATTAAATATTGGTCAGGCAGTGACCGTACAGAGCGTATTGCTGATTCAGCATCATTGCGTTCGCCTTGGTTAGAGGGCTTAACAGACTACTCGCGTTTACACTGGGGTATTATTGTTGCGTTAATCATGGTATTTGTCATGTGGTTCTTATTAGAGCGTACGACACGTGGCTTTGAGTTAAAGGCAGTTGGCTTTAACCAAAATGCGGCTGAATATGCAGGGATGAGTGTAAAGAAAAATGTTATTTTAGCAATGACAATTTCAGGCGTATTTGCAGGTTTAGGTGGAGCGATGGAGGCACTCGGTACATTTGGTTATGTATCGGTGAAAGGTGGCTTTACAGGTATCGGTTTTGATGGCATCGCGGTTGCATTACTTGGTGCAAATACACCACTTGGAGTAGTTTTCGGTGCTTCTTTATTCGGTTCGTTAAAATTCGGTGCATTAAATATGCCGAGTGCTGCAGGGATTCCTTTAGAAATCGTATCGATTATTATTGCATTAATTATTTTCTTCGTAGCTTCAGGCTATGTAATTCGCATTGCGTTAGAAAAATTTGGAAAGAAAAAGGAGGGCAAATAATATGAGCTTTTTAGACGTCTTATATTTTATCGTCCCTTCTGCTATATTTTACGCAGCACCTTTAATTTTAGCGGCTATTGGCGGCGTTTTCTCTGAGCGATCTGGTGTTGTTAATATCGGTATTGAAGGTATTATGGTTATCGGTGCTTTTGTAGGGATTGTTTTTAACTTATTTACTTACGAAACATTAGGTAATTTTACACCATGGGCAGCCCTTTTAATGGCGATGGTAGTCGGTGCGATTTTCTCGTTATTATTAGCGGTAGCAGCGATTTCATTCCGCGCTGACCAAACGGTAACTGGGGTAGCATTAAACTTACTTGGAATTGCGGTTGCATTATTCTCTGTAAAAATGATTTTTGAAGGAAGAGGACAAACAGATTTCATTTCAAAGCGTTTTGCTCGTTTTGATATACCAGTGTTATCAGACATTCCTTTTATAGGACGACTTTTATTCCATGATGTATATGGCACATCTATTTTAGCAATTGCAGTAGCCATATTTGCCTGGTTTGTTATTTTTAAAACACCATTTGGATTGCGTTTACGCGCAGTTGGTGAGCATCCAATGGCAGCCGACACAATGGGGATTAATGTAACAAAAATGCGCTACATTGCCGTAATGATTTCAGGTGGACTTGCTGGTATTGGCGGTGCGATTTATGCACAGACGATTACTAATGACTTTGGACATGCAACGATTAATGGACAAGGCTTCATGGCAATTGCCGCAATGATTTTCGGAAAATGGCATCCAATTGGTGCAATGGGCGCAGCGCTATTCTTCGGTTTAGCTCAGGCGTTATCTATTGCGGGTGGCTCGATTCCATATGTAAAAGAAATTCCACCAGTATTTTTAACGATTTTACCTTATGTGTTAACAATTTTAGCGCTGGCAGGATTTATCGGTAAAGCGAGTGCACCGAAAGCAAGCGGTCAACCATATATTAAAGGTAAGCGATGAGAGAGGCGTCAAAAAGCAGTGCTGAGGCACTGCTTTTTGGACGTTTCGAGTATGTTTCATGTAAAGTGCTAACTGTTCAAAAGAGGTGCCCAAAAGCAGTGCATTGCCTGCTTTGGAGACGCATTCGATGATGTTACATCAAATATTAGTCGAGGCGTAATTGATTTAGCATATTTTTCCCGCAATAATACCATACTAAATAATAAGTTTGTATCGCAGCAGTATAAGCGTGTTATAGTAGGAATAAAGCATTACTTTAGGGAGGGTTTTTTTTGTTTTCAACTACACAACTAGCGAAGGGCGTTTCGCTACATATTCGACAAACAACGCAGTTCAAAACAGTGAATTTTTCAATAAAATGGCGTGCCGCATTAACGGAAAAAGATGCCGCCCACCGCACTGTATTAACGAATGTTTTGCAACATAGCAATGAGAAATTTACAACATCGGCAGCTTATCGTAGCTATTTGGATGATTTATTCGGTACGGTGCTCTATTTCGACACGTCAAAACGTGGTAATGAGCATACGGTGTTAATGAATGTTGAAACGGTAAACGACCAATATTTAGCAAAGAGCAATGTGTTAAATGAAGTGCTTGAGCTATTGCACACAGCTATTTTTAAGCCAAATCTCGAAAATGGTGCATTTGTAGCATCCATTGTAGAGCGTGAAAAAGATATGGTTATGCAACGTATTCATTCTGTTTTTGATGATAAAACACGCTATGCACAGCAAAGAATAACGCAAATTATGCGACCTAATCATGCCGCATCTATTTCTGCAAATGGAACGATTGAAACTGTCGCCGCGATAACGCCACAATCCTTGATGGAAGCGTATACACATATGATTAATCACGATATGATTGATATTTATGTTGTAGGAGATGTAGATGAAAATGCGATAATTGAAAAACTACGTCAAATGCTACCATTTGCGAGTCGTGAGCATTACGAGAAAGAAATGCTCGTTCCAATCAACCAGCCGGGGGATAGCTATACGAAAGAGCAGCAGGAAATGAAGCAAGGTAAGCTGCATATTGGTTATAGCACACCTGTCCTATTCGGTGATGCAGATTTTCCAAAAATGCAGATTTTTAATGGTATTTTCGGCGGTTATGCACATTCGAAGCTATTTATGAATGTACGTGAGCGTGAAAGCCTTGCATACTATGCTTCAAGCTCTTATGCCTCTCATTATGGCTTGATTTTTGTCGTTTCAGGCATTGAACCAAGCAATGAACAAAAGGCTATTGAAGTAATTGATGAGCAGCTAGTAGCCCTACAAAAAGGCGAAATAACGGATTTGGAATTGGCACAGACAAAAGCAATGCTCATTAACCAATTAAAAGAAGCATTAGATTCTGCACGTGGTCAAATTGAAATTTACGATCAGTACAAAAATTTAGCTACGGCATTTTCAGTAGAAGAATGGACTAAAAACTGGCAGCAAGTAACGAAGGAAGATGTGCAGCAAATGTCCTTAAAAGTAAAACGCGAGTCCATTTATTTCCTGTGTGGTAAGGAGGAGCAGAGAGATGCAAGCAATTGAATTTAAACAGTTAGATGAGACACTTTATTATAAGCAGCTCCATAATGGCTTAGATGTTTATATTTTGCCGAAAAAGGGCTTTTCAAAGGCTTTTGTGACGTTTACAACAAAATACGGCTCTATTGATCGCTCGTTCGTACCGATTGGTGAAACGGAGCCGATTATTGTGCCAGATGGTATTGCTCATTTTTTAGAGCATAAAATGTTTGAAAAAGAAGATGGTGATGTTTTTCAGAAGTTTAGCGAAGTAGGCGCACAGGCGAATGCCTTTACTTCGTTTACACGTACATCTTATTTGTTTTCTGCAACTGAGCATATCCATAAAAGCACTGAAACATTGCTTGATTTTGTGCAGGAGCCCTATTTTACAGAGGAAACGGTTAATAAAGAAAAAGGCATTATCGGTCAAGAAATTACGATGTACGATGATTTACCTGATTGGCGCCTATATTTCGGAACGATTGAAAATATGTATCATCAACACCCTGTGAAAATAGATATTGCCGGTACAATTGAATCGATTAACGATATTACAGCAGAGCATTTATACACTTGTTATAATACGTTTTACCATCCATCAAATATGCTGTTATTTGTCATTGGTGCTGTGGACCCGCAAGAAATGCTGGCGGTAATTGAAGAAAATCAAAGTCGCAAAACGTTCCCAGAGCCGACACCTTTAACACGCATTTTCGAGGAGGAACCGGCAACTGTGGCAGTGCAAGAGCGGGTACTTCAGATGGATGTGCAAAAGCCAAAAGTATATTTCGGCTTAAAAGCA
Source organism: Metasolibacillus sp. FSL K6-0083 (assembly GCF_038630865.1). Classification (NCBI taxonomy): domain Bacteria; kingdom Bacillati; phylum Bacillota; class Bacilli; order Caryophanales; family Caryophanaceae; genus Metasolibacillus; species Metasolibacillus sp. FSL K6-0083. The sequence continues at coordinate 1,341,892 of NZ_CP152046.1, read as the reverse complement.
AAGCAAACGGATTTGTCAGGTGAACAAATGCTAAAGCATGAGCTTGCTGTACAAATTGGTTTAGAATGCTTATTTGGCCGCGCCTCTGATTTTTATACAAAAATTTATGAGGAGGGCTTGATTGATGAAACTTATTCTTATGATTTCATGCTAGAAAAGGGCTATGGCTTTGCTTTAATTGGTTCAGATACGCCAAAGCATGAGGCGCTTGTTAATGTAATTAAAGAACGCCTCGCAGAAGCAGAGCAGCAAGTATTATTTACTACGACGGATGTCGAGCGCATTAAACGTAAAAAAATTGGCTTTTTCCTACGCGCATTAAACTCTGTTGAATTTATTGCGAATCAATTTACACGCTATAAATTTAACGAGATGAATTTATTTGACGTTGTACCAATGCTTGAAACGATTACGGTAGAGGACATTGTCGAAGCCTTCAAAACAATTCAGGGTGAGGAGCAGCAAACCGTATTTAAAATTTTACCGATGAGCGAGCGTAAAGAATGAAAAAATACGCGTTAGTTTGCGGTGCCTCGGGTGAAATTGGTACAGCAATTTGCCAGCATCTAGCGCAGCAAGGCTGGTCGTTATACGTGCATTACGCCTCTAAACCAACGACGGAATTAGTGGGAAAATTATCAGCAGCCTTCCCGCAGCAGGAATTTTTTAGTGTACAGGCAGATTTTACTTGTCCAGAAGCTGCAAGCCGCTTAGCAAAACAAATATTTGCGCTACAGGCAATTGTTTTTGCGAATGGGCATGCGTCCTACGGCTTGCTTGAAGATATAGCAGCCACTGACATGCAGACATTATGGCAAGTTCATATGCAAACACCGATGCTAATTTTACAGCAACTTGCTGCAAAATTACGCACTCATTCTGTGAGCTATGTAATTTTTATCGGCTCAATTTGGGGTACGGCAGGTGCGGCAGGCGAAGTCGTTTATTCGGCTGTCAAAGGTGCACAACATAGCTTTGTCAAGGCATATGCACAGGAGGTAGCTTATAATGGTATTCGAGTAAATGCGCTTGCTCCAGGCTTTATCGCGACAAAAATGAATAGTCATATCGATGAATTAGAGCGTAAGCAAATTATTAGTGAAATACCATTGCAGCAACTTGGCACAGTAGAAGATGTTGCGCGTCTCTGTGCTTTTTATGTCAGCGGGCAAGCCGATTATGTAACAGGTCAAATTATACATTTGAATGGCGGCTGGTATATCTGACTGTATAATAAAATGCTCCTTTGCAAATACTAATTGTGCAAAGGAGGCGAAAATGAATGAGTATTTTAGAAAACTGGCAGCAATGGACATCATTTTTAGGCGCTCAAGTGGACGATGCAAAGGACAGCGGTATGCCAAATAAAATAATTGAAAAAGCTGCTGTACAAATTGGCAATTACTTAGCGGAAAATGTAGATCCAAAAAACGAGCAAGAGCGTGTTCTTTCGGATTTATGGTCAGTAGCAGAATCCGATGAAAAAAAGGCGTTAGCTAGCTGTCTCATTAAGCTCGTACAAAATAACAGAGTGCAATAAGGCGAAATTTGGGGTTGTCTGAAAAGCATGCATATGCACCGCTTTTCAGATAACTTTTCTTGTTTTTTTAGACAGCCTTTATTTGTTGAATTTCCTATATTTAACTTAACGCGGTGAATTATTTTGTACCGAAAGCAAGGCGCTAGGTACAGAACTTTCCCATCTCAATAGTTGGCGAAATTAACTATACATTAGACCTATTTCAGCGAGTGTTTAATCACTTCGTGGATAATGAGGGACTCAGTTTAAGAACCTCGTATCCTGCGATAACGGCTGGGTGACCAACGCCTATGTTAGCCATACTTGCGTTGGATGTCACAGGGCGTGAGGATTTTAACTTAACTTCCACTAAACAGTTGGAAAAAATCTGGACGTAATTACGCCTCTACGTAATTGATTTTACATAAAGATTTACTTCTACGGTAATGCCAAATAAATTGTCATTATCCTCGTCGCAGGAAACATTGCTACTGCGGTAGTCACAATGAATTGTCACTGTCCCCCATCGTAAAAATTATTATTATTCATCGCAAAAATAGTGCTCCTGCGATTAATTGTCGTAGAAAATAATGCTGAATTAAAATAAAAAAGTGAAATATAGAAAGAAAAGCATAGTTTCTAACTTTTCATACGTTGTAAAATCAGCTATGATGGAACTTATAGAGTAATTTTACGTTTCTATAATGAAAGGGACGGATTTTGATGAGCGAATGGTATTTTGAATATGAAATTCAAGTGAATCGCCCGGGTTTATTAGGCGATATTTCATCTTTGCTTGGCATGTTGCGCGTGAATATTGTAGCGATTAATGGCGTGGCGCAAGAACGACGAGGAATGCTGCTGGAATCTGCCAATGACGAAGCGATTCAGCGCTTTAAATCTATTGTGACGACAATGGAAAATATTAATGTTACGAGATTCCGTTTACCAAAATTGCGTGACCGCTTAGCGATGCGCCATGGTCAATATATTACTCGAGGCGGAGATGAAAAAAATACTTTCCAATTTGTGCGTGATGAGCTTGGAATTTTAGTTGATTTTATGGCTGAGCTGTTTAAGCAGGATGGTCATAAATTAATCGGTATTCGGGGTATGCCACGTGTCGGTAAAACAGAATCTGTTGTTGCCGCAAGTGTTTGTGCAAATAAAAAATGGATTTTCATTTCATCGACAATGATTAAGCAAACAATTCGCAATTCCCTTATCGGCGATGAGTTTGGTGGTAATAATATATTTATTTTAGATGGCGTTGTGACACGAAAGTCGACGGATGAAAGACATCAGCAGCTTGTGCGTGAAATGATGAGTATGCCGACGATAAAAGTAATTGAGCACCCGGATATTTTCGTTCAGCATTCACAATATACGATTGAAGATTTCGATTATATCATTGAGCTCCGAACTCACCCAGATGAAGAAATCACATATGAAATTATTGAGAAAAACGATATGATGTCAAGCAATGATTTCGGAGGATTTAATTTTTAGTAAAGTAGGTGTTATTGTTGACAGAATTAGGAGCTCGCTTAAAAGAAGCGAGATTAGCTAAAGGACTTAGCTTAGATGATTTACAAGAAGTAACGAAAATTCAAAAGCGCTATTTAGTTGGTATAGAAGAGGGCAACTATTCAATTATGCCGGGCTCATTTTATGTGCGGGCATTTATTAAACAATATGCAGAGGCAGTAGGGCTTAATCCTGAAGAAGTACTTGCGGATTATAAACAGGATATTCCTGGTGTACAGCAGGAGGAAGTTGTACAAGCCTATTCGCAAAATACGAGACGACGTAAAATAGCATCGAGCTCATCAAACAGGGTGCTTGAAATGATGCCAATGTTAATTGCGGCCCTATTCATTGTCGTTATTATCGTAGTGAGCTGGTTCTTATTCCAACAAAAGGCGAACAACTCTTTACCGCCTGAAAATGAGAATCCAAATGCAGTACAAATGGATAATAATCAGGGCGTTACTGGCAATAAAGAGCAGGACGACATAGACAATGAAGAACAAGCTGAAGAGCAACAGCAGGAAGAACAGGAAGAAGAGCCTGCTAATGAAGCAAAGCAAGTTGTTACACAAACAGCCATTAATGGTGAAGATGTACTATTTGAAGTGACTGGTACAACAGAATTAAAAATTCGCACGGAAATTGTTGAACAACGTAGTTGGGTAGCGTTTCGAAATACACAGGGTATAGACCATTTGGGAAAAGAGTATTCTCAAGGTGAATCTGTAGAGTATGATGCAACAGAGGATGGTTATGTAAGAATTCGCTTAGGACGTAATGCCTTTGTTGAAGTTTATGTCAATGATGAGCTTGTTACATCGACATCTGATTTAACAACACAAAACTACATTATTCAATTAGCTCAACAACAATAAACAAAGTAGCCATGTCGATGTATATGGCTTCTTTGTTTTAAAATGAAAGGTGCTTAATCATGAATATTCCAAATAAGATTACAATTTCACGTATTTGTTTAATCCCCTTCTTTATGATTATCGTAATGTTTGACTTCGGATGGGGAAATATGAAGCTTTTTGGTGCTGAAATGCCTATTCATCATTTTGTTGGGGCGCTGATTTTTATTTTTGCCTCAGCAACAGATTGGGTGGATGGCTATTATGCGAGAAAGTATAATCTAGTTACAAATTTCGGGAAATTTTTAGACCCTTTAGCAGATAAGTTGCTCGTGTCAGCAGCGCTGATTTTGCTTGTAGAGCTACAGCTAGCGCCTGCATGGATTGTCATTATTATTATTAGCCGTGAATTTGCAGTTACAGGCTTGCGTTTAATTTTAGCAGGAGAAGGGGAAGTCGTTGCAGCAAACCAACTAGGAAAAATTAAAACATGGGCACAGATTGTGGCGATTTCAGCATTGCTTCTGCACAATACGATTTTCACACTTATAGGCATCCCATTCGATACGCTTGCGCTTTATGTTGCATTATTTTTTACAATTTGGTCTGGTTGGGATTATTTCTACTTAAACCGCCGCGTACTACTAGATTCAAAATAAGGAGAGGTTATCCCTATGAATGCAGAAATTATTGCAGTTGGCTCAGAGCTCTTACTTGGGCAAATTGCCAATACGAATGCAAAATTTATTTCGAGCCAGCTATCTGAATTAGGTGTCAATGTTTATTATCATACAGTAGTTGGTGACAATGCTGCTAGACTTGAAGAAGTAATTGCAGTTGCTGAGAAACGTGCAAATATTATTGTTTTTTCGGGTGGCTTAGGTCCGACAAAGGATGATTTAACAAAGGAAACGATTGCGCGTCAATTAGGTGTGGAGTTAGCATTTGATGAAACTGCACTAACGTATATTGAAGCGTTTTTTGAGCGCTTAGGACGCCCGATGACAGACAACAATAAGAAGCAAGCGCTTGTATTAGCTGGAAGCGATGTCTTGGCAAATCATCACGGGATGGCACCCGGTATGATTTTTGAGCGCAATGATAAAATATATATTTTACTACCCGGCCCACCAAAGGAGCTAGAGCCGATGTTCCAGTTTGAAGCAAAGCCAAAGCTTGCGGCTCGCTTAACAGACGGAGCGATTATCCTTTCACATGTCATGCGCTTTTACGGTATCGGTGAAGCGGAGTTAGAAGTAGCGGTGCAACATATTTTAGACAATCAAACAAACCCAACTGTCGCACCATTAGCCTCTGATGGAGAAGTAACATTACGCATTACGGCAAAGGCTGACAATGGGCAGGAGGCACGCAGGCTTATTGAAGCAAAAGCAGCAGAAATTCAAGCGATTGTTGGTCAGTTCCAATATGGTATAAATGATGATTCACTTGCTTCGAAAACAGTGGAGGCATTGCTTGCTAATAATTTAACAATTGCTGCGGCTGAAAGCTTAACCGCTGGGTTATTTCAAGCTGAATTAGCTGAAATTCCAGGTGTAAGTGGAACTTTAGCAGGCGGGGTTGTAACATATAATGAGCATACAAAAACGGAGCAGCTCGGTATTGCTTCTGAGCTATTCGCCGAATACGGTGTGGTAAGTAGCGAATGTGCGGCAGCAATGGCAGAAAGCGTGCGGGCAAAATTCGGAACAAATATTGGTGTAGGCTTAACAGGTGCTGCTGGTCCTGATGGTCATGGTAAACAGCCTGCGGGCACCGTTTGGATAGGCATTAGTATGGAAGGGCGAGATGTGCAAACATACAAGCTCCAGCTTTCAGGTATGCGCAACACAAATCGTCTAAGAGCAGTTAAATTCACATGTAGTTATTTATTACGCCTACTTAATGAAAAATAATAGCGAAAAATAAAATTTGGGCGTATTTTAATGCCCAAATTTTTATTTTCAAACAAAATCGAAAATACGTTCGCTTTTTTATTGCTATTTTCTCAAAGAACAAGTATAGTAGGATTATAAAGTGAAACTTCAATCAGTGCAGGTTTTCCCCATCCTCCACTGAATGTTAGTTGAACCAATCGGGCATTTACAGCAGTGGATTTCCCACTTAACCTTCGCTTATTTTTTACTTAAGTCTTGAAGTGGAAGGCTTACTGCACGTTAATGCGGGATAAATAAATCTAACCTTTTTTAGAGGAGGAACTATAGTGAGTGATCGTAAAGCGGCCTTAGAACAGGCGTTAAAACAAATTGAAAAGCAATTCGGTAAAGGTTCTATTATGAAGCTAGGTGAAACGACAGATCGTGAAATTGCTACATCATCAAGCGGCTCGTTAGCATTGGATGCAGCGCTAGGAGTAGGTGGCTACCCACGTGGTCGTATTATCGAAATTTATGGACCTGAATCATCAGGTAAAACAACGGTTGCATTACATGCTATTGCTGAAGTACAAGCAGCGGGGGGACAAGCAGCATTTATTGACGCAGAGCATGCGCTTGACCCGGTATACGCACAAAAGTTAGGCGTAAATATCGACGAGTTATTATTATCACAGCCAGATACTGGTGAGCAGGCATTAGAAATTGCTGAAGCATTAGTACGCAGTGGAGCAATTGATATATTAGTAATAGACTCTGTTGCAGCACTTGTACCAAAAGCAGAAATCGAAGGAGAGATGGGAGATTCACACGTAGGTTTACAAGCTCGTTTAATGTCACAAGCATTACGTAAGCTCTCTGGTGCGATTAATAAATCCAAAACATTGGCTATTTTTATCAACCAAATACGTGAGAAAATCGGTGTTATGTTTGGTAACCCTGAAACGACTCCGGGTGGACGCGCATTAAAATTCTACTCTTCCGTTCGATTGGAAGTGCGTCGTGCAGAAACAATTAAGCAAGGCAATGATATGGTTGGTAACAAAACGAAAATTAAAATTGTTAAAAACAAAGTAGCGCCACCATTCCGTACGGCTGAAGTGGATATTATGTACGGTGAAGGTATTTCCAAGGAAGGCGAAATTGTCGACTTAGGTGTTGAACTAGATATCGTCCAAAAGAGCGGCTCTTGGTACGCATATGGCGATGAGCGATTAGGGCAAGGGCGTGAAAATGCCAAACAATTCCTAAAAGAAAATGTTGCTGTTCGTGAAGAAATCGCTGATAAAATTCGTCAATCTTACGGCATAGCTGCTGCCAACTATACAATTGGCGGTCATGAAGAAGACGAGGAAATGGACGAAGAATTATCTTTATTATTAGGTGAAGAAAAATAAAACAACTAGAGCTGTCAAGAAATGTAAACGAACTTCGTATTTCTTGACAGCTCGTTTTAATTTTACGGTTATTTGCAAGTAGTGAGTTTGAAATGTCTGTAAATAATATACTCTACATATGGCGGCAATCCTTGACAGCACAATAACAGAACTATACAATTAAAAATGTATAATTTCTAAAATTTGAAATGAAAAATGATTAACTGTCTATACAATTAATCAATAAAAACAACATGAAATTGGCACTTGGAGGTGTTTAGTATGATGGAAGTAATTATAAGCATCTCCGCTTTGCTTGTTGGACTCATCGTTGGTGCCGCTGTTAGCTATTTCTACATGAAAAAAGTGAATGACTCAAAAATCACGGGTGCTACGCATACTGCCAAATCTATCGTTGAAGAAGCGAAACGTGAAGCAGATGCATTGAAAAAAGAAGCACTACTTGAAGCAAAAGATGAAACTCACAAATTTCGAAATGAAGCAGAGAATGACATTCGTGAACGTCGTTTAGAACTTCAAAAACAAGAGAACCGTTTATTGCAAAGAGAAGAAAATCTTGATCGCAAAGATGATGCTCTCAATAAAAGAGAAGCCGGTCTAGAGCGTAAAGAGGAAGCTCTATCGGACAGACAACAGCATATTGAACAGATGGAAGGCAAAGTGGAAGAGCTCGTTGCAGCGCAAAAAACAGAGCTAGAACGTATTTCTGCATTAACGCGAGAAGAAGCGAAAGCGATTATTTTAAGCGAGGTAGAAAAGGAATTAGCGACGGATATTGCTGTAATGACGAAAGAATCCGAAACACGTGCAAAAGAGGAATCTGATAAAAAGGCACGTGAAGTTTTATCATTAGCACTACAACGCTTTGCAGCTGATCATGTGGCAGAAACAACGGTATCTGTTGTTAACTTGCCGAATGATGAAATGAAGGGACGCATTATTGGACGAGAAGGGCGTAATATTCGTACGCTTGAGACGTTGACAGGTATCGATTTAATTATTGATGATACACCGGAAGCTGTAATCTTATCGGGATTTGATCCGATTCGACGCGAAACAGCTCGTCTTGCACTAGAAAAGCTTGTTCAAGATGGACGTATTCACCCTGCACGAATTGAAGAAATGGTTGAAAAATCGCGTCGTGAAGTGGACGAACAGATTCGTGAAACAGGAGAACAAACAACATTTGAGGTTGGTATTCACAACCTACATCCAGATTTAATGAAAATTTTAGGTCGTATGAAATATCGTACAAGTTATGGACAAAACGTTTTAAAACACTCTATAGAAGTTGCACATCTTGCAGGCTTATTAGCAGCAGAGCTTGGAGAGGATGTAACATTAGCGAAACGCGCAGGGCTTCTACATGATATTGGGAAAGCGATTGACCATGAGGTTGAAGGTAGCCACGTAGAAATTGGCGTAGAGCTTGCGACAAAATATAAAGAGCACCCAGTAGTAATCAATAGTATTGCTTCCCATCATGGAGATACAGAAGCCACTTCTGTCATTGCAGTGCTTGTTGCAGCAGCAGATGCTTTATCTGCAGCACGCCCGGGTGCACGTAGCGAAACACTTGAAAATTATATTCGCCGCTTAGAAAAGCTAGAAGAAATTTCAGAAAGCTACGATGGTGTTGAAAAATCATATGCTATTCAAGCTGGTCGCGAAGTACGTATTATTGTTCAGCCAGATAAAATCGACGATCTTACATCGCATCGCTTAGCGCGTGATATTCGCAAGCGCATCGAGGAAGAGCTTGATTATCCAGGACATATTAAAGTAACAGTAATTCGAGAAACACGCGCAGTAGAGTACGCGAAATAGCAGATTATATAAAGTGAAGCTTCAATCAGTGGGGGATTTTCCTTATCCCCCACTGAATGTTAGTTGAACCAATCGGGCTTTTACGGGCAATTGAACTCCCACTTATCCTTTAGCGTATTTTCACTTAAGTCTTGAAGTGGTAGGTTTACAGCCCGTTAATGCGGGGTAAAATGAATCTTCATGAAGAGGACTTTAACTGCATGTTAAAGCGAGATAAAGGCTGTGTCATAAGTACAATACTTATCGCACAGCCCTTTTTCATGGGAAGGATGCAAAAAATATGTGTGACAAAATATTTTTCACTTTGTCTACACTTTAGAAACGGATTGATGTATCATGAAAATTTTATTTATTGGCGATATTGTGGGCTCAATTGGACGAGATGTAGTAGCCAAATACTTACCGCGTTTGAAAAATAAATATGCGGTGGATGTTGTCATTGCAAATGGAGAAAATGCAGCAGCAGGGCGTGGTATTACACGAAATATTTATAATGAGCTTCTGCAAATGGGTATCGACGTTATCACTATGGGGAATCATACATGGGATAATAAGGAGATTTTTGACTTCATTGATGATGCCGATTATTTAATTCGCCCAGCTAATTTTTCAAAGGAAGCACCTGGTAAAGGGATAATGCAAATTACGAAAAATGATGTGACATTGTCAGTTATTAATTTACACGGGCGTGTATTTTTACCGCCGCACGAAGATCCATTTGCAATGGCGGATGAGCTAGTAGCAGAGGCGCGAAATATATCGCCGCTTATATTTGTTGATTTCCATGCAGAAGCAACGAGCGAAAAAATTGCATTAGGATGGCATTTAGACGGAAAAGCATCAGTAGTTGTCGGTACGCACACGCATGTACAAACGGCGGACTCACGTATTTACCCAAATGGTACAGCATATATTACTGATGTCGGAATGACAGGACCTTATGATGAAATTTTGGGGATGACAAAGGAAAGCGTTATATACAAATTCCAAACAAATATGCCATCACGCTTTGAAGTACCAAAAAAAGGGCGTGAAGTACTAAGTGCGTTCTTTGTTGAAGTTGATAACACAACAGGTAAAGCACTGCGTCAAGAACGTATTTATATTAATGAGGATTATCCATTTAAACCATAATCAAAAAGGGTTAAGCTTTCCACTCGGTTAAGAGCGGAAGCTTAACCCTTTTTCTTCTAATGCTGTGCGCATTATTGGTAAAGATGCGCGCCCAATGCCATGTAGCTTCAAAACTTCTTTTTCTGTATATTGCGCGAGCTGCTCTAAAGTTGTGATACCCTCATGTACAAGTGCATTCCTAGCTGGAGAAGATAACCTCGCTAAAAATCCCTCAGTTGGTTTATTGTCCTGTTCACATTTTGGGCAAGTATTACAATCGCTACTTTTATAATAACGATGTCCTTTCTCACAAATTCTTAACGTTTTTTTTGTCAAAGCTTTTCACCGCCCTTATATAAAATATACAGTAAATTTATTCTATTTGTCATGTTCCATTTGGTTCAAGCATACAATGACCTACAGACAATAAATAAAAAGTTGTCTCGATCATGCAAAATGGGGAGGAATAGTTGTGGATTCATTAAAAGTATCATCTCGCTCAAATCCAAATTCTGTTGCAGGTGCACTTGTTGCCGTCATTCGTGAGCAAGGCTTTGTGGAAATGCAAGCAGTGGGAGCGGGAGCACTCAACCAGGCCGTGAAAGCTGTTGCAATAGCTAGAGGCTTTGTAGCACCGAGCGGAACTGATTTAATTTGCGCACCAGCATTTGCAGATATTACGATTGCAGGGGAAGATCGAACGGCACTCAAGTTAGTTGTAGAAAAAAGAAACCGATAATGCACAAAGCCGTCAATTTAGTGAAAGCTAAATTGACGGCTTTTTACGTATGGAAATTTACTTACTTAATAGCCTCGAAGTATAAAAGAAAGGAAGCTACTAATGAATACACCATTTTTTATTGTAATTAATCCTATAATAGCGATTACAATGGCTATCCTTTTTTATTTTGTAGTTGGAAATGTATACGAATTACCTATTCAAGAAGCGGTAGCAATACCTATGGGAGTCATATTATTTTTCATTTTAGTCATACCTTGTTACTTTCTAACAATTATATTTTTGCATTTCAAAAGGAAAAAGCTTGCTATTTATTTTTTTATTATTAATATTTTGTTTAGTTTTGGTATGACCTGCTTTTTAATTAGTGTCCACTTTTTGAGAGTACACTTTCCAATTGAAATCGTAAAACATCTAATGGTAAGTTTTGTGCCTATTGGTCTTATTAGTTTATATGGTGTACTAGCAATATACTGTAAGATAACAGGGCGTTCAAAAACATTCAATTTTTACTAAAAGCAGTATTATATGAAGAAATATAAGAGCGCCTGCTTCTGCAATCCGTTTTTTCCGCCAAAGGACTGAATTTTTGATGAATTACATATTTACAATAGTACATACACCATCTTCGTGTTAAACTAATGTAGGAAATTCATATATAAATTACGTAAGCTAAGGAGATGTTTATATGTTACATCAGCTTTCATGGAAAGTCGGTGGGCAACAAGGGGAAGGTATTGAAAGCACAGGTGAAATTTTCGCAACTGCGATGAACCGTTTAGGCTATCACTTATACGGTTACCGTCATTTCTCTTCTCGTATTAAAGGTGGCCATACGAATAATAAAATTACAGTGCGTCCAACAGAGGTACGTTCAATTGCGGACGATTTAGATATTTTAGTGGCATTTGACCAAGAAACAATTGATGTCAACTACAAGGAACTAACAGCATCAAGTATTATTTTAGCGGATGCTCGCTTTGAGCCAGTCGCTCCTGAAGATTGTGTAGCGCCATTATTTGCTGTACCATTTACAGAAATCGCAACAGAGCTTGGTACATCTCTCATGAAAAACATGGTAGCAATTGGTGCAACAACGGCATTGCTGAATTTAGAGGAAACGGTATTCCAAGGTGTTGTAGAGGAAATTTTTGGACGCAAAGGTGAGGAAGTTGTAGCGAAAAACATTGAAGCGATTCAAAAGGGTCGTGAAGCAATCACGGAACAAATCGGCGATCGCGTTGGCGAATGGGCTTTAGCACCAGCAGACGGCAAGCGCCGTTTGTTTATGATTGGTAACGATGCTATCGCACTTGGCGCAATTGCTGCAGGCTCTCGTTTCATGGCGGCATATCCAATAACGCCAGCATCTGAAATTATGGAATATATGATTAAAAAGCTACCGACAGTTGGCGGTGCAGTCATTCAAACAGAAGATGAAATTGCAGCAGCAACGATGGCTATTGGTGCAAACTACGGTGGTGTGCGTTCATTTACAGCATCTGCAGGGCCAGGTCTTTCACTAATGGTAGAGGCAATCGGTTTATCTGGCATGACAGAGCAGCCGCTTGTTATTATTGACACACAACGTGGAGGCCCATCAACAGGCTTACCGACGAAGCAGGAACAATCCGATTTAATGGCGATGCTATACGGCACACATGGTGAGATTCCGAAAGTGGTCATTGCGCCATCAACAATGGAAGAGGCATTCTTTGACACAATTCAAGCGTTTAATATCGCGGAGCAATTGCAGTTACCTGTTATTTTAATGACGGATTTACAGCTATCATTAGGTAAGCAAACAGTAGCGCCATTTGATTACAGCAAAATTAAAATTAAGCGCGGTAAAATTGTTGAAGCAGTAGAAGACGTGGAGTCCAAAGACTATTTTAAGCGCTATGAAAATACAGAGGACGGTGTTTCACCGCGTATTTTACCGGGGACAAAGGGCGGCATTCACCATGTAACAGGTGTAGAGCATGATGAAACAGGGAAGCCATCTGAAGCTACGGGTAACCGTCGCACACAAATGGATAAGCGTATGCGCAAGCTCAATTATTTACAATTTGATACACCGATTTATGTCAATGCTCCACATGAGGAGGCAGATGTGCTACTTGTAGGCTTTAACTCGACACGTGGTGCAATAGAAGAAGTACAAGAAGTTTTAAATGCAGAAGGAATTAAAACAAACCATGCACATGTTCGTCTATTATTCCCATTCCCAGCGGAAGAAATGGCAGCATTAGCTGATAAGGCAAAAAAAATTATCGTTGTAGAAAATAATGCGACAGGTCAGCTTGCAAATATTATGAAAATGAATATTGGCGCACATGGAAAAACAACGACTGTTTTAAAATATGATGGTACACCATTTTTACCGCGTGAGCTAACAAACTTAGTAAAGGAGAAGATTTAATCATGGCAACATTTAAAGATTTTCGTAACTCAGTAAAGCCTAACTGGTGTCCAGGCTGTGGTGACTTCTCAGTACAAGCGGCAATTCAACGCGCGGCTGCAAATGTAGGCTATGAGCCACACGAATTAGCGGTTATATCTGGTATCGGTTGCTCTGGACGTATTTCAGGCTATATTAATTCATACGGCTTCCACGGTATTCATGGTCGTGCTTTACCAATTGCACAAGGCTTAAAAATGGCAAACAAAGATTTAAAAGTTATCGCATCAGGTGGTGACGGTGACGGCTTTGCAATTGGTATGGGACACACAATTCATGCAATTCGCCGCAATATTGATATAACGTATATCGTTATGGATAACCAAATTTATGGTTTAACGAAAGGTCAAACATCTCCACGTTCAGCGGCAGGATTTGTAACGAAATCAACACCAGGTGGAGCGATTGAGCCATCATTAAAGCCGTTGGAAGTTGCTTTAACGAGCGGTGCGACATTTGTAGCACAAGGCTTCTCAACAGATATTAAAGAGCTAACAGCGTTAATTGAAGCGGGCTTAAATCATAAAGGTTTCTCATTTATTAACGTTTTCTCACCATGTGTGACTTATAATAAAGTAAACACATATGATTGGTTTAAAGAAAATTTAACAAAGCTTTCTGATATTGAAGACTATGACTATACAAACCGTTCATTAGCAATGCAAACAGTTATGGAAAAAGAGGGACTTGTGACAGGTATTATTTACCATGACCAAGAAACAACTTCTTATCAAGAAAAAGTAACAGGCTATTCAGAGCTACCGTTGACGGATATTGATATTAGCTTGTCAGAGGAGCAATTCAATAAGCTAGTAAAAGAATTTATGTAAGGGAAGTGTCCCACAAGCCGTGCAATAGCCGGCTTGTGGGACACTTTTTTAATGTTACTTCTATACAAACACTTAACATTGCCTTTACATCGAATTTATACAATTCGTATATGCTTGTTTTAGATAGTAAAAAAGGAGCATATAAAATGAAATATGTTAAAGTAAAGGACAAGCTAATGTTATTAATGCTTGTTTGCGTTGTTTCAAATATTATTATTGCTATTTTTTGTATTGATTATTTGCGGAAAATGGAGTGGCATGCTCAGCAAGTATATGAGCAAAAGGTGCAAGGAATGTATGTGTTAAAGTCGGCAGAAGCACTCACTATAGCAGGTCAAACAAAGGAAGCGCAGGCACTAATAAATGAAGCCCCTTATTTAGCATTTGATTCAAAAATGGATTTTTATTTAAAGCAGATGAAAACGGAAATAGATGAAGCCACTGTACAAGAGGTAATTGATTATGTACTTACTCGTACAGAGCAACAAATCACGAATTATGAAAAGGACATACATAGAGGTTATTTCATTATTATATTTATTTCACTAATGATGGTGGTGCTCGTACTTATTTTAAGCTTTACTGCTTCAAGGTCTGTACGTAAGCCAACATCACAATTAAAAGATTTATTAAAGCGTGCGGAGCAAGGCGATTTTACACAAAAGGCAGTATATACATCGCGTGATGAGCTTGGGGAGCTGCTACTTTGCTATAATCAGATGGTCGAAGAAGTAAAGGGCTTATTAGAAGTAGTTAACAGCAGCGCAAGCTCTGTCGAAAAAGCAAACGAAAATATTCGTACAAGCTCGCAAACGATGACTGAATCTACTCAGCAAATGACCGAAAATACAGATGGCATAACGCACAGCATTATGGAATCAACAACACATTTAACATCAAACACGGCGATGATACAAGAGGTAGCAAGCAATATTACGACAATTACTAATCGCGTGCAAACAATGAAGGAAAATATTGTCGAGACGGTTAAGCAGGCGAGGCAAGGTGAGCAAGAAATCGCAATGAATATGTCACAAATGCAAGTAATTGAACAGGCAATGGTTGAAACAGATGCGAAAATGCGCAAGCTTGAGCTGCAATCACAGGAAATTTCACAGGCTGTCGATATTATTCAAGCAATTGCTAATAATACGAGCTTGCTTGCTCTCAATGCCGCAATTGAAGCAGCACGAGCAGGCGAGGAAGGAAAAGGCTTTTCTGTTGTTGCAAATGAAGTTAAAAAACTGGCGCAGCAATCACTTGATTCAACAAAAATAATTACAGCAATTGTTAAAACGATACAGGAAGATACAAAAGATGCTGTAGGAATGATGGAAGTGGCAAATGAAGCAGTTCATTCAGGAATTCAAGTAACAACACAAACGGCTAATAATTTCCGAACAATCGCAGCGCGTATCGAGCATATTGAGCCACATATCGCAGATGTCTCTGCCACAATTGAAAAAATGTCACAATATGCTCAAAACGTAGCAGACCAATCAAGGGAGCTAACGCAAATATCTGAAGAAAATAGTGCGCAAGTGGAACAAATTGCCCAGCAAACAGCACAAC
This sequence comes from Metasolibacillus sp. FSL K6-0083, assembly GCF_038630865.1. Taxonomy (NCBI): domain Bacteria; kingdom Bacillati; phylum Bacillota; class Bacilli; order Caryophanales; family Caryophanaceae; genus Metasolibacillus; species Metasolibacillus sp. FSL K6-0083. The sequence goes on along the minus strand of NZ_CP152046.1, from coordinate 1,326,155 downwards.
AGCTAGAAATTACAACAAATATGAATGAGCAAATTAAGCAAATTTCTAGAAATACACGCTCCTTATCGCATGCACTAAACAAATTCATTGTATAATAAAAGCTATAGCAATGAATTGAGGTGTGATGGAATTGACGAACGTTATAGATTTTATTACAAGGTACGAGCAAAAGGAATTGACCCAATTACAGCGTTCAGTGGAAGGCAGCTATTATAAGGCACAGCAATTAGAACGTTTAATCAATAAGCAGCAGCTCCAAGTCAAGGACCACACATTATTTTTAGGCTTTTTAGTTTACTTGCAGGAGCGGGGCATTGATGCACTAACCATTTTTAAAGATGTCTTTTCAATGTCACGCTACAAATTTGAGCATCATTATAATATGAAATGGTGGTCAGTTGTCCAACTCGGCTTTACATTTTTAGCGATTTTAAAGGACAACAAACCACAGGAATACAAGCGTTTTTGGGGGAACGAGGAATAAACCCAAGAAACGGAGTTGTGCGAAAGGTCCATTTTGTTTTGACACCGCATTGAAATAAATGTTTTCATCGCTTCCCCTTTACTGAATCTCTTGCCGTTTGTGTAGCTTCCCTGTCAGTAATATGAACAAAGTCTGCAATTAAATTTTTATCTAATAGTGGCAAGTCCATTAAATAGCCACCGCCTTGGATTTTGTGATTTTGATTCGTTAATGGCCTGCCAGAATAAAACGCTGCGGAATCGGATTCTACTAAATAGCAACGAATATTTTAAAGTGAAAAGTGAAGATTCGATTATTTTTGTCGGAGCTAGCCAACATATATATAGGAATAATGGAAAAGACACTGTAAAATGCACTGTTTTAATACATTATGCGTAGTGTATAAACCAAAAAATTCACACAAAGTCCTTAACAATTGAAGCCTGAATAGTGTTCTTTCTTAGGAAATTCGTTATAATAGTGTAATGGATATTCGTATGCACGAAATCAATTGAAAGGAGTATATGGGCTCGATGAATGAGGAACAACGATTAGCAGGCAAACAAGTAAATCAACCAAAGCCAGCTGCTGAAAAGGATTATAGCAAATATTTTGAAAAAGTATTCACAGCTCCTTCTTTAAAAGATGCGAAAAAGCGTGGTAAAGAAGAGATAAAATATCATAAGGATTTTACGATTGACGAGCAGTTTTTAAATATGGGTCATGGGCGCAAATTTTATATTCGCACATATGGCTGTCAAATGAACGAGCACGATACAGAAGTAATGGCAGGTATTTTCATGCAACTTGGCTACGAGCCGACAGAGAACATTGAAGAAGCTGATGTCGTATTATTAAACACTTGTGCGATTCGTGAAAATGCAGAAAATAAAGTGTTTGGTGAGCTTGGCTTCTTAATGAAATACAAGCGCCGCAATCCAGAAATGCTAATCGGCGTGTGTGGCTGTATGTCACAGGAGGAATCGGTCGTTAATAAGATTTTAACGACGTATCAACATGTGGATATGGTATTCGGTACGCATAATATCCATCGACTACCAAACATTTTAACAGAAGCGTATATGTCGAAGGAAATGGTCATTGAAGTTTGGTCAAAGGAAGGCGATGTAATCGAAAACTTACCGAAGCAGCGTCTTGGTTCGATTAAAGCATGGGTTAATATTATGTATGGCTGTGATAAATTTTGTACGTACTGTATTGTACCATACACACGTGGGAAAGAGCGCTCTCGTCGACCAGAAGAAATTATTGCAGAAGTGCGTGAATTAGCAGCAAGTGGCTATAAAGAAATTATGCTACTAGGTCAAAATGTCAATGCCTACGGTAAAGATTTCACAGATATTGACTACCGTCTAGGTGATTTGATGGACGAGCTGCGGAAAATTGATATTCCACGCATTCGCTTTACGACAAGCCATCCACGTGATTTCGATGATTATTTAATCGAAGTTTTAGCGAAAGGTGGCAATTTAGTAGAACATATTCACTTACCTGTACAATCAGGTTCGAATGAAATTTTGAAAATTATGGCACGCAAATATACACGAGAGCATTTCCTTGATTTAGTGCGTAAAATTAAAGAAGCGATGCCAGATGTTGCTTTATCCACAGATATTATTGTTGGCTATCCGAATGAAACGGAGGAGCAGTTCCAAGAGACGCTAGACTTATATCGCGAAGTAGGCTTTGAAATGGCCTACACGTATATTTATTCGCCACGTGAAGGAACACCTGCTGCGAAAATGGTTGACAATGTACCTATGGAAGTAAAAAAACAACGTTTGCAGCGTTTAAATGCAGTTGTTGAAGAGTTTTCGAGTGCAGCATTGCAAAAGCTTGAAGGTGAATTTGTTGAGGTGCTTGTAGAAGGTAGCAGTAAAAAACGCGATGATGTGTTAGCTGGTTATACACGTAAAAATAAACTTGTAAACTTTGAAGGTCCTATGGATTTAGTAGGGCAGTTAGTAAAAGTGAAAATTATGGAAGCAAAAAGCTATTCATTACGCGGAGAGTTTGTAGAAATTGTAAAACGACATGAGGTGCATAGTTAATGACAACATATTATACAAAAGATGAAATCGTCGCAAAGGCAAAAGAGATTGCCAATATGATTGCCAATACAGAGGAAGTAGAGTTTTTCAAAAAAGCAGAGGCACAAATCAATGAAAACCAATTTGTGCGAGAAAAAATCGCTTCATTAAAAACATTACAAAAGCAAGCTGTAAATTTCCAACATTTAGGTAAAGAAAAGGCGCTAAATATGATTGAAGGTAAAATTGAGGGCATTGAGCAGGAAATCGACGAAATCCCTGTAGTGCAACAATTTAAGCAGTCACAAATGGATGTAAATGATTTGCTGCAATTAGTTTCCAATGCTATTGCCAATGAGGTAACAAACGAAATTATTGCCTCAACAGGCGGCGATTTACTGCGCGGTGAAACAGGCTCAAAGGTTGAAAATAGCGTGCCGGGTAGTTGCTCATAATAATATAGTATATGTGTAAAGGGATACGAGAAAGGCAGAGGAAAATCTGTTTTTATCGTATCCCTTTGTTTTTATTCATAAATTGTCATCAATAATGCAGGATAGTACATAATTAATTTCAAATGGTTTGTCGAACAGAGTGGAACATGTTATAAATAAGTAAAATGGACTAATGAAATTTGTGGAAGTCTGATACATTTATCTTGATTCAGCGAAAAATGGATGCTCGCTGGGAAGCTTTTCGAGCTCGGAAAAAATCTAATCATAATTATGTAGAGGCATAATTGATTAAACGAAAAGAAGGGTAGCCAATGTATATAAATAACAATAACACAGTTGATAGAGGACAATTGTATTTTGGGTTATGCCAAGTAGCAAAGCAATTTGAATCAGGATTAGTTATTTTAGATGCACAGCAGCAACATCGGATTATATTTGCCAATAATATTTTTGTGAGTATGACTGAATATAGTCATGATGAGCTCATTGGCTCTACATTAACAATACTGAAAGGTCCATTAACAGATGCAAACAGTGAGGCACTTATTTTAGAAAGTCTCCAACTAGGTTTATCGTTGAAATTATCAATATTCCATTATCGCAAGGATCAAACGGCCTTTTGGAATGAATTATCCATTCTCCCTATAAGAGATAATGAAAGTGTTGTACAATTTTACATAGTTGCTACTAGAGATATTACAGATTCTATTAATGTAGAGGCTTTAATTGCTGTTGAGCGTGAGGCTTATTCAGAGCTAGAGCAGGGGGCGAATATTGCAGAGGTTTTTGAGCATCTTTGCCGACATATTTCTACAACATTACAAAAGAAAAGTTATACATGTATATTTTTAATTGAGGATAACCGTTTGAACTTAGTGGCTACAAATACATTGCCGAAAAAAATAAGGAAAATTTTTAATTCGGTCGATCAAATGAATTTAGACTATAGTCATTTTCTGCAAAATATTATGACAGAGCGTTATGTTATTCAAGATTTAACGAAGCAATCAGGTGACTGGGTAAATATATTACGACAAAATGGGGTAGAAGCAATTTGGCATCAGGCAATCAAAACGCCTGAAGGAGAGCTTGCAGGCATATTCTCGTTATTTTTTATCGAGCCTATAAAGTTTCCGCGTCCAAATGAGCTTAAATTTTTAGATAGAGTGGCACCAATTGTTACACTTGCATTGAAATATTTCAATCAAAAAAAGGAAATTTTACAGCTAGCCTATTATGATGAAAAGACAGGATTACCAAATTTTACACTGTTCCAAAACGAGTTGAATCAATTTTATCATGAAGACTACAATGGGGTTATTTGTATCATCGAGCCGGGGGAGTATCAGAGAGTTGTAGATTTATACGGAAGACAAGGGGGCGATGCGCTATTATTGCAACTGGCGCAACGAGCAATGCTAATACCCGCATTTGAAAATGCACTCATTGCCCGATACACGAACTCTTCCGTTATTTTAGCAAGCAAATATGCAATCGATGATGAGCTAGACAAGCTTTTACAGGAAATCATTGTGGAGCCTTTTACAATTGAAGGGAAAAGCGTTTATATTACATTGAAAATTGGCACATCCAACTATGGTAAAACTATTTTAAGCACCGAGGCGGTAAAGCACGCGGATACGGCCTTATCTGTTGCTTTAAAAAGTGCAGGTACAACGATGAAAGTGTATGATGAATCTCGCGTGCAAACGCTACAACTTGAAATGGACGTTCTTTCATCTTTTTCATATGCATTAAAAAATCAAGAATTTATGCCTGTACTTCAGCCAAAGATAAATATTCAAACAGGGCAAATTGAAGGCTTTGAAGCATTAGCTCGATGGTTTTCAGAAAGCCTTGGCTTTGTATCGCCTGCAATATTTATTCCTGTTGCAGAAAACACCGGTAATATTCATAAAGTCGACCGCCTAATTTTAAGAAGGATTTTAGCTTGGCAAAAAGCGAGACAAGATGCAGGTAAAAAAATGTATCAAATTGCAGTTAATATATCACCAAGCCATTTTTATGATCCGTATTTTGTAGAAAACATGAAGCAACTTATTACTGAATATGGCGTCGAGCCACGCTACATTAAATTTGAAATTACCGAAAGTGTAGAGCTTGAAAATATGATGCGGGCGAAGAAGATTATTAACGAGCTGAAATCTTTTGGTATTGCGATGTCAATTGATGATTTTGGTGTAGGCTATTCATCTTTAGGCTATTTAAAAGAACTGCCATTTGATGAAATAAAAATCGATAAAAGCTTTATCGATCATTTATCAGATGAAAGAATGAATGCAGTTGTGCGTACAATCATTCAATTATCAGCAAATTTATATATGAAATCTGTTGCTGAAGGGATTGAAACAGAGGAGCAACATTTAGAGCTACAAAAAATAGGTTGCCAAGTAGGACAAGGCTATTATTACTACAAGCCGATGACTTTAGCAGAGGTAGAGCAACTGCTAGATTCACAGGAAAACTAAGAGAAGAGGTGTCTGAAGGGCGTGCGAATGCATTGCTTTTCAGGCAATTTTTTTGAAAAGACTCATCTTTGAAATTTTGCGAACACTGATTTAAAACGACAATTTCAGTTGTGGCTGCCTATAAGGTCACTGGTTTTGAAGGAGGACCAGTGTAATGCAGGTTAGTAGGGCGTGACGGTTCCACCGAACAGCTCAAAAAAATCTAGACGCAATTATACCTCGGTGTAATTGTTAATGCGTACAAAAAATTACGAATTAAAGCGAAATACTGTTTACAACGTAATAAAAATTGGCTACTATCATGTTAAATAGATATCAAAATTAGATGAAACAGATATCGAAATTAGATAAAGGGGATACTTTATGGAACAGCAAATGCGTGTAGAGAAAGATTTTCTAGGAGAACGTGAATTACCGAGAGATGCGTACTATGGCATCCAAACATTACGTGCAACCGAAAACTTTCCTATTACAGGTTTATCACTACATACTTCGTTAATTCGTGCAATGGGGATTGTCAAAAAAGCAGCAGCTTTAGGTAATATGGAAGTTGAATTATTACCAAAGGAACTAGGTGTAGCCATCGTTGTGGCTGCAGATGAGGTTATCGAAGGAAAATGGGATAAGCAATTTATTGTAGACCCAATTCAAGGTGGAGCCGGAACGTCGATTAATATGAATGCCAACGAAGTAATTGCGAACCGTGCATTGGAGATTTTAGGTAAGGAAAAAGGCGATTATGCAACGATTAGTCCGAACAGCCATGTCAATATGTCACAATCGACAAATGATGCCTTCCCAACAGCCATTCATATCGCAATTTTAAGCTTAATTGAAGAATTACTTGCAACAATGCAGCATATGCAAAATACATTTGAAATGAAGGCTGAGCAATTCGCACATGTCATTAAAATGGGACGTACACATTTACAAGACGCCGTTCCAATCCGACTTGGACAAGAGTTTGAAGCATATAGCCGTGTGATTAGCCGCGATATTAAACGTATTGCTGCAACACGTGAGCATTTATATGAAGTGAATATGGGAGCAACAGCAGTAGGAACAGGCTTAAATGCTGTGCCTAATTACATTTTAGCTGTAGACCGCCATCTGGCAGAGCTTTCTAGCTTCCCATTAACAGGTGCAACACATTTAGTTGATGCAACACAAAATACAGATGCGTATACAGAAGTATCAAGCGCATTAAAAATTTGTATGGTTAATATGTCGAAAATCTCAAATGATTTACGTTTAATGGCTTCTGGACCACGTGCAGGGCTTGGCGAAATCTTTTTGCCAGCACGCCAGCCAGGCTCTTCGATTATGCCGGGTAAAGTGAATCCAGTTATGCCAGAAGTATTAAACCAAGTAGCTTTCCAAGTCATTGGTAACGACCATACAATTTCAATGGCTTCAGAAGCTGGACAATTAGAATTAAACGTAATGGAGCCAGTATTAGTATTCAATTTAATCCAATCATTAAGCATTATGAATAATGTATTCGAAGCATTCACGGAGCATTGCTTAAAAGATATTAAAGCCAATGAAGAGCGCATGAAAGAATATGTAGAAAAAAGCGTCGGTATTTTAACAGCGGTGAATCCACATATCGGTTATGAAACAGCAGCCCGCCTAGCGAATGAAGCAATTTTAACAGGGCGTTCTATTCGCGAGCTATGTATTGAAGCAGGTGTATTAACGGCTGAGCAACTCGACCTTATTTTAGACCCGTATGAAATGACACATCCAGGTATAGCGGGCTCAAGTATTTTGAAACATCGCTAAAGAGAATTTTCAAAATGAACATTTCCCCCCTTCCTAGCACCATTTAGGCGAGTGCCGCATAAACTATGGCGAGCCACATAGGAAGGGGGATTTTTCGTTGAAACGATTACGTCAAATTGTGACAAAGGCTGTTGTAGCGAAGGGAAAGAAGCGTACTGAGAGTGTTGAAACGCTATGTCCGCCAAATGTTCCAACGAGTATTTTAGGATGCTGGGTAATCAATCACCATTACCAAGCGAAAAAGAATGGAAATTTTGTTGAGGTGTCAGGGAAATTTGATATTAATGTATGGTATGCTTACAATCAACATTCGAAAACGGCTGTTTACACAGAAACAATAACATATCGTGACCGCATTAAATTACATTATCGCGATGAAAAGGTGCAGGACACGAATGATGTTCATACACATGTGTTACAGCAACCAAACTGTGTTGAGGCAATTATTGTAAGTGGTGATAAGTTCCAAGTAACAATTGAACGGGAGTTTTTAGTCGAGCTAATTGGTGAAACGACTGTCTGCATCCATGTTCATCCATTAGAGTTTGAGGATGAATGGGAGATTGCAGAATCATCCTCCTCTAGCTCATCCTCCTCAAGTTCATCATCATTGCTAGGAAGCTCAAGCTCCTCACACATCCGTCACATAAAAGAATCATCATCTTTCCAATAAACGAAGTAGGGAGGCTGTTTGAAAAGTAGGCGAATATGCCACTTTTCAAACAGCCATTGTTTGTTTTTTGAAGCATTTAGTTGTGGAAAATCGCAGATAAGTCATGAAAATTTGCAAAAACCATATAAAAACCCCTTCCCTCTATACTCCAACCTCAACAGATAATCGTGCATTTTTCTTCTTAATAAAGGGGTGAGCATGCACAACAGATGTTTTTTTTATATAATAGAAGTAATGACTATAGAAATTGATTAAAAGAGGGTTTTTTACATGACTACATACACGCCGATGATGCAACAATATTTAATGATAAAAGAAGATTATAAGGACGCGTTTTTATTTTTTCGCTTAGGCGATTTTTATGAGCTGTTTTTTGAGGATGCAGAGAAGGCATCACAATTATTGGAAATTACGTTGACGAGCCGTGATGCGGGGAGTAAGGAGCGAATTCCAATGTGTGGTGTGCCCCATCATTCTGCTAAAAACTATATTGAAACACTTGTTTCAAAAGGTTATAAAGTAGCGATTTGTGAACAGACAGAAGACCCCAAAGTAGCTAAAGGTGTCGTGAAGCGAGAGGTTGTCCAGCTTATTACACCGGGGACAATTACAGAGGGAAAAACGATTGATGGTAAAACGAATCATTTTATTGCGGCAGCAGAATATATAACGGAGCAGCAAATTGCCTTTGCGACATTAGATATTTCAACAGGTGAGTCGACAGCGACAGTTATTGAAGGCGATATTAAAGCATTATTTCAGCAACTGCAATCCTACGCGATTCGTGAATTAATTGTCGGAGAGGCTTTGAATTTAGAGGCTGCTGAAATGGCGCAAACTTTAAATATTGTGCTATCCGTTGAGCATGAGGAAATGCAACAGGCGGAGCAATTTACCGCAGGTTTACCGCAAAATGTGAAGCCTATTGCCAGCAAGCTTTTACGCTATATTGAACGCACACAAATGCGTTCGCTTACACATATTCAATCATTCCAATTTACTGAAATGAATCATTATTTATCGATTGATGCGAATTCAAAGCGTAATTTAGAGCTTATGCAATCAATCCGTGGGGGCGACCAAAAGGGTACACTTTTATGGTTGCTTGATGAAACTGTCACTGCGATGGGGGGGCGGAAATTAAAGCAATGGCTGCATCAGCCCCTTGTTCAGCGGGCTAAAATTGAGAAGCGTTTAACAATTGTAGAGCATTTATTAGAAGATTTTTTCATCCGTGAGGAGCTGCGGGAGCGTTTAAAGCTAGTGTATGATTTAGAGCGTTTAGCGGGGCGCGTCGCATTTGGTAATGTTGGTGGACGAGATTTAGCACAGCTACGTGAATCATTGCGCCAAGTACCCGCCATTCGTGAACAGCTATTGGTAAGTACAAAGGAGCCGTTACGTCAGCTAGGTGAAGCGCTTGATTTATGCGAGGAAGTGGAGCAGTTACTAGGAGAAGCGATTACTGACCATCCACCGATTGCCATTAAAGAGGGGGATGTTATTCGGGATGGCTACAATGAAAAGCTAGATGAGTTGCGCTATGCTTCACGCAATGGCAAGGATTGGATTGCTCAGCTTGAGCAAAAGGAACGTGAGCTAACAGGGATTAAAAACTTAAAAATCGGCTATAACCGCATTTTTGGCTATTATATTGAAATTACGAAATCGAATTACAGCAATGTTGATTTAACGCGCTATGAGCGCAAGCAAACATTAGCGAATGCAGAGCGTTATATTACGCAGGAGCTGAAAGAAAAAGAGGCTTTGATTTTAAATGCTGAAGAGCAAAGCTTGGCGCTCGAATATGATTTATTCGTTGCATTGCGCGACGAATTAAAGGCATATATTCCACGTGTACAAGCACTGGCGGCTGAAATAAGTGAATTAGATGTATTTATCAGCTTCGCCCTTATTTCTGAAAAATACCATTTTACTCGTCCGACATTCCATGACGGGCGCGCATTGACAATTAAAGAGGGACGTCATCCGGTTGTTGAAAAAATGTTGAATAAGCAATTATACGTGCCGAATGATTGTGTATTGCCAGATGCACGAAATATGATGCTTATTACAGGGCCGAATATGTCTGGTAAAAGTACGTATATGAGGCAAGTTGCCATAACCGTTATTTTGGCGCAAATGGGCTGTTACGTACCAGCAAAAGAGGCACATTTACCGATTACTGACCAAATTTTCACGCGTATCGGTGCAGCGGATGATTTAGCAGCAGGACAATCGACCTTTATGGTAGAAATGCTGGAATCTCAATATGCCATTACCCATGCAACAAAAAATAGCTTGCTATTATTTGATGAGATAGGGCGTGGGACATCAACATATGATGGTATGAGCTTAGCACAGGCAATGATGGAATATATTCATCGGGAAATCGGCGCAAATACACTATTCTCGACACATTATCATGAATTAACAGAGCTCGAGCGTGACTTAGAGCGTCTACAAAATGTCCATGTAAGTGCGACGGAGCGCGATGGTAAAGTGGTCTTTTTGCATAAAGTTAAAGAAGGAGCGGCAGATAAAAGTTATGGTGTGCATGTCGCAGAATTAGCAGAAATGCCTAAGCCTATTATTGAACGCGCAAGAGTGCTACTAACACAATTTGAGGCACAGGAAATAAACGCGGTGAAGGAGGAAGTTGCTACGCCACCAGTAGTAGCAGAGCAGTTATCGCTTTTCATAGAGCAGCAGGAAGAACAGGAAGTGCTAGAAACGTTAGCTAAAGTAAATATAATGGGGACAACCCCGCTACAAGCAATGACATTATTGCATGAATTACAACAAAAATTATTGAATAAGCAGAGGTGAGCGCGAATGGGGAAAATCCATATTATGGATGAATGGCTGTCCAATAAAATTGCGGCGGGGGAAGTAGTAGAGCGTCCTGCATCTGTTGTCAAAGAGCTTGTAGAAAATGCGATTGATGCGGGTGCAACAACGATTGAAGTGTTTTTAGAGGAGGCTGGATTAACGTCAATCCAAGTCGTCGATAATGGCAGTGGGATGAATGAGGAGGACGCGTTGAAATCCTTCCAGCGACATGCTACCTCAAAAATCGAAAAGGAGCAGGATTTATTCCGCATTCGCACACTTGGTTTCCGTGGTGAGGCATTGGCCTCTATTTCATCTGTTTGCAAAATGACGATGAACACATCTGACGGTCAGAACGGGGCACAATTATATATTGAAGGTGGACATATTAAAAGTCAGCAGCCTGCGGCATTACGACAAGGAACTGATATTACAGTAGCGCAATTATTTTACAATACACCAGCACGATTAAAATATTTAAAAACTGTGCAAACGGAGCTTGGTCATTCGCTTGATTTGTTAAATCGCTTGGCCTTAGGTAATCCACATATCGCCTTTAAGCTTGTGCATAATGGACAAGTACAGCTACAAACAAATGGACGAGGGCATGTTCAACAGGTGTTAGCGGCAATTTACGGGGCGCATAATGCGAAGAAAATGTTTGCGTTCAAAGGAGAAACAAATGATTATAAAATTTATGGCTTTGCTACATTGCCAGAGCTGACACGCGCTTCGAAAAACTATATTTCAGTATTTGTAAACGGGCGCTGGGTTAAGCATTATTTAGTACAGAAGGCAGTCGTTGATGCATTTCACACGTATTTACCTATCGAACGCTACCCGATTGCAGTATTATTCATTGAAGGTGATCCGCAGCTAACAGATGTCAATGTTCACCCAGCAAAGCATCAAATTCGTTTAAGTAAGGAAGCTGAGCTTTTACAATTAGTGGAGCAAACAATCCGTGAAGCAGTGCGTGAGGTTGTTCGTGTTCCGTTGGCAACAAAGCCGAAAAAACTTGAAAAATTACCTAGTGAGCAGTTGAATATGTGGAAGCCAGCTCCGTCATTTAATGAAGAAAAGATGGCGGCAATTGTAGGTCAATTAAATGACAATAGATTGGAGCAGGCTCCATTAAAAGGCGAACCTATTCAATTGAAGGAAAGTCAGGAGCCCTTAACAATAGAGCCAGTTATAGAGGAGCATATAACAGAGTTAACGATTGAAGAGCCTGTAGTGGAGCTGCAGCTACCTAAAGAGGAAAAGACACCGTTTCCGCAGCTTGATGTTATCGGGCAAATCCATGGCACATATATTGTTGCACAAATGGAGGACGGCTTTTATTTAATTGACCAGCATGCTGCTCAAGAGCGAATAAAATATGAATATTATCGAGAGAAAGTAGGCGAGGTCAATGCTAATGAGCGTCAAGCACTACTTCTACCATTAACCTTTCATTATTCAGCGGATGAGGCGCTACGTTTAATGGAGCATCAGCAAGGCTTACAGGAAATCGGTATTTATTTAGAGCCGTTTGGGCAAAATTCCTTCGTAGTGCGTGAGCATCCGACTTGGTTCCCTCAAGGCTTTGAGCAAGAAATTATCGAGGAATTAATCGAGCAAGTGCTTACGACACGTAAGGCAGATATTAAAAAATTGCGTGAGGAAGCAGCCATTATGATGAGCTGCAAAAAGTCGATTAAAGCAAACTATTATTTAACAAATGAACAGATGGTCCAGCTGTTGCATGATTTAAGAGAGGCGGAAAATCCATTTACATGCCCACATGGACGTCCTGTCTTAATTCACTTTTCGACATATGAGCTAGAAAAAATGTTCAAGCGTGTAATGTAATAATTAACAAGGGGGAATTTTATGGAACAGCAACAGCGATTTTTAACGATGCGAGATGGGCAACAAATTTTCGTTCGTACATTTGAGCCAGAGCATGTCATTGGACATGTCCATATTTTACATGGGATGGGTGAACATTCAGGACGCTATGAGGAGTTTGCCAAGATGCTTTGTACAGAAGGTTATTATGTGTCAATGCATGACCACAGGGGGCATGGACACACGGCACAAGGTACTTACGGGCATTTTGCGGATGAACGTGGCTTTCACCATGTTGTTGTAGATGTACTAGAGGTGCTACTAATCTTACGCAAAACAGTTACAGCGCCACTTACGCTATTTGGACATAGCATGGGCTCGTTTATTGCACGCCGTTTTATTCAGCTATATAGCGACCAAATTACGGCTTGTATTATTTGTGGAACAGGTGTTACATCAGCAACACATTTAGCAGGCAATCAGCTTGCTAACACGCTAGCGAAGGCACAAGGAAAGCAAATAGCTAGCCCTTTAATGAATAGCCTTAGCTTTGGTAGCTTTAATAAAGCATTTTCGGATACGACAACGGAGTTCGACTGGCTTTCTCGTGACATAGACGAAGTGCAAAAATATATCGAGGATGAAATGTGTGGCTTTATCCCATCACATCAATTTTATGCTGATTTAACAGAAGGTCTATTACTTATTCATCGCAAAGATGAGATGGCACGCACACGTACAGATTTACCTGTGCTATTTATTAGCGGCAGCGATGACCCAGTTGGTAATTTCGGTAAAGGTGTATTCAAAGTTGCTAAAAGAATGGTAGAGGTCGGAATGGAAAATGTAACGGTGCACCTATTCGAAGAAATGCGTCATGAAATTTTAAATGAAAAAAATAAACAGCATGTACACGATGTTGTTTTACGGTGGTTAAAAAATGTTGAAAACAAACTATGATGTTGTCGCAATTATTGGTCCGACAGCATCGGGCAAGACAGCATTAAGTATTCGATTAGCTAAGTTAATAGATGGAGAAATTATTAATGGTGACTCCATGCAAGTTTATAAAGGGCTAGATATAGGAACAGCTAAAATTACAGCGGCTGAAATGGAGGGAATCCCCCATCATTTACTCGATATAAAGGAGCCGACAGATCGTTTTTCAGTTGCGGAATATCAGCAGCTCGTGCGCGCTAAAATTGCAGAAATTGCAACGCGCGGCAAAGTGCCAATTATTGTAGGTGGGACAGGCTTATATGTGCAATCTGTGCTCTATGATTTTCAATTTATAAAAGAGGAAGTAAATGAAGAGGCTCGCACCTCCTACTACAAGGAACTAGAAAAAAACGGCCCTGATGCGATGCATGCCAAGCTAGCAGCCTTAGATGCAGAAACAGCCAGTATGATTCATCCGAACAATACAAGAAGGGTCATTAGGGCATTAGAAATGCTAGAGCTAAGTGGTACATCAAAGGCGGCTGAGGAGCATAACAGGGGGCATATCCCATTATACAATCATTTAATTATCGGTTTAGATATGGAGCGTGAAAAATTGTATGAGCGTATTAATTTGCGCGTCGATTTGATGATTCAACAAGGCTTAGAGCAAGAGGTCAGAGGTTTATATGACGCGGGTATTCGTGACGTGCAGGCGATGAAAGCAATCGGTTACAAGGAGCTATGTGCTTATTTTGACGGGCTCCTTTCATATGAGGACGCAGTGCAGCAAATTAAACAAAATTCGCGCCGCTATGCTAAACGTCAGCTCACGTATTTCCGCAATAAGATGGAAGTTCATTGGATTGGTACGGACTGGGAGCAAGTCAAAGCATATTTTACTGAAGGTTTTTGAAAAAATAGAAGGGAATTTAGAAGATATACCGAATACTTATTAATGGTTATAAAATAACTTGGTATTGGTCAAAGCTATGTTAAGATAAAAGCAAATACCATATAAATGACAAGGGCGGGTGCTTACGTGAAACCAATTAATTTGCAAGATACGTTTTTAAACCAACTACGCAAAAATAATATATTTGTAACGGTCTTTTTATTAAACGGCTTTCAACTCAAAGGTTTAATAAAATCATATGATAATTTTACCGTATTGTTAGAAGTAGAAGGTAAGCAGCATTTGATTTATAAACATGCGATTTCCACATTTGCTCCAGCAAGTACTGTAGATATTACGAAAGAAGATGCATAATTCGATATTAATCATATATAATAGCGAATGAATGGATAAATCGGAGGTTTACTGCAATGAAAACAATGACAACAGAAGAACTAATTAATTTATTAGATGCAAACGAAGATTTACACATCCTTGATGTACGTGAAGACTTTGAAGTGGCAGAAGGTGTAATCCCTGGTGCAGTGCATATTCCACTTGGGGAAATTCCAAACAGCCTAGAGCAGCTTGACCAATCAGTACAATACATCGTTGTATGTAAAGGCGGTGTGCGCAGTGCAAATGCCTGTGAATACTTAGCAGAGCAGGGCTACGACGTAACAAATCTAGAGGGCGGCATGTTAGCCTATGATGGAGAATTAGAATTTAACTAAGTAGAGGCGTCCAAAAGGCCGTGCAGTTGCCGGCTTTTTGGACGCTTTTGGTGTTATTTTGGTAAAATGTTTGCCGATTAAAATAGAGAAGGCTTTCTTTGAAAAGGAGGAGGCTGTCTGAAAAGTATATTTTGCTTTGACGACGCATTGAAATAAAAGTTTTCATCTCTTCTCTTTTATCTGGCGAGAGCACTGAAAAACTATAGGAAAAGTATTTTTCGCAATATAAATCCTTTCTTTCCATCGAATTTAGCTACAAAAAAATCGATTTGTAACACGTTTGTAGGAAATTGATTTTTTCAGTGTCATTTTTTCATCATTCATTATAAATGAAATTGATAGCTCAAAAGTGGAAACCGCAAATACCTCAGCGAAAATCACAGATGACCTCGCAGAAACCGTAAATAAAGACTCTCGGATGTCTATTTATTTCACTGATAATTTTTTACGTGGTAAGCGCCAGCCGCGTAAATAAGATAAAATCCGCAAAGCAGTAACTGCTGCGAACATTACATATAAAAACAAATCGCCTGTAAAAATTTGAAGCCCAATAATTAAGCCAGCACTAGCTGCCCACATCGCGTAAATTTCATCGCGCAATACGGTTGGTTTACGACGTGCGAGCAAATCTCGCACGATGCCACCACCAGAACCAGTTAGCACCGCGGCAACAATAACTGCGCTAAGAGGGAGCTCTAATTTAACTGCAAACATCGCCCCTTGTACTGCAAAAGCAGCGAGACCAATCGCATCAGATAAATTGCCCCAGCGATTCCAATGTTTCATAAATCGATAGGGCACTAAGAAAAACAATGTAATTGCTGCAAGCGCAATTTGAAACATCATTTCTTGACTCCATAAAGTAGTTACCGGTAAGCCAATTAATAAATTGCGGATAGCTCCACCGCCGAATGCCGTTACAACGCCGAGTAAATAAACCCCGAACAAATCATACTCCTCTTCCATTGCAACAATGGCGCCAGACAATGCAAAGGCGATTGTCCCGATAATACTAAAAACTTCCCAAGCCATTTTCAAACTCCTTTAAACGTATGTAATAAATATTTTAGTTAGCAAAATCGAGCATAACAATTAATGAAACAATAGTAAAGGGTAAATAGTTGACGTGATAAATATAGTTGATAAGATGGGAGAGGACTAAAAACTATCAATGAAAAATAAGGAGATACCTATGTTTACGTCAAATTTAACAGAACAAACATTAACGCTTGCTGCGCAAATTGAAAATAAAGTAGCAGCATTTCATAAACACGCAGACGAAAATGCTTTTTTTAATCAACAAAAGGTATTAGCGGCCTTTAAAGAAAATCAAGTATCTGATTATCATTTACAGCCCTCAAACGGTTACGGCTATGATGATGAAGGGCGTGATAATTTAGAGCGTGTATATGCTCAAGTATTCGGAGCAGAGGCGGCGATTGTACGACCGCAAATTATTTCAGGGACTCATGCCATTACACTTAGCTTATTCGGCGTTTTGCGTCCGGGTGACGAACTTCTGTATATTACAGGTAAGCCGTATGACACGCTTCAATCCATTGTTGATGGTGGCGATAAGGATACGGGCTCATTGAAGGATTTTGGCATTAAATATAGTCATATTGATTTAATTGATAATAAAGATATTGATTGGCATGGTGTGCGCCAAGCAGTAAATGAAAAAACAAAAATGATTGCGATTCAGCGTTCAAAGGGATATGCAAGCCGTCCATCGTTCACAGTTGCTGAAATTGGCGCAATGGTGGAGCAAATTCGTCTAGTTGCACCTCATGCAGTCATTTTTGTAGATAATTGCTATGGGGAATTTGTTGAACAGCTTGAACCGACAGAGGTTGGTGTTGATTTAATGGCGGGTTCCTTAATAAAAAATCCTGGTGCTGGGCTTGCGAAAATTGGTGGTTACATTGCAGGGCGTGCTGACTTAGTAGAAAAATGCGCGTATCGCATGACATCTCCGGGTATCGGTGCAGAGGCGGGTGCAACACTAAATACGTTAGCAGACTTTTACCAAGGCTTTTTCCTAGCGCCACATACTGTTGCCCAAGCATTAAAAGGAGCCATTTTCACTTCCGCTATGCTAGAGGAAATCGGCATGACAACATCGCCGCATTATAGCGAACCACGTACAGATTTAATTCAATCTGTTTCATTCCAAACAGCCGAACAAATGGTGGCATTTTGTCGTGAAATTCAAGCGGCATCCCCAATTAATGCCCACTTTGCTCCAGAGCCGGCTTATATGCCGGGCTATGAGGATGATGTAATTATGGCAGCAGGGACGTTTGTTCAAGGTTCGAGTATTGAATTAACGGCGGATGGTCCGATTCGTCCACCATTTACAGCCTTTGTGCAAGGCGGTTTAACATATGAGCACGTGAAATATGCGATATGCAGTGCTGTTCAAAAATTAGTATAAGCAAGAAAGAGGCGTCTGAAAAAACATTTCGAGCCAAGGTTCGTTACAATACCGCATAAAACTGCCCGAAAAAGTATTGTTTTCGGGCAGTTTTTTTAGAAAAAAACCATGTGAGGTTTCCTTACATGAGCGTTGACATGAAAAAAAGGGAGGCGTATTATAAAAAACGGAGGTGAATTAAATGGGTAGTGAAATTCGACGAACTATGCCAGTGTTACCAATTAGCATTGTGATGCAGCTAACCGACTTAACAGCGCGCCAAATCCGCTATTATGAAGAGCACAATTTAATTCAACCACATCGCACAGAGGGAAATAGACGAATGTTTTCATTAAATGATGTTGATGTATTGTTAGAAATAAAAGAATTGCTTGAGCGAGGCACGAATATGGCAGGTATAAAAAAAGTATTCGAGAGAAAAAACCAGCTTACTTTAGAGCAAAAGGAAATTTCAGATCGTGAATTACGCCGTATTATGCGAGAGGAGATGCTCCAAGCACGTAGCATGCAAAAAACATCTATTCGTCAAGGGAATTTTTCGCGTTTTTATCAATAGGTGGGGATAAACTAATTTAGGAGAGTGGTACATTTGGGTAAGTACACAAAAGAAGACATTAAAAAACTGGTACATGAGCAAGAAGTAAAATTTATAAGATTACAGTTCACTGATATTTTAGGAACAATTAAAAATGTTGAAATTCCAGTTAGTCAATTAGATAAGGCGTTAGACAATAAGATGATGTTTGATGGCTCTTCAATAGAAGGCTTCGTGCGCATCGAGGAGTCAGATATGTATTTATTCCCTGACTATGATTCGTTTATGATTTTCCCATGGACTGCTGAAAAAGGGAAAGTAGCACGCTTTATTTGTGATATCGCAAACCCAGATGGTACACCTTTTGCTGGCGACCCACGCTCAAATTTAAAACGTGTATTAAAAGAAATGGAAGAAATGGGCTTCACTAATTTTAACTTAGGACCAGAGCCAGAGTTTTTCTTATTTAAGCTTGATCAAAGAGGCGAGCCTACTTTAGAGGTAAATGACCATGGAGGTTATTTTGATTTAGCACCAACCGATTTAGGTGAAAATTGTCGTCGTGACATTGTGCTTGAACTTGAGGGAATGGGCTTTGAAGTTGAAGCATCCCACCACGAAGTAGCACCGGGCCAGCATGAAATCGATTTTAAATATGCTGATGCTATAAAAGCATGTGATAATATCCAAACGTTTAAATTAGTAGTTAAAACCATTGCCCGAAAGCATGGCTTACATGCAACGTTTATGCCAAAGCCACTATTTGGTGAAGCGGGTTCAGGCATGCACTTTAATGTTTCTTTATTTAAAGGAAATGAGAATGCCTTTTATGATGAAGCGACGACGCTTGGCTTATCCGAAACAGCGATGCAATTTATGGCAGGTGTGTTAGAGCATGTACAAGGCTTCACAGCGATAACAAATCCAACTGTTAACTCTTATAAACGTCTAGTACCAGGCTATGAAGCCCCTTGCTATGTTGCATGGTCAGCGCAAAACCGTTCACCATTAATTCGTATTCCATCATCACGTGGCATTTCAACACGTATAGAAGTACGTTCTGTCGACCCATCAGCGAATCCATACTTAGCAATGGCTGTTATTTTAGAAGCTGGTTTAGAAGGCATCCGTAAAAAAATGACACCACCAGCAGCGGTGAATCGCAATATTTATGTGATGACGGAGGAAGAGCGCCAAGCAAATGGCATTGTAAACCTACCCGCTGCATTAGACGATGCACTCACATTACTAGCAAAAGATGCGGTTGTACAAAAAGCATTAGGCGAGCATATTTATGCAAACTTCAAAGAAGCGAAAGAAATCGAATTTGAAATGTATCGCTCCACTGTGCACCAATGGGAGCTAGACCATTATTTGAAGTCTTATTAAATATAATTATGACTGTAGGGAAATAGATGCAATCCCTACAGTTTTTATATTTTAGCTAATTCAAACTATTGAGGTACTGTCAATCGTAATAAAAAATAAAATACCAAAAGGTACACCAACCATACTTCCAATAACAAGTCTTTTTAAAATATCAAAATCAACATTTTCCCTTATTTTCCATATTAAAGAAATTGAAATAAATAGAGATATGATGATGTTTATTTGTATTGCTTCTTGTGGAAGAAATAACATCAATAAAAAAGGTGTTGCCATGATAGAAAATCCAAACCCAGTGCTTGTTTGTAAAATAGAAGCTACTAATATAATACATACAAAAAATATGATTGTTTCCAAATTGTCCTCCTTATGAAGCTATTGCATTCATTCGCTGTACCCTATATTGTCCTTTTGTCAAATCATCTATAACGGATTTAATTTATCCAAACACCCACTGAATCATAGGAACTCAGTCCAAAAATATCGCATGCTAAGATAACGACTGAGTGACCAACATTGTGTGGGCATAAGGCTTCACGGGTTTTGAAGAAATTACTCGCGCTTGCTCAAAAATTTAAAGCGGTGTTAGCCTTAGTGTAATTGAAGGCGACATTTCTTCATTGGTGGGAAATGAAAATGATAAACTATTTAATATATACGTTTATCCCGCATTAACGAGCAGTAAGACGCCCGCTTCAAGACTTGAGTGAACATTCCCACTGATTGAAGTTTCACTTAATCTATAATTTATTGTACAATGAAAGGGTACTTAAGTAAAGAGAGTTAGTTCTCGTTTGTTGTCATTTTGTTAGGAAGGGGTGTAATAAAACTTGGACGTTAACTTTCAAGGCGTTGGTAAAAGAATTATAGCAAAACTCCGAGAGAGAAATTTAAAGCAAGTAGATGTTGCAAGGGCAACTGGTATTTCCAAAAATGCAATTAGCAATTATATTAGCGGCAATCGAATTCCTGATACAGAGGCAATCTATAAGCTAGCTAGCTTTTTCTCCGTGTCGATTGAATGGTTGTTAGTAGGAAAAGAATATTACCCGACTAAATCAGAAAATTTAATAGGTGCAGAAGATACCGCACAATTTGACGTAATCAATGTGGAAGATAAGGCAATGATTCAAAAGCTACTTTTGTTAAACGAAAGACAAAAAGGGAGGTTGGAAGAGCGGATTGATATGCTACTTTTGGAGGCAATGGGCGATAAAAATCCAACAATAGAGGACAATTAAGGAGGCAATTTGATGGATTATCAAGCAGTGATGCAGGAACTAGAGGCATTAGGAAAAGAGCGTACGAAAAAAATTTATTGCTCGAATGGTGCAACTGAGCCTGTTTTTGGCGTGGCGACTGGTGCAATGAAGCCAATGGCGAAAAAAATTAAAACGAATCAAGAACTTGCAGAGCAGTTATATGCGACAGGCAATTATGATGCGATGTATTTTGCAGGTGTGATTGCAGAGCCAAATACGATGACTGAGGCTGATTATGACCGTTGGATTGAGAAGGCCTATTTTTACATGCTGTCTGATTATGTTGTCGCTGTCACATTAGCGGAGGCCACTATTGCACAGCAAGTAGCAGATAAATGGATTGCAAGTGATGAGGAGCTGAAAATGTCCGCGGGCTATAGCTGTTATTGCTGGCTACTTGGCAATCGTAAGGATGAGGAATTTTCGAAAAGTAAGCTTTTAACGATGTTAGAAGTGGTAAAGGAGACGATTCATCATGCACCAGAGCGAGCAAAATCTGCCATGAATAATTTTGTAACAACTGTCGGCGTGTCTTTTAAGCCGTTGCACGAGGAGGCACTTGCTATTGCAAAACAAATTGGTGTTGTTGAGATGAAGAGGGACAATAAAAAAAGCAGTATGTTAAACGCGTTACAAAACATTGAAAAAGAGATAGAGAAAGACCGCATTGGTTTTAAACGTAAATATGTAAGGTGTTGACTTTGTAAAATTTGTTAAGTTCCTTGGATGCGCTTGTTTCTAGTTCACAAGTTGATTACACTAAAGTTAGGAACTAGAGGGAGGGCATATAATGAGAAAAAGTATCGCGATTGATATGGATCAAGTGTTAGCAAATTTTTATAAAAAACTGTGTAAAACAGTGAATGAAAATTTCAATACAAATTATACAGATGAAGAATTTATTGCAGGGACACGACGTGACTTACCTGAAGAACAGACTAGAAAGTTATATGAGTGCATGAATGAGCCACATTTCTTTGGCGACTTAGAAGTGCTGGATACAGATGCTATTGAAGTTGTACAAAAATTGCAGGAGGATTACGATATTTTTATTGCGACAGCAGCAATGGAAGTACCGGGCTCCTTTAATGCAAAATATGAATGGCTAGAGCGTCATTTCCCATTTATAAATAAGCAAAACATCGTATTTTGTGGGACAAAGGCAGTTATTCATACAGATTATTTAATTGACGATAGCCCTTATCAGCTAGAGGCATTTAAAGGAACAGGCATTTTATATTCAATGCCATACAATCTGTCAACAGAAGGCTTTATTCGCGTAAATAATTGGAAAGAGATTGAGGCATATTTCCAAGAACAATTAGTAAAATAGAGAAGAAAAGGTTGTCTGAAAGTGGGCTAGTGCGCCGCTTCCAGGCAATTTTTTTAATTAATTATACCTCGGTGTAATTGATAAAGGTGGCAAGCGGGGCTGTCCGAAAAGTACATTTTGTTTTGCCACCGCATTGAAATCAATGTTTTCATCGCTTCACTTTTACTGAAAGCTAACACTGCTAAAGCCAATGTTCATCCCATTTTTAAAAGAGGCGCTTTCTGTTTATATGAATCAACATTTTGTGAAACATCATTGCTACTGTCCAAAATGCCGGCTATGCACGGCTTTTTGGACAGCCTTATCCTGAAAATCAATACTTTATACCTAATTAAAGCAAGGCAAAATGATTGTAATACCAGATGTCACCATTCTGTACGACTATGCTAAAATAGAAAAAAGGCAAAAGGTAGGTGGGATGGATGGAGCGAGAGTGGCAAGAAAGGGTGGAAAAGCTAGAGCGGGAAGTACAGCAATTAACAAAGGAACTAGCTGAGCTAAAGCAGCAAAATAGACAGCAGCCGAAGGAGCAGCCTTCTGCAATACGCCAGCTAGTGCCACAGTTTGAACGCAATGCTGTAGAGAAGCCAGCGCCTGAAATGATTAGTGGGCTAGAAACAAAGGCTGTGCAGGAAAAACAGGCGGTGACACCGAAGCCGAAACGTTCCTTTGAGGAAAGAATAACGACTATTTTACCGAAAGTTTTTATGATTATTTTAGTGCTTGGTATATTATGGGGATTAAAATTAGCGAGTGATTTTGGACTTTTATCGGACACTTTGAAAGTATTTGCAGCATATATCGTGTCAATTGCAATTGGCATTTATGCATGGCGCTCTGAAAAGAACAAAGTAACACTTAGCCCAATGCTTGTCGCATTATATGGTGGCTCCTTTATAATCGGGATTTTAGCGACGGCAGCAGGTGCTATTTTATACGAAATATTTACTTTAACATTTGCACTTATTATTGCTGTACTATACGTTGCATACGGTATTGTAATTAGCTATGTGAAAGGAAGCGAGGCATTATCAAGCTTCGTTGTATTCACATCTTTATTATTACCATATTTATTGGAGTTTATGGATTTTAGTAAGCTATTTATTTTAATTTATGTTGTCCTTATTTTTATGGCAATGCAGCTTGTTATAATGAAGCATAATCAACATATTGCCCTCTATATCGGGATGTTTTTCTCATTGCTTGCAATACAAATTATTTGGTTTACACAATTCAAGCAAACGCCGTATTTCGCAATGAGCTATATCGTTGTATTGGCGCTATTTTTAAAGAGCTGGTGGCAGTTATTTAAACGAAGCGAGAAGTGGAAGCTCCTGCAGCAAGGTGCGTTGTTTAGTATAAGTAGCTTTACCCTATTACTACTTAACCTCATTATTTTTGATGAGCCGTATCAAATTATTTATTTATTCATTGTGTTTGCCCTCTATGCTTTTATGGCTTTTGTCGTATACAAAAATAGTGAGCGTCAAGTTTTCGATATTAGCGCGACTATCGCAATGCTATTAACATTTAACATCGTACTTACATTCGATTTCGCAGCTGGCTATAGCAGGGTAGCTCTTGTTTTATCTGCTGTGGCAGGCATAATGCTAGCGATTCGCTTGCGTGCGCCATTAATGAAAGTTACCTATACTGCATTGCTATTTCTGATGGCTTTTGCGTTATACTTCACAACTGATGTTCGACCTTTTTGGCATGTAGAAAATATCGCATTGCTTGTTTTAATTATCAGCATTGTTTCAGCTTATATTTATGCGAAAATGCCGAAGGAAGAGCCAACGCACTTTGAACAATTGATAGAAAAATATTATATAATTGATAGCATTGCAGCAGCTATTGTACTGTTTTTAATGCTTTATATGACGAAACTGGACTATGCTTATATTTCAACAGCACAGTACATTCCGTATATCGTCTTTAGTGTAACTGCTATTTCTATGCTTATAGCTTTCATTGTGAATCACCGCTGGATAGGCAATTTCGTACCAATTATTTTAATTGTTTGCTATTTAACGCAAGGCATTACATTGCTATCAACAGGGCTTGTAGATGATACGCATGTTTTCTTGCAGCTTGTAACGCGCGGCATCTTTATTTTAACACTGCTCGCACTACTTGCAGATTTATATGAAGAAGGACGCATTTATCAAAAATGGCAAAAGTTCATTGAAAAATATATTGAAATATACATGATTTCTGGTATTTTCATCATCACACTTTATTTCATCAACCTTATTTCTTATTTAGAAATGATTGATGTATTCACGTGGGGTATTGCAATTATGCTAAAAACACTAACACTCTTCACTATCGCAAGCCTCACAATCATTATTGGCCGAAGGAAACAATGGAAAAAGGTTGCGGCAGCAGGCTTCATCCTATTGCTCATTGCGATATTAAAGCTTATTTTCTTCGACTTAGCAACATTAAATCTACTAATTCGTGCAATTCTCTTTATCGTCGTTGGTGCAGCAGGAATGCTGTTGTCGGGGAGATTGTTGAGGAAATAGACATGGGGAAAAGTCCATTTTATTTTGACGCCGCATTGAAATAAAGGCTTTCATCGCTCCATTTTTATTGAAAGTAAACACTCTTTTGTCAAACGTTACACGCTGTCCAATATGCAGGCTGTGTATGGCTTTTTGGACAGCTCCTTGTTAACGGATGTCATGGAATTTCATTTTATCGAGATACCCAAACTGCTGAGAGACTGGAAAGAGCAAAAACTTGACCCATGGAATGATGTACTAGCAAGATGGTTACTTCTATTAGGGGTAGTCAATCATCGGAAAGAGAAGGAAATATATGAGGACATTTATAAAGAGCTGGAGGTGATTGCAATGAGAGATGAGCAATTATTTGATGCACTAACTCAGTGGAGAGAACTAAGCTTAACAGATGCGCAATACCATGCCTACGAGGGACGCTTAAAACATATTTTAGATGAGGAAGCTGCAATAGAAGAGGCGAAAATGCGCGAACAAGAGGCGATGGAAAAAGGTATTGAAATAGGTAGAGAAGAAGGTATGGAAATAGGCAAAGAAGAAGGAGCGACAAATGCCCTCTTTGAGACAGCGCTACAGCTACTTCAAAATCGTTTTGCAGCAATCCCAACTGAAGTAGTGGAGAGTATTGGACGGATGAATGCTGAAAATTTGCAGCTATTGATTATAAATAGTACTACATTTACTAGTATTGAGGATGTGGAGCGGTATCTTCAATCGTTGTGAAGCACCTTATTTGAGCGAAATGATTGTGGTAATTATGTGCTATGTTAGCCTAGTGGGGAAAACTTCGTTTAACGAATCGGCGATACTTTGTTTATAAAGGGAACATAAAACTAATTTTAGATGAAGGTGCCATCATTGCTAAAGTTATGCGGATGAGAGGGAAGGGCAATAGGTACAAATTCAAAAATATCTACTATTGCACGACATAAACAGTAAATAGCCAGTTTTCAGAAGATTTCTTTTCAGAAAGTTGGCCCTTGTGTTGCTTTATCGTTTCATAATATAAAAAATGAAAACCGCACGCTTCGCTCTGTGATTTCCTCAGCGACGAAGACTTGTTTTTTTTGAGATTATGTCCTTAATATTCAGAAATACAGGCTCTTTTTTCGTAGTTTACTATGTACCTGTACCTGTTGTTTCATTTGGCACAAAAAAAAGATTCTAAGGACTATGTTGTAGAAAATATTCAGGAGTTGTATGGTGTTTGGCTGATAGCCCCTCAAGAATCTTCGTAAAGCTGATTTCGACATACACTTTACGGCATGCAAAAGCTGGCGTAAAACTGGTTTAAAAAAGTGGCAAGTTCCATACTTGAAAATCATTATAAATTTGTTACTAGTGTGTTAAACAAGCCATCAGACAAATGTGCTCCTTTGGTAGAAGGTTGTGTGAGAACTTTTATATTAACCAAAAGAGCAGATTTTGTCTTTTTACATTATTATATAGAACCTCTCTGATGTGAATATGAGGTATAATTAACCATTTATTAGAATACCATCTAGCTTTTAATTTTCAATCATATTGGTGTAAAATAAATCAAATTCCTCCATCTCAAGAATCTGCTCAAAATCTTTAAATGCGTTATTAGAACCAGGTAATGGAATAAGAGGCTCACCATAGGTTATTTTACCTGAGCCAACCACCTTAACACTTTTCGCAACAACAGTACCGACGACCCTTGCAGAGCCAGCGACATCAACATGGGCATTAGGAGCTATGATAAATTGACCAGTAGTAGGTGTTGAGCCACTGATAGTTACACTGTTTCCATTAGTAAAAATATTACCATGCAATCTAGTGCTGTTACCTATTGACACAGGCGCGCTTTTGTTATAGATTGAACCTTTAATATCTCGATTACCATTAAGATTTAAATGGCTAATACCATTATAAAATAAGTTGAATTTTGATGGATCCCCTTTACTATTTATGCTACTAGCATCGTGTCTTAAACTTACTTTAGGAGTATAAAGATTTAATGTTCCATTTCCTATTAACTCGATATGACCTTGATCTTCATATTTTAAATGAGAGATATATAAATTAATGTTTTGATCCCCCACATCGATGTAGAGTGTTCGATTACCCTTAAAATTTAGAAGGTCTAATTTTGTGTCTCCTATAAGTGTTAAAATGCTTCCATCAGTTTTGTCTACCATATCTAAGGAACCATTTTTAACTAAATGAATACCTTTATCTGTGGTATAGTTATTCAGTGTTGCCAAGTTATTTAATTCAATAAATTTGTCATCTGGAAAGGGGGGGGAATAGTCTGCTGTATCAAAATTTATTGGATCAAGTATTTTATTAGGACGGGCATTGGGAGATATAAGTTTTTTATTTGGATTAAGGTTTATATCACCTGTAATACTCGTGCTCCAACCAAAAGTAATATCTCCATTGGCAGCAACTTTTCCATCTATTACAGAACTGCCTGTAAGTTCAATATCACCAGAGGTTATAGCTCCGTACTTTTCTAAAACACTACTTGTTTCATTGTTAGGAGGGTCAACCTCCCCGCTAGTACCGTCATCATCCCCTATATTAATCCAAGGCTCTTGCATTTGGATAATTTGAGTTACTTCCCGTGAGCTAGCATTTTGAATTTCACCTTTTGATATTATTTGAACTTGATAAAATTTTTTTTCATCTATAATTGTCTCGGAAATTTTCGATACAGAAATTATTGCTTCTTTTCCTGAAGAGATGTCATATGAATCTATAGAAAAATCAAAATCTTCATATTTTGTTTGAAAGATTTCTTTGTATTTAATATTAACTTCTGATTTTTTTAAACTAGGTTTCTTTTCAATTCTTCTAGTAGTATTCTCACTGTCAATCCATAGATTGAGATCATCGAGTGCCGCTTTTCGAATAGATTTAAGGTCATCTATTACATCTAATTTGGCTAAGTTTACTCCAGCTTCAGCAATATAAAAAACAGCTTGGTCAGTACGTTCATAGTCTACTTGTTTTAAACTATTTGAAGAAATGGAGAGCAAAGAGATACCTAGAATTGAAATAATTACAACTAAGAATAAAGCGATAACAAGTGCAGAACCTTCATTATTTTTAATGTACTTTATCAATTTGAACCCTCCCTAAAATTTATTTCGGTATTTACAATTTGATCATTTAAACTTTCGATTTGTATTGAATTAGAGGTAATCGATAAGTCTTTAATATTTGTTGCGATAATTTGTGAGTTTCGGAAAATTTGATTATCCTCTAATCTATATGTTGCAAACTCCGCATCATTTAATATAAATTTGTATGATTTAATCTGAGGATTCATTGACTCATCAGATTCATCTTTAAAATCATCGCTTTTCCTAAAATCCTTCGTAATCACCTTTAAAGCATAAGAAATCTCTTTAATATCATGATTATGTGTACTCTGCTCGATTTGCTGCTTTGTTGCAGAAGTAACGAGGCTAATGCTTAGCATCGACACGATAGCGAGGATAACAATGACAGCTAACACTTCAAACAATGTAAAGCCTTTACTGTTTCGGAGTAAACGCATATTAGTTTGCCCCCCCTAGTATATAAACATTTTCCATGGTTGCTTTACTATTTGTCCTGTTTTCAACAACTTCAAGATGTACATAGACCGCATTTTCATAGGTAGAGCCTTCTGCGAAAGTTTGTAATGTTAAGTAATACGTAAAATTACCTTCTTCGCGTGGTAAGTAAGTATATGTTTTTTCCGGCAATGAAGAATAGGAGGTACCAGGTTCCTCACTCAGTTCGTAAAGGCTAGCAAGATTTTCATAGGAGCTAGCAGCACCACTTGCATTATAAAACTTTTCCATTTCCATCTGAGCCACATAGGTAGCGTCCATAATATCATTTGATTTATGTGTTGTTTTATTTGATTGGATAAGCAGCCCGAAAAAGGAGATTAACACAATGCCAATTAATACAAGAGCAGCTATCACTTCAATTAAAGTCATACCCTTATAATTATTTAAGTGCTTTATCAAAAAGTTCTCCTCCTTCACATTCATGAAATAAATTTAGTTGAAATACTGCTTAACAGTCGAAAGAAAATTTGGAAAACAATCTGCAAATTCCTAATTTAGCCCTAGTTGCTTTCATATAAAAAAAGGGTATTTAATAATTAGGGATATAATTTAATTCTTTTTTATTAGAAGTAAATTGAAATAGGTTATTATGCTTATTTTAACCTAGAAATTAAATGAAAAAAAGCTTTATAATAAATATATTAGCTACTTTATTCGTTATCGCTAGACAAGATGTGACTATTTATTCCGAATAAATTAGGTTTCAATTAATTTATTTGAATCTATTATATAGGTATATTTTCGTCTTTTTAATAGAAAAGTGAAGTGTTAATATTATTTTTTTGAAAAAAATAATGTAAAAGTCATGAAAAATATTTTAATTTATTGAAAATAGGTCGAATAGTATATACAAAGGGGCTATTACTAGTGTATTCTAAAGGCAATAGATGGTAGGAGAAAATTGACTTTGAAAAATAAGTGAGGTGTTATGTGTGAGGATTAGTTTAAAAGTATGCCTTCTCGTGACTTCAGTAGTTCTTCTTATCTATATGATTTATCCTACTAATTTATCCTACGCTGATTCAAATAGTGGACAATCCACAATCGGTGGAATAGTAGTAGATGATTTGAAAACGGATGATATTAGAGAAAAGGTGCAGGAAGCGGTCAATCAATGGACGAGTGAGCCGATTATCGTGTCGGGTGCTGGTACAACGCTTAGCTTCAATGCGGCAGCCATTCATTTTGATGTTGACAGCACAATTGTCACATACGAGCAAATGACGAAAAAATCGTGGTTTTCATTTTGGAAGCCAAAGCGCATCGTACAGCTACCGCTACAAATTACGGTAAATGAAGCGTTGATGGCAGAAATTGAAAAAGTGAAAGTTTGGGAAGCTGATTCTACCTATCATAAGGTATTGGCACAGGCCACTAATTTGGCCTCTCATGAAATAGAAGCGGACGTTAAAAATTTAAACGCATATGACACTGAGCGTATCGCATTAGAAATTCAACCAATTCCAGAAGCGGCGGCGGGTCTATCTGATTTAGTACAAGCAATAAATGAGCAGCTGGTTATACCAGGACAACCCTTTTCTTTAGTGGAAGCATTAGGAGAAGAGAAAGACCGTGCTAATGGTGAAGCGTTAAATTTCATTGCATCGATGCTTTATAGCATTGCGTTAAAAACGAATAGTGAGATTTATGAAAGAGCATCCCAAAATAGCATACCCTCCTATTTGGAACCGGGCATAGAGGCGGCTATAACACGTAACGGTTCAAAGGATTTGAAATTTTTAAATACAACGGATTATGCAATAGAGTTAAAAATGACGCTTGAAGGCGACAATTTAAAAGCAGAGGCTTACGGTCCTAAAAATAGTCAAAATGTTGGTGTGCAAGTAACGAGAGATTACGAAATTTCTCCACGTGTTATTACACGCTATTCCAAAAATTTACCTGTAGGACAGGAGCAGCTTATCGAGGAAGGACGAGCAGGCTTGCGTGTTTCCGTAATGCGCTATAGCGCGGATGAGCCAGAGGGGGAGCTTATTAGTAAAGATTATTATGCACCAGCACATCGCGTTATTTTAAAGTCGACAAAGCAGCCGGAAGCTACATCAACTTCGGTGGACTATTCAGAGCAGAGCCCGGGGCAATCTTTGAGAGAAAAGCCGAAGCTTGATTTGAATGGCGATGGTTTAGCTGATTATGATAATGGGATAGGGCAACTCCCCACATTGCCACAGGGTGAAAAGGATTTACCAGCAGGTAGCTATTACGATAAAGGAGGCAATTTAGTTACGCCTTAGAGGGAGGAAGAGTATAGCGTGAAGGGAACAGCTAGAAAACGTCTTGGAGATTTACTTGTCGAAGCAGGGGTTATTACAGATGAACAATTGAATCATGCACTCGAAACGAAAAATCGTGATGAGAAGCTTGGCGACTTCCTTATTAAAGAAAACTTTTTGACAGAGCAGCAATTAATTGAAGTGCTTGAATTTCAATTAGGTATTCCGCATATTCATCTAAATCAGTATGCTATAGAGCCGGAATTAATCAAGCTTGTGCCTGCTGAATTAGCAAAGCGCGCGAGCATTATGCCAATTCGACGTGATAAAAATAAATTGTTTATCGCGATGGCAGACCCGATGGATTATTTTGCAATCGAAGAAGTGCGCATGGCGACAGGCTGTCAAATTGAAGTGAGTATTGCCGCAAAAGACGATTTGTATCGCACAATTACAAAATATTATGATTTGCAGGAGTCGATGGAAGCAGCATTATCTGACTTAGGAGATGCAGCGACACGCGCGGAGGCGCAGCAGGAAATTACAGATGATGATTCGCCTATCGTACGTCTCGTTAACCAAATTATTGCTAACGGTGTTGCACAGCGCGCCTCAGATATTCATTTTGACCCACATGAAACGGAATTTCGCGTGCGCTATCGTGTAGACGGCGTATTACGGACAGAGCGCTCTTTACCAAAGCATATGCAAAATATTATTACTGCTCGTATTAAAATCATGGGCAACTTAAATATTACAGAAAACCGTATACCGCAGGATGGTCGCATTAAAATTCAAGTGAATTTTAAGCCCGTTGATATTCGTTTATCAACGCTTCCGGGAATTTACGGTGAAAAAATCGTGATGCGTTTGCTTGATTTAAGCAATGCACCAACTGATATTGATCAAATTGGTTTTACAGAGCAAAACGAAGCGCTTTTCCGCTCAATGATACAACGTCCAAATGGTATTGTTTTAATTACTGGTCCTACAGGTTCAGGGAAATCCAGCACATTATATGCTGCTCTTTCTAATTTGAATGATGAGGCAGTCAATATTATTACAGTGGAAGACCCAGTGGAATATCAGCTTGCAGGTATTAACCAAGTGCAAGTGAAAGAGGAAGTAGGACTCACTTTTGCAACAGGTCTTCGTTCGATTTTACGTCAAGACCCCGATATCGTGATGATTGGGGAAATACGAGATTTTGAAACAGCACAAATTGCGGTACGTGCTTCTTTAACAGGTCACTTAGTGCTTAGCACATTGCACACAAATAGCGCAGTTGAGTCTATTTCACGCTTGAAGGATATGGGGATTGAGCCGTTTTTAATTTCTTCCTCATTAGTTGGTGTGATGGCACAGCGTTTAGTGCGCAGAGTGTGTCGAGATTGCAAGCAGACGGTTGAAGCAACAGCGCGTGAAAAAGCCATTTTTGTAGAAAACGGTTTAACTGTAGAAACAGTTGCACGTGGACGCGGCTGCCCATCTTGTAGCAATACAGGCTACAGGGGGCGTATGGCGATTCATGAGCTACTTTTAGTAGACCGTCAACTAAAGGAACATATTTTAAACAGTCAAAATGTAAGTGTCATAGCAAATTATATGAAGGAAAAGGGCTATAACACATTGCTGAAGGACGGCTTACTAAAGGTGCTGGAAGGTGTAACAACAACTGAGGAAGTGCTACGAGTAGCAACTGTAGAGTAGGGGAGTGAGACGATGACACACTCAATTCGAGAATTATTAATGCATGCTTATGAGCAAAAGGCATCCGATTTACATTTAACTGTCGGTATTCCACCAATGTATCGTATTGACGGCAAGCTAGCTCCTTACGGTAATGACATGATTACACATGAGCAATTAAATACGATGGTTCAGGAACTAATTCCAAACCATAAGGCGCAGGAATATAAGGATAAGGGGGAAACGGATTTTAATTATTCGTTAGAAAGCCTCTGCCGATTTCGTGTGAATGCATATCATCAACGCAATACAAGTGCTGTTGCAGCTCGTTTAATTTCAAGTGAAATCCCAACAATCGACTCTTTAAATATGCCGAGTGTACTGTTCGATTTGGCGGACAAGCCTCAAGGTTTGATTTTAGTAACAGGTCCTACAGGCTCCGGGAAATCAACAACTTTAGCAGCAATGATTGACTATATTAATACGAATAAAGCGAAGCATATTATTACGCTTGAAGACCCGATTGAGTATTTGCATACACATAAAAAATCAGTCGTCAATCAACGCGAAGTCGGTGTGGATACGGAAAGCTTTGCAAACGGCTTGCGTGCATCATTACGTCAAGACCCTGATATTATTTTAGTCGGGGAGATGCGTGACTTAGAAACGATTTCGACTGCTATTACCGCGGCAGAAACTGGGCATCTCGTTTTTGGCACATTGCATACATCAAGTGCTCCAACGACGATTGACCGCATTATTGACGTATTTCCACCGCATCAGCAGGGACAAATACGCATTCAGCTAGCCAATGTTTTACAAGGTATTATTTCCCAACGTCTATTTGTGCGCAAAGGTAAAAAGGGGCGTGTGGCAGCAACGGAAATACTTGTTGCAATTCCCGCTGTGACAAATTTAATTCGCAATGAGAAAATTCATCAAATTCCAAGTGTGATGCAAACGAATCGAGCACTTGGCATGCATACGCTGGAAACGTCAATCCAAGGGCTTGTGTCCGCTGGGCAAATTGCGTTGGAGGATGCGCGTCCATTTATGAATGTAGGTGAATACATTTGACGGTTTTTAAGTATACGGGTCGCACTTCAGCAGGTGTCACGAAAAAGGGCACAATTGAGGCGGCAAATCAAAATGCAGCCATTGCCAAACTGCGTGAGCGTGGCATTAATCCACGTGAGATTAGCGAATCTTCAAGTATCATGCATATGGAGATTAATATTGGTGCTAAAGTAAAAAACCAAGATTTTGTTATTTACTGTAGGCAATTTGCGACATTAATACGCGCAGGTGTTTCAATTGTAGAGGCAACAAATATTTTGGCTCGTCAATCCACTTCAAAGCCGTTAAAAAGAGCGCTAGAGCAAGTGGAGGATGATGTGCGCTCAGGTATCGCCTTCTCAGGGGCTGTGAGCAAGCATCCGAAAGTATTTCCAGAGCTATTCATCAATATGATGCGCTCTGGGGAAGCAACAGGGAATATTGATAGCACGCTTGAACGCTTAGCTAATATGTTTGAAAAGCAATACAATTTGAAGAAAAAAGTGCAATCGACGTTAGCTTACCCAGCCGTTTTAACTGTTTTAATTATCGTCGTTGTCGCATTTCTACTTATTGTCATTGTCCCAAGCTTTGTTACATCCTTTGAAGATATGGGGGCAGAGCTACCGACAATTACAGTGATTACTGTCGCCTTTAGTGCATGGCTCCAAAAGTTTTGGTGGCTTGTTTTACTTGTCGTCATTGTAGCTATTGCTGTATTCGCTTATTTATTCAAAAATAATAAGCAATTTCATTTCAATGTTCATTACATGCTATTGAAATTGCCACTTTTCGGGCCATTGCTTCAAAAAACAGCTATCGCGCGTTTAATGCGTACACTGGCATCACTTTTCAGCGCAGCAGTGCCAATTTTACAAGCATTAACAATTTCTGAAAAGGTAAGTGGTAACCCCGTCGTCGGAAAAGTGATGCTTGATGCAAGAGCTAGCCTCGAGCGCGGAAGTACACTATCAGAGCCGCTTGAGCAAAGCTGGATTTTCCCACCAATGGTCACGAGTATGACGCAAATCGGTGAAACGACAGGCTCACTTGACTTTATGCTTGAGAAAATTGCCGACTTTTACGAGGAAGAGGTTGATCGTTCAGTCGACACATTAAAATCATTGATTGAACCATTAATGATTGTTTTTTTAGCAGCTGCGGTAGGCATTATAGTGGCAGCCATTTTTATGCCAATGTTTAGCCTTTACGAACAAATGTAAAGGCAATGGACGTTTTGCAAGGAGGTGAACTAAGGTGCAACAAACGTCCGAGCAAAAGCAAAACACTACCCAATACATTGAAAAACAAGGAGGAAATAATATGTTTCAAACACTAAAAAAACGTATTAAAAACGAGAAAGGTTTAACACTAATTGAGCTATTAGCAGTAATTGTGATTTTAGCAATTGTTGCTGCAATTGCTGTTCCGGCGATTGGGAATATTATTGCTAAGTCACAGGACCGTGCTATTTTAGCAGAAGCATCAAATATTTTATCAGGCGCAAAAATTGCTGCTGTTGATGGTGCATGTGGAGATGATAATATATGTAGCAACAGCGAATTAGGAGCTTATGTGGATGGTGTTACACTAGATACTACTGATAATGCTACTTATAATGCAACAGCGAAAGAGTGGTCAATCACTTATGGAAAATTAGATGAGATTAAACTAGATGAATATAAGGTAGGTACCACAGCTACAGAAACAGCAATTAATACAGCATTGAAAAATGCAGGTGGTTCAGTGACAACACCATAATTAACCCCTCATCGAACACCTAACCTAGCAATAGCTTAGGTGTTCCATTGAAGGATTAATTGTTGCATTTATTGAAATTGAATCATTAGAGCAAGTCTGTTGATTATGTAAATAATATATTAATTATCGTGTTCTATAGGGGGAAATGCTTTTCTACTAGCCATACACTCGTTGATTGTAGTGAAGGGGGCGACTCCATCGGGATCAGAGGTAGGGAGGCTAAAATCGCCGCGTCCTGCGGCAACGCCTCCATGACCAACTTCGTGTTGGCCTCGAGCTGAAAATCCATTTATTTCGGCGAATGCCGAAATAAATTAGTTGAAGCCACACCCCGAGGAAAGCGTCCACCGTAACGGAAATCAACGAATTGCTAGGCATTCTCTATAAAATAAAGGCTAATCAACACGCTTGTCATCTTAGCATAGAACGCACAAAAAGGAGCTGCATCATATGTTCAAATTTAAAAAGAAGTCACATGTAGCAATGGAACTAAATGATTACATATTGCGTGTGCTCGTGAAAAAAGGTGAGCAGGTAACGCAATGGGAAACATATGATATTTTGCTTGCACAAGGAATTGTTCAGGAGGGCGTTATCGTAGATGAGGTGGCGCTCTATAAAATTATGAAAGAAAATATGGAGCTGTTTGGTGGGAAAAAGCAGCTTGTGCGCACATTTGTGCCAGATACTTCGGTTTTATTGAAAAACTTTGAGCATCCAGATGATGTGACGGGGAGCAAGCTGAAGCCTTATGTGCAAATGGAGCTAGGGCGTACAGTGCATTTGCCGTTTCATGAGCCTTTAATTGACGTTTATGACCCGATTGAAGGGGATGGGCAGGCGACATTGTTTGCAGCGCCTTCAGAGGAAGTGACGAAGCTTGTTAATTTATTGTTAGATGCACCACTCACGCCAGAGGCTATTGATATTCGGGCACTATGTCATTTGAGATTACTAGAAAAAATGGAGCAATTACAAAATAATAAAACATATATGATTACGAATTGGTTGATTAACGAATTAACGGTTTGTATTTATTCGAATGGGCATGTTGATTTTTTACGCTTCCAAACAATCGACACAGATTTGACAAAATGGCATGGGGTAGTTGATAGTCAAAATGAAGTGACATTCTCCTATACAGGGGAGGAAGAGGACTATCGAATGCTCCTTATCGACCGTGTAATGGAGCTTGACCGAATTATGAATTTCTTTAGGTTCTCTCTGCATAAAGGTGAAAAAATGATTGATGAAATTATAGTTATGGGCGATAATCCATGGCTTCCTATTATCAGTGAGCTAATTTCTGAAAGCTTGCCGATAGCGCTTAAAATAGTTGATGATAAAGCGATTCAGCAACATTATCCGAATATGAAAGGCAAATATACGGCGCTTATGGGACTTGCTTTGAAGGAGGTACAGACATGATACCAGATATAAATCTGTTACCTCACGTTAGTAGAACCGAATCAAATTTTAAAATTTTTTATAGCATTTTAGCAATCGCTACGTTGCTTCTATTAAGTTTAATTGTATGGCAGTCTTTTGCGACACAGGCAGAAGTTACAAAGCTTACGAACGAGCAGCAAGCACTGCAAGCGCAAAGAGACCAGCTTCAAAATGACTATAATGCACTGTTAAATGCGAATACTGGCTCTATAGAACAGGCGGTTATATTTGTTGAAAAAGTATCTTACCCTGTATCGCCTTTAGTTGATGAGGTGCGTGCATTACTGCTACCGAACAGCTATTTACGTAACTACATGTTTGGTGAGGAAAAAGTAACTGTTAGAGCTGATTTTGAAACATTTACAGACATTTCAAAATATGTGGCACTACTAGAACAAAGCGAATATTTTAATGATGTTCAGCTAGGTACGGTTGCAGATTTCGAAGTGAATCCAAGTGGTGCTAATGATACGATTAATGAAAATGAAGTGGATTTTGGCAGCGTATCTCGCTACTCTGTTCAAATCGAGCTATATATTGATAAAATATATTTAGCTAACGGGGGTGTTCAGTAATGTTTAGCAATAAAAATTCAGCCCCAATTTTGTTGACAGCGCTTATCGCACTGATTTTGTTCGCAAGCTATTATTATTTTGTTTTACCAAAAAAGCAGGAGGCAGAGCGTTTGAACAGCTCTGTATCTAGTCTTCAGCAGGAAATTATAAGCTTACAATCGCAAATTGCGCTGAAGCAAAATGAAGAGAGAAAAGCTCCAGAAAATCTTTATGCACTGCAAAAGAAAGTACCAGCGCATAAAGATATTGTGAATTTATTATTAAATA
Source organism: Metasolibacillus sp. FSL K6-0083 (assembly GCF_038630865.1). Taxonomy (NCBI): domain Bacteria; kingdom Bacillati; phylum Bacillota; class Bacilli; order Caryophanales; family Caryophanaceae; genus Metasolibacillus; species Metasolibacillus sp. FSL K6-0083. The sequence goes on along the minus strand of NZ_CP152046.1, from coordinate 1,288,904 downwards.
TGGAAGAAATTGAATTGCTATCCACATCTAAAATTACAGGAATGCAATTTAATAATTATGATGCTTTAGTAAGTGAGTCTGAGCTACAGGACCCAATTGATACAGAAGCTGACTCAGCAACAGAAGAACAAGCGACTGAGGAGTTACCAACCTCTTCAATTGCTAAGGAAACATTGCCACCAGAGCTGCAAATGGTCACATTTAATATTGAATTAGAATCGAAGAATGAAGCGGATTTGACTATATTTTTGAAAGAATTAGAGTCCTTGCAGCGTGTTATTCGGGTTGATCAAATTGATTTACAAGTTCCCGGAGAAGCGGATTTAGTAGAAGATGGTACACCTAAAACAGTTTCTGCTACAATACAAGCAACAACATTCTATTATGATTCAGCAGAAAACTCCTACCACTATAAATAATTTGATGAATGCTTCATTGTTTTTGATACAGCGAGCGGTTGTACTCTTGCTGTATCAAAATAAAGCCTCCGGCGGATGTCACAGATTTTGAGGAGGAGTTTTCGAGCAAGCTCGAAAAAATCTGGACCAATTATACCAAGGCGTAATTGGTTATGTAGGTGAGTAAATAATGACAATCACATATACCATATTTTCTTTTTTACTAGGGCTTATACTCGGCTCTTTTTATAATGTTGTAGGCTTACGTATTCCAAAAAATGAATCCATTGTTTATCCAGGCTCTCATTGTACAAATTGTCGCCGCTCATTAACTGCTATAGATTTAGTGCCAGTACTTTCCTATGTTTTATTGCGCGGGAAATGTCGTACATGTAAAGTGCGCATTTCCCCAATATATATGATTATGGAGCTTCTAACAGGGCTCTTTTTTGCCTTTTCCTATTGGCAGCTTGGGCTTTCGTTAGAGCTTATTGTTGCTTGGCTTTTTATTTCGTTACTCATTATTATTACAGTGTCAGATACCGCTTATATGCTAATACCAAACAAAATATTATTGTTCTTTTTACCTTTATTAGTATTAGGACGAGTTCTATCACCTTTAGAGCCTTGGTGGGATAGCTTGCTCGGTGCAGCAATTGGCTTTGGAGTTTTGCTACTCATTGCAGTTGTTTCCAAAGGAGGCATGGGCGGGGGCGATATAAAGCTATTTTTCGTTATAGGGCTTGTTCTCGGTACAGTTAATACATTATTAACATTATTTTTAGCAGCAGTTATCGGCATGATTGTCGGTCTTGTCATTCTTAAAAGACAAAATAAAGGTCGTAAAACCCCCATTCCATTTGGGCCATCTATTGCATTGGCAGCTATTATCGTCTACTTTTTTGGTGATAGCATGATGGATTGGTATATAAATTTATTCCTCTAGCGTTGCTAACAATAAATAATTAGCATACTATAATACTAATTACTTAGAAGTGGAGGGAATATTTATGAAGCCAATTATTGCACTGACAATGCATACAGGAGATAAGAAGCTCGAAATTAATGAAACATACATACAATCGGTAGAGCTAGCTGGGGGAATACCTTTATGCATCCCACATCTTGCCGCACAGGATGTAGAGGCAGTATTAAATAAAGTAGATGGCTTGCTATTAATTGGAGGACATGATGTGAATCCTTACTTATACGCACAGGAGCCACATGAAAAGCTAGGTATGTTCCATACGAAGCGAGATAATAGTGATTTAGCGATTTTACAAAGTGCCTTAACTAGAAAAATGCCAATACTTGCGATTTGTCGTGGACATCAAGTATTGAATGTGGCATTTGGTGGTACGTTGATTCAAGATATTCCATCACAATGGGAGCAGCCCATTGCCCATGTGCAAACTTCTATAAGAGATGAGGCAACACACACCGTCAAAATTCAGGGGGAGCAATTGCGTGGAATTTTTGGGGCAGAACAAATTCGAACAAACTCCTTCCATCATCAAGCAATCGACCAACTAGGTGAGGGGTTAGTAGCTGCTGGTACGGCACTGGATGGTGTCAATGAGGCAGTCGAACATAGTGAGCACCCATTTTGCATCGGTGTACAATGGCATCCAGAGGCAATGGCTCCATCTGGAGATGCGCACTCCATTAAACTTTTTAAAGCCTTCATTGAAGCATGTAAATAATAGAATTTATTAATCATCAAATGGGTCGTCTGAAAAATCATTTTGAGACGGCTCGTTTTGCGATGAGGATAGTGACAATTTATTGTGGCTACCGCAGGAGTAAATGTTTTTTGCCGAAAGCGAAGTGTCAGGTATAAGCATATTTAGAGAAGATTTAATATAGAAGTAAGGGGCTGTCGAAAAGATATACACTTTTCGAACAGCCCCTATTTATCGTTTAATTCAATTATTCGTTAGTATTACCAGCCTCAGTTAATGATAAAGTTTTTGTTTCAGGAGCCCACGCTACAGAAACAACTAGACCGATAACTAAAATAACCGTTAAGCAAAGCATTGTATTTTGTACACCTATATTTGCCATGCTCATTGGAAGTAAGAAAGTACTTGCTGCTGAGCCAAGTCGGCTAATAGAAGTAGCAAAGCCTACCCCAGAAGAGCGAATATCCGTAGGGAAGCTTTCCGCAGGGAATACCCCTACTAAATTACTTACCGCTGATAAAATTAAAGTAAATATAGAGAAGGCGATAATCATTAAAACAGTTAAATTACTCGGTAAAATACTTAATAAGCCAAGTGCAATAATTAGTACAACGAACGAAGAAATTAAGAATCCACGTCTAGTAAATTTAATTGTGAACCAAATACCTAATAATGCACCAATAATTAGTAAACCATTTAATAATAAGTCAACGCCAAAGCCTTGCTGCAAGCCAATTTCATCTAAAATAATTGGTAAGAATGTATAAATAGCAAAGTAAGGCATTACTAAACATACCCAGAAAATACTATTAAATAATGTACGTTTTATCATATCTTTATGGAATAATGCCATAAAACCTTTTTTCTCTCCGACATGCTCTGTTTGGTCATCTAAAATAACGTTTGGACCAAAATGCTTTTGAACAATTTGTAAAGCCTCTTCATGTCGCCCCTTACTTGCTAGCCATCTCGGAGATTCTGGTGTACCCATACGTGCAAATAAAATAATTAATGCTGGAATAGCAGAAGAAGCAAGCATCCATTTCCAAGCATCTGGAGAAGCGCTTGTCGCATAAATACCGACAATATTTGCTGCTACGTAACCGAATGTCCAAATAACACTAAACGAACCTAATAAAGGACCGCGATATTTACGTGGTGAAATTTCAGCTAATAATGTATGTCCTACACTGTAATCTCCGCCTAGGCCAATACCGATTAAAATGCGGTAAATTACTAATTCTGTTGGAGTTTCAGCGAAAAATTGTAAGACCGATGCAACTGTAATTAAAATAAAGCTAAGCACAAATATTTTTTGTCTTCCGATATGGTCAGAAATCCAGCCTAAAATAAGACTCCCTAAAAAAAGGCCGAATAAAGCTGAACTACCAATTAAGCCAATCCAAAAAGAAGATAACTCCATTTGAGGTGCTAAAAGTGTAAGTGCAAATCCAACAATCCCTAAAATGTATCCATCTGTAAAGTGAGCACCAAAAGTTAATCCTGCAATTTTAATATGAAATTTATTTAATGGTACATCATCGAGCTTAATCTGCTTTGTGTTGTTTATAGTTGTCGTACCCATAGAACGGTAATCCCCCATCTCTTTTGTCATTTTGTCTGTAATGTTTAACCTTTTTCAGCAAAGGTCTTTCATCTCTATAGGTGACGAGATGAATACTAGTATTAAACTGACACCTACAGAAAGAAGTTAGCCTCCGACGAATGTCACAGATTTTGAAAAGAGGCCTGCATAATGTAGGTCAGTTAACCGTTGTCACAGGACGTGACGGCTTAAGTTAACTTGCACTAAGCAAGCTTGAAAAAATCTGAATGCCATTACACCGGGGTGAAATTGATTTAAACGTAGAGGAAAGATATTAATTTCGTTCTTATTGTGAACAAAGAATTCATAATGCGAATATTTAAAATATATTTGATGTTCACGTCATTGTCAATTGTTTTTTGAAAACGTTCTCTAAATGAGGAATATTCAGAAAAATAAAAAACCACCCAGAAAGTTAATCTTTCTGGGCAGTCAAAGCTTTTAGATTAACATAATGTTAATCACTCAGTTTAATAAACGCATCCATTTTGCCACCAATAAAGGTGGGGGACTACTGTCCATATACCTTTTGCCTTGCTATCGGCACAAAAATCATTTGCCGAAAGAAGTTAAATTTTGCTCTATTTCCTTTGCCGCTTGAAGTAAAGTCCCCTTTAAATTCAATAAATCCTCCTTCGTTAATCTAAAGCCAGGGCCTCCAATCGTAATAAATGCTACTAAGTTTTGATGCGTGTCGAATACTGGAGCAGACATGGCATTTTCATTTTCACCATATTCACCAATTGAAAGACCTACTTTGTTATGGCGTGTCCAATTAATTTGTTCTATCAGCTGCGCTTTGTCTGTAATGGTGTGCGTGGTTTTTGCAATTAACTCCTTACTTAAATATTGTTCTAACTCATTTTCTGAAAATGTACTCAGCAGTACTTTGCCGTTTGACGTGCAATGATGGAGCGGGGTGATTGTATTTGTGTAGTCCACTAGTCGAACGCTTTGTGATGGGTCGAGCTGATTGATTGTGTATATCCCATCCATTTTAGGGACGCTTAAAATCACTGTTTCATCAATGGCATCTCGCAATGCTTCTAAAGTGTTTTTTGCTCGATGAATTAATGAATTATACGGATTATTTTGCATCGCTAGTCGGTAAAATAAAAAGCCAAGACGATAGCCATTTGTCATAGGGTCTTTTTCAACTAAGCCCTCATTTTCTAAGCTTCCAATCAAGCGCCATACAGTTGTTCGATTTAATCCGCAGCTCGCTACTAAGTCCTTTAAAGATATTGGACTCTTACTTTCTCCTATAAGCTTTAATAGCATCAATGCTCGGTCAACTGCTTGAACAGTTGAACCATCCCTACTATTTTTGTTTGTCGATAAAGTATTTGTATTCATAACTTTATTATACCTATTTCAATTTAAAACATCTAGCAATTGAAAAGAGTAGAGTCAATATCAATTACGCCTCGGCGTAATTGGTCCAGATTTTTTCAAGCTTGCTTGAAAACCCCCCTTCAAAATCTGTGACATCCGCCAGAGGCTTTAACTTCTTTCATAGGGTGTTTGGACACCCACTGAAACTGGTCTAACGCCTGCATTCATCTCACCACCTATAGAGGTGGGAGACTTCTGCTGAAAGAAGTTAAAAAATCAAAAAATTTAATATTGACTTTCAAAAAACAGGAATATATACTTGCTGTAAAGTTCTTTATGTGAATAAAGTGTTCGTTATATGAACTTTTGGTGGTGTAGAGGTCATCAATTGTTATGAAAAGGAGGCGAACGTTTATGCGAGTAGAGAAGGACAGTTTTGGAACAGTTGAGATTCCTAATGCCGCTTTGTACGGAATACAAACTGTTCGAACAAAGGAGAATTTATCCTTTTCTAAAAATGTACTAAAAGAGTACAAAGAGTATATTACAAGCTTAGCGCATGTGAAAAAAGCAGCGGCGCTAGCCAATTTTGATGCTAAGACAATTTCTGAAATAGTGAAGGAAAAAATCTTGGGAGCCTGTAACGAATTATTGCAGGGAAAATATTTAGAGCATTTCGTCGTCGATGTATATCACGGTGGGGGCGGAATAGGGATTAATATGAACGTCAATGAGGTCATTGCCAATTTATGCAATGAGGAAAAAGGCATTTATTCAGCGGTTCACCCAATTGACCATGTTAATGCATCACAATCGACAGCCGATGTGTGTCATACCGCAATTCGTTTAGCGATTTACGAGGCATATCAGCAATTGCATGGTGAAATTGTCGAGCTGATAGCTGTAATGAATCAAAAGACGAATGAATTCATGCCTGTTGCAACGATTTCACGTACTTGCTTACAAGATGCATCACGTATGCAATTAGGCGAAAAGTTTAGCGGCTTTGAAGCGGTAATAAAAAGAAGGCATATAAAGCTATGTCATGCAGTCGACGAGCTATTAACAGTCAATCTAGGTGGCACTGTTATCGGAAAAGGTGAGGGGGCAAATGAGCTCTACAGGCGGATTATTATGCAGAAATTGCAGGAAGTGACCAATCTACCTGTTAAAAGAAGAGAGAATTTATTTGATGCAGCTCAAAATATTGATGATTTAGTAGAGGTTTCGAAGCAATTTAGTTTATTTGCGAGTGCTTTATTAAAAATCGCAAAGGATTTACGATTGCTATCTTCTGGTCCCGAGGCTGGCTTTTCAGAAATATCATTACCAGCTATTCAAGCAGGCTCATCGTTTTTCCCGGGGAAGGTTAATCCTGTTATCCCTGAAACCGTCATCCAATGCTGCGCGGAAATAATCGGTATAGAGCGAATTATTCAAGTTACATTTGAGCATGGTGATTTAGATTTAAACGTATTCGAAAACTTTGCAGGGATTCATCTATTAGATGGGATATATATGATGGTCAACTGTGTTCGTAGTTTTACTGAGCTTTGCTTCCAAGGAATAATGGCAAATGAAGATAGATGTAAGGAGCTTGCGAATTCACGTATACCTCAAATTTGCGACTTGAAAGAAAAATTTGGCTATAGTGAAACGATGCGATTGCTGAAAGGGCAAGCAACTATTAAGGAGGATGAAAATAGATGACACAAAAAATTTTCGAGGGTATTCAACAACCGCAATTACAGTGGGCTGAAAAATGGCTTGAGGAAACGAAAAAAAGCTACATCAATGGAAAATGGGTAAGCAATGAAAAAACAATTGAATCAATTAACCCAGCCAATGGAAGAGTATTAGGGCAATTTTTCTGCGCTAGTAAAGAAGATGTTGATGAGGCCGTAGTAGCAGCAAAAGCAGGCTTGAAAAATGTGACTTGGAAAAATATGAGCAATAAAGAGCGTGGTCGCGTACTGCGTAAAATTGCTGACTTAATTGCAAAGCATCATGCTGAACTTGCTACTTTAGAGGCACTCGATAACGGCAAGCTTTATACAGAGGCATACAACGATGATGTACAAGAAGCGCATGATTTATTTGAATATTATTCCGGTTGGACAGACAAGTATTACGGGGAAAACAACCCTGTTGATGGCAATTTTTTAAGTGTAACGACGCGTGATCCAATTGGCGTTTGCGGGCAAATAGTGCCATTTAATTTCCCATTACAAATGGCTGTACTAAAAATGGCTCCAGCATTGGCAACTGGTAACACAGTTATTTTAAAGCCTGCTGATAAAACATCTTTTTCAGCTATTCGTCTATTTGAAATTATTGATGAATCAGGCTTATTACCAAAGGGTGTTATTAATTTAGTTCTAGGTAATGGAGAAGTAGGGGCTTATATTAGCAAGCATATGGGGATTGATAAGCTGTCGTTTACTGGAAGCACAAAAATTGGAAAGCAATTAGTGCGTGATTCTGCAGATAGCAATTTAAAGCCAGTAACGCTAGAGCTTGGTGGTAAATCGCCAAATATTATTTTTGATGATGTAAAGGATTTAGATGCTGCAATCGACCGTTCGTTTATTGGTTTATTCACACATAAGGCAGAAAAATGCTCATCTCCAACTCGTTTATTCGTTCAAAAATCAATTTACGATATAGTGGTGAAGAAAATCGCTGAGATGGCGGAAAATTACAAATGTGGTGACCCATTTGACCCGGAAAGCGACCAAGGAGCACAAGTATCAAAAGAGCATATGGAATCAATTTTAGCTTACATTAAAAGCGGTAAGGAGCAAGGAGCACGTATCGTTGCAGGTGGTGAGCGCGATGTAACAGGTACAAATGCTAACGGCTATTTTGTAAAACCAACTATTTTTGCTGATGTGACAAATGATATGAAAATTGCGCAGGAAGAAATTTTTGGTCCAGTGCTTTGTGTCATTCCATTCGAAACAGAGGAAGAGGTTATCGAAATGGCCAATGATACAATTTACGGCTTAGCTGCTGGTTTATGGACGGGAGATACGTCACGTGCTCATCGCGTAGCAAATCAATTAGATGCAGGCATGGTCTTTGTGAATCGTTATGGCTGCTACGATTTTGCAAGCCCATTCGGTGGGGTGAAGCAAAGTGGCTGGGGTAGAGAATACGCCATCCATTCTTTAGCTGCGTTTACAAAACAACGAGCAATTTGGTTTGCTTATTAATCTGATAAAATAAGGGGAATTATTTATGAAAATGAAAGCTGCTGTAATGACAGAAATCAACAAACCACTATCAATTTTAAATGTAGAATTAGCAGAGCCAAGACATAACGAGGTGCTTGTCAAAATTGCTGCTACAGGCGTATGCCACAGTGACTTAAATGCATTAGGCGACAAAACGACGCCAACACCAACAATTTTAGGGCATGAAGGTGCAGGCATTGTTGTAAAAGTAGGCTCAAACGTAACGAATGTTAAAGTGGGCGATAAAGTAGCATTGAGCTGGGTTCCATATTGTGGTACTTGTGAATTTTGCGTGACAGGTAAAGTTCATTTATGTGAATCAGCTTTCGGTCCAATGTTTGATGGTACTTTATTAGACGGTACATCTCGCCTCAGCATTGATGGCGATAGAGTATATCACAATTCATTGCTATCAACATTTGCAGAATATGCGGTTGTTCCTGAAATGTCATGTGTAAAAATTCCAGATGAAATGCCATTAGCACAAGCGTCGTTAATTGGCTGTGGGGTGGCAACAGGTTACGGTGCTGCAGTAAATGCGGCAGGTGTAAAGCCTGGTTCAACAGTAGCTATTTTCGGTATCGGCGGTGTAGGTGTAAACGCAATTCAAGGTGCAGCAATTGCCGGTGCAGCGAAAATCATTGCAATTGATGTTAAGGATGCAAACCTAGAAATCGCGAAGAAATTCGGTGCAACACATACAGTAAACTCTAGAACGGAAGATTTAAAGGAAATTATTAAAGAGATTACAAACGGCGTAGGTGTACATTATGCAATTGATTGCTCAGGTCATACAATTTGTACGGAAAGCGCTTGGGAAATTACACGTAAAGGTGGCACAATCGTTGTTGTTGGTGCATTTAACCCAGAGCAAAAATTGAGCTTACCAGCTGGCGGATTCCACCGTGTTGGGAAGGTTTTAAAAGGGAGCTTCTATGGCGATACACAGCCGTTCCGTGATTTCCCAATGATTGCACAGCTTTATTTAGACGGCAAATTCAAGTTGGATGAGCTCATATTAGAACGTATTAAATTGGAGGATATTAATAAGGCATTCGATTCATTCCATGATGCTTGCTGTATCAACGTAGGTCGTGCAGTAATTGAATTTGAATAACAGTGACTAATGAAACGAAGGAACGGGATACGAGATGAGAATAGAAAAAGATTTCCTAGGTGAAATGAAGCTTAGCCCTGATGTATATTACGGTATTCAAACGATGCGGTCAATAATTAATTTTCCTATTTCAGGAAAAACAATCGAAGGTTATCCTTATTTAATGAAATCATTAGCATACATTAAAAAAGCAGCGGCGCTTTCCAATTTCGAAGTTGGAGAGCTCGCTGCTTCTCTTAAAGATGCGATTATTACTGCGGCGGATGAAATGATTGATGGAAAGTTTAAAAATCAATTTCCAGTAGATATTTATCAAGGTGGCGGGGGTCTTTCAATTAATATGAATGTCAACGAAGTGCTCGCCAATCGCGCTAATGAAATTATAACAGGAAATAAGGGCTATACGCATGTGCATCCAAATGAACATGTCAATATGTCTCAATCTACAAATGATGTGCTACCAAGTGCGATGAAGCTAGCATGCTTTTTTTATATGCAGGATTTAATTAACTGTTTAACACAGTTTGAGAAAACCCTTCAGCACAAGGAAGATGAATTTCAACTGCTCGTTAAAGTTTCCAGAACGTGTTTACAAGACGCATTGCCGATTACATTTGGTCAGCAATTTAGCGCATACCGTTCATTTATTGCCAGACAAATAAATGAGTTGAAGAGGTTACAGGAAGGTTGCTTACAGCTTGTTATTGGGGCAACAGCAGTAGGTACGGGCTTAGGTGCTTCGACAGACTATGTCGAGGGGATGTATCGAAATTTATATGATGTAACAGGGCTGACAGTGCGAAAAGTAGAAAATTATTTTGATGGTCTACAACACGCGGACGAGTATGTTAGAATTTCTAGCTGCTTAAAGGGGTTATGTACAGGACTTTCCAAAATGGCAAGTGATTTTAGAATACTCTCTTCGGGACCAATAGCGGGATTAGGTGAAATTGAGCTTCCAGCAGTTCAATCGGGTTCATCTATTATGCCTGGAAAAATCAATCCATGTATTCCTGAAATGATGATGCAAGTTTGCTTTGATATTTATGGCAAAGATCAGGCAATTACATTTGCGGCAGATAGAGGCGAGCTTGAATTGAATATTTGGGAAGCCATTATTATGAAAAATCTGTTTGAGCAATTTTCATTGTTAATAGCAAGCATTCCAGTGTTTCGAGAGAAGTGTGTAGCAGGAGTTCAAGTGAAAAAAGAAATAAATCAGCTTCGCGCGGAAAGCTCCTACGCTCTATCGGTCGCAATTTCAAAACAATTTAGTTACGAAATTGCTAATGAAATAGTAGCGGAAGCGCAAAGCAAAAAAACAACGGTAAAACAGATTGTTGTTGAAAAAGGTTTATTAAGTGTGGACGAAGCTGAAAAATTACTCGATCCAATCCATTTAACCTCTTTAAGCAGAAGTCTTCCATCTCTATAGGTGGCAAAATGAATGCAAGCATTAGACCGATTTCAGCGGGTTTTCAAACACTTGCTGATAAAGAGGAACTCAGTCTAAGAACATCGCATCTTGCGATAATGACTGAGTGACCAACATCCGGATGTCACAGATTTTAAAGGGAGGTTTGCATGATGCAAATCAGTTAACCGTTGTCACAGGACGTGACGGTTTCAGGTTAACTTCCACCAAATAGCTTGAAAGAATCTGGACACAATTACGTCAAGGCGTAATTGATTAAACGTGAAATAATAACTTGATAATCGAGTATTATTATATAGTTATACGATAGCAGAAAAATACCATTATAAAAGATTATGAAAGGTCCTGCGTATGAATAATATTTTATTAATTATTATTTTACAACTTATTTATGTGCCTTTATTAACGCTTCGTACAATCTTTTTAGTAAAAAATATTACGGTTTTAGCATCAATTATAGGTATGGTTGAAGTACTGATTTATGTGTTTGGTTTGTCCCTTGTATTCAGTGGAAATCAGAGCGTATTAGCGATGGTTGTTTATGCAGTTGGCTTTGGGCTAGGTATTTTTTTAGGTACGATGATTGAGCGTAAATTAGCAGTAGGCTATGTTTTTGCTGCGATTAATACGCAAAATAAAAACAATGAACTAGTGGAGTTTTTAAGGAATGAAGGTTTTGCAGTTACAATTTACAAGGGCGAAGGACGCGATAGTGAGCGCTATAAATATGAAATTTTAACGAAGCGTAATCGTGAACACGAACTGTTTCAAATTGTCGAGCGATTTGAGCCAAATGCCTTTATTATGTCATATGAGCCGAAGTCGTTTAAAGGCGGTTTTTTAGTTACACGTATGAAACAAAAGAAAAATAGATGAAGTGTCAAATAACAGGTATTTATAGACAGGCAATATTCTGAGATTTCTTATATAAAAAGCATAATTTTGTTGCAAACAGCGCTGGAAATCATCAAAATACGGCTTTTTACGAAAATTATACGTCATTTATAAACATTCACAATTTTTCAAAGCGGATGTAAAATAGCACTAATACCTCGCTAGCATGCTTTTACATATGAATGAACCTCATAGGACATCACGAAAATTTCCAATAATATTCCTCGTTTTTCTCCACAATTAATGATGTGAAAATCATGCTAGCTTTTAAAAAATGAATAGTATATTCAAAGTAAAAAACTGAGCTGTCCCAAAAATCCGGTGCTCAGTTTTTGTATTATTGTATTTTACGATATAGACCGACAACCTGCCCTAAAATCGTTACTTGATTTACTAAAATCGGGTCCATTGAAGAGTTTTCAGGCTGTAAACGAAAATGTGTTTTTTCTTTATAAAAACGCTTTACTGTTGCCTCATCATCTTCCGTCATCGCAACGACAATTTCACCATTGTTTGCAGTTGATTTTTGCTTAACAATTACATAGTCTCCATCTAAAATTCCAGCTTCAATCATTGATTCTCCCATAATTTCTAACATAAATAGCTGATCCTCAGAAGTGCCATATGAGTTTGGAAGAGGAAAGTATTCCTCGATATTCTCGATGGCTGAAATAGGAAGTCCCGCCGTTACTTTGCCAATCAAAGGAACATGGATAACACCTTGTTGTTCTATCTCACTATCATTATTGTTGTCTAAAATTTCAATAGCGCGTGGCTTTGTTGGGTCTCGACGAATAAGTCCCTTGCTTTCTAAACGAGCTAAATGGCCATGTACAGTAGAACTAGATGCTAAACCAACCGCTTCACCGATTTCACGAACTGACGGTGGATAACCTTTTGTTTTAACTTCTTCTTTAATAAAAGCTAAAATTGCTTCTTGGCGTTTTGATACTTTTGTCAACTCATTCACCTCTTTTATCTTGTTTTAGTAAACTACTCTCACCATTCATAGATGATGGAAGGGACGCTATATTGGACCTTGTTCAGCATATGTAAAGTTGCTCGCTAAACAAAGATAAGCCTCCGACGATAATCACAGATTTTTAAAACGAGTTTGAAGGCGCTTCAAAAAACTGGATGTAATTACGCCGAGGCGTAATTGATAGAACAAATTTTCTTATTTTCAGTATAACAAAAGAGAAAAATAAATGCAAACATTAGTTCGAAAATAATTGTTGACAAAAACGTTTGTTCGTTTTAATATGAGAACATACATTCCGAACTAACATTCTATTCCAGGAGGCGTTACTATGAATTGGTTGAAAAAAAATAGTTATATTGCAGTTTTTGTCGCATTTACGGTATTTGTCATTTCAGTGTTAGTTATTACTGATGAGGATATTGAACAATATGAAGAAATAGTCATTGAACATGGAGATACGCTTTGGTCTTTAGCCGAACAGTACCGAGGTAAAATGTCAACGGAGCAATGGATTGGCTTTGTGAAAAAATCAAATTACCTTTCTGATGAAAAAATAGTGATTGGACAACAGCTGCTAGTACCAATTGAAAAACGCTCTATTATTGCCAAGCAAATGACAGAGGATAGCCATTCGCGTGAAGTGGCGAATAACAATTAATGGTTACACAAACTGCGGTCATATATGTGAGGGTAAGCACCGAGAAATCAACCCAATATACATCTCTTGCAAGGCAAAAAGAAGAGCTAAAAGCATATGCAAGCAGCTTGCATTTTCATATAGTTGAAATATTCGAGGACCAACAGAGCGGCTTCGATGTGGAAAGAGATGGCTTGCTAGATATGTTAGATTATATGAAGGAAAATAATATGACAACTTTGTTCGTCCAAGATGAAACACGATTAGGACGAGGCAATGCACGCGTAGCAGTGTTACATCTTTTACAAAAGCAAGGTATCTCGGTCATATCTTTAAATGATGCTGGTCCACTAGCATTAAATGAGATGGATACAATGCTTTTAGAAATTTTAGCAATAGTAGAGGAGTATCAGCGCAAGCTGCACAATGCTAAAATACGACGCGGAATGCGACGCGCAGTAAATAACGGATATCGTCCAGAATACAATTTGAAAAACCGTGGCAATCCAGAGGGGCGCGAGCGAATTGACGTGCCTATCGAAGAAATTTTAAAGTTGCGGGCGAAGGGCTTTACCTTTGAAGAAATTGCCACTACATTAAGAGGCTTAGGATTCAATATTAGCAAAGCAACAGTTCACCGCCGCTTTGTAGAATATCAAAAAGAGAGTAGTATGTAAGCAGTCTATTCAAAACGTAAAGTACAAGATAAATCACTTGCGCTTTACGTTTTTTTCTCATACCTTTGTATTATGGAGTTTTAGAAAGGTGAGAAAAATATGTTATCCAAACAAAAATTAGCTCGAATTAATGCACTAGCAAAAAAAGCGAAGGAAGGTACGCTGACAGAGGCGGAAGCGAAAGAACGTACAGCACTTCGTAAAGAATACTTAGACACATTCCGCGCAACGATGCGCGATACGATTGAGCATGTGAAAATAGTAGATCCGGAAGGCAATGATGTAACGCCAGAAAAACTAAAAGATATAAAAAGACAGAAGGGCTTTCTAAACTAAATTTACACAATTTTATACAATGTGACACATTTAGCATTTAGTATGTGGAATTTCAAAGAAAACACCTGCTAACCATTGTTTTCTTTAACATTCTTGACTACACTATAAAGGTAGACTATATAGCACGAGAAAGGATGTCAAAAATGACTCAAACTCCGGATCAACTTGCAATTAATGCAATCCGTACATTGTCAATTGATGCAATTGAAAAAGCAAATTCTGGCCACCCTGGTTTACCAATGGGGGCAGCTCCAATGGCTTATACGCTATGGACAAAGCATTTACGCCATAACCCACAAAATCCAAATTGGTATAACCGCGATCGTTTTGTGTTATCTGCTGGTCATGGCTCTATGCTACTTTATAGCTTATTACATTTAGGAGGCTATGATTTACCAATGGAAGAAATTAAAAACTTCCGTCAATGGGATTCATTAACGCCTGGTCACCCAGAGTACGGTCATACTGCTGGTGTTGAAGCAACAACAGGACCTCTTGGACAAGGTATCGCCATGACTGTCGGTATGGCGATGGCTGAGGCGCATCTTGCGGCTAAATATAATAAAGATGGGCATAAAATTGTAGATCACTACACATATGCTCTATGTGGTGATGGCGATTTAATGGAAGGTGTAGCTGCAGAAGCAATTTCATTAGCAGGTCATCTGCAATTAGAAAAATTAATCGTGCTTTACGACAGTAATGATATTTCACTAGATGGCGAGCTAGGCATGTCATTCTCTGAAAACGTTCAAAAGCGCTTTGAATCATATGGCTGGAACTATTTACGCGTTGATGATGGGAACGATGTAGCGGATTTAAGTGCTAAAATCGAAGAGGCGAAGCAACTAAAAGGCAAGCCAACATTAATCGAAGTGAAAACTGTCATCGGCTATGGTTCACCGAATAAATCAGGTAAATCAGATTCGCATGGTGCACCTCTTGGAGCAGATGAGGTAGTATTAACAAAAACACATTACGGTTGGGAGCACGAGCCATTCAGCATCCCACAAGAAGTATATGAAACATTTAAAAAAGCAGCAGAACGTCAAGGTGTTGCAGCGGAAAATGCTTGGAACGAACAATTCGAAGCTTATCGAACTGCATATCCAGAGTTAGCTGCGGAATTTGAAAATGCTATGGAAGGCGATTTACCAGCAGACTTTGCAGCGGAAGTACCAGTATATGAAGCAGGTAAGTCTGTCGCAACACGCTCATCTTCAGGTGATGTAATTAACGCTTTAGCGAAAAAATTACCATCATTCTTCGGAGGTAGTGCTGACTTAGCAAGCTCAAATAAAACGACAATTAAAGGCGCAGGCGATTTCTCAGCAGAAAACTATGCAGGTCGCAATATTTGGTTTGGCGTACGCGAGTTTGCAATGGGTGCAGCATTAAATGGTATGGCATTACACGGTGGGTTAAATGTATTCGGTGCGACATTCTTCGTCTTCTCCGACTATGTTCGTCCGGCGGTGCGTCTATCTGCATTAATGGGCTTACCCGTAACATACGTCTTTACACATGATTCAATTGCTGTTGGTGAAGATGGTCCAACACATGAGCCAATTGAACATTTAGCATCATTACGCGCAATGCCAAACTTAAATGTGATTCGTCCAGCAGATGCAAATGAGTCGGCAGAGGCATGGAAGCAAGCAATATTATCACCGAGTACACCAACTGCTTTAGTATTATCACGTCAAAACTTACCAGTGTTAGACACAACAGCGGAGTTAGCAGCTGAAGGTGTAGCTCGTGGTGGTTATGTAATTTCATCAGCAACAAAAGCAACGCCAGATGCAATTTTAATTGCTGCAGGCTCTGAGGTTGCTTTAGCAGTGGATGCGCAAAAAGCTTTACTTGCTGATGGTATTGACGTATCAGTTGTATCAATGCCATCAACATTTGCTTTTGATCAACAGGATGCAGCATATAGAGAAACTGTATTACCAAAGGCTGTTACAAAGCGTTTGGCAATTGAAATGGGAGCTACACAAAGCTGGTATAAATATGTTGGCCTAGACGGTGATGTATTAGGTATCGACACATTCGGCGCATCAGCACCTGGTGACCTAGTAATCGAAAAATTCGGCTTCACAGTTGAGAATGTAGTCAATAAAGTAAAAGCACTATAAGCTTTGCATAAAAGAAGGTGTCTGAAAGCATGCGATTGCATTGCTTTTTAGACACCTTCTTTCTATTTTGTTGAGATAATCACTATAAATAGCTACATTTTATAAATTGTTGAGAGTACTAAATTTACAGCTACTTCTTTTCAACTTTAAATTGAGTAAGTAGCTATGGTAAGGATTAGATAGCCACACAAAAAACCCCGAACCATCTAATGAAACGCTAACTTTTTAGTGATTCGTGATAGTTCGGGGGTTCTATTTAGTTAGTTTATAAATTATATAAATGCAGTCTTCTTATTTTGCTAGCCCATTTTGGAAGGCGTAAACGACTGCTTGTGTACGGTCTTGTACGTCGAGTTTACTTAAAATATTGCTAACATGTGTTTTCACTGTTTTTAATGCGATAAAAAGTTCATCTGCGATTTCTTGGTTTGCCTTGCCTTGTGCCATTAAAAGAAGGACTTCCATTTCGCGCTCAGTTAAGCTTTCATGTAATGGGATAGCAGTGCCACCGCGCATTCTTGAAATCATTTTTGTCGTCACTTCAGGTTCTAAAACCGTTTCGCCGTTTATCGTTTTGCGAATAGCGTCTGCGATTTGCTTGGCATTTGATGTTTTCAAAATATAGCTTACAGCGCCTGCTTCAAGGGCAGGATATACTTTGTCATCGTCTAAAAAACTTGTTACCATCATGACCTTGGCAGCAGGCCATTGCTGTAAAATTTTTTCTGTTGCTTCTGCGCCTGTCATAATAGGCATTACATTATCCATTAAAATTAAGTCGGGTCGTAAAGATAATGCTTTTTCGATTGCTTCTAAGCCGTTTTCTGCCTCGCCAATAACTTCGATATCAGGCTGCGCAGATAAGTAGGCTGCTACACCGATACGCACCATTTCATGGTCATCTACAAGTAATACTTTAATCAAGCTGTTCACCTTTCTTTCTCGGAACTTTTACTTCGACAATTGTCCCTTCATTTGGAACGGAAACAATTTTATATAGGCAGCCAATTTCAACTGCGCGCTCTGCAATATTATTTAAGCCATATGAGGTACTTTTACCGGATTGGTTATCAAAGCCAATACCGTTATCTTGAATACGTAAAATCGCATAATCATCTCTTGCTACAAATAATAGCTCGACTTCCGTTGCTTTCGCATGGCGCAATGTGTTGGAAAGTGCCTCCTGTGCAATGCGGAATAGATGGTCTTCCTCTGCTTTTGTAAGCTCAATTTCTTCTAATTTATAATCTATATGAAAGTACACCTTTTGCTGTAATTCTTGAATTAAATCGTTTAGCCCTTCTGCCAATGTTTTGTTGCGCAATGCGATAGGGCGCAGATGTAAAAGAAGTGCACGCATCTCAAGCTGTGTTTGTTGGACAATTTTTTCAATTTGCCCAATCTGTAGCTTGGATTGCGGATTTTCTTCTTGTTCAGTTAAAGCAGAGAGCAGCATGGAGGCTGCAAAAAGCTGCTGCGATACAGAGTCGTGCAGCTCACGTGCTAAACGCTGGCGCTCTTCAATTAATCTTTCCTGCACAATTTTATCGTTTGTTTCGGCTTTTTCATTTGATAAACGCTGTAATGCTGCGCGCTGAGATTCGATTAAAGCTCCTGCCTCATTGATTGCCTTTTTCATTGGGCGTGAGATGCCGCGTTTTTTTAGCGGCTTAAATTCTGGGTCAATTAATTTATTAATTGTGCGTGTCGTGGAAATTTCACGTGTTTTTGTTAAGACGGACATCCATAGACTAATAAAAAACGAAATTGTAAATATGGCACTTACAATCGTGAAAACAAGGGGTAACTCGCCAAGCTTCTCATCGATAAAGAAGCGCCATTTTTCCTCTGTAGGCTCACCTAAAATAAAAACTAAAAAACTAAAGGTTGTTGATGATAAAAGGGTGAAAAGTACAATAATACGAAAAATAAATCCAATCATGCACGCGTCACCTCCACATCGCCAAACCATGTTGAAACATTGATTACGAGGAGGCGTTTTTCATCGGGCTGACCATCCTCAAATTTTAGGCTTTCGTTTATTAACTGTTTAGGAGGCTCATGCAAGCAACAAGCTTGCCCATAAAATGTCGTATAGTGCAGGCGAAGCGAGACTTCATAAGGTACAATTATATGAACTTTACCGATAGCCTGCTGAATTGTAATAACTGATTTGCCCGCTGGAAGTATCGTCTGTGTCGCATCGACAACAATATCGCCAATAAAACGCTTTAGCAGTATGTCCTCCCATTTATACGGTTCTAAAGCTCCATTCGTTGCTCCAATTAATTGATTTTTAGTTGTAGAGGAAGTCCAGCCTTGATTTGTTATTTCTACAGTTACCTCCTCTTTTGTAAGCTGTTTATAAAGCAAATAACCAATGAGAACAATGAAATAAAGCTTTAAGCTCCATAATGTGAAAAGAGCGATAATAATAAATAATGCACCTGTCCATAGTAAAAATTTGCGCTGTTTTTTCATGCCAAAATACAGAGAGATTATACCGAAAAATAGTACAAAAACCGCTCCATTATGAAATAGCGAAAGCTCAATTAGCATGATTAATAATAAACCTAGAAGAAAATAAGTAAATTGATCGGTTGTTAGCCGTTTCATAGAAGTGGTCTCCTTTCAAAATGTAAACTCTTTTATCTTGATTCAACAGATGTACAAACATCTGTTGAATCAAGATAAAAGGGAGAGGATGTGTACCCTCTCCGACTATGGCTATTCTACTATAGCATGATTTTGCTGTTGTTCGTTAGCTGCAATTGCTTTTTGTTCTTTCTCCAGCTTTGCTAGTCGTGATTCAAATGTTGTTACTTCATATTTATGGTCAATTTTTGCTGCGATATCATCAAAATAGCTAGATAGTTCCTCGAAGCTGCCTGCATCTTGAGTGTTAAGAACTTTATCCATTTGATGGTGTGCTCGTACAACATTTTCTTTGCCCATTAATTGCAACTGACGCACCTTCATATCTTTAATTTTATGTTTCATTGTTTCAAACTTACGCTCTAATTCAAAGTATTCAGTTGTGCATGCATCGATGCTAGAAAGTAACCCAACTTTACGCGCTGTGTATGCTTCCACTTCACCTTGTGCAAAGGCGATTAAGTCGTTCTCGTTGCTCAAGATAGCAAGGTTTAATTGTTGCTCACGTTTTGCTAGCATTGTTTCTGCTTCTTTTAATTGTGCTTCTAGCTCTTGTTTTAGTTGCCCTTGACGCGCTAATAATTTACCTGTTTGCTCGGTTTGCTGCTCTGCCTCACGGATATATTGATTTAAAAGGGCGATTGGATTTTTGCGCTCCTTTTTATCAAAGAAATCATGTAAATCTGCCTGTAATTGATGTTTAAAACGTGTGAATAAGTTTGTCATTATAAATCCGCTCCTTCTTATTATTTAGAGATTTTTGCCCATTCTTTTTCAAAGTTATTGAATGGGTCATCACTTGCTTCCACAACATTTGCTTCTTTTTTCCAATTTTTAGCGATATAATAAAGTGCAATAATCGCAATTAATCCGATAAATGCTGGGATGTTTGATGCAGCGCTAAGGACACCTACTAATGCAACTGTCGCACTCATAATTTTTCCAAATACCGATGTACATTTTGTGTAGTAGTGTAAACCTGCTGCCACAAGTAGTCCTGAGAATAGTAAGCCGAGCATTGGTCCAAGTAACGCTAAGGCAATTAGAAAAGCAATGGAGCCTCCGATAAAGTAAAGAAATTTTTTCATTTTGTTGACCTCCTTTTGTTGATACCTTTATGTTAAAGGAAGTTTGTTTTTTGCATAACGACCTGTAAATGTATCTTTTTCTAGGTCTGGGGACTGAGGTGAGATGAGACCTATTTATGGGGCTATCCGAAAAGTACATTTTGTTTTGCCACCGCATTGAAATCAATGTTTTCATCGCTTCACTTTTACTGAAAGCTAACACCGCTAAAGCCAATGTTCATCCCATTTTTAAAAGAGGCGCTTTCTATTTATATGAACCAACATTTTGTAAAACATCATTGCTACTGTCCAAAATGCCGGCTATGCACGGCTTTTTGGACAGCCTCATTTGTATTTATTTTTCATAATGCAATATAGGAGTATTTAGAATATACTTGTGATAGAAATCAAGAGAAATAACAATAGAAAGCGCAAATAAAGTAGTGTATAATGCTTTGTGGAGAGTTTTCTCGTGAGATAGGTAATGGAGGAGGTAGGTTTAACGATGACATGGGCATGGATTCTTGGAATTATTGTTGCTTTAATTGCTGGGGTTGCATTGGGCTTCTTCCTTGCGCGTCAATATATGATGAAGTACTTGAAAGAAAATCCACCGATAAATGAACAAATGATTCGTGTTATGATGGCTCAAATGGGACGTACACCGTCTGAAAAGCAAGTTCGTCAAATGATGGCACAGATGAATAAAATTCAAACTAAATAAGTAAGAGAGAAGATGTCTGTAAAATAAGCGGGCATCTTTTTTTATTGCTGAAATTACTAATTAAAAATGCAGATAGTCAAAGAAATTCGCAAATACTTCAGATTTGCTTGTGCCCTCTATTTTTAAACCCCTATGTTTCACATATAAATTTGAGAGGGAATTTGGTAAAATAATTATGTGCAAACAAAAGGTCTGATGAATTTAAGGGGGAAATGTGATGACAAATGAAGTAGTAATTGTAAGTGCTGTGCGAACGGCGATTGGAGCTTTTCAGGGGACTTTAAAGGATATACAGGCACAGCAGTTGGGGAGTATTGTTATAAAGGAAGCGATTAAGCGAGCGAATATTGAGCCGCAATTCGTGGATGAGGTTATAATGGGCAATGTTCTTGCAGCGGGGCTTGGGCAAAATCCAGCGCGTCAGGCTGCGTTAAAGGCTGGTTTGCCTTATGCAGTGCCAGCAATGACGATTAATAAAGTGTGTGGCTCAGGGCTGAAGGCAGTGCATTTAGCAGCGCAAGCAATCGCGCTTGGGGATGCAGAAATCGTTGTTGCAGGTGGCTTTGAAAATATGAGCCAAGCACCATATGTTTTGAAAGATGCACGTGAAGGCTTCCGTATGGGCGACCAGAAGATTGTTGATACGATGATTCATGATGGACTATGGTGTGCACAAAATGATTACCATATGGGAATTACCGCAGAAAACTTATGTGATAAATACGAAATTACACGCGAGGAGCAGGATGCTTTTGCAGCGCGTTCACAGGCGAGAGCTGCACAGGCGATTGCTGCTGGCAAATTTGAGGCTGAAATTGTGCCTGTAGAAATACCACAGCGTAAAGGTGAGCCGATTGTTTTCGCACAGGATGAATATGTTAAAGCCAACTCGACAGTGGAAAAGCTCGCAGCGCTCCGCCCAGCATTTAAAAAGGAAGGCTCGGTTACAGCAGGTAATGCATCGGGCATTAATGACGGTGCGGCTGCACTCGTATTAATGTCTAAGAAGCGCGCACTTGAGTTAGGTTTAACGCCGATGGCAACAATTATTTCTAATGCGAGCGTAGGGGTTGACCCACAAGTAATGGGCACAGGCCCAATTAAAGCGGTGCAAAAGGCGTTAGCGAAAGCTAATAAATCATTACCAGACATGGATTTGATTGAAGCGAATGAAGCTTTTGCAGCACAGGCAATTGCTGTTGACCGCGAGCTGCAATTTGACCATGATAAACTCAATGTGAATGGGGGCGCAATCGCATTGGGGCATCCAATTGGTGCGAGTGGGGCGCGTATATTAGTAACATTATTACATGAAATGCAAAAAAGAGATGTTACACTCGGACTTGCTACATTATGTATCGGTGGCGGGCAAGGTGTTGCGACGATTGTACAACGGTAGGTGAAAAAAATGGCTAAAAAGAAATTTGGTCAAAAGCAGGCAGCACAGCCGAGGCTTGAGCAAGAAAAAGCACCGACATTGCAGGAGCAGCTAGGTGGCGATGTGCTTGCAAAGCTAAAGGCAACGAAGCAGGCGCTTGTAGATAAAGAGCAGGCTGCTGAGGAAGAGCGTCAAGCAAGGCTTGCTTTTGAGCGCAAGCAACGTGAGAAAAATATGAGCTTTGAGGAGCTGCTAGAGCAGTACGGCGATAAAGGCTCGAAATATTAAATAAAAGGCGGAGCGGGGGCATTTAAAAAGTTGAGTTATTCTTTGTTACAGCGAAAAATGGGTTTTCATTATTTTATTTTAAAATGAGTTACCTGCTTTTTTATCAAAGACAAACGAAACGTCCCAAAAGCAGGGGAAGTACTGCCTTTGGGACGCTCCTCTCCTTATTTTTTTAAGAGGCGTACAATAATAGCCGTTATAACGACGAAAAATAATGCACCAAAGCTATCGAGCAAAACATCTGAAAAGACACCTGTACGTCCAGGAGAAAAGGCTTGTCTAAGTTCGTCTAGTGAGGCGATTAAAAATACCGTTGCCACTGCCATCATAGCGGGGAAGAACCATGTAAGCTTGCGATAAAGTAAATAAAGAATAACTCCAACAATACCGAAGCCAATAAAATGTGTGGCTTTCCGAATTAAAAATTCTACAAAATAAAAATACCCTCTTGATTCCACGGAAATAATAGTGCCCCAATAAGGAATTTTAAATAGACTTAGCGTTTCTTCAAAGGGCTTATTCGCTAATAACACGCGAAGCTCAGGTACAATTGTTTGTTGCTGATAGCTCATATTGGATGACAATGCAACGATGACGAGCGCAGCAACTAGAAGGAAAATATATTTTTTCATCGATGCTCTGTGTAAATATCCTTCTTTATCTGTTCTGTTATCCCATCAATTGCAGGTAAATCTTTTATTACATAGTAAGCAGCAATATTTTCCAGCAATTGTTGCTTTGTGCTTGCTCCAATAACGGTTGAAGCGATGGCTTTATGCTGTAAGTTAAAAGCTAGTGCTAAGCTATGTAATGAACCATACCTAGCTTCTAAATCTGCTAGTAGTGTTGCAAGCTCCTGTTGTGAATAACTCATATAATCTTGCAAGCGAGAGCGCCACTCTTTTGTTAATAAGCCTTTGGCAATAGAGCCGCGTGTAACAACAGAAACGCCGCTTGCTGTAAGCGCTGAAAACCATTCTTCTGCTCTTCGATCAAGCAGGCTATATTGCATCATATTACTAAGTGCATACCCTTTTTCGGCAAATGGCATAAAGACATTTGGTCGAATCGAGGAAATACCATAAGCACGAATGAAGCCTTCTTTCTTTAATTCTTCAAATGTATCAATCACTGCATCTAAATCATCTGTTATTGTTCCACCATGTAGCTGATAAATATCAATATAATCTGTTTGTAGCCGCTTTAAGCTATCTTTTACAGCACTTTTTATATAGCTTGCGGAAGCGTCCCATGACCAGCCCTCTTGCCCTTTTTCAAAACGATTGCCGACCTTCGTAGCGAGAATGACGTTATGGCGATGAGGCTTTAAAATTTCGCCAACAATGCGCTCATTTTCGCCTTGCAAATATAAATCTGCTGTATCAAAATAATTGATGCCTGCATCAAGTGCCGCCTCTATAATAGGCTGGGCTTCACCGATATTTGCTGGCAAGGACATACAGCCTAAGCTAAGCTCAGAAATTTCAATATTACTCGTTCCCACAATTCTTTTTTTCATGGAATACACACCTTTCTATATATAATGTTACAATGGATTTATCTTGTGCGACAAGTGGGGCGAATCAATTTGAATAAATTTGAAGAAAAAACAGTTTTATCACAGCCTATTTTTAAAGGGCGAGTGATTTCGCTGAAAGTAGATGATGTGCTGTTACCAAATGGTGAGATGGCAAAAAGGGAAGTGGTGAATCATCCTGGGGCAGTCGCAATTATTGCGCTGACGGATGCGGGCAAATTATTAGTTGTTGAGCAATATCGCAAGGCACTAGAGCGCTCAATTATAGAAATTCCTGCTGGTAAGCTAGAACCAGGGGAAAAGCCGGAAGTGACAGCGAAGAGAGAGCTTGAAGAAGAAACGGGCTACACATGCGGGGAACTTACATATTTACAAACATTCGCAACCTCGCCTGGCTTTGCGGATGAGCTAATTCATTTATTTGTAGCACGTAAGCTTATTCCATTAAAGGAAAAGGCTGCTCTTGATGATGATGAATTTGTGGAATTAATGGAAGTAACGTTAGAAGAAGCAGAGGAAATGATGACGAGTGGCGCTATTTATGATGCGAAAACCGCCTATGCTGTAATGTGGTTAAAAAATCAAAAATAATGCATAGAAAACGATTTTAACATATTTGCATATCAGCCTTGGACTAGCATAAGTTGGTTGTAAAGGAGGCTGAAATTTGCGGACAAGCATTATAATACAATTAACAAGTATGATTGTCGTTGGTTTTTTAAGTGGGGTTGCTTGTTTTTATATATTTAGCTTAGAGCAAGCAATTGCACTCATTCAGCTAATGGACGGGCGTATATTGCAAGAAGAGGCACCTAGCGTCATGCAAACGATATTACCAGTGGGTTTCGCAATTGCGGTTGTACTATTATTTGCAACACATCCTTTTTGCGCATTTGTGGCAAAATGGTTAATTGCGTTACGAGCGACGTTTCTAGGGTTTAGCTCCATGTATTTATTGACGCAACAAAAATCTTTACTTGCATACGGTATATGGTGGTTTCCTTTTCAGTTCATTTATTGTATTTTACTATTAATGATTTGTTTAGGTATTTCGACGAAAAGACCGATGCGTTTTGCGAAAAAAGGTACTGCGACATATAGACGAATGCTAGCAATTATACTATTATTTTGCATACTTGCATTATTAGAAATGCTTGTTATATCGTATGTGTTTAAATAGATTGCAGGCTATAAGATTTCCATATCAATGCTAGAGTCGCCATATTGGGAATAACAGCCTGTAAAAAAACTCGATTGATGAAGCTAACAATCCATGGGCTGAAAGGTCATTTTATACTGATAGCAAATGAATTATTTAGATAAAGCATCATTAACTTGTCAGTCGTTTTACTCATTTGGTATAATAAGAGGAGTTTAGGAGGGCGTCACATGGAGAGCCGTATTGATCGTATTAAAAAACAACTGCATAGTGCTAGCTATAAGTTGACGCCACAGCGTGAAGCGACAGTGGCCGTTCTGCTTGAACATGAAGAAGATCATTTAAGCGCAGAAGATGTTTTTTTGCTAGTAAAGGAAAAAGCTCCTGAAATAGGCTTAGCGACTGTATACCGTACGTTAGAATTATTAACTGAGCTAAAAATTGTTGATAAAATCAATTTTGGTGACGGTGTATCTCGTTATGACCTGAGACAAGAAGGAGCAGCACATTTTCACCATCATTTAGTTTGTATTGAATGTGGTGCAGTTGATGAAATTCAAGAAGACTTATTAGAAGATGTAGAAGCAGTAGTAGAAAAACGATGGAATTTTATCATTAAAGATCATCGACTAACATTTCATGGTATTTGTTGGCGATGCCAAGACAATGAAGATTCAAGTGAGTAGAAAGAAAGCTGTCTAAAAAGTTATTTTAAGACAGCTTTTTTGCACAGAAGTAAATGTTTAACTTTTTTCAGTGTGTGGCAGGACACCTGCTGACAAAGAGGAACTCAGTCTTAGAACACCATGTCCTGTGGTAACGACTGAGTAACCAACCTCAGGCGAATGATATAGATTTTAGGGGATTTTGGACTAAAACTAGCCGGGGCATAATTGATTATAGAAGCGGAGGGTGTTGGAAAAGGTTTTGCCTTTCCTGACAGCCCTTTTTCATTTCTACCTAAATTTTAGGAGGGATTTAATGACGAATGTATTTCAAGATGCGATTGCAGATTATATTCATTTCATTCGCGTAGAGCGTCAATTATCTGACAATACGCTCGTCTCATATGAGCGAGATTTAGCAAGCTATGCTGCATTTATTCAGGCACAGCAGCTACCATCCTTCAACGAAGTAACGCGTGCAATTATTTTATTGCATTTAGAGGCGCTGCGTGCAGCAGGTAAAACACCGCGTACAATTGCGCGTCATATTTCATCAATCAGGTCGTTTCATCAATTTTTATTAAGGGAAAAAGTAACGACAACTGACCCAACTGTGCATCTTGAAATGCCACAATTGGAGCAAAAGCTACCAAAAGTTCTCTCAACACAAGAGATTGATGCACTGATTGCGGCCCCAGACCTTTCAAAGGCACAGGGAGTTCGCGATGTCGCCATGCTAGAGCTGTTATATGCAACAGGGATGCGCATTAGTGAGCTCATTGAGCTTGATATTACCGATATTCATTTAACGATGGGCTTTGTGCGTGTATTTGGTAAAGGCGGGAAGGAAAGAATTATTCCACTCGGTCGCGGTGCGATTGCTGCCTGTGAAAATTATTTAGGTCGAGCACGTTATGAGCTACAGGGCAAATATCCAAAAACTGACGCGTTATTTATTAATCGTAGAGGGAAAAGATTAACTAGACAAGGCTGCTGGAAGCTATTGAAAGAGCATGCACGGCAGGCAAATATTCAACATGAAATTACGCCGCATGTGCTGCGCCATTCCTTTGCAACACATTTAATTGAAAATGGAGCAGATTTACGGGCGGTGCAGGAAATGTTAGGTCATTCAGATATTTCGACAACACAAATTTACACACATGTGAGCAAAACAAGATTATCAGAAGTATATAAGCAATTTCATCCTCGGGCGTAATTGACCATAAATCTAAGTGAAATAGCTTGGAAAATTAAAAAATTTCACACAGTCGGATGTCTGACCTTTATTTTTAAATTATTTTTGGTAAAATATATAATAGTAAGAAGGAGGTCGTGCAATTAATGAAAGCGTTTAAAAAGATACATGTAATTGTAATGGATTCAGTAGGCATCGGGGAAGCACCGGATGCACATAAATTTGGCGATGTTGGTTCAAATACTTTAGGTCATATTGCAGAAGAAATGAATGGTTTAAAGATGCCTACGATGGAAAGTTTAGGCTTATCAAATATTCGAGAGCTACAAGGTATTGCAAAGGTAGACGAGCCAAAAGCATATTATGGCATGATGCAAGAGGCGTCCGTAGGGAAAGATACAATGACTGGTCATTGGGAAATCATGGGGCTTAACATTGACAAGCCATTTAAAGTGTACCCAGACGGCTTTCCACAGGAGTTAATTGCACAATTAGAGGCGCGTATAGGACGTAAAGTATTGTGTAACAAGCCTGCGAGTGGTACGGCGGTCATTGACGACTTTGGACAAGAGCATATGGAAACAGGCGCAATAATCGTCTATACATCTGCTGACCCTGTGTTACAAATTGCAGCACACGAGGAAATAATCCCTTTAGAGGAGCTTTATAAAATTTGTGAAATTGCTCGCGAATTAACATTGCAGCCTGAATATTTAGTAGGGCGTGTCATTGCACGTCCGTTTGTTGGTCAACCAGGTAACTTTACACGTACGGCTAATCGACACGACTACGCATTGACACCGTTTGGTCGCACAACGATGGCGGAAATGAAGGATGCAGGATTGGATGTCATTGCAATTGGGAAGATTTCCGATATTTTCAACGGCGATGGTGTGACAGAGTCAATTCGTACGAAAAATAATACAGATGGCATGGATAAAATGGTAGAAGTAGCACAGCGTGATTTCCGAGGTATGAGCTTTTTAAATTTAGTCGATTTCGATGCCAATTTCGGTCATCGTCGCGACCCAATCGGTTATGGTGAGGCACTAGAGGAATTCGACCGTCGCTTGCCGGAGGTATTATCTAAATTAGGTGAAGATGATTTATTGCTTATTACAGCCGACCACGGCAATGACCCAACATTCCCAGGCACAGACCACACGCGTGAATACGTACCTTTAATCGTTTATTCACCGCGCTTTAATGGTGGGGCAGAGCTATCATTACGCGAAACATTTGCAGATATTGCAGCAACAATTGCTGACAATTTTAAAATCGCTGCACCTGAATTTGGCACAAGTTTTTTGCAACGATTGAAATAGGGGGGCTTGACTAATGAGAATGGTAGATATTATAGAGAAAAAACGGGATGGTCAAACATTAACGACAGAGGAAATTCGTTTTTTCATTAACGGCTATACGAATGGTGACGTACCAGACTATCAGGCGAGTGCATTGTTAATGGCGATTTATTTCCAAGGAATGGCTGATCATGAATTAGCTGATTTAACGATGGCAATGGTTGAGTCTGGCGAACAAATCAAGCTAACAGAAATCGATGGCATTAAAGTAGACAAGCATTCGACAGGTGGCGTAGGGGATACGACGACATTGCCATTAGCAGCGATGGTAGCTGCTGTAGGTGTTCCTGTTGCTAAAATGAGTGGTCGAGGCTTAGGACATACAGGTGGTACAATTGATAAATTAGAGGCGATTGCTGGCTTTCATGTTGAGCTAACGAATGAACAATTTGCGCAGCAAGTAAATGATATTAAGATGGCTGTTATTGGACAAAGTGGCAATTTAACACCTGCTGATAAAAAGCTTTACGCATTGCGTGATGTAACAGCAACGGTATCAAGCATTCCATTAATTGCAAGCTCGATTATGTCGAAAAAAATCGCAGCAGGTGCAGATGCCATCGTACTTGATGTAAAAACAGGTGATGGCGCTTTTATGAAAACAGCCGATGATGCGAAAATGCTTGCTGAAGCGATGGTACGTATCGGCAACAATGTTGGTCGTAATACGATGGCCATTATTTCAGATATGAGCCAGCCGCTTGGATATGCTATTGGCAATGCGCTTGAAATTCAAGAGGCAATTGATACGCTAAAAGGGCATGGACCAGCAGATTTGAACGAGCTTTGTTATACGCTTGGCTCGCAAATGGTCGTGCTTGGTGGTAAAGCAGCAACAATCAGGGAAGCGCGTGCAATGCTAGAGGAAGCTGTGGCAAATGGCGCAGCACTTGAAGTATTGAAAAAATTTATCACAGCACAGGGTGGAGATGCCACTGTTGTTGATGAACCAGCGCAGCTCCCAAAGGCTGCTTATGTAACGGAGCTTGTGGCGAAGGAAGCAGGCTACGTAGCAAAAATCGAAGCAGATGATATTGGCACAGCAGCGATGCTACTTGGCGCAGGGCGTGCAACAAAGGAATCGGAAATCGATTTAGCAGTAGGATTAGTGCTACGCAAAAAAGTTAGTGATTATGTAGAAGCGGGCGAATCACTTGTGACAATCCACGCAAACCGTGAGCAAATCGATGATGTCATCGAAAAAATTTATGCGCATATTCATTTGACACAGGAGCCAGTCGCTGCCCCAAAGTTGATTGAAGCGATTATTACAAAATAGTAGATAATCTAGCCTATAAAATCGGAGCAAATCCGATTTTATAGGCTTTTTATGTGCAAATGAGGAATAACCCTAGTAACATAACCCCCTAAAAATAAAGAAAACATCAAAGATTGAAAAGCTCTCTAAAAAAGCTCTTTTATATGTGATAAAAATCAAATTTAATGTTTAAAAATCATGCAGCTTTCCCATACTTTGACGTATAGGCACTAGTTTTAGCGAAGTGGCACTAGTTTTGTCAGATGTGAAGGGAAAAGTCGCTCGTCGTAGAATTAGCGATTAGACGAGGAGGCGAAGTATTATGAATTATGAAATTACGGTGTACCCGGAGCAGATTGCCATTATTCGATTATACGGAGAGCTTGGTCATCATGAAACTGAAAAGGTGCGGGCTCAAATTTCGAGAACGATACTGCAGGGACATGTGACAACACTCATTTGGAATTTGGCTGGTCTGCAATTTATGGATAGCTCAGGTGTTGGCCTAATATTGGGAAGAATGCGGGAGCTTAGCATCGTGGGTGGTCAAATTATCATTTTAAACCCTTCATCGACAATGCAGAAAATATTCCAATTTTCTGGACTTGCGCCATATATTATGCATGCAGATGAACAGGCAGCGATTTCACATATAAGGGGGATTGTTCATGGATAACGAAATGACATTATCATTTATTGCAAAAAGTGAGAATGAAAGTTTAGCAAGAATGGCAATTATGAGCTTTATTGCACAGCTTGATCCAACGGTAGACGAGCTGTCTGAATTAAAAACCATTATTTCAGAAGCTGTTTCGAATGCGATTATTCATGGCTACGAGGAGGATGGAAAAAGTGTTGTCACAGTGCGGGCAACATTGACAGGTGATACCGTGCAAGTGAGCATTCAAGATTATGGTAAAGGAATTAGTGATGTTGCGCAGGCGATGGAACCTTTATTTACGACAAAGGCGGCTTTGGAGCGTTCAGGCATGGGCTTTACAATTATGGAAAGCTTCGCGGACGAACTTGTTGTGCAGTCTGTTGTAGGCGAGGGGACAAGCGTCGTTTTTACAAAAAAAATATCATCAGCACATGCGTCAGTCATGTAAAGGGGTGGGGACAATCGAACAGTCTTCAGAAGTATTGTTGACGCAGGCGGAGATGCGAGCATTAATTGAACGCTCGCAGCAAGGGGATATTGAAGCGAGAAAGCGGATGATTGAAGGTAATACACGACTTGTTTGGTCGATTGTGCAACGTTTTTCCTCGCGAGGTGTTGAGCTAGAGGATTTATTTCAAATTGGCTGTATTGGCTTAATGAAATCTATTGATAAATTCGATTTATCCTATGAAGTAAAGTTTTCCACATATGCAGTGCCAATGATTATTGGCGAAATTCAACGCTTTTTACGCGATGATGGTATGGTAAAGGTTAGTCGTTCCATTCGTGAATTAAATTATAAAATTCGCCATGCGACAGAGGAATATATGAAGACGAATGAAAAGCCGCCCTCCATTTCGGAACTAGCAGAGCGCTTAGGTGTGACGCAGGATGACATTTTAATTGCAGCGGATGCGATGCGTGACCCAGCCTCTTTACATGAGCAGCTATTTGAAAATGATGGGGACTCCATTACATTAATGGACCAAATGTATGACGAAAAGTCGCAGCTTCCGTTTGAGTATATTCCGCTGAAGGAAATGCTTACAAAGTTAGATAAACGAGAGCAATCGATTATTTATTTACGCTATTTTGCAGATTTAACACAAACTGAAATAGCAGAGCGTCTCGGCATTTCGCAAGTGCAAGTATCGCGTTTAGAGAAAAAAATATTAGCACAGCTGAAGCAATGGATGGATGTGACAACTACGAAAAAGGCAGTGAAAAAATGACGAATCAGCTTTTTACATCTTTAGAGCAGGCACAGCAACATTTGAAGGAGGTTTTAGGGGAGGGCGAATCGTTTGATGTTTGTATAAAGCCGGTTTTTGTACGCAATATGGAAGTGCTCTCAGTTTATATTTCCGGGCTAGTAGATAGTGAAACATTATCAAATTTACTAGCGGAATTGCAATTTGAGGAGCGGGAGCATATTGAGGATGAGCCCGCATATTTCGATGCGCATTTTAACCATCATGGAAAAGAGCCAGTAGAAACACTTGAGGACTTTTTGCTAGGAGTATTAAGCGGTCGAGTTGGTCTAGTAACATCACATGGTTATTGTTATTGTGCAGAGTTTCGTAATTATCCGGGGCGCAATCCAGAGGAGCCTGATAACGAGAAGGTCATTCGTGGGTCGCGGGACGGCTTTGCGGAAAATATTATGCAAAATACAGGATTGATTCGACGCAGAATTCGAAGTGGAGATTTGCGCTTTGAGCTTTCACAAATTTCTAAGCTAGGAAAAACCGATGTTGCGCTCTGCTATATGAAGGATTTAGTAAATGAAGAACATCTTCACTGGTTACGGGAACGCTTTCAATTAATCGAGCATGATGGTTTAACGATGGCGGATAAATCTTTAGAGGAGTGGCTGTTTAAGCAAAAATTTCATCCGTTACCATTCGTCCGTTATTCGGAGCGACCGGATATTGTGGCAGCGCATGTATTAGAAGGGCATATTGCGATTGTTGTTGATACATCACCTTCTGTTATGTTGATGCCAGTGACGATGTTCCATTTCTTACAACATGCAGAGGAATATCGTCAAGCACCGCTAATTGGCTCGATGATGCGGCTTCTACGTTACTTTGCAGCATTGCTTAGCTTAGTATTACTTCCAATGTGGTATTTATTTGCGAAGGAAAGTCATTTATTACCTGAGACACTTTCCTTTTTAGGTATATCGGAGCCATCTGAAGTACCGCTGTTTTTGCAAATTTTAATTGCAGATTTTGGAATTGAATATTTGCGTATTGCGGCCATTCATACACCGACGCCTCTTTCGACCGCAATGGGGTTAATTGCGGGAATTGTTATTGGACAAATTGCAATTGATGTAGGGCTTTTTTCAAGCGAGGTAGTATTATATACAGCGATTGCTGCAATTTTTACATTCGCCATACCGAATTATGAGTTAAGTATTTCCATTAAAGTTTTCCGTATTTTTTTACTCATTATGACAGCATTGTTTGAGGCTAATGGGTTTTTTATTGCACTATTTATTATATTTTCGTATTTATGTGCATTGCGTCCGATGAAAGTACCATATATGTGGCCACTCATTCCCTTTTTCCCAAAGGCCTTTATGCGTGTTTTTATTCGTTTTCCAATGTCTGATGATGCGCTTAGACCGTATATTGTTGGTGCACAGCAGCGAAAACGAGCATAATGTACATTGCACTTTTGTTCCCTCCTATGGTAAAGTTCTCATATACTATTTTTGAGCGGTAATGGAGGAGAGCAGAGTGCATTTATATGGGACACAGGACATTTCAAGTGATGGGCATTTAACGATTGGTGGCGTAGATACAGTAACGTTAGCAAAGGAATACGGGACACCGCTATTCGTTTATGATACGGCACTAATTCGTGAGCGTGCTAGAGGCTTTATTGATACATTTAAGCAATTAGGTATCAAGGCGGAGGTCGCTTATGCTTCAAAAGCGTTTTCTTGCATTGCGGCATATCAGCTAGCGGCACAGGAGAATTTATCGTTGGACGTTGTATCAGGTGGTGAATTATATACTGCCATTAAAGCTGGATTCCCAGCAGAACGCATTCATTTCCATGGCAATAATAAATCATATACAGAGTTAGAACTTGCATTCGATACGAAAATTGGTTGCATCGTTGTCGATAATTTTTATGAAATTAGCTTGCTCAAAGAAATTTCAGAGGTAAAGCAGCAGCCGATGCGCATTTTATTACGTGTAACGCCAGGTGTAGAAGCACATACGCATGACTTTATTACGACAGGTCAAGCCGACTCGAAATTTGGCTTTGATTTGAATAATGGGCAAGCAGACCGCGCCTTTGAAGAAGTACGCGAGCACAAGTTTTTACAGCTTCTAGGCTTACATTGTCATATAGGCTCACAAATTTTTGAAACAGATGGCTTTAGCCTAGCTGCTGGCAAGCTAATGAAAAAAATTGGTGAATGGAAAGAGCAGCATGGCTTTGAATGCACGGTATTAAATTTGGGCGGAGGCTTTGGCATTCGTTATACTGAGGAAGATAAGCCACTTGCGCCACATATTTATGTAGCTGAAATGATTGACACTGTACAAGCAGAGGCAGCTGCGTTAAAATTAGCGATGCCGGAGATTTGGATTGAGCCAGGTCGCTCGCTTGTCGGTGATGCAGGAACATCACTTTATACGGTTGGTTCACAAAAAACAGTGCCAAATATTCGTGAATATATCGCGGTAGATGGTGGCATGAGCGATAATATTCGCCCAGCACTATACGATGCGAAGTATGAGGCCGTTATTGCAAATAAAGCAAATGCGCCGAAAAGCAGCACTTATACAGTGGCTGGGAAGCTTTGTGAATCTGGGGATAAATTGATGGTCGATGCTGCACTACAAAAGGCGGAGTCTGGTGATATTTTAGCTATGTTTTGTACAGGTGCCTACGGTTTTTCAATGGCTTCAAACTATAACCGTGTGCCGCGTCCAGCCGTTGTTTTTGTAGAGGCGGGTGAACACCAGCTAGCGATTCAACGTGAAAGCTATGATAATATTGTGCAAAACGATCTCCCGTTAGTATTGAAAAAGGGTGAGTAGTCGTTGAGAATATCAAAGTGGAAACTATTAATTGGATTAGTATCATTTATACTATTTTGGGGTTTGATTTATATTTTTGTAATCATTCCACTTTTCTTTAGTTAATGAGCACAATCGTTTCGTATAGCAGAAAATGAGGAAATATAAAAATGTTAGTAAAATATAAAAAAGCGTTTGAAAAAATTGCAATGGGTTTAATTTCGTTAATGCCGAACTGCAAAGATTCAAAGCAATTAATGGAAATTGTTCAGCATTATGAGCAGACGCCAGATTGGCAGCTTTATTTATGGAAACAGGACGATGAATTTGTTGGTACAATTGGTGTAGCTGTAGAAAATGGGATAGCTACAATTCAGCATATTTCCATTATCCCTTCTTATCACGGCGAAGGAATTACTGCTGAGATGCTTGATGAATTGCGTGCTTTAGGCTGTTATGATAGCTTGCAGTATAATGATGAAACTGCGCCATTTTTGCAACGCCATTTATTAGATGAGGAATAATGACAGAGAGGGTGTGAAGAAGGGCTGTCGCAAAAGGTAGCTTTTTCTTGCGATGCAGTGAAAATTTCACTTTCATTCGGAGGAAAACCCGCTAGACGCAGTGCTTCTCCCATATTCAAAGAAAACTCCTGTTATTTTAATCGACGAACACTTAGAAGGAACACCACAGACAGCGACCAAAAAGCCAGCTATGCACGGCTTTTTGGTCGCCCTGTTTTTCCCCCCCGCATGGAAATAAATGTTTCCATCACTTCCCTTTTACTGAAGGAGTACACTGCTAAAGCCAATGTTCATCACATTTTTAAAAGAGGCGTTTTCTATTTTTAGGTGTCAACATTTTACGAAACATCATCGCTACTGTCCAAAATGACGGCTATGCACGGCTTTTTGGACAGCTCCGTTTGCTTTCATTTTATGTTTAGCGCTCAGCTTCTCCAAACGCTCTGCAACGATATCGGAGCGGTCGCGTAGCTTATGTTTATCACGTAAAAACGTGTGGGGAACTGGCTCTAACTGAGCGATTTGCACCGTAACTAGCTGAGCGAATTGTTCATTTATAATTGTTAGTTGAAATGCTTGAAAAGTCTCGCCTGCTTGAATTGCATAAATTGACTTTGAAAGCTTCTGTAAGACATCAGCTTGATTTACCATGTCGAAAAAAGGTGAATTGCTTTGCAGGCATTTTTTTGCCTTTTGCAATGTGCGCAATGCCCCATTTGTATTGCCACGACGCCAATGATATAAGCCTGTTGCTAGTTGGACGAAGCCTACAAGAATATGCTGTCTATCGCCTGGTGCAATTTCCTTCCAGTATTCCTCTAACACTTCATGGCATTCAAAGTAATCTTCATTGCCATTGAAATAAGCGCAATATTGCACGAATAATGGATGCATAACACTCACCTTTCCTCTTTACGAAATACATATTAAAATAGTATCATAACAATTATGCCTTGGCGAAGCTCGAATATATGCTTACGACTAGGGAGAATACCTCGACATATAACGACAGGTGGTAATCAAATGTCTTATGAAGTAAAGCTTGAAGCATTTTCAGGACCACTCGATTTATTATTGCATTTAATTAATCGTTTGGAAATTGATATATATGATATTCCGATGGCCGAATTAACAGCGCAATATATTGACCATATCCATGCAATGCAAGTGTTAGAGTTAAATGAGGCAAGTGAATATTTAGTTATGGCAGCAACGTTGCTCGCAATTAAAAGTAGAATGCTGCTGCCTATTCATGAAGGGGAGATGGAGGATGCGGAGTTTGAGCTTGACAGCGCGGACCCGCGTGACGAGCTTGTGGCACGCCTAATTGAGTATAAAAAATATAAAGAGGCAGCAACTCAGCTACAAGTGCTCGAAGGAGAGCGAGCACAGGTGTATACGCGTCCACCTGCAGATTTATCTGTATTTATGCCGGATGAGCAACTGGCATTATTCGATGCGAATGTGAATGTTTATGATATGCTCGCAGCATTCCAAAAGCTACTGCGTCGTAAACAATTAAGAAAACCTTTACAAACGAGAGTAGCAAGGCAAGAAATTTCTATACGGGAAAAAATGCATGCGGTTGTTGCCTCTTTAAAGAAAACAGGTGGACGTGCGCTATTTTCAGAGCTATTCCCTTATGAGGATAAGTCAACCTTAATTGTTACGTTTTTATCGCTGTTAGAATTAATGAAGCGCCAAGTCGTATTAGTGGAACAGCAGCGTAATTTTGAGGATTTGACAGTGCTCTTACAGAAGGAGGAAATCGATGATGAATCGGGAGACGTTGATGAGCAAAATTGAGGCACTCCTTTTCGTTGTTGGAGATGAGGGGATGACGGTACGTCAGCTAGCTAATTATTTAGATGTAGAAGTTATGGATGTTGAAGCAGGACTAAGTGAGCT
The DNA here is from genome assembly GCF_038630865.1 of Metasolibacillus sp. FSL K6-0083. Classification (NCBI taxonomy): domain Bacteria; kingdom Bacillati; phylum Bacillota; class Bacilli; order Caryophanales; family Caryophanaceae; genus Metasolibacillus; species Metasolibacillus sp. FSL K6-0083. The sequence goes on along the minus strand of NZ_CP152046.1, from coordinate 1,251,999 downwards.
TGCAACGCAATATAATGAATCAAAGACATCTGCTATAACATTGAAACAATTGGCGGGTACATATCAATTAACAACAAAACCAGAAATGGCAGAAACGATTAAAAAGCTTGTGGATAACCCAACAAGCCAGCTATTAACAGCGGCATCAGTCGAAGTGCTAGCAATTATTGCGTACAAGCAGCCAATTACAAGAATAGAAGTGGAAGATTTGCGAGGAGTTAAAAGTGAAAAACCAATTCAAACACTTGTTTCAAGGGGGCTTATTCAAGATGTCGGACGTGTAGAAGGAACAGGACGCGCCATTTTATATGGTACAACGAAGGAATTTTTAAATTATTTCGGCTTGAAGGACATAGCAGAGCTACCACCTTTACCAGAGGGACATGATATGGAAGAGGAGCAGGAAGCCGATTTATTTTTAACGAAATTCCAAGAAGCATTTAATGACTAAAGGAGTGGATATTTGAAAAAGTGGCTATGTGTCGTATTGCTTTTCGTTTTATTGCAGCCTTCAGCACAGGCAGCAGGACACGCATATGCGGTAATTGATGCGCAAACAGGTAGGATGCTAATGGGGGCGAATGAGCATGTGAGATTACCGATTGCAAGCTTAACGAAAATATGGACAGCTTTAATTGTTCTTGAAAACAGCGAGCTGCATGATAAGGTGACAATTTCAGAGCGCGCTGCACTAAGTGAAGGCTCTTCTATTTATTTGGAAAAAGGGCAGACGTATTCAATTGAAACATTGCTTTATGGTCTTATGTTGCGCTCTGGCAATGATGCGGCATATGCGCTTGCCGAGCATGTGGGAGGCTCTGTGGAGGGCTTCGTTTATTTAATGAATGAGCGCGCACAGCTAGCGGGCTTGTCGGCTACAAAGTTTAGCAATCCATCTGGCTTACACAATGAGGAGCATCTTTCCTCAGCTTATGATACCGCGCGTATGCTCCAAATCGCGATGCGCAACGAACAGTTTAAAAAAATCGCCTCAACCGTTATTTTTAATGGCGAGCAAAGCTGGAAAAATAAGCATCGCCTTTTATCAGAAAATAACGGCGCAGTTGCAGGCAAAACAGGCTATACAAAAGTAGCGGGTCGCACGCTTGCCACCTATTTTCAAAAAGAGCAAAAACACTTTATTGTTGTGACATTAAATGAATCAAATGACTGGCGCGTGCACACTGCGCTTGCTGACCATATCGCTAGCAATTACGCCGAGCGCACCTTAGCGAAAAAAGGAATATATACAGTAGCAGGCGAAAAAATAACGGTTAATGAGCCGATAAAAATGCTTGTGACGAAAGCGGAAGTGCGTGATATGCAGCATGTTGTCTATTTGCCAACAGACCCCCATAAAAAGGAAGCGATATGGTATGTATATGATAAGGGGCGCCCTGTACACGCTGTAGCTGTACAAAGAGAATAAGAAAAAAAACATACTAACATTAGTAGTACAAACCAAGGCCATGGTTTGTGCTACTATTTTTTTATAGTAGAAGTGAAGGAAAGTCGAACAGCTCTTGGGATCATTTTAGAATCCGTATTAAAAACCGACTGACTTCACACCCTTATTTGAATCAGTTTAGTATGTTGGGTCCAAGAGATCGTGTAGAAGAAAATGGAATCGGTAAGGCACTGTGAAGACTTCTATGATTGGCTAAAAAGGAGAAAGTATGATGAAACATGTGGTTGCGTTAGATGTGAGTAAAGGAAAAAGTACCATTGCGATTTATAATCCGTATCGTCAATGTGAATTTGAAGGTGAACTGAATCATACACGTATGGACTTTGAACAATTACATAAGCGAATGAAAGAAATAGCGGAGCGTGACGGTCAAGCACCTGAAATCGTTTTTGAAGCGACAGGTGTTTATTCAAAACCATTGGAAACGTTTCTAATCGATTATGGCTACACCTATTGTCGGATGAATCCACTTGAAGCGAATCTACAAATGGCTTCGATGCGTCGAAATAAAACCGATAGTAGTGATGCGCATGAGTTAGCGAAAACCCATTTTAAAATGGAGCGTGAGCCGACCTATGTGCAGGATGATTATTATGAACAGATGCGTGGACTTACACGTTATTATGATGAGATTGATGAAGAAATCACGCGATTAAAAAGTCGAATGCATGCGTTATTACATTTGAGTTTTCCGGAGTTGGAAGCACTCATTACACCAAGTTCGGCCCTGTTTTTAAATATTGTTCAGCTCTATCCACATCCAGCCCTGTTACTGGCGCATTCGAAAACAGTCATTAAAAATCGGTTAAAAGCCAATACACGAAAAAACCTATCATTCGCACGTGCTAAGGCAAAAGCAGAATGTTTACTAGAGGCTGCTCAAAATAGTTATCCAGCCATTAAAGCTACCGATATTCGTTGTGATCAAATTCGTGACTACGCAGCTCGTATCATGGATTTAGTTGAGAAGAAGGAAACACTTGTGAAACAAATGGTGGAGATGTCACAGGAACGCAAAGAATACCAAGTGCTTCGTTCGATTCCGGGCGTTGGCGATACAACAGCTTGCCGATTAATCGGTGAATTAGGGGATATTCGCCGCTTTCAGAATGCGAAACAACTAAATGCGTATGTAGGTATTGATATTATGCGTTATCAATCGGGTAACACGCAGTATCGTGATCGTATCAATAAAAGAGGAAATAAGAAGCTACGAAAGATTTTATTTTTTATGATTTGTACGATGATTACGTTACGGAAAAAGACTAACAATCACCTGGTAGATTATTACGATAAATTAAAAACGCAACCTCAGAGAAAGCCTCATAAGGTTGCGATTGTCGCCTGTATCAATAAGTTTCTGAAAATGACGTTTCAGTTAATGACACAAGGCATTCTGTACGATTATGAGTCCGCACTACCAGCTCAGAAATCGTAACCAAAGTAAATTAACTATAGCACAATGACCTTTCGAAAAAAAGAAAATTCGTGAGGTCTCTTTGGCATGCGCAATTTTTTTGTGAGGGTGGGGGTACCCCCACCCTCACAAAAAAGTCTTTTCAAAACTTTAATTATTTTCTTAAAAACTATTGACTGGAGGTAAGAAGGGCTGTCTGAAAAGTCATTTTGAGAAAACCTCTTTGCGGTGAGAACAGTGACAATTGATTGTGAATGCCGTATGAGTGAGTGTTTTTAGCAAATATTTAATATGAGAGATGGGGCTGTCCGAAAAGATATACACTTTTCGGACAGCCTCTTTAATATGGATAGGAACCTGAGAAAATTATAATTAGTTTAGCCATTTAAAACTGTTTCGATAGATAGTAAAGAGCCACCTGCTAACTTTCAGGGGGAAGGATACAATTTCAGTTGAACCGAATCAAATGGTTAAGCACGTTGTAAAATTTAATAATAAAAGGATTTATAATTCTTTACAGCTGTTTTACAGGTAATAGGAAGAAGGGGCAGGCAGAAGTATAAAGGAGAGGGCTCTAGACTAATCAAAAATTATGAGGTAAGACACCTTCAGCATGAAAGTATTTTACTTATGAAATAATTTTCTTATTTCTGCATAATTTTTTCATATTTATTGATTATACTTGTCTTTACATGATTAGCTGGGAGGGAGCAGTTGTGAATAAATTATCTACAAAATTAGCAATTAGCTTCTTTTTAGTTGTGCTAATAATGGAATCCATTCTGATGTACTTCCTTCATAAAAGCACGATTAATACAAGGGTGGAGGAGGAGTTTTCTTTACTATTAGCAAATGGTTCAAATCATCGTGATGTGCTTGTTGGGTATTATTCAGAAACTACTTTGAGGCACATTTCTTTAATGGAGAAGAATGGCAATCGAGAAGTGATGATTACGAATAAACATGGTGATATTATAAGCAGCTCAAACCCTTCACACATGGTACAGGAGGACGATCAATTCTTCATTAAGAATCTTCACACTGAAAAAGACGACATCATTATCTCTGATTGGAGAAGTTCTGCCTATATCGTCAGTGTTCACCCGTATAAAGTGGATGAAGAGCGTTCGGACTTTGTGATTATGCTGCAAAACACAAACTCGCTTAATCAAATGGTAGATAAAATGAATATGCATTTTGTTTTATCAGGCATTGTAGGCTTTATTGTACTATTTATCATCTATGTCATGCTATCAAAAATCATTACGAGACCTTTAATGCGCATGAAGGAAGCAACAGAAAAATTAAGTAAGGGAAATTTTAAAGTGAGCTTGCCTAATTTGGGAAAGGATGAGCTTGGTGAATTATCGCACTCCATTCATAAGCTGGCGAACGACCTTGAACACTTGCAAAACGATAGAAATGAGTTTTTAGCAACGATTGCACATGAATTAAGTACACCACTTACTTATTTAATAGGTTACTCAAGAATTGCGATGAGAGAGGAAATTAGCGTAAATGAACGTCAACGCTATATTGAAATTATTGGGGAAGAAGCAAATCGTATGAAGGATTTAGTGAAAAATTTATTGGATTTGGCTCGCATGAATGAGACGACATTTGATATATATAAAGAAACTTTTTTTGTCAGACCATTTTTAGAAAATGTTTGTAAACTTGTTGCATCCTCTTACAATTTAAAAGAAATAAAACTAGAGCTAGCTTGTGAGGAGCGGCTTCAAGTTTATTCTGATCAAACACGCTTAGAGCAGATTGTTCTAAACCTATTGGATAATGCATTGAAATATTCAAATAAAGATTCAATTGTTGTTTTACAGGCTGAAGAAAAAAATGGGAAAATAGTTATTGCTGTAAAGGATACAGGGATTGGCATTCCAGTTGAAGAGGTTGAATATATTTTTGAAAAACTTTATCGAGTGGAGAAGTCACGTTCTCGTTCAAATGGAGGTTCTGGAATAGGCTTAGCGGTAGTGAAGGAACTCGTTGTAGCACTTGGCGGAACGATTGAAGTGAAGAGTAAAGAAGGAAAAGGAAGTACGTTTACAATTACAATTTAAAGGTGGTATTGAAGTACAATGCATACTGTTCTTTTAATTGATGATGAGCAGAGGATGTTAGATTTAGTGGAACTCTTCCTACTACCACAGGGTATGAGATGCTTGAAGGAAACAAGTGGTGAAATAGGGCTCGAAATACTGAAAGAAAAAGAGGTTGACCTTGTCCTTTTAGACGTGATGATGCCTTATATGGATGGTTGGCAAGTATGTGCAAAAATTCGCGAATTTTCAAATGTCCCAATTATTATGCTAACAGCACGTGCCGATAAAATTGATTTAGTAAAAGGGTTGAATTTAGGTGCTGATGATTATATTGCTAAGCCTTTTGATGAAAGGGAATTAATAGCAAGAGTGAATGCACAACTACGCCGTGCTTCAGAAAATAGCAAATCCTCAAAAGCTGTTATTCGCTTTGAAAAGTTTATTTTAGATACGGAAATGTACGCCCTACACTACGAGCATTTAACGACACAGCTCACATACAAGGAGTTTGATATCTTAAAAGCACTTATTTCTAGACCTTTTAAAACCTCCGCACGCGAAGAATTATTAAATGTTGCATGGGAATATGAGACTGAAATAGATATCCGAACAGTAGATTCCCATATTCGAAATTTAAGAGAGAAGTTAAAAAAAGCTGGTTTTCCAGCAGATACGTTTTTAAAAACAGCGTGGGGAATAGGGTATAAATGGAATTAAGATGTTGAAAATGGAGGGAAATAAAATGAAGCATAAGCTAATTTTAGCTCTAGTAATGAGTGGGAGTTTATTAACGGCGTGCGCGCAAGAGAAGGAGGCAGTGAAGAAAATTGAAGCAACAGAAATAAAAGAAATGGTGCAAGGTTATACGGCACGCAATATCACTGCAAAGTCCGCGTCTATTACCGCTACACAGTTAGTTGTGACAAACGATGACGAAGAAAAGGAAGTTTATGAGTTACCAAAAGAGGAGTTTTTTGTGTCCATCGCACCTTACATAAATGAAACACATCCTTGTCATAACCATAGCTTAACAGGTTGTCAAGGAGAGTTAGTCAAGGAAGAATTTGATATTTATATTGAAGACTAAAAGGGCAATGTTGTTGTAAATGAAACATTGCAGACGGGAGTAAATGGATTTATTGACTTATGGTTGCTGCGTAATCAAACATATCAAATTAAAATACAGCATGGTAGTAAGCTGGTTGAATCTGAATTTTCTACTTTTGATAAGGATGGTACTTGCATTACTACACTACAATTAACTTAAAGAATTAGGGGGATGAAATGTCGAGTTTTTTGTCTCAAATAGGTCAAATGTTGAGTGAGCCGTTATCTTTATTTTTAAATTCATATAATCATTCGCCAATTATTGCTGCACTGTTACTAGGGCTAATTGGTGCAGTCGCTCCGTGCCAACTTACGGGGAATATTAGTGCCATTACATTGTATGGTAACCGCACGATTCAAAAGAATGCTAGCTTAGGCATTATTACTTCATTTATTGCTGGTAAAGTAGTTGTGTACAGTATAATTGGATTATTTGCTTGGCTATTTGGTCAAGCATTTGAAACAGCATTAACAACATATTTTCCGTTGTTTCGAAAGGGCATTGGTCCATTGTTAATTTTTACTGGACTCGTGCTGATGGGCGTTTTAAAATTAAAGTTTTTAAATCGCATAACAAGTCATATGCCATTGAAACTAATGCAGGGGAAATTCGGCTCATTTTTATTAGGCGCTAGTTTTGCGATTGCATTTTGTCCAACAATGTTCGTCATCTTTTTTGTCTGGCTTATGCCCATCATTGCTTCAAGCTCTTACGGCTTAGCATTGCCAGCCGTTTTTGGTATTGCAACAACAATTCCATTATTAATTGTTTTATATCTCATCTGGTATTTTGATGTAAAGGGCTTAGTAATGAAAAAAAGCATGAAAATCGGAAGACTACTTCAACAAATAGCAGGGGGATTACTCATTATTGTTGGCCTTTTCGATACGATTACTTATTGGGGCTAAAGGTACTCAATCAAAGGCATAGATAAATTGCGAAATCTCCAAGTTAACTATAAGTAAGGATAAATTAATTGAAAAAGCGTTAGCCAAATATAGAAAATCAGCATCACCACCACATGAAAGGTGCTGATTTTTTACTTGGAGCTTTATCATGTGACAAATTTGTCACGTCTAAATGTGAAATAAAGCTATTTTTCTTTAATAATGGCGCAAAGTGTGACATAATTTTCAACAGGTTCAGGCGCAAATGAAAGGGTTTTCGAACAATCAATCAATGAGGTGATCTTATGGAACGATTACAAAAAGTGATTGCTTATGCGGGTGTGGCATCCCGTCGTAAAGCAGAGCAGCTAATTGTAGAAGGAAAAGTAAAGGTAAACGGTAAAGTTGTCAAGGAGCTGGGTACGAAAGTATCTAACTCTGATACAATTGAGGTAGAAGGTGTAAAGCTTGAGAAGGAAGATAAAGTGTATTTCCTATTATACAAGCCAAGAGGCTATATTTCGGCAGTAACAGACGATAAAGGACGTAAAACGGTAACGGATATTTTTAAAAAACATGTGCATCAACGCATATTCCCAGTAGGTCGCTTAGATTACGATACAACGGGCTTATTGTTGTTAACAAATGATGGGGAGTTTTCTTATTTGTTAACACACCCTAAGTTTAAAATTGACAAAACATATATTGCGCGTGTGAAAGGTGTGCCGACAATCGAAGGCTTAAAAAAGCTACAGCGCGGCATTAAATTGGAGGACGGCAAGACGGCTCCAGCAAAAGTAAGCATGACATCATTTGATGAGCAGGCGGGCAAAGCGATTTGTGAAATCACTATTCATGAGGGGAAAAACCGCCAAGTGCGTAGAATGTTTGAAGCAATAGGAACGCCCGTTGTAAAGCTGAAGCGAGAGCGCTTTGCTTTTTTAGATTTAACAGGTTTAAGCCCAGGAGAGTACCGAGAACTGACAAAGCATGAAGTAAAATTGCTGCGTGTATTGGCTGAAACAGGGAAGATTGAGTAAACGTTCATAATTCATTCAAAAGTGCTTTATATTAAAAATTTGTTATTTGTTATAATAATAGGCGGGAGTAGACTGTGTGAGGAGGGTTATACGCAAATGGAAAAAAAGAAAAAGCGTTCAATTATGCGCGGTATTATTTTAGGTGTATTACTCGCTGCAATTGTTTATACGGTTTATACGACAGCGACAAAAGATAAAGTGGAAATGCTAAAGGAAGGGTCGAAAGCGCCTGACTTCGAGCTTGTTGATTTAAACGGTGAAACACATCGCTTATCAGATTATGAAGGAAAAGGTGTGTTTTTAAACTTCTGGGGTACTTGGTGTCCTCCATGTGAGCGTGAAATGCCAGCGATGGACCGCCAATACGATGCATATAAAAGTCAGGGTGTTGAAATGTTAGCAGTTAATATTGCGCAATCTGATTTTGAAGTGCAAAGGTTCATTTCTAATTTAGGGGTCGATTTCCCTGTTGTTATTGATAAAACGAGAAGTGTGCAAAAAGCATATAACGTAGGAGCAGCTTTGCCTGCGACGATTTTAGTGACACCAGACGGGAAAGTGAAAAAAATTATTACCGGTGAAATGAGTGAGGCAGATATCGCTTCATATATGGAATCCATTAAACCGGAATAGGAGTTTGACAGATGGAAAAAATCATTTGTACTTGTAAGCATGAAAATCCAATTGGCACAAAGCTTTGTGAAAAATGTGGACGACCGTTAACGGTAGAGGAGCAGGAAAAACAAGTAGTTGATATGCGTTATGACGGTATTGCAATTCGCTCTAAAACGCGTAATAAATCGCTTATCGATAAAATTTGGAACTTTTTCTCTAGCGTTAAAGTAGGGGTTACTTTAATTATTATTACGCTTATTGCAGCGTCAATCGGAACGATTTTCCCACAGGAATTTTATGTGAATGTTGCAACAGATGCTGAAAAAGCAGCATATTACAAAGATGTCTATGGAACAATCGGAACGCTTTATTATAGTTTAGGTCTGTCCGATTTATATTCATCTTGGTGGTTCCAAGTAATTGTTGGAATGCTAGCTATTTCGATTATTGTAGCAAGTATTGACCGAGGTATTCCGTTACATCGCTCTTTAACAAATCAGAGAGTAAAGCGTCATACGAGCTTTATGAAACGTCAGCGCGTCGTAGCAGAAGGACAGCCTGCTGAGCAAGCGGATAAAACGCTTGATTTAATTGAACAGCAAATGCAGCAATTAAAATACAAGGTACGTCGTGAGGACAATGCATTATTTGCAGAAAGAGGACGCTTTGCACGTTATGGTCCGTATATTAATCATCTTGGGTTAATTATTTTTTTAGGTGCCGTTATGCTACGCTTATTGCCAGGCTTTTATGTTGATGAGTCGATGTGGCTACGCGAGGGTGAGACACGTGCCATTGATGGAATGGACGGCTATCTTTTATACAGCGATAAATTTATTTTAGAAACGTATGATAACGACCCGCAAGGCGAACAGTTACGCCAAGGCGTCAATGTTGTTGCGAAAAACTTCCAAACAAATGTAACGCTCTATAAGCAACAAGAAGGTGCCGTTCCTGGACAAACAGCGGATTTAGAGGAAGTGAAATCCTATGAAATTCGTGTCAATCATCCATTAAAGCATGATGACTATGCTATCTATCAAATGGACTATCGCCTAAACGAATTAAAAGTTATGAATTTTGAATTGCAAAATAAAGCAACTGAAGCATCGTTAGGTGAAGTAAGTATCGATTTAACGAATCCGCAAAAAGAATATATTATCGATGAGCAAACAAAAGTAGAGCTTGTTTCTTATTTGCCGGATTTCTCAGGCTTTAAGGATGGTGTGCCACAAACGGCTACACCATATCCAAATAATCCGGCATTTATTTTCCGTATGTTTACACCTGAAACGCCAGAGGGTGAAACGAGCTTTGTGGCGATTCGCGAAACATTAGAGCCATTAGGAGATAATCAATATAAAATGAAGTTTGCTAGTGTGGAAACACGCAATATGTCCGGCTTGACGATTCGCAAAGATAAATCGATTCCAATTTTATTTGTTGGGGGCTTCATCTTTATGCTAGGTGTTGTCATCGGTTCATATTGGAGCCACCGTCGTTTATGGGTGGAGCAGTTAGAGGATGGGACAGTGCGTCTTGCTGCACATACAAATAAAAACTGGTTCAGCATGAAAAAAGACTTAGACGCTGTTACAACACATGCTTATTTACCACAATACGTGGACCAAGTAGAAAAAGAACAAGAACAAAAGGAAAAGGAAGGTGACAACTCCTTATGAGTTTACTTCAGTTAAGCGGCTATCTATTATATGCTGCATTCATTTGTTATTTAATCGCTACAATCTTGTTTGGTGGTGCAATTAAACCATCAAAAGTAAAAAATGCACCAGCCTCTGCTGAGAAATGGGGCAAGCTAGCCATTACGATAACGATTATTGGCTTTGTTTCAAATATTGGCTACTTTATTACACGCTGGATGTATACAGGACATGCACCTGTAAGTAATATGTTTGAATTTACGACAGCATTAGGTATGTTTATTGTTGGGGCATTTATCGGAAGCTACTTTATGTACAGAGTAGCTGTAATCGGGGTTGTAGCATTGCCAATTGCTATTATAATTATTGCCTATGCTGCGATGTTCCCAAGAGAGGTTAGTCCATTAGTTCCTTCATTACAAAGTCATTGGCTAACAATTCATGTTATTACGGCTGCTCTTTCTCAAGCTGTATTAGCGATTAGCGCCGTTGCAGGATTAGTTTATTTATTAAAGCATGTAGATGTGAAAAGAGCTTCAAAGGAACGCTTTTTCTTAGAAGCAGTTATGTTTTCTTTAGTGCTTGTCATTGGCTTCGTTGTGTCTTCTGTTACATTTGGTGCAATGGGCTATAGTGCAACATATCAATATGTCGATAAAGAGGGTAACACAAGCCGAGTTGAATATCATAAGCCCGCTATCTTTGGGATGAATAAATATGTAGAAGTAGAGCTAGTTGATGCAGAGAATAAAATATATGAGCCTGTGGCTAAAGAAAATCAATCATTCCAACCATTAGTAGAGATGCCTCCACTTGTGAATGCTAAAAAATTGACAACAGTCTTTTTCTCTCTAATATTTGGTACTGTTATTTACTTGCTTATTCGCTTAATTACACGTCGCTCAATTTCGGCAATACTTCAACCATTAGTGAAAAAGGCAAATTCGCCACTTATGGATGAAATCGGATATCGCTCGATTTTAATTGGCTTCCCAATGTTTACATTAGGTGCATTAGTATTTGCCATGATTTGGGCTCAAGAAGCATGGGGACGCTACTGGGGTTGGGACCCTAAAGAGGTATGGGCTTTAATTACATGGCTATTCTATGCGGCATTTTTACATTTACGCCTATCAAAAGGCTGGGAAGGTAAAAAATCAGCATGGCTTGCTTTAATTGGTTTTACGATAATCATGTTTAATTTGGTGTTCGTTAACCTAATTATCGCTGGCTTACATTCATATGCATAGTAAGGAGCGCCTAAACAGCCGTGCAGTTGCCGGCTGTTTAGACGCTTTTGTTTGCTGTTTAGATAAAATGTTAGTTCGGTGAGGCAGAGAGTACTTTTGGGAATATGAAAACATAGAGGCTAGCAGTAGTTCCTCTAAGTAAAGGGGGCGCTGTTCAAATCTCGCCTTTTTTGGTATTTGAGGAATATATATTTTCAAACCTGTTGATTATGTAAATATTGTCTATTTATTAGCGTGTTTATAGGGGGAAATGCCTTTCAATAGGCATACACTCGTTGATTGGAGTGAAGGGGCGACTCCATTGGAATCAAAGGTAAGGAGGCTAAGGTCGTCACGTACTGTGGCAACGCCTCCATGACCAACATCGTGTTGACCTCGAGCTGAAAATCTATTTATTTCGGCATTCACCGAAATAAATTAATGGAAGCCGCATCCCCCGTAACGGAAATCAATGAATTACTAGGTAATCTCTGTGAAATAAAGGCTAATTAACACGCTTGAGCTACTTTCCCTAGAAAAGCTAACCAACTCGCTATTTTTGAAGTATCACCAGAAAAAATAATCATAAAGCGTTTCGCTAAATATGTGATATTATGTCGTATTAGGACATTCCTTTCCTTTTCAATTTGGTGTTGAAACGTTACAATAGAAGATGTAGAAAGTAGGAAAGGGGATACACCAGTGTCTGAAAATATTTCTGTATTAGTAGTAGATGATGAAGATCGTATTCGCCGTCTATTAAAAATGTACTTAGAGCGTGAAGGATATATTGTAGATGAGGCTGAAAATGGGGAAGAGGCAGTTACAAAGGCATTTGAACATGATTACCATTGCATTCTTTTAGATATCATGATGCCTGAAAAAGATGGTCTACAAGTATGTGAAGAAATTCGTGAAAAGAAAACAACACCAATTATTTTACTGACAGCAAAAGGTGAGGAAGCAAACCGTGTACAAGGCTTTGAGCTTGGCGCTGACGATTATATCGTGAAACCATTTAGCCCGCGCGAAGTGGTGCTACGCTTAAAAGCTATTTTACGACGTTCAGCAGCATTTGCACCTGTTTCAAATGGCTCGACTTCCAAAGATTTAGTTGTATTTCCACATCTAACGATTGACCATGATGCCCATCGTGTTACTGCAGACGGTGTAGAAGTAAATTTGACGCCGAAGGAATATGAACTTCTTTATTTTCTAGCTAAATCACCTGATAAAGTGTTTGACCGTGAGCAATTATTGAAAGAAGTATGGCATTACGACTTCTTCGGTGATTTACGTACTGTAGATACGCATGTAAAGCGTTTACGTGAAAAGTTAAATCGCGTGTCTGAAAGCGCAGCGAAAATGATTGTAACGGTTTGGGGCGTAGGCTATAAATTTGAGGTTGTGAATGAATAGAATATGGAATAGTATTGTCGGGAAGCTGTGGGGAACCATATTGCTTCTCGTTTCCTTTGTATTATTTATCTTCACGGTGTTCATGCTGGAGTTTTTAGAAAATTATCATAGTGCCAGGGCCGAAGAGACATTGCGCCAAACTGCCTCGACAATTGCGAACATTGTTGATGGCGATTTAACAGATAATTCACCCTATGAAATTATTCGCAGTGTATTACACGAGGGGACAAATGCGCTCATTGTAGAAAATCCTGATGGTGCTGTTTATGCCATTCAAGAAGGAATTAATCAAGAGGGTATACAAGCGCAAATTTTACAGGATAAAGCGTTCGAAAATATTTATGCAAGTAGCCAGCCAATTTTGCAGGAAATGATTTTACCATCACAAAAGAATGAAGATAAGATGGAAACATACGTTGTACTCGCGTTTCCATTAAAGGGTGATGCGGCTTTACATGGTGCAGTGTTTATTTATCAAAATCCAGATGCCATGCATGAAACAAGTAAGGAAACGACAAAAATTGTCTTTATTTCAGCGCTTATTGCTTTTGTCTTAACGACGTTTTTTGCCTTTTTCTTATCAAGTCGTATTACTTATCCTTTAAGAAAGATGCGTGAGTATGCCTTTGAAATCGCAAAAGGCCGCTTCGATTCACAAGTGCCGACAACACAAAATGATGAAATTGGACAGTTAGCTGTTGCTTTCAACCAAATGGGGCGTCAGTTGAAGCATCATTTAGAAGTAATTAACCAAGAAAAAGAGCAGCTATCGAGTATTTTAACATCGATGACAGATGCTGTAATTACGTTTAATCGTGACAGGACGATTTTAGTTAGCAACCCGCCAGCAGAGCGACTTTTGCAAAAATGGTTTGTTGCGAAAGGGGCACAGAGCACAAAGCCTATTCCTGCTGAAATTTATCATATGCTTGACCATGTGCTCGATTTTGAGGATAAAATTGAAGAAGAAATTGAAATGGATGGCTCCTACTATAGCATTGCCATTAGCCCGCTTTATAGTGGGGAGCTTGTGCGTGGTGCAGTAGCTGTTATTCGCGACCAAACAGAGCAGCATCGTTTAGAAAAGCTACGCTCTGATTTTATTGCCAATGTTTCACATGAATTGCGCACACCCATTGCAATGCTGCAAGGCTATTCTGAAGCTATTTTAGATGGCGTAGTTATCGATGAAGATGAGCGCAATGAAATGATTAAAATTATTTATGATGAGTCACAGCGAATGGGACGACTTGTCACAGATTTACTTGATTTAGCACGAATGGAATCAGGACATATGCGCTTATATAAAAATCTCATTCCACTTGTACCTGTGCTTGAGCGCATGACGCAAAAATTCGCACAAGTAGCAAAGGAAAAGCATGTAGATTTGCGCTTCATCACGAATATCGAAGAGGATGTAGTGATTAATATTGACGAAGACCGCATTGAGCAAGTGTTGACAAACTTGGTTGACAATGCACTGCGCCATACACCTGTTGATGGTGCTGTAACAGTGTCCGCAACTTATGAAAAATCCTATGCAAAAATCGAAGTGCGAGATACAGGAATTGGTATTCCAAAAGATGATTTACCATATGTTTTTGAGCGTTTTTATAAAGCAGATAAAGCGCGAACACGCTCCAAAGGCGGTACAGGGCTAGGTTTAGCGATTGCCCGCAATATCGTTGAGGCACATAATGGAAATATTGCGGTAACAAGCGTTGAAAAAGAAGGAACTGCATTTACTTTTTATTTGCCATTGTAATAGAATAAAAGGGTGTGGGAAATCGGATTTTCCCACACCCTTTATCTATTTAAGAAGGTGAACTATGAATTTTTAAAGTTTAAAATAAGAAGAAATTCCCAATATATAAAATGAAACTTTTTTACTGGATGTACGACTAATTTTATGAGGATGGAGGTGGAATGGATGAAAGAGTCCATTTTCCATCGATTATATGATGAATATCACCAAGATGTATTCCAATTCCTAATCTATTTAGTGAAAAACAGATCTATAGCAGAGGATCTTTCACAGGAAGTATATATTCGTGTGTTGAGAGCTTATGACAAATTTGAAGGAAAAAGCTCGGAAAAAACATGGCTCTTTTCTATCGCTAAAAATGTTGCTATCGACTATTTTCGCAAAAATAATGTGCGAGAAAGGCATACGTTTGATGCCTTTGAATGGGAAAGTGAACAGCTCGTTTCTCCAGCTCGTACACCAGAGCAATTTTTAGAAATGAGTGAGGATATGCGTCAGCTACTAGAGGCATTAGAGCTATGCACTGGTGATCAAAAGATGGTCATCGTTATGCGTTATTTTCAAGATTTGTCGATTGGAGAGACGGCTGAAATTTTAAGCTGGACGGAGAGCAAAGTGAAAACGACACAGCATCGCGCAATTAAAACATTGCGGGGTATTTTAGAGCAGGATGGAAGGGAGGTAAATTCGTGATGAAGACGAAATGGGATGAAGAAAATATTGAAAAGCTTTTGATGCAGGCACCAAAAATCCAAGACCACCGTTCCAAAGAGGATGTTTTTGCAAAACTCCAAGCTGCAGGTGCTTTTGAAGAGCAGCAGCCAGTTCAAAAAACTGTGCGTCGTTCATATAAACGTATTACAAGCTTTGTAGCAGCAGCTGCTGTTACGTGTGCAATTGGTATTCCTATGTTTTTAACGATGACTGGAGAAGAAACTGACAAGGGAAGCGATGTTGCGCTACAGGAGATGGAAAATTACGCTAGCGATCGTGCAAATGTTGACAATCATACCAGTGAAGCTGATGCTGCAAAGGAGACAGCTAAGGAAGAGGCAGCAACTACTTTTTCAACAACGGAGGATATGTCCGAAGCACGTGCAATGACTCCGATTGATTCCACTGCTATTTATGATGATGCAGTAGGTGAAGGGGAAGTATTTACTGTTAGTCTGGCAGGGGACGAGGATGTAAGTATCCCATCTGCAATTATTATTCCAAAAGAAAAACTTGTTGAGGATTTTGGTACAGAGGAGCCTACACAAGTTGATATGTATAATTTATATGCACCAAAGCTCGATGAAGAGGCGTACGGATTTGAGGACACTCATCCGATTGAAGGGGAAATTACTGAAAGCGGACAAGAGCTGATAATTGCACTTGAAAATCAAGAGGGCTATTCAACTAAAAAAAGCATCAAAACATTAAGAGAAACATTTCCTCAATACGAGGAAGTGCTTTTGGAGCAAAATGCCCATGCTGATAATATAGAAACAGCAACAGTGCCTTTAAATCAAAACTATAGCTATTATTTATTTACACAACAAGGGAAAAAATATTATGTACAGCAGCCTCATGCGATATATGAACATGTAGACGAGGCGATTTACGGCATGGTTGGATTCAGCACAGAGCAGTATGAATCCGCTATTATTGAGGGGATTAACTTTACCGTAACTGTCACAGATAATGTCCATGTAAAATTTGAAGAGCCATTGGACTTAGAAGTGCTAGATTATAGGCGAGCAAAGCAAATGCTAGAAGCTATTATGCTAACAGCTGCCGCATTCCATCAACAAGTTGTTTTTGAAAATATTATACAAGCAGCATGGGATACCTTTGATTTTACAAAGCCACAGCCAATCCCTGTAGCGCCAAATGAATTACCACTCGATATAATAGAAGGTACCTGAATAGCATGTGAATACGCCGCTTTCAGGCACCTTCTTGCTTTTGATGAAGTGTTCACTATTTATCCCGCATTAACGGGCAGTAAACCGCCCACTTCCAGACTTAAGTGAAAAATCGGTTGAAAGATAAGTGGGAGGTCGACTGCCCGTAAAAGCCCGACTGGTTCAACTAACAATCCGTGGAGAAAAGCCTCCACAGATTGAAGTTTCACTTTATCCCGCATTAACGGGCAGTAAACCGCCCACTTCCAGACTTAAGTGAAAATCGGCTGAAGGATAAGTGGGAGGTCAACTGCCCGTAAAAGCCCGACTGGTTCAACTAACAATCCGTGGGAAAAGCCTCCACAGATTGAAGTTTCACTTTATCCCGCATTAACGGGCAGTAAACCGCCCACTTCCAGACTTAAGTGAAAATCGGCTGAAGGATAAGTGGGAGGTCAACTGCCCGTAAAAGCCCGACTGGTTCAACTAACAATCCGTGGAGAAAAGCCTCCACAGATTGAAGTTTCACTTTATCCCGCATTAACGGGCAGTAAACCGCCCACTTCCAGACTTAAGTGAAAAATCGGCTGAAGGATAAGTGGGAGGTCAACTGCCCGTAAAAGCCCGACCGGTTCAACTAACAATCCGTGGAGAAAAGCCTCCTCAACTAACAATCCGTGGAGAAAAGCCTCCACAGATTGAAGTTTCACTTTATCCCGCATTAACGGGCAGTAAACCGCCCACTTCCAGACTTAAGTGAAAAATCGGCTGAAGGATAAGTGGGAGGTCAACTGCCCGTAAAAGCCCGACCGGTTCAACTAACAATCCGTGGAGAAAAGCCTCCTCAACTAACAATCCGTGGAGAAAAGCCTCCTCAACTAACAATCCGTGGAGAAAAGCCTCCACAGATTGAAGTTTCACTTTATCCCGCATTAACGGGCAGTAAACCGCCCACTTCCAGACTTAAGTGAAAATCGGCTGAAGGATAAGTGGGAGGTCAACTGCCCGTAAAAGCCCGACTGGTTCAACTAACAATCCGTGGGAAAAGCCTCCACAGATTGAAGTTTCACTTTATCCCGCATTAACGGGCAGTAAACCGCCCACTTCCAGACTTAAGTGAAAATCGGCTGAAGGATAAGTGGGAGGTCAACTGCCCGTAAAAGCCCGACTGGTTCAACTAACAATCCGTGGGGAAAACCCTACTGATTGAAGTTTCACTTTATAAAAGGCTATTTCAATCTTTTTAACTTCTTTCAGCAGGTGTCCAAACACCTGCTGAATTATTGGAACTCGGTCTAAGAAAAGACCATATTAAAATAACGACGGAGTGACTAACATCGTGTTGGTTAGATTTGCGGCGGATGTCGCAGATTTTTCTAACGGTAAGGGTATGTATAAAAAGAATTCCAAGCAAAAGGGTTTACTTTTAAAAAGTTTCTTTTATAATAGAGGGTGTAACAACAAATTTAATATTGATTCATCTTCGGGGCAGGGTGTAATTCCCGACCGGCGGTAATTGAAATCGCAATCTCCGACCATTCACTTGGAGGTCATTGCTTTCGTATTTCATAAGCCCGCGAGCCCGCTTTTGCGGTGCAGGATTTGGTGAGATTCCAAAGCCGACAGTATAGTCTGGATGGGAGAAGGTGAAGGCGCAGTCGTCATTTCTCGGAAATGTCGTATTTTGCTTTAAAAAAGTCTGGTAATATAGGCTTGTTTAAATGCGGAAATTTATGACAAAAACGCTTTGGCAGCATGCTTTTTAAGCATGGTCGAAATTAGTAATACGACTTTTTTAAGCTTGCCTATTTCTCCCTTATACAATTTATTGTATAAGGGTTTTTTCGTGAATGGCATAGGACTGTCCTTTCTTCTTGCAAGAGTGAATCAGCAAAGAGGAGAGATTTTTTATGCGTAAGCAAAACTTGAAGTTACGTTCAACTGTAACAATCGCAATGCTAAGTAGCATCTCATTTTTATTAATGATGCTCGATTTTCCACTGCCGTGGTTTCCAGTATTTCTAAAAATTGATTTTAGCGATGTACCAGCGTTGATTGCAGCGATTACAATGGGACCAGTTGCTGGTATTGTAGTAGAATTGATTAAAAATATTTTAGATTGGCTGTTTAAAGGAGCCCCAACAGGTGTTCCAGTAGGACATATGGCGAATTTTGTAACAGGTATTTTGTTCATTTTGCCAACTTATTATTTTTATAAAAAATTCAAGACGATTCCTGGCTTAGCAGTAGGTTTAGCAGTAGGAACGTTTGTGATGTCTATTGGTATGAGTATACTGAACTATTTTGTGTTTTTACCAATGTATACTTATTTCTTAGGCTGGGGCTCATTTGATATGTATGAGACAATTGTACTTGGTATTTTACCGTTCAATATTATTAAAGGGATTATTATATTAACTGTTGCGCTGCTCCTATTCCGCACGATGAAAACATGGATTGACAAGCAGCAGTCCACCTATTTATCATTAAAATAATCACAAGCCGAGCTGCTCTATAAGCTCGGCTTTTTTATAAGGAAGTGAATAAAAATGATTCGAATGCTCACAGCAAATGAACAACTACCGATGGACTTGCTTTTATTAGCGGATCCATCAGAAGAAATTGTAATTGATTATATAAAACGTGGATACTGTTATGTGGCAGAGCGTAATGGACAAATAGTTGGTGTTTATGTGTTGCTACCAACAAGACCACATACCGTAGAGCTTGTCAATGTAGCAGTAGATGAACAATGGCAAGGGCAGGGAATAGGTAAGCAGCTTGTGCTACATGCGATTGAAAGTGCAAAAATGGCACAATATAAGACAATTCAGCTAGGCACAGGTAATTCTAGCATTGATCAGCTTGCGCTTTATCAAAAATGTGGCTTTCGCATAGTTGGCGTAGATCGCGATTTCTTTATCCAGCATTATGATGAGCCGATTTTTGAAAACGGAATTCAATGTGTAGACATGATGCGGTTAGAAATTGTACTTTAAGTTTGAACAAGCTGTCTAGAGGTGTTTTCATTTTCCGTTTATCTAGTCGTATGGCTTGGACTTTGAGCGATGACGGTAGCTACAATAATTAAAATATTTGTTGACGGGGCTGTCCAAAAAGCCGTGCATAGCCGGCATTTTGGACAGTAGCGATGATGTTTCGCAAAATGTTGATTCATATAAACAGAAAACGCCTCTTTTAAAAATGGGATGAACATTGGCTTTAGCAGTGTACTCCTTCAGTAAAAGTGGAGCGACGAAAACATTTATTTCAATGAGGTGTCAAAAAGAATGGACTTTTCAGACAGCTCCGTCATCGGATTATTTATAGGCTATTTTCGATACTTTATATACAAAAAGAGGCAAAGCTCGTTATTGCGACGCTACATTTGTTTTTGATAAATTTTGCGATAGTCAATTTTGCCATGTGTATCGAATTGAATATTATAAAATGGACGGTCTTTTCTTATATAAAATACGTGTTGGCGATGTGCTAAAAATTTTAGCGTAAAGGTGTTAATTAAGTGTTCTTCTATTTTATATAACAGATTCATTGCTTGGCTGTCATCTTGGCACATAGTTGCTTGCTGGAGCAATGCTTGCACTTCCGCATTGCTAGAAAAAGCACTAATAGGAGAGCGCTCGCTGTCTAATCCATATAACCAGCCAAGTAGCTTGTCATCCCCAATTGCAATACCACCAACAAAAATATCGTAATGCTGTACACAATAGTCTGCCGATGCATGGAAAGGCATAAGTGTTAATTCGTGTGGGATGTGATGGGCTGTTAAAAATGAGCTTAAAATTTGTGCTTCCCGCAAATGGTTGGCATGTGGCCGAATTTGCTGTACACCGATACGTAAATAAGGAAAATCAAGTGTCGGTAGCGGAAGCGGTGATTGCTGTTGTCTGTTATTTGTCGTTAAAAAGCTAGTGGCTATTATTTCACCTTCTTCTGTTAAGCAGTAGCTTGCTGCATCAATTGCCTCAAATAATGCACGTCGATACTTTTCATCCTGCAATGGCCCACGTGCCGCATTGAATATAATAAAATCGGCTCCCTGCTCTTGAAAAACGATTTTTTGTTGTGCTATATGTGCAGCAAAAGGAAGTGCACTGATGCCAAACTGTTGAATGTTTTCTGTAAAAAGAATATCCACATCATCAATCCATGGTCGCTGCTTAAAATATTTCGGAAATACGGAGAGTCGCATATGTTGCTCATTTTTCTCAGCGATATAAAATGCACCGCAACCAGGCGGGATGCCTTTTGCACCTTCTTCAATCCATTTTACAGGTATAATAGAAAAGCGATAACTACATAGTATACGAGGGAATAGCATTGTTGGCTGTGCAAGCTCTATTGTAAAATGATATGGGCTTGTCACAGTCAATCGCGCCTCTGGTAATAGTTTTCTCATACAAGCGCGCTTTAAGGAAGCAATGACATCCTCGCTTGTGAGCTTTGTTCCATTGTGAAAGTAAATATTTTTACGCAATGTAAAAGTCCATTTTTTTGCGTCGCTTGTGTGATAGCCGTAGACTAAATTAGGTTGCACACGCTCTGTTTCTATACAATAAACAAATAAAGGCTCATGTATTTGATTGTAAAAATGCATATCGTGCCGAGAGTTGCCGTTTAACGGGTCATAATGAAGCTGAATATTTGGATAAGGATA
Source organism: Metasolibacillus sp. FSL K6-0083 (assembly GCF_038630865.1). Classification (NCBI taxonomy): domain Bacteria; kingdom Bacillati; phylum Bacillota; class Bacilli; order Caryophanales; family Caryophanaceae; genus Metasolibacillus; species Metasolibacillus sp. FSL K6-0083. The sequence goes on along the minus strand of NZ_CP152046.1, from coordinate 1,230,763 downwards.
GCGAAAAACATCGCGTTCCTCCTCATTTGAAAAGCCGTAACGTTGCTGTAGCCAATTTTCTACTTGTGGATGTGAAATTACATCGTGCTCTTGTAATAGTGCATAGGCCTCTTTAAATTGTTGCTGCTCCCAATAATGGTCGAATGCTAAATAAATAGCTTCTAGCTTTGTTAGCTGTAAAAGCACTGTAGGCTTTTTCCCACGACCTTGTGTAGTATGCCATTTTAGCCATCCACGTTCCTCACATTTTTTTATAAGCACCTTCGCATAGCGTGCAGAGCAGCTCCATATTTGCGCTAACTCTGCAATAGATGTTGTGCTACTTTGTCCGACTTCAAAACGCCCATATAGTTTTAAAATGTATTGAAACATAGCTCCTCCTTTAAAAGGTGAACAATAAAAATAAAGTGCTCACTTTTTGTTCCTCTATTTTTATTTTACACTAAATTGCAGGAGGTGCTTAGATGAATTTATATCATAATCGTAATTTTTTATTGTTGTACATAGGGACAATCGCATCAACGATAGGCTACCAGCTTTATAATTTTATTTTGCCACTTTTTATATATGATTTAACAAAATCGGCACTGGCAATGAGTACGATGCGTATGATTGATTTTTTACCGAATATTTTGCTAGGCATGCTTGCAGGGGTGCTTGTTGACCGTATGAATCGCAATAGGATGCTTAAATATACAGGTTTTATTAAAGCGGTGCTTGCGACATTGTTAACTGTCATTATTTTGTTAGATACCGTGCAGCTTTGGCATATGTATATTTTAGGTTTTTTCATGGCAACTGTTAGCTATACATTTGGGAATGCGCAACATGCGATTGTGCCACAGCTCTTTGAGAAGTCGTTGATGACTGAAATTCAGGCTAAATTTTCGTTTATTAATACGCTGTTTTCAATAGTAGGTCCAGCAATTGCAGGGATGTTGCTCGTTTTTATTGCCTATGATTATTTATTTATTGTTTATGCATTCTCGTTAGTTGTTATTTGGTTGAGTGTTTTTTTATTAGACGCGACACCAACACCGGAAAGAGCGCATAAGCAATCTATTTTAGCCGATATGAAAGAGGGATTTATCGAGCTATTCGGTAATAAAACATTATTTTATCCGACGATAGCTATTTTATTTAGCAATTTAGCGACGAGCTTTGTCATTGGGGTGCAAGTTTTTTACGTAGTTGATGTGCTACAGGAAACGAAGGAGCAGCTTGGATTTATGTATTCAATTGCTGCTATAGGAGGTCTTATAGGTGCTAAATTTATTCAGCCTCTACGCAGAAAATGGACGCGCGGCAAAATTTTTACGACAATTTATTTAATCGATAGTTTCGTGCTGCTGTTATTCTTTTTTGCGACAACCTGGTGGCAGCTTGGTATGTTATTGGCTATTCGTACATGTACAACAATCATTATCAATATTATTTATTTAGCCATTCGTCAAGAATCAACACCGAATCAGTTATTGGGACGTGTTGCAGGCACATCCTCTATGTTTATGAAGCTTGCACTACCTGCTGGTTTATTTATTGGAGGAGTATGGGCGGAGACGCTACCAATTCCGTATATTTTCCTTCTTTCAGCTTGTATCGTCTTTGCTATTTATATTGTGCTGACAAAACAGCAATTCAGTACAATACAGTAATTTTAGGATTGTCGGGTATATGCTCTGACAATCCTATTTCCTATATATACCACTTGTAAAAACAAACGAATGTTCGTAAAATAAGAACAAACGTTCTTTGGAGGAGTGGTTAATTTGTATGCTAATTGTCCAGACCGCGTAATTGTCTGTATCGATATGAAATGCTTTTATGCAAGCTGTATCGCAATGTTGGAAGGACTTGATGTGGAGCAGGAGCCGATTGCGATTGTTGGAAATCTTCATCAAGCAGGCAGCATTGTACTCGCTGCCTCACCACCGATGAAGCAGCATTTCCATATTAAAACGGGCAATAGACGTTATGACATACCAAATCATCCGAGCATTAAGCTATTTGAGCCGAAAATGGATTTCTTTTTACAAATGTCGATAGAAATTACGAAGTTAATCATGCAATTTGTTCCGCGTGAAGCCATTCATGTGTATAGTGTCGATGAAAGCTTTATTGATTTAACAGGTACTGAGAAGCTATGGGGTGCACCAGAAGAAACAGCGATGACGATTCGGCAAGCGATATACAATCAATTTGGTATTCCGTCCGCTGTTGGCATGGGTCCAAATATGTTAATGGCAAAACTAGCGCTCGATTTAGAGGCGAAAGCAACAGGCTTTGCGAAATGGACTTATAAGGACGTGCCACAAAAGCTTTGGCCCATTGCTCCACTATCGGAAATGTGGGGGATTGGACGACGTATGGAGTATGCTCTAAATAAAAAAGGGATTTTTAGTGTTTATGATTTAGCACATGCGAATCTTAAAATGCTTGAAGATGAGTTTGGCATTATAGGAAACCAATTGTATTATCATGCGTGGGGCATTGATTTATCGACATTTGAGGAGCCAGATACGAAGGAGCCGATGAGCTTTGGCAAAGGGCAAATGCTTATGCGTGACTACCATACGCATGAGGAGATTTTAATTGTTTTACTGGAGATGTGCGAGGATATCGCAAAAAGAGCAAGGATGGCTGGCTATATTGGAGCAACTGTTTCGCTTGGCGTTTCTTATAGCCGCTCGGCGCTGGAAAAAAACTTTTATCGCTCTAAAACAATGATTGAGCCGACGAATGAAACAATGAAAATGTATGAAACTTGTAAAGAGCTATTTAACATTCATTTTGCAGAACAGCCTGTGCGTCAGCTTTCTGTACGTTTATCTAATTTACAGCCACATGGCAGTATTCAGCTCGATTTGTTTGATGAGCAAAAAGAGCAACGGCAAATGCTTGGCTATACCATGGATGCGATTCGCGAGCGTTTTGGCGCTACCTCATTACTGCGAGCTGTATCATTTACGACAAGTGGCACAGCCATGCAGCGTGAGCAACTTGTCGGTGGACATTTAAAATAAAGTAAATTGTTAAATTCAATTATGCAGAGGCTTAATTCATCAGGTTGTTAATATAGGATAAAGGAGTGAACGTGATGTTGCGTGACCGAGGGAATAAAAAATGGTCTGCCATGATGCTGAGCGAGCATATGGAAATGCTGCGCAATTTAGAAAAGGAGCAGATGAAAGAGTATCCTTTAGAACGTGCGGAATGGGAGTTAGAGCATTTGCAACAAACTGTGCAATACGCTCTTCAAACAAAGGCAATAATTTGCCTTATTTTATGGCAGGGGTCGTCTTTTCATGAAGTCATCGGTGTTATTACAGCGCACCAGCAGGAAATGCAGGAGCTAGTTGTTACAACATCTACGCAAACGAAGCGAATTGCTATTTCCTCACTTTATTCAGCACAATTAATGGATGAGTATGATGATTCACTGCAATGAGCGTCAGTTGGTCCATAAGTTTATTATTTTAGAGCTGACAATGCGCACATTACAGTATGATTTTTCACTGCTGTCTACATTAAAAATGCATAGATTTTATACACATATTATGGAGAAACTCGTCAAAAAATTGCGCTTAGAATACGAGACACATAAGCAATTATTGAAGAAACAAGGCATACGCTTTGTGCAACTTGTGAAAGTAAATGAATATTTTTGTGATGTGATACTGGCAACATCAGGTGAGGATTTAACAATACGCTATGCCAATCAAACATTAAAAAAAGAGGTAGAGCGGTTGATTTTACTTTATTTTGAGTAAACTAACGGTTGACTTGTTCTACGAAAATAAACAAACTCTCGCTAGGTAATTGGGCGAGGGTTTTTTATAATGAAAGTAAGGAGGCGGGAGGATGGAGCATTTTCAATTTGCTATAAAGCTAGCTACGAAACGAAAAGAATTAGGCGTGACACAGGAGCAGGTGGCACAGTATGTAGGTGTGTCAAAGGCAGCGGTATCGAAATGGGAAAAGGGGCAGAGCTATCCAGATATTACATTGTTGCCGAAGCTCGCAACTTATTTTAATATGACGATTGATGCATTGTTAGGCTATGAACCACAAATGACAAAGGCACATATGCGAAAAGTGTATGCGACATTAGCCGAAAAATTTAACAAGCATAGCTTTGCTGAAGTACAACAAGAGATGGAGGAATTGCTTGCGGAATATTATGCGTGTTTTCCTTTTCTTCTACAAATGGCACAGCTATATTTGAATTATTATAAGCAGGCAGATGATTCTGGAGCGATTTTACAGCGAGTAGATGAGCTATGTCAGCGCATTATGGAGCATTGTAGTGATGTGAAGGTTATTTATGAAGCAGAGATGCTGTTAGCCTATGTCAAACTGGAGCAGGGGCAATTTGAGCAAGTGCTAGAAATTTTAGGTGAAGAGGCGCGTATGCAATATGGCTCGGAGCATCTTATTGCTATGGCACTATCGATGCGTGGCAATCAAGAGAAGGCAAAGGAAATATTGCAGGTGAGCATGTATCAGCATATGCTTGGCACAATTAGCAGTGCTACAAATTTATTGCAATATGAAGTAGAGAATCCAAGTCATTTTGATGAAACTGTTCAACGAGTTGAGGCAATGTTGCAGTTATTTACAATTCAAAGATTAAATATGAATGCTGGGCTTGTCTTTTATTTACAGGCGGCGGCAGGTTATATACAGCAACAGCGTGAGCAACAGGCAATCGAAATGTTAGAGAAGTATTGTCAAATATGCTTAAATATTAAATTTCCAATCGAGCTACGTGGAGATAGCTATTTTTACCTGCTAGATAATTGGATTGCCAACAATATTCATCTCGGTGCACAAGCGCCACGCGATGAGCAGTCCATTAAGCGTGATTTACTTGCAAGTATTACAAAGCAGCCTGTTTTTGCAAGTGTTGTGCAGCATGTAAGATTACAAAAGATGCTATATAGAGTAGCGCAATATTTACAAATTGAGGAGGAGATTGTGTGAGTGAGCTTCAACAAATACCTTGGGCATTAGTAGCGCCAATTTTAGTCGTGCAGTTCATTTTAATGATTGTTGCATTGATTGATTTAAAGCGTATTTATGCAACTAATGGACCGAAATGGATATGGCTAATACTTATTTTAATTAGTGGTATATTAGGTTCCATTGCTTATTTCATTGTTGGGAGACGACAGGCATGACATTATTACAAGTTGAGCAATTGACAAAAAACTTTGTGGGGAAAAATGTGGTGGACGGCGTAAGCTTTGAATTAGAACCGCTAACCGCCACAGCACTTATCGGTCCAAATGGTGCAGGGAAAACGACGACGATGTCAATGATTGTAGGGTTGTTACAGCAAACGAGCGGTACGGTTACGATGCAAGTAGTACAGGATATACGGGGGAGCGTCGGCTTTCTACCACAGTATCCACAATTTTATCCTTGGCTATCGGCTTTAGAATATGTAGAAATGGTTGGAAAATTGAGTGGCGTGCCTGCAAGGGGCTTGCGAGAGAAAAGTATCAAAATGCTAGAGTATGTAGGATTAGGTGATGCACTACATAAAAAAACAGCAACTTTTTCTGGGGGAATGAAGCAGCGTCTCGGTATTGCCCAGGCAATTATTCACGAGCCAAAGCTGTTGCTATTAGATGAGCCTGTATCAGCGCTGGACCCTATTGGACGACAGGAAATAATGAATTTATTAAAAGAATTGCAGCAGCAGACAACGATTTTATACTCAACGCATATTTTGCATGATGCCGAAAAAATGACGGATCAGGTGCTATTTATGAAAAATGGACAGTTAGTAGAGCAAGGTTCATTAGTATCAATTCAGCAAAAGTATGCTGACCCAAGATATCATATACAATTTGTCCGGGAGCAGGAGGCTGCGAATTTCGCAGTGCGTTACGCAGGACAGCTTGATGGTCTTTCTGTTTATTTACCAATACAGCAGACGATGCAGCAAGTACTACAATTATTGGCTACAGAACAATTAGAGATTGTTAAAGTGGAGCGTGTAACAGCAAGCTTAGATGAAATTTTTATTTTGATTCAGCAAATGTCGGATACCCCAAAGGCGTAACAACAAGAATCGAATAGTTAACTGACTATAAAGTGAAACTTCAATCAGTAGGCGCTTTTTCCACTGAATGTTAGTTGAACCAATCGAGCTTTTACGGGCAGTTGAATTCCCATCTATCCTGAAGCTGATTATCACTGAAGTCATGATGTAAGGGGGTTACTGCCCGTTACTGTGGGATAAAAATAGAGTCCTCGACGACTGTTGCAAAGAGCTTGCTGAAAGTGTCGGTAGAGGCATAATTGATGAGAAAGGTGGCGTAGCAATGACACAATTTTCGGTATTGCTGAAAAAAGAGTTTTTAGAAAGCTGGCGTAGCTTTAAATTTTTATGGATACCACTCGTTTTTATATTTTTAGGTGTTACAGAGCCATTAACTAATTATTATATAGAAGATATTTTAGCAGCAGTTGGCAATATGCCGGAAGGCTTTGAAATGCTTTTTCCTGAGTTGACTGCGGCTGATATTTTATTATCAACAACGGGACAATATCAATTGATTGGGCTACTTGTTTTAATTAGTGCATTTATTGGCTCTGTAAGTCGGGAGCGCCATAATGGAACCGCGACATTATTATATGTTCGCCCAATTTCAGCAGCAGTTATTTTTATGAGTAAATGGATGATGGCTTCCATCGTTAGTATAGTAAGTGCAGTACTAGGCTATTTGGCAAGTATGTATTATACAGTCATTTTATTCGGCTCGGTTGCCGTTGATGATTTTGTAAAAATGCTATTAACCTATTGTGTCTGGTTAGTGCTTGTAATGGCCATTACAATTGCAATGAGCGCAGCATTTCAAACAGGTGTGGCAGCAGCAATTGCTATTATACTTATACCAGTCGGTCTATTTGTTGACTCGGCAATTGGAGGATTTTGGACTTGGACACCTTGGAAACTAGTGAACCATGGGTTAAGCTTTGTGACTGACACAATTATTATGGCTGATTTTCAAATGACATTGCTCTTTACAGTAATTGCAATTATTAGTTTTAGTGGACTCGGCATTTTAGCAACAAAGCGTAACTGGCGTTTAACAAAGGTATGAAGAAATGTCTGAGAGGGCGTGTCTGAAAAAATATTTTGAGACACGCCTTCACGACGAAAATAGTGACCATTTATCCCGCATTAACTGGCAGTAAGGCGACCACTTTAAGGCTTGAGTGAAAATATGCTAAAGGATAAGTGGGAGAACAACTGCCCGTAAAAGCCCGATTGGTTTAACTAACAATCCGTGGAGAAAAGCATCCACTGATTGAAGTTTCACTTTATTGTGACAACCACTGGAGCCCGCTTTTTTAGATAACTTTTATTATTGGATAGGCGTTTCATAAATCATCAATGTTTGCCCTTCCTGTAAAGAGCTTGATTGGAGCTTATTCCACTGTTTCAGCGATGTGATGCTCACATTATAGCTTTCTGCAATACTGTTTAAAGAATCATCTGCTGATACAGTGACTGTTGTTTTATTTTCAATTGGATAATCATATTGAGTGAGGTCATATTGTTCAATTAATTGATTTAACTTCTGTTCATAATTTGTATCGGTAGCATAAGTACCTGTTAAATAGCTTGTCACATCACGATAAGAGGAAGTATTACTTTTAAAGGTAGCGTGATAGAATGCTTTATCCCATGACACACCATTGCGTAATAAATTAGCATAATCTCGCAAGGAAGCCTCATAGGAGGGGTATTTCCGAAATTCATCTAAAATCGTTGTTAGATTACCATTTCCATCGTCCTCTTGTGTTTCCAACGTTACAGAGTTATTTTTATATTTGCCCTTAATACCAAATAAATTGTAATTCGGCTCAGTAGCAAGCCCACTTTGTCCTTTATTACTTTCTAAAATTGCCTGTGCAAGCATAACGGATGCATATAAATCATTTTCAGCAGCTAGCTTACGTGCAGTCTCTCCGATTGTGCCAATAAACTGCTCAACGCTTAAATCCTCTTCGATCGTCTTAGGAATGGACTGTTCATATTGATTAGAAGAAAAAATAGTAAGTAATGCATATATTCCAAGCACAAATAGCATAATAACAATGCCAAGCGTGAATAATAGTCTTTTTAATCGTTTCATACGTACGAGCGCCCTCTCTTTTTTATTACTATTAAAAGTTTAGCATGATAAACTTTATCATGCAAAAAAGGGAGGAGGGAAATTTTTAACTTCTTTCAGTATATTTATTTGCGACGAGTAATCGCAGAAGCGTATGTTTTTATACCGAAAGCGTAGCGACAAATCTGATTTGTACCGATAGCAAGGCGACAGATACAGGTAGAGAAGTCTCGCACCTCAGTGAACTTCTACCAAATAGCTTGATAAAGTGAACCTTCAATCAGTGGGGGTTTTCCTACATCCCCCACTGATTGGTAGTTTCACCAATCGGGTTTTTACAGGCTGTTTGATTCCCCACCTAAACATCTTGGTTTTACCTGCTGATTTGAAGTGAGGGTCTTACAGCCTGTTAATACGGGATAAATCTGTCGTATCCACTTGCTAAAAAATACTACATAGTGCTTTAAAAATAAGGGCATTTTTTTGTCGCATCCTACAAATACTATTAATAAAATATTATATAGGATGTGACGTGTTGAAAAAAATATACGTATTCATATCACTAGTGCTTTTGCTGGCTATCATTAGTTTTTTAACAACAAAGGAAGAGGCGGCCGCTAATCGCAGTAGGCAATATTATGAAGAAGCGGGGCAAGTTGTTTGGGATATTCATACAGATCAAAAAGTTTTGGCGCTTACATTTGATGATGGTCCCCATAAAGAATATACATCTGAGATTTTAGATTTGCTTGCATTGCATAAGGCGAAGGCTACATTTTTTATTATTGGTGAAAATGCCAAGAAAAATCCCGAGCTTATAGAGCGTATAGACACAGATGGACACGAAATTGCCAATCATACGTATACGCATCCTTTAAAGACGACAGTACCTAAGTTACTGAAAGAAATCGAACAAACTTCGGAACTTCTATATCAAATTACGGGGAACAGACCTAAGCTATTCCGTCCTGTTGGTGGGCAGTATACGGATGCGATGATTGATGCCATTGCAGATTCAGGCTATAAAGTTGTGATGTGGTCATGGCATTTGGATACGGAGGATTGGAAGGAGCCAGGAGTAGAAAAAATCGTTCGTATAGTGAATAGTGCCAAAGAAGGTGATGTCATCCTATTTCATGATGGAGGAGGCAATCGCGAGCAAACGGTTGAGGCGTTGAGGCAGGTTTTACCAAAACTACAGGAGCAAGGCTATACATTTGTAACGATTTCAGAATTATTAGCAATACAGCAATCTACTATTCAAAAATAAAAAGGAAGCCCCACATGGACAAAAGAAATTTTTAATGTGGGGCGTTTTTACTTTTCTCAATAACCAAATTGCGTAATAATAGAAAAGTAAAAATGAAAGAGGAGTTGGTTTATGGATGGACATAGGTGCGAAAGGTGAATTTATTCGCCGTGCAATATTCATTATTATTGGAGCAGCGATTGCTGCTTATGGGCTAGAGGCAGTATTAATTCCAAATGCGGTGATTGATGGTGGCGTAACAGGTGTCGGCATTATGGGGAACTATCTTTTTGGTGTTCCACTAGGTGTTTTACTGTTCGTCTTAAATTTACCTTTTATATATTTAGGCTACAAGCAAGTAGGGAAAACTTTTGCGATACTTAGCTCGATTGGGATTGTAACTTTATCGATTTCAGCAGTATTAATGTCTGGCATGGCGCCTATTTTAGGTGAAAAAGACCCTTTGCTTATCGTATTATCAGGAGGGGTTTTGCTCGGTGTTGGAATTGGTATCGTCTTACGTAATGGTGGCGCACTAGATGGCTCGGAAGTACTTGCTGTACTTATATCACGTAATATACCTTTTTCGGTAGGGGATGTTATTTTATTTATTAATGCCTTTATTTTTACAGGCGCAAGCTTTATTTATGGCTTGGAAAGTGCATTATACTCTGCTGCTACATACTATATTGCAAAAATTGTTATTGATGTGATTCAAGTAGGGCTTGAAAGCTCAAAGTCAGTACAAATTATTAGTAAAAATGCACGAAATATTGGACAAGCACTTCAAGACCGACTAGGACGTGGTATCACATACACGTCAGGTACTGGTGGATTTTCAAATGAACCAGTAGAGTTGATTCATTGTATCATTACTCGAATGGAGGAAAGTAAAGTTTTAACAATTGTCAAAGAACATGACCCGAATGCCTTCATTGTTATTACAGACGTAGCCGAAGTGCGCGGCGGTAGCTTTAAGAAGAGAAATATTCACTAAAAATAGGGGCTGGGGCTGTCCAAAAAGCCGTGCATAGCCGGCATTTTGGACAGTAGCGATGATGTTTCGCAAAATGTTGATTCCTATAAGCAGAGAACGCCTCTTTTAAAAATGTGATGAACATTGGCTTTAGCAGCGTTATCCTTCAGTAAAAATGAAGCGATGAAAGCATTGATTTCAATGCGGTGCTAAAACAAAATGGACCTTTCGGACAACTCCAGCCCTTTGTTTCTAGATAAAATATTCGCTAAAAACATCTGCTTCTACTTTATTTGTCACTATCCTCATCGCAAAATGGCTTTTCAGACGACCCTACGGTGATGTTTCAGCAAAGTTTTGTTATTGCTTTGTGTACTTTTTAATCGCAGGAATAATTTCGTCCCCAATTAATTCGATATTTTTCATTATTTGATTGAAAGGAACACCGCCGAAGTCAATTTGTGCCATGAAGCGTTGTTGACCGAATAATTCATACTGGTAGAGCATTTTTTCAATAATTTGCTGTGGGCTGCCGACCATGAGAGCATCCTTTGTATTGCTACCAAGCTCAACTTGGTGGCGAGGATAGCCACTACCCCGAATCGCTAGAAAGCCGCTGTGTAAATGCGGATACATTTCGTCGATTGCTTGTTGTGTTGTTTCTGCCACATAAAATAAGCTTGTTGTTGCGATTGGTAGGTTGGCTGGGTCGAAGCCGCTTTCAGTTGCAGCGTCACGATATGCATCGACGGAAACTTTAAAGTTTGCAGCTGGTCCGCCTAATGTTGTGAGCATCATTGGCACACCCATATGTCCCGCTTTAATTGCGCTTGCTGGCGGACCACCAACTGCCCGCCAAATCGGCAATGAGCCTTCCTTTGGCTGTGGATAAATCACCGCATTAATTAAAGGTGGACGGAATTGTCCTTCCCATGTAATTTTTTCTTTTTCGTTAAGTTTCATTAATAGTTCTAGTTTTTCTTCGAATAAATCCTCGTAATAAGCTAAGTCATAGCCGAATAGCTCATAAGCGCCAACGCGAGAGCCACGCCCTGCGACAATTTCAGCACGCCCATTTGAGATTAAGTCAATTGTTGCAAAATCTTCGTATACACGTACAGGGTCAGCTACACTTAAAACAGTAGCAGAGCTCGCGATTTTAATATGCTTTGTAGCCTGTGCGATTGCTCCTAAAATAACCGTATGTGCCTGTGAGGTAAAATGTGTTTGATGACTTTCACCAACAGCAAATACGTCAATACCAGCCTGTTCTGCTAGTGTACTCGCTTCGATTAATTCTTGAATACGCTGCTGTGCTGAAATACGCTCTCCAGTTAATGGGTTAGCCATATGGTCACCTAAGGAATAAAGTCCAAATTCTATCCCTTTAGTTGGGTCAATGCGGTAATTTTGCATGATTATTTGTCTCCTTCGATTGGCTTTAAGTGCGCTTCAATTTCTGTACGACGCCCTTCTAAAAATGGTGGCAAATCTAATTTTTCGCCTAGTGTTGCTATATCTCCGTCAATTGTAAAGCCTGGGCCGTCAGTTGCAATTTCGAAAAGAATACCATTTGACTCGCGGAAATATAAGCTTTCAAAATAATAACGGTCGATAATGCCTGATGTGGGAAAGCCGAGCTCTTTAACACGCTCATCCCAATAAGCGAGCTCTTCATGATTGCGCACGCGAATGGCTAAATGATGAATGCTGCCACGACCGGGCTTTTCACTAGGACCATCCAGCTCTTTAATGACGATTTCACCAAAGGCTTGCCCTTTAATTGATTGAAAAACTGCTTCATCTTCTGTGCGACTTATTTCTTTGTAATTAAGCATTTGCAATGTGCTCGCGATTTTATCAAGGCGTTTCACTGTTATTTCTACAGTACCCATACCTAAAATTTGATGCTCTGCAGGGACAGGCGATTTAGCCCATGTTTGCCAGTAATCAATCACTTCGCCATTTGCGGCAAGGAGTACTATGCGTAAACCTTCCTCGTCCTCAAAATGGAGGGCAGGGCGGTTGGCATATGTCGTAATTTCACCATGTTTTACATTGTAGTTCGCCAAGCGTTGTTGCCAATAAACTAAGCTGTCTTCTGTAGGGACAAGTAAACCAATTTGTGTGATAGCATTTGTGCCACGGTGTGTTCGTCCAATAAAAGGCATTTCAAAAAATGATAATTCTGTACCTGGGCTACCTGTTGTGTCCCCATAAAAGAGATGGTACATCGATGGGGCATCTTGATTCACAGTTAGTTTTACACGGCGCAACCCTAAAATATGACGATAAAAATGATTATTTTGCTTCGCATCTTTTGTTAGCATAGAAATATGATGATGTCCTGGAATCGTATACATATCAATCGCTCCTTGTATGTTGTTGCTTCCACTTTACTACTTGAAAATTGAATATGCAAGAAAAATATCTCGAATTCAAGATATTTTCTTCTAAGTGATTGACAGCGTTAAATATGTATGGTAAATTTATCTCGAATTCGAGGTAATTTGAGTTTTAGGATTGGTTAGCGGGATTTTTCAGCATATTAGTGGAAAGTTAACAATAATCGACAAAACGGATTATGAACCAATACGATATCGGAGGAATGACAAATGAATCATTTAAAAGGAATCCATCACGTAACAGCAATTACAAGCAGTGCAGAAAAGAACTATGAATTTTTCACATACGTATTAGGGATGCGTTTAGTAAAAAAAACGGTCAATCAAGATGATATTCAAACATATCATTTATTTTTTGCTGATGATAAAGGTTCAGCAGGAACAGATATGACGTTTTTTGATTTCCCAGGTATTCCAAAGGGGGTACATGGTACAAATGAAATTTCAAAAACATCATTCCGTGTACCAACAGATGAGGCACTTAATTATTGGGCAAAGCGTTTTAATCGTTTACAAGTAAAGCATACAGGTATAAAAGAGCAATTTGGTAAAAAAATATTATCTTTTGTCGACTTTGATGAACAGCATTATCAGCTCATTTCCGATGAAACAAATAATGGTGTTGCTTCAGGTACTCCGTGGGAAAAGGGACCGATTCCATTAGAATATGCAATTACAGGATTAGGTCCAATATTTATTCGCATTAGTGATTTTTCTTTCTTCAAGCAAATGTTAGAAAAAGTAATGCTATTTAAAGAAGTTGCACAGGAAGATTCGTTCCATTTATTTGAAGTGGGCGAAGGCGGGAATGGCGCTCAAATTATCGTAGAGCATAATACGGTACTGCCGAATGCACGTCAAGGTTTTGGAACGGTACACCACGCAGCATTTCGTGTGGAGGATCGTGCAATGCTAGATGAATGGCAGACGCATTTTGAAAGCTTTGGTTTGCATACATCAGGCTATGTCAATCGCCATTTCTTTGAGTCGTTATATACTCGTGTTGCACCACAAATTTTATTTGAGCTAGCAACAGATGGTCCAGGCTTTATGGGGGATGAGCCGTATGAAACGCTAGGGGAAAAGCTTTCCTTACCGCCACTTTTAGAGCCAAAGCGTGAGCAAATTGAACGCTTAGTACGACCAATTGATACTATACGTAGCACGAAAAATATCGAAAAAGAGTATGAATAAGGGAGCTAATCATATGGAATTTCAACAACTAATTGAGCAGCGTCGTTCAGCTAATAACTTTTTATTAGATGTCCTGATTACTGAGGCTGATTTAAAAGAAATTTTTGATGACGTGAAATATACGCCAACAGCTTTTAATTTACAGCATGCGCATTATTACGCTGTGATGGATAAGGAGAAGAAGGAGCAAATACGGGAAGCAGCTAACGGTCAATACAAGGTGCATAGTGCCTCCGCTGTTCTTATCGTAACAGGTGATCGCTATGCCTATCGGCAGACAGAGTGCTTGAATCAAGGGATGCGTGACTTAGGCATCATTACAGAAGGAGAGCTACAAGACCTCATTAAGGAAAATACGGTCTTTTACGAAGGTCGAGGAGAGCAGTTTATGAAGGAGGAGGCTATCCGTAATGCCTCGTTATCTGGGATGATGTTTATGCTGGCAGCTAAAAATCGAGGTTGGGATACATGCCCGATGATTGGCTTTGACCAAGAGAAAGTGCGTGAGCTTCTGCAAATTCCTGCTAATCAAGAAGTTGTATTAATGATTACAATTGGCAAGGAAAAGGAAAAAAGTCGCCGTTTAAGAGGCTATCGCAAGCCAGTAAACGAGTTCGTGCAATTTATTTAAGGGGAAAGGCTTCGAAAGAGCAGTGTGGTGGCCTGCTCTTTCGACGCTTTTGATAGTGCTATTTTAAAAAATTCACTCGTTAAAATAGCAAGAAGGTTCTTTGAAAACGAGAGAAACACTGAATTTAGCAGCATTTTTTTGAATTTAAAATAAAATGAGCGTAAAGTGGATTTTTCACTGCGCTGGGGGAATTTAATCTTTTAAGACAGCCCCACGTGCAAAATGAGATATCTTTTTGATGTTTTCACTTTTATGTAAGGGAAACCCTGCTAAAGCCAGTGTTCATCACATTTTCAAGGGAACCCCTCTCTGTTTTGCTGAGCAAACAATTTATCCAAAGACCAATAAAAGCGTCCAACAAGCTGGCAACCGCATGGCTTGTTGGACGCTTTTTTATCCCATAATATTGTAGCCAGAGTCTACATATATCGTTTCGCCTGTTACGCCACGCGATAGTGTGCTGAGCATTACAATTGTCATGTCTGCAACTTCCTCTTGGTTTGTGTTGCGCTTTAATGGCGATTGCTCTTCGATTTTGTGTAAAATTTGGTTGAAGCTTGGTACGCCCTTTGCTGCTAATGTACGAATAGCACCAGCAGAAATTGCATTGACGCGAATATTATCTGCGCCTAAGTCAGCCGCTAAATAACGCATAGCTGCCTCTAAAGCTGCCTTTGCGACGCCCATGACATTGTAGCCGTCTAATACGCGCTCTGCTCCTAAGTAGCTCATCGTAACGATGGAAGCACCATCCGCTAAATAAGGCTTCGCTGCTTTACTAACAGCAACTAATGAATATGCGCTTGTATCTTGCGCGAAAGCATAGCCTTCACGTGAAGTTTCATGGAAGCGATTTTTTAAATCCTCTGCATGCGCGAAGGCAACTGAATGGACGATGCCATGAATGTCACCAAACCGTGTGCTAATTTGCTTGAAAGCTTGTGCAATGCTGTCATCGCTATTTACATCACACTCGATAACAGCCGTTTTATAGTCTGTATAATCAGCTAGCATTTTTTCAATTTTTCCTTTTGAACGTTCTTTTCGGTACGTGAAAATAACGTTTGCGCCTACTTCAAATAATTTTTTTGCAATGCCCCAAGCGATGCTACGCTCATTCGCAACACCCATCACAACAACATTCTTATTTTTTAATTGTAAAATATCCATCATTTGCACTCCTTTAGTACAATAATATCTGTTATTAGTACCAACTACTAAAAATAACTATAACACGATAAAAAAAAGCACGCAATAGATTTTTTTCTACTTGCATGCTCTGTATAACACTTGTCATCATTATTTTGGAAATCTCTATGAAGTTTGAGAGATTCACCAAATATTATTCAAATTTTAATGAGTCACCGTCAAATGTTTCGTCAGCTACTTTAATAGAATCTGTTGGGCAACCTTCAAATGCGTCTTGCATATCTTCTAATAAATCTTCTGGAACAGCACATGTTCCCATATTATCGTCTAAAATAACGAAGGCAATCCCTTCATCATCGTAATCATAAATATCTGGTGCCGCAGCGCCACATGCACCACAAGCAATACATGTATCTTTATCGACAATTGTATATTTTGGCATTAGATTCTCTCCTTTTTTTCCGTTCGCTTTCTGATAAGCTTCTTTCTTATTCTATAGTGGTTCACTATACTTTTCAACAGGCAATACTTGATTGTCATAGAAATGTCTAAGTGCGTAGCAATTGTGTCAGGCATGACAAGGACTTGGAGAAATGATTATAATATGGAGTGAAATGAGAATTTAGAAGGTATTTTAATTAGTACAAATGTATAAAAAGCTGTGGAGAGAAAGCGTTCAATTTTATTTTGGTTTAAATATTGTTGGAATTAATCCGATACAAATACAGAAAAAAGTTTAGGCAATTAATTTTCGTGTTGACCTAAGAATAGGGGGTTTTTTTATGGAACATATACACGGATCTCATGACACAATATTAGTCATTTTCTCATATATTGTTGCTGTTGCAGCAGCATATACGGTATTAGATTTAGTTGGAAGAATTAGTAATTTAAAGGGGAGATCTAGACTACTGTGGCTGCTATTTGGAGCGAGTGCTATGGGGCTAGGTATTTGGTCGATGCATTTTGTAGGGATGCTGGCATTTTCACTACCAGTACCTGTTGCCTATAATATTATTATTGTCATTATTTCAGTAATAGCTGCAATTATTGGCTCGTTTATAGCACTGCATTTAGTCAGTCGTAATAGCCGGTTAACATTGCCGCGCTTATTAAGCGCTAGTGCTTCATTAGCTACTGGAATTGTTGCAATGCATTATATTGGTATGGAAGCGATGCAAATTGGTATTTCTTACGATTTATCTTTTGTTGCTTTATCTATAATAATTGCACTTTTAGCATCTTTTGTTGCTCTTTTATTGGCATTCTTTTTTAGAAATGGAGAGGGGAATCCGAAAACATTTGCCAAGCTCGGAAGTGGATTAATTATGGGGGCAGCTATTGCTGGTATGCATTATGTTGGGATGCACGCAGCGCATTTTTACATAGATGAAAATATGAAATCTAGTACAGGAGTCGTTTTTAATCAACAGTTTCTAGGCTATTTCATTTCAACTGGTACATTGTTTTCATTAATTATCTCTTTGCTTGGTATTTATTTATCGAATAAAATCTCGTTTAAGGATTCCGAAATTGAAGAGAAAACAAAAGAGATATATAAGATGAATGAAGAGCTGAAGGAGCTAAATAGCAATTTGGAGCAATTAGTAAAAGAACGCACAGCGCAGCTTGAACAGGCTCATGATGAAGCGATTAAGGCAAATATGGTAAAAAGTAAATTTTTAGCGAATATGAGCCATGAGTTACGCACGCCTCTTAACGCTATTATTGGTTATAGTGAGATGCTGGCAGAGGAAGCGGAAGATATGGGGGAAACATTATTTGTTGATGATTTAACTAAAATCCGAAATGCAGGAAGCCACTTGCTTTCATTAATAAACGATATATTAGATATTTCAAAAATTGAGGCAGGCAAAATGGAGGTATATTTCGAGAAAGTTGCGATTCAGCAGCTTGTACAAGATGTTATTGCTACAGTTAAGCCACTTGTAGACCAAAATAATAATGAATTAGTAGCGCGAATAAGCGATGGCGAAATGACAACAGACGTGACGAAGCTAAGGCAAATTTTAATTAATTTGATTAGCAATGCAAGTAAATTTACGAAAGATGGCATAGTTACAATTACGGTTGAAGAAGAAACGCGCAAAGCGCAAGCAGGCTATAGCTTCTGTATTCAGGATACGGGAATTGGTATGACTACTGAGCAAGTAGACAAGCTATTTCAACCATTCACTCAGGCAGATGCTTCCACAACGCGAAAGTATGGTGGCACAGGGCTTGGTTTAGCAATTAGCCAAAGCTTTAGTGAAATATTAGGCGGAGCAATTAGCGTTGAAAGTGAAGTGGGTGTTGGCAGTACGTTTACATGCTGGCTACCGATGTCAAAAGTAGAGGAATCCATGATAGTCGATAAGGAAGATGTGCATAAGCTTGAAAAGAAAAGTAAAGTAAATGTTTTGCATATTGATGATGAGCCATTGAATCACCAATTAATGAAGCATTATTTAGCAAAGGAGGACTGGACGTTAGCTTATGCCTCAAATGGTCAGGAAGGGCTGGAAATGGCGAGAAAGCTACAGCCTGAAGTGATTTGCCTAGATATTTTAATGCCGAGCATGGACGGTTGGAGTGTGCTAACGGCTTTGAAAAATGATGAGGAGTTACAGCATATACCCGTCATTATTTGGTCGATGGTGAAGGATGAGTCTTTAGGCTATTCCCTTGGCGCATCTGAATATTTAACAAAACCAATTAATAAAGAGTCGCTAGTAAGTGCGTTAGAGCGTTATGTTACAGAGAAGCAGCAATTGCAGGTGCTTGTTGTAGAAGACGACATAATGACAAGTGAATTGATGACTAAATTATTAAATAAAGAAGGTTATGCTGTTACGCAGGCACGCAACGGTCAGCATGCAATTGATTGTGTGAAAAATGAAAAGCCACAACTGATTTTACTTGATTTAATGATGCCTGAAATGGATGGCTTCCAATTTATTGATGAATTAAGGAAAATAACGGAATGGCGTGATATACCTGTTGTTGTCGTAACTGCTAAAACATTGACCGGAGAAGAGCATTTGAAACTGAGTAGCTATGTTGAGAGCATCGTGCAAAAAGGGATGATTAAACATAAAATGCTGCTGGAGAAAATCGAGGAAATTTTAATTAAAGAATAAAAGGATTTGATGGAATGCAAACTATTTTGCTTGTAGAGGATAACGATATGAATCGTGATATGCTGGCAAGAAGATTAACTCGAAAAGGTTTTTTTGTAGTGGCGGCAGAGGATGGACAACAAGGAATTGACTATGCGATAGCGGAGCAGCCAGCATTGATTTTAATGGATTTAAGCTTGCCGGTAGTTGATGGCTGGGAGGCAACGAGGCAATTGAAGGCGAACGCAATGACGAAGCATATTCCCATCATTGTTTTAACAGCACACGCAATGAAAGAGGATGAGGAAAAGGCCTATCAAGCAGGCTGTGATGACTATGATACGAAGCCGATAGTACTAGAGCGTTTACTTGAAAAAATGACGAAAGCGTTAGCAGGTAGATGAATGGAGCGGGAAGAATGGAAGAAATAAAACAAGCAAAAATTTTAGTCGTTGATGATCAAGAATATAATGTCAGCCTATTAGAGCGCATTTTACGTCGTGCAGGATTTGAGCATATATATAGCACAATGGACCCTTTTCAAGCAGGACCTCTCTTTGAAGAGAAAAATCCCGATATTGTTTTACTTGATTTGCATATGCCAGGTTTAGATGGTCTTCAAATACTTCAATCGATTCGTAGTAAAGATGCGGTTTTGCCGGTATTAATGCTGACGGCAGACTTAACACCAGAGGCTAAGAAGCAAGCTTTTCAAGAGGGGATTAGCGATTTTTTAACGAAGCCTATTGATCGAATTGATCTTGTTTTACGCATAACAAATTTATTACAAACACGTGTACTCTACGGTCAGTTACGTATGCAAAATCAATTATTGGAAGAGAAAGTACAGCAAAGAACGCAGGAGCTACAGCAGGCAAAATACGAAATTTTAAATTTATTGGCGAAGGCATCAGAGTATCGTGACGATGAAACGGGCGAGCATACAGAGCGTGTCGGTCATTTATCTGGCTTGATTGCAGAGCGTTTAAATTTACCAAAAGCTGAGATAGAGCTTATTCGTTTAGCAGCCCCTTTACACGACATTGGGAAAATCGGCATTCCAGATCATATATTGCTAAAGCCCGGGCGCTTTGAGGCGGATGAATTTGAACGGATGAAAACACATACGACAATTGGTGCAGATATTTTAGCGAATAGCGTGTTTTCAACGCTGAAAATGGCACGCAAAATTGCGATAGCGCATCATGAGCGCTGGGACGGGACAGGCTATCCAAACGGAATTTCAGGTGAGGCTATTCCAATTGAGGCGAGAATCGTTGCATTAGCAGATTTCTATGATGCACTAACACATGAGCGTCCATATAAAAGGGCGTGGACACCAGAAGAAACAATGGTGGAAATTCAAGCGCAAAGGGGCAAGCATTTTGACCCAGCCGTTGTCGATGTGTTTGTGGAGCTTTACAATGAGAAGTTAATCGTCGAACACGTATAAAAGAAAAGGGCTGTAGGAAAATTGGGCGCTAGCCTGCATTTCCCTACAGCCTTAAATTAAGCTTGTGAATTTACAAGAATTTTAATATGATTTTTTTCCTTCATTAAACGCTTCAAAGCCCTCTGTTACTACTTCATCTAATGCGATGCGCTTTGTCACAATTTAAAATGTAAAATAGAGAATTAGCACTTAATAGGTTTTTTCTGTTAGCTGCGCTATACTGGAAGTAAATTGTCGAATGAAGGTGGGAGGCAGCGTTGATTTTTCAACAAATTTTACTAGCAATTTTCTTAAAATTAAATAATGAAAGAACCGTAGCCTCTGCTTATCATTTGCTGCGTGGTAAAAAGTCAGGGCAAACAATACAGGATGCTGGCATTTTTTCCTTGCATGCTTATTTTAGTCTGCTGCCAAAACTTTCAAGACAAAAATTTAATGAATCTGTTCAACTTTTTGTGGAAGCGAACTATTTGCATATGGATGAAGCTGGTTATTATACATTGACAGCTAGTGGGATAGAGCAGGCGAAAAAGGGCGTTCCTTGCACCTTTGACGGTTGGCATTATCGGGGCAACGAGCATATTTTTTATGCGCGTCTTTCTCTTATTGTGCAAGCATTATCTCATCAATCAGCGAAGATAAAAGCGTTTATCCCCATTCAACGCGATGAAAAAATACAGTATTTTGCACGTCAATTTTTAAGACGTCACCAATATCAAGCTGGGGCTTTACAAGTGTTGCTGTTGCAGGAAATTACGGATAGCTTGGAATCATTGGCTGTAACAGAAGAGCAGCGAGAGCTATTAATCAATCGTTTAACAGGTGTCGATATGCCCGGTCTTACATGGCAGCAGCTTGCCTATCATGCAGAGCGTACGGAAATGGATGTCCAGCTCCTTTATATTTCCGCTTTACATAATTGGCTGCAGCATATTACACAGTATCCGTATTTAGCTGATATTGCGCAGCAGCTCCGCATTCGCATGCCACTAACAGACTCGGCCTTTCAAACAGCAAGGCTTTTTGAGCAAGGCTTTTCGCTCCAGCAAATAGCCCATACAAGAAATCTCAAGCAAAGCACGATAGAGGACCATTTAGTTGAGCTAGCGATGCACGATGCCACTTTTCCAATCGAGCATTTTATTAAGCAAGAGGAGCTTCTACAGGTGCAACATGAGATTTCATCACGGGCTACGAAAAAATTAAAAGTATTACGTGAGGCTTTACCGCATCTTACTTATTTCCAATTGCGTTTAGTATTAGCGAGAGGGGGCAATTAAATGTTGGAGCAAGCATTGCAAAAGCATTTTGGTTATACGAGCTTTCGACCGGGGCAAAAAGAAGTAATTGAGCAGCTTTTAGCCGGACAAGATGTCATTGCGCTATTACCAACAGGTATGGGGAAATCCATATGCTACCAGCTCCCAGCCTATTTATTAGATGCACCAGTGCTTATTGTTTCCCCGCTATTATCTTTAATGCAAGACCAAGTGGACCAATTGAAGCAATTTGGCGAAAAGCGTGTTATAGCTCTAAATTCATTTTTAACAGCACAGCAAAAGCGCTATGCTCTACATTTCTTACATGAATATCGCTTTATTTTCGCATCCCCAGAAATGCTGATGCAACCTCAAGTAAAGGAGCGCCTTAAGGAGATGAAGCTTGGGCTTATCGTAGCGGATGAGGCACATTGTATTTCGCAATGGGGCTTTGACTTTCGTCCTGATTATTTGCGTTTAAGTGAAATCATTCCAACGAATAATAAACCGCCCATTTTAGCGTTGTCTGCAACGGCAACTAAAACGGTATTGCAAGATATTGAAACCTATTTATCAATGCAGTCTCCTTTTTATTTTTTACATTCAGTGAATCGCCCGAATATTCATTTAGCAAAGCGTTTTTTTCAACAGAAGGATGAAAAAATCAAATGGATACTTGAGCATGTTCAAACGACAGAGGGACCAGGCATTATTTATACGCAATCGCGCGGTAAAACAGAGGCGCTTAGCTTAGCGCTTCTCGAGCGTGGGATTGCAGCGGCGGCATATCATGCAGGCAAGGAGGCGGAGGACCGCCAATTTATTCAGCAGCAATTTTTAGGCGGCAAGTTAGATTGGATTGTGGCAACAAATGCATTTGGCATGGGTGTACATAAAGGTAATATTCGTCAGGTGATTCATGAATTTATGCCATCAAATATTGCGAATTATATGCAGGAAATTGGTCGTGCAGGTAGGGACGGACAGCCGGCAGTAGCGACATTGCTCTATGCAGATGGAGATGAGCAATTTTCTCAATTTATCGTGACGGAGGATTTGCCCAAAACTCAGCATATTGAACAATATATGAGCTACTTGGCAAACGGACATAATCCGATACGCCTGCTTGAGGCTGGCGGGATTTCTGAAACGGCTTTTCGTGTTTTGCACTATTGGATGCAGCAGGAAAGTAGTGAAGCTGTGCAAATACGCTTGCAGCAAATGGAGCTAGATAAATATAAAGCGGTACAGGAAATGCTACAAGTCGTACATTCGACTAATTGTATGCGCGAGCAAATTGTTCATTATTTCGGTCAACAACTAACTGAAAAAACGGCGAATTGCTGCCAAAATTGTGGTCTTATTTTTGAAGAAATACTTACTGCACAATTAATTATTGAAGAGCCAGACCAGCAATTAACATGGCAGGAGCGTTTGCAGCGAATACTGCTAGGGTGAAGCGCGATTGATTTTTTTGTAGAATTTAGTCATAATATGTTTATAGAATAGTAGTGTAAGGAGGGGTGTGTTGTGACACAAGAAAATTATAGAGAAAAAATTGAAGAGCACCGTCAAGAAATCGAATTTGATGGTCGATTAGAAAGAAAGTCACGCACAAGTAAAAAACCTAAAAAACGAAAAAGCCCACTTATTCGAAATATGACGATATTGTTTATATTTATACCTTTACTTGTATTAGGCTATGTACATTTCTTTTATGAGCCGAAAAGTTTAGCAGTGGAAAAGGATGGTTCGGTCACAGTGGAGCCGAACAAGCCATCTATTGAAAATAATGAACAGCAAATAGCGGCAGCCGAAAAAGAGAAGGCTGAGCAAGAGGCAGCGGCACAGGCTGAAAAGGAAGCGGCAGCGAAAGCGCAGGCTGAACAAGAGGCACAAGCAAAGGCGCAAGCCGAAAAGGAAGCGGCGGCGAAAGCACAGGCTGAAAAAGAAGCACAGGCAAAGGCGCAAGCCGAAAAAGAGGCAGCAGCAAAAGCACAAGCTGAAAAACAGGCGAAGGAAGATGCAGAAAAGCTAGCCTCATCTCAAACACATGTCGTTCAGCCAAATGAAAACCTGTATCGTATTTCTTTAAAATATTATAATAATGGAAACGGCGTGCAAAAAATTATGCAAGCGAATAATTTAAGCTCAGAAAATATTGTCGTTGGACAAACACTTATTATTCCGCAATAAGATGAAAAAATAATAAAGCAAATATTAACGAATGACGTGTTTTTTGTAATATACTAAGAGGGCTACCTAGAGGGATTTAACCTTTCTAGGTAGCCCTGTTTCCGTAAGAAATGCCATCGAATAGGGGTTTTAAAGTGTGAAATTCATATTAATAGGAGTAGGAATTATTTGCGTATGTATTTGGTATATGTGGCGTCAAGCATTTGAAAATAATGTGCGTCATCATCCTTTACAACTGCAAGGTCAAACCCCTCAAAGCTTGCGTATTTTTTTTATTTCAGATATTCATTTGCGTCTCATTAACCAACAAATGCTAAAAGCAATCGGAAAAGTAGAGGCGGTCATTATCGGCGGTGATTTATGCGATAGGCGTACACCATTTGAGCGGGTGCGCAGCAATATTGAACAGTTGCAGCAACTCGGTCCTATTTACTTTGTCTGGGGAAATAATGACCATGAAGTAGGAGAGCAACGCTTACGTCAGTTATTTGCTGAAATGGATGTGACAATACTTGAAAATGATGCGCAATTACTCGCAGGGCAAAATCGCATATGGCTTAGCGCCATTCAAGATACATCCACAAAAAAATATAGCTTTGAGCAGGCATTTGCGAAATGCCAAACGGATGATATTACATTTTTTATTTCACATAATCCGCAAGTTTTTTATCGTGTAGAGCGTTATTTTACACCGCAGCTAATGATGGGTGGACATTTGCATGGCGGACAAATTCGTTTTTGGAAATTCGGTGTGCATCCGAAAGGCTCTTATTCTGTGCGAAATGGAGTGCCGACGCTTATAAGCAATGGCTATGGTACGACATTATTGCCATTGCGCTTAGGTGCGAAGCCAGAGTGTCACGTAATCGATGTGACAATTGAAGAAAAGTAAGGAGAATGAAGTATGCATAAAGTAGACGCTTTAATTGTCGGTGGTGGTCCCTGTGGCTTGGCAGCGGCAATTGAGTTACAGGCGATTGGTTTACGTCCTGTTGTGATTGAAAAAGGCAATATCGTTAATTCGCTGTATAATTACCCAACACACCAAACATTTTTCAGCACGAGTGAAAAATTAGCGATTGGTGATGTACCGTTTATTGTGGAGGAACGAAAGCCGAGGCGCAATCAAGCACTCGTTTATTATCGTGAGGTTGTGCGTGCAAAAAAAATTAATATTCACCGCTTCGAGAAGGTTGAAAAGGTAGAAAAAAGTGGCGACAACTTCAAAGTTACAACGAGTAAAGCACTATATGAAACACCATATGTCATCATTGCAACAGGCTATTATGATAACCCAAATTTTATGGGCATTACAGGTGAGGATTTGCCAAAGGTCTATCATTATTTTAAAGAGGCACACCCATTTTTCGATACTAAGGTATTGGTTATTGGTGGTAAAAACTCGGCTGTAGATGCCGCGTTAGAGCTACAAAAGGCTGGGGCACATGTTACAGTCGTTTATCGTGGGAGTGAATATTCGCCGAGTGTCAAGCCATGGGTGCTACCAGAGTTTGATGCTTTAGTTCGCTCAGGTGAAATTGTGATGCATTTTGATAGCGAAGTAAAAGCGATTTATGAAGATGAAGTCGTTATTTCTAAAGCAGGCAAGCATTTGCAAATTGCGAATGATTTCGTCTTTGCAATGACAGGCTATCACCCTGACCATGACTTTATTCACGCAATGGGTGTCGAAATTGACGCGGCAACTGGTCGCCCGCATTTTAATGAGGAGACAATGGAAACGAATGTTGCAAATCTATTTATCGCAGGTGTTATTGCGGCAGGTAATAATGCCAATGAAATCTTTATAGAGAATGGACGCTTCCATGGTGGGATGATTGCGAAGGCGGTTCAGGAGAAATTTAAAGCACCACGACGTCCTTAAATATAGTAAGCTCCTAATTTGATGTGAGGAATTTTTCATTCATCTTATTAGGAGCTTGCTTTTTGTTATAATTATTTATAAAGGTGTTGTCCGAAAAGTTCATTTTGTTTTGATGCCGCATTGAAATAAATGTTTTCATCGCTTGAAGGATAACACTGCTAAAGCCAATGTTCATCCCATTTTTAAAAGAGGCGTTTTCTGTTTATATGAATCAACATTTTGTGAAACATCCTCGCTACTGTCCAAAATACCGGCAACCGCAAGGTTTTTTGGGCGCTTTTATAGTTAGAAAAAGTCCTTCAGCTCGACAGGATGATGCACTTGGTTTAAGCCGATTAATAGCTTTAGGCGAGCTTTTTGACCATTGATGCCTGTAGCGAAAATAACACCTGCATCTTCTAGTTGCTTGCCTCCCCCCTCATAACCGTAAACCCCTTCTGCAATACCGTTAAAGCAGCGTGATACAAGAATGACAGGCATACCGTTTGCTACAAGTGTTTTGATACGTTTTGCCACGGCAGGTGTGACATTACCTTGTCCAAAGCCCTCTAACACAAGTCCGTCGTATTGTAATGTAGCCACCGCATCAATTAAATCGGCTTCCATCCCTGCATAAGCTTTTAGGAGAGCGACGCGCTTTTCTATTTTTTCAACTTCTACAAATTGGCGCTTTACAGGCATATGATGGATATGTACTGTCTTTTTTGTAATTAAGCCAATAGGGCCATATTGCGGGCTTTGGAAGGTATTGACGCTAGAAGTCGATGTTTTTGTAATATTAAATGAATGATGAATTTCATCATTCATAACAACAAGTACCCCTTTTTCACGTGCTTCCTTTGAGCAGGCTACACGCACTGCCTCTAATAAATTATATACGCCATCTGCTCCAAGTTCATTGGAAGAACGCATTGCCCCAGTTAGAACGATGGGGAAATTATAGCGTGTTGTCAAATCTAAAAAGTAGGCTGTTTCCTCTAATGTATCTGTACCATGTGTAATCACTACTCCGTCAATTGCATATTTATCAACATGCTCAGCAATACAATTGCGCAGCAGTAGCATTTCGTTTGGCGTAATATGTGGTGACGGCAAATTAAACGCCTCTACTTCGATAATATTAGCGTAGGTCGAGAGCATATGCTTCTCTGCCCTTAGCGGGTTTTGCTCGTTTAGCATAACTGCGCCTGTGTCCGCGCTCATTTTCATTGAAATCGTACCACCCGTATGAATTAATAAAATCGTTTTTTTTGACATAAAAAAATCCCCTTTTGAAATCAGTATGAATGCATTTAATGTTATAATAACAATATCTAAATAAATTGTTAAGGAATGTTTTACCCCGCATTAACGGGCAGTAAGACAAACTTAAGTGAAAATACGCAAATGATAAGTGGGAGGCCCGTAAAAGCCCGATTGGTTCAACTAACAATCAGTGGGGAGGAGGAAAACCTCCACGGATTGAAGTTTCACTTTATCTATATAGAAAAGGAGCTTACTATATGTTCATACTATTATCAGCAGCGATAGCTCCAGCACTAGCTCTTTTAGGCTATTTTTATATGCGCAATCAAATGGCTACAGAGCCACGTAGAACGCTTATTCAAGCATTTTTATACGGGGCAGTGGTGACATTTCCTATTTTATTTATTCAATATGTGGTGGAAGAAGAACGAGCGCTTACCTCTCCATTTATGACCAATGTTGTGTTTACAAGTACGATTGAGGAATTTTTTAAGTGGCTTATTATTTTTATTCTCATTTTTAGACATATTGAGTTTGATGATCCATATGATGGCATTTTATACGGTGCGGCTGTATCACTCGGCTTTGCTACTGTTGAGAATGTGTTATATTTATTATCGTTTGGCTTAGATACAGCCTTTGTGAGAGCATTACTTCCTGTTTCAAGCCATGCATTGTTTGGTGTTGTAATGGGCTATTATTTTGGGAAAAATAAGTTTTCCAATAATGATAAAGAAAAGGAATATTTATTTTTATCGTTATTTATTCCGATTGCGTTGCATTTTAGCTATAATTTGATTTGGACGCTAGGTGGCAATTTTATTTACTTAATGGTGCCGTTTATGCTGTTTTTATGGTGGTTTGGCTTACGTAAAGTAAAGCTTGCCCATCAACATTTAATTGAACATTTAATTGAAAACAATCGACATTAGAAGGTATTTGAAAAGTAGGCAGACACGCCACTTTCCAGATACCTTTTGCTTTTTTGTTAGGAAAGCTCTGCTCCAATTAGAAAAATAAATATCAGATGTATAAATCAAGGCGCACTTCGCATGCTATGAAAAAAGGAGAGGTGTGCATGAGAAAAAAATTATTCATTATTTTCTTGCTAAGTATACTCTTTTTGCAGCCGCAGCAATCCGATGCCTTTTCGGCACAAGTGATTCAGCGCGGTGCTTTTGGAGATGATGTTATTGAGCTGCAAGCCCGTTTGCAGTATATAGGTTATTATCATGGCAAGATTGATGGCAAATTTGGTTATGGCACGTATTGGGCATTGCGTGAATTTCAACAGGACTATGGCTTAGAGGTAGATGGTATTGCGGGTAACACAACAAAACAAAAGCTAGTTGGACAGTCGAACTATAACGAGAGTTTTGTTAAAGAGCAAATTGCGAAAGGTAGCCATTTTACACACTATGGTGGTATGCCACTTGAACATCAAGTAAAAGGAGGCAGTAGTAGTACGGAAAGTAGTAAAAATAATTCCAATAGTGGTTCTATGCAGCTTCCCCCTAACTATACAGAACGTGATTTGCAACTGATGGCAAATGCCGTTTTTGGAGAAGCACGCGGCGAGCCATATGAAGGACAAGTAGCAGTGGCAGCAGTTATTTTAAACCGACTTGAATCCCCCGATTTCCCAAACAGTATTTCCGATATTATTTTTCAGCCGCTTGCTTTTACAGCAGTGGCAGACGGTCAAATTTGGTTGACGCCAAATGAACGAGCAAAACAAGCTGTGCTTGATGCAATGAATGGTTGGGACCCAACGGAAAATGCACTATACTATTTCAACCCGAAAACAGCGACGAGCAAATGGATTTGGACACGTCCACAAATTAAGCAAATAGGTCAACATATCTTTTGCTATTAGAGGTGAAGTATGAGAAATGCAGTTTATTTATTAGGTATTGTTGTATTGATTTTAGCTGTTTATGCGTACGATGTAACGACAAAGCAGCGTTCATTGGAAAGGGCTGTACATGCCCATTATACGAATGAGTTAACGAATGCGTCAGAAAAGCTCTCTTTATTGCATTCTTCTATTGCAAAATCAATGCTTTTTCAAGATGAAAATGCATTACACAAAGAGCTTGATACGATTTGGCGTGTAAGTAGTGATATGCGTAATGCAGTTTCACGCCTGCCTTTACATCAGGATGTAGCAAATGATTGGATGCGTTATTTAGGCCGTATTGGAGATGAAGCAAAACGTACTGCGGCAACGAAAGATGCAACAGAATGGCGAAAAAAGATGGAAGCAGTGAATGGCAATTTACATGCCTTAACTGAAGAATGGACTGTTGCTACAGCAAATTACTTTCAGCAAGATGGCGACTATAGAAAATGGTCGAAAATTACATCTGATGAAGTAGGAAATTCAAACTTTGCGAAAGTATCAGCTGATTTGAAAAGTTTTAATGAAACCGACTTTCCTTTAACGGCAAGCGAAAGTGATTATCAGAAAAAGCGTGAGCTACAGCATTTAATGGATGAGCCGTTAACGAAGGCACAAGCACTTGAAAGATTGCAAACAGTATTCCCTTTAATTAGTGATGCAACAATGACTGTTACAAAAAGTCGCGATGATGCCCCGTATCCGTTTTATCATATTCAATTTGTTAGGGGCTCGCGTATAGGTTATGCCGATATTACAGAAAAGGGTGGCCATGTTTTATCATTTTTACTAGAGCGCCCAATGAAAAATACTGCTTTGTCGCATGAGGAAATTGTACAAGCAGCAGAAAAAATAATGGCAGATGCAGGGTTTGAAGATACAGTCATCACAGAAATGAGAGAAAATCATATAGCATGGCATTTTGTTTTCACACGTAAAGTAAATGATGCGCTCGTCTACCCTGATAGTGTGCAAGTGAAAATTGCAAAGGATAACGGCGAAGTGCTCGGTATTAATGCTATGGAGTATATCCAAAAGGAAACGATTAAAGAGCAGGAGCTAAAGCCAATTGATTGGTCGGCATTTTTTGGTGAAGGCGTTGTAATAGAGGATGAAAAGAAAATTTACACAGAAAATGATGCATATGAACTACGTCTATGCTATGAAGTTATTGCACGACTACCGGATAAACAGTATGATACATTCCGTGTTGTTGTAGATGGCACAACACATGAAGTCATTCAAATTGATACATTAACCTAAGTTGGCATTGAAGAATAATAATATAGATAATTTGGAAACCGCGTGCGATAATAGACATAGAAAATGTAAATGCACGAGGAGAAAATCATGGAATTAAAAATTGGAACGATGTTAATGTTAGAGCCAATGTATACAGAGAGAATGGAGAAATTTAGGTGTAAAGTGGTGGAAAAGGATGACGATCTTATTTACGTGGATTATCCAATCAATGATTTCACGAAAAAAACAGCATTTTTACTGGATGGAGCACAGTTCCATGCCGTATTTTATACGGAGGGTAATAGCTATAGCTTTACAACGAAAGTGATGGGGCGGAAAAACGATCGTATACCGATGGTGATGCTTTCATGTCCGCCAGCCAATGAATTTACAAAAATTCAACGAAGAGAGTTTGTACGGATTGAAACACCAATTGATGTAGCGGTAGAATATGATGGGACTTTCTATCAATTTATCGCGCAAGATATAAGCGCCGGAGGGTTATCTCTGCGTTTAACTCAACCGACCAACTTTAAGGAAAATGATACGGTTCAATTAACAGTTGTACTTCCTTTTGTCAACGGTGAGATAAAGTATGTACAAACAGATGCGCGCGTTGTTCGTATTTATGAGGAAAACGGGATGCAAATTGCCTCAATGCAACTGACAGATACGGATGATGTTGATAAGCAGCATATTGTGCGTTTATGCTTTGAGCGCCAATTGCTTCAGCGCAAAAAAGAATTAAACGAATTATAAAGTGAAACTTCAATCAGTGGAAGCATTTCCACGGATTGTTAGTTGAACTAATCGGGCATTTACGGGCAGTGAATCTTAGAACGGAGAGTCATACTGCCCGTTAATGCGGGGTAACACAGAGGCTGTAAGGAGGGGCGTGTCTTAAAAGAAATACTTTTTGGACAGCTCCTGTTCCTTACAGCCTATTTTCAAGTTATTTGGCTAACGATTGTCTCTTATTTCATATATAATGGAATGGTAAGGAAAGTAGGGATATATGAATGACAAAACAAATTCAAATTGCAATTGATGGCCCAGCAGGTGCAGGGAAAAGTACGATTGCGAAAATTGTAGCGGAAAAATTAAATTTTACATACATCGATACAGGAGCGATGTATCGTGCTGTAACGCATAAAGCGCTACAACAAAACATACAATTAGATGATAGCGACGCGCTAGAGAAGATGTTAAGTGCAACAAAAATCGAGTTGGCACCGTCTAATAATGGTCAACTTGTTTACGTAGATGGTATTGATGTATCGGATGTTATTCGTACGAATGAGGTAACAGCGAATGTTTCGCAGCTAGCTGCACATGCTAATATACGTGAAGTTTTAGTTGCGATGCAGCAGCAATTAGCTGCAAGTGGCGGTGTTGTAATGGACGGGCGAGATATTGCTACACATGTTTTAAAAGAAGCGGAGCTAAAAGTATTTATGTCTGCCTCGGTAGAAGAGCGTGCTCGTCGTCGTCACCTTGATAATGAGCGTCGCGGGATTCAATCATCTATTGAGCG
Organism: Metasolibacillus sp. FSL K6-0083; assembly: GCF_038630865.1. Classification (NCBI taxonomy): domain Bacteria; kingdom Bacillati; phylum Bacillota; class Bacilli; order Caryophanales; family Caryophanaceae; genus Metasolibacillus; species Metasolibacillus sp. FSL K6-0083. Next base: position 1,199,194 of record NZ_CP152046.1, on the reverse strand, counting down.
TTTACAAGAAGAAATTGCCCTTCGTGATAAGTTGGATAGCGAGAGGGAAGCTTCACCGTTAATTCAAGCTGCTGACGCAGTGTATTTAGATACGACCGACTTAACAATTGATGAAGCAGCAGAGGCAATTTTGAAGTTAGCGCATGATGTTATGTAAGCATAATTGTAAGATTTTTTTATGACAAAAGGGGAATTTTTTGTTTTTATTCATTATTTCGAATAAAATAAAAGTGGAACATGCGAAGGAGGGTTACATATGTCTGAAGAAATGAACTTAGGATTAGAAAAGGAATTTCATGAAGGAGATATTGTGAAAGGTACTGCGGAGCAGGTGGACGATAAATCTGTTACGGTTTCGATTGAGGGTGCCCCGTTTGAAGGGATTATTCCAATTAGCGAGCTTTCAAGCTTACACATTGAAAAGGCATCTGATGCAGTTTCAGTAGGCGATGTGCTTGAATTGATGATTACGAAAGTGGAAGACGAAGCATATGTGTTATCTAAGCGTAAAGTAGACGCATTGAAAGCATGGGATGATTTAATCGCGAAATTTGAATCAGGTGAAACATTTGAAGCTGAAGTAAAGGATGTTGTAAAGGGCGGTCTAGTCGTTGATTTAGGCGTTCGAGGCTTTGTCCCAGCATCGTTAGTAGAGGATTATTTTGTAGAGGATTTTGAAGATTATCGTGGCAAAACGATGCGCTTTAAAATTACTGAGCTTGATAAGGAGAAAGGTCGCTTAATCTTATCTCACCGAGCTGTTGTGGAGCAAGAAAAAGCCGAACAGAAAAAGCAAGTAATTGAAAATATAAAACAGGGTGACGTGCTAGAAGGCAAGGTACAGCGTTTAGCGGCATTTGGCGCATTCATTGATCTTGGCGGTGTAGATGGGCTTGTACACATTTCACAAGTCTCTCATGACCATATAGACGATGTTTCAACTGTTTTAACAGAGGGGCAAGCTGTTAAAGTAAAGGTTCTTTCTGTTGATGCAGACAATGAACGTATTTCATTATCGATTAAAGATACATTACCTGGACCTTGGGAAAATATCGAGGAGCGCGCAGCAAAAGGCTCTATTTTAACAGGTACAGTCCGCCGTCTTGTGTCGTTTGGTGCTTTCGTGGAAGTATTTTCGAATGTAGAAGGACTTGTGCATATTTCACAAATTTCACATAAGCATATTAATACGCCACACGAGGTATTAAAGGAAGGGCAAGAGGTACAAGTGAAAGTGCTAGATGTGAATGCAGCAGAAAAGCGCTTATCACTTAGCATTAAAGAGCTTCTTGAAAACCCAGATAAAGAGGAAGAGTTCGATTACGAATTACCAGAAGAAAACACAGGCTTCTCGTTTAGCGATGTAATCGGTGACCAATTAAAAGGTTTTACGAAAGAATAATAAATGTTTATAGACTGTTGGAATCTTCCAGCAGTCTATTTGTCTTTTTAAATCAAAGAAAAGTTAAGCAACTACAGAAATTTAAGGGCAGCGGATTTTATTTGATTTTCTCGCACTATCTACGTGTTTTCATCTAGCCTCACTTCTCCTTTTTACTTTACCGCATTACATGCTATAATAGAAAAATTCGTGTATAATTACGTAGAGATTCGAAAGTTGGAAGGATGAAGTACAGATGACAAAACCAGTAATCGCCATCGTAGGTCGTCCGAACGTGGGAAAATCAACAATATTTAATCGCATTGTTGGAGAGCGTGTTTCCATTGTGGAAGATATTCCAGGTGTCACGCGTGACCGTATTTATAGTTCGGCAGAATGGTTAACACATGATTTTAATATTATTGATACAGGTGGAATTGAAATTGGGGATGAGCCGTTTTTAGAGCAAATTCGCCAACAAGCAGAAATCGCTATCGACGAGGCAGATGTTATTATTTTTATGACGAATGGTCGCGAAGGTGTAACGGCTGCCGATGAGCAAGTAGCGAAAATTTTATACAAAACAAAAAAGCCAATTGTACTCGCTGTAAATAAAATTGACAATCCAGATATGCGTGAAATGATTTATGATTTTTATTCATTAGGTTTTGGTGAGCCTTGGCCAATTTCAGGCTCACATGGCTTAGGTTTAGGTGATTTGCTTGATGAGTGTGCAAAGCATTTCCCGCAAGAGGATGAGGCGCAATATGATGATGATGTTATTAAGTTTTCATTAATTGGCCGCCCGAATGTAGGAAAATCCTCTTTAGTAAACGCTTTTTTAGGACATGACCGAGTAATCGTGAGCAATATTGCAGGGACAACACGTGATGCCATTGATACACCGTATACGTATGATGGTCAAGAATACGTTATTATTGACACTGCGGGTATGCGGAAAAAAGGGAAGGTGTACGAGTCTACTGAAAAATATTCCGTATTGCGTGCACTTAGAGCTATTGAGCGCTCCGACGTTGTTTTAGTCGTATTGAATGCGGATGAAGGCATTCAAGAGCAAGATAAAAAAATCGCGGGCTATGCGCATGAGGCTGGGAAAGCAGTAATTATCGTTGTGAATAAATGGGACGCGATTGAAAAAGATGAAAAAACAATGAATTTCTATACACAGCAAATTCGTGAGCATTTCTTATTTTTAGATTATGCACCGATTGTTTTCGTATCTGCGAAAACGAAGCAGCGGGTACATCAAATTTTACCTGTTGTGCAGCGGGTAAGTGAGAATCATTCAATGCGTATCCAGTCATCTATTCTAAATGAAGTGATTGAGGATTCTGTTGCTCGTAATCCAGCACCTGCTGATAAAGGACGTCGTTTGCGCATTTATTATGCAACACAAGTGGCGATTCAGCCACCGACTTTTGTTGTATTTGTAAATGAGCCGGAATTAATGCACTTTTCATATGAACGTTTCCTTGAAAATCGTATACGTGAAACATTTGATTTTGAAGGAACGCCAATTCGCTTAATTACTCGCGCACGCGATTAGTTTTGGAGGGGAAAAGATGGAGCGAATAACGGTTTTAGGAGCTGGCTCTTGGGGGACGGCGCTTGCCATTGTACTTGCAGAAAACGGGCATAACACGCTTCTTTGGACGCACCGAGAAGACCAAGCACAAGAAATTAATAAACAGCATACAAATAAAAAATATTTACCAAATACGATATTGCCGCAAAACTTAGTAGCGACGGCTAATCTCGCACAAGCTGCAGAGCACGCATCAACAATTGTTGTTGCTGTACCAACAAAGGCGATTCGAGAAGTGTGCGGCAATCTAGCTCATTTGCTACAAAAAAAGACGCTATTTGTTCATGTGTCAAAGGGCATTGAACCGGATACTTTACTGCGCATTTCTGAATTGATGCAAGAAAGCATCGGGGACAATTTGATTGAGGATATTGTTGTCTTATCAGGGCCGAGCCATGCGGAGGAAGTTGTTTTACAACATCCAACGACAGTAACCGCCGCATGTGAAAATTCTCTTTCAGCCGAAAAAATACAGGACTTATTTATGAACGGTTACTTCCGCGTTTACACGAGCGAGGATATAACAGGTGTTGAGATTGGTGGGGCCTTAAAAAATGTCATTGCATTAGCAGCAGGAATTACAGATGGCTTAAATTATGGCGACAATGCCAAAGCAGCACTTATTACGCGTGGCTTGGCAGAAATAACTCGACTAGGTGTAAAAATGGGTGGGAATCCGTTTACCTTTGCTGGCCTAACCGGTATGGGCGACTTAATTGTGACATGTACGAGTGTGCATTCACGCAATTGGCGCGCAGGTAATATGCTTGGAAAGGGAATGCCGCTCGCTGAAGTTTTAGAGCAAATGGGCATGGTTGTGGAAGGAATTCGAACAACGAAGGCCGCACATCAACTTGCTTTGAAATACGATGTTGCAATGCCGATTACTGCTGCCCTTTATGATGTGTTATTTAGCGACAAAACGCCGAAAGAGGCAGTGGATGAATTAATGATTCGTATGAAAAAGCCTGAAATAGACGAGTTCCAATAAAGGGGAGCTTTTCCTCAACGCCGACTAAATTGGCAATAGGGGGAAAACCTCATGCCTTGTAGTATTGACCGAAAGTAGCTTTTTACAGGCTATTAACTCCAAGTTTCGCTAACGATTTTGTACAGCCCGTTAATACGAAACAAAGTGTCATAAATTATCCATAAATGGCTTGGGCTTTTAATAATAAAGGGTTGTTCTGAAAAGTTTGTTTATCAACTTTGAGGACAGCCCTATTATTTTGTTTAGCAGCACTATATAATTTACAATGGTGTAGAGATAGGACGGAGTTAAATAGAAAGGCGGTTTTAGTAGTGAATCATCAAATTATGGACGCATCCTACTTATTATTAAATACAGCACGTGGTCCATTAGGACATATACCTGCGCTTGATGTTATGTGGATATCATTTTATTCGATTGGCTTATTGTTTCTTTCTCTTTTAATTATTTCAGCCACTCGTAAATGGGTCAATAATATCGTATTATCGTTTATATTAAAATTAATCGCTTATGTTATGCTAGCTATTGGCTCTTTTTTAATGGTATTAATTATAGCGACATGGCCGAATTAAAAGATTGTAGAGGGGAATTTTTAGAATGAAAACAAGATGGATAATGCTTGCTACCGTATTTTTATCCACGCTTCTACTGACAGCTTGTGCGTATCCAGAAGAACGTAAAGTAGAAAATCAAGTACCTGACGTGGATCAATTAGCATCAGTACAACGTGCAATTACCGAGTATCAAGCAGATACAGGTGTTTTACCAATAAAAACACGCGATATGGATACAGATATTTTTATTAAATATTTAGTTGATTTTGACAAGCTTGTTCCAAAATATTTATCATCTCCGCCAGCTAATTCATTTGAAAAAGGTGGGATTTTTCAATATATCATTTGGAATCCAGAAGAAAACCCAACAATTAAACTTGTCGATTTACGTGTCCCAGAAAGACTTCGAGAAGTAAAAATACGTTTTATTGGTACGAAATACCCGCAATATAAAGATAGTATAACGCCGTATATTTATACAATTGATTTCAAAAAAATAGGTTATAAGGAAGATGTGACAGTGGCTAGTCCATATTCTAATAATCAATTACCAGTAATTGTTTCTACACAAGGAGAACTATATGTCGATTATTCAATCGATTTATATCAATTTATTAAGGAGCAAGGACTGACACCGCAGCAAGGGGACGATATTCGAATGCTATTAGTAGAGCATTATCCTGTTGTACCTGCCTATTCTTTGCCATATACAGTTGATGAAAACAATGAGCCAATCTTTATGTATGAGCCCCAAAAATAATATTATCAAGGGGGATAGTAACAATTTATTGTGACCACCGCAAAAGTAGTGTTTTTAGCGAATATTTAATATAGAAGCAAGGGGCTGTCCGAAAAGATATACATTTTTCAGACAGCCCCTTCAACAATTTTAACAAGCCTGTTAATAAAATATCCCTAAAAACCTTGCAAATAAACAACTTTAAAAGAGATTACAAGAAATCATTTAATAACACGTTATAAGGTCTTTTTCATATTTGCAGCTAGATAGGCATAAGTTTATACAAGTAAAGGAGGAGCGCCTATTAGCGAACAAATTTTTCAGCAGCTTGCAGCACGAACAAATGGGGATGTGTATATCGGGGTTGTTGGTCCCGTCCGTGTAGGAAAATCAACATTTGTAAAAAAGGTAATGGAATCTCTTGTTTTACCGAATATTATGAGTGAAGATGATCGTAAACGCGCCTTGGACGAGCTACCACAAAGCTCACCGGGACCTGTCATTATGACAGCAGAGCCAAAGTTTGTTCCTGCAAATGCAGCACCGATTGCTATCGGTGACAATGGTTTAAGCTTCCGTATTCGCCTTGCAGATTGCGTCGGTTATATTATTGATGGGGCAAAAGGCTATGAGGATGAAAATGGTCCAAAATATGTGCATACACCATGGCATACAGAAGCAATTCCGTTTCAGGATGCTGCTAAAATCGGTACAGATAAAGTAATACGTGACCATGCTAATATTGGAGTAGTCGTAACAACTGATGGTACGGTTAACGGGATAGAGCGTCAAGCTGCTGTCGTAGCAGAAAGAGCGATTATTGAGCAATTAAAGGAAATTGGAAAACCTTTTGTCATTGTTATAAACAGCTCGATGCCAGCGAGAGAGGAAACACGCAATTTACGCAATGAATTATTTGAGACATACGAAGTACCGGTCATTGCAACATCAATTGACCAGCTAACAACCTCTGATATTGCTTATATTTTACAGGAGGCTTTATATGAGTTTCCAATTGAATATATTGAGGTTGAAAAGCCTGACTGGGTAGATGTGCTTGATAGTACACATCATATTAATGAATCATTAGCCGTAGCAGCAAATGAGATGGTAGGGCATGTAGAAAAAATTCGCGATGTTGAAAAGGCGACAAATTTTTTGAAGGCCTTAGATTTCGTAGAAAATTGTGAAGTGGAGCGTGTCGATGCAGGGCTTGGTGTTGTAACGGTACGTTTAACGATACAAAATGATATTTATAAAGCAATCTGTAATGAATGGCTAGAGCATCCAATCGACACGAAAAAAGATTGGCTATTATTTATTAAAGAGGCGTCCGAGGCGAAGAAGGCACAAGCTCGCTTCCGAGATGCGATTGAGCAATCACGTGTAGAGGGCTATGGTGTGACATTACCGACATTAGATGAGTTTGAACCAAATGAACCCGAATTAATTAAGCAAAATAATTTTTATGGTGTTCGTATGAAAGCGACAGCACCGTCTTATCATATTATTCGTGTCGACATGGAGTCGGAGTTTGCGCCGTTAATTGGTTCAGAATTTCACAGTCAGCAATTGTTAAAAGATTTACAATATGCGTTCGAGCATGACCGAGAATCTTTATGGCAAACCCAATTATTTGGTACGCCATTGCATGAAGTATTAAAGGAAAGTATTCGTTATAAAATGAATACTGTACCAAAAACTGCTAAAAAGAGAATGCGACAAACAATTGAGCGTATGGTAAACGAAGGCGATAGAGGGTTAATTACATTTATTATCTAGTAGTAAAAAGTTCCTTTTCAATAACAGGACGACGCTATTTTTAGGCGTTTTGTCCTGTTATTTGCATTTTCTTAAAAAAAAACGCTAATATTCGGACAAACATAGCTAAATTAAGTTGCGTAGCGGTTTTCTATGTGTTACTCTTTTTACATGATTTAGGTTCAGGACCCTTTGAGAGGAGGTGAATGGTGTGAATAAAACAGAATTAGTAAACTCTGTTGCTGAAGCTGCAGGTCTTTCTAAGAAAGACGCTTCTAAAGCGGTTGAAGCTGTATTTGATACAATTCAAGGTGCTCTTGCAAAGGGTGACAAAGTACAATTAATCGGTTTTGGTAACTTTGAAGTACGTGAGCGTGCGGCTCGTAAAGGTCGTAACCCACAAACTGGTAAAGAAATCGAAATCGCTGCAAGCAAAGTGCCTGCGTTCAAACCGGGTAAAGCGCTTAAAGACGCAGTGAAGTAATTTCCGCGTCTGTGCAGTTACATAGAGCAGCCTTCAGTATAAGCTGAAGGCTGCTCTTTTTCGTTCGTAAAAAGATTATAAAACTTTGCATTGCTGATAACGTTTAACTTCTTTGAGCGCATGTTTTTTCGACAAGTAATCGCAGGGGTGAATGATTTTTGTACTGAAAGCAAGACGACAGGTACAGAAGTATCCCGCCTGTATACGTGGCGAGATGAACGGAAGCATTTAAGATAATGACGGGGTGACCAATATCATGTTGCCCCAAGCTCAGGCGGATGTCATAGGATGTGACGGTTTTAGGTTAACTTCCACCAAACAGGTTGAAAAAGTCTGGACGCAATTACGACGAGGCGTAATTGATACAAAGGTGAATCCCCGTCGCACAGTTGTTCTTTACAAGATAGCACAGTCTAAAACTTTCGGGGGATAATCAAAGCGAAAAGCGAGCACAAGTATAATTGCTATCTTTCGATAAGTGTTCTTTGAACTTATTGTGAGGATATGCTACGATTCATTTGTTAGAAACGTCAATGTAACTTAATGATGGAGGCCATATATGTCGAATGTTGATTTAGCAAAAATTGAAGAAGCAGTAAAAATGATTTTAGAGGCGGTAGGGGAAGATGCCCAGCGTGAGGGACTTCTTGATACACCAAAGCGCGTAGCCAAAATGTATGCTGAAATGTTTAGCGGCTTAGCGCAAGATCCGCGCGAGTATTTTAGCACTGTATTTCATGAGGAGCATGAGGAGCTTGTGCTTGTAAAGGATATTCCATTTTACTCGATGTGTGAGCACCATCTTGTACCGTTTTATGGTAAGGCACATATCGCATACATACCGAAAGATGGCAAAGTAGCTGGTTTAAGCAAATTAGGGCGTTGTGTCGAAGCTGTAGCACGCAGACCGCAGTTGCAGGAGCGCATCACTTCAACGGTAGCAGATACGATGATGGAAATGCTACAGCCAAAAGGCGTTTATGTTGTAATTGAGGCAGAGCATATGTGCATGACGATGCGCGGCTTAAAAAAGCCAGGCTCAAAAACAGTGACATCTGTAGCGCGTGGAATTTACGAAGAAGACGAGGTAAAGCGTAGAGAGGTTATTTCGTTTATTCAAATGTCTTAATTTCTGTCATTTTGTGATATGATAGATAAAGAAAATCTCGGGTGGGGGAAAAGCAAATGACACAACCAGAATATATTGTTATTGAGGCGCAAGAAGACGGTGTTCATGTAATTGGTTTGACACGTGGTTCGGATACAAAATTTCATCATTCAGAAAAGCTTGATGCAGGGGAAGTGATGATTGCTCAATTTACAGAGCATACATCTGCAATGAAAATTCGTGGCAAGGCAAAAATCCACTCTGCGCATGGAACGATTGAGAGTGGCTCGAAAAAACAATAGGCACCGTATATTGGGGGCTTAGTTACTTTAACGAAATGGAGTAAGAGATCTATGCATGCAACAACTATCCAACAAGCAATACAACAATTAAAAGAGTCTATTTTCGTGCGTGTTCGTCATAGAGCTTTACTGCAATACATAGAGGCCCCAAGCGTTGATGAAACTCAGCTGTTTTTCTTACTTTTACCATCTTTAAACGGAGAATTATGGCATGACGAACTACAGGAGAGTGCAACAACTGTAGGAATCGTTCAAGCCTCTTTGTTTGAACATGATAAAATTAAAGAAAAGGATGCTACATCAAAGGAGCAGCAATTAACTGTATTGTCCGGCGATTACTATAGTGGGCGCTACTATGAAATATTAGCTCGTGCGGGAAATATAGCACTCATTCAAAAATTAGCGCAAGGTATTGTTGAGCGTTGTGAGCAGGAAATTGTTGCATATGAGGATACATATCGAACGATGGAGCAGTGGGTTGACAGTTTATGCTTGATTGAAACGGCGATAATTCGGAAATTTTATGAAGCGCATTCCTTTAGTAAATATAGTGCTGTTATGATGCATGCATTAACAATACAGCGTTTACAAAACGAAATGTACACTTTACGTGGGCATGCCCCAACAGCCGTGGGACGAGCGATGGAAAACTGTTTCGGACAACAAGAGCTAACACATTTATTGACAGTTGCAATTGAAACACAGCAAAAATTATTAACAGATGAGCTTGCTACTTTACAATTATCAGAGGCAGTACAGCAATTTATTTGGCAAATCGTAAAAGTTGAAACGAGATAGAAAGGTTTTGAAAAGATGACGAAATCGAAAGAGGAACGTGTGCACGAAGTATTTGAAAGCATTTCAGAAGGCTATGATAAAATGAATTCCGTAATTAGCTTTCAACTGCATGTGAAATGGCGTAAAGACACGATGAAGCGAATGAATGTACAACGCGGGGCAAAATGTTTAGATGTTTGCTGTGGTACAGCAGATTGGACGATTGCACTCGCAGAAGCTGTCGGAGAAACAGGTGTTGTAAAAGGCTTGGACTTTAGCGAAAATATGCTAAAGGTCGGTGCGGAAAAAGTGAAGCCTTATCCACAGGTAGAGCTTTTGCAGGGGAATGCAATGAAGCTGCCATTTGAAGACAATACATTTGATTATGTAACGATAGGCTTTGGACTTCGCAATGTACCTGACTATATGCAGGTACTGCGAGAGATGAACCGTGTATTAAAGCCAGGTGGCATGGCCGTTTGTTTAGAAACCTCACAATCTGAAATTCCAGGTTATCGTCAACTTTTCCGTTTCTATTTCAAATATATTATGCCGTTTTTTGGCAAGCTATTTGCCAAAAGCTACAAAGAATATTCATGGCTACAAGAATCTGCAAATGATTTTCCCGGTATGAGACAGCTTGCGTTTATGTTTAAGAGCGCAGGGTTTGAGCGAATTGGCTACAAAGGATACAGTGGTGGAGCAGCGGCAATGCATCAGGGCTTTAAAAAAGAAATTTAGTGGGAGAAGGTTTGTTCAAGTGGAAAAGATGAAGTTAAAATTACTCTATGCTGACTTAAAATCAGATATAGAAATCATCGAAACAGAATTAGAAAAAGCGTTGAACTCGTCTTCACACTTGCTAAACGAGGCTTCACTACATTTGCTGCAGGCGGGAGGGAAGCGCATCCGCCCAGTATTTGTCTTGCTTAGTGCGAAATTTGGCGATTATCAAATTGAGCGGATGAAGTATATCGCTGTTCCTTTGGAGTTAATCCATATGGCTTCACTCGTACATGATGATGTCATTGATGATTCAAATATGAGAAGAGGCAGAAGCACTGTTAAGGCGCAGTGGAACAATCGTGTCGCGATGTTTACTGGCGACTTTATTTTTGCGCGTGCTTTAGAGTATGTCACAGTAATTGATGACCCACGTGCACATCAAATATTGGCACGTACGATGGTAGAGCTTTGTAATGGGGAAATCATTCAAATCGAAGATAAATTCCGGATGGATCAACATATAAAAGATTATTTCAGACGGATTAAACGAAAAACGGCATTGCTTATCGAATCGAGCTGTGAGCTTGGGGCGGTCGTAGGTGGAGTAGATGAACAAAATACACGCCGTTTAAAGCGCTACGGCTATTTTGTTGGGATGAGCTTTCAAATTATTGATGATATATTGGATTTCACAGCAACGGATAAAGAGCTCGGCAAGCCCGCTGGTAGCGATTTATTACAAGGCAATATTACACTGCCGATGTTGCTTTTAAAAGATGATGCAACAATGCAACCTTACTTGCAAAAGATTATTGCAGGTACGTTAACAGAAGGAGAGCGTATGAAAATGCTACAGTACGTTCGTCACTCTGATGCAATCAAGCAAGCAACAGCAATTAGCGATAAATATTTGCAAAAAGCTTTAAAGGAAGTAGAAGCATTGCCAAACAATCCGATGAAAAAAAAGCTGCGTGACGTAGCGCTCTTTATTGGCAAGCGGAAATTTTAGAAATAGTTGCGTTTACAAGCTTATTTTGGTACTATTTATCGGTAGGTGTAAGCCTGTTTTAGTCAAAACTAAGGAGTGTTTTATGATGGCAATCGAAAGAACTTTTTTAATGGTTAAACCAGACGGCGTTGAGCGTCAAGTAATTGGCGATATCATTGACCGTTTTGAGCGTCGCGGCTTCGAAATGAAAGGCGCTAAATTAATGAACGTATCTCGCGAATTAGCTGAGAAGCACTATGCGGAGCATTCAGAGCGTCCATTCTTTGGCGAGTTAGTAGACTTCATCACTTCTGGTCCAGTATTTGCAATGGTATGGGAAGGCGAGTCTGTAATTTCTTTAGCTCGTATTATGATTGGTGCGACAAAACCATCTGAATCTCAACCAGGTACAATCCGTGGTGACTACGCTGTAACAGTATCACACAACGTAATTCACGGTTCAGATTCATTGGCTTCTGCAGAGCGTGAAATCTCACTTTGGTTCGAAGGCGAGTTAGTTTAATACAAATACAAGAAGAGCGTCCAAAAAGCCGTGCAAAGCCGGCTTTTTGGACGCTTTTACTTGGTGTTATAAAATGCGAGCTTCCTTTGAAGCCGTGATGAACACGGAGTTTAACAGTGGTTATCTAAAGTGAAAGGGAAGGGGCTGTGCAACAAGCCCTGCATAGCCGGCATTTTGGATAGTAGCGATGATGTTTCGCAAAATGTTGATTCCTATAAACAGAGAACGCCTCTTTTAAAAATGGGATGAACATTGGCTTTAGCAGCGCTATCCTTCAGTAAAAGGGAAGCGATAAAAACATTTATTTCAATGCGGTGTCAAAACAAAATGGACTTTTCGGTCAATTCCTCGTCAGCCATTTACACTTTCTAAACCACAATAATAGCCCCATTCTACTTTATTCAACTTAAGACGAAATACCTTTAGCCTGAAAAAACTTTCCAACAAATTTACACTAAAATGAAACGTTATTACGAAAATAACGTATAATCAATTAAGAACATTTTCTTAATTACATTATCCGATTGATAGAAAGGAAGAGAAAAAATATGTGGCTTGGAATTGTCGTCATTGTTGTTGCAGGTATGTTGACTGATACATTTCTAAAAAATAAAAAAATGAACTTAAAAAGAATTGAAAAGGAAATTGAACTAGAAAAGCTGCGTCTTGAAACATTTGAAAAAGAAACAGAAAAGCTAAAATTAGAATTACAAAGTGAGAAGCAGGCTTTATTAGAAATGCAGCATGAAAAGTAGAGGAGGGATAGCTTGGTTGAAGAAATGCGATTACTAATTGGCTTTTTTGCAGTTTGTGGAGGTCTTGCGATACCAATAATAGCTATTTTAACGACCCATAAACGGAATGCTATGAATCTGAAAATTCAAATGATTGAAAAAGAGACGGAGCTTGAAAGATTGAAGATGGAAAGCTATGAGATTGAAACGGAAAAGCTACGTTTAGAGCTACAGCAAGAAAAGCAAACTTTATTAGAAATGCAGGATAAGGAAAGGTAGGGGTGATTTTATGATAGCTATTATTATCACGTTAGGAACTATGGGATTGCTGACATCGATACCATTAGTAGCAATTATGACAGCACATAAACGTTCATCGATGAAATTGCAACTTAAAATGATGGAACAAGAAGCAGAGCTTGAAAAATTAAAAATGGAAAGCTATGCAATTGAAACAGAAAAATTGCGCCTAGAGCTTGCACAAGAAAAACAAGCCTTACTTGAAATGGAGCAAAGTAATCGCCTGTCACATAATGATTCTAAATAGTTTCACAATTTCTATTTCAGTTGCATAAAAATTCAGCTATAATAGAGCACAAAGGTTTGTTGGAGGGCGATGTAGCTATGACGGATTATGAGCAGTTTATAGAGGGGATAAAACGAAAAACAGGCATCGATTTAGCGTTATATAAAGAAGCGCAAATGAAGCGTCGTTTAACGTCTTTATATGAGAAAAAAGGGTTCCGTAATTTTGTAGACTTTTTAGCAGCATTAGAAAAGGATCGCGATTTAATGAATGAATTTTTAGATCGTATGACGATAAATGTTTCTGAATTTTACCGCAACGGCAAACGCTGGGAAGTATTGCAAAACAAAATTTTCCCGCTGCTTTTACGCAATAACAAACGTCCGAAAATTTGGAGTGCAGCTTGTTCTACTGGGGAGGAGCCTTATAGTCTGGCAATGGTATTGTCGCATCATATTCCATTAGCACAAATTGGTATATTGGCTACGGATTTAGATGAAAATGTTATCCAGAAGGCAAAGCTTGGCTTATATCCAGAGCGTTCACTAGCGGAAGTGCCAAAAGATGTACAAGCAAAGTACTTTGAAAAAGAAGGGCAATTTTATAAGGTGAAGGATGAGATTAAACGTACTGTAACGTTTAAGAAGCATAATTTGCTAAAAGATTCATACGAATCAAATTTTGATTTGATTGTTTGTCGTAATGTGATGATTTATTTTACCGAGGAAGCGAAGGATGAAATTTATGCGAATTTTAGTAAGGCGCTACGCCCTGGTGGAATTTTATTTGTTGGTTCAACAGAGCAAATTTTCAATCCAGCACGTTATGATTTCGAGGTAGAGGATACATTTTTCTATCGTAAAAAATAATAATCAAGCGAAAGTACATATTTTGGGTGTAGCTTGACAATAGATTAACATCAGCAATTGTGTAATCACGAGGGGTGTCGGGAAAGTAGGCTAATGCCTCCATTTCTCGACACCCATCCGTATATTATCGAAGTATTTCATTAAGTAAGGTTGAGCGAATCAATAAAAAACATGCAAAAGGCTTGATTTCAAAATACTTATCAAATCCAAATGATGGGACGGTACAAGCAAATTATTTTTAGCTAAATTTGGCTATAATTACACGGTGGCGTCATCGATTTTGGAAAACATGCTTTTTTTTTATCGAAAATATGTTATAGTGAAAAATACATATACTTTAGCGAGTTGAAGGGAGAAAGTGTTTTATGCGTTACTTAACAGCAGGAGAGTCACATGGACCACAATTAACAACTATTATTGAAGGGTTACCATCCCTATTACCATTAACAGCAGAGCAAATTAATCATGATTTAAAGCGTCGTCAAGGTGGACATGGTCGCGGTCGTCGTATGCAGATTGAAACGGATACAGTTGAAATCGTAGCAGGCGTACGCCATGGAAAAACACTTGGCTCACCTGTTGCGTTAGTCGTTACAAACGATGATTGGAAGCATTGGACGAAAATTATGGGGGCGGAGCCGTTACCAGAGGATATAGACCCGGATGAAGTGAAGCGCCAAATTTCACGTCCCCGACCAGGTCATGCAGATTTAGTTGGTGGGATGAAATACGGACACCGCGATTTACGCAATGTTTTAGAGCGTTCGAGTGCGCGTGAAACAACTGTACGTGTAGCAGCAGGCTCTGTTGCAAAAGCATTATTAAAGGAGTTAGGCATTTCAATTGTTGCACATGTAACAGAAATTGCAGGGATTAAGGCGGACCCCTCTTTACTTGAAGGCAAAACAGCCGATGAAATTCGAGCAATTGTTGAAGCGGATGCTTGTTATTGTATTGACCCTGTAGCTTCAGCAAAAATGGTTGAAACAATCGATGCAACGAAAAAAGCAGGCGATTCAATTGGTGGCGTTGTAGAGGTTATTGTTGAAGGATTACCAGCAGGTATCGGCTCGTATGTGCATTATGACCGTAAGCTAGATGGGAAATTAGCGGCTGCAATGTTGTCAATCAATGCCTTTAAAGGTGTCGAGTTTGGCATTGGCTTTGAGGCTGCAAGACTACCGGGCTCGCAAGTGCATGATGAGATTGTTTGGGGTGAGAATAACGGCTATACACGTGTAACGAATCGTTTAGGTGGCTTAGAGGGCGGTATGACAACAGGCATGCCAATCGTTGTACGCGGTGTTATGAAGCCAATCCCAACTTTATATAAGCCATTACAAAGTGTTGATATTGAAACAAAAGAGCCATTTAAAGCGAGTGTAGAGCGCTCCGATAGCTGTGCAGTACCAGCAGCATCTATTGTTGCAGAGCATGTTATTGCCTGGGAAATAGCTAAAGCTGTTGTTGAACAATTCCACAGCGACCAGTTGCCACAGCTGAAGGTACAGTTAGATGAAATGAGACGCTATACGAAGGAGTTTTAATATGAATATTTCTGTCAAAACGACGTCGCATACGTATGAAGTGATGATTGGTCATCGTATTTTAGCAGAGGCATTCGCTAAATATCAGCAATTATTTGCTGAAGCAGACCAGATTATTGTGTTAACGGATCAACATGTTTGGCAGGCGCAGGAAAAGTATTTTACAGAAAGTAGCTCATTCCCTTTTAAGTCGTTTATTATGCCAGCAGGCGAAAGCTGTAAAAGCTTTGACAACTATGAGGCTGTGCAAACATTTTTACTTGAGCAAAGATGCACGAGAAAATCGCTTATCATCGCATTTGGTGGTGGGGCTGTCGGGGATTTAGCAGGCTTCGTCGCGGCAACTTATATGCGAGGAATTGCATTTATTCAAGTACCAACAACTATTTTAGCGCATGATTCGGCTGTCGGTGGCAAAACTGCAATCAATCATCCACTAGGGAAAAATATGATTGGTGCATTTTATCAGCCGCAGGCAGTCTTATATGATACAGCACTTCTTTCAAGCTTACCTGAGCGCGAAGTGTTGTCGGGTATGGCTGAAGTGGTGAAGCATGCGATGATTTCGGATGCAAAGTGGCTAGAGGAAATGCTACAAGGCGATTTAATTGAGCTTCCAGAGCAGCTACTAGCCGAGTATTTAGCTTTAGGTATTCGTGTGAAAGCGAATATCGTTGAGCAAGATGAAACGGAGCAATCGGTTCGTAAATATTTGAATTTAGGGCATACGTATGGGCATGCGCTTGAAGCGGCAGCAGGCTATGGTCGACTAGCACATGGAGAAGCTGTGATGATTGGCTTAGTGTATTGCTTATTATTGAGTGAGCGCTACGGTCAAATAACGCGTAATTTTACGAAACAATTTTTCCATTTTGCTGTAGCGAGCGGTTATCCGTTTGCGGCAGTAAAGGATTATTCGTTTGACGAACTGACAACGTATTTAGTAAAGGATAAAAAGGCAGAATATGGTGAACTACAATTTGTCTTGTTACAGGCAATCGGTGAGCCATTCGTGCAAAAAATAGAGTTAGCTGTCTGCCAAGAGGTAGACAATGAGCTGAGAAATTTAATAGCGGAGGTAGTTTCATGATTCGTGGGGTAAGAGGAGCAACAACGATTGTAGCAGATAAACAAGAGCTTGTATGGGAAGCGACGGCGCAATTAGTGCAAGAAATGGTCAAAGTAAATAATATTGATGTAGAACATATTGCCTCTGTAACGGTTTCAACAACGACTGATATTACATCGGCATTTCCTGCGAAGGCAGTACGCACATTAGAAGGTTGGCAATATGTGCCGATTATGTGTATGCATGAAATGGATGTAGCTGGTGCATTACCGCTTTGTATCAGAGTGTTAATGCTTGTCAATACAACAGTGGCTCAAAAGGACGTCCAACATATTTATTTGAATGAGGCAGTTAGCCTGCGTCCTGACTTAGTACGTTAGAGAGGAGAATGAAACGATGATGAAGTGGAAACAACAAATATTTGATATGAAGCCATACCAACCAGGTAAGCCAATTGAAGAAGTGAAAAGAGAATATGGGCTAGAAGAAGTAGTAAAATTAGCCTCTAATGAAAACCCATTCGGCAGTTCACCAAAAGTAGCTGAATTTTTAAAGACAAACGAGACGAATCATGCCATTTATCCAGACGGCTATGCGCAAAAATTACGTACAGCTGTCGCCAATCATTTAGAAGTAAAAGAAAGTGAGCTTATTTTTGGCAATGGCTCGGATGATTTAATTGCAATTATTACACGTGCACTTTTATATCCTGGGGTCAATACAGTTATGGCTGACCCATCATTCTCCCAATACTGGCACAATGCTGATATTGAAGGGGCGGAAATCCGCAAAGTACCTACAGTTGACGGACGCCACGATTTACCAGCGATGCTTGCCCAAATTGATGAGCAAACTTCTGTCGTTTGGATTTGTAGCCCAAATAATCCAACAGGAACAATTGTTACAGATGCTGAATTACAGCAATTTTTAGCACAAGTACCAGCACATGTGCTTGTTGTATTAGATGAGGCATATATTGAGTATATTAATGACCCTGCCCATAAGAATACACTGCCGTACTATCGTCAATATAATAATTTGATTTTACTGCGTACATTTTCTAAAGCATATGGTTTAGCAGCATTCCGTGTTGGTTACGGTATTGCGCAGGAGGATATTATCGCGAAGCTTGATGCGGTGCGCGGGCCATTTAATAATACGGTGTTAAGCCAAGAGGTGGCGATACTTGCGCTGCAGGATCAAGCATTTATTGAAAACTGTCGTTTGGCAAATGAAAAAGGGAAAGCACAATATGTCGATTTTTGTCAGCGTCATCGCTTAAACTATTACCCGTCACAAACGAATTTCATTTTATTTGAAGTAAAAGCAGATAGCAATCTGGTGTTCCAAGAAATGATGAAACGCGGCTTTATCATTCGTAGCGGTGCGGCGCTTGGTGTGCCTGGTTATATTCGTGTAACAATTGGCACAGAGCAGCAAAATGCCAAGTTTTTAGCATTACTTGAAGAAGTGTTGCAGGAGCAAGGTGTTTTAGTGTGACGAAAAATGTATTAGTTATTGGACTAGGGCTAATTGGAGGTTCTGTTGCCCTTGCCTTACAAAAGGCTCCGCAAGTGAAAGTGTTTGGCTATGATGCTTTTATTCAAACACGTGCGATGGCTAAAACGCTGCAAGTTGTACATGAAGTGGTGGACGACTTACAGCAGGCGGCTGAAAGGGCTGATTTTATCATTTTCGGCACGCCGGTCAATGCAACGCTTGATTGGATGGACAAAATGCAAGCATGGACATTGAAAAAAAATGTGATTGTGACGGATACAGGAAGCACAAAAAGCTTGATTATGGAAAAAGCCCAAGCATTACAAGCGAATGGAGTTACATTTATCGGCGGACATCCAATGGCAGGCTCACATAAAAGCGGTATTACAGCAGCAAAGCCGCATTTATTTGAAAATGCTTATTATATGCTTACACCACAAGCGAATGAGTTAGAGACGAATATAGAAAAGCTCGAAGCTTTGTTAAAATATACACATAGCAAATTAGTACGAGTGGATGCTAAGGAGCATGACCATATGACAGCAGTTGTCAGTCATTTCCCGCATATTGTGGCGGCTTCTCTTGTCCATCAGCTCTATCAAGAAAATGCACAGTTTCCTATGACGAGCTCCATTGCGGCTGGGGGATTTCGCGATATTACTCGCATCGCTTCAAGTAATCCTTTACTTTGGCGAGATATTACAGTGCAAAATCGCGATGAGCTTATCGGACAGTTGAATCAATGGCTGAAGGAAATGGATGCTGTTAAAAATTTATTAGAAGAGGGCGACGTTTCCCTAATCGAGCAATATTTTGCAATGGCCAAGGAAGTACGTGATGAGCTACCGATTTCAGCTGGTGCTTTCTATACAACCTTTGATTTGTACATCGATGTTCCTGATTATCCGGGGGTTATTTCGGAAATAACAGGTTATTTAGCAGAGGATAATATTAGCATTACAAATATTCGTATTGTTGAGGCACGTGAAGATTTATTCGGTATTTTAGTCATTAGCTTCCAAAATGCAGAGGATCGAGAACGCGCAGTGAAATGCATTGCACGCCATGCTAATTTTGAGACATTTATTTCCTAGGGTGGGGGCTGTCCAAAAAGCTGTGCATAGCCGGCATTTTGGACAGTAGCGATGATGTTTCATAAAATGTTGATTTCTATAAACAAAAGAACGCCTCTTTTAAAGATGGGATGAACATTGACTTTAGCAGCGTTACCTCTCCCGTAAAAGGGAAGCAACGAAAACATTGATTTCAATGCAGTGTCAAAATAAAATGGACTTTTCGGACAACTCCTATTGGAGGTGTTGTACTGTGGAATTAGCACCTTGAAAATTTGTGAAAAATGGGTTTGGCGGTGTTTATTCCTGAGTGAAAGAGAAGCGCTGGAGTCGGCTTGTTGAACGACCATTTTTAAATAAGGAGGAGTTATGACAATCAAATCTGTGCTGTTTGATTTAGATGGTACATTGCTAGACCGTGATGCTTCATTATTGCATTTTGTTGATGCGCAATACGAGCGCTATCTTCAGGCTTTAGGACATATTCCAAAGCAGAAATACATAGAACGTTTTATAACATTGGACAATCGAGGGTACACTTGGAAAGATAAGGTGTATGAGGAGCTAATTGTTGAGTTTGCTATAACAAATATTAAGGCTGAACAACTTTTAAATGATTATGTGACAAACTTTAGTAATTATTGTGTGCCATTTCCCGCGGTTCATAAAATACTGCAATGGTTGAGAGAGCGATATTATAAATTGGGGATTATTACAAATGGAATAGGTCAATTTCAGCTAAATAATATACGGGAACTTGAAATTGAGCAATATTTTGATGCGATATTAATTTCTGAATGGGAAGGTATTAAAAAGCCATCTGCAGAAATCTTTTTAAGGGCATTACAAAAATTAGATGTGGCAGCTAAGAATAGCATATTTATTGGGGACCATCCTGTAAATGATATAGCAGCAGCTCAGGCAATTGGGATGCTAGGCATTTGGAAAAAAGATGCACATTGGTCTGATGAGGTAAGTGCTGATTTTGTTGTTGAAAATTTATCAGAAGTGACAGACATTATAAATAGGCTAAATCAAAATACTTAGGAGGGCTCTCAATGGAAGCGAAAAAATTAAATTATGAAAAGCCAAGCCTACAAGGGACAATTACGGTGCCTGGTGATAAGTCGGTATCGCATCGCTCGGTGATGTTTGGGGCAATTGCACAAGGAACAACGACAGTTGAAGGCTTTTTATTAGGAGAAGATTGTTTACGAACAATTGACTGCTTCCGAAAGCTTGGTGTAGAAATTGCTGTGGAAGGCACAAATGTGACGATAATTAGTGAGGGTATTGACGCATGGCAAGAGCCAACAGAAGTGCTTTATACGGGTAATTCGGGTACGACAACACGTCTAATGTTAGGCCTCCTTGCAGGGGCAAAGTTACATACAATAATGACAGGTGATGCTTCAATTGCCAAACGTCCAATGCGCCGCGTCGCAGACCCGCTTCGTTTAATGGGGGCGCATATTACTGGACGTGAAAATGGGCAATTTACACCTGTTGCAATTCAAGGCAAAGAGCTTACAGCAATTGATTACACAATGCCTGTTGCAAGCGCGCAAGTAAAGTCAGCTATTTTATTAGCTGGATTGCGCGCACAAGGAACGACGATTGTGCGTGAAAGCGAGGTTTCACGTGACCATACAGAGCGCATGTTACGCCAATTTGGTGCACAGGTAGATGTGGAGGATGGTGTTGTCTCATTTGAGGGTGGTCAAACGCTTACGGCAACACATGTAAAAGTACCTGGTGATATTTCCTCAGCTGCCTTTTTCCTTGCAGCAGGTGCAATTGCTAAAGACAGTCGTATTCTATTGCAAAATGTCGGCATCAATCCAACACGAGATGGCATTATTAGCGTGCTAGCCGAAATGGGTGCGAATATGACTATCAAAGTGGAGGATGAGTTAGCAGCAGAGCCAACTGCGGAGGTGCTAATTGAAAGCTCAGCGCTTAAAGGGATGACAATTGAAGGACAATTAATCCCTCGTTTAATTGATGAAATTCCGATTATTGCCTTGCTTGCGACACAGGCACAGGGGACAACAGTTATTAAAGATGCTGAAGAGCTAAAAGTAAAAGAAACCGACCGTATTAGCGCGGTTGTTACAGAGCTGAAAAAGCTTGGAGCTACTATTGAAGCGACGGAGGATGGCATGATTATTTATGGACCAACACCGCTTCATGGTGCTGCCCTAAAATCTTATGGTGATCATCGTATCGGCATGATGGCAGCAATTGCTGCGCTGATTACAGAGGGAGAAGTACTATTAGATGATGCCGATTGTATTGCCGTATCATACCCAACATTTTTTGAGCATATAGATGCCTTACGTCAAAAATAAAGAAGAGGGTTGTATGAAAGCAGGCTAGCACACAGCTTTCATACAACCTTTTCTTTTTTGCGAAATACGAACCATTAAAAAACAACTAATGGTTGAAAACACTAGTATCGCCGCGATTTCTTTCACACCCAAAGCAATTATAAATTTGTGAATATAACTTATTATTAAGAAGGGGAAAAGGATTGCTTTGAAAAATATACCAGTATATTAGAAGTGACGATGTATGGAAATACTATGAAAAAGTTTAGCTAAGTATTTTTTCTTGTTTGATAGCTGCTTGTCATGTAGCATAGGGAATGACTTAAGAAAGAAAAGGTGAAGTACTGTGGCAAACATCAATCAATTACAACAAGCAATGCAAGAGGGAGATTTGCAGACAATTGATCAACTGCTAGAGCCATTTTTAATGAATGCGGAGCCAAATGAGCAATATGAAATGACTGAATTGTTTATGCAGTATGGCTATTTACAGCAGGCAAACAGAGCATTAGAGCATTTGCAATTTTTATTTCCTGAAGAAGCGCAGCTCACAATCGACAGAGCCAATGTGATGATGGAAATTGGCGAGGAGGATCAGGCGCTCGACTTGCTTTTATCAATTGATACAGAGGCAACTGAATATCCTCAAGTGCTACTTACTTTAGCAGACTATTATCAAATGCAGGGGCTATTTGAAGTTGCAGAGAAGCGTATAAATGAAGCAATTGAGTTGCTTCCAAATGAGCCATTGCTACAATTTGCAAAGGCAGAGCTCCTATTTGAGACAGGGCGCTTTACAGAGGCAGCTCGTATTTATGAAGAATTGTATGCAGCGGACAAGGAATTTGCCGGCGTAAAACTTGCTGCACGTCTAGCGGAAGTGTATCGTGCGGGTGCAGGCTATGAAAGAGCACTTGATTATTATATGGAGGCGCTTGAGGACGAAATTTCACCAGATATGCTATTTGGCTCAGCTTATGCTGCATTCCAAACAGAAAAATATGAACTAGCCACAAAGCAGCTTGAAGATTTAAAGGAGCTTGATCCAGATTATTTTTCTGCGTATTTATTGTTGGCAGAAAGCTATGCTATGTTAGAGGATAATAAGCGCGCATATAAAGCAATTCAAGAGGGACTAGCGCGTGACGAGTATGATAAGACACTCTTTTTATTTGCGGGGAAGATGGCTTTGAAAAATCATCTACCTAATGAAGCGATTGAGCATTTACAGCAGGCAATCGCTTTAGACCCTGAATATATGGAAGCGATTTTAGTACTGATGTCGATTTATAGTACAGAAGAGCAGTATGAGGCGATTATCGATTTGTATGAGCAGCTGGAGCAGGAGCAATTTGATTGGACGGCTTTAGCGCCCTTTGTGGCGGAAGCATACAATCAAGAGGAACAGTTCGAAAAAGCATACGTTATTTACAAGAAAGCATATAATGATTTTAAGGATGATGAAGCATTTTTAGAAGCGTATAGTTATTTTCTAATTGAAGATGGCAAGCGTGATGAAGCCAAAGAAGTTGTGATGAGATTAATGACGTTACAGCCTACAGAACAACAGTGGGTAGATTTATACGATAGCTTTGAGTAAAGGGGGCATTGCAGCATGGTATCATCCGTCCCAATTGCAGATAAAAAGATATTTGTGCGATGGTTTTTAAAAAATTATCAATTGAAGCGCAGGGAATGTGTGTGGATTTTAAATTACTTATTAAGTGATGAGAAATTGTTGGAAAATGTTTGCTTTGTAGAAGAAGCACATTACTGCCCACGCGCGATTGTGATGTCCTCTGTTGAAAGTAACGGCGTACCTTTTCGCTTTTATAAAGGCAATATTATGACAGCAGATGCGGAAAAATCATTTCATGACTTACGGTTAAATCCAGATGAGATGATGTATATTCAAATTAATTTTCCAAATATTCCACCTCACCAAGTATATTTAGCTGTGTTAGAGGAAAATCCTTATATGCCGAAGTATTTGCATATTAGTGAAAAAGATCGCATTTTAGCAGAACAATTATTAAAGGACAGTATGCGTGCCTTTCAAGAGGAGAAGCTTTTAAAGGAAATTGACGAAGCGCTTGACAAAGGAGACAAAAATCGCTTTTTTGAACTATCAAGCTTATTACAAGCATTACAACATGTGCAAAAGTAAGCGCAGACGAATTCTTTGCGCCGAGGATGGTGGCATGTCAATGTGACCACCACAGAAGCATAAGATTTTATCGAAATAATTTAGCAAGGGCAATTTGGATTATCTGAAAAGGCATCACCTTTTCAGATAATCTCCATGCTTCATTTAGGGGGAAATAAAGTGTTTTTTAATGCGAAAGATGTAGAACAATTTCAAGCGCAAAAGCAATTTATCGATACAGCGGTTGTACCACTATTAAATATGGGCTTAGAGCCACAGACAATAAGACATAGCAGTTCGCAGGCGGAATTCCTAATGTCCTTAACCTCATTTATTGAACAGCAGTTTAGAGGAAGATTGATGCTTATTCCACCAATTACTTATTTGGAGCAAACAAAGCAACAGGTAAATCTTGCTGTTTGGAAGGAAGCGCTCGAAAATGTGGGCTTTAAGCATATTTTCTTCGCTACATGTGACCACGGGTGGACGAGCATGCAAGACGACTATAATATTATTTGGTTACCGGCTATTCCTTTAGAATCAATGGATGCAAGTATGAAGCAAAAAATTCTAGAGGATCAGCTAAAGCTCGTCATTCCGAACTTAACCGCTGAGTGGACAAGACAGTAGTTATTTTATTAGAAATAGACTATCTACTCATTCAAAAGAAAGTCTTTAGTGGATATTGCAAATTTTGTAGGATGTTTTTTGGCTAAGTGGTGAAAGAATCAAAAATTGCGTTAACAAGGGTATAAATGTTTTGCTTCATGAAATGTTCACAAAGTGTCGAAATCAACCGAATGCTGTATTGACCAACTTATTTTATTGATATATCATAGATATGTCCTAGTATTACTATTTGTAAAAGTATTGACCTTTTAGTTAGAGGGGGGAAAAGAGTGAGTAATAATCGAGTAACGCGACGTCAATTTTTAAACTACACTTTAACTGGTGTTGGTGGATTTATGGCGGCGGGAATGTTAATGCCAATGGTACGTTTTGCTATTGACCCGGTGTTACAAACAAAAGCAGATGGAGACTTTATTTTAACGAGTCAAAAAGTTGCAGATATTACGGAAGAGCCTATTAGTGTAAACTTTACATTCGAACAGGTAGATGCTTGGTATAAATCGGATGTAACGGAGGCAGCTTGGGTATATAAGAGCGGTGATCAAATTGTCGCACTTTCACCTGTGTGTAAGCATTTAGGTTGTACAGTTAACTGGGCTGGCGATAGTGCACATCCAGACCAATTCTACTGTCCTTGCCACGCTGGTCGCTATGAGAAGAGCGGTAAAAACGTAGCAGGTACACCACCTCTTGGCCCACTTGATCAATATGAAGTGGCAGAAAAAGATGGTTTCTTAATGCTTGGGAAAAAAATCGCAAATAATTTAGGCTAATTAGTTAGGGGGTACGATATCAGTGCTAAACAAAATTTATGATTGGGTCGATGAGCGCTTAGATATTACACCTATTTGGCGTGATATTGCCGACCACGAAGTGCCAGAGCACGTAAACCCTGCCCATCACTTTTCAGCATTCGTTTACTGTTTCGGTGGATTAACATTCTTCATTACAGTAATTCAAGTTTTATCTGGTATGTTCTTAACAATGTATTATGTACCGGACGTAGAAAATGCTTGGAAGTCAGTTTATTATTTACAAAACGAAGTAGCGTTTGGTGAAATCGTTCGTGGTATGCACCACTGGGGAGCTTCATTAGTTATCGTAATGATGTTCTTACATACGCTTCGTGTATTCTTCACAGGCTCATATAAAAAGCCTCGTGAATTAAACTGGATTGTTGGTGTAGGTATTTTTGGTGTAATGCTTGGATTAGGTTTCACGGGTTATTTACTTCCTTGGGACATGAAAGCATTGTTTGCAACAAAGGTAGGTATTGAAATCGCAGCATCTGTACCGTTTATTGGTGAAATAATTAAGATTTTATTAGCAGGTGACGCTGAAATTCTAGGAGCGCAAACGTTAACACGTTTCTTCGCGATTCATGTATTCTTCTTACCTGCTGCGTTATTTGCTTTACTTGCGGCACACTTTATCATGATTCGTCGTCAAGGTATTTCAGGACCACTTTGATTTAACAATGTTTTGATGATTTTTTAAGGAGGGGACACTATGCAACGCGGAAAAGGTATGAAGTTCGTTGGTGATTCGCGAATTAAGTCGAATAACCGTATGCCGAACAAGCCTAAAGATTATTCCGAGTATCCAGGGAAAACAGAAGCTTTCTGGCCTGATTTCTTATTAAAAGAATGGATGGTAGGGGCTGTATTCTTAATCGGTTACCTATTATTAACTGTCGCTCACCCTTCACCACTTGAAGGTCCGGCAGATCCAACTAACGCTTCTTATATTCCGTTACCGGACTGGTACTTCTTATTTATGTACCAATTATTAAAATACACTTATGCTTCAGGTCCATACAATGTGATTGGAGCAATTATTATTCCAGGTTTAGCATTCGGTGCTTTAGCGCTTGTACCATTCTTAGATACAACGCCAGAGCGTCGTCCATCTAAACGTCCATTACCAACAGCATTTATGTTATTAGCTGTTGCGTCAATGATTTATTTAACTTGGGAATCTGTAGCAAACCATGACTGGGAAGCTGCTAAAGCTCAAGGTGTAATTACAGATAAAGATTTAGGATTATTGCCTGATGTAGAGATTGATGAAACCTCTCCAGGTTACGAAATTTTCCAAGCGCAAGCATCTTGTATCGGCTGTCACGGTGGTGACTTAGCTGGTGGAACAGGTGCACCAATGCTTTTAGGTAATGAATTAACTGCTGAAGAAGTAAAGGAAATCGTAACAAATGGTCGTGGTGGTATGCCAGGCGGCACATTTGATGGTACTGACGAAGAACTAGACCAATTAGCAGAATTTATTGCAAGCTTAAAAGAAGCAAAATAATTCGAGAAAAGGCTGTCCAGAAAGAAAACTCTTTCGGGACAGCCTTAATTTTCTATATAAAATAAAAATGGTTGTTAGTGTTATACTAAAGTATAGCGCAGAGTTTTTAGTTTGCTGTTCTTTAATACTGAAATCATTAGCGTAAAGGACATATCAAAATTGTTTTTTAAAATTATCCTTTTTCGTTTAAAATAATACATAGTATAACTTAAAGCTATATCTGTTCATTATATAAGTCTGCGTGTTTTTAGCTCTCTATTTCAACACGCCTCGTTTAAAATGAAAGGAGCCACCTATGCAGCAACTATTTTTTCAGTGTTGGCACATACTGACAAATAAAGCATTTTTAATTTTATTGCTTATCATTAATATTGCAGGCACAATTTATGGCTATTATTGGTATGGTTATCAATTAGCATCGACTGAGCCCATTTTTTATATTTTTGTTCCTGATAGTCCGACAGCAAGCTTGTTTTTCTGTTTTGCTATTATCGGCTGGTTATTAGGAAAAAATTTTAAATTGATGGAAGTGCTTGCACTTATCACTTTAATAAAATACGGTATTTGGGCTGTTGTTATGAATTTATTAACCTTAGCAGAAACAGGCTCTATTGGACCAACAGGTTGGATGCTTGTATTTTCACATTTTATGATGGCTGTACAAGCGGTGCTTTATTTGCCGAAATATCGCTTTCAATTTTGGCATATTGCGGTAGCTGCCATTTGGACATTGCATAATGATGTAATTGACTATGTATTTGGGCAGATGCCGTATTATCGAGTAATAGATCAGTTCGCAAATCAAATTGGTTATTTCACATTTTGGTTATCCATTGTTTGTATCATAATTGCTTACTTTACATATAAAAGGGGCAATTATTTGCATGAACTGTAAAAACTATTTAGAATAGTACGTGGAAATAAAGTTAGAGGGGAAGAGAATAAAAAATATGGCAATGTATATTGTTTATTTTGCGATTGTGTTAATTTTACCAATTTATGCACAAATGAAAGTAAAAAGCACGTATAGAAAATTTGCACAAGTGCCTGCTGCTAAAGGAATGACTGGTGCTCAAGTAGCACGCATGATTTTAGACCAACATGGCTTGACAGATGTGCGTGTTGTTCCAACGCAAGGTTTTTTATCTGACCACTATAATCCGGCGACAAAAACGGTAGCACTATCTGAGGATAACTACTACAATACTTCTCTCGCTGGTACAGCAGTTGCAGCACACGAAGTAGGGCACGCAATTCAACATAAAGAGGCGTATTCATTCCTAACAATGCGTGCAAAATTAGTACCTGTAGCAAATATTTCATCAAATGCTTCTTGGATATTTGTATTAATAGGTATTGTGGCACAACAATCAGGTTTATTATTATTAGGTATTGCATTATTAGCGGCTGGTGTACTATTCCAAATTGTTACACTTCCAGTAGAATTCGATGCATCGAAACGGGCGATGAACGAGGTCGTTGCACTTGGCATCATTGGAAATAACGAAGAACGCCCTGCGAAAAAGGTTTTAAATGCAGCAGCAATGACATATGTAGCGGCTGCAGCTGTAGCTGTATTAGAGCTATTACGTTTAATATTAATTTATACAGGCATGCGCTCAGATGATTAAATAAAAGGAAACGAGGCTGTCTGAAAAGCGTGCGAAAGCACTGCTTTTCAGACAGCTTTTCTATTTTCGATGTTTTGACAAGATGAGGCGAAATCTATAAATTAAAGAGTAGGGAGTGATACGATGACAACAGAAATAACGATGCAGCATTTACAACAACGTGTGGATGATTATATTGGACAGTTCAAGGAAGGCTATTTTCCACCTTTTGAGCTATTAGCACGATTAACGGAAGAGTTAGGCGAATTGTCGCGCGAGGTACAGGATGTGTATGGTCAAAAAAAGAAAAAGGCAACAGAGGATAGAGGGAGCATTGAAGAAGAGCTTGGGGACTTTTTTTTCGTCCTTGTATGCTTTGCTAATGCACAAGGAATCAAGCTCGATGAAGCACTTTTACGCGTTCTCCATAAATTTGAAACACGCGATAAAGATCGTTGGACGAGAAAGGAAGAGCAAGCATGATAAAAGTAGCTATTGCAGGTGCACGTGGAAAAATGGGCATAGAGGCTGTACATACAGTAATGAAGCATAAAGGCTTGATGCTTGTAGCGGCACTTGATTATAAGGAAATAGGCGCAACACTGGGAGAACTCGAACAGTTTCCGGCAGACTATACAGTGCCAATATTCACAAGCTTTGAGGAGCTTATTGAACAAACGAGGCCAGATGTATTCATTGATTTAACAAATCCACAATCAGTCTACGAGCATACGAAGCAAGCTTTATTACATAAAGTACGACCTGTTATTGGAACAACAGGGTTTACAGATGAGCAATTAGAGGAATTAACACAGCTGGCGCGAGAACAAAAAATAGGCTGTATTATCGCACCTAATTTTGCTTTAGGGGCAGTCTTAATGATGAAATTTGCAAGAGAGGCAGCTAAATATTTCGATGATGTTGAAATTATTGAAATGCATCATGATAAAAAGCTAGATGCGCCAAGTGGCACAGGTGTAAAAACAGCACAAATGATTGCTGAGGTACGCCAAGGAAAAGTACAGGGACATCCTGAGGAACATGAAACAATTACAGGTGCACGTGGGGGCGATTTTGATGGCATGCGCATCCATTCTGTACGATTACCGGGTCTTGTTGCACATCAGCAAGTTTTATTTGGTGGGGAGGGGCAATTGCTAACAATTCGCCATGATTCTTTAAATCGCCAATCATTTATGAACGGTATTGTCTTTTGTGTTGAAACCGTAGTAGGTATTGAACACCTTGTATATGGGCTTGAAAATATACTATAGAATGGACTGACAAAAAATGAAAATCGCATTAATTGCACATGATCGAAAAAAGGATGATTTAGTCCAATTTGCTATTGCATATAGTGATATATTAGTACAGCATGATTTATATGCTACAGGAACAACAGGTACGCGCATTCAAGAGGCGACAGGATTAGCCATTCAGCTATTTCGTTCTGGACCACTCGGTGGTGACCAGCAAATAGGTGCAATGATCGCCAATAACGATATGGATATGGTGTTTTTCTTCCGTGATCCATTAACAGCGCAGCCACACGAGCCAGATGTAACAGCGCTCGTTCGTTTATGCGATGTGTATCATATCCCCCTTGCAACAAATATGGGAACTGCAGAAATTTTATTAAAAGGCTTGCAGGAAGGGCTAGTGGATTGGCGTCTAATTGCAGAGCGTAGAAAATAAGTTTGATATGGAGGGGTACAATGAAAAAGCTGAAAATTGGTATTACATGCTACCCAACAGTTGGTGGTTCGGGTGTTATCGCAACAGAGCTTGGCAAAATGCTTGCGGAGCGTGGCCATGAAATTCATTTTATTACATCGAGCGTACCTTTTCGTTTAAATAAAATTTATTCAAATATTTTTTTTCACGAGGTTGAAGTAAACAATTATTCTGTTTTTCAATATTCACCGTACGATATCGCATTAGCAAGCAAAATGGCAGATGTAATACAGAATGAGGAGCTCGATATTTTGCATGTACATTATGCCGTGCCGCATGCTGTATGTGCCGTACTAGCAAAAGCAATGTCGAAAAAAGATGTGCGCATTATTACAACATTGCATGGGACAGATATTACTGTTTTAGGGCAAGATTCAGGTCTGACACAGGCAATCAAATATGGCATAGAACAGTCGGACATTGTCACGGCTGTTTCCAACGCTTTAAAGGAGCAAACATATGAGCTAATCGACACGAAAAAGCCAATCGAAACAGTTTATAATTTTGTTGATGAAAATATTTTTAAGCCCTTCAATGCGGAATATTTGAAGGAACAGTTTGGCATTAAGCCATATGAAAAGGTGTTAATTCATGTCTCAAACTTCAGAAAAATTAAAAATTTGCCGGATGTAATTGAATCGTTTATGAAAGTGCGGATGCAAATGGACGCAAAGCTCATCCTAGTAGGAGATGGTCCTGAAAAGCATCGCGTAATGGAGCAAGTAAAAAACACGCCGTATAGTGGAGACGTGTTGTTTTTAGGGAAGCAGGAAAATATTGCGGAGCTATATGCGATTAGCGATTTGAAGCTGCTATTATCTGAAAAAGAGTCATTTGGCTTAGTTTTATTAGAAGCGATGGCTTGTGGGGTCCCTGGCATTGGAACAACAATTGGGGGTATCCCAGAAGTAATTGAGCATGGTCGGAATGGTTATCTTGTTGCACTACACGATACGAATGCGGTAGCAGACTATGCAATTTCGTTGCTACAGGATGAAACAAAGCTTCAACAATTTCGTGATGCCGCTACCCGAACAGCACAGGAAAAATTTCAATCGACAAAAATTATTGAGCAATATGAAAGCTTATATGAGCGCCTATTAGGAATGATGCAATGATGTGGAAAGCAGCAAAGCGAGTAATTGAAAAAATAGAGCAGGCGGGATTTGAGGCAGTTTTTGTCGGAGGAGCAGTTCGAGATTTCATTATTGGGCAGCCAAATAACGATGTCGATATTGCTACAAGTGCTTTGCCAGCAGAAATCAAAGCCATTTTTAATGAAACAATTGATGTTGGTATTGAGCATGGGACCGTATTAGTGTTAGATGAGGGTGAACCAATTGAGGTAACGACTTATCGTACGGATGGGCTTTACACAGACCATCGTAGGCCAGATGCAGTTACATTTGTCCGTAACTTAGAGGATGATTTAGCGCGGCGTGATTTTACGATGAATGCGATGGCAATGACGCGAGATGGTGTAATTATTGATTTGTATAATGGGCAAGAGGATATTCAGCGTAAAGTGATTCGTGCAGTTGGGCAAGCTGAGCAGCGTTTCAAGGAAGATGCTCTACGTATGATGCGGGCGATTCGTTTTAGCGCACAGCTTGGCTTTACAATTGAATCTACTACATTGTCAGCAATTCAATCATTGGCTGAGCAAATTCAATATGTAGCGAGGGAGCGTATTCATGCTGAATTAAATAAAATATGGACAAGCCGTTTCCCTGTACAAGGAGTTGTGATGCTCCGACAAACTACATTAAATCAATTTTTGCAAGGCACATTTGTAGTAGCTGATTGGAAGAGCTTTCAAACAGAAAATCCACTCGTCGGCTGGGCCTATTTTTACGTATTAAATGAACAGGAGGCATTTTTCTCCTACTATAAATGCTCCAATAAGGAAAAAGAATTTGCCAAGCAAGTAGCAGAGGCCTATGGAAAATTGCAGGCTAGCTGGCAAGTGCTTGATTATTTTTATTATGATATCGAAGTGCTAAACACGGCTTTCGATATTGCGCTCTGGCGTGAACAGGAAATAGCTTTATCCAAGCATGAAATTGCGCTGAAAAAAGCACAACTGCCAATTGCGACAGCGCAGCAGCTCGCAATTAGTGGACGTGATGTAATTGAATGGGCGCAAAAAAAGGGCGGTCCATGGCTAAAAACTGCGTTAGATGCAGCACTATACGCTGTATTAACAAGGCAAGTAGAAAATAACAAAGAGCAATTAAAGGAATGGTTTTATGACATCTATAAAGGATAAAATATTGCAGCGCTTTTTAGCCGCGGCTGGTGAACCAATAAGCGGCCAGCAGTTAGCCGACGAGCTACTCGTGTCAAGAACGGCTATTTGGAAGCATATGCAAGCGCTCCAACAGGATGGTTATACATTTGAAGTCATTAAGAAAAAGGGCTATAAATTAATTGCTAAATCAAATAGGCTTGATGAGATGCAAATTGCTGCCCATTTGAAGACGGCTCGCTATGGTCAAAAAATTTATCATTTTGATGAGGTAGAGTCAACGCAAATTGTAGCGCACGAATTGATTCGTAATGGCGCGGCAGATGGCACGGTAGTCATTGCAGAAAAGCAAACAGCGGGACGTGGTCGAATGCAGCGCCCGTGGGATTCGGCTGAAGGTCAAGGTGTTTGGATGACAACAATCATCCGCCCGAATATTTTACCGCATCAAGCACCGCAGTTTACACTTGTCGCTGCTGTTGCTCTTACACATGCGATAAGAGAAGTATGCCAAAACTTTAAGCCAGCAATTAAGTGGCCGAATGACATTTTAATTAACGGCAAAAAATGTGTCGGCATTTTAACGGAAATGGTGGCGGAAGCTGACCGAATACAAGCCCTCTTAATCGGTACAGGTATTAATGTCAATCAACAGCCAGAGGATTTTTCACAGGAGGTACGTGGCGTTGCAACATCGTTAGCCATTGAAGAAGGCAGAAAAATTGATCGAGCCCTTTTTGTTGCAAAATATCTCGGCCATTTGGAACAGTTGAGTGATATCTATGTAAAAGAGGGCTTTGCTCCAATTAAAACACTTTGGGAAGCAGCATCAAACACAATTGGCAAGCATGTGCGTGCAACGACATTACGCGAAGTTATTGAAGGTCAAGCAATCGGCATTACAGAAGCGGGTGTTCTTGAAATTCGCACAGCAAATGGCGAAATCAAAAGCGTTTACTCAGCAGATATCGAAATTCAATGAAGCGGCAGATGGATGAGCGGAATTGGCAAATATATTTGAGAAGCTGCAAATAAATTGAGAGAAGCCGCAAATAAACAAAGGCAAGTCGCAAATATATTTTAGAAAACGCAAATAACTTATAAAAAAGCGCAAATAAATCAATGAAATTTGCAGATATTCCCTAAGAAAAGTGCAAATATCTTCAAAATAATAATTAAAATTAACAAAACATTGTACTGTACGTTTTCATCAAAACTTGTTATAGTATGGCTAAGGACAGTATCTGTATAGAACTGTACCGATAGTGCAATTTAACTTGATTCAGCAAAATCCCTTATTTTTAAAAATAGCGGGATGAATGCTGGAAAAGTAACTAAGCCAGAGGAGTGCTTAAACCCTAGCTGATTCAAGTTAAGCCTTCGGCGGATGTCACAGATTTTGAAGGGGAGCTTTCGAGTTAACTCGAAAAAATCTGGACACAATTACGTCGGGGCGTAATTGATTGAATAACAGTCTGCCTTGATCTAATTAGACAGGGACGGAAGAAAACGGAGCGTTCATAATTTTTACAGTACAACGCAACCCTTCTGTCCAATTTTGGATAGAAGGGTTTTTTATGTTTTCTTCTCACACTAGAAGGAGGATTCATATGAAAACAACAAGTGAATTTTTGAAAATGAAGCAGCAAGGTGAAAAAATCGTAATGATTACAGCATACGATTATCCGAATGCTAAATTTTCAGAGGATGCAGCAGTAGATATGATTTTAGTTGGTGATTCTTTAGGGATGGTTGTGCTTGGCTATGAGTCAACGATGCGTGTCACAGTCGATGATATGATTCATCATAGTAAAGCTGTGCGACGTGGCGCACCAAACACATTTATCGTCGTTGATATGCCATTCGGTTCTTATCATGGCGATATGAATGACACATTGAAAACGGCTGTACGCATGATGCAAGAAACAAATGCGAATGCATTGAAGCTTGAAGGAGCAGGCGATGTGATTCCTGTCATTAAAAAGCTAACAGATGCAGGCATTCCTGTCGTAGCACACCTAGGTTTATTGCCACAATCAGCAGGTGTACTTGGTGGCTACAAAGTGCAAGGAAAAACAGCAGAGCAAGCACAGCAATTAATTACAGATGCGAAGGCTTGTGAGGCTGCAGGTGCAGCGGCAGTTGTTTTAGAATGTATCCCACATCAGCTAACAGAGGCGATTTCACAAGCTTTAACAATCCCGACAATCGGTATTGGTGCAGGCGTAGAGGCAGATGGGCAAGTGCTTGTTTTCCATGACCTAGTGCAGTATGGCAAACATCATATCCCGAAATTTGTTAAAGCCTTCTCGCACGTAGGGGATGAAGTAGAGCATGGCATTACAAGCTATGTGCGTGAAGTGAAGGCGGGAACATTCCCAGCAGTGGAGCATCAATTTACAATGAAGGATGAAGAGCTTAACCAGCTTTACGGAGGCGTCAAATAAATGAAAGTTGTAACAACAATTGCGGAATTAAAGCAATATGTTCATCAGGCAAAGAAAGAGCAAAAGTCAATTGGCTTAGTTCCGACGATGGGTTATTTACATGATGGACATTTAACGCTAGCTCGCACAGCAAAGGCAGACAATGATGTAGTCATTATGAGCATATTTGTTAATCCTACCCAGTTTGGACCGAATGAAGACTTTGAATCCTATCCGCGTGATTTACCGCGTGATACAGCGTTAGCACAATCAGCAGGTGTCGATTTAGTTTTTGCTCCGAGCGTAGAGGAAATGTACCCAGCGGATGGCGGTATACAGCTACTGGCAGGACGCCAAGCGACAATTTTATGCGGTGCAAGTCGTCCGGGACATTTTGATGGTGTCATACAGGTCGTTGCAAAGCTATTTCATTTAGCTGAGCCGACGCGTGCTTATTTCGGACAAAAAGATGCACAGCAAGTTGCGATTATTGAAACGATGGTACGTGATTTTAATTTTCCGCTAGAAATTCAAACAATTCCCATTGTTCGTGAGGAGGATGGACTTGCAAAATCGAGCCGCAATGTTTATTTGTCGGAGCAAGAACGAGCGCAAGCACCAGCGATTTTTGCGGCATTAAATTTAGCGCAGCAGCATTTTTTACAAACGAAAAATGCTGGGGAAGCAATTGGTATTGCAAAGCAGCATATTACAAAAAATACAGCAGGTCGCATTGATTATTTACAGCTTTTAAGCTATCCTGATTTAGCAATCGTCACACCACAAACGGAAAAATTTTTACTAGCAGTAGCTGTTTATATGGGTAAAACAAGATTAATTGATAATTTAATTTTTTCACTAAAAGGGGAATAAACAATGTTTCGCATGATGATGAATAGTAAAATACATCGCGCACAAGTAACACAGGCAGATTTAAATTATGTTGGCTCTATTACGATTGATGAAGATATTTTAGATGCGGTAGGAATGTTACCGAACGAAAAAGTGCATATCGTCAACAACAATAATGGTGCACGCTTTGAAACGTATATTATCGCAGGTGAGCGAGGAAGTGGCGTTATTTGTGTGAATGGTGCAGCAGCACGACTCGTGCAAAAAGGCGATATCGTAATTATCATTTCATACGTCTATGTAGACGCCAACGAGGCTCGTGACCATAAGCCGACTGTGGCAATTATGGGAGAAAACAATACAATTAAACAAATGATTAGCTACGAGCCAGAAGCAACGGTGATGTAGGAAATAAAAAAGTGAAATCGCATTATGGTTTCACTTTTTTTCATCATATTTTCTTCCACAATTCATTCATTTATGTTACACTATAAGCAATTCTACTAGAACGGGGGTGAAAAAGAATGATTCAAAACGCTATGACTACAGGTGTAAAAGTGGATACTGCAATGTACTTTGCACGTGTAATTACTTTTGATTTTGCGTCTAACGGGACAAGTGTGTCCTTTTTTAAGCAAATCAAAATACGAAACGTAGCGGATTAACCATTCTTTTTCACTATAGTGAGGAAAAGACTGCATGTTAATGTGCAGTCTTTTTTGTTGTTTAAAATGCTTTTTCCGCACGTTCTTGGAGGCATAATGATGCAAATAAAAGCAGAGAAAATCCACAAAACAATTGGTAGCAATGAAATTTTCGTAGGTTTACAGTTAGAAGTTAATGCGGGAGAACATATTGCCATTGTAGGACCAAATGGCTGTGGTAAAACAACCTTGCTACATATATTAGCAGGCGAAGATACAGCGGATGTAGGTCATATTATTAAAAGTAAAGACGCAACAATTGGCTATTTATATCAAATATCAAATTACCCGAACGATACAGTGAGAGGCGTATTAGCGCAAGCCTTTGGGCCAATTTTCGAACTGAAAGAAAAGATGGAGAAGCTAGAGCGGCAAATGCATAATGAGGAAGTTACGCCAAAGCTTTTACAACAATATGGGCAAGTGCAGGAGCAATTTATCCAGCAGGGTGGCTATGAAATAGATTCACAACTAGCAGCAATTGCGAACGGATTAGGAATTGCTACTCTTTTAACACAGCCATTTGAGGCGTTGAGTGGCGGTGAAAAGACGAAGGTGATGCTAGGTCAATTACTATTGCAAAGCCCATCTATTCTGTTATTAGATGAGCCGACCAATCATTTAGATATGGATGCCATTGAATGGCTTGAAAACTATGTGCAAAACTTTGAAGGCATTGTTATCGCTGTCTCACATGACCGCCAATTTATGAATCAATTTGCACATAAAATTATCGAGATTGAGGATGGGCAAGCATTTACTTATCAGGGCAATTACGATGCCTTTGTTAAGCAAAAGCAGGAGAAAATTGAACAACAATTTGCCCAATATGAGGAACAGCAGAAAAAAATCAAAAAAATGCAGGAAACGATTAAGCGTTTAAAGCAATGGGCAAATGAGGCTAACCCACCGAGTGATAGCTTACATCGTCGAGCGAAAAGCATGGAAAAGGCATTGGCACGTATAGAGCGTGTAAAAAAACCGACAAGCACGAAAAAAATGAACCTAGCATTAACGATGTCCGAGCGTAGTGGCAAAGAGGTGCTGTCCCTTGAAAATATTACACATAGCTATGGACGTACATTATTTTTAAATAGTCATTTAGCGGTTTATTTTCAAGATAGGCTAGCGATTGTTGGCCAAAATGGCTGTGGCAAATCAACTTTATTAAAAATGGTAACAGGTCAGGTCGTTCCACAGCAAGGACTTTGTAAGCTCGGTAGCAATGTTAAAATAGGCTATCTGTCACAACAATTCGATTACAGTAATATAGAAATGCGGGTAGTTGATGCCTTTCGAGATATAGTAGCTATATCTGAGGCAGAGGCAAGACATAATTTAGCGCAGTTTTTATTTTACGGCTATGATGTTTTCAAAAAAATAAAGGATTTAAGCGGTGGCGAGAAAATGCGCTTACGTCTCGCGCAGCTCATGCATCAGCAAATTAATTTATTATTGCTAGATGAGCCAACGAATCACCTTGATATTGAATCACGTGAGGTGCTAGAGGATACATTAGAAGCCTTTGAAGGTACGATTATCGCTGTCTCACATGACCGCTATTTTTTGCAAAAGCTATTTACGAAAATAGCCTGGATTGAGCAGCAACAGCTCACTGTCTATGAAGGAGACTATGAATGGGCAAAGGCAAAACGTGAAACCACTTGCCAAGTTATTGAAAAAGTCCATGTAGAGAAAGTTCAACGAAAAAAGCAATTCTCTATTTTAGAGCAAATTGAAAAATTAGAAATGAAATTAAAAGAGCCAACACTTCCTACCACTCAGCGCACAAAATTAGAGCAACAGCTAGAGGCATCGTATGAGAAGTGGTTATTAGAAGAATAGGAGGTGAAAACCAGATGTGGTTATTATATTTATAAGCCGATACGAGTTGTAAACAGCTCGTATCGATAGTCACTATCGGTACGAAAAAATATTTTTTCGGAGGTAGTGCAAAATGGAACAATTGCAATTTGAAATAAAACAATTAACACATAATTATTTAGATAAAAAAATTTTAAAGATTCCTTATTTAGCAGTGCATCAACTACAGCGTATTGGCATCGTAGGGAATAACGGTGCTGGCAAAAGTACATTGCTTAAGCTGCTGGCAGGAAGGATTTCCCCGACAATAGGACATATAAATAGCTTTGTTGATGCACTCTATATGGACCAAATTGATTTGCAAGTGGGAAATCATATTGATTATGCATTGCAAGGGAAGCTGAATGTTGGTGCACAGCATGCCCATTTGAGTGGAGGTGAGCAAACTCGATTGAAGCTAGCGGAGCTTTTGTCGACATATGCTCCTTGTTATTTATTAGATGAGCCGACTTCGCATTTAGACCAAGATGGCATTCAGTTTTTGATTGATGAATTGACTTACTATTATGGGACACTTATTATTGTCAGTCATGATAGAGCATTGTTAGATGCTGTTGTCGATACAATTTGGGAAGTGAAGAACGGCGCAGTACATGTTTATACAGGCAATTACAGCGCCTATAAGGAGCAAAAGGAACTAGAGCGTCAAATGCAGCAACAAGCTCATGAGACTTATATCAAAGAGAAAGGTCGATTAGAGGCAGCCGCCGCAGATAAAATGAAGCGCGCGGAGCAAATGGCGCAGGCAAAAAGTATGTCACGCAAAGAGGCGAAGGCAAAGCCAAATCGCATGTTTGAAACAAAGTCGAAAGCCTCTGGACAGAAGGCTTTGCACAGAGCAGCAAAGGCGATGGAGGAGCGCGTGCAGCAATTACAGGCAGTTGAAAAACCTGAAGCTGAGCGCATATTTCATTTTGCCCATCAGGCAATTACGGAATTGCATAATAAAGTGCCAATTTTGGCAAATGATTTTACGCTAACAGCTGGTGATAAGCTGCTATTACAACGCGTCTCTTTTCAAATTCGCCAAGGTCAAAAAATCGCTATTACAGGCGCTAATGGTAGCGGTAAAAGTACATTGCTGAAGGCCATTGCAGAAGGGGCAGAAGGTATTGATATATCGCCAAAAGTGAAAATCGGTTATTTTAGGCAAATGAGCTATCAACTTGAAGCAGCTCAAACATTGCTGCAATTTGCGAAGTCGCATGCTGTCTACGATGAAGGCTTTTTAAGAAAGGTATTAGCTGCCATGCATTTTACACAAACTGATTTGCGCAAAAGTGTTCGCGATTTAAGTGGTGGTGAAGCGATGCGCCTACAGCTTGCTTTGTTATTTGTTGGGGATTACAATGTATTATTGCTCGATGAGCCAACTAATTTTTTAGATATTACATTACTGGAAGCGTTGGAGCAATTTATTTTAGGCTATCAAGGCACTGTGCTTATTGTGTCGCATGACGCAAGCTTTTTAAAGCAAACAACAACAGTGCGTTACCATTTAGCAAAGCAAAAATTAATTTTGCAATAAATGAAAAGGGCGTCCAAAAGGCTATGCATTTACCGGCTTTTGGGCGCTTTTGTTTGTAAAAAACTGCCTTTGAAAACCATCGATCATGAGAAATTATCTTTATGCTCAATGCAAAGGGAAAAACTCAAAATAACTTTTTAGACAGTTCTTTCTTTTTTGAGTATGCTTTATATAATACTTTCGCTTTTATAAGAGGATTTTTGAAATATTTAACAAACGTAGAACAAATTCTTGAACAATTCAGTAGTTACCCGTTTTAAAGGGAGCACCGTTTAATATTGTTGTTACAATAGGAGATGAAGTAGATTGGGATATATTAAAGAATTACGAAAAATAGTAGGCAGTCGCCCACTGATTATGGTCGGTGCTTGTATTATTATTATGAATGAACAGAATGAAATTCTTTTACAACATCGTAAAGATAATGATTGCTGGGGATTGATTGGAGGTTCTATGGAACTTGGAGAATCTTTAGAGCAAGTCGCTTATAGAGAGATGTTAGAAGAAACAGGTTTGAATGCGAAACAACTTACTTTGTTTAAAATATATTCCGGTGAAGACTTCTATTATCAGTATCCGCATGGAGATGAAGTTTACTTAGTTGTAGCAGCTTATGAGTGCAAGAGCTATACAGGAATGTTACGACATGATAAGAAAGAAGCGTTTGAAGTGCGATTTTTCCCATTAAATCAATTGCCATCGAAGTTTAATCCAGCAGACCAACCAATATGGATGGAATATTTAAAAAGAGGGCTATCCTAGAAGTCAAACTTCTCCTCAGCGCAGTGAAAACCAGCTTTACCCTTATTTTAAATTCAAAAGAAGAAGGCTAAATCCAGTGTTTCTCCCATTTTCAAAGAAACACTACTCCATTTTATTTAATGATTTCTTTGATGAAATATCACCGAAGCATCCCATAAGCAGTGCATTGCCTACTTTTGGGACGCTCTTCATTTTTAACCCTGTGCTTGCATATACACTTCCTCATACGGCTGGACGATGACGAAGCCGTCCCCTTCGAAACGCATTTGGAAGGATTCCCCGCTGCCTCGACCGATAAATGTTTTAAAGGAAATATCTGTTTGGAATTCAGGTTGTAAATTGCCTGACCATGCTACTGTTGCATTTGGGTCGGTAATAATGGGTTTACCGGGCGTTACGCGCAAAGTTAGAGGCTCGTAATGTGTCGTAATCGCAATAAGCCCTGTGCCTTCACAGCGAATATTAAATAAACCACCAGCCATCATACCAGCAACTCTTTTCATTAATTTAATCTCATGCTTAATTGTTGGTTCAAAGGCAAGGAGATCATTACCATTTACGTAAATAGCTTCATTTTGCAAATGCAAAATAATAATTTTCTTCCCGCTATCGGCTAAATAAAGCTTGCCTTTACCTGTTGCCTTCATAAGAGAAGCGCCCTCGCCTGTAAAAGCTTTTTTAAATAAAGTTCCAAGCCCATGCTCTAAAATACCCTCACGCTCAAATTTTATTTTCCCATTGTAGGCAACCATTGAGCCTGCTTTTGCCCAAACAAGATTTTCTAAATTGACTTCTAGCATGCGCGGAGTTTCTAGCTCAAAAAAGCCTTCTCCACGATCTAGCTGCTCTGTTTCCTTAATAAATTGTGAAATTGAATATTTATTCATAATGCCACACCCTTCCGTTTTTTACATATACGTATAAATCATATGAGAAGTTTCAAAAATAGATTACGGTTCATGCCATCATCGTGAGGAACGTTTTCCATTAAATATAGATAAATGGCTTGCAGAATACAATATATCAATGACTACAATAATTGCCCAAATCATAGAAGCATGGTATAAAAATTCGCTTGGATAAGGGGAATTTTTGAACTGGTCTGTTGTAAACCATTCACCTATCGTGGAAATATAATAACCAAATTGCGAAAACGATTCCATGCCAATTGCCCAAAAAATAAGCTGTGCGATAACAAAAATAATTACATGTACCGTTGTCATAATAATATCTTTACGCTTCTTATAATGAGGGTTCTTCTC
This sequence comes from Metasolibacillus sp. FSL K6-0083, assembly GCF_038630865.1. Taxonomy (NCBI): domain Bacteria; kingdom Bacillati; phylum Bacillota; class Bacilli; order Caryophanales; family Caryophanaceae; genus Metasolibacillus; species Metasolibacillus sp. FSL K6-0083. The sequence goes on along the minus strand of NZ_CP152046.1, from coordinate 1,157,513 downwards.
TTTTGCAATGATTTGATGGTCCTTTGCTGTTAATAAATCAATACCGCGATAATTTCCTATTTTTACACGCATCCATCTATCTAATTTTTTGAAATCATTTAAGCCGAAAGTGACAGCATAAAGTACAAATATAGTAATGAGAATTGTAAAGTTAGAAATTTCACCAGTATAGTTATAAACTATCCACGCAATTGCAGCTTCAAAAGCCGTTACCGCAATAAATAATAGGATAAAGAAATTGCTTGCTTTGCGCTTATTAAAGAAATATCTTGTAATACCGAATAACACTAGTGAGACAATGGAGATTACTTCTGCACTTATAAATAATGCCCATTGGTAGGACAGTAAAAATGTCTGCATGATGAACATCCTTTCAATAATTCGTCTTGCTTAACATATACGTACAATGCTGTGACAAGTTTCAAAAAAATACTTGACCTTGGAGTATGCTCCAATGATAGTGTGGGTATAGAGAGGGGGAGCAACGGTGTTAATAAAACAATTTGCAGCAAAATATTATCTATCACAAGATACGATTCGCTATTATGAAAAGGAAGGTTTATTAAGCCCGAAGCGCTTAGAAAATGGCTATCGCTTTTATGATGCATCATGCGAAAGAAATATTAAATTCATTCAGGTGATGAAAAAAATAGGCTTTTCCTTACAGGAAATCAAGCTATTGCTCATTTTAGATGGGCAGCCGATGAGTGAGGAGTGCAATCAAGCGTCCTCTAATTTATTTGTAAATAAAATAAATGCTGTGGAAAGACAGCTTGCATTTTTTACAATTGCCTTGCAAGCATTAAAAATGGCAGAAGGTTTAGTACAAGAAGGAAAATATGAATCAAATAAACAAAAAGTGAATGAGACAATCGAACAAATGTATCGAGAAATAGAGGAGGGCGAAAGGAACGATGACTTTACGTAGCTTAATAAAATGGGAGTATGGAATCAATTTTTTACTGCTACTCGCAATTTATATTTATCTCGATTTTTCTGTGCTATGGTTTTTCCTCTGTTTGCTTGTGCCCGATATATGCGCTTTAGGCTATGTCATGAATGAGAGAATCGGTGCAATCCTATACAATGTTGGACATAGCTTTATATTGCCCTCTACTTTATTGACGATAGCGCTACTAACAAGCTTCTCATTTTTGCTCCCAATCGCACTGATTTGGCTAGCGCATATTTTCATGGATCGCGCTTTAGGCTATGGCTTGAAATATACGACAGGATTTAAGGACACACATATACAAAGAATTTTATGAAAAGCATTTTCATAAAATTCTTTGTGTAAGCACTATTTTACAATTAATGCAGGGCAGTTGACACGTTTCATTACTTTATGGCTAACGCTGCCTAGTACCATCTCCTGTAAGCCATTTAAACCACGGCTACCGATGATAACAAGGTCAACTTGATTGTCGTTCGCATATTGAATAATTTCAGGTGCGGGCTCTCCTTTTAAAATGGTTACTTTATAAGAAATATGATGTTCCTTCAATAGCTGTTCAACTGTTGCTACTTTACGGCGGCGTTCCAATAAAAGGCTTTCGGACGATGCGCTGTGTAAATGCTCAGCCCTTGCATTGTCAAAGCTTGCGACATAGACGATATTAACAACTGTGTTTGCTGAGAGTCGCGCAATTTTTACAGCTTCCTTCGCTGCCCGTAACGCATTATCCGAGCCGTCTGCTGCTAAAACGATGTGCTGATACATAAAAAATCCCCCCCTATGAAAAACTCGTTAATTTTTGATAAAGTGCCTGACTCGCTGGGTTCATGCCGATTACTGTAACAGTTTGTCCCTTTTCCTCTAGCTTGCTAATAACCTTTACAAGTGCGCCGACGCTCGATTCGTCCCACAGATGGCTGCTCGTTAAATCGATTGTAATATGTGGCTCACGAGCTTGCTCTAGCTGCTCGACAAAGGCTTTTGTTGAAGCGAAGAAGAGCGGACCCTCAATCATATATATGCCATTATTTTCTGTAATATTGACCTTTGAAATTTTTGCAACGAACAGTAGAGCACTAATAATAATGCCCGTTACAACACCGATAGCTAAATTACCCGTATAAAGTACAATGACAATCGTAATGAGCATGACGAAAACCTCTCCTTTTGGAGCAGTTATCGAATATTTCAAGGAGCCCCAATCAAAGGCCGTTATCGCGACCATCACCATAATACCTGCCAGCACAGGCATCGGAATATCTACAACAATGTCACCAAGCACAACAATTAAAAACATGAGAAAGATACCAGAAACAAGTGTCGATAAACGTCCGCGCCCACCTGATTTGACATTAATCATCGATTGTCCAATCATCGCACAGCCTGCCATGCCACCGAAAAAGCCGTTGACGATATTGGCAATACCTTGACCACGTGCCTCCATATTTTTATTCGATTTCGAATCTGTCATATCATCTAAAATTTGTGCAGTTAATAGCGATTCTAACAAGCCTACAACAGCAAGTGCCAATGAATAAGGTAAAATAATTTGCAAGGTTTCGAGTGACAACGGAATATCAGGTAATAAAAATACAGGTAAGCTTGTTGGTACAGCACCTAAATCGCCGACCGTTTTCAAATCAAGCTGAAACACAAAGGCTGCCGCTGTTAATAACACAACAGCGATGAGAGGTGCAGGAACCATTTTGAAAACCTTCGGAATAAAATAAACAAGCCCAATCGTAATAAATAAAAATAAGTATGTCATGCTATTGCCCCCAATAAAATGAGGCAGCTGTGCCATAAATACTAAAATGGCTAAAGAATTAACAAAGCCTATCATCACAGCGTTGGGAATAAAACGCATCAGCTTGGCAATCCCAAAAATGCCCAAGAAAATTTGAATAATGCCTGTTAAAATAGTTGCCGCTAGTAAATATTGCAAACCATAGTCTGCGACTAAATCGACAACAACAATCGCCATTGCACCAGTCGCAGCAGAAATCATCGCAGGACGTCCGCCGACAAATGCGATAACTGTAGCAATCGTAAACGAGGCATACAAGCCGACCATTGGGTCAACACCTGCCATAATCGAAAAGGCGATGGCCTCAGGAATTAGTGCAAGTGCAACAACGATTCCTGATAAAATATCCGCACGAATATTGCCAAGCCATTGCTGTTTTACAGTGTGCATATTGCACTTCCTTTCTACTAATAAGTACGCTTAACATCATATCACGAAATGTCACCTTTTGAATGATGAATAAATGCAACGGGAAAAAGAAATTGACTTTCCTTGTTTTCAGCCATACAATAGCAGAAAGTTTTCTAGTGAAAGGACTGTGTCTATGAGCAATATTGTCTTAATTATTATTTTGCAATTGATTTACGTACCTTTTTTAACATTGCGTACAATATTTTTAGTGAAAAACGTAACCTTCCTAGCGGCTATTTTCGGTATGATTGAAATGTTAATTTACGTATTCGGACTTTCACTAGTTTTTAGTGGCGACCAAAGTATTTTAGCGATGGTTGTCTACGCTGTAGGCTTTGGCCTAGGTATTTTTTTAGGCGCAAAGATTGAGCGAAAGCTAGCGATTGGCTATGTTTATGCAACGATTAATACACAAAAGAAAAACGATGAGCTCGTTGCTTTTTTAAGAAATGCAGGTTTTGCAGTAACGATTTATGTCGGTGAAGGACGCGATAGCGAACGCTATAAATACGAAATTTTAACGAAGCGCAATCGCGAGCCAGAGCTTTTTCAGATTGTGGAGCAATTTGAACCCAATGCCTTCATTATTTCCTATGAGCCAAAATCCTTTAAAGGCGGCTTTTTAGTAGCGCGTATGAAGCGAAGGGATAATAAAAATAAATATTCGTGAAGGCTGTCTAAAGTTTTAGACGGCTTTTGTTGTAATGAAATATTAGCTGATGGACGAGCTAGAAAAACAGCAGGTGATTCTGATACACTGTTAAAATAGTTCTTTCATTCAATTCTACTTTCAGGTTAATGAGCGAATTTGAGTAATTTACGAGCGAATTTGGCAGACTTATGAGCGAATTCGTTTAGTTTATGAGCGAATCAATACTTTCGACCTACTGATTTCGAGTAAATGCTTTGTTCTGATTTACAAATTCGATATATGGTATTATTTGTTATATAATACAATTATTTTTTAAGCTAAGATTTAGAAATCTTGAAGAGCGGCAGTACATTGGGCTAGCTGCTACAGCCTATTAGTATTTTGCTATTTATGGCTGTCGTTTTGATGGGCATTAGCATTAATATAATGGCGAAAAAGCAGGTACATGAAAAGAGGCAGCCTCTTGTATATTTGAAGAGGCTGCCAATTCGCCGATAAACTTCAGAAAAGCACTGATATATTTTTTACTCCTTCACAGACAGATAAATTTTCACTGTGCCGTCTTGTGCATAGTATTCAAAATCTGTTTTATAGGCCCTTGCGATGTCACTTTGCCAAATTTCAGTCCATGCAAGAAAAACACCATTTTCTTGTGATGTATCGACAACGATTACTACATATTCCCCAGTAGGTATAATGACACCTTCTTCACTTGCCCCATTCACTTCTGTGCCAATATATAAATCATAATCGCCAGTAAAGTCACTTTCATAATTATGATAGATGGCAAAAATATCTCCTTGCAAGCCGCTAGCCATTACATTCTCCCAAAGCTGCCCAATCGCTTTTGGGGTTGCATTATTTGTACGAATGCCTGTACCAACAATGTGTTTCTCTGTGAAAAGTGTTTTCATATTAATAACCTCCTTGTTTCTACACTTAGCATAGCGAACAAAATATGACAACTGTCTGTCAGCTTTCCAAAATCTTTTTAATTTCTTCTAAATGCTTTTGCTGAAGCCAAGCGGGTGCAAGGATTTTCACTTTACTGCCAAACATGCGAATAAAGGGAAGAATATCATTTGTTATATCATAATGAAATTTTGCAATAATATGCTCTGAATGAATAGCAAGCTCCTCCTCTGTGAAAAAATCGTAGAGCTTGCCATGTTCACTTAGCCCGAATTGTAAAATGATTTGCTCAAGTTCAACAGGTCGCTCAGTTGTGGACACAAGAAGAGGCTGTTTGATAGTTGCTTCAATAGTTTCCATTGTACGGATTCTTGTCAGCTTAAAAAATCGATAAGCCTCTCGCAGCTGACAAAAGGCCTCTGCATACCAGCTCCCGTTTTGTAAATGTAGCTTGATAGGCAAGACCGTGCGTGTAGTAAAATGACCATTTTGCGCTACGTATGAAATTTCAATTGCTTGTTCATTTTCAATAAAGGCTAAAAGCTGTTGTATTTTATTCTTTGTCTGTTGTTCAATAATATTTCGGTGCAATGTTGCGTTCGACAATGTAAAGCTAATATCATACTCTTCTTGAAAAAGAGCAAGCTTTTGCTGTAAATTTGCAAGCTGCTGTTCTTCAAAAAGCTCATTTCCAAGTGTAATGCCATCCATTACTAATTTCTTTTCCGTATCACTAAATGTTAATTTATTAAGCTGATAACGGTCAGCCAATGTAAAGCCGCCGTTTTTACCTAGATGTGACACAATCGGAATACCTGCTGCACATAATGAGTCGATATCTCGATAAATTGTTCGTTTGCTTACTTCTAGTCTTTCAGCTAATTCATCAGCAGTTACGATTCGTTTATGCAATAAAAACACAACGATGGCAAACATTCTTTCTACTTTCATTGTTACAACCTCCTTCAATGCACTTCTTCAATTATACAGCTATGCTTGTTGCTTAATTATCTACAGAATAATACAAAAATTTGCTATTATAAAGCTAGGAGGGGATTGAAAATGAAGCATTTTATTTCTAAAGAACATGCAATTTATGCCATGAGTGCAGACAATCAACCTGTGTGTATAGTGCAAAGTGGAGACACGGTTGTGTTTGAGGCGTATGATTGCTTCACAGACCAAATTACAAGCGAAGATCAAGTAGTTGAGGCACTTGATTGGAACAAAATTAATCCGGCGACAGGACCTATTTTTGTAGAAGGAGCTAAGCAAGGCGATGTATTAGAAGTGGAAATTCATACAATTGATATTGGTGATACTGTAACCTTAATGACTGGTCCTGAATTAGGCGTACTCGGTGATGAGTTAGATACAATGACGATTAAACGTGCGCCGATTATCGATGACGAGATACTGTTTACGGAGGATATAAAAATCCCAGTTAACAAAATGATAGGTGTCATTGGCACAGCGCCGGCAAATGGTGCCATAAGCTGCGGTGTACCTGATGCGCATGGGGGCAATATGGATACAACAGCCATTACAGAGGGCGCAAAGCTCTATTTGCCGGTTAATGTTGAAGGGGCTTTGCTTGCACTAGGGGATTGCCATGCGGCGATGGGCGATGGTGAAGTATCGGTTTGTGGCGGAGAAGTGCCTGCGCAAGTAACAGTGACAGTGCGCGTTCTGAAAAATCACACTGTGCCAACCCCCTACTTAATTAAGGATGATGCGATTAGCACTATTGCCTCAGCGAAAACATTGGATGAAGCTGCGGTGATGGCGACGAAAAATATGGTGCGCGTTCTTAAGCAATCGACCGCATTAACAGATGCGGAGGCAATCCATTTATTATCACTTGCAGGACAGCTGCGCATTAGTCAAATTGTTGACCCGAATAAAACAGCACGGATGGAGTTGCCGCTGCGTTATTTGAAAAATTTCCCGTGAGTAGCGATTGAAATGATGTGATTCATTTGCTATGATTGAATGCAAATATTTAATTCGTTGATGTGCCCAAGTAAATAAAGAATTGTGAAACAGAGAGTATAGCAAGAGCTGAGAGCTATATCACCGCTTCTTTATTGAAACCTAGCACGGAGAAGTGCCGACTCGTTGCCGTTATCCAACGTTAGAGGGCTTTAATTGATTAAAGCTAAAAATAGGTGGTACCACGTTTATTATGCATAAAGACGTCCTAATTCAGGATGGCTTTATGCTTTTTTATTTTTGAATTAAAGGAGTGTATTGTTTATGCAACAAGAAAATGAATTTACGAAATGGTATTTGAAAACAATTCAAGATGCGGAGTTAATGGATTATACACCTGTTCGCGGCTGTATTACGTTTCGACCAGATGGCTATGAAATTTGGGAGCATATTCAAGCTGCTATGGACCAGCGTTTTAAAGAAACAGGGCATCGCAATGCTTATTTCCCGATGTTAATTCCTGAATCATTTTTCGAAAAGGAAAAGGACCATATTGAAGGCTTTTCACCTGAGTTGCCATGGGTGACGGAGGCGGCAGGAGAGCCTTTGGAGGAACGATTAGCTTTGCGACCAACATCTGAAACGATGATTGGGCATCTTTATGCAAAATGGGTGAAAAGCTATCGTGATTTACCACTGCTGTTAAATCAATGGGCGAATGTTTTCCGATGGGAGAAGAAAACATTGCCGTTTATCCGTACATCGGAGTTTTTGTGGCAGGAGGGACATACTGCACATGAAAATGAGAAAGAGGCGCGTCAGGAAACGATGCAAATGCTCGCAATTTATAAGGAGGTCGTAGAAAATATTTTAGCGATTCCTGTATATGAGGGCACAAAAACAGAGTCAGAGCGATTTGCTGGTGCTGTTGATACATTTTCAATTGAAGCGATGATGAAGGATGGCAAGGCGGTACAGGCAGGTACATCTCACTATTTAGGGACAAAGTTTGCAGAGGCCTTTGATATTAAATACCTTAACAAAAATAATGAGCATCAGTATGTGCATACGACTTCTTGGGGTACTTCGACACGACTAATTGGCTCAGTCATTATGGTGCATGGCGATGAAAAAGGATTGGTTTTACCACCGAAAATTGCCCCAACACAGGTCGTGCTAATGCCAGTCGGTCCATTTAAAAAGCATCCAGAAATTTTAGAGAAGCTTGAGGAAATTCAACTAGCTTTAAAGGGTAAAGGCATCCGTGCGAAGCTAGATGATACAGACCAAACAGCAGGCTTTAAATTTAACAAATGGGAGCAAAAAGGCGCTGCTTTGCGTGTTGAGCTAGGACCTCGTGATTATCAAAATGGGCAAGCGATAGTTAAAGCGCGTGATGAAGAGGAGAAACAAACAGTGAGTTTGGCACAATTAATCACAGTCATTGAGGAAGAGCTTGAAGTCATGCAGACACGTCTTTTGACAAAGGCGCGCGCGTTTAGAGATGCCCACTCTCATACGGCAATCGACACAATGACACAGCTTGAGCAGCATATCGAAGCAAACAAAGTGCCAGGCTGGATTTTAGCAGGCTGGTGTGGCAGTGTGGAATGTGAGCAAAAGGTAAAGGAACAAACAAAATTCACAACACGTAATATCCCATTCAATTCGCCTATCGAAAAGAAGACATGCATTTGCTGTGAGCAACCAGCTCAGCATACGGTTTGGTTCGCTAGAGCTTATTGATGATGGTTGAAATTCCCTTTCATTCTTTTTATCCCGTATTAACAGGCTGTAAGACCCCCACTTCAAAACAACAGATAAAATCAAGATGTTTAAGTGGGGGATCCAACAGCCTGTAAAAACCCGATTGGTGAAACTACCAATCAGTGGGGGATGAAGAAAACCCCCACTGATTGAAGGTTCACTTTATACTACTTATAAGTGAAATGGTAGGGAAAAATATAAAGGCTATCTGTCTAGTAAATATTTGCAGTGAAAGAAACATCTCTAGAAAGAAGGCGCATTGAAATGTTAAGTACATTTCAATGCGCCTTCTTTGTTTTTTTATTCCAGACTACAAAAATAAAATGAACTTTCTTGAACTCCCGTTTGTATAGTAAGTAAATAAATAAAGAGGGCGTGTTCGAATGAATCTTTCTTTACAAGACATTGTGAAAACATATAATGGGCAGGGAGTTTTAAATCGATTTTCTGCCACATTTTCAGCAGGAGGCTGCTATTTGTTGCTAGGGGAAAATGGCGCAGGGAAATCGACGCTAGCAAAATGCATTGCGGGAGATATTGTTTATGATAGCGGGACAATGCATTATCAACGTAACCGCTTAGTAGCAGAAGATGTAGCGATACAGTACCAAGCATTTGATAGCTATAGCCATTTGAAAATTGCTGAGGTAATTCGTCTTTTTCAAGCGTTGACAGGGAGTTCAAAGGATTTAACAGAGCTACATAACTTGCTAGAACTTACTACATATAGCCATGTTTTAGTAAAAAATGCCTCTGGTGGTCAACGCAAGGCATTGTCAATTTATTTAGCGTTTTTATTAAATAAACCAATTATTTTGCTTGATGAGCCGTTTGCAGATTTGGATTTAATGAAGAAAAAACAGTTTGCTGCCTTTTTACAAAAGGAGATTAAACAGTCGCAGTGCATTATCATCGTAATTAGCCATGAAGTAGCAGGCTTTGAATCGCTATTCGATGCGATTTATATTTTACAAAATGGTCAGCTAGCAGATTACGGTACATTAAATGTTTTGGAGGAAAAATACCCGAACTCTATGCTTAAGGGTATTGAAGGCATTTATTTTGAAGTAACAGGAAAAGTATTAGGAGGGCGAGTAGGATGATAAAACAAATTACACACACATTTATGTTAGAAAGCATGCGTAATTATGGAGTAGGCTTTGGCAATGTGTTACCAGCATTTATTTTTTTTATCATGTCCTTTATTATAAAGTTTGTTGTTAATGAGGAAACATTTCAATACATGGTGAAGGGACAGTTTTTGCCAGTCTCAATTTTGCTGCTGCTATTCTCTTTTGCTTTTTCGAGTGCTACGATTTATTTAGCAGATATGAAGGCAAATCGCACATTTGATTGGCTAAAGCGTACAAAAGTTGTACCTTCTACTTATTATATTGGGATGGGTATCGGTGTATTTGCATTAGTAAATATTGCATTAATATTGTTATTAGGTTGCTATAAACTATTAATTGATATTACTTGGAGTAATTTTTTACTTATATTATTAATGTGCAATTTCGTTTTGCTTGCATTATATCCATTAAGCTTTATTTTGGCAGGGCTTTTTAAAAATGGCAAAGTGGCACAAAGTATGCTTGTGCCAACGATGATTTTATTGATGTTTTCGATAACGATGACAACGATGTTCTTAACGCTTGCGGGCAAGGATCCGCAGCAATATTTTATTTTTTTAGTGTGGAATCCAATGCTTTATTTGAATGATAGCTTACAATATTATTTAGGCTTAACGACAAATACATGGCTTCCCTTGTATCAGTATTGTATTATTTTGGCAGGTTGGAGCTTAATACTTATGCTGATTGCACGCAAAGTTTATCCCGTATGAACAGGCTGTAAGATCCTCCTTCAAAAACACCAGATAAAATCAGGCCGTTGAAGTGGGGGATCAAACAGCCTGTAATAACCCGATTGGTGAAACTACTAATCAGTGAGGGGATGAGGACCCCCACTGATTGAAGATTCCCTTTATCACAGATAGGAGGAAAGAATGATGGGAGCTGGCTGGATTGTTTCGCTAATTGTTGGAGGGCTATGGATAATTATCATTTTAGCAATTATTATACCCTTTGACAGAAAGCATATTGTACGAGAAAATCGCAAAATTAATTATCGTAAAACGACGATTTATTTGCGCTGGAATGTTTTTGATACATTAATATTTGTTTTAGGCATTTATACAATTGTTTGTGTGCAGGCTTTAAATATGCTGATTTCAGGAGGGGAAGATGTAACGAGCCCTTATGTTCAATTTTTTACAAATCAATCACAAGTATGGGTGATTATTATTGTGATTTATTCATTTGTACGTATATCAAGCACTTTAAAATCCATCAAAGCCCACTTGGAGGATGAGCTAGATGATGACAAATGAAGATTTAATGTTTGCTTATCAAAAGGGGGATGCTGAGGCGTTTAATAAGCTGTATAATCAATTGTATAAGCCTTTGTACAGCTTTTTATTTCGCTATACAGGTGAGGAACAGTTAAGTATTGATATTGTACAGGATACATTTGAGCAGCTACAAAAAAAGCGGCAAGATTTTGATGTGCAAAAGGGCACTGTAAAATCATACATATTTCAAATTGGCTATCGTTTATTAATTAATAAGCTTAATCGTAGGAAAAAGTGGCGTAGCTTTTTTCCATTTTTAGTACCTATGCAGGTGACTTCTTTTTCAACGGAGGATAAGCTTGCGGTGCAGCAAGCGATTGCCAAGCTACCAGAAAAGCAGCGCGGTGTTATTTTACTTGCGTACTATCATGATTTGCAGCAGGATGATATTGCTAAAATTTTAGCGATACCTGTTGGGACGGTTAAGTCGAGATTACATCAAGCATTAAAGCGTTTAAAAGAGGAGTTGGAGGAGGATTTTCATGCTGAATAAGGAATGGAAAAAGGAGCAAAAGCTACAGCAGCACCTTGACCAATTTGAGGTGCAAATCCCTGAGAAGCTAGCGACCTATAAAAAAAGTCGCTTAGACCGTTTTATTACATATTTAGGTTCACCTGCGAAAGACCCATTGGAGAAATGGAACAGTACATCAGCAGGCTACACAGCACTGCGTATTATGCCGATTGTTTGCGGGTTAGTACTGGCAATTGTGCAGTGGCTAAGCATTGGAATATAAGTTGAAAATAATGAGTAGCCTGCGAGCATTCAATAGGCTGTATTTATTTTTAATTAAAAGGAAAAGCTACACACCCTAGTGTTTATCATATTTTTTCAGAGAAACTCTTCTTTATTATCGACAAAGGCGTCCAAAAGCAGGCAATGCACTACTTTTTGGATGCCCTCGCCCCATTAGTTTTTATAACGTAACATATTCCAAAAGCCGATATCCTCAAAGCCTAGACGTTTATAAATAGCACCAGCGGCAGGGTTGTCATAAAAAAGGCACAGTGATTTGCCTTCGTCTAGTAGCTCGCTACAAAGCTTTTGCATACATTTTGTGGCGTAGCCTTTTTTCTTATAGTTTTCAAGTGTAGCAACAGCAACAACCATGGCGGATAGGCTGTTTTCAGCTGTCGTCGAAGCTGTTGAAACCATTACACCGTCTTCTCGCATAAAATAAGTGCGTCCTGTTTTGCTTTCTAATACGCGTAGCTTTCCCTCAACTGTAATGGGGCTGCCTTCGAACTCAGGAATGGTCGATAATAATGCAATATTTTCCTCAATTTCGTCGCGTGTAAGGAGTTCAACATGTTGTAACTCTTGCTCCTCATAAATTTTTTGCAACTCCGTACATTTCGCATAATAAAGCTCTTGTTTTTTGAACAATTCTTTATGAATATAGGGCTCAAGCAGGTCTGTAAGATGCTTGAGACCAGATAGCTCAGTCATCTCGTCGTCGCTGTTTATAATAGCTGCAAAGCCTTGTACATCAAAGGCTCCTTGTGCATAAGGGATATAGTTGCTCTCGTATTTTAGCAGAACAGCGATTAGCTCCTCTCCTTCAAACTGTCCCCAAATTTTTTGAAATGGCTGGTCGTAGCCAAATGCCTCAATATCTCCAATAATGAAAAGATTTTCAGCGGGCTGCTGTTGGACGAGTGCCATGCAAATGTCGTGGTCTGCTGTAGTCAAAAGTCGTATCATGGTATCTCCTCCTTAAAAGGTAAATTAATGCAATGATAGAGAAAAAGTTTCCATATGTCAACCGTATTTTAACAGAAATTTTGCAAAACGTAGAATAAAAAAGCGAGGGGCAATGCCCTCACTTTCATTCGCAATAAATCGATTCAAGCTCACTCTTATTTAAGGTTAACACCGCTAAAGTCGATGTTTTCCCTCATTCTCAAAGAAAGCTTATATTTTTTTCATAGGAACTACCATTTTATCCCGCATTAACGGGCAATAAGCCTCCTACTTCAAGACTTAAATGAAATCGGTATAAGGCTAAGTGGGAGACCAACTGCCGGTAAAAGCCCGAATGGTTCAACTAACATTCAGTGGGGAGAGCGCCCACTGAATGAATCCAAACAGCCCCCACCAGCGTCCCCAAAGTGGGCAACTGCACGGCTTTTGAGACGCGACTTTACAAAATGCTGCCTAAGCGTTTAATACCTTCCTCAATAATTTCAGGTGTGGAGTTTGTGTAGTTGAGGCGCATTGTATGAACATCGCCCGGATTTATATAAAACGGATTCCCCGGTACAAATGCGACTTTTTGTTCCATCGCTTTATTGAAAACATCCATCGCAGAACGCCCATCATTCATCGTTGCCCAAATAAACATGCCGCCTTGAGGCTTTGTATATGAGACATGGGTAGGGAAATATGTTGCCATTGCTTGTAGCATAGCATCCGACTGTGTTTTATATAAATCTTTAATCTTTTGAATATGCTGCGGTAAATCATTATTTAATAAATAATCTGCAATGATATATTGCGAGAAAATATTTGTATGCAGGTCTGTTGCTTGCTTTGCTGTTTCAATGTGCTGTAATAGCTCTCTATTTTTCGTAATGATAAAGCCAAGACGCATGCCCGGTGTGACAGTTTTTGAGAAAGAGCCAAGCAGCACGCTATTTTCCATTTTTCCTGCGGCGATATAAGGTAAATGGTCACCTTCGAAACGGAGCTCACCGTAAGGATCATCCTCTACAAAAATAACATCATGGCGTGAAACAAGCTCATACACTTGCTGACGTTTTTCAAGCGAGTAAGTAAGACCTGTTGGATTTTGGAAATTTGGTACTGTATAAATTAGCTTTACATTAGGTTGCTGTAATGCTTGCTCAAGCTGCTCTAAATTTAAGCCGTCCTCCTCTAATGTAACAGGATAAAATGCAGGCTCAGCCATTGTAAATGCTTGAATTGCGCCTAAATAGCCGGGCTCTTCAATAATAATGCCATCCCCTTTATTTACAAGTACTTTTGCTAACAGCTCCAATGCTTGTTGCGAGCCTGTTGTTAATAAAATATCATCTGGATGAATTTGCAGACCATATTGACGATTATATTTATCGGCAATATATTGACGCAAAGGCAAATAGCCTTGGGTTGAGGCATATTGGAATAGTTTGGCACCATGTTGTTTCATTGCACGGTCGATGGATATATGAATATCCTCTAATGGGAATGAAATGGGGTTCGGTAAGCCGCCTGCAAAAGAGATAACATCATTCGCTTCGGTAACTTTTAAAATATTTCGAATAAATGAAGAGGGGGTATTTAAAATTCTGTCTGAGTACTGCATCGTGTAAACAACCTTCTTTGTTTTAATTTTTCGAAAATTATAACACTTTTAAATTAGCTATACAATATAGTTTGTGAAAAAAATTACAAGCAAGCTTTTTTAGCAAAGAAAGTAGAAAATGCTAGCAAAATAGGCGTATAATAAATGAGGTGAATTTAATGTAGAAAGAAGGTTACTATTATGACGTTTGCTTTAGTAATAGGTGCTAGTTTTGCTTTGTTAGCAATTGTGCTAGGTGCATTTGGTGCACATGCGTTAAAAGATAAATTTCCAGAGCCGCGCTATGCTGCGATTTGGGAAACAGCTGTACAGTATCATATGTATCATGCATTAGGGCTTGTAGCAGTTGGAATTTTAGGCTTTGATGTCATTCTCGGTACGACAAGTGTTTTACAATGGGCAAGCTACTTAATGGTAGGGGGTATCTTGCTATTTTCTGGTAGTCTTTATGTTTTAGCTGTGACAGGTGTGAAAAAGCTAGGCGCGATTACACCGCTGGGCGGGCTATTATTTATTGGCGCATGGGCATGTGTAATTATTGCAGTTATATAGCTTCTTTTAGCAATGTTTATGCAGTAGTCAAATTATTTTTGTAGCGATAACAAGGCGGTAGCTACAAAAGTTTTTTTACGAATATTTCATATAGAAGCTCGGGCTGTCTGAAAAGGAATACCTTTTTGGGCAGCCTTATTTTTTATTGTAGGATTTTGAGAAATATCAGCAATTTTTTAAAATAGTGCAAGCTAAATTCGTAAAATTACAGTCTAATTTATAGAGAGAGGTGAAAAATGTGAATGAACGGCTATTAAGACAAGCACAAAGGGGGGATGATGAGGCATATATTAAGCTTTTTCAGCAGTATGAGCAAGAACTGTATGCGATGGCCTATGTGTATGCCAAAAATAAGGATGATGCACTCGATATTGTGCAGGAATGTGCTTATCGTTCTTATAAAGCCATCCAACAATTGCGGGAGGAGAATTATTTTAAAACATGGCTTATTCGCATTTTAATCAATTGTGCGCATGATTTACTGAAAAAGCGACCACATTATGAGGAATTGCACGATACAGATTTAATAGAGGAGCCAGTCGCACTTGATACACAGTTTACATTGCAAAGTGTAATGGAGCATTTATCAATAGAAGAAAAGCATGTTGTATTACTGAAGTATTATGAGGATTTTACATTTGAGCAAATTGCAGATATTTTACAGTTAAAGCTCGGAACGACGAAAACGATTTTATATCGTGCATTGAAAAAATTAAAGGCAAAGCTAGAGGAGGAGGGCATGATAGATGAAATCTTTGAAAGATGAAATGCGCCAAATTGTGCAGCCAAAAGACTTACATAAACGTGCTATGACAGGTATTCAGCGGGCGGCAAGGGAGCAACGTCGACAAAAGTGGCTACCGACTTTTTTAAGCGTTTCGTTGACAGCCGCAGTCGTTTATTTCATTTGGCTTGTCTCAACAACCTCGCCTGAACAGCAAAATAATCAAGCGACGACGCTGCAACATAATTTACTAGGAGCGTATAGCGCTTATTGGATAGCAGGACTTATTACAGCACTACTGCTTATTTTTGTGATACTTATTGCCAAACGTTATAAAAGATGGCGTAAAAAATTGGCACTTATTATGGTCATTATGCTGTCATGGATTTGGAACAATGCCTACTATGAAGAGCAGCAGTTACCGCAACCTTATGTTTATCCATTATCGGTGAATGTGACGGAAGAACAAAATATTAAATCCATTTATGTTCATGCAATTATTAATAAAGGAGAATTTGAAAAAACGATACAGATAATTACTATTAATGATATTAAACTCCACGTAAATGGAATAGGCGGTCTTAGCTTAGGAAGCACAGCACATCATATAACGACTGATGCTACACTTGACTTACAAGGCAATGAATTAAATAGTTTAATGAAGGAACGCACACCGATTGAAGCATATGCTATTTTTTCAGACGGTCAAAAAATACCTTTCGATATCCAATTTAAACAATTTGAGAGAGGTAAAGAAACAGAGAGTAGTGGATTTGAAATTGACTCAAATCAAAATAATAAGGATTTGTTTAAAACAGAACTTACAACAGTGTTAGACATTATCCCACCCCCAATTATAAGTAATTATAAGTTAGAAAATGATGGTGAAGTAATTAAAAGTGTTGGTATGGGGGAGGAACAAGAAATCGATTTATTACCATATCCGATGAAACGGGAATTACTTGAGTTATCTTATTGGGTAAACGAAGAGAGAGAGCTGAGAAGCTATCAAAATTTATATTTTATAATTGAAACGACAGACGGTACTATTAATAAAATGGTAAATATCCTTTTCCCTCCCTTTTCTCGCGATGTCGTCAAAAAAGTACGACAGGAGATGATGGAGCATGAATGAACAATGGCAAATCGCATTGAAATGGCTACTTAGAGGATTGATTTTCTCAGTGTTTACATTTTTTCTACCATATATATATATAGTACCAATTTTGATGATTTTATATGCTGTATTAAAATTCCCTGAAAAAAGTAAACTAAAAACAATTGTTTCTATTGTTTTACTTCTTATGCTTTTGGAGCAATTGAGACCTGAAAAATGGTATACACATGATGTTATTTTTGCAAATCGCCTCAGTTGGATAACACCTGTCTTGCCATATTTACTACTGCTATTTATTGTTTATTTACTTAAACCACTTTCGGAGAAAACAGACAGCATGCGAGAATATAAGAAAATGGAGCACTTTTGCACAGTTGTTGTTGTCACTTCGTTAATCGCATTTTCTTTCGGTATGAACGTAACTGAGAATTCCCAATTGCTAATTATTGTTGGAGCAGGTCTTTTCTATATAGCAGCCTTAATTACAGTTATTCATTTTTTAAGATTTATGCTGCGCACGGGGGTATTGTTTTTGAAAAACTAGCGCTTTGCCCATTCGTACAAAGATAAGGAAAGCACATGAAATCAAGAAATAAACCTCTGATTTCATGTGCTTTTTATTGCCCTTTTTTTGCTTGGCGCTCCCAAATGAGTAGTGATGGAAATGGGTCAAATGCCCATTCATTACGCCCATCAAACTTATACATACCATAATGTAAATGAGGTGGGAATTTACCAGATGTTCCTTCCTTACCATAGCCGGAGCTGCCAACATAGCCTATTACAGTGCCTGGCTCGACAATATCACCAATGGCTAATTCGGGATGGAAGGAGGATAAATGTGCATAATAATGATACGTATTATGCAAATCACGGATGCCAATGCGCCAACCGCCGTATTCATTCCAGCCCATTACTTCAATAACACCGTAGGAGGTAGAGTGAACGGGCGTTCCGTAACTTGCAAATAAATCAGTGCCTTCATGCATTCTCTTGCCACCCCATCCACGGCTTGCTCCCCAAGTACCTTTGTAGCTGTAATTTGTTCGGATAGGAATAGGAAAAGCACGCTCGGCTAAGGCGACGGTGTTGTACTTTTTATAAATAGATGCAATGACATGAATTTGATTAATCGTCTGGTCATTCTCATAATATTCCTCTAATGCTGCTTGAAATGTACCTGCTGTGGTGTGTGCCTTGTGCAAATACCTAACCAATGTACGCAAAACATCTGCGTCTTGTGCTTGATCTGCGATACCGTCATTATTGCCATCTAGTCCATTACCTCCGAAATAAGCGATTGTTGCAGGCGATGTATCTTGCATAGAAGGGTTAAATGGACCAGTCCAAAAATGTGTAGGGAATTGCATAGAAATAATACCTTCACGTGTTGGTAAGTCTTTACGTACGGCTTGGATATTTCGTTCATATTGATCGATAGCAGCAATATAATACCAGGGGACAATTGGGCTTTCGAATTCATAATAATAGGCCATTCTTTGTGCATATATTTCATCTTGTGAAGGTGTTTGCTGTGCACTGCTGGATGGTATTGCGAACAATTGGCTAAGCAGTACGAAACAAAATATTATTTGGAAACGTTCCATTCTACATTCCCTCCATTCTACACGTATAACATAACCAATTTTTTTGATTTTATGAGTGATATTAAGGACTTGTAAATGAATAAGCTTAGGAATGCGGATTAATCGCTTTTATGTAAGAAAAATACATGTAAAATGATTGCCTTTGTTTAAAATCAAATTGTATGAGAATTACTGAATAAATAAACCATCAATATCTGCTGTTTTTTCAGCAAAATCTTATTATAGCTACGTTCAAATAAAGAATTGTTAATGAATAAAGGTGCTGTCCCAAAAGCCATGCATAACCGGCATTTTGGACAGTAGCGATGATGTTTCACAAAATGTTAATTCATATAAACCGAAAACGCCTCTTTTAAAAATGGGATGAACACAGTATTATCCTTCAGTAAAAGGGAAGCGATGAAAACATTGATTTCAATGCGGTGTCAAAAAAATGGACATTTCGGACAACTCCTAGTTTTATCCCGTATTAACAGGCTGTAAGACCCCCACTTCAAAACAACAGATAAAATCAAGATGTTTAAGTGGGGGATCCAACAGCCTGTAAAAACCCGATTGGTGAAACTACCAATCAGTGGGGGATGAAGAAAACCCCCACTGATTGAAGGTTCACTTTATTGTGTCCACAAACGTGCATTTGAAAATGTTTTTTAAAAAAGGAGCGTCTTATAAAAATTAATTGAAGCCTGCGTCCTCCGTAGCGGAAATGAACAAATTACTAAGTTTTCTCTATAAAACAATCGCTAATTAACCACTCGATAAAAATTATTTTTTAATTTTAATTTTTTAACCTAATTTTAACCTTTGCATGTTATTTTTTAGTTTATATGTTCTAAAAGAGGGCTTTACTGTAATTCGATAAAATGAGTATGTTCAGTTTTAGTTGAGGTTTCTCCTACATAATTATAAAGAAGATAGCGAGGAATTGCGAAACGAAAAACTATCTAGCTTTTTCGAATGCTGGCACTCTTCAATTTACAATATAAGGTGCAGTGAATAGCAAAATAGATTTTGAAATACACCCCAATAGTATAGGTGTACCCTTTACAGATTACATAGGAACAACGAAAGACGTCATTATCTCCAACATAATTAATGGTAGACCAGTGACGAGTATCATGTATTCTGTCTTTTCTTATGCGCCCTTTCATCCATATGAACAAATGATTAGCTCCTACGGACTGAAGGTTCAATACGTATTGTAACTAAAAGTTTAGACATTATTTTGTGATTATACTCTATTATGGTTAGACTGATTCACGGCTACGAGATAATGTAGAGGGCTTTATATATGGGCATTCCTAAATCAAGCTTAATTAATATGGGCACTTGTAAGTAAAAATAAAGAGAATAATAAAAATATATTAATTAATGGTATTTTTACGATTATTTGTATTTTTAAAGGAATATATAGACCTATTTGTATTTAGAAAGCTCAGTCGATATTTAATCATATAGGAAAAAGGGGTGGTTTTTTGAATAAAGAAATATGCAAAGAAGTATTTACTTTAATAGAAAAAATAAAAAGTAAAAAAGCAATAATTGGCATTGTTGGACTTGGATATGTAGGTCTTCCTTTAGCATTAGAAGTGACAAAGAACGGATTTTCTACGCTTTGCTTCGATAAGGATTTAACTAAAATTCATCAGCTACAGCAAGGAAGTAGTTATATTACAGATTTACAATCAGCAAGAATACAGGAGGCGATAGCGAGCCAGCGTTTTATTCCAACTAGTCAATTTGAGCTACTTCATCAAGCGGATATTATTGTCATTTGTGTCCCAACGCCACTAGGTGAGCATGGTAATCCAAACATTACTTATATCATTGAAGCTGTTGAACAAATCGGACAGCATATGAAGGAAAATACACTAATTATTTTAGAAAGCACTACGTATCCTGGAACAACAAGGGAGGTTGTGGCTTCAGCAATAGAGAAGCATGGCTTTACAGTGGGGAAAAACAGCTTTGTAGCTTACTCTCCTGAGCGAATAGACCCGGGCAATAGAAATTTCAATGTAACGAATACGCCAAAAGTGATTGGTGGAATGACATCACATTGTCAAGAGATGAGTAAGTTATTTTATGAGGAGGCTTTGCAAACAAAAGTTCATTGTGTATCTACTCCAGAAATTGCTGAGATGGAAAAGCTTTTAGAAAATACATTTCGGCAAGTAAATATCGCATTAATAAATGAACTAAGTAAAGTGTGTTATACGATGGGCATTGATGTATGGGAAGTGATTGATGCGGCTGCAACGAAGCCGTATGGATTTATGCGATTTGCACCGGGACCAGGAGTTGGGGGACATTGTATTCCTGTCGATCCGAAGTATTTATTATGGTCTGGTCAGCAGCATGGTACGACGATTACATTAATTGATGCTGCAGATAAAATTAATGAATCAATGCCTAAATTTGTTGTTGAACGATTGGCAAGCTATTTGCAGTTGCAGAATAAAAAACTTGAAGGTGCAAGGATTGTAGTCGTTGGTGCTGCTTACAAGCCAAATATAAATGATATAAGAGAGTCGCCAGCATTGCCAATTATTCATTTATTGCAAGAACAGCAATGTGAAATTCATATTATTGAACCTTTTATTAACACCGTACAGGGGATTGAAACAGAGCAACTCACTGTGGAATTAATACAGCAAGCCGATGGTGTACTTATTATAACGAATCATTCTTCCATCGATTATCGATTAATTGATAATCATGCGTCTTTAATTTTCGATACCCGTCAAACAGATTTTTCGTTTAACAATGTAAACTATTATAAATTATAAGGAGCTTTTCTATGCGAAGGTTATTATTTTACAGCATTATAGTTTTCTTATTTTTATCAGGCTGTCAATCTGATACAAAAAAGAGCGCAATTGAGGTAGTTGAACCCTCAATTGATGTTGTTCAATCAGATGGAACATTAAGCGAAGTCATTCGCGACTCTAACATATTGCAGCCGAAAATGGCGTTGACCTTTAATGGGCTAGCAGATGAAGAAACGATGTTACATTTGTTAGAGCAGCTTGATGCACTATCAATACATGCTACCTTTTTCATTGAAGGGATGCGTGTAGCGCAAGAGCCAGACCTTGTCAAACACATTGTAGCACAAGGGCATGAAGTGCAGAGTGGCACATTATCATTTGAGGATATGACGACGTTTAATTATGAGCAGACGTACAAAGATTTGCTTCTGACTAATCAAATTTTTGAACAGCATTTAGGCTTTACTCCCCAATTTGTGCGCAGTCGCTCTGGGGATGCTACAGAAAATATGCAGTCGGCAGCAGCGATGCTTGATATGACAGCGGTCATTGAATCTTCAATTAACCCTCAAGATCGTAAGATGCAAAGTGCTGAAGAAATTGTAGCGTATATCGAACGCTTTATAAACAGTGGGGCAATCATTCATTTAAACACATATATTAATCCTGCTATTATTGATGCCATCCCTTTATTAGCGCAGTCTTTAGAGCAAAAGGGTTATACACTGACAACATTGACGGACGTCATTAATAATAAATATACGGTAAAACAATTAGAGGAAATTGATGGTTATGACAAAATTCAATTTAATTTAGATTATGAAAATGTTGAGCCCTTTATTTATTACCGAAAAAACACAGCAAAAAAAGAGATTGCTTTAACATTTGATGATTGGGCAAGTGAAGAGCAAACAAAGAAAATATTAGATGTTTTACGTCAGTACGATATAAAAAGCACATTTTTCTTAATCGGCAGTGGTGTTGAAAAAAATCCACATATAGCAAGGCTAATTATGGATGAGGGACATGAAATAGCTAGTCATTCCTATAACCATTTGGACGTAACACAAATGACTCCAGAAGAGTTACAGGAAGATTTGATTAAAGCACATCGCGCATTAACGTATGCATTGCAGGAAGCGCCATTACTTTATTTTAGACCAGCACAAGGTGTAATGGATGAAAGAACGGCAAAAATAATTGCCGCTACAGGGATGGAAGTAACCGCACTCTACGATATTGCCTCGTTTGATTGGAATATAGATTATTCTGCTCAAGATATTTATAAACGAATTATGGAACGAGTAGGTCCAGGGAAAATTATTGTGATGCATGTTTTAGATGATACGCAGACAGTAGAGGCGCTGCCA
Source organism: Metasolibacillus sp. FSL K6-0083 (assembly GCF_038630865.1). Taxonomy (NCBI): domain Bacteria; kingdom Bacillati; phylum Bacillota; class Bacilli; order Caryophanales; family Caryophanaceae; genus Metasolibacillus; species Metasolibacillus sp. FSL K6-0083. Next base: position 1,135,215 of record NZ_CP152046.1, on the reverse strand, counting down.
TTAGTAATTGAGCAATTACAACAGCAAGGCTACACTTTTGAAAAACTCTCTACATGGATTGAACAAGATTTTGATGAGAAAGTAGATTGATACGGATGAAAAAAACAAAAGAAATATTAATGACACCAAGAGCTGATAGACGTATTTTGTCAAATATCCCTGATCCAGAAAATGTACGAAGCTTAGTTAATCGTCGAGGAGCTGCTTATCAGCAGTCCGAAGTTAATATAACAGATGTGAATGAAATCTTTCGCTTACAATCATTAAGTTTGCGATATATTTCTGCCTTTCCCGTAAAAATTTTGCCAACACGCAAGCAAAAGAAAATCTCGCATCACTTTTATTCTGAAGATATTTCGGTAACAGGTATTCTTATTTATTCTGACGTACCAAATGCTTTTCGAGTAGATGAAGTAACGACGATGCGCTTTAAAATCCCAGGTGGTGTAATGCCAGAGGGCTATGAAGCGAATGTTAAAATACAAGCAAAAATGATTCGGGCATTTGAAAAAGAAGTAGATGGTAAAACACGCTATTATTATGCATACGAATTTTTGCAGCCTTTAAATGAATATATGGTGAAAAAGCGTTGGGGTATGTCAATCTTTGTTGCAAGTTTAGTGCTGTTCGTTGTCGCGCTTATTGTTGTGTTAATGCGTGCAGAGAGCGTTATTTACTTCCAATTCAATAAATTTTTATACTTTTATAGTATTATTGCGGCGACATTTTTATTAAGCCGCTATCTATTCGGCATGCTGTTTCGCAATGTTCCAATTAATCCAGATTATGAGCCTGGTGTATCGATTATTATTCCTGTGTTTAATGAGGAACAATGGATTCACCGTACCATTTTAAGCTGTATTAATCAGTATTACCCTGTCGACAAGCTGGAAGTGATTGTTGTAGATGATTGCTCCACTGATAAAACAGAGGAGAAGGCAAAGGAAATGATTGAGCTTATTAATAACGAGGGAGAACGCTTTAAAACGAAAGAGCGTTTGACATTTTATAAGCTGCCTCAAAACGGTGGAAAGCGGGAAGCGCTTGTTGCGGGGGTGCATATGGCGAAGCATGATTTAGTTGTATTTGTTGATTCTGATAGCTTCCTAGAACCAAATGCGATACGCAATATTGTGCAGCCTTTCCAAGACCCTAAAATGGGTGGAGTAGCTGGGCGTACTGAAGTAGAAAATAAATTTACTAATGCTTTAACAAAGCTCCAAACGGTCAGATATTATATCGCTTTTCGTATTATGAAAGCAGCAGAATCATGGTTTGATACAGTTACTTGTTTATCAGGACCTTTAGCATGCTATCGTAAAGACCTTGTCATAAAAAATGAAGAGGCATGGCTAAATCAAAAGTTTCTTGGTCAGCCAGCTACATTTGGGGACGATCGTAGTATGACAAACTATATTTTAAAAACACATCGCACAGGTTATCAAGATAATGCGGTATGCTCTACGATTGTTCCATCTGATTCGAAGTCCTTTTTATCACAGCAAATGCGTTGGAAACGTTCATGGCTAAGAGAGTCATTACGTGCCTTCACATTTATGTGGAAAAAAGAGCCGTTTATGTTTTTATTTTTTATTGTTGGTTTAATTGTGCCGATTGCCGCACCTATTGTCGTCGTTTACAACTTGCTTTGGGTGCCAATAACATATGGTATTTTCCCAACAACGTTTCTTGTAGGGCTACTTTTGATGGCAATGCTAATGAGTTTGGCACATTTATATTTTAGGAAAAGTAAACTATGGGCATTCGGCTTTATCTTCGTTTTGTTTTACGAGTTTATTTTACTATGGCAAATGCCTGTTGCTTGGGTGACATTTTGGAAATCAACTTGGGGTACTCGTGAAACACCGCAGGACGTGTTAGAGCGAGAGAAGAAGCAGGCAAGAAAAGAAGAACGTAAGAAGAAATGGAAAAAGAGAACTATAGGTGAGAATGAATGAGAAAAAATAATACAGTGCTAAATCCACAAAGTAAAAACCGTAAAAAAGTCATTCGTTCCATCATTCAGGCGGTTATTGTAATCTTACTTGCGACCATTTTAATTCGTGCTATCTTTTTAATCAATAAGTTTGAAGAAGAAACGATACCATTGATAAATGAAGATGGCTTTGTTGCTCTATCATACTTTGGGGTTAGTAGAGGGGAATCACCAAAATATGTATCGAAGGGCAATTTAGACAAACAATTATCATTACTAGAAAAGCAGGGCTATCAAACAATTTCACAGCAGGATATTATCGATTTTTATGAGCAAGGCAAACCATTACCTGAAAAAGCTTTATATTTATCGTTTGAGGATGGACGAACAGATTCGAGTATTTTCGCTCAAAAAATATTAGAAAAATTGAATTACAAAGCAACGATGTATACGTACGCCAATAAAATGGATACGAAAGATACAAAATTTTTAAAGCCTAAGCACTTGAAATTAATGGAAGATAGTGGATTTTGGGAGCTTGGGTCAAACGGCTATCGCTTAACGTATATTAATGTTTTTAACGATGAAGGGCAATCGTTAGGCGTTATTGATGAAAACGATGTGCCTGACAAAATGATGATTGAATACTATAATCATTATTTAATGGATTTTATTCGTGACGAATATATGATTCCTACAGAAACAAGAGCGGAAATGGAAGCCCGTATTGCAACAGATTATCAGTTAATGCATGATATTTATACAGAAACCTTAGATGAAATGCCAAAAGCATATGCGATTATGCATGCAAATTCACTTTACAATAATATGGATTCGCTCGTGGAAAATGCGAATGATCAGCATATTAAAGAGCTGTACAAAATGCATTTTAATCTGGAGCAGGATGCTTATAACGAGTCAGATGCAGACATTTATAATTTGAGTAGGCTTCAAGTTTCACCATATTGGTCAACAAACCATCTAATGATGAAAATTCAGCAAGCTAGTAATAAAAATGTTGAATTTGAAATAGGTGATTCGAAGCTTGCAGAACAATGGACACTTGCAAATGGTGCAGCAGAGTTTTTAAATAATGAGATTATTTTGACATCCTTGCCAGCAACAGAGGGCACATTATTTTTAAAGGAAGCAATGCCAGAATCCTATAATTTTGAATTTGATTTTTATGGCAATGTTGTTGGAGAGCAGTCTGTTTATATTAATTATGATGCTACGACGAACAGCTATATTCGCGTAATGCTAAAGGATAATGAAATCATTATCTATGAAAAGCAGCCGAATAAACAAGAAAGTGAAATAGAGCGACATATGCTTGCAGAAGTAAAATGGAGTGGAGAGGATTATGCCTTCAATAAGGCGACGGTGTATTCTTATAATGATACGCAGCGAGGCTCACGCATTGATGAAGAGGAATATCCACGCAATTTAAAAAATCGCCGCCATTTATCACTGCAAGTAGGGCGAGGCGAGTTTAAACTAACGGTAGATCAGGAGCTATCAGCAAATATCTCGATTAATGATACAATCCAAGGCGGGCAAATTGGTTTTGGCGCATCGTATTCTAAAAAAGATACGACGCATGAGCAATATGCGGATGATATTTATGATACAGTGATAGAGAATATCAAAATAACAGATGTCGAAGAACAAATCGTATTTACAAACCAATATACAAAATTTGACCGAGTAAAGTATAATATAACTACATGGTTTAATAGTCTAGTAGATTTCTTCATTGAAACCTTCTAAAGCTCTGGAGGGCTTATAAAAATGAAAAATATATTCACTTTTTTTGCTATAGCAATTGTTGTACTAGCTGGATGTAGTAGTAGTGAGGCGAAGAAGAGTCACCAAGAGGAAGCAAATAAACCTAAATTATCAATTTGGCTCCCAGAATGGCAATTAAAATCAACTGTAGAAAATATTGAGAATTCCGCTGAAGGTTTACAAAGTTTACGTGTTTTTGGTGCTTATTTTAATGCGCAAGACCAGCCATTTTTAACGGAAACAGCAGAAAAAATTCACAAGCATATGTATGATAATTTTCGAGATAGCCACTCAATACTTTTAACATTTATTAATGATTATGTTGTAGAGGGTAAACCTTCCGTCCAAAAAGATAGCACGCTGCTGCATCGCCTTGTAAAGGATGAACAGGCGAGAAAAAAGCATATTGACGATATAATTGCTCTGACCGAAAAGTTTCCTGTCGATGGCGTAGAAATTGATTATGAGAAAATAGCTAAAGAAGATACAGCCAATTATATTTTATTTTTGCAGGAGCTTTATACGGTATTGCAAAAAAGAGGTTTATCAATGCATGTCGTCTTAGTGCCAAGCTTCCCATTTGAAAATCCTTTGCCAGATGGGCCGAGCTATACAGTAATGGCATATAATGTGCATGGTTATCATAGTGGTCCAGGTGCAAAAGCAACATTTACATTTTTAGATCAGCTGCTTGTAAAAATGGAAAAATCGAACCAGCACTTTAGTATTGCCTTTGCAACAGGTGGTTTCACATGGCCGAAAAGTGGTAAAATAATCGCTTTAACAGGGGATGAAGCAGAAAAATTAATCGCTTCAACAAAATCGGCAACAAAGCGTGATAAAGATAGCCATGCTGTATATTTCCAATACAGTGATAAAGGAATGGATTATGAGGCATGGTATGCAGATGCGGAAACTTTACAAAAATGGATTACCTATGTACAAGAAAAAGACGCAAAATACGAGCATTTTGTATTATGGCGTGCAGGTGGCTTAAGTGCGGGTGCTGTTGAATGGATTGCAACACATGAAAATAAGGAATAAGTAGACGAAGGTGTCCAGAGCCCTCTTTAAAAAAGTCGATTTGCCACCAAAATGTGGTGAAAATCGACTTTTTTCTTTAAAAGAAAAGTATAAACTTTTGCTTCAATGTCAAAGCAAGTAGGCGAGGTGACTTTCTACCGAAAAGTGCCTGTCAAGCCAGCAATGAATCCCCCATGCAAGCCACCGCGAAACAGCACGTGGCAGCTAAAAAATAGCGAACCGCCAATAGAACCGGCGAAAGCGCCAATAGACTTACAAAAACCGCCAATAGTAGACGACAAGCCGCAAATATATTCAAAAAAGGATAAATAGGTTTATGTTTTAGTATTTGAATCGCGGCCCTTGGCACAAGAAAATAGGGAGTGTTGCTATTTCCCTTGAAGGCGCAGCTTGTTAGATGCCTTGCTTCAGTTGTTGATTCAAATAATGCGCCTGCTGAATTGCTTGCAGGTCGCTGCTAATTGTGCCGGGCTTACGTGCTTCTCCAATAAGATAAGAATAAAATTCGATGCCTAAGAAGTCGAATGTGTACTGACATTGCTGAATAAGTGGCAAGCCTTTAATACGTGGTTGGTCGCCACCAACTGCGATAACTACAGCCTTCATCGTTTTTAAATGCGCTGTAACATTTGGATAGCGTGTGTCGCGGATGGCATGGCTAAAGCGGTCAATCACATTTTTCATTGTGCCAGACATACTGTACCAATAAATCGGCGTTGCTAAAACAAGCATATCGCTTCTTAAAATCGCCTCCAACACCTTCGTATAATCATCGTCGACAGGATGAAAGCCTTCAGGTGTATGACGTAAATCTTCAATTGGCTTGATGTGAAGGTCTTTTAACTGAATTGCCTCATAAGGTAAATCCTTTAACGCTAAATGAGCCAATTCTTCACTATTGCCATCATTTCTTGTACTGCCTGTTAATAGTAAAATTTTCATCTACATACCCCTTTTTCATGTTATCTGAAAGTAACTATCCTAACAAGCTATAGCTTTTCACATAAATGTAGTATATGCTAAAAAGATTATTGTATTGACGAAATTATTAGGAAATTTCAAATTTAAAGGACATGAAAGGATGCGTCAATGAAACCGTTATATTATTTTCATCCACTGGTGTGGATTATTTTAAGTGGCACTATTTTCACACGAATTGCTAGCTTTATGACAATGCCATTTTTAGCGATTTATTTACATAATGTGCATCATGCATCGCCGATATTAATTGGTTTTACAATAGGTGTCGCGCCACTCTTTGCGACATTTGGTGGTTTTTTAGGTGGTTACTTAACGGATCGCTTTGGTCGTAAAATTGTTATTATTATAACAATTTTTGTTTGGGGAAGCGTGTTCTTTGGCTTTGCATTAACGACTTTTGCACCAATATTTGTTCTTTTAAATGCCATAAATGGGCTATGTCGCTCCTTTTTTGAGCCTGCGACACAGGCATTAATGATTGATTTCACAGAAAATGAGAAGAAGAGACGGTTATTTTCGGTACGCTATACAGCCATTAATATTGCGGCGGTTATTGGACCGTTAATTGGGGTAATGATTTCGACTTTAGCAAGCCCGGTTATTCCATTTGTTGTGACGGGTGTTATGTACAGTGTCTATGGCTTGTTTTTACTTAGCATACTAAATAAATACGAGATGCGCCAAAAGCGATTGGAGAACGGGAAAAATATTAAGGTCATTTTACATGTTGTTTTCTCTGACTATAAACTATTGTTATTTTTAGCTGGTGGTACATTGATAGGTTTGGGCTATGCCCAGTTTGATTCAACATTACCACAATTTATCCAGCTTACATTAGAGGATGGTGTGAAACTTTATTCATTACTCATTTCATTGAATGCGGTTGTTGTTTTAATTTTACAATTACCAATCAGTATATTGATGGAGAAAATTTCAATTTTAACATCGCTTATTATTGGTATCATTTTCTTTGCATTCGGCTTAATGATGTTTGGAATAGCGAATGCGGCTTGGTTATTTATTGTAGCGTTAGTTATTTTTACGATTGGTGAAATCTTCACTTTTCCTATGATGAATGCTGTTATCGAAGAAATTGCACCTGAAACCCAGAAGGCTACTTATTTAGGAGCATCGCAATTAAAAAACATCGGAGGCTTTATAGGGCCTGTGTTAGGGGGCTGGTTATTAACTCATTTTCAAGGTCAGCTATTTTTCATCATCGCATTACTTGTGTTAGTAAGCATCCCATTTTATAAACGTGCATTTCATTTACCAAATAGCTGATAAGTGATTTTAAAATTTCCGTATAATGAGGTTGTCCGAAAGCAGGCTAGTGTGCCGCTCTCAGACAATCTTTTTTATATATTTTCTAACGAGATAACAAAACCAATTGCATACGGGGTCTGCCTGTAAATTAGCAATCATTCCTTGTAAAATGGCTACGCGTGGATGAGGGGATTGTAACTGCTCAGTAATAATTGTTACTGAGTCTTGCAGCAATTCATCATCTAAATAAGAGCGTAAAATCCCTGCTTCCTGCAAAATGTTCTCTAATGTAACTAGTGGGTCTGCTGTTGTATGCAGGGCAACCATTTCCTTTGTAATAAAAGGCGTTTTTGTATGCATTGCAATAATAGTTGTTTTCTCTACAAGTGTTTTGGCAAGCGCTTGTAAGTCATAAGGATAATCGCTAGCCTTTTGAAACATATGCTCCGCATAGCCAGAGATAAAGCCGCGAACAATGATAGCTAAATCATAAACATGCTGTGCTGATTGGGGATAAAGCTCTAGCAAAATGTTTTCAATTAGCTTGTTCATCATCCGATCGTAATGCGCCATTTTTTGTATCAGCTCTTCACTCATAAACTGCGTATGCTCTTTGAAAAAAACAGAGGCTAATATGATATGCTCCTGGACGATTGAAAATGTATAATAATAGTAATTATAAAGCTTTTGTTCAGGGTTTTGGCCTTCATTGACTGATTGGTCAATTCGCGATGCGACATCTTTCACAAAATAGTCAATAATTGCGATAATAAGCTCATCTTTTGACTTGAATGATAAATAGAAGGCTCCTTTTGATATGCCACAAGCATCTGTTATTTGTTGAACGGAAGTAGCGTCAATCCCTTTAGCAGCAAAGAGTTGTGCGGCCGTTTCTAAAATAAGTTGCTTTTTTGACATAATTTTAACCACCTTTCTTAATTGACAACTGACTGATTAGTCATTATTATAGGATTTGTGAAAAAAAGTGTCAAGGAAGGGTTGGTATAGACGTGCGTTCTTTAGTGAATTTTGTTGTAAAAAACAAATTAGCTGTATGGTTATTAACGATTATTGTTACCGTTTCAGGTATTTATTCAGGAACTAGAATGAAGATGGAGTCAATTCCAGATATTTCGATTCCATATTTAATTGTAGTTGGTGTTTATCCAGGTGCAACACCAGAGCAAGTAATGGATGATTTATCCATTCCATTTGAGAAAAAAGTGGAAAGCTTAGAGGATGTGAAATCGGTATTTTCAACCTCATCATCTAACGTTTCGCAAGTACAAATAGAGTATGATTATGGCGTTGACATGGATGAAAAGAAGCGCCAATTAGAGTCTGCTTTAGATGATGTGGTATTGCCAGAAGGAGCACAAAAACCTTCTATTATGGCAATCAGCATGAATATGATGCCTGTTGCTGCACTATCAGTGAGTAGCTCAAAAGAGGATATTGTAGAGCTTACTTCAACAGTTGAAGATATTTTACTTCCTAAAATCAACAAAATTGAAGGCGTTGCATCAGCTTCAATTACAGGTCAGCATATTGAACAGGTTTCATTCAAGTATGATGAAGCAAAGATGGCTGAGCTAGGCTTGACTGAAGAAACTGTTAAGCAAATGATTCAAGCGAGCGATATGGCATTATCGCTAGGTTTATATGAGTTTACAGTAGGTGAGCAAGCTGTTTCTGTAGATGGTAAAGTAAAATCGGTTGATGAGCTAAAGGAGCTACTTATTCCGGTTACGCCATCAGAAACGAATCCATCTCCATTTGTTCGCTTAGGTGATATTGCGACAATTGAAGTGGAAGGTAAAGTACAATCCATTTCACGCACAAATGGTGAAGATTCTATTGGTCTTCAAATAATTAAAGCACAAGATGCAAATACTGTAACAGTAGTAAATGCAGTAAAAGATTTAATTGAAGAAGAAACGAGCAAAATTGATGGTTTAATTATTGATATATCGCTTGACCAAGGAAAACCAATTGAAGATTCTGTATTTACAATGATTGAAAAAGCGGTATTCGGTGGTGCGATTGCCGTATTAATTATTTTACTATTTTTACGTGATTTCAAATCGACGATTATTTCAATTATTTCAATTCCGGTTTCTGTATTTATGGCATTGCTATTATTGAACTGGATGGATATTACGTTAAATATTATGACTTTAGGTGCGATTACAGTGGCGATTGGGCGAGTGATTGATGACTCCATCGTCGTCGTTGAAAATATTTATCGACGTATTCACCTAAAGCAAGAGAAATTAACAGGTCGCGCTCTTATTCGTGAAGCGACAATTGAAATGTTCAAGCCAATTTTCTCATCTACATTAGTAACCGTAGCGGTATTTGCTCCACTTATTTTTGTAGGTGGTATGATTGGTGAGCTATTTATGCCGTTCGCTTTAACGATGACATTTGCTCTAGGGGCTTCACTGCTCGTAGCAATTACAATTGTACCAGCGTTATCTCACTACTTATTCCGCAAAAAAATATATGGTGAGAAAGTAGAAAGCCAACATAAAGAGGCTGGCAAGCTAGCATTATGGTATAAAGGCATATTAGAAAAAGCATTAAATCATAAAATTATTACGTCAACAATTGCAATTTTAATGCTTGTTGGTTCACTAGCATTAACACCGTTAATTGGCTTTAGTTTCCTAGGTTCGCAGGAAGAGAAGGTTATGTATTTAACTTATACTCCAGCAGCAGGTGAGCTGAAGGATGAAACTGAGGAAAATGTAAAAATTGTTGAACAGGAATTATTGAAGCGCAAGGATGTCGAGATTGTGCAAATTTCGATTACGGATGCTGAAAGTGCTGACCCAGCTACGATGATGATGGGTGGCGCTGGTGGTGGGGCATTAATGTATTTAATTTTTGACCCAGATATGAAGGATTTCCCTGCTGCTCGTACGGAAGTAGAAGATTATGTGTTTAATATCGGGCAGAGCGGTGAATGGAAGTCACAAGATTTTGCTTCAATGAGCATGGGCTCTAATGAAGTAAGCTATACATTGTATAGTGAAAATCTTGATAATTTACGTACATCAGTTCAACAAGTAGAGGACGCATTGCGTACAGTTGATGGCTTGGAAGATATTAAATCAGACAATGAAAACCCTTATGTAGAGCATGTTTTAAAAGTAGAACAGCAAAATGTTCTTCAATATGGCTTGACGACAGCTCAAATTGTGATGGCTCTAGCGCCACAAGGGACAACTGAAACATTAACGACTGTCGAGCATAACGGAAAAGATATTAATGTAATTGTAAAGCGCGAAGCGAAAGCTGCTGCTAAATCAATTGATGATATTTTAGCGACAGAAATTCCAACTGCACTAGGTACAACAATGAAAATTGGTGATTTAGTAGAAGTGGAAGAAGGAACTACTTTAAATTCATTAACTCGTTCAAAAGGTGAATATTTCGCAACAGTCAGCGCGAAAATTACCGACAATGATATTTCAAAGGCTACTACGGCGGCTGATAAAAAAATTGATGAATTAGATTTACCAAAAGGTGTAACAACAGGCGTTTCTGGTGTTGCAGCAGATATGGAAGAAGCGTTTACGCAATTAGGTATTGCGATGCTTGCTGCGATTGCGATTGTCTACTTCATTCTTGTTGTGACATTCGGTGAAGGTTTAGCACCATTTGCGATTTTATTCTCATTACCATTCGCGGTAATTGGCGCATTTGTTGGTTTATTCGTAACAGGTCAAACAATTTCAGTATCAGTTATGATGGGGCTGCTCATGTTAATTGGTATCGTTGTCACGAATGCGATTGTCCTAGTTGACCGTATTATCCATATGGAACGCGACGGTATGACGATGCGTGAGGCAATTTTAGAAGCTGGTATGACACGTTTACGCCCAATTTTAATGACAGCAATCGCGACAATCGGTGCAATGTTACCAATGGCATTCGGTAGCGCAGGCGGCGGTCTGATTTCAAAAGATTTAGCGATTACAGTAATCGGTGGTTTACTATCTTCAACATTATTAACATTAGTAGTTGTACCGATTGTGTATGAATTACTTTCAAAAATGCTGAAGAAGAATCGTAAAGATATTGAGACGAATTAAAAGGGGATTGATGTCCAAAAAGCGTGCTGAGGCACTGCTTTTTGGACTTTTTGTTTATGTTTTATGAAAAAATGACTTTCCACCAACTAGTTCGAAAAAACCTGGATTAAAGTTAGTTGAGGTGCAATTTTTGTATGAAAGGTATCTTCCTTTAAGAGGACGGTCTTGATTTTCCATTATATATGCATTTCTTATGGCAACAATAAATAGGAAATGGTATCGTAGTAAAAAAGGAGGAGAGGTTATGGAGCATTATCATATTGCCATTATTGGAGCTGGCCCCGGTGGCTATGTTGCAGCGATTCATGCCGCGAAGAGCGGCTTAAAGGTGGCGCTGATAGAAAAAGATAAAGTCGGTGGTGCTTGTTATAATGTTGGCTGTATTCCTTCAAAAATTATGCTAGAGCATAGTAAATTAGTGCAGGAAATTCGCCGCGGCACGGATTGGGGCATTACAGTGCCGACAATCGATATTGATTTTCCTAAATTAATGCAGCGTAAAGATGCCGTTGTAGCAGAGCTATTAGATAATATCGAAGGCTTTATTGAAAGCGCCCAAATTACGATGTATCGTGGGGAAGCAAGTGTGACAGCGGAGCGTAAAGTGATGGTAGGTGAGCAAGCGCTTACAGCTGACAATGTGATTTTAGCAACAGGTAGTCGTCCATTTGTGCCGCCTTTTAAGGGAATCGAAACCGCAAGTTATTATACGACGGACACATTTTTCGGAGTGAAGGAGCTACCTAAGCAACTAACAATCGTTGGCGGTGGTGTCATCGCAATTGAAATGGCCTTTGCATTAGCGCCAATGGGAACGAAAGTGACTGTATTAAATCATAGTAAAGATATTTTACAAACAGAGGAACCTGATGCGCGACCTTTAATTCGTCAACGTATGGCACAGCTAGGCATTGAACTTGTCACAGATTTCACATTTGAAGAAATTCGCAGCAATGAAATACATACATCTATAGGAACATACGTATATGACCACCTTTTATTTGCCACAGGTCGCCGTCCAAATACACAAATTGCAGAAGCTTTGGAATTAAAAATGGAAGGTCGCTTAATTGCAGTTAACAATCATTACGAGACGAGCATTCCAGGCATTTTTGCGATTGGTGATTTAGTTGGTGGCTTCCAATTAGCGCATTCTGCAAGTGCGGAAGGTGTGCATGCAGTAGATTATATTTTAGGCAAGCATCCGCGCGCTATTAACCAACAGGAAATTCCGCGCTGTGTCTACACACACCCTGAAATTGCAACATTTGGAATGCTAGAGCACGAAGCACCAGCAGACGCAATCGTTACAAAAATGTACTTGCCGACAAATGCTAAAGCATTGCTTGAGGGAAATATACAAGGCTTTATGAAATTTGTAGCAAGCCCTGAAGGTGATATTTATGGAGCCTGTGTCGTTGGAGATGGCGCTACGGAGATGATTAATGCTATGCTTGCATGTAAAATTACAGGTGGCTCTGTCAAAGATTTAGCCCGCATGATTTTCCCACATCCAACAGTAAGTGAGCACATCGGTGATGCGGCACGCGCTGTCTTTGGTAAAGCAATTCATTTGAAATAATAATAATAGTTTGGTATATTGAAATTTAGGTGCCAAACCTATGTAAAGCTCAAGCTTTACAACAGAAGCCTCCACTAACAGCACGGATTTGCTGGGAAGCTTCTGCAAGAGAGCAGGGAGATGAGCCCCTGCTCGTTTTTATTTCTCCTCAAAATCTTGGCCTAGTGAAATAGGTCACTACAGCCATCATGTAAAAGAAGAAATTCGACATGATTAGTACAACTAAAAAATCATATTGCAAAAAGAATGCCTGTATTAAAATTGTGAAGGAAATGGCTAAAATTAAAGCATGTTTAAGTTTCCCTTTCTTGCTAAAATAAGTTTGGAAAATAATAAAAGTAAAAGTCAGAAAAATCGGGAAATAAAAATTCGCTAAGTCTTGAAGAAAAGCCATCTAATTCCTCCCCTTCATCTTTAATTTAACTTCTTTAAGGGAAACATTTTTCACAGGAAAGCTCACTTTGTCATGAGCATTCTCTGCTTTCACTACAATTAAAGTGTGTATGCCTAATAAAAAAATGTTTCATTCTGTAAAAAGCTAATGAACAACCGTTGTTTATGTAATTAACATACTTGTAATTTACTGTAATTATAAGTGTGTTTATTTTAATTGTCCAATCAAATTCTTTCGTTTTGGCAGCGCATTAAAATAAAGCTCCTCTATCGCAAAGGAGAAACACCGTTAAAGTTGATGTTTCTCTCATTCTCAAAGAAGGCCTACACTCTTTTCATCCGAGTTAACCCTGTACCAAAACACTATCAAAAGCGTTAAATAAGTCGGCAATCGCACGGCTTATTTAACGCTTCGAAATGATTTAAGTTTCTCGTAAATCCCCGCCATGCGCTTTTCTTCCCCAGCAATAACAGGCTTATAAAATTCTGTGCCAACAAGTTCATCAGGTAAATATTGCTGATTGACCCAGCCGCCAAATGTGCCAATCGGTGTGTCGTGCGGATATTGATAGCCGACATGTCCAAGTGCTTGAGCCCCTGCGTAATGAGCATCTTTCAAATGGTTTGGGATTTCCCCAGTTTTCCCTTCATGAATGGCTGCTGTGGCAGCATCAAGTGCTTGATAGGCAGAATTTGATTTATCGCTTAAGCACATTTCGACGACAGCGGCAGCGAGCGGGATACGTGCCTCGGGTAGCCCAAGCTTCCCAGCGGCGTCTGTGGCAGCGTTAACATGTGCACCGACTGCTGGATTAGCAAGCCCAATATCCTCATAGGCAATGACAAGCAAACGACGACAAACAGCTACTAAATCACCAGACTCTAATAGATGCGCTAAATAATACAATGCGGCATTTGTATCGCTCCCGCGAATGGATTTTTGCAAGGCGGATAATAAATTATAAAAATGAGAGCCGCCTTTATCCCCATAGACACCGATGCGTTTTGCTAAATGTTCTATTGCGCGGTCGTTTAGCGCTGTTACCCCATCCGTTTCATCGGAGGCGTAATAAACCGATTCCAATAAGGTTAATGCTTTACGCGCATCGCCGTTACTTGCTACTGCTATTTTTTGTAGCTGCTCGTTCGTAGCGGAAACGCCAAGCTTTCCGAGACCTCGCTCCTCATCTGTTAGCGCTTGTTGCAATAATGCACTGACATCCTCAATTGTTAAGCGTGTGAGCTGTAAAATTTCTCCACAGCGTGAACGGATAGCGGGGTTGACACTATGAAAAGGATTTTCGGTTGTCGCTCCAATTAAAACGATGGAGCCATTTTCAACATGAGGAAGTAATGCATCTTGCTGCAATTTATTAAAGCGATGGATTTCATCTAAAAATAAAATAACCTTGCCTGACATTCTGGCATCCATCACTACTTGCTCGATATCGCTTTTTCCTGCTTGAGTGGCATTTAAAGCGAAAAATGGCAGCTTTGAGCTACCTGCAATTGCGCTAGCAATGGATGTTTTGCCTACACCAGGTGGTCCATATAGCAGTATGGATGGCACGTGACCATTTGCAATCATTTTATAAAGGGCACTTCCCTTGCCAATAATGTCCTGTTGTCCTACAATTTCGTCTAAATTACGTGGTCGCATTTTATAAGCTAAAGGTTCATTGTGCATGTATACCACCAACTTTCTACGTCTATCATCATTTTATCACGTACGGATTGAAGCTTCACTTTATAATAGTGTATTTTCAATTGGAAGGAAAGTAGATACTTCAAATAGAATTTGTATGAATGAAGTCGAAATTTGTATGCATTTCCGAGTGGAATAACAGGAAATGTGTTATAATTAACCGAATGAATGGACTAGAAAATTAGAGGTGTTATGATATGAAGATTTCTACAAAAGGTCGATATGGCTTGACAATTATGATTGAATTAGCGAAGCATCACGGAGAGGGACCGATACCACTTCGTCAAATTGCGGCTGAAAAAGATTTATCTGAAGCATACTTGGAACAGCTTGTTTCGCCGTTACGCAATGCAGGTTTAGTAAAAAGTGTGCGCGGTGCATATGGCGGCTATATGTTAGCAAGCCCACCAGTTGAAATCTCCGCTGCGGATGTGATACGTGTGCTTGAAGGGCCAATCCAACCAGTAGAAGGTATTGAAGATGAGGAAGCACCACAACGCGAGCTGTGGATGCGTATTCGTGATGCAGTGAAAAATGTGCTTGATACGACAAGTTTAGAAGACTTAGCACAATATACAGAGGTATCCCCTACAGACGGCTATATGTTTTATATTTAAGGAGTTTACAAAATGACAACAATTTATCTAGATTATGCTGCAACGACACCGATGCTAAAAGAAGTGATTGTTGAAATGAATGCTGCAATGGAAACGGTGTACGGCAATGCATCAAGCATACATACCGCTGGCCGTGAAGCGCGCAAAGCATTAGATGCAGCAAGGGCTATTTTAGCTCAACAGCTAGATGCAACGGCAAATGAAATTATTTTGACGAGCGGTGGAACAGAGGCGGATAATATGGCAATCTTTGGTGTGGCCTATGCACGTCAGCACGAAGGAAAACATATTATTACGACAGAAATTGAACATCACGCTGTACTACATGCGTGCGAAAAATTAGAGCGTCAAGGCTTTAATGTAACTTATTTGCCTGTTGACGAAACAGGACGCGTTGCCGTTAGCGATGTTGAAAAGGCGTTGACAGATGAGACGATTTTAGTAACAATCATGTATGGCAATAATGAGGTTGGTACATTGCAACCGATTGCCGAAATTGGTAAGCTACTAAAGCAGCATTCTGCGACTTTTCATACAGATGCTGTACAAGCATTCGGCTTAGAGAAAATCAATGTTGAGCAATTACAAGTTGATTTATTAAGTGCCTCTAGTCATAAAATCGGTGGACCTAAAGGAATTGGTTTGCTATATGCAAGAGCAGGTACGAAAATGGACAGCTTGATTTATGGCGGCTCGCAGGAGAAAAAGCGCCGAGCGGGAACTGAAAATATTCCAGCAGTTATCGGCTTTGCCAAGGCAACACAGCTAGTAGTGGAAACGCAGCAGCAAACACGACAAGCATATAACCGTTATAAAGAGCTATTAATTGAAGAGTTTACGAAGGCAAATATTGAATTTACAGTAAATGGTCATTCGGAATATATGTTACCGCATATTTTCAATGTAACATTGCCAGGCACAGATGTAGAATCATTTTTAGTCAATTTAGATATGGCAGGTGTTTTTGTGTCGAGTGGCTCAGCATGCACAGCTGGTTCCATCGACCCATCCCATGTGCTTGTTGCAATGTATGGCAAAGATTCAGCAACACTTCGTAGCTCCATCCGTTTTAGCTTTGGTCATGACTTAAATGATGAGCTTGTACGTGAGGCAGGCAAACGCACAGTAAATATTGTCAAACGTCTTGTGAAATAATAAATGCTTCGCGCCTTTTACGCGACAGGGTTTTAAATGAAAAGGTGATATCAATGATAGAAACAAGGAATCCGTCTGAAATTCGAGTAGTAGTTGGGATGTCAGGAGGGGTCGATTCATCAGTTGCTGCGTATTTATTAAAACAGCAGGGCTATGATGTAATCGGTATTTTTATGAAAAACTGGGATGACACAGATGAAAACGGTGTATGTACAGCTACCGAGGATTATGAAGATGTTATTGCTGTATGTAACCAAATTGGCATTCCATATTATGCAGTGAATTTTGAGAAGCAATATTGGGACAAGGTATTTACCTACTTCCTTGAAGAATATAAGGCAGGGCGTACGCCAAATCCAGATGTGATGTGTAATAAAGAAATTAAGTTTAAGGCGTTTTTAGAACATGCGATGAACTTAGGGGCAGATTATTTAGCGACAGGTCACTATGCGCGTGTTGAGCGGCGTGATGGAGAAGCGGTAATGCTGCGCGGTGTTGATAGCAATAAAGACCAAACTTATTTCTTAAATCAATTATCGCAAGAGCAGTTAGAGCATGTGATGTTCCCAATTGGTCATTTACCGAAGCCAGAAGTGCGTAAAATTGCGGAGGAAGCAGGACTTGCAACGGCGAAAAAGAAGGATTCTACAGGTATTTGTTTTATCGGGGAGCGCAATTTCAAGGAATTTTTAGGTCAATATTTACCCGCACAGCCCGGGAAAATGGAAACATTTGATGGTCAAGTGATGGGGCAACATGATGGATTAATGTACTATACATTAGGTCAGCGTCACGGTTTAGGTATTGGCGGTGACGGGGAACCTTGGTTTGTATTAGGGAAAGACTTGCAACGCAATGTATTATATGTTGGGCAAGGCTTCCATCATGAGGCTCTTTATTCAACGGCATTATCTGCTGTAAAAATGAATTTTACATCGCAAAAAGAGTTGGCAAAAGAATTTACTTGTACAGCAAAATTCCGCTATCGTCAGGACGATTCACCTGTAAAGGTCGAGCTGCGTCAGGATGGCACTGCTTATATCGAGTTTGCGGAGCCGGTACGTGCTATTACACCGGGACAAGCGGTTGTCTTGTACGATGGAGATGTATGCCTAGGTGGAGGAACAATTGACGAAGTATTTAAAAATAGTGAAAAACTAACATTTGTAGGGTAAAGGCTGCTGTTAAAGCGGTCTTTTCCCTTTGGAGGAGATAGGCAATGAATTTTAACGAGCAAGGCATTCAAGCCTTTCAAGAAAAAAAATATGAGGAAGCGGCACAGTTTTTTACACAGGCGATTGAGACAGAGCCAAATGATGCACTTGGCTACGTCAATTTTGGCAATTTATTAGCCGTATTGAACGATATAGAACGAGCAGAGCGATTTTTTCAAAAAGCGATTACGGTTGATGAAAAATCAGCTACCGCTTATTATGGCTTAGCAAATTTATATTATAATGCAGGGCGTTATATTGAAGCAGCAAAGCTTTATCAAAAAGCGATTGAGCATGGCATTGAAGGGGCAGATGCTTTTTATATGCTTGCTAAATCATTTGAGCGTGAAGAACAGCATAAGCTGGCATTGCCGTATATGCAGCGTGCTGCGGAGCTTGCGCCAACAGACTTGCAAATTCGCTTATCTTACGGTATTTTACTATGCACGCTAGAAATGTTCGATTTGGCAAAAAATGAATTGCAGTTTGTGATTGACGAGGATTGGAATAATGCAGATGCGCATTATAATTTAGGTGTGCTATATGCGGTTTCGACAGAGCAAACCGAGGATGCGCTCTATCACTTAAAGCAAGCGTTCACATTGCAGCCTGAATTTGACCAAGCGAAATATATTTATGATATGGTTAGCCAGCGCTTTAATTAAATGAATAGCACCCGCTCTTTTTCAGCATACTACTCGAAAAAGGGCGGGTTTTGTTATGTTAACAGAAAAACAGCTATTAAAATTGCGCAAAATGCTACTTGTACAAAAAGATGAGGTAACGAAACATTTACTTGCTAATGAGCAAACGAGCTTGCGTGATTCTGTAGATGAATTATCTACGCTAGCGAATCATCCAGCTGATTTAGGAACGGAATTATTTGAGCGTGAAAAGGATATTAGCCTTCATGCCCACCGCCATGATGAGCTTGAACAAATTGAAAAAGCGCTTGCTCAAATGGATGAAGGAACATACGGCGTTTGTGTCATTTGCAAGCAGCCGATTGACTACGACAGATTATGTGCAATTCCTTTTACCAATGTTTGTATCGAGCACAGTGAAGCTGTCGAAAAAATAACAGCACAGCCTGTTTTACATCCTTTTCACGATGAAGGAGTAAATGCTCTTGAAATTGCGATGGAACAAGGTAATTTGGATGCATATGACAATCAGGAAGTAGCAGATTATATTGATGTGGAAGAGCTAGCTATAGAGAAGAACGTGGAATAAAATGAAATTAATTTAGAGAGATAAGAAAATCATTTTAAAATTTAGGAGGTTTTTTTACCTTTTCAAGAACGATAATATTTCTAACTAACAGCAAGTAGGGGCGACCAAAAGGCGGTGCTATGCACGCTTTTTAGTCGCCCTATTTTATTATGGTTGGCTAATGACCGCATCCAATTTATAGCGCTTATTAAATTCGTCAACGAAAACCTCTAAATCGATGGCCACAATAATGTACGGCTCACTTTGATAGTCGCGCAAATAGCTGCATGTTGCTTTCAATGATTTCGAAAACTCTAGAAGCATTAATTCATTTTCTAGGTGAACACGTATTTCCTGTGTTTTATTGCGTAAATTAATTTTGAAATAGCGCTCTTCAACAATGCGCTCTAAGTTTGTATCATCAAATGGAAAAATTAAATTTTGATATCGAATATACATATTTGTTAGGCTTCCTTTCAATTTTACTTATTACAATATTGTACAACCTCTTGATATGCTAAGTTGCCACCGAAAATATCAAGTGCTGAGCCGATTGTAATATGGAGTTTCCCATTTGTAATGGCTTCGAATTTTTGCAAATCTGCCAGTGAACGAATACCGCCTGCATAGGTTGTAGGGATTGTTGTCCATTCAGCTAAATCACGCACTAAATCTTCCTGCATACCTCCGCGTTTTCCTTCTACATCTACCGCATGAATAAGCAACTCATCACAATAGTTTTCAATCATCTGGATGGATGCAGCATTTACTTCAAAATCGCTAAATTTTGTCCATTTATCCGTCACTACAAACCATCTCCCATTTCGGCTTCGACAGCTTAAATCTATGACTAAATGCTTCTTGCCGACAGCTATGACAAGCTCGTTTAATCGTTCTAAGTCGAGTTTACCATCATGAAAAATATAAGAAGTAACAATCACATGGGAGGCGCCTGCCTCAATAAAGTGAGCAGCGTTTTGCGCTGTAATGCCGCCACCAATTTGCAGTGCATTTGGGTAAGCCTGCAATGCTTGTAATGCGGCCGCTTCATTGCCTGGACCTAGCATTATTACATGCCCGCCAATTAAATTGTCTTGTTGAAATTGCTTGGCAAAATAGCCAGCATCATACTCTGAAACGAAATTCTCGATAACACTTTGGTCGGCATAACCGAGTGTACTGCCGACAATTTGTTTTACTTTCCCATCGTGTAAATCAATGCACGGTCGAAACTCCACCGTCATCACAGTCCTTCCCAAAAAAATTCTATATGTCTATCATACCATTGGAGAGGAATTGAACATAGTTAAAGATAGAATGTTCGTGCGGTAGAATATGAAAAAAATGAAGTATAAGGTGAATAGGAACGAGCAATAAATTATGCTAAACTAACGATATAAAGTGAAAGTGTAATTAATGGCAATGCTACATATTTGTTAGTTTTCATCAATCGAACGCATTTTGCAGTTAAACTTCCGCTTGTGTTTTTCAATTGATTCCGCATTGACGGACAGTAAGCCTCCCGCTCCAAGACTTAAGTGAAAATATGCTAAAGGATAAGTGAGGGATTAACTGCCCGTAAAAGCCCGATTGGCTCAACTAACAATCAGTGGAGGATGAGGAAACTCCCCACTGATTGAAGCTTTACTTTATTTAAGCCCTGAGATGGGGCTTTTGGATTGAGATAATAATTTCAACAATCAATATTAATGCAGAGGAAAGGGGCGCAAACTGGTGGAGAACTTAAATTTATTTGAGCTAGAAAAACGCTTTGTACTAGGTCGCCCAATCGTCTCTATTTTTCATAATGCTACAAATATGTATTCTATCATACGTGTGAAAATTCAAGAAACAAATTTAGCTTATGAAGAAAAGGAGATTATCGTTGTTGGCTATTTTCCGCCGCTGTCAGAGGATGAGCTTTATCGCTTCACAGGCAATATAAAAACACATCCCAAATACGGAGTACAGTTTCAAATTGAGACATTTGAAAAGGAAGTACCTGCTACGGAACAGGGTGTTATTCAATATTTATCAAGCGATTTATTTATAGGGATTGGTCGTAAAACGGCTGAAACAATTGTTGAAAAGCTTGGTGTCGATGCATTGAAAATAATTATGGATAATCCGAGTGCACTCGATGTGATCCCGAGATTATCTGACGAAAAAAAGCAAACAATCGTTGACGTAATCGAACAAAATTTAGGCTTAGAGCGTGTGATGATTCAATTAAATGAGTGGGGGTTCGGACCGCAGCTCGGCATGAAAATTTATCAAACATATCGCGAGGACACAATCACTCTATTGACAGAAAATCCGTATCGTTTAATCGAGGAAATAGAGGGAATTGGCTTTGGACGTGCCGACGATTTAGGCTCAAAGCTCGGCATTACAGGCAATCACCCTGACCGCATTAAAGCAGCTATTTTTCATGTTTTAACAGCAGCCGCATTATCCGATGGGCATGTTTATTTAGAGGCGGAGCAGGTGCTGCCGACAGTTAAGTCAATGCTAGAACAAAGCCAGCGAGTTGAAATCCCATTTGAGGCAATTTCGCAGGCTTGCATTGAAATGCGTGAGGAGAGCAAAATTTGTGGTGAGGAAACGCGCATGTACTTACCATCACTCTATTTTAGTGAGGTGGGCATCGCCTCGAAAGTTTTAGAGCTTGTAGCGAACAATAAGAAGCAGTCGCATTTTTCTAAGGATGAAATTTTAAAGGCAATTGGCGAGCTAGAGGAGCGTGATGGGGTACAATATGCACCTTCGCAAGTCGCAGCAATTGAGTGCGCTTTGCAAAATGCGGTAATGATTTTAACAGGTGGACCGGGTACAGGTAAAACGACTGTTGTGAAAGGGCTTGTAGAAGTATATGCAGAGCTACACGGCCTGTCGCTTGACCCAAAAACATATGCTAAAAAAGAAGAGCCATTTCCTATTATATTAGTAGCACCGACAGGACGAGCCGCCAAGCGTTTGGCTGAATCTACCAGCTTACCTGCAATGACAATTCATCGTTTATTAGGATTCACAGGTCAGGAAAAAGAAGAAGAAACAGAGCGTGAAATCACAGGACGTCTTGTCATTGTAGATGAAATGTCAATGGTCGATACATGGCTTGCGCACCAGCTACTCAAAAGCTTAGCAAAAGATGTCCAAGTGGTTTTTGTTGGTGACCAAGACCAGTTACCGCCAGTTGGACCGGGGCAAGTATTGAAGGACTTATTAACATCAAAGCAAGTGCCAACTGTGGAATTAACAGATGTTTACAGGCAAGCAGAGGGCTCAACGATTATTGATATTGCCCATCAAATTAAGCAAGGTACAGTTCCGCCTACAATAACTCAAAAAACAGCAGACCGCTCCTTTATCCAAGCATCGACTGGGCAAATTGTGAGCGTTGTCACACAAATTGTCAAAAGTGCAACGGCAAAGGGTCAGGCGATACGTGATATTCAAGTGTTAGCACCAATGTACAAGGGACCAGCAGGCATTGATGCATTAAATAAGCAAATTCAAGAGCTTGTTAACCCGAATGACGGCACGCGTAAGGAGTTAGCATTTGGCGATACCGTTTATCGCATTGGTGATAAGGTGCTACAGCTTGTCAATCAACCAGATAGCAACGTATTCAATGGTGATATGGGGGAGGTTGTTGCGATAATAAAGGCAAAAGAAACGGTGGAAAAGCAAGATTTGCTCGTTGTCTCATATGACGGGATTGAAGTAACGTATCAGCGCGGTGACTTAAATCAAATAACATTAGCATACTGCTGCTCCATTCATAAATCACAAGGCTCTGAATTCCAAACGGTTATTATGCCAATTGTACGCGGTTACTCGAAAATGCTGCGTCGCAATTTATTGTATACAGGGATTACGCGAGCAAAAAACTTTTTAATTTTGTGCGGAGAGCCAGATGTGTTAGCACAGGGCTTAATGAAAACGGATGATTTACAGCGTTTTACAAGCCTGACTGCCCGATTAAATCCAATGGATGAAGAAATTGTTGAAGTAATTGCTGAAGCACAAGAAAGCTATACAACATCTACGCCACCTATTTTAAATGCAGAAACAGCTCCCTATATTCATCCGTTGATTGGTATGGAGGGCATCGCACCATCAGATTTTATGAAATAGGGAATACTTGTCTTGGACGTAACGACATACTCGAATGAATCACTAAAAAATCTAGTCAATGCGTTGACAGCATATCAACTATTGCATATAATTTAGGCATAATAAAAACAAAACGATGATGGAACAAGTAGGCTTTAATGAATGTTTAGAAAGAGATTTCCAGGCTGCAAAAATCTCCATACATTATCGCTGAACAGCTACTCCAGAGTGCAACTAATCCTTGCCGTTTGCTTACGTTACAGGCACTTGAGATATAAATTGCTGCTAAGTAGTTTATAAATTAGGGTGGTACCGCGAAATAATGTCTTCGTCCCTTTTTGGGATGGGGGCTTTTTTTATGTTCATTCAGCAGAAAGCTCCCAGCTCCACAGGTGTGAGATGAAAGCATTTAATTCAGTATGTGGTACGAAACTCACTGATAAAGAAGAGCCCAATCTAAGAACATCGCATACCAAGATAACGACTAAGTGACCAACTTCATGTAGGCTTAAGCCTTCGGTGGATGTTAGGGGGAAAAGGAATAAATTGTGCAAGTACAATCCAAAATCCCGATGCGTAATTGGTTTAAATTGAGTAAATCATTGATTGTCCATCATTCACTATTTTTAATATTAGGAGGAATTTTAGCTATGAAAGCAACAGAAATTCGACGCTTATTTTTAGAGTTTTTTAAAGAAAAAGGGCATCATCACGAGCCATCAGCGCCTCTTGTGCCCATTAATGACCCGACATTATTATGGATTAACTCGGGTGTAGCGACATTAAAGCCGTATTTTGATGGTCGTATTATTCCAGAAAACCCACGTATTACAAATGCCCAAAAATCAATTCGCACAAATGATATTGAAAATGTCGGTAAAACAGCGCGTCATCATACGTTTTTTGAAATGCTAGGGAACTTCTCGATTGGTGATTATTTCAAAAAAGAATCGATTCACTATGCTTGGGAGTTTTTAACGGATAAAAAATGGATGGGCTTTGACCCTGAGCTTCTGTCTATTACAGTGCATCCAGAGGATGAAGAAGCTTATAATGTTTGGCGTAATGAAATTGGCATTCCAGAGGAGCGCATCATTCGTTTAGAGGGCAACTTCTGGGATATCGGGGAAGGCCCATCTGGTCCGAACTCTGAAATTTTCTATGACCGTGGTGAAGCATATGGTGTTAACACGCCAGAGGAAGAAATGTATCCAGGTGGGGAAAATGAGCGTTATTTAGAGGTTTGGAACCTTGTATTTTCTCAATTTAACCATAATCCAGACCATACGTATACACCATTACCAAAGCAAAACATTGATACCGGGATGGGCTTAGAGCGTATCGTTTCAGTGGTCCAAAATGTACCAACAAACTTCGATACAGATTTATTTATGCCGATTATCGAAAAAATCGAGGAATTTGCAAACCGCTCGTATAAACGTCCGCATGAAGTAAATTTAAGTGAGATTTTTGGTTCACAGGAAGATATTAATACACCATTTAAAGTAATTGCAGACCATATTCGTACAGTTGCCTTCGCTATCGGCGATGGTGCATTACCATCGAATGAGGGACGCGGCTATGTATTACGACGTTTATTGCGTCGCGCTGTGCGTTATGCAAAGCAAATCGGTATTGAAAAGCCATTTATGTTTGAGCTCGTGCCGACAGTTGGAGCAATTATGCATGACTTTTACCGAGAAGTACAAGATAAGCAAGAATTTATTCAACGCGTTATTAAAAATGAGGAGGTACGCTTCCACGAAACATTGGATGGCGGCTTAGCTATTTTTAATGAAGTAGTCGCAACACAAAAAGCAGCGGGAGAAACATTTATTCCTGGTGCTGACGCATTCCGTCTATATGATACGTATGGCTTCCCGATTGAGCTAACAGAGGAATATGCGGAAGAGGTAGGAATGACTGTTGACGATAAAGGCTTTGAAGTAGCGATGGAGGAGCAACGTGAGCGCGCACGTGCAGCACGCCAAGATGTTGATTCAATGCAAGTGCAAAATGAAGTATTAGCAAATTTAACAGCGCCAAGTCAATTTATCGGCTTTGATACATTAACAGCAGAGACAAAGGTGACAGCGATTGTGATAGATGGTCAAACAGCAAACGTTGCATCAGAAGGTCAAGAAGCGTTAGTAATGCTTGCTGAAACACCATTTTATGCAGAAATGGGTGGTCAAATTGCGGACCATGGCTCTATTTCTAATGATAATTTTACAGCTTTCGTTAAAGATGTGCAGAAAGCACCTAACGGACAGCCATTACACACAATTATTGTGGAATCTGGTGAGCTACATCTAGATGATGCAGTACACGCGGCAGTAAACCGCGCAGAGCGCAATTTAACAATTAAAAACCATACGGCGACACATATTATGCATCGTGCATTAAAGGATATTTTAGGTGAGCATGTTAACCAAGCGGGTTCTTATGTAGGTCCAGACCGCCTACGCTTCGATTTTTCTCATTTCGGGCAAGTGACGAAGGAAGAGCTGGCACAAATTGAGCGCAAAGTAAATGAAATTGTTTGGGATGATATTGCGGTAGTCATTGCTGAAATGTCGATTGATGATGCAAAAGCAATGGGAGCAATGGCTTTATTCGGTGAGAAATACGGCGAGGTTGTACGCGTTGTATCTGTAGGAGATTATTCAATTGAGCTATGTGGTGGTATTCACGTGCAACGTACTTCAGAAATTGGCTTCTTTAAAATACTTTCTGAGGGCGGTATTGGGGCAGGTACAAGACGTATTGAGGCTGTCACAGGGAAGGGTGCTTATTTCGCTACGAAGGAAGAGGAAGCTGTTTTAGTAGAGGCGGCAGCACAATTTAAAGCAAATCCAAAGGATTTAGTAGCGCGCGTAACAGGTCTGCAAGCTGATTATAAAGAATTGCAGCGTGAAAACGAATCGTTGTCACAAAAAATAGCGAACGCACAAGCTGGTGCAATTTTAGATGCGGCACAAAAAGTGGGCGATGTAACAGTTTTAGCGACAAAGGTAGATGCAAAAGACAATAATCAATTGCGTCAAATGATGGACGATTTGAAATCGAAAATGGAAAAGGCAGTCATTGTTTTAGGGGCTGTTGACGGTGAAAAAGTCATGCTTTGTGCGGGGGTAACGAAAGATTTAGTAGGTGGAAGCTACCATGCTGGAAATATCGTAAAACTTGTTGCGGAGGCTTGTGGTGGTAAAGGTGGCGGTCGTCCAGATATGGCTATGGCTGGCGCGAAAGACGGCTCAAAACTTGAACAAGCGTTAGATTCTGTGTATGATTATGTAAAAGGCATTTAATTTTTCCGGTGGGCATCTACATGCTCTCTGAAAGAAATGAATGCCTCCGGCGGATATCATAGATTTTCAGAGTGAGTTTGGGAAAATCTAGATTAGAGTTAGTCGAGGCGTAATTGAACTTGTATTTATAATCAAGTATAATGAAGAAAAAGTGGAGATGGGCAAAATCCATCTCCTTACTTTCTGAAAGCGGGGTGCTGGTCTTGAGTTCGTTTGATCAAACAATGAAATTTAATTTTCCAGAAGAATCAATGGAACAAGAAGTAAAGCAAGTGATGTTAAAAGTATACGCATCATTAGAAGAAAAAGGCTATAATCCAACAAATCAAATTGTTGGTTATTTGTTATCTGGTGATCCGGCATACATCCCTCGCCACCAGGACGCACGAAATTTAATCCGTAAGCTTGAGCGAGATGAGATTTTAGAGGAACTCGTGAAATTTTACATTAGGAAGAATAATGAGGCGACAAAATGAGAATTATGGGATTAGACGTCGGCACAAAAACTGTCGGCGTCGCAATTAGCGATGCGCTTGGCTGGACAGCACAGGGGATTGAAACGGTAAAAATTGATGAGGAGCAAGGCCAATTTGGTCTTGAACGCATTAAAGAGCTTGTAAAGGAATATGCTGTAACGGAGTTCGTTGTTGGCTATCCGAAAAACATGAATAATACTGTTGGTCCACGAGGCGAGGCTAGTGAGAGGTACAAAGCGCTTCTAGAGGAAGTCTTTGCATTCCCCGTCACATTATGGGACGAACGCTTGACAACAATGGCTGCGGAGCGCATGTTAATCGAAGCGGATGTCAGCCGTAAAAAGCGTAAGCAAGTGATTGATAAAATGGCAGCTGTCATGATTCTGCAAGGATACTTGGACAGTAAAGGGACTGTCTAAAGATTACTTCTTTGCTAAAGAAGCATCAAAAGTAAAATTTCTTTACTTTGATGTGTAAAATAATATTCATTTTGTATAATGAATAGATAATAAGAATGAGGCTATGCCTAAATAACATGAAGAGGTGACTGGTAATGGAACAAGAACAACGTCATATTACAATCATTGATGAAAATGGTAATGAACAACTTTGCGAAGTGTTACACACATTTGATTCAGAAGAATTCGGTAAATCGTACGTTTTATATTCTTTAGTAGGTGCAGAAGAGGATGATGAAGGGCAAGTTGAAATTTTTGCGTCATCATTCACACCATCTGAAAACGGTGAAGATGGCGAGTTAGAGCCAATCGAAACAGAAGCTGAATGGGATTTAATTGAAGACGTATTAAATGCATTAGAGGATGAGTTCGACGACGAGGAATAGCAGTCAGTCACTTCATGGATAGCAGGGGAGGCGGTATGCCAACTCTGCTTTCTTTTTGAGCATTAAAGCAAGGCTAATAATCTAGTTTTGACAGGCTGTTGCCACCTTTTCAAGTTAGATGTTGGAATCTACAGTCGATTAATACGGAATAAAGGAGGAAATGATAATGGACGAACAGTTTTTTAAATTATTGAATGATGCTGGTGAGGAAGTGGTGTGCCGTGTCATCTTTACATTTGACGCAGAAGAGCATTCATATGTGCTTTATACAATTGAAGGTGAAGATGATGGTGAAATTTCGGCACTGCGCTGCGAATTAAATGATGCTGGTGAAGTAAGTGATTTTGCTCCACTTGAAACAGAAGCTGAATGGGAAATGGTACAGGAAGTGTTAAACACACTAGTTGATGAATTTTCGGAGGATCAAGCGAACTATATGACATTAACAAATGAGGACGGCGAGGATATTTATTGCCGCATTCTACATCGTTTCGATGTAGAAGGGAAAGCCTATTTATTTTACGCAATTGATGAAGAGGGAGAAGAGCCTTCTGAAGTATTTGCTTCTGCCTATATCGCAGGTGAGAATGGTGAAGTGACAGAGCTATTACCAATTGAATCGGAGGCTGAATGGGCAATGATTGAAAAAGTACTTGCTTCATTGGCAGAGGTTGCGGAATAAAGAAAGAGATAAGGGGGCGTCTGAAAAGACATTTTGAGATGCCCCTTTTGTGACTACTGGCAAAAGTAAGCAAATATTTAATATGGGAGATGGGGCTGTGGGAAAAGGTATATCCTTTTCCCACAGCCCTAATTTTATGTTAAAGTATTTTAAAATGTAGTGGGTTTCAGTAGCCTTGAAATATGTCCAAAAAGGTAAAATTACTTATTTCGTCATTAACATCTGTTCATACATGTAAAGGAAGCGTTTGAAGACTTGTTAAAAAAGTGAACACTTTTCTAAAGGAAGTGATATGTTAAAAGCAGCCTCCTATTTCAGTTGTCACCTTTTGTATTATCTTGTATGATATGAAAGAGAAATTAAAGTGAAACTTCAATCAGTGGGGGATCATCCCTCACTGATTATTAGCTTTCACCAATCGGGTTTTTACAGGCGGTTTATCAGATGCTTAAAATTTGCTAGCGATATACAAAAGAAATGCTCCTGCGGTCACTCATCGCAGAGCAAATTATTGCCTGTTAATACGGGATAAGGGGGTTGACCCGTGGATAATGAATCAAAAAAGCAACAAATGTTTAACAGCATGAAACGCAAGAAAAAAGAAGTAAAAATTGTTCGCCGTATCGTGATGATTATTACTTTAATTGCACTTATCGTAATCGGAGTAGGTGGCTACTCGGGCTATAAATATGTAAACTCTGCGTTGCAGCCAGTTGATCCAAATGCAACTGCTGAAATTGCGGTTGAAATTCCGATGGGCTCTGGTGTCACATTAATTTCAAAAACACTAGAAAAAAATGGAATTATAAAAAATGCACAAATTTTTAAATACTATGCGAAATTTAAAAATGAATCACAGTTCCAAGCTGGTAATTACAAGCTAACAAAGGCTATGACATTAGATGAAATTATTGAAAGCTTGAAAACAGGGAAAGTTTATCGCGAGCCAGTATTTACGATGACGATTCCAGAAGGTTTAACCTTGGAGCAAATTGCAACGGTCATAGAAAAAAATACAAATTTCACTGCACAGCAATTTATGGATAAAGTTACAGACGCTACTTATATTGAGAGCTTAATCGGATTATATCCAAACTTACTAACAGAAGATATTTATAATGAAAATATTCGCTATGCGCTAGAAGGCTATTTATATCCTGCGACATATCCATTTTATGAGGAACAGCCTTCGCTTGCAGTTATTATTGATACGATGCTGAAGGCGACGAATGATATTGTCATGGAGTATCGCTCTATTATAGAAGAGAAAGAAATGACGATACATGAGCTATTGACATTTGCTTCACTGTTGGAGGAAGAGGCTACTGCACAAACCGACCGTGAAACAATTGCGAGTGTTTTTTACAATCGTTTAGCAATTGATATGCCATTGCAAACAGACCCAACTGTCTTGTATTCACTCGGTTCGCATAAGGATCGCGTGTTATACGAGGATTTAGAGGTAGACAACCCTTACAATACGTATAAGAATAAAGGTTTACCACCAGGACCAATTGCTGGAGCAGGTAAAGTCTCAATTGAAGCGGCATTGAACCCATCTCAGACGGATTATTTATACTTTTTAGCCGATAAAGATGGGGTAAATCATTTTGCGAAAACATATGAGGAGCATTTAGCGAATATTGAGCAGTATTTACGCTAAGATGAGGGGCTGTAGAAAGAGTAAAGTATCCTTTAATAATTTAGACTATATAGTCAAATGAGAATAGGAAAACATTATTCGCATTCTTTCGCCATTCGTGCTATCATAGATGTTGTTTTTTAAAGAATATATTGAAATACTAATAAGGCTGTCCGAAAAGTCGTGGAATATGGATTTTTCGGACACCCTTCTATTCATATGGAGTTACATGATAGGCGACAGGCGTAAACACATCGTTTCGCTTTTTCTTTTTGTTAAAAGGACGCCTGTCTAAAAGGAGTATAAACAAATGGAATTATCAGATACGTATATTGCATCTTTTATACAGCCGCGTAATGTGCTACTACAGGAGATGGAGAAGTTTGCCGAGGAGCATCATGTTCCAATTATGCAGCTTATTGGCATTGATGCATTAAATCAATTGCTACGTATTCAAAACCCAGCAAAAATTTTAGAAATCGGTACAGCTATTGGTTATTCGGCGATTCGAATGGCACTTGCTTTACCGAATAGCCATATTACGACAATTGAACGTGATGTTGAGCGAGTACAGCACGCTCGTAATTTTATTGCTCGTTCAGAAGTAGCAGAGCGTATTAAAGTTATTGAGGGGGATGCGTTAGAAGTAGATGTTGCTTCGTTAGCCTCACCGTTCGATGCTGTATTTATTGATGCGGCAAAGGGGCAATATCAAAAGTTTTTTGAAAAATATTCTCCACTTGTACCATCAGGTGGTGTACTTTACATTGATAATATGTATATGCATGGCTTATCAGATTTAGAGATGAAGGAAGTACCGAGAAGAAAGCGAACGATGATTCGCAATTTACACAGCTTTACTAATTGGATTTTACAGCACCCAGATTATACAAGTGCGTTTTTCCCGATTGGTGATGGTCTATTAATTTGTTTGAAGAGGTGAACAAGGTGAAAAAACCTGAATTATTAGTAACGCCGCAATCAATTATGCATATTAAAGCATTAATCGAGGCAGGTGCGGATGCATTTGTGATTGGTGAGCAACAGTTTGGCTTACGATTAGCTGGAGAGTTTCCCGTAGCCGAAGTGGAAGAGGCGACAAAAATCATTCACGCTGCAGGTAAAAAAGTGTATGTGTCAGTCAATGCGCTATTCCATAATGACCGCATCGAGGCATTAGAGGCGTATTTACAAGAAATGCAGCGTATCGGTGTAGATGCTCTATTATTTGGAGACCCAGCTGTCGTTATGGTTGTGCGAGAGTTAAATATTACGATACCTTTACATTGGAGCCCTGAAACAATTGCGACAAACTGGTTCCAAGTGAATTATTGGGGAGAGCGTGGTGCGAAGCGAGCTGTTCTAGCACGCGAGCTTTCGCTAGATGAAGTAGTTGAAATTAAGGAAAATACGACGCATGAAATTGAAGTGCAAGTACATGGAATGACATGTATGTTCCAATCGAAACGAAAGCTGCTAGGCAATTACTTCCTATACCGAGATGAAGTAATGGCAATTGAAAATCGTAAAGATAGTAAAAATATGTTTTTACATGATAAAGAGCGTAAAAATAAATATCCTATTTTTGAAGATATAAATGGCACTCATATTTTTTCGCCAAACGATATGTGTATTATTGATGAATTAACGGAGCTTTTTGAAGCGGGTATTGATTCATTAAAATTTGATGGGATATTGCAAAGTTTCGACTATGTTGTAACAGTAACAAATTTATACCGTCAAGCAATTGATGCCTATTTCGAGCAGGGTGAAGAGGCATATGAAGATTTGAAGGACGAGCTTCTAGCGAAAATTGAGGAAATTCAGCCAGAGCTACGCCCATTAGATACAGGCTTTATTTATAAAGAAACAGTATATTAAGAAAGGGGAGCTTATGTCATGCTGCAGTTAATTCAAAATGATAAAATAAGCGAAATAATCGATGGCAAACGTGTCATTACAAAAAAGCCAGAGCTATTGGCCCCTGCAGGTAGTCTAGAAAAATTAAAAGTTGCGGTTCATTATGGAGCGGATGCAGTATTTATCGGCGGTCAGGAGTTTGGTTTACGCTCAAATGCGGGCAATTTTTCAATTGAGGAGATGGCTGAAGGTGTCCGCTTCGCAAATAAATATGGTGCTGTTGTTTACGTTACAACAAATATTTTTGCACATAATGAAAATATGAATGGACTTGAAGAGTATTTGCAGGCAATTGAAGGGGTTGGTGTGCGCGGTATTATCGTAGCAGACCCACTAATTATTGAAACTTGTCGTCGTGTTGCACCAAAGTTAGAAATTCATCTTTCTACACAGCAATCACTATCCAACTGGAAGGCGGTCAAGTACTGGAAGGATGAAGGTCTACATCGCGTCGTATTAGCGCGTGAGGTTGGGGCAATTGAAATGCAAAAGATGAAGGAAGAAGTCGATATTGAAATCGAAGCCTTCGTACATGGGGCAATGTGCATAGCTTATTCAGGTCGCTGTACACTGTCTAACCATATGACCGCACGTGATTCTAACCGCGGAGGATGCTGTCAATCTTGTCGTTGGGATTATGATTTATATGAGCAAGTAGATGGTGAGGAACAGCCGTTATTTAAAGATGGCGAAGCACCGTTTGCGATGAGTCCGAAAGATTTGAAATTAATCGAATCTATTCCGCATATGGTTGAGCTAGGCATTGATTCATTAAAAATTGAAGGGCGGATGAAATCAATTCACTATGTGGCGACAGTTGTGTCGGTATATCGTAAAGTGATTGACGCCTATTGTGCAGACCCAGAAAACTTTGAAATAAAAAAAGAATGGCTGGAGGAACTATCCCGCTGTGCCAATCGTGCAGCTGCTTCTTCATTCTTTGAAGGGGAGCCTAGCTATAAGCAGCAAATGTTTGGTTTCCATGCAGGCAAAGTGAAATGGGATTTTGCAGGGCTTGTGCTTGATTATGATAAAGAGACAGAAATGGTGACGATGGAGCAACGCAATTATTTCAAGCCAGGAGATACGGTTGAATTTTTTGGTCCAGATATTGAGACATTCCAAATGACAGTTGGACAAATTTGGGATGAGGATGGCAATGAATTAGATGTTGCACGTCATCCACTACAAATTTTAAAATTCAAAGTGGATCGTCCATTAACAAAACTAAATATGATGCGCAAGGAGAATGACTAGATGGCAAAGCGACCTGTAGTTATTGGTATTGCTGGTGGCTCTTGTTCAGGGAAAACAAGTGTTACACGTGCCATTTACGAAGTTTTTAAAGACCATTCTGTTGTAGTAATTGAGCAGGATTATTATTATAAAGATCAAAGTCATATGACGTTTGAGGAGCGTTTGCAAACGAATTATGACCATCCTTTAGCGTTTGACACAGAGCTTTTAATTGAACACACGAATATGCTTCTAGAGCGTCAGCCAATTAATAAACCAGTTTATGATTATGTTGAGCATACACGTGCGAGCGAAGTGATTCGTGTCGAGCCAAAGGATGTTATTATTGTTGAAGGTATTTTAGTGCTTGAGGATGAGCGTTTACGTGACTTAATGGACATTAAATTATTTGTTGATACGGATGCTGATTTACGCATTATTCGTCGAATGCAGCGCGATATTAAGGAGCGTGGTCGTACAGCTGATTCCGTTATCGAACAATATTTAACAGCAGTGCGCCCAATGCACAATATGTTTATCGAACCGACGAAGCGCTATGCAGATGTCATTATTCCAGAAGGTGGGGATAATGGGGTTGCAATTGATTTAATGGTAACAAAAATCAAAACAATTCTTGAAACTGAATCAAATGTATAATATGATAGGGAAGTATTTACATTTAAAGATGCAGTTTCACTGTATTGCAATAGAGAAAAAACAGTTTAAACCGTAAATTTCAGATTAATTACACCGAGGCTAACTTTTGTTCAAACTTTCTACTTAAAGTAAGCGGGGGAAGTCATTTTAAAATCTGTGACATCCGCCAAGTCGAGATAACTAACTGAAAATATGGTAGATACAAATAGAATGGGCGGGCAGCTTCTAATGGAGCCCGCTCATTCATACATTTACTAGCAACATACTTTATCTAAAATACAACAGGTGGCGTAAAGCCCGTTAAAATAAGAGGAACACCATCTAAAAGAGCGAAAATGATGAAGAATCTCTAATAGATGTGGCTTTAGGTTAACTTTCTCCATTAAGCTTGAGAAAGTGTGGACGACATGTAATTGATTAAAGTATGATTTCTAAAAAGTAAACGATTGCATAAAATATGAAAAAAACAAATGTACAGTTTTAGAACAATGGAGGAATGAGTATTATGTCAAATGAAAAACAATACCCAATGACTTTAGCGGGGAAAGCTAAATTAGAGGAAGAATTAGAGCACTTAAAAACAGTAAAGCGTAAAGAGGTAGTAGAGCGCATTAAAATTGCTCGTAGCTTCGGTGATTTATCTGAAAACTCAGAGTATGATTCAGCAAAAGAAGAGCAGGGCTTTGTTGAAGGCCGTATCTCAACAATTGAATCAATGTTACGCAATGCTTTAATTATTACAGAGGACGAGTCAGCAGCAAGCGACACAGTCACTTTAGGAAAAACAGTGACGTTCGATGAATTAATCGACGGGAAGCGTGCTGATTTTGAAGAATCATATACAATTGTAGGTTCAGCTGAGGCAGACCCATTAGAGGGGCTTATTTCAAACGATTCACCAATTGCCAAAGCATTAATGGGGCACCGAGTGGGCGACAAAGTAAAATTAACAACTCCAGGTGGAGATATGGAAGTAGAAATTTTAAAAATTGGCTAATTGATTGAGCAAGACTTTCATAGCTATTTGAAGGCAGTTCAGCAACTTGTTTTAAAATAAATACGGAATAGAAAGTCCGAAAAGTAATGGCTACTTTTTGGGCTTTTTCATACATATTCGTGCAACATTCTGGTGGATTGTTTATTAGCATCGGAACTTTGTTTACAAGTAGCGCGTCATGCTATCATAAGTAAAGAGGCGAAAATGACAGCTAAACATAAAGGAGCGAAATGTATGGCAGATTATGAACAAAATAACTATTCCCGTTCACAACGTCGTCAACAAAAGAATAATAGTATGAATCGTTTACTAAACTATTTAATTGCGCTCGTTATCGTATTAATAGGTATCGCGAGCTATATTATTTTTTTCACAGGCGACGATCAAGCGGCTGAGCAAGAGCCAAATGAACAGCAAACAGATGAACATGCAAATGATGTAAATACAAATGATAGAAATGAGCAAGATACGGATGCGAATGACGTTTCTCAAAATCAATCAGATGATTTTAATGAGAGTAGTGCATCACATGAAACGGATGAATCGAATTTATCAAACGATTCGCAGCAAACAGGGCATTCTTCAGAAGATTCTACACAAGAAAATATAGCAATGCCATCTACGGACCCACTTGTAGATGAAGTGATAGTTAATCCTGATTGGCAGCCAACAAAAACGGCGCAAACAGAGCCGCATACGTCTGTTTTTAAAGAGGGGCATATCGATTATGAGGAAAAGTTAGCGACTGTTTTTGCAGCTACATCGCTATCAGCGGATGATAGTATTGTTTGGAATTTTAAAAATAATGGAAGTGCAAATACAGCAATCGCAGTTGTTTCTTCAGCCGACAAAACAGAGAAATACCGTGTAAGTATTGAATGGGTTGCAAATGAGGGCTGGAAGCCTGTAAAATTAGAAAAGCTTAACACAATTGAAGGGTCATGGTAAAAGGTGACTTATTGTAGGAGGAAACATAAATGAAAATTGCAGTTATTGGTGCAATGGAGCAGGAAGTAGAACTACTGCGCGCGGCACTAACGAATACTACTGTGACAACAATCGCAGGTTGTGAGTATACGGCAGGTACATATGAAGGAAAAGAAGTTGTACTATTAAAAAGTGGTATCGGAAAAGTGAATGCTGCAATGTCGACTACATTATTGCTACAGCAATTTAAACCGGATGTTGTTATTAATACAGGCTCCGCTGGTGGTTTTGATGCCACACTTGAAGTGGGGGCGGTTGTTATTTCGGATGAAGTGCGCCATCATGATGTCGATGTCACAGCTTTCGGCTATGAAATAGGGCAAATGGCAGGAATGCCCGCTGCCTTTCAGGCGGATGAACGTTTAGTAAATATTGCCAAGGAAGCAGTTGCTGAAGTGGGTGAGCATGCATCGGCAGTAGGGTTAATTTGCTCAGGAGATGTATTTATGCATAATCCGGCTCGCGTCGAACAAGTGCGTCAGCATTTCCCTCAAATGAAGGCGGTGGAAATGGAGGCAGCGGCTGTTGCACAAGTTTGTTATCAATTTGCAACTCCATTCGTTGTTATTCGAGCATTATCTGATATTGCTGGAAAAGAATCGAATATTACTTTTGATGAATTTTTACCAACTGCTGCTAAGCATTCGACAGAGGTCGTACTAAAGGCAATTACAAAGCTTTAGCTTTTTTTACATGGGAAGTGTTAAAAAAGTCACAGTCAGACTATTGTTAAAAATGATACGATAAAGCTATAATAAATGACTAGTCGTGAGGAGAAGATATTTATGGTATTTATTGCGACAGCAGCAATTATGGCGACAGTAGTATTAATGCTTATTATTTCAGCAGATATACATGATAATGCTGCATAAAGAGAGCGTCCAAAAAACCGTGCAGTTGCCGGCGTTTTGGGCGCTTTTGCTAATGTTTGCTTATGAAAATAAAGAAGGTCGACTTTGAAAACGAGAAAAACAACAGCTTTTGCGGTATTTCCCATAAAGAAAAGAAAGCCTTTCTTTCAATGCGTTGCCAAAACAAACTTGCCGTATCAAACAGCCCATTCATTTAAAAAACACGATGAGTGCTCAATAAACTTGCAACGGAGCTACTCAATTTAACTAAAAGGCAATACGGCTCACAAAAGCCTATCGCTTTTTAATGAGTGCTTCATTTTAAAAAGCATCACTGCTTGCGTCCAACAAGTCGGCAACTGCACGGCTTGTTAGACGCCATCCCTAATCTTTCTGATTATGTTTAAATTGCTGATAAAGTTTAATCAAGGCTCTTTTTTCAATGCGTGATACATAGCTTCTCGATATATTGAGTTTTTTTGCAATTTCCTTTTGCGTTAATGGCTCTTGGTGCTGCAATCCATAGCGATACGTAATAATTTCCAGTTCTCGTTCATCTAATGTATTTAAATAGGCGTACAGCTGCGCAAAGCGCTCCTGCTGCTCTAAAATATCGATTGCGGGCTGTTCATCTAACTGTAATAAGTCGCGAATTTGTAATGATTGCCCTTCGTAGTCAACGCCAATGGATTCAAAAAGTGAAATATCCTTTTGAACCTTTTTTTGTGCGCGTAAATGCATTAGTATTTCATTTTCAATACATCTTGCCGCATATGTGGCGAGCCTTGTTTTTTTGTCAGGCGTATAACTAGCGACCGCCTTCATTAAACCGATTGTACCAATGGAAATATAATCATCGAGCTGTTCGTGAGGAGGATGGAATTTTTTAACGACATGTGCAACAAGTCGCATATTGCGCTCAATTAAATCAAGGCGCGCTTGTTCATCCCCAGCTAAATATTTTTCTAGTACTTCTGCTTCTTCTTCACGAGAAAATGGCTTAGAAAACGCCTGCCCCTTTAAATAGCCGAGCAATGAAGGGAATTCTAACCATAGTTGAATGAGCGAAAAAAATATACCGCTCAAAATGCTTCATCCTTCCGCCTTTTTAGCAGTATATGTCGATTTTTAGCACTTCATGAAAAGGATCATCTGAAAATTCATTTTGAGATGATCCTTTTGCGCCGAGGATGGTGGCATGGAATGCGACCACGGCAGAAGCACAATGTAGTGAAAATGTAATTGATAGGCTAGCGATATCTGAGGTGGTCTATTTGCATCGAATAATAAAAAGCAAAGGCTATCTGAAAAAGTTACTACTTTTTCAGATAGCCTTTATGTTGTTAAACTTTTTTTAATGTAAATGTGCTAATCATTAACAACGCTAGTAATGGTGACACGATTAAATAAAAGACAGGTGAAAAAATTGGCACTAAGAAAAATGTAATCGTTAATAATGTGCCTGCTGCTGTAATCGGTAGTCCTACAAAGTAACCAGATGATTCCGTGCAATTAAAGCGCGCTAAGCGGAAGGCGCCACATGTAATGTAAAAGACTGTGATAAACATACCTGGGAGACCAAAATTCGAGAAAATAATTTCATACATTAAAATTGCAGGTGCGACACCGAATGAAATGATATCTCCCATTGAATCGAGCTGTTTACCGAGCGCGGATTCCTGATTGTATTTTCGAGCGACTTTACCGTCGTAACGATCTAAAAATGCTGCAATAAAAATAAATAGTACACTATAGTTATATGCTTCGTTTAACGATGCCATAATAGATGCACCACCAAACGATAAATTTAGAAGCGTAATTAAATTGGCAGCGTTCGATTTTATTTTCTTCACAGTTAAATCAACTTTTTGGAGAAGAAACATTAGAAACACTCCTTCGACTGAATATTTTTCTATTATACTGTTTTAAGCGCTAAAATGATAGAGCTTTAAAATATATCTACTTTTCTAATAAGCTGTTAAACTATATAATAACATAGCATTATTTTGATGTATTCAACTAAATTACTTACTTCCCACTAAAAATAGGTAGTAAAGGCTTTCCAATACGCTAAGTTACGAGCGGGCTTTGGCGGATTGTTAGCTTCACTAATCGATTTTTACAGGTTTGTTATCTCTTACTCAAACAAGCCTGCTATATGGAATAAATGCAACGGAGGATTCATGATGAAAGAAAAAATTTATCAACAACTCATTGAATTGACGAATGGTCAGACAAGTTCTAGCATCTTAATGAAATTTGCAAAATCGGGCTATAGTAAAAATTTTATTCGAAGCTATAGTAAATTATACGATATTAATATAGAAGAAGTTTCAAAAAAAATGGAGCAATTTCAAAGCTTGCATGATTTTTTTACACGCGAGCTAAAAGTAGATGCTCGCCCAATCAATCAAGATGCCTCACTACTCGCTAGTCCTGTTGATGCAAAAATAGAGGCATTTGGAGAAATCAAGGAACAACTCATTTTAACAGTAAAGGAAAAGCCCTATTCGCTTGTGGATTTATTAGGTAATGAAGAGGCAGCGCGGCGCTACGATAAAGGACAATATATCGTGTTTTATCTAAGTCCAGCAGATTATCATCGCATGCACAGCCCTGTTGATGCCTATGTGGAGAAGCAATATGTTCTCGGTCGAAAATCATATCCCGTCAATCAAGTTGGCTTGCAATATGGTAAAAAGCCAATTAGCCATAATTATCGTATGGTAAGTGAGCTTGTCTATGGCAATGACGCACATGCCGCCTTTATTAAAGTAGGTGCGACATTTGTCAATTCCATCGTTTTAACGAATACGACAAAGACATGGAAAAAGGGAGAAGAAGTCGGTTATTTCTCATTTGGTTCAACTGTTGTGATGCTGTTTGAAAATGCAACGATTTCTTTTCACGAAAATATCGTGCAAGGGCATGCGATTAGAATGGGAGAAGCCTTTGCAACTATGTTATAATAGCGAAAGAATATGTAGGGTTTCACAGCTTTAAAAAGCAATCTCAAGTTGTCGCATAAAACATTTTTTGTTATCCAAATAGAGTGAAACTTCAATCAGTGAGGGTTTTCCTCATCTCCACAGATTGTTGATAGAGGAACACAAGCTAAGACCTTCGCATCCTGCGAAAATGCTTGTGTGACCAACATCGTGTTGGCCTCAATCGGGCATTTACGGGCAGTTGATTCTTAAGTCGATTTTCACTCAAGTCTTGAAGTAGGCGTCTTACTGCCCGTGAA
This sequence comes from Metasolibacillus sp. FSL K6-0083, assembly GCF_038630865.1. Lineage (NCBI taxonomy): Bacteria > Bacillati > Bacillota > Bacilli > Caryophanales > Caryophanaceae > Metasolibacillus > Metasolibacillus sp. FSL K6-0083. Next base: position 1,095,253 of record NZ_CP152046.1, on the reverse strand, counting down.
TGCTGGATAAAAAATCATAGATGCTGTGAGAGAAGCAAATGGCTGTCTGGAAAGTGGTGCGTTAGCCTACTTTTTGGACAGCCCTTACATTCGCAATATATTTAAAGGAGTAAAGATATTGTATAATTTTTTATTACCAGATGCTTATGTGAATAGCGTGCATGAAATTACACCAGAAATCTTAAATGAGCTGGGCATTAAAGGGATTATTACCGACTTAGATAATACGCTTGTGGAGTGGAATCGAGCAGACGCGACGGAGGAAATAATGACATGGCTCGAGCAATTACAGGCTGCGGGTATTCGTGTTATTATCGTATCTAATAATAATGAAGAGCGCGTGCAGCATTTTGCTAAACCGCTCGGTATCCCTTATATCCATCGTGCTAGAAAACCGCTTGGTTCCGCATATTATGCGGGTCTATTACAGCTACGATTACGACGTAATGAGGTTGCGATGGTTGGAGATCAGCTATTAACGGATATTTTTGGTGGTAAACGTCAAAAGCTATATACATTTTTAGTGCGCCCAGTGGCTGAATCAGATGGGGTAGTTACATTATTTAATCGCTTTATTGAGCGTAGAATTTTTAATGATTTAAAACGTAAAGGAATTACAACTTGGGAGGAAAAATAATGGTCGAAATGCCACAATGCATAGGCTGTGGAGCAGTGATTCAAACAGAGCATAAAGACAAGCTAGGCTATGCCCCCGCCTCGTCTTTAGAAAAGGAGACAATTATTTGTCAGCGCTGCTTCCGCTTAAAAAACTATAATGAAATTCAGCCTGTTAACTTAACGGATGATGATTTCTTACGCATTTTAAACGGCTTAGGAGAGCAGCAAGGGCTCATTGTCAAAATTGTCGATATTTTTGATTTCAACGGTAGCTGGCTGCCTGGGCTTCATCGCTTCGTTGGTAAAAATCCCGTATTGCTCGTTGCAAACAAAGTGGATTTATTGCCAAAGTCGGTGAAACCGCAAAAGGTCATTAATTGGTTAAAGCGAGAGGCGAAGGCACTTGGCTTAAAGCCTGTTGATGTAATGCTTGTTTCTGCGCATAAAGGAAAAGGTATGGCAGAGGTTGTCGAGGCGATTGAAGCGCACCGTGCAGGCAAGGATGTTTTCGTTGTCGGCTGTACGAATGTAGGAAAGTCAACCTTTATTAACCGTATTATTAAGCAGGCAACAGGTGAAGGAGAAGTCATTACAACCTCTCATTTCCCAGGTACAACATTAGATATGATTGAAATTCCGCTGGACGATGGTGCGGCACTTTATGATACACCGGGCATTATAAATCATCATCAGATGGCGCATTATTTAGATGCTAGCGAATTGAAATATATTATGCCGAAAAAGGAAATTAAACCAAAGGTCTATCAGCAAAATGCTGGTCAAACATTATTTATTGGTGCGCTTGCTCGCTTTGATTTTATTAGAGGAGAGCGCTCTGCCTTTACTGTGCATGTAGCAAATGATTTACCAATTCATCGCACAAAGCTTGAAAAGGCTGATGATTTATATGCGGAGCACAAAGGAGAGCTATTAGCACCACCGACAAAAGAATTTATTGGGCAATTGCCTGAGCTTGTGCGTCATGAATTTTCAATTAAAGAAGCAAAAACGGATATCGTCTTTTCTGGGCTTGGCTGGATTACAGCACAGCATGCCAATGTAGTTATAGCAGCATATGCCCCAAAAGGAGTGCAAGTATTTATTCGCCCGTCATTAATTTAACGTTAGAGGATGAGTAGAGATGAAGAAATGGTTTGCAGTAATTGGTGACCCGATTAGTCATTCAAAGTCACCAACAATGCACAATGCTTGGTATTATGAAATGAATGTCGATGCAGCATATATACCGATTCATGTGGAGGCTAGCCAGCTACAGCAAGCGGTTGCCTCGCTGAAGCAGTTAGGTGCATCGGGTTGGAATGTAACGATACCGCATAAAGAAGCAATAATTCCGCTATTAGATGAGCTAGATGAGCAAGCTGAAAAAATGGGTGCTGTTAACACGGTTGTAAAAACAGCTGAAGGGAAATATAAAGGCTATAATACGGACGGCGCAGGCTTTGTTCGTTCATTAGAAGATGCCGTTAGTACAGCGCATAAAGAAAAAGAAATTTTGTTAATCGGTGCTGGTGGTGCTGCGAGAGGCATCGCCTTTGCACTATTTGCAGCAGGCTATAAGCAGATAACAATTGCGAATCGTACCATTGCTAAAGCAGAGTCGATTATAGAGCAGCTCGGCTGTGGTCAAGCGATTTCTTTAGAGCAGGCTGAGAATGAGCTACACGAGTATGCGATTTTTATTCAAACAACACCTGCTGGCATGACAAGTGGCACACTTACATTACCTTTTTCCTTAGACAAGTTTCCACAAGGCGCTATTGCAGCTGATATTGTCTATAATCCGTTAATGACACCTTTTTTACAGGCTGCAAAGAGCAAAGGTGCAACGATTGTCAATGGATTGGGGATGTTTGTGCATCAAGGGGCGATTGCCTACAATTATTGGCTAGGGCATTATCCAAATACAGCGAATACGATGGCTGAATTAACAGCACAATTAAAATAAAATATGGAATTGGGGTAATGAATTTAATATTTTTAACCCTTCAAAAAAACATAAACGCCCGATTCCACAGGAGGATTTATATATTTATGTTAACTGGTAAACAAAAGCGCTTTTTACGTGCTGAGGCACATCATTTAGACCCGATTTTTCAAGTAGGGAAGGGCGGCGTCAATGATGCGATGCTTGCACAATTGCGCGATGTATTAGAAGTACGCGAGCTTATTAAAGTGCGTATTTTAGATAATTGTGAGGACGATAAACATGAGGTAGCTGAAGCGCTAGCACAAGGTACAAGAGCGGAGTTAGTTCAATTAATTGGCTTAACAGTTATTTTGTATAAGGAATCACGTCAAAATAAAAAAATTATATTACCGAAGGCGACACAAAAGTAAGGTGAATAGTTAATGAAACGAGTGGGAATTTTAGGGGGCACATTCAACCCACCACATAACGGTCATTTGTTAATGGCGAATGAAGCTTTTCATGCGTTAAAGTTAGATGAGGTGCGCTTTATGCCGAATGCCATACCGCCACATAAAGAGGTACAGCTACTTGCAACAGATGAGCAGCGAATACAAATGCTTCAATTAGCAATTTCAGATGTACCTTATTTCAAGGTAGAGAAGAGCGAGCTGGAAAGTGGCGGCATATCCTATACGTATAATACAATGCACTTATTGCAGGAGCGCGAGCCTAATACGCGGTTTTATTTTATTATAGGTGGCGATATGATTGACAGCTTGCATACATGGTATCATATTGAGGAGCTTGTCACTTTTGTACAATTTGTAGGGATTAAACGACCAGGAACAGAAGCAACAACAACGTATCCAGTACAATTACTAGAGACACCTGAAATGAATTTGTCTTCTACAGTTATTCGCCAGCGCTGTCAAAATGGTGGGCCATTAAAGTATATTGTACCAGAGGCAGTAGAGGCATATATTCGAAAGGAAGGTCTTTATGGAGCGCGAAAAACTACTTGATGCAATAAAACCACGTATGCCAAAAAAGCGTTATATTCATACAATTGGTGTAATGGAAACTGCGATTCAGCTAGCGAAGCGTTATAATGAAGATGCAAAAAAAGCAGAAGTAGCAGCGATTTTACATGATGTTGCAAAATATGCTGATGAGGAATGGATGCGAGAAATTGTTCGTACACATCAGCTAGGAAATGAATTGGTTGCTTGGGGCACTGAAATTTTACATGGACCTGTCGGTGCGTGGATAGCGCAAACGGAATTTCAAATTGCAGAAGCAACGATTTTAAATGCCATTCGCTACCATACAACAGGGCGCGCGAATATGACGAAGTTAGAAAAAATACTTTTTATAGCAGATATGATTGAGCCAAATCGCAATTTTCCGGGTGTTGATGATTTACGTAAAGTCGCACAGAAAGATTTAACAATCGCGATGCGTACATGTATTCATCATTCGGTGGCACATTTAATAAAGATGGAACTGGCGATTTATCCACAATCAATCGAATGCTATAACTACTATATAAGAGAGGATTAAATAATTAATGAATGATACATTATTACAATTAGCATATAAAGCGGCAGATGATAAACATGCTGAGGATATTGTTGTATTAAATATGCACAGCATTTCCTTACTGGCGGATTATTTTATTATTTGCCACGGTAATTCAGATCGCCAAGTGCAGGCGATTGCACGTGAGCTTCAAGAAAAGGCACACGAGAATGGCTTTGAAGTGAAGCGCGTTGAAGGCTTTGATACAGCTCGCTGGATTTTAGTTGATATAGGCGATGTTGTTGTTCATATATTCCATAAAGATGAGCGTACCTATTATAATTTAGAGCGCCTATGGGGAGATGCACCTCAACTAGACGCACCTGAACTGTAATGGCTAGCTACGAACGATTTGCGCAGGTTTATGATGCATTAATGACAGATATCCCATATGACGAATATGTAGAGTGGATAAAAGCCTATGCACCACAAGCCAAATACCCAACTCTATTAGACATTGGCTGTGGCACAGGTGTGCTTGCGGCGCTATTAGATGAGGCTGGCTATCAAGTAAGCGGTATCGATTTGTCTGAGGAGATGCTGATGGTAGCTAGCGCACGATTTGCAGCAGCGAATAAATCAATTCCATTAATCTCGATGTCGATGGAGCAACTAGAAGGCTTTCATGAGCTAGATATCGCCATTATCCCAATAGATTCGATAAATTATTTGCGTGAGGAGCAGGCTGTTATTGAAACATTGCAGCGTATTTATGATAGCTTACGCCAAGGTGGACAATTGTTTTTCGATGTCCACTCGCTTTATAAAATGGATGAAATTTTTCTAGAAAGCCCGTTCACTTATGATGATGGAGAAATTACTTATGTTTGGCATACAGAGCAAGGAAAAGAGCCGCATTCGATTTATCATTACATGACTTTTTTTGCAGAAGCGACTGAGGGCTTATATGAACGCTTTGATGAGGAGCACTACCAACGTACATTTGCCCCAGAAAAGTACGAAGCATGGCTTTATGCAATCGGCTTTAGCGAGGTGCATATAACAGCCGACTGGTCGACTGAACAGCCTGAGGAGGAAAGCGAGCGCATTTTTATTCGCGCGATAAAATAGGTAAGGGGCTATTTAATTTCTTTCAGCGGGTGACCAAACCACCCGCTGATAAAGAGAATCCCCCGACATACTGGGTGACCAATATCGTGTTGACATATGCCTCCGGCGGACGTCACAGCTTGGAAAAATCTGAGCGTAACTGATAAAGTTATTTAGCTTGATTTAGCAGAAGTCCCACACTTCTATAAAGTGGTGAGAGGAATGCTCTATTTCAGTGGCTGGACAAGCAGCATCATATTGATTCGGATAGGAGAGATTTTCTTCGCAAGCCGGTTCGAGGTGAAATTGCTTATGATGTTTGCAAAGCTATTTTAGATAGCCTCGCCTTTTTACATAAAATAAAAGGGCTTTTCATCATTGGTAAAATCTTGTATAGTGAGGGTAGCTCCATATGAATTTACCTCCTTCTTAGAGAGGTGTGGTATGCAACGATACCTTCAAAAATACGGTAAAAGGGTGCTACTCCCCAGTGCACTTATCATTGGACTCCTCTATTTTTTTCTTCAACAAAACCATTCAGCAACAGTAGAAATCATTCCTGCGACTGTGCAGCTCGAACAAGCTAGCGAAAACGATTTGGAAGAGGTAATAAGCGTTTTAGCCGTAGTTGTCGATGTAAAAGGGCAAGTTAAATTTCCCGGCGTTTACGAATTAACGAAAGAACATCGCATTATTGATGCCATTCAATTAGCGGGTGGTTATACGGAGCAAGCAGACACGAAAATGATTAATCATGCCCAGCGCCTACAGGATGAAATGGTGATTTATGTGCCTTTTCAAGGAGAAGAGATGGCAGAAATAAATTTTGTTTCACATCCAAATGGTCAAAACAAAACCTCGACAAAGGTAAATATTAATACTGCAGATGAAGCATTGCTAATGACTATACCCGGCATCGGGCCAGCTAAGGCACAGGCGATTATTAGCTATCGCAATGAAGCTGGGAAATTTCAAACGATTGATGATATAAAAAAAGTGTCTGGTATTGGCGAAAAATCCTTCGAGCGAATAAAAGATTTAATTAAAGTGAACTAATTCTACAACCCCGTTGCGCCAATTACACGAAAAGACTAAACTAAAGTTAAGAAATTTTGGAGGTTGTCATATGGAGCGTATTACGTGGGATCAATTTTTCATGGCACAAAGCCATTTATTAGCGTTAAGAAGCACATGTACAAGGCTTGCGGTTGGCGCCACAATCGTAAGGGAAAAACGCATTATTGCAGGTGGCTATAACGGCTCCATTTCTGGAGACGAACATTGCATTGAGAAAGGTTGCTATGTTGTTGACAATCATTGTGTGCGTACAGTACATGCCGAAACGAATGCTTTATTGCAATGTGCTAAATACGGTACACCTGCGAATGGAGCAGATTTGTATGTAACCCATTTTCCATGTCTGCCTTGTACAAAAACGATTATTCAAGCAGGTATAAAAAATGTTTATTATGCAAAGGATTATAAAAATAATCCCTATGCATTAGAGTTATTAGCGAAAGCCGATGTCAATGTGAAGCATATTCCATTCGACGAAGCAAAAATTGACTTTTTGCAGGAGGAAAAATTGCAACTATTATTGACGATGCTTGAAAAATTGCGTAGCTACGGTGCTTCTCAAGAGGAATTGCATCCTTTAGAAGAGAAGGTGAATGCGCTTTTTGGTCAATTACTTAAAAAATAAATGGTTATACTATGCCATAGTAGTTCTCATTGCAGTAGGTGCAGCATTTGAGTCACTATGGCTTTTTTTATGGCTTGCTGTGCTTTTTGCTTTTTGTAAATATAAGCGACTACCACACATGCATTTAATGTGGTTAACAATTGTTTGTGTTGCTGTTTATTGCTATACAATCTGGCAAATAAATAAGTTAGATGCGCCCTTCGAAATGCCTATAACGCTTAGTTGGACAGGCGACTATAAAATTGATGGTGCATCACTGCGCGGCTTCATGAAGGCAGATAATGGGCGGAAGTTTTATGTGCATTATGAAATGAATAACGAGCAGGAAAAGAAATATTATAGCGAATATTCCTTAGCGGGTCAAAGTTTTCTAGTAAAAGGGGAATTAGTAATTCCTGAAATGCCAGCACATCCTTATAGCTTTGCTATGACTGAGTATTTAAAGGGTAAGCATGCGCGCGGGGTTTTAGAAATTTCCTCTATGGGCATTATTGAAAAGGAGCATTCTATCACAAGCCTTTTAACCCAACAACGCTTTCAAATGCTGCATCATATAGAAAAAAGTTTTCCTGCGAACCTTGTTGCAGAAGCGCAAGCTTTATTAATCGGCTCGCAGGAGCAAGTTGATGCCGAATTGAATAGGGCTTATCAAAAGCTTGGCATTACGCATTTATTTGCCATTTCTGGGTTGCATGTCGCGCTCCTTTCCAAGCTATTTTTTGAGACGCTTTTACGTATGCGCATTCGCAAGGAACTAGCGACGCTTTTACTATTAATTCTTTTACCTACCTATGCAATAGTGGCAGGTGGAGCACCTTCTATTTGGAGAGCTGTTCTTGTCGTGGAAATTGTTATGTTAGCGCGCTATTTTAAATGGCGACTGTCTGCTTTGGAAGCAATGGCAATTAGCTTTATTGTTTTTGTTATTTGGCAGCCTGCTGTCTTGTATCAAATTGGCTTTCAATTATCTTATTTGGCAGCGCTTAGTTTAATTTTATCATCAAAGCTACTAGCAGCCTTGCAAGGTATACTCGCCCAAACATTTATGATGACATGCGTATGTCAAGTGCTTGTTTATCCATTGTTATTACTGCATTTTTATGAAATTAGCTTATCCTCTTTTATCGCCAATATTGTTTTTGTCCCTTTATTTTCTTTCGTGATTTTACCGCTGAATTTATTATTTCTGTTATTGACCTATATATGTAAGCCGCTTGCGGAATTGGCGTTTTTCTTGTATGAGCCGTGTCGTTTGCTGTTAACGGAGTTTATTCTTTTTGTACAGAGCATCCCTTATCAAATGTGGGTTGCTGGCAAGCCCACAACAATTGTTCTGTTATTGCTATTTAGCAGTTCCTGCATAGCGTTGTATTTTTTACAACGACAAAAATGGCATCTTGCTATCGCAGTGCTTATTGTACCAGCGTTTATTGTGCAACTGCTCCCTTATACAAATAAGCAATTGCTCATTTCCTTTGTTGATGTGGGACAAGGTGACTGTATTGTAATTGAGTTGCCTTATCGCAGGGCAGTCTATGTTATAGATACAGGCGGCTTGCTACGCTTTGAGCAAGAGGAGTGGAAGCGGCGTCATAATAAATATGAGGTGGGACGTCAAATTGTTGTGCCATTTTTAAAAGGCAAAGGAATCGGAAAAATCGATAAATTAATTTTGAGTCATGCCGATGCCGACCATGTAGAAGGTGCTGAAGAAATATTGCGTGAAATAGCAGTACGTGAAGTACATGTATCGCCTCGTTCGTTAGAAAAGGCTGTTATGTTTGATTTTTTACGAGAGGCAGAGAAACAGAAATTAATCATCCGAGAACAACTGGTAGGCGATGCTTGGGAAACAGAAAATATCCAATTTCGCTATTTATGGCCAAAGGATATTGAATACGAGGGCAATAATGATTCGCTCGTCTTATTAATGGAAGCAGATGCACTAAAAGTATTATTAATGGGTGATTTAGAGCGCGAAGGAGAAATAGCGCTGCTACAAACCGCTTATGAGGACATTCGCGATGTCAGTATATTAAAGCTTGGGCATCACGGGAGTAAAACATCAAGTATTGATGAATTTGTTGAGGCAACGAATCCACAGTTAGCCATCATTATGGCTGGGAAAAACAATCGCTATAACCATCCGCATCCCGAAGTAGTTGCACGTTTACAGAACAACAATATTTTTTATTTAGTAACAGGCGAAGTAGGAACGATAACAGTCAAATGGGATGGTAATAAGCTAACATATGAGACAATGGCAATGCATTTTGAATGACGAGACAGGTATCTAAAAGACGAAAGCATCATGAGATACAATTGAAAACACATTTTGATTTATTCATTTTAAAGCTAATAGCAAAGGCTTTAAAATCATTGTATGTATACTTTGGAAAATAAAATATATTAAACTAAACGGAAATTAATTCAACAAAAAAATTGTCCGAAAAGCATTGCGTTCGCATGCCTTTCAGACAATTTCTTTTTTCAAAAATTAGCGAGTAGCTACTTCTACAATCATTGCGATGATGAACATTATTGTAAATACCCCAAAAGGTACGACGAAGCCAATACCAGCATCGATAGCATCATTGCGTTGAGAAGCGCGACCGCGGCCTTCAAATGGGTTTTCTGTTACGTAATTTGGATCGTTATGACCTGCCATATATATCCCTCCTACTCTTTTTCAATTATAAGTCAAGCCATTGCAAAAATCCATATGCAATCGAACTTTCCTCGCCATAGTATGTGCTAAATTGTCGCAATTTTGTCGGTGCCAGGCACGCAAACAATTCTGACAATTTTGTGCGCCCCATTGCATGAAGAGAAATGTTATACTAGGGTCGATGAAGTAAAAGAGGGGTTTCGTGATGATTACAAAAATTTGGCAAGATATAAAAAAAGGGGATATTGCACCTGTTTATTTGATTGTTGGCGAGGAAACGTATTTTATAGATGAGACGATAAAACGTTTGAAGGAAGCGTTAAGCGAGCAGGAGGAAGTCGAGATGATTCCTTTTGATTTAGCTGAGCAGCCTGTAGATGTTGTAATAGATGAAGCAGACACATTGCCTTTTTTTACAGACAAAAAATTGATTATTGCTAAAAATGCTTCTTTTTTAAAGGCGACAGAAAAAGGGAAGGAAAAAATAGAGCATGATTTAAAGCGTTTGGAAACTTGGTTGTCTTATCCTACCGATACCGCAGTAACTGTTTTTATAGCGCCGTATGAAAAGTTAGATGAACGTAAAAAAATAACAAAGTTAATGAAGGAGCATTCGGTTTTAATTGCTGCTGAAACACCGAAGGAGCAAGATTTGTATGTGTGGATTAAGCATGAAATCGAGGCTGCGGGAAAAGCGATTGATGACGGAGCCGCAGTGAGATTAGTGGAAACGGTAGGTGCCAATATGTTGCAGCTAAAAATGGAGCTAGAAAAAATGGCGCTTTATTTAGGGCAAGAGCATGAAATAACGGAAGCGCTTGTAGAGGAGCTTGTCGCGAAAACTTTAGAGCATGATGCCTTTAAAATGTTGAATGCTTATTTAGGCAATCGACAGGCGGAGGCGTTAACGATTTATCATGATTTATTACGCCAAAAAGAGGAGCCAATTATGCTCGTTGGCTTGCTAGCTTCAAATATTCGTACAATGAGCCAGGCGTTTTATTTATTAACAAAAGGCTATCATCCACAGCAAATTGCTAAACAGCTAAAAGTCCATCCATATCGCATAAAAATGATACTTGAGCAGCGCAATCGCCCATCAGCGGAGCGATTATTACAGGCGCTCAACGCACTTGCCACTGTAGATTTACAATTAAAATCAGCAAGTAACAACCGAGCACGTATTTTAGAGCTATTTTTAATGAAACCTCTCCTTTAAAAGGAGGGGCTTTTTGATGAACTAGAAGATGAAAACTATAAAATTCAAATCTAAGAAAGCGATAGGGCTGTTTGAGAGATTATTTCGGAACAGCCGCTATAGTTTTCATCTAGAACTTTTTTCATAAACAATATTCTAATTATACAGATGGAATATGAAAATTTGATGAAAATAAAATATTGTTCTATATCATTCTTAGAACTTTGGCAATCTAATGGAAAATGATGCAAAAGCCATTTTTTCCTATTCCTTTCTAGTATGCTGTAGGTAAAGGAGGAGGAACGATTATGAGAATATTTCAAGTAGTATTAATCGGGCTTGGTATCATTATTTCAATTGGAATTGGTTCTTATGTTAATCAAAAGTTTGTTTCAGAAACACCAGAACCAATAGTGGAAACTCCCATACCAGTAAGTACAAATCAAGTAGCTACAGCAAGTAACTTATTTCCTAAAATTAGTATGGATGACGTGCCAGACAATAAAATGAAAGAAGATATTATTTATGGCTTTAATCTTTTTAACGAAACACATATTTATGCGGAAGAGAAGGTTGGGGCCAATTTGTCTTGTACGAGTTGTCACGCAGGGGCTGGTTTAGATGAAAATGTAGCATCCCTTGTAGGTGTAATGGCAGATTATCCAAAATATATCGCTCGCTCAGGTGATATTGTAACAATTGAAGAACGGATTAATGGCTGTATGGTTCGAAGCATGAATGGTGAAAAATTTGAAGTAAACAGTGATGAGCTTGAAGCAATGGTTGCCTATTTTAAATATATTTCTGAAGGTGTGACAATTGGTCAGGAACGACCATGGGCAAAATCAGCAGATATGAAAAAGGTGCCGACACCAAGCGTGACAGATGGGGAAAAGCTATATCAACAATCATGTGTTGCTTGTCATGCAGTAGATGGGACCGGAAATGGTGCGAACACAGGCCCGGCTTTATGGGGACCAGAATCATTTAATGATGGGGCAGGTTTAGGGCGTATGTCAAAAATGGCTGGCTATATTCAAGCATATATGCCTATAGGTGCGGCTGGCTCTCTATCTGATCAAGATGCAGCAGATTTAGCCGCTTATATTTTATCTCAAGACCGCCCAGAGTGGACGGGTCATGATAAAGATTGGCCACAAGGTGGAAAACCTTCTGATATTATGACGAAGGAGCGACGTGACCAAGTAAAAGATGGTACGATTAATTGGGAAGAAGTATTAGCAGATTTTAAATAAACTGACTTAAGGAGGCGTCCAAAAAGCTTTGTATAACTGGCATTTTGGACGCTGACAATGGTGTTTTAGCAGTAAAGAAACGAAATTCTTCCTTTTCATGTACTTACAAAAAAAATGACTTTTTTAACTTGCCACCCCAATTAATTTTGTTTGCCAAAAAAGTAACTTGTGACACTGTTTATAATACGACCTATTATTGTTCCTACGAGAATAGAGGCCCCAATAAGCCCATAACCCATACCACTCCAACCACCTATAAACAAGCCGATAATAACAATACCTATGCTTATTATTAGTAGCCCATAAAAACTAATACTAAGATACTTATCTTTCTTCTCTGGAATAAATTTTTTCAAAAGTATCGATGCGACAACCAAAAGCACAGTTGCTCCGAACGCAATATAAATAAAAATTTCAAAACCTTCCATTAATTTAACCCCCTTACTGTATTCTACCACAGTAATATCTGTCAAAAAGCAACAAGGTTTACGAAAATAGACTTGCTTAAACATTATCGAAAATGTCTTAAAGGCAGGCGGTGCAATGCTTTTGGGACAATCGCCTTTTTATTAACATCAAAAGAGCAAAGTATAAATTCAAGAAAGCTTATTTTATTTGATTGCCGTCAAGATATTTATAACCTAAGCCTCGAACAGTTATAATTCGAGTTGGATTTTTAGGGTCATTTTCAATTTTAAGTCTTAATTTTTTGATATGTGCATCAATAGTGCGGTCTAATACTTCTCGTTCAATATTTGGGTATAAATGTGTAATTAAATCCTCGCGAGAAAGGATAATATTAGGATGATTCATGAAATAATATAGCATCATAAACTCATGTTTTGTCAAACTGATTTGTTTACCGTTTAGTAAAACCTCACCTTTTCGTGGTTTAATACAAAGCCCTTTATTTATTATTTTTTGACAAAATAATCCTGTTCTACGTAATACAGCTTCAATATGGGCAAGTAGTTCCTCTAAATTGATAGGCTTTACTAAATAGTCATCTGCGCCCATTTTTAAACCGTTAATTTTATCTTCTATAGTATGTTTGCTACTCATCATAATAATAGATATATCATGCATGTGATGATTTCTGACCCATTCGCAAAAAGCTTCTCCACTCATTCCAGGTAACAGTAAATCAAGTAAAATCATACATGGATAATCTGTATCTAGCTTTTCCATGGCTTCTTCAGCACTGTTTGCAATGGTAATATCATATTGATGATTTTGTAAAAAATCACTAACGACAGAGCACCATAATAAATCATCTTCTACAATTAAAATTTTTTGATTCATTTCAATCACCCTAAGTTAATAATAAAGTCTGTTCTGGAAAGAAATCGAATGATAAAAAATACCCCAAAAGTTAGATTTTTTCTAACCTTTGGGGTGCAGCATCATCATAATATATGACTTAAGCTTTTTTAGCTAAACGAGATTTTGTACGAGCAGCTGCGTTTTTGTGGATAAGACCTTTACCAACAGCAGTATCAACTGCTTTAGAAGCAGCAACTACTAATTCTTGTGCATTTTCAGCACCAGCAACTAAAGCTTGCTCAGCTTTTTTAACTGCAGTACGCATAGCAGATTTTGCTTGAGAGTTTGCTTCGTTTGCTTTTGCGTTAACTTTAACACGTTTAATAGCAGATTTAATATTTGGCATAACTTTCACCTCCTAAATATTAGGTACGAGATGAGTATCTTCTCACTTATTTCATGTGTCAATACAACAAAAATCATTCTACCAAACCCCAAGCTTAATTGCAATACATAAATGCAAAGAATATTTACTTGACAGTTTGACCACACTAAAAAATGAGGTGAAAATATGGAACAAGTAAATTGGGGTAGAACAGATTTAGTAGATGAAACAGATGAAGTGTTAACGTATGAATCCCAGCAACAGAAGGAAAGAACAGCGCGACAAAGTGGGGTTTTGATGGAAGAACTGCGTGAGCAGCGCGTTGAGATTACGAAGGTAACTGTATCAAAAGAAGGAGAACAGCAGATTGGCAAAAAGCAAGGAACATATATAACACTGTCGATTCCAACGCTTTACCCAAGTGATACGAATGGCTTTACACAATTGCAGCAAGTTTTGCAAAAATATATTGCCATGCTGTTAAAAGATATTCATTACCAATCTCCAAATAAAATACTTATTGTAGGGCTAGGTAATAAAACGATTACACCAGATGCAATTGGACCGATAGCAATTGATGAGTTACAAAGCGCATTTTCAGAAAATCCGAATGAACAGTTCATCATGTATGCGCCGGGGGTAACGGGGCAAACGGGCTTTGAAACGAGTGAATTTGTAAAAGCCTTAGCGGAAAAAATTAAGCCAGCTGCCGTTATTGTTATTGACGCACTTGCGACAAGGAGCAGTAAGCGACTATGCCGTACGATTCAATTAACGGATACAGGCATTCATCCGGGTTCTGGTGTTGGCAATCAGCGTGCAGAAATATCAAAAGAGGTGCTTGGGATTCCTGTATTAGCTATCGGTATTCCGACTGTCGTGGAGGCGACTGTGCTAATAGCCGATGCAGTTGATATGGTATTTCGTTCGATAGCGGCGCGTATTAGCGAGCGTGAGAAGCCCTCTGGTAAACTTTCTGTAACAGGCTGGCGCTCAGATACGCAGAATGCCGATTTATCATTAGTGAAGCCGATTTTTGGTGAATGGTCGACATGGTCAATTGATGATAAAAGACAGTTATTTGAAGAAGCATTTCATGCACAGGAGCGCTTTATCGTCACACCAAAGGAAGTCGATATATGGCTTATGCAATATGCGCTATTAATTTCAAACAGTTTATTCCATTTAACTACAGCGGATTCATAAGTTCTAAACATTCTTCTCCTTCCATAGAGTAGTGGAAGGAGGGGATGCAAGCTATGAAAGTGATGCAACGCTTTTTTCTGCTGCTCTTTGTTTTATTTTTACTACCAATTATTATGGGACAGCTTCCTTTTCCGAATAACCATGTGGCTATAAAGGAAACTGAATCTGAATCTGTACCAGAAAAAAAGGTCGTTTATGCTGCTGCAACAACTATCAATCCTAGTCCTGTAAATGCCACGCCTAAACCTTTGGAAATTCTGTTTGTTTACACGCATTCTCATGAGGCATATAAGCCTGTTGTAGAAAGTAAAACAGGTATGCAGGCAGTGTATGATGAGCAAACGAATATTTTTACAATGCAACAGGCAATGCTTAATCATTTCCAATTAAATAATTTGCAAGGAACTGTGCTGGACGTTGATGTGATGAATGTAATGAAGCAGCAAGGGGCAGATTTTCACCAAGCATATCGAGTTGTGCGTCCGTATATTCAAGAGGAGCTGGCAACAAATTTATACGATTTAGTAATCGATTTTCATCGTGACGCAGTTGGAAGAAAGGTGACAACATTAGAAACACCTGAAATGAACTTTGCAAAAGTCGCGTTCGTTGTTGGGTTAGACCACCCAGGCTATGAAGGGAATTTGACGTATGCTGAAGCACTGCATACAGCAATGAACAATATTGTACCCGGAATTTCAAGAGGTGTGATGAAAAAGTCTGGTGTAGGTGTAGATGGTGTGTATAATCAAGATTTATTTCATAAAATGCTGTTAGTAGAGCTTGGCGGCATTGATAATACCGAAGAAGAAATTTTGCGTACAGTAGCAGTATTGGCACAGGCTATTGCAAAAATTAATGCGAATGAGAAAATATAGTAAGAAGGCATATCGTCATACTGCTGAGGTAGATTATTTTATCAAGATTCAGCAATTTTTTCTATGAAGTTGGTTACCTCAAAGCAAATGAATCTGTTACACGCACACAATTTGTAGCGATTATGTATTGAGCAATGTATATTATTAAAAAATAAAAATTCTGTCGAGAAAATAGTTAGTAGCTTTCTCGGCAGTTTTTTTGCATTTTCCCATCGCTGAAATGCTTGATATTCTAGCATGTATCTAGCACTTGTCGTATACTAAAATAGGAAAATAATCATGTGGAGGAATTATGAAAAGAAAACATAGTAAATGGAAATTTGTTAGTTTAGTCTTGATAATTTTTATTTTATGCCTATCAACAGTTGCTGTTAATCCAGTGTCAGCAAGCACTGAACAACCGAAGACGGAAATGCGTGCTGTCTGGATTTCAACAGTTCTTAACATCGATATGAAAGCGGGCATGACGAAGGAGCAATACATAACTTGGGTACGTCAAACATTAGATAAATTAAAAGCAAGCAAGTTAAATACGGTTATTTATCAAGTAAGACCAACAAATGATGCGATGTATCCATCGAAGCTTGCACCGTGGTCTTCTTATATAACAGGGAAAAAGCAAGGAACAAATCCGGGTTACGACCCACTGGCGATTATGGTAGAGGAAGCACATAGACGGGGGATGGAGTTACATGCATGGATGAACCCGTATCGTGTCACAATGCCTAGCCAAAAATTATCAGACCTCGCTTCAAATAATGTGGCAAGAACAAATCCGGGCTGGGTTGTTAAATATGGTAAGCAATACTATCTAAATCCCGGTTTACCAGAAGTACAAAACTATTTAGTAGAAACAGTAAAAGAGCTAGTAGCCAATTACGATATTGATGCAGTTCATATGGATGATTATTTTTATCCATACAAAATTGCGAAAGAAGCCTTTCCAGACCAATCTGCCTATAAAAAATATGGCGGCTCCTTTAAAAAGGTGGAGGACTGGCGACGAGATAATGTCAATCAGCTTGTAAAAAAGCTATATATAGCTATTAAAGAGACAAAGCCACATGTACAGTTCGGTATTTCACCATTCGGTGTATGGCGTAATAAATCGGTAGATAAAACAGGAAGTGATACGAAAGCGGGCGTCAATAATTATGATGATTTATACGCGGACGTAAGAACATGGATTAAAAATGGCACGATTGATTACATTGCACCACAAATTTATTGGTCAAGAACATTATCTGTTGCCAAATACGGAACGTTGTTAGATTGGTGGAGCCATGAAGTACAAACATATACAAAAACGCATCCCGTTCATCTATATATTGGACTTGCTGATTACAAGGTTGGCAATGATAGTGATGCAGCGTGGAAAAATAAAATGGAGCTACCAAATCAAATACTTGCTAATCGCTCAGAAAAAACAGCGGCTATGGGGCAAATGCATTTTTCTTTAAAAAGTATGGAAAGCAATAAATTAGGCTATGCAACGATTGTTAATCAGCAGCTATATAACTATACAGCATTGACACCGGGTACGGTTTGGGATAATACGACGGCGCCTGCCGAACCAACTTTTGTACAAGTGACGAAGGAAGCAAGTGGTCGTAAAATTGAAATTATAGATGAAAATGCGATACAGCCACGCAAATATGTAATCTATCGTTTTGTAGGAAACAGTGAAGGCTCCTATGATAATCCTAAAAACATAGTGGATGTTGTTTATAATATGAATGGTATTACCGCATTTGTGGATAAGACAGCTCTTGCTAAACATAGCTATACATATGGTATTACTGCTATATCTGCCACAGGTGTGGAAAGCAAAAATGCTTTTGTGGTGAAAGAAGGCAAATGACCAGCCTATTTTAGGCTCTTCATCTCGAATCACCCGCACATTCGCAATGGATACAGGAATAGGTAAAAACTTTGGATGTTAACAAAGAAAAACTATCCTTCCTGTATTTTTTTATTTTGTTGCTTAATTCAGTAGATGCCTAAAGAGCTCCCTGTAAAAACATTATAATAACTAGGAGATAAACATTATGTTGACTTAAAACCGCAGGCGTGAGAAATTCTACTTGTTTGCTCAAAAAAATCTGAACTAGTATTAGTTAAAGCACATACGAATATGTCTTATTTTACATAATCAAAAAACAATCTAAATGTGCTGAGTTGTTGATACAATCGCATTCCCATTTAGTCTAATGTTGTGCTTTATGTATTGTTCATAGTATAATTTAATATAGTTTACATTTAGGAGAGAACATATACATGAACCGAGAAGAACGTTTGAAACGACAACAGAATATCCGAAATTTCTCGATTATCGCCCATATCGACCATGGGAAATCGACATTAGCGGACCGACTTTTAGAATCAACACAAACAGTAACACAGCGCGAAATGAAGTCGCAGCTACTTGATTCTATGGACTTAGAGCGTGAGCGCGGCATCACGATTAAATTAAATGCTGTCCAATTAAAATATTTAGCGAAAGATGGAGAAACGTATACATTCCATTTAATTGATACACCGGGGCACGTCGATTTTACGTATGAAGTATCGCGTTCCTTAGCGGCATGTGAAGGAGCTATTTTAGTTGTTGATGCGGCGCAAGGGATTGAAGCGCAGACATTAGCAAATGTTTATTTAGCTTTGGATAATGACCTAGAAATTCTACCGGTTATTAACAAAATAGATTTGCCTGCTGCTGACCCAGAGCGCGTCAAGCAGGAAATTGAAGATGTTATTGGTTTAGATGCATCAGAGGCAGTTTTAGCATCAGCTAAGGCCGGTATTGGGATTCAGGATATTTTAGAGCAAGTTGTAGAAAAAGTGCCTGCGCCAGCGGGTGACCCTGAAGCGCCGTTGCAAGCCTTAATTTTTGACTCTGTTTATGATGCATATAAAGGTGTTATTATTTCAATCCGAATCGTGAATGGTACAGTGAAGCCTGGCGATAAAATCCGCATGATGGCTACTGGTGCAGAATTCGAGGTAATTGAAGTAGGGATTCATACACCAAAATCAGTGCCACAAGCAGAGTTAACAGTTGGGGATGTTGGTTATTTAACGGCTTCTATTAAAAATGTTCAAGATACACGTGTTGGTGATACGGTAACATTTGCAGGCAGTAAAGGCGCAACAGAAGCATTACCGGGCTATCGTAAATTAAACCCAATGGTATTCTGTGGCTTATATCCGATTGATACAGCAAAATATAATGATTTACGTGAGGCGTTGGAGAAATTAGAGTTAAATGACTCTGCATTACAGTATGAGCCAGAAACTTCACAAGCACTTGGCTTCGGCTTCCGCTGTGGCTTCTTAGGCTTACTGCATATGGAAATTATTCAAGAGCGCATCGAGCGTGAATTCAATATTGACTTGATTACAACAGCACCATCTGTTATTTATGAAGTATTTATGACGGATGACACGTCGCTTCGTGTTGATAACCCATCGATGATGCCAGACCCACAAAAAATTGATCGCATCGAGGAGCCTTATGTAAAGGCGACAATTATGGTGCCGAATGATTATGTTGGCGCAGTAATGGAGCTATGTCAAATGAAGCGCGGTAATTTCATGGGTATGGATTATATCGATACGACACGCGTTAGCATTCAATATGAAATCCCACTTTCGGAAATCGTTTACGATTTCTTTGATTATTTAAAATCAAATACGAAAGGCTACGCATCATTTGACTATGAGCTTATTGGCTATAAGCCATCAAAGCTTGTAAAAATGGATATTTTATTAAACAGCGAACATGTCGATGCACTAAGCTTCATCGTCCACCGTGATTTTGCTTACGAGCGCGGTAAAGTAATTGTAGAAAAGCTGAAAGAATTAATTCCTAGACAGCAATTCGAAGTGCCTGTACAAGCGGCAATCGGACAAAAAATCGTCGCGCGTTCTACAATTAAAGCCATCCGCAAAAACGTTCTAGCAAAATGTTACGGTGGAGATATTTCTCGTAAACGCAAGCTTCTTGATAAACAAAAAGAAGGTAAAAAGCGCATGAAGCAAGTAGGTTCTGTAGAAGTTCCTCAGGAAGCATTCATGGCTGTGCTGAAGATGGACGACCAGAAATAACTAATAATCGAACATTTTATTATCGACAAAGTCTGCCAATTAATTTCTGTTATTGGCAGATTTTTTCTTGATTTAGTTAAACATTTTTCTTCAACTTGATAGAATTAGCTTAGGTGAAAATAAAGAGGAGGCATGCAAAATGAAACAAATAATTGCGATGGGTGGCGGTGGTTTTTCAATCGAGCCGAATAATCAGTTGCTAGACCAATATATTTTCAAGCAAAGTATGATAAGCAAGTAACCGAAATAGAGCTTAAGCCAACCTATCTAGGTGCTGAATGGGAGGAATAAAATGGAGAGTAAAGCAGCTGAAAATATTAGGGGAAATTTAAAAGCGGATTGTACGAAATGCTTTGGGCTGTGCTGTACAGCGCTTAATATTGTTGCATCGAGTGATTTCGCTATGAATAAGCCTGCTGAAACACCTTGTTCTAATTTGCAAAAAGATTTTCGTTGTAAAATACATAAAAATTTAAGGGCAGAAGGATTTAAAGGATGTACAGTATTCGATTGTTTAGGGGCTGGACAAAAAGTTTCTCAACATACGTTTGATGGACAAAGCTGGCAGGATTATCCTGAGGTTTCTCAAAAAATGTTCCGTGTATTTCCGATTATGCAACAACTTTATGAAATGATTGCCTTTGTGGCTGAAGCATTGACATATCCAATTTCACATTCAATGAGAAATCAGTTAGACAAACAGTTGGGCAAGTTGCAGAGCCTAACAAATATGGACGCTGACTACTTATTAGCATTAGATATTATCGGCTGTCGGCAACCAATCAATGAACTGCTTTTAGAAACAAGTGAGTATATCCGTAGTGAGCTAAGTTCAAACGTTTTTAAAATAAAAAAAGGAAAACAATGTCGAGGTATAGATTGGGTTGGCAAAAATCTGAAAGGGAAAGATTTAAGAACGACCGATTTAAGAGGAGCTTATTTAATTGCGGCAAATTTGCAGGATTCGGATTTAAGGGGCGCTGATTTTATTGGAGCCGATTTACGCGATGCCAATTTAAGAGGAGCGAATCTTTCTACGGCTATGTTTTTAACGCAAATGCAAATTAATTCGGCGCATGGTGACAATCGAACGAAATTACCGGCCCATATTCAGCCTCCATTGCACTGGCTGTCTGAAAAATAGCATAGTCGCTCATTTTCTAGACAGCCCTACTTGCTAATTTACTAAATAAATGAGTAATGATAATAATGCTGCAAAGAAGAAAACAATACTAATAATAATCAAATGACGTTTTTTGCCCATCACAACAATTGCAACATACTCGCGAATCATAGCATTCGGCCAATAGTAAAAGGCCGTTTTTGCGCCGATTCCTTGGCTGTTTAAACCTGCTTGCCGCGCATACAAGCCTGCTCGAAATAAATGAAAATTATTCGTAGTGAAAATGCTGTTATACTTAGGCTTTAATGAATCCATAATTCGCTTAGAAAAAAGCATATTTTCATACGTATTGACAGATTTATTTTCCTGCATAGTGTGCTTAAGCGGAATTCCTTTTTCGAGCGCATATTTTTGCATCGCCTCCGCCTCTGGAAGCCCTTCATTTGGACCTTGACCACCAGAAAAAATAATTGTCGGAGGCGTTGTCACCTTAGCCTGTTTATGATAAAAATCAATTGCCTTATTAATCCTACTTGCCAAAAGTGGCGGTACTTTATCATTGATTAAACCGCTGCCTAATACGATAATGAAATCCTGGTGTAGGCGTGGGCGATTAAATTGATATAAAAAATAAGCAGATAGAAAGTTTGACACATGGAATAAAAAATACATAATAACAAAAGAAGTTGCTGCAAAGAATGGTTGAAATTCTAATGGAAATCGACCTGTTAAGTTGAATGACCCTATAATAAAATAGGCAACAATAGCAAGACCTAACAGCAATGTTAAGGAATTGGCAAAACGTCGCCCTTCTCTACGCATTAAAGTGCGGGCATTCAAAAATAATGCGACAGTGAAAGCTACTATTGCAAAAGGAATTAATAGGAGCAAGGCAGCGATAGGTATAATAATAGCGAGCTTCAATATATACTGCTCAGACGATAATGAGACCGCTAAGCAAAATGTTAAAAAAGTAATAAGGAAAAAGTTAAATAGAAAGCCATTGATTATTTTTCTAGGGTCTATTAAATATGAAATAAGAAAAATAATAAACAGGGAAAGCGGGATAATTCCGAGATATAAATACAAAGTGAGACACCTCCACCAATTATGATGAAGGCTAAAGAACAATTCGTCAATGCTCTATGTAATTCGCCGTAACGTAATGAATCAGTTTTATCAGCGCTGTTTTTTCGTTATAATTGTAGGAACTCAAGTTGTAATTTGCACAACCGACTTAAAAAAGGGAAGTGATTTTAATGGCTAGAGGTGTTTATATTCATATTCCCTTCTGTCATCAAATTTGTCATTACTGTGATTTTAATAAAGTATTTTTTAAAAATCAGCCAGTAGATGAATATATTGAGGCACTTGGACAAGAAATAGCGATGGTTGTAGAGCAGCATCCAGAGGCATTTCAACAAATTGAAACGATTTTTTTAGGTGGAGGAACTCCAACCTCCTTATCTGCAACACAAATTAGTCGATTACTTGAAATTATTCGAAACTTTATCCCGATGCAATACGTAAAAGAGTTTACATCGGAAGCAAATCCAGACGAGTTGACGCGAGATAAGTTGCAAGCATTGCATGCTGGTGGTGTGAACCGATTAAGTATGGGTGTACAGTCCTTTGATGCCGAACTGCTAACGAAAATCGGACGTACACATAGCAATTCACATGTATATGAGGCGATTAAAACAGCGAAGCAAGTAGGTTTTGACAACATAAGCATCGATTTAATGTATGGTCTACCTGGGCAAACGATAGAGCAGTGGGAGCAAACATTGCAAGCAGCCTTAGCGCTGCAGCTACCACATTTTTCAGCCTATTCATTAATCGTTGAGCCAAAAACTGTGTTTTACATTCAATACGCAAAAGGCAAATTGCATTTACCGACACAAGACTTAGAGGCGGATATGTATGATATGTTATTGCGTGAAATGGAGGCAGCAGGCTTAGCGCAATATGAAATTAGCAATTTTGCACGTGATGGCTTTGCCTCTGTGCATAATAAAATTTATTGGGATAACGACGAGTATGCTGGCTTCGGTGCAGGCGCACATGGCTATTTGGCGGGGGTGCGTTATTCTAACCATGGTCCAATTAAGAAATATATTGAAACAGTGCAATCAGGTGTGCGTCCAATTATTCATGAGCATGTCGTTTCATTAGAAGAAAAAATGGAGGAGCAAATGTTTTTAGGTCTACGTAAAGTAGAAGGTGTAACATTTGAGTCATATGAAAGGAAAATGCATGAATCGATGCAAAAACGCTATGGTGACGTAATTGAGCAGCTTGTGAAAGAAGGGCTTTTACAACAGGACGAGCATGGAATTCGTCTAACTCGAAAAGGGCGCTTTGTAGGCAACGAGGTATTCCAACAGTTTTTAGTTTGATGATTGGAAGCATTAGCTATAAAAAACGCTTAAATGGAGGGCTACTCTATCTTGCAATAATAACAAATAACTGCCTCAAAATTACTTTTCAGACAGCGATTTGTTAAATCGAGCGATATGGTTGACATCAATTTAGAGATTTGTTAATTTATTAGTAGTATTAGCACTCCATTAAAACGAGTGCTAACAGAGGTGATCAAAGTGCTAACAAATCGTCAGTTGCAAATTTTACAAGTAATTGTAGATGATTTTGTAACTTCTGCTCAGCCTGTTGGTTCACGTCAAATATCGAAGAGAGAGGGTATTATGTATAGCCCCGCAACGATTCGCAACGAAATGGCGGATCTTGAGGAGCTTGGCTTTTTAGAAAAAACCCATACTTCTTCAGGACGTGTGCCGTCTGAAAAGGGCTATCGTTTTTATGTCGATCATTTATTACAGCCTCATATGATTCGTGATGAAGAAATAAGTCAAATTCAATCTGTTTTCAATCACCGCATTGGTGAAATGGAGGAGCTTATTCGAGAATCAGCTAACATTTTGTCGGAATTAACGACATATACAGCGATTTTACTTGGTCCAGATGTGCAGCAGCATAAAGTGAGAAAATTTCAAATTGTGCCGCTCTCAGAGCAAACAGCTGTTGCAATCGTTGTAACAGACAATGGTCATGTGGAAAATCGTGTTCTAACTTTACCGCAAGGATTTAGTCCTTCGGATATTGAAAAAATGGTCAATATTTTAAATGACCGCTTAATCGGTGTGCCGCTGCATGAGCTACACATCAAACTCGAGGCTGAAGTGCTAAGCTTATTAAAGCAACATATTGCTGCAGCAGATTCAATCGTTCAATCATTAGTAGATGTTTCAATAAGTCAAAAAGAAGGAAAAATCTATTATGGTGGTAAAACGAATATGTTAAACCAGCCGGAGTTTCATGATTTGAATAAAATTCGTATGCTAATGGATTTGATGGATAAAGAAAGCCAACTGCAAACTTTATTCCAGCCAAATCAAGTAGGTATTCAAATTCGCATTGGCTCTGAAAATAATCTTTTAGCAATGGAAAACTGTAGTGTGATTACGACGGCCTTTTCAACTGGTGAAGAGCAACATGGTGCCATTGCGATTATCGGGCCAACACGGATGGACTATCGACGTGTCGTCACTTTATTAGAGATGATGCGTAGTGGTCTAACGAGCGCCTTAACGAAACATTAGCAACGATTGAAGGAGGATATAGGGTGTCAGAAAAAGTGGAAAATCAAGAACTAGAGCAACAAATTGCTGAAGAGGTAGAGGAAGCCGCTACCCCACTAGATGAAAACGAGCAAAAAATCGCAGAGCTTGAAGCAAAATTGGCAGAGCAAGAGGATCGTTATTTACGATTGCGAGCTGACTATGACAATATGCTACGTCGCAATAAATTGGATAGAGAGGCGGCAGAAAAATTCCGTGCACAAAGCTTATTAACGGATTTAATTGCTGTACTAGATAATTTAGAGCGTGCCCTACAAGTGGAAGTTACATCAGAAGAAGCGACGTCATTATATACAGGGGTTGAAATGGTGTACCGTCAATTCATAGAGGCAACAGCGAAAGAGGGATTAGAGGCAATTCCTGCTGAAGGGGAGCAATTTGATCCGAATTTCCATCAAGCTGTTATGCAAGAGCAGGATAGCGAGAAGGAATCAGGCATTGTTTTACGCGAGTTGCAAAAAGGCTATAAATTAAAAGACCGCGTATTAAGAGCGGCGATGGTTTCTGTAAACGAATAATTGATAACTTCATTTACAGCGCATAATTGTCAGTAAAACACTGCATATTCTATGCGTTCATAATAAATTAATTATACTTGTGTTTAATTATTAGGAGGAAAATTTCAAATGAGCAAAATTATCGGTATTGACTTAGGTACAACTAACTCTTGTGTATCTGTATTAGAAGGCGGAGAACCAAAAGTAATTCCAAACCCAGAAGGTAACCGTACATCACCATCTGTTGTGGCGTTTAAAAACGGTGAGCGTCAAGTTGGTGAAGTGGCAAAACGTCAATCTGTAACAAATCCAAACACAATTATGTCAATTAAATCAAAAATGGGGACTGCTGACAAAGTAACTATTGAGGACAATGATTATACACCACAAGAAATTTCTGCAATGATTCTTCAATATTTAAAAGGCTATGCTGAAGATTACTTAGGTGAAAAAGTAACGAAGGCTGTTATTACAGTTCCTGCTTACTTTAATGATGCACAGCGTCAAGCAACAAAAGACGCTGGTAAAATTGCGGGACTTGAAGTAGAGCGTATCATTAATGAGCCTACAGCAGCAGCGCTTGCTTACGGTTTAGATAAACAAGATGAAGACCAAAAAGTACTAGTATTTGACCTTGGTGGTGGTACGTTTGACGTATCGATTCTTGAACTAGGCGATGGTGTATTCGAAGTATTAGCGACAGCGGGTGACAACAAGCTTGGTGGCGATGACTTCGACGACAAAATTATCGCTTTCCTAGTGGAAGAATTCAGAAAAGAAAATGCGATTGATTTATCAAAAGATAAAATGGCTATGCAACGTTTAAAAGATGCTGCTGAAAAAGCGAAAAAAGATTTATCTGGTGTAACATCAACACAAATTTCATTACCATTCATTACAGCAGGTGCTGATGGCCCACTACACTTAGAAGTAACATTAACGCGTGCGAAATTCGATGATTTAACTCGCGATTTAGTAGAGCGTACAATTATTCCAACACGTCAAGCATTATCTGATGCAGGTCTTTCAGCTTCTGAGCTAGATAAAGTAATTCTTGTTGGTGGTTCTACTCGTATTCCTGCTGTAGTGGAAGCAATTAAAAATGCAACAGGTAAAGAGCCACATAAAGGTGTAAACCCAGACGAAGTAGTAGCAATGGGTGCGGCTGTACAAGGCGGCGTTTTAACTGGTGATGTAAAAGATATCGTGTTATTAGACGTAACACCGCTATCATTAGGTATTGAAACAATGGGTGGCGTGTTTACAAAATTAATCGACCGCAACACAACGATTCCTACATCGAAATCACAAGTATTCTCTACAGCTGCGGACAACCAACCAGCAGTAGATATTCACGTATTACAAGGGGAACGCCCAATGGCAGCAGACAATAAAACATTAGGTCGCTTCCAACTAGCTGATATTCCACCAGCACCACGTGGCATTCCACAAATTGAAGTAACATTTGATATCGATAAAAACGGTATCGTATCTGTTAAAGCGAAAGATTTAGGCACGAATAAAGAACAAACAATTGTAATTCAATCCGACTCTGGCTTAACGGATGAAGAGGTTGAGCGTATGGTGAAAGACGCTGAAGCAAATGCTGAGGCAGATGCAAAGCGTAAGGAAGAAGCAGAGCTACGCAATGAAGCGGATCAACTTGTATTCCAAGTGGATAAAACAGTAACGGATTTAGGAGAGCAAATTTCTGAGGATGAGAAGAAATCTGTGGAAGACGCTCGCGATGAATTAAAGGCAGCTTTAGAAGCTGGCGAATTTGAAGGAATTAAAGCAGCGAAAGAAAAATTAGAAGGTATTTTACAACCGCTAGTTATGAAAGTTTATGAACAAGCTGCTGCTGCAGCTCAGGCTGCACAAGGTGATGCAGATGCAAACACAGACAAAAAAGATGACGGTGTTGTAGATGCTGACTTTGAAGAAGTAAAAGACGATAAATAATCGTAAAAAAAGCCAAAGACCGCTTGCGGCTTTGGCTTTTCACTGTTCAAAAACTGCCCCGTATGAATGGATGATTTTTTCATTTGCATAGTATAAATTTAGAGCAGTTTTTGTCGTCACATGGTAAAATAAACTTTATGCAAAAAAGATCGGAGTGTAATTAGATGAGTAAGCGCGATTATTATGAAGTGCTAGGCCTTGCAAAAGGTGCCAGTAAGGATGAGATAAAAAAAGCATATCGAAAACTGTCGAAGCAGTATCACCCAGACATTAATAAAGAGCCAGGTGCTGACGAAAAATTTAAAGAAATCGCAGAAGCATATGAAGTGTTATCTGATGAGCAGAAGAAAGCACGCTATGATCAGTTTGGTCATGAGGACCCGAATGCTGGCTTTGGTGGTGGTGGATTTAGCGGCGGCTTTGGCGGCTTCGAAGATATTTTTAGCTCATTTTTCGGTGGCGGTCGACGTCAAGATCCAAACGCACCGCGCAAAGGTGACGACCTGCAATATCGCATGAATATTAATTTTGAGGAAGCGGTATTTGGCAAGGAGGCAGAAATTGAAATTCCAAAAGATGAGCCTTGTGACACATGTCATGGCTCAGGGGCTAAACCGGGTACAACACCTCAAAAATGTTCTCAATGTAACGGGGCAGGGCAAATTAATCAAACAGTTGATACGCCATTAGGTCGTATGGTAAATAAGCGAAGCTGTCCAAGTTGCCGTGGCGCAGGTAAAATTATTGTAGATAAATGTACAACGTGTCGTGGTGCAGGTACAGTTCAAAAACGCAAGAAAATTAAAGTAACAATTCCTGCTGGTGTAGATGATGGACAGCAATTACGTGTTGCAGGTCAAGGGGAGCCAGGTGTTAACGGCGGTCCCGCGGGGGATTTATATATCGTGTTCTACGTGCGCAACCACGAATATTTTGAGCGTGATGGTGACGATATTTATTACGAATTAAAGCTAACATTCCCTCAAGCAGCATTAGGCGATGAAATTGAAGTGCCTACAGTCCATGGAAAAGTGAAGCTGAAAATTCCTGCAGGCACGCAATCTGGTGCACAATTCCGCATTAAGGACAAAGGAATTAAAAATGTGCATGGCTATGGAACAGGTCATCAATATGTCGTTGTAAAAGTGATTACACCAACAAAGTTGACAGAAAAGCAAAAGCAATTATTGCGTGATTTTGCAGAAATTAGCGGTGATATTCCAGAAGAACATGGTAGCTCCTTATGGGATCAGCTAAAGAAAAAATTTAAGGGTGAATAATTTTAAGAGGAGTGGTTGCAAGTGAAGTGGACAGAGTTGTCAGTTTTAACAACACATGAGGCAGTAGACGCTGTATCAAATATATTGCATGAGGCAGGTGCGAGTGGTGTTGTTATAGAGGATTCAATCGAATTAACGAAGGAAAGAATTGATCAATTTGGTGAGATTTATGCATTAAATCCAGATGATTTCCCGAAAAATGGTGTAGTAGTAAAAGCATATTTATCTGCCACAAGCTTTTTAGCTGAAACGGTTGAAGAAATCCGACTTGCAATCGCGAATCTTGTTAATTTCGACATAAATATAGGTGAAAATTTACTAACGACAAATGAAGTGCAGGAGGAAGACTGGGCAACAGCTTGGAAACAATACTATCACCCAGTAAAAATTTCAGAGCGCTTTACAATCGTCCCAACATGGGAGGAATACACGCCTGTTTCAACAGACGAGTTAATCATTGAGCTTGACCCCGGTATGGCTTTTGGTACAGGGACACATCCAACAACGGTCATGTGCTTACAGGCGCTTGAAAAAGTTGTCCAGCAGGGGCAAACGGTTGTTGATGTTGGTACAGGGTCAGGTGTCCTATCAATAGGTGCAGCAATGCTTGGTGCAGAAAAAGTGCATGCACTTGACTTAGATGAAGTCGCTGTAAAATCTGCTCAGGAAAACACGCAATTAAATAAAGTTGAGCATATTGTTAAAGTATTCCACGGCAACTTATTAGACACAGTGAAAGAGCCAGCAGATGTTGTCGTTGCCAATATTTTAGCTGAAATTATTATGAGCTTCACAGATGATGCTTTTTCCATCGTAAAGCCGGGCGGTGTTTACGTAACATCTGGTATTATTGGTGCGAAAAAAGATGATGTCAAAGCAGCTCTTGAAGCATCAGGCTTCCAAGTGGAAGAAATTTTAATGATGGAAGATTGGGTAGCGATTATTTCTCGTAGACCTTAATGCGAGTAGGAACGCAAATATAGAAACAATCTGGGGTTTTGGCTGTCGGGAAAGATGAAATCTTTCTTGGCAGCCACTTTTCTCTTCATAATTAAGGAGCGATTATATGCAACGATATTTTATTAATGAACAGTTTGACGACAAGGCACAGCTAGAAATTATTGGGGAGAGTGCCAAGCATATAAGCAAAGTCATGCGTATGCAAATTGGTGATGAATTAATTGTTGTAACAAATGGGGAAGCGTATATTTGTACAATTGTTGTTTTGGATACAACAATTATTGTAGAAAATACTGGTCGCACAGTTGCATCACCAGAAATGCCAATTAAAGTTGATATTGCATGCGGTTTACCTAAAGGTGATAAACTTGAACTCATTACGCAAAAAGCGACAGAACTAGGTATGCACGCGTTAATTCCATTTGCTGCGGAACGTTCCATTGTCAAATGGGATGATAAAAAAGGAGAGAAAAAGACTGAGCGCCTGCAAAAAATTGCGCAGGAGGCAGCCGAGCAATCGCACCGTACATATGTCCCTAGCATTTCTCAGCCTATCTCATTCAAGCAATTGCTTGAGCTAATACCTAAATACGATGCCGTTTTCATTGCAGATGAAGAAGATGCAAAGCAATTACAACGTACAAAGTTTGCGGATAAGCTAAAAAAGGTGTATGATAATAAATTGGAATCAATATTATGTATTTTTGGTCCAGAAGGAGGCATATCGCGTCAAGAATCTGCTAGCTTATTAAAAGCAGGTGCTGAAACGATGTCGCTTGGTCCTAGAATTTTACGTGCAGAAACCGCACCATTATATGCGCTTTCTGCCATTTCATATGAATTTGAATGAAAGAGGTGTCGAAGCCTTGAGAACAGTAGCATTTCAAACTTTGGGATGCGGGGGAGTAAACAGACTTACGATTGCGTAGGAATGTAGATGTATCAAGGGTTCAATAGCTTGGAAAAAATCACTTGAAATTTGGAGTTTCAAGTGATTTTCTCGTTATACAATGATTTTTTCAATAATAATTTGCTTGAAATCAGACAACATCTCTCTGCCCATAGCATCCGAAAGTTCTCGATAATCAACAAGCCTAGAATTTTGCATTTGTTACCAAAAATGATTAAACGGCTTGAGCCCTTTAGAATACAGGGCTCAAGCCGCATAAAGCATCTTTATTATTTTCCCTGACTACTTGATAGGGAGCAGTTCATTAGCAGTATTTGTGGACTTTTATGTATTTCCAAACAAGCTCTAGTTAACTTAATAAGAAACTGTTCCACAACGTTTCATCAACCATAAAAAACCCCTCGTGTGAACAGCCAGCCAACAAACACTTATCATTTTGATAAAACATTAAGTCTTCTGGTAATTTTGGGTTATGCCACTCAAAAAGAGAATTGCTCTTTTCTTTTAAAAATTCACTTGCAGCATCGTTTATCTCAAAATAAAAAACATATGCTGTATTACCCGCACCAAGTGCTGTTGTCTCCCATTTTGATTGTATATTGGTTTTGATTAAATTTCCTTGAATTTTAGTAATCAGATTAGTGATATAATCAAGGCGCTCCTTTTCATTTTTCATCATTTGTCTATTTTCGACAAAAGCAAAGTAATCGCAATGTTCAGATAATATGTTTATTAATTTTTTATACTCTTCACCTATTACATTTTTGTTTATTATTAACATATGAATGCCTCCAGCGTATAACTTTTTTTATAGCAATTTTTATCTTTTGATAATTATTAAACTCTTCTACTCTTTTAATTAAAAGTATAACATTTCCAAACCTTTGTTTGGTGATTTTATTTAAATCCGCGTTTTTCTGATATTACTCTTTTTGTATAATCGCTTGAGCAACTTTAACTTCCCCCTAGATGAATTGGAGTAGATTTGCGTTCAAGTGTATTAAATATTCTAAATAACTCTGAAATCACTTTAAATATGTGTGCTTGAGTCCGCTCTAAATTTCCGCTAGCAAAAAAACCCAAAACTATGTATAAACCAATTAGGATTGACGTTTACAATAGTTCGGATATTTCTATAAAAGATACATTGTTATGTTAAATTTTTAAATTGAAATTTTTTAGAATCGGTGGCTCCCAAATAAAATCATATATTTGTTTAAAACTAAATTTAACTACTTGTCTTTAACAAACTTATAAGTGAATATACTAAAAAACATCTAAGTTTAGAATATGTTAGTTTTTCCAAATATTACCTATGTACCATGAATGACCATTTCCGTTTACAAAAATCCCTCGTTCTGCATCAAATACTTCTCCGTGATAATGCGGTAAATATCTAGGGAAAGGCCCATGTTGTTCAGGACCTCTTACAATAGTTCTAAAAATACTTTTTGCATAGGTCTCGGTTCTACCAAAAACACTTTCATCCAAAGCCAATCGAGCTCGAGCCTCAGCTTCAGATATTCCAGGACCAATTACTACTATACTCTGTTTAGCATCACCGTTTGGTAAGTGGGTCCAAGCAGCATGATATTTATGATTTGGATACTTATTTGTTATTTCAGCGAACATGCTTTGGCGAGATATCCCAATTGAACCGAAATGGGGTATCAAGAAAATAGTGACGGTTAAAACGCGTTCTGGTATGGCTTCAAGGGACATTTAGCTGTCTCCACAAAAAGCCAATACATTGTGGCTCGATTGATGTCATCCAGCAATTTAAGTGATAGTAAAGCGGTAATTTCCTTACTGAAAAAGGTAGTTGAATTAATATCGAACCATACTTATGTTTCCTTTGGCTTTTCTCGCACGTGAGCTAGAAGAAATCAGAACTATTCTCAGTGAAAGTATTTGAGGCTTTATGAAGCTTATTTTATAATGGAGGATGGAACAAAGAAATAATATTGTCATATTCAGATGGGATATATAAATAGGAAGAAAATAAAAAAAGAAACGAGCGAAATTAAAAACTAGGCTCATTTCATTTTTTTATGCTATTATAAAACACGTTGATAATTTGAACATATAAAGCAATTTCGAAAGGATGATATATATGAGTAACAAGCTTCGAAAAACCGTGGCTATGTCTACATTAGGTTGTAAAGTTAATCACTACGAAACTGAGGCCATATGGCAATTATTTAAAGAGCAAGAATATAATCGCATCGACTTCGAACAGCAGGCAGACGTTTATGTCATTAACACTTGTACAGTAACGAATACAGGGGATAAAAAATCACGTCAAGTTATACGTCGTGCGGTACGTCGTAACCCTGATGCAGTTATTTGTGTAACCGGCTGTTATGCTCAAACATCGCCAGCGGAAATTATGGCAATACCGGGTGTTGATATCGTCGTTGGTACACAAGACCGTCATAAAATGCTCGGCTTAATTAAGCAATATCGTGAAGAGCGTGAGCCAATTAATGCAGTGCGTAATATTATGAAAAATCGCGTCTATGAGGAATTAGATGTACCCGCATTTACAGACCGTACACGTGCATCTTTAAAAATTCAAGAGGGCTGTAATAACTTCTGTACATTTTGTATTATTCCATGGGCGCGTGGCTTAATGCGTTCACGTGATCCGCAGGAAGTTATTCGCCAAGCGCAGCAATTAGTTGATGCAGGCTATTTAGAAATTGTTTTAACGGGCATCCACACAGGTGGATATGGACAAGACTTTAAAGACTATAATTTAGCGCAATTATTACGTGATTTGGAATCGCAAGTGAAGGGTTTAAAGCGTCTACGTATTTCTTCAATAGAAGCATCACAGTTAACAGATGAGGTAATTGAAGTGTTGCGCAATTCAAAAATTGTTGTCAATCATCTTCATATACCAATACAGTCAGGCTCAGATACTGTTTTAAAGCGTATGCGTCGTAAATATACGATGGAATTTTTCGCAGAGCGCATTACAAAATTGGCTGAAGCATTGCCAAATCTAGCGGTGACATCTGATGTTATCGTTGGCTTCCCAGGCGAAACAGAGGAAGAGTTTATGGAAACATATAATTTTATTCGTGATCATAAATTTTCGGAATTACATGTATTCCCATACTCTAAACGTACAGGCACACCTGCAGCACGTATGGAGGATCAAGTGGATGAGGAAATTAAAAATGAGCGTGTACATCGCTTAATCGAGTTAAACAATCAACTCGCAAAAGAATATGCATCTCGCTTTGAGGGGGAAGTAATGGACATCATCCCTGAGGAGCGCTTCAAAGAAACAGACAACGAAAATTTATATGTTGGCTATACAGATAACTATTTAAAAGTTATTTTTGAAGGTGCAGAAGAGATGATTGGTAAGCTTGTCAAAGTAAAAATTACAAAAGCGGGCTATCCATATAATGAAGGACAATTTGTCCGCGTACTAGAAGAACAAATGCAATAACAATGAGAGATTGAAGGCGTCCAAAATGCCGTGTAGTTGCCGGCTTTTTGGACGCTTTTGTTGATGTTTCTTCAAAAAATTCACTCGGATAGAATAGCAGAAGATTCATTGGAAAGGAGTTGTCCGAAAAGTCCATTTTGTTTTGCCACCGCATTGAAATCAATGTTTTCATCGCTTCCCTTTTACTGAAGGAGTACACTGCTAAAGCCAATGTTCATCCCATTTTTAAAAGAGGCGTTTTCTGTTTATAGGAATCAACATTTTGTGAAACATCATCGCTACTGTCCAAAATGCCGGCTATGCTCGGCTTTTTGGACAGCCCCATGAACGTGAATAAGTGAAAATTGACATTTCATTGATTACGCAAGACGAGGCTATCTTTTTAGATAACTCGAGTTTTCCATTTTTCACTTGAAATGAAAATCACTTAGAAGGACGTGTGCTTTCGATATATTTCAAGGTTGCCAAAATCCTTCCTATATTTTATAGCGCACCATCCACACAAAATCTAAAGCTCTAGTTCTTATCTTGCCATCTACTTAAACTTACGATAAAGTTAGAAAGCGATTAATCAATTATGCCTCGACTAACTCTAGTTCAGGTCTTTTCGAGCTTGCTCGGAAACTGCTTTTGGAAATTTATGACATCAGATGGGGGCTATAGGCAACAAGATGTTGGTCACTCAGTCGTTATCTTAGTATGCGATGTTCTTAGACTGAGTTCTTATGATGAGGTTGTCCGAAAAGCTTTTTTATTTCACCTCCGCATTTAAATAAAGGTTTTTATTGCTTTATTTTTATTGAGGGTGAACACCGTTAAAGCCAATGTTCACCTCACTTTCAAAAGATTTCTTCTCTATTTAGTTGAGTCAATCTTTTGTCAAACATCATCGCCGCTATCCAAAATGCCAGCTATGCACGGCTTTTTGGACAGCCTTAAGAAGTTAAATTTAAAGGAGGAACTTCCATGGAGCAAACTTATATTGAAATTGTCAATGCTAGAGAAAACAATTTGAAAAATGTCAGCCTACAAATTCCGAAAGGGCAGATTACTGTTTTCACAGGAGTTTCAGGCTCTGGGAAATCATCAATCGTTTTTGATACAGTTGCTCAAGAGGCTGGTCGCCAATTGAATGAAACGTATAGCAGCTTTGTGCGCACATTTTTACCGAAATATCGTCGCCCAGAGGCAGATGCAATTCATAATTTATCAACGGCGATTGTTGTGGACCAAAAGCGCTTTGGTGGCAATGCGCGTTCGACATTAGGCACGGCTACAGATATTAATTCGCTGCTGCGACTGCTATTTTCACGCTTTGCGAAACCGAGCGTTGGCTATGGAAATGCTTATTCCTTTAATGACCCAAGTGGAATGTGCTTACAATGTGAAGGGATTGGGAAAATCATTACATTGAATATAGACACAACATTAGATAAAGAAAAATCATTAAATGAAGGGGCGATTTTACTGCCAGGCTTTGGACCGGGAACATGGCAATGGAAGGCATATGCTGACTCGGGCTTTTTCGATAATGATAAAAAAATTAAAGATTACACAGATGAAGAGCTACATCAATTAATGTATGCGGAGCCACAAAAAGTTGTTGTTACCTATCAAAATAGTGAAATAAATGCAATGTACGAAGGCGTTGCTGTGAAATTTATGCGTCAAAATGTCAAGACAGATAAAGATACGACAAAGGCTGCGGCGAGTAAGTTAGAGCAATTTACGACGATGTGTAGCTGTCCTACATGTGATGGAAAGCGCTATAACGAAAAAGTGCTATCCTCGAAAATTTTAGGCTTGTCCATTTATGATATGACAGCGATGCAGCTTGATGAGTTAATGGCTACTTTGCAAAAAATTGAGGAACCACTCGCACAGCAATTAGTCGGAGGTATAACGGAAAGATTGCAAAGCTTATGCGATATTGGTCTTGGCTATATGACGTTAACGCGGGAAATGCCGACATTATCAGGTGGGGAATCACAACGAGTCAAAATGGTTAAATATTTATCGAGTAATTTAACAGGTTTAATTTATATATTTGATGAGCCGAGCACAGGTCTGCATCCACATGATGTTTATCGCTTAAATGATTTACTTATTAAATTGCGTGATAAAGGCAATACCGTCCTCGTAGTAGAGCATGACCCTGATGTTATCCAAATTGCAGACCATGTTATTGATGTTGGTCCTGCTGCTGGCTCCAAAGGTGGACAAATTATGTTTAGCGGTAGCTATGAAGAGCTTTTAACATCCGATACATTAACAGCGCAATATTTAAAATCAGCAGCAATAGTCAAGGCAAATCCGCGTCCTGTAGCAGAATTTTTAGAGAGCGAAACAAGCTCTTTACACAATTTGAAAAACGTTAATCTACGTGTGCCAGTAGGGGTATTGACTGCTGTGACAGGGGTAGCTGGTTCTGGTAAAAGTACGCTAGTGCATGAAGTGTTTGCTAAAAAATATCCTGAAGCGATACGCATTGACCAAAGTGCTGTACATGCCAACAGTCGCTCGAATCCTGTTACTTATACAGGTGTTATGAATTCAATTCGCAAAGCTTTTTCGGATGAAAACGCTGTTGAGGCAGGTTTGTTCAGTTATAATTCAACGGGGGGCTGTGAGGGCTGTGGTGGTACTGGAACAGTTGAATTGAATTTGTCATTTATGGATAAAGCAGAAGTAATTTGCTCTGAATGTGATGGCACACGCTACAAAAAGGAAGTACTTCAATATACGTATAAGGACAAAAATATTGTAGAAGTAATGGATATGACAGTGGCAGAGGCAGTAGAATTTTTTGAGGCGAAGGATATTAAGCGCAAATTAACAAGCTTAAATACAGTTGGTTTGTCTTATTTAACTTTAGGGCAGCCGCTAAATACATTATCTGGTGGAGAATGCCAACGCTTAAAGCTGGCAAAGGAAATGTCGACAAAAGGGAATCTATACATTTTAGATGAGCCTACAACAGGCTTACATATGTCTGATGTTGCGACAATTTTAACGATTATGAACAAGCTTGTAGACAAAGGAAACACAGTAATTGTTATTGAGCATAATTTGGATGTAATTCGCCACAGTGATTGGATTATTGATATAGGTCCTGAAGGGGGAATCGGTGGCGGAGAAATTTTATATGAGGGTCCACCCGCTGACATTGTGAGCTGTGAACGCTCGATTACGGCTAAACATTTGACGCAAGAATAATAGAACTAGAACGGTGCTTGTACAGTGAGCTAAAATACCACTGTGCAAGCATCTTTTGTATTTTTATTGAGCTAATTTTAATGCCTTTTTTAAACTTTAAAATGAATAAATGATTATGCATTAAAACGAATTTTCCCGTGAGATTTAGTATGTGAAAAGAAATTCACGCTTTTTTATTTAACATTTCTCTTTCAAGGGTAAACTATGATATAGTTGTACGTACAACATATATTTTAAAGGAGCTATCATCATGACTCAAAATTATGCAAAAATGATTGATCATACTTTATTAAAGGCGGATGCTACACGGGGGCAAATTGCGGAAATTTGCGCGGAGGCAAAGCAATATGATTTTGCCTCAGTTTGTGTTAATCCAACATGGGTTAAGTACAGTGCGGAGCTTTTAGCAGGTACTGATGTGAAAGTATGTACAGTAATCGGCTTCCCATTAGGCGCTACGACTTCAGCGGTCAAAGCATTTGAAACGAAGGATGCCATTGCGAATGGTGCTGGTGAGATTGATATGGTTATTAATATTGGCGCACTCAAAAATGGTGAGTATGATATTGTGCTGAATGATATTAAAGCGGTTGTAGAGGCTGCAAATGGAACACTTGTGAAGGTGATTATTGAAACATGCTTCTTAACAGACGAAGAGAAGGTGAAAGCATGTCAATTATCTGTTGAAGCAGGTGCAGACTTTGTAAAAACATCAACTGGCTTTGGAACAGCAGGTGCAACAGCGGAAGATATTGCTTTAATGCGCAAAACAGTAGGACCAGATTTAGGTGTAAAAGCTTCTGGTGGTGTTCGTAGTTTAGAAGATATGAAAAAAATGGTTGAGCACGGAGCAACGCGTATTGGAGCAAGCTCTGGCGTTGCAATTATGAATGGTTTAACTTCTGAAACTAACTATTAAGCGCCCTGCCGCACGCTGAAAAGAGGGTAGATATCACAGATTTTGAAGCGTGATCTGCGTGATGCAGGTCAGTTAACCGGTGTCATAGGACATGACGGTTTTAGATTGTTAGCTCGAAAAAATCTGGGTATAATTATGCCGAGACGTAATTGAAATGTGATAGTTTTTATTGACTGACTGCTAATCTTGCGTTATAATTTTTTAGTACACACTAAGGATTTTATTAGTGTTGTATTG
Organism: Metasolibacillus sp. FSL K6-0083; assembly: GCF_038630865.1. Taxonomy (NCBI): domain Bacteria; kingdom Bacillati; phylum Bacillota; class Bacilli; order Caryophanales; family Caryophanaceae; genus Metasolibacillus; species Metasolibacillus sp. FSL K6-0083. The sequence continues at coordinate 1,057,188 of NZ_CP152046.1, read as the reverse complement.
ACGTGTGTTCGGAGGGAGGGAAAGAGAGATGTCAAAAACTGTCGTTCGAAAAAACGAATCGCTTGAAGATGCTCTTCGCCGCTTCAAACGTACTGTATCAAAAAGTGGTACAATTCAAGAAGTTAGAAAGCGCGAGTTCTACGAAAAACCTAGCGTAAAACGTAAAAAGAAATCAGAAGCTGCACGTAAACGTAAGTGGTAATTTTTTCCTAAAATCCCTACGTTCAAAACACGCAATTTTATGATTCACTGAGCAGACAACAATGATACACCCCAATTTTTACATTGTAAAAATTGGGGTGTTTTGCTTTCGATAAAGTAAATTTATTGTTAGATAAATCTATAAATTTCTTAAAAATGCACAATTTTTGCTCGTAAAAAATAAATTATTATTGAAAAATGTATAGTATTATGGTTATAATAATGACAAAAATCCAGCACAATTTTGTGTATTTTGTAACAGGGGGTTTTGGGCCTGTCAAATATCGAAAAGCTTTGCAAAAAATATACGAGTCTATCAACGGCAGATATTGCAAAGTTGCAGCAACTAGAAACGACACTAGCGTATTATGCTGAATTGGCAGAATGCTATATGTTCATCGATTGTCTCGTTGAGGAGCAGTCACACGCAATTGTCGTGGCAGAGGCATTCCCTAAAAAGCAAAATAATTTATATGAGCAATCGGTCATTGGCAAGCTTGTTTTTGAAAGCTTTGAACCCGCGGTATTTTCTGCTTTTAGAAAAGGTGAAAGGGCTTCTGTGTCTAGGGCAATTACACAGGAAGGAATTACGGTTGAGCAACACGTCATTCCCATTTTTAACGATGATGAGCAAGTGATTGCTGTCTTAATTAAGGAAAAGCGGATGGCAGTAAAGGAGCAAAACGATGAAGTTGTGCAGCAAATGCCTTTTGCATTGATTGAGCATATTGTGAAGCCTGATTTTCAACCAGTTCCTGTCGTTTCAGACTTGCTAGTAGAATCAATTATTTTAACGAATCATGAAAATAAAGTGATTTATACAAATCCTGCTGGCTATCGTTTTATATCCGAGTTATCAGGACGTGATTCGTTTGATAATATTGCGTTAAATGAGATTTTTCCATTTCTTCAAGAAATATATGATAAAGACGACGATGTCTTTTTCATTGAAATTACGATTGATGGAAAATCATTTATTGTCAAGAAAATTCCTATTCGCAATCAAAGTGAAAAGGTGACGCTCTTAATCATTCATGATTTGACCGAGCTGAAATTGAAAGAGAATGAGCTAATGATGAAAACTTTCGCCATTCGTGAAATTCATCATCGTGTGAAAAATAATTTGCAAACGGTCACAAGCTTACTCCGTCTGCAAATGCGCAATGCGGTATCAGCATCACATACAGTGGCCTTTCAAGAAGCTTTAAATCGGATCTATAGCATTTCCTCTGTCTATGAACTCATTTTAGAAAATGAGGACAATGCAGAAGAAAAGGTAGATGTCATTGCATTAGCTAGAAAAATTGGTGACAAAATGATTGACACAGCACATAGCGCTGATATTCAATTAAGAGTGCATCATAATGATTTACAACTGTTTTGTCACTCTAAAAAAGCGGTATCACTTGCACTAATTATTAGCGAGTTATTGCAAAATGCATTGAAATATGCTTTTATAGGTCGTAAGGAAGGTTTAATAAATATTCACTTTTATCAAGATCATTCGGTTATTTCGCTCCATATTTCCGACAACGGCGTCGGTATGCATGAAGCGAAGCCATCATTAGGAATGGAAATTATTACGCGGCTTGTCGAATATGACCTAGCGGGTACATTTACGATTATCCCTAGCGATAGAGGTACACATACTCAAATTCAGTTTCCTGTATGTGAGGAGGTATTTATTCTAAATGACTAGGAAAGTAATGATTGTTGAAGATGAATCGCTTATTGCAATTGACCTACAATATATTTTAGAAGATAATGGCTATGAGGTTGTAGCACATGCGAAAAATGGAGAAATAGCGATTGAGTTAGCCTATCTCCACAAACCGCACCTCATACTGATGGATATTAAAATGCCAAAACTAGATGGTCTAAAAGCAAGTAAAATTATTGAGCAGCAGTTTGATATACCAATTCTTTTTATCTCGGCATATAGTGAAAAAGAATTGCTATCCTACATGAAGCAAGATAATGTACTTGGCTATGTGATGAAACCTTTCTCAGAGAAAAATGTACTACCAGCGTTGGAAGTCGCTTTTCATCAAATTGAGAAGTTTGACCGTTTAAGTGGGCAACTACAGCAGGTTCAAAATCAGATGGAAAAACGTAAAGTCATTGAGCGAGCTAAGGGATTGCTCATGCAGCTAGAAAATATTAGCGAAGAAGAGGCTTACAAAAAAATCCGCAATGAGAGTATGCGGACACAGCAGGAAATGGTGCATATCGCACAGCAAATTATCAATACCCAACAAGTAAATAGCTAAGCAAAGGCGCTTAAAGAAAAAGTATTTTTCTTTAAGCGCCTTTTTTATATAGATAAAACAATAAAGGGGTGTATGAGTCTATGGAAATGATAGGAACGGTCATCGTTTATATTATTATGATTTGTGCAGTATTAGGCGCAATCGGAGCAATCCGAGATGCGGAGTATGGGATTGGAAAAGAGTTCATGAATGGTATGCATACGGTAGGTCACATTTTCGTGCCTGCAGCGGGTATTATGGCGTCCATTCCATATTTAACTTGGTTTATTAGTAATTTTATTAGCCCCATTTTCGAAATGATTGGTGCGGATCCAGCGATTGCAGCAACAACCATTTTAGCCTCAGATATGGGCGGTTATCAGCTAGCAAATGCCTTGAAAACATCCTATGAAGGCTGGGTAATGGCATTAGTTGTTGGTTTTATGTCAGGGGCGACGATTGTATTCTCCATTCCGATGGGACTTGCAATGTTAGACAAACGTGACCATAAGTATATGGCGTTAGGTATTATGGCTGGAGTTTTAACGATACCGATTGGTGCATTTATTTCGTCTATTATGATTGTGACATTCAATACGGAAGTTCGTGAAATTATTAGCACAACAGAGGCACCTACATATGTGTTTGCAATTTCTGTGTTACAAATTTTAATTAATTTACTGCCGTTATTTATTTTCGTTATTTTAATTGCACTTGGTTTAAAGCTCGTTCCAAATGCGATGATTACAGGCTTTATGTTATTTGGACGCATTATGGATGCTGGAATTAAATTAGTACTTGTGTTCTCAATTGTCGAAATTTTCACAGGTCTTTTCTCAACAATCTTTGGCGCATGGGGCTTTGACCCAATTATGGCGGACGAAGCTGACCAATTCCGAGCATTAGAAACAGCCGGTTATATAGGAATTATGTTAGCGGGTGCATTCCCAATGGTTTATTTGATTCGAAAATATGCATCAAAACCATTGGAAGCTGTTGGCGGCAAGCTTGGTTTATCATCAGCGGGAAGCGCGGGTCTTTTAGCAACAGTAGCTAATATTTTAGCGATGTTTACACTTGTGCGTGATATGCCGCCAAAAGATAAAGTTATTAATATCGCATTTGGTGTTTGTTCCGCATTCCTACTAGGTGACCATTTATCGTTTACGGCAAACTTCCAGCCGACAATTATTTTACCAGTTATCGTTGGTAAATTATTAGCGGGTATTATCGCGATTTACTTAGCGTACAAGCTATCAGTACCAACTGCTTTAAAACTAGAGCAGGAAGACCGTAAAGCTGGCGTAATTAAAGAAAATGAGTATTTAACTTAAGTAAAAAATAGTAAGGAGTGAGTGGTGTGGGCGAGGAGAAAAAACGATTTATACAGGAGTTTGTGCCTGGTAAACAACTAACATTGAGTCATTTAATTGCGAACCCAGATCCTGATATGTTTCAAAAATTAGGTATACAGGAGGCAGGTGCTTTAGGCATTATGACTTGTACACCAAGTGAAACAGTGATTATTGCAGGAGATTTGGCAACGAAATCTGCCAATGTCCGTCTTGGCTTTCTAGACCGTTTTACAGGGAGTCTTGTTATTGTTGGCAGCGTATCAGAGGTGGAAATGGCGATGATTGAAATCAATCGATTTTTATCTGAAAGCTTAGGCTACACACCATCACGAATTACGAAATCATAGGAGTGCCCATATGAAAAATCGCGTGATGATTATAGGTGGCGTTCAAGCTGGAAAGTCGACGTTAATGAATGCGTTATTAGGAAAAAATAGCTCAGCAAATAAGACACAGGCACTTGTCTACGAGGATTGGATTGTAGATACACCGGGGGAATATATTGAAAATCCATTGTATTACAGGAATATTATGGCGACATCGTTAGAGGTAACACATGTAATTTATTTGCAAGATGCGACCTCCTCTCGCACTGTTTTTCCCCCACAATTTAGCTTGGGTATTCCAAAAATACAAATCGGTGTCATTACAAAAATTGACCATCCACAGGCTGATGCGGAGCGAGCAGCAAGCTTATTGAAAAATGTAATGATGCGAGGGCCGATTGTTAAAACATCTGCACTAGAAAAACGAGGAATTGAGTTTATTGCACCGTTAATTGAATTAAATGACACAGCAGCAATTAAACAATTTGTGTTAGATAGTGCAAGTCCTTATCTCGAATATTGCGAACCGTGAATGGGGGGAAGGGTGAATTGACAACAGAAGAAATTTTGAGTGCAGGTATCGATATTGGTACGAGTACAACAAAAATGGTCGTTAGCCGCTTCTTATTACGCAATGTAGCAGGGTTAACACATGTGCCACGTATTGAAATTATTGAGAAAAAGCTCGTACATCAAAGTCCCATCATTAAAACGCCCTTTAAAAGCAAAGATGTAATTGATATGGAAAAAATACAACAATTTATTTTTCAGCAATACCAACTAGCAAATGTGTTGCCAGAAAACATTTCAACAGGTGCAATTATTATTACAGGTGAATCGGCAACGAAACACAATGCCAGTGAGGTAGTGCATACCATTTCAGATAGTGCAGGAAATTTTCTAGTAGCTACTGCTGGTCCAGACTTAGAAGGCATTATTGCGGCAAAGGGCTCGGGTACCGTACAGCAATCAAAGAAAACGGGAAAAGTGATAGCCAATATTGATATTGGTGGGGGTACTGCAAATATTGCAGTCGTTCAGTATGGAGAAGTAATAGGCACATGTACAATGCATATTGGAGGGAGATTAATAGAGTTTCAAAATGGCGTCATCCACTCTATCTCACCACCTTTAGAGCGTTTGATGCAGCGCTGGGATAACCCTTTAAAAATTGGTGATGCAGCAAATGACCCACGCATTGCCGAGTGTATAGAGGAAATGGTCACAGTGCTTGCACATGTGCTAACAGGTCAATTAACTAATGCGCAACATCCGTTATTATTAGGGCATTTACCAAATTGGTCTAAGCAAGTAGAGGCTGTCGTTTTTTCAGGTGGTGTAGCCGCTTGTATTTACGAGGATAATTGCTCCATGCGCCAATATGACGATATCGGTGAAAGATTAGCAAAAGCGTTGCAACAGCATGTGGGGCTGCAATCATTTTTATGGATAAAGCCAGAAGAAACGGCACGAGCTACTGTGACGGGAGCAGGTACACAAACAACCGATATTAGTGGGGCGACGATTCAGGTTGATGCGGCTGTCTTACCATTAAAAAATGTGCCTGTTTTCCAGTGTAATATGCATGCGTCAATGGCTAATATTAACAGCATTGTTGCAAATGCAGTCGCACAGGCAAATACGCTTTTTTCTGTGCAAGAAAGCCCTATGCCTTATGCGCTCTATTTTAGCCAGCTACCATATTTGAGCTTTCAAGATGTACATGAGCTATGCCAAGTCATTTTGCAGCAATTCACCTCAAGGAGCACGATACCGATTATTTTAATTATTCAATCGGATTACGCTAAAGTAATTGGCCAGACAATTCAATCAATTAATAAGGAAGTGCCAATTATTTGCATTGATCAAATTAAGGTAGAAACAGGTGATTATATCGACATCGGGGAAGTGCTGCCATCTGGCGTAGTACCTGTTGTTGTCAAAACACTTGCATTCCACTCACAGTAAAGGAGGATGGACGTGAATTTATCAGTTATATTGGGTGGAGAAAGATATAATTTTAAATCGCTAAAAGATGTGATGGCGAAGGCCAATGAAGAAAAATCAGGCGACCGTCTCGCGGGAATCGCAGCCGAAACGGTGCAGGAGCGCATCGCAGCGAAGGCTGTATTAAGCGAATTATTAATAAAGGATATTCGAGAAAACCCACTTATTCCAGAGGATGATGAAGTATCACGCATCATCGAGCAGGATGTCAATGAGCAAATTTATGGAGAAATTAAAAATTGGAGCATTGAGCAACTGCGTGAATATATTTTATCGAATGATACAGGCGACAGAGAGTTAAAGCGTCTGAGCAAAGGAATGAATTCCGAAATCATTGCGGCTGTGACAAAGCTTATGTCCAATTTAGACCTTGTACATGCAGCCAATAAAGTAGAAGTTTTATCAACATGTAATATTACAATCGGGCATAAGGGTACATTGGCATCACGCCTACAGCCGAATCATCCAACAGACAATATCGATGGAATTATCGCCTCATTGAAGGAAGGTTTGTCTTACGGAATTGGTGATGCAGTTATCGGTATTAACCCTGTAGATGATTCAGTCGAAAGTGTAAAAAAAGTATTGCATGCGACAAAAAACTTTATCAATGAATGGGATATTCCAACACAAAACTGTGTGCTAGCACATATTACGACACAGATGAAGGCCATTCAGCAAGGTGCACCAGCAGATATGATTTTCCAAAGTATTGCCGGCACAGAAATCGCAAACCGTTCCTTCGGTATTTCCGCTGATTTGATTCGTGAGGCTGAGGCATTAATTAAAAAGCAGGGCACAGGCACTGGTCCGAATTTATTTTATTTCGAAACAGGGCAAGGCTCCGAGCTTTCGGCCGAGGCGCATTACGGTGTTGACCAACTAACGCTTGAATCGCGTAACTACGGCTTTGCTCGTCATTTTAATCCATACATCGTCAATACGGTTGTAGGATTTATTGGTCCGGAATATTTATACAACAATAAGCAAGTAATTCGAGCAGGGCTTGAAGACCATTTCATGGGTAAAATGCATTGTTTACCGATGGGTGTGGATATTTGCTACACGAACCATATTAAAGCAGACCAAAATGATGTTGAGGATTTAAGTGTGCTATTAACTGCTGCTGGTGTCAATTTTATTATTGCTGCGCCAATGGGAGATGATGTCATGCTGAATTATCAATCGATGAGCTATCATGATGTAGCGACATTGCTGCAAACTTTAGGGAAAACACCCGCACCAGCCTATTTAGCTTGGCTAGAGAAAATGGGCATTTATGAAAACGGTCGTCTTTCTTCAAGAGCAGGCGATATATCGCTGTTTGAAAGGTAGGTGGATCACTTGAATGAGGAATTAGTAACCAAAATCACACAGCTTGTGATGGAGAAAATGAATGGCAAAACAGTAACACAGCAAGTAGCTGAAGCAGCGCAAAATAATGCAACATTGCGTCTTCTTGAAACGCCTGAAACGATTGAGACATCGCCTGTTGATAGTTCGTTAATCAAGCTGTACAACAACGCGCCGGCAAGAGAACAAGTATTGCCAATGGATAATGAAGAAGGAAATTTAACAAATGCGCAAGCAAAAGTCTTTCAATTTGAAGTAGATAGCCCTTCTGAAAGTGTGCAGGCAGCCCGCAAGCATACACCTGCAAGAATTGGTGTCGGCAGAGCGGGGACAAGGCCAAAAACGAAAACATGGTTAAAATTCCGCCTCGACCATGCAGCGGCAGTCGACGCTGTTTACGGTGAAGTATCTGAGGAGCTACTGCAAAAATTAAATGTATCTACAGTAACTACGAGAGTAACAGATAAAGAGGAATATATTACGCGACCTGATTTAGGACGCAGACTGTCCGATGAATCGAAAGAATTTATTCAAGCGAATTGTAAAAGCAACCCACAAGTACAAATTATTATTTCCAACGGTTTAAGTGCAAGTGCTGTTGAGGAAAACGTCATGGATGTCTATTTATCATTACAGCAAAGCTTGACTAATTTGAATATCGAAATTGGTACGACGTTTTACATTGATAAAGGGCGTGTAGCCTTAATGGATGAAATCGGCGAAATTTTACAGCCTGAAGTAATTGTGTACTTAATTGGTGAGCGGCCAGGGCTTGTCTCTGCGGAGTCGATGAGTGCTTATTTATGCTACAAGCCACGAATCGGTACTGTTGAAGCAGAGCGTATGGTTATTTCTAATATTCACAAAGGGGGCATCCCGCCTTTGGAGGCTGGCGCTTATTTAGGAACAGTTGTGCAAAGAATTTTACAACACAAGGCAAGTGGTGTAGCGCTTGTCGAGAAAGAAAGCTAGGAGGTAAGCAGATGAATCCTCAAAAAATAATGGCTGAAATTTTGGCGCTACAAATTATTCCACGCGTCAATCAGGAGCTTGCTGAACAGTTCTCACTAAAGCCCCATCAAAAAAGCTTAGGGCTTGTGACATTAACAATTGATGATGTTGGCTATGTAGCGTTTGATGAAGCGACGAAAAAAGCAGATGTCGATGTTGTCTACGCAAAAAGCTTTTATGCAGGAGCAGCTCATGCCTCGGGTCCGTTATCAGGAGAGGTGATTGGCATCATTGCTGGTAGCTCCCCAGATGAGGTGCGAAGTGGGCTTGATGCGATTGAACAAAAAGTACAATTCGACACCTATTTTGAAGCTATTTTAGGAAATGACGGACATGCCCTATTTGCGCATACGGTGGCAAGCTGTGGCACATATCTTGCGGAGCAGGCAGGAGTGGAGGTTGGCACAGCAATTGCTTACTTGATTGCCCCGCCACTTGAAGCAGTAGTAGGTCTAGATGCAGCTTTAAAGGCGGCAGATGTTGAGCTAAAAGTATTTTTCGGACCTCCGTCTGAAACAAACTTTGGGGGCGGCTTATTAAGTGGCTCACAATCATCTTGCCAAGCAGCAGCCGATGCATTTAAAGAAGCCATCGAAAACTTGGCAAGAAATCCAATAAGCTAGAAAGGAGGCGACGCAAGTGCCTACATTAGACAAAGATTTATTAGCAATACAGGAAATGCGTGATGCGGTGAAAAAAGCAAGTGAAGCACAGGCAGCCTATATGCAATTTTCACAGCAGCAAGTAGACCAAATTGTCAAAGCGGTAGCCGATGCAGCTTTTAAAGAGGCGGACCGACTTGCGAAAATGGCTGTCAGAGAAACAGGCATGGGCGTTCCTAACCATAAAAAAATAAAAAATGAAGTAGCTTCAAGAGACCTTTATGAAGATATTAAAGACTTAAAAACAGTAGGTATCGTTGGCTATGACCGTGCTGCAAAGGTTACTGAAATCGCAAGTCCATTCGGCGTAATTGCAGGTATCGTACCAACGACGAATCCTACATCAACGGCTATTTTCAAGGCGATGATTTCATTAAAAACGAGAAATGCACTTGTCTTAAGCCCACATCCGTATGCTGTGAAATGTACAGCGGAGGCTTTAGATGTTTGCCGAATCGCGGCCGAGCAAGCGGGTGCACCAGAGGGCTTGTTACAATGCTTAACGATGGCCTCCATGGACGCAACCCAGCAATTATTAAAGCATCCACAAATCAATTTAATTTTAGCAACAGGTGGCGGGGCATTAGTGAAGGCTGCCTATAGCTCAGGTAAGCCCGCATATGGTGTTGGACCAGGAAACGTACCAGCCTACGTTGAAAAATCAGCCAATATTGCTAAGGCAGCACAGCATTTAGTGCAAAGTAAATCATTTGATAACGGAACGATTTGTGCAACGGAGCAAGCGATTATTGTTGATGAATCAGTTTCGGAGCGATTACTTACAGAGCTTCAGAAAAAGGGAGCCTATATTTTAACAGCGGAAGAAAAGCAAAAAATGGAGAAGCTCATTTCTCCTACACCGGGCAGGGTCAACCCTAAAATTGTTGGAAAATCAGCCGCTTGTTTGGCTGACTTATTAGGCATTACAGTGCCAGCCGGTACGAAGGTGCTTATCGGTTTAGAAACAAAAGTAGGAAAAGAAATTCCGTTTTCACTTGAAAAATTATCGCCAATTTTTGCCCTTTATACTGTAAAGGATAGCGTAGCGGCAAAGCAAGTAATGATTGATTTGTTAAACATTGGCGGACGTGGACATACATGCTCAATTCATACTGAAAATGCAGCGTTGGCGGAGCAGTTCGCAGTTGAACTGCCAGTATCACGCATTGTTATTAACACTCTATCATCTATTGGCGCAGTGGGAGGAACAACAGGATTAGCACCATCCTTCACGCTAGGCTGTGGGACGTTTGGTGGCAATATTACATCAGACAATGTCACAGCAAGGCATTTAATCAATATTAAACGTATGGCTTACGGCACGAAAGATGTAACTGTGCCAGAACCACAGTACGAGCCGCTAGAGGCGATTGTAGAAAAGCAGGTTGCCCAAGCAGGAGAAGTTAATGCTGATATGGTGCAGCAAATTGTTGATCAAGTATTAAAACAAATTACATTACAAAACAACTAATTGGAGGAATGACAAATGAACAGAGAAGGTACAGCTTTAGGAATGGTAGAAACAAAAGGACTTGTAGGAGCAATTGAAGCAGCAGACGCAATGGTAAAGGCGGCAAGCGTTAATTTAGTAGGGAAAGTACATGTTGGAGGTGGAATTGTTACGGTATTAGTGCGTGGTGATGTTGGTGCAGTAAAGGCGGCTACAGATGCGGGTGCGGCTGCTGCAGAGCGCGTTGGCGAATTATTATCAGTACACGTAATTCCACGTCCACATAATGAATTAGAATTAATTTTACCAAAGCTCGACGCATAGTTCATTCAACGATACAGGCTGGGGCTGTCTAGAAAGCGGACGAAAGCAAAACTTTCCAGACAGCCTTTATTAGCTGGTTTAACGTCTTTCAGCAATGTTTACTGTGAAGAGTAACCGCAGGAACAGATGTTTTTGTACCGATAGCGTAATGACAGGTACAGAATTCACCACCTCTAGAGGTGGTGAGATGAATGCAAGTATTAGACCGATTTCAGCGAGTGTTCAAACACCCGCTGAATCATAGGAACTCAGTCTAAGTACATCGCATACCTGAGTGACCAACATCGTGTTGGCCTAAGCTCTGGTGGATGTCACAGGACGTGACAGTTTTAGGTTAACTTCCACTGGTTAGCGTGAAAAAATCTAGACGCAATTACGCCTTGGCGCGTATTAGTATAAATGAATTGAGGTGACTCGCGTGAGCCTAGTGACAAAAACAATCCCAGTAGCGATTTCGGCACGTCATATACATGTGTGTGAAGAGGATTTACAAGCACTTTTCGGACCCGATGCCACATTAACAAAAGATTTTGACCTTTCACAGCCGGGGCAATATGCTGCGAAGGAAAGAATATCGATTGAAGGACCAAAAGGAGCTATTCATAATGTGCGTATACTTGGACCTGTCAGACCAGCAACACAAGTAGAAATTAGCCAAACGGATGCGGTGAAATTGGGTTTAAATCCGCCTTTAAGACAGTCAGGCGATATCGAAAATTCAGCAAGTATAAAAATTAGCAATGGCGACAAATCCATTACAATAAAGCAAGGTGCCATTATTGCACAAGCACATATCCATATGACAGAGCAAGACGCGCAGGAATTTAATGTAGAAAACAATGAAGTTGTTACCGTTGAGGTTGAAAGCAAGCGCCCTATTACATTGCGTGGTGTGGTCGTTCGCGTCTCAAAGGATTTCAGCCTTGAAATGCATATTGATACAGATGAAGCAAATGCTGGCTTTATTGAGCAGCAAGCAAAAGGAACAATTATAAAAACAATGAAGTAAGGAGGAGGTTGGATGCAGGAAAATTTAGTGCAAAAAATTGTGGAAGAAGTGCTACAGCAAGTGTTGAAAAATCAGCCTTCCCTTCAGCAGCACGATGATAAAATTCCAGTTGGCGTATCAGCGCGACATGTTCATCTAGCACAGGCTGAGGTTGAGCAATTATTTGGCAAGAGCTATCAGCTTACACCGAAATTCGAGCTTTCACAGCCAGGTCAGTTTGCAGCAGAGGAAACAGTTGTTATTGCTGGACCAAAGGGCTCGATTGAAAGGGTAAGAATTTTAGGTCCGGCTCGCTCTTTATCTCAAGTAGAGGTTAGCTTTACTGATGCTATTAAACTAGGCTTAACACCTCCCCTGCGCATTTCTGGTGATATAAAGGGTTCAAGTCCCATTACCTTAATCGGTCCAAAAGGAAGTGTGGTGTTGAAGGAAGGGCTAATTGTTGCGAAAGCTCATATTCATATGACGCCAACTGATAGCGTTCGCCTCGGCGTGACGGACGGACAAAGCGTGCAAATAAAGCTTGCGGGCATTCGACCAATTATTTTATCGGATGTGATGATTCGCGTGTCGGAGCGTTACCGTTTGGAAATGCATATTGATACGGATGAGGCAAATGCAGGCTTCATAAAGCAAGGAGCTTTAGCTGAAATCGTTCAAGGCCCAACGCTTGAGCGAGGGGAGACGCAGGTTGCTCAGCCAGTTAACCAAATACCTGAACAGCAGTCAGCCTATCACTTCACGAAAAGGTTATTATCGCAAGTAGATGTAGCTGCAATAACAGAGCAAGAAATCATTGTTTCTAAAAAGACGATTGTGACAGCATTGGCATATGACAAAATTCGGGAATTAAATAAAACGTTAACGATTCATAAAGAATAAATGGCTTAGCTAATGCAGAATAGAGGGTGAGCAAATGCAAATGGGAAGAGTGATTGGGAATGTTTGGGCTACACGTAAGGAAGAAGGGTTAAATGGCTTAAAATTATTAATCGTTCAACCAATTGATTCAAACCAACAGCCAATACGAACTGAACTTGTAGCTGCAGACCGCATTGGCGCAGGTATAGGTGATGATGTTCTTATTACAAGTGGAGGGTCGTCACGCTATATTATGAAGGATAATCCACTGCCAATTGATGCGGTCATAATTGGAATTATAGATTCTACAGAAGTAATGCGAGGTGAAGACAATGAGTAGTGCAATCGGTATGATTGAAACAAAAGGGCTAGTCGGCTCTATAGAAGCAGCAGATGCTATGATTAAAGCTTCAGATGTCACGATTGTGAAGCAGGAATTTATAGATGGTGGTATTGTCACAGTCGTTGTCCAAGGAGATGTTGGCTCTGTACAAGCAGCAGTTGATGCGGGTAAGGCAGCAGCGATGCGTGTTGGTGAATTGTTATCCGCACACGTTATTCCACGACCAGATGTGGATGTATTCCAAATGATTAAAGGGGCAGAGACACCGAAAAAAAAGCCAGCGCCAGCACGCGCAAAAAAAGCATCAGAGGTAGCTCCTAGCGAAAATGGCGGTGAAGTATAATGCCATTTCAAAAACATAAAATTGCAGTAATTGGAGCCGGGCATACAGGGGCAACACTTAGTTTGTTTTTAGCTCAAAAGGAATTAGGCGATGTTGTACTTTTAGATATTCCTGATGCTGAAAATCCAACAAAGGGAAAGGCGCTCGACTTGCTACAAACAGGTCCGATAGAGAAATTTAATGTGTCTGTTAAAGGGACAAGCAACTATGAGGATATAGCAGGTGCTAGCATCGTTGTTATAACTGCCGGCATTCCGCGTAAACCTGGTATGAGCCGCGATGACTTAGTAACAACAAATGCTAATATTATAAAGCAAGTATCTGCGCAAATTAAGCGTTATGCACCGAATAGTATCGTGCTTGTATTGAGCAATCCTGTCGATGCGATGACATATGTTTGCTATAAGGAAACTGGCTTCCCGAAAAACCGCGTAATTGGGCAATCTGGTGTGCTCGATACCGCACGCTTTAATGCGTTTGTTGCACAAGAGCTACAAATTGCACCAGAGGATGTGTCAGGTTTTGTGTTAGGTGGACATGGAGATGAGATGGTGCCATTAATTCGCTATTCATATGCGGGTGGCATTCCCCTTGAGAAGCTAATTCCCGCACAGCGCTTAGCGCAAATTGTGGAGCGCACACGCAAAGGTGGCGGTGAAATCGTCGGCTTACTTGGCAACGGGAGTGCTTATTATGCACCCGCTGCTGCCTGTGCGCAAATGGTTGAAATTATCATGAAAGACCAGCGTAAAATCATCCCATCAATCGCCCTATTAGAAGGTGAGTATGGCTACAACGATTTATTTTTAGGCGTACCAACAATATTAGGTGGCAATGGGATTGAATCCGTTATTGAGTTACAGCTTACAGCAGAAGAAAAGCAGGCACTTCAACATTCAGCAGAAGCTGTGGAGCAAGTGCTTGAGATTTGTCGTAATATTTAAGTGATTGCCTGAAAAGTAGCGTGTTCGCACTGCTTTTCAGGCATTTTTTGCTTGTTGCCAAAATATCGAGGAATCTTTGAGGAAATAGGGCAAGCGCAAAAAGAACCTGAAAACCCCTCTTCAAAAAATAAGGGTTCACTTTAGGCTTATTAATATGAAATAAGTTATACTTAAATTAAAGTAATGTTTTTATACTTTTTTTGAAACTTTTATGCATACTAATCGTATAAACAGTTAATCAAATTTTTAGAAAGGAGAGACGTCATGAAAAGGACACGAATACTGAGCTGGTTAGTACTTCTTATGCTGTCAATTGTCCTAGCTTTCCCTACGCAAACATTTGCTAAGAGCAAAGTATATCATGTGCCAGTTGAAAATAATGTTGAAAAAGGTTTAACAGCTTTTTTACAACGTGCATTCCAAGATGCAAAAGAACATGGTGCGGAAGCGATTGTGCTTGAAATACATACACCAGGTGGCTTCACAGACGCAGCAGAAGATATTGCAAAAATCATTAAGCAATCCGAAGATATGAAAGTCATTGCCTTTATTAATACGAAAGCGCATTCAGCAGGGGCGCTTATCGCGTTAAATGCAGACAGTATTTATATGACGCCTGATGCCACAATTGGTGCAGCAGGTGTTGTGGATAGCGCTGGCAACGCGGCAGAATTAAAGGCGCAAAGTGCTTGGATTAAACAAATGATTGCAGCAGCAGAAAGCTCAAATCGAGATCCGCAATATGCACAGGCGATGGCAGATTCATCGCTAGATATGAGTGAGTATGGGGCACCGAAGGGAGACTTCCTTACTTTATCTGCTGAGGAAGCGCTTAAAGTAGAATACTCAAACGGCACTGTGAAAAATTTGCAGGAAGTGTTAGAGCGGGAAAATTTAGCGGACAGTATAGTCATTGATTTAGAACCAACTGTTGCTGAGCAAATTGCTCGTATCGTGACAAATCCAATTGTTATACCAATACTTTTATCGATTGCCAGTCTCGGTTTAGTTATTGAGCTCTATTCACCGGGCTTTGGCGTAGCAGGCGTGATGGGCTTGTCCGCACTTGGATTATTTTTCTTCGGTCATTTAATTGCTGGTATTGCAGGCTATGAATCGATTTTACTACTAATTATTGGTATAATTCTTATAGTTGCGGAATTTTTCGTCCCCGGTGGCATTGTTGGTATTATTGGAGGTGCTTCAATAGTATTAAGTTTGCTTTTAGCAGGTGCTAATTTTGTCCAGATGGGGTATTCAATTTTAATTGCGCTGTTAATCGCAGTTATAGGAATGGTGATACTTATGAAATTCTTTGGCAAAAAATTGCATATGTTTAACAAGCTTGTGTTAAAGGATGCAACGACGACGGAGGAAGGCTATGTGTCCAATGTCAATCGACTTGAGCTTATCGGCAAAAAAGGTAAAACGCTGACACCGTTTAGACCAGCAGGTGTTGTTTCCATTGATGGGGAGCGCGTTGATGCAGTGTCAGACGGCAGTTATATTGATGCTGGTAAGCATGTAGAAATTATTAAGGTAGAAGGCTCACGCATTGTTGTGCGAGCAGTATCAGAAGAAACGGAGGAATAATAGTATGTTTGTTGAAGCAGGTGTAATTGGTTTAACGATAATTATCGTTGCTATTTTTATCATTCTAGCTATCTTTTTCACATTCGTTCCAGTAACGCTGTGGATTAGTGCGTTAGCAGCAGGTGTTCGTGTAAGTATTTTCACATTAATCGGGATGCGACTACGTCGAGTAATTCCATCGCGTATTGTTAACCCTTTAATTAAAGCGCATAAAGCAGGAATTGAAGTAACAATTAATCAGTTAGAATCACATTATTTAGCAGGTGGTAATGTTGACCGCGTAGTTAATGCGTTAATTGCTGCGCACCGTGCGAATATTGAATTATCTTTTGAGCGTGCCGCTGCGATTGATTTAGCAGGTCGTGACGTTTTAGAGGCAGTACAAATGTCGGTTAACCCGAAAGTAATTGAAACACCATTTATCGCGGGTGTGGCAATTAACGGGATTGAAGTAAAAGCAAAGGCACGTATTACAGTACGTACAAACCTTGACCGTTTAGTCGGTGGTGCTGGTGAGGATACAATTATTGCCCGTGTCGGGGAAGGGATTGTATCGACAATCGGTTCTTCAGCATCGCACTCTGTTGTATTAGAAAATCCGGATTTGATTTCACAAACTGTATTAGCGAAGGGCTTGGACTCCGGTACAGCCTTTGAAATTCTATCGATTGATATCGCGGATGTTGATGTAGGTAAAAACATCGGTGCTGAATTACAAATTGAGCAAGCACAGGCGGACAAAAATATTGCACAGGCGAAAGCGGAAGAGCGTCGTGCGATGGCCGTAGCAACAGAACAAGAAATGGTAGCTAAAGTTCAAGAGATGAAAGCAAAAGTTGTTGAAGCAGAGGCTGAAGTACCAATGGCAATGGCAGAAGCTTTACGTTCAGGTAACCTTGGTATTATGGATTATATGAACTATAAAAACATTCAAGCGGATACTATGATGCGTGATTCAATTGCGAAATCAACAAATGATGATAATACGCAGAACAAATAGTGTATCGTCTAAGTTAGAAGGGAGGTTGCTTAAGTGGAGTCTTTAATTATCCTTATTGTGCTTGGGATTATTTCCTCATTGCTCGGTAAAAAAGATAAGTCCAAAAACACGAAAAGCATGCCACCATTTAATGAGCAATCAAAACCTAATCGTGAGCCACGCCAAGCCAAGACAACACCAACTAGGTCTTTAGAGGATTTCGCGAGTGAAATCTTTGGGCAGCTTGAACAAAAAAAGGCTGAGGTAGAGCAGCAATGGAAAGAAATTAAGCCCGTTGTGCCAGTGCGAACTGAGCGAACTGAGCGAAAAATAGAGCCGATTGTTGAAACGGTAGAGGTACCAAAAGTAACCTATGAGAAGACGGTAGCACGTCCAAATATTGAACAATCACTACGTGTGACGCAAATGAAGGAGCGAGAAACAGCTGTTTTTACAGCTCCTACGACAAAGAAAGCACTTGTTCAGGCAATTGTTGCCGCGGAAATTTTAGGTCCGCCAAGAGCAAAGCGACGACAAGTACGATAACTTCTTTTAGAAGAAATTCCTTATCTCTATAAATGGCGAGATGAATGCCTGCCGTAGGCCTTTTCAGCGAGTGCCAAAACACATCTTGATACAAGGAGCTCAGTCTAAGTATGCTACTTTCTGTGGCAACGATTGAATGTCTAACATCATGTGGTTTAAGCTCCAACGGATGTCACGTGATGTGCCAATTTTAGATTCACTTCTACCAATTAGCTCGAAGAAAATCTGGACGCAATTACGTTGACGCCTAATTAATCTTATACATGCCTCCTTTTTCTAATGCATATAGTATGAGAAAGGGAGGCTGTTTTTTATGAAAAAATTATTTCAAATGGCTGCAATATTTGAAATGACCAATTTTAAACTGCTTAAATGGCATGGGAATTATCGCATACTAGCTGCATCTGATGCGAGTTGCTCGTGTATGATAGAAGATTATGTTGTGCATATTAAGGGAGAGCAAATTACTGTAACTGTATTGGCGACAAATGGTTTTACCGTATCATGTGAAAAATTACATGCACTACAAATTGAAAAGCATGCATAATATTGATTATCGCCGTGTTCGCGTATCGGTGCAAAAAAATCAAAAAACAAATGATTTACTACAATATTTACATAGCCATCATGTACCGATTTATCATGTGCGTTCGACAAAAGAAGTGCTACAATTTGAATTGGCTCGCCAGCATATCGCTATATTGCGCAAAGCACGCAGTAAGCATCGTGTCAAATTGAAGTTACACTATTTAACAACAGACGAGCTACTTCCAAAGCGATTGATGACAATTGTTAGTTTACTTTGTCTATGGCTCATACCGTTACTTTGCAATTATTGGATATGGGAAATTGATATACAAGGAGATACACCAGAACAAAAGGCTGCAATCGAGCGTTTAGTGCAAAAGGAATTTGCTGCACCTATTCTAAAAAAACGCTTACCGACAGATCAAGAGGTACGAGAGTTCATTATGCAAAACTTTCGCGAGTATTCATGGGTGCATGTTGCGAAAGTAGGAAGTAAAATGACCATCCGTCCACAGCTCGCACCGAAAAATGAAATGAAGGAAAATAAAGATGGCTATTATCATCTTATTGCTGGTAGCAGTGGTGTCATCACCCATTTTGATATAAAAAGTGGTGAGCGTAAAGTAACGCCAAATACGACAGTATATAAAGGGGATACACTCGTATCTGGGCTGATGCTAGTAGGGGAAAGACAGCTTTTAATTGGTGCAGTCGGTGACGTTTATGCAGACTATTGGCTAGAGAGCGAGTTTACAATCCCGCAAGAAGTGCAATATGAAGTTGTAACAGCAGAGGCTTGGCACTTTACGTTTACTCCTGAAGGGCTACCAACAGAAATAAAAGCACTACCATTGCCTGAATGGTTAGCGCGTTATATACGTGTTGCTAAAATAGAGACGAGAGAAAAAATAGTTGAAACGTTGACAGAAGAACAGATTGAATCGCGAATTATGCCATTGCTGCATGAAAAAATGGTACAATCATTACCAACGAAGAGCATTATTAAAAAAGAAAACCTTTTACACATTCAATTTGTAGATGGTAAAGTAAAGGGGAAGGTTCTATATTTAATCAATGAAAATATTGCCAAACCTTATCCTATTAATTAAGGAGCGTTAGGATGTCAGAAAAAATTTCACAATTACAGTTAGACAATCCGAATGAAGCAGTTATGTTATTAGGCATGTCGGATGCAAATATTAAATTAATTGAAGAAACGTATAAAGTACAAGTTATTACACGTGGGGAAGTAGTACAAATTGCGGGCGATGATGAGGCACAGAAGGAGCAGGCTAAATCCGTGCTACATGCGCTACTACAGGTGATTCGTAAAGGGATTAATGTTGACCAACGGGACGCATCAACAGCAATTGAAATGGCCAACAAAGGTACAATCGAATATTTTGCAGAGCTTTATGAGGAAGAAATTGCACGTAATACAAAGGGCAAGCCGATTCGTGCGAAAACGATTGGACAGCGAGAATATATACGTGCCATTCGCCATCGTGACTTGATTTTCGGCATCGGCCCAGCCGGTACAGGTAAAACCTATTTAGCTGTTGTTATGGCAACACAGGCTTTAAAAAACGGTCATGTGAAGCGCATTATTTTAACAAGACCTGCTGTTGAAGCTGGTGAGTCGTTAGGCTTTTTGCCAGGTGATTTAAAGGAAAAAGTTGACCCTTATTTACGCCCGCTTTATGATGCACTACATGATATTTACGGCGTAGAACAAACGCAGCGTTTAATTGAGCGTGGTACAATTGAAATTGCGCCATTGGCGTATATGCGCGGTCGTACATTAGATGATGCCTTCGTTATATTAGACGAGGCACAAAATACAACGCATCAGCAAATGAAAATGTTTTTAACACGCCTTGGCTTTGGTTCTAAAATGGTTATTACTGGGGATAAAACACAAATTGACCTTCCGAAAAACACGGAATCGGGTCTGATTATTGCGGAACGTACACTGAAATATGTCAAGGACATACATTTCCAAATTCTTGAGCAAGGGGATGTTGTGCGTCACCCACTCGTAGCAAAAGTAATTCAAGCATATGCGGAGCAGGAGCTGTAAGGAGTAAGCTGTGCACCGATTTTTGAAAGCAACTTAACGACATAAATTGCTAAGGGCTGCTAGAAAGTCAGGGAGAGTTGTGACTTACTAGCAGTCTCTTTTTAGCTATTCCACTCAATTATGCCTTGGCTAGCTCTCGTCCAAATTTTTTCACGCTAACCAGTGGAAGATAAACTGACCTGCATCACGCAGACCTCCCTTCAAAATCTGTGACATCCGTCGAAGGCATAACTTTTTAGCGATTATTTGAACACTTGCTGAAAATCGGTTTAATACTTGCATTCATCTTGCTACCTAGAAAGGTATGAAAGTTTTTACGCTATCTGTACAAAATATGTGCTCCTGCGATTACTCGCCGCAGAAAACATTGCTAAAAGAAGTTAAAATGACACGAAATAAGCATGAAATCACGCTCAAAAATTGGTAAAATAATAAGTGGAGGTGTGCAATGAGAAAACAATTAAAAAACATAATGCAAATCATTCAATTTCGTTATTTTTTAATATTAGTCCTCTTAATTACAGCAACTATTCAATTTTTGTTTATGGCAGGCAATGTAAGGGGCATTACATACGATATACAGTTGCTGCAGCTAGCACCCGAAACAATTCGTTCTGTGAAAACTGTAGAAGATTCGGTGAAAACGGAAAGGGAACGTGATAATGCGGAGAAATCTGTTGAGCCTGTCTACGTCTTCAATGAGGAAGTAGCAGACCATCGTACAGCCATTATTACATCTGTTTTTGATATCGTGCTTGATGTACGAGAAGAGACAAAGGATGATTCAATTGAATCAAGAGTAGAGCAATTAAAAACAAGTTTAAAAGATATTACGGAATCACAAACTTCAATAAGTATTAGCAATACACAGCTTGAAGTATTGTTAACGATTGACGAGGAGCTATTAAATAATACGCGTGATAGTTTAGCACAGCTCGTATCAAATGCGTTAGACCGACCATTCCGTAAAGAGCAAATCTTAACAATTCGCAATGAAATTGATAGTAAAATACGTCAGCAATCAGCAATAGCGGAGCCGTTACTTAATACAGTTATTACACTTGGACGAGCTGCTATTGTCGAAACAGAAGTGCTAGATGAAGAAAAGACCGAGTTGCGCGTTCGACAAGCACGCGAAATGGTTGAAGCAACACGTATTTTACAAGGTCAAATTATCGTGCAAGAAGGGGAGCTTATAGACCGTGAAGTATACCGACAATTAGAGTTGCTAGGTATGCTAGATACGAAGGAATCTTTAAAGCCGATTTTTGGGTTACTCATTTTAATTTTCTTGCAGATGGCCTTTATTTATATCGTTTTTGACCGTTCAAAAAAGCCGATAGCCAAACGTCGAAACGAGCTGCTTGTTACAACAATAGTTTATACAATATGTCTTATTATTATGAAATTAATTAGCATTGTAGCGGATAATTTTGATGTGATGATTGCCTTTTTATTCCCAGTTGCTTTAGCGACAATGCTTGTTCGCTTGCTTGTGGATGACCGAGTGGCATCAATTGTAACGGTTATGACGGCGACATCAGCAGGTGTCATGTTCCATAGTGGCTATGCTGCTGTGTTACAAATGGATATTGCCTTGTACATAATGTTTGGCGGTTTTGCGACGCTATTTTTCATGCGCAATCTTGAAAAGCGCTCATCATTATTGCAGGCATGTGGCATTCTCTCAGTTATTAATATTTTATTTATTAGTTTTTATTTATTAATGTCTCAGTCGGGCTATGGTATCACCGAAATAGGCTTCTATTTGACGGCGGCTATCATTTCAGCAGTGCTTTCCGGTGCGTTGACGATGGGGTTATTACCGTTCTTTGAGTCGGCATTTGGCATTTTATCAACAATGCGCTTGATTGAGCTATCGAATCCAAACCATCCATTACTTCGCAAATTATTAACGGAAACGCCGGGTACTTACCACCATAGCATTATGGTAGCAAATTTGGCGGAAACAGCTTGTGAAGCAATTGGTGCGGACGGGCTATTAGCGCGCGTCGGCTGTTATTACCATGATGTCGGGAAGACGAGAAGACCTTCCTTCTTCATTGAAAATCAGATGACAGGTATTAACCCGCATGATACATTACCTCCACAATCGAGTGCAGATATTATTATTGCACATACGACGGACGGCGCAGAGCTCCTGCATAAGCATCGCATGCCACAGGAGATTATTGATATTGCGTTACAGCATCATGGCACAAGCTTATTGAAATTTTTCGTATTTAAAGCGAAGGAAGAGGGCATGAATGTTGATGAGGCAGCGTTCCGTTACCCAGGACCAAAGCCGCAAACGAAGGAAATTGCTGTTATTAGCATTGCAGATAGTGTAGAAGCTGCGGTACGATCCATGAAGGAGCCGACTGCTGACAAAATTAAAAAGCTAGTACAGTCCATTATTCAGGACCGCGTGCAGGATGACCAATTTGATGAATGCGATATATCATTGAAGGAATTAAAAATTATTGAAGATGTGTTATGTGAAACATTAAACGGTACATTCCATTCACGCATCGAATATCCAAAATAGGAGGTTTGCAAATGGCGTTAGAAATCGATTTTTTAGATGAAACGGATTCGGTTCAAAAAGCGCATATCGATTTAGTCGAGCGCTTATTGCAGTATGCGGCAAAAGAAGAGCAGATTGATGATGGTAGCGAACTATCAATTACATTCGTTACGAATGAAGCCATACATGAAATCAATCGAGAGTACCGCGATAAAGACCAGCCAACAGATGTTATTTCCTTTGCTTTAGAGGAGCTAGGTGAAGGAGAAACAGAAATTATTGGTGAAGGTCTACCACGTGTTTTAGGAGATATTATTATTTCGGTCGAGCGTACACAGGAGCAGGCGGAGGAGTATGGACATTCTTTTGAGCGAGAGCTAGGCTTTTTAGCACTCCATGGATTTTTGCATTTATTGGGATATGACCATATGAATGAACAAGATGAAAAAGAAATGTTTGATAAACAAAATGCAATTTTGTCGTCCTTCGGGCTAGGGCGCGAGGCATAATGGATATCCGTAAATTTTTACGCTCCTTTTTCTATGCCTTTCAAGGAATACTGGAGGCGGTAAAGGAGCAAAATATGCGCTTTCATGTAGCAAGTGCCTGTATCGTCATCGTTGCAGGCTTATTAACAGGCTTGAGCGTGATAGAGTGGCTAATTATCGTTTTAGTCATTATTTTAGTTATTGGTGCGGAAATGATGAATTGTGCAATCGAACGAGTTGTCGATTTAGCAACATCAGAAATTCACCCTTTAGCAAAGGCTGCAAAGGACGCAGCAGCAGGCGCGGTACTTGTATTTGCGATTGGCAGTGTTATAATCGGAGTACTCATTTTTTTCCCGAAATGGTTTTAATGTGATATAGGAGGCAAAAAGAATGGATAAACATACATTAATGGAGCAATCAAAGATAGCGCGTGAAAAGGCGTATGTACCTTATTCAAAATTTCCAGTAGGCGCAGCACTTTTAGCAGAGGATGGTACAGTTTATTTAGGCTGTAATATCGAGAACGCCGCATATAGCATGGCAAACTGTGCAGAGCGAACGGCAATTTTTAAAGCGGTATCTGAAGGTGTGATGAAATTTAAGGCGATTGCTGTAGTAGCAGATACGGACAAGCCTTGCTCACCATGCGGGGCATGCCGTCAAGTGATGAGCGAATTTTTCCCAGCAAGTATGCCAGTTTATTTAACAAACTTAAAAGGTGATGTACAAGAAACGACAGTAGGTGAACTGTTACCGGGTGCATTCACAACGGAGGATTTAGATTATGCAGCAAGCAAACAGTCCCTATAAATCGGGCTTTATTTCCATTATTGGTCGACCGAATGTAGGGAAATCAACATTTTTGAATCGTGTTATCGGACAAAAAATTGCAATTATGTCAGATAAACCACAAACGACACGTAATAAAGTGCAAGGTGTATTGACACTTGAAAATTCGCAAATGATTTTTATTGATACACCAGGTATTCATAAGCCGAAGCATAAATTAGGCGAATTTATGTTGAAAGTATCTAAAAATACATTGCGTGAAGTGGATGTTATTTTATTTATGGTCAATGCAGAGCAAAAAATCGGTAAAGGTGATGAATTTATTTTAGACCTTTTAGCTGGTAATAAAACGCCTGTCTTTTTAGTCATTAATAAGATTGACCAAGTTCATCCAGATGAGCTTATTACAATTATTGAATCCTATAAAGATAAATACCCGTTCAGCGAAATCGTGCCGATTTCCGCGCTACAAGGAAATAATGTCGAAAATTTATTAGCAAAGCTCGGTGAGTATTTACCTGAAGGACCGCAATATTATCCTGCAGATCAAGTGACCGATCATCCAGAGCGTTTTATTATTTCAGAGCTGATTCGTGAAAAGGTTTTGCATTTAACACGTGAGGAAATTCCCCATTCGATTGCAGTTGTCATTGATAAAATTAAGCGTGATGAAGAGCATGAACATATGATTCGTGTACAAGCAACAATCATGGTTGAGCGCGATTCACAAAAGGGCATTGTCATTGGCAAGCGCGGTGCATTACTAAAGGAAATCGGTACACTGGCACGTAAAGATATCGAAATGCTTCTTGGCTCAAAGGTATACTTGGAGCTTTGGGTAAAGGTGCAAAAGGATTGGCGCAACAAACAAACACATTTACGTGACTTCGGCTTCCGTGAGGATGAGTATTAAAATGAAAAATTACGATATTATTTATTTCGATATCGATGATACACTTTTTGATTTTACTATATCGGAGCAAGAAGCTTTTAAAAAAGTTTTTAGCAAATATAATTTGTTAAATAACTTAAAATTGTATGAAAAGAGTTATCGAGAAATTAACAAAGTGTTATGGGAAGATTTAGAACGAGGAAAAATAAGCTTAGTGGAACTAGGTTCAGAAAGATTTAGGAGATTATTTTTAGAACACGAACTTGAAATGGACGCAGTTGTATTCAATCAAGACTATTTGAAATTTCTTGGCCAACAAACCTATCTCGTTCAAGGAGCCGAAAAAGTTATTGAAGCTTTGTCGCATAAGCGATTAGCCATTATTACGAACGGTTACACAGATGTACAAACATCTAGAATTAATCATTCCTTTTTAGAAGGTAAATTTGAGCATATTATTATCTCTGAATCCACAGGGTTTCAAAAGCCACAAGCTGAAATTTTTGATTATGCTTTTAATAAGCTGCAAATTACAGAAAAATCAAATGTCCTAATGGTAGGTGACTCATTGACTTCTGATATTCAAGGTGGAATTAACTACGGTATTGATACATGTTGGTTCAATCCTAAATATAAAGAAAATACTACAAATTTAAAGCCTACTTATGAAATAAATCAGTTAGAACACCTGTTGCAAATTGTGAAATAAGTGTATAGTATTTTAGGCGATAATATTGAAATTTCTGTAGCGTTATCATTTCCTAATTTTGAGTCAGCTTATGTTTCCTGTGATAAGTGTTTAATAGGGGAGCAGCGGGTGTAGGAAACGCCTGTCGCTAAATGAATTGGGAGGTAATATCGGCATGAATATTGAACAAAAACTCTATCAATCAGCAATAGACTTGATAGAAAAAAGATACCCTTCTGGTTGGGGTGGGGCTTCGGCAATGTACACTGAAGATGGTCAAATTTTAACTAGTGTAGCACCAGATATTATCAATGCTTCTACTGAATTGTGTATTGAAACGGGTGCAATTCTTGAGGCACATAAACTTAATACAAAGGTTACTCATACTATCTGTATTGTAAGAGAAAATGAAGAATCCGAATTTACAATTTTAACCCCTTGTGGTGTATGTCAGGAAAGACTTTTTTATTGGGGAGAGAGTGTAAAAGCAGCTATAACTAACCAAGATGGTAGACTGGAGTATAAAACATTAAAGGAAATCCAACCATATCATTGGTATAAAGCTTATGAAAAGTGATTGCTAAACTAGCTCATAGAAGCTTGTATAGAGACATCTCTTATAAGATAAACATAACCTTTTATTAAGACATACCAAATTATAAACAAATATTGATTAAACATATAAAGGGTGTTGGGAAATTTTTAGTTTTCTCGACACCTATTCTCATTTTCTTAAGAAAAGTATTATATAAGAAATGAATGTTTCAAAATCAATCTATTTTTACGTGAAACATAGATTAATCTAGTCATTCACCAAAATGAAGTGGAGGTGTGTTATAAATGTTGCATAAATGGGAGGGAATTGTTCTCAAGGCTAGAGCATACGGAGAATCCAATAAAATTGTCACATTGCTGACACGTGAAGCAGGTAAGGTAGCCGTTATGGCACGTGGTGCGAAAAAGCCGACTAGCCGTTTAGCAGGTATTACTCAACCTTTTATGTACGGCCTGTATTTAGTGCAGCGAACAACGGGGATGGGCACTTTGCAGCAGGGGGAGCATTTGAATGCGATGCGCACAATGCAAACTGATATTCATGCAACAGCCTATGCAAGCTATGTCGGTGAGCTGGTCGACCGTTTAGTAGAAGAGGGCGAGCCTCAGCCATTTGCCTTTGAAGTAGTAAGGCAAGCATTACTTGCTATAGATGAAGGCTATGACCCTGAGGCGATTGCTTTATTCGTTGATTGGAAAATGCTGCCCTATGCAGGCGTCCAGCCAATTTTACAAGCTTGTGCAAGCTGCGCATCAACAGACGGTGAATTTGCCTTCTCCTTTTCACACGGAGGTTTTTTATGCCATCGCTGCTTCCATCATGACCAATATATTATCCGACTCTCGCCAACGCAGCTCAAGCTTATTCGGATGTTTTATATGATGCCAATTGAGCAAGTCGGCAAGCTAGATTTAAAGCCCCAAACGAAGATGTTTATTAAAAAAATTGTGACAACAATTTACGAAGAGCAGACAGGGATTCGCTTGAAGTCACGTAGCTTCATTGAGCAACTCGGTGCCTGGCACGCAAACAATTCTGAAAATTAAATACAATTCGAAATTATTAGACATCTATGTGTAGCAAGCGATAAAATAAGGGGGAAGCATGACAAAAGGGGATGGGAGAAATGAAATTACCAGTTGTGCATTTTACGCAAGAGCAGGAGCAGTTTCGGTTAGAGGTGCGTGCTTTTTTACAGCGTCACCTCAAGGAAGGGATATTTCGAACGAAGTGTGATTCATGGTTAAGTGGAAGTGACCCTGTTTTTTCTAAATTAGTAGCAGAACAGGGCTGGATTGGGATGACTTGGCCGCAGGAGTATGGTGGGGGCGAGCGTAGTACGATTGAACGCTATATATTGACAGAGGAGTTTTTGGCTGCGGGTGCACCAGTTGCAGCCCATTGGTTTGCAGATAGGCAGACAGGTCCTTTGCTATTGCGCTTTGGTACGGAGGAGCAGCGTCAATTGTTTTTGCCTAAAATTATTCGAGGGAATTGTTTTTTTGCGATTGGCTTAAGTGAGCCGAATAGTGGCTCTGATTTAGCATCTGTCCGTACAAAAGCAGAGAAGGTAGAGGGTGGCTGGCTTGTGAATGGGGCGAAGACGTGGACGAGTAACGCACATGATGCGCATTATATGGTGACACTTGTGCGTACTGCACCCTATGACCAAGCGTCTAAGCACAGTGGCTTAAGCCAGTTAATTATTGATTTGCATGCGCCCGGTGTGACGATTACGCCGATTCCTTATTTAACGGGAGAGCGACATTTTAACGATGTATTTTTTGAAAATGTGTTTGTGCCAGATGCAATGGTTGTTGGCACGATTGGTAATGGTTGGGCACAGGGGTTAGCGGAGCTTGCCTTTGAGCGCAGCGGTCCAGAGCGTATTTTAAGCACATTTCCGTTATTGAATGAACTAATTATTGAATTAAAACAGGCATATGACACTGTTGGTTTAGCTACTGCTTCCAGGCTATTAGCAGAAATGTGGAGCTTACGCAATTTATCAATTGGCGTAGCACAAGTATTGGAGGAAGGCGGTGAGGTGGCAATTCCAGCAGCACTTGTAAAAAGCATTGGAACGAAGTTTGAACAGAAAATACCCGAAATTGCACGCCTACTTGTCGCAACATACCCACGCTTGCAGGCAGAACGCGCCTTTGACCGCTATATGGCGGAATCAATTCTACATGCACCCGGCTTTACAATTAGAGGTGGCACATCAGAAGTGCTATATGGCATTGTCGCAAAGGGGGTTGTTGCACAATGAGTGAAATGCTGGAATTTGTAACAGAGGTCGTTGAGAAAATATATAAAGGCCTTATTACAAAGGAAACTGTTGACTTACTAGAGGAAGGTAAATGGGCTACTACATTATGGCAACAGCTAGAGGATAATGAGCTATTGAAAGTCGCGATAACAGAGCAGTACGGAGGAGCAAATGGGGATATAGCTGATTTACTAGCACTCTATCAACTAACTGGCTATTATGCCGTACCTGCACCTGTACTTGAGCATACGCTCGCTAATTTTATTTTGGAATACGTAAGGCTTACACCGTTTGAATCTATTACAACGATTTCTTTTAACGACAAGCAGATGCTAACAATGACAAATGGCAAACTTGATGGCAACATTCCCAATGTGCCGTGGGCGAGAAGTGCACAGCAGCTCGTAACTTTTGCTCAAGAGGGGGAGGTGCTGAAGCTAATTGCCGTAGGTCTAGCACAAGCAAGCATTGTACAGGCAACAAATTTAGCAGCCGAGCCGCGTGATACAGTGAACTTCCAGCAAGCTGAAATCATTGCACAAACGGAAATCAACGAGCAGCAACTTCAAAAGCTAATCAAATATACGACAGCCGCAAAGCTAGCTGCACTGAGTGGTGCTCTCGATAAAGCCTTTCAGTTATCAGTAAGATATTCAAAGGAACGTGAACAGTTCGGTCGCCCGATTCATCGCTTTCAGCTTGTGCAGCAGCACTTGGCTAATCTTGCAGGAGAGGCAGCAATTGCGACGGCGGCGATTGAAAATATGGCAGGGGCATTAGTAAATGAGACCGAGCGCTATGAAGTAGCTTTCACAAGCATTCGTTTAGACGAGGCAAGCAAAATCGTAGCAACTTCTGCTCACCAAGTTCATGCGGCAATTGGTGTAACCTATGAGCATAGCCTACAGCATTACACGCGTCGCTTATGGGCATGGCGTGAGGAAGGCCTTACAACGCATTACTGGCAAAAGCAACTGGCAGATGATTTGCTACAAGTAGAGAATGTTTGGTCATGGATGACAACGAAATAAGGGGGACTTGAAAATGGCTGACTTATTATTCGATGTACAGGACGGAGTTGCGACAATTACGCTCAATCGCCCTGAAGCAATGAACGCTTTTAGTGAGGATATGCTGACGAGATGGATTCGGGCACTTGAGACGGTGCGCGACGATGAGGCAATTCGTGTGCTAGTCGTTAAGGGCAATGGCAAATGCTTCTGCGCAGGTGGTGATATTAAAGCGATGGCAGCAGGCAAAGGTTTTTTTGACAGTGAGGACGACATTACATCGACAGCGCTCGCCCGCAAAAATTCTTTATGGAAGCGCGTACAGCGTGTGCCACTGCTTTTAGAGGAAATTGATAAGCCAGTCATTGCCCAAGTGCATGGCTTTGCATTTGGTGCAGGGCTTGATATGGCTTTAATGTGTGACATTCGTCTTGTCGCACAGTCGACGAAATTTTCGGAGAGCTATGTCAATGTTGGGATTGTGCCGGGAGACGGTGGCGCGTACTTTTTACCAAAGTTAGTAGGGATTGATAAAGCATTAGATATGTTATGGACAGCACGTGTACTGTCAGCGGATGAGGCAAAGGAGGCGGGACTTGTCACATTCGTTGTGCCAGATGAAGAACTTGAACAATATACGCGAAGCTATGCACAAAATCTTGCGAATGGACCGACAACCGCCATTCAATTTATTAAGCGCGCAGTATACCAAAGCCAAACAATGTCCTTACGCTCATCTCTAGACTATATTTCCTCGCAAATGGGGCTCGTTACAGAGCTTGCTGATTTTAAGGAGGGCGTGCAGGCCGTTGTGGAGAAGCGCAAGCCAAAGTTTACAGAGTGAGGAGGAAGGGCTGTAGGATTATCCTATAGCCTTTATATGAATGAAGTTTATAATCAATAATCAAGCAAATCGAGTCGTTGTCGTACTCCATGAAATATATGGTATTAATCGTCATATCCAATCATATGCACAGCGTTTAAGCCAGATGGGCTTTGATGTAGTATGCCCGAATATGTTGCAAGACGACAATGTTTTCCCATATGAACAGGAACAACAAGCTTATTACAATTTTATGGAGCATATAGGCTTTGAGCAAGCAGCACAGCAAGTTAAAATACTATTAGAGGAACTCGTACAAAAATATAGAACTGTCTATATAGTGGGTTTTAGTATCGGTGCGACAGTAGCGTGGTTATGTAGCGAATTAAACGGAATTCAGCATATTATCGGCTATTATGGCTCACGTATCCGCAGTTACCTAGATATCACACCACATTGTCCAGTGACATTATTTTACGGAAATGAAGAAAAATCATTTGATGTAAAGATTTTGATTGAAGCTTTACGGAAAAAAGAAGTGCGGGTGTTTGTGTTTGAAGGAGCACATGGCTTTGCGGATACATACGCGAGTACTTATAATGAAAGCGCTAGTCAACAAGCTTTGCGGCAAATGGTGTATGTTTTGGTGAAGCCTTAGATAGCAGTGAAGGGGTTGGAACATTTTGATTGATTTAAATAAGTTGCTGTATCCATATTTGTAGAGAGGGTGGTGAGAATTACTAAAAAAAAACTGCTAATAGGCTTATTAACTATTATTATTATTTTCCCCTTTTTATACGTGCAGATTAACAAAATTGTATATGTTAATAGGGTAATGGAGTATCTAGTTGAAGAGAAGGGCTATGAGAAAGAAGAAATACAGTCCATTAAAGGTGTGGGGGAAGAAGTTACTAGCATTTTATGTAGCAGTTATTTTTAAAAACGAGCCCAATGTAGAGTATACGTATTTTGCTCATAGTAGAGTTATTGAATTTAGAATAATGGACGATACATTAATAACAACAGATGAACTAAAAAATTATGAACCATTTTAGTAATATCAATAATAGGATTGACGCTTGTACAGATATATTAAGTATAATTATCTTGGTGATGTTCTGTTTTTTTGTATGGATCCTACTTTAAAAGAAAGTTGTTCAAGAAATGCTTGCGAAAATCGCATAAAGATGTAAGTCCTCAATTAAATCAAGCATATTAATAGCGTGGTACCTCCAGTATGATAGGTATATCGGATAAAGGAGGTACCCCCCCTCTTATATCTGCAACTAATTCCTTATCAAACCCTTATCCATTGCTTTCATTACGATTTGCATCCGATTGTCCACATGAAGCTTGCGCATAAGCGAGGTAATATGATGCTCCACTGTGCGTTTACTAATATTAAGTGTTTCACTAAGTTCTATATTGCTTTTGCCTGTTGCAAGTATACGCAAAACTTCCTGCTCTTTTGGTGTTAATAGAAAATCTACTTGTCCCTGTACGAATGAAGGAAATGCGGAGCTTCCTTCATACACTACTTTAATTGTTGCAATTAGCTCCCGAGGTGGCTGATCCTTAGCAATAAAAGAGCGAGCTCCTGCATTATATGCCCCTTGCAAATAGGCATCATCGTTATAACCGGATAACATAATAATGGCTAGCTCTTTATTATCTTTTAATAGCTCCTTTGTTAAAAGTAAGCCATTATAGCCTTTCATTTGAATATCCATTAAAATAATATCTGGTTGAAGTTGTTTGATTGTTTCAGCAAGTGTGCTAGGATCTGAAACCATGCCTACAACTTGTATTTCCATATCATTTTCTAATATCTTTTTTAAACCTTCAAGTACGATGATATGATCATCTACTAACAACACATTAATCGTCATTTGATTCACTCCTTTCAAGAAATAGCGAAATTGTTACTTTCGTTCCTTGCTGTAACTCGGAGGTAATAACCATTGTGCCAGCGAACTGCTCTGTTCTGCGCTGCAAGGTAAGTAAGCCAAAGTGCTGTTCTATATATAAATAGTCATCATCTGGTAATAAAAAGCCGTGTCCATTATCTTCTATTATCGCAACAATGGAATCTGGGTATGCCTTAAGAGATATCAAAATTGATGTAGCATCGGCATGTTTCCCTGCATTTTGTAGCAGCTCTTTAATGCTACGATAAAGATGTTTGGCAAGCTCTGGTGGCAATATGGTATCATCTAGCTCACAAAATAAATCGATTGGGACTTGATATTCTTGCTGCATGCTTTTTTTTTAATGATTGTAAGCTTAATGTCAGTCCTAAGTTTTCAACAATTGTAGGATATAAATCCTGACACCTCTCACGAATAGTAGAAATGGTTTGTGCCAATGGCTCATCTAAAGCTTGATAGGATGAAGTAGCACGTACTTCATATAATAATGCAATTAGCTGCTGTAAAATATCATCGTGTAAAAAGATAGAAAGATTTTTTCGCTCCTCTTCCACACTGGCAAGCAATCGTTTATTTGTATGTCGCATAAGTGCTGATGCATGTTCGGCTGATCTTAACTCTTGTTCAAGTTGTACTAAAGCTTGAGCATGCAAAAATAATTGTAATACCTCAAAATAAATGCTCTCTAGTAAAATTAACTCATCTTTCGTCCATTCAGCCAAATTCATTTTTTGTCCAACAACTACAAGTCCAAGTAATTTAGATTCATCTGTAATCGGTAATAGATGATAAGGATATTGGTAATTTATTTGGCTTGTATTTTCATATTTTTTTAGCAATGACTGAATATCCTGCTTCTCCAAAAGCCCAGTATCATACAAAACAGTTGCCACAGGGCTAGCCCAAATAACGGCAACATGTTGCACATCAAGCATACGCTGTATTAGTTTTACCGTATGTTCCGCGCAAAGCGGTAAAAAGGTTTGGTGATACAATTCTTTGAGCATCTGTCTACGTTGTTGATGCATGGCAATAAGCTGTGCCTCTATGCGCGGTTTTTCCAAGCGTCTTAGTCCTTTA
Organism: Metasolibacillus sp. FSL K6-0083; assembly: GCF_038630865.1. Classification (NCBI taxonomy): domain Bacteria; kingdom Bacillati; phylum Bacillota; class Bacilli; order Caryophanales; family Caryophanaceae; genus Metasolibacillus; species Metasolibacillus sp. FSL K6-0083. Next base: position 1,023,968 of record NZ_CP152046.1, on the reverse strand, counting down.
TATATAAGAAGAAAAAGGATGGAGCCACTTCCTAAAATAACCGAACTTTGCATAATTTGTTGAGTTGGTAGCCCCACAATAAAATATAGAATGGCAACTAACACACCAAACATCAAGACAAATGCACTTACAGGTATCAATACTCGATTAGCCAAATAACTAAAATCAAAAACTTCCTGTTTTGTAAGCAAATACATAAGTGTAAGAGGGAATAAGATGATGGTAAGTATCATGTAATTAAAAGGCAATTTGACTAGATGGAATAGCCCATCTAAAAGTAAATTTGCTAATAATGGACTAAAGGATATAACAGAACTAACAAGAAAAATTGCTAATTGATTACGAATCCATTTTGTATTGAAGCGCCATAATCGAATAATTAAGACAGTGCATGAGAGTAGCGCAATCAATAGGTTTGTAATTAATAAAATAGGAATTAGGCTACTGAACAAGGTACTATCTTGAAGGCTAAATAACCATTTAACTATTTCTAAAAAATTAATAAAAAGAGTAAGTCCAAAGGTAAACCATTTTATTTGATAGAACCATTTTGCTCTACTTGTCATAGGGAAAAACTCAAAAAAGTATAGTAAAAAATAAGCAGAAAAGCTCACAGCAAGTGTTTCAATTTCATAGGTGATAGGAATTCTATAACTTGAAGGTTTTGCATAAGTAATCGCAATTCCTGCAACAGACATTAAATAAAAAAAGCGCTGTATGACAATGGATTTTGGCTTTTTCGTATACGTATAAAAGCCAATTATTAAAAATGCTGCTCCAATGAAATAAGTAGAATCATTATATAGAGTAATGGCTATAAAATCCTTAATATTGGAATTTTCTATACTTGTATAAGGCAGGCGATATGCATAGCCATGCCAAAAAGCAAATAGCCAAACCGTCAGTAGTGCTATAAATAGTAAAATATGTCGGTACATGATTTAAAACCTCTATTCAATCATTGCCATGATATGTACAATTTCTTGCGGTTTATTTGGATACTGTTGCTGTAATAATATTTTTGCCTGTTTCCTATATTGTCTAGCTAAAATTGTACAATAATCTATCGCACCTGTTTCTTTTATGTATGTTTGGACTTCTTCTACATTAAAATTAGAACGTTGCAATTGTGCCCTTAACCAACCATCATCTTTTTTCAATGCCATAATAAGTGGCAAGGTCGCTTTTTTCTGTTGTAGGTCATTTTTATTTGATGCAAAAATATCCCGTATATCATTAGCTAATTGCGCTACATAGCCAATTGTTGTTGCAATTTCAATTAAGGCTGGATTTTGTTTTGTATTATACAGCTCAAAAATAAGCTGTATAAAGGAGCAGGATTTTTTCTCTACCATTTGAAAGTAGAATTGCTCTGTCGCAGTAGGATGATCAGCGGTGATTGAAATATCTAGCCATTGCCCATTGCTTGCCTGCTGTAATTTTTGATAAATACAGTTCCAAGTTGCAAGTGATGACGATGTTGTTTCTTGCGTAAACAAATGAAGTGCTTCTATTAATAAGGCAGGTGCTAAAATACCTTGCTGCGCAGGTGACAATGATTGCAGATTATCTCCATCTACAAGATCGTCAAATAAATCAGTTGCTAGCATTAGTAATTCCATTGCAGCTGCTTGAGAAACAGAAGATTCTTCCGCAATTAAATTGGAAATATAATAAGAAAACTCTCCTCAAGTGAACTGGCTATTTTCGCAAAATATTTTCCCTTCATTATGTAATAAATTTAAAATTATTTGTTTCATTTCAAAATGCAAATCACTTGTTGTTAGAAAGTCTTGAATAAACAGTTGAATTGTTTCTCGAACTGTCATAAGAAATCAAGTCCATGTTGGTGAGATAAGGCGAACTTTTGTATTTATCTGCTCTTGCAATGATTGAAATGTATCAGCATCCAATACTTCCTCAGCATATGCCCATTCCGCTTGTCCAATAAAATTTTTTTCTTTAAAAAGTTGAATAACTTCCCATAATTTTTGATTCATTGTTAAAACCTCCTAAATTATTTCATTTATGTTATTTTAACATGGTCCTAAATGAATGTATATCCGTATTTACCGCAATAAAATAAATAATAAAAATTGCGGTAAATACGGATATACAAGGTTTTTTTGTTTTGTTAAAGTATGGATAGCAACATAATCAATACTTTTATAAACAATCTGGTGCGCAACAGTTGTTTGAGATGTGCGTGAGTATTGAATGAGTTGGGATGTGGTATTACAAAAATGTAAAATGATCAGATTCTATGATGTATAGGATATATAGTTGAACACTAAAGATGATTTAATGAGGATTAATATTAAGTAGAGGAGGATTTAAAATGCGTAAAATATTCACAGTTTTTCTATTGACAATTTTACTTTTATCTACTACAAACACGACATTTGCTCAAAGTTATGAGTCAACAACATCTATGATTGAAAAATTCAATAACAATGGTGTAGAGTATACATTTGATGATGTTCTATCTTTAGAACCCTATATTCAGGTAAAAGATAGTTTGTTTATCTTCGATGTTGAGGCTGCTAACGATGCTGGGGTAGAACAAGAGTTAATTAAGGGACAACAACAATATTTAGATTTTTTAAATCAGCAAGCTAAAGACAATATCTTGTCTATATCTGACGATCTAACTATTCAAAATTTATCCGATAATAATAACTTATATCAAAGTACTTCTATTACAACATTTGCAAAATGTACACCCAAAGGTATAAATACGAATCCTCAGCAGCACTGGTGGGGATACAGTGTAAAAACAGATAGTTGTGTTACTGCTGATATTATTGTAGAACTCAATACAGTGGCAGCAGGTGGTACTATAGCAGCAGGTAGTCTTGCTTTTCTAGGTATCTTCTTTCCACCATTACTTATTCCAGGAGCTATTTCTGGTGCAGGAGCAGGATATTTCTGGTTATTGGCAACTCGTTTAGATGCTAATAATAATGGTAGAGGGGTTACAACTGATATGACTTGGGCTCTTGCTTTTGATATTACACCTCAATAATAAAAGAAGTATAATAGAACATATATTTTGTTTAATTGTCATTTTATTTCATTTACTATAAATAGAGAATAATGTTAGGAACTAGTTTAGCTGAAAATTGATATAAATTTGACACTTATGATTTTGTATATAATAATTATCAAGAAGAAAGTGAGCTGTTGTCGATGAAATATAGAAAAATATTGATATTTTGTTTAATCATTATCTTATTTTCATCGTGTATGTATTTTGGAACAATGGCTATTTTGCAAAAAAGAAATGATTTTGTTCCTATTTCATTACTTTCCTCCACATTTTTATTGCTTATTGTGATTTCATATTCAAACTTCAAAAAGAGAGAAAAATGAGCAATCAGCTAATAAGAAAAAGCAACTGCTACAAACGGGCAGTTGCTTTTTCTATCTTAATTTTCCCAATACTCCTCCATCTCTACCACTTCAATGACATTGGACCAATGCAGCACAGTGCCAACAAAATCCTGAATATCTAAGCCTGTCATTTCGTAGGTGTCTGCATGATTCACAGTATTTGTTGCATTCTCGATAAGGTTGTACGGAAGCCACGATCATAAGCGGCGATAGCTGTAAATTGGCAGCAAAACTCCGTGTTAAAGCCTGTGATATAGACATGATTAACACTGAAACTCGCTAAAAGTTCTTGCAAGTCTGTTTGATAAAAGGCACTTGGTGTTTTCTTTGTGACAAGATGCTTTATATAGGGCTGAAAGCGGGTAATAATGTCAGCACCCTTACTAGCGTGATAGAGCACGCTCTCTTTTTCATCATCCATATGTTGAATGAAAATAATTGGTTTTTGTTGCGCTTGAAATTTTTCAATTAATAGCTCGATATTTGCTAATGTATCATCACATTGTGTTAAATCGACTAATCCATTTTGTACATCAATTACTAATAGAGCTTCCATAATTACCTCCTCAAAATTGAATTTAAATTGAGGCTACTGTAAATGGTGGTGTTTTCATATAGCTGTCCTCTCCTTAAGTATTGTTTATTAGTATATTCTATATTACACTTGTTTTTCCTTTATAAATAGTATAAATTTTTGTACTGTCAAAAAGATAGTAATAGAAAAATGTAAACATCAGTCCACTTTTACTACTGCCTTGTTTTCAGATGATTAGTTTGATTGTAATTTTGGATGTGTCAGCACCCATAATTTTAAAATTCTCTTGTTTTGGGAAATTTCCATTTTTACGAAACATTCAATCTCTGCATTCGTATAAATTATTAAATTGCATTAAAAGGAGACAGCTATAAGGTTAAAGTAATTTATGAATGAATATTATAATGGTTTGAGGCTCTCCCCAAATTTTTATCATCAGTGGAAGCAAGCCATTCATATTGAATTAGGTCAAGGACTCTATCAATTTCATGGTGACAAGTTAAATATGGCGAGGCTTCATAAAGTTGAACAGCAAGTTTTTGAAATAATGGAACTACTTTTTGAAAAAACAGATGATATCATTGTCGTTATCAGCTCATACCCGAAAGATAGAAAAAAAACAACATATCCTAATTTTTTTCCGCGCTATGTGAAAAATCAGTGGAAAAAGTATGAACTTCATATAGAAGAATATATGTGGCAATTTGATGAGGATGCATTACGTATTCAACAAATGGAGCTTTTTTGTAAAGTAGCAGATTTAAAATTACAGTGGCTTTTGAAAACGTGCATTCATAAGGATTTTCGTCCTTTAAAGCAACGACTAAGAACAAGACATAGTATATATGCACCAGATGTATTTTTAGTGAACATGCGTACAAAGTGCATTTTCCATTTATATGATGACCGTGGCTATGAAATAATGAATGCAGATGAGAACTTACATAAAGAGCTACTGAGTTATTTAACAAAGAGGGGACCTCAACAAAATGATGACAAATAGAAGAGGCATAATGCGAAAACGGAAATTGATAGTAATAGCAATAGCGGCTTTTGTGTTATTTTCCACTGTGTTTTTCCCATATTCAATTCCAAGTGTATATCCTGCTGTCCCAGTGAAAGTAGGTGAAATGCACCAGCAAAAATATAATGAGGATTTTGCAGTATTTCAATCATTGTTTGAAGAAAGAGCGATGCAGCCAGATTATGTTGTGTCATATTCAATTTCTTTATTGAATTTGTACGAGATGGATTGGTTAACAAATACCGATTATCATATGAAGCGCATAGAATGGGAGCAGCTTTTAACAAATATTCAATCGATTAAAAATGAACTTATCCGCTTGAGCTTTAGAGTAGAAGGGCTTTCGGAAGAGGCAAAAATGTATTTAGAGCAAATGATAGATTCAACGATGCGAATTGAAGAAACTGTAGCTTATCATGTAAATAAAAAATCCACTTATTCACGGAAGCATATCAGTGTTACGATTCGCAATTTACAAAATGATATTGCCTCTTCTTTAAGTCTTTATATTCACTTTAATAAAACTTATCAACCTACAATATGAATTGAAATTAAATCATATTGTGGCATCTTAAGTTTAAATTATTTATCATTTGTATTCATGTCTGATTCAATCAGTAAATGTTAATTTAAATGATTCTTCATTATTCCCCCATGTAATAATAACATTCAAATCTGAGTTTTCATTGAGTAACAATACTTCTGTATGGGAGCCATTTGATCCGAATACTGCTTTATTTTCATCGTCCAAATTTAATAAAGTAATTGGCAAAGCTCCGCCGCTATTACTTAAAGGTGTTTCAAAACGAAAGGCAATCTCATCAAATTTCTTTAACTCTTGTTTATTTCCTTTATAGTAGTACTGAAGGCTATAATCATATGAATTGTCAGAAGTGTTTGTAACTGTATAGGTTACGTGCCAATTTTCACCTTCTCCTTCATAGGTAAGTATATCTTTTTTTGTACATGCGCTTAAAAATAAGACAAAGAGTAGCATACTAAAAATCAATAGACCCTTTTTCATGATGATTTCCTCCTTTGTAATTGATACTTATTATTATATTTTAGTGTTAAATTGGAATAATGTATATCCGTATTTCCCGCAATAATATAAATTACGGAAATTATGGTAAATAATATGAATAACATTTCCATGCGAAAATTGTACGCAACAGTGGTTTGAACGTGGAGAAGTGTTGTATTTCAAATGTATTGATTCATAAATAAAAACCCGAACGATTACAAAACACTAAAATGAGTGTTTCATAATATAGTTCGGGCTTTGCAGGGGATATTCGCCCTTTCCATATGCTTACAAAACCAAGTATCCTTTTCCATTAATTCCGAACGGAACTTCTACATAACAAAGGCAGCCATCTTCTATATTTATAATTGAGTTTCCAAATATTCCTCCATATCAAGCACCTCAATAACATTCGACCAATGCAATACAGTTCCGACGAAATCTCGGATATCTAAGCCAGTCATTTCATAGGTGTTGGCGTTGTTTACTGTATTTGTAGCATCCTCGATAAATGTTGTGCGGAACCCGCGGTCATAAGCCGCAATCGCTGTAAATTGACAGCAAAACTCCGTATTAAAGCCTGAGATATATACATGCTCAATATTTAAACTTACTAACAGCTCTTGCAAGTTTGTTTGATAAAAAGCACTTGGTGTTTGCTTAACAACAAGATGCTCAATATATGGCTGAAAGCGTGCAATAATATCAGCCCCTTTTCCTGCATGGTGGAGCACACTTTCTTTGGCATTATCGGTATGCTGAATGAAAATAACAGGCTTTTGCTGTTCTTGAAATGCTTGAATCAATTTTTCGATATTCGCTAATGTATCATCACAGTGTGTGAGATTAACCAATCCATTTTGTACATCAATTACTAATAAAGCTTGCATATTGTTTCCTCCTCAAAATTGAATTTAAAATGAGGATGTAGTAAATGGTGGTGTTTTCATATAGTTGTTCTCTCCTTTATTAAGCAAAATATTGATAATAGACGCTTTTTGCCTGTTGTATGTCGGCAGTGCCGTGCACGAAAACGCGCCCATCCTTAAATGCGGTGAGCTGATAATTTTCTACATTGAAGCTAATGAGAAAATCATTGAAATGTGTTATTTTCTCGGAAGTTAGCTGCTTTTTTAGCGCATATAAATCACGCATTTTATAAACAGGGCGAATTTGCACTGTGTCGCGACCACATAGTGAGGCAAATTTTGTTGTGGCATTGGGCTGCAAAAATGGATATGTTGGTTTTTCTCCGCATGTTGGGCAGATTTGCTTTTTTAGTGCATCCACCTTGATAGAGGAGAAGGTGTTTTGCCACACATCAATTGAAAAAACGCTTCCGCGCATCGCGGTTTCATTATTTGTTAAATATTTCAATGCCTCTGCTACTTGTAGAGCTGCTGTTACTTGTGAGGCAGAGGCTAAAATCCCTGCCGTGTCACAAGTTGGTCCTGTAGTAGGTAATCCACCCATTATACAGTGCAGGCAAGCAGTTTTTCCTGGCTTAATGAAAAAGGAAAGGCTGCTTGATGCAACGCACGCACCATAAATCCATGGAATCCTGTATTTATGAGCAATATCATTGATGATAAAACGAATATCGAAATTATCTGTACCGTCAATTATCAAATCAATAGATTGTGTTGCTAGTATATGCTCAAAAAGTTCGACATTGGCTTCCTCGTTATAAGCATGGATTGTCAATGTATGATTAATTCTCTGTAAGCGTCTTTTAGCGGCGGTCGCTTTTGGTAAACGGGCGGTCACATCGGCTTCACTGTATAGCATTTGACGCTGCAAATTAGATAAGTCGACGAAATCTCGGTCAATCAGCGAAATCTCACCAATCCCTGCCCGCACTAGCAAATCAGCAATTGTTGCACCAAGTGCTCCGACACCAACGATGAGGACATGCTTTTCAGCAAGAAGCGCTTGTCCAGTAGTGCCAATTGGAAGAAAGCGCTCCTGTCTTGAATAACGGCTCACCTGCTTATACCTTCTACTGGACTAGATGCTGTTGCATACATTTTTTTCGGTATGCGTCCAGCTTCAAAGCTTTCGCGTCCAGCAATAATTGCATGCTTCATAGCTGAAGCCATTTTTACAGGGTCTTTAGCTCCTGAGACAGCGGTATTTAATAATACGGCATCCGCGCCAAGCTCCATCGCCTGAGCCGCATCTGCAGCGGAACCAATACCAGCATCAACAATAACGGGCACCTTTGCTTGCTCGATAATAAAGGATAAATTAAGTGGATTGACGATTCCCATACCTGACCCGATAGGAGAAGCACCTGGCATAATAGCGTGACAGCCTAAATCTTGTAGGCGCTTTGCTAGCAACACATCATCGGAAGTGTATGGTAAGACGATAAAGCCTTGCTCCAATAGCATTTCTGTAGCACGTAATGTTTCTACAGGGTCCGGTAGTAATGTTTGATTACAACCGATGATTTCGACCTTAACCATATCACATAAACCAGAGGCTTTCGCAAGGTTAGCGATGCGCACAGCCTCCTCTGCATTTTTCGCGCCTGCTGTATTTGGTAAGAGTGTATAGTTTTGTACATCGATTTTTTCTAAAAAATTTGGCTGTGTTGGCTCAAAAATATTCATACGACGCACAGCAAATGTTAAAATTTCTGTTTCAGATACTTCCACCGCTTCTTTCTGTGTAGCAAAATCTTTAAATTTCCCTGTGCCTAATAAGAGGCGTGAATTAAATTGATATGGTCCGATATGTAGCATGATTATCCTCCTCCTACAAATTGTACAATTTCGATATGGTCATCTGCTTTAATTTCCTTGCTGTCACGTTCCGCAGGCTGTAAGATTTCCGCGTTTACTTCAACAATGGCAAGCTCTTTATTGAGCTGTAAATGTTCTAGTAATTGGACAACAGTTGTAATAGATTTTGGTACTTCCATATTGTGACCGTTGACGTATAAGCGCAAAATGCACACCTCCTTTAAATCGTAAAGCGTTGCAATGAAAAAGGCGCTAACCGTTGCTTTGCTACGCTATCACCCAATAAGAATTGACTAAACAAAAGCCCAGTAATGGCACTTAATAAAATACCGTTGCGATAATGTCCTGTGCATATAAATAAATTGCTATATTGCGTAGTACCCATAATTGGAAGTCCGTCTATTGTTTGTGGCCGCACACCACACCAAGTTTCGACAATCTCAGCCTTCGTTAATGATGGCATTATATGAATAGCTCGGGATAATAAAGAATAAATGCCACCGACAGTTACTGCATCATCTTCTAGCAGAGGATAGCTCGTAGCACCAATCAATAAACGATTATTGTGCTTTGGTACGATATAACAGCCATCTGTTGAAAAAATGGTTGCCTTCGGTAGCTGTGCCGCTTTTACCATTAAGCATTCCCCTTTTACTGGGTGCACCGGGCAAGTAATATGAAGCTTGGCTGCAAGCTTCGCTGTCCAGGCACCCGCAGCCAAAACAGCTTGCTGAACAGCGTAGCGCTTAGAGGCTGTCTGGATATGTGTAACTTGTTGTTGCTTTTTCTCTATCGCAATAACTTCCTCTTCAATTATATTTGCGCCAAGCTTCTGTACAGCAAGTGCTAAAGCCTTTGTTAAATTTCTTGCATTTACTTGATGGTCCTCGTATATATGGAAGCCCTCTGTAATAGAATGACCCAATAAAGGTTCGTATTGCTGTAACTCTGTTTGATTTAGCCATTGTACAGAGGTAGGGCGGTCCTGATATAAAAATTGATACTGCTGCTGCAAATTTACTCTATCTTCCTCAGCAGCTGCAATTTTAATTAGCCCGGAAGGTAATAAACCAACTTCTTGCCCAGTTAAATGTAATAGCTCCTCGGCGAGTGCTTTGTGTAGCTCTCGACTTTCCAGTGCTAAATGATAAAGGGGCGAAGGTGTGTGAAATTCATTTTGACCACCAAGCATACCCCCAGCAGCGAGTGATGCTGTCGTTGTTTTTTCTGTATGGAAAATCGTCACAGGCTGTTGCTGTTTTAATAATTGATAGGCGATAGATAATCCAATAACCCCACCACCGATAATCGTAAAGCCTTGACACTTCATAAATTGCTCCCCTTAGTTAAAAAACATTGATATTGCGGCATAGCCCTGTGCGCCGACCTGCATCACTTGTTGTGCATTGCTGCTTGTTATACCACCGAGTGCAAGCACGGGTATTTTGACAGTACGGCATGTTTCAGCAAGTGCCTGAAGCCCTTGCGCTGGTACATTTGGTTTACAGGTTGTTGGAAAGACAGGAGAAAAGTATAAATAATGCATACCTCTTTCAGCACTTTGTAACGCTTCAGCCTTTGTATGCGTAGATTGCCCACATATAAAAGGATGCTGTGTCACATTTACAGCCTGATTTGCTGCAAAATGACAGCCAAGTAAGTCGTATTTGTAAGCGAGCTCCACATATGTATGAATGATTAATTGCTTTGCACTTATACCAGCCTGTAAAAGTGCGGCAATTGCGTTATCGATTTCAGTAAGTGAGAGCTGCTTTTCGCGAATAATAATGGCATCAACACGAGTAGCGACATCCTTTATTTGGTCAATTGTTTGTGGTGTAAAGCCTTGACCACTTGTAATAGCATGAATCATTTTAGTTTCCTCCAATAAAAAAACGTTACTTCTCCCATAGGAAAAGTAACGCTTACTTAAAAAATCGTAACAAATAATAGGCGACCACTTTCCTACGCTAGTATCAACTAGATCAGGTTCCAGGAATCCCAAAGTTTACTTTGATCTCAGCCGTTCACAACGGCACCTCCAGTGGATGGCTATGCAATTAGTTAACAATATAGCATATGTTTTCTAGAATGTCACGATGGAATTATCAGTTAATTCATTACTATTGAAATTTTAGTAAAACGATTAATGCAAACGCAATGATGTTTTTCAAGGGAAAAGTAATTTTGTGAATGGCTGATTTCCGACATATTTTAATAAAATATTCTAGCCATTTCCCCATATTTGGTATTAAATAAAGTATACATAAAAGAAAAATCCCTGATTAATACAAATGGATTTCGTAGAATAATTCGTTTGAAAAAGCACTGTTAGTTGGGATAAGGAGCAGTAGAATGCTTTATAGAGGGGGAATGGAAATGTACTTTATACAAATGTCTGGCTTCCCAGGTTCAGGAAAATCTACACTGGCCAGAGAAATCGCTAATAGAATGGGCTTTATCATTATTGACCACGACATTGTAAAATCTGCTTTATTAAATTCGATTGAAGCAGACAGCTCTTTTGATGGAAAGCTTGCCGGGAAAATAAGCTATACGATTGATTTTTCATTAGCTGATTTTCATCTATCTCAGGGGCACAGTGTGATTCTTGATAGTCCGTGCTTATACGAGGAAATGATTGAAAAGGGAATAAAATTAGCTCAAAAATATGATGCAGAATATAAATATATTGAATGCTACCTTGATGATTTTGAGGAAATCAATCATCGTTTAAAAAGCAGAGAAAAGATGCCCAGTCAAATTAGTGAAATTCGTTCGAAGGAAGGCTTTTATGCTACGCTTAACAGTGCAAAAAAGCCAACCGATTTCAAATGTTTAGTAGTTGATACAAGTCAGCCGATAGAAAGATATATAGAAAATGTCATTCGTTATATTAAATTTCGTATGCCAAGGGGAATTAAATAGGATTAAAGTAATTTATCCCTAAGACGCTTACGGTTAAGTGGGAGCCCCACTGCGCATAAAAGCCCAATTGGTTCAACTAACAATCAGTGAGGATGAGGAAAACCCCCGCTGATTAAATTTTCTCTTTATATAATAATCATGGTTGTGAAATTATAAATGTGGATGAAAAATTACATAAAAAGCTATTAGATTTTTTCAAAGAATGGAGGCATCAATCAAAACCATGATGAAGGCGAAAAGGGGAGGAATAATACGAAAACTGAAGCTTTTAATTATTGGGCTACTAGTTGCTGCGCTGTTCTCAGGCATTATCTTTCCATATTCAATTTTTAGTGTATATCCGACTGTCGCAGTAGAGACTGATGAAATGCGTCAGCAGAAATATAAGGAGGATTTAGCGGTTTTGCAATCGCTATATGAGGAAAAAGCGCTGCAACCAGATTATGTTGTGTCTTATTCGATTTCCTTATTGGCATTGTATGAGATGAGCTGGCTGACAGATTTCAATAGACCTATGAAACGTGCGCAGTGGGGACAAATTTTAACAAATGTTCAATCTGCCAAAAATGCTCTTATTCATTTAGGTTTTCAAGAGTCGATGCTTTCAACTGAGGCGAAAATGTATTTAGAACAAATGGTCGATTTATTAATGCACATGGAGGAAACAGTAGCTTATCATATAAATAAGCAGGGTACTTATTCGCGCAAACGTATAAATATTGCGATTAGCAATTTACAAAATGATATCGCCTTTTCATTAGGGCTCTATACTCGTTTTTGGCAAGAATATTATAATGATAAATAGGACTAAGTGATTGGGTGAGGAGCAACTATTTTACTAATTTTAATGTTTATTTTACAATGATAGTAGATTTACATAGGAATGGGGAGCAGCTATGGTAAAAGAAAAATTATTTTCTCGTGAAATAAAATTTTGGAAAAGTTTAATATTTAAAATGATTTTAGCGGTAGGGCTAAGTTTATTTATTAGCTCACATATTTCACAATTTATTAGTTTACAAGTTAGTAAAGTAATTGAATTAGATGGTATTGCGGGCGTTGTAATTAATACATTCATTTCATTATTTATCGGAACAGTAATTATTGCGCTATGTACACGCTATATTATTTTAAAGCGAATGAATCGAGTACTAAAGGCAATGGCACAGGCAGCTGATGGTGATTTAACAGTACGTATTGACGATAAATACAAAGATGAAATAGGGCAATTGTCGACAGAGTTTAATCATATGCTAGAGCAAATCGGAACAGTGATTGAAAAAGCAAATAAAGCCTCGACAGATGTAACAGCTTATACTCGAGAGTTTGCGGCGATTACAGAGCAAAGTAGCACATCTGTCGAAACGATTTCTAACTCTATTCAAAGTATGGTCGTTGGCGCAGCGGGGCAGTTAGAGCAGATGCAAAAATTATCAGAATCATCGGATTTAATTAGCAAAGAAATGGGTCAGGTATCCTCTGTCGTCCAAGATGTAGCAGATGTAGCGGCTGAAACGAACCAAAAAGCAGATTTAGGAATAGAGCTAATTGAGCAAACCATTGAAAAAATGAATACAATTAAGAAGTCTGTGAATGAATCGACAGAAGTTGTCAATGCATTAGGCGAGAAATCGAAGGAAATTAGTTCGATTTTAGCGTTAATCACAAGCATTACAGATCAAACTAACTTATTAGCTTTAAATGCTTCAATTGAGGCAGCACGTGCTGGAGATGCCGGAAAAGGGTTTGCAGTTGTCGCGGATGAAGTAAGAAAATTAGCAGAGGAATCGGGTAGAGCAGCTGATGATATTCGTACATTAGTTGATGATATTTTAAGCCAAACATCCAGCGCGGTAACAGCAATTAATAGTGGTACAAAGTATGTGGAAGAAGGACGAGCATCGGTTGAACAAACTGGGGAAGCCTTTAAAAATATCGTAGAATATGTAGCTAATATTAGTACACGTACAAATGATGTAACAGACATTGTGCGTACAGTAAATAATAAAACAAATGAAACGAGCCATGTAGCGAACGATATTGCGGAAATTGCAAATGGTATTACGCTAAGCTTACATAATATTATGCGTTCTGCTGAACAACAAACAGCAGCTAATGAGGAAATTGCAAGCTCTGCAAATGTATTGGAAACGATGGCGAATGACTTACAGTCGGAGATTAGTCAGTTTAAGGTGCAATCGTACTAAAGGATGGCGTCTGAAAAGCTATTTTGAAACGGTCTCTTTGCAACGAGTCAATCTTTTATGTGTCGAAAGTGAAGCAGCAGGTACAAAAATGTTTAGCAAATATTTAAGATAAAAGCTTAGGCTGTCCGAAAAGGAATACTTTTCGGACAGCCTTTTTGGTAATTTAGTAAAAGCTTACTCCACCTATAGACGATGGATAATCAATGGAATTATTATGCATAAAAAATTTTCCGTTTATTATTTTAAAATATTTTATTGAATAGAGAGAGTAATGATTTTTATTTTCTGCATAAGAGAAAGAAGTTGTGTATTAAGTGATATTGTAGAGAATTTTTGATTGTTTATCAGAGTGGGTAATTTAAGTTCTTTATTTTTCTAATAAAAAAATTATATTTATAAAAATAAAAATTGAATAAAAATTTAGAATATTCATTGAAATATTCTATTAACAATGGTAGCATTTAGTTTGAATTCCTTAAAAATAATAGGGAAGTAAAAATGGAGGTATACTAATGGGAAAATTGAAAGGATTACTATTTTTGGTATTAATGCTGCTTTCCGTAATTCTTGTTGCTTGTAATAGTGACGATGTGGAAAATAGCGAAGTTAATACAGATGCAAATACTTCGGGTGAGCAAACAGAAGCGGTTACTGGTGGCGACCTAGTATTGGCGACACTATCAGATGCGGCAAATCTTGACCCACATTTATCAACAGACGTGCCATCTGCCTCCGTGTTGTCCAATATTACAGAAGGACTTGTAAAGAAAAATCAAAACGATGAAATTGTAGGGAGTCTAGCGGAAAGCTGGGAAGCAATTGATGATGTAACTTGGGAGTTTAAGCTTGTAGAAGGTGTTAAATTCCATGATGGGGAAGATTTTAATGCGGAAGTTGTAAAGAAAAACTTTGAACGTTTATTAGATCCAGAGATTGCAGCGCCACGTGCGTTTTTATTTGAATCTATTAAAGAAGTTGAAGTTGTTGATGAATATGTAGTGCGCATTCATACGCATTATCCATTCGCTCCACTTATTAACCACTTGAATCATCCAGTAGGTGTAATGATTTCACCAGCACAAATTGACGCAGATTATGAGTCGATGGCTGCTGGTAATAGCCCGGGGCAATTAGTAAATATGGAAGGGCCAGTTGGTACAGGCTTTATGAAGTTTGATTACTGGACAGCAGGGGCGGAAATCAAGCTTGTTAATAACACAGAATATTGGGGGCAAAAGGCATTTGTCGATTCTGTAACAATTAAAGTTATTCCAGAAAGTGCGACACGTGTTGCGGAGCTAGAAACAGGAAATGCACATATTATCGAACCAATTCAACCGAATGAAGTGGCACTTGTTGAATCTTCTCCGAACAGTGTAGATGTTGCACCAGGTTCGTCTTTGTCATATGTTGGATTCAATGTAGAAAAAGAGCCGTTTAATGATGTTCGAGTACGTCAAGCAATTTCGATGTTAGTTGATCAACAAATGATTATTGATGGTATTTATGATGGCTTTGGGGAGGCAGCAATCGGTCCTTTAGCGCCAAATGTATTTGGCTATGATTCTACTTTACAGCCGTTAACATACAATCTTGAAAAAGCGCAACAATTGCTGACAGAAGCAGGATTTACAGATGGTTTTAAAACAACAATCTGGACGAATGACAATCCACAGCGTCAGAACATTGCGATTATGCTGCAAGAAGAGTTAAGAAAAGTTAATATTGATGCTGCTATAGAAGTTGTGGAATGGGGAGCATATTTAGCAAAAACAGGCGCAGGTGAGCATGATATGTTTATTTTAGGCTTATCTAACCCAGTGGGAGATGCGGATTACTTCCTAACACAATTATTCCACTCTAAAAATAAGGGAGACCCGGGTAACCGTACTTTCTATGAAAATGCAGAAATTGATTCACTATTAGATCAAGCGCGCGAAGAAATTGATACAACAAAACGTTTAGCGTTATATAAAGAGTTGCAAGAGCGCTTAATCGAAGAAGCTCCAATGGTTTATGTGCACCACCAAGCCTATTTATCTGGCGTGAGTGAACAAATTGAAGGCTATTGGATTAACGATTCTGGTCACCATAAATTACAAAATGTGAAGTTCGTAAAATAAAACGAAAAGCGCATGAAATCAAAGTGTTTGAATTTGATTTCATGCGTTTTTTTATTTAGCCACAAATTAATGACTTGTAGAGAAGAAAGACCTTATTGATTAGGTCTAAAGTACTGATTCGCTCATAAACAAGTGACTTTCGCTCGTAAAGTAGGAGAACTCGCTCGTAAAATCCGCAAATTCGCTCATAACTCCGATGGATTCGCTCATAAAACGCAGGGAGGGGAAGCGCGCCGCTTCCCCTCAACCCATATTAAAATTGTAAGTGCTTTGAGATGTAAGCTTCTACTTCTGTTATCGGCATACGGATTTGGTCCATGCTGTCGCGGTGGCGTACTGTTACTTGGCCATCTTCTTTAGAGTCGAAGTCGTATGTGATGCAGAAAGGTGTGCCGATTTCATCTTGGCGGCGGTAGCGTTTACCGATTGATTGGGATTCATCGAAATCCACAGGGAATGCTTTGCGTAAGTTTGCCCATACTTCGCCTGCTTCCTCTGATAGTTTTTTCGATAATGGTAAAACAGCCGCTTTGAATGGTGCTAGAGCAGGGTGGAAGCGTAGAACTGTACGCTTATCATCACCTTCTAGCTGCTCCTCATCGTAAGCGTCACATAGGAATGCTAATGTTACACGGTCAGCGCCTAATGATGGCTCGATGCAGTATGGCACATAACGTTCATTCGTTACAGGGTCGATATATGTGAAGTCCTCACCAGAGTGCTCCATATGCTGTTTTAAATCGTAGTCTGTACGGTCAGCCACACCCCATAGCTCGCCCCAGCCAAATGGGAAGCGGAATTCGATGTCTGTCGTTGCGTTTGAATAGTGAGAAAGCTCATCTGCTTCATGGTCGCGTAGACGCATAGATTCCTCTTTCATGCCAAGGTTTAGGAGCCAGTTTTTGCAAAACTCTTTCCAATAAGCATGCCATTCTAGGTCTTCACCTGGCTTGCAGAAAAATTCTAGCTCCATTTGCTCGAATTCGCGTGTACGGAATGTGAAGTTACCCGGTGTAATTTCATTACGGAATGATTTGCCGACTTGCGCGATACCGAATGGTGTACGTTTACGCATTGAGCGCTGTACGTTTTTAAAGTTAACGAAAATACCTTGTGCTGTTTCAGGGCGTAAATAGATTTCATTCGATGAAGATTCTGTTACACCTTGATGTGTTTTAAACATTAAGTTGAATTGACGGATATCTGTGAAGTCGATTTTACCGCAATCTGGACAAGCTACCTCTAGCTCCTCCATCTTTGCCTTCATTTGCTCAAAGCTCATACCGTCAACGATAATTTCCTTACCTGTTTTTTCTAAAGAAGCATCTTCGATTAATTTATCGGCACGATGACGTGCTTTACATGCCTTACAATCAATCATTGGGTCGTTGAAGTTTCCAACGTGACCAGAAGCAACCCATGCCTTTGGATTCATTAAAATAGCTGCATCTAAGCCAACATTATGTTCAGACTCTTGAACGAACTTTTGCCACCAAGCTTTTTTAATATTGTTTTTTAACTCCACTCCAAGTGGACCGTAATCCCAAGTGTTTGCTAAGCCTCCGTAAATTTCAGAGCCTGGGAAGACAAATCCACGATGCTTTGCAAGTGATACGATTGTTTCCATTGATTTTTGTGTCATGAAAATACCTCCTATTGTCATGCCCGTTGGAACGAAAAAAAGCATTCGTCTCCGGGCGTATTATGCCCAGGGACGAATGCTGTCATGTACAGAATCCGCGGTTCCACCCTGATTGCTCAAACATCGCTGCTTGAACCTCTTTCGAAAAAATAGCTCCTGAGTGCCGTTTCTCTTTTCGGCGTAGGCTTGCACCAATCCCTACTCGCTAAGGTGAAAAGATACTTATAGCTCAATCATCGCTTAATATATATGGTTTAGTATACAACAAAATTTTTTTTGTGCAAGTGCTATAGCCCCAATTCTTTTCTTCGCAATCCACTTTGAAATAGTATATAATAATAACGTAATCAGTATAACATTATTAAAAGCAGGTGAGTCAAAATCGAACTCAATAAACGTCAAGACGCTATTTTGCAAATTGTAAAGGAAAACGGTCCAATCACAGGAGAGCAAATTGCAGAGCGTTTAAGCTTAACGAGAGCAACATTGAGACCAGACTTAGCAATATTAACGATGGCTGGTTTTTTAGATGCAAGACCACGTGTTGGTTATTTTTATGCAGGCAAAAAGAACACAAAGACATTAACAGACTCCCTTATGAATTTAAAAGTAAAGGATTTTCAATCTGTACCAGTCATTGTTTCTGAAAATATGACCGTTTATGACGCTATTTGTCATATGTTTTTAGAAGATGTAGGTACGTTATTTGTAGCGGATCAAAATAATTGTTTACAAGGTGTTTTATCACGTAAAGATTTATTGCGTACGAGCATCGGCTCACAAGACTTGAATAAAATTCCTGTACATATTATTATGACGCGCATGCCAAATATTGCGTATTGTACAAAAAGTGATTTTTTAATTGAAGCTGCTAAAAAATTAATTGATCGTGAAATCGACTCTTTACCTGTAGTAAATGAAACGGTGAATGGCATTGAGATTATTGGTCGATTAACGAAAACAAATGTGACAAAAGCCTTCATTTCACTTGCACAAATTCATGAATTGTAGGTGATGTTTTGGATAATCTGATTTTTTTTGTTGTCTCAGATTCTGTAGGTGAAACAGGGGAATTATCAGTTAGAGCGGCGGTTAGTCAATTTAGACCGACCTTTCAAAATGTAGAAATTCGCCGTTTTCCACGCATTAAAAGCTTTGAAGAGCTTCACGAAGTTGTGCAACTCGCTATACAGGAAAAGGCAATCATTGTTTATACATTAGTAGAAAAAGAGATGCGGCAAAAGCTCTATGCCACTGCTTTAGCACAACATGTCGCAGCGATTGATTTGCTCGGTCCGATGATAGAGCTATTGGAGAATTCAATCAAACAGGCACCATTAGAGCGACCGGGGCTTATGCATAAATTAGATGATGATTATTTTAAGCGGATTGAGGCAATTGAATTTGCGGTAAAGTATGATGACGGTCGAGACCCGCGCGGTGTGCTACTTGCTGATGTCGTTTTAATAGGTGTTTCAAGAACATCCAAAACGCCTTTATCACAATATTTAGCACATAAAAGCTTAAAAGTAGCAAATGTGCCACTCGTACCAGAAGTCGACCCACCAGCTGAGCTTTTTGCAGTAGACCCTAAAAAATGCTTCGGTTTAATTATTTCACCTGAAAACCTCAATGGCATACGAAAAGAGCGCTTAAAAACGCTCGGCTTAAATGATGATGCGATTTATGCACAGCATAATCGCATTCAACAGGAAATTGAACATTTCACTCGTGTTGCTAACCGTATTGGCTGTGAGGTAATCGACGTGACAAACACAGCAGTGGAAGAAACAGCAAATGTTATTTTGGATAAAATACGTGCAAGGGCATAAGCTACCTCTATCCGAAAAGGATGAGGTTTTTTAGTGTGCTAACAAAAATGTATGGCTAAAATGAAATAATTGTTTTATAATAATAAAATTGTGGTAAAAATATTTAGAAGTAGAGATATTTATCTTGATTTAGTGAAAAATGCCCATCTTAAAAGATAAGTCAGATGAATGCTCCATTGGATATTTGATTTATGTGAATGGTAGGGCACTCGCTAAATTCAAATAAAGCCTCCGGCAGATGTCACAAATTTTGAAGAAGAGTTTTCGAACTTACTCAAAAAATCTGAACTAGAGTTAGTTGGGGCATAATTGGCTGTACAACCCTTGCGATTATTTTTTGTCGTATAATAGAGGATTTTCAAGATATATCTCGAATTATGTTTATGTAACAACTGAAAATGGTGATGGAATGACCAAAAAAATACCTGAACAATTAATTGAACAAATTCGTTCACAGTCGGATATAGTTGATGTTATTAGCGATTATATGCAGCTGACGAAAAGAGGACGTAACTGGTTTGGTTTATGTCCGTTTCACGGGGAGCAAACGCCCTCCTTCTCCGTTTCGCAAGATAAGCAAATATTCCATTGCTTTGGTTGTGGGGCAGGTGGGAATGCAATTACATTTGTGATGGATATTGAAAATATAACATTCCCAGATGCTGTTGTGAAACTTGGTGAACGAGCAGGCGTCCAATTAGATGCAGAGCTTACGACTAGTGCACAGCCTGCAAAAACCATTTCAAAAGCCGAAGCAAATATGCGACAGGCACATGATTTTGCAATGGAGTTTTACCATCATTTATTAATGAATACCGAGGATGGGGAAGAAGCTTTACAATATTTATTGAATCGCGGCTTCACCGAGGAGTTAATTGAAAGCCATAAAATTGGCTGGGCATTGCCTTCATGGGATTCACTTACTACATTTCTAGAAAGAAAAGAATTTTCATTAGAAGAAATGGCTGAATGTGGACTTGTGATTCGACGGGAAAGTGATGGTTCTTATTTCGATCGCTTTAGGGGACGAATTATGTTTCCAATTCGCGACGATAATGGGAAGGTGATTGCGTTTTCAGGGCGAATTTTAAATACAGATGCTGAAGAAGCAAAATATATGAACAGTCCTGAATCACCAATTTTTCATAAAAGCGAAATACTATACAACTTAGATAAAGCGCGGGCTACAATTCGAAAAACACGTCAGGTTGTTCTAATGGAAGGATTTGTCGACGTATTAGCAGCGACAAATGCAGGCGTTACGAATGCAGTTGCGACGATGGGCACATCGCTTACACCACAGCATATCCAAAGGCTCAAACGCTTAGTGGAGCAAATTACGGTTTGCTATGATGGGGATTCTGCTGGAATGGAGGGAGCGCGTCGCTCAAGTCAGTTGCTAAAGGCTGAACGCTTAAAAGTAGAGGTGGCTGTTTTACCGGACAAGCTCGACCCAGATGACTATATACGTCAATATGGTGCTGAAGCGTTTAAAACACAAATAATTGACAAGCCCCATGCTTATATTGCTTTTATGATGATGTATGCAAGGCGCAATAAAAATTTTCAATTTGAAAATGATGTGCTGCAATACGTACAAGAAGTGCTAGAAGAGCTTGTTGGGGTATCTTCACCAATAGAGCGTGATTTATATATAACGCAGCTTGCGAATGAAACATCTATTTCTCAAGAAGCTATTTATGCACAATATCGAAAACTAGAGGCAACAAAGTCAAAACGCTATAAAGATGAACAAATACCGCTGCATGAAGTTGCTCCAGTACCATTGACGCAGAAGCCGTTAACTGCAACGGAGCGCGCAGAACGACTACTGCTTTCACACATGCTTCACAATGTGCATGTAGTCGATAAGGTTTTGCAGAGTGGCGAGGAGCCCTTTGTAAGAGATGAGTATATGGCTGTTTTTGTTCGACTAATCGGCTTTTACGAGGAGTTTAGTACAGCCGATTATCAACGGTTTGTAGAGGTAATTGAAGATTCAGAGTTACGTAAAATTGTCATGGAAGCTGCATTAGCAGAACGAGCTCCAGATTATGCAGAGGCAGAAATTGCAGATTGCTTAAAGCATATTAAAAAACATCGCATCCAGCTTGAAATTGACACATTACGTCAAAATCAGTCGGAAGCAGAAAAGATGCATGAATATAAACAAGCAATGGAGATTATGCAAAAGATTGTCCATTTAAGAAGAACTTTAGCGACGATGTAACTCGATTCGTTTTTTTAGAAGGAGGAAGGTTTATGGCGGACAAATCAGAACGCTCAAAAGAAACAGTAAATGAACTATCGTTAGAGGAAGTAAAGGCGCTTCTTCAAAGTAAAGCAAAGACAGAAGGCGAAATTTCGATGAAAGAAATTTCTGATAGACTAGCTGCTTTTGAGCTAGAAAGCGAAGAAATCTTCCATTTTGCGGAAAATATCGAAAGTCACGGTATTACGGTAGAAGGTAAAGAGGAATTCGAAGAAGATGCGTTGTCTAAGCAAGAAGCGAATGAAGAAACATTTGACTTAAACGATTTGAGTGTGCCACCGGGTGTTAAAATTAATGACCCTGTGCGCATGTACTTAAAGGAAATAGGTCGTGTTGATTTACTTTCTGCTGAAGAAGAGATTCGTTTAGCGGAGCGTATTGAGCAGGGCGATGAAGAAGCGCGTAAACGTTTAGCGGAAGCGAACTTGCGTCTCGTTGTATCGATTGCAAAGCGCTATGTTGGTCGCGGCATGTTATTCCTAGATTTAATCCAAGAAGGAAATATGGGGCTTATTAAAGCGGTTGAAAAATTCGACCATCGCAAAGGCTTTAAATTTTCTACTTATGCAACATGGTGGATACGCCAAGCGATTACACGTGCAATTGCTGACCAAGCTCGTACAATCCGTATTCCTGTGCATATGGTTGAAACCATTAATAAACTGATTCGTGTACAGCGTCAATTACTACAAGATTTAGGACGTGAGCCGTCCCCAGAAGAAATTGGCGAGGAAATGGACTTAACACCTGAAAAAGTGCGTGAAATTTTAAAAATTGCTCAAGAGCCTGTTTCACTTGAAACGCCAATTGGTGAAGAAGATGATTCACATTTAGGCGATTTTATCGAAGATTCTGAGGCACAATCACCTTCAGACCATGCAGCTTATGAGCTTTTAAAGGAACAGCTTGAAGATGTGCTTGATACGTTAACTGACCGTGAAGAAAACGTACTTCGCTTACGTTTTGGATTAGATGATGGACGTACAAGAACACTTGAGGAAGTGGGAAAAGTGTTTGGCGTTACACGTGAGCGTATTCGTCAAATCGAGGCGAAGGCACTGCGTAAGCTACGTCATCCGTCCCGTTCAAAACGTTTAAAAGACTTTTTAGAATAAAATAAAGGGCGCTCAAAAAGCCGTGCAGTAGCCGGCATTTTGGGCGCTTTTGATGGTATTTTAGCAAAAAAGTCCGCCTATGAAAATAGTAAGCGCTAACTTTGAAAATGATAGGACATTAGATGCTTGCTCTAAGTAAAAAGAATGACTAGCCTCAATGCTCCTTGCACTCTCCAATCAAACACAAGCGCCGACGCAAAGAATGTCGGCAACCGTACGGCATTTTTCCGCCACCTCCCACAAATATTTACTAAAACTATGAGTGAAATTTAGTGTAGATGTTACTTTTTGCCGATGTTAGAATAGGAATGTTTTCATTATGATAGAACTATACATAACAAAATGGTTTGGAGAGAATAAAGATGTCGAACCAACGAAAGCAAATAATTATTAATGAAATAACATTTTGGAAGCAAAATAAGCTACTGCCTGAGCATTATTGTGATTTTTTAACGACGCTTTACACTGAAGGAGAGAAGCAAACAGAAATACAGGGCAAGGCCTCTCAATCTGTAATAGCACAAGAAAAAAGAAAGGCATTAGCTAAATATTCAATAATGCCGATAATTGCTATTATTTTTATTATACTTCTTTTCACGATGAATGCTGTTTGGCTAGTTGCTATTTTTACAGCAGTCTTGGCTATAGGTTGCTTGATTGGTGCTTTTTACGTAGCTAAAAAAAATCAATTGCTATCACCATTGCTACATTTAACGGGTGCGTTATTGCTATTAGCGGTGACGGTGCAAGTTTGCATTACCTATTTCCCACATAACATTACCGTCCTATATATAGCATTATTAGGAAATTGCCTGCTATGGTTTATTTCAGGCTTAGCCTTGAAAATTGTCTATTTTACAGTATCAGGTATTTTAGGAATGCTAGCTATCGGGATTTATTTCTTTTTATAATGGTTCAGTAGAAAACGCCCACCTCTATAGGTGGTGTGATGAATACTTAAATTGTCTTTTATAGAGGCGTCCAAAAAGCTGTGCATAGCTTTTTGGACGTTGATGCTGGCGTTTTGGCAAAAAATTTGCTCCTATAAAATAGAGAGAGCTTTCTTTGAAAATGCTAGAAACACAGGGTTTAGCAGTGTTTCTCCAAAATGAAAGAGAAGAAGAAAAATTCCCCTTTCCATGCGATTGCTATACAAAATCATTTTTTTGACAGCTCCATCCTAGTAAGACTCCAGCGGATGTTAGGGATTTTGAAAGGAGTAAATTGTGCGAGCGTAATTCAAAATCTCGACGCAATTACGCCGAGGTGTAATTGGTAATATTTTTAAACCTAAAAATCAGTTTTTCATATGATGAAAGCTGATTTTCTTCTTTTTAGTTCGAAAATGCTGTTAAAATGCAGCTATTTCTTATAGAATAAAAGTGTAAACATACAAAGGGGTGGACATAATGTTTTTTGATTTAACAGATGAGCAACGTATGATTCAACGCACAATGAAAGAATTTGCAGATGAGGTAGTGGCACCGGGCGCTATTGATCGCGACAGAAAGAAAGCGTTTCCAAAAGAGATATTTGAGCAATTAAGCAAGATGGGGATTATGGGATTGCCATTCCCAGAAGAGTACGGTGGTGCTGGAGCAGATACAATTAGCTTTGCCATTGTGACGGAGGAGTTAAGCCGCGTATGTGCTTCGACAGGCATTACATATTCCGCTCATATTTCTTTAGGAGGAGCACCTCTTCATTTATTTGGCACGAAAGAACAAAAAGAGCGTTATTTAACGCCAATTTGTACGGGAGAATCCTTCGGTGCTTTTGGTTTAACAGAGGCGAATGCGGGTTCTGATGCAGGTGGTACTGAAACTCGAGCGGTACTTGCAGATAATCAATTTACGATTAATGGCTCAAAAATGTTTATTACAAATGCTAGTTACGCCAAGCATTTAGCATTAACGGCCATCACAGATATGAAGGATGGAAAAAAGGAAATAAGTGCGATTATTGTACCGACAGATGCTAAAGGATTCACGATTAAGGATGAATATGAAAAAATGGGCTTAAATGCCTCTAATACGACAGAGCTTATTTTAGAAAACGTTGTTGTACCAGAGGAAAATTTACTTGGTACAAAGGGGAATGGCTTTAAGCAATTTTTACAAACATTAGACGGTGGACGTATCGGTATTGCGGCAATGGCTGTAGGTATAGCACAAGGCGCTTTGAATAAAGCTGTACAATATGCTAAGGAACGTAAGCAATTCGGCAAAGCGATTGCTGATTTTCAGGCGACACAATTTAAACTAGCGGATATGGCAGTAAAGGTGGAAATTGCACGTACATATGTGTACAAAGCGGCTTGGTTAAAGGATCAAGGACGTCCTTTCAGCAAAGAAGCAGCAATTGCTAAATATTACGCATCCGAGATGGCGATGGAAGTGTGTGATGAAGCAATCCAAATACATGGCGGTTATGGCTATATGCGCGAATATGAGGTAGAGCGATATATGCGTGATGCCAAGTTATTAGAAATCGGTGAGGGAACTTCTGAGGTACAGAAGCTAGTAATTGCAAGACATATTTTGACTGATTAATAGTTAGATGGCGAAATTGTTACAAACAAAGTAAAACTTATGCTTTAGGGCTTTCCGTTTTCAACTGAATGCAGTACAATGATTATTGTTGAATAGATTCTATCATATAGAACCAAAATGACTAACAAGGGAGGTAAATCGAATGAAAAACAATCCAGTTTTTCCGTACATCTTAATTTTAGCATTCGGTATCGGACTTATTTTCTTCATGTCAATAAACGGTGCTGGAGGCAACGAAGAGGCTGAAGGCGGCGAAACAACTGAACAAACAGATGGCGCAGCATTAACGGCTGGTTGTATTGGTTGTCACGGTGGCGATTTAACAGGTGGTATGGGACCAAATTTACATGGCATAGCACTATCTAAAGAGGAAATCGTTGATATTTTAACGAATGGTAAAGGCGCAATGCCTGCAGGTACTGCAAAAGGTAACGAGGAAGCAGTAGCTGAATACATTTTATCTTTAGAATAATCGGTGTAGTTGTGTCCTATTCATGAAACAATATGAATAACGCAAAATGATTAATCGGCTTAACCCCAGTTACTTGGGGTTGAGTCGATTATTTTTTTCTTTAACTCGGCAAATGATAAGCTTTTCTACTATAATAGAGTGGAGATATTGCAGAAAAGAGGTATTTTATGAACGCGCAAAAGCTATCTAAACGATTAGAAACAGTAGCCTCCTTCGTACCAACAGGTGCAATTGTAGCAGATATCGGGAGCGATCATGCTTATTTACCGTGCTATTTAGTGCAGCAAGGCATCGTTTCAGGCGCTATAGCAGGTGAGGTTGTGAAAGGTCCATACGAGTCTGCGCTACGTCAAGTGCGTGCGGAAGGGTTAACAAATAATATTAAGGTGCGATTAGCTGATGGTTTAGCCGCTGTTGAACAGGGGGATGAGGTTGATACGATTACAATTGCAGGAATGGGTGGTCCTTTAATTGTCTCGATATTAGAAAAACATCCGGAAGTGCTACGTTCAGTGACCCGCTTAATTTTACAACCAAATATTCATGCAAAAGTTATACGTGAATGGGCATTAGCACATGGCTGGGCAATTTTAGATGAAGTAATTTTAGAGGAGGATGATAAAATCTATGAAATACTCGTATTACAGCGCGGAGCAATGCATTTAACATCTGCTGAAATTTTACTGGGGAATCATTTAATTGCACAGCGTTCAGCTACCTTTGTGAAGAAATGGACGAAGGAAATAGATAATTGGCAAAGAATTTTACAGGATTTGAATAAAGCAGAAACAACGCCTGAAATACAAGCGAAGAAAGAGGAGCTACAGATATTAATTCAACTTGTCGAAGGGGTGCTATCATCATGAAATTAGTGAATGGAAATGAAATTATTCAATTGTTCGAAAGCTGGTCACCGAAAAAGCTTGCATGTATGCCAAATGACCCAATCGGACTAGCTATTGGGACAGTGAATAAAACGGTAACGAAAGTGCTTGTTACTCTAGATGTAACGATGGCAGTAGTGGAGGAGGCAATCGAGCAAGGCTGTGAGCTAATTATTGCCCATCATCCACCTATTTTTCGTAAGCTAAGTCATTTACGAACAGATACACCAGCTGGACAGCTTTACGAAAAATGCTTAAAGCACGATATTGCAGTTTATGCAGCCCATACGAATTTAGATGTTGTAGAGGGTGGTGTGAATGATTTACTGGCGGATGCGTTACAGCTTGAAAATCGCAAAATTTTAGAGCATACATATAGTGAGCAGCTCATAAAGCTAGCTGTATATGTGCCTGCTGAATATGCAACGACAGTAAGAACAGCCCTAGCTAATGCGGGAGCAGGGCAAATAGGTGCTTATGATACATGCAGCTTTACGACGGCTGGTGAAGGGCGTTTTCGTGCTTTAGAGGGGGCCAAACCATTTGTAGGTGAAATAGGTGAAGTAAATATAGAGCCAGAGCAAAAAATCGAGGTTGTCTTCCCAAGCAGTCAAAAAAATCGTGTATTAAAAGCGATGCTTAATGCACATCCATATGAGGAGCCAGCTTATGATGTATGGGCAATGGCACTCACGACAAACGAGGCCGGCTTAGGTCGTATCGGCACGTTACAGGAGCCCTTAACATTGCAGCAGTTTGCAGAATTTGTGAAAGTACAGTTAAATGTTCCTTGCTTACGGGTGGTAGGTGATTTACAGCAAACTGTGGCAAAAGTAGCTGTCGTAGGCGGCGATGGTAATAGTTATATTGCAGCCGCAAAACGTGCAGGTGCAGATGTCTTTGTCACAGGAGATATCGGCTTCCATATGGCGCAAGATGCGGAGGTCAATGGGTTAAGCATTGTAGATCCAGGACATCATGTGGAAAAGGTTATGATTAAAGGTGTTACGGAGAAAATGACAGCGCTATGCAAGGAGAAAAAACTGCCTGTACAATTTATCGAGTCGACAATTCATACAGAGCCGTTCCAATTTATTTAAAAAATTGGGCTAAGGGAGAGCAGATGTGCATCTGTCTTTTCTTTAGCCCTTTACATATTGATGTCTACGGGATAATCACTTAATGATGTTACATTGCAATTTCAAGAAGAGCACGATAAAATTTGACTTGAGGTGAAAAACATGAGTATCGGTTTAGCGGGTTATTTAGTATCAATTTCTGGTTTATTTGTTGTGTTAACGACGATTTTTAATGTCCTACCTACTACATCAGTAGCGATGCGTGTTATCTTTATTAGCATCGGTATGATTTTTGCAATTGGAGGCAGTGTATTGCGTTATACGGAATATCGAAAAGAGCGTAAGCGAGCACAGCAATAAGTTTACTTGCTACGAAGCTCTTTTTAAGTATATGTTGAGTAATGTATCTAATTGCTGGCTGGATTCAACTACTTTTGGATGTGTGTAGCCTAAGTCCTTGGCTATTTTATACATTTGCTTTCTTTTTAATTCGATTCTATATTTCAGAATCGTTTTCTCGAAAAAGTGTTTCAACATGATGATAGAACTCCTTAAATTTGATTGATATATGTATTGTATATTACTTTAAATGAAAATAATGTCACATTGTGTGCGGAATTCGAAGTTCACAAATTTGTCAAAATTACGTCGGAAATGAATGGTTACTTGTTTTGTTATGAAAGTGTACAGAATTTTTTAGCAAGAAATGTCGAAGAATTTTGTCGAAGGTACAAAATAATAAGAAAGCAGTCCAGAATGTGTAACATTTTCTGGACTGCTTTATTTTTAACTTCTTTCAATAAGCGGTGAGACACCTGCTAAGACTACTGCAATATGTGCGTAACGACTGAGTGACCAACATCGTGTTGATTCAAGTGGCATAATTGATTAATATATGCTAAACCGTGTGCTCTTGTAGTTGCTGGCTTTTGTTATACTGAAAAGATGA
Organism: Metasolibacillus sp. FSL K6-0083; assembly: GCF_038630865.1. Classification (NCBI taxonomy): domain Bacteria; kingdom Bacillati; phylum Bacillota; class Bacilli; order Caryophanales; family Caryophanaceae; genus Metasolibacillus; species Metasolibacillus sp. FSL K6-0083. Next base: position 995,190 of record NZ_CP152046.1, on the reverse strand, counting down.
TTTTTGCATCCTCATTTTAAATTGAAAAAACGTCTGAAAAGCAGTGCTTTTCAGACGTCCTCGTCTATTAATAGGGCATTATTTTTTCTACAGGCTTAGGCTCTTTAATTTTTGGTAATATTTTATCAAGTGTTACAGTGCGAGTAAGCTCGTGAGTTGACGTATCTGCAGGGTCGTATTTTTCTAAAAAAGCAATAACTTCTTTAACGATTGGCGTCGGTGTAGAGGCACCTGCTGTTACAGCAACTGTTTCAATCCCTTCTAGCCATTCTATCTTGAGCTCACTAATATCGGCAATGCGGTATGATTTCGTATTGGCAATTTCCTCCGACACCTGTGTTAAGCGATTGGAGTTGTTTGACATAGGGTCCCCAACAACGATTAGTAATTCCGCTGCCCCTGCTTGCTCTGCTACTGCCTCTTGTCGTACTTGTGTAGCAAGGCAAATTTCTTTATGCACCTCGATATGAGGGAATTTTTGCTGTAGGCTGTCCATTAGTGTGGAAACATCCCACTGGCTCATCGTTGTTTGGTTCGTTACGAGCAATTTTTCATTTGTAATATTTAACTGCTCCACATCTTTAACAGATTGAACAAGATGAACATGTTCAGGAGCTACGCCAATTGCACCTTCTGGTTCGGGATGTCCCTTTTTTCCAATATAAATAATGTCGTAGCCTAATGCCGATTTTTCACGAATTAAATCATGTGTTACGGTTACATCAGGGCAAGTCGCATCGATTGAAATAAGCCCTTTTCGTTTTGCAATCTCGCGAATTTCCGGCGAAACACCGTGCGCGGTAAAAATAACAGTGCCTTGCTCCACTTGTTCAATAATTTCTTTACGGTTTTCCCCGTTCAGTGTAATAATACCGTCCTTCTCAAAAGCATCCGTAACGTGTTTATTATGAACAATCATCCCTAAAATATAAATAGGTCTTGGTAAAGATTTATCTAATGCAGCATTGCGCGCGATGACCATTGCGTCAACAACGCCATAGCAATAACCACGTGGATTTATTTTAATTACTTTCATTGTTCAAACTCCTTTCGCTTCACTGCCTCTATTATAGCAAATGACGCCTAGTGAATACAAAAGTTCGTGTTTTTAAGTCATTTATTGAATGGAAGGAGCTTGTACACCTATAATAATAGATTTAAACATCTATATAGAAAGCTTATATTTCAAAGGTTTTTGTAAACAAAAATTAATTTGAAGCTGCTCTATTGGATATTTGCTAAAAAAAGCAGTCCAAATAACTTCCACGTTATAAAGGGAGTTGTCCCAAAGTCCATTTTGTTTTGCCACCGCATTGAAATCAATGTTTTCATCGCTTGAAGGATACCACTGCTAAAGCCAATGTTCACCCATTTTTAAAAGAGGCGTTTTCTGTTTATCCCGTATTAACAAATTTGTTTGCGACGAGTAACCGCAGGAGCACAGACCCCCACTTCAAAATAGCAGATAAAATCAAGATGTTTAAGTGGGGGATGTGCGAAAACCCCCACTGATTGAAGGTTCACTTTATAGGAATCAGCATTTTGCGAAACATCATCGCTACTGTCCAAAATGCCGGCTATGCACGGCTTTTTGGACAGCCCCCTGCTTTCTCATGTACAACGTATTTAATATAAAAAATTGAGCACTTCAGAAAGAAAATTCTTTCCAGACAGTGCCCCTCAATCAATATTCAAGATTTTATAGCAGTGAGACAACTCCTTAAATTCTCCTTTAAGGCTCGAAGGGTGGCTGATAAATTCTTGGCACAGACGGACGTGTTTGACGCTCAAGTGGTCTACTAGAGCTTTCTGCATTCCTGCCTTTAATATCCTTATGCGGCGCATGAATCGTGCTGGATTCATTTGGTGAATTGCGGAAGCCTCGATACATTCGCCAAAGGGCTGGTAAATTTTTAATCATTGGTGCAGCTTGTTGCACATAAGGTGTGAATTTTTGGGCATTATTCATAAAGCTATTAGCAGTTTGCAAAAAGGTTTCCCATTTTGGTGTGGCGGCGGCTGCTTGAGCTGCCTGTGCCGCCTGCATAGGCATCCCCATTCCCATTGGCATTGGTGGGGCAAATGCATTAGCACGCATAAATGGTGCAAAGCCTCTTGGCATGAAACCATACGGGGGAGCAGAATAAGGCATAGGCATTTGGAAATACGGTAACGGGCGCATAAAACTCTCCTTTCTATCTGCACATCAAATGGACACTATGGTGGATTTACAACTATCATATGCAAAGAATGTCACATGGGTTCTGAATGAAAAAGTTTACAACATCGTTGCTTGATTAGGCACGTAAAACAGTATTTCATGGTACAATAATAAAGATTTAAGGAGGAGCGATTATGTCGAAATATACAGATTATCAATTAAAACCTTTTTTGCAGGACGCTATTGCAAAATTAGGCTTTGTTGAACCAACACCGATTCAAAAAGAAATGATTCCACTGGTGCTAAAAGGCAAGAGTGCTATTGGACAAGCGCATACGGGAACAGGGAAAACGCATAGCTTTTTAATTCCAATTGTGCAGCGTTTAGATGAAAGCAAGCAAGAAGTACAAGCCGTTATTACTTCACCAACGCGTGAGCTTGCACAGCAAATTTTCGATGCATTACAGCAATTAATCGAAGGAACAGAAATCCAAGCAAAATTATTTATTGGTGGTACGGATAAACAGCGTTCAATTGATAAATTAAAAACACAGCCGCACATCATTGTCGGCACACCAGGCCGTATAAAAGATTTAGTGAAGGAAAATGCGCTGCTTGTGCATACAGCAAATATCCTTGTTGTAGATGAAGCTGACTTAGCATTTGATATGGGCTTTATTGAAGAGATTGATGGCTTTGCTAGCCATATGCCTGAAAGCTTAGAAATGTTTGTATTTTCAGCAACAATTCCAGAAAAACTGCAACCATTTTTAAAGAAATATATGGAATCACCTGTTCATATCCATATGAATGATAAGCGACCAGTGGCTGAAAATATTGATTTTTACTTAGTGCCTGTTCGCTCAAAGTCACGTGATGCGCGCTTGTTAGATGTTATTAAAAGTATCAATCCTTATTTAGCCATTATTTTCTGTAATACGCGTAAAACAGCGGAGCACGTAGCTGGCTATCTAGCTGAGCAAGGTATTCGCGCTGGGCAAATTCACGGTGATTTGAGCCCACGTGATCGCAAAAAAATGATGAAGCAAATTCGTGATTTAGAATACCAATTTATCGTTGCGACTGATTTAGCTGCGCGTGGTATTGATATTCAAGGTATTTCACATGTTATTAATTATGAGATACCAGAGGATTTGGAATTCTTTATTCACCGAGTAGGTCGTACAGCGCGTGCCGGCAATAAAGGGACGGCGATTACACTATTCAAACCAGAAGATGAGGACGCATTAGTTCGCGTCGAAAAAATGGGTATTCCATTCGAGCAAAAAGATGTGAAAAATGGTGAATGGATTGAGCTAAAGGATCGTCACCAACGTCAAAATCGCGTGAAGCATGAAAATGAAATTGATGCGAAAGCAAAGGCACTTGTGCGTAAGCCGAAAAAAGTAAAGCCAGGTTATAAGCGCAATATGAAATGGGAAATGGAAAAAATAAAAAAACGTGAACGTCGTTTGAAAAATAGAGGTCGTAAATAGGGGGATTGAAGTATGTTATTAGGTTCGCACGTATCTATGAATGGGAAAAAAATGCTGCTAGGTGCTAGTGAAGAGGCATTAAGCTACGGTGCTAATACGTTTATGATTTATACTGGTGCGCCACAAAATACGCGTCGCAAGCCTATTGAAGAGCTAAATATTGAGGCAGGACTAGCACATATGCAGGAGCATGGCATGCAAAATATTGTAGTCCATGCACCATATATCATTAATCTTGGAAATACGACAAAGCCAGAAACATTTCGCCTTGGCGTAGACTTTTTACAAGAGGAAATTAGACGCACAGCAGCAATCGGGGCAACACAAATTGTTCTGCATCCAGGTGCACATGTTGGGGCGGGGGCAGACGCGGGTATTGCTAAAATTGTGGAAGGCTTAAATGAAGTATTATCTGAGGAGCATCCCGTGCAAATCGCACTGGAAACGATGGCTGGCAAAGGGAGTGAATGTGGTCGTACATTTGAGGAGCTCGCGCAAATTATTAGCGGCGTAACAAATAATGAGCGCCTTTCAGTTTGCTTCGATACTTGCCACGTCCATGATGCTGGCTACAATATTGTCGATGATTTTGATGGGGTTTTAAATGAGTTTGATAAAATAATTGGCTTAGACCGTTTAAAAGTGTTGCATATTAATGATTCGAAAAATGTGCGTGGTGCAGCAAAAGACCGCCATGAAAATATCGGCTTTGGCGAAATTGGCTTCAATGTATTGAACTATATTGTGCATCATAACCAATTAATGCACATACCGAAAATACTTGAAACACCTTTTGTTGGGGCAGATGCAAAAACGAAAGCAGCACCATATTTATATGAAATTTCCATGCTACGTGATGCAGAATTCCGACCAGCGTTAATAGATGCAATGCGAGGCTAAATAATCAACGCTGTCGGGGCTGTCTAGCAAGTAAATTATTGCTAGGCAGCCCTAAATATTTGCTCACCGATACCCCAATCTATGACTGTTAAGGAAATAAGAGATATTACAGATGGTTTGTGTGATTCACAGATAATCTGTAAGAATGTGCAGATAGCTCATAAAAAATCGCAGTACACTTAAAATAAGTAATATGAAAGGGGGAGGGCGAGTTATTCTCGCTAAATAATAGATGAAAAAAATAACGCAAATGCTTCTAGTTTGTTTACTTTTGATAGGGTTACCTATTACAGCGAACGCACATATGCTTGACCAAGCGATAACGAAAAATATTGGCAAATCACATACAAGTGTGTCATTGCGCTCTTTAACAACTGGTAATGTTTTATATGAGCATAATGGGCAAACGTTGATGAAGCCTGCCTCCACATTAAAGCTCTTAACAGGAAGTGCCGCCTTGCATGTACTAGGGCGCGATTATACATTTTCAACAGAGCTATTTATAGATGGTGTAATTGCAGATGCAACATTATATGGTGATGTATACATAAAGGGTGGCGGGGATCCTACATTACAGCAGCAGGATTTTCTCACTTTTGCAAAAATATTAAAGCGCCACGGCATCCGCAAGATACAAGGCAATTTGTATGGAGATGATAGCGCATTTAGCGGCAATGCATTGACGCCGGGAATCGCTAAGGAAGATGAAACAGAATATTATGCGGCAAGAATATCTGCCCTAACAATGTCTCCGAACACAGATTATGATGCTGGGACGGTTATTGTACAAATAACAGGTGATAAGACTACACAGCCCCCAAGCTTTAGGGTTTTACCAAATGCGAGTGGAATGAAGATTGTCAATCAAGCAAGGACAGTTGCCAAAACAGGCAAAAATACATTAACAGTGAAAAGGCAATATAGCTCTAACACAGTTATTATTGCAGGTAATATTCCACAAGGGAGCACGGTGAAGGAATGGGTAACATTACAAGACCCAACGATTAATACGTTGCACGCCATTAAAAATACTTGGCAATCAACAGGTTTAAACATTTCACAAGTAACAGTTGGACGCAAAGTTATACCTGCAACAGCATCAAAATTATATACAAAAGAATCTTTGCCATTACATAAGCTTTATCCTGTTTTTATGAAGCTAAGCAATAACAGCATTGCAGATATACTAGTAAAAACCTTAGGATTAGAAATGTACGGTGAAGGCAATACAGAAAATGGAGTAGCTGCTTTACGCGATTATGCGTATTCTTTAGGCTTAAACACGAAGCAATGGCGTTTGGAAGATGGTTCAGGTATGTCACATGCAAACCGGGTTTCTGCCAATGAATTGACAGCCTTACTAGCAAAAATGCAGCAGCAGTCAATTTACACTAATTTTTATCAAGGCTTACCAATTGGTGGGCAGGAGGAGCGCTTTGTCGGAGGTACTCTGCGCAAGCGCTTTGATACAAATGCACTTAGAGGACGTGTTGTCGCTAAAACAGGTAGCATTACAAATGTTTACACATTATCGGGTTATGTAACAGCTAAAAGTGGACGCCAATATGCATTTGCCATAATGACTGACAAGAAAAATGCGCAGGCTTTGAAGCAAATAGACCAGCTAGTAGAGGTTATTATTCAGCATTATTAATGAGAGAGGCGAGGCTGTCCAAAAAGCCGTGCATAGCCGGTATTTTGGACAGTGGAGATGATGTTTGACAAACTATTGAATCAACTAAATAGAGAAGACATCTTTTAAAAACATGATGATCATTAGCTTTAGCAGTGTTGATTTTCAATAAAAGTGGAACAATGAAAATCATTATTTTATGCGGCATCAAAATAAAATAGGTTTTTCAGACAACCCCGCATTTCAATGATGTTACATTAAAATAATGGCTATTGAAAATAGAAAAGATTTTTTTGCATTTGAAATAATTTACTATGCCGATGAGAAGCATACAGCCTCGTTCTTTTAATTAAGCAATTGCATTAAATTTTTTCTTTTCTCTTTCCCAATAATTTTATCGACGCTTTTTAAAACATCTTTTGGAATGCCGCTAAAAAGCCAGCTCATATTGGCGCGCGCTAGCAGTGGGCGTAATTGCTTAATTTCTTTGGTGGACAGCTCGATGCCACTTTGTTTCTTTATAAAGGCTTGCACCTGTTGGTCATTCGCATCCATAAAAAAACGCATTAATTCCATTTGATTCATTTATTCATCCTTTCAAGCGTTTTACCTTTACAAATCACAAAAAGTCTACTATACTTTCAAATTGTAAATCGTAATGATTTTGAATTAGAAAGAAGAGAATGAATATGACAAAACCGATTATCCAATTACGCAATGTGTCATTTCAATATGATGGTACACAAGCTTTGAATAATATCTCCTTTCAAGTAGAGCAGGGAGACTTTTTAGCACTATTAGGTCCGAATGGGTCAGGTAAATCAACATTGTTAAAGCTTATACTTGGTTTATTAAAGCCAGCAAACGGTGAAATCGAACTGTTTGGTCAGCCGATACAAGCATTTAAACAGCGACAATGGATTGGCTATGTATCGCAAAAATCAAATGCCTTTAATTCAGGCTTTCCCGCAACAGTTGCAGAAGTTGTCAGAAGTGGCTTGACGAAGAAAATGGGTTTATTTAAGCGTTTTCCAAAAGATGTTGATACACGTGTAGTAGAAGCATTAAGAGCAGTGGGAATGGAAAATTTTGCGATGCGTAATATCGGACAACTATCTGGTGGGCAACAGCAGCGCGTTTTTATTGCACGAGCGCTTATTGCCGAACCGAGGCTACTTATACTTGATGAGCCGACAGTTGGTATCGACCATGAAAATGTGCAATCGTTTTATGATATGCTCGTTAAACTAAATGAGGAACGACAAATTACAATGATTTTAGTTACGCATGATGTGGATATTGTATCAGAACATATTAGCCATGTGGCATGCTTAAATAAAACGATTCATTTTCATGGTTATAAAGATGACTTTGACCATATCTCACAGCAAAAGCTTGATGCGTGGTATGGCCATAAAGTACGAAAGATCCACTAGGAGAGGTAGCAGGATGATAGAAGCAATTTTACGTTACGAATTTTTACAAAATGCCTTTTTTTCAGGGCTAATTATCGGCATTATTGCACCTTTACTTGGCGTATTTATTGTTGTGCGTAGGCTATCGCTTATTGCGGATGCACTGTCACATGTTACGCTTGCAGGGATTGCAGGTAGCTTATATATAAGTCAAAGCTTTGCGGCAATGGCTTTATTGAACCCAATCTATTTGGGCATTGTCGCTTCTGTTAGTGGCTCGATTTTAATAGAGCGTCTACGCCGTCTGTATAAGCATTATGAGGAGCTGGCAATTCCGATTATTATGTCGGGAGGAATCGGCTTAAGTGCAATTTTTATATCATTGGCAAGCGGCTTTAATACGGATTTAATGAGCTATTTATTTGGCTCAGTATCCGCTGTGTCGCGGCAAGATTTATGGATTGTTTTAGCGATTGCAGCAGTTGTTGTTGTCTTTTTACTGTTATTTTTCAAGGAATTATTTGTCCTTTCTTTTGATGAGGAATACGCAAAGGCAAGTGGACTGCCGGCAAAGTGGATTCATTTATTATTTATGGTAGTTGTGGCGCTTGTGATTGCGGCAAGTATGCGCATTGTAGGTATTTTGCTTGTATCGAGCTTGATGACATTGCCTGTTGCTGCAGCGATGCGTCTGGCCAAAGGCTTTAAGCAAGCAATCATTTACGCGATTCTTTTTGGCGAACTAGCGGTAATTATAGGACTTGTTAGCGCCTTTTACTTAAATTTAGCACCGGGTGGAACAATTGTTGTCACATCGATAGTCATATTATTATGTGTGATACTTACAAAAAAATTTAAAACACAAGCAAAGGAGGCAGCGCTATGAATTTGACACGTGCATTGGAAATTTTAAAGGATAATGGCTATAAAAAAACGGATAAGCGGGAGCTCATCTTGAAAATGTTTGAAGAGACGGATAAATATTTAACGGCTCGCGATTTATTAGATGTTTTGAAAAAGGATTTTCCTGGGATGAGCTTTGATACAATTTACCGTAATTTAGCAACATTTGTCGAGCTCGGCATTTTGGACGAAACAGAGATGCAAGGGGAACGAAACTTCAGAATGCATTGTGAATCAGAGCACCATCATCATCACTTTATTTGTCGTGAATGTGGTAGTGTGAAAGAATTACCTTTATGTCCGATGGAATTTCTTGGTGGGAGCTTGCCGAATTTCGAAGTTGAAGCACATAAATTTGAAGTGTATGGCAAATGCCCAGATTGTGTTATCGTGCAGTAATAAATATGTTATAATGACTGAAAAAGGACCGTCTGAAAAGTCATTTCACTTTTTTCACGATGTTTACTGCACCGATAGTGTAGCAACAGGCACAGAAGTCTTCCACCTCGTGTAGATGGCTGAATATAGGAACTTAGTCTAAGAATATCGCATACTAAGATAACGACTGAGTGACCAACATCGTGTTGACCTAAGCTTCGGTGGATATTACAGATTTTAAGAGGTGTTTTCGAGCAAGCTTGAAAAAAATCTGACCTAAAGTTGCCGAGGCGTCATTGATAGATGATTCCTTTGCGATGGAGTATTGTGGCCACCGCAGAGGCAGGGGATTTTTTGTGGGTATTCAATACATCAGTGGGGCTGTCCGAAAAGATATTAGCTTTTCGGGCAGCCCCCTTTTTAGCATTAACTATTTTGGTGGTGGGATGATGGGACGTTTAATATTTGTGACAGGCGGTGTTCGCAGTGGGAAAAGCGCATTCGCGGAGCAATATGCACAGCAGCTTGCGGCAACTAATGATAGCCGTTCTTTGACCTATATTGCGTCAGGAGTAGCCTTTGATGCGGAAATGCAAACAAGAATTGCCAGACACCAAGCAGACCGAGAAGCTAGCGAGGCTATTTGGCATACGCTCGAAATACCAGATGTATTAGAAGAAGAGCTATTCGTATTTGGGAATGCTAAGGTTGTGCTATGGGATTGCTTAACAACATGGCTAGGGAATGTGATATATAAAACAAGCTCAAATAATAAACAAGCTCATGCCATTTCACATTACATTAAATCATTCAAGCAATATATTGAAAAGTGGAAAGAACAAGATATAATTATTTTACTTGTTTCTAATGAGGTATTAGACGAGCCAGCATCGCAATATGAAGAAACAGAATTATATAAGCAATTATTAGGCGAGCTTCATCAATGGATTGTGGCACAATGTGATGAAGCCTATGAAATAGACCATCGATTAAGTAAGCGTTGGAAGTAAGAGGAGGTAAAAATGAAGCATTTCTTAACAGGGCTACTCCTTAGCTTGCAGTTTTTTAGCGTGCTGCCAATTAAGCGAGAACTATCTTTAACGAAAAAAAATGTGACAGCCATGTATATACTTATGCCTCTTCTTAGCTTATTGACGGGTGGAGCGCTTATAGGATTTTTGACTATAAATAATTACTGGCTACAATTATCGCCATTATTAACAGCCGCCATTTTAGTCGTAGGTATGATTGTCATAACAGGTGGTATACATACAGATGGGTTTATCGACACAAGCGATGCTTTTTTTTCCTATCGTGATACAGAAAAGCGTTTAACAATTTTAGAGGACCCAAGGGTAGGAGCCTTTGGTGTTTTAGCAGTTGTCTGTTTATTATTGCTAAAAGTGGGATTTCTCTATGAGGCTTTATTACGTGAAATTAATCTTTTTTACTTTATTGCAATTCCTCTTTTAGCACGTGTTGCGATGCTACTTTATTTCATTACAATGAAAAGCGCAAAAACAACAGGATTAGCTGCTTATTTTAAGGAGCGAGTGCAGACAAGAGCAGTAATTGTAGCCTGTGTTTTTTATAGCCTGCTTGTCATTAGCTTTGCACTGTATATGGGCGACTGGTCACTACTTGCTTTATATATTATGATGCTATGTAGCCTGCTTTTCTATCGCCATTGGTCAAATAAAAACTTTGCAGGAATGACAGGGGACTTACTTGGTGCACTTTATGAAGGGATGGAGCTTGTGCTATGGGGGACGCTATTACTATTCATTTAATTCGTCACGGTAAAACGCAGGCGAATACTGAACGAAAATATATTGGGCATACGGATGAACCAATTTTGCCATTGCAGCCGGTGCACATTGCCGTACAGCCTACCATTGTTTATGGAAGTGACTTAAAACGCTGTCAGCAGACGGCAGCCTGCTATTTTCCGCAAGTACCTTATGAGGCGAGCGCGGATTTACGTGAGCTTGATTTTGGGCAGTTTGAAATGAAAACATATGAGCAATTAAAAGACGACCCACACTATAGAAAATGGTTAGCAAATCCTGCGCAAGTAACACCTCCATCTGGTGAAAGCTTTCAAGCGTTAAAAGAACGAGTAGGGCATGCTGTACAACAAATTATTACAGGGCCAGGTCAGTATACCTTCGTTGTACATGGAGGGGTGATTCGTTTATTGTTGGCACAGTTTTCACAGCAGCCATTTGAAGGCCTACATGCAGAGCATCATCTACTATATAGCTGCTATTGGTCACATTTTTCTGCATGGAAGGAGGGAGAGCGATGCACGTCTATATCGGAGGTGCCTATAATGGTAAACGACAGTATGTAAGACAGCATTATAAACAGCAGCATATTTTTGAGGGACATTTACCAGAGCCGACTGCTTTTAGGCAGCAAGATGTTGTAATCCTAGGACGCTTTGAAGAAATGGTCAAGCGGCTTGCCCATTTAACAGAGGATGAAATTGTAGCTATATTAATGGAGAAATTGCAGCAGCTAGATGCTCAGGCAACAGTAGTATGTATTTGTACAGATATGGGAAGAGGCATTGTCCCACTAGAGAGAGAGCAGCGATTTCTACGAGATACTTGTGGTAGATTGTATCAAGCGATGTTTGCATATAGCGAGCAAGTGACACGCATTTGGTACGGTATTCCGCAAATAGTAAAGGAGAAGGGACTATGACGAGAGAAAATTTACGTTTTATCGTTTTAACGGCATTATTAGCAGCCTTATGCGCAATAGGAGGGCTTGTTAAAATACCTGTTTTTATCGCGTCAGCCGCGCTTGATTCGGCTCCAGCATTATTAGCCGCCTTTGTGCTGCCGCCTATTTATGCAGGCTTTGTGGGTGCTTTAGGACATCTGGCAACAGCGCTAAGCTCAGGAATGCCGTTCGGCTCATTTCATGCTATTATTGCATTTGAAATGTTCACGATTATTTGGATTTTTGCACGTTTACATAAAGCGGGCTTTGCTAAAACGAAATGGGCTTGGATGCTTGTCGCAAATGGTTTTATAGCTGCATTACCATTTTATTTTTTAATTTCACCAGCCTTTTACATCGGTGCATTGCCGGGTTTATTGCTTGCTACAGTCATTAATATTGGAGTGGCTATTGTCTGTGCTCCTGTACTCCAACGTGTGAAAAAAATGGTGAAATGGGAGGGGTAAGCAATGCGAAACGCTATCCGGCTTGATTCCACAACCATTTTAACAATAGACAATTCAGGGTGTATCGGTGAAAAAGATGCTGACTATGTTCAAGTGCCGAATGAAATTGTCGCTTATTTTGCAACGCGAGTGGCACTTTTAGAGCAATGGTGCGCTGGAGCCGAGCCAAGTCATTTAGTATTAGCGAACTTTACAGGAGAAACTGCTTGGGCTGACTATGTGAGGGGCTGTCAGCGACAATTTGAAGAAATCGGAAAAGACTTACCACCAATTGTAGGCTCAACAGAATCCAATTTTTCTGCGTTGCAATCAGGCTTAAGCTTAACGATGATTGGAAAAAGGAAGTTTACACCAACAATTGTAAATTGCCACTACTTTGTAATTGGGCAACCTTTAGTAGGGCAGCAAGTAATGGAGCATAGACAAGATGTGGCAAATTTACGCGAGCTTTATACACTGTTACAGGCAGATGTTATTAAAGCATTATGGCCCTGTGGCTCTAAAGGAATCAGTGTGGAAATCACTGCGTTTACAGGGCAACGATTTGACTGCACTGTAGATATGAAGAGCTCCGCTGGTCCCGCAACAGCTATTCTTGTTGCTGTCGAAGAAACTAATATTGAGCAGTTATATCAAGCGATATCGGCGCCGATTTATCGTTTAGAAAAAATCGAGGCTTTCTAAAACGAATGAATTATATTTAGTACGATGAAAATATAATTTTACTTATTCATTATAAACGGAAGGGTGAAGATGTTAGATTTACTGTTTACACTCTTTTGAAACGAGCTACTGTACTTTTTTAAGTTTAATAAAACGTCCGAGAAGCAGTGCTCCGCACGTTTTTCGGACGTCCCTCATGGATAAAAGACTTTTGACTAGCATACAATGTCAAAAATGAGAAAAGAGTTGGTTTTTTTGTCTTTTACATTTCCAGTGACAACGCAAACGCATACTGTCCAAAATACGCCACAGCAAATTATTTACTATCCTCAAGCAATACAAATGCATAATCCTTCATTACAATTTTTTATTAATCAAACAATCGTCCATGAAACGCAGCAATTAATAAATAAACAAGCAGGTAGTATGCCTTCTACAATCGAGCAAATGCTAGGCACATATGAGCTGAAAAATAATCAGCGCGATGTGCTCAGCTTAACGCTATCGAACTATGTTTATTTTTATCATGCCGCACATGGGATGACGGTTGTTCAACCGCTGACATTTGACTTGAAAAAAGGAGAGCTATGTCAGTTGAAAGATTTATTTAAACCAAATAGCGATTATGTCAACGTCATATCTCGGCATATTAAGGAGCAAATAAAAGAGCGCAATATCCCAGTAATTGAGCCATTTACGACCATTTCACCAAATCAATTTTTCTATATTGCAGATAAAACACTCGTTATTTTCTTCCAATTATACGATTTGGCACCGTATTATTATGGCTTACCAATGTTCCCAATTTCGGTGTATGAACTTGCCGATATCGTAGTAGAAGATGGACCACTTGGGAGAATGATGTAAGTTATATTTTTGCTTTATGAAAGCCTTTATAAATATCAATACAAGTTGTAATGATAATTGTAATTATTGTCAAAATAACGATGTAGCTTAGACTTTGCTCGATTTTTATAGTAGCGATATTCATTAAATTAGCTAAATAAGGAGCAAGCTCAGCATTTATTAAATTTGTGTTGCGAATGATAATAATAAAAATGACAACACTAATTAATTTAATTATAAGATTTGCTATGGCCATATTCATTGTCCATACCCGAAGCTTCAGTTTGTATAAAAGTAGCACAATTTCCAATGCAATAGCTAGTAGGAAAAATGGGGCGAATGCCAACAAAGTTTGTTGCTGGAAAATAGGCATAACGAACAGCAAATTACCACTGTCAGTAGTTTGGTGTATACCGATAAAATGCCCTGCTGTGAAATAACAAATCGTAAAAATAATAAACCAGCCAAATTCAAATAATATTTCACCGATAGAAATTCCTTTTTTATCAGGAATTATTTGTACTTTGTCTAACTCCTCTACTGTCCATTCTTCATTCACCGTTAAATTTCTAACACCGCTACGCTCTAAAATAACAAAAGTAATTGTTATCCAAAACAACACATGCAATGCCACCATGATTAAATCTACAATACTAAAACTCACAAATTTAATTAAAATTGCTAGAATAGATTGTACTTCATTAAGTAATAAAATATTTTGGACGACTTGCACAATAAGCGTTATTAATAGTGCCCATGGCAATATCAATTTAATTGTATCGACGTATGAATCATACAGCGAAGGTCCAATTAAATAACGCGCTTCATCACGATAATTTGCAGCAAGATGAGCAGGGCTACCAAGCTTTTCTAAAGCAAGCTTAATATCGTCTGCACTGTAATTGTCTGGTAGCATATCTTCAATTGTTGATGTCAGCTCAAGTGCAATATCATTTCGGCTTTTTTTAGGTAATCTACGTGTTACCTCATACACATACGCTTCAATTAACTTCATTATTTATCATCTCCTTGTAACAAAGTATTTAATTCACTTGCTAAAGTTAGCCATTCTGTTTTTAGCTGCTCAAAAATTTCATTGCCATAATTGCTAATTACGTAATATTTACGTGGTCTGCTTTCAGTTGTATCCCAACTACTTGTGACAAGTTCTTGCTTTTCTAAACGTCTTAGCAGGGGATATAGCGTGTTTTGTTCAATACTAACGCCTGCTTGTTCTAAGCGCTGAACAAGTGAATAGCCATACTGAGGTGTTTGTAATTGGCTTAAGACGGCTAAAGTCAACGTGCCGCGTCTCAATTCTATTGTGAAAGAATCAATTAACGAGCTCATATAATCCACTCCTTATATACTGTGTATAGTACAGTATAGTGTATTGTATGTCAATGTATGTTATCTTGATTACAGTTTTGCAAATTTCTTTAAAAAAACCGCCTGAAATCGGAATTTTGATTTCAGGCGGCTTTTCTATTTTATTTACGTACAACAAAAATCATATGTCTACCACAAGTTTTTTGTTGGCGGTAGGAGAAGCCATGTGCTGCGTCGTATGTACATGTTCGGTCGAGCTGTATATTTTCTGTTGGCACACCAGCTAGTAGACATTGCTGTCGTACGGTGAATTGATTGTCGATATGATATTTTTTTGTTGGCTTATGAAAGTACATAAAATCATCAGCATAGCCAAGCGCTTGAAACTGCTTATATACATCTGCATCTACTTCAAAGCGTTGCTGACTTAACGCCATGCCAATTTGCACGTGAAAATCAGTAGGGTTGTTTCCTTCCTCCATTAATTTTTGTAGCAATTTTGCTGTAATTTCTTTCACAGTTCCTTGCCAGCCACTATGAATTACGGCACATAAACCTGTTGTGGCATTCGTTATGATAACAGGCACGCAATCTGCTGTAAAAATCGCGAGTACAATTCCTTGCTCATACGTATACAGGGCATCCGTTTGCGGGATGGCAGATGCTTGATTTTCTGCGCCGTTACCTTTTTGGGATTTCGTTATCTTTTGAAAGTTTGCACTATGTGTTTGTTCTGGGCAAACAAAATCTTTTAGTAAATAGCCAATTTCGTTAGCAAGTTGCTGGCGATTTTGAAGAACAGTCAGTGGGCTTTCAGATGTGTAAAATGCCATATTATTGGATTCCATGCTATCGTTCTTCAGTGTTATTCCAGCTAAAAAATGCTCGTTATTCATATAAAGTTGAAGCATTAGCGTACAACCCCTTTAAATTCTCTCAATAAATTCATTTGTGTTTTTTTCCAATGATTCAGCAGTTTGGGCAATATATTGAAAGTGATTTACTGTTTTTTCAATTTGCTCTGTGCTGCCCTGCACACTTTTTGTTATAGCATCAATACTAGTCGTGACGGAATTTATTCTATCAATAATACGGTCAACATTATCCTTTACTTCGCCAATCGACTGTGAAACCTTTGTTGATAGATTGCGTACTTCCTGAGCGACAACATTGAATCCTTTGCCATGCTCACCTGCACGAGCGGCCTCAATTGCCGCATTTAGCGCAAGTAAATTTGTTTGTGCAGCAATATCGCGAATGGTTTTGACGACATTGGTAATGGACTCCGCTTCTCGCTGTAAAGCTTGCAAATTTTGTTGATTTATTGTTGACTCTTCCTCGATATGCTCAATGTTGCTCAGCAAAGTGATGCTATCATTATGGCCGATTTGGGATTTTTCATTTAATGTTTCCGACATATCTTTTAGTTGATTTGCTAAAGAATTCACATTTTCCATTCTTTCTGTAATGTTTAAAGCGATTTTACTAACACCAATCACTTGACGACCATTATCAGAGAAAATAGGCATATAAGTTACTTCTAGCCATATTTTTTCTCCAGAAACATGTTTTCGTATAACTTTGTCTTTATAAGAGTTCCCTTGTTCTATATGTCTCCAAAACTCTTTATATGAAGGGCTTTCAGAAAATTCAGGAAAGCAAAATTGGCTATGATTTACCCCGATTAATTGTGTTGCTTTGTAGCCGAGCATCGCAGCAAACTGCTCATTTACATATTCAACATCATGATTTAGATTAAAGCGGACAATTGCTAGATTTTTTTCTAAAGATTTTACAACATGTTGGTCTGTCACTTGTTCAATTTGTTTGTTTATCATATATAGCCTCCTCTTTGTAGCCTATAAAAATAATGCTCGTTATAGTTTAGTGTAATGAAAAAGCATGCATCTGACTAGTAATTTTTTCTTATACATATTAAAACTTTAATCAATTACGCCTTGGCGTAATTGCGTTGGGATTTTGAACGATGCTTGCACAATTCAAAATCCCTGACATCCGCCGGAGGCTTAAATTTCAGCGAGTGTTTGGACACCCGCTGAAATTGGCCTCATACCTGTGTACCTGTCGCTACGCTTTCGGTACAAAAAATATTGCTGAGAAACGTTAAAAAAACTACATAAATCATAATTGATTCCATGTAGTTCCATTGACATATAGTTTAATTTTCCACCACAATATTTTTTTTATGGAAGTGCGTTGAAGCCTCATCGTAGCTATTTTTAATAAGGCGCTCTAGCGTGTTTTCTTTCGTCAAAATCGGCATGATGATTTTGACGATGGCTGCTTGATCTTCCACGAATTGACGAACCTCTTCGTCGCTGCCTTTGTGTGCCTCAAAATAGGAGCGACGTCTATTGCGAATAATAATATCCTCGCGGTTTTCTGCTAATAATACTTCTGTTAGCCATTGGCTTAAAGCTTCTGCAAGATAAAGTGCTGTAATGAATAGTAACTCGGTAGCTATATCAGGATGTGTTTTAATAAATTTGAAATAATGATCATTTTTTAATTCATCTAAAATGATAAAATTGCTTGAATAATAGAGTGTTTTTTCTACTGATTCCAAAATGAGATATTCATCTGGTTGCAAGAGTAGCCAAATATTAAATGCAGCAACCCAAACATCGTTTGAGCTAATGGTTCCCGCTTGTGGAATTGAATGATATTGCGGTAATTTTCTTGCTAACGCTTTAAACTCATTTACTAATAAATCATCTTCTAGAAATAATAAACTTTTTTCAGCTGTAACTGTCTCAAACATCCTTGCTCACCTCACTCGGCTTACTAATCTTTACCACTATTGTATCGTTTCCAATTTTTTATGCAATATATTTACCTGAATTTAGTACAAGAGTTGCAGTTTAGCGTTCAAAAGACCGTGTGTTAGTCGTCCTTTTGAACGTTTTCGATGGGATTTTGTCAAAATGCTCACTTGGTAGAATAGTGAGGGGATTCTTTGAAAATGGATGATTTAGTAATGTTTCTTCTAAGCGAAAGAGAAGAAATGAAAAACTTACTTTCCAGAAGCTTCATTAAAATAAAAATGGGGCTGTCTAATGAGTCGCATAGTTGCCGACTTATTAGACGCTCCCATTTTTCGTCTACAATAAAAATTCAATTTTTACTTCTTCATTTTATACGAAGGAAATTTGTTATACTTAATATTTTCCTATTTTCATAGAAACCTTTGTTATTTTATCGAGCGAGCGCTTTGGACGCTTTTATTATGCATCGATTAGTTGTTTAGTAGCTGAGGGTGTATCATAGGCTTCTTTATCAAGTTCTCCTGTTACACGAGCTGTAGCTACACCTGCTGTCATCGAACCACTTACGTTTAATGCTGTACGCCCCATATCAATTAGTGGTTCAACAGAAATTAAAACACCTGCAAGGGCAATTGGTAAATCAAGTGCAGATAGTACTAAAATAGCGGCAAATGTTGCTCCACCACCAACGCCTGCAACACCGAATGAACTAATTGCTACAACGATAATAACTGTTGCAATAAAGACTGGACTGAGCGGATTAATACCGACAGTCGGTGCAATCATAATAGCTAGCATAGCAGGGTACACACCAGCACAACCGTTTTGTCCGATAGATAGACCGAAAGAAGCGGAGAAGTTTGCAATTCCTTCTGGAACCCCTAAGCGGCCTGTTTGTGTTTGAATATTTAATGGCAAAGCACCTGCGCTCGTACGAGATGTAAAAGCGAATAATAGCGTTTCCGCTGCTTTTTTCACATATGTGAATGGGTTTAAACCTGTTAATGTAATAATCAACAAATGAATGATAAACACAATAATTAATGCAACGTATGAGGCAATAACGAATTTACCTAAATTGAAAATTGCCCCAAAATCACTTGTAGCAACAGTGCGTGCCATAATTGCTAAAATACCATATGGCGTTAAGCGAAGTACAATGCGCACAACCCCCATAATAAGGGCATAAATAGCGTCAATACCTTTTTTTATTGTTGCTGCAGTTTCCTGATCTCTACGTGACACTGATAAATAAGCAAAGCCTAAAAATGCAGAGAAAATAACGACAGCAATTGTTGAAGTTGAACGAGACCCTGTTAAGTCAGCGAATGGATTGGCTGGGAATAATTCCACAATTTGCTGTGGTAGCGATGCCGCAGCTAAAGATTCAGAGCGTTCTACGAGTGATTCACCACGTGCAACTTCTGCATCACCTTGTAATATTTGTGTTGCATCTAGATTAAAAACGGCTGTTGTTGTAATACCAACCGCTGCTGAAATTGCTGTTGTTCCAATTAAAATAGCTAAAATGAGTGCAGCCATTTTTCCGAAGTTTTTACCAACCTTCATTTTTGTGAATGCTACTAAAATAGAAATAAAAATAAGTGGCATAGCAATCATTTGCAATAATTTGACATAGCCTGTTCCGATAATATTATACCAAGGAACTGTATTTACTACTTCCTCAGCACCGGAGCCATAAATAAACTGTAACACTGCCCCAAGCAAAATACCTAAACCTAATGCGATAAAGACACGTGTTGAAAATTTAATATTCTTTTTCTTTAAAGCATATAAAATACCGATTAACACAAGTAATGCGATAATATTTATCAGTACAATGAAATTCATTAATAATAACCTCCTAGTTATATTTACTTAGCATATTGTATTCTATTCCTATAAAGTGTATTAGTCAAGTAGGGATTAATAATTTTATTAAAAAATTTTTGCTTGAATCATGTATACTAAAAAGATAGGGAGTGAAAAGTATTGAAACTGGAGCAATTATTTTATAATGGACAATTACATGCCTGCTTTCAAAAGGCGCAGTTGCAGCAAGATTCACCATTTGCACAGCAGGTGATTGCATTGTATGAACGTTATCAATTAGCAAATATTCCTCGCTATACAATGCGTGAAGAGCAAGCAATCGAGAGGGCAGATGAGACATATGTCGAGCAGGACGAAGTATTAGCTATTCGCGAAATTACTGAGGAAGAGCAGTTTGTAGCAAGAACACGTCAACTTGAAGAACGCGCGCGTACTGGAACAGACCAAGAGCGAGCGCAATCCTTTTTTACACAAGCACAGCTTTTTTTATTTGCACATCATTATGAGGAAAGTGTTCATTGCTTTTTACAGGCTGTTAAATATAATCCAAATAAAGCTGTTTATTATGGTTTAGCAGCGCAAACAATGCAGCGCTTAGATTACACACCGTTTGAGATATTAGGCTATTTGGAGCGAGCGATTGACTTAGATGAACAAAATGCTCGCTGGCATTGGAATCGGGCACTTATTTTAGTAGAGCTATATAAAAGCTTGCAACATGATGCGTTTTTAGAGCAAGCACTTATTGCATTGGAAGATGCATTGGCCTGTTGTCGTCAGGAACAAAAGTCATTAAAGGGTGCGATTGAAAACACACTTGAAAATATGAGACAATATATTTTTTAACGTAAAAGGGAGTGTAGAGTTTGCGAACACAGCAAGAAGTAAACCATTATATTGAAGAATTAATGTTTCTGCTAACACAAAAAGCAGATGTAGCACAATTCGAAAAAACAATTAAACAAAATATTGCTACTAAAAAAGAGTCCGCGGCAAATGAGCAAGACTTTTTTGACCGTTTAATGTTAAATATTACGTACTTTGTTGAAAATAAAGCAGCATGGATAAAAATTTTACGCGCTACATATGGACAAGGACAAGTGCCAGCAGTGTCCTATATTGAAAGCGAATCGCTCGCACAGCAAATGCGCATCCGCCAATTTGTTTCTGAAAAAATGGAGGATTATACAAAATTATTCCATAGCCAATATAAGGCCTTAAATGTCACAGAGGAAGCAGTTATCTATGATTATGCGTATGCATCAGTAGAGCACTCGCTGCGCTATGATTTTTTAACCTATTTAACAATACAGCCACAGGCAAACGTAGTGTTAGAGGGAGATTTTGAGGAAACATTAAAAATTATTGAGGGCTATGTAGCCTATTATGCTGATCAGTTTGTCAATCGCATGGAATTAACAGAATAGGAGAAAGTAGCGATGAAATCACCATATATATTTACACATATAGCACCAAAGGAAACGGGCGAAAAGCCCGCTATCTTTTTATTGCACGGCTTAGGTAGCAATGAGCAAGATTTATTACAACTTGTTGAAAACATGCCGTTTGACTGTCATATTTTTAGCTTGCGCGGTCCGATTACGCATCCACCAGGCTACGCCTTTTATACATTTGAAGAGGAAGGTCTACCGAATCAGGATGTCTTTGACCAAGTTGTACAATTTACAAAACAATTTATTGAAGAAGCAATCGTAGAGTTTTCATTGAAAAAGGAAGCGCTATATGTCATGGGCTTCAACCAAGGCGCAGCACTTGTTCAGGCTTTAACTGTTATAATGGGCGATACGCTTCACGGGGCTGTAGTTTTAAGCGGCTTTGTCCCTCAATTTGTAGTAGAGGAATATCGCAAACTACCATTAGGCAATGTCAAAATGTTTATTGCGCATGGGGAGTATGATTATGTTTACCCACTTGCATGGGGCAAAGCTAGTGCAGAATTCTTCGAGGAATACGGCGCACAAATAACCTTTAAAACATACGCGGATGGGCATGGAGTAATCGCGGAGGAGTTGAACGATTTGATGGCTTGGTTTTCAGAGGTAAGCAAGTGAATTGTCTAGGCTGTCATTTAGCAAACAAAAAAGCACCCGTTTATGTAATATTTGAAAACGAGCATGTATGCTGCATTTTAGATTGCGCCCCTTATAATGAAGGACATGTGTTAATCTTGCCTAAAAAACATGTATGTTATTTCGATGAGCTTAATAGAAACATGTCAGCTGCAGTAATGGAAGCGACACAGCTTATATCAAAGACAATCAAAACGTTGTTTCAGCCAGATGGCATTACTGTATGTCAAAACGGTGGCGCTTTTGATGAATTAACACATTTCCATATGCATGTTGTGCCAAGATATGAAGGACAACATTTTGCAGATTTCTTTAGGGAAAGCGAAGAAGTTCACGTAGGTGAACAAAAGCTAGTGAAAACGCAAACACATATGGTTAATATGATTAAAAGCTTAGAAAAAACAATTTAAAACCTAATTAAGCACAGGAATCTTGTTAAAATTCGAGAGTTCCTGTGCTTTTGTTATTTGCGGCGAATAAATAATAAAGTTGTTTAATGGAGTCATTTAAAAATGTTAGCCATGCAATTCTATAAACAGCCCAAAATATTGAATAGCATTTGTATGAAAAGCAACTAAACACCGCTTTAGGTGCATTTTCCAACAAGGAGTAATGAAAAAATAAATCAACTTTTTTAACCTAATTTTAACCTTCGCACTATATAATGTATCTACGAGACAACAGAATCAAGCGAAAGGAGCAACAAATATGCAACGAAAAACAAAGCTAACTCTTGTACTTATAGCGATTGTTGTTTTGTTTATGCAAACGTTATTTGGTAGTTTACCAACAATGGCAATTGAGAATTTGTCTAGTCAGCCTTATTATGCAGGGAAAACGGCGAAAAGTCCTATAGTAGAACAATTGGTAACGGCTTCCCCTGATAGTGCTACCATCCAAATGATACAAACGACAGCGGATAGTACGGTTATTTATGTCGATGCAGCAAAGGAAAACGGTGGCGGTGGCATAGATTGGGCAACCGCCTATAACGATTTACAGTCAGCACTTGATGAAGCATCCAGTAAATTAAATGCAGGGGCAACGGCAGTAGAAATTTGGCTAGCACAAGGTACGTATAAACCGACAAAAAAAGTTGGGGGGACAGATAATCGCTATAAAACCTTCCAAATGCAAAATAATGTAGCCATTTACGGAGGTTTTAGTGGTACAGAAACCGAGCGAATAGAACGCGATTGGGAGCAGTATCCAACGATTTTAAGTGGTGATATTGATAACAAACCAACCGATACTGCAGGAAATAGTTACCATGTATTCTATCATCCGGATGGCTCGCAGTTAAACGCTACAGCCATTTTAGACGGTGTAACGATTACGGGGGGAAATGCAATAAATCGTAGGGGAGGCGGCATGCATAATTATAATAGTAGCCCCACGCTAACAAATGTTACTTTTGAGGGCAACACAGCATCTGATGGAGGCGGCATGCATAATTATAATAGTAGCCCCACGCTAACAAATGTTACTTTTGAGGGCAACACAGCATCTGATGGAGGCGGCATGCATAATTATAATAGTAGCCCCGCGCTAACGCATGTGACATTCAGTAGCAACACAGCACCATATTCTAGAGGAGGCGGCATGTACAATATTGGTGGTAGCCCCACGCTAACAAATGTTACTTTTGAGGGCAACACAGCATCTGATGGAGGCGGCATGTATAATGATAATAGTAGCCCCACGCTAACGCGTGTGACATTCAGTAGCAACACAGCAACATATTCTGAAGGAGGCGGCATGTACAATATTGGTGGTAGCCCCAGGTTAACAAATGTCATATTTGATAGTAACACAGCAAAAATTGCTGGAGGCGGCATGTCTAATAGTAGTAGTAGCCCCACGCTAACACATGTGACATTCAGCAGCAACACAGCAACATATTATGGAGGCGGCATGTCCAATAGTAGTAGTAGCCCCACGCTAACACATGTGACATTCAGCAGCAACACAGCAACATATTTTGGAGGCGGCATGTACAATAGTAGTAGCAGTCCCACGCTAACAAATGTCACTTTTGAGGGCAACACAGCATCTTATGGAGGCGGCATGTCCAATAGTAGTAGTAGCAGTCCCACGCTAACAAATGTCACTTTTGAGGGCAACACAGCATCTGATGGAGGTGGCATGTACAATTATAATAGTAGCCCCACGCTAACACATGTCACTTTTGAGCACAATACAGCAGCAACTTATGGAGGCGGCATGTCCAATAGTAGTAGTAGCCCCACGCTAACAAATGTTACTTTTAAGCGCAACACAGCAACATATTATGGAGGCGGCATGTCCAATAGTAGTAGTAGCCCCACGCTAACAAATGTGACATTCAGCAGCAACGAAGCGCATTCTGGAGGCGGCATGTTCAATAGTAGTAGTAGTAGTAGTAGTAGTAGGCCCACGCTAACAAATGTCACAATGAGTGGTAATGAAACAACACTGAATAAAGGAGCCATCTATGGTGGCAGTCCAAAAATAGACAATAGTATCATTGCTGGCAACAATGGCGAGCCAGCGCTTCATTCAAGTGTTAACGCGATGATTGAAAACAGTTTACTGGATGTAGAGGAAAGTGGGAATATTTTAGCTAAGTTCCATCAGTCAACAACGGATATACAATCCGTTGCGTATACACCAGAAGCTATTTTTATAGACCCAAGTCAACACAACTATCAATTACGGGCAGGGTCGCCGGCCATTAATAAAGGAAATAATGCGTTAAATACACAATCAACTGACCTTTTAAACAATCCACGTATTCAAGGTAGTTTCATCGATTTAGGTGCATATGAGTCGGAATTTGCTTATCATGTATTCTATGATGCAAACGGCGCGACAGGTAATAGACCAGTTGATCAAATGACTTATAAACAGGGCGACACTGTAACTGTACAAAATAATAGTGGCATTTTAGAAAGAACAGGCTATACATTCGAAGGCTGGAATACTGAGGCGGATGGTCAAGGACTCGACTATGCTGAAAATACTACTTTCATAATGGGTACCCAAAATCAACTACTCTATGCGAAATGGACAGTGGAAACCTATCTAGTAACCTTTGAATCAAACGGTGGCAGTGCTGTAATCGCACAGCAAATACCGTACAATACGCAGATAAGTGAACCCACTCCACCAAGCAAACAAGGGCATACATTTGTTGGATGGTATAAGGATGCGGCATTCACTGATGAATGGGGTTTTGCGACGAATGTCGTAACCGAGGCGATTACACTCTATGCGAAATGGACAATGAATCCAACATATACAGTGATTTATGATAGAAACGGGGCAACAGGTGGTACTGTGCCACAGGATCATCAAGCATATGAAGAAAATGCTAGCGCAACAGTGCAGGGCAATAGTGGTCAGCTTGTTCGAACGAACTATACGTTCAAGGGCTGGAATACGCAAGCAGACGGCAAAGGGATATCTTATGCTGAAAATGCAATCTTCCAAATGGGGCAAGGGAATGTCACACTTTATGCCGAGTGGACAGCAAATCCACCAACAACAGGTGGAGGTAGTAATCCAGCCCCTACATTAAACGACAATAATTACTCGCCACCAACAAAGGTGAGAATCACATTGCATGCGAACGGTGGCACAGCGATAGCACCAATCGACATAAGCTCTCATACAAAAGTTGGCAATTTACCTGTGCCAATAAGGGAGGGCTATCGCTTTGAAGGTTGGTATCAAGATGAGGCATTGACAAAACGATGGGAAGAGGAAACGATTTTGCGAGAAAATATTTCGCTCTATGCAAAATGGACCGCATTACCTATAGAGCAACCTGAACCCTCACAGCCAGCACAGCCAATCATACCATTTCATGATGTAGAAAGACATTGGGCAAAAGAGATGATTGAGGAACTAACAGCCCTCGGTATTATCCAAGGCTTTGAAGATGGTACTTTCCGTCCGAATGCTCCGATTAGTCGTATGCATGTGGCAGTGCTACTAACAAGAGTATTTTCACTAGATGCAGTGAGAGAAGCAGATGGTTTCTCGGATGTACCGTCCACACACCCTTATTATGAGGCGATTCAAACATTGCAACAAGCAGGCATTATAGACGGGGCAAATGGTGCGTTTCTCCCAGCAGAAAATATGACGAGAGCGCAATTAGCTAAAGTGCTTGTGGGCGTGCTTGAGCTAACACCAGAAGGCACAAGTTCCTTTGTAGATGTGGCTAGCTCCCATTGGAGTGCTGGTTATATTGCGACGCTAGAGCGCGAAGGGATTACACTCGGTGATAACGGCCAATTCAGACCGAACGAGCCTGTCACAAGAGCGCAATTTGTCGCATTTTTATATCGGATTATGAAAAAATAGCAAAAAATAAAAAACTTGAAAGGATGTTTCTTTCAAGTTTTTTTGTGCAAAATACAATGCAAGACTTCTGACGATGTCGCTTCTATCGTTTTATCGTCCCTCACATACAATTTGACCTATGGATCTCCACAGCCACACGTTTTGATTATCTAAAATCATCCAGTATTTTAAACGACTTTATTGTTACAGCCATTGATTCTTATTTAGTGACCTTGCAAAAAACTAAGTAACTATATTACTTCACCGTCCAGTAATGTAGTTGGTGTAATGTGTTTTCAGGGCTTCAACATGAAACAATTATATTATGGAGTATCAATAATAATGATTTTCACGGGAATTGGGTGAATAATTACTTTAGGACTATAATTGCGTTCCTTTAGCTAGTTTTTTCATATTAGCTAGTCCTGGTGCGTATGCTAGTTTTAGAAAGGGCAGGGGTGTATGCGCATTGATGATGAGCTACTAGAAAGGCTCGGTGTTTATTTTGTTTATCACGAAATTTATAATCAATATGGCATTACATTTGAAAGCTTTGTGGACAGGTGGTTGCGCGGGATTTTGGACATCTAAAAAGAAAGCTGTCGGACTTACCCCCGACAGCTTTTTAGGTCATTAAAAATTTCTACGAATCCAATCGTTTGCTTCAATCCAATTGTTCACGCGAATCACTTTGTTAGGGATTGCAAGCCTATTATAAGGTGTATCGAATAGAATAACGGGAATGTCTAATTCTTCTGCAAGCATCACAGCATTGTCATGCTTATCCTCGAAAAATACATCGACACCATGTTGCTTCGCTGTAGACAACTTATCATGGCTGCCAATCAATTCGATATGATCATACGGAATGGCATGTGTATGAAACCAATTTTTTGTTATATCAAGAACATTTTCACCACGTGCAGAAATGTAAAATAGCTCGTAGCGATTTTTCCAGTCATTTAAAATGGATTTCGCATTGTCTGCAAGCTCGCTCGCTGCATAAAGCTGAGGCTCATTTGTCGCAAACCAATGAGCAAATTCATCCCGGTCGACAGGATGCGGGAATGCACTTAAAAAATCATATTCTACGACATCGTCAAGCGTAATATGAACATTGTATTGTTTATTAATATGTGGAATTAACGTTGCTGGACAAGTAACAGTGCCATCAATATCAATGCCGAATCTCGTTTTTTTTGTCATTGTCATCACGCCTTATTAAGCACGAGCTTCTTCCGCTGCTCGTTTTTCTGCCATTTCGGCAGCAAGCTTATCGATTTCTTTTTTCAATTCCTCAACCATCGTCTCTTCAGGAACTTTGCGGACTGTTTTGCCTTTCATAAATAGCAAGCCTTCACCGCGGGCACCTGCGATACCGATATCAGCCTCACGCGCTTCACCCGGACCATTTACTGCGCAGCCAAGCACTGCAACCTTTAATGGAACATTTAGCGTGGAAATATATTCCTCCACTTCATTAGCGATGGATATTAAATCAATTTCAATGCGTCCACATGTTGGACATGAAATAAGTGTCGCCATATTAGAAGCAAGACCAAATGATTTTAATAGCTCACGTGCTACTTTTACTTCCTCTACTGGGTCAGCAGATAAGGAAATACGCAATGTGTTACCAATACCTCTTGATAAAATAGCACCAAGACCAGCCGCTGATTTTACAGTACCTGCAAATAATGTACCCGATTCTGTAATACCTAAATGTAATGGGTAATCGAATGCTTTTGCTGCTTTTTCATATGCCTCGATTGCAAGGTTTACGTCAGATGCTTTCATCGATACGATAATATCGTGGAAATCTAAGTCTTCTAAAATTTTAATATGATGTAGTGCAGATTCAACCATCCCATCTGCTGTAGGATAGCCGTATTTTTCTAAAATATGGCGCTCCAATGAACCAGCATTTACACCGATACGAATAGGAATATTTTTTGCTTTTGCTGCATTTACAACCGCCTCTACTTTTTCACGACGACCGATATTACCTGGATTAATACGTACTTTATCTATACCATTTTCAATTGCCTTCAATGCGAGCTTATAGTCGAAATGAATATCTGCAACAAGTGGAATATGGATGCGCTTTTTAATTTCTGCGATTGCATCCGCCGCACGTTCATCTGGTACAGCAACACGTACGATTTGGCAGCCTGCTTCCTCTAAACGTAAAATTTCTGCTACAGTTGCCTCCACATCATGTGTTTTTGTTGTACACATGCTTTGGATGAATAATTCATTGCTGCCACCAATTGTTAAGTTTCCTACGCGTACGGGGCGTGTATTGGAACGGTGAACGATTTCACTCATATAAATTCTCTCCTTTTTGGGCTTACAAAAATCAATTGCACGATTGTGCAACTGCCTTCAAGTTTTCGTAATATGACGCAACACAACGATTTGTTGTTGCATGACAAAACGAATGCTCGAAAAAATACTCTCACAGTCACTATTTTAGCAGTGAAAATAAGCAAGGACAAGAATTAACTACGGTGTTTCAGAAAGAGAGCGCTTTAAAGACATTTATTTTCCTTTTGTTTGCGAATTGGTAATTTTATCAACTCACCCGGAACAAGCGATTGCTGTTGTAAATGTGGATTTGCCTTATAAAATTCAGCAAGGCGTTCAGGTGATGGAGCATCAGAAGGAGTTGCTGCAAATAAGCTGTAAATCGTATCGCGAGGCTGTACTCGAACGATAACATTATGCCATTCGTAATCGATTTGTTCCTCGCAATCTTCTTGAGCATAAAAGGAAGCAAGGGGCAGTGTCCCTTCCTGTAAATCTATTTTGACGACTGTCGCAATAATAAAAAATAATATTGTAAAAATAATATAACGCATAGTAAACCTCCTAAAAAATAGAGTAGCGATACTATTTCATGTCTAATTGGTGTATTCTATTCTTGACAATCGACATTTATTAATTTTTGGAGGGAAATAAGAGATGCAACAATTACAGCAATTTCTTCATGATGCACAGCCATTTTATAAAGAAGGGCATGTTGCTACATATATACCAGCATTAAGTAATGTTGACCCAAAGCTATTAGCGGTTTCATTAATTGATGGGAATGGTAGAGCATTTCAAGAAGGAGATTATGAGCATTTTTTTACTTTACAGAGCATTTCGAAGGTCATTAGCTTTATTTTTGTTTGTGAAACATACGGTATTGAACAAGTCCTAAAATATGTTGATGTAGAGCCAACAGGCGATCCTTTCAATTCAATTATTCGCCTAGAAAGTCATCAGCCAGGCAAACCCTTTAATCCAATGATTAATGCGGGCGCTATTACAATTTCATCGATGCTTCCGGGTGAGCAGGTAGAGGAAAAAGTGAGCAATTTGCAAAGCTTTATCCAAAAAATTACGAATGAACGATGTGAGGTGAGTGAAGAAGTCTTTACTTCTGAATGGGAAACAGCCTACCGTAACCGAGCGATTGCCTATTATTTAAAGGCAAACGGCTATTTGCAGGGCGATGTAGAAATGGCTTTGGAAGCCTATTTAAGGCAATGCGCTTTATTGATTAATGTAAAGCAGCTCGCAATGATTGCCTTAGTTATTGCAAACGATGGTTATCACCCGCTATTAAAGCAGCAAATTTTTGATGCTAAAATCGCGAAAATCGCGAAAGCACTTATGCTTACTTGCGGTATGTACAATGCATCTGGCAAATTTGCAGCATTTGTTGGCTTACCAGCAAAAAGCGGTGTTTCTGGTGGCATTTTATGTGTTGCAATGGATGCGCAAATTGAACAATTACAGGGCACGATTGGTATCGGGATTTTTGGCCCAGCAATTGATGCTGTAGGAAATAGCGTAGCTGGTATGAGGTTTTTAGAGGAACTATCAAAGCATTATCATTTAAGTATTTTTTAGTGGTGGCGAGGCTGTCCCAAAAGCCGTGCATAGCCGGCTTTTGGGACAGTAGCGATTATCTTTCACAAAAATATTCACTCATAGAAATAGAGAGCCACCTTTAAAGCTATGATAAACACGGGCTTCAACGATTTTTACCTTCGATAAAAGGGACTTTTCAGACAGTCCCGTAGCGTTTATGTTTTAGCCGCATTATAAAAGGAAATCATTTATTTAAAAAGGTTGCAAATAGTGAATCAAGCAGTTTTTTGAATTTGAAAAAATCTCGTTTTCGTTGTCTTTAACGCTCATTACACTCGAGGCATTTTCGGGTATTTCGTTATTGCCATTAACAGCATTGTCATCGTCACAACAATAAATAATAACATCGAGATAACTGAAGGGATGACGAAGAAGCTTAAAACGATGGATAAAATTACTTCCCATGTAATGGCAAAGGCGGCTGTGCGCCATACTTGTCGATACTCACCGCGCCGTTTCAACGGCTTTAAAAATAGTTTTCCTGCATAAGCATAAATGCTAATTTTAGCAAATAAAATAAGCGTGTTCATAACGAATAAAAAAACAATTGAAATTATGTAAACGAGCCACTTTAAATCACTGGCAAACTCCTCTATCTCTTTATAAGAGAAAATTTGTTCCACCTCGGTATTAAAAAACTTTCCTAGTGAAAAAGCAGTCATTGCTGTAATGAGCAAAAAAACGTATTGAATCACTTTTCCAATCGGCATAATTCTATAGGCAGCAAGCTTTTTCGGCTCGTACAAGCTTGCAAGAAAAAGCTGTGAATGTTTTAATTTCATTTTATACTCTCCTCCAACAGTCAGTGTATCATGAAAAGTATAACAGGAAAATAGAAAGCGCCATCTTGAAACCATTCAATCAATATAGACGTAGATAAAGTGAAACTTCAATCAGTGGAGGTTTTCCTCATCCTCCACTGATTGTTGATAGAGGAACACAAGCTAAGACCTTCGCATCCTGCGAAAATGCTTGTGTGACCAACATCGTGTTGGCCTCAATCGGGCTTTTACGGGCTGTTAATCTCCTACTATCCTTTGTGTATTTTCACTTAAGTCTTGAAGTGGGCGTCTTACTGTCCGTTAATGCGGGATAAATAATGATAAGGAGTTGAATTCATGGATATAATCGCATGGGTATTAATAATTGCATGTTTCATCATTAGTTTTATAGGGCTTGTTTATCCAATTATTCCATCTGTTTTATTTATTGCGGCAGGCTTTATTGTTTATGGCGTGTTTTACACATTCTCCTTGCCGTGGTGGTTCTGGGTAATTGAAGTGCTGTTTGTCGCTTTATTATTTGCAGCTGATACGATTGCCAATTTAATCGGCGTTAAAAAATTTGGGGGCTCAAAAGCAGGGATGTGGGGAAGCACAATTGGATTGCTTATAGGGCCATTTGTAATTCCTTTTGCAGGTATTTTAATCGGTCCATTTTTAGGGGCAGTCATTGGTGAAATAGTTGTTGAGAGAACGACATTGAAGCAGGCAGTTCGTACGGGTGTTGGCTCAGTTATAGGTTTTTTAACGTCCGTCGCAGCAAAAGGTACAATTCAAGCAATTATGATTATTATTTTTGTTTTTGCGATTTAGTTCCGTCAAAAGACCGAAATATTTGTTCTTAAGTTTTTTTCATTGAAGGACTGTACCAATTTTGATAACCTTATACATGAAGGATGATTTTTCAACTTGAGGAGGAATTTATAATGGCTTACGAATTACCAAAATTACCTTACGCATATGATGCATTAGAACCACATATTGATGCGCGTACAATGGAAATCCACCATTCAAAGCATCATCAAACGTACATTACGAATGTAAACGCTGCATTAGAGGGTACTGAATTTGCAGGTAAAGATGTAAACGAATTAATTGCAAATTTAGATGCACTTCCAGCTGACAAACAAACGGCTGTACGCAACAACGGTGGTGGACATGCTAACCACACATTATTCTGGGAAGTAATCGCACCAGGCGGTTCAAATACACCAGTTGGTGAAGTAGCAGCTGCAATTGACGCAAAGTTTGGTTCATTCGATGCGTTCAAGGAAGAATTTGCAAAAGCAGCTACAACTCGTTTCGGCTCAGGTTGGGCTTGGTTAATCGTTGATGGAGATGGCGTTGCTGTAACATCTACACCAAACCAAGATTCACCTGTAATGGAAGGCAAAACGCCTATTTTAGGCTTAGACGTTTGGGAGCATGCATACTACTTAAACTACCAAAACCGCCGTCCAGACTACATCGGTGCATTCTGGAACGTAGTAAACTGGGATGTCGTAGAAGCTAAATTCCAAGCGGCAAAATAATCGTTATCTTTTCAATACTAAATCCCCCTCTGTAAAAGAGTTGGTACTAGCGTAGGAAGATAAATGAAATTAAAAATCAAAAGAGAATCAGAACATACAATTCGTATGTTTCCCTGATTCTCTTTTATTTTCCCTAACATATCGGTATAGCAAGGTTTACATGCTTTTAAAACCACAAACAGTATGAAAAAATTATAGAGAATGTAATTGCGGGTGTATTTTCTTTAAAATATCTTCGGTATTTGACATGATTTCATGAAATGTTTGCTCTTTGAAGTTAAAATGCCACTTATAGAGAGAATTGTATATGCCGTATGTATTTTTTGTTTTCTTCCCCGTTTTAATAGGAGAATTTTCGCAAATTGTTGCTATCTTCGTTCTAAAATCAGCTAAAGCCTCTCTCTGTATTGGGTTTGTATTATCGACTTTTACTTTTAGTACGAGTTCTTCATAATTGAATTCCCAATAAAGTGAAAGTGGCTTATCGTTATAGACAATCGATTTCCAACCGGGCGTCCAATTCATTACAGGGTTATTACTACCACTGTAAATCTCCCATTCCTCAGGCATATTCGACTCCATCTTGAGTTGATTATAAAGATAATAAAATAGCGAGAACCAGATTCTATATCCATTTTCTAACCAATAATTTGTATCCCAAAGATTATCTGTTGCAAGTAGGAATTCACTTATTTTTTCTAATCGTGCTTTTTCTTCAATTAGAGATTCAATCCAATCGAAATATATTGTATTTTGTATTTGCAAATGATTGAAAAAGTGAATAATCTCCTTAATTCGGCAAACGGAAAAGTTCTTATTTGGTGGTACTGTGCATACTTGTGAAGACCCGAAAAGAAATAACATAAAACATGTGTCCTTATCGCTATTAATTGTGCTCACAAAATCTTGGAATGTGCCATCAAGTTGTTTATCATAAGGAATTGAATCGACTTTCATTTCGATAACAATGTATTTCGATTGACCAGAAAATAAATTCACTTTGATGACCAAATCAATTTTTCTTTTGCGCCCAAAAGAAAATTCAGGTGTGCAAATAATAGATTCGATATCCTGTTTATTAAATGTTATTGATTTGCCGCAAAATGCAAATAATTTTTTTAAGACAGCGTATTTATTATCGAGTGAAACAGAATTATTTTGGGAATCCATTATCCATTTAATCACGCCTGTATGTACTTTTTCTAATTGGTAACCTACTACATTTACAAAGTTGTTTTTCTTCAATTTGAAATCACTCCATCTCCAATGCTTCTATCATTATACCGCTTGTTGCCTCTATAATGTTTACAATTAATCAATCAACATGTATAGTAAGAAAAAACTGACAGGAAAAGGGGATGGAGTATGGGGAGATTAATTCATTTTGAAATTCATGTTAGCGAGATGGAAAGAGCAAAATCATTTTATGGAGAAGTGTTTGGCTGGACGTTTCAAGACTGGAGCGATTATACAGGGATGCCCTATTTTGGTGCAGTGACTGGAAGTGAGGAAGAACCCGGCATTAACGGCGCATTAATGCAGCGTCAAGGCGCAGAGCCAGAAGAGAATCAACCAGCAAATGGTTATATAAGCACAATGGTTGTAGTGGATTATGATGCAACTGAATCCAAAATCTTAGCAAATGGCGGTAAAGTAGCGAAGGCGAAGCATGCGCTTCCGGGTATGGCATGGCAAGGATATTACAAGGATACAGAAGGCAATATATTCGGTATTCATCAAACCGATGAAAATGCGAAATAGAACTTGATGAAGCTGCCTGAAAAGTTATTACTTTTCAGGCAGCTTCTTTGTCGTCTAGCTAACATCTAATGCGAAAAGGAATGAGTTGCAACTTTTTCATATTGTTAGCGTCACAAAATAGCGGTAATTCTCTTTTTTCTAGCGTATACAGATGGTATACTAAATCTTATGGAGTAAAGGAGGGGAGGCATTTCAGATGCGAAAAGTACAAAAGACAAAAAATAATCAAAATCCTAAAGCAAAGCAACGAGCTAATCTTACATTTCGAATGAATGTCCTTTTCTTTTCAATTTTTATTCTGTTCTCAGCACTTATTTTTCGATTAGGTTATTTGCAAATTGTTAAGGGCGAGGAATATGTGATGGAACTTGAACGCAAAGAGGAAGTGCGAGTAAATACGAGTGTACCACGTGGACGCATTTACGATCGTTACGGTCGAATTTTAGTAGATAATCAGCCAGAAAATGCGATTACATATACAAAAATGCAAACGACAAAACAAAAAGATATGCTTGAGGTAGCGATTGAACTAGCAAAATTAATAGAACAGCCGACAAAACGTGTTACTTACCGTGATAAGCAGGATTTTTGGATTTTACTAAAAAATGAAGATGCGTTAGCCAAAGTAACAAAGGAAGAAATGGATGCGTATCGTGCTTCTGATGAAACGCTTGATGAGAAGCAGGTGAATGCAGAAATGGATCGCCGTATTCGTGAGCGTATCACTGATGAAGAATTAGCACAGCTGACAGATTTTGATTTAGAGGTGCTTGCTATTTATAGAGAAATGGCATCAGGCTACAATTTATCACCGCAAATTATTAAAAGTGAAGGCGTAACAGACGATGAATTTGCTCGTGTTTCGGAGCGTTTAGCTGATTTACCAGGCGTCAATACAACGACAGATTGGAAGCGTGTTAGGTTATCGCCGCTTGCACTTTTAGGTCGAACAACTGTACCGAGCAAAGGGATACCCAAAAATAAGCTTGATTTTTATTTAGCTCGTGATTATTCACGCAATGATCGCGTTGGTGAAAGTTATTTTGAAGCGCAATATGAGGAAATATTGCAGGGTGAAAAATCCGTCGTTAAAAATATGACGAATAAAAAAGGGCAAGTTGTTGAAATTCAAACGACATATGCTGGTGAGCCGGGAAAAGACTTAATTACAACGCTTGATATGGAACTACAGGCAGAGGCGGAGCGCATTGTTGAGGAAAAACTGCTTGAGTTAAAGTCGCTAGGCTCTTCAAGTCTATTAGACCGTGCATTTTTTGTAATGATGGACCCGAATACGGGAGAGCTTTTATCCGTTGTAGGTAAAAAAATCGAAAAGGACCCTGAAACAGGTGAAAGCTACATTATTGATTATTCATACGGTGCATTTACAACTGCCTACGAGGCAGGCTCTAGCATAAAGGCTGCAACTGTATTAACCGGCTATTCAGAAAATGTGTTGAGCTTAAATACGACAATGATAGATGAACCGATTAAGCTATTAAACACAGACCCGAAAAGCTCCATTTTTAACCGTGGCAGCCGTATTGCAATGAATGAGCTTAAAGCATTAGAGCGCTCATCGAACTCGTATATGTTTAAAATTGCAATGGCAATTGGTGGAAAAAGCTATACGTATAATATGGGACTTAACTTGCGTGATGATACATTACAAAGAATGCGCAATGGCTACTCGCAATTCGGTTTAGGTGTACCAACTGGCATCGATTTACCGGGAGAATTTGCTGGTTATCAAGGGATAATGGATACGCCGGGTAAAATTTTAGACTTAGCTATCGGACAATTTGATACGTATACACCATTGCAGTTAGCACAATATATTTCGACAGTTGCCAATGGTGGCTACCGCGTACAGCCTCGTATGTTAAAGGAGATTCGTAAACCTTCTACAGACGGGGAAACATTAGGCGCACTCGTTCAGGAAGTAGAGCCAACAATTTTAAACCGTATTTCGAATACAGATGCTGAAATCGAGCAAGTGAAAAAAGGTTTGCGACAAGTTTATGTTGGTTCCCAAGGGACTGCATATAGATCATTCCATGATGCGCCATATACGGCAGCAGGTAAAACTGGTACGGCAGAGGTAGTATATTATGGACCGCAGCGTGATAAATTTGGGACGAATACAACGACTTTAACACATGTTGGCTTTGCGCCATACGATAACCCACAAATCGCATATGCGGTTGTCATTCCGTGGGTAACGACAGATTTCAGTGTGTATTTAACGCAAAATAATGAAATCGCACGTGAAATCGCAGATTACTACTTTGAACTACAAAAAAAATATGAGCAAAATGGAATAAAAGAAAGCTCAGCAACACAAAAAATTCTTGCGCCATTTTCTGAAGAGCGTCTTGATGAAGATGAGGAGCAGAAAACAGCAACAGAATAGCGTTATAATAGCATAAGGGGCTACTCAAAAAAGAAAATCCTTTTTGGGTGGCCCCATAGTTAATTAATCAGTACATAACAGAGTATTTTAAATAGCTATTTTCTATATTAAACATTGCCGAAAATCGGATATAAACTGCTTAATTAAAAGAAGAAAGGATTTTACTATGCGAAAAATTTTATATCACATTATTGTGTTTTTAGGGGCGATAAGCAATGCATTTATGATGGCACGCTTAAATGTAGGACCTGCTATATTAATTGGTACGACAGTTGCTTATGTTGTTGTATTAGAGGGGCTCTTTTTATTTTTAGAGCCACGTTTAGCTGTTGCTGCACGTAAACGCAATTTAACAACATATCCATTTTTGAAAAATTTGATTGATGCAAAAAAAGCAACTGTTACACTTAAAACAGGCGAAGTTATTTATAATGCTTCATTTAATGGCTACAGTAACCCGAAAGACGCTAACACAATTAAGCTAGATATTACACAGCCAAAAACTAAAAAACAGCCAGAGAAGATAGAAACGCGAGATGTCTTATTAACACATATTAAAGAAGTGAAAAAAGTATTATAGGAGGCATTTTAACTTGGTGAAAAAGCTTCTATAATAGTAAGGACGTTGTTCCCATCTTTCTTGAGGAAACTTTTACATTAAATAAAAGACAATTATAGACTTCATTTACTAGTGTATATAAATAAAATGAAATCAGTTCTTTTAGATGATGATTGATTATCTATTTTCAAATAATTATAGAAATCTAACTTCTTTCAACGGGGGTTCAGACACCCGCTGAACGCAATTACATTTCAGCGTAATTGACTATAAGGTTGCTATAACAAGCGAAGGGCTCTACTATACAGGATATTTTGTATAGAGGAGTCTTTTTCTATTTACAAAACTTCTACACTACTTTACACAGCCTTAACATTGTATTTAAATTCACTCAACAAAAAGTCTTTATAGTAATGAATGTAACAACAACTGACTACGAAAGTTATTGGAGGACTAGACAAATGAGTAAATGGAAGTACGCAGGCAAGGCAGCAGTATTAAGTGCAGCATTATTATTAGCAGCATGTGGCGGAGATGATTCTGAATCAACACCAAACACTGATAATGCAGAAAATGTAGAAACTGGTGGAGCACAAAACGCAGAAGCTGGTGACGCACAATTAACAGGAACGGTTGTTGGTGATGGTTCATCAACAGTTGCACCGATTACTGAGGCACTTGTTGAGGAGTACGCTGCAGTACAAGGGAAAGTTCAAGTATCTGTAGGGGTTTCTGGTACTGGTGGAGGTTTTGAAAAATTCATTAATGGAGAGACAGACTTCTCGAATGCTTCTCGTCCGATTAAAGATACAGAAGTAGAGAAATTAGCAGAAGCAGGTATTGAATATACAGAGCTTGCTGTAGCATATGACGGATTATCTGTTGTTATTCACCCTGAAAACACATGGGCGAAAGACTTAACAGTTGACCAACTAAAGCAATTATGGATTGAAGACGGTACAACGAAAAAATGGTCTGATATTGACCCATCTTGGCCAGCTGAAGAGGTAGTCTTCTACGCACCAGGAACAGATTCAGGTACTTACGATTATTTTGATGAAGTAATTTTAGACGGTGAAGATTTAGTGAAATCAGCTACTTTATCTGAAGATGACAACGTATTAGTACAAGGTGTTATTGCAGATAAAAATGCCATCGCATTCTTTGGTTACTCATACTATATTGCGAATGAAGGTAAATTACACGCTGTTTCTGTAAATGGTGTAGAGCCAAACAGCGACACAATTGAATCAGGTGAATATTCACCATTATCTCGTCCATTATTTGTTTATGTGAAAAATGAAGCAATGGCAACTAACGAAGCAGCTTATGATTTCTTACGCTTTACATTAGAAAATGCTGGCGATATGGCTGAAGAAACAGGCTATGTACGCTTACCGGCTGAAGAGTATACAAAAGGCTTAGCTGCTTTAGAAGCATTAAAAAAATAATGCATCAAGCAACATCTAAGAATGTGTGCGTAAAGCACACATTCTTTCCTTAAACGGAAAGGAGTTTATCGACAAATGACCGGAAAAGCAAGTGAGCAATCCGTACAACAAATGATTGCAAAATCCCGTGAAAGAAAGGGTAAAAAACTAGTAGAAAAAACAATGCCTATATTGCTTTTAGTAGCGGCAGCATTATCTGTACTAACGACTTTTGGTATTGTTTTTACACTTATTTTTGAAACGTTTGAGTTTTTTCAGAGAGTATCAATAACTGATTATTTATTCGGTACAGAATGGCTTCCATTCTCAGGGAAAGAGCCTTTATATGGCATATTACCACTTGTTTTTGGGACATTAAAGGTTACTGGCATCGCTGTATTAGTAGCAGTACCATTTGGTCTTGGTGCGGCGATTTATTTAAGTGAATATGCATCTGATAAAACGCGCCGTATTATTAAGCCAATTTTAGAAGTACTTGCTGGTGTTCCAACAATTGTCTATGGATTCTTTGCATTGACATTTGTCACACCGCTTTTACAGCAATTGATACCATCGCTGAAAATATTCAATGCGCTTAGCCCGGGGATTGTTGTAGGGATTATGGTTTTGCCGATGATTGCATCACTGTCAGAGGATGCGATGAGCTCTGTACCGAACTCTATTCGTGAAGGTGCACTTGGACTTGGTGCAACAAAATTTGAGGTAGCGATTAAGGTAGTCTTACCAGCCGCGTTATCGGGGATTATTGCCTCTATCGTTTTAGCGATTTCACGTGCTATCGGTGAAACGATGATTGTATCGCTGGCAGGTGGGTCAACACCTAAATTTGATTTTGCGGTAACAGATT
The DNA here is from genome assembly GCF_038630865.1 of Metasolibacillus sp. FSL K6-0083. Lineage (NCBI taxonomy): Bacteria > Bacillati > Bacillota > Bacilli > Caryophanales > Caryophanaceae > Metasolibacillus > Metasolibacillus sp. FSL K6-0083. Next base: position 955,965 of record NZ_CP152046.1, on the reverse strand, counting down.
CAATTCAAACAATGACAGCATACATCGTACAAGTATCAACAGGTGATGCTGGCTATGGTACAACAATTTATTATTCTATTTATGCAGTAGGCTTCACATTATTTATTTTCACACTGATTATGAACCTGCTTGCACAATATATTTCAAAACGCTTCAGAGAGGAGTATTAAAATGAAATATTTGAATGATACTGCTGTAATGAAGCGCATGAGCATGCGACTAAAGATGAATAAAGTATGGAAAACTATTTTTATTGTCGCAACAACTTTTGCTTTAGTAGCTTTATTAATATTATTAGCGCGAATTCTTTCACAAGGATTAAGTCATTTAAACTTTGGCTTCCTAACGAATTTTGCTTCACGTGTACCTGAAAAAGCGGGAATTAAAGCGGCACTTATCGGTTCTTTATGGCTAATGGCTGTTGTCGCACCAGTTTCCATTATTTTAGGTGTAAGTTCAGCGATTTATTTAGAGGAATATGCGAAAAAAAATCGTTTCAATGATTTCATTCGCATTAATATTTCCAACTTAGCAGGTGTACCTTCCATTGTATTCGGTCTATTAGGATTAACGATTTTCGTTCGCTTATTAGACTTAGGAAAAAGCATTTTAGCAGCAGGCTTTACGATGAGCTTATTAATTTTGCCGATTATTATCGTTTCTGCACAGGAAGCAATTCGAGCTGTCCCGCAGGAGCAACGCGAAGCCTCATATGGTATGGGTGCTACTAAATGGCAAACAATTGTGAAGGTTGTTTTGCCCGCGGCGATTCCGGGTATATTGACAGGGAGTATTTTAGCCCTATCACGTGCAATTGGTGAAACTGCGCCATTAGTAGTTATTGGTATTCCTGTTATTTTACAATTCTTACCTGAGAATTTATTAAGTACATTTACAGCATTACCGATGCAAATTTTTGACTGGGCAAAGCGTCCACAAGAAGAGTTCCAATATGTTGCAGCAGCAGGGATTATCGTTTTAATGATATTGCTAGTATTCATGAACTCAATTGCCATTTATATTCGCAATAAATTCCAAAAACGATACTAACGGAGGGAAATTATGATACAAGTTCAAGAGCAAGTGCAAAATGTGCAAAGCAATGACACTGTACAGTCTGCGCAAGTAAATAGTAAAAATACAGTATTTGAAACAAGAAATTTCGATTTATGGTATGGGCAGCATCATGCGTTAAAAAATATTAATCTTGAAATAAAAGAAAATGAAGTCACTGCGATTATCGGGCCATCTGGCTGTGGTAAATCGACATATGTTAAAACATTGAACCGTATGATTGAGCTTGTGCCAATCGTTAGAACATCGGGGGAAATTAATTACCGTGGGCGCAATATTTTTGGTGGAGATTACGAGGTTGAGGAATTGCGTACACAAGTAGGTATGGTGTTCCAAAAGCCAAACCCATTCCCAAAATCAATCTATGACAATATTGCCTATGGACCACGAATCCATGGCATTAAAAACAAAAAAATATTAGATGAGATTGTAGAAAAATCATTGCGCGGTGCAGCAGTTTGGGACGATGTAAAGGATCGCCTTAACCAAAATGCCTATGGCTTATCTGGTGGTCAGCAGCAACGTATTTGTATCGCTCGATGCTTAGCTGTTGAGCCTGATGTTATTTTAATGGATGAGCCAACATCGGCACTTGACCCAATCTCTACATTGAAAGTAGAGGAGCTTGTACAAGAGTTAAAAACGCAATACTCAATCATCATCGTGACACATAATATGCAGCAAGCAGCACGCATTTCTGATAAAACAGCATTTTTCCTAAATGGTGAAGTGATTGAATTTGATCAAACAGATAAAATTTTCTCAACACCAGCAGATGGGCGCACAGAAGATTACATTTCTGGTCGTTTCGGATAAGGAGGAGCTTATAGTATGATGGCGGTACGTGAACGATTTGAGCACGATATGAAAACGGTGCAAGAGGATTTATTAGATTTATGTAATAAAAGCATTGAAGCTTTAGAAATTTCATTCAAAGCATTTGTTAATAAAGATATTGATAGGGCATTATCAGTGATTGATAATGACATTCATATTAATCGTTTAGAGGAAATGATTAATGACCGTGTTATTTTATTAATTGCGAAGCAACAGCCTGTCGCAACAGATTTACGTCGCTTAATGACGATTGTTAAGGCGGCAAGCGATATGGAGCGTGTAGGCGACTACGCAGTGAATATTGCGAAGGATACAATTCGCATCGGCAAGGATGAATTCATTACAAATATCGAGATATTAGAAGAAATGTCTAAGAAAACAGTTTCGATGCTACGCCAAATTGTAGATGCATTCATTCATGAAAATACATCACAGGCAAAAGAAATAGCGGAGCTTGACGATAAAATTGACGGCTTGTATGGTCAAGCTATTACCGGCTTTATGCAGCTATCTAGCAAGCATCCTGATAACATTTCACAATTTATGTATTTATCCTTTGTTAGTCGCTATTTAGAGCGCTCAGCAGACCATGCAACAAACGTCGCAGAGCATTTATTCTATTTAGTAAAAGGTCAGCACTACGAATTAAATAACTAGAAAAGGGCGTCCAAAAAACCGCGCAGTTGCCGGTATTTTGGACGCTTTTTGTATGACTAAAGCGGATTCGCTCGTTAAATCTTTAAATTCGCTCGTAAAGTCGCGGGATTCGCTCACAAAACACCGAAATTCGCTCATAAAATCAACCATAAACAATTTGCCCGTGAACGACCGTTTTGACTACTTGTAACTGAGGAATTTGCTCGACATCTACTTTAAAAATATCTTCATTTAATATCGTAAAATCTGCTTCAAAGCCTGCCGCGACTTGTCCGCGGCTATGCGCTTTATCAATAACTTTGGCTGGTGCAGTCGTGTAAAGTGCAACAGCCTCATAGCGAGAAATGCACTCAGGAGCATTTAAAACTTGTGCATCACCCATTTTTTTACGTGTTATTGCAGCATAAATACCGTATAGCGGATTCGGGTGCTCGATTGGGGCATCAGAGCCTCCCGCACATACGATGCCTCGCTTTAATAATGATTGTATAGGATGTGCATAATGTAGGCGCTCCGTCCCTAATCTTGCCTGTAAAATATTCATATCTGACTGAATAAATTGCGGCTGCACATCAACAATAATCGGCAATTTTGCAAGCCTTTCAAGCAGCTCATCATTAATTAAGCTACAATGAATAATGCGATCCTTTTGGCCTGCTAAAGGTGGATATTGCTCAAGCAATCCGACAATTGCTGAAATGGCGGCATCACCAATTACATGAACCGCAATCGTTGCGTTTGCAGCACGCGCTTTACGAACGAGCTGTGCTAAATCTTCATTAGAATGAATAAATAAACCACTATTCATAGGGTCATCGGCATACGGAGATGAAAGTGCCGCTGTCCTTCCTCCAAATGCACCATCAATAAAGATTTTCATCGCACCAAGCTCCAGCCAAGTGGAAGGTGTAAAATCAATTTGCTGTAAATCATCCCATGCATCATGATGCTGTAATAAATGTGCCTTGAAGTTTTTATTTTTAATAATATATTCATAGCTTTGTAAAGGTATGGAAGGATGTCCATAATAGCTTAAGTCCTCGGAGTGCCCACCTACAATACCTAATGAATGCAATGATGCAATTGATTTTTCCAAAGCATCATCAACATAGCCTTGCGTAGTTGTTGGTATGCGATGGACGACTAAATATAAAGCACTATCCTTCAAAATCCCTGTTAAATGCCCATTCCTTTTATCAATTAAACCACCAGCAGGATTTGCCGTAGTTTCATCAATATTGACATAGGCAAGTACCAGATGATTCACCATAATTAAATGATGACAACTACGCTTAATGACAACATGGCAGTTCAAGGCATCTAATTCCTCAATCGTAGGAAATGTTAATTGCTCACTAGCGCCTTCATTATAGCCAATTGCAACAAGCCAATCCTCTTCCTTCAATAGTGCAGCTCGTTGCTGCAAAGCCATCATCAGCTCATCTTTAGATGATATATTGCTCGCATCTAAATTTTTCAGCTTTTCTCCATAGCCAATAATATGCAAATGACTGTCGACAAAGCCCGGATATAACACATTTCCTTTTAGGTCAATTAAATGCTGTGCCTTTCCTTGCAAATCAGCAAATGCCCCAGCTTCTAAAATGATACCATCATGTTCTAAAATGGCTTCTACAGTATGCCCTTCCTGCTGCATCGTATAAATTGTCCCACCATACCATAAATTCATATTCATCCTCCATTTTTTGAGTGCCAGGCACACAAACAATTCTGACAATTTAGGCCTGCACGTATTCTAAAAAAATAATAACAAAAATGATTGAATATGCATATCGTTTTATGTTAACTTATATTTATATTAGGTTTACTAAAGCTTGGGGGAAATAGTGATGAATGTTAAAAATTATGTATTAGCAGCATTTGGTGCGGCGATTATTGCGGTGTTAGCACAAGTAACAATTCCGTTGCCGCTTGTACCAATTACAGGACAAACATTAGCAGTAGGACTTGTAGCTACAATTTTAGGTCCGCGACTTGGCACATTAGCAGTGGCTGTTTATTTATTATTGGGTGCGGCAGGATTACCTGTTTTTGCAATGTTTACAGGGGGGCTTGCTAAGTTAGTTGGGCCAACAGGTGGTTATTTGGTAGGGTTTTTGCCAGCCGCGTATTTAATGGGGCTGTACCTAGAAAAAACTTCTTATACGTATGTACAAGCAGCGGTGGCGAATGTTATTGGCATGTTTGTTACTTTACTATTTGGAACAATCTGGCTGAAGATTGCCAATGACTTGTCATGGACAGGTGCTATGATGGGAGGAACAATACCATTTATCATTCCAGGCTTATTAAAAGCTGGAGTTGCTACATGGCTCGGTATTTTCGTGCGCAATCGTTTGAAGCAAGCAAAATTAATCGCTGCAACAAGTTAAAAATGTTTGAATTATGAAAAAAATCACGTTACAATTACGTATAAAGCGATAATGAAAAAATAGTAGCTTATGTTCGTTTTAGAAGAGAGCTAGCGGTTGGTGAGAGCTAGTAGACAGCATAGGTGAATGGATTTTCTAGCTACAAGGAGGAAATGCCTTGTCGTAGTTGCTGACGTTACAAGCAATCGAGTGGGCTAAGCAATTAGCCAATGAAGGTGGTACCACGGCTCTCCGTCCTTTACAGTACGGAGGGCCTTTTTGTGTACAAATGAGCAGAGATAGGGGAGCAGAGCATGACAGAGATGAAGTACGTAATGAAAACATTGCAGGGGGATACTTACACCCCCATCGGCATTTATTCATGCCTACAAGGGCAAAATAAAATGCTATTTGAATCGAATGCTAAATATGCTGAAAGTGGTCGTTATTCATTTATTACGGTCAATCCAGTAGGAGAGCTAATAGGCGATGAGAAAACCTCGACTTTTAATGGAGAAACGAAAAGCATTTCAGTAACCGAGCGTTTAAAAGACGTGCTACCAATTGTCGGAGGGCACTATCCATTTGCTTTTTTTGGTGGAGCGATTGGTTATTTTAGCTATGAAACAGCCTTCCATTTTGAAGCAATTGGGCAAATCGTGAACGATGTCTACAATATGCCGGATGTTCATCTTTATTTTTACGATACATTTATCGTAATCGACCATATTGAGCAAAAGCTATCGTTAGTTGCGGTTGATTTATTTGGAGGCCGCACAGAGCAGCAAATGCAGCAAGCAATTCAGCAGCTTGAGCAGCAAATCGGGCAGCAAATAACGCAAACAATAAATACAGCTGTAGACATTCATTTTTCAGCGACAATGACTGAAGAACAGTTTACAACAATGGTCGAAACTGCGCAGCAACATATTCAGCGTGGGGATATTTTCCAAGTCGTACTATCGCAAACATTTGAAGCGAGCTTTCAGGGAGATGCATTTGCACTGTATCGCAAGCTGCGTGCAACAAATCCCTCGCCTTATATGTTTTACATGAATTTTGATGATGTCATTGTGCTTGGTACTTCGCCAGAAAGCTTAGTAAAGGTACAGGGCGGTGTTGTCACAACAAATCCGATAGCTGGTACGAAGCCACGTGGTGTAACACAGGAGGAAGATGAGCAGCTCGCACAAACATTGTTGAATGATGAAAAAGAGTTAGCCGAACATCGCATGCTCGTTGATTTAGGGCGCAATGATATTGGGCGTGTATGCGAGGTGGGCTCCGTACAAGTGAAGCGCTATATGCATATTGAGAAATATAAATATGTGATGCATATTGTGTCAGAGGTGGCTGGTCAGCTAAAAGAAGGGGCACATGTAGTCGATGTACTCGCTTCAAGCTTACCAGCTGGTACGGTATCGGGCGCACCGAAAATACGAGCAATGCAAATTATTCACGCACTTGAGCAAAAAAAGCGCGGCATCTATGCGGGGGCTGTTGGCTATATTTCTGCTTCTGGCAATATGGATTTAACATTAGCCATCCGTACAATGCTTGTAAAGGATGGAAAAGCTTATGTACAGGCAGGGGCGGGAATTGTTTATGATTCTGTTCCAAGCTTGGAATATGAGGAAACGTTAAATAAAGCGCGCGCATTATTGGAGGTGCGAAAATGATTTTATTAATCGATAACTACGACTCATTTACTTATAACTTATACCATCAAATTGCTGCGTTTGAACAAGAAGTGCGTGTAGTGCGTAATGATAAAATAACACTTGAAGAAATCCGTGCAATGCAACCAAAGGCAATCGTTGTTTCACCTGGGCCAGGTGTGCCAAGTGAGGCGGGGAATGTTATAGATATTATTTTAGAGTTTCACGGGCAGGTACCGATACTAGGAATTTGCTTAGGTCACCAAGCGATAGGTGAGGCATTCGGTGCAAAAATTGTACGTGCAAAAAACATTATTCATGGTAAAATGAGCCCTTTGACACATCAACAGCAAGGCTTATTACAAGGCATAGCACCAAATGAGGAAGTAATGCGTTATCACTCATTAGTCATTGAACAAAATACACTACCAAGCGATTTTATTGTGACAGCTCGTGCGGCAGATGATGGAGAAATTATGGCTATTCAGCATAAAAATTATCCGTTATATGGTCTACAGTTTCATCCAGAGTCTATCGGCACAAAAACTGGGAATCGAATGATTGAGGCATTTTTGAATGTAGTAAAAGAATAATGAACTGTTCGCGGGCATAGGAATCTCCTTATTAAAGCCCGCGAGAAGCTTATATTTGCTTATAAAACTGGTGCAGCAAATACTATTTGTCAGAAGGCGACATCCCCTCTACGTTTTTTTGCTATAATAAAAATAAAAAGGAGGACTATAAAATGACTAATTCCTATAAACAAATTGCAGTTGGTGTTGATTTTTCTGAGCAATCTTTACAAGCACTCCAACGTGCGATAGAAATAGCAAAGCAAAATGAGGCTATTTTACATATTGTAAGCGTAGTCGACACATATTCTTTCGGCTCAGTACAGGCATACGATATAACATACGCACAGCAAGTAAAAGAGGACCGCGAAAAGCAAATAGAGCAACTAAAAAATGAGGCAATAGCAGCAGGCGTGGCGGCTGTTCAGACAACTGTTGAACTCGGCTCACCAAAGGTAATTTTAACGAATTTAAAAGATATTGACCTCGTTATTATTAGTGCAACCGGCTTAAATCGCTTTGAAAAAATGATTATCGGCTCGAATGCAGAACGTATTGTACGAAATGCTAAGTGTGATGTGATGGTAGTGAGAGGATAGTTTAAGTATAGATTTTCTAATAAAAAATGAGTGTCTACTAAAAGGACACTCATTTTTTGTTAAGGCCGATCAGGGATATTTATCGAAGGGGATTCTTCAGAACAATTACTTATCCACAGTTTATTTATTGTTAAACTTGCAGCTTCATATTGCGGAGTAAAAGTAAATACTACTAGTAATGCTAAACATAAAGATAGTAAATTTATTAAATTATTTTCCATAAATAACACCCTTTATTAGAAAATTAAGTAACAACCTTTTATAATTTACCATTTAATATAAAAGATATCAATCAAATAATTACTAATTAAGGTAATTTATTTTCAAATCCTCTATGATTTTCAAGTAATCATATTTGTTTTGTAAAGAATAGATTGTTTTTGCCTGTTCTAAATAAATAGCTGCATTTGTTTTGTCTTGCATAGAGATAAGACAATGAGCTGTTTGGAAAAGTAAATCCCCTAATAAATACAGTGTTTCATGCTCAATACATAATTGGATACCTTGTTTTGACAAGAACAATGCTTCTGTAAATTTTTTGGAGTGTTGGAAAGTGCGAGAAGCGCCAAAAAAAACTCGAATTTTCACTAAATAAGATATTGTTGCATGTTCTTCAATTAAAGGGAGGCATTTTTCATAATAAGCTAATGATTTTTCATAATGCTTTGCCCCGAAATAAACAACTGCAATACTATTCATAATTGCTATTTCTTGTTCAATATTGGGTTTGTCGTTTGCATGTAAGGCCTCCTCGAGTGTTTGGATTGCTGTATCAAGCTGTTGGTGTAAGAACCATTGGCAAATGCCTTTATGCCATAATAAAAATTGTCTGTGCTCTGGTGCTAGCAAAGCCTCTTGTACAAGCTCATTTTGCACAATAAAATACGCAGACTCATAATCATGCTGATGAATTAGCTTACGAATAATATTTTGTGCATCTGATGAATTAAACGAGGCGTTATCAGTGCTAGCCATATCAAAAAAATAATTCATATCAACGCCCAGCCTCTGTGCAATTGCGTATAGTGTAAGACTTGAAGGAATCATTTCTCCTTTCTCAAAATTACTTACCATCGCCTGTGTACAAATGCCATCTGCCAACTCTTTCTGTGTAAGGCCTCTCTTTTTTCGTAATTCCTTTATTTTTTGTGAAATCATATGATTCATAATGGATTTTCCCCTATCCTAAGTATACATATGAATTATTATAACTTATGATAAATGTATTAGGGGATTAATATGCTTATTAATAGATGAATAATAGAAGCGATTTTTGTTTTTCTACAATAAAAATGTATAAATATGAGAGGTGTTATAAAACTATATGACTAATTTGGAGGTTTTCTCTTTTTTGAAAGAATTTTATGTCATCAAAAATTTAGTGAAAATAGGTAATTTGTCTATTGTCTATCTGGCAGAGGATATGAGGACGAATCAAGTACATATTATAAAAGAATTTTATCCACGTGAAATTGCAATTCGGGATATGGACAATCAAACAGTATTAAGTCGTCTTCCATCCAACAAAACAAAATTTAATCAGTTAAAGGAACTGTTTATACAAGAAGCAATCATTTTACAAAAATTAAATTGCCCATATGCTGTAAAATATATTGAGCATTTTGAGGAGAACGGAACAGTTTATATTGTAATGCAGCATTTTGAAGGTATACCATTGAATCAATATAATAATACGAATGATACATACACAACTATATTTTTGTCTTTAATTGAGGCGTTAAATGCGATGCATCAAAAGGGAATAATCCATCGAGATATTAAACCAAGTAATATTTTAATTGCTAGTGATGGTACACCATGTTTAATCGATTTTGGCTCAGCAATGGATTATCGTGTAGCTAAAAATGTACCGATTTTTACTAGTAGACATTATTCTCCTTTAGAGCTTTATTCCAGTAAATCGAAACAAAGTATTCGTGCAGATATATATAGTCTTAGTGCAACACTGTATTATGTCCTCGCCAAAAAGCCTCCTATTGATATATCAGAGCGTCTACTAGAGGACAAGCTAGTAGACATTAAAAAATATAATCCAAATCTCAATTATTTTTTAAGAAAAACAATTATGTGGGCGCTTGCTATAGAGCAGAAAAAGCGATGTTTTTCGTTAAAGTTTATAAAACTTGCCTTACTATATGAGCATTTAATAAAAAAATAGCGATGAAAGGGGCATACAGAAATCATCTATTTGTGCGAAGCTGTTTTAGGGGCAATTTTGTATTTTAATAGCTTATAAGCCATCTTATTTAAAGAAAAGTTGACTAGAAAAAATCTGGTCAGCTTTTTTATTGAGTGGGGAATATGAAAATTAAAATATTTATAAACGTATTTCGTTAATCTAAATTTACGCATTATTAAATATATAATTTGCGTTATTTTATAAAATTATTTATTTAAAAATAAATATTAGGTATAAAAGTTACATTATTTATGTACTAATATACTTTTGGTTATATTATTTTGGTATATACATTTTATTAAAATATAGATATAAATATATTGTGATTAAATATATTTGTAGTCCAACGATTAGTTGAGCTGCCAATTTATACATAAAAGGAGGGAAGGCTGTGATTGAAGCAGCCGAATCTAATGGAGATTATTAATCAGACAAATCGCACAATGCTTTTTGAAGAAATTAATCCAGAAAAGCTCGATTTGCTTACATTAGTTGGAGATGTAAAAGGAATTGACAGCTTGAGTGACGAGAAAATTAAAGAAATTAATGAAAAGCTACTTGTAAAAAGCTTCGATGAATTTTTAGATAAATTTTCGCCTACTGTTTATTCCTTCTATAATGCGGCTAATCAAAAGGTAATGTACACGTTGAAAAAGCCAGAAGGAATTCAGGATGATTGTATTTCTGAAATAGCTATTGACCAAAACAATGACTTTTTAAAAATGCTATTCACGTTAATTGATACGAAGCGTAGCCAAGGGATTACAAATGTTGATTTCAAATTCGAAAACTTACTAGATATGATTTCGCCGAAAAAGGTCATGGATGATATTCGGCAAGTTCGTAAGGAAATTCATTATCTTTACGATGAGTACGACAAGCTAGATGAAGGTGACCCGAAAAAATTAGATACAGGCGATAAGCTAAATATTTTATTTGAGGTTGCAAGCAAAAATTATAACAATGTTATGGCGATGCTGCCGTTAGCTATTGAGGATATTAAAACGAGATTATTGCTTGGCAATAGTCAAGAGGATGGCGAGACGGAAAAGCTACAAATCGGAACATTAACAATCGGTGAGGCGGGAGAGCTAAAAATTATTGAGGCCCCTCAAACAACAGGCACAGATGTCATGTTACTTGAAGAAAATAGTCAGTATGGGTTGAGTACGGTATTTGAAGAAGATTATCAAGCAATTACGGATTCGCCTTCTGCCTATGTCAAGGATTTGGTTGTTCGCACATTTGCACCGCTGCCAGCAATTAAAACCGATTTCAATATTGAAACAGAGGTGCAAAATTACAACACTTACCTAGAATTTTATAAAGATGCGAAGGATGAGTTTGTAAAAACGGTGAAGCCTTTAGTTGAAAAGCTGCTAGGAGTCAAAATGTACTTTGACCAATACACAACGAAAAATAGAGGGATGCAGCCATCCTTACTTATTACAAACACAAAGCTAGATATGCTTGTGAAAAGCAATAATATTCCTCGACTTAGTGCTTATTTGAATACAGTGAATGGCAAAAACGATTTTACAGATACCATTTGGTATGGAATCGTACCGGGTATTGAGCTTGAGGAAACAGGTAGGACGAAAGTAAGCCGAGCGCGCTTTAAAGGAAATGAAAAAACTGCAAAGCAAGAGGGCAATACGATGGAATCACTTTCTATGCTACTTGATACAGTGAAGGAGCATAAAGTGCAAGTTTTCTTCAACTTTATGGCGGAGGTTGAAACGACATTTAATGGAATTGCGACAACTGGTATTGACCGTTTAATTGATAAATGTGCGATGTTAACAAGAAAAGATTATAGCGAATTTGCTATTCCATGTTTACCAAACTTTACAATTATTCCTAAAGATAAATCAGGTGTCATTATTGATACACGGATGCATGCGACAGAAAACGGTGCACAGCTATCGAAGGAAAAAGAAGATATTTTAAAACTTTGGATTGAAGGCGTCTATGTAGGTGCTAGCTATGTTGCAGCAGGTATTGTATCAGCTTATCAATGTCCAGAGTATTTAAAGGAAGCGTCCTTCAGGCAAGTACAAAGAAATTATCCGGGTGTCCGATTTGACATTGAAGCTGGTGACCATGCTTTAAGAGCAGTAACAACGATGGCGAAAGAGATTTCAGGATTTACTAACAATATTAAGGACGCGATTAATAGTAGAAGCTTCGGCTTTGTATTCTCCTCGGAAAATGCACAGCTTCAAGATAAGGATATTAAGCGAATCACGGTATACAAGGCAAGAAGCTTAGCGATGGATGATAATGGATTTGACTCCATTTATAAAACACAGGTGAGCACATATATTGAGCGTATTTTACGTTTTCAATCCGGGGATTTCAAACATGATAATATCGTCAAATTTTTCAGTAATAACCCAAATAGCCAAAAGAGCAAATGGCTTAATGATAAAGGCTATGTAAACTCTATTATTCAAGAGGGAGATGATATTGGCTATGTCATTGATGAAAAAACAAGTCTATGTCAAATCGACCTTGTGTTTAATGGCAATGTGAAAAATCTTGAAGTGACGATTACAAAGGGAACAAGTGCTGTCAAAGCATAATTAAATGAAATGGGATGTTGAAGATTTATTTTGATTCAGCAAGTATTTTTGTATCGAAAGCAAAACGTAAGATACAGAAAGCTCCTATCTTCACAGGTGGCGAGATGAATGCTTAGCAGGTTTTTATTCAAAATGAATCTTTTAACATAAATTATGAGCAGTTTTCTCTCTGAAATGGCACTATTACATAATTTTTGGTGTCAGATGATGGGGAAATTGTTCACAAAAACATAATTAGGAGGAATGAAGAATGGGTTTTGTATTAAAGATTGAAGGGTCAGAGGCAATTGAATTGGGCTTAGACAGCATTATGACGGTGGAGTATGAAACAGATACACCAAATGATTCAAATGCACGCTCTACAGATGTAGGCTCAACTTTAAAAGTGAAGGGGAAAATTTTAACTGCTACAGATGGTGATAATGCAGATGACACGATGAAGCTAGCGCTTTGGTCATTAGTACCAGCTGAAAAAGCAGATTGTTACCGCAAAGTAACATTAGAAGTTATTTCTGCTGATCAAGTAGTGCGAAAAATTCATTTCCCGAACGCGTTTGTAGTTGATTATCAAGAGCGCTTTGGTGATACAGAAGGTGTTGGTGAGTTTTTCTTATTCATCAAGCAGAAAAAAGACAAAACAGACTTAGCGAAAATTGAAGGAGGCTACGCTGTATAACATACAGCAGTAGTTCTGGACTAGCGTTAGTTGAGGCGTAATTGATAGCTGTTTACCAACAAGGATAGCATGTTAGAAATTTTTCTAGCATGCTAGCTTTTTCATATGTACATAAAGTGAAATTTCAATCAGTGTGGTTTTTGGCGCACAGGACGCAGATTGTTCGCTTTCAACAGGGCTTTAATAAGCAGTTAAACTACAATTTATGCGGTTTTAAGGTAGGAATTATACTGTCCATTAATGCTAGCGTAATAGGTAGATTTATAAGGAGGAGCAGATGACTACACATTATGAAACACTAGGCTTGGAGCACAATGCAACGGCAGAGCAAATAAAGCTTGCTTATCGCCAACTATCTAAAAAGCACCACCCAGATAGAAATGGAGGTAGCAAAGAATCAGAAAAGCTATTTTTGGAAGTACAAGAAGCTTATAAAGTTTTGAAAGACCCTGCATTGAAGGAGGCATATGATGCTAAGTTAGCCAAGGGGGGGCAAAGCTTTTCACAGCAGCAAGCATCGGCAAAAGACAGGACTAAAGCCGAGTGGCAGCAAGCGGATTTCAATATGGAAAATATCCAAAGAAACTTTGAGCAATTTTTTGGCTTCAACCCTCAAACGAAGGAGGTTTCCTCAAGCTTAGAAAACAAAAAAAATCCGCTTGATACAACAGAGCTGTTTGAACGGTTTTTCCGAAAATAAAAAAGGAGCATAGCAATGGAGAAATGGACGAGTTTAACAAATACATATAAAAAGCGTCAGCAAGCCTATGTCATGATAAAAGTGATTGATATTTTATTGCTCGTTGTTAGTGCGTTTCTACTATTATATATATTCATTTTAAATAGAGATACTTTATTGCAAATGATTTTAATCATATTCATTATAGCTAGTGCTGCTATTTTTCTTATTTATCACTATGTAGCTACTAAAAAACAAGCACTCGCTCAAACAACTGCTATAGAAAAGCTAGTGCTACTAAATGAGCAAGGGCAGGAAGTGCAGGAATGGTCATTAACAGATGAAACTTCCTTGTTAATTGGAAAAAAGACGGTAGATTACCAGCCAAAAATTGATTTGAGCCATGCGGAGTATGCAGCATTAATTAATACAGAGCATGCCTTATTAAATTGTGTGGACGGTATTTGGTATGTTGAGGATATTGATTCAGTGAATGGCGTTGGAATACGCAAGCCCTATCGCCATCTAACACAAAAGCTAAAGCAAGAAAACCCTTGTGCTATTGGCTATGGGGACATACTTTATATTGCCAATACAAAAATAATTGCAAAATAATCGCGAGTAGGAGATGTACAAATGAGTTTAATTAGATGCACAAACGGCCATATGTTTAGTTCAAGAAGACATAAAAATGTTTGCCCCTATTGCCACGTATTAGTGGAGCAGGAGCCGCGCGCGGTAACGTCAGTATCACCAACAGAGGTGGATGATAAAACAATGCCCTATCTTGGAGAAATGGACGGAATTGACCCTGTAACAGGCTGGTTAGTTTGTATTGAAGGACCACAAATGGGAAGGGATTATCGCATACTGTCTGAGAAAAACTTTATCGGGCGAGATGAGGATATGCATATTCGAATTATTGGGGACAATACGATTGCTAAGCGCAATCATGCAGTCATTGTTTATGACCCAAAAAAGCGTAATTTCTTTCTCCTACCAGGCGATGCCTCAGGCTTGGCTTACTTGAATAATGAGGCAGTATATACACCGACAGAATTAACTGCATACGATGTCATTCAATTAGGAGCGAGCATGTTCCTATTCCTGCCACTTTGTGGTGTGCACTTTGAATGGGAAAATAATCAAAGCGAAGGATGATTGGAAATGGCTACAGCATTACATCCATATATAATAACGCTACTCTTTTTAACAGTGCTGCTCATTCTCGTAGCAATAAGAAGACAGCTTGTATATAAAATAGCTGATAAACGGATTGAGCTTGGCAACGGACAAACGATAGGAAGGCGCGAAGAGCAAGATGATTATTTTGCTACAGTTGAAACGGCTTATGGAACAGTTGCCGTGCTAGCAGATGGAATCAGCGGCTTGGCGAATGGGCGGATGGCGAGCACAATAGCAGTCACAACCTTCATAGAGGAATTGAAAAAGTTAACAACTGTACAACAAATCAGTGACTATTTCAAAGCAGCTGCAACGAAAAGCAATCAGATGATTGTTGAAAATTTACAGGGCTCTAATGGTGGGACAACGCTTGTCGCTGCATTTATTGATGAGCAGGGCTTGCTACATTGGGGCGCCGTTGGGGATAGTATCGTTACGATTTTTCGCAACGGAGAATTTATAGAAGTGAACGAAAAACATATTTTTGAATCTATCTTAACAGAGCGCTATTTGAACGGTGAAATTTCTCAATTAGAAATACAGGAAAATCCGTTTAAAAAGAGGCTAGTCAACTATTTGGGCTATGAAGGTTTTAAAAAAATTGATATTGGTCAGACGCCTATTCCGCTACGTAAGGGAGACAAAGTATGCCTATTGAGTGATGGCGTATACGGCACGCTGACGGAAGTTGAGCTAGAAAAGCTTCTTTCGGAAAATATTCCACCTCATTATATCGCACAAAATATAATCAATGCGGTTGATAATAAGCGCTTAAAAAATCAGGATAATGCAACAATTATTATTTTAGAGAAAACGTGGTAAGAAATCGTGCTGTAGAAGGAGGACGCATATGAGAAAGGAAAATAGCGATTTCCAAACGAGCTTCTTATCTGAAGCAGGCTCCTTTTTGCGAAATAGAGATTATTTTGCGTATACGACATTGGATGACTACTCTTGCTGGGTAGCTGTGAAAGGGCTTGATTCAGATCAGGAGGTAGATAGTGCAAAAATCGCTGTACAAGCCGTATTGGAAAGCTTTATCGCTAAGCCCTCAATGGCGAAGCGCAGCTTGGCAAACTATATGCGGCAAGCACATAAAGTTTTGCAGCAGCAAAGCTTACGTGTGCGATTAAAGGCTAGCATCGTTATCGTCGTTTCGGATTATAGACGAATACGATGTGCTGTTGCAGGGAATGCGCGGCTCTATCATTTTAGAAATGGTATTACGCTATTTAAGAGCAATGACCAAAGCTTGGCACAGGAAATATTTGAGCGCCAGCAGCAGGTAGTCGATACAAGACAGCATGAGGAACGTGACAATTTATTAACCTATTTAGGGCAGCCATCGAATTTTAATCCCTCTATATCACCTAAAATGAAGCTGCATGAGGGAGACGTTCTGCTACTATGCTCAGCAGGTTTTTGGAAGCATGTGGAGGATGTTGAAATGATTGATGCGTTGGAGCTAGCTAAGGAGCCAGCACAATACGTTGATGTCTTAGAGGAAGTGCTATTAAGCAGACAAAGGAAGGTCGTAGATAATTACACAATTGCGGCTATCTTTATTAATAAAGTGTATCAAGAATCCAATAAGAAAAAAATGAAATATATAAAATGGCTCGCCGCAGCGCTTATTACATTGTTATTAGTCGGTGGAGGTGCAGCTTTTTATCAGGCAAAACAAGTGAAAAAAATAGCAGAGTTGACAGTTGATATGAAGGAACATGAGAAAAATGGTAACCTCTATTTCCAAGATGGCAATTATGGCGAGGCTGTAATGGAGTATAGCGAAGGGAGAAATGTAGCGAAAAAATTGAAGGACCCTGTACATAGAAATCTATTAGCAACAAAGCTACGCATTACCCAGCTTATTGTTCAAGGAGATGAGGCAGCAGAAGCGGGCGAATTTGCGAAAGCAATGGAGCACTATGAAAAAGCGAATAAAGAGGGCAAGCTACTTCAAAGCTTTGGGAAGGAAGAGATTGAAAAGCGCATGGCCAATATGGATTCAATTGTTGCAATTGTAGAGGAAACGAAAGAAGGAGACGCACTTTTTAACGCAGAGGATTACAACGGGGCATTAGACATTTATCAAAAGGCTAGAAAAAAGGCAATTGCCATTTCATTTACAGGTGAGCCACAAATTAAAACGAAAATAGAGGAAGCAGAGGGTAAAGTTGCAGAGCTAACAAAGGCACAGCAAGAGCTTCGCGCAGAGGGCTTAGAGAAAAACGGCGACAAGCACTATGCGATGCAGGAATATACAAAGGCAATCGAATCGTACACAGTTGCGCAAGAAATCTATCAGGAAACGGGACTAATTGCAAAAGTGCTAGGATTAGAGCGCAAAATTATGAACAGCAATGATAAATTACATCCTGTACCACCTACTATCGAGGTGTCAAATAATGAAATAGACGACTTAGAGCAAAGTCTCGAAAGTGAAATGTTTAAGGAAGGAAAATAATGTCGATGAAAGAGCTTATGTTGGAACGCCTTAAAAAGATTGAAAACTTAGAACAGCGTCAATTATTAAAGGATATGATAAGCGGCGTTTTTACTAATTTAATCGATTATCAGCAGCAAATGAATGATCGCTTAGAGCAACGCTTATTGGATGAGCTGAAGCCAGATGAGCAACAGTTTGCTATTTACGGCACGGTTATCGCGAAAGAACAATATGACCCAATTCATGAATATTTATTTCCTATAATCCCTACAGACCCAGAGCGCAAAGTTATCTCGATGGAGGAAATAAAGCTTGCTTTCTTGCATCAGCAGCCTGCTATCGTATGCACAATATTTTTACAATGTGACAGCTTGCAAATACAGCAACTATTATCAGAAAATAGGCAGTTTCATGGCAAGCTTCATACGACAGCAGGAGATATAGATATTCAAGTTTACTTAAGGAAGCAGCAAATATATAGCAAGGAGATTGAGGAGCTTTACAATACGTTTCAAGTAAATGGTATCCCTTGGAAAACAATTAATCACCCATATATCCATAAATTTTTGGATGTTCATTTGACTTTTCAGCCTTTACCACAGGATGAAATAGAAATTATCGATATGACAATCGATTTAGAAGAATATGAGCCCTATAAAAAGATGAATATGCTACCGCTCTGGAATATCGAAAGGCATAAGGTGAAAAATGCAGGCTTCCCAGTTCCAGCAATCGACAAGGTCAATTTTGAGCATATGCTTTCCATTAGAAAGCTAGGAGCGGAACATAGTTATTTAGTGGTAGGGGATGAGGCGACGATTCGTTATGTGAAGCGCTCTGAAAATGCAATAACGGTTGTCTGTCCACAGGATAAAGCGGGCATATGGCAGCTTATTAAAGTAGCAAATGTACAGCAGGACAAAATTGGTACACTTGCTTACGAGCTATTTTCGAATCGTCCGCTTGATTGTTTTATGCAAAGGCTATCGGCAAGCCATCCTGTAGCCATTCATACAGCAGGTGAATTGGTGCGACTTATTCATTCTTTCAATTTAGCGGAGCGTTTAGCTTTTATTGACTTTGAAATTATAGAAAATGAAGCGGTAAGCAGCTATAGCTATGCACTAAACCCTTTTTTAACAGAGATTATTAGCAAGCCTCATCATAAAAAAACGATGGTATTGCAGTTCAAAGCATTCAAGCAGGATTTTATTGCAAATGATTTATTAAGCTTTGTTGTATCAGAGGTGCAGCGCCATTTCTATGAATACAACTGCATAGGGGTGTGGCAATGAATTATATTTGGGATTTATTGATTCGTGCTGAGGAGCAAGGTTTTGCTCGCAACGATATTCATTTCATATGCGCGACGAGCTACTCCCCCTATATGGAGCTAAGCCCGCAAGTATTGAATACAACAACAATAGAGCAAACGATAGAAATTAATCCTTATTATCGTTATTCAGAAGTTTTTAAACATTTATTCCAACCTGATAATGTGACGGACATGGAAATACAGGAATATTTGCTTGATATCGTCATTCATTTTTTAGGAGATATAGACCGTATGCAGGGAATGAATCGCAAGGAATATTTCATGCGCTTTTTATTGCAGGAATTCGCCGCCCATACATTTGGTCAAGCCGTTCACTCTTATTGTCAAGCGTTGACAAAGGCGGAGCAGGAAATAGTAGCACTCAATATGATTCGCATGTATCAAACGGGGGATGTCATTTACAACTTTAAGAATACATTGAAAAAGCTGTTTCCTCATTGTGCCGTGTATATAAATTCAGAGAACAAGGATGAGATACTGCTTTATATCGGACAGCGCCAAACAGCGCAGCGGGAGATGAAAATTCAATTGATACGTACTTTATTCATGCCAATCGGCTTTACGCTTGATATTTATTGGACACAGCATTTCGGCATTGTCGATGTAGAGGACACGATGAAGATTGATTATATTGCGCTGTATTAAATACAAAGGAGGATGGCAAGATGAAAGCTAATTATTCCTATAAATTACATACAAATCGACGTTATACAGAGCGCTATATGGTGACATATACACGCGCTGAATTAATGGAAATGACAACTTTTCAGCTACGCAATATTTGCTACAAGGAAAAGCTTGTAAAAGGACTTGTCAATACATTAACAAGAGACCAACTTGTGCAAATGATTTTACGTTATCGTGGCGCGGAGGAGCATTTGTTAATTGAGGAATATGCAGAAGGGGGCTTTGCACGAGTTGAGGCCGCTATGCAAAGCTATTTAAAAACGCCGCTTGCTGATAATGGCAATATTAAAATCCCTGCTAAAATGAGTATTTATCGAGAGATGAAAATAGATGCAACAGATAAATATATTGTAGAAACAGCTGGGCTAGTTGAAGAATCGAATGTACTACTTGTAAATGAGCAGCAAGCGCTATGTGCGATTTTGACATTGCAAAAGGACAAGCAGCAGCCAAATCGCTACTACTTCGTAACAGATGCCGCAATGAATATGCAAAATACAAAAAATAAAAACTATAGCTTTATTTTTTTGAGAAAGCAAGATTCGGATTATTTATACAAAACCTATTACCAAGAGGTTCCACAGCCACCAACAAATTTGCACTATTATAAAGTACCTATATTAGATTTAGAAATTAAGGAGCTTGAAACGACAAATGCGATTTTAGCGATTGATTTTGGCACAACGAATACAACAGCAGGTGCCTATTTAGCGCATGACTATGTCGCATCGCCCTGCTCGCAAGACTTACTTAATAATCGCATCCAGCTGAATCAAATTAATTTTGTCACCTTTCCAGATATGCTTCATCAACAATGGACAGCGGTTGTTCCGACGATTATTAGCGTAGCCGATTGCGCTGACGGAGACCATATTCATTATCACTTTGGCTATGACGCCTTGCAGGTAATGAAAAAAAATAATTACACAACGCTTGCAACGAAATTTCAAGGCATGAAGCGCTGGGTCAATCATTATAACAAAAGCGAAGAAATTATGGATGTTAACGGCAATACAGCGATTGTCCCGCGCAGTCAAATGCTCAGAGAATTTTTGCTCTATATTATACGGACTGCGGAGCATCAATTTAAGTGCCGTTTTCAGCATTTACATATTTCCAGCCCTGTAAAGCTGAAAACGCAATTTTTAGATATGTTTCAGGCAATTCTACCTGAATATCATATTGAAACAACATATGCGCTTGATGAAGGCATGGCCGTTCTTTACAATACAATCGCCAATCAAATAGAAAACAATAGCTTTTTGGATGGCAAAACTTATAAAGCATTAGTTATTGATTGTGGTGGTGGTACAACAGACCTTTCCTCCTGTCAATTTCGCATTGAAGATGGGCGTATCTCTTATAAGATTGATATCCATACAACCTATGAAAATGGAGATACTAATTTTGGCGGCAACAATATTACATATCGAATTTTCCAATTTATGAAAATTGTTTTTGCCAATTACTACAATCGCGGCAAGCGAGCCTATGATATTGATGCCTTAATTGATATTCCAGGCAAAGATATTTATCGTTATGTGGATGAATTTGGTGTGGAGGCAGTCTATGCTCAGTTCGAGCAGGCTTTTTTAGAGGCAGAGCACATCATTCCAACCCGTTTCAAAGAATATGAAAATCGCACGCGCGACGAATATTTACGTGTGCGTAATAATTATTATTTCTTGTGGGAAATGGCGGAGGAAATGAAGAAGGAATTTTTCCGTAAAACGGGCATTTTACGCAGTCGTTTCCACTCGACAATTGATGCAGAGCAAGAGAGCGACCTCAATGTTACAGCAGTCGAGCGCTGGTGTTTATCAATAAAGGAAAACGAACAATTCCAAGACGTATATGACTATCCGAACGTTTACTTCAATATTAAAGAAATTAACCATTTAATCAAGGCAGATATTTACGATATTGTCCGCAAATTTTTAGAGGACTTTTATGAAACAGGTGTGTTAAATGAATACTCCATTATTAAATTAACAGGGCAATCGTGTAAAATTGATGCCTTTCGGGAGGCTTTAAAGGAATTTGTGCCGGGGCGTAGCATTGAGTTTAAACAAAAGGCTGAAAGCGTCGGCAATGTACCAGAGCTAAAGCTTGCCTGTCTGCGAGGGGCGCTACGCTACTTAAATGCAAAAAAAATCGGCATGATTGAGACAAATGTGACAAATGATGCACCTGTTGTACCATATGCCGTAAGTGCATTGACACATAACAAGCAAGAAAAGCTATTAATTAGCAGCCTAGAAAGACTTAATCAAATACACGGGACGATTTCACGTCCGTTAGGTGTAGTCGATGTAGAGTTTTACTTGCACAACCATGAGGATAAATCCTCCTATAAATATGTTTACACAAATCATGCGGAAGATTTTGTTCCAGTGCTGTATGAGCAAATTGCTACATATTACGGTGAGCATATTCCGCAAAATGAAACAGACTCAATTGTCAATGGTGAGGTCAAGTTTTTTGTCTTTGCTAGTCAAGACCATTGGGGCTTTCATGTCGTTCCTGTTGCTCGTCAAAACGAGCAATTATTGCTAGGGAAAAAGCACTTCTTTGCCTTTGAAACAGACTTATCAGAGCTCGATTTCTTTGATGGCTTGAAGTAGTAAGAAACGAGGTGAATCTACATGGTCACAAATAAATACCCCCATTTTCAAAAGGGAAGGATTTTAAAGCGGGGAATGCTAGAAAGCTTGCGCGATTATCCGAGGGACATTGTCGATTTATATTTTCAAAATTATTCAGATGGCATTATTACTGGACTGGATATAACAGTGGATGGCACAAATTTAATAATCGCAAAAGGCATTGTAAAGCAGCAAGGCACTATTTATACGCTAACGACAGATTATACGCTGTCCTACACGGCAACTGAGCGGGAAACAGCACTGCTACTGGAATTCGATGAGCCACAATTGACGCCTGATTATACGGAGTACACAGCAAGGCCATTATTAGTAGATGCTACAGCCGTAATGGATAATACGCTCGAATTGGCACGCTTTAAATTAAAGGCAGGAGCGATGCTACGTGCAAGCTACACAGATTTTGCAGACTTAGCAACAGAGTACAACACGCTTAATTATTTGTATTGCCAATATGCAGGCTTACAGCAAAGCACCTATCATCCAATGCTGTTGAAGTACTATGCGCGAGAGCTGCTTGAAAGCCGTAGCACAAACCCCTACGATATCAGCTTTGCGCTCCAATGCTTAAATCAAGAGCGCATCGAGCGCGAAGTAGTAGATTGGTATATTAGCAGCCGATTAGAGGTAGCCTACCAACCATTATCAAATAAGCAGGCCCACCATTATTTAACGCGCATTTTAAGCAATGGACAAAACAGTAGACGCAGAGCGGATGCACATACAGGTCGTCCTGTACGCATGCTTGTGGATTAAAAGGAGGCTGAATCAAAATGGAATTTTTAGACGAGAAAATACTCGCACTAAGAAATGAAATGCGTGAGCAAGAAAGGCATGAGGAGGCGGTACAAGCAGAGACCGTATATCCAATTGACTTAACGCAAGATTTTATTGTTATCAATAATAAAACGGTCAAAATTCAAACAACTACACTGTTAAACAGTAGCATGACACTACGCATGCCTGCATCGTTTTTTGAAATGTCAAAGGAGCTTGCTGCATTGAAATATCCATCAGAGCACAGGCCGAATATTATTTTCACAGATGAAACGACGACTGTTAATTTAGCCTTTAGCCATACGACAATGGAGTTAATGGATGATGAGGTAGAGCAATTTCGAGACGAGATGGTGGAAGGGATGGAGGAAATGCAGCCAAATGCACAATGGCTGGATTCAGGGACATCTATCATACAAGAGAAGCCGATAAGCTATTTTTCTGTTATTACGCCAGCGATTGATGGAAGGCTGTTTAATTTAATGTTCTTTTGCGCTCTCAATAATTATGCATTCATAGGCACTTTTAATTGTTTAGAGGGAGATTTTGATACATGGCAGCCGATTGCATTAGGAATCATCGATAGCATCCAATTTATGCAACGACAAGATAAAGGAGGGATTGTGCAATGACAGGGGTAACGACCTATCACCAGTTGCAGGTAGAGCCATTTCAGCTTGTAAGTCTGCAAGAACTCACATTAACGAAGAAAATAAATGAGCATGCACATCTATATATGACGGCAATTGTCCCAGATGAAATGCGTGACCAATATGTAGAAATGGCAGAAAAGCAAACGACGATAGAGGTAAATCAGCTTACTGAACAGGGCACATCAACTCCGCTTTTTAAAGGCATGATTTTAGACATAAAAATACAAATGGTGCGCGGTATTTATTATATGGAGATGGGAGCAGTATCTAGCACCTACCAGCTTGATATTAAACAAAATACACGCTCCTACCAAGACAAAGAGATGGTATTTGCAACCTTATTTAAACAGCTAAGTACCACATATACAGGGCTTGATGTAATCGATAAGGCAACAAATAGTGCGAACCTTGAAAAATTTACATTGCAATACCGAGAAACAGACTGGCAATTTTTAAAGCGCCTTGCTTCACGCTTTCAAACAGGATTAGTACCCGATTCCACTTTTGAGCAGCCAAAATTTTATTTTGGTATACCGAATGGGCAGGAGCGAGGCAAGTTAGAGGATTACCATTATACAACGCACAAAAACCTAGCAGACTATTTACGCTATACAGAAAATGGTCAACAAGGCATGACAGAACAGGACTTTTTATATTATGAGATTGAAACAGACGATGTTTTTGCGCTAGGCGATACAGTAACTTTTAATGGGCAGAAGCTCTATGTATATGAAATTTATACAACAATCAAAGATGGTCTATTAAAGCATTTATATACCTTAACGACGGAAAACGGTATGCAGCAAAAGGAAGTTTTTAACGAAGCAATTCCCGGATTGTCGTTAGAGGGCAAAGTGTTAGAGGTGGCAAAGGACCAGATGAAGGTGCATCTTACAATTGATGAACAGCAAGATAAAAGCAAGGCACATTGGTTTCTCTATAGCACACCATATACAGCAGAGGGCAGCAGTGGCTGGTATGCAATGCCAGAAATCAATGATTTTGTTCATGTTTATTTCCCAACACATCAAGAGGAGGAAGGAGTAGCGAGCCATTCGATTCGTAAAAACCGAGAAACAAGCGCTACAAACAAGCTCGATGACCCTGCAACAAAATATTATCGTACCGCCTTTGGTAAGGAAATAAAAATGAGCCCAGATGAAATTGTGATTACAGCACAGGATGGCAGTGTCTTTATTCGCTTAAATGAAGCAAGTGGTATTGAGCTCTATAGTAAAGGGGCTATCCAATTGACTTCACAGGCAGATATTTCAGTGAATGCGAGTAAGAAAATCATTGTCTCTGCTGAGGAGGAAATTTCATTAACATGTCAAGGGAGCAGTATCACAATGGATGGGAATGTCCAAATCTTTGGTCAAGAGGTCAAGGCGAATTAGGGGGGAGAACGATGCAAACAACGGTTATGTCACAGCTTTTTTATGAACAGGAAGTTGCGCAAATGCGATTACGCTATTTGCTTGCATTAGAAGATTATTTCCAAGGAAATAGGGAGCAGCTTATTAGGCAATTTCAGCAGGCTTTTCAACAAATTTGCGAGCAGCTTGTAGCGCAACAAATTCTTCAGCATAAAGAGCCGCTTGGAAATATCACGATTTCGCTGCTGCGTACGGAATTGCTAGAGGGCAAATTTCGCTATGTAGTGGAAGGAACAACAGGCAAATGGTTTTTTGACGCTGCCCCAATTATCACGACTTATGATGCGAGCTGGGCATTACAATTTTTAGCGCAATATATAGTGGAGCTCGAAAAATATAGCAAAGTGTTTGCAGGGACGATTTCCCAGCTAGAAATAGATGGCTTGAAATTACAGGATGTAAAGTATTTTCACCAATATATTGCTAGTCTTGCACGCCTTGCACTTAGAGATGAAGCAGTAAGTACAGCCTATGAACAACTAAAGCGAGAGGCAAACCTTGAAGTGCGCATAGGGGAATTTTTCGATTACAGTGAAACAGTTTATCGTGAAGGAACCCCCACTAAAACCGCAGATGAAGTAAAAGCATGGCTAGGTGAAAAATTGCCCAATGTCTATGCCTACGAGAACTTTCGTCAGCTTGACCTATCCAACGGTATGTACAATGACATAGATTTGCGCTATGCGTTTTTTGAAAATAGCCATCTAGCAAATAGCGAGCTATGTCGTTGTGCATTAATAGGAACGGATTTTGCAAAGGGGAATTTAATGAACGCTAATTTAAGTGCAAGTATGATACATGAAGCAAATTTTAGCCTCTGTCAACTACAAGGTGCAAATTTTCAACAAGTACAGGGGGCAGTGGGTCTGGAAAGTCGCCAACAATGGGACATGCCAGGCTATTACCCCGTTCAATTTACAGGTGCTGATTTAGAAAGAGCCAATTTTGAGCGAGCTGATTTACGAGGTGCTAATTTTATAGGTGCTAATTTATATAATACTCATTTTGCGGGTGCTAATTTAGAAGGCGCAATTTTTTCAAAGGCAGCACAGGCATCGATACAGCTTACAGCAAAGCAAGCAGCCGAAGCTATTTGGCAATAAAGGAGTAGAGGCGATGAACTATTTTATTGTAAGACAGGACCAACGCAACCTACAGGCAGTGGAACCAATAGGAATAACAAAAGTGCTCACAAAAGAGCTGTTAACGGCCGAGCGACTAGAAGAACTAGAGCTAGTCAACCGACAGTTTTCCATAACGACTAAAAAAGCCCCTGATTATATCGACTTTATTGAAAGACCAATTGCATTATTTTCTGACACACTCAAACAGCTTATTGAAAAATATGATACGTGCTTACCTTGGAAATCCGTTGTCTTGGCTGATATTCCAAATGTCCAGCAAACGCTTTACTGGCTAATGATTCCACCTAAAATAGCTTGTTTATCGCCACAAACAGAATTCCATCTCGATGGCACGCTCAAAAAGCTAGTCATTGATGAAGAAAAAGCTAAGCCCTACAGCATTTTTCAAATCGAAGGAATTCATGAGCCATTTATTTTAATCAATATCGAACTGGCTGAAAGCTTATTGCGCAGACAATTTCGCGGTATCCAGCTACAAAGAGTGCAAACAGAGGGCAGATGGCAGGAGTTATTTAACTAATTACTTAAAGAAAGAGGCGAATGAGCATGGCAGAACAACCATTACAAAACAAAGGTGCCGTACAGCTTAGTTATGTTGTAGCAGGTGCAACCTTATCCTGTTCTGAGGGAGACCAAACAAGTACATTGCAATTGCCTGTTAGTCATGGGGTTTTTCTAAAAAATAAGGCGAAAATGAATGAAATGGACTTTCAACCGAACGTTCATGTCCAGCCTTTTGGGCTATGCCAAACATTAGCAAATCCAGCCGTCGCTGCGGCTACAGCAGCTAATAACGGTGTTTTAAAGCCTATGCCCTGCACACCTGTCCTAACAATGCCTTGGATTAACGGTAAAAGTGACCAATTAATTGAAAACTCCCCTGCTTTAACGACGCAATCAACGAATATGTGCTTATATTGTGGAACAATTCGTGTGGAGGATGACGGGCAGGAATAATGGAAAGGAGGAAGGCAGATGAGCAAGCATGAAGCTATTGGATACGGTGAACTAACGCTTGTATCCCCTTATGATGTGCAGACATTACAGGATATACGCCTTAGCCAAGCAGTGAATGACCATGCAAGGCTGGTCTTAACTGGAATCATCCCTGCAGAACAAAAAGACCGATGTATGCAGGAGGCAACGAGTATGGACCAAGTTGAGCTATACCAGCTGAGTAAAGGTAAGCGCGTGCGTCCATTGTTTCGAGGGCAATTAACAAAGTTAGTTGTTCGGATGGTCAGAGGGATTTATCAAATCGAATTAGAGGCAATATCTGCTACAGCGCAGCTTGATTATAAGCAGCAATCCCGCTCCTTTCAAAATGGGCAAATGACCTATGAAGCCATGCTGCGTGAAATCATAAAAAGCTATGCAGGTGCAGATATTATCGACCAAGCATCGAAGGGTGCAAAAACACAAGCATTTATATTACAATATAGGGAAACAGACTGGCAATTTCTCCAAAGATTAGCGAGTCATTTCCGCACAGTACTTGTGCCAGCAGTTGACAGCGCACAGCCTAAATTATGGTTTGGCTTACCGGAAGGGAATATCGTACAGCTTGCGGCGAATCATTATAGCGTAAGCAAAAATCGCATGCTATATTTACAAGCGAAACAAAATGATACAAGCCACCCACTAGCGGAGGAGGATATACTGCATTATAGCGTGACTTCCACACAGCCAGCCGCTTTAGGCGACCGCGTGCATTTCCAAGGCAAGGAGCTCGTCATCGCCAAGTCCATTGCTCGTATGGAGCAAGGAGTATGGACGTATGACTATCATCTCGTCCCCAAAGCAGGTATTTACCAAGCGAAACAAACACTCTCGGCTCATACAGGGATTGCACTACAGGGGAAAGTGCTGGAAGTCAAAAAAGACCAAGTACGTCTTCATTTGTTGATGGATGAAAAGCAAAAGAAAGAGGAGGCGACATGGTTTTCGCTGGCAACCCCTTATAGTGCAGAGGGACATAGTGGCTTCTATAGCCCGCCAGAGGAAGGGGACAGTGTTCAACTCATTGTTCCCTCCATTGAAGAAAGATCAGCTTTTGTGCGACAGAGCTTACGCCAAGATGGCGACAAGAATCCAAAAACGGCTGAGGCTGACACCGCTTACTGGGGCAATGCAAACGGCAAGGAAATTAAGCTTGACCCGCAAGCAGTGACCTTGACTGCGACGGAAGGTGCTGTCTATATCAGCGTACACCAAGACAGTGGAATCGAGGTGCAGAGCCAGCATCCTTTAGCCGTGACAGCAGGCGGCAATCTCGTCCTCACAGGCAACACCATCTCGTGGACAGCGACCGAATCCATCCACTTCACCTGTCGCTCAAGCAGCCTCGTGCTCGATGGCATTGCGGATATTCAAGGACAAGTCGTATACATGACAGGTAGCTCGAAAGCCCCTGTTCCATTAGGGGGTGCCTAATGGGGAAGTTCTGGAAATCGATAGGCAAAGCCATTGCCAGCATTCCTGTCGTAGGAAATGCCATCAAAAGTGCGAAAAAAACCGCACAAAAAGTGAAAACAGAAGTCAAAAAAGTCGCTGAAAAGGTAGAAGCGAAGCTAACCGAATTAAAGGAGAGCGTGGAGGAGCTCCTCGAGGAATTAGAGGAATCCGTAGAAGAAGCACTCGGCAAAGTCACCACCTACGCCCGCAAGTTGCAAAACAACCTAGATGAGCTCGCACTAGTCCAGTGGGTGAAGAATGATGCAAAAAGCTTCGTATTAGCTGCCTATAAAAAAACAAAAAAATGGGTAAAAGGTGGCTGGCGCGAGGGTCTCTCCATCGGCGTCGATTTCATCCCCGTTGTCGGCAATCTAAAAGCCGGCATCGAGGCGGTCATCGGCATCGACCCGATTATCGGACGCAAGCTCAGCACCGCGGAACGCGCCATCGCAGGCGCCGCCATCATCGGCGGTCCACTCGTCAAAGGGGCGAAGCATGTCGGCAAAGGCGCAATGAAAATCATCCCAAATAGCAATAAACTCGTCAACAGCCTCTCGAAACCGCTTGCCAAGCTCAAAGAGGGCGGTCAAAAAGTAGCAGAGAAAGCCACTGCGAAGGCAACGGAGCTAAAAGCCCAAGCCAATGCGATGATGGCCCAAGCGAAGCAAGGCATGCGAGAGAGTATGGATAACGTTGGGCGTGCGCTGCGGGGGAATGAGCCGCAGCTGGCGATGGCGGGTGCGAATGGCGCGAAGGCTAACGGTTCGACAATTCAGATAGATATAAATAAAGGCGGTTCCGGAGTAATTGGGGCCAAAACATTAGTGGAAACAGGGCAACAATTTACAAATGGTAGAAAAAATAAATTGAAACCTGACGTTAGATATAAAACCGGAGAGTACAATTATTTTTATGAAACAGATAATTTAGGTAGGATTGCTAAATTTGAAACAGATAATTTACAATTAACAAAAAGAGAGGAGAGGTTATCCCACAGTAAAAATACGCCTGGTAAAGTGAAAGGTCAAGATCATGCTGGCCATTTAGTGGCTGATAGATTTGGGGGTTCTCCTAAAATTGACAATTTAGTTTCGCAATTATCAAATGTTAATTTGAGTCAATATAAGAAGATTGAGAATAAATGGGCAGCAGCTTTAAACGAAACGCCTCCTAAAAAAGTGACGATTGATATTGAAGTTATTTACTCGGGTGATAATAAACGCCCGGAGAAATTTAAAGTTAACTATACTATTGATGGTGAACCAGAATTCGAAATTCTCATAAATTAATCGAGGAGTGAAAAATAGGATGAAAGAATTCGAAGAACAATTTAGTGAATTACAAGCAGATATGATATCCATATGTATGGAGTATGTAGAAGATAGAGCTGATAAAGTATATATCTATGCTTCATGTGAAGAGAGTGTTATTTCAGGTAGGTTTTTTTATCAGATTAATAATAAATATGTAAAATGCCATAAAGTGAATGAGGCATTGAAGGAAGGAGATGCGAGATATGATGTGTCTCCAAAACGGATGTTTGAGGTATTACATATAATAGGAGACGATATTGAAAAAATTAAAGTACTGTGTGAAGAACACGGAAGAGATATGCCAACGGAGATGAAATTAATATATGATGTTAAGAGTGGAAATTTCAAAGCTGAATATAAGTATGAGTTAATCTATTTTAATGATGATGTTAAAACGGCTGGTGATATCGCGGATGAGTGGTTTGAAGAAGTGAAAAGTAATAATCTTTAATTGTTTGTATGAATAAGCAGCTAAGAGTATGAGGCGATGATTAACTACTTCTAATTGAATTGAACATTGACAGTATAGATTAAAAGAAGATGAAAGAAGTTCGTTAACGTAGGAAGTAAGAGATATTATACGGCTAGAAGAACTAGATTAAAAACACTTGTCTGTTATAAAGAATGGCAAGTGTTTTTATACATAGATGAAGCCTATAGATAATCTCTTTCACTGGCAACCCCTATAGTGCAGAAGAACATAGTGGCTTCTATAGCCCGCCAGAGGAAGGGGACAGTGTTCAGCTGATTGTTCCCTCCCTTGAAGAAAGATCAGCTTTTGTGCGACAGAGCTTACGCCAAGATGGCGCCATGAAACCGAAAACGGCTGAGGCTGACACTGCTTACTGGGGCAATGCAAACGGCAAGGAAATTAAGCTTGACCCGCAAGCAGTGACCTTGACTGCGACGGAAGGTGCTGTCTATATCAGCGTACACCAAGACAGTGGAATCGAGGTGCAGAGCCAGCATCCTTTAGCCGTGACAGCAGGCGGCAATCTCGTCCTCACCGGCAACACCATCTCGTGGACAGCGACCGAATCCATCCACTTCACCTGTCGCTCAAGCAGCCTCGTGCTCGATGGCATTGCTGATATTCAAGGACAAGTCGTATACATGACAGGTAGCTCGAAAGCCCCTGTTCCATTAGGGGGTGCCTAATGGGGAAGTTCTGGAAATCGATAGGCAAAGCCATTGCCAGCATTCCTGTCGTAGGAAATGCCATCAAAAGTGCGAAAAAAACCGCACAAAAAGTGAAAACAGAAGTCAAAAAAGTTGCTGAAAAGGTAGAAGCGAAGCTAACCGAATTAAAGGAGAGCGTGGAGGAGCTCCTCGAGGAAGTAGAGGAATCCGTAGAAGAAGCACTCGGCAAAGTCACCACCTACGCCCGCAAGCTGCAAAACAACCTAGATGAGCTCGCACTAGTCCAGTGGGTGAAGAATGATGCAAAAAGCTTCGTATTAGCTGCCTATAAAAAAACGAAAAAATGGGTAAAAGGTGGCTGGCGCGAGGGTCTCTCCATCGGCGTCGATTTCATCCCCGTTGTCGGCAATCTAAAAGCCGGCATTGAGGCGGTCATCGGCATCGACCCCATTACCGGACGCAAGCTCAGCACCGCGGAACGCGCCATCGCAGGCGCCGCCATCATCGGCGGTCCACTCGTCAAAGGGGCGAAGCATGTCGGCAAAGGCGCAATGAAAATCATCCCAAATAGCAATAAACTCGTTAACAGCCTCTCAAAACCGCTTGCCAAGCTCAAAGAGGGCGGTCAAAAAGTAGCAGAGAAAGCCGCTACGAAGGCAACGGAACTGAAAGCTCAAGCCAATGCGATGATGGCCCAAGCGAAGCAAGGCATGCGAGAGAGTATGGATAACGTTGGGCGTGCGTTGCGAGGGAATGAGTCGCAGCTGGCGATGGCGGGTGCGAATGGCGCGAAGGTTGGAGCTGTGAAGAACAGTGATTCGGTTGTGCAGATGAGTAAGGGGGAAAGTGTTGGTTCGGGGGGAACTTCTAAGGGTACGGTTAATGTTACTAGAGCACAACAAAGAAACCTTGACACTTTAGACAATATAGTAAATAAACATTTAACAGACAAAGATTTTTCAGGGACCTTAAGAGACCTACAAGGTAATCCTGTTCCTAAACCTGGTGGGGGCTATTGGAACCATCTTCAAGAAATGCAGGATTCATATAAAGGATTGGTCAAGATAAGAAAAGGGTTAGAAGGTTCGGTAAAGAACCCAAACTTAGACGCTGAAACAAGAAAAGTATTACAAGATGGTTTGGATAAGGCTAATAAAAATATAAAAAAAATAGAAGACTTATTTGAACCATTTGGAGGGATATAAAATGAAAATAAGGGATATTTATCAATTGCCACAGGGAGAAGTACAAGAAAACTATGCATTGGATGAATGGTATAATACCTTAATAAATAAAGATATTACAGAATTAGATATTAGTGATTTATGTAGAATGATTAAACAGAGTATTTTTATTGAATTAGCAATAGATAAAGCAATAGGGTTTCTTAAGCTTAATCCTCTAGAAGGTGATGTTTATGATGGTCAGTTATTAGAGGTACTATTTTCTGTTGATAGGGAAAAAATTACAGAACAAAAAGAACCACTAAAAGAAGTACTTATGGACGTAAAAGAAAAGGTAGAAATGGATGATTTTATGAGTGATGAGGACTTTAATGAATATATAGACTTAGTAGAGCAATTTTTAACTAAGATAAACTCATATTAAACTTAGACTATTACCTTGATTGGCTAAATACCTTTCAAGGTTTTTTTATTACGATTAAAATAATAAGGTTCAAGGATAATAACTCATAATACGCAATAGCCAATAGTGTTGATAAGATAAAACCGTGCGATGTTCAAAATTACTACTTATGATGGCACTGCCTTCATAAGTAGTATTAAACAATAAAAAAACGTGAGAAGTAAGCAAGATGACATTTTACATGGCGAGGGTAGTAAGCAGTAGGAAATAATAAAAACAAATGATACTGCCAATGCTCGTGGCGATAAACAATAAGAAGTACAAAAAGGTACGCTTGCCCTACGCTAACCAAGCAGGGTGAACAGGGTTTGAACAAAAGGTGTACACAATTTTATTAATAATAACGATAAAAAAAGTCGCTTCTTCCAACACTGGAGGCGACTTTTTTAATCTTTTATGTCTATCAGGTCAATAATTTCTCGAATATCTTCAATCTCTAATGTTTCTGCAATTTTTTCGATATGATGGAAATTAATATTTTGTCTTTTTTGGTTGGCTAGCTCACTTAAAGCGGCATGACGTATATCTGTTAATCGAGACAATTCTCTAAGGGAGATCCCTTTTTGTTTAGTTAATTTATGGATGTTCACTTTAATCTTTTTCACCATAGCTACCCCTACAATCGAATGATATTGACTACAAAGAAAAAGTTAGCATATAATGAAAGAACTAGTGGTACGCATAAGCGTATCGTTTTGGGTGTAGATATATTTTGTAGGGGGAGAGCAAGTTGAAAAAACGTAAGATTAGTGAATTGAACAAATTACAGGTAGGACGTTTTGGTGAGTATGCAACGAAGATGGAGTTTACACTGTATGGTTGTGATGTATATACATCTGAGGTAGATGACAAGGCAATTGATTTTATTATAAGAAAAGATGGGCAATACTATGATATTCAAGTGAAAACATGTAGAAAATTAAGCTATGTTTTTTTACAGAAACATGTATTTACATTGAGAAATAATGTATTTTTAGCGTTGGTGTTTCTTCATGAAGATAAAGCACCTGATTTTTACTTAATACCATCGACTGTATGGGAACATCCGGATGAAGTTTTTGTGAGTCGTGATTATGACCAAGAAGGACAAAAAAGCAAAGCGGAGTGGGGAATTAATTTATCAAAGAAAAACCTGCCAAGACTTGAAGCGTACCGTTTTGAAAATAGTGATTTTTTTAAGTAAGCTGTCAGATAGAATTGTATAACCATTGCCTGCTAGGCGAATCAAAAACACTTAATTTCTTAACTCATAGAAAATTAAGTGTTTTTTGTTTGGAAGTTGAGTGGTTACTTAAAAATTTTCAACTTTTTATTATATATATTATTGTACGAACCAAATTTAAAACAGAAAAGAGTAAGGCTGACATGGTAGAACGTAAGAAAGATGGAGAAAAATTGAGTAAAGAGATGCAGAGGTATAGAAATAAATTAATAGCTAAATATTTTCCAAGAATAACCCTAGAAAATGGGGAAGGCGTATTGTTTCAGCAATTCCTTTGGCCAGAAGCACGAAAAGCTAGACTAGCGGCAATTGATAGATTGGTACAGGAGAAATTAAAGGAAAAGGAAGAAAAAAGAAAAACAAAAAATGAAATGAAATAGATAGAAAAAGCCTTCTGCAAGCCTGCTATGAAGTGGGTTTCAATAGGTTTGCAGAGGGCATAACAGTGAGATAAGGCTTCATTACTTAGTCTATAGGCTCTAATATAAGTAGGTCTTGAATAGACACTTGCAATGTATCACATAAGATAGAAAGTATGCGCATATGTAGACATTTTACAGGGCGGGTACAGAGGTCATTAATTGTATTTGGACGTAAAGAAGCCTGTCGAGCAAGTTGCCGACGGGTCATTTGCTTTTCAATTAAAATTTCGTCTAGACGTAAACGAATAACGGAAGCCATCATCCAACACCCCTTTCATAAATTGTAGTGGCTTGGTATAGTGTACGACCATACTAGAGAAAAAACGACTGTAAAATAAAGGGTTGTGCAAAATTAGGAGAAGGTCGTACAGTATGTTGTAACGGATAGACGTTACACATCAGTTATCCGCAAAAACAAGTAAGCGTTACAGGAACTTTAATTGCTGTAACGGGAGGGGGATAGAATGAGGAAAAATGTAGTTGGTTATGTACGTGTTTCAACGGAAGGGCAAGTACGTGATGGATACAGCCTCATGTATCAAGTGGAAGAAATTAAGCGATATTGTGAGGACAATCACTTGAATTTGCTTCATATCTATGAAGATAAAGGTATCAGCGGAGCCACAGTGGATGAAAATGGGCTGACGATAGAGCGAGAAGGGTTACAAAAGCTATTAGCAGATATGGAATCCGCCCAAGTGAGCTAAGTCATTGTACTGAATACATCCCGTTTATGGCGCTCTGATATGGCGAAAGTATTGATACAGCGTGAGTTGAAAAAATATAACGTCGATGTGAAAGCAATTGAGCAACTTAACTACAGTATTTACACATATGAACCCAATGACTTTTTAGTGAACGGTATGTTAGAACTGTTAGACCAGTACCAAAGGCTTGAAATTGCCTTGAAGTTGAGCCGCGGTAGAAAGAAAAAGGCAGAGCAAGGTGGCTACGCAGGTGGCAGTGTCATATTTGGGTATACAGTGAAGAAAGGGCAAAAAGTAGTCCGTATTGATGGAGAGAAAGCGGTCATTGTACGGCGGCTTTTTGCATTCAAGCACCTTTATCCGCATTGGTCGTTATCTCAATTAGCAGAACAGTTGAATGCGGAAGGACACCGAACAAAGAAAGGGAAACGATTTACGAAAGTGCAAGTGAAGCGCATTTTAGACAGGGAAAGTTTTTATAAAGGCCTGTATACATATGGACAAATACAAGTAAATGGGCAACATCCTGCAATTATTTGAGGGGTTACTTAAAAAAGAGGTGCATTTTCTTATATATATTTGTGTAAAGATGAAAATGGATAGGCTTTCGTACCAATGCGCACGAATAGGTGAACGCTCGAACTAAGGTTGCCGGCATTTTCATTTATTAAAATGACGAGGAGAATGTAGCGTGCATGAAAAACAGAAATATCTATATATTGGCGTAGATTTACATAAACAGCACCATGTAGCGGTGGTGATGGATTGTTGGCAACAAAAGGTAGATGAAATCAAATTTGAAAATAAACCGGCTGCTTTTTCAACCTTTTTATTGGCTGTTTATCAACAAGTAGAGGATGACTTAACCCCGATTTTTGGTTTAGAAGATGTTGGCGGGTATGGGCGAGCATTAGCCAAATATTTAACAGATCATGCGCAAATTGTGAAGGAAGTCAATCCCGCTCTTTCCTATGCGGAGCGAAAAAGCCATATGACCACACAAAAAAGCGATAGTTGGGATGCAGAATGTGTAGCAAGGATTTTGGTAAACAGGCTAGACCAGTTACCAGATGTGAAACCAGATGATTTATATTGGTCGATACAACAGTTAGTGACAAGAAGAAACGGTTTGGTAAAGGCACAAGGTGCTTCAAAGAACCAACTGCATGTTCAATTGAGCCACCATTATCCAAGCTATAAGAAGTTTTTCTCGGAAATAGACGGTAAAACAGCCTTGGCATTTTTGGAACGTTACCCTTCACCCGCTTGTCTGGAAGGACTGACGTTACAACAGCTAACGACCTTTTTATTAGAGGCGAGCCGTAATACATGCTCAGTGAAAAAAGCGAGCGACATTTTAAAAAGGGTGCAAGAGGATGGCAACACCATTAAGGGACATCAAGAAACACAACATTTTTTAATTAGGAGCATTGTCCGAGATATTTCATTTAAAAAGCAGGAAATGCGCATGATAGAACAAGAATTAAAAGGATTAATGAGCTTATTAGATATTCAATTAGAGACGATGCCAGGCATAGATCTTGTGACAGCGTCGGCTTTCATTGCAGAAATAGGTGATATACGCCGTTTCCCAAATGCCAGCAAATTAGCCCGATTTGCAGGGATTGCGCCAGTTTTCTTCGGGTCTGGTGGAAAAGGAAGAGAACAAAAAAGCAAGCAAGGAAATCGGGCATTACACACCTTATTTTATAACCTAGCCGTCCAGCAAGTACAAGTAGCAAAAGGAAGTAAGCGACCAAGAAATCCCGTATTCCATGCTTACTACCAACAAAAGCTAAAAGAAGGAAAAACAAAGGGACAAGCATTGGTATGTATCATGAGAAGGCTTGTCAACATTATATACGGCATGATGAAGCACAAAACCGCCTATGAATTGCCGATAATAAAAGAAGAGAAAGAAGTAGTTTAATAGGTAAAATGATGGCTGATTTTTTATTAGTGGATTTTAAGATTACAACATAGGGTACGGGTAATATTTTAGATAATGGTACAGTGTGGGGAAATATAAAAATAACTCAACCAGTCTATGATGGCACAAAAATACCTAAATCATTTGAATTAGCAGTAGACGGTGAAAAATTTTGGGTACATCCAAATGGAACAAAACATATGGTAGAGTATATAACTAGAGATGCGACTACACATGGAATGCCAATAAATAGCCAAACTTTATTGACAAGCTTCGAAAGCTCTGTTAAGAAAGCTGTTAAGGAAGGTGTCAAATATGAAGAAATTATGAATGTAGGAAATTGGGAGTTAATATTTAGTAAACCACGTGGAGACGGATTACTACCAGTAATAAAGCACGCTGTATATAGACCTTAGAAGGAGATAGGAGTATGCTAAAAGTAACAGAATATAAAGAAAGTCAGCCTATAAATATTGAATATGATCTTTATACACCGATTAATATAGAATTTGGTGCTTGGGATATATCAAAAGAGCAAACGATATATTGGAGAACTGGGGATTTTAAGAAATCTTTAATTGAAATAGGAATAGGGAAATATACAGGAAATATACGTTCTATTACATTGACTTTGAGTGAAAATGTACACCAAATAGAAGATTTGAACTTGGATATGAAAAATATAACTTTAATTAATGGTATACCTAATTTTCAAGTTGTAGAATATGACGATAAGACATATATAGATGAGAACAGTAAATTGAATGTATATATAGGGATTGATAATGTATTAATTTCATTTTCAGAAAATGATACTGTGTCAATTGTGCAAAATGATAATGTGGGATTTGCTTTAGACAAAGATAAAATGGTTTGTGGCATTTTAGTAAGTGGTATGTTAGAACATGAGAAGAATATATTAGAAGAAGCATTGAAATAAAGTATTATGAAATATAAGGAAATTGAACCTTGATTGGCTAACCACCTTTCAAGGTTTTTTGTTGGGGTTAAACCAATAAGAATATAGGATTACAGCTCATAACAGGAGAGTAAAAAAGAAATTAGAATTTGTTGATAAAATAAAGTCATGCCATGTCCAGAATCAAATATCATGAAGGCAGTGCCATCAATGAGTATTACTAAACAATAAAAAGCGTGAGAAGTATGCGAGATGACTTTTTACATGGCGATGGTAGTAAGAGTAGGAAATAATAAAAAACAAATGATACTGACAACGCTCGTGGCGATAAACAATAAGAAAGACAAAAAAGGTACTCTTGCTCTACGCTAACCATCTAGAGGGACGGGGTTTGAACAAAAGGCGTACACAATTTTATTAATAATTACGATAAAAAAGTCGCTTTTTCCAATAACGGAGGCGACTTTTTTAATCTTCCATGTCTATGAGGTCAATAATTTCTCGAATATCTTCAATCTCTAATGTTTCTGCAATTTTTTCGATATGATGGAAATTAATATTTTGCCTTTTTTGGTTGGCTAGCTCACTTAAAGCGGCATGACGTATATCTTTTAATCGAGATAATTTCCTCAGTGAAATACCGTTTTGTTTAGTTAATTCATGGATGTTCACTTTAATTTTTTCGCCATAGCCCTCCTTACAGTCGAATTATATTGACTGCAAAGAAAAAGTTAGCGGTTTAGATGGATTTCTTAAGTTGAAATAGAGGTAGCATCTACCACGGTGCAGTTAAATTGTAAGCGATTACATACTATGCAGGTGCAAATGCCATCGGACAATCCATCCAAGGATACAAAAACAGAACCATTTATAATACAATATAGGGGAATATATTGGTAAATCCCTTTAACATTCCTCAGCTTTGTATTAGCTACCTACAAAAAAACGAAAAAATGGGTAAAAGGTGGCTGGCGCGAGGGTCTCTCCATCGGCGTCGATTTCATCCCCATTGTCGGCAATCAAAGGCGATTACAGAATTGGTCAGATTATCGTCTTGAGGGCGGTTCTGATGCATTACCAGATGGATTGAAAATAAATAGGAGGTAGCTCATGCAAAAAGAAGGTTTTGTATCATTTTGGGTAGGGAAAATTAACTCGTCAGAAGAATTAGACAATTTACTTGAAATTTCTTATACAGAGGATGGGGATTTTATACCATCATTATTTGCTCTTAGTTTTGATATTGAGAGATATGATGATGCTGTTAGAGAAGCGGAGTTTTATGATAATGACGATAACTTGCTTAGTCGATTATTAGAAGGTTTCTCTTATGATAATGTTATTATTCCGAAAATTACCTCACTGTATGGCGAACAGCTGCAAAGTAATTATAATGCTGTAATTCTTCTATACAACTTTAAATATGGGGGGGAGAAAATGAAAACCACTGTTTTTGTTAAGCTAAAACTGAGCCATCAACGCAATTGAAATGAGAGCCACTTTCTATCAAAATAATCCTAACTGTAAAAAGTTAGGGGGATATAGAGGTGATCAGTTTGGAGAAAAAGCAGTTAGTACTGATTGAATACTATCAGCACAATATGAGCCAACGTCAAATTGCAGAAAAGCTTAAAATGTCTCGTAATACCGTAAAAAAATACATTGAGCATGATCTAGCAGCTAGACAACAAGACACAAGGAATTTACCAATCACAGATAATTACGTTACGCCTCCGGCATATAAAAAGCGTAATGGAAAAAAGAGAGCTTTAACAAATACCGTGATGAAACGTATTCGCGAAATGATGAAACAGAACAAAAATAAGCGTGAAGTGAATATGCATAAGCAACAATTAAAGATTATTGATATACATGAAAAACTTTTAGACGAAGGTTTTAAAATTGGCTATACAACAGTTCGCAATTTCGTGAATCGTGAGGAAAAGAAGGAAAAAGAAGTTTTCATTCGCCAAGAGCCAACAGCTGGTCGTGAAATTGAGTTTGATTGGGGAGAAGTAAAATTATTCATTGATGGCAAGCCAAGAAGCCTTTCAATGGCTGTATTTACGCTAGCCTATAGCAATGATCGTTATGCCCGACTCTATGAATCGGAAACAATGGTTTGTGTACAGGACGCACACGTAAAATGTATTGAAGCCTTGGGCTTCGTACCGAATGTTTTTACATACGACAATATGCGTACCGTCGTCAAAAACTTTATTGGTTACGAGCGTTTTATTACCGACGGTATGAAAAGTTTATCCTTGCATTATCATTTTCAGATTCGACTTTGTCAGCCTCGTAAAGGTAATGAAAAAGGCCATGTAGAGCGAAGTGTAGAATATATACGCCGGAAAGCATTTGCGCACCGTGATACGTTTACTTCTTTAGAAGAGGCACAGGAATATTTAGTTTCGATCATCGAAAAATTAAATCATCGTCCTCATTATTTGAAGGAGAAAACACATCATGAATTGATGTTGGAAGAAAAAGCTGAACGCGCTGGCAGCTTAACAGCTGCACCATTCGATTCGGCAGAATTAGTAGAACTACGTGTGGACAAATATAGTACTGTTACCTATCGTCACAACCGATATTCTGTACCTGAGGGGCATGTAGGAGAATATATTAAGTTAAAAGCTCGTGCTGAGGAAGTGCTTCTGTTTAGCGAAGGTGAATGTATCGCAAAGCATAAACGAAGCTGGCAAGTGCATGCCTGGGTGATGAATATTTATCACTATTTAAACACGCTACAAAAGAAAAAAGGTGCCTTAGCCCAAAGTGAATGTTTGAGCCAAGCACCAAAACAAATAAAAAATATCTACCACCGTTATTATATCGGAAATGAAAAAGATTTTCTAGAGCTACTTGTTTATACCAAAGAACGAGATTGCCTTACAAGAGTACTAGAAGTCATTACTGAACTAGAAAAGAACCCTTTGGTTCAACTAACAACTGAAAAAATCATTTTCTTAGCAGAACAGTCAGCTGAAGTACGTACTGTTATAACTGGCCAAGATGATGTCACCAACCAATCTTTAGATAATCTATCTTCGTTAGCAGCGTTATTTCATTCTAAAGGAACAGGAGTGCTTCATTAATGGACAAGCAAAAAGAAATGATTGAAATGTGCAAAGAATTACGTTTACCAAGTATTCGTTCTTTACTTGAACAGGAAGCCTTGTTTGAACAACATACATCACCAGCTGATTTTCTTTATTTCGCTTTAAAACAGGAAATGGAGGACCGTTACGTGCGGGCAAAAGCTAATCGAATTCGATTAGCCAATTTTCCAGAGAAAAAACTGTTAGAAGAATTAGATGTTGAGGCACTGCCGCAAAATGCGGCGGTTCGCCTTCCTCATTTGAAAGAGCTAAAGTTTATTCAGGATAAGCAGAATGTGTTATTAATTGGCTCACCTGGTACTGGCAAAACTCATCTTGCGATTGGACTAGGAATCGAAGCCTGTTTAGCAGGCTATAAAGTGTATTTTACGAGTGTAGCCTCACTTGTGAACCAATTAAAGGAAAGCCGTTCTGCAAGAACGTTACGCTCGTTTGAACTGAAATTTGAAAAATATGATTTAGTCATCATTGACGAACTTGGCTACATTTCATTCGATAAAGAAGGAGCAGAGCTTCTGTTTACGCACTTATCATTACGTGCTGGTCGAGCAGCAACGATTATTACAAGTAATCTAACATTTGAACGCTGGGAAGAGGTCTTCCATGATCCAGTTTTAACATCAGCGTTAACCGATCGACTCACACATCGCGCGCATATCATCAATATGATTGGTGGTTCTTATCGAATTTTAGAAACGAAAGAATGGATGGAACAGAGCAACTTTTAGTGGCTCACATTTTAATTAACAATTGGCTCAAATTTAACTTGCGAAATACAAACCACAATTAATACAAGTAATTTAGAGTTTTTAGGTGTAGTAAAATAC
Organism: Metasolibacillus sp. FSL K6-0083; assembly: GCF_038630865.1. Taxonomy (NCBI): domain Bacteria; kingdom Bacillati; phylum Bacillota; class Bacilli; order Caryophanales; family Caryophanaceae; genus Metasolibacillus; species Metasolibacillus sp. FSL K6-0083. The sequence continues at coordinate 914,019 of NZ_CP152046.1, read as the reverse complement.
TTGTAATATACGTAAAAAACCTCGAATTGTATTTAGTTTTTCGAGGTTTTTTATTACAAGTCATTGTCTAATCAAAACTCAGAATTATAGGCACACGTGATTGATTGCAGTGACACTTAATGATGACGGAGGGCATTTAATCGAAGCTCAGTTTAAAGGACCAAAGGATATTGATAACCTAGTACCACAAAATAGCCAAATTAATCGTTCGGGTGGAGAATGGTTCGATATGGAGACAGAATGGGCGAATGCACTGAAAGAAACACCGCCGAAAAAAGTGACGGTACAAATCAATCCGACATATTCAGGAGATTCAATGCGACCAGACGCATTTGAAGTAATTTATCAAATAGAAGGAAAAAAGCAAGTAGAAAAGTTTATTAAAAACCAAGCAGGAGGCTGATTTATTTGAATATGGAACAAGAGATGAATCGAATTTATCAAAAAATTGCGGAAATTGTAAATAAAATGATTCCAGAAGAATGGGAAAGTTTTCATTATTATGCGCAAATTTCAGCTACAGGAGGTGGAACATATTTTTTCTATAATACATCTGATGATAAGAAAAAATTTATGTACAGTTTATCCATTACATCGTATTTTAATGTTGATGAGGAAGAGTTTGCTATATTGGAAAAAACTCTATTCAAATTAAGTGAAGAATTAAGAGATATTTTTATTCATTATGGACAAGAACCATGGTATTCTTTTACCTTATCACTTGACCGAAATGGGAAATTTAAAATTAATTATGATTATACGAATTGGTTTGAGACAGATTATAGGTTTAGTAAACAAATCACCATATGGAAATATAAGTATTTAGGGATTATACCTACAGATGAAAAACAAAAAGATTTAATCCAAAAGTATTTAGAAGAATACCCAGATAACCCTATTTGATTATAGAGTAGCGAATATTTTATTTACACATAAATAAGGGGCATGTGAGACCTTGATAAAATGGTAAAAAAGTATAGATAGATGCAAATAAAGTGTCAAAAGTTAGAGAAGAAGTCATATAGTCATAAGACGAATAAATAAAAAATAATTACAGCTTTTAGTGACACAAAAATTCAGATAGTATTACCTTATAAGAAGGTAGTATATAGAAAGGGCTTGATTGTTGAATACAACGACAAGTGCTTTTCTACATAAACGAAGCACTCGGCAAAGTCACCACCTACGCCCGCAAGCTGCAAAACAACCTAGATGAGCTCGCACTAGTCCAGTGGGTGAAGAACGATGCCAAAAGCTTTGTGCTAGCTGCCTATAAAAAAACGAAAAAATGGGTAAAAGGTGGCTGGCGCGAGGGTCTCTCCATCGGCGTCGATTTCATCCCCGTTGTCGGCAATCTAAAAGCTGGCATTGAAGCGGTCATCGGCGGTCCACTCGTCAAAGGGGCGAAGCATGTCGGCAAAGGCGCAATGAAAATCATCCCAAATAGCAATAAACTTGTCAACAGCCTCTCGAAACCGCTTGCCAAGCTCAAAGAGGGCGGTCAAAAAGTAGCAGAGAAAGCCATGACCAAGGCAACGGAACTGAAAGCCCAAGCCAATGCGATGATGGCCCAAGTGAAGCAAGGCATGCGAGAGAGTATGGATAACGTTGGTCGTGCGTTGCGGGGGAATGAGCCGCAGCTGGCGATGGTGGGTGCGAAGGCTGGAGCTGTGAAGAATAGTGATTCGGTTGTGTGGATGAGTAAGGGTGAGGGGAATGTAAAGCATTTAGATGATGTACCTAGAATAAAAGAAATTGAAGTCAATTTTAAAAGAAATGTTAAACATGATTCCGAAGAGTTTGCAAGACAATTAAAAGACCAAGAAAAAGGGATGAATGAATTAACGGTTGATGAGTATCTGAAAAATAGAGACAGATATATTGCTGAGGGACGTGCGGTAGAAGGTAATGTTGCTCAACAAACCGCTCGAGAAGAAGCATTTTCTGATAAAGTTGCAGAACTTATGTCTAACGGAAAATCATTTGATGAAGCAGAAAAAGAAGTTAAAGAATGGCTGAATACTCAAGCAGCACTTCATAATCCAGATCAAATTGCAGGAATGGGGCATAAGGGCATTAATTCTTCAATTGGTTCCCAATGGAGGTATAGAATTGACGTTGTTGATGAACAAATAAGAGAAATGGCAAAAAACATGACACCTGAGCAATTAAAAAGCATCTATTTGAATGTTAAACTGACACATTAAGGTGGTTTATTTATGGAGAAAATATTAAATGATTTTAAGATAAACAGTAAAGTTCCTAACGAAATAATAGAAAAATATAAAAACCTTGTTCCAAAAGAAATAATAGAATTGTGGAAAAAATATGGATTTGGAACATTCATGCAAGGTTATTTTAAAAGTGTTAACCCGGAAGAGTACATTGATATTTTAAAAGAGTGTAGTCAAAGATATAGGGATTCTGTAGTGTTATTTTCCACTGGTATGGGAGATTTAGTATTGTGGGCTGACGGTTATGTAAGATTGCTTAATTTTAGATACGGAGTACTTAAAACAGTTATGCCAAATTTTTTATATTTTTTCAAAAGTTTGGATTCGGAAAGGTTTCGGGATGCGTATTTAAAGTGGAAACCCTATCCCGAAGCTGTTGAAAATTTAGGAGAACTATCTTATGAAGATTGCTTCGGCTACACACCTCTATTAGGTTTGGGTGGAGCAGAAAGAGTAGAGAATCTAAAAAAAGTAAAATTGAAGGAACATATCCTTATTATTACTGAATTTATGGGACCAGTTCAGTAGTATTCGAAAGTATGTTACAAAGCTAACCATAAGAACTTGATTATCTTATAAGCAACAAGTATTTTTGCAATTTCTTAGATAGCGGATGGCGATTTTAAACTATCATCATTTGCTCACAGTTTTGACATTGAGAGGTATGATGATGTTGTTAGGGAAAAGGGGTTTTATGATGATAGCGAAAACTTGATTAGTCGATTATTAGAAGGATTTCCTTATGATGAAGTAATTATTCCTAAAATTATTGCACTGTTTGGTAAGCAGTTGCAAAGCAATTATAATGCTGTAATTCTTTTATACAATTTCAAATATGAAGGAGGTAAAATGCAAGCCACAATTAATTCAAATAATTTAGAGTTTATATGCCTTGTAGAATATTTATAATATACGTAAAGACCCAATTGCTTTAAACTTTCTAAATGACCTTGATTGGCTAAATACCTTTCAAGGTTTTTTACTTTACTTTAATCTTATATTAAATCGGTGGATACTTGATTGAAGGAATAAAAAGAGACTTGTTTACTTTAATTCTATTGTAATTATAGTATTTGGTATACTATTAGAAGGGTCTATAAGCAAAATGATACAAACCACCCACTAGCCGAGGAGGATACGCTGCATTATAGCGTGACATCACACAGCCAGCGGCTATTAGGCGACCACGTGCACTTTCAAGGCGAGGAGCTCCTCGAGGAATTAGAGGAATCCGTAGAAGAAGCACTCGGCAAAGTCACCACCTACGCCCGCAAGCTGCAAAACAACCTAGATGAGCTCGCACTAGTCCAGTGGGTGAAGAATGATGCCAAAAGCTTTGTGCTAGCTGCCTATAAAAAAACGAAAAAATGGGTAAAAGGTGGCTGGTGCGAGGGTCTCTCCATCGGCGTCGATTTCATCCCCGTTGTCGGCAATCTAAAAGCCGGCATCGAGGCGGTCATCGGCATCGACCCGATTATCGGACGCAAGCTCAGCACCGCGGAACGCGCCATCGCAGGCGCCGCCATCATCGGCGGTCCACTCGTCAAAGGGGCGAAGCATGTCGGCAAAGGCGCAATGAAAATCATCCCAAATAGCAATAAACTCGTCAACAGCCTCTCGAAACCGCTTGCCAAGCTCAAAGAGGGCGGTCAAAAAGTAGCACAGAAAGCCGCTGCGAAGGCAACGGAACTGAAAGCCCAAGCCAATGCGATGATGGCCCAAGCGAAGCAAGGCATGCGAGAGAGTATGGATAATGTTGGTCGTGCGTTGCGGGGGAATGAGCCGCAACTGGCGATGGCGGGTGCGAAGGCTGGAGCTGTGAAGAGTAGTGATTCGGTTGTGTGGATGAGTGCAAAGAAACCTAAAGACTATTACCAAGATGCAAATGGAAAATGGCACCGACCTGATGGAGGATACGCAAGTAACAAAGAAATGGGTTTGCCTGAACCAAGCGGCATCACAAAACGTTTGGAATATATGGGGAATACTCCTGGCAAAGGTTCTAAAACAGGCAGAGAAGTAATAGAGAGAATGGAAAATGAAATTCCACCAAAAATCCGTACAACACGTGATGGTGAAAAAGAATTTATGGCGAGTGACAATAAATGGTACCCTATAGATCAAGCAGATATGGCTCACCTAACTGATGCAGTTTCGTGGTGGAATAGTACAGGTAGATATTATGGAGCTAAGTCACCGAAGGTTAGAGAATGGATGTTAGACTCCAATAATTATGTATTAGATCATTATAGTTTGAATCGATCCGCAGGTGCAAAGTTAAATGAAACTTACTTGCCGCCAAATAAATAATTATTAGGAGGAATCAATATTGGAACTTAATGATCAATTATATGACGAAATTTTAAAACTATGTAACGATGGAAATACTTTTGTTGAAAAAGGAGAGGATGATAAAGCAATAGAGAGCTATAATGCTGCCTTAGATTTGGTTCCGTTGCCAAAGAGCGATTGGGAAACAAGTACATGGATTTATACAGCATTAGGCGATACTTATTTTTTAAATTATGATTATGAGAACGCAAAAAGCAATTTTTATAATGCACTAAACTGTCCAGATGGTATTTCAAATCCATTTATTTTACTGAGACTTGGGGAGAGTTTATTTGAGTGCGGAGAGTTAGATAAAGCTAAGGAGTATCTATTAAGAGCTTATATTTTAGAAGGCTATAGAATCTTTTTTAATGAAGACGATAAATATTTTGAATTGATTAAGGATATGATTTGAGGGGGGATAAATATGGCCATTTTACAATCGCCTATAAAAGAAGAATTCGAAAATCTTTTAGAAAAAAGTAATGAACAATTTAATAATGGTAACTACAACGATTCTATTGTGTTATTAGAAGAGGCTTGGGATATTATTCCTGATCCAAAAGGTATTTATTGTGAAGAGAGTTATCATTTAGTGAAGGACATCATCTCCACTTGCTTTATAGTAAATAATTTTAAAAAAGCAAAGGAGTGGGCAGATAAAATATTTTTAACTGGATTTGATCGTATAGACTCTGGTGATAAGGAATTTATTGCAGGAAAAGTTGCCTTTGAGTTAGGTGATTTAGAAACCGCAAAAGAATTTTTTAACATTGCCAATAAAAAATCAGAAGGTAGATGTTTTGGAAATCCGAAGAATACTAAGTATCTCAAATTTTTAAAAAGTTAACTGTATAATTAAGAATGAGGGAATTAGAAGATAGATTTATTGAATTGTAAGCAGGTATGATAGTTGAATGTATGGAATATGTAGAGGATAGGGCTGATAAAGTTTAAGTTTACGCTTCTTGTGAAAAAGCGTTATTTCAGGCGACTTTTTGTCTAATTGGTAAATAAGTATGACTTAATATATTCTAACGATGATGTAAAAATGTCTGATTGTATTAACTTTAAAATATTTAGGGAAGAAAATAGAATAAAAGAATTTTTTAATCTATATATAAAGAATAACAGTAAAACTTGAAATTTATCCCAAAATAAAGCGCTTGTCTATCCATTATAAATGACAAGTGCTTTTCTTATATAGTTAGGCAAAGTCACCACCTACGCCCGCAAGCTGCAAAACAATCTAGATGAGCTCACACTAGTCCAGTGGGTGAAGAACGATGCCAAAAGCTTTGTGCTAGCTGCCTATAAAAAAACGAAAAAATGGGTAAAAGGTGGCTGGCGCGAGGGTCTCTCCATCGGCGTCGATTTCATCCCCGTTGTCGGCAATCTAAAAGCCGGCATTGAAGCGGTCATCGGCATCGACCCGATTACCGGTCGCAAGCTCAGCACCGCGGAACGCGCCATCGCAGGCGCCGCCATCATCGGCGGTCCACTCGTCAAAGGGGCGAAGCATGTCGGCAAAGGCGCAATGAAAATCATCCCAAATAGCAATAAACTCGTCAACAGCCTTTCGAAACCGCTTGCCAAGCTCAAAGAGGGCGGTCAAAAAGTAGCAGAGAAAGCCATGACCAAGGCAACGGAGCTGAAAGCCCAAGCGAATGCGATGATGGCCCAAGCGAAGCAAGGCATGCGAGAGAGTATGGATAACGTTGGGCGTGCGTTGCGAGGGAATGAGTCGCAGCTGGCGATGGCGGGTGCGAATGGCGCGAAGGTTGGAGCTGTGAAGAACAGTGATTCGGTTGTGCAGATGAGTAAGGGGGAAAGTGTTGGTTCGGGGGGAACTTCTAAGGGTATAGATAATGCTAATCATCCTATAAGAACTTATAGAAATGCAGATTTGAAAAAATTAGAAGAAAAATATACTGCCGACCCAAGAATTACAGTAGAAATGCCCTATGTGGGTAAGGGTAAACCAGGAACCAATGCAGAAGGTTGGTTACGTGACAAAGACTTTTATTGGAAAGAAATAATGAATAAACATCCAGAAAGTTTAAGTAAAGCAAATAAACAAAAAATTGATTTAGGTTTCGCTCCTATAAATGATAAAACATTTAGAGAACATTTCCCTCAATATGATATGAAGGAATTATATAATGATAAATTAATCCATCATCACGTAGGTGGGGGCGGCCAAGCAGTTGCAGTGCCTTCAAAGTTACACCCAGGAACAGGTGGTATTCATAATGCCGAAAAAGCTGCAGGTGTTTGGGGAAATGATAGTGAGTATGCTAAATTACTTGAAAAATTTTTAAATAAGTAAAGGGTGATAACTTTGTCAACAAAAGAAGCAATGCAGATATACTTTCAGATGAGGAAAGAGGTAGCTGCAGAAGGTTTAGATTTTTTATTAAAAACACCAGTTAGTAGTGATGATAATCTAATAATTTATGAAGGTGAAGCTGATGAGGATGAATATATCTCATGGAAACCTGTAGAAATGGCTGTTTCACAAGATTTTACAAGATTAGAAGATGAATTTGATATAAATTTGCATAAATCAATAGTTGATTATTTTAACTCATATTGGTTTGCAGACTTAGATGGATTTTTTAAGGAGCACTATATTACATTAGAACCTGTCCTACCGAGCACTGGGATAAGTTCCTTCCGAGAGTCTTTGAAAGGATATAAAAAAAATCACGGTGATAGTTTAGAGAAGGTACCTATTGGAATTGAGGGAAATGGTTTGTTAGTGGTTATTGAGAACAAGAGTGGAATAATTCAATTAGAAGATTTTGAAAGGGGCTCATTTGAGTATATTGCTGAGAATATTCAAGAATTAATAGGAAATTTAAGCTTAAAAAGCTAACATTTTATTTATCGTCAATTTGTTTCACCAAGGATGAGTGTATAATTATAGATAAAAAGCTAACTTTTAAGGAATTAGTTGAACTAATAAATAAAATATGTAATCCTAAGCTGTCTGATGAAGAAGTAAGCAAATATATAGAAATTTTAGAAGACAATGTTCCTCATCCAGCCCCTAGTGTCTTAATTTTTTGGAATGAAGAGGATTTATCACCAGAAGAAGTAGTGGAGATTGCCTTAGCGTATGGAGAAGAAAAATAATTGTATTTAGATACACGTATTAGGGGGACCTTGATTGGCTATATGCCTTTCAAGGTTTCTTTTCGTGGGGCTACCTAGTGCCGAATAAACCACTTTTTATTCAGATAGTAGTGATATCCCTTGTAACCCCTACATGATGTTAGATGAAATTATATAGTGCGTACAAATTACTTTAAAATATATGTCCTAATTACTTCTTATCACTATTAGTAAATATCCAAAATATCATCAGATACCACCATTTACATCTTAGAAGACTCTACTCACGTTTTCTCCCGACTGTTTAAAAATTTTCGCAACTTTTACCGTACATAGAACGATTACTATTATGAAGGGGCTACTCCACCTCTCTGTGTATACGGAAGACACCAATTTACAGTTGGAAATATTGGAAAAATAACGAAATAAGATGGAAAATGATAGTGCAGAAGAACATAGTGGCTTCTACAGCCCGCCAGAGGAAGGGGACAGTGTTCAACTCATTATTCCTTCCCTTGAAGAAAGATCAGCTTTTGTGCGACAGAGCTTATGCCAAAATGGCGACACGAATCCGAAAACAGCTGAGGCTGACACCGCTTACTGGGGCAATGCAAACAGCAATGCAATCCAACTTGACCAGCAAGCAGTGACTTTGACAGCGACTGTTTATATCAGCGTACACCAAGACAGTGGAATGGAGGTGCAGAGCCAGCATCCTTTAGCCGTGACAGTAGGCGGCAATCTCGTCCCCACCGGCAACACCATGCGACCGAATCCATCCACTTCACGTGTCGCTCAAGCAGCCTCGTGCTCGATGGCATATCTGATATTCAAGGACAAGTCGTATACATGACAGGTAGCTCGAAAGCCCCTGTTCCATTAGGAGGTGCCTAATGGGGAAGTTCTGGAAATCGATAGGCAAAGCCATTGCCAGCATTCCTGTCGTAGGAAATGCCATCAAAAGTGCGAAAAAAACCGCACAAAAAGTGAAAACAGAAGTCAAAAAAGTCGCTGAAAAGGTAGAAGCGAAGCTAACCGAATTAAAGGAGAGCGTGGAGGAGCTCCTCGAGGAATTAGAGGAATCCGTAGAAGAAGCACTCGGCAAAGTCACCACCTACGCCCGCAAGCTGCAAAACAACCTAGATGAGCTCGCACTAGTCCAGTGGGTGAAGAATGATGCGAAAAGCTTCGTATTAGCTACCTATAAAAAAACGAAAAAATGGGTAAAAGGTGGCTGGCGCGAAGGTCTCTCCATCGGCGTCGATTTCATCCCCGTTGTCGGCAATCTAAAAGCCGGCATTGAAGCGGTCATCGGCATCGACCCGATTACCGGACGCAAGCTCAGCACCGCCGAACGCGCCATCGCAGGCGCCGCCATCATCGGCGGTCCACTCGTCAAAGGGGGGAAGCATGTCGGCAAAGGCGCAATGAAAATCATCCCAAATAGCAATAAACTCGTCGACAGCCTCTCAAAACCGCTTGCCAAGCTCAAAGAGGGCGGTCAAAAAGTAGCAGAGAAAGCCGCTGCGAAGGCAACGGAGCTGAAAGCCCAAGCCAATGCGATGATAGCCCAAGCGAAGCAAGGCATGCGAGAGAGTATGGATAACGTTGGTCGTGCGTTGCGGGGGAATGAGCCTCAGCTGGCGATGGCGGGTGCGAATGGCGCGAAGGTTGGAACTGTGAAGGGTAGTGATTCAATTGTTCGGATGAGTAAGGGGGAAAGTGTTGGTTCGGGGGGAACTTCTAAGGGTACGGATAAAGTTAATAGACAAAAGCAAGTTGAGGTTGCCAAAGATTTTGCAAGAGAGCAATTAGATGAACATGTTAAGTTTCTTAAGAACGGCGGAATCAAAAAACCTATAGATGAAAATGGATTTGGTGGAGGGAAATATAAACCGGATGTAATAAGTGCCGCTGTAGACATAACAAGGGTAGATGGTAAAAAAACTAAAATAACATTTGGTTATAATGGGGCTAGAGAAGGACAATTCAATCCAAGTGTAATGGAACTGCATCCAGACTTAAGTAGGATAGCACAAGGAACAAGGAAGAAAGCCAAAAATGACCCCAAAAATCCTTATAAGGATGATGAGAGTTTCGAAATTTGGCATGTTGAAAATTGTGCTGAGATTCAAGCAGTCAACCAACTATTATGGTCAGGTTCAAAAATAGATGATATATTAATAAGCACGATTAATGGTAATGGGAAATATAAAGCGCCATGTAAAAATTGTCAAGAGACATTTTTAGATTTCATTAATGATTTTCGTGAATAGAACTTTTGAATAAATAGGGAGGATACTTATGCAAAATTTATCAGATGAAACGAGAGATATATTGCTACAAGCGGGATGGAATCCAAATAATAAGGTTGAATTAACCGAAACGGTAAAATTTTTAGAGGCGATGGGATATCAAGTGTTTAACCCAGTGGTGGATGCATTAAGTCAATTTGGTGGGGTTGAATATAAATTTAAGCATCCGGATGGAAGTTTGGAAACCTTTCATTTTAGTCCAGAAGAAGTTGTTGGCGATTACTATGAAAAAGAAGACTTTGAGGAATTTGAGGTACGAGTAAAAGAGCCGCTCGTAGTAATTGGAGAAGCATATCGTGGGAATTTAGTAATGTTTATCTCAAAATCGGGTAAGGTCTTTGGGAAAAATGGTTATTCATTATTTAAGTTTGGAGATGACATATTTGAGGCACTAGATACTCTTTGCTTATTTAGAAAACCAGAAGAAATAAAATAATAAAATTCAGTCATTCTATGAATTGTTTTGGCAACAGGAAAGAGGCTAGTCAGTGTTGAATGAAATATATCATCTTTAATATTTTCCAGAATTAAGATGGGTGTACAGAATGTCTCGGAAATTTAGCGTAATAGCGTTACATGAAACAAGTTAATTATGTTGAATTGTTTTATGGAAGGATTTTTGCGTATCGATTATGATAATATAAATCTAGGTATATTATTTTAGGTAAATATTAATGATAATAAGAGCTATATTCTACGTACAAAGCTTACTTCCAAGTATGAAATTTTTAGGTTAAGTGCAGTATGATATAGAATTACTACGTGGCGACAAATACAAGGTATAATATGACAAAGTCATTTAAAGCTTGTTTACGGTTAAAGATTCCTTGAATTCGAATTAATAACCCATGAAGGCTAGACCATCAAGGAGTGTTATTTTAACAATTAAGCAATAAGAGCGAGAATAGGCGTGATGACAATTTATTTACAAGGACCACTTATGGATGGCATAAGCAACAAACACACGAGATTAAACAAGCTAAAGGGTTTAAACGTTACACTTGCCATGTAGTAAAGCAGATGTCATACTGTCAATACTAAACTAACTTATAAAACTTGCAAATATTATTAAATTTAGAGAATTTATAAACTTAAAGCACTTGATTGTCTATAACAGGCGACAAGTGCTTTTTTGCATGTTTAAATACCTATTTCGTAAAAAATATTTCACTAATGTGAATTTTCGGCCTCTTCATGCTATTTATTTTCAATATAATGATATAATTGCAGAAAATAAGAGATGGGAGGGGGATTTCAATGAAGCTTACGAAAGAAGAAAAGTCTTGGATATTGTATGATTGTGGGAATTCGGCATATTCAATGGCTATTACTACTGCGTTGTTTCCGATTGTGTTTGGGATGTTTAATGGAGTTAACAATATGGATTTAGGTTATTTTAATTCACTTGCTAGTATATTTGTTGCTGTACTTAGTCCTATTTTAGGGGCATTTGCAGATTATAAAGATAAGAAGAAACGCTACTTTACATTTTTTGCGCTTGTCGGGATTTTATCAACTCTTTCTTTTACATTTATTTCGCCTGCAAGCGGACAATGGCAATTACTAATTGTGATGTATATACTTTCGTGTATTGGTTTTGCCGGAGCGAATATTTTCTATGATTCATTTTTAGTGGATGTGACAACAGATGAAAAAATGGATAAGGTTTCCTCGTCTGGATTTGCGTTTGGCTATATATCGAGTGTTATTCCTTTTGGTATTAGCTTAGTTGTTATTTTAATCATGGGAATGGATGCGGCAATTGGCTATCAAATTGGCTTTTTCATTACAGCACTATGGTGGGGATTATTAACAATTCCGATGATTAAGGATGTGAAGCAACGCCATTATATTGAGCCAGAGCCAAATCCAATAGGTCAAAGCTTTAAGCGTTTAGGGCAAACATTTCTACAAATTAAAGATTATAAAATTGTCTTTATTTTTTTAATCGCCTACTTCTGTTACATAGATGGGGTCGACACAATCATAAAAATGGTCGTACCGTATGCAACAAGTATTTTAGGTGAGAACGCACTTGATACATTTATGCTATTAGCTATTTTGCTAGTCATTCAAATTGTCGCATTTCCATGTGCGCTTTTATATGGTTCACTTGCTAAAAAATATTCAACGCGCACGATGATTATAGCCGGTATCACGACATATATCATTTCATGTATTGCTGCGTTTTTCATTTCCGAAATGTGGCATATTTTCGTGCTTGGTATTTTAATTGGCTCTGCACAAGGAGGCATTCAAGCACTTAGTCGGTCTTACTATGGGAAAATCATACCAAAGGAACGGTCAAATGAGTTTTTTGGATTTTATAATATTTTCGGTAAATTCGCAGCTATTATTGGTCCGTTTTTAATGGCTCTGACTACGACGCTGACTGGTGAGGCGAGATATAGCATTTTATCGATTATTCCATTATTTATTATTGGTCTTATTGTCTTTTTAATGCTTCCAAAAGATGCACACTATCAAACAACAAAAGCAAGGTGATTTTATGCAAATACAAAACAAGTATGTCATAGTCGTTTCGTATGATGCTTTTTCAAAGGATAACTGGGAAAGTGCAAAATCGAAACCTAATTTAGCAAAGTTAATCGAGAACGGTGCTTCAACGGATTTAGTACAAAGCGTATACCCCACCCTTACATATGTTATTCATAGCTCTTATGTAACGGGTGTGTATCCAGATAAACATGGTGTTTTCCATAACAATCCGCTTCAACCGTTTGTACCAGAAAACGATCAAAATTGGCACTGGTTTAGAAGTGATATTCAAGTACCAACTATTTATGAGGCTGCTCATAAAAAAGGGTTGAAAACGGCAGGTTTATTATGGCCAGTTTCAGGAAAGGCGAAAATTGATTATAATATCCCAGAAATTAAAGCTGTAAAGAACGAAAATCAAGCATTAAAAATTTTAAAAAGCGGCAGTAAGCTATTTACATTGGCAATGGAATTAAAGTATGGCAAAGTGCGTCAAGGGATTGAACAGCCTTATTTAGATGACTTTACGACATTATGTGCTGTCGATACGATTAAAAACAAAAAACCAAATTTATTGCTTATGCACCTAATAGATTTAGATGATGCTAAACATCTACATGGTACAAAAAGCCCCGAAATTGAAAAGGTCATTAAGCGCATGGACCGTCGAATTGGTGATTTAGTGCAGGCGACGAAAGAGGCAGGCATTTATGAGGAGACAACTTTTATTATTGTTGGTGACCATAGCCAGCTAGATGTTCAATATAAAGTGTACCTAAATCGTTTATTCTATGATGAGGGCCTAATCTATGAGCACAATGGAAAGTTACAGTGGCGAGCATACATACAAAGTGCTGGTGGCTCCGCTTATTTATATATCCAGCCAGGTGATATGGAAGCAGGGAAATTGGCACTAGCCATTTTAGACAAGGCGTTGCAACAAGGTGATTATGGGATTGAAGCCATTTTAAGCACAACTGAACTGAAGGAGCTTCATGTAAGTAGCCAATTTGCTTATATGATTGAAGCGAAGGAAGGCTATGCTTTTGAAGATGACCATTTACAGGAGGCTATCGTTGATTTATATGCATTGGGTAAAAAATATGCGACACATGGCTATTTACCGAATAAGCCAAATTATACAAGCAATTTAATTATTTCCGGTAATCATGTGATAGCTGGCTCGGATATTGGGGAGGTGAGTGTCGTAGATATTGGACCGACGATTGCCTATCTATTAAACTTAGATTTCCCGAATACTGATGGGAGAGCGTTAACGGAAATATTAAAGTAATCGCTAGATTTAATATAAGAAACAAAATGGGGCTGTCCAAAAAGCCGTACATAGCCGGCATTTTGGACAGTAGCGATGATGTTCGCAAAATATTGATTCCTATAAACAGAGAACGCCTCTTTTAAAAATGGGATGAACATTGAAATCCTTCCGTAAAAGGGAAGTGATGAAAATATTGATTTCAATGCAGCGTCAAAACAAAATGGACTTTTCGGACAACTCCACTCTTATAAATAACTTGCAATCTCTTGTTCCAATTTCAATGGCTTGTCTGTTGGGGCGAAGCGTTTAATAATTTGTCCGTTACGGTCAACTAGAAATTTTGTGAAATTCCATTTTACATTTTTTCCGAGCAAGCCTTTTGTTTCCTCCGTTAATCGTTTGAAGAGAGGATGTGCTGCCTCGCCATTGACTGTAATAATTTCGTGCATTGGAAATGTAACGCCGTATGTTAGGCGACAGGCTTCTGAGGCCTCCTTAGCACTATCTAACTCTTGCTTAAATTGATTGGAAGGGAAGCCTAATATAACAAGCCCTTGCTCAGCGTATTTGTCATATAGTGCTTGAAGCTCCTCGAATTGTCCTGTCAATCCGCATTTAGAGGCAGTGTTAACAATTAATAGTACCTTTCCTTCGTAGCGTGCTAATGGATAAACTTCTCCAGTGTCAGTCGTTACATCAATATCATAAATTGTCATATGCAAACTTCCTCCGTTCTTATTGCTGAGCTATTTTTCCAGTTAAAATGCGTGCCATTTGTTCTATTGTCATAGAGGAGTTTAGTTCGAATTGTCCTTTTTGGATAGAGCGTGAATACTCACGTTTGGATAAAAATAGCTCTAATTCACGTCCGTTCGTTAAAATACCTAAATCCTCTACTTGCTTGCCGATATCATAAATAGAGACACCTTCATAAATATAGACAGTTCCACTGACAATGGAATCAACCTTATCTTCTTCCTCGTTTGCCACATCGTTCTTTTTAGCAGTCGAATTGTTCACTTCTTTCTCTGCTTGCTCTTGTGCAGCTATTGTTTGCTGTAATTCAGTAATTTGCGCATTGGCATTTGCGAGCTGCTGCTCGAGCTTTTGAATATGTGCCGCTTGTTCTTTTTTGTCGTCATTTGTTGTTGTATTGCTAAGCATGGGAAGCTGTAGCTGTTTTCCTACAACTAGGAGAGCGCCAACTAAAAATAAGGCAATTCCAAATCCTCTTAAAAAGGTTTTCATAGCTTGCCCCCCGTTGCGAGAATTTGGTGTATTTGCTCCTCTGATAATGTTGAGAGTTTGCTAATTTCAGAAACAGCTAGCCCCTGCTTGTTGAGCTCAAGCACTTGGCTTACTAAAATGCTGTTGATAGGCTGTGCGGCATATGTTTGGCTAGGTGCTGTATAGTGCGCTTGCTTTTTTTTCGCTACTTGGAAATTTGGCTCAAGCATTAGTTCCTCTTCAACAATTTTTAAGCGACGCTTTAATTGATTTGTTTCTTGGAAAATGCTAATTGACAATTCTTCTACTTCTTTTTCTACTTTCTTTGCTGAATCTCGTAAAAATAGAGAAATGATAATAAAGAAAATCCCAATAATCATTAAAATAATTGACAATTCCATGTTGAACGCTCCAATCGAGGCTGCTCAAAAGGGTATTCCTTTTCTGACAGCCTGAACTATTATTATCAATATTTAATAAAACCAATGCTCCTGCGGTTACTCGTCTCAAAATGACTTTTCAGACAACCTCTTGCAATTGTCTTTCATTTTACCATAGAGCAACTTAATATGAAATGATACTAGCTTTTTTTTCGCTTTATGTTATAATGGGAAAGTCGTATAAATCATGCTCAATTTTTATTCTTAATTAGAGTGGGAGGGTTAATAATGCGCGTAAACATTACTTTAGCTTGCACAGATTGCGGCGAACGTAACTACATTTCTAAAAAGAACAAGCGTAACAATCCAGAGCGTCTTGAACTGAAAAAATATTGCTCTCGCGAGAAGAAATACACTCTTCACCGTGAAACGAAGTAATTGCTCAATTAGCCAAAGCCCCGAGTGGTTTTGGCTTTTTACTTTAAATATAGAAGATAATTTCCATAAGTGAGGAATGACAATGGATAAAAAACAAATACGTCAGGAAGTACGTAGCAAGCTAAATGCCATTTCAGATATAGATTACCGGGAGCGTTCTTTCGCAATCGGCAAGCAGTTAATGCAGCAGCCTTCTATTATAGAAGGAAAGACGATTGCTGTTACAATTTCAACGAAGCCTGAAGTCGATACAATTGCTATTATTGAGGCGTTATGGCAACAAGGCAAGACAGTTGCTGTGCCTAAATGTCATCCGAAAACGAGAGAGATGACATTTTACGCAATCGAGGGCTTTTTTCAATTAGAAACCGTTTATATGGATTTAAGAGAGCCGATTCCAACTATAACTGAGCTTATTGAACGAGATACAATTGATGCGATTATTGTGCCAGGAATCGTTTTTGATAAAAAGGGCTATCGCATAGGCTATGGAGGAGGCTATTACGACCGCTACTTGCCAGGCTATCAAGGGACTTTGCTTGCACTCGCTTTCAGCGAGCAATTAGCGGAGCACGTACCTACCGAGGCTCACGATATTCCTGTCCATACAATCATTACAGAAACAGGCTATATTTATTGTACAGCAAATCGAGAGGAGCCAATGAGATGAAATCGATGATTGATATTTATGAGCTATTAAAGCAATATGGCACATATATTTATACGACAGATCGTCTTGGCGATTTAATGCTGATGGAAGATGAGATACGTGAGCTATATAAAGCAGGTATAATAGAGCCTCGTGACTTCCAAACGGCACTTTTATTAATGCGTCAAGAGGCATCCAGAATACAAATGGAACAAAAAGGGTGAAACCTTTTTGCTGAAAAGACGTACTAATATAGGACAATGGAAAATCGTGTATATGACTACAATATTCTGTCTATTGAATAATGCGCGATTTTGTATTGCGAAATTTTATAAAAAGCTTTAAGATAGATTTTGTTTCATTTTAGTAGAAAAAGGGAAATAGATATGAAAGTTTTTGCTCATTAGTGGTGTGGCTGATGAAATAAAGGTGAACAAAAAAATCTTAAAGTAAAGGTTTGGAAATAAAGAAAGGATGTTGAGGAATGAGTTCTATTAGTAAATGGCCTAAACATTCAATTTTAGCTTTTGCAATTATTGCTACATGGATTAAAACAGTGATTGTGTATCAAACAAGCTTTGATATGAAAATTGAAAATGCGATGCAATATTTTATTTTATGGATTAATCCAATTAGCTTTTTATTAATTGCCTACGGATTATCACTATTTTTTAAGAAATCGACTACTCGTAATCGTTATATTTTAATTATGAGTTTAATCTTGTCGATTGTGTTGTATGGAAACGTTGCATTTTACCGTTTCTACAATGACTTTATTACATTACCAGTATTGTTCCAGACGAGCAATTTTGGTGATTTAGGAACATCTGCATTAGCTATTATTAATGTTTGGGATATTTTCTACTTTATCGACGTTATTTTTATTGCTATTTTATTGAAATTTGCTCCGAAATTAAACGGGCAATTAACTATTCGTAAAGATGTGCGCCATGCTTACTTTGTGCTAGCGGCAGCAATGCTTTTATTAAATTTAGGACTTGCTGAAACAGAGCGCCCACAGCTTTTAACACGCAGCTTTGACCGCGAATTATTAGTGAAAAATATCGGTACGTATAACTATCATTTATATGATATTTATATTCAATCAAAGTCTTCGGCACAGCGAGCGCTAGCTGATGGCAGTGAGCTTGTTGAAGTAAACAACTATGTACGTGCAAATCAGGCAGAACCAAACCCTGAGATGTTTGGTAAATATGCTGGGCGCAATTTAATTGTTGTGTCGCTTGAATCATTGCAAAACTTTGTTATTAATAATGATATGAATGGCCAAGAAGTCACACCATTTTTAAACTCGTTGACGCGAGATAAGGATACGTATTATTTTAATAATTTCTATCATCAAACAGGGTTAGGGAAAACATCTGACTCGGAGTTTATTTTAGAAAACTCCTTATTTGGTCTAGGACGAGGTGCAGTATTCTTTACACATGGTGGTAACACGTATAATTCAATGGCAGAACGCCTAGGAGATAACGGTTACTTTACAAATGTCATGCATCCAAATAATAAATCATTTTGGAATCGTGATATGATTTACCAGTCATTAAATATTCAAAAGTTTTATGATGTCAATTCGTATGAGGTTGGCGAAGGTGAGGCAGTAAACTGGGGGATGAAGGATGTTCCGTTCTTCCAACAATCAGTACAGCATATGACTGAAATGCCACAGCCGTTTTATTCACGTCTAATTACATTGACAAACCATTACCCATTCTATCTTGATCCAGAAGATATAATGATTGATGAGTATACGTCCAATTCGGGTACATTAAACCGCTATTTCCAGACGGTTCGTTATATGGATGAGGCATTAAAGGTATTTTTTGATGATTTAAAGGAAAAAGGCTTATATGATAATTCCATTATCGTCATGTATGGTGACCACTACGGTATTTCGGAAAACCATAATAAAGCGATGGCTATGTATTTAGAAAAGGAAGAAATTACACCTTATGACAGCGCATTATTACAATCTGTTCCATTATTTATTCATATTCCAGGTGCAAATGATGGGCAGGTAATGGAAACGGCTGCGGGTCAAATTGATTTACGTCCTACGATTTTACACTTACTAGGTATTGATACGTCGAAGGATATGCAACTTGGTGCAGACCTATTCTCAGAGGACCATGAGGACTTTGTGATTTTCCGTGATGGTCGCTTTATTACAGACAAAGTAGTCTATGCAAGTGATGTATGCTATGACAAAGCTACTGGCGAGCAAATTGATATCACCGCTTGTGAGCCATTAATAGAGAGCGCGGCAACTGAATTAGGTTATTCTGATGCGATTATTAATGGAGATTTATTGCGTTTTTATGATGCACAGACAGGTAATTTGATACGAGACTCAGTGAAATAAAGATAAGTGGGGCGTCCCAAAAGCAGTGTATTACCTGCTTTTAGGACGCCTTTATTGATGTTCATTAAAGGATTAGCTAGACAAAATAGAAAAGGATTTCTTTGGAGATAGAATAAACGCCAGGGTTAGCGACCTTCTTTTGAATCTAACTTCTTTCAGCAACGGCTTTAGGTTAGCTTGATAAATCGGAAAATAAATAAAAAGACGAGCTATACCGTTGTGAAACGGCAGCTCGTCCTCTTATTAGCTATTTAGTGAAGTTTTGGTGGGTATCCAGCGTTAAGAACAGTCATGACAACAAACCATCCGAAGATTGCTGCTGCACCTAGGTTGAAAACAATACCTAGAAGATTTTTTTCTTTAATTGCTTGGAATGTACCAACTACGGCAAAAATAGCTACTAAACCGAAAATAACCATTAATAAGTTCATTAAAAAGACACTCCTTTCGACATCAGAAAATGAATGTCGCAAACAATATTCCTCTTCTATTGTAAATCTTATTATACCTTTTGTCGAGCGGAAAAAGTGACGTTTGTTTGAACTTCGTATACAATTTAGAATGAATCGAATGGAGGTTTTCTATTATGAAGTTGAGTACTCGTACATATCCGCTTGGTCCTATTCAAACAAATTGTTATATTGTGAGCAATAGCGAGAAGCAATGCCTAATTTTTGACCCAGGTGAAGAAGGGGAGCGCTTAATTCGTGAAATTAAAGCAAACCAATTAAAACCAGTAGCCATTTTTTTAACGCATACACATTTTGACCATATTGGCGCAGTTAATGAGGTGCGTGATGCATTTAATATACCTGTTTACGTCCATGAAAAAGAGGTAGATTGGCTAGCTGATCCGATGAAAAATGGCTCAGGTAAATATGCTGAATTACCGAACTATGTTGTAAATGCACCGAAAGAGGAACATATTATTCGACAAGAGCAAGTGTTTAATATTGCAGACTTTACATTCAAGGCAGTATTTACACCAGGGCATTCCCCAGGCAGTATCTCCTATATATTTGAAGAGGATGGCTTTGCGATTGTAGGAGACACATTATTTGAGGGCAGCATTGGACGTACGGATTTAATTGCTGGTTCAATGCCAGTGCTGTTAAAGTCTATTCATGATAAGCTACTCACATTGGCGGAGGACACGATTATTTATCCGGGTCATGGAAATTATACGACACCTGCTGCCGAAATGGAAATGAACCCATTTTTGAATGGCTTTTAAATAATAAAAAAGCGTGGACGAAGTAATTTTACTTTGCCCACGCTTAAATGCTGTGATTAATGCCCTCCACCAGGTACGTGCATAAATGTTGTGTAATATGTGAAACCTGCGAAGAAAATAGTTAAATAAGCACCGAAAATGTACATATACATGCGCTCTGAAAGGTTTAAAAAGCCTAATAATAAGAATAAACCAGTATTACCTACGAATAATAGCGAAACCTCGTACATTCCACCTAAGTAGAACATAATAGCGAAAACACCCGTCCAGAATGCCATAACTTTATACATATTGCTCATGTGTAATTCCCCTCCTTCTATATATAAATACAATCTTCTCCAATCCATTATAAATGATTTCACTGAAGAAAGTAAACTGGAACTTCCACTTTCTTTGTGACAAAGCAGTGTACATTTTTTCTAAAATGCAAAAGTAATTGTAATAGCTAATTATAAAAAATAAAGATTAATGGAAACGTTGATTTTTTCTAAATAAATGAAGGACAATGTTAGTTTGTCAATGCTTTTCCATCGATTCAAACATATAGTGAAAAAGTAGATTACACCTCGGCTAACTCTAGTCCAAATTTTTTTGAGCTGTTTGGTGTAGGTTAACCTAAAACCGTCATGACATGCGTCGACGGTTATTTGACCCGCATCACACAGGCTTCTCTTCAAATCTGTGACATCCGCGGGAGTACGGTGTTGGCGTGGTCTTTGGATTACCAGCGTGCGTCCTGCTACCCATACATTTATCTTTCCACCAATAGAGGTGGGAGACTTCTGTATTTGTCACTTCGCTTTCGATACAAAAATTTGCTCCTACAATAAACTATCACCATCCTCATCGCAAAAAATATAAAGAAGTTAAACCTTTAATAAAAAATAGCGAAATTTGAAATATTGCTATAAAAAAATAGGTCAAAAATTTATTTTGCTCAAACCGCTTTTCGAATGTATTTTCTCCTACTATAATTGCGCTAAGATAGCTAGTTAGTGAAAAATCGAAAGAGAGGTGTGTTGTATAGAAACAGAATCGATTGTTGTGAGAAAAAGTGAGCAATTGATAGAAGAAGCATTGGCATTTAGCGCATCCGATATTCATTTATCCCCAACAAATGACCGCTACAGCGTAGTATTTCGCAAATATGGCAAAATGCATGTAAAAGGTGAGTTACCTCAAGAAATAGCTACAAGAATTATTACGTACTATAAATTTTTATCTGCACTTGATATAAGTGAAAAGCGCAAACCTCAAAGTGGCGCATTTCAAAAAGAATTTGAACAAACCGTTTTTGCGTTTCGAATATCGACATTGCCTTCCGTGCTAGGGAAGGAGAGCTTAGTTATTCGTATTTTAAAACAGAATATGACATTACCACTTGCAGAGCTAAGCTATGACATAAAGATGGCTAGAAAAATTGAACAGCTTGTGCAAAATAGACAAGGGCTCCTGCTTTTTTGTGGTGCGACAGGAACAGGTAAATCGACATCTCTCTACTCTTTAATTCATTATTGCTGTACTGAGTTAAAACGTCATGTCATTTCATTGGAGGACCCAGTCGAGAAAAATCATGAACAAATTATCCAAATACAGGTGAATGAACGTGCAGGGGTAACCTATGCGGAAGGGTTGCGAGCAATTTTGCGGCACTCTCCAGATGTCATTATGATAGGTGAAATTCGCGATGCTGAAACAGCGGAAATTGCTATTCAAGCCGCACTTAGTGGTCATTTAGTATTATCCACTGTTCATGCTAAAAATACAGTTAACTGCCTATATCGGTTAATGGATTTAGGTGTATCGCTAGACGAATTGCGACAAGCTACGGTTGGCATTATCGCCCAAACGCTCGTTGAAACAAAAGTAGAGGATGGCCGCAAAGCAATTTTCGAGCTTTTAAGCGATGTTCATTTATACGAGGCATTTGTTGCTATTGCACATGGGGAGGCTTATTCACTCCACTATCATCACACGCTCGAACATCAAAGATACCAAGTGGAAGGGTCGCCCTATGCACGTTTCACGCATTAATCATCGCTTCATGCAATGTGCTATTCGTCCGAAATTTCAAGTGAAGCGGTTGCCTGAGCTAATCGAACGAATGAGTCAGCTACTTCAAGAAGGCTATACTTTTGCGGATTGTATTACAATGTTACTTCCTTATCATGTAAAGGATTGTGCGTACTGGCAAGAGCTAGTAGATGACTGTTTTCAAAAGGGGCAAAGTGTCACATTTATTTTGCGTCAATTAGGTGTAAAGTCACGGTTTTTAATAGCGATTCAGTTGGCAGAAGCGACAGGTCAGCTTGCAAATACCCTTCAAATTATTGCGCAACAAATGCGATTTCAAGAAAAAATGAAGCTACGTTTTACGAAAATATTATTATACCCCGCACTGCTCTTTACTTTTATCATTTCATTATTCATAGCATTTCGGCTCTATTTTTTGCCAACAATTGAACAAATGCTATACTCAAGAACAATAAAAACTGAAAATACTACAATACAATGGACAAGATTTTTTCTTCATGTCCCAGATTACATTATAATTAGTGCATTTTTCCTCATTGTAATAACGGTCATTGCCTCGATTTATATCCGTCACAAGAGAGTAGATTTACAATTGTATATATTATTAAAAATACCAATATTAAGCTATTTTTGGACCTTACTGATGACGAGGCGGTTTGCACGCTCATTAGGTGATTTATTAGTAAGTGGCATGTCATTACAGCAATCACTCCATTATTTGGAGCAACAAGACCTGCAACCACAGCTCAGCTATATTGCCAAATGTATTGGCGCACGAATCATTTATGGCGATAGTTTAGCACAAACTGTTTTATTAATTGGTTTTTTCTTACCTCGATTCGAGCAATTTATCGAGCATGGCGAAAAAAGTGGGCTGCTCGGTCGAGAGTTGTTAATTTACGCTGAATTGCTTGATCAAAAGCTAGAAAATATTATACACAATACAATGCAGCTTATTCAGCCGATATTATTTTTAATCATTGCTGCATGCATTATCGCCGCCTATTTAAGCATTTTATTGCCGATGTATAAAATGCTCGAAGTCATTTGATTACACTAGGAGGGATGAAAAATTGAAAAATGAAAAGGGCTTTACTTTAGTGGAAATGTTAGTTGTGCTGCTAATTGTTTCGATTCTTATTTTGGTAACTATACCAAATGTAACGAAGCATTTTGCGACCATTGATAGCAAGGGTTGTTCAGCTTATATGACGATGCTACAAGGGCAAGTTGAGGCGTATAAGATTGACCATATGACAACGCCAACTGTTACTGATTTGTTCAACGAGGAATACATCGAAAGTGAGGAGGCGAAATGTCCGAATGGCGAGCTTGTCACAATTAATGAGGAAGGGAAAGTAATACTTGTAGGAAATAGTGAGGAAGGATGAGACGAAATGAGGATGGTTTTACTTTTATAGAAATGTTACTCGTCTTAGCAATTATATCCTTGCTTAGCTTTTTAACGCTTACTTTTTCTCTTCGACAAATGAAGCTTGATATTTATGAAAAAACGATACAGCAGTTTGAGCTTGATTTGCTGGAAATGCAAGCATTGTCAATCAAAAATGGTTTGGCTACGAGGTGCTGGGTTAGGGAAGGAGAAGAATTACAATGCTTTCAACATTATGGTGAATTGCTTATTTCCCGCCACCTTCCAGAGGGGATTACTGCAAATATTTACACGACTAATACGCGAATTGAGTTTACTGGTTATGGAACAATTGTTAATTTTGGAAGAATAGAGTTTTTAATGGGAGAGAGGCGAATGATATTTTCAATTAATTTAGGAAAGGGGAGAATGCGTCTTCTTTCGCAATAATCAAGGATTTTCAGTTGTTGATAGTTTGTTTGGTTTAGTCATTATTTTTTGTTTAGCTAGCACGTTGTTGCCTATGTTAACTCATTTACAGGGAAATTTGGCTAATAAAAAAACAGAGCTCCATGCGAGTGAGGTTGCATTAAATGGCGCTCGTATTGTAAAGCTATACGGTATTACAAGTGGCGAAATGACCATTCAAAAAATACCTTATGCTTGGCATTATAGCGCTGGGGAAATATGTGTTGATTTTGATAATGTAAAGGGGCGTCGACAAAAATGTGTCGGCTTGTAAAGCATATATCCACTCAGAAGGGCTTTACTTTTATGGAGGCTATATTTCAGCTTGGTGCTTTGCTTTTATTCTCCAAGCTTTTATTGTTCATTATCATATATATGTCGCCTCTTTATAAACATAATGCTACACAGGAAGCTAGATGGGAAATGTTTATTGCAGATTTGCAAAATTACATTGTGGCAGCCGATGAAGTTCACATACGCAATGGAGGGGCAGAAATACAAGTTGTCCAGGGAAGTTTAAACCATTATATTAGCAAATCAAGTGAGACAATTCGTGTGCGCTTAAATTCAGGGAATGAAATTTTATTTGTAGGTGTTAGCTCTGTGCATTTTCAAAAAATAAATAGCTATCTTGTGCTAAATGCACAATTGATGGATGGCTCAAAAGAGGAGCGAATATTTATTGTTCCACCTGAAAAATGAACGAGGGGCATTGTTTCCGATAGCGATTATACTGCTATTTCTTATCGCAGGATTATGTATAACATATGCAGCAAATTATCAATCTAAGCTAAAAATTTATAATTCGTTGGAATTCGTCAATGTTCGTGCTACGATAAACATACTAACGAAAATTGGTGAATAGATTGAACTTGATTTTGATGTGATAAGAAGGTGAAGCAATGCGCAAAATTTATTTAGTGGGCTTTATGGGCTGTGGTAAAAGCGCAATAGGTCGAAGGTTAAGCTTTTATTTGAAAATGCCTTACTATGATATGGACAAAGAAATTGTCAGACAGCAGGGGATGACGATACCAGAAATCTTCGAGAAGTATGGGGAGGCACACTTTCGGCGGTTGGAAACTGAATTTTTAGAGAACTTCCGCGATGAAGCGTGCATTATTGCAACAGGTGGGGGCGTAGCTGTAAATGCGGAAAATCGTAAAATTATGCGTCGTACAGGCCTTGTGTTCTTCCTTGATGCAACCTTTGAAGATATATATATGCGCATAAAAAATGATAAAAATCGTCCGATTGTACAAAGTTCTACAAAGGAACAGCTGCATCAGCTATATTTAGAGCGTCGGAAATTTTACAGAGAAGTAGGGCATATACAAGTATTAACTGCTGGGAGAACACTTCGTCTCATTGTGGAATATATAGGATTTCAAGTAAATCGCTTAAAAGGCGAACGAAATAATTTATATGTTCAATAATGTTCGTGTCTGGTTATAAAATTAAAAAATGATTGCGTTTTTATCACATCTAATGTTAGGATATGGCTTAGATAGTGTCTATTCTTTCAAAAAGATATGACGAAGTAGTTTGTAGTTGACAATCTATTTTAAAACATCATTACTGCGGATGATTGTACGGGGAGAGAACGTGATGTGGCGTCGCCGAAGGAGCAAGTAGCTGAGCTATGAATCTCTCAGGCAAAAAGACTCGTACAGGACGCAACTCTGGAGAGTGCTTCTTATTTACCTAAGTAGCCACCAAAGGGGAAAGCCTATTATGTGAAATGATTCAATAATAGGTGTAACTTTCAGGTGCAAGGACAGAGAATTCCAAATACAAGGGATTCGTCTGTCTTTTTTGATGTAATTAATGTGAGGAGGAACGTGGAATGACAGAATTAAAACGCACACCGCTATTTGATGCATATGCACAATATGGTGGGAAAACAATCGACTTTGGTGGATGGGAATTACCAGTGCAATTTTCATCGATTAAAGACGAGCACGATGCGGTACGAAATCGCGCAGGTTTATTCGATGTATCGCATATGGGAGAGATTTTTGTAGAAGGTAACGATGCGCTTGCATTTTTGCAAAAAATCTTATCGAATGATATTTCCAAAATAGCAATTGGTGGTGCACAGTACAGTGCAATGTGCTATGAATCTGGCGGTGTTGTTGATGATTTATTAACGTATCGTTTATCTGAAAATAACTACTTACTATGCGTGAACGCTGCAAATATCGAAAAGGATTTCGAGTGGATGCTACAGCATGTAGAAGGTGATGTAACGATTGTAAATCGTTCAAGCGAGTTCGCACAAATTGCATTACAAGGACCTTTAGCAGAAGAAGTACTACAAACTTTAACAGCAACAGACCTAAAAGAAATTAAATATTTCAAATTCCAAGAAAATGTAGAAATTGCAGGACATCAAGTGCTTGTATCACGCAGTGGTTATACTGGTGAAGATGGTTTTGAGCTTTACGGCACACCTGAGGCAATTATTGCGCAATGGCATAAAATTCTAGAAGCTGGAAAAGAACAGGGTGTCGTGCCAGCGGGTCTTGGTGCACGTGATACACTTCGTTTTGAAGCTGGCTTGCCGCTTTATGGTCAAGAGCTATCAAAAGATATTTCTCCATTAGAGGCAGGGATTGGCTTTGCGGTAAAGCTTCAGAAAGAACCGAAATTTATCGGTCAAGAAGCGTTAATCGCACAAAAAGAAGCGGGGCTGACACGTAAATCTGTAGGTCTAGAGATGGTTGGCAAAGGTATTCCTCGACACGGTTATAAAGTGTTTAAAGATGGCGTAGAAATTGGTGAAGTAACAACAGGCACGCAATCGCCATTAACAAAACGTAATATTGGTGTCGCTTTATTAAATACAGCTTTTACTGAAGTAGGAACAGAAATTGAAATCGAAGTTCGCGGTAAGTTAGTGCCAGCAGTAATAGTGGCAACACCTTTTTATAAGCGATCAAAATAATAGTTGAAAAGAGGGTTCTCATGAAACATCGTTATTTACCAATGACGGAACAGGACAAACAAGAAATGTTAGCAACAATTGGCGTTGATTCAATTGATGCACTATTCTCAGATATTCCAGAGGAAGTTCGTTTCCAAGGGCAATATGACATTAAAGAAGCAAAATCAGAAGCAGCACTAATGAAAGAGCTTGCAGCATTAGCAGCGAAAAACAAGGATACAGCAGCAAACGTATCATTTTTAGGTGCGGGCGTTTATAACCACTACAAGCCTGTAATTGTTGACCATGTTATTTCTCGTTCAGAGTTTTACACTGCTTACACACCATATCAACCAGAAATTTCACAAGGTGAGCTACAAGCGATTTTTGAGTTCCAAACGATGATTGCAGAATTAACAGGCATGGATTTAGCGAACTCATCAATGTATGATGGCGGTACATCACTTGCTGAAGCAGGTATGCTAGCAGCGGGTCATACGCGTCGTAAAAAAATTCTTGTATCGGGTGCGATACATCCAGAATATAAAGATGTTGTGGCAACATACGCATACGGTCAATCAATCGAAATCGTTGCAGTGCCAACGAAGGATGGCGTAACGGATATTGAAGCACTAAAAGGCTTAGTGGATGATCAAACAGCGGCTGTAATGGTACAATATCCAAACTTCTTTGGTCAAATTGAAGATTTAAAAACAATTGGCGAAATTACGCATGAAGCAAAAGGTTTATTTATCGTATCAGCAAACCCATTAGCACTTGGGGTATTAACACCTCCAGGTAAGCTTGGTGCTGATATTGCAGTAGGTGATGCACAAGTATTCGGTATTGCAGAAGGCTTCGGCGGTCCTCACTGTGGTTATTTTGCAGTAACATCAAAATTAATGCGTAAAGTACCTGGTCGTTTAGTTGGTGAAACAGTTGACGAGCAAGGTCGCCGTGGTTATGTATTAACATTACAAGCGCGTGAACAGCATATCCGTCGTGATAAAGCGACATCAAATATTTGTTCGAACCAAGCATTACTAGCACTTGCAGCTTCTGTTGCAATGACGGCATTTGGTAAGCAAGGAATTCAGGAAGTGGCAAAGCAAAATATCGTTAAAACACGCTATGCAAAAAATGCTTTTGAAGCTGCTGGCTTTGAAGTTGCTTACCAAGGTGCACACTTCAATGAAATCGTTGTGAAAACGAAAAAATCTGTTACTGAAATTAATAAAGGCTTAATTGACAAAGGCATTATCGGTGGTTTTGATTTAGGTCGTGTATATCCTGAGCTAGAAAACCATGCGTTAATCGCTGTAACAGAGCTACGTACTAAAGAAGAAATTGACGCATTCGTTGCAGAGATGGGGGCTTACAATGCATAACGAAAACCAATCACTCATTTTTGAAATTACAAAACCTGGTCGTGTTGGCTATAACTTAGAGCCGCTTGATGTGCCAGAATACGATTTAGCAGACTTATTACCAGAAGGCTATGTGCGCGAAGAGGCTGCTGAGCTACCAGAAGTATCTGAATTAGATATTATGCGCCATTACACAGCCCTGTCTCGCCGTAACCATGGTGTAGACTCAGGCTTCTATCCACTCGGTTCATGTACAATGAAGTACAATCCAAAAATTAACGAAGCTGTAGCGCGTTTTAGCGGCTTCGCGAATGTGCACCCATTACAGGACGAATCAACGGTACAAGGTGCAATGGAGCTATTATATGATTTACAAACCTCTCTAGAAGAAATTACAGGTATGGATGAAGTAACATTACAACCAGCAGCAGGTGCGCACGGTGAGTGGACAGCGTTATTGATGATTCGCGCATTCCACGAGGCAAATGGTGAAGGTCACCGTAATAAAGTGATTGTTCCTGACTCAGCGCACGGTACTAACCCAGCATCTGCAACAGTTGCGGGCTTTGAAACAATTACAATTAAATCAGGTGAGGACGGTCTTGTGGACTTAGAGGATTTACGCCGTGTTGTAGGTCCTGATACAGCAGCATTAATGCTAACAAATCCAAATACACTTGGTTTATTCGAAGAAAACATCATTGAGATGGCAAAAATCATCCATGAAGTAGGCGGGAAAGTTTATTATGATGGTGCTAACTTAAACGCAGTTATGTCAAAAGCACGCCCTGGCGATATGGGCTTTGACTGCGTGCACTTAAACTTGCACAAAACATTCACAGGTCCACACGGTGGCGGTGGCCCAGGGTCGGGTCCAGTTGGGGTAAAAGCAGATTTAATTCCGTTCTTACCAAAGCCAGTCTTGGTGAAAAAAGAAGATGGTACATTCCACTTCGATTACAATCGTCCGCAATCAATCGGTCGCGTGAAGCCTTACTACGGTAACTTCGGTATTAATGTACGTGCATATACGTATATTCGTACAATGGGTCCAGACGGCTTAAAAGCCGTGACAGAATATGCGGTATTAAACGCTAACTATATGATGCGTCGCTTAGAAGAATTTTATGATTTACCGTATAACCGTCATTGTAAGCATGAATTCGTTTTATCTGGTCGCCGTCAAAAGAAACTTGGCGTACGTACGCTTGATATTGCGAAACGTTTACTTGACTTTGGCTATCACCCACCAACAGTATACTTCCCGCTTAATGTGGAAGAAGGTATTATGATTGAGCCAACTGAAACGGAATCAAAAGAAACATTGGATGCATTCTGTGATGTAATGATTGCAATTGCAAAAGAAGCAGAAGAAAATCCAACAATTGTACAAGAAGCACCACATACGACAGTTGTATCGCGCTTAGATGAAGCCCGCGCAGCTCGTACACCTGTGCTACGTTATACAAAATAATGGTAAGGGACGTCCCTAAAGCCGTGCAGTTGCCGGCTTTAGGGGCGTTTTTATATTAGTAGGCGGAAAGTACCGATTCGCTCATAAGATGGCTAAATTCGCTCATAAACCGAACGAATTCGCTCATAAATCATCTGAATCCGCTCATAAACTACTCAATTTGAATGCGTTGTCAAAATAAAACGTCGAAAAATGGTTTTGTTATTTTCTTCGGGGTGAACTCTTTAAAGAAACACAAACAATAGCGTCTAAAATGTCGGCAACCGCACGACATTTTAGACGCTATTTTATGCCTTTGATTTAATCTTGCCTGTCCAAGTTCTGAAGCCGCCTTGGAGCTGATAGATTTGATTAAAGCCGCGCTTTTTTAGCATGAGTGCTGCACGTGCGCTACGGCCTGTGTTTTGGCAGTATAAGTATACTGGTAAGTCTGGACGAATTTCTTTGTAGCGTGTGTTGAGCTGTGTTGATGGGATATTACGAGCGCCTAAAATATGTCCAGCATCAAACTCCTTTGCTTCACGCAAGTCGATTAATTGTGCTTTGCGGTAGCCTTGAATAAATTCATCCTGTGTTAAATTCGTTACCGCCTTTTTCAACCGCATTGAGCTAATTAAAATATATACAGCGATGACTGCAATAACGATAAGTAGTGTAATCAAAATTTTCACTGCGAGTAAACCCCTTTCTATTTCTAAAATATATTATAAAAGATTATAGATTAAATGTACAGCGAACGTTGATATAACAGGGTTTTTTATATGCTTTTTGCGGAGTTAAAATATTTTATTTTGATTTAGCAATTGCAGTGATAAGTAACCGCAAAATACAAAGTAATTCATCGAGAAGCTACTAAATCCTACCATTACACAAGATGATGATAATTTTTTTTATTGATAATTAAAGTTTTGAAATAAGAAGATATTCCATATTTTCCTAATAGACCTTCATTATGCATAAGTTGTCTAACTTTTCAGTAAATATTTTCGTGTTTAAAGTAAATAACTATGAAGAAATTCAATTGCAGAGGGGACTTATAATGTTTAAAAAGCCAAAATCCATTACATCACCTAAAAAATTTATAGTCGGTCAAAATTTATTGAAAACATTACCAAATTATACAAAGGTATATGGTGACCACGCTTATGTAATATGTGATGAGTTTATTCTTGAACGTGCCAAGGAAGAAGCTGGTAAGTCTTTTGAAAGTGAAGGCTATAAAAGTGAATTTGTAAAATTTAATTATGAAATTACGCAGGGAGAAATTGATAAACACCGTGAATTAGTCAAACAATCTGGAGCAAACGTAATTGTTGGTATCGGTGGCGGAAAAACATTAGACACAGCTAAAGCAACTGCTTATTATGAGCACTTACCTGTAGTAATTTTTCCGACCATTGCTTCAACTGATGCACCATGTACAGCCCTTGCAGTTATTTATAATTCTGATGGTTCATTCGACCGTTATTTGTTTTTACCATCAAATCCAGATGTTGTATTGGCGGATACTACGATATTAGCTGCGGCACCGACACGTTTTTTTGTAGCTGGGATTGGAGATGCCCTTGCTACTTATTTTGAAGCACGTGCATGTTACCATAAAAATGGTGATAATTTGGTGAATTTAAAACCAACTTTATCAGGGTTAGGAATTGCTAAAATGTGCTATGACACCATTATAGAATATGGTTTTCAAGCAAAAATCGCAGTTGATCAAGGTATATCCACACTAGCAGTTGAAAATATAATTGAAGCGACCATTTATTTAAGTGGTGTAGGCGCTGAAGCTGGTGGCTTAGCTGCTGCCCATGCTATTCATAATGGAATGACTGCTGTTCCATCACTTCATGGTGCACAACATGGTGAAAAAGTAGTATTTGGTGTTTTAACACAGCTTGTCTTAGAAAGTGCACCAAAAGAGGAAATTGAAGATGTAATTCAATTTATTAAAGGGATTGGTTTACCATTAACTTTAAATGATCTTGGTCTGGATGAATTCCGAGAAGAGGAGTGGAGAAAAGTGGCTGAAACTGCCTGTGCCGAAGGAGATACCATGAAAAATATGCCACATCCAGTTACTCCTGATGATGTGTATCAAGCAATTATTGCTGCAAATGCATTAGCAGAGCATTATCAAAATTAGTATCCTTTATATAGCGTTATATATACACAAGCAACCGCAGAAATGTGGTTGCTTTTTATCGTTATTTAGCGGAATTTTCTCCTTTATGAAATTAATAAAAAGCGTATTTATTTTGCTAGCTATTGAGAGGATTTTTTAATGAATTGTTTCGTAGAATACTTGGCACAAAAATTTTTTTAATATTTTAGCTTGCAATTTCTTTCGTTATAGCATATATTTTTCCTTAGGGAAACATATTAGCTCTGCCGAAAGATAGTGGTCATTGCGAAAAATATTCTAATGATTGCTTATGTATTTATAACAAAATTAGTAAGAATCGCGATATTACTTGCTGTTATATAGATAAGCTAATGCTATATGCTTCGGAAAATTTAACTTCTTTCAGTTGGTGTCCAAACACCCGCTGATAAAGAAGAGCACAGTCTAAGAGTGCCACTACACGCGCACAATGGTTGAGTGACCAACATCGTGTTGCCCCAAGCTCCGGTGGATGTCACAGGGCGTGACAGTTTTAGGCTAATTTCCGCTGGGGCAAAATTGATAAATAGAAAGGGAGTTTAGTTGATAATGAAACGGTTTTTAGCAGTTATGGGATTAATTTTATTGTTAGCCGCATGTAGTGATGGAGGAGAGGAAAGAGAAGGAAATGTTGTGGCGACTACAGGACAAATTGGGGATGCGATTAAAATAATAGGTGGGGAGCATTTACAAGTGACGACATTAATGGGGCCGGGTGTAGACCCCCATTTATACAAAGCAACGCAAAGTGATTTAACAAAGCTAGATAGAGCAGAAGTGATTTTTTATAACGGCTTATATTTAGAAGGGCAGATGCAGGATATTTTTAATCAAATGGCTGAGGAAAAAACGGTATTGGCAGTA
This sequence comes from Metasolibacillus sp. FSL K6-0083, assembly GCF_038630865.1. Lineage (NCBI taxonomy): Bacteria > Bacillati > Bacillota > Bacilli > Caryophanales > Caryophanaceae > Metasolibacillus > Metasolibacillus sp. FSL K6-0083. Next base: position 881,270 of record NZ_CP152046.1, on the reverse strand, counting down.
GGTGAGCAGCTAGATAAAGGTGCATTATTAGCTGATGATGAGGATGCTACATTACATGACCCGCATATTTGGTTTGATATTGATTTATGGAAAGAGGTCGTAGCTGCGATTGGAGCTACATTAGTTGGGGAGTATCCCGAGTACAAGGATGATTTTGAAGCAAATGAAGCGGCATACTTGGCGCAATTAGATGAATTAAAGGAATATGTGACTAGTCGTGTGGAGGAAATTCCAGCACAACAAAGAATCTTAGTTACTGCTCATGATGCCTTTAATTATTTTGGTGAAAGCTTAGGCTTTGATGTAAGAGGGTTGCAAGGCTTGAGCACAGATTCGGAATATGGGGTAAAGGATGTGCAAAATATGGTTGATTATTTAGTAGAAAATAATATTAAAGCTATTTTCATAGAGTCTAGCGTATCGGATAAGGCAATGAAGGCAGTTATTGAAGGTGCAAAGGAGAAAGGGCATGCTGTCATTATTGGTGGCGAATTATTCTCGGATGCAATGGGTGCTGAAGGAACGGAAGAGGGCACGTATTTAGGTATGTATAAATATAATGTCGACACAATTGTCGATTCATTGAAGTAGGTGGAGTAGATGGAAGCTTTAACTGTTGAAAATTTATCGGTTGCTTATGATAAAAAAAAGGTGCTTGAAAATGTCAATGTGTCAGTACCAACTGGGCATTTAGCTGCGATTATTGGACCAAATGGCGCTGGCAAATCGACTTTTTTAAAAGCGATATTGAACCAGCTGCCAAATAAAATTGGCAAGGTGGAGATTTTAGGAAAGTCCTTTTCGCCGAAGAGCTTAGTTGTTGGCTATGTACCCCAACGCAATGCTGTGGATTGGGATTTTCCAACGACAGCGATTGATGTAGTGTTAATGGGGCGCTACGGACACCGTGGGTTATTTAAGCGCCCAACAAAGCATGATAGAGTGCTTGCCATGCAGGCGTTAACGAGTGTTGGAATGCAGGATTTTGCAGAGCGCTCAATCGGTCAGCTATCAGGAGGACAACAACAGCGTGTGTTCTTAGCTAGGGCATTAGCGCAAAATGCAGAGATTTATTTTTTAGATGAGCCGTTTGCAGGGGTTGATGCCGCAACGGAAAAAACAATTATTGAGATTTTAAAAAATTTAAAGGCACAAGGAAAAAGTATTTTTGTTGTTCATCATGATTTGCAAACTGTAACAGAGTATTTTGATTACACTATTTTATTAAATAAAACAATTTTAGCTGCGGGAAAAACAGATGAAATATTTACGAGAGAGAAGCTACAGCAAACGTATGGTGGCAAATTATTAATGATGGAAGCGATGTAAGGAGGGGTAAAATGCTAGCAGGAAATTTACTTTGGGTTTTAATTGGAACATCGCTTCTTGGTATAGCAGCAGGTATTACAGGAACGTTTTCCTTTCTACAAAAGCAAAGCCTAGTCGGTGATGCTGCCGCACATGCTACATTACCGGGAATAGCTATCGCCTTTTTATTGACAGGACAAAAGGAGCTACCTGTTTTAATGCTTGGTGCAGCCATTACCTCAGCTCTTTCGATTTACTGCATCCAATGGATTGTCACATATTCCAAGCTTAAGGCAGATGCGGCAATTGGGCTAGTGCTTGCTGTGTTTTTTGGCGTAGGCATTGTACTATTAACAATTGTCAATCGCAGCCCGCTCGGTAATCAAAGTGGCCTAAATGATTTTATTTTTGGCAAAGCAGCAGCGATGACAAAATCGGATTTAACTTGGTTATTTATGAGTGCGATAATTATTATAGCAGTGAGCCTTTTCATGTATAAGGAGTGGAAGCTTATTATTTTTGACCCAGTCTATGCAAAGGGAATTGGTTTACCAGTAGAAGCATTGAAAGCTTGTTTAACAGCACTTATTGTGATGACGATTGTCACAGGGATTCAGGCGGTCGGTGTAATTTTAATGTCAGCATTGCTTATAATTCCAGCAGCAAGTGCTAAGTTGTGGATGAAAAGGCTTCATACAATGCTATTGTTTAGTGGTATTGCTGGAGGCTTGGCAGGTATTGTAGGTACATTTATTAGCTCACTACGTGTGGGGTTATCGACAGGGCCAATTATCGTTTTATGTGCTGCGAGCATCTTTTTCATTTCCTATTTATTTAGCCCAAAGTCTGGACAGCTAAGTAAATATAGAAGAAAAAACAAATTTCAGCAAGGTGAAGTATGATGATTGAATTTTGGGTTATTTTAACAGGTGTTTTAGTTGGAGCTACGTGTGGCATTGCAGGTGTCTTTTTAATTCTTCGTAAAATGTCGATGATTGCAGATGCAATTAGTCATACAGTATTATTCGGAATAGTAATGGCCTTTATCATTACACAATCATTAAACGGCTTGTGGATGTTAATTGGTGCAGCAATCGCAGGGATTTTGACTGCTTATTTAGTGCAGTTACTGCAATCCTCTGGCATTCAAGAGGATGCGGCAATTGGTGTGACGTTTACGACTTTATTTGCCCTAGGCGTTTTACTTATTACATTATTTGCAGGTAATGTTCATTTAGATGTAGAGCATGTATTAATGGGCGAAATTTCCTTTGTTCCATGGGATAAATGGACAATTTTATCCATCACAATGCCAAAAGCTGTTTGGATGCTGCTGCTTGTCCTAGTAATTAATGTGGCATTTCTTATGTTATTTTATAAAGAAATGAAGCTTTCAACATTTGATTATGTTTATGCGGCGACAATCGGCTTGCCGGTAATTTTATTGCATTATGCTTTTATGACAACAATTTCCTTAACAACAGTTGCTGCATTTGATAGCGTTGGAGCGATTTTAGTTGTAGCAATGTTAATTGGCCCTGCTGCAACTGCGTATTTAATTAGTAAATCGATTAAGGAAATGTTTGTCTGGAGTGTGAGCTTTGGTGTTGTTTCAGCCCTTGTTGGCTACTATGCAGCAAAATGGCTCGATACATCCATCGCAGGGATGATGGCTAGCGTTGTCGGAATATTTTTTATTGTGATATTTATAGTGGATAAATGTCAGCAGCGCTTAAATAAAAAAGCAGTTGCAAATAAAAGGTCTTTTTAGAAATCGGAGGCTGCTTTTGATGCTAGTATTATAATGCTTCAAAAAAGCAATCGCTGTCTAGAAAGTGGTGCGTTAGCCACTTTTCAGGCAGCGCTTTTTTATATTTTTAAACAAATTGTTTACTCATAGTCTATTATCTATGGTAATTTAGAAGAGGAAAGTTTCGTCAAGGAGATGACAGCAGTGGAAAAGTGGTATTTTATTAATTCAGGACCTTGTTCGCCATCCTTTAATATGGCTTTGGATGAGGCATTACTTGATTGGCATAGCGAGGGAAGCATCCCGCCGGTAATTCGCTTTTACGAATGGAACCCAGCGACATTGTCGATTGGCTATTTCCAGCAGGCAGAGCGCGATATTGATTTGGAAGCTGTAAGGCGCCAAAATTTAGGATTTGTACGTCGGCCTACTGGCGGACGAGCAGTGCTTCATGACCAAGAGCTTACGTATTCAATTATTGTGACAGAGGAATACCCAAATATGCCGAAAACGGTAACAGAGGCTTATCGTGTATTAAGTGAGGGTATTTTATTAGGCTTTAAAAATTTAGGGTTGAATGCCTATTTTAGCGTACCAGATACAGAGGAAAAGCAAGAGGATTTAAAGAAGCCTAGAAGTGCCGTATGCTTTGATGCACCTAGTTGGTATGAGCTCGTAGTAGAGGGCAAAAAAGTAGCAGGTAGTGCGCAAACACGTCAAAAGGGTGTTATTTTACAGCATGGAGCCATTTTACTAGAGCTAGATGAGGAAAAGCTATTATCTGTTTTTAAGTTTTCTTCTGACAAAGTGAGGCAAAAAATGCGTGAAAAACTGCCTGAAAAAGCTGTAGCGATGAATCGATTTGTAGACACGCCATTTACAATTCCGCAATGTGTTGAAGCATTTAAGGCAGGCTTTGAAACGTCGCTACAAATTGAACTCGTTCCTCATACATTAACAGAGGAGCAGTTAGCTTATGTGAAGGAGCTAGAAGCAAAGAAATACGCCAATGATGAGTGGAATTTTAGAAAATAATGGAGTGTGCGTATGGAGTATTTAGCTATTTTTATAATTGTTATCCTTTATCAATGGCTGTTCATCCCGATTTTAAAGCGAAAAATAGGTTATATTCGCACCCAAGACACACTGTTTTATCAATATAAAACAAAATGGCAGCTCCCGTTTGAATTAGCTATTATTGCACTTGTTGTGCTATGTATCCTATTATTTACGCCGAAGCTTGCGCTGTGGTCTGTTGTCTTTGTGCCAATTGGCTTTGTCGTGATTTTCGTGGTGCGCGGCATGTTAGAGAAGAAATATGCTGCTGATTTACGCCACCATATTATTTCATTTGTTCAAGCATTAGCGATTATGATTGCGTTTACAAGCATTTTTATTTATAGCATGTTGATGAAGTGAGAGCTGTCCATAGTAAATGTTTGCTAAAAGTATGTGCTAAGGGCGCGTCCCAAAAACGGTAATTCTTCAAAAAGCTAATTTCTTAATAACAAGAGGGTTCTTTGAAAAAGTGAGAAATACTGCGTTTAGCAGATTTTCGTCCGAATATAAATAAATGGGTGGAGTTGGCGTTTTCATTGCATCGTAAGCAGGGTCACCTCGGCATAGGATAAAAGTCGAACCTCTTCCCGGCGCAGTGAAAAATTAGCTTTACGCTCAATATAAATTCAAAAGAAAGCTGCTAAACTAGGTGTTTATCGTATACGCAAAGACATGTTCCTCTATTTTATCTAGAGATTCCTTTGATGAAACATCACCGAAAGCGTCCCAAAGGCAGAAGATGTACTGCTTTTGGGACGCCCTTTCTTTTGTAGTAGTAATCTAGGATTGCTAACAGAGCTACCAAACGTATTACTACAAGAGAAAGGCGGTTTTTTTCGATGAATTATCGAAAAATTTACTTAATTTGTGGGGAAAGCGCAGTGATTTCTCCTTTTTCTGCTATTATGGAACAGTGAGGAGGAACGGAAGTGAAAAAGTATATTGGAGATGCCATGATGCTCACAACAGCAATTGTTTGGGGGAGTGGCTTCGTTGTAACAGCGATTGCATTAAAATATTTAACTGCCTACCAAGTAATGGCAGGGCGTTTTATATTGGCGGCACTTATTTTGTTATTATTATTTGGTTATAAATTGAAGGGGCTACGTTGGTCAGTTGTTTGGAAAGGAGCGGTATTAGGGACAATTTTATATGTTGCTTTTGCTTTTCAAACAGTAGGATTAGAATATACAACCGCATCGAAAAATGCCTTTTTAACAGCAGTAAATGTTGTTATTGTGCCTTTAATTGCATTTGTTTTCTATAAAAGAAAAATTGATGGCTATGAGATGTTTGGTTCAGTTTTCGCTTTAGTGGGGATTGGCTTATTGTCGCTGCAAGGCTCTTTAATGATGAATATAGGGGATATATTAACACTAATTTGTGCTGTAGGCTTTGCGTTTGATATTTTTTATACGAATTATTTTGTGCAAAAAGAGGATGCACTCCTTTTGACGATTGTGCAGTTTGTGACAGCGGCAGCTATTGGTACATTTGTGGTGATTGTGCAAGGAGATATCCCAACGACAATCGCAAAAGAGGGGATTTATTCTATTATTTATTTAGCCGTTTTCTCAACGACGCTTGCTTATGTCTTTCAAAATGTTGCGCATAAATATACGACCGCAACGAAGGCGGCCATTATTTTATCAACGGAAGCTTTATTTGGTACATTGTTTTCCATCTTATTTTTACATGAAATATTGACGTTTAAAATGACGATGGGTGCATTATTAATTATGGTAGCGATTTTAATCGCGGAGCTGAAGCCAGCCTATTTCAAAAAGAGGATGATGGACAAGCTACAGCGACGGTGATGCGTTTTTACATAATAATGAGAAGAAGGGGGCTGTCCGATTTTTGGACAAGCCCCCCTTTTCACTTAATCATGATGCAAAGTTGCAGCCATCTCTGGGTTCTGCTCTACTTCATGTAATTTTTTAAATGAAGCAATAGCTACTTCGACTTGGTCGTCCTTCGGCTCCTTTGTTGTTAAAAGCTGTAGCCAAAGGCCTGGATAGCCTAAAAAGCGTAATACAGGCACACCTCGTAAAGCATTTGTCGCCTGTAGCACTTCGAAGGAAATACCTAATACGACAGGAATTAATAAAATACGGTTGACGATGCGTAGCCATAGTGGGTCTGTTGGTACGAAAAAGTAGACGAACATGCCGACAATGACCGTAAATAAAATAAAGCTAGAGCCGCATCGATAATGCAGACGTGATTGCTTTTGTACATTTTCTACTGTTAGCTCTAAGCCAGCTTCATGACAATTAATCACCTTATGTTCAGCACCGTGATATTGGAATACGCGTTTAATAATCGGTGTCATCGCAATAAGCTGTAAATAGCTCAGTAATAAAATAAGCTTAATTGCTGTTTCTAAAAAGATTTGCCCTGTTTTATTCGGCACCCAAACGGTAAAGAAGTCAGCTAAAATCGCTGGCAGTAATGTGAAAACTAGTTTTCCAAATAAGAATGACAGTACTCCAACAACTGCTACGCCTAAAATCATTTGTAGCTTTGATGGCTCCTCGCTATTTTCCTCTTCCTCTCCGGGCGTTACATCGTAGCGCTCGCTTGCAAATTGTAAATGGCGTGAGCCGAAGCCAGCCGATTCAATTAATGCAACAACACCTCGCACGAAAGGAATCTTCTTTAATTTTTGATACAACGGTTTTTTCTTTTTTTCTACATGAAAATAATCAATCGACTGATCATTGCGGCGTATCGCAGTAATCATATGCTCTTTTCCAGCGAACATAACGCCTTCTAATAGCGCCTGTCCACCATATACGGGTACTTCCTTGCTCACTATGTACACCACTCTCTTAAATAGATTCTAAATTATTGTACTAAATTTTTTCGTAAACGACTACGAAAATGCATACGGCTTATGAATTTTGGTGAAAATACAAAGAAAGGGAGGCATTTCTATGTTATTGGCGATGATTACAAGTATTGTCGGTGCAATTGGTTTTTCGTGCATGTTAAAGTTTTTACATTATTTTAATTTCATTTCTTGGCATCCAATCGGCTTTGTGAAAAAGTGGGAGCTAGCAATCGCACCGTTTACCGCATGGTTTTTGCTAGGGCTATCACTATTTATTTTATTTTTCATTATCTATATTTTACTTCAATATGCTTGGCGTGTACCAGCATTTTTCACTTCTTTAGTTATCGGGCTAGCATTTGCCTTTTTAGCAGAATGGATTATCTATGATTTACCAGCGGAAAAAGCATCCTTTAAAAAATTATCGATTCCATTTATTGTTATAACGATAGCGACATGTCGCTTTGTCATCGAAACAGCACAATTTCATTATTATAATAGAAAATTCGCCTATCGAAATAAGTTGATGTATAAAAACACTATGATAAAATAAAATTATGTCATCAATTAAAGGGGGGATATAGAGTGAAATTGCTCGTATTAAATGGACCAAATTTGAATCGTCTAGGCAAGCGCGAGCCTGAGATTTACGGAACGGAAACTTTAGCTGATATTGAGGCAAGATTGCAGTCACTGGCGGCAAGCTTTCAATGTGAAATTGATTTTCGTCAATCCAATCATGAAGGGCAGTTGATTGATTGGATTCATGAGGCTGAAGATTATAAAATGGCGGGCATTGTTTTCAACCCGGGAGCTTATACACATACAAGTGTTGCTTTACGCGATGCAATTGCATCTGTTAGTGTCCCTGTCATTGAAGTACATATTTCAAACATTCATAAGCGTGAGCCATTCCGCCATCATTCGATGCTAGCAGCTGAATGTGTCGGCCAAATTTGCGGTCTTGGCACAATCGGCTATGATTTAGCTGTACGCAAATTTTTACAACAATAAAAAAGGAGAATAACTTTATGAAATTAACAAAATTACGTCAAGCATTAATCGACGAAAAAATCGATGCCTTATTAATTACAAATGGCTATAACCGCCGCTATATGACAGGCTTTACGGGTACTGCAGGTGTAGCAATCGTGTCAAAAGACGATGCGGTATTTATAACGGATTTCCGTTATACTGAGCAAGCAGCAGAGCAAGTGAAAGATTTCCGCATTGTTCAACATAGTGGCTTAATTGTTGATGAAGTGGCGAATCAGGCTGCACTAATGGGCGTTCAAACGATTGGATTTGAAAAAGAGGCGCTTACATATAGCGCATACGCACAGTACAAAAATGCAATTAAAGCAGAATTTGTACCAACTGCGGGTTTAATTGAAAAAATTCGCTTGATTAAGACAGAGCAAGAGATTAATATTATTAAGGCTGCATGTGAAATTGCAGATCATGCATTTACACATATTTTAGGCTATATTGAGCCGGGGAAAACAGAGCTTGATGTGTCGAATGAGCTTGAATTTTTCATGCGTAAGCAAGGTGCGACAAGCTCGTCATTTGATATTATCGTAGCAAGTGGTGTGCGCTCCGCATTGCCACATGGTGTTGCGACAAACAAAGTAATCGAAAAGGGCGATTTTGTCACACTTGACTTCGGTGCACTATACAATGGCTATATTTCTGATATTACACGTACAATCGCAGTAGGGCAGCCATCCGAAAAGCTTGTAGAAATGTATAATGTCGTATTAGAATCACAGCTACTTGCTTTAGAAAAAGTAGGACCAGGTATGACAGGTATCGAGGCGGATGCAGTAGCACGCGATTATTTAACAGCAAAGGGCTACGGTGAGGCATTTGGTCATTCCACAGGGCATGGAATCGGTTTAGAAGTGCATGAGGGGCCGGGGCTATCGTTCCGTTCAGAAACAGTGTTAGAGCCGGGAATGGCTGTTACAATTGAGCCAGGTGTCTATTTACCTGGAATTGGTGGCGTACGTATCGAGGACGATATACTAATTACGGCAACAGGTAATGAAAAATTAACTCATTCTACAAAAGATTTAATTATTTTATAATTTGGAGGAAAATGAAGATGATTTCAGTAAACGATTTTCGCACAGGCCTAACAATTATCGTTGATGGCCAATTATACCGTGTTCTGGATTTCCAACACGTAAAGCCAGGTAAAGGTGCTGCATTTGTGCGTTCAAAACTACGTAACCTTCGTAACGGTAACGTCAACGAGAAAACGTTCCGCGCGGGTGAAAAAGTGGAGAAAGCGATGATTGATAATCGCAAAATGCAATATTTATATGCGCAAGGGGATGCTCATGTATTTATGGATATGGAATCATATGAGCAAACTGAATTAGCAGCAACGCAAATTGAGGATGAGTTATTCTATTTATTAGAAAATATGGAAGTTCACATTCAATCATACCAAGGCGAAATGCTAGGGATTGAATTACCGAATACTGTTGTATTAGAAGTTGCTGAAACAGAGCCTGGTATTAAAGGCGATACAGCTTCAGGTGGCTCAAAGCCAGCTAAAATGGAGACAGGTTTAATGGTAAACGTACCATTTTTTGTTAATGCTGGTGATAAATTAATTATCAACACAACTGATGGCTCGTATGTTTCACGTGCATAATGAGTGAAATAGCAGGCTGGTTTGTAGGCGTTAAGCTTACGAGCCAGCTTTTTTCTATAGTAACAATAAGTCAAAAGTATTACAATAAGATGGAAGGAGTGATGAGAAATGTTACAGCAATTTCAAATTAATAAACCAATTATTCAAGCACCAATGGCTGGTGTAACAACGCCGCAGCTTGTAATCGCTAGCTGTGAGGCAGGCATATTAGGCTCGATTGGTGCAGGCTATTTAGATGGTGCTGCAACAAGAGAATTTATTCAAGCTGTAAAAAAGGGGACTAATAAGCCTTTCGCTGTAAATTTATTTGTACAAGAAGAGCCGAAAATAGATGTTGCGGTGTTACAGGAGGCACGTGTAGCATTGCAGCCAATATATGATGAACTAAATATTGCCCCTGTACAAACAGTTATTTCGAAGGATGTGTACTCAGAGCAATTGCAAGTTGTCATTGATGAACAAGTGCCGATTTGTTCATTTACATTCGGTATCCCGAGCGCTACGGATATTGAGCGTTTAAAGGCAGCGAATATTTACATAATTGGTACGGCAACTACGCTACAGGAGGCGCAGGCTGTGGAAGCGGCTGGATTTGATGCAGTCGTACTACAGGGCAGCGAGGCTGGCGGTCACCGTGGTACATTTACAGAGCCTTTAGAATTAATCAGCATAGACGATTTATTAGCACAAGTAATCGGTCAAGTGACAATTCCTGTTATTTTAGCAGGCGGCATCGCCACGGCAAGACAGGTGAAGGAAGCTTTAGCACAGGGTGCAACAGCGGTGCAAGTGGGGACAGCATTTTTAGTCGCTGTTGAAAGTGAAGTATCTTCATTGTATAAGCAAGCCATTTTACAGTCAGAAGGTGGCGCGACGACATTGACGAAAGCATTTACAGGCAAATATGCGCGCGGCTTAAAAAACGACTTCACAGAGCGTTTAAAGGATGCGATTGTTGCACCATATCCTATACAGCATCATTTAACGACGGCTATTCGCAAAGAAAGTACAGCACAAGGTCGCCCCGAATTTTTATCGTTATGGATGGGCGCAAACGGCCATCTAGCGAAAGAAGCAACGGTTGCGGATATTGTGGAGGAGTTGTTGCGGGAAGTCAATTAAATAAAGGGAGCAATGATTAAGAGTACAATAATACTACAAATCAATGACGTGCTGACAAGCTTAGGTAGTTCTTTTCGCTGTGCCCCATGATAAAAGCCCGAAAATTGCCATTTGTTTCTGTAAAGAACAAATAATAACAGGAGTAGGCTAACGCTAACGCATACATTTCCTATATTGCTTAAAGATAGGCTCAATGATGAATAAATTTTATTTAATAAATAGCTGGAGACTACACCAAACACGATAAAAATAGCGATGATTCTAACTAATTCTAGTAATATGCGCATATAAAGACTCCTTTCATGAAGAGAACTAATATATTAACGTAAGTTTAAGCTATTATAACAAATGAATAATAAAGGTAAGCTAGAGGCTGCTCATTATGAGTGGCCTCTATTTATTATGTTATTGAAGGGTCTGTGATACAGAAATTCCTTGAGCTTCTGATTTTGCAGTCCCAATAAATATACCATAAGCTGTTACACCAAAGTAATCGTCTTTATGTTGGACGCTAGAGCTTTTTCCAGACTTTGTTTTAGTAAATGTTTTATCATAAGATTTAATCAAAAACCCACCAGTACCTAATCCGTAACCGATATGTTGAAGTTCAGCCGTTGTATCCCCGCTATATTTACTTACAGCATAAACTGTACAATCATATTTATTACTTATAGGAGAACCCCAAAAATTATATGTGCATGAGCCAGTTACTTTTAATCCTGAATTTTCGTAATTAAATGATTTAGTTCCACTAACTAGCCCAAAAGGTTGTATAACATTTGTATTCTGAGTTTTATCGCCATATGTTTTAATAAATTCAGAATCTTCTATATTAAGTGTTTCACCGACCTCATACCGATTAGCAATATCAATTAAATGATTTTGTATTTCCTCTTTACTTAAGTTATTCGAATCTGAGAGAATCGATGCTTCAGTATTATTACTGAATACTAGAGTAAAGAATAAAATTAGAAAGCAATTAAGATAAAATTTAGTTTTTTCAAAATGAAAAACTTCCTGATATGTTTTGAAGCACTAGAGGATATAGTGAATTAAAATTCCTATTTTATCAATCTTACAATAAATTACATAGGAAAAGCTTATAATATATTCCTCTTTTGCATCATGTATATTCCTTAAAATATTTTATTGTTCCCTCGAGGTAACTTAATCCTAACACGCAATTGACTATATCGGTATACATCATGTAGATGGAAGTAGTATCACTCAATTTCACTGACTTGTAGTTCTATCACACTTTTCATCCACATATAATGCGGTACGTAAGGAGGCTAGGCTTTGGAGCTTCAAGATGTACTTCGTGTTGCAGGGGTAGGGCTTGTGATTGCCTTGCTGCATGTATTTTTTGAGCAGACAGGAAAAAAGGAGTTTTCATTTTTTCTATTTTTTATTGCTTATTTGTATATGACAGCAGAGCTCATTCGTTTTTTACGTTTGTTTTTCAATGAAATACTTATTTTCTTTCAATGGCTTACTTCTTCGGGGTGACGATGACAACGATATTTGCTGTTGTAATTTTACTTTTGCTCCTGCAATTAATTAAACAAGCAATCCCTTCACTACATTCTTTATTCACCATTATTTTTACATTCATTTTTCTGCAATTCGTTTTTGTACAATCTATCATACCGTGGGCTCGTCATTTTGTAACCATTATCCAGCATGTTCCCTATGCACTATCCTTACTTTATACAGCTATCGTGTTTTTATTGAGTGAGTTTATGTTTACGTTACTCGTGGACCATGAATATGAAGCGTTAGGGGAGGTGATGCGTATCGCTGTTCGTATCGCACTCGTCACATATTGGATGACCGAGCTAGAACCAGCGATACAAGCATTGTCAAATTTACTCAAAAGGGTGTAGTAAATGGACACGCTTATCAACGTCTTTCGTGAACCAATTTCAAATATTATATTCCTCATTGCAGTTGTCTCATTATACACATTAGTTTTTTTAATTATCGAAGCATTTGTACCTAGTGCAAAATCATGGCTAGAATCTTTATTTATTATTTTGCTTGTTTTGACAATAGGGGAGCTTGTCATAGAAGCTTTTCGAATCATGCGAGAGTTTGCTGAAATTTTATCTGCCTTTTTTTTAGCACTTATTCCCGTACTGACATCCGCAATGATTGTTCTTCAATCCATTTTAGCATTTGTTGCTTGGAGCCCGCTCGTCCTATTTTTATTGCAAATGCTTATGCATATTACGAATAAAGTGATGATCCCTGCGCTACTCGCTGCACTGTTATTTGACTTTTGCAGTCGTTTTGTACAAGGTATTTCTTTTAAAAAGCTAGCTGATTTGTTACGTATGACGTCGATGAGCTTAATTGCAGCATCATCATTAGCACTTTCACTCATCCTAACGATTTCTGGAGTCGCTTTCTTTGCGGTCGATTCTTCTGTCACAACCCCGTTAAAAAAGGTGGTAGAGCAAGCGATTCCCTTAGTAGGGTCAATCGTTGTGCAAGGCTTTTCAATGTTTCAAAAATTTCAAGGAACAGCGACAACAATTACTGGCTTTACAATGATTAGCGCTTTTTCAGTTGCCTCCTTTTATCCAGCAGGCACACTTTTGTTATATGCATTTAGCTGTAAATTGCTTGCCGCAATTACAGAGCCATTTACGAGTTCCAATGTCAGCGGTCTCATTGATGATATAGGAAATACACTATTTGTTTTATGCGCTATTGCGATATTGCTAGCTATTACTTTTATTTTCATTTGGTTATTATTATTTGTCATTATGCAGTTAGGGGTGGGCAAAAATTTGTGATGACGATATTAGCACTCGTTGTAGTTGGACAATGCTTATTATTGATTGCAGATGAGCAAAGATTTATTGTTTATGTTCGCTTGGCTCTCTTCCTTTGTTTTTATGCTTATATCGCAGATTTCTTGCGCATATAAAGGAAAGGCATCTCATATAATGTGGTAATTTTCCCCTAGGGAGCTGTGAAATGGTTGATAAAAAAGGGGGTAAGTTCAAGTATGTGGAGAAGCGATTAAATCTACCATTGATTATTATACCGATACTTTTAGTAGCAATTTTTCTCTTTACGAATCAAAAGACACCTGCAACAAATGGGCAAAATGAAAGTTCACTAGAGCAGACGTTACAAGAAATGGCTGGAGTAGGACAAGTAAAGGTGTATGTGCATTATGAAGGACAAAGCGATGCCATACTAAGCGATTATTTTCGTGCAAAGGAAGGTCGAGTGACAGGCGTATTAATTGTAAGTGAGGGTGCGGTAAAGCCAGCAGTACAGCGCGAGCTATTGCAAGTTGTAAGTAGAGTAATGGAAATACCTGTGCACCGCATAATGATTGTACCGATGCGAAACAAAGGAGATGGACAATGAAGGTAAAGCGTAGAACAGTTTGGTTTTTAACACTTTTTAGTTTAGCGGCAGTTATTGCTGTTTATTATGTATTTGAAAATGATAGAAATCTAAATTTGATGGCGATTTTCTCAGATAGCACAATGCAGGAAACGACATTAACTGGTTTACAAGAAGAAACGAGAGCGGTACAATCTGAAAGCTATTTATTTGAGCAAATGCGGATGGAAGTAGACCATGAGCGCAGTCAATTACGAGAGCAATACACGCAGAAAATTGCCTCAGATCAATATACGGCAGAGGAAAAAAATGAAGCATATAATGAAATGAATGCATTAATCAAGCAGGAATCGGCTGAGGCAATGCTTGAAATGCTAATAAAATCATTAGGCTACTCTGATGCTTTCGTTCGTGTAGAGGATGAGAAAGTAGCAGTAACCGTCATGTCAGATGAAATTTCCAAAGAGGAAGCGAATGAGATTATTTATATCGTCATGTCTGAGCAAGGTGAAGGCGTACAAGTAACAGTAAACGTGCAATCAAATTATTATTGAAATAATAATGTTTATGTGAGGTTTTTTTTAGGCGCTTTTCATAGAAGCGGCTTAATAAAAGCTTCACTTTTATTTTTTAGTTTGCATTATTTAGTCATTAGTCATTTGATGTCTTACAACTACTATAGTAGAAAAATAATTGTCAGAAAAAACAGTAATTTTGTCTTAGATGTGCTGTGTTACGCTAGTTTCTTGGAAATTTACAAATAACTATTTCAAAATGTCCTAATAAATTATAAAATAGTTATCGTAGTTATAATATTAAGCAATAAGGGAGAGTTTATAATGTTCAAAATTCAAGAGATTCGCGAAATTATTAAACTAGTAGATGCTTCATCAATTGACGAGTTCGTATATGAAGAAAACGGAGCAAAAGTAAAACTAAAGAAAAAAGGCAATGTAACAGAAGTTATCGCACCGAAAGAAGTAGTTGCAGCTGTAGCACCAGCAGCACCAGTTGTAGAGGCGGCACCAGCACCTGTAGCAACTCCAGCAGCATCAGCGCCTGTTGAAAAAGCACCTGTAAAGGAAGATACTGAGCTACACAAAATTACTTCACCGATGGTTGGTACGTTCTATCAAGCGCCAAATCCAGAAGCAGCGCCATATGTAAAAGTAGGGGATAAAGTAGGCGAAGAGTCAATCGTATGTATCGTTGAAGCGATGAAATTATTCAACGAAATCGAAGCTGAAGTGAAGGGCGAAATTGTTGAAATTCTTGTAAAAGATGGCCAGTTAGTTGAATATGGTCAACCATTGTTCTTAGTAAAAGCTGAATAAGAGGGGTGCTTTTCATGAAAAAAGTATTAATTGCCAATCGTGGCGAAATTGCAGTGCGTATTATTCGTGCATGTAAAGAGTTAGGTATTGAAACAGTTGCGGTTTATTCTGAGGCTGACGCAGAGGCGTTACATGTGAAGCTAGCGGACGAAGCATATTGCATTGGTCCACGTTTATCTAAAGATTCTTATTTGAGCTTCCCGGCAATACTTGGCGTAGCGCAAAAAACAGGTGCAGATGGCATCCATCCAGGCTACGGCTTCGTAGCGGAAAATGCCGATTTCGCAGAAGCATGTGAAAATGCAGGCATTAAATTTATTGGTCCATCTTCTGATTCAATTAAAATTATGGGTATTAAAGATGTGGCACGTGCAACGATGGAGAAGGCTGATGTACCACTTGTACCGGGAACAGGTATCGTACCAGATATCGAAACAGGTAAGGAATGGGCTGCTAAAATCGGCTATCCTGTTATTATTAAAGCAACAGCAGGTGGTGGCGGTAAAGGTATTCGCGTCGCTCGCACAGAGGAAGAGCTTGTAAAAGGAATTGATATTACACAAAAAGAGGCTGCTGCAGCATTCGGCAACCCAGGTGTTTATTTAGAGAAATTTATTGAATATTTCCGCCACTGTGAAATTCAAGTGTTAGCGGACGGACATGGCAACGTGGTGCACTTAGGCGAGCGTGATTGCACTGTGCAACGTCGCATGCAAAAACTAGTAGAAGAAGCGCCATCACCAGCATTATCTGAGGAACGCCGCGCAGAAATGGGTGAAGCAGCGGTCAAAGCAGCAAAAGCATGTAACTATGAGGGCGCAGGCACAATCGAATTTATTTACGATTACCAAGCAGATAAATTCTATTTCATGGAAATGAACACGCGTATTCAAGTAGAGCACCCAGTAACAGAAATGATTACAGGTGTTGACCTTGTTCAACAACAACTAAAAATTGCCGCTGGTGAGAAATTGCCGTTCAAACAAGAGGATATCAAAATTAATGGTTGGTCAATTGAATGCCGTATCAATGCTGAAAACGCATACAAAAACTTTATGCCATCTGCCGGTAAAGTAACAGACTATTTAGCACCAGGCGGCTACGGTGTACGCGTAGACTCAGCTGTTTACCCAGGCTACACAATTCCACCATACTACGATTCAATGGTAGCAAAACTAATCGTTCACGCGGATACTCGTGAGGAAGCAATCGCTAAAATGAATCGCGCATTAAGCGAGTTCATGGTAGAAGGTGTTCATACAACAATCCCATTCCACCAAGCTTTGATGAACAACGATGTTTTCAAATCAGCGAAATTCAATACGAAGTTCTTGGAAGAAAATGATGTGTTGGGTGTGGCTGAGAAGGCGAAGTAAGTATTTGGGGAATAGGATAGGAAATAGAACACCTATTAAAGTTCGCAATTTTATTACCTTCTAACTTTTATTAGTTAGGAGGTTTTTTTATGTCCAAAAATAAGCAGAGGACAGGGATATTTGAAAGGTACAAAGGACTTACGTGTATGAAGTTTAATTCTTTACGCAAGTCCTGTTTATTCTTAATTTAAGAATTTTTTAACGGGAAAATACTTTTATACATGGTTTTAAGTTAAATTATCTTGAGAATATTAAGTATGGTAAAAATAGCTGCAATAAAAGCAGTAAACTGAACAATAACAATAGGGAGTTTCAATAAAAAACTTTTTTTAGATAGGAACAAATTTCTCAAAACTTTAATAGCACCTATTGTTGTTCCATAGATGCCAAAGAAAAGCAAAATAAGAGTGATTAAGTTAACCCACCATATCGGGAAAAAATAATAAATAGTTGCCCAAGCAATTACTAGGCCTAAGCCTATCCCTAAATCGTCAAAGCCAAGTTTGACAGTTTGGTCTCCTAATTTATTTAGTTCTATTCCAAGGCCAATTATTCCTATAAGTAAAGATAATATGGTTAATAAGTATGAAAAAACTATGGAACCAGTATAGTAGGGGTTAAAATAAAGTAACCCTCCTATAATAAAAAAAGTAATCGAAAGTGCAATTCCTTGTTGTATATCTTTGACCTTGGATTCAACATTCACTGTTTTAGACATAAAACCCCTCCTTTGATTCTTAGATTGAGCTATCATACTGTTTTTGTACTTAACAATTTAGCTTATTAATTAAACTACCGAATAATAGGGCATTTTGAAAAGTGTAACACATCTATCCATTTTTTAAATCTCTTTCTATTTTATCAAGCGGACGCTTTGATGAAACACTAACAACAGCATCCCCAAAAACGGCAACTGCACGGCCTTTGGGATGCCCTACAAAATTGCTATGCAATTGCTAAGCATTTTCCATAAGGAATGTAGTATAATATAAAAAGTGGAAGATGGCTATAGTTAAGTAGCAATGCGAGAGAAAGAGAGGATGGCTGAACATGGCTGAAAAACAACCAACATCATTTGTACAACCAACGCCGACAGGAAAAGAAGAGCTAGGGCAAATTGAGGTAGCACCTGAGGTAATTGAGGTTATAGCGGGTATTGCTGCAACAGAGGTAGAAGGTGTAGCTGCGACGCGCGGAAATTTTGCATCGGGTGTGGTAGAAAAATTCGGTAAAAAAGTGCATTCAAAAGGTATCAAATCTGCGATGTCGGAGGATGGGCGTATTGTTATTGATGTATTTTGCTCAGTGAAATATGGCTTTACAGTACCTAAAGTAGCTAAAGATATTCAAGCATCAATTCGCCAAGCGATTTTTAATATGACAGCAATTGAGACGAGCGAAGTGAATGTGCATATTACAGCAATCCAATTTGATAATGCTAGTGCAAATAAGGCTTAATCAAAAAACTATCTGAAAGTAGTGTAATGGCACGCTGTCAGATAGTTTTTTTTGTTAATAAGACGGTGTAATAAAAATTGCGGTAGCGTCCAAGAAAACCTGCATAACAAGCATTTTGAACGCTACCGATATTATAAATAGCGATGATTTTAATAAAACATCACCGAAACGTCTGAATAGCAGTCTTTAAAACTGCCTTTTGTACGTCTTAATAAGCTGTCCAGCCGCCGTCTGCTGCGATGACTTGACCATTGATAAAGCTTGCATCGTCAGAGCCTAAAAATACGGCTAATGCAGCGATTTCTGAAGGTTGGCCAATGCGAGGGTTAATAGCCATACCAAGCTGTTGACGCTGCATACCTGTTTGGCTAACACTCGTCATGGAAGAAGCGATATTTGTTGCTACACCTCCTGGTGCGATGCCGTTGCAGCGAATGTTTTTGTCGGCATACATAAAGGCTGTATTTTTTGTAAGCCCGACTACTGCGTGCTTAGAAGCAGTGTATGCTGCCCCTGCACGTGCCCCGTATAAGCCCCCCGCTGAAATATTATTCACAAATACCCCGTGACCTTGCTTGAGGAAAATGTCAGTTGCAAGTCGCATCGCCTGCATAACCGCTGTCGTGTTGACAGCGAATACTTTTGCCCAACGTTCATTTACGACCTCACCAACAGGCTCCATTCCATCCATAATGCCGGCATTGTTGACTAAAATATCAAGCTGACCGTATGTTTCTATTGTTTTATCGAATAAGCGTTGTAAATCTTCTTCAGAAGTGACATCTGTATTAATCGCAAAAGCTTCGCCGCCCACCGCTTTAATTTGTGCTACGACTTCTTCAGCACCTGCCAAATTCAAGTCAGAAACGACTACCTTTGCGCCTTCCTTCGCATAGCTCTCAGCAATTGCTAAACCCATGCCTGATGCTGCCCCTGTAACGATTGCTACTTTTCCTTGTAATTTCATGTCTAATTCCTCCTAATGTTAGATGAGTGGATAAACAAAAAATATTGAACATCTGTTCATTAAAAATTATAATCTATAGGTGATAACGCTTTCAATACGCAATAAAACGTAGGATGTTCATTAAGCGACGTTTTATGAAAAAATGTTGAATAGGAGTGTTGGAAATGTCAGTGGATTTGCGAATTATTAAAACGAAAGAGCGGCTGCATGAATCATTAATCGCATTATTAAAAGAAATGCCACTTGAGAAAATAAAAATATCGGTGCTTTGCCAAAGAGCACAAATTAATCGTGGGACATTTTATTTGCACTATGAAAGTGTAGATGCTCTTTTTGCTGATTTTTTTGAGCAAATCATTGCCGATTTGCGCGAAGCTTATTTAGAGCCGTTGCGTACAAAATCACAGTTGAAAATAAAAGAGCTTGACCCGAAAACGGTTCGCATTTTTCATCATATTAAAAAATATGAAAGCTTTTATCGAATCGTATTTTCTAAAAATGTGCCACTAGCTTATTATTATATGCTGCTAGAGCAAATTACATTAAATTTGCAGCAAAGCACGAACGTTTCTAGCTATGATGAGGCGCTGCGTGAATATTTCGTTACATATCAAGCAAATGCCATTATAGGCTTAGCATTAAAGTGGGCACAGCGTGATTTTCAGGAAACGGCTGAGGAATTAAGCGAGATTCTCGTAAAAATTTTACGCAGTAAAAGTGAGTAAAATTTTTATGTCATCCGTCTAATTAAATAAGGGGGGGATGCGCATGCTTCGTATTGAGGAGCACTACGATACATATAGCGAGGAAATATTTCAATTTATTTATTTTTTAGTCGGCCATAAGGAAACCGCTGAAGATTTGACACAGGATACATTTGTTAAAGCATTGAAAAGTAGCATCACCTTTCGCGGGGATGCCAATATTAAAACATGGCTTGTTACCATTGCGCGTAATATCGTTTACGATTACTATAGGCGCAAACGTTTGATTCAGTTTATTCCGTTTATTGTAAACTATGAAGGAACCGAGGAAACATATACACCGGAGGCTTGGTTGCTGAAGCAAGCGGCTGATGCCGAGCTATATGCTGCACTAGGGCAATTAAAATTAGCGTATAGGGAATGCATTGTTCTACGGAAAATTGAAGGTTACTCCATCAAAGAAACAGCAAAAATTTTAAGATGCAGTGAAACACAAGTGCGCAATCGGACAGAGCGCGGCATGAAGGCATTACAAAAGCTGCTTGGGGGTGAAATAGATGAAATTAGATGAACGTTTGCAGCAAATAACGAGAGTGGAATGGGATGAAAAGCAGCGCCAACAGCAAAAGGAATCTATTAAAGCACAGCATTTGCGAACAACTCGCAAGCAATTATTCGCGCGTCAATTGGCGATTGCCTCCATTGCCTGTATTTTATTGCTGTTCTATTTCATTGATGTAAAACATGAGGAGCAAGTGCAACAGCAAATACAGTTAACAGATGAATTACAGCAATTAACAGTGCTATCTACAACGAAGCCCGAGCGTAATTTGAATTTGAATTCAGTTATGTATATGAATAAAAGGTCGACGAATGACCCTCAGCTATTGAAAGATTTTCAACGCATTATAACAGATGTGACGGTTATTGAGCAGGCTTGGGATGGGCAACTGCCCCAGCAAATACAATTGTATCAGCTACTTTTGACCTTTCAAAACGGTCAGCAGCTTTATTTAAAGTTTGCTAGCAACTATGGGGAACGTTTTGAATTATACGACGTTTATGGTGGCAAGAAATATGTATTAACGAATGAAGAGGATGTGTCCGCTCTTTATATATTATTTGAGAGAATTTTGAATCAAACGGTATCGACAAGTTGGAAAAAATACGCGTGGATTGCCTTTTTCAGCATATTAATTATTGATGCCGCCTTCATTAGTAAAAATCGCTATACTCGAGATGAGGATGGTAAAAAGAAAAGCTTACATTGGTCATGGAAAATCATGTATTCCGTTATTTTTGTGACCCCTTTAATTGTTTCTAGCTACTATTTAGGGACGGTGCATATTGGTTTGATTGCTGGTGGCTTAGTACTATCATTATTATTAGCTGAGTATTTTGAGGTGAAAAAAGGAATTAAGCGTGCGAATTGGCTTTGGGCGTTCATGACAATGTTTTTTGTCATATCGGCGATTGTACTTATCTTAATTTGATGCTTTCATTCCGAATCTCGAACTAATATAATAGAGAGGAAAGGGAGGCTTACAAATGACAGTTGAACAACAATTTGTAGATTATGTGAAGAAAATGCAAAACTATGGTGAGGCGTTGTCTGTAATTTATTGGGATATGCGCACAGGTGCACCGAAAAAGGGGTTAGCGCAGCGAGCAGAGGTTGTCGGGACATTATCTGCGGAGCTATTTGCATTGCAAACAGCAGAAGAGCTAGGCAATATGCTTGTAGAGCTCGAAGCAAAGCAAAATGAGCTTGATTTTGTGACAAAGCGTTTGTTTGAAGAAGTGAAAAAAGATTACGATGAATCTAAGAAAATTCCTGCTGCTGAGTATAAGGAATATGTGATTTTGCAGGCAAAGGCAGAAAATGCATGGGAAGAGGCAAAAGCAAAATCTGATTTCTCTTTATTCTTACCGCATTTAAAAGACATTGTAGCTTATCAAAAGAAATTTATTGGCTATTGGGGCATTAAAAATGGCTCAGCTTACAACACATTGCTAGATAAATATGAGCCAGACATGACAACAGATATTTTAGACAAAGTGTTTGGTGAGCTACGCGAAACGATTGTGCCTTTAGTTCAGGCGATTCAAGCATCTCCAAATAAACCAGATACAGCGATGCTCTTTAAGCACTTCCCGAAAGAGGGACAGCGTGCAGCATCATTAGAATTATTGGAAAAGCTAGGCTATGATTTTGATGCAGGACGCTTAGATGAAACGGTGCATCCATTTATGATTGGTCTGAATAGTGGTGATATTCGTGTGACAACAAAGTATGATGAAAATGATTTCCGCTCTGCTGTTTTTGGAACAATTCATGAATGTGGTCATGCTTTATACGAGCAAAATATTGATCCAAAACTAATGGGCTTACCACTCGCTAGCGGTACGTCAATGGGGATACATGAATCACAATCGCTATTTTATGAAAATTTCGTAGGACGCAATGTAGACTTCTGGAAGCGTCATTTTGAAGTGCTACAAAAGCATTCACCAGCTCAATTTGGCGATGTAGCGGTAGAAGATTTCTTAGCGGCAATTAATTTTGTAGAGCCTTCATTAATTCGTATTGAAGCAGACGAGCTAACATATCCATTGCATATTATGATTCGCTATGAAATCGAGCGAGAGCTATTTAACGGCGATTTGCAAGTGGAAGATTTACCACAAGTATGGAACGATAAGTACGAGGAATATTTAGGTGTTCGCCCAGCAAATGATGCAGAAGGTGTGTTACAGGATACACATTGGAGCGGCGGCAGCTTTGGTTACTTCCCATCCTATGCATTAGGCTATATGTACGCTGCTCAATGGAAGCATGCGATGGATAAGGATATACCAAACTTTGATGAGCTATGCGGGAAAGGCGAGCTATTACCAATCCGTGAATGGTTAACAGACAAGGTGCATCAATATGGTGCGCTGAAAAAGCCTTTTGAGCTATTATATGAAGCGACAGGTGAAGGCTTAAATGCACAATATTTAGCAAATTATTTAAAAGAAAAATATACAAAGCTTTACCAGCTATAATAATAAAAGAGGCGTTCGGAAAATCATTTTCCGATGCCTCTTTTCTATCCCATTAGCAAAATAAAAACCTTATTGCTTAAAGCTTCAGTTTATTTCAACATGTTTTTTTAGTTGGATATACTGTATGATAAAAATGTTGACTGTCAAATTAAACTAGCATATCATTAACGTGACTTATAATCTACATTGAAAGTAAGGGGTCTATAAAAAATGGTAGTACAAGAGAAAGAATTGGAATCAAGGATTATGGATTCTTTAAAGTTTAAAAAAGTGTTTAATGAATATTATGCGTTTTTTAAACATACGAAATCAGTAAATATAGTTTCATTATTACCTACAAATATAGTTTTGGACGATTCGCAAACAACTTCAGATAAAAATATTTTAGAGTTTTTCATACGAATTTCATTAGAAATTAATTCTACCTATACTATTGATGAATTAAAGCAAAAAGGGCAATTTTTCACAAGCAATATAGATGTCGTAAAGCTAATAATCAATAATATAATTGATTTTAAATCTGATTCGATTATTGATAAGAAAATTCTTGAACCTTCGTGTGGTACAGGAATTTTTATACTGATGATTATTCAAAGCCTATTTGATAATGGCTACTCGAAAAACGAAATTATAAAATTTGTGAATAACAATATTATTGGTTTTGATATTTCAAATGAAATGGTTTTTTTCACAAAGCTTAATATTTATTGTTTGATGTCATATTTATTTGAAGATTCGAAGCTAATAAACGAATTAAATCCAAAAGTTTTTGTAACTGATACAACTTTTAAGCCTGAAAATAAAATTGAACAGATGGAGATGTTTAATAGTAATTTATATTTTGTAGAAACAGAAGAGGCTAAAAATATTAAAATTAACTGTCTTGCTGATGATGCTTATAAATTTGATTATGTTTTAGGAAATCCACCGTATATTACATTATATGGTAGGAGAAGTGTGAAAAAATCAGAAGAAAAAAGAAATTATTATATTGATAATTATAAATTTGTCCCATCTCATGTGAAGAATGGTAAGTTTAATATGACGATGTTTTTCTTTGAACAATCAATAGACTGGTTAAAGGAAAATGGCTCTATATCATTTATTGTTGATGTCAGTTTATTTGAAACAGCGTATAAATATTTGAGAAAATACATTATAGAAAAGACTAAAATAAAATATTTAATAATTGATTTATCGACATTCGATGGCGTAGGAAGCGGACAAGTGATAATATCTTTACA
The DNA here is from genome assembly GCF_038630865.1 of Metasolibacillus sp. FSL K6-0083. Lineage (NCBI taxonomy): Bacteria > Bacillati > Bacillota > Bacilli > Caryophanales > Caryophanaceae > Metasolibacillus > Metasolibacillus sp. FSL K6-0083. The sequence goes on along the minus strand of NZ_CP152046.1, from coordinate 857,033 downwards.
AAAAAATAGCAATTTAGCTGAAAACCTAGAAAATAAAGTTACTGTTTTAAATTATGAAACAGGCGAAAAACAAATAATACTTCAGAAAAATTGGTATGAAGAGGAAGAGAATAAATTTTCAATTATTGATCATCGGGCTAGTGAAATTTTAAAGAAGATTGAGGAGAAGTCCGTGCCACTCCTCTCTATTTTCCCCGGTAAATCATTGAGAACGTGTACAATGTTATTGGATATGGAGGATAGATTTACCTATAAGGAAAAAATTGAAACACCTCATGAAATTATGCCTTATTATGTAGGTTCAAAGAGCTTAAAAGGGCCCTTTAGCGAACTTAGCTTTGATAAATATTTCGTGTATAACAAACCGTTACAAGACAGAATCAATGATGAATTAAAAGAACAGCTTGAGAAACAAGGAATTAAAAATAAGAAAAGAATTGGGTTAGGGCAGTTAGAAGTATATAAATCACCTAAAATTTTTATTAGGCAATCTGCAAAGCAATTAATTGCAACATTATCCTTTGAAACAGCAGCTGCAAATAATAGTCTATACTGCTTATCTGAGATGAAGGATGATGAAATCTCAGTAAATAAATTAAAAGTTACTTGCGCTCAACTCAATTCCACTATACTTACTTTTTACTCTTTATGTAAAAGAATTATTCGAATTTCAAAAGGGAAACAACCGCAAATTAAGGTTGGTGATTTGAAACAAATTCGACTAACCTTTGACGAAAACATTGTGAATCAACTTTTAGAAATTACCGATGAAATCATTTCAAATACGATTGAAACATCACTTGGTATAGAGCAAATTAACAATGTACTTTTTGATTACTACGGAATAAATGAGGCTGAGAAAAAGTTTATCTTTGAGCATATTGAAATGTACTAAACTACTGTTTTTCCGAGTCCCTATTCGAATTGATAAGTTGGATATAAATATCATCTAGCTTATCAATTTTTTGATTTAAGGCAATGATATTTCTATTATAACTTTCCCTATGCTTTTGAATTAATAATTCAATAAATTGTTCTCTCGTTCTATATTCCGGTTCAGCAGACATATTCACTTGCAGCTGTGGTTTAGGGTTTAATCGAAAAGTATGGTTGACATCTTTCAATGGATAAACCTTTGTATATTTCCCGGAGTGTTCGACGAACTTTAATCCTTCACCATCTTCCTCATAGTAGGCTAGTACAAATATTAAATAGAAATGCCCTTCCTTAATAAATTTAATTACTTTATTCGGCGTTCCAATATCAGGATTACTATCTAATGAAGATGTTTTAAAAGCTTTAAAGTCTATCCAAATTAGCTCTTTTCTTCCCATATAATCAAAATAACATTTGGCGTCATATGGATTTTTAGTTGCTCCTCTAGGTGCTTGTTCGGCATCAGTTAAATACGGATGATTATTGTTATTAATAGAAATCACAAAGTGTTCCTCTAAATAATCGCTTATTTCAGCACCAGCCCTTGCTTTTGCACGGATATTTAAGTGTAGGTTAGCTTGTATAATTTTTTCAACTTCTTGCTCTATGCTTTTACATAATTGTTTTTCATATGCTTTAAAATCCACTATTTTATTCCCCCTTAAAAAAATTAGTATTGAAGAATTCATAAATATTCATATCAAAACCATTGGCGATTTTTTCTAAAGTTTCTATTGTCACATTTCTTCTTCCATTCTCCACACTATTTATATATGTTCTATCTAGACCCGTTTTATATGCTAAGCCTTCTTGACTAATTTCATTTTGCTTTCTTAATTCCTTGATTCTCAGCCCAATTTTATCTTTAATATTCATTTAACCCATCCTTTATGCAAATCTTACCAAGCAAATTTTAGTTAAATGTCGACTTTGAGTCAACAGACTTTGAGTCACACTTCTGAAATTTGTGAAATAAAAAGACTGAGATTTTCTGTACTTCTAACAGATTAAACATTTAGACATGACATACCGATATGGTAAGGTCATCATATGAAATCATCAGCTTATGTAACAAATAAACCTCTAAGTCGTCTACTTCTATAAAAGGAGGGAGCAGCGGTGAAATTGCTTTCAATTATAGGGTTAACAATGCTACTCACAGCTTGTGGAGCCACACAGTCACAACAGGAGGAGCCACCCATGTCAATCTTCAATCAAGCAACAGCGCAAGTAGAGGAGGAGCCGTTTATATTAAAGCTCATCTCAGATAAGGAGCAATATAAAGTAGGGGAAAAGTTGGCCATTCGGGCGGAGCTTATTTATGAAGGGGAGGAGTCAGCTATCAATATAGCACATGGTGGCTCGTGGTTATTTTTAGAGACGACAAATTTAACGGAAGATTATCATTTTGGTGCTGCCATGAATGAACCGCTTATTTATACAAAATTAACGAAGGGACAACCTTTAGTAGAGGATTACGGCTTTTCTGGAGGTGCCTATATAGAAGGGCAGGGCGGTAAGCCGTATAGTGAGGAGCTATTTCAACAAATGGCAAAGATGAACTTTCCACCAGGACAGTATGAAATTAAAGCAACTACCCATTTTGGGATAGATGAAATAATAGGGGATATATATAAACTAGAAGCAAAAATAATTTTTGAAGTGATTGAGTGAAGAAAGCTGCTCCATTTTGCGAATGCAAATTTAATTTTCATTTGTTTATTTTAGTTCAAAAGACAATCCGCTTATTTATCCCATTTTCAAAGAAGCCCCTCTCTGTCTTTAAGGGCAAACACTTTGGAGTTGCATCATCAAAAGCGTCCGCCAAGCAGTGCTTGACGGACGCTTTTTCTACATTACCAAAGATTGTTGAAGCCTTTTGAGCCAGGTGGCGCGTTTTGAATAATATCAATGATTGGAACTGTATAAGCGAAAAGAATAATCGCTAATAAAATAACGCCCCATACTTTAAAGTTTTCAAGTATAGCAGGTGTTTTTTCTGCGCCAGGTGCTAATTCTGCAAGAGGGAAATCTTGCTCGCCCTTTGGTGCAAAAAAGGCTAACTGAATAACTAGATACGTAATTAGGATGATGGCGATGAAGAGAATCGTGCCACCAACAGCCTGGGCAATTTGGTATGGAATCCATTCCATTGCTTGTGTTGCACCACCATACTCAGAGTATTCTGAGCGGCGAGGTGCACCACCAAGTAAGCCAACAATATGCATTGCGCTCGACATGATGAACATACCTGTAGCCCATAAAATACCGACAATTACACCTAAGAAGTTTAGCTTTTTTGTTAGTACACGTCCTGTTAAGTGTGGAATTAGCCAGAAGGCAACCCCGAAAAATGTTAAGGCAACAGTTGTTGCTGCTGTTAAATGGAAGTGGCCAGTAATCCAAATTGTATTATGAACAAGCTGGTTCATTTGGTGTGATGCATTGACAATACCGCCTGCACCACCAGGAATGAAAGCAACCATTCCGATGAAAGGTAGTAAAAATCGACTATCCTTCCATGGCAAAGCTTTAAACCAGCCTAAAAGCCCTTTACTACCTAGCTCACGCCCGCGCAACTCGAACGTCGCAAACATGGCGAATGCTGTTAATAATGATGGCACGGTTACGAAGAATGTTAAAACAACTTGAATGAACTTCCATAGTCCATCGATACCCGGCTCTGTTAATTGGTGGTGAATACCAATTGGCACAGAGAAGATGAGAAATAGTAAAAATGCTAAGCGAGCTAATGCGTCAGAGAAAATTTTTGCACCGATAATTTTCGGTACAATTGTGTACCATGCCATATAAGCAGGTAGTAACCAGAAATACGTAAGCGCATGCCCGAAATACCAGAAAAATGTACGGCTTAAAAGCACATCTACGCGCTCAACCAAACCTAATGACCATGGTAAAAGCATGAATAATACTTCAATAGCAACGCCTAATGTTGCGACAATCCAAAGAAAGTTATTTACCGTCACCATAAATGCTAAGAGGGGAGAAGTTTCACCCTTATTCTCTTTGCGCCAAGCGAAAAAGCGCATAATTTGAGGTGCGATTAATGTCCAAGAACCTACTACTACGAATGTTAAGCCTAAATAGAAAATCCAGTGCGCTTTTAATGGTGCATAGAAAGTAAATAATACAGTGGCTTTGTTTAAAAGTACCATGACAGAAGCTGCTACAGTACCAGCAGTCATAAGCCAGAAGCCTAACCAACCAATTTTGCGTTGTCCGTCCGTAAGAGGTCCTACTGTGCGGCTAATTGCAGCGACTTGGAAGCCTAAAATAAAGAATGTTGTTAAAATAAGACCGAGTAATACACCGTGAACTGTTAAAACCTGATAATAACCAATGCCCCAAGGTAACTTAAATTGACCTGAACGAACTAATACTTGTAATAAACCAGCTAAACCGCCGACAAGCAATGCGATAAATGCAACATAAAAGTTTGCCATGGCTAACTTTGCATCGCGCGGGTCAACCTTCATAATTTTATTCACCATCGTTTGTTGCATTTGGGTCCACCACCTTTAATGTAGAATACATGAATGCATGCCCTGTACCGCAGTATTCATTACATACGATTAAGTATTCACCTGTTTTATTAACGACTGTTGTATATTCAGATATATAACCAGGTTCAAGCATCATATTAATGTTTGTTCCTGCTGCTTGGAATCCATGAATAACATCCTTCGTCGTTGCGATAAATTTCACTTTTGCATTTACCGGTAATTCAATGACGCCGGGATTATAATTGAATGCTGAAGCAATTAGTACGACTTCATAATCCCAATCCTTGCCCTCAACTTTATGGACACCGGGATTGTCAAATGGCTTGAAATCTTCAACTCTCTCATAATCGATAGTTTTTTTAGAGTCATTTGGATGTGAGCCACTGTGGAAAGCACCGATACCTAAAATAATTAAGAAAGCTACTAGCGTACCAGCACCAAACACCATCCACCATTTTTCATACTTATGTAGATGCATTGTTTTCAACTCCTTTAACGTTTAATGTCTTTAAAAACGATCCATAAATAGGCTGAAGCAATAGGCCCATATTAAAATAATGATTCCGCCAAGGGTTAAGGTCATAACAAGCGTTCCTTTTAAGTTTTCTTCCGCCTTCTTCTTTTTCGCCATCATTGTCCCTCCTATTATTAGATGTATATTTCGTACTTGTTTTAATCATATAGAAAACACATACATGACGATGTGATAAAAATCACAGTTGCTACGAAATTTTGTGAAAAAAATGTGAAGTATGGAAAGAGTAATATTTTCATAAAATGAAGGACGAGTTTTCCTCATAAAAACAGCTAGTAGGCATATGCCTACTAGCTGTTTTCGCAGTAATTATTCCTCATCATCAATTGTTAGTAAAATTGTAATGTCACCAATACCGCCGAGCGTTGCAGGGAGACGGAAAGCATGTTGGAAACCGTAAAGTTTTGTATGACCAACCATTACTGTAGGAGGTGTGATATCTAGCTCTAAATTTTCAGTGCCTACATGTGTACAGAGATTGCCAGCAATCATATTGCCAAGCTCGCCTGTAAATGATTCTAGCATTGCCCCCTCTAGTGGCATACCAAACATAGCAGCTCCGATTGACCCAAATGCCTCTGGTGTACTATCAATAATAATACGACCCTTTAAATCGCCAATTAAACCAATGAGTACGCCCATTTCTTGCTGTATGTATGGCTCGGTAGTAAGAGAAGGGGATTTAACATCTATGTCCATTGGTAAAATAGTTTTTAATGAGTGTATTGTCCCATTTAAAATCGTTTGTACATGCTTCGAAGTGCTCATAATATACCACATCCTTTTAGCTAATTTATTCAATAGTATCATGAAAGCATCTAAAAATATAGAATACAATGTGGATTGACGACAAAGAAAAAATATTAGTATAATAGATATGAAAATGATTCTCAGTATCAAATTAAGTGAGGTGTCCCGTATGATTTTTGCGATGACTGGCATCGTAGTTGTTGTATATGCAGCAATAGGCTCATACGTGTTAAAAAATACAATTAAATCGAGTTGACGAAAGGGGGCTGTCCGAAAAGTTTATATCTTTTCGGGCAGCCTTCTGCTTCTCCATTAAATATTTGCTAAATTCTTTGAAAAAGCATTAACGAGAGCGTCTAAATAGCAGACAGTGTACTGTTTTTTAGACATCACCCTCGTTTTTTTCAATTATATAGCGAAATTTTCGAACAAAGCGTGGTACTATATAAAGTGAAACTTCAATCGGTGCTCACACTGTTTGCAAGTAGCGTTTATGGGCGTTCATCGCGCTCAAAATGCAGAAACAATAAGAATAAAGGGGTATTACAGTATAATGGAAGTTTTTGAACAACAATTGCAGGAGCTGCTACAGCAATCAGCAATCCAATACATAATTTATAAAAATAATGAAGATATAGAGCGTATGGAGAAGCTGAATTTATTTGCACGTAAAATTTTACAAAAAGAATATGTTATCGGTTTTGCTGGACATTTCTCGGCTGGGAAGTCGAGCATGATTAATGCTTTATCAGGTGAAGATATTTTAGCAGCAAGCCCGATTCCGACAAGTGCTAATATTGTAAAAGTACATAAAGCAGAAGAGGATTATGCAATTGTTTATATGCATCATGATAAGCCAGTCAAATTTGAGGCAGGCTATGATTTTAAAACAGTAAAAGAGCTTAGCAAAAACGGAGAGCTCGTATCACAAATTGAAATTGGCCATAGCGGCTCTAATTTACCATTAGGTGTAACGGTAATGGATACGCCGGGGGTAGACTCAACAGATGATGCTCATGCGATGAGTACAGAATCAGCGCTGCATATTGCAGATATTGTTTTTTATACGATGGACTATAACCATGTGCAATCCGAGTTGAATTTCCAATTTACGAAGCAATTGATGAAATATAATCCGAATGTCTATTTAATTGTTAACCAAATCGATAAGCACCGAGATGCCGAATTATCTTTCGAGGATTTCCGTAAATCAGTTCATCAATCATTCGCAGCATGGGGCGTAGAGCCGAAAGATATTTTCTTTACTTCATTAAAGGATAAGGAGCATCCGCATAATGATTTTACAAAAGTAAAAAAAATCGTTATGGACTCGATGAAGGATTGGCAGGAGCAGCTTGTTCTGACAGCGAAAAACACGCTGCAAAAGCTACATCATGAGCACGAGGCTTTTTTAGCGCAACAAAAGGAAGAAAGCCTTGAGGAATTTGCGGAGGTGCTGCAGGCAGAAGATTGGGACACTCGCGCAGATATTTTAGAGCAATACGAATATTTAGCTCGTCAAACGACGTTATTCTCATATGAAGAATGGCAGCAAACATTTGATGAAAAGCGCAAAGATTTATTAGCAAATGTAGCTATTATTCCAGCAGATTTCCGTGAGAAGCTACGCAGCTACTTAGAGAGTAAGCAGGAAAACTTTAAAGTAGGTGGGTTATTTAGTGCGAAGCGCAAAACCGCGGAGGAACGAGAGCGTCGTATTGAGGAGGCGAATGCTGCCTACCAAGCGATAGTACAGTCGCAAATTATTGGGCATATAAAAGCATTAATGAAAGAAGCGCTAAGAAATGTTGGTGCTTTAAATGAGGAGCGTGCTACGGCCATTGACCAGCACAGCTTTGCTTTGCCATTTTCCATTATTGAGGAGCAAGTACAGTCTGGTGCACTTGTGACAGGCGATGCTTTATTGAACTTTGCCAACCGTGTGGCAGAAGCTACAAAACGATTTTTCATCCGCACAACGGATGCATGGCTTGAGGAGCAGAAGCCATTATTATCACAAGTAGCAACAGAGGCGAGTGCACCAGTGAAATTAAAAACAGCAGCACTTCAGCCGAAAGTAGATGCGATTCGTCAAATTCAGCAATTTGATGAACAGAAAGCATATAGCGATAAAGAAATGAAGCAGGCGAAAAATGAAACACGCGCATTGGCTAAATCACAAACAGCAAAATGGCAAAGCGATTTTGAACGAGCGTTAGCAGAAATTCGCCCATTTAGTGAAGAGATGTTAGCTAAAGATGAGGAACAGCAAATTGTCGAACATTTTGAGCAGCAACAAGTAGCGAATGCAAGCTACCAAACAGAAGAGGTCATTAGGCAAGCATTAAAAACTGCAAATGCGATTGGTAATGTGCAAGGTTTTGCGGAAGTCGCAAGCTTCTTACAGAAAAAAGTCGAGCGTTTACAAAAGAAGGATTTTACCATTGCATTATTCGGGGCGTTTAGCGCTGGGAAATCGAGCTTTTCAAATGCGCTGATGGGCTCAAAAGTATTGCCTGTGTCACCAAACCCAACGACAGCCGCTATTAATAAAATTCGTCCAGTAACTGCGGAGCATCCACATGAAACAGCAGATGTAAAGCTAAAAACAGCCGAGCAACTGCTAGAAGATATTCAAGGTTCGTATGCCGCGATTGGTTTAACGGTTTCCTCTTTAAAGGAAGCTTATACACGTGCGGAAGAAGGCTTGGCAGTGAAGCTAGTAGATGAACGTTTGAATATTCATAAGTCATTTATTCGTGCATATGCAGAAGGCTATAACGAATTTAAAGAGCAACTTGGTCAAGTGCTACGTGTCAATCGTGAGCAGTTTGAGCAATTTGTTGCACAGGAAAATAAATCGTGCTTCGTTGATAATATTGATTTTTATTATGATTCACCAATTACTAAAATGGGTGTCACACTCGTTGATACACCTGGGGCAGATTCAATTAATGCGCGCCATACAGGTGTAGCATTCGAATATATCCGCAATGCCGATGCGATTTTATTTATTACCTATTATAATCATGCTTTTGCCAAAGCAGACCGTGAGTTTTTAATTCAGCTTGGACGTGTCAAAGATGCATTTGAGCTTGATAAAATGTTCTTCGTCGTTAATGCTATCGATTTAGCAAACACGAAAGAGGAAGAGGAAGATGTAAAAAATTATGTGCGTAGCGAATTGCAACGCTTTGGTATTCGTTTCCCTCGCCTTTATGGTGTATCGAGTTTGCAGGCATTGCGTGAAAAGCAGCAGGCACAAGACTTAGCTTCAGGTATGCCGGCGTTTGAGGAGGCATTCCAGCACTTCTTAAATGACGAATTACAAGCACTTGCGGTTCAAGCGTTGCAAGAGGAAGTCGAGAAGGCGCATGCGCGTTTACATGATTTAATCGTGCAAACGGAGGCGAATCTTTTACGTAAAGATGACCGTTTAGAGGAGCTCACACAGCTGGAGCAGCATATTGAAAAAGCATATACAAGCGTGCAAACCGCGATGTTGGAATCAGACGCAAATCAAGAGCTAGATGAGCTATTATATTATGTAATGCAGCGCGTATACTATCGTTATCCGGATTTCTTCCGCGAAAGCTATAATCCATCGCAATTTGCCGCGATGCCTGCTGCGGCTGCTTTAGAAACATCATTAAAGGAAGTGCTGCAAGCATTAAGCTTCGACTTTACACAGGAGCTACGTGTGACGAACTTCCGCTTAACGCAATTTGTTGAAAAACGCATTGCTGAGCGCTTTAAAGAGGAAGCGCGTAGCTTGAAAGAAATAAACAATAGCTTTGCCTTTCTTGCGTATGAGCCAACAAAGCCGACAATTTTAGAATTTGCCGGCCCATTTACAGAGCATAGTAAATATACTTCTGTTAAATCGCATTTTAAAAACGTTAAAGCATTTTTCGAAAAAAATGAAAAAGAGCATTTAAAAGATGCATTAGAGCAATTAACGAAGCCTGATGCACAGTTGTATTTAGATGCCGAAAAAGCAAGATTACGTGAATGGGTAGCAGGCTATGTAGCAGATGAAGCAAATGCATTATCTCAATATATACGTGCACAGGCACTAGAGCAAATTGCTACGGAGCGCCGCCTGCTACAGGAGGAAAGTGCATTAGGCGAGTGGAAAGAGATTTACGCTCAGCTTAAATAAAGTGAAACTTCAATCAGTGGGGGGTTTTCCTCATCCCCACTGATTGTTAGTTGAACCAATCGGGCTTTTACGGGCAGTTGAACTTCCACTTAACCTTTAGTGTATTTTCAATCATTGGCATATCCCAGATTAGTGATAGCGGAACACAAGGGTTTTCACAGAATGTGAAAACCCTTGTGTGACCAATGTCGTGTTGGTCGAAAATAGATTTTACAGTCTAATAATACGGAGAAAAGGGAGAGATATTTATGGCTAAAGTATTTGTCACAGTGGATGAAATAAAGGAAGAATCGCGTTTTATTGATACGCGTTTTTCTTTGACAAATGCAGATGAAGGGCTGCAATTGTATAAAGAAGGTCATATGAACGGAGCAGTGTACTGGGATCTAAATCGTGATTTATCTGATATGACGAGTAAAGAAGGACGTCATCCAATGCCTAAAAAAGAGCAATTGCAATCATTATTTGAGCGCACTGGCTTGCGTTATGAAGATATCATCTATATTTATGACCAAGGTGGAATGCCGTTTGCGGCACGTGCTTGGTATATGTTGAAGTTTGCAGGTTTCCCAAATGTATATATTGTCAATGGCGGCTTTTCTGCATTAGCAGAGAAGTTTGAAGTAACGACAGCACAAAAAGAATATGCACAAACAACCCTAACTTTGCAATGGCAAGAGCAAATGTATGCAGCGCGTGAGGATGTGAAAAATATAGCTGACGGCAAAGAACAAGCAACATTACTTGACGCACGTGCAGCGAATCGTTACCGCGGAGAGCATGAGCCGCTTGATCCAGTTGCTGGTCATATTCCAACGGCGAAAAACTTTGATTGGGAGCAGGTGAAGAAAGGCGCTTCGCTTGCCCCGACAGAAGAGCTACTTGCAAAAGTAGAAAAGGATGAGGAAGTTGTTGTATATTGCGGCTCTGGTGTCACAGCGTCACCATTATTTGCAGTACTAACAGAGGCGGGCTATGAGCAATTGCGTCTATATGTGGGTAGTTATAGTGATTGGATTACAGCCTATGAAGTAGAAACAGGGGAAAATAAGTAAGAAATGAATATAGAAGTCTTGGTTGTCTAGTGGGGAAGCCCTTTTGGACAACCGCTTCTTTTACGCTTTAAATGAATACTCATTCATAATGGGGGAGAAAAAGATGCTTTTAAAAAAACAGTTTGAGCAAGGGGAATTTAATGGCGTTACTTACGGAAATGGGACAGTAGCCCTTCAAGGCGTTCAGTTAAATGTATATAGCTATATTGTTGATGGTATATGCATTGATACAGGGGCCTATTCTCTACGTAAGCTATTTCAGCAATTTTTAAAGGAGCAGCAGTTCGAGCAAGTTATCTTAACGCACCATCATGAGGATCATTCAGGTAATGCTGCCTTTCTACAACAGCAAGGCTATCCTGTTTATATTGAACGAACATTGCTAAAGGAATGCGCAGAAAAAGCAGCGTATCCATTTTATCGTAAAGTATTTTGGGGGGCGCGCAAAGCGTTTCAAGCACAGCCAATTGCAAGCACATTTAGCTCGAAAACGGCTGAATGGGATGTCATTCAAACACCGGGGCATGCGATTGACCACATTGCATTCCTAAATAAAGAAACAGGTCAGCTATTTACGGGTGATTTATATGTGACAACAAAAACGAGACTTATTTTAAGTGATGAAAGTATACCAACAATCATTCAGTCATTGCAAAAGGTATTAGCATATGATTTTCAGGATGTTTTTTGTAGTCATGGTGGCTTATTGAAAAATGGACGTAAAGCACTGCAAGCGAAAGAGGAATATTTATTAACACTGCAAGAGAAAATACTCTCCCTACATAAGCAAGGTCTCACCGCTAGGGAAATCAATAAACAGCTATTCACGAAAAACTATCCTATTACCCGTTTTTCACGTGGTGAGTGGGATTCGCTGCATATTGTAACATCCATTTTAAAAGAAAAAAAATTAAATTAAGTTTTTTGTAACCTTTTTGCGTATGCTACGACTAATACTGTGAAACGTGCTTAAAGGAGAGAAATAGATGATGAAAAAAGCAATGACAATGGCACTAACAGCTACGTTAGCAACATCTGCAGTTACAGCACCCCTTGCTTTCGCGCAAGACAAAGCAGAGCCAATTTCGAATGAAGTGAAGGAAGAAGTAGCAACAAACTTCATCCAACTAAAAGGTAAATTAGGTAAAATTGAAAAACGTGATAACGGTGCTCTATTCACGACAATTGAACAAGGTGAAAACATTTTCTCATTAGTTATCCAAGAAGACACATTAGTTTTAGATAACACTGGTAAAAAAGCGGATTTAAAAGAGGGTATGTCATTTACAGCATTCGTTAATAAAAATAAGCCAATGCTTATGATTTATCCACCACAGTATAATCCAGAGGTAGTAGTCATAGAAACAAGTGATATGGGTACTGTAGAAGTAGGAATATTTGATGAAAACTTTGTCAATAAAGAAAATACATTAAAGTTAAATTTATCAGAGGAATCACAAATTACAAACTTAGCTGGTGAAAAATTAACGCAAGAGGATATCGTTGGCAAAGAAGCAATTGTTTTTTATGGTCCAGCAACATTTAGCATTCCAGCGCAAACAAGTCCGTATCATGTAGTCGTTTTAGAGACAGTAGAGGCTGAGGTTGTTCAGCCTGAGGAAGAAGTAGCAGACTTTATTGAATTTACAGGTGTCATTGGCGATATTAATACGCGTGAGAATGGTTCACAATTATTAACAAATGAAGACAAAGAAAATCCATTCAATTTAGCAATCGACGAAGACACAATTGTCTTAGATAATACAGGCAAAAAAGTAGAATTGAAAAAAGGCATGAAATTTACAGCCTATGTAGATAGCAGTAAGCCGGTTATTTTAATTTATCCACCACAATATGCACCAGAAGTAATTATTGTTGAAACAGAAGAGGTAGGCTTCGTAAATGTAAGTACATTCGATGAAAACTTCATCAATAAAGAAAATACATTAAAGCTAAACATTGCGGAGGATACTGTTATCACAAACAGAGCGGGTGAAAAATTGACGCAGGCTGATGTGATTAATAAAGAGGCTGTCGTATTTTATACAATTTCAACTCGTAGCATTCCAGCTCAAACGACACCATCAAAAATAGTTGTACTTGATAGCGAGGAACAATCTACAACACCGCCGCCAATTGTTGAAGTGGAAGACATCATATCAGAAATTATTGCACATGACCACTATGAAATTGCTGGTGTAAAAATGGTGCCATTACGCATTTTAGCTGAAGAACTAGGTTATACAGTGAAGTCAACTGGGAATGGGGCAATTTTAACAAAAGGTAATGCTTCATATGAAATTACGCGTGGGCAAAAGGAATATGCTCATAATCGTGCGATTAAACAACTGGAAGCAGCCCCTGCATTACTTGAGAAAAATAAAACATATGTACCACAAGCATTTATTTATAGCTTACGTGGTGAGTAAAAAACCTTTCATCTAGGGCTACCAACCACAATGAAAGGGCGAGGGCTGTCTGAAAAGGCAGCCCTTTTTTAATGCAATAAAATCTGATTTAACTTATTCATTTTAATTTAGAAAAAAAGCCATTAAACCAATATCATGTTTCCAAAGAACATCTTTTCTATTTGGATAATTATACCTTTGATGAGATACTATCGAAACGTTCAAAAAGTCGCCAAAGCACTGTTTTTTTGGACGCCTCGGAATATCTTTTTTAGTATAATAGCATTAGAAGAAAGGATGGTTGACATGGCGAAGCATTATGTAGTAATTGGCGGGGGGATTTTAGGCACATCTACTGCCCTTCATTTAGCTTTGAATAAAGCGCAAGTGACATTGATTGACCGCAACGATATTGGCAAAGCGACAAATGTAGCAGCAGGCATTATTAGTCCATGGCTATCACAGCGTCGTAATAAGGATTGGTATTTTTTGGCAAACCACGGCGCGGCCTATTATCCACAGTTAGTTGAAACATTGGTGGATTTAGGTGAAACGGATGTTGGTTATAAGCAGGTGGGGGCATTGCATATTCATCAAGAAGAAAAGCGCATCGAGCAAATTTTAGCATTAGCAAAAAAACGTAAAATAGATGCACCTGAAATTGGTGAGACGAGCAAATTAACAGCGAGCGAAATTGAACAATTATTTCCATATATAACGGAGCCGTTATATGCAGCATACGCAGGCGGGGGTGCACGTGTGGATGGGCGCAAGCTAACGGAAGCGATGCAAAAAGCAGCCATCAAATTAGGTGCGAATTACATAGAGGGAAGTGCTTCTTTACAGATTGGGAATAGAGATGCTATTTCTGTCACTGTAAATGGCACTCATATTGCGGCAGATGAAATTATTGTAACGACAGGTGCATGGGGTAATGAAACATTACAGCCACTGCAAATTGATATGCAAGTAAAGCCACAGAAGGCACAAATTTTAGAGCTACAGCTAAAAGACAATGAGTCTGAGCATTGGCCTGTTGTGATGGCACCTTCGACATTGTATATGCTAGCATTCGAGGCTGGTCGGATGATGATTGGTACAACGCATGAGGATGATAAAGGCTTTGATGCGCGACCGACTGTAGGAGCAGCCTATGAGATGCTGGAAAAAGCCTTTCAAATAGCGCCGACTTTACAGGAAGCAATGTTTGCTGACATTAAAGTAGGATTTCGACCAGTTGTCCCAAATGCTTTGCCGGTTATAGGGAGATTACCAAATACACCAAATGTGCTTGTTGCCAATGGATTAGGTTCAAGTGGTTTAACAGTAGGACCATATTTGGGAAGAGAATTAGCGAAGCTTGCCCAAGGGCTGCCAACTGAAATTCAGGTGGAAAATTATTGTTTAGCGAATGTCCTGAAGTAGGAATGGCGTCCAAAAAGCCGTGGGGAGTGCTTTGATAAAAGAGCGAATAGGGTAAGCTTTCTATGAAAATGAGAGAAACAAAGAGGGGAGTGGTATTTCTCCTCTTGCGAAAGGGATGAAACAAAAATTTCCCTTTTGCCAATACGATTCGGGCAGCTACACTTTTTCTTAAGAAAAGCACTGTTAAACCTTTTGTTTTCTCGTTTTCAAAGAGAACACCTCTTTGAAAACGAGCTAATTTTTCGCTAAAAAAACCATCGTCAATTGGAGTTGTCCGAAAAGTCCATTTTGTTTTGCCACCGCATTAAAATCAATGTTTTCATCGCTTCCCTTTTACAGAATGATAACGCTGCTAAAGTCAATGTTCATCCCATTTTTAAAAGAGGCGTTCTCTGTTTATCGCGTATTAACAGGCTGTAATACCCCCACTTCAAAACAGCAGATAAAAACAAGATGTTTAAGTGGGGGATCAAACAGCCTGTAAAAACCCGAATGGTGAAACTACCAATCAGTGGGGGGCAAAGCCCCCACTGATTGAAGGTTCACTTTATAGGAATCACCATTTTGTGAAACATCATCGCTACTGTCCAAAATGCCGGCTATGCGCGGCTTTTTGGACAGCCTCACTTCAAAGCGGCTGCAATTCCTTATGTACAAGCTCAATTGGCACGAACAGACCGACGCGACCATGCTTGTCATGCTTTGTTGTCGCAAAGACGACACCTACTACTTGTCCATCCTCAGTTAAAACAGGACTTCCGCTATTCCCTTTATAAATTGGCGCTTGAAGCATCATAACCTGCTCCTGCCAATCCTCTAGCAGCAACGGCTCGAGCACTGTTCCTTCATTGGCGATGCCAGTGAAATAAAGTGGATTACCGATTACATAAACATGCTGAGCGTCTGGCTGAAAAGTATCAGCTAATGGTAAATAGGGTAGTTCCTCTTTCGCTTCAACTTTTAAAATGGCTAAATCAACTGTTGGATTACTTGCCACAATTTGTGCTTGATATAGGCCGTTGTCAGGAAAGATGACAGTAAGCGATAGCGCGTCATCAATTACATGTTCATTTGTTATAATATAGCCGTCTGCCGAAATCGCAAAGCCTGTCCCTTTACTATTTTCGGATGAAATTTCGACAACAGCCTTTTTATATTGTTGGATATTTTCCTGCTGAGATAGCTTTGTTGAAACTTTAATAAATTCAATCGCAGGAATTGAATAAATTTGAAAAACAATCGCAAACGTATTAAATATTAATGCGAAGGCCATTATATAAACGATAAGACGAATGATAGGGCGTTGCTGTCGCTTTTTTGGTTGCCCATTTAATCGTTGTTGTCTTTCTTCCTCCAAAGCTTTTTCTTGCTCTGCTAGCACAAGCTCCAAAAATTCCTCTTCTGTTAACGGTTCTTCTTGGGGCTGTTGTTGCTTATCCATTTGCTACCTCCTTTACGATAACACAAGTAAATCATAAGCTAGTTGTATAATTAAAATAACCGTAATGATGCGCAGTAAATGGCTTGCCAACTTATTGCTAACTTTTCGTGAGAGCAATAGGCCAATTTGCGCACCGATAATGGCACCTGTCATTAATGCCAATGTTTCCATCCATAAAATTTGTCCAGTTATTATGTATGTAATAGCTGCACCAAAGCATGTAGCAAAGACACCTACACGACCTAATACAACAGCTTTCATATAGCTTAAGCCAGCATTGGCATAAATATATAATAGCAATGTTCCACTACCGGGTCCAAACATCCCATCATAAATTCCCACACTAATTAACAGTGCACGTGTGCGATGCTTTAGCTCAAGAACGATTTTTTCACCGAAATTTGTTCTGCCTAAAAATGATAAGGTAAAGGCAAAAATTAGTAAGCATAATGCAATAATCGTTAGCACCTTGCTTGATAATAGCGAGGCAATTAACCCCCCAAGTAAACCACCGATAAAGCAAAGTAAGGCAATTGGGCGTGCCTCTGTAAAAGTAACTTCCTTGTGACGCAGGGCAGAATAGAAATTTGATAATGCACTAACTGCACTAGCAACTTTGTTCGCACCAATTGCAGAGTGGACGGGCATGCCGATTAACAGCATTGTCGGTAATGTAATCAGTCCGCCACCACCAGCAAGTGTGCCAATAATATTGCCTATAAAGCCAATTAAAAATAATAACAGTAACAAAAAATCGCCTTCTTTCTATATGCTTCACTTTACACTATTTTTCAAGGGATGAAAATGTACGTACAAAATAAGGAGATAGGGATAGAGATGTGTCCAAAATGTGACGGATGAATTGAGGGTTTTAGTAAGGACTTTGTGAAGTTTTTCATAATTTCCCTATGAAAATGAATCGTGCATGTTTTCACAAAAAATGCTGTACATAGACGCGAGCTAAAAAATGTAAGCGGTATCTTATTGTTATTTTAAGAAAATAATTTTTTCGTTTGGAAATGCTGTTTTTTATATGTGAAAAATTGAGCAAGATGTTGAAATATATGATTTACCGAGAAAAAAAGTGTATATTCGAAAGGAAATGAAACATTATTATTGACTTAATAATTTCGGGGCGATATGATACGTAACTATAAAGAAAATTCAGATTATTCGAAGGAGAAATGATAATGGATATAATGCAAAAAGGTTTGGAATTACATGAAGAGTATTGCGGAAAAATGGAAATAAAGGCAAAGGTTCCACTTGCTGACCAATATGATTTAAGCTTAGCTTATTCACCAGGTGTAGCAGCACCTTGCATAGAAATTGAAAGGAATCCCTCCCTTGTCTATGACTATACAGTGAAGGGGAATTTTGTTGCTGTCGTAACAGATGGTACGGCTGTGCTTGGGCTTGGAGATATCGGACCAGAAGCGGCGTTGCCAGTAATGGAAGGAAAGGCATTGTTATTAAAACGATTTGCCAATGTGGACGCTGTCCCAATTTGCTTGAATACGAAAAATGTTGACGAAATAGTACAAACTGTAAAGCTTCTTGCACCGACATTTGGTGGCATTAATTTAGAGGACATTTCCGCTCCGCGCTGCTTTGAAATTGAGGATCGTCTCCGTGCGGAGTGCGGGATTC
Source organism: Metasolibacillus sp. FSL K6-0083 (assembly GCF_038630865.1). Taxonomy (NCBI): domain Bacteria; kingdom Bacillati; phylum Bacillota; class Bacilli; order Caryophanales; family Caryophanaceae; genus Metasolibacillus; species Metasolibacillus sp. FSL K6-0083. The sequence continues at coordinate 839,147 of NZ_CP152046.1, read as the reverse complement.
CAGTGTTCCACGACGATCAACATGGGACAGCAATTGTTGTAGGTGCTGGTTTGATAAATGCATTGAAAATTGTTGGTAAGAAGTTTAATGAGGTGAAGATTGTTATTAATGGTGCAGGTGCAGCAGGTATTGCAATTTTACGTATTTTAGTACAGATGGGCTTTACGAATATTTTAATGTGTGACACGACAGGAATTATTTATAAAGGACGTCAAGAGGGAATGAATTCAATTAAAGAAAGCATTGCCCATTTAACAAACCATAAGCTACAGCAGGGTGATTTAAGCGATGCTTTAGTGGGGGCTGATGTATTTATTGGTGTATCCGTTGCTAATTTACTAACGAAGGAACATATTGATTCCATGAATAATGAGCCGATTGTATTTGCTTTAGCTAATCCAAATCCAGAAATCACATACGACAATGCAAAAGCATGGGGTGTACGTGTGATTGGAACAGGGCGCTCCGACTATCCAAACCAAATCAATAATGTGTTAGCATTTCCCGGCGTCTTCCGAGGAGCGTTAGATGTTAGAGCAACAGATATTAATGAGGCGATGAAAATAGCTGCGGTTGAGGCGATTGCCTCACTCGTAACAGATGAAGAATTGAATGAGGAATATATCGTGCCGAAAGCATTTGATGAGCGAGTTGTCGGTGTAGTAGCGAAGGCTGTCGGCAGTGCAGCCATTGACTCAGGTGTCTCTGTACTATTTCAGCAGCCAATAATAGCAGGGCAGGTGTAGCAAAGAGTACAAATAAAAGAAAAGCTCACATGAATGGATAAAATAGGGCAAGTTGCAAATATATCAAAAATTTATAAATAGGAGAGGCTGTCTAAAAAGTAAACCATTCTTTTTACCAGAGAAATTTGATTTTTATTTTTTTGCATTGATTTCAGCAGAAATCTTTTACTTTTCTAAACAGTTATACCTTTCATGAAACACAATTGAAACGTCCCAAAAGCAGTGCCACAGCACGCTTTTGGGACGTTTCCAGAAGATTCACTTTATTCGCCAAGCTCTTCTGTAAGCTTCTCGAGCTCATCAATTAAGCTACCGATGTAGGCGATAGTATTGCGCAAGGGCTCTTCTGTCGTAATATCGACACCTGCCATTTTTGCAAGCTCAACAGGCGTTTTAGTGCCACCTGCTTTTAACATATTAAGCCAGTCTGTTACTGCTGCCTCGCCTTCAGTTAAAATGCGCTGTGAGGCCTCTGTTGCGATAGTTAAGCCTGCAGAGTAAGTATATGGATACAAGCCTTTATAATAGTGTAGCTGGCGCATCCAAGTTAATTCAGCACCGTCTGTTATTTCAATGGCATCGCCCCAAAATTCTTCAAGCACACTGCGCTTTAATTCATTAAGCTTTAATGCATTGACAGAGCCGCCAGCATCGATAATTTCATATACTTTTCGCTGATAAGCACCCTCGAGTAAATGGGTAACGAAGTTATGGTAATAGGTGCGTGAAATCATTTTTGCGATAACCCAGCGCTTAAAGCGTGCATCGCTAGCATTTTGTAATAAATGGTGTGCCATAAGCATTTCATTCATCGTCGATGGCGCTTCTATAAAATACATGGATGGGCGAGCACCGAAAATATTTTGATGTGTATTTGCCAAATGGAAATGCCCCGCATGTCCAAGCTCATGCGCCAAAACAAATACTTGCTTCATCCGGCTTGTCCATGAAATCAATACATATGGATGGTAGCCGAATGGGCTAGAGCAAAAGGCTCCATTTGATTTGCCAATGTTTTGTGCAAAATCAATCCAGCGTTCATCGAAGGAGCGGTCAAGCATTTCTGCATAATCAGCTCCTAAAATAGCGAGACCATCCTTGACATATTGACGCGCTTCCTCGATAGAAACTACTGGTTCATATGCGGGGTCTAAAGAAATTTTTAAATCAGCAAAGGTCATTTGTTCTAAGCCATGAACCTTTTGTAGCAGTTTTGCATAACGACGCATATGCGGAGCAAGTTCAGACATAATTAAGTCGATTTGACGGTCATACAATGTGCGGTCTACTTCCTGGGACTGTAACAAGAAGTCAAAAACTGAATGATAGCCACGTAAATCAGCCTCCGATTTTTCTCGTTGAATATGCGTAGCGTAAGTTTTTGCTGTTGTATGCTGGTAATCACGTAATTTATTGTGGAATGCATGAAAGGCTGTACGGCGAATAGCAGCATCATTTTCGAATTCCCAGTCACCTTCAAATAAGTTATAGCTAAGAGGGTAGGTTTTACCGTTCACCTCGAAATCTGGAAATTGCAAATCTACTAACTTTGTAATGTAGTACAGCTCAAAGGCAGCCCCGAATGTTGTACCGAATGAAGCGAGCGCTTTTTCTGCCTCTGGATGTAGTTGATGTGGCTTTTGCTGCAAAAGTTTATTGATAAAATATGCGTACTGTGGTGCAAGCTGGCTTGCCCCGTGTAAAATGTCCTCATCAAGCTGTAAAAGCTCACTTTGAATGAATGATAGCTTGGAGTTTAAGGAAGAGGTTAGCTGCGATACTTTTGCTGAGCGCAATTGTGATTCGCCATTCGTTTGGTCTACACTTTGTGCAAGAAAGGCGTATGTTGTAATAGGCATCATTTTTTCTAAATATGCTTCATATGCAGCAATGACTTCAATTGCTTTTTCCGCATTTGTAATTTGCCCTTTATATTTTGCTTCAGTAGCGGCTGCGTATTGTTTGGCACTTTCAATTGACTCCTCGAACTGTTGCTCTGTTTCAAATAAATCCTCAAGGTTCCATGTTTCTGCAAGCTTTACTTCATTTCGTTTTAATATTGCCATATAAACTAGCCTCCTATCTTTTTCGTTCAAACAGCAAGAGCTCGGCCGTTCAAAAAGCTGACTCTTCCTAGATACAACGAAAATAAGATTTTTAATAAATAAATCGGGGCTGTCCGAAAAGTACATTTTGTTTTGCCACCGCATTGAAATAAATGTTTTCATCGCTTCACTTTTACTGAAAGCTAACACTGCTAAAGCCAATGTTCATCCCATTTTTAAAAGAGGCGCTTTCTGTTTATCCCGTATTAACAGGCTGTAAGACCCCCACTTCAAAACAGCAGATAAAAACAAGATGTTTAAGTGGGGGATCAAACAGCCTGTAAAAACCCGAATGGTGAAACTACCAATCAGTGGGGGTGTGCGAAGCCCCCCACTGATTGGTAGTTTCACTTTATATGAATCAACATTTTGTGAAGCATCATTGCTACTGTCCAAAATGCCGGCTATGCACGGCTTTTTGGACAGCCCCTCTCTTGTTGTAGTGATTAAATTTCACCAAGCTCAACTGTTAACTTTTCTAGCTCATCAATTAAGTTACCGATGTAAGCGATTGTGTTGCGTAGTGGCTCCTCTGTTGTAATATCAACACCCGCCATTTTTGCAAGCTCGACAGGTGATTTTGTACCACCCGATTTTAAAACATTAATCCAATCTGCTACAGCAGGCTCGCCTTCCTCTAAAATACGCTTCGATACTTGTGTAGAAATCGTTAAGCCAGCAGAATACGTATATGGATATAAGCCCATATAGTAGTGTGGTTGGCGCATCCAAGTTAATTCAGCACCATCTAAAATATCTACTGTATCGCCCCAGAATTCTTCAAGTACACCGCGTTTTAATTCATTTAATTTCCCTGCGTTGACAGAGCCGCCAGCATCAATAATTTCATATACTTTACGCTGATACGCAGCCTCTAATAAATGTGTAACAAAGTTATGATAGTAAGTGCGTGACACGATTGTTGAGATTACCCAACGTTTGAAGCGCGCATCGCTTGAGTTTTGCAATAGGTGATTTGCCATTAGCATTTCATTCATTGTCGATGGTGCCTCGATAAAGTATAGAGAAGGACGCGCATTGTAAATATTTTGGTTAGCATTTGCTAAATAGAAGTGACCCGCGTGTCCAAGCTCATGCGCTAATACAAACACTTCGTTCATTTTACTTGTCCAAGAAATCAAAATATATGGGTGATAGCCGAATGGGCTAGAGCAAAATGCACCTGTTGATTTACCCGCATTGTTTGCAAAATCTGTCCAGCGTTCATCGAACGAACGGTCAAGCATTTCTGCATAGTCAGCTCCCATAACAGCTAAGCCTTCCTTCATATATTTGCGGGATTCTTCCGTTGTGATTTTTGGCTCATAGGATGGGTCAAGTGAAATTTTTAAGTCTGCAAAAGTCATTTGCTCTAGCTTATGAACTTTTTGTAGTAATTTTGCATAGCGGCGCATATGTGGCGCTAACTCGGACATAATTAAGTTAATTTGTCGATCATAAAGTGTGCGATCGACTTCCTGTGGTTGTAATAAGTAATCGAAAACAGAGTTATAACCGCGCAAATCTGCTTCTGTCTTTTCTGTTTTTAAATGTGTATCATATGTTTTTGCTGTTGTATGCTGATATTCGCGTAGTTTGCTATGGAATGCATTAAATGCAGCGTGACGAATTTCTTTATCATTTTCTGGCTCCCAGTCTCCTTCGAATAAATTGTAGCTAAGTGGATAGCTTTCACCATTTGCTTCGAAATTAGGGAACTGCATATCTACTAATTTAGTCGTATTGTACAAGCCATATGCAGCATCAAAAGTTGTTCCAAATGCCGCTAATGCTTTTTCGGCTTCTGGGTGTAGCTGGTAAGGCTTTTGGCGTAATAGCTTGCGAATATAGTTGGCATATTGTGGCGCTTGTTCACTAGCTTGCACTAATACCTTTTCATCAAGCTGTAGAAGCTCACTTTGGATGAAGGATAACTGGGCGCTAATTGCTGAATTCATTTGCCCGATTTTTGCTGCGCGCATTTGTGCCTCACCATTTGTTTGCTCAACGCTAAGGGAAAGGTTTGCGTATGTACCAATCGGCACTAATTTTTCATATAACTTTTCGTATGCAGCGATAACATTGACTGCACTTTCTGCATCTAAAATTTTACCTTTATATGTTTCTGCAATTGCTGCTGCGACAGATTGTGCTTCAACAATTGCCTCCTCAAATTGCTGTTCAGTAGCAAATAAATCTGCTAAGTTCCAAGTTTCCTCGATATTCACTTCACTACGTTTTAATGTTGACATAAAAAGCCTCCTCGTATTCCGATATTCGAAATAAATTGTACCATCATTTACGGAATTGCGCAAAAATTATGACGTCTAATTATCAATTGTAAACAATTTTAAAAGAATATAAATATTGCGTAATACCATTTACATTGTATGCAAAAAAGGAAATAATATTGTTGAATTTGGAAGGTAGTGCTTGCTAATGTCGGTAGAAAGGGATTGTTCATAATATGAGGAAGTATTTCGAGGTGTTTTGGACAGCCTTCAAGCTGGGCTGTACATCTTTTGGTGGACCAAGTGCGCATCTTAGCTATTTTTACGATACATATGTGCAACGTAAGCAATGGCTAAACGATAAGGCATATGCCAATATTGTAGCACTATCGCAATTTCTCCCTGGACCAGCTAGCAGTCAAGTAGGGATTGCCATTGGCTTAGCAAAAGCAGGCTTGTTCGGTGGTATTTTATCGTTTTTAGGATTTACATTGCCATCTGCAGTCATTTTATTGTTGTTTTCCTTGTTTTTCGTGCAGGGGGATTATGGGCTAAGCTTGTTACATAGCTTGAAACTTGTCGCTGTAGCGATTGTAATTCATGCAGTTATCGGCATGGGAAAATCATTTGTTACTGAGTCGAAAGAGAAAATTGTAACACTACTTGCACTAGCAGGAGTGCTGTTGATTGATAGTGCATGGTCACATATTATAGTGATAGCAGGTAGCGGAATATTGAGCTATATGCTGTTTCGGGATAGTGCAATTACGCGAGAGGGGGAGCACTTCAAGCTTGCTTTATCAAAGCGTCTAGGTGCTGCTTGTTTAATTATATATATCGGTTTACTCGCTTTATTACCTACCATGAGTCAATTGACAAAATGGCAATGGCTTGACTGGTTCGAAAGGTTTTACCGTGCAGGCGCACTAGTCTTTGGGGGAGGGCATGTTGTTTTGCCCTTGTTGGAGCGCGAATTTGTTGCTACAGGCATAATGACGGAGGCGAGCTTTTTTGCAGGCTACGGGCTAACACAGGCAGTTCCAGGCCCGCTTTTTACATTTGCAACTTATATAGGGGCAGATATTGGCGGACTATTTGGTGCAGTGTTGGCAACCGTCGCTATTTTTCTTCCAGCCTTTTTGCTTATCATCGGTGCTTTGCCCTTTTGGTTACAGTTTAGTCAAAATCCGAAGCTTGGTGCTATTGTGAAAGGGATGAATGCGGCAGTAGTTGGTATTTTACTTGCTACATTATTTGATCCATTATGGGTAACGACTGTCCTAACTACTAAAGATTTTATCATTGTATCCATATTGTTTAGTCTATTAATGTTTTGGAAGAAACCGTCTTGGTTAGTTGTTTTACTAGGGATTGTAATGGGGCTTGTCTTTACGCTGTAGCATGTTTGATTAGCTGTTTAATAAAAAACAAAACGTCCAAAAAATAGTGCCGCGCACGCTTTTTGGACGTTTTTTGTTTTAAGCAAGCATTATTTTTTCTAATTGTAGAGGTTCAATGTATTCTGTGCCTTTATATACACGCATATTCCCACCTGAAATTTCATCGATTAAGAGGATTTCATTCGTTTTGGCATCGCGACCAAATTCTAGTTTAATATCGTATAAAGTTAAATCTTTTTTAGCAAGCTCGGCTGCAACAAATTTAGAAATTTCAATTGTGCGTTGCTTTAAAATATCGTATTCCTCTAATGATAAAATGCCAAGCATATCAAGTGCGTCCGCTGAAATAGGTGGGTCTTGACGCTCATCGTCTTTAATTGTCACTTCCACAAATGCATCAAGGTCTTGACCTTCCTTTGCATATGCACCATAGCGACGTAAAAAAGAGCCGACAGCTTTAAAACGGCAAATAACTTCTAAGCCATTGCCAAATACTGAAGCAGGCTTGACCGTCATTGTTGCGTCAGTGAAGTTTGCATCTACATAGTGTGTTGGTACACCTTGTTCATTTAGCTTTGAATAGAAAAATGCAGTAAGGCGAAGTCCTGCTAAGCCAGCACCGTCGATTGTTAAACCAACTGTATTCGCGCCCGGGTCGAATACACCATTTTCACCTGTCACATCATCTTTAAACTTCAATAAATAGTGTCCATCTGCTTGTTTAAAGACATCTTTTGTTTTACCTGTGTAAACTAATTCCACAAGAAACCCTCCATTTCACAAAATATAGCTATATTGTAACACGAACGATTATAAACTTGTCTATAGAAAATGTTCGTTTTTGTTACAAATACGTTAAAGAGGGCATTTGAAAAGGCGATTTTTATTTATTCAACCTAAATTCCAAGAAAAGCTACTAGATTTACTGTTTATAACCTTTTAAAATAAATTAACTATTTAAAAAATACTAATAAAACATCCGAAAAGCAGTGCTTCTGCGCGCTTTTCGGACGTCCCTACAGCTTCTTAATAAACACCCTCTGCAATCATACCATTCGCTACTTTCTTAAAGCCTGCGATGTTTGAGCCGACTACTAAATTATTTTGATAGCCATATTTTTCAGCAGCTTCCTTGCTTTCTGCATAAATGGATTTCATAATGTCATGTAATTTCGCATCTACCTCGTTAAATGTCCAGCTATTACGGCTTGAGTTTTGTGCCATTTCAAGTGCTGAAACAGCTACACCACCTGCATTCGCAGCTTTTCCAGGTCCAAATAGGATACCAGCATCTAAAAAGACGTTAATTGCCTCTAAATCGGATGGCATATTTGCTCCTTCAGCAACTAATTTGACACCATTTTCAACAAGAGTACGTGCCGCCTCTCCATTAATCTCATTTTGAGTCGCGCAAGGGAGGGCAATATCGCAAGGAATCGTCCAAATTTTAGAGCAATCCTCGTGGTATTCTGCATCAGGATGATAGTTTAAATATGTGCTAATACGTGCGCCTTTTACTTCTTTAATTTCTTTAATTGCTTTTAAATCTAGCCCCTTTGGATCATAAATATAGCCGTTAGAATCTGAGCATGCAACAACTTTTGCGCCGAAGTGCTTTGCCTTTTCGATTGCATATATCGCGACATTGCCAGAGCCAGATACAATAACCGTTTTATTAATAAACATTAATTTCGCATCATGTAGCATTTCGCTGACAAAATAGACTAAGCCATAGCCTGTTGCTTCTTTACGTCCTAAGGAGCCACCATATTCAGGTTTTTTACCAGTTAACACACCTTGCTCGAATTGCCCGCGAATGCGCTTATATTGACCCCACATATAGCCAATTTCACGAGCGCCAACACCAATATCACCTGCTGGTACATCTCGGTCAGGGCCAATATATCGATACATCTCTGTCATAAAGGCTTGGCAAAAACGCATAATTTCAGCATCGGATTTTCCTTTAGGGTCAAAATCGGAGCCGCCTTTCGCACCGCCAATCGGCTGACCTGTCAAAGCATTTTTGAAAATCTGCTCAAATGCTAAAAACTTCATTATTGACTCATTTACTGTTGGGTGGAAACGGAAGCCACCTTTATATGGGCCTAGCACATTATTAAATTGCACACGATAACCTCTGTTCACTTGTACATTGTTTTCATCATCCTGCCATGCTACACGAAAAGAAATTATGCGGTCAGGCTCGACAATACGTGCTAAAATATTATGGTGAATATATTCTGGATTTTGTGCAAATACAGGTACTAGTGATAAAAAGATTTCTTCAGCTGCTTGTAAAAACTCTGATTCAAAGGCATATTTCTTTTTTAATCTTTCGAACACACCATCGACATATGCTTTTGCTAATTGTTCATTGTGAATTAAATCTGTCATCATAATTTATTCCTCCCTCAAAATACTGTTAGATGTTATAGTATTATGATTTTTCTTGCAATTCAATCAATTTTTATTCGTTTGTGAGGAAATGGCTGAAAAAAAGCCGGCAAAAAATTATATGGAGATAATAAAATAGAAGTAAAAAATGCTTTTTTTTGAAAGGGGAAATAATCGTTGATTCAATTATTAATTGATGCGGATGCATGCCCAGTTATTGATTTGGCGCTATCTGTTTCATCTCAATATAAGATAAAACCAATCTTGTTTTGCGATACTTCCCATCGCATTGAACGTGATAATGTTATAACAATTATTGTGCCAAAGGGACCCGATTCAGTTGATTTTAAGCTAGTGAATACGCTTTCGAAAAATGATATTGTGATTACAGGTGATTACGGCCTAGCAGCAATGTGTTTAGCAAAAGGTGCTTTTGTAGTTGACCATAATGGAAGAGAAATGACAGCAGAAAATATAGACCAGTTGCTAGCTTTTCGTTATGAAAGTGCAAAATTTAGGCGAGCAGGTGGAAGAACAAAAGGACCGAAAAAGCGTACAGAGGAAAACAATATTGCCTTCAAAAAATTTTTTCAACAAATTTGTGAACGCGCCGAAAAATTGAAAGGAGAAATGAATAATAATGCATAATTCATTAACGAATCTAATCGAAAAATTCCCTTTAATTCCATATTTACAGCGAGCTGAACCTGTTTTTTGGCTCAACAATCAAGTAAATGCTACACAAGAATTCCCATTTACGATGGATATTGTATATGACGCAGAGGCAAGGCTAAAACGCTTTGCCCCATATTTTAAGGCTGCTTTTTCAGAAATACGTGATTGGGAGGGAATTATCGAATCACAGGTGATGCAGACCTATTTAGAAAGTGCTTTTCAAATGAAAATAGAAGGAAATCTTCTATTAAAATGTGATCATATGCTACCAATTGCAGGCTCGGTAAAGGCACGCGGTGGTATTTACGAAATTATTAAGCATGCGGAACATTTAGCAATCAGACATGGGCTATTGTCGTTAGAGGACGATTATCGTAAATTAAATGATGAAAGCTTCCGTCAGTTTTTTAAAAACTATAAAATTGCCGTCGGCTCAACAGGTAATTTAGGATTGAGTATCGGCATAATTAGTGCCAAATTAGGATTTAATGTGACCGTGCATATGTCAGCGGATGCAAAAGAGTGGAAAAAGCAATTACTGCGAAATTTAGGTGTGACAGTTATTGAGTATGAGGCAGATTATAGCGAAGCGGTAAAACAGGGGCGTTTGGAAGCAGAGCAAGATAAGACATGCCATTTTGTCGATGATGAAAATTCTCTTGATTTATTTGCGGGCTATGCGGTTGCCGCACTACGTGTGAAGGAGCAGCTTGAGGCACAAAAAATTACTGTTGATCAGGAGCATCCGTTATTCGTTTATATTCCATGTGGTGTCGGTGGTGCACCGGGAGGAATAAGCTATGGCTTGAAGCAACTATATGGTCCGCATGTGCATATTTTCTTTGCTGAGCCAACGCAGTCACCTTGTATGTTACTTGGCATGATGACGGGGTTACATGATGAGATTGATGTTAAGCAAATTGGTTTAACGAATGTGACGGAGGCTGATGGACTCGCTGTAGGGCGTGCATCAAAATTTGTTGGCGCACAGATGGAAACAATTGTGAGTGGTTGTTATACTGTAGAGGATTCATTTTTATTTACAAGCTTGCGACAAATGTATTGCAGAGAGCATATTTTTATGGAGCCATCCGCACATGCAGGCTTTTTTGGACCGATACAGCTTGCTCGTATTGGTGCAGCGTATATAGATAGTAACGGTTTAAAGCCATTTATGCAAAACGCGCACCATCTTGTTTGGTCAACAGGGGGAGATTTAGTCCCGAATGAATGGCGCGATAAATATTTACAAAAATAATGTATTTGAGGAAGGTATAAAGCTGTGATAATTACTGTTTTAATTGTAGGCTTTTTGCTCGCTGGTCTACTCGATTTGAAATTGAGAAAGAAATTTAATATTAAAAAGAATGAAAAGTTTATGGATCAATATGTACACAAAGCTCATTTTGTATTAGAAATGTTATTATGCGCATTTTTTATCGCAAATATTGCGATGCGAGGCTTTAGTGGGAAATATTTGTACTTCCTGTTATTTTTGTTTTTCGCGCTCGTATTCGCTATTCGTGTCGCGCTTGAATATATTTTTATGAAGGAACAACGAAAATATATTATTTCCATCGCCTATGTAGTCGTTTGTTTAGCTTGCGCTACAACCATTTTATTGTTTCTATAATTGCTTTACTGTAAATGAAAGAAGGTTATGTTTTGAGAAAGAAACTTGATAGACGTAAAAGTATGATAGCGGCGGCAACTGAATTATTTGCAAGAAGTGGCTTTGAAAACACAACAATGCAAAATATAGCAGACCAAGCTGAAGTAGGCATCGCCACTTTATTTCGCTATTTTCCCAAAAAAGAAGATTTAATTATTGCGGTTATACAAGAAATTATTGAACAGCAAGTACCTTACTTTGAGAAAATTAGCCAATCGAATAAAAATGGAATAGAGAAAGTTGATGAAGTACTTACTACTTATATTCATTATATTTCAGAGGAAAATCGTGAAACTTCTAAATTATTAGAGGCGTTTGAGCTTTATATTTCTTTTAATTTCGTTGATAAAAGTATGATAGAAGTTATTGAGAAATCCTACGATAAAGTGAGTACTATTATTAAGGAAATTATCGCAGAGGGGAAGTGCGATGGCAGTATACATCTATCAAACAGTGATGAACAAGCATGGGAAACCATTTTTAATTTGTTTGGTACAGCGATAAAAAAATACGCTCTTTATACGTTTCTTCCTAATTCGATATTGTCTGTACCAAAACCACAGGAGTTAATCGTAATAAAGGAAATGATGCTTACATTTTTAAGTAAATCAACTAAAATGCAATAGTTGGAGCAGGTGCTTTAAAATCTTATGTTTTCAGCCTTCAATAGTTGATATTTTCGATAAAAAGGTAAAGGGTTGTCAGAAAGCGGCACGCTAGTTTGCTTTCTGACAACCCTATTTCTTATTTTACTGAATTAATCTCTAATAATTCGTTGACAATTGCATCTGTTAAATCTTTGGCAGTTTGTGGGACGAATTTTACTAAAATTTGATTAATCATAGCGCCCATCATTCCGCCAGCAGTAATATCAAGATTGCCATGCATCATTGTTGTATTTTCATCAATTGCTTCCGCACGGAAATAGCCTCCGCCTTTAAAATTATCAGATAAACCTTTTAAATCGAAAATGACTTCAGAGGGTTCATTCCACTCTTTAATATCTATTTGAAGCTTCACTGTTTTTTTCATAAAGCCTAAATCGCCTTTGAAAGCCCATGTCGATTGGTTTTCACTTAAAATTTCATGCTCGATATAACCTGGCACTAGCGGCGCCCAATTATTCATATCGTGTACGAATTCCCATATTTTTTGAATGTTTAATGGTACTTTTACTGAATGTGTTCCTTGTGGCATATTATGCACCTTCCCAATTGTATTCGATTTGATTGATTATTGCTTTGCGGCATGCTGACCTGCTAAGAAGCCAAACACCATTGCTGGTCCAATTGTTCCGCCAGCACTTGGATAAATAGGACCAAGTGGGTTGCCTGAAGCATTTCCAGCAGCGTATAAGCCTTTAATCGGCTCGCCTTGGAAGTTAACTACTTGTCCATCCTCATTGATTTTAGGTCCACCATTTGTACCAAGTGCACCTAAATAGATTGGTAAAGCATAAAATGGTCCTTTTTCAATTTTACCTAAATTATTGGCAGGGCTACCGCCGCCAGTTGTTAATGCTTCAAATTGAATTGTGCCTCTATGGAAATCTTTATCCTTCTGTTGCTCACAATATTCATTCCATTTGCGTACTTCATCCTCTAAACCATCTGGGTCTACGCCAATTTTTATAGCAAGCTCACGTAGGGAATCAGCTTGATCTACCCATTCAGGTGCAGGGTCACCGGGTGTCATCGTAATAATTAATTCGCGATCTTTTAATTGTTGATCAAAAATCATCCAGTTCGGTCCTTTATTCGGGAAATCAACTTTCACTGGGTCGTAATTGAAAAATGCTCTTGGCATATCATTATATGTAGTGCCTTCGTGTACAAAGCGACGCCCATACTTATTTACAACGATAGAGTTTGGTCCCATACGACCGCCACCTAATTGTGCCATTACATTATCTTCATATTCAAAAGTTGGGTCCACCATTGCAGGGTACCACCAAGCCTCACTCATATTTTCTAGCGCAGCACCGGCCTTCATTGCCATCATAAGTGCATCACCTTCGTTGCCCGGCGGTGTTACAGGATGGGTAAATTCAGCTTTTAAAAATGCTTTTACTAGCTGCTTGTTCCATTCGAAACCACCTGAAGCTAGGATTACTCCTTTACGTGCACGGAAGTAAAGGGTTTGGCCATCTTTCGTTTCCGCTTTTAGACCGATTATTTCTTCGTTTTCACCGATAATTAAATCTTTACCAGCAGTCTCTATCAAAGTTTCAACGCCACGGTCTAAGCATGCTTTAAATAAAGAAGCAATCAATGCTCTACCCATTGTGACAACATTATTTTGCATACGCTCTGCAACTACTTGGAAGTCAATACCGCCAATTGCGCCGCCTTCCTCTAAAGTTAGCGGAGGGAAAATTGGGTTTTGACGTAGCAGATTGCCCCATTCTCCAATTTCATTCATATTAAATGGCACAGGGTCCAAAGAACGTGTGCCTTTCTTCAGTGCTTCATCCATATGCGCATAGTATTCTGGATATTTTTCTGGAGTTTTGAATTTAACCGGTGTATGGTCATGTAAAAATCGAATTATTTCATGTCCTTTATCAACGAAAGTTTCAATCATTTTCTCATCAGCTCTACCAAGTGCAAGGCGCTTAATGTATTGAATTGCTGCTTCACGATTATCTTCAAAACCTTGCTCCATCATATAATGATTGAGTGGAATCCATGGAATTCCTCCTGAAAAAGCTGTTGTACCCCCAATTTGATGTGTTTTTTCTAAGACAAGAACATCAGCATCATTTTCCGCTGCTGCTATTGCCGCAGTTAATGCTGCTCCTCCTGTACCTAAAACGATGACATCAACCTCTTTGTCCCAATTCGTGGGAATTGAATGTGACATAAAAATCATCCCCCTTTATTTTGATAGTGTCACTATCATTATTTGGATTATATAGAAAATTGATTTTTATTTCAATGCGAAATTAAAAATTCAATAGAGTACGTGAAAATACGCTAAAGGATAAGCGAGAGATGAAGTGCCCGAAAAAGCCCGATTGGTTCAACTAACAATCCGTGGAGAAAAGCATCTGCTGATTGAAGTTTCATTTTATAAGTATTACAAATGATAGAGGGCGGTATGCTAAAATAACAAGGAGGTGAAAAAATGCTAACAATCAAAAGACACGATGAGCAGCTCTTTATGATGAAAAGTGAGCAGCCGTTAAAAGTAATCAGCTCAGCAATGATTAATCCTGGTATTGGCTATTATCAATATTTTGTCAATCGAACAGTGGATAAGGACTATTATCCGGACGATGCAAAGCTAGAATATGAGCAATTTTTAAAGCAATATAAAATACCAATGTCAGCAACTGTTGCGATGATGACCGCTGTGCCACAGCATTTTATTATGCAGGATACATACACAGACGAGGCAACAGCTATCACCGTGTTTATTACAGCGGGTTTAGGCAATGCGGTAGATGTGACAAAATCTTATCAATATACATACAGACCGACAGTTGGGACGATTAATATTTTCGTATTCATAGAGGGCGATATAAGCGATGAAGCTTTTATCCAAGCTTATAATTGTATTATTGAGGCGAAAGTAAAGGTGCTGCATGAGTGCCATATAATGGATAGACAAAGCGCTACGATTGCAACTGGAACCTCGACAGATTGTGTAGCCCTCATCGCAACAGAGCGAGGTGAGTTTCATGAATATGGGGGTTCAATTACACGTTTAGGAGCACTTATAGGCAAAGGGGTAGCTGCTACATTGCGGAAAGCGATTGATAGTTATGAGGCGTATCAAAGGGGCGAGCTACAATGAATATCATTATTGTTTGTGTTGCCATTATACTTGACCGAATAATCGGAGATCCGAAAACATGGCCGCATCCTGTTATTTGGATAGGGAAGCTCATTTCATTTTTGGAGCGCCGCTGTAATGGTGGGGCAGCACGCTATCTAAAAGGAGCCGTAACAGCGCTAATTGTCATTATTGTTACAGGGCTTATCGTTTGGCTCATCATTTATTTGGCTGGGCTTGTGTCGCTATGGCTGGCTGCGGTGCTTGAAGTTATTTTTATCGCCATTGCCATTGCACAAAAGAGTTTGAAGGATGCAGCGTTAGTCGTTTATCATGCATTGCAGCGAGGAGATATAGCAGAGGCACGAGTGAAGCTTAGTTGGATTGTCGGGCGTGATACAGAACATTTAGAGGAGCCTGATATTGTTCGTGGTGTTGTTGAAACAGTTTCTGAAAATACAAGTGACGGTATTACGGCACCGATTTTTTATGCGCTGTTCTTTGGTGCGACAGGTGTGTGGGTCTATAAGGCAATCAATACACTCGATTCAATGGTTGGCTATCGTAACGAGCGCTACTGCCAGTTTGGATGCTTTGCTGCAAAGCTTGATGATGTGGCGAACTTTATACCAAGCCGTATAACAGGACTTTTTATTTTACTATGTACGAAAAACGAAGGTCCTTTTTCAATGCAAACGCGACTTCGCTACTGGCTACGCGATGCTAAGAAGCATCCAAGCCCAAATAGCGGCTATTTAGAAGCTGCAACTGCTTTACAGCTAGGCATTCGTCTCGGTGGTGAAAATATGTATCAAGGTAAAACAACGTTTCGTGCGTATATGGGGGAGCCGACCGTAGAATTAAATAAACAGCATATTTTGCACACTATACAGCATCTATACACAGTGACGATTATTTTTACGTTATTAATAGGAGGTGTTATTTATGCGATATCCAGCACATGGAGCTAATCCAAGTACATTGTATCGAGAGTTAGAGCTTGAAATGCCGGAGCAAATCATTGATTTAAGTGAAAACGTTAACTTCTTAGGACCACCAGCAAGCTTTGGGGCTATTTGGACATCGTTATTTCAAGAAATCGCCGCCTACCCGCATGAGGATGCAGAGCCACTACGAAGTCAGTTGGCATACCGATATAATGTAGCGACAGAACATATCGTTATAGGAAATGGTGCGGCAGAAATTTTAATGGCTTTAGCGAGATGTTATGCACGCGAAAAAATTGTCATTGTGCAGCCTTCCTTCTCTGAATATGCACGCACATTGGAGCAGCAGCAGGCTATTATTCAATCAATTGAAGTAGAGGAGCTAACGAACTATTCTTTGCCGATGGAACGATTAAAGGAGGCAATGTGCGGCGCGAAAGCTTTATATATTTGTAATCCAAACAATCCGACGGGTGTTGTAACGCCTAAAAAGCAATTGATTGAACTATTGCAATATGGAGAGCGAGTGGACTGTGACCTTGTTATAGATGAGGCATTTATGGATTGGACAGATGAGACAGAGTCCATGGCGGAGCTGGTAGCTAGCTCTAATCGTTTAATTATCCTTCGTTCTATGACAAAAATGTATAGTATGGCAGGTGTGAGACTTGGCTATGCACTTACACAGCATGCCTTCAAAATAAAGCAAGAGCTACCCCACTGGAATGTCAGTGCAATCTCGATTGCACTTGGTATGCAAGCATTGCAGGAAGAGGATTTCTGTGCAAAATCAAGGCAGCAGGCAGCACAAAGTCGTGCAGTAATTATTCCATTTTTGATGGAAAAAGGCTGCATTGTGACGAAGAGTAAAACGAACTATGTAGCCTTCCGTTTGCCGTCTACATATGATGCGACAAAATTTTATTTCTCACTATTACAAAAAGGAATTGTCCTGCGGCATACACAAAATTTTATTGGTATGGATGGCGAGTGGTTCCGCCTTGCGCTGAAAGAACAGCATAAAATGACAGCATTTCAGCAAGCATTGGAACATTTTTTTAGGTGCAAATAAAGCCATCTTATTTAGCACGAATTACTTGCAGTGTGGAATTTGAAAATTCCCTAAAAAAACGAAAGTAATTTCATACTTTACTCACATTTCTTGGCTATACTGAAAAAGCAGATAGATAATGGGAGGAAAAAGTATGAAAAAAATATTTGCATTTTTAGGGCTATGCTTTTTAATAGCTGCTCAAAGCGTTTCGGCGCATACTATGACAGAGAAAAACATCTATGAGGACGTTGAACCAACTGCTGAAAATGCGCAAAAAATACTATTGTTAAATAGTTTAGGGTTGCTTGGTTATAATGGACAGGATATGAAGCTAGCGCAAGAAAAAAACTTATCACGTATGGAATTTGCAGCATGGGTTGCGGGCTTTTACCAATTAGAGGGGGAAGATTTTGAGCAGCAAGCAAATGCTAGTTTGCAGGAGGAATATGTATCCTCGTTAGAGGGTGATATTACATATAAGGAGCTAAATACAGCGCTTTTCCATAAGGCATTAAATCTTGATGAGCCAGACGCAACAATGACAAAGGCACAATATATCGATTTTATTTTTGCGCATTTGAATGATGATATGGGCGGTCATACATTGCCACAAATGGGCGGCTTCGTTACTGGTCCTACAGGTGTGATTGAAGAAGTAAAAATAGAAGATAAAACAACGATTCTAGTCATCGCTGGTCATGAATATCCTTTATCTGGACATCCGCGTATTTCTGCAACTTCTGACAAGGCAGAGGATTGGATAGGTAGCACTGTTGAGCTGTCTTATTTTACAACAGCAAGTGGCGGTCATAGTCACAGTCATGGTCATGACGACCATCATGCGGAAGAGAATTCTGTAGAAGATATGGCATTGCATTATGTACAGCTACAGCAAACAGCGGCTAATGCAGTAAAGGAAGCAAGCACTAAAAGCGGCTGGCTTATGTCAGCAATTATTGTTGTGATATTAGCTGGATTAGCATTACTGTTTTTAAAGCGTAAATAAAGAGGCTCTTTGCTAATAGAAAATAAAATTGTTGAGAGCAGTGGGGAAGGGCGTGTCTGAAAATCCATTTTGAGACACGCCTTTTTACAGCTTTCTTTAAAACATACTAAAGAAATAAAAATATTAAGAAAAGATAGCACATTTAGATAAAAGTATGATAAAGTAATAGCACAATTGAATAATGTGTAAGAGTTGGTGCCAAGCGAAGGTTTGGCTTAAAAGGGAAGTCGGTGCAAATCCGACGCTGTCCCGCAACTGTAAGTCGGAGCAAATCACAAATGCCACTGGTGGGAAACTGGGAAGGCTGTGAGGCGCTGTGATGACAAGCCAGGAGACCTGCCAATATCTAGTACACACCAAATACCTACGTGGAAATAGGTGGTGAAAAGTAACGATAAATGTTACAAGTACGAGCGATAAAACAAGAGCGAATGGAGTACCATTACGTGTTTTTTTGCGATATATAAATTAATTAGCCATTTTCCGATGAGGGAAAATGGTTTTTTGTTGTAAAAAACTAATTTTGAAAGGTTGGTTTGTAAAATGGCATATGTAACAACAACGATTGGCTATCCATATATTGGGGAAAATCGCCAATGGAAAAAGTCTTTAGAAAAGTTTTGGAAACACGAAATAACAGAAGAGGATTTTCTAGCACAGCAAAAGGAAATTCGTTTAAGTCGCATCGAAAAACAATTGCAGCTAGGATTGAATGTAGTATCAGTTGGCGATTTTACCAATTATGACCGCGTGCTGGATATGGCTGTTATGTTTGGACTTGTACCAAAGCGCTTTAATTGGCAAGGTGGGAAAGTTGATTTGCAAACTTATTATGCTATGGCACGTGGTAATAAAGAGGCAGTCGCAAGTGAAATGACGAAATGGTTTAATACGAATTATCACTATATTGTGCCTGAATACGAAGGGCAACCACTACAGTTAACAGAAAATACAGTGCTTAAGCATTTTATAGAAGCAAAGGCTGCATTTGATATTACCGCAAAGCCGACACTTATTGGCCCTTATACATTTATAAAACTAACAAAGGGCTATGACCGCGTATCTCAAGCGTCATTCGTTTTAGCCATTTTACCTTTATATGCACAAATAATAAAGGAGCTAACTGAGGTTGGCGCGGAATGGATACAGCTTGAGGAGCCGGCGCTTGTTACTTCATTAGATAAGGAAGAAATTCAACTTGTGCAGGAAATATATGCACAGCTCTCTACATCTGTGCCAGAAGCGAAATTGATGTTACAAACATATTTTGAATCCTTATCAGCATACGAGCAGCTTACACAGCTCCCAGTTCATGGTATTGGGCTAGATTTCATACATGGCTATACGCATAATATGAATGCACTACGTCAGCATGGTTTCCCAGCAGACAAAGTTTTAGCTATTGGTATCATTAATGGACGGGATATTTGGCGGGCAAATTTAGCGGAAGTATATTCGACGGTGAAGGCAATTGAGCAACTTTCAGGTGCTAAGGAGCTATGGATTCAGCCTTCGTGCCATTTACAGCATACACCTATTACGACGAAGTTTGAAGCAAGGCTCGATTCGACCTTGCGAGATGCGCTTGCTTTTACAGATGAAAAAATAGTTGAAATTGTGGAAGTAACAGCTTATTTGAATGGACAGGACACATCAACTAATAGCGCCATATCAACAAGCATGAAGGCGATAGAAGCGTTGAAAAACCATCCTATTCGCAACAATAAGGGAGTACAACAGGCAGTTCAAATGATTCAGCAAGCAGATTTTGAGCGCAAAACATCCTATAAAGAGCGTGTGGCAATTCAACAGAAGGCGCTACAATTACCGTTATTTCCTACAACGACGATTGGTAGCTTCCCGCAATCAGATGAAGTAAAGCAAAAGCGCAATGCATGGCGCAAAGGTGATGTAACAACTGAAGTATACAATGAATTTTTAAAGCGAGAAACAGCACGCTGGATTGCAATCCAGGAGGAGCTGGATATTGATGTTCTAGTGCATGGTGAGTTTGAGCGGACAGACATGGTAGAATATTTTGGCGAAAAGCTAGCAGGTTTTGCATTTACTGAAAATGCATGGGTAGTATCTTACGGCTCACGCTGTGTAAAGCCACCAATTATTTACGGAGATGTAGCGTGGGAAGCGCCGATGACTGTGAAGGAAACGCTTTATGCACAAAGCTTAACAAAGCGTCGTGTGAAAGGAATGTTAACAGGTCCTGTAACAATTCTGAATTGGTCATTCGTACGTGATGATATAGAGCGTAAAGACGTGACATATCAAATTGCATTAGCATTGCGTCAGGAAATCGAGGCACTTGAGCAAGCAGGTATTTCCATTATTCAGGTAGACGAGCCCGCATTAAGAGAAGGCTTACCGCTTCGTAAAGAGCAGTGGGATGCTTATTTACAATGGGCTGTAGGAGGCTTTAAGCTGGCGACAGCCAGCGTAAAGAATGAAACGCAAATTCATACACATATGTGTTACTGCGAATTCAATGATTTCATTGAGCCAATTAGTGCCTTGGATGCGGATGTAATTTCAATCGAAACATCTAGAAGTCATGGAGAGCTCATTCGCTCACTACAGAATAACCCTTACGACAAAGGCATCGGCTTAGGTGTTTATGATATTCATAGCCCACGCGTGCCAAGTGAGGAAGAAATGCTGACAATTATGGAAGATAGCTTACAAGTATTAGCACGTAACCAATTTTGGGTAAATCCAGATTGCGGCTTAAAAACGCGTAAGGAGCCAGAAACTGTGGCAGCGTTAGCAAATATGGTAGCAGCAGCGAAAACATTGCGTCAGCAAATCGAGCAAGTAATTTAAAGAGGTGCACAAAATGGATAGACAGGTAGTAAAACATTATGAGCAATTATTAAAATCAAATATTATGCAAAATCAGCTAAATGGTGTTTCAAAAACTTTGCATGAACAAGTGGCGCAGTTAATTGCAAATGATAAAGATGATAAGATTGAAATTCAACTAGCCTATAATAATGTAGTACGAGAGATAGTGGGGGAAGAGCATTAACTTCTTTCAGCATTCAAGGGATGTCCCAAAAGCCGTGCATAGCCTGCATTTTGGGACATCCCTGTCCTTTTTTCTTCAAATATCATCGCTATTAGTTCAAAAAGCGGGATGATTTCACCGTATATTTGTGTAATGAACCATTTGTTATTTTCCTTCCCAGTTATCTTGATATTAGCATAGCAATAATAGTAAAGTTAATGGAGGGCTGTTGGAAAAGGCAAATTTGTTTTGGAAGTGCATTGAAAGAGGAATTTCATTCTTTTCTCTTTTACTTTGAGGAACCCTATGTTACTCTCGTTTTCAATCAGTAAGTTTTTGTCAAAAATTCATGGATACCCCATATGAATGAAAGTGAATAATGGAGGAGAAATATATGAACATCCGACAAGAGGATGATTATGTCATAATTAATGGCTTTAAAATTGAAGGAAGAATTTTAGAAGAGCGTTGTCAACAATGTCGCAGTCAAAAAATTCGAGATGACCAGTATGATGCTTATTTTTGTGCAACATGCAATAAATGGCTTGAGGAAAAATGCAATGACTCAGACTGTCACTATTGCTCACAAAGACCAAATAAACCAATCCCAGAGCAGTACAGGAGATAGGCGATGAATACAATTTATTTCGTGCGCCATGCACACTCATACTACACACCAGACGAATACAACAGACCTTTATCAAAAGAAGGCTGGGTGGAGGCGCAGAAATTAGTAAAAGTGTTTGGAGCATTAGAAATTCACGCAATATATGCCAGTAATTATAAACGTGCCATTGAAACAATTCAGCCGATAGCAAGTGAGAAAAACTTAACGATTATTCAAAAAGAAACATTGAATGAACGCATTTTAGCAACGGAAACGATTTCTGATTTTTTAAGTGGCATTGCCAAAGTATGGGCTGAACCGACTTTCTCTTTTGCAGGAGGCGAGTCAAACATAACCGCCCAAAAACGTGTTATTCCAACTATTGCAAAATTGCTGAACTGCCATAAAAATGAAAACATCGTCGTTGGCACACATGGCAATATTTTAACCTTATTATTGAACTATTTCGATAAACAATATGATATAGAGTTTTGGCAGAGCTTAAAAATGCCAGATATTATCGTAGCAAAATTCGCAAATAATAAATTGATTTCAGTAGAACGGTTAATCTATTAACTTAGGGAGATTACATGCAAACGAAAAATCATGGATATACTTTTTTGAAGTTACTACAGCTTCAAGAAAATGAGCTAGTAAGGCTTGAACCATTAGCAGGCTCGTATGCTATTATTCAAATGAAAGGAAAATGGTTAATTTGTTATAATCGTTGGCGCAATCAATGGGAATTACCAGCAGGAAAGCGTGAAGTAAGAGAAACACCAAGGCAATGCGCGATGCGGGAGCTATATGAGGAAACGGGACAAGTGGTCAAAAAGTTACTGTTTGTTGGTGTAGCGCAAAGTCAGAATATAGAAACTGGTAAAAGCAAATACAACCCCATATACTATGGGGAACTGGAGCAATTAATGCCTTTTACAGTAAATGAAGAAATGTCGCATATTCATTTATGGGATATGGTTGGACAGATAGATGTAATAGATGAACTTGATTTTGCTCTATTACAGTGCTTATCTAAATTTTATTTTAAATAAAAAAAACAAGCCACTAAATCTAGTATTTCCCTATTTTCAAAGGCATATATTTTGCCGAAACACCAAACAAAAGCGTCCAAAATGCCGACTACCGCACGGCATTTTGGACGCCCTTTACCCCAACTTCCCAAATAAACCTTTTCGTGCATCTAGTTCAACTTTGTGACTACAATCATCACATGCAAACCTACCATTCATATTTTGCTTGTACAACTGATACTTGCGAGAGCCTTCTACAATTTTAAAATCTTTTTTGCAACAAATGCAATTTGCTACGTAATAAAACAATTTGCTTCTCCTCGCTTTCCGAAAGATTCCATCCAATTATAACATGTAAATTAATGAAATATTGTGACATAAAATGAACTGATTTTAGGAAAAAGCTTATTTATGGCACAATTCCGTCGTCATATTACTGACAAAGTTGTGGCTAACAGGTGAAGAGGTAAAGGAAGGTGCATACAGACCATCACAGCTTTACCGTTACAATCATCGCTGGGTCTTTGGTTCATTATAAAGACCCTAAAATCAAATATATAGGAATAATCATCATAATTCATAGTTAGCCTTCCACTCCATACCATTATTCGATAGACTAATAAATAGGTGGGTGATATTTAATGAAAGCAATTCATTTACAATCATTGCTTGACGCATATAAGGATTTATCCGAATCTGCCTTTCTACAATATACGCAGCAGTTTGATATGGATAAAATGCGGACGAACGAGCTAGATGATTTGAATATGCTTATTACAGAGTTAGCTAGCGCTGGTGCAGCACAGCTACATCAATTTTTTGTTGGCTATCGAATTAAGCAAATTAGCAAGGAATTCGATTTATTACGTATTGGGAAAAACTATATTGTAAATATTGAGTTGAAGAGTGAAAGTACAGAGCATCGCATACTTAAGCAATTAAAGCAAAATGTCTATTACTTAAAGTTTTTAGAAGTTGATATTTTAAGCTTTACATTTGTTTCATCAACGAAAACACTGTATCAGTTAAAAGATGAGAAGCTAATCAAAGTATCGTTTTTACATCTGCTGCAAGTGTTAGAAAATCAGCAAGCCCGAATGCTGACGAATATTGATGATGTATTCGACCCAATTAATTATCTTGTTTCACCATTTGAGCTACCACATGCATTTATTAATGGGGAATATTTTTTAACCTCTCCACAAATGACATTTAAAAGAGAAATACTTGATTTAGTAGAGCAAAATACATCTGTTGTCATTGATGGAGCACCAGGAACAGGCAAAACATTACTGACATATGATTTAGTAAAAACGTGGAAAAAAGCAGGGAAAAGGGTTGTACTCGTGCATGGCAATGTGTTAAATCGCGGACAGCGTATTTTAAATGAGCAATATGGTTGGGATATTCAAACAGTAAGTGTCATGTCTTTAACAAATATTGATATCGTCGTAATAGATGAGGCTCAAAAGCTAAGCTATGAGCAGCTCCAGCATATTCGAGCAAAGCTTATGCAAAGCAATACACCTGCTGTTTTTTCGCTTGATGCAGGGCATTATTTATTTGGAAAAGGGAAACGAATTGACGTGCTTGGCTATATTGAGAAGCATTTTGATACAAAAATTTATGAGCTTAAAATGGTGATGCGTTACAACAAGGAAATGCAATCATTTGTGCAACAGCTTTTTGACCAACGCTTAGTTATAGGTAAACAACATTTTCCGAATATTAGCGTTCATTATTTTTCGACAAAAGATGCCTTTATCCAACATATCGAAGAATGTAAAAGAACGAAATGGCTTGTTGTAGATTGCTATCACTTCGAGCGACCGACGACACGTGATATTTTAGGGCATGAATTTAATCGCGTATGTGTCATTATTGATAATCATTTCACCTATAAGGCAAATGGGCGTTTGTCAGCTGCTAGAAAAAGTGCGGCAATTGACCCATTGCAAGTGCTTTACCATACAATTATTCGTACACGCAAAAAATTGCAATTAGTTGTAGTGGAAAATGTCACAATACTACAAACGATTATCCATTTATTGAAAAATGAGCATTAAAGGTACAAATTTTAGATGTAGTAACAGAGCTTGTCGAGCACTATAAACTAACTGCTGATTATTTAGAAAAGCATTTCACTCGAAATTAGGAGCATTTTTTGGGGGATTTTACTTAATAGAGAGCAAAAAACGTAAAATGCGTTATGGAAGCATTCAATGCGATTGCAAGAAATGCAAAATATGGCGCTAACGATGCCAAATTTAATCAAATAAATTACATATTTTTATGAAACAACATACCATGTTCAATTCACACAAAATATTCGATTGCTTGTAGGGATTTATGGTAGTAATGCCTTTACTTATCACTGCGTCTAAAAGCGAATTGAAAAATATGGTGAAATTACAACGGTTACACTTTGGAACACATCTGCTTTTCAAGGGTGAATACAAAAGTAGCTAGAAAGCTTAAAATCTGGACTAGATAATGGATTATAGAAGCTAAAGTCGGGGCTGTCCAAAAAGCCGTGCATAGCCAGCCTTTTGGACAGTAGCGATGATGTTTCACAAAATGTTGATTCATCGCCTCTTTTAACAATGGGATGAACATGGGCTTTAGCAGTGTTATCCTTCAGTAAAAGGGAAGCGATGAAAACATTGATTACAATGCGGTGGCAAAACAAAATGGACTTTTCACACAACTCCGATTGCTTAAAAAACTAGGCTTGCTCAAGTGCAGCAATTGCTTGTTGCACTTGCTCCTCTGATAAAGCATGTCTAACAATGTAACGATTGCGTTCATGCTTCGTACATTCAATTGTACAGCCACCTAAATGCTTTGCTTCATTTTCTTCAGATGTTAAAATTTGCTTATTACACTCGGGGTTAGCGCAGTTAATATAGCGCTCGCAAGGCGTGCCATCAAAATGGTCTTTTCCTACAACAACATGCTCTACTTGGTTAATTGGCACAGTTAGTCGTTCATCGAATACATACATTTGACCGTCCCAAAGCTGACCTTTTGTTTCAGGGTCTTTGCCATAAGTCGCGATGCCGCCGTGTAATTGCCCTACATCCTCAAAGCCTTCACGCTTTAGCCAGCCCGAGAATTTCTCGCAGCGAATGCCGCCAGTACAATAAGTTAATACGCGCTTCCCATCAAATAATTCGCGATTTTCACGCACCCATTGTGGCGTATCACGGAAATTTTCGACTTCTGGGCGTATGGCACCACGGAAGTGCCCGACATCATATTCATACGTGTTGCGCACATCTAAAACAACCGTATTTTCATCTTGCATTTGCTCTAAAAATTGTGCAGGGGATAGGTATTCACCTGTAATTTCATGCGGATTAATATCATCCTCTAAGCTTAAATTTACTAATTCAGGGCGAGGGCGTACATGCATTTTTTTGAATGCGTGACCTTCTACCTCATCAATTTTAAAGACAATTCCCTTGAATAATGGGTTATTTTTCATTAATTCCATATAGGCATTTGTCGCTTCAACTGTACCGGAAACTGTCCCGTTAATACCTTCTGCCGCAACTAAAATACGACCTTTTAGCTCAAGGTCCTTACACTGTTGTAAATGCTCTTCAGCAAATAGCGCAGGGTCCTCAATCGTTGTGTAAAAATAATACAATAAAACTCTGTAATTCATAATAGATATTCCACCTTATTCGTGTTTGCAGGACACGTTTTTTTGAAACCGTCTATTAGCATAACAAAAATAAACAAAGTACTCCATCGGTAATTAGGCTGAAATTGATGCTATAATAATTCCAAAAGTACATAGGAAGGGAGTGGGACATTTGAAAATTGTCATTAGCCCCGATTCATTTAAAGGAACATTATCCGCATTTGAGGCTGCAAAAAGTATTGAACAAGGAATAAAAAAACTGAAGCCTAATGCCACAACAGTGCTTCTTCCAATTGCAGACGGTGGGGAAGGGACGCTCGCAACGCTAATTCAATGTACAAATGGTCAATTGAAAACGGCACAAGTCTTAGATCCAATAGGCAGGGAAATTAAAGCGAGCTACGGAATTTTAGGGGATGGTAAAACTTGCATCATCGAAATGGCACAGGCTTCTGGCTTAACATTACTTGGCGAGGATGAAAGAAACCCTAAAATTGCTTCAAGCTTTGGTACAGGACAGTTGATTCAAGAGGCATTAGCTCAAGGCTATAGGGAATTTATTATTTGCATTGGTGGGAGTGCAACAAACGATGGTGGTGTAGGGATGTTACGTGCACTAGGCTTGCGTTTACTTGATGTAGCAGGATTGGAGATTGAAACAACAATAGATGGATTACAGCGAATTCATCATTTAGACTTTACAAATTGGGATAAGCGAATTGCGCATGCTTATTTTTCAATTGCCTGTGATGTGGATAATCCGCTTATTGGTGAGAAAGGAGCTACGGCAATTTTCGGCAAACAAAAAGGTGTACCAGCACATGAAATCGAATATTTTGACAAGGCTTTAACAAAATGGGCTGATGTTATAGAGAGAGAAATGGGAATACAATTACATCATTACAAAGGTGCTGGTGCTGCTGGAGGAATGGGCGGTGCATTAATCGCTTTTTTGAATGGTCAGTTTAATCAAGGGGTAGAGCTTGTATTAAAGCACTTGCAGTTTGAGCAAGCAATTGAAAATGCCGATTTGATTATTACTGGTGAAGGACAATCTGACCAACAAACATTACACGGCAAAGCACCGTTTGGTGTACTTACATATGCCAGAAAGCACGATATACCTGTTGCTTTATTGTCAGGCACAATTTCGGAAGATGACAAACAGATATTAACACAACATTTTCACTATTGTGGCACAGTCGTTCATCATTCTATTACGACAGAGATGGCGATGAAAGAGCCTGCAAAATATTTAACAATGGCCTCTTTTGAATTAATTAGGTCCATTTATCCTAATGAAGTATCCAATTAAAAAATTAAAGCTAACATTGTGCAGTCATTTTCTATGAAAAAATAATAAATGATTAAAAAAGTAAAAAGTGGGTAAAGTATAGTGTACTAAAATACAAAGGAGTTTTTATCTATGTCTAAAAATTTAAACACAAAATTAAACGAGCTTGTATCAACGTATTCTGTACTGTATACGAAATTACACAATTATCATTGGTATGTAAGTGGTCCATCTTTCTTTACGCTACATGAAAAATTTGAAGAATTATATAACGAAACAACATTAAACTTAGATGAATTGGCAGAGCGTATTTTGTCAAAAGATGCCAAGCCTGTCGCAACATTGCAAGAACATTTAGCTCAATCTTTAATTGAAGAAGCAGAAGGGAAGGAAACGGCGGAACAAATGGTTGCTACAATTGTCGCCGATTTTAAAACAATTATGCAGGCACTTAATGAAACGATGTCAATTGCAGCAGAGGAAGGCGACGACCGTACAGAGGATATGTTAAACGCAATGTATCAAAGTATTGAGAAACATACGTGGATGTTAAATGCATATTTAGGTGAAAGTGTGAGCGCTAATTAACAATGTAAGGAATGTTTTTATGCTATAAATTATGAATTTTAATATTAAATTACAGCAGCTTAGAAGGCGTTTGTTTTCTAAGTTGCTTTTTTTGCTAGGCTGTTTTCGCAAAGATTGTTGCTTTTTTATAAATTTCAATGATGTGTAGTATATTAGAAATAGATTATATAAAAAAGGAGATTGAAATACCATATTTGATAACATTTCAAAGATAAAGGAAGGAATGATGACAATGACAAAATTATCTTATAGTGGTTTAAAGTATGGAGAAAGTGATGTGGAAATAAAATTATTGGTGGATATACAAAATGATTGGTGTGAGATAATGCATACTAAGGAAGTATCACAAGTAATGAATAAATCAACAGGTAAATATATCACAGTAAATCGAAATACCTTGAAATGTGAGATTATTTCATAATACAAAATAAATAAACTTTATGCGACTGACTAGATTAGTTGCATTTTTTTTTGAACTTCTAAGCGTCCCGACAGTTGTATAACTTTATGTACAGCCTGAAATAGAAGTTGCTTCACACGTTTCTTGTGAGCTGCTTTTTTAATTTGTTCTCAATATTCGAACCAAAATATGTAAGGGAGAAATTAGAAAAATAAGAGAAGGAATTGTCCGAAAAGTCCATTTTGTTTTGCCACCGCAGTGAAATCAATGTTTTCATCGCTTCCCTTTTACTGAAGGAGTACACTGCTAAAGCCCATGTTCATCCCATTGTTAAAAGAGGCGATGAATCAATATTTTGTGAAACATCATCGCTACTGTCCAAAATGCCGGCTATGCACGGCTTTTTGGACAGCCCCTTCCGGGATTAACAGTAAAAATCTGTTTATTCAATTAAAGAATTGGTGTTAATTCTGAGTTTACAAGTCTTTGAGCATCAATGATAACACCTGAAGCTGTTCGCCCATAAACACTATATAATCCACCAGTTTGATTTGGGGCAATTTCAACTTCATATTGGAACGCGCCCCCTACACCTGGAGTTACAAAGGTAGAAGCATTAGCCGCAGCTGCAAAAGGAGTTGTTGACAATAATTGTCTTGAACCGTTAAGTCTATAAACTCGGACTACTCCAGTTAGTAAACCACCAGTGAGATTGAGAACTTTTACACGAACACTAGTCGCATTAGCAGGTAAGTTTCCTGTATTTTCAATTGGGCCAGTAGTTAAAGGCATGTAATTTTCACCTCCCAAAAATAATGATTTATAATCTGCAGATTACATTTCCATAGTATGAAGTAGCTGACATGTTCTCTAGTCGTATTCATCATATTTTTATAAATAAATAATATGTGTGAATTAATTAGTAGATATTTTCCCCAAAAAACATGTAAACATAGGTGAATTTATATATCAAGGCTTAATGCCCTAATAGAAATACCTAGTAAGTAAATGATATGCCAAATTCGCGTTGTTCTCCCTATCTTTGGAAAGCTTTTGTAGTTCGTTGCCGCATTTGAACGTAACAAAGTAGAAATATTGATATTCGCCCCAAGACGTTTTTAATATCAGTTGATTTAACGTCTTTCAGCAATGTTTTTTGTACAGAAAGAATAGCGATAGGTACAGAAGTCTCTCACCACTATAGGTGGCGAAATGAATGCAAGTATAAGACCAATTTCAGCGGATGTCCAAACACTCGCTAATAAAGAGGAACTCACTCTAAGAAGATAACGACTGAGTGACTAATATTGTGATGACCTAAACCTTCAGCGTATGTCATAGGTCGTGATGATTTTAGGTTAACTCCCACCAATTAACTCGAAAAAATCTGGATGAGAATTAATCGAGTCGCAATTAATAAATATAGTTTATAAAAAAACTATTGACTAAAATTTAATCCTTCATTTATATTTATGTTAACCTTATTTTTTAATTGGTTAACGTAAGTGGAGGTGTAATTAATGGAAGTAGTATCAAAAAGAACAGCTTGGCGTACTTTGGATTTACTTTATTGCAGTGCGTTTGCAACATTAATGATGGTTGGAGCGAATATCACTTCTTTTGTGCCGTTTTTAGTTGCGGGTGGGGTACCTATCACATTGCAAACCTTTTTTGGAGTTTTAGCTGGGCTTGTGCTAGGGCGAGTGAAAGGTGCAGTTGCTTGTACAGTTTATATGTGTATTGGACTAGCTGGCGCACCTGTTTTCGCAAAATTTTCTGGGGGGCCTTCAGCACTTGTATCTCCTACATTCGGCTTTATTGTTAGCTTTATCATTTGCGCTTATATTGCGGGCGCAATTGTTGAGCGCTACCAATCGAGAAAGGCTTATGTAGTAAGCGGCTTAATAACGATGACCTTGATTTATATTTTAGGTACGAATTGGATGTATTTTGCCTATCAGCTTTGGGCTGCTGCGCCGGATGGCTTTAGTTATAAAATGGCATGGGCATGGATGGTTCCGCCGATGCCGAAAGATTTTGTTTTAGCAATCTTTGCAGGATTACTTGCCTATCGTTTACAAAAGACATTGCGAATTTTACCAATCAAGTAGGGAGTGGGGAGCAGAATGAGCTGGCAGCAATTAGCGAATGAAGTGATTGAAGGAAAACTTTTAACAAATGAAGAAGCTTTGGCGATTTTGAGTGTGCCAGATGAGGAATTATTGCCTTTGCTACATGGAGCATATACTATTCGCAAGCACTATTACGGTAATAAAGTGAAGCTTAATATGATTATGAATGCCAAAAGTGGCTACTGCCCTGAAAACTGTGGTTATTGCTCGCAATCATCGATATCAAGTGCACCAATTGAGAAATATCCATTTATCACTAAAGAGGAAATTTTAGCAGGAGCGAAGCAGGCATTTGACAATCAAATTGGTACATTTTGCATTGTTGCGAGTGGTCGAGGACCTACGCGCAAGGATGTTCGTATTGTGAGTGAAGCGGTTAGGGAAATTAAAGAAAAGTATGGCTTAAAGGTATGCGCTTGTTTAGGATTACTTAAGGAGGAGCAGGCGGAGCAGTTAAAAGAGGCTGGTGTTGACCGCTATAACCATAACTTGAATACATCTGCAAGACATCATGATTTTATTACGACCTCCCATACGTATCAAGACCGTGTTAATACAGTGGAGATTGCTAAAAAGCATGGACTGTCACCGTGTTCAGGTGCGATTGTGGGCATGAAGGAAACGAAGCAAGATGTTGTAGATATTGCATATGCACTGCATGCACTTGATGCGGATTCGATTCCTGTTAATTTTTTAAATGCGATTGCTGGCACGAAGCTTGAAGGAACAAAGGAATTAAATCCTCGTTACT
This sequence comes from Metasolibacillus sp. FSL K6-0083, assembly GCF_038630865.1. Taxonomy (NCBI): domain Bacteria; kingdom Bacillati; phylum Bacillota; class Bacilli; order Caryophanales; family Caryophanaceae; genus Metasolibacillus; species Metasolibacillus sp. FSL K6-0083. The sequence goes on along the minus strand of NZ_CP152046.1, from coordinate 807,666 downwards.
GCTTAAAAGTGCTCGCGTTATTCCGTTTTATCAATCCGACCAAGGAAATTCGAATTTCTGGCGGGCGAGAGGTTAATTTAGGCGCACTGCAACCGCTAGGACTTTATGCGGCAAATAGTATTTTTGTTGGCGATTATTTAACGACAGCGGGGCAGGAAAAAAATAAAGATTATAAGATGCTAGAAGATTTAGGTTTTGAAATCGAACTGACGGCCAAGCAGCAAGAGCTATGCCATAGTTAAAATCTAATAGGCATCTGTAAAATAAGCTAAAAGGCTATTGGGTGTTCTTTATTTCCCGATAGCCTTAAAATTATGCTTCCTCTATATCATAAACAACAATTTTATGTTTATTTAATAGCATAATGACGGACATTTTTTGATTTGGGTCGAACGCTACTTCAATAAATGTACCGCTATCTTTGCCCTCATAGCCTTCTTCCTTTAATGCAGTGAGCGCTTGTGAAATATTCGTTACATAAATTTTATATGTTTGCATAAAACCCCTCCTCTATTTTTAATCGTAGCATTTTATAAAAAAATTTACAATTTCCCGAAAGCAATTAATAGCAGCAATCAATTATTATATTTATGTAATTTAAAAATAAAAAATAGGAGCAACACTGACTTTAGTGGTGTTGCTCCTTAGTAGGAAAATCTTTCTGTTAATGCAGCGCTAAAATTGAGCAATCTTTTAGCATGAATTAGTCTGCTTGAATTTCTTCGACAGTTTGCTCGACTTCGGCACGCGACATTTTCTCGCGACCATCATGCATTGCTTTTAAAGTTTTATGCGCTAAAGCGAGTGGTAAGCGACAAAACAGCAGGACAGTACGTTTATTAATGCTCTTCATATATTCATCTGCTTTAGCTAAGTTCTCCTCAGCATAAGCAAATAACTCTTGGCGTCCCCAGCCGTCCGGTACGAAGCTTACGCCACGCTCGTTCAAGTCTTCCTGCTCATTGCGTAAAATATTAACAGCCTGTAAGCCTCGACCATAGCCGATTGCTAGCTCTCTGTCTGTTTCAATCCCCTCAAACTCCAGCCACAGATTAGACAGCATTACCCCGACAAGTCCAGCGACGTAATATGTATAATCGTCTAAATCTTCACGCGTTTTCACTTGCCAATTAGCTTTGGCCCATTTCGCCATACCCATCGCCATTTCGCTTGTTGCGGCTGTAACAAGCGGTAACGCTCTCGCTGGGCATGCCTCTAGCCAATCTGCTAGACGCACCGTCACCTCAGGCCATTTATCCTGCTGAGGGGCAAGAAGTGCTGTGTAGGCTTCCGTATCGAAGGGCTTTTTTAAAAGCTCGCCTGTCGCCATCAACAGCTCCTGCTTTGTCGTATTATCAATATTCTCGTGGTCCTCAATTTCATCAATGGCACGCATTGCAAGATAAGCAGTCGCAACAGCCATCTTTAATTCTTTTTGTAAAAATGTTATCGGAATATAAAAAGTGCGGCTCGTTTCCTTTAAAACGCGCATTGCATCTTTTTGAAGCACTTTATTTGTCATACCGACTCCTCCTCAAATATATACACCCTCTATCGTAACGCAAAATGTATGAAAGATAAATTAGTAACTGCTGAAATTGTTATTTTATTTTAGTAGATGGGGTTTTCCTCATTCTCATTCTAAGTTAGAATAGTAGAAGCAATACGACAATGGTAGGTGACTATATGACACGTGATAAAACGTACATATTCATTGATATCGAGGCTGCGCTCATACGGGGGAGACAGTGTATTATTGAAATTGGGGCGGTAAAATGGCTTCCAAACGGTACACAAACGACCTTTACGCAACTAATTCAGCCTTATAAATTTAAAAAATTGAATAATCATATTCAAAAGCTGACAGGCATTACAACAGAAGAATTGCTAGGAGCGCCATCATTTAGAGAGGCGATTCAAAAGTTTAAGCGCTGGTGTGAGGGACACTACGTATTATTTACTTTTGGAGAGTTTGATCGCAAAGTTTTAGAAGAGGAGATGGAGCGCCATCATCTAAGCAGCGATTTTTTATTTCCGATGGTCGATTATCAGCAAAAATATATGATTGCTCATAGTTTACGCGAGCAGCCAAGCCTCCAAAAATTAATGGCAGAGTTAAATTTAAAGGCGAGCATACAGCATCGAGCGTTAGCAGATGCACAGAGCCTTCAGCAAATTTTTGTCGAAACGAATGGGGAAGCATTGATGGAGGGGCAGCAAACAAATGATATGCTTGTGCTTTTTGCCTATTCAAGACAGTTGGAAACAGCCTTTGATATTATGGTGACTTACGTAAATTGCAAAGTACAGCATGACCGTATTGATATCGTCAAACAGACAACCCATCGCGAAAAGTTGCCTTTTTCTATACAGGAAAAAGAGCAAGTAGCAGAGGATGGAGAAGTTTATACGAAGCAATTAATAAAAATGAAGCCTTCTAGCAAGCTTAAAAACACATTGCAAGACATTAGCACGCAATCTGTTGGAAAAGTGATTTTAACATATGCAGGTTTAAAATCGATTTCTAAGTGGATGCGCCTACATCAATGTACGATGCCAAAAACAGAAAACTTGAAATGGCAAAGTCTGTTAAAAGAAGAGGAGCTCGCACTCGAGAAGTTAACGGAAGTTCCATCAATTAAAGCGTATGAAGAAACGATTTGTCAATTACTAAAAAAATATGAATATGTCATTATTGAGGAGTATAGAAAACGTAATCTATTCCCACAAGAGGTAGTAGGCATATAATTTAAAGGGGATTTTTATGTTGAAATCGATAGGAATTGATGCAGGAGGAACATTAACAAAAATGGCTTATTTTAATGAGCATGGCCAGTTAATGCTAGAAAGCTTCCCATCGAATGATTTACAACTTGTAAAAGAATGGTTAAAGCAGCATCCGAATGTTGAAGAAATCGGGCTAACAGGTGGACGCACAGAACAGCTACGAGAGCAGCTTGAAACGATGAAATCCATTGAATATATCGTGGAGTTTGAGGCGACATTAAAAGGTGTGCAATATTTGCTTGTTAAGGAAGGACATCAAATTGACAATGCGATTATTACAAATATCGGCACGGGGACCTCGATTCATTATATGGAAAATGGACAGCACGTGCGTGTTGGAGGTACTGGTGTAGGTGGAGGTACATTAGTTGGTCTTGCCACACTGCTAACAGGACATAGCGATTTTAAAGAAATTACAAAGCTTGCCTCAACGGGTGTGCGTGAAAATATTGATTTGCTCGTACGCGATATTTATCAAGGGATGGATACACCTATCGCAGGAGATTTAACCGCGAGCAATTTTGGTAAGGTCGGCATTACAGCTACTACAGAGCATCCACAGGCAGATGTTTTAGCCACTGTGCAAGGTCTTGTTGGTGAAGTGATTACGACATTAAGCATCCAATTTGCTGAGCAAAAGGAAACTGCATATATCGTTTATATTGGCTCGACATTGACAGATAACGAAGATTTACAAAAAGTGATTGCCAATTATACGATTTTAAAAAAGCATAACCCAATTTTCTTACAGGACAGAGGCTACGCTGGTGCAGTTGGGGCTTTGTTGAATATGAATAAATAAAAGCACTAGAGCGTCCAAAAAGCGTGCGGGGCACTATTTTTTGGACGCTTTATTCGTGTTTAAAGTGAAGTAGCATAATCCAAAAGCTTGCAAACCGCGATATTTAAGCTCTTCCTTCTGTAATTAAAGAAATAAATAAAACCCATTTTGGCATCTAATCCGATTTTATAAGCTTAAAATCATAGGTTGTAATAAATCGCTAATAAAGCAGCTCAAGTCGCAAATAAATCAGGATAAGCCGTTAGATTTCGTATTTATAACCTTCTGAAATAAGCTACTTTCTTAAAAAACGGCTATTTTTCTACGTTCTGATTTCAAATGCCATCTTTTCTGCGATTTGCTTTTGTTTGAATGGCTTCGCGGGCAAGAGCATCAGCAGCACGATTTTCCTTTTCTGGAATCCATTTAATGAAAAAGAGCTCAAATGTTTCGATTAATTCCTCTGCGCGTGCTAAGTAAGGCTTAAACTCTTCATTTTTGACGTAGGATTTTTCAATGGAGGCGACAACAATTTTGGAATCGGAGCGTAAAGAAACCAATGTTGCACCTAATTGCTGTGCTTCCTCTAGGCCACGTATAAGGGCTGTAAATTCGGCGATATGATTATTCGTTTCACCGATGTATTCACTAATTAATAGATGATGTCCCTCACCTTTTAAAAACAAACCGATGCCACTTGGACCAGGATAGCCTGCGCTTGCACCATCAATATAAACTTCTAACATATCAATCCCTCATTTTCCGTCTTTTACTGAATATAATTATAAGCCGAAACGATGAATAATGGACAAAATAATTTGTAAAGAAGTATAATAAGGAAATGCAAAAAGGGGGGAGCGAAATTGAATAAAGTATCTGTTATGCAAGAGATTGATTTTATTACGGATACGTATTGTGTCGACTGCCCTATTATTCGTGAGTTGCGACAAAAGCGTGGGAAGCCAGGTGCACATAAGTTTTGTATTGAATCTTGCACAGTGGGGGAACAGCTACAATTTTTAGGGCAAGAATTGATGAAAATTAATGATAAATAATTAAATTAAAGGAGATGGCTCAGCCATCTCCTTATTTTTTCATTATGCAGTTGCGAGCTGGTAGGCAAGCATATCTTGATAATATTTATTAAGTGATGTGGCAGAAATGCCGAATTGCTCAGCTATTTCTTTCACTGTAAAGGAAGCCTCAAATAAAGCACGCTCTTGTCCAAAACGAATTGCTCCTGCCGCAATTGCAGCAGCTTTGCGCGCTGCTGGCTGCTGCTCTACTAAATAATCCTCTAAAATAGGTATTAGTTGCGCATCGTTTAATGTATGCAATTGTAAGAATTGCTTTACTTGCGCTAACACATCTGCTTCAAAGGAAGTAAATTCCTCTCCTACATAGCCATTTTCCACAAGCAATTGCCAAAAGGCAAGATGATTCTTTTGTAAAAATTGCGCTGCTTGTTCAGAACTTGGGCAGCTATTTACAAAAGTTTGGAAAACTTTCTCGTATTCAGAAGAGAAGAAAATAAGCGTAGAGACTGCTAGGAAATGGTTTTCCTGCTCTGACCCGTCCGGTAACAAGAAGGTAAAGATTTGCATACCTTCAGGAATCGGTTTTTTGTTTTCACGGCGGATTTTATAGCTTTCTTTTGTCATTGCATGTGTTGCATGAATATATTGCTCATCTACATGCGAAATCGCTCCGATAAACATTGCTGGTGATGTCCAATTATCTAATAAGCGAACCGTTGCAGGACGAACTGTTTTCTTGCTCACCTTTTTTAAATAGCCTGTCCAAATATCAGGTCTAACGTGGAAGAAAAACTCATCTAAAGCAACCGCTTCAATTAGCTCTTGTTGTAGGTAATCTTGTAGCTTAGGGCTCCAAGCTTGTACAAGTTCAATATATTGCAAAGTATCTTTACGCTGTGGGTAAGTTTCATAAAAGCTTTGTAAAATCATCTCTATTTCTTCGTTAAATAGTGAGGCAGATGTTACCTGTGCTTTTCCTTCACAGCATTTTTTATATTTTTTGCCGCTACCACAAAGGCATGGATCATTACGTCCAATCATTTTTTTACACGTCCTTTATATGTTGTTTCATCGTTTACGACATTGCGTAATTACGGTTCAGATTATTTTCCACTTGCGAAAAAATCACATTTTCTATCATACAATGTGTTTTATTTCTTGAAAACTAATTGTATATTTCGAACTGTCAGAATAAGGCGCGCCTATTAGTATATATTCCGCTATGTAAAAAAATAGAACAGGGTGTTTAAAAAGAAGGGGACTGAAAAGTAGATTTGCCACATAAATTGTGATGCAAACTAATTTTTAAATTTATTGAATCTAATAAAAGGTAGGAATAATATTATCAGAAATTAATATGCGTGTTGATTAGCCTTTATTTTGCAGGGAATACTTAACAATTCATGATTTTCGCTTCAAAGAATTCTCTTGTTATTTTAATGAATGAGCCCTTTAAAGAAGCACTGCCGAAAGCGTCCAAAAAGTCGGCTATGCACGGCTTTTTGGACGCTCCTCCATTTTAGTATGATTTTTCCTCAATTGCTTGTTGTCGCATAAAGCGGAGCTGATGAAGTTGCTCAAACTGCGCAACGATATTACCTGCCAAAATAAACAGCCCACCAATTAATAATTGCATCGTTAATACTTCACCTAAGAACACAAGGGCAAAAATAGCCGCAAAAATAGGCTCTAAAGAGAAAATTAGACCGGTATGTGTGGGGGAAGTGTATTGCTGTACGACGGATTGCCCAATAAAGCAGAATGCACTACATATGATACCTAAACCAAGAATTGCAATCCAGCCAGATGTTGTTGTTGGGATTTGAGGTATTTCGAAAAATAAACAAAAAATAGCACCGAAAATACCTGCAAAGCCTAATTGGTAAACACCATAGGCAATCGAGTCAACATTTTTCGTAAATTTGCTGTTTAAAATTAAATAGATAGCGTAGCAAACCGCAGCAATAGCTACTAAAATATCACCTATTTGGAATGACATAGATTCCTTTAAAGTTAAAATTGAAATACCAATCATTGTCATCACGATTGCAAAGCTTACGGCACGTGACGGTAGCTTTCTTTCTAAAAGGCTTACAAAAATAGGGACAAGCACGACCGTCAAGCTTAAAATAAAGCCTGCGTTGGATGCTGAAGTTGTTTGCAAACCAAACAATGATAGTGAAAATACAATGAATAAAAGAAAGCCTTGAATACCTGCATAAAAACAAGTTTTCTTGTTTATTTTCAACATTTTTTTATAAAAAATAAGACCGGCCACTGCAAATGCAATGATACATCTGAGGGCAACGATATTATATGTTTCGAGCGCATCCAAGCCCATGACCATGAACGTATATGACAATCCCCAAAACATCGTCACAATCACCATTAATATATTTGCCTTACTTTGTATGCTCAAAACATTCACCCCATCCTCGCCAAACAAATTGCTATAGAAAACAATATAAACTGTCCTTTACGATTAGTAAAACGAATGTTTATAATATGTAATATGAATAATTTTCATGTATAAAAAATTGGACGTTTTCTCCAGTAATGAAAGCATTATGATATTTGCAATGAAAAAACAACTGCTAGAGGTGTAATAGAGTTTAATTGAGGGAATAGGGAGGCAGCTATGAGCTTAGTAAAATATGAAATTTTAAATAAAGTAGCAGAGGTGCAAAGCTTCACAGAGGCTGCACAGCTACTCGGATTAACGCAATCGGCTGTTAGCCATGCAATTTCAAGTTTAGAAAAGGAATTTGGGTTTGCTTTAATTCATCGCAATCGCAATGGAGTGAGGCTGACAACAGAGGGACAAACGATGCTGCTCGCGATGCGGCAAGTATTGCAGGCGGAGGAATTATTGCAGCAGGAGGCCGCAAATATTGTCGGTGTAACAAAAGGAACAGTACGCATTGGGCTGATTTCGAGTATTTCTACACAGTGGATGCCGAATATTATTCATTCCATTGATGACCAATATCCAGGTATTAAAATAGAATTACGGGAAGGCGATTATTATGAAATTGAGCAGTGGCTGATTAACGGGGAAATAGACTGTGGCTTTCTAAATCGAACAAGCTCAAAGCGATTTAATTTTATGCCATTAAAAAAAGATTATTTATTTTGTATCGTATCTTCGAAAAGTCACCTATATAATAAAAAGGAGATTGATTTATTTGAAATTGCGCAAGAGCCATTTATTATGCCGTCTTACCGTGGCATGAATGATGTGATGACGACATTTGAAAAGCACGGCATTAAGCCAAATATCCGCTTTGAGCTTTTTGATGATTGGGGAATTATGTCGATGGTTGGACAGCATGTAGGTGTGTCGATTATGCCAAAGCTTGTCTTATCACAGCTACCGCAAAACGTTCGAGTTATCCCGCTAAAGCAGGAAAGTTTTCGAACGATAGGAATCGCTACAAAGCAAACATTATCACCAGCTGCGAAAAAATTTGTAGAAGTATTAAAGCAATGGCTAGAGGAAAATGAAGAAAATTTAACAGATAAAGAAAAGCTGTAAGATGGGCTGTTTTGATACAGTTCTTTACGGATGGCTAGTATTCACTACAATGAATAAGGAGAGGGAAAAATGCTACGAGGGAAAAAAATTGTGATAACAAGTGGCGGTACGCTTGAGAAATGGGATCAAGTGCGCGGACATACGAATTTATCAAAGGGTATTATGGGCTGCTATTTAGCTGAAGATGCGCTAGATTATGGTGCGGAAGTAATTTATATGCATGGCTATTTTGCCAAATTGCCTGAGCGTATAGAACAAATGCGTAAAATCGGCTTTGAAGGTATTGAGGATTTAGCGAGCAAATTACAAAAGCTATTACAGGAGGAATCAATTGATATCGTCATCATGGCTGTTGCGGGCTCGGATTGGGTTGTAGACCAAGTATTTGACCAAGCGGGAAATGCTTTAGCAGCCCATGGAAAGATGCCTTCTGATGAACCACCGACAATTCGCTTTAAAAAAGCGCCAAAAATATTGCCACAAATTAAAGGCTGGGCTCCCAATGTGACATTGGTCGGCTTTAAGCTAGAAGCAACGACAGAACCTGAGTATTTAATCGAGCGTGCAAAACTGCGCATGGCGACATCAAGTGCACAGTACACAGTAGCGAATAGCTCACAATCATTATACGGCAACGATGCATTACATTTAATCGTTCATCAAAATGGACAAGTAACTGAGGCAAATGGCAAAAAAGAAGCAAGCAAAAAACTAATCGCTTTATTAGCAGAGCTTGAATAGGGGGAAAACAAATGGCAAGCGAGCGTGTGCATACATATTTGCAAACACATCAATATGCTGAACAAATTTTAACATTTTCTGAATCAACGGCGACAGTCGAGCAAGCAGCAAAAGCTTTAAATGTTATTCCAGCGAGAATCGCAAAAACATTAGCCTTTTACACGTCAGAAGGTACGGCATTTTTAGTAGTCGCAGCAGGAGACGCAAAAATTGATAATGCAGCTTTTAAGGTAGCTTTTCAGGTAAAAGCAAAAATGCTTAGTCCTGATGATGTTTTAACATATACAGGACATCCAGTAGGAGGCGTATGCCCATTCGCGTTAGCAACAAATATACCTGTCTATTTGGATATTTCATTGCAGCGTTTTACAACTGTTTTTCCTGCATGTGGCACAGCAAATTCAGCGATTGAACTAACATGCGAGCAGCTACAGCAACTTTCAAATGCGAAAAATTGGGTGAATGTTTGTAAAGCATGGAATTCGGAAGTAAATCAATAACCTTCGAGCATTTAACTGTTGATGCTTTTAAGATTAGGATGAAAGTGTAATTGATGATACAGTTAAAAAACTACTTGTTAATATAGGAAAAGGGGGATTACTATGTATGAGTTAGACCATATTGTTCATTTTGTAGATAAGCCAGAACGGACAATGGAAGAGATGCAGGCACACGGTTTTCACGCGGTACAAGGTGGACAGCATAAGCAATGGGGAACATACAATACGTTAAGCTATTTCGATTTAACATATATTGAGTGGATTGGTATTAATGATGAGTCACAGTTTGCCATTGCTGCACAAAAACCTTATACATTGCATGAAACATATGAGAAAAAGGGACGGAAAAATGGCTTTGCTCGCATTGCGATTCGAACAACAACAATTGAGCGAGATGCGGAGATGTTTCGCAAGGCAGGACTAGAGGTAAACGGTCCTGAACATTTTTCACGTACAAGACCGGATGGAACGGTGATTGGTTGGCAGTTACTTCATATCGGTCATCCGGAGCAACGTTTTGACTTTCCATTTTTCATTCAATGGGATTTGGCGAACGAGGAGCGTCGTGCTGAATATAGAGAGCAAAATATTATCGCTCCACATCCTAAAGGTGATATGAAACTAACAGAGGTCGCTTATTTAGTGAATCGTCTCGATTTTATCAAGCAGCTACAGCAATTAGGTCAATTGCAGGCAGAAGAACAGTTTGATGAGCAACTGAATGCAATCAAATATACACTTTATTTACAAAATGCAAGCATTGTTTGCTACTGCGCGCAAGGCGAAGGAGTCATTTGGGATGCTATGTTAGCCGACGGATTAGGCATTCATACGATTCTCTTTGAAGGAGCTACAGAGCAGCAAACGATTGTTTGTGAAAATGCAACGTATGTTATGAAATAAATTTATAATATAAAAAAATGTAGACAAAGGTAATGCGTCTTTGTCTACATTTTCTTATAATTTAGAGACGTTTGCTGCCTGCGGTCCTCGGTTGCCTTCTACAATTTCAAATGCTACGTCTTGTCCTTCTTCTAATTGACGGAAGCCTTCTCCGATGATGCCGGTGAAATGAACGAAAACATCCTCACCGTTCGTACATTCAATAAAGCCATAACCTTTTTCGTTATTAAACCATTTGACCTTTCCTTGATGCATGAGCGTTCGCCTCCCATACTTGCGGATTAAATTTCAAAATGTCGAAAAATTAAGACAATTATGCATTATAATATACGTTATTGATGCTTTATTGTCAATAATTTGGCGAATTTTGACGCTTTTTCCCCGATTTTTTTTTACTAAATGCTTTATAATAAGAGTAACATCATTCAGCGGATGTCACTGATTTTTCGAGCTTGCTCGAAAGAATTTGGACTAAAGTTAGCTGAGGCGTAATTGACTAAGGATAGAAAGCAGGGAATAATATGACACTGACAAAGTATTTATCCGATTTAGAAATTGCTAATAACGCAAAAATGCAACCTATTACTGATATTGCGAAGAAAGTTGGCATCCCAGAGCAGGCGATTGAGCAATATGGTCGCTACAAGGCAAAAATCGACGTAAATCATATTGCGTCTACGAAAACAGGGAAGGTTGTGCTTGTGACAGCAACAAGCCCAACGCCTGCTGGAGAAGGGAAGTCTACTGTGACAGTTGGACTAGCAGATGCGTTGCAGCAATTAAGTAAAAATGTGATGGTCGCATTGCGTGAGCCCTCATTAGGACCTGTAATGGGTGTAAAAGGAGGCGCGACAGGTGGCGGTTATGCACAAGTTGTACCAATGGAAGATATTAACTTGCACTTTACTGGCGACCTGCATGCAATTACAACAGCAAACAATGCGCTCGCAGCATTTATCGATAATCATATCCATCAAGGAAATGAATTAAACATTGACCCACGTCGTATTATTTGGAAGCGCGTGTTAGATTTAAACGACCGCGCGTTACGCAAAGTGACAATTGGCTTAGGCGGACCATTACAAGGTGTTCCGCGTGAGGACGGATTTGATATTACAGTGGCATCTGAGATAATGGCTATTTTTTGTCTAGCAATGAGCATTGATGATTTGAAAAAGAGATTGGCTAATATTGTTATTGGCTACACATATAAGCGCGAGCCTGTATTTGTCCATCAATTAGGTGTGGAAGGTGCGCTAACATTATTATTAAAGGAAGCATTTAAGCCGAATTTAGTGCAAACACTTGGCGGTACACCTGCTTTAATTCATGGTGGGCCATTTGCCAATATTGCGCATGGCTGTAACTCTGTTATCGCAACACAAACAGCGCGTAAACTAGCTGATATCGTCGTAACAGAGGCTGGTTTTGGAGCGGATTTAGGTGCGGAAAAATTTATGAACATTAAAGCACGTCAAAGTGGTATCGCACCAGATGCGGTTGTTATCGTTACAACTATTCGTGCATTAAAAATGCATGGCGGTGTCGCAAAAGCGGATTTACAAACGGAAAATGCACAGGCAGTATCACAAGGAATTGCCAACTTAGCTCGTCATATTGAAAGCGTTCGTGCATTTGGTGTAGAGCCTGTTATTGCGTTAAATCGCTTCGTAACAGATTCAGAGGCTGAATTAGCCGTCGTTCTAACATGGGCGAAGGACAATGCCGTGCGCATCGCTCGGACAAATGTTTGGGAGGAAGGCGGAGAAGGTGGTATCGAGCTCGCGAATGAAGTATTGCAAGTGCTTGAAACAACCCAAAACTTCCATCATTTATATGATTTATCTGAAACAGTGGAACAAAAAATTACAACAATCGTACAAAAAGTATACGGTGGTGTCGGTGTTCAATTAACGGATAGCGCCAAAAAGCAGCTTGTACAAATTGAAAAACTTGGTTGGGATGTACTACCTATCTGCATGGCGAAAACACAGTATTCGCTATCAGACCAACCGACTTTACTAGGACGACCGGAAAACTTTATGATTACCATTCGCGAAATCGTGCCAAAATTAGGTGCGGGCTTCTTAGTATGTCTAACAGGCGAAATTATGACGATGCCGGGCTTACCAAAAGAGCCAGCAGCGTTAAAAATGAATGTAGCAGCAGATGGGCATGCAGAAGGATTGTTTTAAATGAGTGTGATTGTAAAGTGTAAAGAGCTCGTACAGCAAATATATGAGCAAATGGATGCAAGCCATGATTTTCAGCATATCGAGCGGGTTATGATGAATGCGGAAGCCATTTTGCAAACAGAGAGGGCTGCGGATGCAAAAATCGTCAAGTTAGCCGTGTATCTACACGATGTAAGCGATGCAAAATATGCTAAGGATAAATCGGCGCAAAATGCTATTTTAGAGCAGCTTTCTATAACAGCTACTGAACGCAAGCATATCGAGGATATTATTGAATCAGTGTCATTTAGCGGTGGGAATTCACTTGAAGCAAAAACAATTGAGGCAAAAATTGTGCGTGATGCCGACCGTTTAGACGCGATTGGCGCTGTCGGCATCGCTCGCACATTTGCCTATGGCGGTGCAAAAGGACGCAAGCTGTACGACGATGCAGAGCAAGCGCGCATCCACATGACAGCGGATGAATATCGTGCAAAATCAACAGCATCTGTCACCCATTTTTATGAAAAGCTGTTGTTATTAAAAGATTTAATGGTAACCGCAAAAGGTCGTGAAATGGCTGATGCCCGCCATCGTTTTATGGAGCAATTTTTACAGCAGCTAACGAAAGAAAAAAACGGAGATGCCTAAAACGAGGCACTCCGTTTTTTTATTCGAATCGAATATTTTCCGAGAGCGTTTGTATTGCTTGCCAATTAGTGATTTTGATAGAATTATGATTTCTTTCAATGATATGCTGTTCTGCCCATTGATGGAGAACGCGATTAATATGGCGATTCGTTGTACCGATTAAAGCGGCAATTTCCTGAAGGCTTTGCACCTTCAAATAGTCATTTGAGGCCTCTGCTGATTCAATTGTACATAAATACGCAGCAAGCTTTACCGCAACAGAAGAGAGCGCATTAACACGCGATAACGTCGTGCATGTTTTCAATTTGAATGTTAGCTCTTCAAGCAGTAGCTGTGTAAAGCTTGCATCAAATTTAAAAGTTTGTTCATATGATTGCTGAGAGATAAATAAAAAAATGCAATTGTCATTTGCAATACAATTTGATTGAATACCACAGTTTTGAAATAGCTCAATATCACCTGCAATAGAGGGAGGAGTACATTTTCGGAGTAACAGCTCTTTTCCATTAATCTCTGGGCTCAATACGTTATAGCTTCCAGAAATCAGAAAATAGAGGCCATCTACTTCTTCACCAGCCAGTAATATTGCTCCCCCCTTTTCAAATGTTCGGAATTCAGTTTTATTTAGGCTTTCAATTGGAATTGATTCATTGTAAAGTATAGAAAATTGTTTAAACAGATTATGCATGCTTGGGACACCTGTCCTTTATTAAATATTTCATCTTATTATACTAAAGAGCAGAGGTGAAGTAAGATGTATTTTGTATTTGATGTAGATGGAACGATTTCCTTTGATGGAGAAACGATTAGTGAAGAAATCCAGCAGGCGATTTTGCTGTTAATGGAGGCAGGCTATAACGTTGTATTTGCCTCCGCGCGTCCGATTCGCGACCTTTTACCTATACTGCCTAAAAACTTTCATAAATGTCGTTTAATTGGTGGAAATGGTGCATTTATAAAAGCTCAGGAAAAGGTGGAAGCCATCTATTTTGAACAAATGACGACAGAGAAGCTTCTACAAATAATTAGACGCTATCAATTAACGTATTTAGCAGATGGCGATTGGGATTTTGCTTATACGGGGGATGTAGCTCATTCAATTTACAAACGAATTCATTTTCAAGCAGCAAAGAATTTAAGGCTTGATGAATTACCGCAAATTTGCAAGCTCGTTTTATTTGATGTACCAGATGAGGCAAAGCATATGCTATTAAAACTGCCTTTATCTGTTTCGCAATATGTGTCAGAAAACATTCTTGATGTTAGCCCTTTAGGTGTACATAAAGCAAGAGGTTTGCGGCAACTTGGCATTGATAGTTTTATAGCGTTCGGTAACGATATGAATGATCGCACCTTATTTGAGGCGGCGCAGTATAGCGTTTGCGTAGGGGAGGGGGAAGTATCAAAATTTGCTTCAATCGTTATAACTAAAAATCAGGTAGCAAAAACAATTCGACAATTTGCTAATAAAGAAATGAATGGGGGAATTGAGCAATGATAATACCAGAGAAATTGAAAATTGGGGATGAAATTCGTGTGATTGCGCCTAGTCGAAGCATGAAAATATTAGGTGATGAAGGGGTAAGAAGGGCTGTGCATACACTAGAAAGTATGGGCTTTAAGGTGAGCTTTGGGGAGCATACGAATGCCTGTGATTCTCAAAATTCTTCTTCCATTGCGCAGCGGGTGGCTGATATTCATTCGGCATTTGCTAATAAAAATATTAAAGCTATTTTGACCGCAATTGGCGGTTTTAATAGCAATGAGCTACTACCGTATTTAGATTATGAATTAATTGCGGAAAACCCAAAAATATTATGTGGCTACAGTGATATTACAGCACTTGCAACTGCAATACATAAAAGATGCCAATTTATCACTTATTCAGGCCCACATTTTTCAAGCTTTCAAATGAAAGGCTTACAAGCATATCAAACGAAGTATTTTGAACAATGTTTTATGAATGAGGAGGCTTATGACATTGTTCCATCTGGAAAATGGAGCGATGATTTATGGTTTTTAGACCAAGACAATCGCCAATATGAGGAAACAGAATGGAAGGTATACACAGAGGGACAAGCACAAGGTAAATTATATGGGGGCAATCTTTGTACACTCAATTTGCTGCAAGGCACACAGTATATGCCTGACTTAAATGATTGTATTTTATTTATTGAAGATGATGAAATGACAATTCCAGAAACTTTTGCGCGCGATTTAACTTCGCTGTTACAAGCGTCAAAGAATGTAAACGCATTGTTAATTGGTCGTTTCCAAAGGGAAAGTAAAATAACAAAGGAGCAGCTTCATTTTATTTTAGATAAGCACCCGTTATTGCAGGGGATTCCTGTTATGTATGATGTCGATTTCGGACACACACAGCCAATTATGACCTTGCCAATTGGCGGAGAAGTTGCCATTGATACGGTGAATAAAAAAATCTCAGTCATGCGTTTTTAATATAGAGGAGTTGTTCGAAAAATCCATTTTGTTTTGTTGCCGCATTGAAATCAATGTTTTCATCACTTCCCTTTTCCTGAAGGAGTACACTGCTAAAGTCAATGTTCATCCCATTGTTAAAAGAGGCGTTTTCTGTTTATCCCGTATTAATAAATTTGTTTGCGACGAGTAACCGCAGGAGCACAGACCACCACTGATTGAAGGTTCACTTTATCCCGTATTAACAGGCTGTAAGACCCCCATCTCAAAACAGCAGGTGAAATCAAAATGTTTAAGAGGGGGTCAAACAGTCTGTAAAAACCCGAATGGTGAAACTACCAATCAGTGGGGATAAGACCCCCCCACTGATTGAAGGTTCACTTTATATGAATCAACATTTTATGAAACATCATCGTTACTGTCCAAAATGCCGGCTATGCACGGCTTTTTGGACAGCCCCTTTCGCAATAATTAATCTAGATAACTTAAAGAAAAGGATAGATAATATCAATATCTTTCGAAAAATGCTTATTATTTTTTAGCTAAGAAAGAGAACCATCTACAAAATAATCTCAACTTGTGCAATTCATATATAAATCATCTATAATTAAAAGATAAGTAATTGATTGATGAAAGAGATGAGAACAAATGAGTCATTTAATCGTATCGAATTTAACGAAAACGGTAGGCGATAAAACTTTATTTAACAATATTGAATTCACTATATACGAAGGGGAGCGTGCGGGGTTAATTGGCATTAATGGTACAGGGAAATCGACGCTGCTATCCATTTTGGCGAAGGTGCAAGAGGCAGACCAAATGGAGCTTGACCATCCGAATAAATACCGCATCGCATACTTACAGCAAGACCCGACGTTTGCACAAGGTGAAACTGTTTTACAGGCAGTGTTTGCTGGCGATTCTCCAGTGCTTCAATTAAATCGTACATATGAGGAGGCTCTTGCTAAATTAGCCGCAGAGCCAACAAATGAAACACTGCAAAAGCAACTGTTCCACTTGCAGCAGCGCATGGATGCTGAAGGGGCATGGGATGTCAATGCGCTTGCCAAGCAAGCATTGACGAAGTTAGGAATTGATATGTTTGAGCGTGCTGTGACAGAGCTATCGGGAGGTCAGCAGAAGCGTGTGGCACTTGCACGCGTCCTAATTGAGCCGGCTGATTTATATTTACTTGACGAGCCGACGAACCATTTAGATATTGAATCGACTGAATGGCTACAGGAAATGGTAACACGTTTAAAGGGAGCGGTGATTTTCATTACCCATGACCGTTACTTTTTAGATGAGGTAGCAACGCATATTTATGAGCTAGCTGACCAAACACTGTATCGTCATACAGGGAATTATGCCGATTATCTAGAGGCGAAAGCATTGCGTGAGGAAATGTCAGCAGCGACGCAGGCAAAATTGCGTAACCGCTATCGCAATGAGCTGAAATGGATTCGCCGTGGTGCAAAAGCTAGAACGACAAAGCAAAAGGCTCGTATTCAGCGATTTGAGGAGCTTGATGAAAAAATCGACCGCACGCAAGAGGATGCTAATTTAGAAATGGCACTTGCGACAACGCGTTTAGGTAAAAAAGTATTAGAGGCGGAAAGTATTTCGAAGCAGTTTGCTGAGCGCGTTATTTTACAGGACTTTAGCTTTTTAATCCAACAAGGTGACCGCATTGGAATAATCGGTGCTAACGGTCATGGTAAATCGACATTGCTCAATATTTTAGCAGGGGAGCTTGAGCCAGATAAAGGCGAGGTTGTTGTAGGCACTACTGTTAAGCGACTCCATTTTAAACAGGCATTACCGAAAATGAACGAGCAGCAACGAATGATTGAATATGTGCGTGAAGCATCTAATGATATTACTGATGCGGATGGTGTTCGCTTTAGCGCGGCACAAATGTTAGAGCGCTTTTTATTCCCTCTCCATACGCATGGTACGCCAATTGGCAAGCTTTCAGGTGGAGAGCGTAAACGTCTACATTTGCTACGTCTTTTAATGGAACAGCCAAATGTCCTTTTACTCGATGAGCCAACAAATGATTTAGACATTGAAACGCTCGGCGTGCTCGAGGACTTTATTGAGCAATTCCCTGGCGTAGTCATTACAATTTCTCATGACCGCTTTTTCTTAGATCGCATTGCTAAAAAGCTGTGGATTTTAGATGGTAAAGGGCAAGTCGAAGAAAGCTTAATGCTTTATTCGGAGTACTTAATACACAGTGCAAAAGAGCAGCAGCAAGCGCAAAAAGAAGTGAAGCAAGATAAAACGAAGCAAGAAAAAGTGAAGCAGGAAAAGAAAAAACTAAGCTTTAAAGAGCAAAAAGAATGGGAAACAATTGCCGCAAATATTGAAAAGATAGAGCAGCAAATTATGGAGACGGAAGATGGTATTGCGACAGCAGGTGCTGATTTTACGAAATTGCAGGAGCTAACGCAAAAGCTAGATGAATTAAATGCAATATATGAGCAATTAATTGAACGCTGGAGTTACTTAGATGAAATTGTCAATGGATAGGAGAAGTGAATGATGAAAATTGTTACGATTGAACCAACACCAAGTCCCAATTCAATGAAAATTGTAATTGACCAAGAGCTACCATTTGGTAAAAGCTTTAACTATACGAAGGATAATATTGCAGAAGCACCAGCTTATATTCAGGCTATTTTTGCTGTTGATGGCGTGAAGGGGATTTACCATGTAGCGGATTTTTTAGCAATAGAGCGCAATGCTAAATTTGCTTGGGAAAATATTTTATCGAGTATTCGTATTGCATTAGGCGAAAACGATACGACAAATACCGTAGAAAATCAAGCGGTCAGCCATTTTGGAGAAGTATATGTCCATGTACAAATGTTTAAAGGGTTGCCATTGCAAGTAAAGGCCTTTGATAGCGAAGGTGAGGTGCGCCTTTCTACAGGGGATGCTTATTCAGCAGCTTTTCAGCATATCCAAACAAAGGATAGTGATGAAAACTATATTTTCTTGCGTAAATGGGTAGATTATGGTGTACGTTACGGCGATAAACAAGAAGTAGCGGAAAATGTGCTTCAAGAAGTATGGGCGACATATCCGACAGAGCGTATTGATGAAATTGTAGAGGCTGCAAACAATAAGGCGAACTATACACCAGCACCTCGCGAAAAGATAACTTTGGCACAACTACAGCAAACAGGGGATTGGCAACAACGCTTTCAATTGCTTGACCAAATGCCAGACCCCAATGTGGAAGATATCGAAATGCTGAGCTTTGCATTAAAGGATGACCAAATGGCCATCCGACGTTTAGCAACGGTCTATCTTGGCATGATTGAGGATGTGGCTGTCGTACCAGCACTTGAGCAGGCTTTGCAAGATAAAAGTGCTGCAGTGCGACGCACAGCGGGAGATTGCATGAGTGATTTAGGCTTTGTTCAATTTGAACAAGCAATGATTACCGCCCTACAAGATAAAAACAAGCTAGTGCGCTGGCGTGCAGCAATGTTCTTATATGAAACAGGTACAACAAGCTCATTGCAGGCATTACAAAATGCAGCAAACGATGTGGAATTTGAAGTGAAGCTTCAAGTGAAAATGGCAATTGCACGAATTGAGCAAGGTGAAGAAGCGAAAGGCTCTGTTTGGAAACAAATGACGGAGATTCGTTCAAATGATTAAAAAAGAAGCATGTGAGATTTTTCTTTCTCTCACATGCTTCTTTTGCTTGAATCGAAATCAGAAAAGTTATAATTTTATAATTTTTAACAAAAAGATGTTATAGGGAATTGTTTCGTATATAATTATACTCATATTTGTAATGAGAAGAAGGTGAATAAGATGTCTATACGCACGAAAATTTTTCTTAGTTTCGCGGCTATTTTACTACTAGTATTAATTGCATCTAGTATAAACTATACACAGCTTCAAAGAGTTCAGTCCATGTATGAAAGAATGATTGAAGAGGAGCAAGCAAATGTCTTAACGATTGCCGATATTCGTAATAATATGAGCACACAAGGCATGCTTGTTCGACAGTACGTAATCTCAGGTGATTTAAGCATCTTACCTGAAATAATTGAGCAACGAGAGCAAATGACTGAATTAATTGAGTCATTAGAAATAAATAATCGAGATTCATATGTGAGCGAGGAGCTTGTCGCTATCGATGGTGCTACGGGGGAATTTAATCTGGCGATGGCTGATGCAATCGCACAGACGAAGGCACTGAATTACGAGAAAGCTAAAGCAATCATTAACAATAATTTGCGCCCACCAAACCAAAATTTAATTAAAAGTGCAGCAAATTTAAAAGAGCATTATGAGGCAAACTTACAAAAAATACAGCAGGAAGCTAAAAGTACAGCTAATACGGCATCGCTACTTAGCATCATTGTACTTGTATTAAGTATTGTAGCTTCATTGATTATAAGTTTCGTGATGAGCAAAAGCTTTTTAAGACCTATTAAGCAATTGCAGTCTGCTTTGACAGTCGTTGCACAAGGTAATCTACAGCAGGAGAATGTAGAAGTTAAATCAAAGGATGAATTTCGCGATTTGGCGAATTCATTTAATACGATGAAAACAGAGCTGAAATCGATTATCGTTTCCGTAGCAAAAAATACGACAAAGCTATCGCAGTCTAGTGAGCAGCTAACAAAAAATACAGATGAAGTGGCATCCTCAGTGCAACAAACTTCAGAAGTAGCAGATAAACTAGCAAAGGGTTCCCATAATTCAGCAACTGCTGCGAATGAAAGTGCGACAGCAATGGACGCGACAGCAGAGGCGGTGCAAAAAATTGTTCATTCAACAGTAGCATTGCATACAAACGCATTGACTACACAAACATTGGCAAACGAGGGTGGCAGCAATATAGAGGTTGCCGAAAAGCAAATGCAGGCGATTCAGCAATCCACTTCATTAACGAACAATTTAATCAATCAACTTATTGAACGCTCTAATGAGATTGATAAAATTACTGCTGCAATTACTGAAATTACCGAGCAAACAAATTTATTAGCCTTGAATGCGGCGATTGAGGCGGCACGTGCTGGTGAGCATGGGAAAGGTTTCTCTATCGTAGCAGATGAAGTTCGTCGATTAGCGGAACAATCCAAGCATTCTGCTGCAGCGATTGTGCAAGTAACAACAGCAATTCGTCAAGACACAGAGCATGTGGCTCAGGCGATACAGGAAAGCGTTCAAAACGCTGTGACCGGGGTAGCGGTCGTACAAACTGCTGGTGAAACATTTAATAAAATTCACACAGCGATTGAAGAGATGACAGAAGAAATCGGCGAAGTATCGTCATTGACTGAGCATATTTCAGCAACAGCGGAGGAAGTAGCCGCCTCTGTTGCTCATATCGCCTCTGATGCCAATGATGCAGCAAGCTACACGCAAGAAGTGGCGAGCACAATCGAGCAGCAAGTAAATGTTTTACAAGAATTAAACTCGATTTCCGTAGAATTAAAAAACCAATCCTTACATTTGCAAAATATTGTTGAAAAATTTGATTGTTGAGGGCATCCGAAAAGCGTGCTAAAGCACTGCTTTTCGGGCGTTTTATATGTTTTATTGTCGCTTTAAACGCTGAAGTTCGAAGCTTTTTGACAGCCAATTCTTCTCTATAAAGGCTCAGAAGCTTTTTTATTTTGTCTGATTACTGTAGGTGGTGGCATAAAAATAATATAAATAATGCTACCGAAAATAAGGATAATACCAAGTATTTGCAATAAATCTGGTCTAAAGGACAAAATGATAATATCTAGTAAAATAGCTACGACAGGATCAACAAAAACGAGTACGGAAACGATAATTGTTGATAAATTGCGTATGCTATCAAAAAATAAATAATACACAAAGCCTGTATGTATAATGCCTGTCCCTAAAATAAATAACCAATTTGTCGTTGTTAGTCCCTCAAATACCTCAAAATTGCAAAATGGCATGAGCATCACAATTCCAACAGTCGTTTGAATAAATGTTAATGCATAAGAGGAAAGACCGCTAATATTTTTACTTGTAAACATTGTGAGGGCATAAAAAATGGCTGATAATAGCGCCCAGACAAAGCCTGAATTAAATAGTTGGTCGAGTGATTGAAAATGCTCAATCCCGACAATTAGCACACTACCAAAAAAGCAGACAGTTGTTGCTAAAATCGCTGGTAAGGACATTTTTTCTGCAAGTAAAATCGCACCGAGCAACAATACGAAAATCGGAGCCAAATTGTAAATAGAAATAGCAACAGAAATAGACATTTCCTCAAATGCCTTAAATAAAAATACCCAGTTTAAAACTAAAAAAACACCACATAAAACGGTTGTAATAAGCTGTTTTTTATTCCACTTTTCAGTTTTTAACCCTCCTGTAATTAACCATAAGCCACCCAAAAACAATGTGGCAAAAATACAACGGATAAAGACCAGCTCAACCGCAGGAATGCCAGTCTGCTTTGTAAAAAAGCCAATCGAGCCAAAGATGGCCATTGAAATTGTAAGGTTAATCATGGCACGTATTTGCATATGGCGGTCACTCCTTTCAAAATAACTGTATTATATCACATGTTCAGAATTTTGAAACAATTAATCATCTTAAAGTAACGTTGTATAATATTACATATGTTATGCAAGGGGGATAATAGATGGCGAATAATATGCCGTATCGTTATGCATTTTTTGTAATAGGTATATGCCTATTCATTTTTTCACCATTAATCATTTTTTTAATTCCAAGAATGATTCCAATGACATTTTACTTTGTGAAGTATACTTGGGTGTACTATGTTCCAACAGAAGCATATACGGTGTTCGCTGTTGGGATAGCTATTTTAATTATTTGCTGTGCTTTTTTATTTTTTGGCAAAATGAAAAAATGGGCAATTATTAGTAGCAGTATTTTATTTTTAACATCGATTGTTATTTTCTACGGAAGCTCTAGATGCTATATTGCAATGGATGATAACGGCTTTACATACAGGGGTCTTTTTGAGCAACAAAAACAATATGTAGGCTGGGAAAATGTGACACAAATAGAGCGTATAGAAGTACCGGCTGGTAAGGGCGGGAACGCGACATATATTGTTTCGCTAGACAACGGTGATGCTTTAACCTTCAAAGAAACAGCACATGTGCAGGAATATCGTAGTAAAATGCGGGGCAAATACGGTAAATATAATATTCCTGTCATTTATACGAATTAGGGGAGGGGGGCGTTCCAAACGCCATGTAGCTGTCAGCGCTTGGAACGCTTTCGGTGGTGCTTTTTGAAAGATTTTGTGTATTAAAAGAGTAAGGGGATTCCTTGAAAATAGGAGAAACATGGAGTTTAGCGGATGTTCTTTTTGAGAAAAGTTAAATTTTCGTTTCTTGCGCATAGAAGTAAATCCTGCTAAAATTAGTGTTTTTCATTTTCAGAAAAGCCCCTTCGCTATTTTATTGAGCAAATATTTCGCCGAAACACCATCGCAAATGTTCCGCAAGCCAGCTACTGCACGCCTTATGGAACGCTCTCTAGTTTCTTACTTGCCCATTACCGTAAATCCAGTATTTTGTTGATGTTAAGGCAGTTAACCCCATTGGACCACGCGCATGTAGCTTTTGTGTGGAAATGCCTACTTCAGCACCGTAACCAAATTCAAAACCATCTGTAAAGCGAGTAGAAGCATTATGGTAAACAGCAGCAGCATCCACCATTGTTAAAAATAAATCCGCATGCTGTTGGGTCGTCGTAATAATCGCTTCTGAATGCCTCGTACTATATTTCTGAATATGCCGGATAGCCTCTTGCACAGAATCAACGGTTTTCACACTTAATGCGAGACTTAAAAATTCCTCAGCAAAATGCGCCTCATCAGCGAGAATGGCACTTCCTACGAATTGACAAATCGTTTCATCCCCATAGATTGAAATTTCTAATGATTGTAGAAAATCAAATAGCTCCTTACCGTATTTGTTTAAAAAACTACGATGAATGACTAAGCTTTCCACAGTATTGCAGACGGAAGGACGCTGCGTTTTCGCATTTTTAATAATATTACATACCATATCGAACGGGGCACTATCATCAATATAAATATGGCAGTTGCCTGCACCTGTCTCTAGCACAGGTACGCTTGCTTCACGCACAACAGTATCGATTAAACCTTTGCCACCGCGCGGAATAAGAACGTCTAAAAATTCACTTAAATGAAAGAGTTCTTTTGCTGTTTCTCGGCTTGTGTCTTCAACTAAAAGCACAGCATCTAATGGGAAATTTGCATGATGCAATGCTTTATGAATAGATGCAATAAGTGCGATATTTGAATTTTGAGCAGAGGAGCTACCTCTTAATATAGCAGCATTGCTTGTTTTTAATGCTAGTGTTGCTGCATCAACAGTAACATTTGGACGTGCCTCATAAATCATACCAATAACACCAAGGGGCACACGTCTTTTAACAATATGCAATCCATTTTCTTTTTGAATATTTTCAAGTTCCTCGCCAATTGGGTCGGGTAACTCAATTAATAATTGAATCGCCTCGCTCATTGCTTGGATACGTCTTTCATTCAGCATAATGCGGTCGAGTATTGCAGCAGATAGTCCATTTTTTGCTCCAAGCTGTAAATCCAACTGATTTGCTTCTACAATTGTCGCTGTATCCATTTGCAACTGCTCTGCAATACAGGCAAGGGCCTTATTTTTTTCAGCAGTTGTTTTCATATTCATGATGATGCTTGCATTTTTTGCTCGTTGTCCCTTTTCCCTTACTTCGTTAGCCATCTATTTAAACCTCCTTCATTTGAACCCAATAATCACGATGAATTACTTCTGTTGGTTGTTTGAATAATTCAGTCGTGCGCTTTCCCATTGCTTGCTCGAGCTCCTCCTTGGAATATTTTATTTCACCACGTCCGATACAATGATGCTGGTAAAACACTTCAACGACATCACCTCGTTTAAAATGACCTTCCAATGCGTAAACACCTGCTGGTAATAAGCTTTTGCCTCCAGTCGTCAAAGCTTTGACAGCCCCTTCATCAATGAATACTTTTCCTGTAACTGTAGATAATCGAAGCCATTGTCTACGGCTTGATAAAGTGGAGGGTTCCTCGCTAGAAATATACGTACCATCCCCATTGCCAGCTAAAACTTCCAGTAATTTTTTTGCTCCTGTTCCTTTTCCGATAAAAACATTAATGCCTGCTTCAAGAGCATAGCGCGTAGCTAATAGCTTTGACTCCATCCCCCCTGTGCCGACTTTGGAGCTGCTGCCCGATGTGTTAGCAAGTAGCTCATCCGATATAACAGTTAAAAAATCTAAGCGTTTGGCATTAGGATTTTTTGTGGGATTCACTGTATATAGCCCATTGATATCCGTCAAAATAATTAGTTGGTCTGCATGAACAAGCCCTGCTACTAATGCAGAGAGCATATCATTGTCTCCAAATGTCAGCTCCGCAACAGATATCGTATCATTTTCATTAATAATCGGTATTACAGAGCGCTCTAGTAGCTCAGAAAATGTAGCAGAGGCATTTTTGTAACGTTCTTTTTCGCTAAAATCTGTACGAGTTAGCAAGACCTGTGCTGAAATAATATTGTATTTGATAAATGCCTCATTGTAGAGCTGAATTAGTAGGCTTTGTCCAACAGCCGCCGCTGCCTGTCTGCCTTTCATCGTGACGGGACGTGTTGGATAGCCGAGCTTGCGGAAACCAGCAGCGACAGCGCCAGATGAAACGAGTAACACCTCGTGCCCTGAAAGCTTCAACTGTACGAGAGCTTCGATATGGTCATTAAATTTTTCAAAATCAATTTCTCCTTTATTATTTGTTAAAGAGCTACTGCCAATTTTTACGACAATCCGTTTTCGTTCCATATTTCTCCTCCTAGCAGATGCAATGAAAAAAAGCCCATTTCCTCCTAATTGATATAGGACGAAAGGGACTTCCGTGGTACCACCTAAATTGAATGCATACAATGCATTCCACTTATCTCATAACGCTGAGTGAGCGCTTAGTTTGGCTAAGGGCAAGTTGAGGGAGGTTGGGCGGCTTGTACTATGCGAATTTTTCAGCCAAAGCATTCGCTCTCTGTTATAGTCAGTGACCGCTTACTAGTCTTCAATAAGCTAAATATATTTTACATAGCATGCACGATGAAGTGTATTTTGTCAATTGTAATTTTGAATATTCCGATAATAAAAATGGCGAAAAATACTATTTTTAAACGTTAAAATGCATAAATATAATATTTTATGTATAAAAAATTTGATTTTCTCCTTATTTTATAATAAAAATATGCTATTTTCGTTTTTGATAGATTGATTCCTAATGACTATATTTAAGCCACCTAGGAATAAGCAGCTTGTGCACAATGCAAAAGGAATCTTCAATGAACTTTGAACAATGCTATGAACAGTATAAACCGTTAATTCAAAAGGCGTTATATCGTTGCCGCGTTTATGGCAATTTTGATGAATATAGACATATAGCGATGATTGCTTTATGGGAGGCGACGCAAACATATGACGAAAATAAAGGAACCTTCGAAACATATGCCTATTTTATGATGCGCTATCAAATTATTGCTGAGATGCGCAAGCAAAACAATCATCGAAATCGCAACATGCTAGTTGGTGATGAAGCTTTGCAAGTTTTTATAGATGATGGACGAAATGCCATTGTGATTGAAACACCAGCACTCGCAATATTGTGGGAAGAGTTAACGACAGATGAGCGCTATATTTTGACTAGCTATTATGTCCTGCAAAATAGTGACAAAGAAATTGCGCAAGCTTTACAACTCAAAGTGGAAACGTTGAAAAAAAGAAGACAGCGCCTATTAAAGCGCTTGAACAAACAGCTTACTGAGTGCGGTAACATGTTGTTGTAAAAAAGATAAAATCTCTTTCATCTAAATTCAAAATAATACCATTAAACCCAATGTTTATTACTTTGCCAAACAAGCTAGCATCCTTTGACTTAATAAAACAAAAACGAAAAGGGCTGTCCAAAAAGCCGTGCATAGCCGGCGTTTTGGACAGTAGCAATGATGTTTCGCAAAATGTTGATTCCTATAAACAGAGAACACCTCTTTTAAAAATGGGATGAACATTTGCTTTAGCAGCGTTATCCTTCAGTAAAAGGGAAGCGATGAAAACATTGATTTCAATGCGGTGTCAAAACAAAATAGACTTTTCGCACAACTCCTTTCTGAATTTACAAATTTTCATATAAATGCTGAATAAAATGTGTGCGCTCTTCGGGGGATTGCTGAAAATTATTAATGAGCAATGCTCCAAGCGTAAAATCGTCATCATTGATTAAAAACTGCATATTCACAGGTTGTTCTTGCTCGTTAATTGTACATTGCCCTTTAAATTCTACAACAGCCTGCTCACGCTGAGTTTTAAAATAGACCCATTTGCTTTCATCACAATAATGATTAAACACATCCTCGATTGTTGTTGTATTCGTTTCACTTAATGATATTTGCTTTATTTCATCTATGTATTGATTATCTGTAATATCATCCTTTGGTCCATAAAAATAAATGAAAATGCCGATAATACAAAGCGGCACTAGCCAAAAAATTGTACGTTTTCCAAACCCCATAAGTCCCCTCCTCATTTACACTAGTAGCATTATAGCATTTGATGATACAGTTGGAACAGTGAAATTGTGTACTGAAAGAAAATATAGAGAGAGGAAGACACCGATGAATCAACTAAAAATTATAAAGTTAAATGAGCAAAATTTACAAACTGAAGGTTGCTATTGCTTGCGAAGTGATAAGTGAGCTGCAGGTTATCAGCATAAAAATGAATGGTTACAGCAGCAATTTCAGCAAGGCTTGCGATATATTAAAGCAATAGAAGGTGAAAAGCAGGCAGGCTTTATCTGATTTACAAACATATGTACGTTTAATATACTAGTTATATAGAAAGGGGCGATGTATAAAGTGAGAGCGCTGCTCATTGCCGAAAAGCCATCGCTAATGCGAGATATTGAAAAAGTTTATAAGCGCATGCAATTGCCATATACAATTGACTTTGCTTCATTTATAGGACATGTTGTGGAGCTAAAGGAGCCACACGAATATAAAAAGGAATGGAAAAAATGGGATTTAGCAGTGCTACCGATGATGCCGGAGCGCTATGAATTTCGTGTAAAAAAAACTGCCTATAAAGTGTATAGGGAGCTAGAGCAAAAGCTAAAAACAGGGCACTATGATTTTATTATAAATGCGTGTGATGCGGGGATGGAAGGGGAAAACATCTTTTATTCCTTTTATAAAAAAGTGGGCTGCAGGCTACCCGTAAAGCGCTTTTGGACATCACAAACAACGGATAATGCAATACATAAAGCATTGACCCATTTGCTAGATGAAAATGATTACCTCATTCGCAATCTGCGCAATGCTGCCATGTATCGCATGATATTTGACTGGCTAATTGGCTTAAACTTAACGCGTGTTGCTACGGTAAAAGGTGGGCGTACGATTAAAGTTGGTCGTGTAATGACGCCAACCCTCGCCATTGTAGTCAAACGTGAGCTTGAAATAAAACAATTCCAGCCAGAGCCATATGCGCAAATTGAATTACAGCTACCAGAAATGACGGCGCTATGGTTTGACCCAGTCCAAAACACAAATAAAATACAATCTGGCGAAGTGAAGGCCATTGCTGCACGTATTACAGAAACAGCGATTGTCAAAGAGCTGAAAACTGAGCGCAAAGCATTGCCTGCCCCACCATTGCATTCATTGCTGGAACTGCAAAAGGAAGCGAATAAATTTTATGGCTTTACATCTGCAAACACATTAAAAATTGCTCAAAGCTTGTATGAAAAAAAGTTAATTACTTATCCACGTACCGAATCTAAGCATTTACCGACAGCATTTGCTGAAAATATTACAGCACATATTAAAGCGCTTTGTTCATTAGAAGAATACCAAGCTATTGCAGGGGAAATTATGCGTAATCACTCGAATATAGCTCGTGTCACCTCCTCTAAACGCTACGTAGATGATAAAAAATTAACGGACCATCATGCTATTACAGTAACGGATGTAGCTGTAGGGCGCAAAAAGCTAACTGAGGCGGAATGGAAAGTGTACCATCTTATTTGTAAACGTCTTTTAGCTATCTTTTTACCAGCCTATCAATTCGATAAAACGACTATTATTTTACAATCTGGTGGGGAGCTTTTTAAGCAAACAGGTAATCGTATTGTAGAAAAAGGCTACACAGTATTATATGAAACATTTCGTAGAAAGGGGGAACTTCCTCTCCCTTTATTAAAGGTAGACGATATATTACCAATTAAGGAGTTAAATATTTTATCTAAAATGACTGAACCGCCATCACGTTACACAGATAGTACATTGCTTGATGCGATGTTCCATGCAGGGCGCTTTATAGAGGATGCAGAGCTGCAAAAAATTTTAAAGGACGCAGAAGGTATTGGTACATCGGCAACACGTGCAGAAATTATAGAAAAATTGATAACGATTGGTATGCTAGAACGACAAGGGAAATCATTAGCTGCTACTAATTTTGGAATCGATGTTATTGCTAGCTTAGGCAATCATGATGTCGTTTCTCCAATTTTAACAGCAATTTGGAGCAAAAAGCTAAAGGACATTGTCGATGGTCAATTAAATGCATCTGCATTTTATAAGGAAATGCTTGCCTTTGTAGAAGAAACAACAGCGCGTATGAAAGCGTTGGAAATGCAAGTGGCTGAAAAAGAGATTGTCGTTGTCGGGAGCTGCCCATTATGTCGTAATGCAGTAGTAGAAGGGTTCCGAGCATATACATGTCAAAACAAAGCATGTAAATTTGCTATTAGCAAAGTATTAATGAAAGGTAAAGTAACAGCAATTGATGCGAAGAAGTTACTTTCTGGCAAAGAAACTCGTGAAATCCGCTTTACATGGAAAAGCGGTAAAAAAGGTAAAGCTCGCCTGAAGTTACAAGGGGAGAAGTTGGAGTTTGTTTTTTAGGATTTACCAAAGTAATCAGGGCTATCGGAAAAGATAATTTCTTTTCTGATAGCCCTTCATGCTATATTCAAAATTTCCTACAAGTATATCTCATGATAGTTACAATTAAAAAGACTGTCACTTTCCAGTAGCTGAATAAGCTGGGACTTTTAAGTTGTTGATAAGCAATCATTTCATATGCGAAAAAGAGAGGATGCCATACTATTTTTCCTAAATTCCTAGTTAAAATTAGATATAGCAATTTTATCGTTAGAAACTTTAGTAAACTGGTAAGATTTCTATTGTTTTTTAGGGAATATGCGTATACAATAATGCTCTGTAAAGTAATTTGTGAATACTTGTCTGAATTGTTTTTCAACTAGGAAATTCGCACTTTTTCGCATGAAAAACCATATAATAAGTGCAAATGTTTTGAAAAATGTTCATCTTTTTATAAAAAAACGTCAAACTTATTACAAATTGTCTTGACGTATTTGTAATAAGTTTGTACACTGTGTAAAATCAAATGTTTTTTGGGGAAGTACAATAATATTATAAGGTAAGGATTTGGTAAAATGATTGTATGTAAATTTGGTGGAACTTCTGTTGCGAATGCGCAGCAAATTAAAAAAGTTGCGAATATTGTAAAAGCTAATCCAGCAAGAAAAATTATTGCAGTATCTGCTCCAGGAAAGCGCACGAATGATGATATTAAAGTAACGGATTTATTAATTGAACTTGCAAACAGTGCATTGCAAGATGGAGATACTGAGTTAAAATTAAACATAGTAATTGAACGTTATGCTGATATTGCAGCAGAGCTAGGATTAGATGATACGATTATCCAAATCATCACAGATGACTTGCGCGAACGTCTGGAAGCAGACAAGTCACAACAGGCATTATTTATGGATAACATAAAGGCCAGTGGTGAGGATAATAATGCAAAGCTTATCGCAGCTTATTTTAATTCAATCGGAATGCCCGCCAAGTACGTGAGTCCAAAAGAGGGCTTAGTTGTGAACGATTTACCAGAGCGAACTTTTGCTTTGCCTGAAACATATGAGAATCTAAGCAAGCTTGCGAATGTCGAGGAAATCATTGTGTTCCCGGGCTTCTTTGGTTATACAAAGACGGGCGTACTGCGTACGTTTGACCGCGGTGGCTCAGATATAACAGGTTCGATTTTAGCCTCCGCAGTTAATGCAGAACTTTATGAAAACTTTACTGACGTTGACTGCGTCTTTTCAGCAAATCCGAAAGTGGTGAATTGTCCAGTGGAAATCAAGGAAATCACATATCGTGAAATGCGTGAACTTTCCTATGCGGGGTTCTCAGTATTTCATGATGAAGCGTTAATGCCTGTATATAAACAAGGGATTCCAGTAAATATTAAAAACACAAATAATCCTGCTGCATCTGGTACACGTATTGTACCAAAGCGCCCGGCAACAGGTAGCCCTGTTACAGGTATTGCGACGGATAGCGGATTTTCTATTTTATATGTATCGAAATATTTAATGAATCGTGAAGTAGGCTTCGGTAGACGTTTACTGCAAATTATCGAGGAAGAAAATATTTCATATGAGCATACACCATCTGGACTAGATGATATTTCAGTTATTATGCGTTCCCATCAATTGGACGATGAGATTGAGGCGCGTATTATGAAGCGGGTGAAAGAGGAATTACAAGCGGAGGACGTGCATTTTCGTCATGATTTTTCAATGGTTGTAATCGTAGGTGAAGGTATGCGAAATAACACGGGCTTAGCAGCGCGCGCAGCGACGGCTATTTCAAATACAGGCGCTAATATTGAAATGATTAATCAAGGTTCTTCAGAAGTAAGCCTTGTATTTGGCGTACTAAGCCAATATGAGAATCAAATTTTAAAGGCGCTTTATGAGGAGTTTTTTGCTCATACAACTGTGTAAAAAGTAAAGCTACTGTAATTATTAGAGAAAATCTAATTTTACAGTAGCTTTTTATTGAGCGAAACCAATTAATTGTTATGATATATTAATTGTACAACGCCAGATGAAAATGTTCTTGTGTTAACAAGCTTTAAATTTATTTTTTCTGTAACATTTGTGAATAATGGCTTACCTTCCCCTAAAACAACAGGATGAATGGATAATCGAAATTCATCTATAAGCCCTAAATCAATGAATGCTGTAATGAGACTTGCTCCACCATAGAGCCAAATATTTTTGCCAGTTTTCTTTTTTAATGCCTGCATTTCCTCGGCAATATTTTCTTGAATAAAAACAGCTTTGCTATGGTCTTGTTGTTTCGTTTTTGAAAAAACGTATTTTTCTTTACTATGAACAAGTGCCCAAAATTGCTTCTCTTCATCATCATTTGTATCAGGCGTATAGTGTCCCCACAAATCATAGCTTTTTCTACCATACAAAATTGTGTCGATATTGCTTAAAAAGTGTGAGAACTCCATATCGGAATCCATAATACACCAATCTATTTCTCCATTTTTTCCTTCAATGAAGCCATCTAATGTGATTGCTAAATCTAAAATAATTTTTCTTTCATTGTTTTGCATGACCTTTCTCCTTTCGTTTTGCAGTGAAGGGTTTGATTTTACCATTGTGAAGCGAAAGAAACAATTTAGTAAACTGAGCTTTCCTGCATACAATTTGTCGATTTTTGCGTAAAATAGAACACGGGGGTGGGTGAATGGAGCGCATTTTACGCGTAATTCGACTTGTTTTTCGCAATATTTATACGTACCGAGTAGATTATATCCGGGTCTTTTTAGGGATTCGGCTATTTCAATTACTCATTGCATTGCCGTCGATTTCACTGCTGTTGACGGCGACATTGCATCTTTTAAATATAGATAGTATTACAGAGGAAAACATTATCCAGCTATTTGCTCACCCATTATTTTTATTTGTCATAGCACTAATGATTTTAATTGTTTTATTGTTTATTTATTATGAAATGGGTTTGCTTATTTTGCTTGCCTACCATCAGCAAAGAGGAATACCGTATACATTACGGCAGCTATGGCGTCGATTAAACAAAAAGGTTGTTTATTTTATTAGCTTTGAAACAGGCTTACTATTTCTATATGTGGTACTCGTCATGCCACTCATTTCTTCTATACTACCATCTACGATTACACAAAGTTTAAGTATCCCAGATTTTATCGTGGATGAATTAATGACATCTTCACAGGGGCGGCTTTTATATATAATTGGAATCGCATTATTATTTTTAATTAGTTTGCGCTTTATTTTGACGATGCCGTATTTTACAGTATATCAATGGACAACAATTTTACAGGCTGTAAAATTAAGCTGGCAATTTTCGCAACGCAGATTGATTGAACTTGTCGGCATGCTCGGGTTGATACTTATAATGCATTTAAGCTTAACTGTTATTTTATTAGGGTTAACCTTTGTGCCTTTATTTGTTATTGAGCGATTAATCCCAGACCTGGCACTTGTCACAGCCGCCTTTACATTAACTTTTGCACAGGGCTTACTATTGCTTTTATTTACTTTATTACAAGCGCTTTTTTCACAGCTCATTGTTGTCGTTGGCTTTCGTCTAACACATGATAAACAAGTGGCGCTGCATAACGAATCATTTCGTGAAACGATTATGCATTGGACGATTGTTTGTACTATTTTTGTTTATTTTTTAATGAGTGGTGTGCAAGTAATTAATTTAGAAAAAACACTCTACGAGCCAGAGACGAAGGTTATTGCGCATCGGGGCTTTATGGAGCAGGGTGTGGAAAATACAATGAGTTCCCTTATTGCATCTGTGGAAGCAGGGGCAGATTTAGTGGAAATTGATATACAACAAACAAAGGATGGAAAGTTTGTCGTTTTTCATGACCCTACATTGATGAGAATGGCTGGTCGGAAGGAAGCAGTATACCAAATGGCGTTAGATGAGCTAACGAATACGACTGTAAGAGCGGGTAAATTGCATGATAAAATTCCCTCTTTAGAAGAAATGTTGCAAAAAAGTGAGGAGCTTAATATTCAATTATTAATTGAAATAAAGCCACATGGACATGAAACAGATGATTATTTACAGCAGTTCATTGAGCTCCTTTTATATTATGACGCATTGGAAAAGCATTATGTCCAATCAATTGATAGCACGGTTATTTGGAGATTAAACGAATTAGAGCCACGCATAAAAGTGGGGCTTGTCTTTGCGCTTTATATTGGAAAAATCCCGCCTGTGAAAGCAGATTTTATTGCATTACAGCAGGATGTGGCATCAGGTCGCATGATGGAGCAAGTTAAGCGTAATGAAATGGAATTGTTTATTTGGACAGTTAATGCTGAGCGTGATATTCAATATTTTTTAGAGCATGGTGTTGATGGAATCATTACAAATCATCCAGATAAAGCAAAAAATAGCCGTACAATGCTAAGTAACGAAACATATTTTTTAAAACGAATTTATAATAAATTAACGATATTATTTTAAGGAGCTTACAATGAATCAATATATGTACCAATTATCAGGAAATATTGCATCGACAGAAAAAAATCCGATAGTTAGCGCAAATGGTGAGCAAGTAGCTTATGTCGCACGCATCTATAGCAACCGATTAAAGCGATTACTGGATGGCTATTTTGATTATCGTTATTTTTTAACGTATGAAATCATCGATTTAAGCGGCGATGTAACATTTCGTATTTCCAAAAAATTTCGCCGTGGTAAACTATGGTTTGAGGCGTTTTCTTATAGTAAGCAGGAACGTTATACAATAACGTACGAAAATTGGCGTGTTGGTCTGCCAGAGCTAGCTATTCATTGGCCCGGTGGCATAATGAAAATTGATAAGCAAATGGAAGGTTGGTCGACCTTTACAGTAAATGACGAGATTATTGCCCGCTGGCAGGCAGTCTATGTAGAAGCAGAGGACGTTTTTCAAGTAGTGCTGCAAATTGAGCCAGATAGTCCTGTGCAGCAGATGGATTTTTTTGTCGCAATTAGCCAAGCCGCATTATTTATAGGTTCTTAAGGAGAGTGAAGAAATGAATGTTATTTTTGCATTAACAGCAACAGGGGAACAGCTTTTAGAAACGGTATCAACAGATGTTGCAGGGCTCTTAGCAGCCGTTCAAGGAGAGAGCGTAACATTTCCCTTCGGTAGCTATCAGTATGATTTTCATGCATTAGACCATTATGAGGAGGATGGTGCATATCGTCAGGAGCTTGTGATTTATCTAAAATGAGTGCCAGGCACGCACACAATTTCCACACAATTTAGGCGAAGCCCACTGTCACGAGGCAGGCATTTGACATATGGTAAGTGTACAGATGCTTTTGCGCGGGAGGAGAGGGGTGTGTTGGACGAACAACAAAATCGTTTATGCGACGTGCTAAAGGAAATATTGCATTTTCAAAATTTAATCGAGCATACTTGGACAAAGCATTTTAATTATTTATTATTGAAAATTGTCGGTAGCGATACAATTCCAATTGCGCTATTGACGAGGCGAGGTACGCATTTGCAGCTAACGGATTATGAAAGTGGCTTTACGACCTGTTATTTTCGCATCGAAAATATTGATGTTTCAAGTAACCTATTAACTGTTTCTTTTTTATGCCCAATGTCAATAGAGGGTGAACCGATTATGCGGTCTGAAGAAATGGTCACGCTAAAAAAGACGAACAGGGAAGCAACGATTAATATTACGACACTTTCAGGTGTTCAGCTTCTTTCTACTTCATTGCTAAGTGCGAATATTTTCGTTGAATCAAAGTGGTGATAATTACTTGAAAAGCCGAAAATCAACTCTATCTATTCGCTTTAATTTAAAAGCAAAGACGTTGTATCCTACGTTTTCACTCCTTTAAAAGAAGGTAACCATCTTAACGCAATAACAAAATAACAAGGTGTCTGAAAAATGGCACGCTAAGCATGTTTTCTGTGTAGAGTAATCGCAGAATCATGCTTTTTAGCAATTGAGGTGAAAAGTATTTTGATAATTAAAGATTAGAACAACATCAGGCGTGTTGATTATGAAAATATTGGATATGGATGCGTGTGTTTAAGGTAGAGAATGCACTGTTAATAAAGGGTTTACTTGTTGATTGGAGTGAAGGGGGCGAGTGCTCCTGCGATTACTCGTCGCAAAGCAAAGCCTTCCAGCAGGACAAAGTGAAGGGAGGCTAAAATCGCCGCGTCCCCCGCAACGGAAATCAACAAATTTCCTAGGCTTTTTTGTAAAATAAAGGCTAATCAACACACCTGCTATTTTTATTATTTTGAGGAGTACTCGTTGAAGGAGATTGCTGCAATTCTTACAATTAATGGGAATAAAGTAAAAACAAGGCTATGTAAAGGTAAAGCATTACTAAAAAAGATTGGAGGCGTTAAAATGGACGAGCGATTAAAAAATTTAAAGCGGGCAATGAAAAAGAATATATTTGCTGATTTGCATTTCAATGAGGAGCATCGTGCAACAATTCGCGATAAAATGCAGACAAATGTTGAAAAGGAATTTTTTACTCTTTTAACAGAGCGTAAAACAGCGATGGAGCTCATTTAGCTTTTACACGTAAAAGGAGTGAAAAGCATATGGCAAAATGAAGGTATCGTTTTTATTAAGCTACATCAAGCAGAGTTAGAGGGTGATGCGGATAGTATTTGGAATGAGCAAGATGAAAAATCCTATAACCCTACGAAAAAGGGGCTGCAAAAATATGGAGTGGCGATGTAATCAATTTTAGAAAAATTTATTGCGTGAGGTGAGCGTAAATGAATCTTAGTCGATTTTTACGGCAGGTCACATCCTTTATCCACTCAAGGCTGCAAAACAGCATGTTGGATAACAAGAAGGCGGAAAGGCTTGCAAAACAGCATATAGGTAACCCTCTAACACTTGGAAGGGAGCTTGGTCAGGTACATAAGCCGAAAATGGATTGGCTTATGCTTGGGCTTGGTATTTATCGTAGAAAATCGTATATTTTTTGCAGTTAAACGAAGGGGCTATTCCAACCTAACTGCTTAATAGGGTTAATTTACTTTGGTGAAAACAGCTATGTTTTCTATGTCGTTTAAGCTTCTGTCCTTACTATTTTAGTTTTACTTGAATCTAATAAATAGAGATAGTAGAAGGAGGGATATTTTTGACGACGATTGGCATGCTACACCATCGGAAAGACCCAACAACGGTGTTAAAATCATATGCCTTTGCTGCTGTGGCAAAGGTAGAAGGTGTTGACTTTTTTTATTTCACACCGAAAAGCGTTAATTTTACGAGGAAAACTATATTGGCCCAAGTGTATGAAAATGGCGCATGGCATGAAAAGGAATGCCCTTTTCCAGACGTTATTTACAATGCAGGAAGCCCAGAAAAACTTGCTGTGTCAAAGGATATAATAGGGAAGCTGCGCAAGGAAATTCCTTTTACAACGAATTCTATCGGCAATAAGTGGAATGTGGCAAAGCGTTTACTTGCGTATAAGGATTTTGCTAAATACATTATCCCAACAGAAATTATTCAGAAGACGGAAACTGTTCATCAGCATTTGGCGAAATATCCGACTATTGCTTTTAAGCCAATAGATGGGCGTAAAGGAAAGGGAATTTATTTCATTTCAAAAGAAGGTACGAGTTACACGGTTAAACATAATAGTACAGTAACGAAATATACAAAAACACAGCTTGATGCATTATTAGCACAACAGCTAGCAACAGGTACATTTATTGTTCAGCCTTATATCCGCTCAGTTACAAAATCAGGCTTAGTGTTTGATTTTCGCTTGCATGTCCAAAAAAATGGGGATGGCAATTGGGTAGTGACAACGGTTTATCCGCGCGTAGCTCCGGCAGGTAGTTTAATTCCTAACATTAATAATGGCGGCTACACAAATTATTTAGAGCCTTTTTTACAGCAGGAGTTTGCGGAGCAAGCCTATGATTTAAAGCGTACATTAGAGCATTTTTCATTATCGCTAGCCAGACACTTAGAGCACATTCAAATACAGGAGTTTGGTGAACTCATCGATGAAATTGGGGTCGATGTCGGTTTAGACCAAAATATGAGGCTTTGGATTTATGAAGTGAATTGGCGTCCCGGCTGTCCACCAACGTTTTATTTAGAGCTTGATGTTGTGAAAAATACGATTCGTTATGCTAAATATTTAGCGGACAACAAGCAAGTTTTAGCAAAGGCAAGACAGGCGAAGCGGGTGCATAAAGCACAGCAACAGGAGCCATTAGTGACAAAGCCAATTGCAAAATCGCAGGTGCGTCCTAGCGATATGCCGATTATTGCGATTACAGGGAGTGCAGGTAAAACAACAACAAAGGCATTCCTATCCTCTATTTTACGAACAAAATGGTCGACCTTTGAATCAAAGGATTATTGGAATACGACAGAGCATACAAAAAAGCACGCAATGGAGCTAGCGAATGGCTATGAGGCAGCCGTTTTAGAGTATGGAATGGCGTACAAAGGTGTTATTACTGAGCATTGTCGCATACTTAAGCCTACAATGAGTATTGTAACAAATGTTGGCTTAGCGCATGTCGGGAATTTTGATGGCGATGTAAAGCAAGTGGCACTCGCTAAATCCGAATTAATTCAAGGAATGGATCAGCATGGGGTGCTCGTTATTAATAAAGATGATTTCAATTCTAACTATTTAACACTAAAGCAATTTAAAGGAAAAATAATAACTGTAGGCATTCATTCTGATGCGGATTATAGGGCGTATAATGTGCGCTATAAAGAGGATGGCATGGCGTTTAAAACCAAGCTACGCGGTAAGGAAATCTCACTCTTTATTCCAATTTTAGGGGAGCACCATGTATACAATGCATTGAATGCTATTGCACTTGCTGATTATTTACAGTTTAGCCCTCAGGAAATTAAGCAAGGCTTGGTCTTCAAAAAACCACCTCGCCGCTTGACGCTTTATCATTGCAAGCGGGCGATTACGCTTATTGATGATACGGTGCACTCGCACCCACAAGGGGTAAAGGCAGCAATTGATGTATTGTCGTCCATTGCAAAACGTCGAAAAGTTGCCATTATTGGTCAAATGCGAGAGCTTGGTGATTTGCGAGAGGCGGAGTATAAAAAGGTGGGAGAATATATAACAGAGCAAGGCATCGATATTTTTATTACGTATGGCTTCCGCACGGAGGAAATGAATGCAGCGGCGAAGGCAAAAGGCTTTAATCCCAAAAATATG
Organism: Metasolibacillus sp. FSL K6-0083; assembly: GCF_038630865.1. Taxonomy (NCBI): domain Bacteria; kingdom Bacillati; phylum Bacillota; class Bacilli; order Caryophanales; family Caryophanaceae; genus Metasolibacillus; species Metasolibacillus sp. FSL K6-0083. Next base: position 768,950 of record NZ_CP152046.1, on the reverse strand, counting down.
TATCATTTTACAAACAAAGAGCAGTTACATGATTTGTTAGAAAAAATTATTAAGCAAGGTGACACAATCCTCATTAAAGGGGCTAGTAAAACAAATATGTTTGAAACCGTCAAGTTTTTAGCGGATTTATACGAGGGGAAATAGGAAATCGTAGATAACTAAACAAACAGCATCTCCGGCTAAAGGAGATGCTGTTTGTTTATTGTATGCTTTTCAAATGGAAATGAATTTTTTTTGCGGCGGAATAGGCATTTCTTTTTGCTTCGTGCTTAGTACGACCTGTTGCGATGACATAGGCATAACGATGCCCCATGGAAAGTGGTGGGATTAAAACGGTTCCTCTCCGTGGCTTAATATAGACGTCGACAACACCCGGGCTGCTTTTGGCTTTATTTCGACCTGTTACTCTTTCTAGTACACCTTTGCGTTCAACAACTAAGTATTTCGTATAGACGAAGTGATGATGAAGTGGCTCAATATTAGGCTTTTCACCTATTAAAAGCTTTAAGGTCTCCTGTACTAAACTAAAACCGAAGGCTGCTTGTAGCATATGGTTCATCGCACCGCCTGAAATGCGTGGGTTAATTTCAATCAGCTTCCAACCAGCTTTTGTATGGCGTAGTTCCAAATGCATCGCACCGTTCTTTAACTGAAAGGCAGTTGTGATTGACTCGACAATGTTTTGCAAATCTTCCTGCATTTTCGCTGGGATATGAGCAAGCACGGTATAGCCTGTAATGATAAAACGTTTGCCTTGTGTAATATCTTGTTCAATAACCGCAATTAAATGTGGCTGACCATTATGAATAATTGTTTCGACTAAATATTGGGGGCCATCGATATACTCTTCAATCATAATTGTGTCCTTCGGATATTTTTCTTGCAGCGCTGTGATGTGCTGATTTAATTGCTTTTTGTTTAGTGCGTAAAGAACATCCTTCGAACCAGTCGATTTGGGGGATTTGACGATAAGAGGGAAGCTCATTTTAGGAAGCTCACTCACATTATCTGCCTGTAATATTGTAAATTTCGGTGTAAATTCGAACTTTTGTAAGTACTGTCTTGTCGCCTCTTTGTTTTCCATCGTTGCAATCGCTTCCGATTGCGCATAGTTTTGACAAAATTCATCGCATAATAGAGAGGCTGTGTGCACGTAAGGGTCTGTAAAGCTGACGATGCTAATAATCGTTAGCTGGGTTTGCTGTAAAGTGAGTATTGCCTTTCTCATGGCATTCATATTTGTGATATCGACTAACACCATTTTATGCACATCAGCATATTCCTTTCTTTGCAGGAATTGCTTTTCATTATTTGTAAAAAGAACGGTAAAATAGCCGAGACTTTCAGCAGCTTTAATTGCTTCACGACTCGAGCCACTTTTGTTTGTTCCAATAAAAACAATCGTTTTCACATCATCACTCCTCATTTTAGCTATATACGATTTCTATCTTTCTATATGTATGAGCATAATAGGGCTTCATATAGTTGACTATCACGTGCGACTTATAAAAATAAGAGAACATTCATCCAAATGTGTTTGTCTTGCTGGCATATGCTACTAGCAGAAGGGGGGAGTGTATGAAGCCTATACCTGTTGGTGCTGTAGTAGAAATTATCGGTGGAGAACTTGTAAAAGGGTCATCTGATCTTTTAATTGAACATGGTGCATATCGTTTAAGGCAAATAAAGCATAAAAGGACAGCGTTTTTTACGAATACGAAAATTGTCAATTGGCAAAGCTTATCGACTTTTTTTCCGTTAGTTATTGTGACGGAATGGGCATATCGTTTAAAGGAAGTGCCTGATGGAGTAACGATTGTGAAAGTGGATGATATGACAAGTGCTTATTGGAAATTTGTTGAATATTATCGCAGTCAATTTAAAATTCCGATTGTTGCCATTACAGGAACGGCTGGAAAAACGACAACAAAGGAAATGGTGAAGCATATACTGTCAAGTGACTATGAGGTTGTAGCGACACATTTAAGCAATAATTCTCGTACAGAGCTGCTGCAAAATTTATTGCGTATCAGCGAAATGACGAATGCAGCGGTTTTTGAAACGGCGGTTGGTGCTCCGGGAGATGTGCTTGGTGCAGGGCGTTATTTTAAGCCATCTATCGGCGTCATTACAAATATAGGGTCGCATCACTTAAACTATTGTAAAACACAAGAAGGATATATCGAGGCAAAGGCTGAAATGCTGCAAATAGTAGGAAAAGGTACACTTATTATTAATGCGGATGATATAAATACAAAAAAAATCAACTTTCATGGTTTTCAAGGAAAAATCATTCGCTTTGGGAAAAGCAATGCAGATTATTTAGTAAGTAGCATTACGTATACAGAACGTGGAATGCGCTTTATTTTGCATCATCAACAAAAGCAATATGTTGTGAAAATGCCCGGCCACGGAGAGCATCAAGTGTATAACGCATTAGCTGCATTAGCTGTTGTACATGAAATCGGAATGCCTTTACAAAAGGCCATTACACAGCTTGCTACGTTTCGCAAATTAAATAAGCAGCTACAAATTTTGAGAGGGATTAACGGCTCTATGTTAATTGATGATACGTGGAGCATTACAACGACATCCCTTGATGCAGCTTTACATGTTTTAAATAAGCTAGGACATGGTAAAAAGAAAATTGCCGTGATTGGGACAATTACGGATTTAGGTTCATGGGGCTATAGCATTCACAAGCAAGCAGGTGAAATTATTTATAAGCATGGTGTTGACGTACTCATTACGATTGGTGAACATGCAAGCATTATGGCATCAAAGGCGCAGCAATTAGGTCTTGATGCGGATATTTATAGCTTTAAAAATAATGTGTTAGCACGCAGTCTTCTTAAAAAAATTGTTGACAGTAATACGGTGATTTTAATTAAAGGCGATATGTACAGCGAGGCAATACATGAATTAGCAGCACAATTACGTCGAGGGGAGGAGCAAGCTTGATAGCAGTGTCGATAAAAGACCTCCGAGCCTTGTTGAATGCCCAGTTAATACAAGGCGCTACCAACTTTTCAGTAAAGCAGGCCCTACACTATCAGCAGCTAGATAGTATAAAGCGTGATGCGCTCATCTTCCTTCGTAAAAATGAAAACGTCGACTGGAAGAGGCTAGCGCAGCACGCACCAATTGTGATTGTGTCTGATAAGGCAGAAGAGGAATTGCGAAAGGCTCCTATCGCCATTACGATATTGCAGGTGAAAAATATGCACCGCGCGTTTTGGCAATTTGTTGACTATTATCGCGAGCTCTTTACGATTCCAGTCGTTGCTTTAACAGGCACATGTGGCAAGACGACAACAAAGGAAATGATTCGTCATATTTTATTAGAGGATTGGCAAGTACAGGCGACAGTGAGCAGCATTAATGAGCCAAGGCAGTCGCTTAATTATTTAACGATGGTTGACCGAAAAACACAGGCGGCTGTTTTCGAGCTAGGGCTAGGAAATTTAGGGAATATTAAACATCAATGCTTAATTTACAAGCCGACAATTGGGATTATTACCAATATCGGTGTACATCATTTAGATGGCTGTAAAAGCTTGCAAGGCTATATTCAAGCAAAGGCAGAAATTGTAGACGGGATTCAGGAAAATGGAACATTAATAATGAATGCGGATGATGAAAATAGCAAAAAAATTTCTTTGACAGCTTTTAAAGGGAAAATTGTGACGTTTAGTGTCAAACAAAATGCAAACTATAAAGCAAGCAATATTCAATATGTTGCAGGAGGAATGCGCTTCTCCTTACTAAAGGAAAAAGAGCGCTACGAATGTTTTGTACCAGGCTACGGAGAGCATCAAGTGTACAATGCTTTAGCAGCATTTGCGGCAACAACTGAAATGGGCTTTCCATTGCGTAAAGCAATTGCTAAGCTTCGAACATTTAAAAACATGGAGCGTCACTTACAATTTTCAAGTGGCTTAGCAGGGAGCACAATTATTGACGATACATGGACGAATAATCCAACCTCAATTGAAGCAGCTTTAAAGGTGCTTCAAGCAGTAGGGAAGGAGAAAAAACGAGTTGTAATTTTAGGTGATATCAAACGATTAGGTAAGTATGAGCGCCAATATCATCGTGAAATAGGCACGCTCATTGCTAAGCAATCTATTGATACATTAATAACAATTGGAAACAGTGCCAAGGAAATAGCGCTACAGGCGAAGGCAGATGGTACGACAGCACGAGTGCATAGCTTTACAGATGTCACAGGGGTAATGGATTTACTGAAGAAAATTTTAACGAAAGATGCGATTGTTTTAATAAAAGGCCCGATGTCGAGCAGGTCAATGATTGGGTTTGCAAGTGAATTAAAGGGCAAGAACTAGCAAAGCGAAGACTATCTGGAAGGGTAATTTTGTTTTTTCTCTTTTACTCTGGAGAAACACTGCTAATCCCTGTGTTTCTCCTATTTTCAAAGAGATTGTTATGAGTAAGATTTTTGTTAAAACACCATCAAAAGCGTCCAAAAAGCCGGCAATTGCACGGCTTTTTGGACGGCCACTCATACATTTATTTTGTAATGCGCTTTGCTGTAATAAAACGATCCTTGTAGTAATCCACAAGTAAGACACGCGTAATGACACCATCTTTAGTTGGCACAATAATGCGATGCTCACCTGCATAAACGGCAACGAGTGTTGGGTTTTTAGAGCCCTTTGCACTACTGAAAAAGACGATATCCCCTTTTTGTAAATTGTTGCGTGAAACAGTCGTTCCAAGCTTCATTTGCTGTGATAAAACAGTTGTATTAATTTTCACACCGCTTTGCCCTAATACATATTGCACATAGCCACCAGCAGTAAAGCGTTTTTGCGCGGCTGCGTTAATAGAGCCAATAATGGCACTATTTTTATGAAGAAAGGCTTTTTCAACAATTTTATCCCCTGTTGATGCTGGGTTTGAAGCCATTAAGGATGGCAGCACACGACGGGCAGCATAATAATTATCTTTATAATATGGCTTGCTATTCATATCAGTAATCACAATATTCTGTTTTGAATCTGCCATATGTAGTAACTTGTTATTGCCAATATAAATTCCTACATGGTCAGGGTCTGTTCCTGTTTTTTTACTTTTGAAAAAGACTAAATCCCCTTTCTGCAATTGGCTTTTAGCCACCGCTTTCCCTTGCTGAAGCATATAATCCTCGTTATATGTGCCTAAATCAACGCCATTTTTCTCAAAAATATACATTAAAAATGAGGCACAAGAAAATTTATAAGGTGCTGTCGCTTTGTATTGTGTGTTGCTATATGTTGCTTTGCCAATTAAGCTTTTCCCCGTTGCGATAATTTGGTCTGCCTTTTGATTTACTGCTTGCTGACTAACGCTAGCAGTGGCAGCCGCTACTTCAGTAGTTTGAAAAGTAGCAGGTAATAATGGAATTGAGCTGCAGCTAATAGTTAGTGCTAATGCTGCTGTGAATATTTGTTTTTTCATCATGGTCCCTCCTTGATTTCAAGCTCGCCATGATTGTAGCATGCATAAATTGTGCATTTGTTAGGTAAGTTTATCCAATGGGAAATGTGACAATTTTAAACCATTGCTACATAGGTATCGAGTAGGGTAATTTACAGTTGTGTAACAAATATGACGGGAGGGGGTTATTGGAAAAGGAGGATAGCATCTGCATTTATTCGTAGCAAAAAGCGGTATTTGATAATGTACGAAGCCACAGCTTTAATTGGAATGATTCGTTGCTAAAAGATAAAAGGTTGCCCTAAAGTTTCTTTAAAATAAACAAATCAAACTCCATTTACAGTTGCGTCAAAAATGTCTGAGTCGCCCGATTCAATTACTGCTTAAAGTTACTCGCTGCTTTTAATATCTGAATTGCGGACAATATTTCATCAGTATGAATCATTTGTAAATTATTTATGAAATTTCAGTTATTTTTTTATAGTAAAATGGTAATATAAAGTGAACCTTCAGCCCAACGGAGACTGTTAATAGAAGTACATAAGTTAGTAATCTGACATCCTGTAAAAAATGCTCAATCCCTTATTCACTGAAAAAGCTTCTTCAGCTTTAAAGAAGAATGCTTACAGTTTGTTAAGAATCTATTTATCCCGCATTAGCGGGCAGTAAGACGCCCACTTCAAGACTTGAGTAAGGATAAGTGAGAAATCCACTGCCCGTAAATGCCCGATTGGTTAAACTAACAATCAGTGGGAATGGGGGAAACCCCGACTGATTGTAGTTTCACTTTATCTATAAAATTGAATCATTATTTCTTTGGTGGTGAATGTATGCTGACGATTTTCGGCGGAATCGGACTGTTTTTGCTCGGCATGTCCATGCTAACGAACGGTCTGAAAGAAATCGCAGGAGAGGCATTAAAGCGCTGGTTAAATAAGTTCACAAGAGGAACCTTTAGCTCTATGCTATCAGGCATTCTTATGACTGTTTTAGTGCAATCTTCTACAGCAACGACGCTTCTAACAATTGGTTTTGTTAGTGCCGGCTTGCTAACCTTTGTCCAATCCATCGGTGTGATTATCGGTGCGAATATTGGTAGTACATCTACAGGTTGGATTATATCATTAATTGGCTTTAAAATTAGCCTACAAGCAATGGCATTACCGATTATTGGTTTCGGGGTATTTATGTCATTTATTGCACCGCGCGATATTAAAAAATTTGGTGGTGTACTAGCCGGGTTCGGTTTACTGTTTTTGGGAATTGATATGCTACAGCAAGGGATGGGGGATGCACAAAATTTAATTGCCTTCGATAAAATCCCAGCAAATTCGTTTTTCTCTGTCTTATTATTAATTATTATCGGGATTGTTATGACGATTATTATGCAAGCCTCTAGTGCGGCGATGGCGGCGACTTTAGCGGCATTATTTACGGGTGCCATTGATTTTGAGCAGGCCGCATATTTAGTAATCGGGCAGAATATCGGAACAACGGCGACTGCTTTATTTGCAGCAATTGGGGCATCGGTATCAGCGAAGCGTACAGCAATGACCCATTTACTATTCAATGTAGTAACGGCACTTCTCGTTACAATCTCATTCCCGTATTTCTTACAATTGGTAAAATGGCTAACAGAAGCGATTGCGGGTAGCTTTGATGAAACGATGGCACTAGCTATTTTTCACACTTTGTTTAGCGTCCTTGGGGCAATTATTTTCATGCCATTTATTAAGCAATTTGCAAAGCTTCTAAAGAAAATCGTTCCTGAACGCGAAAATGTGCTTACACGCAATTTAGATACGAAGCTATTAGAAGTGCCTTCAGTTGCGCTTGATGTTTCCTTTAAAACAATACGTGATATTATGGCAGTATTAACGACTGCTCAAAGTGCCTTAATGGCAACGAAAAAAATTACAGCAGACTATGAACGGAAAATTGATGAGGTAGAGGAAGCAATTAAAATTACACACGACTATCTGAATGCTATACAGTCGACTTCGCAAAGGGAGCGCAACAAGCATATTGCCATTTTACACACGCAGGACCATTTAGTAAGATTAGTAAAAGTATTGCGAGAACAGCAGCAATTAGAGGCACTTGTATTACAGCCGCAATTAATGACAGAGTGGCAAGAAATATTAGCCTCCGTACAGCAAAGCTTAGGGAGTGAAGAGCCTCTGAGTGCAATGGCTAAAACATTAGAAGAGCATTCACAGATGATGGCACAAGCGCGTCGCAATAAGCGCAATGAATACTTCGAGCGTTCCGTTGCGAACGAAACAGAGCTGGGCGTTGCTGTTTCTAAAGTAGGGGCATTACTTTGGATTGACCGTCTTGTCTATCATTATTGGCGTGCAACTGCCCGCATGGCTGAATTCCAGCAAATTGACGAGGAGAAACGCCTCAAAGCCTCAGCAGAGAAATCGAATATTGCTTAATAGGAGTCGTCTGAAAAGCGTGCAAAGCACTGTTTTTCAGACGATTTTTGCTGAGAAGCCGCTCTTATAGTTGATAAAATCACTAATAGAACTGGACAAGTCGCAAATAAATCAAAATTTTGCATGTTCAAAATGGTACAAGGCAATCCATTATAAGGGCTAGGGAATAATATATAGAGAAGGCGGAATCTTCAAATTCACTGTTTAAGGAAAATTTGATTTTCACTTTTGAGCATTTATTAAAGCTACTAATGCAAGGCGTTGAATTTCATCAGCATGTTCTAAAATGCTAGCGCTAATTTTGGAAATAGCTTTAATTGCTTCACCAATATCGGAGGAATTGTGGCGTATAGATGTAACCTGATGCGCTAATTCATTAAATACGAGTGTTACTTGCTCAAACCTTGCTAGTCTTTCATTTGCACGATTTGTTTCCTCATGGATAGATGCAATAACCGTTTTAATTTCTTGCTGCGTATCATTTAAACTAACAGCTAGCGTTAATCGGTTTACCAATTGTCTTCTAAATTAATAAACGCACTAATTGTTGTTATAACAATTAAAAAAATGCTCACTATAATAATATGTGTTTATACATCCTTAGTGCTCTGTTGAACTCGTTGCAATTCAAGGGTGTGGTTGAATAATTTTTCACCAAATACTTGAGGATTAATATAATTTTAAAAATTTATTCACAGACGAATTTAATTATGAACGATTACTAATTTAGCTCCATATGTAAAAAACCTGTTAATATAATAATAAAGATTGACTTAAAAGGGAGAAATGTAAGTGAATATACAAATCGAATGGGAATATAAGGCGAAAAATGGTGCGCAAACGGTTTTCACTTCTGAGCAATTACCAGCAGCACAAGTATTAATGATTGTGGAAGATTTAATGCTGACAGGTCGAGCAAAAAAAATTGTACTGACAGATGCATATGACAGCACGTGGACAGTAAAGGAGCTAAAGAAGTATGTGAAGGAAATTGCTTCTGAGCCCCAAAATATTACGATTTATTTTGATGGTGGCTTTCATAAGAGCGCAAGGCAGGCCGGCTTAGGTTATGTTGTCTACTTTGAACAAAATGAAAAGCAATATCGAATTCGCAAAAACGCTTTTGTAGATGGTTTATTATCCAATAATGAAGCGGAGTATGCGGCGTTGCATTTGAGCATTCGTGAGCTAGAGGAGCTAGGTGTGCATCATAGCACGGTTTATTTTAAAGGTGATTCGCAAGTGGTAATCCAGCAAATGGCTGGTGATTGGCCTGTTTATGAGAAGGAATTGGCTGAATGGGCGAGTAAAATTGATGCTAGGCTAGCAAAATTAAATATTACACCTATTTATGAGCATGTATCGAGGAAGCAAAATGAGGAGGCAGACCGACTAGCAACACAGGCATTAAATGGAATTGAAATAGATGGTAAAAAAGAGCTGAGTTAAATTTCTTAATACACCATGAAACAATACGCCTAGGGAAAAATGGGAGGCGCTTTTGCCATACTAAAAATAATCGACATAGCAGAGAATACATGCTTGTTTGTAGTAAATACAGCAAAAATCATGGCATATTATTGAGCACAAATAGAGGAGAAAAAAATGATTCATTTCCAAAACGAACAGCTGACTATTTATATGAGCCAGCTGTTTAAAACAACTTCCACAGTAATAGAAACAGAGGATTGTATAGTGCTTGTAGACCCAAATTGGCTTCCGCAGGAAATCGAAACAATTCAAGCACATATTGCTAAAATACAAAGCGACCGCCCTTTATATATCCTGTTTACGCATTCGGATTGGGACCATATTATAGGCTATGGCGCGTTTCCAGAGGCAATCGTTATCGCAAGCGAAACTTTTCAAAAACGTTCTGATAAGGAGCAAATTATAGAGCAAATCCGTACATTTGATGATGGTTATTATATAGACCGTGCATATTCAGTAAGTTACCCAAAGGTCGATATCGTCATTCGACATGATGCACAAACACTAATAATAGGAAAAACAAAACTGACTTTTTATTTGGCAAACGGACATACCAATGACGGATTATTTATTGTTGTTGAGCCTCAAGGTATTTGGATTGCAGGCGATTATTTATCAGACGTGGAATTTCCATATATTTATGATAATAGCTATGCGTATGAGGAAACACTCAAAAAAGTTGATGTCATATTGCAGCAGCATGAAATCCGTTTTCTGATTCCGGGACATGGAAATATGACGACAGAGATGGAAGAAATCAAGAAACGTCAACGCGATGCTACGACTTATATTAAGGAATTGCGTAGATGTATTGCACAGGGGGAAGATAGTGCCCATTTAATTGCCAATTATGCCTATCCACGCAATATGCGCGAATTCCATAAAGGGAATATTCGATTAATGGAAGAGGAAAAATAAGCTTGCACGAAAGGGCGTGTCTGAAAAGCCATTTTGAGACACGCCCTTTGCGACGAGTAACCGCAGGAGCAAATGTTTAGCCACAGAAACTAAGGCAGTCCAAAAAAGGCGGACTACCTCATTCTCATAAGTTTTTTGAATTTGGATTTTCTAAAGAATAAATTGCTTGCTCCGCACCAAAGCGTTCAACTTTTTCTTTTACAGTCATCCCTAAGCGCTCTAATAGTTTACAAGAAGCAATATTAGCAGTTTGTGTTTCAGCGACAACATATGGTAACTGTAACTCTTTAAAAGCAAACTGTAAGACTACCTGCAAAATTTCTGTTGCATAGCCGTCTCCCCACCAAGTAGGGGATAGTTGATAAGATAGCTCAATAGATTGTCCATCATGATATAAATCAAGTGATACAAGTCCAATAAATTGCTGTGAGCCTAGCTCTCTAGCAACCAAGTGGTATCCTGCATTGGGCGTTGTTAGAAGTATCTCTACATTTTCTTTAACAATAGAAGGCACTACAACGCCACCTAAATATTTCCTTACCTCATGCTGTTGGTATAAATGTTGAATATCTGCTAAATCTTCCTTAGTTAATTTTTTTATTATACATCTTGCTGTTTGAAACATTATTTTCCCCCTTAGTTTAACCAAAGCTGCATTTATATTTTAGAGTGAATAGATATTAAAAGTGTTTAAAATCCATAGCGAGCGGATTGTAGTTTCACTTTATTCTCCCATATACACCACCGCCACCGGCTGCGAATTGAATTTGTCCGGTGCGAGCGAGTATTATTTTCTCTGCTAACGGCTCAGGTACAATTGTTGTAAGCTGCTCAAGCGTTGTTCGATGCAAAATATCCATTTCTGTACCGAAAGCCACCAATAGCTTGTCCAACGTTTTTTTACCTAGACCAGGAATAAATTCTAAAGGTACTTGATGGACATAAGAAGGGCGCTCGACCTTATTAGTAGCAGGGCTAGAAAGCTGCTTGATACGTGTTGCAACACCACGAACAATCTGCTTACTTTGACAAAATGGGCAAATATCTGCATCGTCTGCAACCATTTTGCCACATGTTGCGCAAACCGTTTCATGATACTTTCCTAATAAAGGGTGCAGACCGTAATTTGCTGCAATATACCGACCATTCTCGCGATGTAGGGCTTGACGTAATTCCTCAAAATTAACAGCCTCCATATGTATCTTTTGATACTCTCGCGCTATTTTTCCAAGAGAATGTGCATCGGAATTTGTCACAAAAGTATACGAGGCTAATTCTTCAATACCAGATACCATATCAGTATCTGAACTTAAGCCAAGCTCAATGGCATCAATTATGGCAGGGTCAAAAACTTCCGTTAAGCTCTTTTTGACCCCTTTGCCATACAAGCTTTTAAAGGGGGTGAAAACATGCGCGGGAATAAATAAACCATTTAATTCGGCAACCTTTCGCTGCAAAATTTGTGCATCACAATAAATGCGCTGTGAGCTGAGATGAATATTTTTCATCTGCTCACTTAGCCATGTTGAAAAAGCCTGCATGGATTGTAATGTAGGCAAATAAGCAAGTACATGAATAGGTCCTTGGCAATTGCTATCGTATATTTCCAACTCTGAGCCCATAATAAGCGTTGTTTTTTCGTATAATAGGCCACCTTGCTGTAATTCGGTCATTTCTCCTCTAAGTACATATTGCTCAAGCTCCTGCAATACCTCTGGACTATGACAATCAATAATTCCAATCATATCAAGCCCTTTATGGACACTAGACGTATGTAGTATATTTGAAAGGGTTAATGTGCGACTACCTGTAATTTTAACAGCGCGCCCACTGTTTGTGCGACCAATATGAATATGTAAATCTGCATAATAATCGTTCAATTGAAGTGCCTCCTTCTACGAATTGCTATTATTATTTCCATACATGTTATTACTTATTCTAATATAGCATAGTTAACGTAGCATTCTCCGTAACTGGCGTACTTCCTTTGTGAGCTCATCAATTTGCTCATGCAATTTTGTAAACTCCGCTGATGAAAAATCTTCCCCTTTTTGCTGTTCTATCGCCTTTAATTCAAGCCCCTCTGCAATGGCAGATAAAGCATAGCCTAATACTGTTATGACTGTGCCGAGATATGCAAGTCGGTCAATTGAAATATCCGTATTATCTGTAGATTGCCCGGATTTTTTCTCTTTGCTACTCATCCCCATCACCCTTTCTACACTAGCCTATGAATAGTAAGAAGAAAAAGTGAATACATACATAAAAGGAAAGAAATTTTTGCTGAGCAAGCAATAGTAGAAATGGAGGAAATAGCATGACAAAATTATTAACAGCGATGCAAGAGCATTTAGAGGCAGCGAAATACCATCTTCACTGTATGGAAGTGGAGCAGCATAAGCAAAATAGAAAGCGTTTTTTGTACGAGCTACAAGCTTTTCAATCTTCAATAACAGCTATGCTAAGCACTGCAAAAGATTATAATAAAAGCATTTATAAAAAGCAGGCGATGAAATTGCAGCATAAAGCATTTTTTCAAGCGATAAAAAAGAAGCACATTATCGAGCGACCAATTATTGAGAAAATTGAAATTGTAAATAACAATGAAATGCAAACGATTTACGCTCTTAAAAGAAATAATAAATTTGATTGTCGAAAAGGATTTTACCATAAAGAAAGACCAGATGATTCAATTATTAAGCTAGGCAGCTCCTATGTACAGGAAGTTCAGCAGCTTGCACAGAAGCTAAGTGCTAAATGATTTTGTATAAATAGTTCAATAATAGGTTGAAAATTAAAATTTCAACTATTTTTTCTCAAAATTGTACATGCTATACTATCTAAAAGGAGATGAGTGGCATGAAAAAAATGATGCAAAGCATATTGACGATTTTGCTTTTAACAGCAATGATTACACCATCTGCACATGCGGCGGAAGCACGAGAAATTAAAGCTGAAATTGTTACAACAGATAGTATAGCAATGCGCAACGCTCCTGCAAAGACAGGAAAGACATTGGCGATTATATCTAAAAATACAAAGCTAAACGCGACCGCTCGTAGTGGTGACTGGTACAAAGTATCCTACCAAAAGCAGATAGGGTGGGTGCATATTGATTATGTGACAAAATATGTGGCACCTAAGGCAAGCACGAAAAAAACACCAGCTCCAAAAGGCAGCGGTGCATATATAGACCCAAAAGCACCAACATCCTTTAAAAACTGCACAGAGCTTCGTGTTTATTATCCGAAAGGTGTAGCAAAAGGGCATCCTGCATATGCCTCTAAGCATGACCGTGATAAAGATGGTTGGGCTTGTGAAAGATAATAAAATGAGGGCTGCTCAGAAAATGGGCAGCCCTATTTACTCTGTCTATAAGCACGCCATGTTGTTTTCAATGATGCATAGCTTCCGATTGCAGCGTAACCATAAAACCAACCCATAAAGATGCCCGCAATTAAATGATGCTTGTGGCTTATAAAAATAGAAATCAGTAAACCAATGACTAATGCAACTGTCGGAACCCAAAAAGCCTTTATATGAAAGAGCTTTTTACAAAGCTGTGTCACAAGCATTGTTGCGGGGACAGCAATGACCGCATCCAAAAAGTTTGTATGTATTATAGGAAAAGGCTCCATTTCGTTCACCTCATCTGAATTGTTTTACTATCTAGTATGCATTGATATGTAATTTCTATACGAGGCAACTTATATGCTAGTGAAAGCGTCCGTAGCATTAAAACATATAGGGGGACAAAATGGTTGGGGTCACGTATTATGCATTTAATTATTGCACAGCAAATTGCTGAACGTTTAGCTATTAAGGATAAGACAAGCTTTTTAGCAGGAGGTATCGCACCAGATGCAGCAACGGCCAAAGAGCGCGCTCATTTTTTCGTAGGAAGCGAGCAAGACTATACGAGAAGTATTGATTATGCTGGTTTTTTAGAAAAATATAATGAGCAGAAAGAAAATCCATACATAATGGGCTACTTCACACATTTAATTGCAGATGATTTATGGTTGAAAGGCTTTTATTTACCATGGCTTCGAAAACGAATTGCAAATGATTCTAGTGTGCTGGCGTTATACCATCAAGATTTTCGATTATTGAATAGTAAATTGCTTGATTACTATCAATTGACTTACACATTGCAATCTGCATTTAACAATAAAGCAACAATCACTCACTTACAGGAAGTAACGGAACAAGAAGTGGTACAATTGTTTCCTTATGTGCTAGAAGATATGGTCTATAACGAGGATATGTTACAACAAAAATTGCAGATATTCACATTGCAACAAATTATCGGCTATATCGAAACATCGATTGATAAAGGACTAAAGCATTGTTTAACTTACGTTTAATTTTTTTAGCAATTTTTTTGCGACGCGCAACCGTTTTTGTACCGAAAGCGTAGCAATAAATTTGAATTCAGCTTTTAATGGAATTTTAGAAGGGTGGGGAAAATCAAGCGCTAATAATTTTAGAAATTTACGGTTTATCGTTTGCGAAATTCTTTAGATATATTACGGCATGAACAAATAGTAAGATGCTTGAAATCTGCTTCGAATATTGCTGATATATGTAGAAAAGCGCTAAAAATTATTGTTTAAGCTTAATAAAAAAACCGGCAAAAAATTGCCGGTTAGGGAGAATAAACGACTTATTTCATCCCATTTTGATTACGGTTATTTGCATATTTACCTGATGCGTATTGCTTATTAGATTCTGCTTTTTGAATTTGTTTTTTAACCTCGTTTACATCCGTCTCAGTCCCAAATTCTTCGTTCATTGGATTAGGAACCTTTTGGTTAAAGTTTTGGTTGTTGTTATTTTTCGCCATGAATCTCACCTCCTCAAATTTTAGTCTGTTCAAAGGATTTTTAATTATGCATAAATTTTTTCTAATGAAACATAGAAGCAGTAAAGAAACGGTGGACGTTATGTACGCAAGAAACAATGGGGAAAGGAAATTACCTAAGCATTTATAAAATAACAGAGCAAGCTAAACTATTTTACAAATAATCAATTCACGTTAAAATAGGTAACAGGGTTATGAAAAAATATAACTAAAAAAACTCACAAAAAACTCACATTTTTCCTGAAAGTAGACGAAAAACGGTGAAAGTGAATAGGTGGGAAATCAGTGAAAAGCCTTATATATCAAGGCTTTACGAATAAATACGAAAGAAGGTAAAAAGATGAACGCTTACGATGAATACATGAGACAAGTAACACAACCAATGCGACAAGAGTTAGTGGATGCGGGCTTTGCACAACTAACAACTGCGGATGAAGTAAATGAATTTATGGCTGAACAAAAAGGAACTGCGCTTGTTGTTATTAACTCTGTTTGTGGCTGTGCGGCAGGGTTGGCACGACCAGCAGCGCGTGAAGCAATTGAAGAGGTGAAACCTGACCATTTAGTTACTGTATTTGCTGGGCAGGATCCTGAGGCAACTGCGACAATGCGTGCGTTTTTTGATGAAGTACCACCAAGCTCACCGTCGATGGCAATTTTAAAGGACGGGCAGCTAGCTTATTTTATCCCACGTGAAAATATTGAAGGCTTCCCGATGGAGCAAGTGCGTGACCATTTGTCAGATGTATTAAAGCAAGTATGTGCGGAGTAACGGTTGTTACGACTGCTGGTCGACCTGATGCATTGTCAGAGAAGCTAGCGCAATTTGTATGTGAAGTATTGCAAATTAAATTTATTCCACGTCAAAAGCGCTCGGTAATGACGATTAGCCATGAGCTACAGGCTAATGTGATTGTAGCGGGTAAAAATCGTTATGAGTACTATGTGAAAGGTGCAAATGCGCCTTTCTTTTTTCATCCCAATTCCGCGGCGTTTCGCTTAAAGCGAGTTGCGCGTGGGGAGATGGAACCGTTGCTTGAGGCCTGCCAGCTAACAAAGGGCGATTCCTTTTTAGATTGCACACTTGGCATGGGGGCGGATAGTATGCTTGCGGCGTTTGTAGTTGGTGAGCAAGGAGAGGTAGTTGGGCTTGAAGCCAATCGCAATATTGCTTTTATCGTGAAGCATGGGATGCAGACATATGATACGGCAAAATTGCCTCTGACCGCTTGTATGCGACAAATTAAAGTAGTACATGCAGAGGCGATTGAATTTTTGCGTCAGCAGCCAGCATGTTCATTTGACGTCGTCTATATGGACCCAATGTTTGAGGAAACGATTGAAGAAGCGAATAATTTTGCGGCATTACGTCAGGCAGGAAGCCATTTAGCATTAACATCTGAGTGGATGCAAGAGGCATTGCGCGTCGCAAAAAAACGCGTTGTGTTAAAGGCGCATTATCAGTCTCCTTATTTTGAACAGTATGGTTTTCAGCGTTTTGCAAGACAGACGGCAAAATTTCATTATGGCGTGGTTGAGAAGACATAGATTTGTTAAGCAATAATTTTGATTACGTTTTTTGTTAACGTGGTAACTTTTAGAAAATAGAGTGAAAAAGTCCAAACAATGCAGTTTTCATCATTGTTTGGACTTTTTATTATTCAACCTAGTCTGTCTATTTCTTTTAGCCTGATTCTTTTCTCTCTGACTCTTGTAATGCTGCTATCCCTTTTTTCTCGGCCTCAATTTCCTTCCTATAATTAGTTATATCAACTTCTGCTTTTTTACGATACTCGGCTACTTCAGCTTCTGTTTCACTGTCAACGCCATCATCAGAGGTAGCTGCGTCTTCGTTATTAGTAGGTTTAAAAATAGCTTCTAATTCGTTCATTAACTTTTCACGAATATTACGGTCTAAATTCATATAGCCACGCATAATTGCAATCTCTAGTTCTGTTAGATTGCTTTTTTTGGCTTGCTCATCTAAAGAAAAAGTTTCTATTGCAAGAAACATCTTTCCTTCGCCAGTACGCAACCAATTTTCATTGATATTAAATTCAGAACAAATTTGTGCAACATGTATATCTCGAATAGCCCTTTGCCCTTTTTCCATTAAGGCGAGCGTAGGCTGAGAAATATTTATCCGTGCACTAAATTCCCTTTGATTAAGAGCTAAATGCTCTCTTAAGAGTTTGATTCTCTCTTTCATTTTGGCACCTCCTTCATAAGTAAGTTTATTCTTTATTTGATTACATTGCAATATTACAAGTGAGATAGGTTGAAATTTTGATTATTTTATAATATATTTTGATTATAAAATAATAACAGGAGATGGTATATAATGAATATGATGCTAAATATTAAAGATAAACCTTCATGGGAGCGCATGGAACGTTTATTGAAAAACTTAACAGAAGAGCAGCAGCGTTCAATTGAAAATTATATAAGGGGCTATGAATCGGGTGTTCAAGCAGGTATTCGAATGGGGAAAGCTCTAGCTGAAGCGTCAACTAAATCAAATTAGCAAAAGAATATATGACAAACATAATAAGATATGGAGCATATTGCATCCCCTGTATTGCTTGAACATATAGCATTGAAATAACAAGCAGAACATGTAGTTACATGGAATATTATTTAACAAAAAATTTTATCCGGCAATATATCCAAAAAGCTATCGGAAAGGATCTGAAGGGTAGTGAAGAATGAGCAGCAAAAAAAGAAGCAAAAAACTTTGTACTTGCGACAAGATACAATCGAAAAAATCACACTTTTAGTAGAAGAAGAAAATTTTAATAGTGATGGGGAAGTGATTGACTTTTTAGTAGAGTCCTATTTTGAAAGCCGCTTTGGGGGGAAACCATTATTAGCAGAAATAGAAGGATTACTACAGCAACGTTTGCTTGAGACAGTCATAGATGATTTAAAGCATTTGCGTGCTACTGTCAACACTATTGATTGTAATACAAAAATGATGATGGAATTCTGGAATCATTATTTTCTTATGTCAGGTGCAAATACATTGGACTCAACTGAAAAAATAGTTAGCACACCCTTTGAGGAAGCAAAGCAACTTGTAAGAGAGCGTAACGCACATAATCGACAAAAAAAACTGGAAAAAGAAATGGAAGGAACTCCTACGAATAGCCAATTATCGAAATGTGATGAAAGCTATTTAAGCACTTAAATTCAAAACTTTCCTTAGTAGCCTTTTTGAAAGCAGGAAGGTGAGGAATTAACAACTAAATTTATAGAAAATACTGAATACAATCTGATATGACCTTCACTAACTTAAGTTCAAGAAACACTTCGTCCCCAAAATTGAATAGCATTTAGTGTAAAAAGGGTACTTCGCTCCACATAACGCATGTCGATTAGCTAAAAAAGTTTGCTATCTCTCGTGTCAATAGGTATATGTTATGTCATGTTTTAAACGGCTTGCTAGACGACTTTCTAGATAAGCCTTTTTTAGATTCTGAAGTATCTTGTAAAAGAAGTATTTTACAATTAGTATATCGCTACCAAAGTCGCTCAGGCCTAAGAATACAACATTATCGTAATTGTAATATTGTAAATTCATATTTTTTTGCAATTTAATATAGAAGGCATAAAATCACAATTTTTTTATTCTCTCATGATATAGAAACGCACCTATTTTTATTATTGCTTAAACTCACTAGCATCGCATTAAAATAATACAACAGGATTAACTAAACTGAATTTTCTGTAATATAATCCAAGCACAAAAAAAGCCTTTATAATGGGTTAGGCGGTAGTAAACCATCCAAATCCAAAATAAAGGACCATAGCATGGATAAGTTTACACGAAAAACATCATTTGAACAATGGTTTTTACCGATTTCCTCGACAAAATTAGAGGAATTGGTAGAATCCCATCAATTAAATACCTATACAAAGGAGCTACACATCGTTTCCTTCTTGAAATTACTGCTGTTCGCGTAGCTGAATGAAACCGAAAGCTTACGTGCAGTCAGCGAAACTTTGTTTTCAGGCGACCTACAAAAAGCGACGGACTTACAATCAATTAGCTTTTCACAACTCGGACGCCGGTTAAATCAAGTACCGACTGAAGTGTTTCAACAAGTATTTCTTGATTTAGTCGCTCGAATTCATGAAAAGTCGCACTATGAACAGCGCCGAAAAATGACAACATCACTGAAAATCATTGATTAGAGCACGCTTCCTTTAAACCTAAACAATCACAAATGGGCTGAGTTCCGCAAAACAAAGTCGGGCATCAAGCTCCATTTGCGCCTTGTATACGTAGAGAAAGGGTGTTCGTATCCAGACAAAGCGGGCGAAAGAACATAATCGTGGCCAACTAGAGGTACTCGTTGATGACAAAGAATGCATGTACGTTTTGACCGTGGTTACTTGGATTACGAGCGATTTGACAGCATGACAGATGACGGCTATTTCTTTGTCTTCCGCTTACGAAAAAACGCTGTTATCCGTGTCATAGAGCCGGTTGAGCTACCAGCAGATTCGACGGTCTTATCGGATGAAATGGTTCTGATTGGCACCACACAAAATTGCGCAGAAAACGCCTTTCGTCTCATCAAAGTACTCGATTCAAAAGGAAACGAATTGCATCTCATCACAAATCGATTTGATGTAAGCGCTGATGAAATCGCGGAGTTGTACAAATCAAGCTGGGCAATCGAACTGTTTTTCAAATGGCTGAAGCAGCACTTGAATATCAAAAAATTCTACGCACAGAGCGAACAAGGCGTGCATAATCAAGTGTACATCGCAATGATTGTGTATTGTCTGCATGTGTTAGCACAATTGAACACAAATAGCTCAAAAACGTACTTGAAGATTAGTCGTTTATTGAAAGCAGCACCTTGGAAATCAGCTCATCTGTGGATTCGGAAAATCGCAGGAAAGGCCGTTCCATAAAGGTTCAACCAATTCTGTCGCACTCGTCACAGGTTATAGTAAAAAATGGATGTCTACTACCTCTGTTCCAGTGTCTTTGTTTTTCATCTGAAACGGAAAAATAAGAAGACAGAAAATTGCGTCAAAATTTATGCGACGCTAGTGTGATTTTTCTTTTCTATTATTTTCACTACTTCATCCAATTATGCTTTGGCTTGCTTAAGCAAATGGACGCCGCATAATTAGATGATGGGAAAGGGCTGCGCTTTTATCAGAGGAAAGACTGAGAAAAACCTGTTTCTTTGTTTTAAGGTGTTAAAATCTGAGTGGTTATCACAGATTTTGAAAGCAGGCCTACATGATGCAAGTCAATTAACTTTTATCATGTAGCGCGACAATTTTAGGTTAACTTCTACTGGTTAGCTTGAAAAGTCTGGGCGTAATTACGCAGAGGCAAAATTAATCATCATTAATCCATTGTAAGCGAGATAATCGTTAATATTTCAGATTAGAAGAATTTGACATGAAGTGGTGAGTATGATATTTTGAATTGGGTAATTAATCCATAAAGGGATGTCCTTTTGGGGCGGATAATTATTCTCCCATACATTTTTTTATGAATGTTGTATTATCTTTATGATTTAGAAAAGTGCGTATTAAAAGAATTTAGAGAACTTTTCTAACGACAATATTAAAAGTCATATCATATTTTGGAAAATAAATATAGAAATATTTTAAACTATGAATATCAGATTAAGAAAGGTGAAAATGGAGGATGTTTTATGAGTACTTATTGGACAATACAATCAGAGGACAAATGGAAGGAAATACAGGAAAAAGGTTGTCTGATAGGTAATCCCGAGTTTATCTATCCAGAATTTGTTGATGCTTACAATTGGTTAAAAAAAAGAATGAAGGAAAAACTTCCGAATTATAATAACGAATACCCTATATGGCTATGGATAGATAGACCTGATTTAAGAAAGAGTGGTCATTTAGAAGCAGGAGAAAAAGGTATATTATTAAAAATAGATATTGAAGACAATAGAGTCCTTCTTTCGGATTTTCAAGCCTGGCATTTTGTACTAAACAAATCTTATTTTGACCTTGAAAATATTGAAAACGATAACAGTGACTACACTCAATTTGAATTGGAAAAGAGTTGGGAGTTGATTTTTGATATAGATTATTTAGCTAGACATCCTAATTGGGGAGAAAAAGAGTGCACGCTGCAGGGAGTTACTAATCACATAAAATTAAATGAAATTAGCTTAGTGAAAAAATTTACGGCAAGGTAGATAATACAATCTGTCTTTTTTATAGAATAATGCCGATATGTTATCCAGTAAACATATCGGCGATTCTTAAATTATGGTGCTATAGAGTCTTTTATTGATTTTTTAATCGAATTATAAGTTCCTGTTTTCAACTCATCGTGTAACGGTACAGTAAAAGTTTTTCCGTTAGGACCCTTCATAGTAACGTGACTTCCATTTTGCCTTAACTTTTCAAAGCCTACTTTTTCAAGCTTACCAATTAACTTTTTCCCACTAATCGTTTTTGGTAAATTTAATTCTTGCATGACAGCATCAATTACTACTTGTTTTCCATATTCTTTAACGGCTTCTTTCACCATTTTTTTCAATATCATAGATATTATTGGTGCAGCAAGTGGAAGTGCATATGTACTGTATTCTAACTCTGCTTCATCTATTGAGATTAAATTATAGTTGTGGTTGCCTTCCTCATTTTTCAATGAATGATTATTATCAACGTATTCATTTGTTATTACTTCATTATATGCATGTACACCCCCGTTAGAAACTAGTGTAAAGAAAACAAGAGAAAAAACCAAAAAACTACTTATTAGCTTATTCATTAACATCATCCCTTTCAAAATAATTGTACTGGATAAATACATTTTATATTTAATTTACAAATTAAACAATAATTGTAAATTTGTTTTATTTCGACATATTTCAACTTTTATCGATAATTACAAATTCTGATAGAGATAGAAATTGAATATAAATAATAGCAATATATGTTTAGTGGTGGGCAAATAAAGTATTTAAAAAGAAGAGTCACATATTAAAAATACTTAAATAATAATAAAATTTGCCTACTTTGTATATTATTCTGAGTAAAATCTACTCTTCTTCACTAAAATGGATGTTTTGTCAATACTTCTGTACAAAGTCCGTACAAAACGCGTACAATTTGCGGACTTTTTTTGCAAAAAACTGTGGTAAATTATTAGTATCAGAGAATTGGGCGGACGCGTATGTACGCAAAACCCAAATAAAGACCTTTCCAATTTTGCGTATCGCAAAATTTATGGATGGGTCTTTTCTTTTTCTGAAATAAAGATAGAAGGGAGGGGAAAAAGATGGCACAACTAGCGCATGGAGCAAAAAATAAAGCGGTGCATATTGCAGAGTTGCTGGCACTATACGCTACTGAAAAAAAGAAGATATTGAGGTAACTTTATATCAAGTAGGCAAAGAGTGGGGGATTCAAGCTGGCAAACGTGGAGAAACATCATTCTCATTAAAGGAAATGGAATTTATTCATCCAGATATGGCAGAGCAGTTTGCTAGCCATTTAGCTAAGCAGCATGGATTTACTTATCGAGGTGTAATGCCTAATGAAAAAGAAATGGCATTGCAGCAAGTAATTGAACGTTATAGCAAAGAAATATTGCAGACGGTCGAAACGTATGTGTCAGGTGATAAACAAGGAAGTGCTTACTTGACTAAAAACGAAATGGGGCATATGCTACACAATCATTTTATACGAATTGAAAATCATTTGGAACAATACTTTGAGCAACCAGTCCCCAAAGTAACATTTGCAGAACGCTTTGAGACGTTTAAAAATGATTTGAAGCAAAGCCTTGTGGAGCGTTCTACGAAAACAAAAGAAGCAGTATTTGATCAAGTAGATGTAGTGAAATTAGCAGCTGAAGCAAAGATTAAAGCAGGTATTTCTTCTTTGAATGAACGTATTAAAGATTTTACCAAAGTTGTAGATGTTATGTTAGAGCCAGAGGTAGGGGTTACGAAATCTACTAAAAAAATCAAAAAACAGCCAGAGCTAGAACGCTAAGTATTAATTTGGAGGACTCCCTAATTATGGTGAGTCCTTTTGAGTGATGTTTTAAAGCGTGTATAACAGAATTTTATTTATTAAAAAGTCACTAGTGTCGCGTAAGTTTTAACTGAATTTTCTGTTTTCTTATTTTTTTGTTTGAAAAGAAAAATGAATACACTTGAACAGAGGTAGTAATCATCCATTTTTTCACTATAACCTTTGACGTGTGCGACAGAAATGGGAAACCCTTTATGGGACGGCTTTTTCAGCTATCTTTCTTAGCCATGTCCTGGAAGATTTCCACGGTGCTGCTTTGAGTAAGCGACTTATTTGTAAATACGACCTTGAACTGTTCGTGTTCAGCTGTGCCAGCACATGTAGGCAATACACAATCATCGCAATATAGACTTGATTATGTACACCTTGTTCGCCCTGTGCGTAGAACTTTTTAATGTTTAAGTGCTGCTTTAACCATTTGAAAAACAGTTCAATGGCCCAACGCGATTTGTATAGTTCGGCGATTTCATCAGCGCTTAGGTCAAACCGATTCGTGATTAAATGCAGTTCATTTTCCTTTGAATCAAGTACTTTGATGAGGCGAAAAGCGTTTTCTGCCCGGTTTTGTGGTGTACCAATCAATACCATTTCATCTGAAAGCACAAGCGAGTCTCCAGGCAGTTTAAACGGTTCAATTACACGAATGACGGCATTTTTCCGCAAGCGTAAGACGAAGAAATACCCATCGTCTGTCATGCGATCAAAGCGTTCATAATCTAAGTAGCCACGATCAAAGACATATATGCACTCTTTGTCATCAGCGAGTACTTCTAGTTGGCCGCGATCGTGTTCTTTCGCGTTAGTCAGCACCGCTTTATCTGGATACGAACAGCCTTTTTCCAAGTATACAAGACGCAAATGAAGCTTGATGTCCGATTTTGTTTTACGGAATTCAGCCCATTTGTGATTGCTCAAATTCAAAGGAAGTGTACTCGAATCCATGATTTTCAGTGGCGTAGTCTTTTTTCGTCGCTGCTCATACTGTGATTGTTTGTGAATCTGTGCCACTAAATCAAGAAAAATCTGTTGGAATACCGCTGTTGGTACTTGATTTAATCGACGTCCTAATTGCGAAAAGCTAATCGACTCTAAATTCGGTGCTTTTTGAAGGTCTTCTGAAAACAATGTATCACTGATAGCATGTAGACTTTCGATTTCGTTGAGCTGCGCGAATACGAATAATTTCAAGAATGAAGCGATATGTAGCTTCTTTGTATAGGTATTTAATTGATAGGCTCCCACCAATTTCTCAAGTTTTGTGAAGGAAATCGGTGAAAACCATTGTTCAAATGATGTTTTTCGTGTAAACTTGTCCATGCTATGTCCTTTATTTTGGATTTGGATGGCTTACTACCGTCCAACCATTATAAAGGCTTTTTTTATGCAAAGATATAGTTACAAAAAATTCTGATTTTTAGAAAGCATTGAATTATTTTAATGCGACGCTAGTGATGTAGTATATATTTTTGTAGCATTAAATTCTCTTTTTGGTTTGATTTGGATATTAAATCAACCTACTTACTTCATTAATAATATTCATACTAATCATTTAATTCCAGAAGATGAAACTGAGAATTCAGAATTTGTTTGTGTGGTATAGGGAGAATGTTTAATATAAAGATTGAAGTGGATAGAATGAGGATTAAATTAATTAGTATTATTACATCGTTTGTTTTATTATTTTCATTTATTATGCCAACAACAACATTGGCAATGGAGGAAAACAATGTTATCTTCTTTGATAATAACTTAGAAGAAATTTCAAATTTTGAAGATATAGATTGGGACTCTATTTCTATTGAAATGGTTGAAAGTAATACAATTCAACCTTATGTAGCTGGATTAGTTGCAAGACTTGTTGTAAGTGGCGGTAAGTATGTAATCCAGTGGGGTTCAAAAATATTTAAAAAAGCACCTAAATCTAAAGCACCTAAATCTAAAGTAACTAGTGCATCATCTTCTTTTCAAACGGCTACTTATAAAACAGGAAGTCATACATTTAAGCTAACTAAAACTGATATGAAACATATGTTGGAAAGGCATCACCCAGAATTTTGGGATGGTTCTGTTAAAACAAAACAAACATTTTATAATCCTAATTTATCTGTAGATGATGTTAAGGATATTGCCATGACAATTGCTAAGGATAATTCAAAAATTCTAGCGTAAAAAGGAACAAATGCTACATTTCAAGTTGAAGGGACTGTAGGTGGGGTTGAATATGTACTTGGTATTACTAAAGGACATATCAACTTTATACAAAATAATAGAATATGTAGGTGGTTAAATTGGATGTAAAAAATTTTTTCTTAAAAAAAGATGTTTTTGATTTGGAAGATTTAGTGAGTAATCCATCCTCATATATCGGAGGTTTTAACAATCAATTTTTAGTTGATATTGTTGGAGCGAATAAAAAGAAATATATAGAGGGTGGTATATTGAGTATAGAGGGAAGTTTAACTTTTACTATGTGGAATAAAGAAATTGGTGGAATACCATTATTTGATGATTTAGCTTCCTTGTATGCCTATTATTTGAATGCCATAGAAGAATTTATGGCTGAAGGAGTGGCTCGTTTTTATTATCCAAGTCAGCCGATAGAAGTATGCCTAGAAGAGGGGAAGAATGGTAACACAAAAATTTCAATCGATAATCAAAATTTGAATATGAATACGAATCAATTATTGAATCTAATTTTAGCAAGTGCAGCGTCGTTTTTCGAATTATTAGTAAAAGAGCTGAATCTTGATAAATATGAATACGAAGTGAAACAAATTGAACATATCAAAGAATTGATAAAAACATAAAACAAAAATCCCTAAAAATTCCCTATGAGATCCCGCTTCGAATTCTGAGTTTTCAGTTTTGTTTTCTGGATATTAAAAGAGGCTGGGACATAAATAGTTCTGGTCCACACAAAAAAACGAAATGACATGACGTCATTTCGTTTTTTTGTGTATGGCGAAGTGAAAATGGAGGTTTCCGTTACCCCCTTGCCACATATTTTCGGATGTTCACGGCCATCAAGGCGTCGTACAAGCCCACCAAAACCATATACCGAAGGGGCATTGATTAACTTGATGAAAACCGCAGGGAAAATGGTAGAGGATGAGGCAGATTCTGAGGTTTTAAAGGAAGTGGAAGGAATCGGAACAGAAGCCACACGTGCCAGCATTATCGAAACAATCAAAAAGAATGGCTACATTGACATTCAGAAAAACATTGTACACATCACTGAAAAAGGTGAGCTTCTTTGTGACGCGATTGAAGGAACCTTGCTTGCCAGCCCAGCGATGACAGCTAAATGGGAAAGCCAGTTGAAGAAGGTTGGTAAAGGGGAAGCAACCACAGCTAAATTTGTTGAAAATACAAAGCAATTTATTCAGGAGTTATTACAAGCTGCGCCACAGAAAGTAGCTCAATTAAAAATTGAAGCTCCTGTAGCCACTCAACCTACAGGGCTGGATACATGTCCAAGCTGTGGAAAAGGCAACATGATGGATCGCAAAACCTTCTTAGAGTGGAGTGAGTATCGGAATGGCTATAAGTTTTTTATTAATAAGGAAATTGCAAGAAAGAAATTAACGGAGAAGCAGCTAACTGATTTGATGGCAAAAGGTTCTACGGGGGTTATTAAAGGCTTTACGAGTAAGGCTGGGAAGAAGTTTGATGCGAAGTTGGTAATTAGTGAAGGGAAAATATCTTTTAAATTTAAGTAGTAGATTAATTTGGGTATTATGACAAACCATTTAATTAAATTTTTTGTATGAAATGATTTTGAATCTGATTGAAAGCTAAGTGTGGGAGAATATTTGAGGGATAAAAATATAGAGTAGAGGCTAGCTGCTACTCTATATTTACTCTACCGAATTTGCAATCTTTAAAAGTAATTCAATGGCTTGGTGAGAAACTCTTTGGTCAAGTGATAGAATGTATTGCCATTCATTTTCTTCAAAAATCAGGATGTGGAACCCTTGAATCTTTGTGCTGTAAATTGCATTGCTACCATTATTTAATTTTAATAGTTGAGTGATGTGGGTATCGTTTGTAGGAATCTTATGTTTTATTGGTCTAATCTCAATTTTAAAATGATTTTCCGGTAAATCCTGGTTTATATATTTAATTTCAAGATAGGTGTTTGGACTTTCATCTAAACTAATAAATCTACCAAAACAGTGTGTAAACTCTATCGGTGGAACTTCTCTCGGGAGTGTAATGGATTGTTGAAAGTATATTTCAGCTTCAGCAATAGCTTTGTCAATTTCCTTGTATCCTGTATCTAGAATGTTTTTCTCGAATTTGTATTCATTCGCAAGTGAAGAATTAATAAAAAAAATAAATAAAAGACAAATTGAAAATAATAATCCAATTTTTTTTATTTTAAACATCTCCTTCGAAATTAAAGGTTTTTTAAAAACATATAGAATCTATATTTAAAACTATTAAAGATTTGAAGGAGTACTATGAAAAAAGTATTAAAGGTTTTAACTTTATCTTTGTTAGTTATTTGTAGTTTCAATGCTAATTTACCAGAAGCTAATGCATATTTTGCTTGTGGGGGGACACCACGTTGTGCTGATGCTAAATTACTATATGGACAAGCCGTATATTCGTCCTCTGCTGCTGTTTATTTTACGCAAGGAGAAACGATATATTATTCCTGGGAAAATGATAAACCAGGAATAATGCATGTAACCTTTTATATTTCTAAAGGTGGTGTACAAGTTGGTGAGATGAAATTTGCAGCTAGAGAAGGAATGGACTATGGCTTTTATACTGTAAAAGAAAGTGGTTACTATTATTTAACAGGCGCGTGTGAAGGTGGAAATGATACAAGATGCCAAGGGGGAGGCACTATTCAGCTTTGGTAATAGTGTAAAAAGTTTAATAAAGCTATTGTTTTTAAAACCCCTAAAATTTCCTTTAAGGGGTTTTCTATATTTATATACACTTTATGCTTGTCTAATACTTAAAAATGAATGGAATATTTTAAATCAAGTTATGTTGGTTGTAATAAAGTTGCACTGCTTCGCACTTGGAACAGATTAGACTTTATTTCAAGGTTACAATTTAGGATTTTAAGAACGATGATGCCATTGGTCTTTTTTTTGCTTGTTAAAACTAAATAGATTAATCCATATACATGCCGCCAAGTATTTATTTTGATAGATTATAGTAGCCCCAAATTAGCCTCAAACTCCTTCATTACTATGCACTATTTTGCAAACACAAAAAAATTAGAAATACCTATAAACCCTTGATATAACAGTGATTTTACTTTTACCATACACTATGTTACAATGTATTTATGCTATTTTAGGTAGCATGTAGATAAATTGGCATTCTGCTAGTGATTTTTGAAGA
This sequence comes from Metasolibacillus sp. FSL K6-0083, assembly GCF_038630865.1. Taxonomy (NCBI): domain Bacteria; kingdom Bacillati; phylum Bacillota; class Bacilli; order Caryophanales; family Caryophanaceae; genus Metasolibacillus; species Metasolibacillus sp. FSL K6-0083. The sequence continues at coordinate 740,381 of NZ_CP152046.1, read as the reverse complement.
TACTTATTCACACTGGCGCACGCTAAAGGGCTGCAAGGACGTAGTAGCAGGTTGGGGCTACGTTGCTTAGGTTAGAAAGTTTTAGTGGGATTTTACCGCGGTTACGGATAGAAGAAATAAATCACTTCTACAATTATATAAGATTCCCCAGACGATTGGGTTGAGACATATTTATTTTACAAGTTACCTATTAAATACTAAAGGGGCATCTTCTATTTGAGGATGTCCCTTGTCTAATTTACAGAAAAAGCCACGCGAAATTTGCGTAGCTCTTGAAAAAATTAGTCGGTGATGCAAAGAGATGTTAAGTAACCTAACATTAATAATAAGCCGATACCGATGGCGATTGTACCCATAAGAATGTGCCTCCTTTAACTACAATGCATATTTACACTATTTATTGTACAATGAATAACAAAAAGATGGAACCTTTTTAGCGATAAAACGTACAGATAAGTATAGATGAAAACATGATTTATACATAATTTGAGGGTGATAACAATGAAAAAGTGGTTGCAAAAAATATTTGTTGTATCTGTTGCATTTTTAACTTTTGGGGTAATTAACCCTAACCATGAAATTTGGAATAACTTCGAAGATGATTTAAAGCCTAATCGTTTACAAGAGCCTAGTGCCAATGATATTTCTTCTGCAATCCAGCTCGATACATTACTTTATGAGGAAAACTCCTCGCTTGCACAATCGTTAAAAGGTGCTGCTAAGACGCAATCTTACATAAAGTTTGGCCCACGCATTGCTGAAAAAATTGGGGATGAGTTTGAGGCACGTATTTTCCCTAAAATAGAAGAAGCCATTGACATGACTCTGGCACGCTTAGATGATGACAAAATCCAATACTTAATGATTACAGAAAATCCGAGTGGTGATTATGCAGAGCGAATTTTTAATATTCGTGAGCGGGGAAGTAGAGTCGATTTAATTCGCTTCCATGTACGCACTGAAAATCGCCCAAATGAGGGCTTCTACTATAATTTCCACTACCATACAAAAGAGGATAATTTTATTGTGCATTATAATTTAGGGGAAATTTACTGGTCGAAGGACACGCCGCCTAAATGGTTGGCTTAATATTTGTAAAGGATGTGTCTGAAGATTTGTTTTGAGACATTCCCTTTACCACAAGCTCAATATTTTATGTGCCGAAAGCGAAGCGACAGGTACAAGAGTTTTTTAATAAATACTTAATATAGAAGCTAGAGCTATCCTAGAAGGTATACCTTTTAGGATGGCTCTCTTTAATTGGTCGGTTATTTGATAAATATGGACCGCGCGCAGTAATTACGCCAGGAACGGTGCTGGCATCTGCTCAAACGAACACATTTTAAATGCTTAGTACTATCCAGATGGTATTACAATCACACAAACATCACAGCAAGTGTCAGGTGCAATAGGTATTGCTGTTATAGTTGCTCTGTTTTCCGCAAAACAAAATAGTCTCTTGTCAAATATTGGCTTATCAAAAGCTACTGCGGCTGGTTCATCCTTTGTCTTTAAAATTAGCCTTGGCTTAGCCGTAATCAATATCGTTCTTTCATTATTTATCAAGAAAACATAGTGAAAATCTGTTAGAAATATGCAAAAAGCTTTCTAGGACTAAAGGTTTCCTTTATTAATAATTGCTTTTTCTTTATAATAGAAAACGAATAAATAAAGAAAAGAGGCTTAGCTATGCAACAGTATTTACAACTATGCCAACATATTTTAGAACATGGTCATAAAAAAGAAGACCGCACAGGCACAGGGACAATTAGTGTTTTTGGTTATCAAATGCGTTTTGATTTACAGAAAGGTTTTCCTTTAATGACGACGAAGCGTACACTATTTCGTTTAATTGCGTCAGAGCTTCTTTGGTTTTTAAAAGGCGATACAAATGTTCGTACATTGATTGCTGAGCGCAATTATATTTGGAACGAGTGGGCATTTGAAAAATGGGTAAAATCGCCTGAGTATGAAGGACCTGATATGGAGAATTTTGGCTTGCGAGCAGCGAAAGATGAGGACTTTACGAAGATTTTACAGGAGCAAATGAGTATATTTAATACGCGTATGCTTGAAGATGAGGACTTTGCTGAAAAATATGGTGATTTAGGGCCGGTTTATGGTAAACAATGGCGTTCATGGCCAGCTGCTAATGGAGAGACGATTGACCAAATTGCTAATGTTATCCAGCAAATTAAAAACAATCCCGATTCACGTCGACTAATTGTGACGGCATGGAATCCCGCTGAAGTTGACCATATGGCGTTACCACCATGTCATGCATTTTTCCAATTTTATGTAGCTGACGGAAGGTTATCTTGCCAGCTTTATCAGCGGAGTGCGGATGTATTTTTAGGTGTACCCTTTAATATCGCTTCTTATGCACTATTAACACATTTGATTGCAAATGAGTGTGGACTAGAGGTAGGAGAGTTTGTACATACTTTAGGTGATGCACATATTTATAGCAATCATTTAGAGCAGGTGAATGAACAATTATCCCGTGAGCCACGTCCGCTACCAACATTGCATATAGCGGCTGGAAAATCAATTTTTGATATGACGCTTGCAGATATTACTTTAGAGGGCTATGACCCGCACCCAACAATTAAAGCGCCAATCGCAGTGTAATAAAACATGAGGGCTGTCCGAAAAGGCAGCTCTCATTTTCAATTTAATTTGAACGAGCAATTTTTATTCGCAACACAATAGAGCTATGAGGCTCTCAAATATTTGGAAGTCGTAAATAAATCATGACAAAACGCTAAAATGAAACTTCAATCAGTGGGGCTTTCCTTTTCCCCAATGATTGTTAGTTGACCCACTCGGGCTTTTTACGGGCAGTTAATTTTGCACCTATCCTTTAGTATAGTTTCACTTAAATCTCAAAGTGGGTGTCTTGTCTTACTGCCCGTTAATGCGGGATAAATTCTACAAATCCAATTCGTCTATTGCTCTAAGTCGTCGGATAATACGGCTAATTGCTGCTCTACTTCCTGCAGTAAGGCTAATTTTGCTTGTAGCTGTTTTTCGACATAGACAGATTGAGCGAAAAGCTGTTGCATATCGTTTTCGATTGTGGAGAGTGTCTCAATTGTTGGTTCCTCAGAAGAAGGGGGAGGCTGTTCTGTTTCATATTTAAGTAGCTGGTTTTGTAAGCTACTAGTTGTTCGCTCGAGCTTATTTGTTGTAGCAGTTAGCTGACGTGATGTTTGCTCAATAAATAAATTTAGCTTTTGTTCGATTTTCGCAATTGTTGAATCTTTAACAGTGGAGGCTTGTTGAAATTGATTTTTGGTTGCGGCTAATTGTTTATTAAGTATACGAAGTTTATTTTTTTCGTCTAATAACGAGGAGATTTGTCTAATTTTCTTTCTTCGCTCCATTTTTAATGCTTGGATTGTTTGTTTATAATGTAAAGCTTGCTGCTGCCAATCCTTTTCTTTTTTGCGTAATTCAAGCGCTAGCTCCTTTTTCTCTTCTTGTAATTGCTTATTTTCCTGCTCTACTATTGAAATAGCTTCATTTACACCTTGATATTTTGCTAATTCTTCCTCTAACAAAAGAATAGTTTGCTTCAGCTCGGCTATATTTTCATTGTCCATAATCTACCTCCTTTTCCGGTAAATTAGCTAATTGCTGTAACAACAGCTCAAATTGCTGCTGCTGCTGGTCGATGAGCAAATCAAACTTGGCGATAATATCCGAAATTTCTAATGAGGGCGAGGGGGCACTTTGCAAAAGATGCTGCAGCACAGTCTGCAATGTTTCCTTTTCCAAATACATAAAACTGGCGTCTCCCCGTTGCTGTACTTTTTCAGTGATTATTTTTTTCATATTATGTTGGCTCATTGTGTGCATCTGCCCCTTCCTCTGCATATCCTACACTACAAATATGTAGCGGATTGATTACTGGACTTCCTTCAGGTATTTCATCGCAGTATGTCCAGCCTTCTAAAAGTCCAAAATATGGTGTTTGGTGTGTCCATGTAAGCTGAAAATGTGGGAAAACAATCATTTCATTAGGTGCGATAATACTTTGATTAACTGGCTTAAACCAAAGCTCGTGCTTGCTTTTGACATCATTAAAGCGTTCCCAAATAAGCTGTTCATGAAATGTTTGTTTCATTTGACCGATAATATACTTCCCAGAAAAAGAGAAAGGTGCGTGTTTATGTAGTCGTAAATGGATAGAGGGGTTCGTTATCGGCTGTGTACCAACATTCAAAATGTGATAAGAAGCTAAGCAAAAGTTTTCCTCCTCTCGCTCATGTGACACAGTCATAGAGCTTGTAAAATAGCTAATTAACTGCGTTTCTTTAGAAAATACTTTTTGCTCTAGCTGCTGTTGAATGGTTTTTACATAGTTAGTCGTTTGTTGCTCGAGCTGTTTCATTTTTTCGATAATTTGCGAATGAATTTGCAAATCATTACCTCCTTACGAAAAAGAAAGAGAGGACAGTGCCTCTCTTTACATTATGTTGAAGCTAGTTGGAATAGCACCATTAACAGTTGCTTGGGAAGACATTTCCACATTTTTGTGGGCGAGCTGCTGGTGAGCAAGAGATTGGGAAATCTGCACGAGGCTCACAGTATTCAGCTAAAAATTCTACTGTTACTGGGAAAGTAGATTGAATGCTTTGGCAAACCGTCACAGTTACAGACAAGTTAGTGAATGTAATTGTTGGTGTACCACCTGTAGGGAATTCTGGCGTAATAGCACCTGTTGAGCAGACGAAGCAGTCTAAGTCTGTGTATGTTACTTTAACATCTGTTCCTTTAGGTGCACATAATGTAATTTGCTCGCAGCGAGAAATGTTAAATGACTCACTTTCATACATCATATTGTTCGCTGTTTTCACTACAATTGTCACAATGAAGTTTTTTTGCACTGTTAATTGCTGTAGTTTAACCGACCTTCCTGAAAGTGTAAATTGGCGATTTTCACGGCTCAAAATAACGACAGGATTTGTTGGATCTGGTACTACTCTACATTGGATTGATGCATGCGTTAAATCAACACCTGCTGGCAGTGTTGGAAAAGCAACCGCACCTTGTGGTGTAAGCTCAAAAGTAAGCTCTTTAACGATCCAATCGTATACTTTGTCGACATTGATACAAATTAGCTCGCGCACTTGCGATTGATTTATTTCTTGCATATTTTGTTGACACCTCCATAAAAGTTTTTTTCTTTCGTTTGTATCATATGACGCAGTAACAGTCGTATTTAGGCATTCAAAATGGGCGCTACTAGTCTTGCTGAAAACATGATGTGCTACTGTCACATCTAAGCATGGTCGCAATAAACTACGGTATAAAGTAAAACTGCTATTAGTGAGTTTCCACTAATTGTAGTCTTTACAAATGGACATTTGCAGGAAGGTTTTTATGCCTATGTCAGCAAATGCGAGATAAATGGAAAGGAGGATAGAATATGAGCAATTCCAAACAATATACAACTCATGATTTTGAGGCGTTACGTATGCAAGTTGCAGCGTGTAAGGAAAAGCTAGAGAAGGCACAAAATAATAATGCCAAGGCGCAATTATTACAAATGAAACAGCGAATTTCTACTATAAAAAATCAATTGCAGCAGCCTGAAAAATTAGTTGAGGCAGAGGAATATAAGCCAGAGCATGAGGAGCAATTAATGATGGAAAAAAGAAGAGAACAGCGAATAGACGATGGCTTAGAGCTTTCTTATCGGCAATTGCAACAATTATTGCATTCTAGAAAAGTGAAAGAAACGAACATTACGGAAACGAGGCATTTAGAAAGTAGGGTAGCTGGCCCAAGACATTTTAACGAGCATTATTTCCAATCGGTTTACACATATCCAAGCCATGTGCATAATGGCTTATATCGCAATGCGCATAAGCCCATTGTTTTAAGAGATATAGATTCCATACAAAAAAATGAACATGTGCCACAACAACAAACGGTACCCTCAAAGATAAGACATGAAATAATAGAAAATGCTGAGATACCACAGGTGGAAATGCAACAAACTATGAATGGGGAAACAGTCTCTTTTGAGGAGTTAGAGGTGCGACAGGAAAGTCCCCAAATGGAAATACTTGCTACTGAAAACGAGGATTTAAAGGAGGAGCCACTGGACTTTATAACGTCCACTGTAGCACTTGAATCAATAAATGAGGAAACAACGTATGGGCAGAAAAAGGAAAAGCATACCTCATGGTGGAATTTTTTTAGGAAAAAATGATTGAAATAAAGCACTCCGAGCAAAACATCAAAAGTAGCGTAGTTGTTAGCCCTTCACTCCTTTCTCTCTATGAATAGGATAAAGACGAAAGGAGGTGGAACAATGACAAATAAATATTTTAAGTTTCATAGAGACTGTGGTTGTTCATCAGGCTCAAACAATTGCACATCAAGCGGACCATTTCAAGCAATCGATGCAGCTTGTGTTGTAACACCACCGAATAATGGTGTTACAGGTGGCTCAATTATTCCATTTTCTTCTGGTACAGTACCAGCAGTGTTAACAACAATTGGAGGCGGTTTAGTTGGCACAGGGAGCTTGATTGGCTTTGGTACGTCTGTGCCTAGTATTTCCTTGGCTGGTGGTTTAATTGAATTGCCGCTTGGTTCGGCTGCTGTCCCGTTAACGGAAGCTTTTTCTATGCCACGCGCAGGTAGATTAACAGCGATTTCAGCATCCTTTACAGCAACGGTCGGTGTTGCACTTGGTAGCTATACAGTCAACGCACAAATTTACCGAGCAGCTGCTGGCACTACAGCATTCACGCCATTAGCTGGTGCAACAGTTGATTTAAGCCCAGCAATCGTTAACCCTATAACGCTGGCACAAACAGTACAAGGTACAGCAACATTACCATCTATTCCAGTAGCAGCAGGTGATTTACTCATTATGGTATTCTCTGTGACGGGCTCAGGTGCATTATTAGAGGCTGCAACGATTACAGGTACAGCAAGTGCAGGCCTGAATATCGCATAATGAATAGACGCATGGGCAAATGACGTATATTTTTATGCTATACAGCTGATAATGTATGATAAAGTTAAACTTCAACAGGCTGTCGGGAAAGTAGGCTAGCACCTACATTTCCCAACAGTCATTTATGTTTTTCCATATTGCTGTGTTGATTTTTTCAGTATATGCTTAGTATAGGATTGAAGGAGTGATGAAATGATTTCATTAATAGTAGCACATGATAAAAATCGAGTAATAGGCTATGAAAATCAGATGCCATGGCATTTACCTGGGGAATTAAAGTATTTCAAGGAAATGACGATGGGGAAGCCGATTATTATGGGGCGTAAAACATTTGAATCAATTGGAAGGGCTTTACCGGGAAGGCGAAATATTATCATTACACGCAATGCATCATATAAAGCAGATAATATCGAAGTAGTGACGAGCTTAGACGAAGCGCTGCAGTTAGTGAAGGACGAGCCTGAAATTATGATTATTGGTGGAGAACAAATTTTCAAGCTAGCATTAGAAGTGGCAGACCGATTATATATTACAGAAATCGACTATGCTTTCGCTGGAGATACATATTTTCCTGCATATGAAGATTGGAAGCTAATAAGCAAAAGAGAGCCTGTCCAAGCTAAAGAGGGCTTTTATTTTACTTATTGTATTTTTGAAAAATAAAATTGGAGAAGCGTTCAAAAGCAGGGGAAGCACTGCCTTTGAACGCTTTATTTGTTTTTTATTAAAATAATAATCGTTCAAAAGGAATGTAAGCTGTTTTAAAAGATTGTAAACGGTGAAATTAGCGATTTTCCTTTGAATTTGAGATGAAATAAGTAAAGTTCTAAAAAAAGGAATGTATCTTTTAAACAGCTCTTTTTACATATCAATAGTGCGCCTAACATGTGATTTGCCATAATTTCTTCACGATTATTACTAATTCCTTGAACAATTTGTGAAAATGAAAAAAAGGACTTTTCTTTTTCGAAAAAAGGTGTAGAATAATAATTAAGAAGTTGTTATAAAACAGTTTTGTATATAATGAAACTGTTATAATACTAAATGAACTGAATGGAGGGTTTTAATATGTGGGTAATTACAGTATTTGAGCAACAGGACGTTCGTATTTTTGAGTACACAAGCAAAGATGAGGCAACAGAAGCATTACAGAAATTTAACAAAAATGCAGTATTGTCGTATACAAAATAAAACAGTAGTCACTTTAAAATTTTCAAAAGGAGTAGGGGAAAGCAAGCGTTAAATTGCTTTCCTGTTACTTCTTTTTTTATTTGCTTTTTTTATAATATGAGTGTACTATTTACCTATTACACTATGACGCGAGGTGATATAAATGAAAAGCTTCATCGCATTACTGCAAAAAGAGTGGCTAGTTGTGCGCGGAAACATCCTTTTTTTATTCGTTATTGGGCTACTGTTAATTTTTGGCGTACCGTATATTATTAATAAAAATGCAGAGACGTCTATTACAATAGGCGAACTAGTGATGATTTTTCTTGTGTTTTCAGTTTTATTAGGGACGATTGCTTCGCCCGTTCAATTTGTAACGAGCTTACGCACAGATGTTAATCGCAAGGAGATATGGTTACATTCTCCCCAATCAATTTATAAGCTAGTAGGCGCAAAAGCGTTATTTAGTATTTGTCTGTTTATTGTTTTTACATTTGTTGTTTTATGCAGCGCATTTATTATTATTTCAACACAATTGGAGTGGACATTGCTCAAAGCGTTGATTGCAAGCATCGTGATGACAATAGGCTTAACATGCTTACAGCTTTTAATTTTGACATACACGCAAGTTTTTTACACTTTCTATTTGCAGCTCAAGCGTTATATTGGCAAATTCTCCATGGCAGTGACAGTTCCTCTGGCTATTTTTGTAGGCTTTCTGTTAACAAAAATAGAAAATAGCACATTGTATCGTGCAATATTGCAGAAGGGCTATATATCTTTAGAGTCGCTTGAAAATTATTTACAGCCATCTAATCAATCTGTTTTCTTTTATGTTGGGTCCATTTATATAGTCCAAATATTGTTTTATGCATGCTGTGTCATCATTTTGTTTATATTGAGCTCGAAATGGCTTGAAAAGGTGGTATCGCAATCATGACTGATTTTACGCGAGATAAACCAATTTATAGTCAGTTAGTTGATAGAATTTGTGGCGATATTATTAAAGAACATTTACGTTTAGGTGATAAGCTACCGTCTGTGCGCGAATATGCGGTGCAAAGTGGCGTCAATGTCAATACAGTACAACGTGTTTATAAGGAGTTGGAATTGATGCAATTAACGGAAACAAAAAGAGGGCAAGGAACTTTTATTACGTCAAATGAACAGCGGCTACTTGAGCTGCGAGATAGCATGAAGGAGCAGCTTGCTGAGAGCTTTTTAGCGTCGATTGCATCGTTCGGTTTTTCGAAAGAGGAGATGCTACAACTGTTACAACGAAAGGGATGAGAATATGCTACAGCTTTCAAATATTAGTTTTTCCTATATGAAAAAACCTGTTTTACAAAATATTTCATGCCAATTCGAGCTTGGTAAAATAGTAGGTGTTGTCGGTGGAAATGGTGCGGGAAAATCCACATTATTAAAGCTAATAACAGGTATTTTGCGACCGGTGCAAGGGGAAATTAAGCTAAATGGCCAATGTGTTACAAGAACAAGTGCCGATAAAATAGCCTTTTTGCCAGATATGGATTTATTTTATGATTTTTATACTGTAGAACAATTATTTCACTTTTATCAAACACAGTTTACAGATTTTTCTTATGAAAAGGCCTCAATAATTGGTGAGTTTTTGGAAATTGAACGTGGTCGCAAGCTGCGCCAATTATCAAAAGGGCAGCGCGGTCGCGTGAAAATGGCGGCTACTCTAGGGCGTGAAGTGCCATTTTATGTGATGGATGAGCCTTTTGCTGGATTAGACCCAATGGTGAAGGATTCTTTAATTAAAGGACTAATTCAATTTACAGATATGGAAACACAAACAATTATTTTATCAACACATGAATTATACGAGGTAGAACCTGTTTTAGATGAGGTATTGCTACTGCGTGATGGGCGTATTGCTGCACATGAGCAGCTAGAAGTTATTCGAGATGAGCATAATCAAGATGCAGTGCAGTGGATGAAAGCATTACATGCGGAGAGGATGGGGTAATATGGCACAACAGCCAATTGTACAATTGCGCAATTTAACGAAAATAATTGGGGGGAAAAAGCTTATTGATAGCCTTAATTTAGATTTATATGCGGGGCAAATTACTGGATTTTTAGGACCGAATGGCGCGGGGAAAACGACAACAATTCGTATGATGACAGGCTTAATGCACCCGACAGAGGGAGAGGTGCTAATTGAGGGACAATCGCTAAAAGAGCATTATGAAGAAGCGATTAGTAAAATTGGCGTAATCGTTGAAAATCCTGAAATGTATAAATATATGTCAGGCTATAAAAATTTATTGCATTTTGCGCGTATGCATCAGCATGTTAATAAAGAACGTATTGATGAGGTAGTACATCAAGTCGGGCTAGAGAAGCGTATTCATGAAAAAGTTTCAACTTATTCCTTAGGGATGCGTCAGCGCTTAGGCTTAGCTCAAGCGTTATTACATCGTCCAAAGTTTTTAATATTAGATGAGCCTACGAATGGTTTAGACCCTGCTGGCATTCGAGAATTCCGCACATATTTGCGTAAAATTGCTGCGGAGGATGGCGTTTCTGTTTTTGTATCGAGCCATTTACTTTCTGAAATGGAGCTGATGTGTGACCGCATTGCCATTATCCAAAATGGCCAGCTTATTGATATTCGAGAGGTGCATGATGAGGCTGAAACAATTTATTATGTTGAGGCTGAGCCTTTAGCGAAAGTACAGGAAGTGATAGAGAAGCTACAAATTGAATTTATGACAAAGGCGAAAGGCTTGGAGCTTCATATACAAAAAGAGCAAGTACCGCAACTTATAAGTCAGCTTGTGGCACAGCAAGTAAATATTTTTGTTGTTCAGCCACAGCAAAAAACATTAGAAGAACAGTTTTTAGAAATGACAGGAGGCGGACAAATTGCTGAAACTCATACAAAATGAATGGATGAAATTATGGCATCAAAAAGCCACATGGACAATGCTTGGCATTTTAGTAGCAGTTATTGTTGGGGCTGGTGCTTTAAATAAATATTATGAGGAGCCAGACACACGTGATTGGCATGCGGTGGAAAAAGAGAATATTGAAACATCAAAGCAAATACTCGCAGAAGAAGACAATGCAGCAAATACTTACTGGCAGGATGCAATAGCTATTTCTGAATACCGGTTAGCTCATGATATTGCACCGCCGACAGGTATGACGGTGGCCAGCTTTATGGATTTTGGCGTGCAGCTCATATCTATTGTGACATTGTTTACTGTAATCGTAGGAGCAAGTATCGTGTCGAGTGAATTTTCAACAGGTACAATCAAAATGCTATTAACTCGCCCTGTTACACGTGCCAAAATTTTAACTTCAAAACTTATCGCAACATTCGTTTATGGGCTTTTTATGCTTGCTGTTAATTTTGCTTTAGCTTGGATTGTTGCTCTTATTTTATATAGCGGAAATACAGGTACTGTACTAGAAGTTGTTAACGGTCTAGTACAGGAGGTAGATGTTTGGAAAAACATAATTGAACTTTCGATTTTATCAGCAGGCAATTTTATCATGTCCATTCTTTTTGCCTTTTTAATTGGCTCTGTGTTTAGGTCAAGTGCTTTAGCAATTGGTCTGACAATGTTCTTAACCTTTATGGGTGGGGCAATTATAATGGTTATTAGCAGATATTCATTTACAAAATATGTTTGGCTTGCACATACAGATTTAACTCAATATTATGGTGAAGGCCAGCATATGATAGCAGGTGTAACAATGCCATTTTCTCTGGCGGTGTTAGCGATATACGCAATTATTTTCCTTGTGATTAGCTATTGGTCCTTTACAAAGCGTGATGTCACAGCTTAAGTAAAGAGACGGTTACAGACATCTATTATCAGTTTGTCGAGTTTTGCTGTTGAGCAAAAAAATTGTCATAGGTCTGCATCATCAAGTAAGCTAATTTATAATAATGATTTGTTTGAAATATGCTATTTTCGGATACATTATTATCATTATAGAAGCAATCAAGATGGAGGCAAATTTATGAACATTGTAGCAATTGTAGGAAGTTTACGTGCAGCATCATACAATATGATGTTAGCAAAATTTATTCAAAATCGTTATGCAGAAAAAGTAACGGTTGATATTTTAACATTACATGATATTCCAATGTATAACCAAGATGAAGAGAACAATCCAACGCAAGCAGTTGTTGATTTTAAAGCGAAAGTGAAGGCTGCTGATGCAGTGCTTTGGCTTACGCCAGAATATAATTCGTCTATCCCAGGGGTTTTAGGGAATGCGATTGATTGGCTATCACGAGTTGATAAAGTGATGATTGGCAAGCCGTCATTTATTATGGGAGCATCAATGGGCAATTTAGGAACAGTAAAGGCACAAATGCATTTACGTGATATTTTATTTGCCTCAGGCTTAGGTTCACCTGTATTACAGGGAAATGAAGTGTATATTGGTGCAGCCCATACGAAATTTGATGCAGCTGGTAATTTAACAGATGAAGCAACAATTCAATTTTTAGATAAAGTTATGAATAATTTTATCGAGTGGGTACAGTAAAATAGAAAAAGGCTAACGGAAAAGAATTTTTAAAGTGTAGCTTTTATATTAAATATATACTTAAAATCTATTTGTAATATTGACGATGATTTATCATTAAACACTTTACAAAGAGGGTGTCCCCAAATGGTTTTTGGACGCCCTCTATTTTTTTATGTTATATTTAGTAGAAAAGAACTAAAGGTGTTGTAAATGCACTCTTTGCTAACAAAGATAAAAGAGTTTTTTCATCAAATAAATCATTACATAAAAAAATAGGTCTGTCCCAAAAGCTGTGCATAGCCAGCATTTTGGACAGTAGCGATGATGTTTCACAAAATATTGATTTATATAAACAGAGAACGCCTTCTTTAAAAATGTGATAAACATTGGCTTAAGCAGTGTTATCCTTCAGTAAAAGGGAAGGGATGAAAACCTTTATTTCAATGCGGTGTCAAAACAATATGAACCTTTCAGACAACCCCCGAAGAATGCCAGATTTGCGCAATTATTGAAATGGGGTAAAAAAGCGCATCAAAGTGTGTTATCAATGCGTTGAATATGCGGGGCGACGCGCCTATCGTAAGTAATATACGTCTTTATCGCTTAAATATATATGTTTTTAATAGCGCGAGTCGCTCGCGCATTCTTGATTTCACTTCTACGGATGTTGGTGTTTTAGCTACAAGCACGTCCGCTTCTAACCCAATAATTTCCGCTAAAAATTTAGCACGTTGCAAATGGTAGTCGTTAGATACAATCGTAATTGTTGTAATGTCCTCTGGTAATAGCTCCTTTGAAAAAAGTAAATTTTCATATGTAGAAGTGGAGTCTTCTTCAAGTAATATACGCTCTGCTGAGATACCGTGACTTATTAAATAGTCTGCCATTATAGATGCTTCTGTTGCGGGCTCATCATCTCCTTGACCGCCTGAAACGATGACTTGTACATGCGGGTGTTTTTGTAAATAATCGTTTGCCGCTTCAAGTCGATATTGCAAGGATAAGGAAGGCTCACCAGTTGGTCGTACCTTTGCACCTAAAATAATTAAAAAATCATTTGTGCCATTTGCTTTTGGGGAAGTACCTTTATTTATTTCGTTGTCAAGAAAGTAATAGCCCACGCCATAAAAAATAGCAATAGCTGCTGCGATGGAAAGCCATTTTTTCATATAATCACCTCTTGCTATAATAGAACGAGTGGTAGGAGAAAAAGATTCAAATTATATCTCTTTAGCAAGAAAAATAGATTATCTATTGGAAAAATTCGCAACTAGTGCTACGATAATGAATGACAACAATTTGCAGGGGGACGCTTTTGGCGTTGAGAAGGTTAAAACCTGACCCTTAGAACCTGTTCAGTTAACACTGGCGTAGGGAGCAAAGTACACGGTAGTAATTTTTCCTTGTATTTGACGCTCTCTATGTTTAGAGGGCTTTTTTTGTCGACTATTATCGAGTGCTAATTTTAGATTTCATTTTTCGGCTAGGTTTGAAAAAGAAATGAGCTTCAAATTAGTCGATAGAGCTTTCCGGAAAATAAAAAACTTGGAGAAAGAGGTTGCAAACGATGACGATAGGTAAAATTCGACAACAGCATCCACTTATTCACTGTATAACAAATTACGTAGTAGCAAATTTTACAGCGAATGGACTTTTAGCAATTGGTGCTTCACCAGTTATGGCTGATGAAGTGAGTGAGGTGGAGGAAATGACCTCCATTTCGAACGGCTTATTAATTAATATCGGCACATTAAACCAATCTAAAGTTCCTGCGATGCTTGCGGCAGGAAAAACGGCGAATAAGCACGGGATACCTGTTGTGCTAGACCCTGTAGGGGTTGGTGCAACGAACTATCGCAAGCAAGTAATTCAAAGTCTATTGCAGCAAGTGCAGTTCCAATTAATTCGCTGCAATGAAGGGGAGCTTGCTGCCATAGCTGGTGTAGAATGGCAAGCAAAAGGAGTCGATAGTGGGCAAGGAAATATTGATACCATTTCTGTTGCGCAAGAAATAGCCAAAAAATATGCTACAATTGTTATTGTAACAGGTGCGACAGATATTGTGACAGATGGAAAAATTGTAGAAAAAGTAACGGGTGGTCATGAGCGCATGACATTCGTTACAGGTTCAGGCTGTTTATTAAGTGCACTATGTACTGCGGCGCTAACACTTGAAGGAGGACCGGTAGCCAATTTGGCATCGCTTTTACAAACGTATAAGGTAATAGCTGAAGAAGCGGAGCACAATTCAACATATATCGGCTCGTTCCAAGTAGAAGTATTAAATGGCTTAGAAAAATATGCGAAAGGCTGATGAATGTGAATATTGTTATGACAATTGCTGGCTCAGATAGTAGTGGTGGGGCAGGCATACAGGCAGATTTAAAAACATTTCAGGAGCTAGGCGTTTATGGCACATCTGCGATTACAGCGTTAACAGCTCAAAATACCCTTGGTGTATCGGATATTTTAGCTGCTTCCCCTGAATTTATCGTTGCCCAAATGAACGCGATTTTTGAGGATTTACAAGTAACTGCTGTAAAAACGGGTATGCTATTTTCCGCAGAAATTATTGAAGCCGTAGCGGTAGAGCTACGCAAGCAAAGTGTGCAGCTTGTTGTAGACCCTGTTATGATTGCAAAGGGTGGCGCAAGCTTGTTACAGCAAGAGGCGATTTATGCATTAAAAACGAAGTTACTACCTATTGCAACCGTCCTTACACCGAATATTCCAGAAGCTGAAGAAATTACAGGCATTACAATTACAACAGTTGCAGATATTGAAATAGCGGCAAAGAAAATTTTAGAACTTGGTGTGCAATGTGTGGTGATGAAGGGCGGTCATTTAGAGGGGGAGGAAGCTGTTGATATGGTATATTTTGCTGACGGCTCCTTCTTTGCGATGAGCAGTGAACGCATTGATACACCGCATACACATGGGACAGGCTGTACATTTTCCGCAGCTTTAACAGCATTTTTAGGAAAGGACTATGCTTTACGTGATGCTATTATAGAAGCAAAGCATTTCATTCAAGCAGCGATTTCACACCCATTAAATATTGGAAATGGACATGGGCCAACGAATCATTTTGCGTATCGTAAAGCGCAAATGAAAGGGCAGGTGAAGCTGCATTGAAACGTGAGAAGCTAGCCGTTTATTTTATTATGGGTACTATAAATTGTCAGCGTGAGCCGCTTCATATTTTAGAAGAAGCATTACAGGCTGGTGTAACCATTTTTCAATTGCGTGAAAAGGGAGAAGGGGCACTTAAAGGTGCTGCGCTACTAGAGTTTGCAAAGCGCTGTCAGGCACTTTGCCTTGCATATGATGTTCCCTTTATTATTAATGACGACATTGAACTAGCACTAGCTATTGATGCTGATGGTGTTCATGTTGGACAGGATGATATGAAGTTAGTGAAAATTCGCCAGCAGCTACCCGATAAAATAATCGGTGTATCCGTTCACAATGAGGACGAGATGCAGGCTGCTGTAGCAGGTGGAGCTGATTATGTTGGCATTGGGCCAATTTTCGCAACTATTTCAAAGGCAGATGCAAACGAGCCAGCAGGCGTCGCATTTTTAGCAAAGGCGAGAGCGACATATCCTACATTTCCAATTGTTGCAATTGGTGGTATTACAGCGGAGCGTGCTGAACAGGTGCTGACAGCAGGGGCGGATGGCGTTGCGGTTATTTCCGCGATTTGTCAAAGTGAAAATATAGAGGAAACAGTTAAAAAATTTTCATCTCTTCAGCAAAAAAACTAAATGAATAAAAGTTTTTAATAGCTATGTCACAACTCCTCCTTGTTATTCATTGTATGGATAAAAGGAGGAGTTTTTATAATGAAAACAATTGTTATCGTCGGTGGAGGATATGCAGGGCTTCATTTAATCGAAGTGCTGAAAAAAGAACTGAAAAGCTTGCTTGGAAAAACGATAAAAACTATTTGTATAGATAAAAACCCATACTACTCATGTTAAATTGTTTAGCACCCTATTTAAAGTAGAGTATTCTTTCTACTGTAATTATATTAAAATGGAAATATTATTTAGAAATAAAGAAAGGTAGCCATATTTCAAGGAGCAGGGAAAATGAGACTGAGAGAAGCAGCATTGGAGACGCACAGCAAGTCGCGACATTAGCCCAAAAAATTTGGTAAAACAGGTGATTGGCTTTACAGCGTTTTGATTATGTTGAAGGAACGAAGACGAATCCTGTCGGCTACTTAGAAGGTTTATTCCGCATAAACGGGCAGTAAGACACCCAATTCAAGACTTGAGTGAAAATCGACTTAAGGATAAGTGGGAGATTCACTGCCCAATTGGTTCAACTAACAATCAGTGGGGATGAGGAAACCCCCTCTACTTATTGGATTTTCACTTTTATGTGGAGGCGAATGCCCACATGCAATGTATTGTGAAAAAATTAGTTGCTACATGTGGAGAATGGGCTCGTCCGCAAGGCTGTGTGGAGTTTGTAAGTGATTGTGAATTAAAACAATGAAGAGAGCTTGAGAACGCATGTATAGCTAGGCTTTATCGAAGCAAACTGCATTATTTGTTTTACGAAAAAACTGTAGGAGGAACTTGTGATGGTATGGCACTATATTTCATCAAAGCTAGCAGCGGCTGGCTTTGCCCTTTCAATTATTTTTGGCTATTTACTTGTAATCACGAATTTTAATTTATATGAGTTTAGTGAAGCGGCACGTTCATGGACGCTTTGGGCAATACTTTTTGGCTATGGAATTATTATAACTTGCATTATTGATGCAGTGACAGAAAAATGGCAGCAAATTACCCGTTATAAAAATGCTTTATATATTTTAGCGGGCTTTCTCTTCTTCTTACCATTTGGCTTGTCGATATTTACTTTTATTGCGGGTGTTACAGGTGCTTTAGTAGCAGGTATTTTTTTAGGCGGACAAACAATTGCTAAAAATTCTAAAGCATTTAACATTGCATTCATCGCACTACCTTTACTTTTGCTAATTATGATTCAGTTCGATTTCACAACAAAAAAAGACTGGCAAGAAACGATGACTGAAAATACATTTAATGTAACGTATCAGCATTTCAATGGTCAGCATAAAATTCCTTTAAAGCTGGAAAAGGGTGATATTGTTACTTTTGAAGTTGTTGTTCATTTTGGAAATGGTGGGGGAGGGTACAGTTTCCAAAATGCGCAAGGTCATCCTATTGGTCAAGAGGAACTCGGTGCAAATCGTTATCAAGTAGAAATCCAAAAGGACGGTACATATTATATTGTTCTTACAGGAAATAGGGCAGCTGGAGAAGCCACGGTGGAGTGGGAAATTAAATAGGAGCGTCCCAGAAATGCTAGACGCCCATTAACCATCCACCTGCAAATGCAAGTAATATACCTAGGAGACAGCTCGCACTCATATAAAGCACGGCTGCGAGCAGCCCTTTATTTTCATAAAGCTTCACGCTCTCGACAGAGAAAGTAGAAAATGTCGTAAATGCACCTAAAAAGCCTGTACCAAATAGTAGCTGCCATGATGAATTAGGTGAAAGTACAATGCATACACCTAATAAAAACGAGCCAAGTAAATTAATACAAAACGTAGCGAGTGGGAAATATGTGTGAACATGCTGCTTTACCCAATTGCTGATGGCAAAGCGACTAATAGCTCCAAAAAAACCACCAATTGCGACGTAAATCATAAATTACCCTCCTTTGTACCGAGACGTAAGCCAACAAATGCACAAATAAAGCCACCAACTAAACTTAGAGTGATATAGCTAAAAGCGACAGGCGCTTGTCCATTCGTTAATAATGCTACACACTCTACACTAAAGGCGGAGAAGGTAGTAAATGCACCAAGAAATCCTGTCGTTATCGCTGTTGAAATATTCGGGTTGATATTTGGAAAGCGTGGTAAAAAGCTAGTAAGCCAGCCAAGTAATAAGGAACCAACTAAATTAATGGACAATGTGGCAAGCGGAAAATCGCTATTAAACTGCTCACCGAAATAAATGCTAATAGCGTAGCGTAAAGATGCTCCAAGAGCTCCAGCAAGACCAACTAGTAAGTAACGCATCAAATCACTTCCTTTTGAAGTTATATTTTATCATATTCATAAAAGATGGAGGGGTAATATGTTGGGGATTCGTAGCGCAGTTGTCATAGAAGAAAATAATAATGTCTTATTAATTAAACGCATAAAAAATGGACAAACCTATTTTGTTTTTCCAGGAGGTCAGGTAGAACAGGATGAAACAATTGAACAAGCAGCTATTCGCGAGGCATTAGAAGAAGTAGGTGTCGTTGTTGAGCTATTGGAGTTACTATGCAAGGTTCAATTCAACGGCCAACAATTTTACTATCGCGCAAAAATAGTTGATGGAAAAGTTGGTACAGGTAAGGGCCCTGAATATAGCAATCCAGAAATATATACAGGGATATTTGAGCCAATTTGGCTAGCAAAAAGTGAATTAAAATCACTAGATGTAAGACCGGCAGAAGTAGTAAATGTAATTATTTATTAATAGGAAAGGAAATTAATTATTCATGATGTAAAACAATCATCGTGAATTAATAGCATCATTCAAATAAGCTTTCAAGTAATTTTTAATTTGCTATAATAAATTATAAGTTTAAAGTGCGAATGTGAAGCAAACACACTTTTCCAAGGAGATTCGCACCTACCAGCTATTCAATTTTGGATTTATATGGTAGGTAGAGTGCGACAATATTCCTTTCGTTATTTATTTTTTAGTAAAAATCGATGTGAATTAGCAATTTTCCGTTGTTTTTCGCTGTCTCTCTCTGTATTGAGAGAGTGGATTGAAATCAAAACTACTTAAAACATTTAGAACAAGTGCAAAGTCTCTCTCTGTATTGAGAGAGTGGATTGAAATTTGAGTGGATTGAATTACTTAATATTTGATGATCGTCTCTCTCTGTATTGAGAGAGTGGATTGAAATTGATTGTGACTAATATTTCAATTAAATCTCTAATGTCTCTCTCTGTATTGAGAGAGTGGATTGAAATGTCTAACTGCTGCTGTTTTTTTTGCCTTTTGCTGGTCTCTCTCTGTATTGAGAGAGTGGATTGAAATAACAAGACCGGCAACCAAGAAAATCGGTACAAACCGTCTCTCTCTGTATTGAGAGAGTGGATTGAAATATCTTGTATTGTTATGTGCGTAATCGGGTCAGGTCTCTCTCTGTATTGAGAGAGTGGATTGAAATTTTTGGTCCAACTGATTTACTAGCGTCGGCGGTAGTCTCTCTCTGTATTGAGAGAGTGGATTGAAATCCCGCCGTCTTTCAAAACGACAATCTCATCCTCTGTCTCTCTCTGTATTGAGAGAGTGGATTGAAATCGTTGATGATTTCCATATGTTGTTCCACTAAGCGTCTCTCTCTGTATTGAGAGAGTGGATTGAAATTACATACATGCCATCAGATGCGTATGCGGTAATAGTCTCTCTCTGTATTGAGAGAGTGGATTGAAATGAACACTCGGTTTGCTTTTTCCAAATGTTCAAAGTCTCTCTCTGTATTGAGAGAGTGGATTGAAATACTGAAGCTGTTGTGACGGATGCGCGGGTATCTGTCTCTCTCTGTATTGAGAGAGTGGATTGAAATATACCGAATGCAGTCATTGCGTCTGTAACGATGGTCTCTCTCTGTATTGAGAGAGTGGATTGAAATGCATCATCGGGCTTACAAAACAAAACTTTGTAAGTCTCTCTCTGTATTGAGAGAGTGGATTGAAATGCATCATCGGGCTTACAAAACAAAACTTTGTAAGTCTCTCTCTGTATTGAGAGAGTGGATTGAAATATTACCTGGTGAAACCTCTACAAGATCATCTCTGTCTCTCTCTGTATTGAGAGAGTGGATTGAAATCGTTTGGTGAACTGATTTGGCGGGTTTGGGTTGCCGTCTCTCTCTGTATTGAGAGAGTGGATTGAAATCGAATTATCCACTTTAATGTAACCGCCAACAAAACGTCTCTCTCTGTATTGAGAGAGTGGATTGAAATATTAGTTGCATCTTGCGCTTCCACTGTCGCTTGGTCTCTCTCTGTATTGAGAGAGTGGATTGAAATATAGATATAAAAATATAGACACATTTAAACATGTCTCTCTCTGTATTGAGAGAGTGGATTGAAATGGAAACTGGGAAGGAAGCATGTTAGAAATACAACGTCTCTCTCTGTATTGAGAGAGTGGATTGAAATTTGCATGAGCGCAGAAAATTAGACGTTTATTTGGTCTCTCTCTGTATTGAGAGAGTGGATTGAAATACGCCCGAATTACGCTTTGGAGGGAGCAAGAACGTCTCTCTCTGTATTGAGAGAGTGGATTGAAATTTCTAATTCTCGCTTGCTAAGCTTTTCACTCGCCGTCTCTCTCTGTATTGAGAGAGTGGATTGAAATATCAACATTGTTTTCTTGCATAAATGCCTCGCGCGTCTCTCTCTGTATTGAGAGAGTGGATTGAAATTTTATATTCATTAGATAACTCAGAAGGTGCTTTCGTCTCTCTCTGTATTGAGAGAGTGGATTGAAATAGGTATCGTTGCAGATAGTTGAGCAAAAACGTCACGTCTCTCTCTGTATTGAGAGAGTGGATTGAAATGTCGAGGGTTTAGCTATGTTCGTAGCACTAGAGGTCTCTCTCTGTATTGAGAGAGTGGATTGAAATTAACAACACAACTGATATTTCTTTGCGTGTTGGGGTCTCTCTCTGTATTGAGAGAGTGGATTGAAATACCTGTATTACCTAAAATGGAAATAGGAAGGGAGGTCTCTCTCTGTATTGAGAGAGTGGATTGAAATTTGGAGACATTGAACA
Source organism: Metasolibacillus sp. FSL K6-0083 (assembly GCF_038630865.1). NCBI lineage: Bacteria > Bacillati > Bacillota > Bacilli > Caryophanales > Caryophanaceae > Metasolibacillus > Metasolibacillus sp. FSL K6-0083. Next base: position 718,876 of record NZ_CP152046.1, on the reverse strand, counting down.
TGGGCGTGAACTAGATGGGTCTCTCTCTGTATTGAGAGAGTGGATTGAAATCTCAATCGTTTTGCAAGAGGACACAACTAACTTGGTCTCTCTCTGTATTGAGAGAGTGGATTGAAATAGTTAGTTAGTATTGATATGACAAATGAAGATATGTCTCTCTCTGTATTGAGAGAGTGGATTGAAATATGAGTCTCTAATTGCTTATCCATTTGTTTAGCAGTCTCTCTCTGTATTGAGAGAGTGGATTGAAATACACATTGAGCGAGGTAGCGAAATGATGTGATAGCTGTCTCTCTCTGTATTGAGAGAGTGGATTGAAATTTGATAGTTTCAAATTCCTCAATCAGCTCGCCTACGTCTCTCTCTGTATTGAGAGAGTGGATTGAAATAACACCAATTGCCCAGCCCTCGCTCGTCCAGCGTCGTCTCTCTCTGTATTGAGAGAGTGGATTGAAATTCATCAGCGATTGAAACATCATCGACAGCGTGGGTCTCTCTCTGTATTGAGAGAGTGGATTGAAATCTCTTCCTGTCGGTTGATTACACCTTCCAGTTCCGTCTCTCTCTGTATTGAGAGAGTGGATTGAAATTTTCTGTCTTCGTGATCTCTTCCTCCGGTTTCCCTGTCTCTCTCTGTATTGAGAGAGTGGATTGAAATTTTAAAATTGTCCGGTCTATCGAATAAAAGAACCGTCTCTCTCTGTATTGAGAGAGTGGATTGAAATTCGCTTTCGCATTGCGTGGCAGCCTGCCGTAGCCGTCTCTCTCTGTATTGAGAGAATGGATTGAAATAACGCATCATCTTGTGTAGCACCTTTCTTTCGGTTGTCTCTCTGTATGGAGAGAATGAATTAAAATTGTCATCATTTTCATACATGTTACTTTCCTTTTTCTCACTCTTTATAAAGAGTGGCTAGTATAATAGTGAAAATTTAATTTGTAACAATAACTAAAAAAATCCTAATAAAAAAGAAAACGAAACCTTCTACGTATTTTTTTCGTATATGAAGTATGACAAAATAATGTACAATATAAGTAGTACGATAAGAATTGGGGGATGAATATGTCTGAATATAAAAATCCATTATTTGAAGACTTAGATGCAAAAAAAGAAACGACAACCGAATTAGTAGAGGTCGAGCCTAAGCAGCTTGTTTCAAATGAGGAATATTCGCAAATTCGTAAGCGTCAAATTGCTTTGAAAACGGAGCCACAAGTTATAGCATTAGCTGATAAAATTGATGTCAATAATCAAATTGCCGTATTGGAGTTCGGGAAAGAAACGGCTCACGGCATTTCTACATTTTCAGATCGCATGCTGTCGACAATTAAAACGAGCAAATTGGAGCGTTCAAGTGAGCTTCTGCGCAACTTAAATACAATTATGGATCGTTTTGATCCGAAAGATTTTGACAAAGAAGAGAAAAAAGGCGGTCTAATTAAGCGCTTGTTTTCTAAAAGCAAGGAGCAGCTAGAAAGGCTGTTGTCAAAATATGATACGATGAATAAAGAAGTTGACGTCGTTTATAATGAAATACAAAAATACGAAGTTGAAATGAAACGTAATACAATGGAGCTTGAGCAAATGTATGATGAAAACTTAAACTACTTCCATAGTTTAAGTGAACATATTGCGGCTGTAGAGGTAAAGGTAGAGCAGCTAAACAGCCAGCTACCAACACTCGAAGCACAAGCAAATACAGGGGATCAAGTAGCTGTTTTAGAATATGAAACGGTGCAACGTGCGGTGGAGCTATTAGAGCAGCGCCGCTACGATTTAGAAATGGCTCAGCAAGTGTCGTTTCAATCTGCACCTCAAATTCGTTTAATGCAGCAAGGAAACAACCATTTAATTGCTAAAATTAACTCAGCCTTTGTTACGACAATACCGATTTTTAAGCAAGGGCTTGTACATGCTGTTACAATGCAGCGACAAAAGCTTGTAGCAGACTCAATGATTGAGCTTGATAAGCGAACGAATGAAATGCTTGTGCGCAACGCACAAAATATTCGCCAAAATTCTGTTACGATTGCTCGTTCAGCTGGTAGCCCAAGTATTACTATCGATACGATTGAAACGACATGGCAAACAATTATGGCTGGTATCGAGGAGACAAAACAAATTCAAGAGGAAACAATTCGCAACCGTGAAGAAGGTCGCAAACGCATTGAGCAGCTACAACTTGAATATGAAAAGCTAAAGAAAATGTAGTGTATTTAAGCTATTAGAATAGGGCTATCTAAAAACGCATTTGTGTGGCAGCCCTATTTCCTAATAGCTTTTTTATGTTAAAATAAATAAAAATATTAAATGAGGTTCTTTATGATAAAAGAAATTGGTCGAAAAAGTGTGATTGCGGCAATTGCAACATTATTATTTAGTCTGTTATTTGCTTATGCAGGCTTTACACCTGAAGTTGATTTATTTCCATTTTCGAAGCTTTTTCAAATGTTTTTATTGTTAAGTGCGCCTGCCTATTTTGTAGGGGGAATTGCGGTTTCGATATTGCTTGACCGCTTTTGGAAGCTGCCTTCACTCGAAATTTTAGCTTATGCAGCATTTGGAGCATTCTTCATGTTGCCGTATTATTTTTTATTTTTTACTGCATCTGGTGGACCATTAGGCGTTATTATGTTGTTCGGTGCGAGTGCCGCTATTATTTTTTATTTTGTCAAAACACTGCTTCATAAGCTTTTCAAAAAATACGGTTTTTAGTATAGGGGGAAATAACGTTGAAAAAATTATTATTAACAGGGTTTGAGCCATTTTTACAATTTACATTAAATCCTACTGAGGAAGTTATTAAAGCTTTAAACGGAGAGGAAATAGGGGCATATCAAATTGTAGGAAAGGTGTTGCCAGTAGAATTTGCCGAAGCACAGCAACAGATTCGTCAGCTTTTAATAGATGAAAAGCCTGACGCTGTAATAGCGCTTGGACTTGCAGGCGGGCGTAGTAAAATTACACCTGAGCGTATCGCAATTAATGTGATGGATGGAGCAAAGGATAATTCAGGACATACGCCGACAGACGAAGCGATTGCGTTGGACGGGGCAGATGGCTATTTCTCTACATTGCCAATTCGAGAAATGGTTAATCGTTTAACAGCAGCGGGTTATCCTGCGGCAATATCAAATACGGCTGGTACATATGTGTGTAATTTATTAATGTATACATTGTTATATGAAACAAAAGGCTCTATCCAAGCAGGGTTTATTCATATCCCAGCATCACACCAGCTAGCAATTGAGCATGGCAAAGTGCCAAGCTGGTCACAAACAGATTTAACGATGGCTATTAAGCTTTGTATTGAAACATTAGTTTAAATTAATGGGGATATGTAGAGAGAAATGCTCTATCTGTCCCTTTTTTATATGCCCTTTTCTATCTAAATAAAAAGGGGGAATGGTAATGAATTTAAGTGCAGGGCATTGGCATGTAGGGACAGGAGCAGTAGGCATTATTGATGAAGTGACGGAGGCGAGGCGCGTTGTAAAATGTGTAGCAGGTTTGCTTCAGAATAAGGGGATGAAAGTACGGATTATTTTAGATGATCGTTCGACAAATCAGCGGCAAAATTTAAACTATTTAATTGCAGCACATCAAAAAGGGAAGGGGCTGCATGTCAGTGTGCATTTTAATGCAGTTGCACAGACGACGAATAATGGGTTAGGAACCGAGGTGCTTTATAGACGGAAAGAAATGGAACTGCTTGCATCTAAAATAAGTGCGGCAATTAGTCAGGTGAGTGGTTTGCGCAATCGTGGAGCAAAACAACGAACAGATTTAGCTTTTTTAAATGCTTTACCACAAGCAATACTTATTGAAGTGTGCTTCGTTAATTCTAAATATGATGTCGCATGCTATCAGCGACACTTTCCCTTAATCTGTAAGGCGATTGCCGCTTGTTTTTAGGTCTAAAGTATTGAATCGCTCAATTGGGGGCAAAATTCGCTCATAAACAGTACAAATCCGCTCGTAAAACCTCTAAATTCGCCCGTAAATAAAGTGATTGCCTGAAAAGTCCATTTTGTTTTGACATCGTATTGAAATAAAGGTTTTCAACGCTCTGTTTTTGTTGGAGGGTAACACTGCTAAAGTCAATATTCATCAAATTTTTAAAAGGGAAGCTCCCTATTTTTATGTAGTAATATTTGTGAAATTTCATCGCTACTGTTCAAAATGCCGGCTATGCACGGCTTTTTGAACAGTTTTTTGCGCTTTTTTCTTTGCATTGAATGGAAATTTCATGTAGTAACACCGATAAATTTTCCTCATCATCATAGAGCCTCATTAATGTCGTTAAATTGCTTATTTCTTCGTTATTTTGGCGGTCTAAATGAAACAGGCAAATGGCTTTATATGTGTAAATATAGCTGAGTATTTGGTAAGAGAGCTTTCTTTTAAATTGTTTATAGACACGCTCGAGCATTGTAAGGCATATGGCGTATTTCTTGTTTTCCAAATAAATAATGCACAAGTTCAAATGAAAATAAATTTTTAAATAGGTTAAGTCTTTATAATAATCGTTATACATATCCAGACGTTTGATAGCTACTTTTACAATTTCCACAGCTGAGTCAAGCGGAAACAAAAATAAGATAGAATTTAAAAGCTCTAGGTCATTAATATACCAATAATCTAATCTTTGCATATTTACCCAAATACCTTCTGCAATGAGACGGGCTTTCTGCAAGTCGTCTTGCTCTACTAAAACAAGTAGTGCTTGGTAAGCATCAACGAGCAATCGTCTGCATGCTGCTCGAGATAATGCTGTGCAATTTTCAACTGCTTTTTAATTGCCATTGGGGTTGTCAAATCCATGTCTGCAAAAGCTCTCGTTATTTTTTCACGCTCGCTAATTTGATGTTGGAGATGGATATAAATAAACTCATTTACCGTCATATTAAGCTTGTCAGCAAACTGCACAAGCTGTCCGGCACTCATTGCGAGTTGTCCGCGCTCAATACGCGAGTATGTACCTTGTTGGGCAATGCCGCATGCTAGCTGATTTTGCGTTAGTTGTCGATTTTTGCGTATTTTCTGTAATGTTGTTCCAAAGTTCATTGTTTCACCTTCTAATATTCCAATTCGTATATTTTGTTATGTAACGATGTTATTCTATTATACTGAAAAAGAACATGTTGAATAAAAAGTTTTGAGAATTTATGAAACATTTTTACAATCCAGCCGTATATTGATTATCGGAGTTAAAGAAAGGAGATGGCTTAGTTGCTAGTATTACAAAATGTAACGAAGCGCTATAAGGACTTTACAGCGGTTCAAAGCTTGGATTTTTCAATTTCACCTGGTGAGATTTTTGGATTAATAGGCCAAAATGGTGCAGGGAAAACGACGACGTTTCGCATGATTTTAGATTTACAGGAGACGACGGAGGGAGAGATTACGTGGGAAGGGGTCCCAATCAAGAGCGTTAATCGTGATTTGCTTGGTTATTTACCTGAAGAGCGTGGTATTTTTCCGCAAATGAAGGTAGAGGAGCAATTGATTTATTTTGGACAGCTGCGTGGCATGACAAAGGATGATTGCAAGAAAGAGGCAGATTTTTGGATTAAGCGTTTTGAGCTTGAGGAAAAGCGCAATGATAAGGCTGAAACATTATCCAAAGGAAATCAGCAAAAGGTACAGTTAATTGCTAGCTTCATTCATCGACCAAAGTTTTTAATTTTAGACGAGCCGTTTAGTGGTCTTGACCCAGTGAATAAAGATTTACTAAAAAATTCGATTTTATTTTTAAAAGAGCAAGGGATGACTATTTTATTTTCAAGTCACCAAATGGATAATGTCGAGGAGCTATGCGATCATTTATGTTTGTTAAAGCGTGGAGTCTCCCTGTTTTCAGGCTCACTCTTAGATTTGAAAAAGCAGTACGGCAAAACGAAATTAACGGTTCGTACACAGATGTCAAAAGAGGCACTTGCTGGCTTGCGTGGTGTTCTATCTGTGAAGGAAGAGCGAGATCAATATGTACTGACTTTAGAAAATGAACATTATGCGAAGGATATTTTTGAAGTCGTGTCAGCAGGTACATATATTGAGAAATTCAGTTTAGATTATTTGTCACTAGACGAAATTTTCAAAGACAAGGTAGGTGGCAATCATGTCTAAGTTTTTCATTTTATTAAAGGAAAACTATAAGCAGAAGTTAAAAGCGAAATCATTTATTATTACTACAGTTCTTTATATTTTAGGGATTTCATTAATTTTCTTCTGGTCTGATATAAAAGAAGCACTCTTTTCAAGCCAGCCAGATGAAATTATTTATGTGAATACAACAAGCTTTGAGGTAGGCAAGATGCTGGAGGATGGAGATATTGTTTGGACCCAATTTGCTTCTACCCCCGATGCGGAACAAGCGTTGAAAAATGAAGGATATGATGCAGCGGTAGTTTTTTCGGCAGCAAATGCGACGTTAGAGGTAGAACTTTTATCGCTTAACCCACTGCCGCTAACAATGCAGCAAAAATTATCTACTACTGCACATACAATTGGGCAGTTTTATGCAATGGACCAATTGAATTTAACGGCTGAGCAATCGGCACAATTATTAAATGCCGCGCCGCAAATCTCCATGAAAACGTTAAATGAAGCGGCTACGGATGGAAAGTCAGAGGAGCAAAAATCAGCAGGGATGTTCGTATCATATGTTGCTGGCTTCCTTGTGTATATATTTGTTATTTCATTTTTATCAATTGTTACTTCTGATGTAGCGTCAGAAAAGGGTTCACGCGCATTAGAAATGTTACTTGTTAGCGTAAAGGCAGAAACGCATTTTAAAGCGAAGGTAACAAGCATCTTTTTAGTTGCATTATCACAATTTGCATTGTTATTTGGAACGCTGTTTATCTTATTGAAAACAACAGATGGCGGTGCGAAATGGACGATGGTTAGTGAAATTTTAGCAGAGCTACATGGTCAATATTTACTCTATGTCGCAGCTTTTTTACTTGTCACAATTTTCTTGTTTTTAATTATTGGTGCATTGCTTGGCTCACTCGTATCCAAACCAGAGGAAGCTTCACAGGCGATGATGCCTGCAATGATTTTAGTCATTGTCGCTTTCTTTATTATGGTGACAGCTACATCTAATCCTGATACATTATTAGTAAAAATAGGTTCATATGTACCTTTTACATCTGGTATGGTTATGCCAATGCGCATCGGTGCAACAGATTTAGGGGTGCTTGAGCCGCTACTATCTTTAGCTATTTTAGTCGCTTCGACATTTGCAATGTATTTAGTAAGCATCTCCTTCTATAAACGCAGTGTGTTAACATACTCGACAGGTGGCTTAATTCAAAAAATTAAAACGGTCTTTAAAGTAACAACATAAAGGGCGTCCAGTAAGCCGTGTGATAGCCGGCTTTGAAAATGAGAGGAAAACACTGCTTTTAGCGGTGTTTTTTTATGTGAAGATAATGGGACGTATTTCTTTCAGAGCGTGACCGAAATGCCGTGTGGTAGCTGGGGTTAGGGAAAATATAGCGAGAGTTATCTTTGAATACGAGGCGTTCTTTTTAAAATCAAGGTTAATCAATTCGCCTGACAGTAACTTAAATAGAAGATGTCAGGATTGTCGGAAAAGCTCATTTTATTTTGAGAGCGCATTGAAATAAAGATTTTCATCGCCCTACTTTTATTGAAGGGTAACACTGCTAAAGCCAGTGTTCATCCCATTTTAAAAGACGCCTTCTCTATTTAATTGAGTCAATATTTTGTAAAACATTATCGCCACTGTCCACAATGCCGGTTATGCACGGCTTTTTGGACAGCCCCTTCAGCCCTTGGACTGAAATATTTCAAAAATCGAAACAAATAATTGAAATACTATTCAATAATGTTCGAATATTTGTTAAAATAGGCAGGTCAAAATATAAAGGTGGGAGAAACAATGAAAGTATTTCGAAAGCTCGGCTGGTTTTTTAAAGAGCGCCGTCGCGAGTATTTTATCGGTCTTTTCATGTTAACGCTTGTAGCGATTTTACAGCTTGTTCCACCGAAAGTAATTGGTTATACAATTGATGAAATCGGTGATGGGACGTTAACAGCAGGCTCTTTAACAAAATGGGTAGGGGTAATTGTTGCGGTAGCAATATTGATGTATGTACTGCGCTATTACTGGCGTAAAATGATTTTTGGCTCGTCTAACTATTTAGCAAAAAATTTGCGAGAAAAATTGTTTCGTCATTTTACAAAGATGTCGCCTTCCTTTTATCAACAACGACGTGTTGGAGACTTAATGGCACACGCCACGAATGATATTTCCGCTGTACAGCAGACGGCAGGTGGGGGTGTACTCACATTATTTGATTCGATTACGACAGGTACTTTTGTTATTTTAGCGATGGCGATTACGATTGATTGGCGCTTAACGCTAATCGCATTAATACCGATGCCATTTATGGCCTTGCTGACAAACTATTACGGCAAACTATTACATGAGCGCTTTCGCCATGCACAAGCAGCCTTTTCTGATTTAAACGATAAAACGCAGGAAAGCATTTCAGGTATGAAGGTTATTAAAACATTTGGGCAGCAGGGTGATGATATCGAGGACTTTACACGTTTATCTGATGATGTTGTGGAGAAAAATATGCGTGTTGCAAAAATTGATTCACTTTTTGACCCAACGATTAGCCTTGTTATTGGCGTTAGCTTTTTCTTGAGTTTAGCTTTTGGTGCTAAATTTATTATGGAAGAGGCAATGACAATTGGTGATTTAATTGCCTTTACTACATATTTAGGCTTGCTTGTTTGGCCGATGCTAGCGATTGGCATGTTATTTAATATTGTGGAACGAGGCTCTGCTTCCTATGACCGCATCGAGCAGTTATTGAATGAGCCGATTGAAATTAAAGATAAAACGGGCGCATATGATGTGCGACCAAAAGGACATTTATCTTTCCATGTTGATTCCTTTACATTCCCGGGCGATGCAAGGCCATCTTTAACGAATGTGCATTTTGATTTACAGCAGGGGCAGACACTTGGCATTGTCGGTAAGACAGGCTCTGGAAAAACAGCGATATTAAAGTTGCTCTTACGTGAATTTGAAGGCTATAAAGGGCATATTACGTACGGTGATATTTCAATTGATGATTATACGATGCTGGCACTGCGCGAGGCTATTGGTTATGTACCACAGGATCATTTTTTATTTTCATCAACGATTTACAAAAATATTGCCTTTACAAACCCGCAGGCAGCAAAAGAAAAGGTGGAGCATGCAGCTACCTTAGCTTATATTCATGAGGATATTTTACAATTTACAGAAGGCTACGACACGATTGTCGGTGAACGTGGCGTTTCTTTGTCAGGGGGGCAAAAGCAACGTATTTCCATTGCCCGTGCATTGATGATGGAGCCTGAGCTATTAATTTTAGACGACTCACTGTCGGCTGTAGATGCGAAAACGGAGGAAGCGATTTTACAAGCATTAAAGGCTTCACGTGAAAACGAAACAACGATTATTACGTCTCACCGCCTAAGTGCCATCCAGCATGCACATATCATTATCGTTATGCATGAAGGAACGGTTGTGGAGAAAGGGACACATGAGGAGTTAATGAGCTTACGAGGTCGTTATTATGAAATGTATGAATTACAGCAGCTAGAACAGCAAGTAGAGAAAGGGGGAATGTAGCATGGAAAAACAGCCAACCTTTTCACGGAAAGAGCAAGCTGCTATTTTAAAACGTTTATTGCGCTACTTAATTCCTCATAAAAAAGCGGTTGTTATTGCACTTGCTTTACTCGTTTTAACGGTTACTGGGGATGTGCTCGGACCGTATCTGATTAAAATCTTTTTAGATGACCATGTAGCGATTGGCAATTTTGAAACGAAGCCAATACTCATTTTAGCGATTAGCTATGCGGTAATTCAAATTCTAAATGTAATTATTAGCTATTTGCAGCTAGTGAAATTCCAGGAAATTGCGCTGAAAATTATTCAGCAACTACGCATTGATGTATTTACGAAAATTCATCAGCTAGGCATGCGTTATTTTGACCGTGTACCAGCTGGTTCCATTGTTTCAAGGGCGACAAACGATACCGAAGCAATTAAGGATATGTTTGTTGGTGTATTAATTAGCTTTGTACAGGCAGGGTTTTTAATTGTCGGTGTCTATATCGCAATGTTTTTAATGAATCCTGTACTTGCTTTATTTGCTTTAGTGCTGCTACCAATCGTTATTTATATTATTTATTTATATCGCAAATATAGTTCAGTCGTTTATATGGAAATGCGTGAAAAGCTGAGTGAATTGAATGCTAAACTTGCGGAATCTTTATCTGGCATGAGCATTGTGCAGGCATTCCGCCAAGAAAAGCGCTTTAATGACGAGTTTGACGATATTAATGAAAAGCACTATAAGGCAATGATGGACAATACAAAGCTAAACAGCTTGTTGCTACGTCCTGTTGTCGATTTGGTTTATTTTGCAGCCATCGTGCTACTGCTTTTGTATTTTGGTAAAACATCGCTAGAAACAGCTGTTGAGATAGGGGTTGTGTATGCGTTTATTACGTATATTAACCGCTTCTTTGAGCCGATTAATCAAGTGATGGAGCGTTTAGCCATCTTCCAGCAGGCACTCGTTGCAGCCTCTCGTGTGTTTATCTTATTAGATGAAGAGGAGCTTGAGCCAATGCAGCAAAATCTAGCTGGCAAAATTTCAGATGGTCGCATTGAATTTAAAGATGTGACATTTAGCTACGATGGGCAAAAGGATGTGTTAAAAAATATTTCCTTTACAGTTAATCCGGGTGAAACAGTAGCACTTGTAGGACATACAGGTAGCGGTAAAAGCTCGATTATCAATTTATTAATGCGCTTTTACGAGTTTGAAAAAGGTGATATTTGCATTGATGGTCAGTCAATTAAAGCTTTTAGCCAAGAGGAAATTCGCCATAAATTAGGGCTTGTCCTACAAGATCCGTTTCTGTTTTATGGAACGATTGAAAGTAATATTCGTTTATATAATAAGGAGTTAACTGATATTGATGTGGAGAAGGCTGCAGAATTTGTGCAGGCAGACCAGTTCATTAATACGCTACCTGATAAATATAAGCAAAAGGTGACGGAGCGCGGCTCGACATTTTCAAGTGGGCAGCGTCAATTGCTTGCATTTGCACGAACAATTGCGACGAATCCAAAAGTGCTTGTCTTGGATGAAGCAACTGCTGCTATTGATACGGAAACTGAGGTTGCCATTCAGCATTCTTTAGAGAAAATGCGAAAAGGGCGTACAACAATTGCAATTGCCCACCGCTTATCAACGATTCAAGATGCTGAACAAATTTTAGTGCTGCACCAAGGAGAAATTAAAGAGCGCGGCACACACCAAGAGCTACTTGCACAACAAGGCTTGTATTATAAAATGTATTTATTACAAAACGGTATAACAAGCTTATAGAAATAAAAAACAAACACCAAGGCGCGATAGCTTTGGTGTTTTACTTATGGTCGTTCTATTGGGGACTTTTCATTTTCTATAGTGAAAACCTATCATACAACCTTCGCATATTTAGTTAACGATAGCCATCAAAGTAAGTTGATAAATATCGGGTTTCGTTGAATTTTCCCAAAAGTCATATCCGATGAAACTATTAAAATAATTCAATATGCAAGTCATGATATTTCTATGTGTACCTAAGGCAATATTTTTATACTGATTGTTGTCCAAAAGTCCTTTGATTACAGATAGCATTGTGATGGAAATGATGAATGGGCGTGAATGGTTGTGATGGAACTTCTATTTTTGTTTCAACCGAAAAACCACTCACGCGCAACAAATGAGTGACCAATATCATGCTTCCTAGGGAGGTATGTTTAGATGTGTGAATTACGGCTTTTAAACTAAGAGGAGCTCGAGGATGATAAGCGCGGATGAGGAGAGAAACAGCTCCCCCACATCCGTTTTGTTATTACGAATGCTTTAAAAAAGTTTCTCTTTGTTGAAGTGGAGGAAATATATTTTATGTTATTATAGGAGCGTGAGAGAAGATAGGAGATGCCTGAGATGAGTGAAGAGAGAAAAGGAATAGTGTATACATTTTTAGCGTATGCGATGTGGGGTGTGTTGCCTCTTTTTTGGAAGCTACTAGAGCATGTTGATAGTGTAGAAGTGTTAGTGGGGCGTGTTGTTTGGTCGTTTATCTTTACAGTGCTTGCCATTTTGATGATTGGGCAAAGGAGCGCATTGTTTGGCGATTTACAGTATTTATGGCAGCATAAAAAGCAGCTCGTTTCGTTAGTAGCCGCTTCATTTATGATTACGGTCAATTGGTTTGTTTTTATTTATGCGGTGAATAGTCATCAAATGCTTGAAACGAGCCTCGGCTATTATATTAATCCGTTGATTTCGGTTTTGTTTGGGATGCTTTTTTTCAAGGAGCGATTGACGCGTGTACAGCTTGGTGCTGTGCTGATTGCGCTAGTAGGTGTGCTTATTATGACAATCAATTATGCACGACTTCCTTGGATTGCCCTTTGTTTAGCTTTTAGCTTTGCGACTTACGGGGTATTGAAGAAAAGGGTTGTGCTAGATGCACTACGTGGTTTGGCAATTGAAACATTATTTACATTGCCGATTGCCCTTGTTTTATATGCCTATTTATTCCAAAAAGGAACCGCTTCGTTTTTACATATTAGCTTATCGACAGACGTATTGCTGATGGCAAGTGGTGTTGTGACGGCAATTCCCTTGATTTGCTTTGCGAAAGGAGCACAGCGCATTCCGCTTTATTTAATTGGCTTTTTACAATATATAGCGCCGACAACGATGTTAATAATAGGCGTTGTTTTGTATAAGGAGCCGTTTACAAAGATGGAGATATTGGCATTTTCCGCTATTTGGTTAGCCCTCGCGCTTTTCTCCCTTTCTACGTTGCGAGAGCAGCTCATGAAAAAGCGCAAACTAGCATAAAGCCGAAAGTAAGTCCATTAATATGAAAGGCTGTTTCACTATTTTGCCATAAAAGTTTCACAGTCGAAACAAGCGCATTTTCTTGTACAATTTGATACGATGAAAGCATGACAGTAAGGGAGCGAAAAAAGAAATATGAATACAGGTGTGGATCTAAATATACTATTAGCATTTGGTGCGGGTTTTTTAAGCTTTATTTCACCATGTACACTGCCGCTCTATCCAGCATTTTTATCGTACATAACAGGAATGAGCTTGACGGAATTAACAAAAGAAAAAGGCATGATGCAAAAGCAGGCGGTTTTACATACGTTAAGCTTTTTAATCGGTTTTTCGATTATTTTTATTGCCATTGGCTTTGGTACAACATTCGTCAATGAATTTTTCTTGCAATATCAAGAGCTGTTGCGCCAAGTTGGTGCGATTTTAATTGTTTTATTCGGTTTAATGATTGTCGGCTGGCTACAAATTGACTTTTTAGCGAAGGACCATAAATTCCAATTTAAAAATCGTCCAGCGGGTTATTTTGGTTCAGGTGTAATTGGCTTAGCCTTTGCAGCAGGCTGGACACCTTGTACAGGACCGATTTTAGCCTCTATCATTTTATTGGCGAGTACGAAGCCTGATGCTGGGCTATGGTATATGCTTGCCTATTATTTTGGTTTTGCGATTCCGTTCTTTGTGTTATCATTCTTTATAACGAGAATGAATTGGATTCGTAAAAATAGCCAAAAAATCGTTAAAGTTGGCGGATATATTATGATTGCTGTCGGTATTTTACTCTTCTTTAACGGTTTAGAATATATTATTCGTATATTCTCTGGACTGTTTGGCGGTTTCACAGGATTCTAACTAAAGGGGAGGAGTGCTATGCCAACAGTTATGGTCGTTGATGATGCGCTTTTTATGCGCTCATTTATTAGTAACTTGTTTGAAAACTGGGGTTTTACAGTTGTAGCGCAAGCGGCAAATGGTAAAAAGGCTATAGCACTTTTTCAAGAATTGCAGCCTGATTTAGTGACGATGGATTTAACGATGCCTATCATGACAGGGTTAGAGGCTTCGAAGCATATTATTGAGGAATTTCCAGAGGCCCGTATTATTATGATTACTGCTTTAGGGCAGCAGAGGCATGTGAAGGAAGCGTTAATGTATGGTGTAAAAGATTTTATCGTTAAGCCATTTAAACCTGAGGAATTAAAACAAATTGTGGATACATTATTTGAAAATAAGAGTTAATTGATTAAAGCAGGAGGGAAACAATGCTTAATAATATCCCCTCTCAATATTTAATAATAGGCTCATCTGTGATGGCGGTTTTAATGGGGACCTTTGTTATGTTTATTCGTATGCGTGCACAGAAGAAACCTGTAAATGCCCGAAAAATCATTATTCCACCAATCGCCATGTCGACAGGGGCACTTATGTTTATTTTTGAGGAATTTCGTGTTGCGCCACTACAAATTGTAGAAGCAGCCGCAATCGGTTTAATTTTTTCGACCGTATTAATTGCTACATCTAAATTCGAAGTGCGTCAAGGGGCGATTTTTTTAAAGCGTTCAAAGGCCTTTTTCTTTATTTTAATTGGCTTACTTATACTTCGAATCATATTAAAATTAATCTTTTCAAATAGCTTAGATATAGGTGAGCTTGGCGGCATGTTTTGGATTTTAGCGTTTGCAATGATTGTGCCGTGGCGCATTGCGATGCTATGGCAATTTAAAAAGCTAGAAAAAACACTGGATGTATAAATAAATAGCTAAGGCGGGGTCTTATCAATCCCTCCTTAGCTATTTTTCTTTTTAAATGGTTATTCTTACAACAAAAAGCCGTGTGTAAGCACGTTTTTTGAACGCCTCTGTTAAAACAAATGCTCGTATGGTGCTATATCAATCTCCATTTCATCCAGCTTTTTGCGTAAAAACTTATGGTCGCGTTTTGGTGTTGCGATAATATAGCCACGAATAAGCAGGTCTTGATCAATGGCAGTAGCATGCTCCTGCAATGCCAGTTCGCCAATTTTCCCTGCAATTTTCTCCTTCGCTACTTGGCGAAACAGCTCAGGGACTGGGGAAGTAAGTTCATTCAGTAATTTTTTTGCGTCCTCTCCCCATAAATGAATTGTTTTATCTAAATAAAATTCCTGCCAATCTAAATCCGATTTACCATCCTCTTTCGGCATCCGCTTTAAAAACTTACGGAACATGAAAAAGCCGCCAATTGCTAGCAAGCTTATCATGACAATAACCCAAAAAGCGATAAATAATAAAAACCAGCCACTAAGCAAAATAATTCACCTCTTTACAATCTCTTTCTCTATTATAAAAGCTTTTGCCTTATTTAGCATCCGAAATGTTTCAAGTAATTCCTATGATTTGCTAGGAAACTTGTCAAAAAGCATAGCCATTTTCAAATACTGAAAAATAACTTTTTAAAGCTTGTCCCTTTTTTCCCTTCAAAATGCCATATAAGTTAGTGAAAGGAGGGAGCGAGATGACAGCATATGAATTTGAGCAAGCAACAGTAACGCTTCAATTTGAAGTTGGTACGAATGCAGACGGGAAAGCACTTTATAAAACAGCTTCATACCGCAATATTCAACCTACTGCAACGGCAGAACAGCTTGCAGCTGTAGCAACTGCAATAGCTAGCTTAAGCATTTATCCGTTAGTAACAATTACACGCTCGGATAAACAACGCATTGTAGTAGCTTAGGGGCAGGCTAGAAATTCGTGTAGAAAGGAGGAGGAATGAATGACAAATACATTACAGCTTATTTTTCAACTTGCAGATGAAAAAACACTCACATTGTCTGTAGCACAGCCGAAAGCTAACTTAACGGATGCAGAGGTGGTTGCTGCAATGCAAACAATTATCGAGCAAAATGTGTTTATGCGCGATAATGTAACTATTGTAGCAAAAAAAGCAGCACGTATCGTAAGTCGTACAGTAAAGGAATTTAATGTGTTGTAACAGCAATAAAGTACTGACTATTTAGAAGGTGAGCCGTCTGAAAAGTAATTTAAGGGCGGCTCCCTGCGTCGTAGAGATGAAAAGCACATATTTATTAGGACTGTCCCAAATATACGCCATTTTAAACAGTTTTTTCTTTTCTCAAGAAGGAGGGGCTAAAAATAGAGCAATGGGTAACGATGATACAAGATTTAGGATTTCCGATACTTGTCTCTTTTTATTTATTGTATCGTATTGAAAGTAAGCTTGAGGCGATTCATGAAGTGCTGACTTCGATAAAATTGCTCAATCAATAATAGGGAGGGAGCTGTCTGAAAAGAGCAACTAATAAATCTATGGCTAGCATTGTGTTGGGCTAAGCATAGGATGTGACGATTTTAGGTTAACTTCTACTGGTTAGATAGGAAAAACCAAAGCGAGATGCAATTGATAACAGGCATCTTGCTTTTTTAAACGGCTGTTATTTCAATAAAACGTAAACGAAAAAAGCAGTGCTATGCACGCTTTTTGGACGCCATTGTTTGTGAAATGCTGATTCACAAATTCGTCAGAAAGTCTTCACTGTCAAACCTATTGTATTCGCTTTCTGAATTCGATAAGATAAAGTGAACCTTCAATCAGTGGGGGTTTTCGTACATCCCCCACTGATTGGTAGTTTCACCAGTCGGGTTTTTACAGGCTGTTTGATCCCCCACTTCAACATCTTGGTTTTACCTGCTGTTTTGAAGTGGGGGTCTTACAGCCTGTTAATACGGGATAAAATTAACGATTAGAGAGTGGAGCGAGAGATGATGAAGAAAAGAAAACATATTGTGGTGCTATTGTTATTAACGATGATTTTAGCGGCATGTAGCAATTATAAATTTAAGCCAACGACATCATATGAGGTTTCTGATTTTACAGCAACGAATCATCGCGGTGAAGAAGTGACATTGGACAGCTTGAAAGGAAAGCCTTGGCTTGCAATGTTTATTTTCACAAACTGTACGACGATATGTTCACCGATGACAAATAATATGGCTGAAATTCAAGATCGTTTAGTAGAAGAGGGCGTTGAGGATTATAATATCGTAGCATTTTCAGTTGATCCTGAAAATGATTCGCCAGAAGTACTAACGGAGTATTTAAGTCGCTACGGGGTTGCAGATGAGTCAAAATGGCAGCTTGTTACGGGCTATGATCAAAAATTTATTGAGCAATTCGGTTTGAAATCCTTTAAAACCCTTATTAAGAAAGTAGAGGGTGATGATCAAATTATGCATATGAATACTTTTTATTTAGTTGATGAAACAGGAATTGCAGTGAAAAACTATTCTGGCTACTCGGAAACCGTAGACGGTGTTTCCTATGATACAATTGCTATTGATTTAGAGACGTTAATTGAAGAACGTAAGTAAGGGCGTTCAGCAAGCCGTGCGGTGGCAGGCTTGCTGAACGCTTTTTAGGTGTTTGCATGTGGAGAATAGATGGTGCTTACTTTGAAAATATGATGGACACAGGATTTAATGGTGTTATCCTTTAGTAAAAGAGAGGCAATGGAAATGCTAAAATAGGGTTTTCATCTGTATTTTAGTATAGGAGCGTTTGGAAAGCCGTGCAGTGGCAGGCTTTCCAAATGCTTTATTTTTGTGTTTTGATAAAGTGTTTGCTTGTGGAGAAGTGGTGCTGGAAAGCTTTTAGCCACAAAAGACATTCATAACGCGTCTTTTGTGGCTAATTCCGATGATTTATTTATTTTCAGCTTTTCTTTATTGTGCAGCTTTTTCCAATGCTTGGGCAAAGTCTGCAAGCAAATCTTCTTCATTTTCTAAGCCAACGGAAAAGCGGAGAAGGCCGTCTGTAATGCCACGTTTTAGACGTTCCTCGGGCTCCATTGCCGCATGGCTCATTTTGGCAGGATACGATAAAATTGATTCAACACCACCGAGGCTTACTGCAAAGACAGGGATTTTCATCGCCTCGACAAATTTCTTTGCTACTTCATAGCTAGGTAGGGTGAATGAAAGAACCGCACCAGCAGAAGTACTTTGTGCCGCATGAACGGCGTAGCCAGGATGTGTTTCTAGACCCGGGTAATATACTTGCTTAACAAGTGGATGCGCCTGTAAGTAGTGCGCAATTTTCATCGCCACACGACTCGATTCATTGTAGCGGACGGCTGTCGTTTTCATATTTTGGATTAAAGTATAACTATCTTGTACACCTAAAACAGAGCCAAATGAGTTTTGAATAAAGTATAGCTTTTCGCTTAACTCAGTAGTTTTAGTCACCGCAAGCCCTGCAACAATATCGGAGTGCCCTGATAAAAATTTAGTTGCACTGTGTATGACAATATCCACGCCTAAATCTAAAGGTCGCTGATGTAATGGTGTCATAAATGTATTATCTAAAAAGGATAATGCCCCATGCTCCTTGGCAATTTCTACAACCGCTCGAATATCGGTAATGCCGAGTGTTGGATTGGAAGGTGTTTCAATATAAAGGAGCTTTGTTTCGGGCTTTACAGCAGCTCGCACAGCCTCTAAATCTGTGAAATCAACAAATGTGTGTGTAATGCCAAAGCGCGGCAGCACCTTTGTGACGAAACGGTAAGTGCCGCCATAAACGTCCTCTGTAATAACAATATGGTCACCGCTCGATAACAGCATTAAACTAGCAGTTACCGCCGCCATACCTGTAGCAAAGGCAAATCCTCGGTCGCCGCCCTCTAACTCTGCAATTGCTCGTTCTAAAGCATCACGTGTCGGATTGCCTGAGCGTGCATAGTCAAATTCACCGAATTCATCAATTGATTCTTGATGGAAGGTAGAAGCTAAATAGATTGGCACATTGACAGCACCTTTTTTATCTGCATAGCCTTCTCGAATCGCCCCATGAATAAGCGTCGTCTCAAGATTCGTCATTAAAACCCTCCCTCTCTAAGTAAATCGAATACTTGCTGTAAATCTGCGATTAAATCTTCCGCTTCCTCCACGCCAACGGAGAAGCGTAATAGGCGGTCACAAACGCCGCGTGCTACTCGTTCTTCGTATGGAATATCTGCATGTGTTTGCGTTGCTGGATACGTAATAAAGCTTTCCACACCGCCAAGGCTTTCAGCAAATGTAATAAGCTTAATATTTTGCAAGAATGGATCAATCATTGCAGCATCTTTTACACGGAATGAAAGCATGCCACCTTTCCCTGTGTAAAGCACATCTGTTACTAATGGTTCCTGCTCTAAATAAGCTGCAATTTTCTTGGCATTTGCATCATGCTGCTTTAAACGTAAATGCAATGTTTTTAATCCGCGAATTAATAACCATGCATCCATTGGTCCTAATGTCATACCGACCCCGTTATGGAAAAAGCTAAGGCGTTCACATAGCTCTTGTCCTTTCGCTACAACAAGCCCTGCCAAAACATCATTATGCCCACCGATGTATTTTGTAGCACTATGTAGTACGATATCTGCACCAAGCTCGATTGGACGCTGGAAATAAGGCGTGTAGAACGTATTGTCAACAATTAATAGTAAGTTATGTGCTTTGGCAAGTTCCGCATATGCAATTAAATCAATTTCCTGCATTAATGGGTTTGTAGGTGTTTCAATGAATAAAGCACGTGTGTTTTCGTTAATTAGTGCCTTTACTTCCTCAAGAGAGGTAAATGTAGCATAGACAGGTTTAATATTATAGCTTTCTGAAAACGTTTTTAGCAGACGATATGTACCGCCATATAAATCTTCAGGTAAAATCAATTCATCATTTGGTTTAAATAATGACAAGACGAGTTGAATTGCAGCCATACCAGAGCTACAAGCAAATCCTGCATCGCCACCTTCAAGCTTTGCAATCCCATCTTCTAAAATTGTACGTGTTGGATTTTTTGTACGCGTATAATCGTAGCCAGTAGATTTTCCGATTCCATCATGTTTATATGCTGTTGAGAAATAAAGTGGGGGATTGACAGCTCCTGTTTTCGGGTCGCTATGATTACCTAGTTGCACTAATGTTGTTTCAATACGCTGCTTTGTCATAAACTCACTCTTTCTATCAATAGTATTTCTCGAAACATAAGAATGTTCCGACTATTAAACCAATTTATCATTTATAACGTATCGTATCAATAGCTTTTCTATGAATTTAATTTTACAAAAAACGAGAGCGTGCAAAAAGCCGTGCATAGCTATCATTTTGCACGCTGTTGCTGAGCGCTTCTTCAAGGAATGTGTTTGTTAAAATAGCAAGACACTTCTTTGAAAACGAGAGAAACTTTAGGGGTAGCGGGATTTCTTTGATATGGTGAGAATCAAGCTTTCATTATGCTTGTAAAACGAAGCCGTCTTTTCAAACAATCCCGATTTGTAAATTTTTTAACTGCTTTCAGCACATTCTTTTTGTAACGAAAACGTCAGACAAGTAGATAATGCACTACTTGTCTGACGCCACCTCATTGCTTTTCTTTTAATAAATCGCGGATTTCTTTTAAAAGTTCTTCTTTTGAGTCGACTTCTGGTGCTGCTTCTACAGCCGCCTCTTCTTTTTTACGGCTTAATTTATTCATTAAGCGTATTGCGATAAAGATGGCAAAGGCGATTAATGTGAAGTCGATAATGGATTGTAAAAATGCACCGATTTTTACTTGTGCATCTCCACTACCAAATGCAAAGCTTTCTGAAAAATTGATGCCACCTGTTAATACACCAATCAATGGCATAATAATATCGTCTACTAATGATGAGACGATTTTACCGAATGCAGCACCTATCACAACCGCTACTGCTAAATCGATCACATTACCACGCATAGCAAATTCTTTAAAATCCTTCCACATGACACAACACTCCTCTTATGTATTATCCAAAAAAGTATTTTATATGCTTTTATTTTATTTCGCAACCAAAATAAATGAAATAGTAGAATATAATTAAATTACCACTTAAAATGAAATTAAACAAATTTCATATTTTATCGATAATAAGCTTGTAACAAAATTAAGCGATAAGCTCGCTGTTGTTAAAATGGGGGATAAGAAAAATGGGGAAAAAGAAGAAGGGGAAGAAGGACCCGCTACTTTCTCAAAAAATTCAAATATGGATTATCGTGCTGTTAGTACCTGTTGCGATAACAGTTTATTTTTTTGTCTATTTAGCATGGAAGGAATTGCAGCCAATACCAGCTTTTGAAGCAGCTATTGAAGAGGAAAAACCCCCCCAGTTGCAAGTGAGTTTTGATTTAGAAATACCTATTGAGTATATTCCCATTTATATGGCTGCTGGTGAAAAATATAGTGTTCCTTGGACGTTGTTGGCAGCACATCATCGAGTAGAAACACGCTTTTCCACGATGTCGACACTTGAATCCCCCGTTGGAGCAGAAGGGCATATGCAATTTATGCCATGCACATTTGTTGGGTGGCAGCATCCAACATGTACGGGCTTAGGACAAGGTAATATAAAGCAGGAGGAAAAAACAAATCCTAAAATAATAAAAAAATACGGTGGCTATGGTGTGGATGCGAATGATGACGGCATTGCAGACCCTTACGACTTAGAAGATGCCGTATATTCAGCCGCTAATTTTTTATCGAAAGCAGGTGTGGCAAAAGGCGAGCTGAAAAAAGCTATCTATCAATATAATCATAGTCAAAAATATGTGGAAGATATTTTATTTTATTATAAGCAATATCGTGCACATAGCGAGGAGCTAGAGCGCGTGGCTCTTCAGCAGGCAAGCGCACAAAAATAAACGAAAACTCATAGCCATATTGCGAAAGGCGCTGAGTTTTCGTTTCTATAAAGGGTTGCTTTGCTGTGTAAACTAGACAATTTACATTGCTTTGCGCATCGATTTCATGATGAAGCTTACAATGAATATTAAAACAATGGCTCCAATTAGTGCTGGGAAGACGTAAAAGTCAGAAACTCTCCAGCCCCAATTCCCAAGAATCATACTGCCAATCCAAGAGCCGATAATACCTGCGATAATATTACCGATAACGCCCCCAGGGACATCCTTACCTAAAATTACCCCAGCTAACCAACCTAAAAGACCGCCAATAATAAGATACCAAATAAAGCTAATCATAGATGTTCATCTCCTTTGTGATCATTAAAGTTATAATAGCGCTTAATTAGTTATAACCAAATTAAACGGAATTTAAACATCTATTTTTTTCTTCATTATATGCTGTACAAAATTCGTTGAATTAAAATGAGTTTTTTTAGCTCTCCTTGGACACAACCTTTGCCCC
The DNA here is from genome assembly GCF_038630865.1 of Metasolibacillus sp. FSL K6-0083. Classification (NCBI taxonomy): domain Bacteria; kingdom Bacillati; phylum Bacillota; class Bacilli; order Caryophanales; family Caryophanaceae; genus Metasolibacillus; species Metasolibacillus sp. FSL K6-0083. The sequence continues at coordinate 696,718 of NZ_CP152046.1, read as the reverse complement.
GAGTGAGCCTGTAAAGTGCTTTAGTGCCCATGTATGCCCTTCAGGATTAAAGCTAGCCACGGCATCTTCATGAACGACGATATTAAAGCCTAAATTGTAAGCATCCATCGCCGTATGCAGTACGCAAATATCAGTACAGACCCCCGTTAAATGAACTTCTTGAATTTTACGTTCTCGCAATAAAATGGCTAAATTAGTGCCAGCGAAAGCACTGTAGCGCGTTTTGTTGAAGGAAATGCAATTTTTCTTATTTGCTTCATAAATTGTTTTTACAGCACCGTAAAGCTCACGTCCATTAGTACCTTCTATATTATGAGGTGGGAATAATTTTGTTTCTGGATGGAAAGTATCACCTTCATAATGAATATCATTGGCGAAAATTACCACATCGCCATTTTTTAAAAAGCTGTCAATCAACTCGACCATTCTGCCTTCAATTTGCTGTCCTGGCTCACCGCATGTTAATTTGCCATCAGCTGCTACGAAATCATGCGTATAATCAATAATGAGTAATGCTTTTGTCAATTTTATTAGCCTCCTTTAATGCTATAGCTAATATTATGCCATGTGTCATGACAACTGTAAAATAAGGAGGACGGGTTTGCTCGAAATGGTGACTTCTTCTTACGGTGCAATGGAAATTCAGATTACATCTATTCACTTTCATTCTGAGGAAAGTCCACTAAACCTTGTGTTTCTCCCGTTTTCAAAGAATTTTTTGATGGGTGAGCTTTTTGAGAAGCACTACCGACAGTATCCAACATGCCGGCCACGCATGAATTTTTGAATTGTTTGTATTTTAATGAATTACGCCAAAGGCTTAACTTCTTCTTGCAGGAGGAAATATTTTTTCCGACTATTCGAAATATTTTGCTAATTTAATATTTTTACAGTATACTAAAAGAAAAGCAACGGAGTGATGAATATGGATGTACAATTAATGAAGACACTTGATCGACAAGGCTTGCTATTCGCGTTGGTTCACACCATTGTACTGTTAAACGTTGCTGTTGATTTTATTTTCTTATCATAAAAAATTATAGATGAAAAAGTTGGTGAAAAGTGATTGTTATTGAAGCTTTTCATCAACTTTTTTTGTTGGTAGGATTTTTCTCCATTAAGGTCGAATCTACATTTAAAAGGGGGATGAATTTATTGGAGAAATATGAAAATGTGTTCCAACATATTGAGCGTCCATTTGCTTGGTTAGATTATGATGCACTTGACCAAAATATTGATTTCGTTAATCGATTGGCAACAAAGCCAGTAAGAATTGCAACAAAATCTGTGCGTTCCGTTAGCGTTTTAAAATACATTCAGGAGAAATTAGTAAATTATGCAGGTTTAATGACATTTACAGCAGCAGAAAGCGTTTATTTAATTGAACAAGGATTCGATCATCTGTTGCTAGGTTACCCAACCTTTGAAGAAAATAATATAAAAAAATTACTGGCCTACAGTAGAGCTGGAAAAGATATTACCTTTATGGTTGATGCATACGAGCAAGTTCAGCTTTTACAAAATTGTGCTGAGCAGATGCAGACGATGGCAAAAATATGTATCGATATTAATATCTCTACAAATTTTAAATGGATTTATTTTGGGACTAAGCGTTCGCCACTCGATTCACTGCAAAAATTAAAAAATTTTACAGATAAATTAACAGATTATCCGAATATTCGTATTCATGCACTCATGGGTTATGAGGCACAAATAGCCGGTGTGCCAGATTTATCATTGGCAAACTCTCGAAAAATGCGTGCGAAAGGTTTAGTAGTGCGTCAGCTAAAAAAGCAATCAATAGAGAAAATCACTTCTTTTAGGCGGCTTGCTGTTGCACATGTGAAATCAATTGCGCCAGTGGCCTTTGTTAATGGTGGTGGCTCAGGAAGCATTACCTATACCTGCGAGCAGCAGGAAATTACTGAAGCAACAGTCGGCTCTGCCTTTTTTGCACCTGCGTTATTTGATCATTATGATACATTAAATTTGCAACCCGCTGTCGGCTTTGCCTTGCGTGTTACACGCCAATTTGATGCACATACCTTTGTTTGCCAAGGAGGAGGCTATATCGCTTCAGGCGCTATCGGTGAAGATCGTGCACCAGTATTTTTAAATGAAAATTATCAGCTATTGCCATTGGAAGGTGCTGGGGAAGTACAAACACCCTTTATTGATTCAACCGGTTCTTTAACAATTGGTGATACAGTTTATTTAAGACATGCTAAAGCGGGCGAGCTATGTGAACGATTTACTGTTTTGCACGGTACACGTAACATGTGCTATGCAGGACCTATACTGACATATCGAGGTGAGCGACAATGTTTTCTATAAATAATTGGCAGCAGGGAAAAAGATGGACGAATTGGGCGAATAATATCGTTTCATATCCATCTACATATCATGCACCTGCATCAATCGAGGCAATTCAGCAAATTATAAAAAATATGAAGAAACAACAAACATTGCGCGTTACAGGTGCTGCTCATTCCTTCAGCCCTGTCGCAATGCCTGAAGAGACAGCGCTAACATTACATAATTTGCGCGGTTTACTATCTGTTGATACTAAAAATTTAACGGCTACATTTTATGCCGGTACTTATTTATATGAAATAGGACCATTACTAGCAGAGCACCAGCTCGCATTAATTAATATGGGCGACATTCAAGCGCAAACATTAGCAGGTGTAATTGCAACAGGCACACATGGTACAGGTGTAACACTTGGTTCCTTCTCTTCAATGGTAACAAAATGGGGCTTTATCAATGGCTTAGGAGAATATATTGAACATGAGCGAGGTACTGATGATTTATCGGAGGCACTGCATGTATCAATAGGCTTACTCGGTATTTTAGTTACTGTCACAATACAAGTTACGCCACTTTATAGTCTGCATTATGTATCGGAAAAAACGAATTTAGAGGATGCGTTGAAAAATTTTCAACAAACTATTCGAACACATCGTCATGTAGAATGGTTTTATTTCCCCGGCAGCGACCTTATCCAAGTGAAAAAAATGGATAAAGTTGCACCAGTTGAGCAAAATAAGTGGCAGCGCCATCTGAATGAAATGAATTTACAGCTCGTTGAAAATGGCTTGTTTTACGTTATATCGGAGCTTTGCAAATGGCAGCCTCGAGCAAGCAGCTCTGTCAGTAAGCTTAGCTCAAAGCTCGTGTCTGAAGGTGTGCGCACAGATTTAAGCTACCGTATGTTTCCTTCACCGCGTAGCGTCAAATTTACTGAAACGGAGTATGCAATACCATTACAGCATTTTGAAGCTTGTATGGAAGAAATACATGCAGTATTAAAGAAGGGTAAATTTACTGTTCATTTCCCGATTGAGTGTCGCACAACAAAAGGAGAGCAAGGGATGTTAAGCCCCACACAAGGAGAGGAAAGCGCTTTTTTAGCTTTCCATATGTATAAAGGAATGAATGAAACTCCGTATTTTGATTGGGTTCGAGTATTAATGAGAAAATATAACGGTAGACCGCATTGGGGAAAAGTAAATGATTACGACGCAACTAATATACGTGATTACTATCCAAAATTTGCTGCGTTCAATGAGCTAAGAAATGAGCATGACCCAAACAATATTTTTGTCACAAGTTATTTCCGCCGCATTTTTAATTAAATATCTCCGTATTAAGAACATATTAACGAATGTTGGGAAATGTAGTAGTAGCCTACTTTTTCCCAACATCTCCAAAAGCAATCAGACCCAACAAACAATTGTCTTTATTTTGTCATAATTACGAAAAAATTATTGGAATACAATAAAACGCATCGTTATCACAATGAAAACGCTTACTAGTTATTTGATTTTTTTGAATTGTTTAAAAAATTAAAAAAAGCCTGTTGACGTCCCTATTTTTTCGTACTATGATAGCGACAATCAAATAAATCAATAACATTTGAATCAAAATAACCAAATGGAAAAACGTGAGGGGCGTTTCAAAAATGAGAAGTGATATGATTAAGCTAGGAGTAGACCGTGCTCCTCATCGTAGTTTGCTTTATGCTACGGGGAAAGTGAAGGCGAAAGATTTAGATAAGCCTTTTATCGGTGTTTGTAATTCCTATATTGATATCATTCCAGGGCATGTGCATCTACGTGAATTTGCTGATGTCGTCAAGGAAGCGATTATCGAGGCAGGCGGCATTCCATTTGAATTTAATACAATTGGTGTTGACGATGGAATTGCGATGGGACATATTGGGATGCGTTATTCGCTACCAAGTCGAGAAATTATCGCAGATGCTGCTGAAACAGTAATAAATGCGCACTGGTTTGATGGAGTATTTTATATTCCAAACTGCGATAAAATTACACCAGGAATGCTAATGGCAGCTGTCCGCACAAATGTACCATCGGTTTTTGTATCAGGTGGTCCGATGGAAGCAGGAACTTCAGCAAGTGGTAAACAGCTTTCGCTAACTTCTGTTTTCGAGGGTGTCGGCGCACATAAATCTGGCAAAATGTCAGCAGAAGAGTTGCTCGATATCGAAAACAATGCATGTCCAACATGCGGCTCATGCTCAGGCATGTTTACAGCCAATTCGATGAACTGCTTAATGGAAATGCTCGGTGTAGCACTACCAGGCAATGGAACAATCGTCGCAACAAGCGAGGAGCGTCACCGTTTAATTAAAGAAGCAGCGCACCATTTAGTGCGAATGATAAAAGAGGATATAAAGCCACGCGATATTATTACGAAGGAAGCGATTGATGATGCATTTGCATTAGATATGGCAATGGGTGGTTCAACAAATACAGTTTTACACACATTGGCAATTGCAAATGAAGCGGAAATTGACTATAACATCGAGGATATTAACAAAGTGGCAGAGCGTGTACCTTACCTAGCAAAAATTATGCCTGCGAGCGATATTTCGATGGATGATATTAATAAAGCGGGTGGCGTACAAGCGATTATTAATGAGCTAACAAAAATCCCAGGTGCCATTCATCCAAATCGTTTAACAATTACTGGTTTAACGATGGGTGAGCTCGTTAAAAACGACCATATTACGGATGAGCAAGTCATTCGTACAAAGGATAATCCATATTCGCCTGTTGGCGGGTTATCTGTCTTATTCGGCAATATTGCACCAGAGGGCTCCGTCATTAAAGTCGGCGCTGTAGACCCTTCCATTAAAGAATTTACTGGTGAAGCAATCGTCTTTGATTCTCAGGAAGAGGCACAAGCTGCTATTGATAGTGGAACAGTGAAGGAAGGGCATGTTGTAGTAATTCGCTATGAAGGGCCGAAGGGTGGTCCGGGTATGCCAGAAATGTTAGCACCGACTTCTGCAATTCAAGGCAGAGGCTTAGGAACAAAAGTGGCACTTATTACAGATGGACGTTTTTCAGGTGCATCACGCGGCATTTCAATCGGTCACATTTCACCAGAAGCTGCTGAAGGCGGGCCAATTGCTTTAGTAGAAAATGGCGATATAATCGTCATTGATTTACCAAACAGAACAATTAATTTACAAGTGTCGGACGAAGTGTTAGCGGAGCGCCGACAAAAATTACAACCATTTGAACCAAAAATTAAGCGCGGCTGGTTAGCACGTTACTCAGCATTAGTAACAAATGCTTCACAGGGCGGCGTCATGAAAATATGATAAATCGTTGATGAGGTTAAAGGGATTAGAGACTTGTATCTACCAGAGAGTCGGTGCTGCTGGAAGCCGGCGATACAACTAATTCCGACATCCCCTCGGAGTGAGCTATTAAACGCATTTGCCATTAGATAGCTCCGGGCATAATCAAAGTGCTCGTTATGAATGAATAGTGTCCCTGCATTTAGTTGCACACAATTTTGTGGAATGAAGGGAGCTCACACTATTCTTGAGGTAGCATGAGTTTGTCATGCTATAAATAAGGGTGGTACCATGGAAAGTCTTTTTCATCCCTACGTAAAGAGTAATTCTTTTGCGTGTGGAGAAAGAAGGCTTTTTTATTTATTTAAAAATCATTAGGAGGCGTTTATTATGACGGCAAATGTTTCGCTAAGCGATACGGGGCATGAGGAAACACAAGTTGAAGAAATAAAAAAACCAAAAGATGGTGCAGATATTTTAATTCAAGCATTACATGACCAAGGTGTTGAAATTGTATTTGGCTATCCAGGTGGTGCGGTATTACAAATTTATGATGCGATGTACCGCAATCCTATTCGTCACATTTTAACACGTCATGAGCAAGGGGCTATTCATGCAGCAGAGGGGTATGCGCGTGTAACGAATAAAGCAGGTGTTGTTATTGCAACAAGTGGACCGGGTGCAACAAACCTCGTAACGGGTATTGCAGATGCAATGATTGATTCTTTACCACTCGTTATTTTTACAGGGCAGGTGGCGACATCTGTCATTGGCACTGATGCCTTCCAAGAAGCAGATATTATGGGCATTACGACACCGATTACGAAGCATAACTATCAGGTGCAGGATATTCGTGATATACCACGCATTGTTAAAGAGGCGTTTCATATTGCTAATACAGGGCGCAAAGGACCAGTTGTTATCGATTTCCCAAAAAATGTGTCACAAGCGATTTTCACAGAAGGTGATATGCCAAAGGCTCCTGAAGAAATTTATTTGCCAGGCTACCAGCCAACATATAAGCCGAATTATTTACAAATTCAAAAGGCAATTCAAGCTATTTCCAATGCTAAAAAGCCACTTGTGTTAGCAGGGGCTGGCGTACTTTTTGCAGATGCACGCGAAGAATTAACAGAATTCATTGAAAAGTACCAATTGCCAATCGTTAACACATTGCTAGGCTTAGGCGGCATTCATGGTCAGCATGAACTGTTTTACGGTATGGCAGGTATGCATGGGACATTTACAGCGAACGATGCGATTACAAATTGCGACTTACTCATTAATATTGGCGCTCGCTTTGATGATCGTCTAACAGGAAATTTAGCAACATTCGCACCGAATGCGACGGTTGTTCATATCGATATTGATCCTGCTGAAATCGGTAAAAATGTGCCGACAGATATTCCGATTGTGGCGGATGCAAAAGAGGCGCTAAACGCGCTACTGAAAAAAGACTTTGATGCACCGAATACGACAGAATGGATTGCTTATTTAGAAAGCAATAAACAAGCATATCCATTATGGTATGAGGAAGCTGGTGAGGAGGTATTGCCACAGCAAGCAATTGAAATGATTCATCGTATTACGGAGGGCGATGCCATTGTTACGACGGATGTTGGGCAGCATCAAATGTGGGCGGCGCAGTACTATGCTTTAAACAATGGGCATAGCTGGATTACATCGGGGGGGCTTGGGACGATGGGCTTCGGCTTCCCGGCAGCAATTGGTGCACAGTTTGCAGAGCCTGATAAAAAGGTTATTGCCATTTGCGGCGATGCAGGCTTCCAAATGACAGCACAGGAGCTTTCTTTATTAAAGGAATTTGAATTACCTGTGAAAATCGTCATTTTAAATAATAGCTGCTTAGGGATGGTGCGACAATGGCAGCAAACATTTTATGAGGAGCGTTATTCCTCATCATTAATGCCTGTTCAGCCAGATTTCGTGAAGTTGGCGGATGCATACGGCATTAAAGGATATCGCATCGACACATTAGAAGAGGCGGAGCGCATTTTTGCAGAAGCAATCAACTCAGACGAACCAGCATTGATTGATTGCCGAGTAAAGCAAATTGAAAATGTGTATCCGATGGTAGCACCGGGCAAAGGGCTGCATGAAATGATTGGAGTGAAAAAAGGATGAGACGTGTTATTACTGTAACCGTAATTAATCAAAGTGGTGTGTTAAACCGCATCACCGGACTTTTAATGAAGCGTCAATTTAATATTGAGTCCATTACAGTTGGCCACACTGAGCAGCCAAATTTTTCAAAAATGACATTTGTCGTACATGTGGAGGATGAAAGTAAAATCGAGCAACTGATTAAGCAAGTATCAAAGCAAATCGATGTGCTAAAGGTTAATGATATTACAGATAAAGCGATTATCGTACGCGAGCTGGCTTTAGTAAAAGTCATCTCACCAGCAAACTTGCGAGCAGAGATGAATGCGATTGTTGAACCATTCCGACCACAAGTAGTGGATACGGCGAAAAATGTGGTAACCTACCAAGTGATTGGTGACCCAGAAAAGATTGATGCCTTTATTGAATTAATTCGACCATATGGCATTAAAGAATTAACGCGTACTGGCGCAACAGCCGCTGTACGTGAAATTCAAAAAACAGATATACCGCAGCTCTCTATTTTGAAATAACAAAATAGTTTAGCATATAAAAAACAATTAAATTTCAGGAGGAATTTCCCATGTCAAAAATGTACTATGAACAAAATATCAATGATGCAGTATTAAAAGGTAAAAAAATCGCGATTATCGGCTATGGTTCACAAGGTCATGCGCACGCGTTAAACTTGAAAGAATCGGGCTTTGATGTAGTTGTAGGAGTTCGCCCAGGTAAGTCATTTGACCAAGCAAAAGAGGATGGTGTAGCTGTAACATCTGTTGCAGAAGCAGCGAAGGCGGCAGATATTATCCAAATTCTATTACCAGACGAGCGTCAAAAGGCTGTTTATGAAGCAGAAATCGCACCACACTTAGCAGCTGGTAAAGCATTAATGTTTGCACATGGCTTTAACATTCACTTTGAGCAAATTACACCGCCAGCGGATGTCGACGTATTTTTAGTAGCTCCAAAGGGCCCAGGTCATTTAGTGCGCCGTCAATATACAGAAGGAGCAGGCGTACCCGGCTTATTTGCAATCCATCAAGATGCGACAGGTCAAGCGAAGGATTTAGCACTTGCCTATGGTAAAGGAATCGGCTCTGCACGTGGTGGTTTACTAGAAACAACATTTGCTGAAGAAACAGTTACTGATTTATTCGGTGAGCAAGCAGTACTTTGTGGTGGGGCAACAGCATTAGTCCAAGCAGGCTTTGAAACATTAGTTGAAGCAGGTTACCAACCAGAATTAGCTTATTTCGAAACATTGCATGAGCTAAAGCTAATTGTTGACTTAATGTTTGAAGGCGGAATGGAAACAATGCGCTACTCTGTTTCAGATACTGCGGAATGGGGCGATTATGTGAGTGGCCCACGCATTATTACGGATGAAGTAAAAGCAAGCATGAAAGATGTATTAAAAGATATTCAAGACGGTACATTCGCAAAAGATTGGATTAAAGAAAATGAAACAGGTCGTCCACGCTATACAAAATATAAGGAAGCAGGCGCGAATCATCAAATCGAAGAAGTGGGGCGTAAGCTGCGTGCAATGATGCCATTCATTCAAGCAGGTAAAGAGAAGGTAGTGGTGAAATAGTGCGAAAGATTGATATTTTTGATACAACGCTGCGAGACGGAGAGCAGTCAGCGGGTATTAATTTAAACACAGCAGAAAAAATTGAAATCGCGAAGCAACTAGAGCGGTTAGGTGTCACAATTATTGAAGCAGGGTTTCCTGCTTCTTCACCCGGCGATTTTGATGCGGTGCATCGCATTGCTAGCACGGTAAAAAATTCAATTGTAACAGGTTTAGCGCGCTGCGTTCAAAAGGATATTGACGCTACTTGGGAAGCGATTAAAGTAGCTGAACAACCACATATTCATGTCTTTTTAGCAACATCGCCGATTCATATGGAATACAAGCTGAAAAAATCGCCTGAGCAAGTTGTGGAACAGGCAGTAGAAGCGGTGAAATATGCGAAGAAGTTTTTCCCGCTCGTGCAATGGTCAGCAGAGGATGGCTTCCGTTCAGAGCGCGACTTCCTTGTGAAAATTATTAACGAGGTTGTTGCAGCAGGAGCAACGACAATTAATGTACCAGATACTGTTGGCTATGCATCGCCACAGGAATATGGTGAATTATTTAAGTTTTTACGTGAAAACGTGCGGGGGGCGGACAATGTAAAGTTTTCTGCACATTGTCATGATGATTTAGGCATGGCAACCGCAAACTCGATTGCAGCAATTCAAAACGGTGCAGACCAAGTGGAGTGTACAATAAACGGTATCGGAGAACGAGCTGGTAACGCATCGCTTGAGGAAATAGGCGTAGCGTTACATATTCGCAAAGATATTTATCCATTTGAAACAGGCTTAAACTTAAAGGAAATTAAACGAACATCACAAATGGTGAGCCGTTTAACAGGTGTCGTTATCCAGCCAAATAAAGCGGTAGTTGGACGCAATGCTTTTGCGCATGAATCAGGCATTCACCAAGATGGCGTGCTGAAAAACCCTGAAACCTATGAAATCATTTCACCTGCATTAATTGGTGAGGATGAAGTGCCATTAGTATTAGGGAAGCATTCGGGACGTGCAGCCTTCCGCGACCGTGCAGTGAAAATGGGCTATGAGCTATCGGACGAAAAGCTAAACAAAGCATTTGCAGAGTTCAAAAAATTAGCGGACCGTAAAAAAGAGGTTACAGAAGAGGATTTAGTTACTTTATTAACAGAGCAGCAAGTTTTAGTGGAGGATGTTCCGTTATATGTGTTGAGAAGTGTACAAGTGCAATACGGAACAGAAAATATTCCAACTGCAACTGTTGCTGTTGCTACACCAAATGGTGACCTTGCAACAGCCGCTTCAACTGGCTCCGGCTCAGTCGAAGCAATTTTCAACACATTAGAGCAATTAGTAGGTGGCACAGTCAATATTTTAGATTATCGTGTTACATCTGTTGGCAAAGGGCGCGATGCTCTAGGGGAGGCAGTCATTAATTTACGCTATCACGGCTATACAACAACTGGGCGCGATGCAGCTCAGGATGTTTTAGAAGCATCTGCAAAGGCCTACTTAAATGCAATTAATCGACAATTAATTCAGCAAAGTATTCGCGCACACCAACCGACCGTGTAACAAATGCCATGGGGATGCATTTGTAGGAACACGGGTTTGACAAACCATCCCCATGTAACTTCAAAGAATAACGCGACGATATACGCGAGAAGGATAGGTGTTTTTTATGGAAAAGAAAATTACGGTATTACCTGGAGACGGCATTGGACCTGAAGTAATTGCTTCAGCAGTTCGAGTATTACAAGTGATTGGCAAGCGTTTCAATCATACATTTCATTTAGGATACGGCGCAATTGGTGGTGCAGCAATTGATCAGTTTAATAATCCACTGCCAAATGAAACAATTTTAATGTGCGAACAAAGCGACGCAATTTTACTAGGTGCAGTCGGTGGACCAAAATGGGATAATAATCCACCACATTTACGACCAGAAAAAGGCCTGCTACAAATTCGTAAGCATTTCGACTTATTCGCTAACCTCCGTCCAGTGAAGGCGTTCCCTAGTTTACTAGCTTCTTCTCCATTAAAGCGTGAGGTTGCGGAAAATGTTGATTTAATGATTGTACGGGAGCTAACTGGCGGCATTTATTTCGGTGAACCACGTAAAAAAACAGAGCTAGCTGCTGTTGATACATGCGTGTATTCACGCGGGGAAATTGAACGTATTGTAGAGAATGCGTTTGAGCTAGCGAGATTGCGTCGAGGCAAGCTTTGCTCTGTAGATAAAGCGAATGTATTAGATACTTCACGTTTATGGCGTGAAATTGTAGAAGAAAAGAAGAAAAATTACCCTGATGTGCAAGTGGAGCACAATTTAGTCGACTCCGTAGCGATGAAGCTTATTACAAATCCAAGTCAATATGATGTTGTTGTAACAGAAAATATGTTTGGTGACATTTTAAGCGATGAAGCGTCTGTTATTACAGGTTCTTTAGGTGTATTACCATCCGCTTCAATTCGCGGTGATAATTTTGGTTTATATGAGCCTGTACACGGCTCTGCACCAGAAATTGCAGGGCAAGGAATTGCAAATCCAGCGGCAACTATTTTATCTGTTGCGATGATGCTGCAATATTCTTTCGGCTTAAAAGAAGAGGCTGCAGAAATTGAACGTGCGGTAAGTGCAGTATTTGATGACGGTTATTTCACAGCTGATTTAGCACAGGATGGTACACGCGTTTTATCTACAGATGAATGGACAGATAAAGTGATTAATGAAATTGATACGAGCTTCGTGTCAGAAAGCATTATGATTTCGTATATTTAAGGATTGGTGACTACAATGGCAAAAAATATTATTGAAAAAATTTGGGAATCACATATCGTACATCGTGAAGAAGGCAAGCCTGATTTACTTTATATTGATTTACATTTAATTCATGAAGTAACAAGCCCGCAGGCATTTGAAGGGCTACGTTTAAATAATCGTCAAGTGCGTCGTACAGATCTATGTTTCGCAACGATGGATCATAATGTACCAACGAAAAATTTGCCGACGATTAACGACCCTATTGCAAAAAAGCAGATTACCACACTAGCGGATAATGCGAAGGAATTTGGTGTACAGCTTGCAGATATGGGGCATCCAGATCAAGGAATTGTCCATGTAATTGGGCCTGAGCTAGGCTTAACACAGCCAGGCAAAACAATTGTTTGTGGAGACTCGCATACATCTACCCATGGAGCATTTGGTGCAATCGCCTTTGGTATAGGGACATCGGAGGTAGAGCATGTCTTGTCGACGCAAACACTGTGGCAGACGAAGCCACCAACAATGGAAATTCGCGTGACAGGTGAGCTTGGTGCTGGTGTAACCGCAAAGGACATTATTTTAGCGATTATTGCGAAATGGGGAATTGGTGTAGGAACAGGGCATATTGTGGAATACACTGGTGAGGCAATTCGCGCATTATCAATGGAAGAGCGCATGACGATTTGTAATATGTCGATTGAAGCCGGTGCAAAAGCTGGCTTAATTTCACCCGATGAAAAGACAGTTGAGTTTTTACGCGGACGTCGCTTTGCACCACAGAAGCAATTTGAGGAGGCAGCAGCCTATTGGCTAAGCCTCGCATCAGATGCGAATTGTAGCTATGATGTTGTATTGGAAATTGATGCGAATGAAATTGAGCCTGTTGTCACTTGGGGAACGAATCCAGCAATGGGAACAGGGGTATCAAAAACTGTACCAACAACTGCTGACTACGCGAGCGAATCCGATAAACAGGCGCTTAAAAAAGCGCTTGCTTATATGGGCTTAGAGGAAGGTCAGCCAATTACATCTATTGCCATCCAGCATGTCTTTATCGGCTCTTGTACGAACTCCCGTCTATCGGACTTACGTGCAGCAGCAAGTATTGTCCAAGGCAATAAGCTTCATCCGAATGTAAAGGGTATTGTCGTTCCAGGCTCCCATTCAACGAAAAAGGCAGCAGAAGCAGAGGGACTGGATAAAATATTTATAGCGGCTGGCTTTGAATGGCGTGAATCAGGTTGCTCCGCATGCTTGGGCATGAATGAAGATATTATTCCGTTTGGCGAGCGCTGTGCTTCTACCTCAAACCGTAACTTTGAAGGGCGTCAAGGCACCGGGGCGCGCACCCATTTAGTAAGCCCTGCAATGGCAGCGGCAGCAGGCATTTATGGACATTTCGTAGATGTGCGACAACTAGAGAAGCAAGAAGCGTAGGGGAGAGAAGACGATGGAACCAATTAATATTGTGAAAAGCGTATATGCACCGCTTGATCGAAAAAATGTAGATACAGACCAAATTATTTCAAAGGAATTTTTAAAGCGCATCGAGCGCACAGGCTTTGGCCAATTTTTGTTTTACCATTGGCGCTTTGACAATGAGGGCAATGAAATAGCCGATTTTGTGTTAAATAAAGCACAATACAAGGATGCAGAAATTTTAGTTGCGCAGGACAACTTCGGCTGTGGTTCCTCACGTGAGCACGCACCTTGGGCAATTTTAGATTATGGTTTCCGTGTTGTCATAGCACCAAGTTTTGCAGATATTTTCCATAATAACTGCTTTAAAAACGGCATTTTACCAATTAAATTAACGGAAGCAGAATGCGATGAGCTACTAGCGCAAGGCTTGCAAGAGGCACAGTCAATCGAAGTGAATTTAGAGGCACAAACTGTCACAACACCTTCAAAAGTATATCACTTCAATATTGACCCTTACTACAAAGAAATGCTATTGAATGGCTGGGATGAAATTGCTTTAACATTTAAGTATGAAGATGCAATTGCAGCCTATGAAGCGAAGCGTGTTGTGTTTGAATAAAAGAAAACCTGAAATGATATGAGCTTGATGGTAACGTCAAGCTCATTTTTTTGTGGATAAAAGAGGAGAGCAAAAATATAATAGCATCAAGAATATTGAATTGATATAATTTAGCGAAAGATAGTTGGAGGTAGTGTCAATATTTTTATATCAATGAATTTATATAGCATCTTTATTGGAATACATATTCATATGAACAGAACAATGATACCTCTTTTGAAGGATAGGTCGTATCTGGCGTTTTATATGCGTTGTTTGATTACAAATTCACATAAAAAATCCTTTATATTGGTTTGTGATAGAAAATTATCCCAATCCATTATAAAGGACAAATCGTATGGATAAATGTAGATGGAAACCAAAAAACATTTATTTACGAAAAATATTAATAATTAAAATTATCAAACCTGCTATACCAACGAGTACTGCCATAAAACTATAATCTATAGACATGAGTGAGATATAGAACAGCCCAATTATACCTAGTAAAACTGGATTTTTTAAGACCTTTTGCTCTTTATTCCTTTCACGATATGCATATATAAATAGTAATAAAGAAGAGAGCAACAAGGGTAGGTATTTTAAATCCAAGAACTTCACCCCACTTTTTATAAATTAGTATGGTTTACTACTAAACCACCAATTACCGATTTGTGCACTTTGGTATGACCATTGGGGTGAAGTATAATTACCAACACGGAAGCGTGCTGTCATTTTGGCATCTTGATAATGAAAAGCAATTTGATTGGAACCATATCCAGTTGGAATAGGATATATATCGAGTAAGACCATACGACATCGGCTAAATCACCAATTAAAGTTGTAGTGAGAGATAGCCCATAACTTGTAGCCGCAGTTTTCGCAGTTGTTAAAATTGCTGGAGCAGTTATACCCAGTTGCGATAAAATTGCTATTCATACAATTATTATAGCAGTAAGATAGACGGCAGCTTTGGCTGTATCACCAGCTATATATTACAAGCGTAACAAGCATCTACATCATTTGCGGGAAAACACATGAATAAATAAAATTATTACACCTACTACACCAACGAGTAATGCCATAAAACTGTAATCTAAATACTTGAATAAGATATAAAGCAATCCAGCTATACCTAATAAAATTGCGGTTTTTAATTCCTTTGGTTCTTTATTTCCGTTGCGATATGCAATTACAAATAGTGTTAAAGAAGCGAGCAACAACCCTAGGTTATTTATTTCCAAGAAGTTCACCTCACTTTTTTAATAAATTAGTACGGTTTATCACTAAACCACCAATTACCAATTTTTGTACTCTTGTATGACCATTGTGGTGTAGTAAGATTACCAACTTTAAATCTCGCTGTTAAAGTAGCATCTTGATAACGAAAAGCAATTTGATTGGAACCATATCCAGTTGGAACAGGACTAGTAGTTCTATATATCGAGTAAGTCCATACGGCATCAAGTATATCACCTATTATTTGTGCAGTGGCGGATAGTCCAAAACCTGTTAGAAAACTTTTGGCACTTGTTAAAATTGCTGGAACAGCTACACCCATTTGCCCTAAAATTGCTACTCCTACTATTACCATAATACCAAGATAGACTGCAGCACTTGTTATATCACCAGCTAGGTCTTTTGCAGTTGTTGTAATTGTTGCATATTTTACTGGAGTATACGCAGAAAAGGGAGTTATAGTAGGTATATCGTCGTAATATTCAATTTCAGTTTCAGCTACAACACCTAGATTTTCCCCATTTAGTGTCAACTCATAAGTATCCGTATTAATTAAGTATGTTAAACCTTCTGAAATTATTTCAATTTCATTATCAGATAGAACATTAAAATCAATTACTTCGCCAGTTTCATTAAAAATCGCTTCTTTTTGGCTGTTTAGTATTGCTTCGAGATCAGGTTCGCTATAAGCTGCTTGCATCGTACTAGCGGAAATATTTTTTGCAAATGGCAAAGAAGCAAATACTAAAATAAAAGAAGTGAATACAAATAAAAATTTCAACATTTTCTTTTTCAAAAAAATCACTCCCTAATTTTACTTTTTTTTACTTGTGTTACACATATAAGAATATATTACTTTAATCTAAATGTAAATAAATTTTTCATTTTTTACACTTTTTGGTATAATATTATTATAATTGAATATTGTACCATATTCATTTCGAGAGTTATTAGAGGTGTTTTTGTAAGTAAATAGTGAGAGACAATAATCGAAATAAAGATTTTGAGTGTTTGTATTTTGTATATGCAAATGGAGTTCCTTCACAATTGATTATGTAAATCATCTGGGTGGACATGCGAAATGTAGTAGTATGATTTTTGGTAGGCTTTACTTGGAGTCTCTACAGGCATAATTCGCACACAAAAGGCATTATATCAGCCGTCACTTAGGTGTTCTTCTTGAAGAGAGATAGTGCCAGGTGGTTCGTTGGCTCAGTTAACAATTGTCTTAGAATTGGTTAGTTCTACATTTAGACCCGCCTCTTGGAAAATTTCTCTTGGTAATTTTCCTTTGTCATTTTCAGCGATGAAATGATGTTTGAATTCATCTGTATACGTAATCGTTTTCTCGCTAACTGCATGTACATTTGGATTATGTTTTAGCTGTTTCTGTTCTTCTTTAGTAAATAATTTTTTTGTCATCTCTCATCCGCTCCAACATCTTTTTTTCATTATAAAGAAAAATACCCTATACGATAGTCTTTTTTCAAAGTGTCTATCGTATAGGGTACATTTTAGAAAAGAAGTGGCTTCTTTTTATTATTGAATCACAACCGCATGCGCCCCAAGTGCCTCATAGCTTGAAAAGAAGACATTTATATCAATCGTTTCATAGCCGTAGAGCGGATTCATAATTGTCACGCTATTATGGTCATAGCCTGTTAAAACGACAGCGTGTAAATTGCTGTAAATAGGGTGCTTTTCACCTGTTTCTTCAACAATCCAAAAGCGATTTGTTCGCGGTGGTTGCCAATCAATTGTAACCCATGTTAAAACAGGGTAGCCTTGATCTATAAGCGCTAAAATTTCCTTTTTCGTGGCATTAGTAATATTCGCCGCACGTAAATTGGAGGATTGCTCAGCTAATACAATATTAGCTGCTTCTGCAATAGGATTTGCAAAGACATAAAAGCCATCTGTTGCACTAGCTGGGTTACCAGCATATGCAAGCTCTGGGTCGGGTCCGTATCTTATACCATCGCGAATTTCTGTAATTTCTCTTGGCAAGTATTCACGCTTCATCGTCATTTTATCTTTTTCGACACCGAAATAATTGAGCATAGCCGTTAAAGAGGTGATTTCACAGCCATTTGGCAGCTCTGGATTTTGGAACACGGTTGGAACTGCTAAGCCTACCTCAGAATGCGGATAAAATGTTTCGATAATAAGATTAGGTTTACTTTTATCAAAAGTAAAAGCTCGACGTGACTGTTCGCGCCCATTGGGATGATAAACGACAGCCTCAAAGCGTTCATGCTCCTGTAGCTGCTCAAAAGCAGCAACTCCATCTGTAGATGCTACAGTACGCGCAATTTCTTCACCAGTTGACTCACTTTCTATCGCAACTATCACTTCAGGAACAGCTACACGACTATAAAATTCTACCGTATAAACAACTAACTCATCAGAAAAATTTGCTGCCTCATGATTTTTTACAGCTCTAAATAGAGGTTCGGCATTTTGGCAGCTAGCAAGGATGACTAGAGCGAAAAGTAACATCACTAATAATAATTGTTTCAATTCGTAGTCATCCTTTCAAAAGATTATTGCTTTACAAAATATTCGTTATACCAAACAAGGAACATATAAATCGACCAAATTTTACGCTGGCTATTCGTTGTACCTGTTACATGGGAGTCAAGTAGCGCTAAAATTTTATCACGGTTGAAAAATTGTGCTGCTTCTTCACTGCTAAATAGCGCTCGCACTTGTGCTACATATTTTTCGTCGCGCAGCCAATGGCGAATTGGCACAGGGAAACCGATTTTTTTACGGTTCGCCCATTCTTCAGGTAGCGCCTCACGTGCCGCTTGACGGAATGCATATTTTGTATTTTCTTCATTCACGCGGTAGCGTGTTGGTACAGATGCCGCAACATCCATCATTTCACGGTCAAGAAGCGGTACACGCAGTTCAATTGAATGAGCCATTGCCATTTTATCTGCTTTTAATAAAATATCATCTACTAACCATAAATTTAAGTCTAAAAGCTGCTTTTTCGTTACATCATCATGACCTTGGAACTTTTTGTAGTAAGGACCTACGATATCTGCCACAGAAGGAGCCTTATTAAAGTCAGATGTTAAAATCGCTGTAGATTCGTACTCTTCAAAAATACGAGCTTGACCGATAAATGTTTGCTCAACTGGAAGCTTAGCACGTCTTGCCAAACCACCAATTTTGCTATTTGGCATAATCGTTCCCGCAATATTGGCTAAAGCGCGGATTGGGGAAGGCAGGCTTTTAAACTTCTTCATATTCGGTGTGTCCATATATTCATCATAGCCACCGAATAATTCATCAGCGCCTTCACCAGAAAGAACGACTGTTACATGCTTGCTCGCGAGACGTGCTAAATAGTAAAGAGGAACAATCGATGGATTTGAATGCGGCTCATCCATCATATATTGAATTTTTCCTAAATCTGCAAAGCATTCATCTGAGTTTAAAATTTCATTAACATTTTCAATGCCGAGCTCCTTTGAAAGCTGCACGGCATTGTCAATTTCAGAGAAATTTTCAGCGCTAAAGCCTACCGTAAATGTTTTATCTGGACGAAGGACACTTGCTACGTAGCTAGAGTCAACACCACTTGATAAAAATGAGCCTACTTTTACATCGGCAATCGTATGTGCCGCCACAGATTCACGGACAGCATCATCAATATCCTCAATAATTTTTTCGAGCGGACGCTCTTCGGGAGCATATGTTGGCTCCCAGTAACGCTCAATTGTTAAATGACCATTTTCATACGTCATATGATGAGCTGCAGGTAATTTAAAAATGCCTTTAAAAAATGTTTCATTTAATACAGGGTATTGAAATGTTAAATAAGGCTTTAATGCTTCCTTATTTAGCTCTTTCACAAAATGCGGATGCGGTAAAAAGCTTTTAATTTCCGACCCGAAAAATAGCGTACCATTCATTTGTCCGTAATAGAATGGCTTAATGCCAAAATGGTCGCGTGCCGCAAATAATTTTTGGTTTTCACGATCCCAAATGATGAAGGCAAACATCCCACGTAGCTTTTGCACAAGCTTTGAACCATATTCCTCATAGCCATGGAGTAAAATTTCGCTATCCGTTTGGGTTTTAAACACATGTCCCTTAGCAATTAAATCTTCACGAATCATTTGGTAATTATAAATTTCCCCATTAAAAATTAAAACGAGTGACTCGTCCTCATTAAATAAAGGCTGTGAGCCATGCTCTAAATCGATAATGCTTAGACGGCGAAAGCCAAGGTGAGCTATGCCTTCATTAAATTGACCACCGCTATCAGGACCGCGATGGATAATTTGATTCATCATATTTTCTAAAACGGCTGAGGCTCCTTCAACCTCACCGATAAATCCAGTAAATCCACACATAAATACTAATTCTCCCTTAATGTTTATTGTTGTCAGTCATCGTATATTGCAAGCCGTATCGTTTCAAACAAATTTTCGCCAATCTATAAAAATAATCGTTCCAAGTTAATTTTGAAATTTTATAGTTTAATCAATTTTTTATTTTTAAAAGCTTACTTTAAGTATTATGCCTAAAAACTATGCTATTGGTCAACTGCTTGATATGTAAGGGTTTTATTATGCATTAGTCCCACTTTCCATTTAGAACAAGTGTGAAAGCATTTACAATGGCATCTTTAGTTTTTTAGTACCGTGTGAATCATTTCAGATGTATTACCTAATCGCTCTGCAGTAGCTTTCTCTGGAAAGCTATTATTCATTAGTATTGTTGCGTGAGTATTTCTTAACTAATGAATTATACAGTAAAGTATTGGCTCTCCGGAAAATAGAGAGGAGTTGTCCGAAAAGTCCATTTTGTTTTGACACCGTATTGAAATCAATGTTTTCATCGCTTCCCTTTTACTGAAGGATAACACTGCTAAAGCCAATGTTCATCCCATTTTTAAAAGAGGCGTTCTCTGCTTATATGAATCAACATTTTACGAAACATCATCGCTACTGTCCAAAATGCCGGCTATGCACTGCTTTTTGGACAGCCCTATGCTTTTTATTTTTTTGTGAAATAACAATATACTTTTGGATTCTTATTTGATTTAAAAATCTTCATTTGCCCATTTTTTCTTTCAAGCTTGGTGCTATGTAATAGGAAAAAAATAGTTTTATGAAGTTTGGCAACAACCATTTTAGATATGTTGTTACTTAGTATTATAGATAAAAGAGTGCGTATAAGAAATGGTTTTCTTATAACAAGTAGGAATTAAAAGATTTAATGACAATGTTAAATCGTTGAGATAAAGCTAAAAAGTTTTTATCAGAAAAATTACTTAGAAAATATATCTAGATATGCTAAAGCTCATCTTGTTGTTGATGCCAACTTTGTAGTCTGCAGTATCCTCGAAACACTGCCATGGCTAAGAAATCAACTTGCGCTAGTGTTCCATATACCTTTTCAAACCAAATTCACGGAAATAAAGTTATTTAATTTTAAATGCTCCCTTTTAAATGAACGAGGCAGGTTAATTCAATAAGATATTTATGGACTCAATACACATTGAAATATTTGGATGAATCCTAAAAAAGTGTATAATATAATAATAATCTATAGAAAGTGAGTGATTTAATATGATAGTCAGCTCTTTACCTACATCAAAAAACAAACTTGAGGTGCGGAAGCTTTAATAATCTCAACAAAATTCTTCCGCATATACTATTGGAGGAAATGAAATGTTTAGTTATTATGGTGCATTAAGTACGGAAGTATATGATTTTACCAAACCTGTGGGGTATTCAATTGGCGGTGACATTGAATATTATCTTGAAAGATTAAAAGGAACGAAAGGGAAAATACTTGAAGCTGCTGTCGGTTCAGGCCGATTCTTAATTCCCCTACTTGAAAATGGATTTATTGTTGATGGTATTGATTATTCAACTGAAATGTTAGATTCTTGTCGAAAACGATGCAAAGAAAGAGGCTTAAATCCGAAGCTATATGAAGGGAACTTACGTAGTTTTTCTTTGGAATCAAAATATGAGGCGATTGTTATACCTACTGGCTCCTTTTGTTTAATCGACAATTTTACGGATGCTAAAGACGCTCTGAAATGCTTTTATAATCATCTAATGCCCGAAGGACGTCTAATAGTTGATTTGCTATTACCAAGTAATTGGCGTACAGAAGAAATTACTACTGCAACCTTTCCTCTTTCTAATGAAGAAGGCATTACATTAGAAAGCAAATCAATTGAAATCAACTGGATTGACCAATATACCTTATCTTATTTAAAATACGAGAAATGGAAAGAAGGTAAGCTCGTAGACACAGAATTACAGAAGTTTGCAATGAGATGGTATGGAATGGAAGAATTCAAACTGATTTTAGAAAGCGTTGGTTTTTCTGATATTACTTGTTCTGCCGATTATTCTTTCAAAAGGCAACCATCAAAAGATTGCCAACTCATTACATTTGAGGCTGTACGAAAATAATCTAATCGTACATTTCTGAAATGGGATGTTTGCAAAAGAACTGAGCGTTATTTTTTCGCTCTGTGAACTAGATGAGAATAATAAAATGAGGGACTCACCAAAGATGATGAGTCCCTTTTAATATTCTAAGGAGAGTGAAAAATTGATTTTAAAGAACGTGAATGATTACACAAACTTATTTGAAGATGTACGTACTCATGTGATGGAAAGTGCTGAAAAGTTGGGTGCTAGCGGTGGTGCTCTATTTATTATTCAGAACGATAAAATCGCAAAAGAATCTTATTTTGGTAAGCAGTCTAATGCAAAACTTGCTCGAGATGTTCAAGTAGACACTCAATTCCATATTGCATCTGTAAGAAAAGCTTATATTGGTTTTGCTGCAGCTTATGCTATATACAATGGTTACTTTTCCATGGATGATACAGTTCAGCAGTTTGTTGAAGATTCGAATTTAGTTGCATATGAGGGGGTAACTATTCGTCACTTATTAACCCATACACATGGATTAAAAATTGTTGACGGCAATAAACTAGTAAGTGAATATAAACCTGGTGAATCATGGGCATATAGAGGTCCAAGCATTGATTTATTGACAATGATTATCCGAAAAACAACGGGACAGTCTGTTGCTGAAATTATTAAATCACAGGTTATTGAACCACTAGGCTTTCAATCAACAGAATGGATTAAGATGAGTAAGCCTCATTCAAAAATTGCAAACGCTATTCGAGATGCAGATAACCCATTTTGGACGAAGACGGATGTAGTAGATGGTTCTGGAATGAATATGTATGTGTCTGCACAGGAGCTTGCTTTATGGGGTTACATTCATTTAACAGAAGGGAAATGGGGAGGAAAACAGATTATTCCTAGAGAAATCATTCAAATGGCTACATCCATTCAAACTCCCAACCCAACACTTCCTATTCAGAAGAATGGATTTTTATGGTTTGTAAAAAACACAAACCTTAATTTTAACCAAATAGGCGATACAGTTCCACAAGGTTCCTATCAATTACTTGGCTACACCAATGTAGCTTTGCTCGTCATTCCAGAGGAAAACGTAGTAGCAGTAAGAATGCTCAACCGTTACGGCTCACCTAAAGGATACGATTATTTAAGCGACATTCGGTCTTTTGGAGATACTGTTTATAAATGTTCTATAAAATTAACAATGCAATAGCATTATAATTAAAAGGTGTTGCAGGGATACTCAAATGCATATGAAATTCCACAAAGAGGCACGATTGCTAAGCAACACCATTACGAAATAATTCAACTTTTTTTGTAAAAACAAAACTAAGATTTGCTGAGAAAGAATCCATTTTGATTAATCTTTTTTTCAAGCTGGATTCTTTCTGTTTATTGTTAAATACTAGATTGTAGGATTTTTTTAATCAAACTTTAGCATAAATAATTATCGAAATATTCGGATTTCATAATGGTTAAGTCCAAGCTTCTTTTAAAAGCCGAATACCTAACTGAATTTCTTCACACGAGAGATTGCTAAATCCAAGCTTTATAGCTGGTTCAACTATATGATTTTGTACTGAATAAATGGAAGTAGGATACACTTTCACTCCTAGTAAAGATGCGCGGTTAATTAAACATTCTTCAGTAAGGTTTAAGTGTATTTTCACTAATACAAACAAACCAGATTGCTCTCCTATAATTGAAATCGTATCTTTGAAATGTTTTCTTAATTCCGTAGTAATGCATTGCATTTTTCGCTTATAAACGAGGCGCATTCGCTTAATATGTCGATTCCATTCACCTTCCTGCATAAAATTAGCCATCGCAAGTTGGTGTAGAAGGGAGGCAGTGCATTCGAAAGCTGACCACTGTTTTTTATAGTTCGATAGCAGCATTTCTGGAAGTACCATATAACTAATACGTATTCCAGGAAGAAATGATTTAGAAAAATTACCTAAATAAATAACTCTTGTTGAATCAATAGAGGCAAGAGCCGGAAATGGTTGCTGCGTATAGCGAAATTCACTATCATAATCATCCTCTATTACATAACCTTCTTTACTATTAGCCCACTGGATGAGCTCTAACCTTTCCTTTATCGACATACTAACACCAAGAGGGCTTTGATGGGAGGGAGTAACATAAATGAGGCGAGACAACAGTTCATTTAATTTTGAGAAATCGACACCTGATTTAAAGACGGGGATTGTTTCAATGGACAAATTATGGAATTTAAAAGCTTCTCTTGCACCATCATAGCCTGGGTCTTCGACAATAATACTAGAAAATTCCCTTTTTAAAATTTCGATGAGATTGATTAACATTTGTTGTGTTCCACTACCAATAATTATTGAATCAACACTTGTCCTTACACCACGAGATTGAAATAAATAGGTGGCAATTTGTTCACGTAAACAATGTTCACCAAAAGGGTTTCCATAATAATAGCTTTGCTGTGTATATAAAACTTGATTCGTCATTCTTCGCCAAATTTTCAAGGGGAAATGCTGTTGGTCTACTGTTCCCGCACGAAAATCAATCAGAATATGTTTACTTTCTTTTAATTCAAGCTCTTTATTATTGATGTTCATCAAATTATTTTGAAACAAAGATGAATCTACTTTATTTACAAAATACCCTTTGCGACCTTCGCTGCGAATATAGCCTTCAGCCATAAGCTGTTCATAGGCTGTAAGTGTAGTATTCCTACTTACTGAAAGTGAATTTGCGAGTTCACGAATAGAAGGTAGCTGGTCATTAATTGAAATGTCACCATTCTCAATATACAACTTGAACTGCTCATAAATTTGTTTATATTTAGGTGAAGTATTATTAAAGATAAATATAGTATTTTTCATTTATATAATAACTCCTGACATGCATATTTGTTTATAATTGTACCTTTTTTTATGTCAGTGAACAATGTATGATTTTTTTAATAGCTTAGATTAAATAGATAAAGGGGATAATAAAGCATGTTTATACCAAAGTATTATAAGGTTACGGATTTTAAAGAAATTACAAATTTTATTAATGAAAATTCATTTGGAACTTTAGTTACAATAAAAAATGAAATACCAATAGCGACACATATTCCTTTATTGCTAAATCAGGAAGGGGAAGATTATTTTATTACTGGCCATATGGCTTATGGAAATCCCGCGTGGAGAACTTTTGAAGCATGCAAGGAAGTGCTTGTTATGTTCCAAGGGCCTCATGCGTATATTTCTTCCTCTTGGTATGGACATGAAAATGTTCCTACTTGGAATTACCAAGCGGTCCATGTATATGGAAAGGCGAGTATTTTAGACAAAGAAGAGCTAGTACAGGACTTAACATTATTGCTTGAAAAATACGAGGCTAATCGAGAAAATCCGATTTTATGGGATACACTTTCCCCTGAGTTATTAGTAGCTGAACTTAAAGGGATTGTTGGCTTTAAAATTAAAATAAGAGAAGTTCAAGCTTCGTATAAAATGAGCCAGAATCGCAATGAAGTGGATTATCGAAATATTGTAGCGCAACTACAAAATGAGCCGAACGCTGATTCACACCGTATGGCAGAAGCAATGAAGAAAAGAGAGGAATTTAGAGGCAATAAAAATGCTGCTCAGAAAGAACAGTGAAAACTAATATGTCATATAGGGGCTGTCAGAAAAGGAATACCCTTTCTGACAGCCCCTACTCAATGTAAGTTTTTTGAATATAAAAAGTGAATTTGGGGAAAATAGAATAGGTATAATTTTTTAACTTCTATCAGCACTATTTTTGTGCTAATAGCAAAATGGCATGTATAGGAAGTACGCTCACTGTTAGAGGGTCTTTTGACGTAGGGGAGGCGTTGTTTATCGGGTTTTTAGCCAAATTTTTCGTTTCAAAACATGAGGAGGAGCAAACAATGACAGCATTAAATATTGGTATTATTATTGGTTCAACACGTGAAGGACGTGTAAGCCCACAGGTAGCACAATGGGTAAAGGAAATTGCAAATCAACGAAATGATGCAAACTATACAGTAATCGATATTGCTAATTACAAATTGCCTTTATTAGGTGAGCCGGGGCAGGATGCATCTGGGGCAAAGGGCTGGTCAGAAATTATTGCAAAACAAGATGGGTTTGTATTTATCGTTCAAGAGTACAATCATTCTATTACAGGCGCTTTGAAAAATGCGATTGATTATTTAAGAGTAGAATGGAATAACAAGGCAGCAGGAATTGTCTCCTATGGCTCTGTAGGTGGTGCTCGTGCTGCGGAGCATTTGCGCGGTATTATGGGAGAGCTGTTAGTAGCAGATGTGCGTGTTCATCCAGCTCTTTCATTATTTACAGATTTCGAAAACGGAACAGATTTCAAACCGAAAGATGTTCAGGCAGATTCAGTAAATCAGATGTTAGACCAATTAATTTCATGGTCAAAAGCATTATCTACAATTCGGTAGGTCTGCTATGAGGGGAACGTTAGCGTAATACATTGCTGTTTTTTGAAATATAATCTTTTATAGAGAAGCGCATGCATTTTCTTCGACTAAAAACATTTTTTAAATCTTTCTTTTAATATTTCATAAAATAAAAAACGTTTCTTTTGATAGACTAGATTTTTTGCATTATTGCTGTATAATTAAAGCCAGCATAAATATCACCTTCGGGGTCGGGTGCAAATCCCAATCGGCGGTATAGCCCGCGAGCTTTATTAAGCAGGATTCGGTGAAATTCCGGAGCCGACAGTAAAAGTCTGGATGAGAGAAGGTAGGCAAAAAAGCAACATTCGTGTGGCTTTATTTGAAGATGCCTTTTAACGACCCCACATTTCTAAGTGGGGTCTTTTTAATTGAATAAATTCCTTCGGGGTCGGGTGCAAGTCCCAATCGGCGGTATAGCCCGCGAGCTTTTTTTAAGCAGGATTCGGTGAAATTCCGGAGCCGACAGTAACAGTCTGGATGAGAGAAGGTAGGCAAAAAAGCGACATTCATGTGGCTTTATTTGAAGATGCCTTTTAACGACCCCACATTTCTAAGTGGGGTCTTTTTAATTGAATAAATTCCTTCGGGGTCGGGTGCAAGTCCCAATCGGCGGTATAGCCCGCGAGCTTTTTTTAAGCAGGATTCGGTGAAATTCCGGAGCCGACAGTAACAGTCTGGATGAGAGAAGGTAGGCAAAAAAGCGACATTCGTGTGGCTTTATTTGAAGATGCCTTTTAACGACCCCACATTTCTAAGTGGGGTCTTTTTAATTGAATAAATTCCTTCGGGGTCGGGTGCAAGTCCCAATCGGCGGTATAGCCCGCGAGCTTTTTTAAGCAGGATTCGGTGAAATTCCGGAGCCGACAGTAATAGTCTGGATGAGAGAAGGTAGGCGAAAAAAATTAGCTATGGTGCTAGTTTATTTAGTGACGCCTTCTTCGTAAAAGCCCCCTATTTAAGGTGGCTTTTTATTTTTCAAAGGGAGGTGACTGAATGAGTGACGAACAAGTTATGCAATTCGCTTTGAGCTTGGCAAAATCAGGTAGTAATCAAACTTCTCCTAATCCACTTGTTGGGTGTGTTATTACAAAAAATGAGGAGATTATAGGTTTTGGTGCTCATCTTAAATTCGGAGAGGCACACGCGGAAATTAATGCCTTAAAAATTGCAGGTGAGAGAGCGGAGGGTTCGAAGGTTTACGTTACACTTGAGCCATGTAGCCATGTTGGGCAAACAGGTCCATGTGTTGAGGCACTAATTAGAGCGCAGGTTGCACATGTTTTTATTGCGACGCTGGATCCGAACCCACTTGTAGCTGGACGGGGAGTTCGAAGGTTGGAGGAGGCGGGCATTACGGTAAGTATAGGACTATGTGAAGAAGAGGCAAAAGCATTAAATGAAGCATTTTTTTATTATATTTCACATCGTTTACCTTACGTTACATTAAAGCAAGCCATTTCGTTGGACGGTAAAATTACTGCTGAGATAGGGAAGCAAACTGCAATCACGGGTAGGCTTGTTCAAAAGGATGTGCATTATACAAGGTCAACACATGATGCTATTTTAGTAGGCTCAAATACGATTTGCATTGATGACCCAAGCTTAACGAATCGTTGTAGTACCTCAAACAAACAACCGATTCGAATTGTTATTGATCGTGATGGAAAAGTACCAAATTCAGCGAAAGTTTTTAATGATAAAACGGCTCTAACTTGGCTTTTTACAACAAAATCTCGTAAATTAGCAGGTGTTCGTACGTTTGTGATAGAGGATTGTTCCTTGCGAAATGTATTAAGAAAGCTAGCAGATGAAGGGATTATGACTTTATATGTTGAGGCTGGCTGTAAAATGGCGGATGCCTTTTTACAACAGCAATTCGTACAAAAAATGATTATATACATTGCGCCCAAGCTATTAGGAACAAATGCGCTTTCAATGACAACAATTGCTTTGCAAGAAGCGTTTACTTTTACTAAAGTTGAAAAAATTGGTGAAGATATTAAATTAACGATGATGATGAAATGAGGTGTACAGTTGTTTACTGGAATTATTGAAGAGCTCGGTACGATTGAGAAAATGGCAAAAGGACAGGAATCAATCGTTCTTACAATTGGCGCTAAAAAAGTTATAGCAGATTTGAAAGTTGGCGATAGCATTGCTGTAAATGGAGTATGTTTAACTGTAACAAGCTTTACAAATACGAAATTCACGACAGATGTTATGCCTGAGACGGTCCGTGCAACCTCACTATCGCAATTGCAAATAGGTTCCGTTGTTAACTTAGAGCGTGCTATGGCTGCTAATGGGCGTTTTGGGGGGCATTTCGTATCGGGGCATATTGATGAGGTAGGGACTATTTTACGTAAACGTTCGTTCGCGAATGCAGTTTATTTTGATATAAAAACATCTCATGAATCAACTGCACTTTGTATACCACGTGGGTCAATCGCAATTGATGGTATTAGTTTAACAATATTTGATTTACAAAAAGAAATGGTTACGATTTCGATTATTCCACATACATTTAATCAGACAACACTTGGATTTAAACGTGAAGGTGACCTAGTCAATATAGAAACAGATTTATTAGGAAAATACATTGCCAAGCAGCTACAAACAAAATCAACAACGTTAACGGAGGATTTTTTACAACAAAATGGATTTTAAAGGCGGGATAATATTATGTTTAATACGATAGAAGAGGCAATTGCTGACTTAAAGCAGGGGAAAGTGATTATTGTTGTAGATGATGAGAATCGTGAGAATGAAGGCGATTTTGTTGCATTAGCTGAATATGCCACGCCCGATGTGGTTAATTTTATGGCAACGTATGGAAAAGGGTTAATTTGTACACCGATTGATTTACAAATAGCGCAAA
This sequence comes from Metasolibacillus sp. FSL K6-0083, assembly GCF_038630865.1. Lineage (NCBI taxonomy): Bacteria > Bacillati > Bacillota > Bacilli > Caryophanales > Caryophanaceae > Metasolibacillus > Metasolibacillus sp. FSL K6-0083. Next base: position 667,626 of record NZ_CP152046.1, on the reverse strand, counting down.
CTCTTCAGCTTGAGCCAATGGTTACAAATAATACGGATAAGCATCAAACGGCATTTACTGTAAGTATTGATTATATTGATACTACAACAGGAATTAGTGCTTTTCAAAGAGCATTAACTATCGAAAAAATGCTTGATGATAAGACGGAGCCACAGCACTTCCGTCGTCCGGGGCATGTTTTTCCTTTAATCGCAAAAAAGAATGGGGTACTCGAAAGACCTGGACATACAGAGGCAGCGGTAGATTTAGCAATACTTAGTGAAAGTAAAAAGGCTGCGGTTATCTGTGAAATAATGAATGAGGATGGCACGATGGCTCGTCTACCCCAATTAAAAAAAATGGCCTTAGATTTTAATATGAAGCTTATTACGATAGAAAGCTTAATTCAATACCGTCTTAAAAAAGAGCTAATTATCTCACGTGAAGCAGCAATTCAACTGCCATCACATTATGGTGATTTTACAATGATTGGCTATGCTAATCCAATTGATTTTAAGGAGCACGTTGCTGTTGTTAAAGGGGATTTGTCCAATGTAGAAGCACCGCTAATACGTGTTCACTCTGAATGTTTAACAGGCGATATTTTTAATTCAAAACGCTGTGATTGCGGAGCTCAGTTACAACTAGCACTTGCTAAAATCGAGCAGGAAGGAGTAGGGGCCATCCTTTATATGCGGCAAGAGGGGCGAGGAATAGGGTTATTAAATAAATTAAAAGCATACGAATTACAAGAAAAAGGCTTTGACACAGTAGAAGCTAATGAAATGCTTGGCTTTGCTTGTGAACTACGCAATTACAGTTTATGTGCGCAAATGCTAATAGAATTAGGGGTAACACAAATTCGTTTATTAACAAATAATCCAGATAAAGTAGCGCAGCTAGAGCGATACGGTATAAAAGTAGTAGAACGTGTACCCCTTGTTGCTGGGTTAGTAGAAGAAAATGCTAATTATCTAAATACAAAAAAAGAGAAGATGGCACATTTATTATAAAAGGAGGAATTATTGATGGTAAAAACATTTGAAGCACAGCTTGTAGGTACAGGATTAAAGATAGGTATTGTTGTTGGACGCTTTAATGAATTTATTAATGATAAACTATTAGCCGGTGCAATTGACGGTTTAAAACGCCATGGCGTAGAGGAAAATGCTATTGATGTTGCTTGGGTACCGGGAGCGTTTGAAGTACCCTTTATAGCAAAAAAGATGGCAGAATCTCAAAAATATGATGCTGTCATCGGACTTGGTACAGTTATTCGTGGAGCTACAACGCACTATGATTACGTTTGCAACGAGTCCGCAAAAGGAATTGCTAGTGTAGGTCTACAAACGGGTGTTCCAACTATTTTTGGACTTGTTACAACCGAAACAATCGAACAAGCAATTGAGAGAGCTGGAACGAAAGCTGGTAATAAAGGCTATGATGCTGCAGTTGCTGCAATTGAGATGGCTAATTTATCAAAAATGTTTTAAGCTAGGATAACTTCAATATGTAAGCCTTGGGTCTCTAATTCTCTGAATTACCAAGCGGTAAGGCTGTCTAAAAAGTAAGTTAGGACACTACTTTTTAGACAGCCTAATAAATTTCATTTTAATCTGTTTTTAAGAGCGAGTAAATATTGATGTCTATAAAGCTTGCTTTAGATTTTTCGTATTGTCTAAGCGTTCCTTCAAATGTGAAATTAAGTTTTTGTAGTACTTTGATTGAATTGGCATTGCTAGGCTCTACCTTTGCTTCGATTCTGTTCAACCCTAAGTTTTCAAAAGCATAATGAACCAATGCTTTAATACCTTCAGGAGCATAACCCATGCCCCAATAGGCTTTAGCAATATCATAACCGATTTCTGCTTTCGAGTTTTCGAAGTCTATTGAATTAAATCCGCAAGTACCAATTATTTCATGGGATTTAATTTCAATCATACTGAAGCGAATTGCTTTATTAGCCTGAGCTAAATTTTCTAGGAGCTCAATCATTTCTTTTGCTTGTGTTTCGTCTGTGAAATTAGAAATGTTCATAAATTTAGTTACATCCGGGTCAGACCAAATTTTAAATAAGCTGTGTGAGTCTGAAACTTGCATTCTTCTTAAATGCAGTCTTTTGGTGTTTAATTCTTTTATCAATACTTTTACCTCCAATATTTTTTATAGGTTGAATAAAAAATATTGTCATCCGCGCATAGTTCAGTCCCTTCAAATTGGAATAACTGTATTATAGCAAAAAATAAAATTTTTTTTAGCCTTTAATTAAAATTGCTTTTGCTGCATTCTTTTTAAGCTGGCAAACAATGAATGATTATCAAAATTTGTACATTTATGCGTATTGTCCTACTAAAATTTTATTATTATCATTTACGTGGTTCATATTTAGGTCTTTTTGCTTTTCATCTTTAAGCAAATTAGACTTATCATTAAAAGTAGCCATAAATAATAGTAACTAGAGGGGCTACGTCACCGCACTAAAAAGAGATGGGAGAGTGGAGCGAAATATGGAAACAAATTCATTACATCAACTTATTGAGCGCATGAAGCCACTGCATGTTATGTTAGAACAAAATACATATATAACTGATACAACGAAGCGCCTAAAGCTAATTATTGAGGACGCTCGCGAGAAAGAAGCATTGCTTTTTTTAGGAAAAGAGCGTGTTGGAAAGACGACACTTATTAATGCTTTATTAGGGAGAGAATTACTGTCTGTAAGTACGAAAAATCCAACTAGTGTTAATACATTGATTAAGTACGGTGAGCGTGAATGTGTCAAGGCATATTTTTATGATGGCATGATTGCGACATTCGATATTGATAAAATCCAGTTACTAACAACAGGCGACACTTTTAGTGCTCAAATTATTCGAGAGCATTTAGATTATATTGAAGTTTATATTCAGCATGAGTTATTGCAGCATGCAACAATTGTGGATACGGTTGCGTTGCAAGTAGGCGCGGATAATACTGCTTATTTTTCCAACGTCATGTTGGAGCGGGTGCAAGAAGTATTTTGGGTATTGCGCAATGGCTCTGCTGCAACCTTAGATGAATATAATTTATTAGTTAAAATGAATGAACAAAATATAAAGCCATACTTTATTGTTAATGCTGTCGATGAGCGTGCGGCGACCACTAGCGATTTTATGAAAGAGGAGCTAGCGCGATACGGAGAGCTGTGTAAGGAAATGCTTAGTGTTTCTGCTTTGCAGGCAATTGAGGCGAAAAAAACGAATAATACACAGCTTCTTATTGATTCAAATATTACACAGCTTGCTCAACTAGTGAAAGAGGTTGCTCACAATCCTGCAAAAAAAATGCAGCATACGGCAGAGCGCTTTAGCAGATGGTTAACTCGATTGTATAGTGAATTCGCAATGATTCCAGAGCGGGAGCCTTATTTATCTGCATTTGAAAGCATAAAGAAATACGTAGAGGAAGCCAATGTAGAGTTTTCACTGCAACAGCGAGATATGGCGATTTTAGCTGAATTTGAAGAGGAGTACAAGCAAGCTAGTCAAGTGTTAAAATCAGTCCAAACTTTATATCAGTTATTACAAGTTTTAGCAACTGAATTGTATTTACGTGATGATAGGATTGAACAATTTGAGGGGCAGGCTATTGCTTATCAAGAGGCGGTTCGTGATTATCGAAAATGCCATGCAGAATATGCACAGTTACTTGCGCAGGTCGATAAGCAATTTGAAAAAACATACAGTGTACCTCTTGTAGAAGGGCTGCATAACGCTAATAGTCTAACTGATTATTTTACAGAGCAGATTGGCCGACTTGATGAGCTACAGCAGCAATGTGCCACGCTATTTGAAATAATTAAAGAAAAGGAAAAGGATATTTTTCGTCAATTATACACAGTGCAAAATCATATTACTGCACTAGCAGGTGGGCGATTACAAGCAATTTTGCAGCAAGTGAATGATTTAAGCAGGCAACAGCTAAGAGAGCGCACATTTATGCAGTCCTATTCCGATAAATTAAATGAATTTACTTGCATTGTTGAGGCACAAAACTTTGTGCGCGATGCGATTCGTCCATTTTTACAGAGCGAGGATATTTTGCTATCAGCAGGGCAGCTTGAAAGCACACTAGCAACAATTGATGCCATTGCGGCACTATCATTACCTCATCAGCAGCTTAACGAGCAAATGCCAACATTATTGAATGAGCATACAATTATAAAATGTGATTTTGATTCAAAGTATAAATTGCAGCCATTGCATTTAACGGAGGCGGATGTCGTATCAGCGGAGCTACCAGAGCTTCCCGAAAAACTACTATAAGGCGTAATTGATAAACTCCCTAAACTATGCGAAAATCGTATATGTAGAAAGGGAGTTTTTTATGAATACATTGTATAAACCTCATGATCAATGGGAGAGTTATCATGATATTGATCGCTATGGCAAATTAACCTTATCAAATATTGAGTTCACAACGACGAACTTATGCAATATGCGCTGTGCTCATTGTGCTGTTGGCTACACGCTACAAACAAAGGAAGCACCTGCAATTCCTAGTGAGATTATTATTAAACAACTTGACCGTGTTGAAACACTACGTGTGATGAGCTTTACAGGTGGTGAACCTCTTTTAACAAAACGAGGCATTCGAGATAATTTATTACCGCTTCTAAAATATGCCAAAAACCGCGGCATCAAAACGCAAATCAATTCTAATTTAACATTACCGATGTCGCATTATGAGCTAGTAGCACCTTATTTGGATGTGATGCACATTTCACATAATTGGTGCGATGAAAAGGAATTTGTAGAAACAGGCTTTGCGATGATGCAACAAAAGCCATCTGTTGAAAAAAGAGCCGAGCTATATCGTAATATTTTTGATAATGCCCGTGAATTATCAAAGGGCGGGTTATTCGTATCAGCAGAAACGATGCTAAATCGCAATACATTACCATTTATCGAGAAAATTCATGATGAAGTGGCAAATGAAATGCTTTGTAAGCGCCACGAAATACATCCAATGTATGCAAGCGATTTTGCAAGCGCACTCGATGTGATTAATTTGAATGAGTACCGAGCTGCTGTCAATCAAATTCTAGATTTCCGCAATGAAGATATTTGGATTTTATTTGGCACATTGCCGTTTTATCCATGTAGTACAGATGAGCTTGACCAAGCTTTGCTGGCACGTATCCGCAATGCGTCAAATATTACGATTCGTAATGATGTAGACGGTCGTTCACGTATGAATTTGAACATTTTCACAGGTGATGTATCGGTATCAGATTTTTCTGATGATGGCTCCGCATTAGGCAATATTCAAACTGCCTCATTGGAAGATATTTATGAGAAATGGCTAAGCACGAATATTTCATCCAGTATTAATTGCCATTGCCCAGCAGTAAAATGCTTAGGGCCAAATATTATTGTAAAAAATATGTACTATCCAACAAAAGAATTTACAAGTGGAACAGTGCGAGCTGTAGGTGTTGGTCACTAATAAATTTCAACGCTATTGAAGGGAGAGAATTGTATGCATGAAAAATTTATGGCACAAGCGATTCAGCTTGCAGAAGACAATGCTGCACAAGGCAAGCAACCTTATGGGGCGGTGCTTGTCAAGGATGGAGAAGTAATTGCAGTAGGGGTAAATGATGTAGAAGCAACATTTGATCCGACAGCACATGCAGAAACATTGGCAGTGAAGGAGGCTTGCCAAAAGCTAAAAACATTCGACTTATCGGGCTATATTATGTATGCGAGCGGGGAGCCTTGCCCAATGTGTCTTGGTACAATGTACTTAACAAATATTTCAGAAGTATATTATGCAAATCCTTGCGTTCCAGGTGGCTTGTCTGCCGCTATTTATGAGGAGCTAAAGCTTCCCCAAGCAAAGCGGACAATGATGCAAATTCGTAAGCTATAGGGCTAAGAGGCAAGCCGCACATAGCTAGTTTTTGACCACCAATTTAGCTTATTGAAATAGAGAATACTAGGCGCTGTCTAATGGAGTTGTCCGAAAAGTCCATTTTGTTTTGCCACCGCGTTGAAATGAATGTTTTCATTGCTTCCCTTTTACTGAAGGATAACACTGCTAAAGCCAGTGTTCATCCCATTTTTAAAAGAGGCGTTTTCTGTTTATATGAATCTCCATTTTGCGAAACATCATCGCTACTGTCCAAAATGCCGGCTATGCAGGGCTTTTTGGACAGCCCCTCGGACAGTAGCGATAGTGTTGTAGCAAAAAGGAAGAAATAAAAAACCTTACCGTCAATACACTGTCAAAACAAAGATTTCCGTTTTAGTTTACGAAAGCTGGAAATCCGCATATACATCCTGCAATGTAAAAAATCGCTGTTAGCGTTTTTTTTTATCTTTCCTCTTTCATTTTCTCCTTAAAATTGTTAATGTATGACATGCAGGAAAGGTAAAGGTGACAAAATGAATAAAGTATTTATCGCATTGCTACTCGTAACAGCATTAGCTGCAATTGAAGGAACAATTGTTAGTACAGCCATTCCGAGTATAACCGCTGATTTATTAGGCGTTGATTTAATAAGTTGGATTTATTCTGCCTATTTATTAGCTTCAGCAATTGCAGCAATTATATTTGGTAAGCTGGCCGATTTATTTGGACGTAAACGAATGATTATTATCGGTATTATTATTTTCTCAGTTGGCTCCATTTTATGTGGGTTAGCGCAAACGATGGAGCAATTAATTGTTTTCCGCGCCGTTCAAGGGATTGGGGCCGGCTCCATTTTACCAATTACATTAACGATGGTTGGGGAGTTATTTAAAACGGAAAAAGAGCGCGCTAAAGGGCAAAGCTATTTAAGCATGGTATGGGGCGTATCTGGGGTTATCGGTCCTTTATGTGGAGGCTTTATCGTCGATCAAGTTTCATGGCATTTTATTTTCTTCATCAATGTGCCGTTTGGGTTAGCTTCTATTTATTTAATTGCCAAGCATTACAGTGAGCAATTGGAGGTAGTGAAGCGGAAAATTGATTATTTAGGTGCTGTCTTATTTACAATTGGGATGGTTGCGCTTTTATATGTGATTATCGACAACAGTAAAACGCAGGCTTGGTTCGAGAGTAGCTCACTTATTATGTATGCAGTAGCACTTGGATTTTTAGCCGCTTTTATAAGAGTGGAGTTGAAGGCAGAGGAGCCAATCATTCCATTAACATTGTTTAAAAATGGGCGTTTAATGGTTATTAACGGTTTAACGCTCTGTGCGATGTCAATTGTGATTGGAGTTACAGTATATATTCCGATATTCGCCCAAAGTGTACTCGGTAAAAATGCCACACAGGCTGGTTTATTATTAACGCCGATGTCAATATTCTGGACCGTCAATTCGATTATGGCAGGTCATTTAATCGGGCGCTTAACGAATAAACGTATTATCCAAATGGGAACGATATTGCTTACTATTGGTACAATATTACTTGCCAGATTAACTGCCGGCTCTAGCGATTTGAGCGTTTATATCGGCTCCTCATTAGTCGGACTTGGGATGGGCTTTATTATGCCTATGCTAATGATTTCCATTCAAAAAGTGGCTGATCCGAGGCAGCTTGGTACATCAATTGGATTGAATTCTTTTACAAATACATTTAGCCAAGCTATCGGTGCAGCTTTTTTCGGGATGATTTTTAACCTGATTACAAGTGATAAGATGGCCTCGTTAGGAAAAGGGGAAATTCAATTAAATGGTGAATTTGCAAAGGGCGGCTTTAGTGCAGATGAAGTTAGCTTTTTACAGCAAACAATTGCTGGGGGGGTTAGCTATATTTATATAGCGGCTCTATTATTCGCCGTATGCGCATTTATTTTCTCGTTCTTTATTGCGACAAAGTCAAAAATGCGGATTTAAAATAAAGGCTGTTCAGAAAATGTATTATTTTTCTGGCAGCCATTTTTAATTTCTTTCAGTAATTTTTTCTGAGACGGGTAACCGCAGGAGCACATTGTTTTCGTACCGATAGCAAGGAGACAGGTATAGAACCCCCTCCCTCATATAGATGACAGGACCTCTAATAAATGCATACGGTGAAAGAAAATCCATCAACTACTAACCTAGCCACAGAATGTGTACCTAAAGCTAAATTTAGAAAAGGGTTAGATAAGGCGTAGCTGATGAATAAATACAGAACGAATATTCATATTTAATTTCCACTAGCCTCATCAATGAAAAGATGCTGACTATCTTTATTGTTAATCCTTGAATGCTGAATGGTCATTTCAGAAAAATGTCTTGCTTGCACATTTGCCAATTGCTTATTATTCGTTATCTTGCAGTGCTCAATAGAAGCTTTAGAATAGTGGGAAATAGCTATATTTATTGTATTTTGGTTTAACAGCTGTGTTTGCAGCAGCTTAATCTTAGTGTGTAGCGTCGCGATAATTTGTGTGTCTTTATGCTCTGTAATTTGACAATTTTCAATGCGAGCATCGCAAGAATCCGTAAGCGTAAGTGCATTTCGGAGCCCCTTTTCAATGGTACTATCAAGCATGACAAGTGAGCTATGATGAAGCACAATTTGTTGCAAAAGGTGCGCGGATATGATGCTACGTGTAATGTGGACGAAGCAATTATTAGCCGCTTTAATGGCTTCAAAACGTCCATTTTTAAGCTTGGAGTCGACAATATAAATTTTTGTCGAATTATTTCCTGTAATTTGTGTATGATTTTCGTCATAAACTGTACTTTTTGTCATATATAATAGAGAGGAATCTGCGATATACATACCTTTACCACGAATGAATTTACTTTTATGAATAGTAATACTTGATTTTTGCGTTGCATTAATATGTGATAGGTTGTTATCTGAAAAGTGGTTATTTTCAATCATAACCGCCGCTTCTTGCTGCGCTGTTAAGCCATGGCCGTCATTTCTTATGAATTGATTGTCGAACGCAATAAGCTCGCTATTGTCAATTGTTATGGCTGATTGAATATGACCGCTGACAACGCTACGTAGCAAAGTGCAATGTGAATGTTGCTGTGCTACGATACCTAGCTGTCCAGTGCAAAATGTACATTGTTCAACGGAAACGCTTGACCGTTCTGACAATAATAATTGGATAAGCTCGTTATGTTTAAACGCTGTACGAGAAAAATGAGCAACAGCTTGTTTATGTAGCTCCACACCAATTTTTGAAGAACCATGTAAAGTACTCGTTTGAATGAATAATGCAGATTGGTCATTACCATAAATATGCGCATTATAATTTTGTGAAAAATGACAATTATAAATAGCGGCCTCAGAAAACAAAGCGAGTTGTATGCCGTACTTTTGACCGTATTGGATTTTACAATTGTCCATATGCAATACACTGCCCTGTAACCCAATTTGTGAAGCGCGATGATGTTGTATGGTTGTATTTTGTAGCTTTATTTGACAGCAATCCTTAGCATCTATAGCGCTGTTTCCGCCATGCTCAATCGTACTATCATTTATAATAAGCTCACTCGTGCTTTCAATAAGTAACTGTGTACAGCGCTGTTTCGTAAAATGACTGTGTTGAATACTCGCCTTGGCGCTTTCTTTTAGTACAATTGCATGTTGCGCATCTTTAAGCTGACATGAGACAAGCTCTAGATGGGCGTTTGTTGCAGTAATATGTGTGGCAGGACATGCTGTTAAGTGACAGTGACTCAAACTCGCTTCACTGCCCTTTTTTAATAAAATAGGCGTATTTGCTAAAGTGCATTCCGTCATTTTCAACAATCCATGACAGACGATTATACCTTCGTTAAGTGTGTCTCCTTCAAAGTAGCATTGTTGAAACAGAACAGCGCCCTCAACGATAATTTTAATATCATGTCGAAAGGTTAATTTTTCAAAGTGAACGATAACCCCTTTAGGAATGTTTATAGTTCCTGATAGAATGGCGGTTGCATCTTTTTTTCCTTTTAAAGTTAATGACTGGTCAATCCATAGCGGCGTATTATATTGACCGGGCATTAAAATTAAACTATCGTTATGTTGTGCCTTTTTTAAAGTAGTGGATAGTGATTTAAAAAAAGCAAATTTTGAAGCAGACACTTTATGTATCATTGTAACGAAACCTCATTTCATCTAATTGTCTTGTCAGTATGACCAAAAATAGTAAAGAATTTTCAAGTGAATAATGAAAAATTTCAAGTGTGATTAGTCAAAAAACAAAAAATCTAAAAATTCTTAAAAAACAAACTTTTATTTGATTAATGCTATGAAAATAATTGGGCATCTATTACAATAGAAGTAGATATACACGGAGGCGCAAGTATGACAACGATTTACGAACCATTGCTGCAAATGGATTACGAGCAAAGAAAACAATATATGCAGCAGCATAGTGAGAAAGTATTAAGCGAGTTATTGCAGCATATAGGCTATGCAAATGAAGAGCATCACGATAAAATCGTGTATCGGCTTTTTGGGGAGCTGTTAACCGAGCGACTTTGGTCGAAAGAACAGCTAGTGAGGACGGCACTTATATTGCCAACAAATGATTATTTATTTAAAAACATGACAAATAGCGATCAGGAGAGCGTTTTTACACGTTCATTTTCAGCACTTTGGCTCGTTTATTTATTATATTTTGATCGCGAGCGTTCATTTTTAACAAAAGAGGAAGCGCAGTTTGTTATGGTGGAAGCGAGCCGTTATTTAGAGCAGGAGCAAGATGTTCGAGGCTTTGTCCAAGGCAAGGGCTGGGCACATAGCGTGGCGCATGGCGCTGATTTACTTGCTACGATGCTGACACACCCACATTTTCCACCTCATTTAGTTCCTGTAATTTTACAAGGGATTAAAGCAACATTTTGGAAAGGAACAGCTTTTCTTGATGATGAGGAAGAGCGCCTAGCGCAAGTTTTTGAGCAATTAATCACAACTGATTTTCCAGAAGAAGTATGTATTGAATGGGTGGAACAAGTATTTGATAAATTAGCTTTCCAACGTAATAACGAGGGCTATACTGCACAGTTTTTCCATGCAAGAACAAATATTTTACGCTTTATGCGTACATTGTACTTCACATTGAAATTTTCGCATAAAATGCCGCAATTACAAGGCGTTGTCTCAATTTTCATCGGTAAGTGGACGAAATTGTGATGCAAAAGAAAAGCATATTTCGAAAGAGAAAGGGTGTGCCAAATGAAACGTAATTCTATTCAAAATTATCATACAATTTTTTCAATCGAAGAAGGACAAATCGATGAGTTTTTTCAAGTATATGATACCTTTCAATATTTATTACCATTAATAGAACATCAGCCTACAGAAAATGTGGAATGGCGCATGGTGTTCAGTAATTGGCTATTTCTCTCTACTGAAAATACAGAGCTGCGTATTTGCCCTTCAAAAAGCAATATCTATCATCCAACAAGTGCGCTATTCAGGGAGCTACTGAAACGTCCGCTAATGCAAAATTGCAAGGAGGAAGTAATGCATAGCGAACAGTATACGTATATTGCCGCAATTACAATAGCGATGGAAGTACTAAACTGGTACAAGCAAAGCCTTCATATTAAAAAAGATGAATTTCAAATGATTTCAATGTTGCTGACGAACTGTACTGCAGGTATACAAAAGGGACAAGAGTATATGCTATTAAAAATGTCCTCAGATTTAGTGGAGCAAATGACGAATGGCTCAAATTTATCATTGAAGCTTGACTACTGTTTAATGAATGCAATGCAAAAAGCTAAAAAATTGTATGAGCTGTTTTATGAGCAGGAAGAAATATACTATTGCAAAGAGCTGTATTATAGCAAGCTTTGCTAATGCCGGTATTACTTTCTAATGGGGGCTCTAAAATAGTAAACTAGCTCAAGTATGTTAATTATGTGAATCTTACCCATTTATCGCCATGTTTTAATAGGGAGAATATTTTTTATTAGGCAAATGCTCGTTGATGGCAATGAAGGAGGCGACTCCATTGGGATTAAAGGTAGGGAGGCTAAGGTCGCCATGTCCTGTGGCAACGCCTCCATGACCAACATCGTATAGGCTTCAAACTGAGAATCCATTTATTTCGGCGTTCAGCGAAATAAATTAGTTGAAGCTGCACCCCAAGGAAAGCATTCTCCGTAACGGAAATCAATAAATTTTAGGCATTCTTTGTAAAATAAAGGATAATCAATACACTTGACGCTATCGTATAAGGTCATAAAAAAAACTTATCGCAAAACATAATATTAATGTATTTTACTTATGTATAAAAATAAGTTATTATAAGAACTGGAGAAAAGAAGCTTTATAAATATCTTTTCAAATAAGAAAATATAGGGGGAACAACAATGGCACAAGAGAATTTACACAACAGCCGCGCTTCGTTCGAAGTAAATGGTAAAACATATAATTACTACCGTTTATCTGCAATTGAAGAAGCGGGTATTGCAAACGTTTCACGCCTACCTTATTCAATTAAAGTATTATTAGAATCTGTTTTACGTCAATATGACAACTATGTAATCAAAGAAGAGCATGTTAATGAGTTAGCAAAATGGGGCAAAGATGTTAATACGGAAGCTGAAGTTCCATTCAAGCCATCGCGTGTAGTTTTACAGGACTTCACTGGTGTACCAGTAGTTGTTGACCTTGCATCATTGCGTTCAGCAATGAAAGAAATGGGCGGCGACCCTGCAAAGATTAACCCAGCAATTCCAGTTGATCTTGTAATCGACCACTCTGTACAAGTTGACAAATACGGAAATGCTAACGCTTTAAAAGCGAATATGGACTTAGAATTCGAGCGTAACGCTGAGCGTTATAACTTCTTGAAATGGGCACAAACTGCCTATGACAACTTCCGTGCTGTACCACCAGCAACAGGGATTGTTCACCAAGTAAACTTAGAATACTTAGCACCAGTTGTACACGTAAAAGAAAATACAGATGGCACATTTGAAACTTACCCAGACTCAGTAGTAGGTACTGACTCTCATACAACAATGATTAACGGTCTTGGCGTTCTTGGATGGGGTGTTGGTGGTATCGAGGCAGAAGCAGGTATGCTTGGTCAACCTTCATACTTCCCAATTCCAGAAGTTATTGGTGTGAAATTAATTGGTGAATTACCAAACGGTGCAACAGCAACTGACTTAGCATTAAAAGTAACACAAGTCTTACGTCAACGTGGCGTTGTAGGTAAATTTGTAGAATTCTTCGGTTCAGGTATTACAAAATTACCATTAGCTGACCGTGCAACAATTTCAAACATGGCGCCAGAATACGGTGCAACATGTGGGTTCTTCGCAATTGATGAAGAATCATTAAACTATATGCGTTTAACTGGTCGTGATGAAGAGCATATCGCTGTAGTTGAAGCTTACTTAAAAGCAAACGATATGTGGTTTAACCCTGAGCTTGACCCAGTTTACACAGATGTAATTGAGTTAAACTTGGCGGACATCGAACCAAACTTATCAGGTCCAAAACGTCCACAAGACTTAATTCCTTTATCAAAAATGAAGGAAACTTACCGTAGCTCTGTAGTAGCACCACAAGGTACTCAAGGCTTCGGCTTAACTGAAGATGAGTTTGCTAAAACTTCTGTAGCGAAATTTGCAGAAGGTGATGTTGAAATTCCAACAGGTGCGGTAGCAATCGCAGCTATTACATCTTGTACAAATACATCTAACCCATACGTTTTAATCGCAGCTGGTTTAGTAGCGAAAAAAGCAGTAGAGCGCGGTATCAAACCTGCAAAATGGGTTAAAACATCTTTAGCACCAGGTTCTAAAGTAGTAACAGGCTATTTAGAAGCATCTGGCTTACAAAAATACTTTGACGAAATCGGCTTTAACACAGTTGGATACGGCTGTACAACATGTATCGGTAACTCAGGTCCATTATTACCTGAAATTGAAGATGCAATTAAAGATAATGACTTATTTGTTACTTCTGTACTTTCTGGTAACCGTAACTTTGAAGGACGCGTTCACCCATTAGTAAAAGCAAACTTCTTAGCTTCACCACCATTAGTAGTAGCTTATGCATTAGCTGGTACAGTTGATATCGACTTACAAAAAGATGCAATCGCAAAAGATAAAGATGGCAACGATGTATTCTTCGCAGATATTTGGCCATCAACTGAAGAAGTAAATGCAGTATTAGGCGAAGTTGTAACACGTGAGCTATTCCAAAAAGAATACGAAACTGTGTTTACAGCGAACGAAGCTTGGAATGCAATTGAAACTTCTACTGAATCATTATATACATTTGATGAAAAATCAACTTATATCCAAAATCCACCATTCTTCACGGGTCTATCAAAAGAACCTGGTGCAATCCAAGGTCTTAATGACTTACGTGTAATGGCGAAATTTGGCGATTCAATTACGACTGACCATATTTCTCCAGCTGGTGCAATCGGTAAAGATACACCTGCAGGTAAATATTTAATCGAAAACGGTGTGGCAATTCGCGACTTCAACTCTTACGGTTCTCGTCGTGGTAACCATGAAGTAATGATGCGCGGTACATTCGCGAACATCCGTATTCGCAACCAAATCGCTCCAGGTACAGAAGGTGGTTTCACTACGTACTGGCCAACAGGTGAAGTAGAGTACATTTATGATGCATGTATGAAATACCAAGAGCAAGGCACTGGCTTAGTGGTTCTTGCTGGTAACGACTACGGTATGGGCTCTTCTCGTGACTGGGCAGCGAAAGGTACATTCCTACTTGGTATTAAAACAGTTATCGCACAAAGCTATGAGCGTATTCACCGTTCTAACTTAGTAATGATGGGTGTGTTACCATTACAATTCTTAAATGGTGATTCTGCTGATTCATTAGGCTTAACTGGTGAAGAAACAATTTCTGTAAACATTACAGATGCAGTGAAGCCACGTGATATTTTAACAGTTACAGCTACATCTCCAGATGGTACTGTTAAAACATTCGATGCATTAGCTCGCTTCGACTCAGAAGTAGAAGTAGATTACTACCGTCATGGTGGTATCCTACAAATGGTACTACGCGCAAAAGCAGCTGAGTAATAAAATGAAACATTAAGAAAGCTGTCTGAAATGCATGCGAAAGCACTGCTTTTCAGACAGCTTTTATGATTTTATAAAAATGCCTCCTAGTTAAAGAAGGGCTTTAAACAGTATATTTTTATAAAATTATATTTCTGATTAATAGTTGGAGCTGTCCAAAAAGCCGTGCATAGCCGGCATTTTGGACAGTAGCGATGATGTTTCACAAAATGTTGATTCATATAAACAGAAAACACCTCTTTTAAAAATGGGATGAACATTGGCTTTAGCAGTGTTATCTTTCAGTAAAAGGGAAGCGATGAAAACATTGATTTCAATGCGGCGGCAAAACAAAATGGACTTTTCGGACACCTCCGTTTCAAGGCATCAGCTATGAATGGATACACTTTCTCACTAAATCAAATTCTGTCGAAACGAGCCATAATTTTAAGAAATTTGTCGAAATTGTAAAAAACAATTCCAAACTTCTGGATTTATGCACAATATTTATGTAAAATGAAAGTTATACGATTTAATTAATAAATAGCTTTGTACAGTGAAATTGTACTACTAAGTACATATGAAACACCTTCATCTAATAATTTAATAGATGAAAGCTTATGTTGTTTCTTATTCAGTAGCCGTGTCAAACAGCTACTAAATTAAGATATAGACTTTGGCGACTTTATGTATAATCTATGTAAGGTTAGCTAAGGTAGAATTGATTTGAGGAGGATATATTAGAATGAAAAAGAAGTTTTACACAGTAGCGGTTGCTTCATTAGCAGCGACAGCAGTGGCAGTAGCACCAGCTTCAGCAGCGGGGTCTTTTACAGATGTTGCTAAAGATAATGCACATTTCGAGGCGATTACAGCATTGCAAACGGCTGGAGTTATTAGCGGTTATCCAGACGGTACATTCAAACCAGCACAGGACGTAACACGTGGACAAGCAGCAAAAATGCTTGCTGGAGCACTTGGTCTTGATACAAAAAATGTAGAAAACCCTAACTTTGCAGATATTCCAGTATCACATCAATACTACGGTCCTATCGCAGCATTAGCAGCGCTTGGTGGTATCGAATATTATGAAGATAATACAGTAGAGCCGAATGAAGCGATTACACGTGAAGAATTTGTGTTTATGTTAGCAGCAGGGCTTGGTGTTGATGCAGAGGACGAAATTGAAAATGCAGAAAACACAATTACACGTGGTGAAGTTGCAACATTGATTTATGAAGTGTTAAGCCATGACGTAGATGAAGAAGAGCAAACAACAACTGAAGATACAGCTACTGTTGAGCAAACAACGGCTGATACAGCGCTACTAGAAACTGTTTTCACAAAAGCGATTGAGAAACAACAAGCTACAACTAGCATGAAAGCAACAATGACAATGACACAATCGATGGATATTCAAGAAGGTGAAGAACGAGTAAAAGTCGATGCTACTGGAAAAATGAATATGTCAATTGTTAACAAACCTATGCAGTTCTTCGTTGAAGGAACAATGTCTATGGTTGAGCCAACAACAGGTGAAACAATTGATATGCCATTAAAGATGTACATGACTGAAAAAGATGGCATGTATATGTATGAAGGCATGACAGGAACTTGGATTAAATATCCATCTGACATGTTTGAAGAAATCTTGGCACAAGCTGGTACGCAAATCAATGCTGCTGAGCAATTAGAAATGTTACAACAATTTGCAACTGATTTCACAATTAAAGAAGCTGATGACTACTATGTTTTATCATTAACAGGTACTGGTGATAAGTTTACTGAGCTAGTTCAAGAGCAAATGTCAGCAATGAACTTAGGGCTAGATGAGGAAGTACTAGCTGAAATGCAAAACTTAAAGTTCGATAAATTCTCTTATGAAATCAAAATTAATAAAGAAACTTTTGATATTGAAGAAATGGTAATGGACTTTGGTATCGGCATGAATATTGAAGGTGTTGTAATGAATATTAAAAACAAATCAACAATGAAATATTCAGATTTCAATGCAGTAACAACAATTACAATTCCTAGTGAAGCATTAGAAAATGCAAAGTCATTGGATGAATTAGATTTATCTGCGGTTGAAGAAGCAGAATAATACATCTAAAAGAAGCGTAGGAGATTTCCTATGCTTCTTTTTTACGTTGTCATTTCTCCTCTATAAATATTAAAATAAAGAAGTCACAGTCCACTATTTTGACAAAAAATTTTAATTATTGTAAGGAGTGTTTTCTATGAAAAACAAAATATTTTTAGCTATAATGATAGCAGCAGCTATTTCAATTGCAGCACCTGCATCAGCAGTAAATGCGTTCCTAGATGTTTCAGAAAAACATACCCATTACATTTCAATTAAAGCACTTGCTAAAGCAAAAATTATTGGCGGTTATCCGGACGGCACATTTAAGCCAGCTCATTATATAACACGTGGTCAAGCGGCAAATATAATTACAAAAGTACTTGCTATTGATACCAAAAACGTAAAAGAACCATTCTTTTCTGATTTACCAAAAACACATCAATATTATGGAGCGATTGCGGCACTTGCGGAGCGCAAAGCTATTAAACTAGAAGATTTTTTGTTCTATACAGTAAAGCCAAATGAAACAATCACACGTGGTGAAGTCGCGTTCATGCTTGCACAAGCGTTAGAATTGGAAGCACAAGGTACAAGTCCATTTACTGATGATAAATACATCAATATTACATACGACGACTTTGAAGACATATCGCTTGAGCAATGCATTGCAGCCATTTATGAAAATAATATCGCTAAAGGCATTTCATCAAAGGAATTTGGTGTCGAGCAAAATGTAACACGCGGTCAATTCTCAACAATGATTTACAATGTTATGATACTACTTGATAAAGAAAAATAAAGAGATGTTGAAAGCTTAGCTGTAGTAATAACCACAAACTCCATTAAATTAATGTAAAATACATTTATACAACATGCTAATATGACGGGCATGTTGTTTTTTTGTTAAGAATACTGTGAATTATCTAGTATTCTACAACGCTTTCATGTAAAATTTAAATGTACTGATTATTTAGTAATCTAAAAATGGAGGTAGTTTGCCCAATGAAAAACAAACGAAACAAATTTTATGCAGCAACGGCAGCCGTTGCGGTTACAGCTACTGTTGTCGCTGTAACACCAGCACTAGCAGCGAGTACTTTTTCTGATGTAAAAGCGGGAGATGCTCATTATGAAGGAATTACAGCATTGCATGGAGCAGGTATCATTAGCGGTTATCCTGACGGTACATTTAAGCCGAATCAAAATGTAACACGTGGACAAGCTGCAAAAATTATTGCGGGTGTATTAGGTCTTGATACGAAAAACGTAGAAAATCCTAACTTTGCAGATATTCCAACATCACACCAATATTACGGTCCTGTTGCAGCATTGGCAGCGCTTGATGCTATGGAAATCTATGAAGACAGCACAATCGAACCAAATGAGGCAATTACACGTGGTGAATTGGCTTACATGATTGCACAAGCATTAGGTTTAGAAGCAGAAGGCGATAGCCCATTTACAGATGTACCAGCAGACAATGATTACGCATATTTTGTCACAGCATTATATGAAGCAGGCATTGCACAAGGTATTTCTGAAACGGAATTCGGTGTTGACAGCAATGTAAAACGTGGTCAACTGGCAACATTTATTTTAAATGCAGTAGGCACTTTGACTGAAGCACCTGAGGAAACACCAGAAGTAACAACAGGTGATACTTTTAATTTATCAATTTTACATGTTAACGATACACATTCTCATACAGATAAACTACCTAAATTAGCAACAGCAGTAAAAGAACAACGTGCGAAGAAGGAAAATGTTTTAACATTGCATGCGGGTGATGCGTTAACAGGCACTTTATACTTTAGCGAATTTAAAGGGAAGGCTGATATTGATTTATTAAATGAAATTGGCTTCGATGCAATGGTTCTTGGTAACCATGAATTTGATTTAGGGGCATCGCCGGAAGGACATCAAGCATTAGTTGATTTTATTAAAGCTGCGAAGTTCCCGATTGTCGATGCCAATGTTGACTTCTCTAATGATGATAAGTTCACGGGTTTGTTTACAGATTTAATCTCAAGTGAGCCTGAAAACGGTAAAATATATCATGGAATTGTAAAAGAAATCAATGGTGAAAAAATTGGGATTTTTGGTCTTACGACAGAAGAGACAAAAGGAATCTCTTCACCGGATGAAGTAACATTCTCAAACTATATTGAAGAGGCAAAGAAAGCAGTAGCTGCATTTGAAGGTATGGGCATAAACAAAATTATTGCCTTAACACATATTGGGTATAGAGACAGTGCTTTGATTGATAATGATATTGTATTAGCGCAAAATGTACCTGGTATCGATATTATTGTAGGGGCACATGATCATACAGAATTATTAACTCCAGATGCTGAGCATTCTGCAAGTGATGCACCGACATTAATTGTTCAAGCACATGAATACGTAAACTATTTAGGAACGCTTGACGTAACTTTCGATGAAAACGGTGTAATTACAAAATATGACGGTGAGTTAATTAAGCTTGGTGAAGTTGCCGATGACGAGAAATTAGTTGAATTATTAGCACCATATAAAGCCAAAGTCGATGAAGTAATGAATGATAAAATTGGTGTATCAATTACAGAAGATTTAGTAGGGGAGCGCGAAGTAACACGTACTAGTGAAACAGCGCTTGGCAATATTATTACAGACGGTATGCTGGCAAAGGCACAACAATACACAGATAAAACGGTTGTAATGGCATTACAAAATAGCGGTGGTATTCGTGCAACAATTCCAGCAGGTGACATTAGTGTAGGTCATGTTATTGAAGTGTTACCTTTTGGGAATACATTGGCGATTATGGATTTAACAGGTGCTGAATTGAAAGAGGCATTTGAATGGTCTGTCAAGGATATACCAGGTGCAAATGGTGCTTTCTTACACATTGCAGGTGCGAAATTACAATATGATTCATCAAAAGAAGCGGGCTCACGTGTTGTATCAATTGAGTACTTCGATCAAGCAACAGGCGAATATGTCGCACTAGAAGATGATAAAACATATACTATCGCAACAAACGCATACACTGCCAAAGGTGGAGATAGCTATGCGGTATTTGAGAAAGCGTACAATGAAGGGCGTGCGACAGAGCTAGGTTTATCCGACTGGGAAAACTTCCGCGAGCAATTACTTTCATTAAAAGAAATTAAAACAACAACTGAGGGACGCATTATTGACCTTGGAAAACCAGTTGAGGAATAATTAAAATATAAATAAAAAATTGTCTGAGAAGTGTGCGAAGGCACTGCTTTTCAGACAATTTTTTTTATTTGCCCTATTTAAGAGAGCAAATCATGAATTCAATGCTTTATTCAAACAAGTAAAACTACAATTTCAATCGCATCAAAAATTGTTCCATCTTCTTAACTATTAAATACCTTTATTGATTTTTCTTAATTGTCGATAAAATTATCAGAATTCTATATTTCGAACTATTATAAAGAGTATAAAGTCATATAATTTTCGAAATGGTTACATGTCCATATTGCTAGAAAATTTACAACTTTCGAATAGCAACATTGACATAGTATAAAAGAAATGAATATAATGGTATTGTGCGCAAAAAGGGGGTATTTTTGTTTGAGTATTGGGAAAAAATTATACATATCTTTAGGTACATTAATCGTAATTATATTTGGTATTTCGGTGTTTAGCTATTTACAAATATCGAATGTAAACAATAGATATAATGAACTAATAGATAGTCGTTTAGAGCAAATTTATTTGGCAGCAGAGGTTGAATCAAGCGTTGGCGGCCAAGGTGCTTTTTTACGACAGTATGTATTAGCGAAGGGCTCGGATGCGTTATCAAGCTTGGAAAAAGAGCAGGCCGCAATTGCAACTTCTTTACAAAGATTAGAAGAGATTGCCTCGCCAGGGACGATGCAAGATTTACTAGCTGAGCTAATTGAAGCAAATGCTAATTATAGTGATGCAGTTGCACGTGTAATAAGCTTAGTTGACGATGGAAAAGTTGATAGTGCAATTCCAATACTAAATATTGAGGTTCGTAATGTTCATAATAAACTAAGTACGGCAGCGAATGAAATGCTTGTTTATAATAAGGAACGATTTACAGAAACTCAACTCGAAACTGGTAAGCAAGTAGAGCAAGTGACAATTATTTTAATGGCAATTTCAATTATTAGTATAGTAATAGGTATTGTAAGTGTTATTATTATTATTCGAGTAGTAATTATGCCGTTAAAGAAATTAGCGGGCGCTGTTGACCAAATTGCAACAGGTGATTTAACCGTTGATGATGTCGTAGTTAAATCAAAAGATGAGGTGGCGACGATTGCCACATCCTTTAATGTGATGAAATCCTCATTGCGTGAATTAATTTCTGTAGCCAATCAAAACGCTGAGCAGCTTTCCGTTATTTCGAGAGAACTGACAACAAGTACAGCACAAGTATCATCAACATCGACAACTGTTGCCAGCAGTATTGAACAGATTACAGAAAGCACACAAGGATCATCACAAATTGCAATAGATACTTCTGTAGCAATGGATGAAACAGCGTTTGGAATTCAGAATATTGCTGAATCTACGCAAACTGTACACAATGAAGCACAAAATACACAAGCGGTTGCAAGCAAGGGGCTTGTAACAATTGCAGATGCGAAGGAGCAAATGCAAGATATTTATAGTTCAACAAAGCTGACGACAGAATTGATTTCTAAATTAATTGCACATTCTGAGCAAATTCAAAGTATTTCGAATGTAATAACAGATATTACAGATCAAACGAACTTATTAGCATTAAATGCAGCAATTGAAGCGGCTCGAGCTGGAGAGCATGGAAAAGGCTTTGCAGTCGTTGCAGACGAGGTACGTAAACTAGCAGAGCAGTCCAAATCCTCAGCTAATTTAATTGTTAATTTAACATCTGAAATTTTACATGAAACGAAAAATGTAGAGGGCGCTGTTGCGGAAAGTTTGCAGCGCGTTGAAGCAGGAGTGAAAGTAATTGAAGTAGCCGGTGATTCGTTTAATCAAATTACAGGTGCTGTAGAAAATATGACAATGCGTATTGCAGATGCATCTGCTGTCACAGAGCAAATTTCTGCCGCGACCGAGGAAGTATCGGCATCTGTATCAGAGCTAGCATCAAATGTAAGTGGCGTGGCTGGAAATACGGAAGAAATCGCGCAGCAAATCGGTGAGCAGGTAGCGTCAATTCAGGAGATTAATGCTGTATCGACAGAGCTTGAAATTAAAGCTGAGGAACTTGCGCAAGCAATTGCGAAATTCAAAATATAAAAAATTAAAGTGAAAATTGTTTGAAAAGTATGCAAAGACACTGCTTTTCAAACAATTTTTGCTTTTTATTGATAGTATCAGCATTTTTTAGTAAAGAAGAAGTTATCCTTGAAACAATAGGAATATGATTTTTATTTATTCATTTTAAAACAGGATAAATATAAAAGAACGTCTGAAAAGCATTGCTTTTCAGACGTTCCCTATAAGATTACCATGAAACGTTAGCAATCATACCTTCTTCTTCGTCAATATCGAGGGTAATTCTAGCGCTGATGGAATCGCGTTGTAGCTCCTCGTCAATATAGAGGCGCAGTGCGGTAACGAAATTTACTGAATTATAAAGCTCCATTTGTCCGTTGACATAGGCCTCAGCCGTATAGCCTGCTAAATCGTCATACATTAACTCTACTTCTACATTTTCAGGCTGCGTATTTTTAAAGCGTGCATGGAAAAGGCAAATGGCATTGATTAAATCTTGCTCAAACAATGTTAGTTGTTCCATGTTTTTGATGTCTCTTCTTTCTTTTTACGCGTCATTACTTGATAAATTTTAATACATAGGAAAACAATTACTGCGATTGCTGCGGCATTAACCATAAAGCCTAAAATAGAGCCTAAAATACCTAAGTCACCGAATAAACTACCAAATAATAGACCTGCTAAACCACCGATGAATAACCCTTTCATTAAGCCACCAGATGTAAAGCCACCTTTTTTCGTTTGTGTTGTATCATTATTTGAGTTATTTTTATTGTTTTGATTTGTAACTGTTGAGTTATTTTCTTGGTCTTTCTTCTGAATATTTGATTGATTATTATTATTAGTTTTGAAGCCTTTTTTACCTGATTTATAGGACTTTGCTTCTACTTGATGATCCCCACCAAAAAATAATGTTGTGCCTACACTCGAAAAGACAAGTGTAAATGCTAAAAATACTGCTGCAAGTTTTTTCATGTTTTTCCTCCGTTATTCTAACAATAAAATTTTCTACAGAAATAGTATATCAAAATTACGATTAGAAGAAAAATAAATGCGCTAACAATTTCATTCAGCTCTATGCTCACGCTGAAAAATATGGTATCGTTGTACAATATGTCTACCATTTTTAAGGGGGAATTGAGATGTCAGCACAGCAGCAATACAATGGTCTTATACTTTTAACATCCTACATACAACGTATTTATATAGCGGAAAAAATCAACGAACGCATTGGTGTGCAGACAAATCCAAGTCGTTTACAAGCAGCAAAAAACTATTTGGATGAATTGAATATGATAATGCCTTTATTCGAGCAAACACGTGAATTAACAGATACGCAGTTAAAGCGAGTGAAAGAAATAACGATGAGTACAAAGCATTTAATGGATGGGTATTTCCCACAACCGCCGTTTAGCTTTGCACAAAAGCTTTCGATTGTCGGCTCTTCTTTATACGGTGAGCAATTAATGAATACTGGAGTACTTCGCCTAGGACAGCTATTTCAAAAAGAAGTTGGAAAGGATTTTGAAATGCGCGTAAAATTTTATAAGGAGCGCACCGAATTCATTGATGCTGTAGTACATACGCTATACAGTAAGGAAGAGATAGAACTGAGCTTGCAGCAAATTATTGCAAATTGGTTTGAAGGCATTATGGCAAATCATAAAAATGTGTTACAGGATATGGAGAAAATCAATCCTTTTTTTGCTTGACGGATAATTTTTTAGTTGCTAGAATGAATCCTAACTTTAATATTCATATTCGATGAAAAAGACAGTAGCTATTTGGCAATGCGAAGCGAGTTAGGGACGGTGTGAGCCTAATGCAAGAAGAATAGCGAAGCGCACTTTGGAGAAATTGCCTGAAAGACTAGTAGGGTAAATCGGGGAGGCTACCCCGTTATTAACAAGAAAGCGGTCACTTCATGTGACAACTAGAGTGGTACCACGGGATTAATAGCTCTCGTCTCTATTTTATAGAGACGAGGGCTTTTTTATGTAGAAAAGGAGAGACACAAATGAAAGAACAGTTAGCAGCTTTATTAAGTGCAGCATCGCAGGGAGATTTATCTGTGCAGGAGGTAATGACATTACTTGAAAAGCCGAAGCATGAGCATTTAGGTGATATTGCTTTTCCCTGCTTTTCCCTAGCAAAAAAATATAAAAAGGCACCGACGCTTATTGCGACGGAGCTGGCTCAGCACATTCAGGCAGACTTTATTCAAGAGGTAAGGGTGGAGGGCGCCTATATAAACTTTTATTTGCAACAACTACCAATTGCACAGCAAATTGTCACACAAATACTTGCAGAGCAGCAAAAATACGGCTCACGCGCAATAAATAACGAAACAATTGCACTTGATTTTTCCTCGCCAAATATAGCTAAGCCATTTTCGATGGGCCATTTACGTTCAACAGTTATTGGTCATGCGCTTGCCAATATTGCTGAAAAAATGGGCTATCAAACAGAGCGCATTAACCACTTAGGCGATTGGGGAACACAATTTGGCAAGCTCATTGTCGCTTATAAGCTATGGGGAAATAAAGCTGCAATTGAGGCCAACCCCATTGAGGAATTATTAAAAATCTATGTCCGTTTCCATCAGGAGGCGGAGCAAAATGAAGCATTAAATGAACAGGCACGCCAGGCATTTAAGGCATTAGAAGATGGTGATGCAAAGACGCATGCATTATGGCGCTGGTTTAGAGAGGCTTCTTTGAAGGAATTCCAATCAATATATGAGTTGCTCGGTGTAGCGTTTGATAGCTATAATGGCGAAGCATTTTATAATGATAAAATGGCAAGTGTTGTTGTCGAGCTCGAAGCAAAGCAGCTATTAATAGAATCGGATGGTGCTATGGTCGTATCGTTAGAAGATATGCCCCCATGCTTGATTACCAAAAATGACGGTGCAACACTTTATGCCACACGTGATTTAGCAGCAGCTATTTATCGTCAGGAAACATATAAGCCAGCGAAGGTTTTTTATGTCGTAGGTAATGAGCAATCATTACATTTTAAACAACTATTTACAGTGTTAAAGAAAATGGGGCATCAGTGGGCAGAAAATTATCAGCATATTCCTTTTGGAATGATGCTCGTTGCTGGTAAAAAGATGTCGACGCGAAAAGGCAAAGTTGTACTGCTCGCCGATGTATTAAAGGAAGCGATGGACGCAGCATTACACAATATCGAGGAGAAAAACCCAACACTTGCAAATAAGGAGCAGGTCGCAAAGCAAGTCGGTATTGGTGCAGTGATTTTTAATGATTTGAAAAATGACCGGATGCATGATATTGATTTTGACATCGAGCACATGGTCACATTTGAAGGAGAAACAGGTCCATATGTACAATATACATATGCGCGTATCCAAACATTATTAAAGAAAGGTGCTTATATAGCGCAACAGCCAACGCTAGGTTATCTAGATGAGACTGCTTGGCCACTAATTAAACAATTGCAAGATTTCCCTGCTTACTTGGAAAAGGCATTCAATGATGCTGATCCATCACAAATTGCCAAATATAGCTTGCTATTAGCTCGCAACTTTAATAAATACTATGCCCAAACGAAATTGCTGAGTGGCGACGATTTGCAGCAAGCCCGCTTAGCCGTTGTAGATTGTGTAGCGATTGTGTTACGCGAAAGCTTGCGTCTACTAGGTATTGAAAGTCCTGAAGAGATGTAAGGAGGCGTGCACCAATGCAATTTGCACTTTTGGCAGATATTCATGGCAACGCTCAAGCTTTACAAGCAGTCTTACAAAATATTGAAGAGCGCGGGATAGAGAAAATTTATTGCACAGGGGACCTGATAGGTATCGGTCATCAAACAAATGAAGTGTTGCAGCTATTATCTATGCTGCCTCATTGTGAGATTGTCAGTGGTAATCATGATGAGGGGGTGTTAGCTATAGCAAGAAAACAGCCATATCCTAAAAGCCATGCAGCGATTCGGGAGCATCATGAATGGATTGCACAACAGCTAGATACGGTATTCATTCCGTTTTTACAGCAGCTGCCAAGGACACTTGACCGAATGCTAAATTCACAGCGCTTTTTATTTACGCACTATGCCTTAAAAGGAGCAAATATTCCTTTTCATCATGACCCATTTGCATCAATTCACGAGCCGTCACTCGAAAATATGGAAAAAATGTTTTCGGGTTATCCAATATATAATTGTATTTGCTTTGGACATCACCATCCACAGCACTATTTTAAAAATAATAAAACAATATACATTAACCCTGGTGCGCTAGGGTGTAGCAATAAAAATAAAGCTAAATATGCAATTTGTACTATTGATACAAGTATTCATTGGGATTTTATCGAAGTTGCCTATGATTATGCTCAATATATAGAGGATTTTAAGCAAACAAATATACCTGATAAAGAATTTATTTTACAAGCATTTTATCAGCAGTGATTAATTACTTCATCCGTAAGCTTATAAAAATAAGAAATATCCCACTGAATAGGCAGAGCATTTTGGGAAGTGAAATTTTATCCTGCATGCCAGCTAAGCCAATTCCTGTTGTAATGATGAAAATAATAGGACCAACTAGTGCAAGTGATGTGTTGACAATAAAAGCCTTTTCTAAATTATCAAGCTTGTACATGATAAGTGCGGCAAAGATATCAACGCTACCAGATAAAATGCGTAGCCAAATCATATAGAGTAGTGCCAGTTCCACAGTTGTTCCACCTTTCACTTAGATGC
Organism: Metasolibacillus sp. FSL K6-0083; assembly: GCF_038630865.1. NCBI lineage: Bacteria > Bacillati > Bacillota > Bacilli > Caryophanales > Caryophanaceae > Metasolibacillus > Metasolibacillus sp. FSL K6-0083. The sequence continues at coordinate 640,617 of NZ_CP152046.1, read as the reverse complement.
TCTACTATATGATAGAAGATAAGCATTTATCATAATAAGATTTTCAACTTATTAAAAAAGCCTCTGCCATGTATAGAGCACAGCAGAGGCTTTTCACTTAAAAGAAAACTTTTTCTGTATTATATTTAGCACGCAATGTATTAATCGCATACGTTTCGTAAATTTCACGTTCCATCGGATCTTCGATTTCGTACACTTCAATTTTAAAAATTTCATCACGGTGTTTTTTCATCGGTGAAACATTGTCCTCAAAATGCTTTTTAATACGCTGGCGAATTTTACGTGCTTTCCCGACAAATAAAAGCTCATTTTTTTCATTATAGAAAAAGAAAATACCGCCCTTATCGCGTGTGATTTTGTGGAAATCAATGAAGCCATGGAATGGTGTAATTTCTACATCGCCTGGTTTTAATACTTGTTCACGCTGACGAATAACAAGGTCTGGTTTTGGTAATTCAATTTTAATCAAAAAATTCACGTCCCTTACTGTATTGAAGCTTTATTTTATCACTAATTAATGGATTTGACTATTAGAAGATAAATTCATTATAGTATAAGAGGTGATATGCCGTTATTAATCTACATATTATACGACACTGCATAGAAGAATTTACTTTTTTACTCACGTCTATTATTCATACAAAAACGATATTTATTTCTCGCAGAATTAATAACAATAAATGAGAGTTAATATAATTGCAAACAATATTCGTCTACGAGTATACTAAAACTATCACGTGATAGTTTGGAGGGGATTTATTTGGGATCGAGATGCTGAAAATTGGTGAGCTAGCTGAAATGACAGGAATTACAAAACGTACAATTGATTACTATACGAATTTAGGCTTACTAAAGGCCCATCGTTCGAGCTCCAATTATCGCTATTACAATGAAAATTCGATTGCACAATTAAAATTCATTGAGTTAAAGAAAAGAGAAGGGCTTTCATTAGAGCAAATTAAAGCACTAGTTCAAACAGAAATGGCTGACGCTGACATTGCCAATCTATGTATGCATATTCAGCAGCTTGAAAAGGAAGTAACGCTACTTGTTACACGATTATCAAAAGAAAATCCATTAATATGGCAGCATATTAAAAAGAATATGCAGGATGATAGCAAGGCGTTAATTCAATCTTTACAATTTTTAATTACGTAGGAGGTGAAGTCTTACGCTACACTGCGTAGGACAATTTATTGACGACAGGTGTTAATTTAACCATTTTCATTATTTTACTAGCACTAACCGCATTTTTCGTTGCAACTGAATTTGCGATTGTTAAAGTACGCCAATCACGCATTGACCAGCTCGTTGCTGAAGGTGTGAAAAGCGCTCAATCTGCAAAACAAGTAACCACTCATTTAGACGAATATTTATCAGCTTGTCAATTAGGTATTACAGTGACAGCACTTGGTATCGGTATGGTTGGAGAAAAAACATTCGAGTTTTTCTTACATCCTTTTTTCGAGTTTCTTGGCATTGGTACAAATTATATTCAAGCGTTTACAATTGGAGGCGCTTTCGTAATTGCAACATTTTTACACGTAGTCGTAGGAGAGTTAGCACCAAAAACGATGGCGATTCAAAAGGCAGAGCAAATTACGCTACTTTGCGCCAAACCTATTATGCTTTTTTATAAAATTTTATATCCATTCATTTGGTTCTTAAATGGCTCCGCACGTATTTTAGTTAGCCTGTTTGGCATGAAGCCCGCAAGCGAGCATGAGCTGTCACATACTGAGGAAGAGCTACGATTGCTGCTAGCGGAAAGCTTTAAAAGTGGTGAAATTAATAAAAACGAACTGAAATATGTAAATAACGTTTTTGAATTTGACGATACAATTGCCCGCGAAATTATGGTTCCTCGTACAGAAATCATTGGCTTTGATATTTCTGCCAATTTACAGGAGGTCATTACCCGAATTTCAGAGGAACGTTACACACGTTATCCTGTCTTTGATGGTGATCGAGATAATATTATTGGCTTTTTCAATATTAAAGAAATTTTAACATTAGGCATTAACAATCGTATTAGAGAAGAAACATTTAAAATTGAGGATTTCGTTAACCCTATCATTAAAACGATTGAAACAATTCCTATTCAAGATTTATTAACAAAAATGCAAAAAGAGCGCATTCATATGGCTGTTTTATTAGATGAATATGGAGGCACATCTGGCTTAGTAACTGTCGAAGATATTTTAGAGCAGCTTGTTGGTGAAATACGCGATGAATTTGACGGAGATGAAGTTCCTAATATTCGGAAAATAGGAGAGAATCATTACATTTTATATGCAAAAATGCTATTAGACGACGTCGCAAATCTATTACATATCGAGCTGGAAAACCCAGATATTGATACAATTGGTGGTTGGTATTTTTCGCAAAATACAGATTTAATCGATGATATCGTAATCGAATACGAAAATTATGCCTTTTCCATCTATGAAAAAGAAGATATTTATTTACGCTATATCGAAGTGAAAAAATTAGAAAATGAGCAACCTGCTGAAGATGTAATAGAATAATTGCAAATTATCACGCAGTAACGAGCAGTAAGATACCCACTTCAAGAAAAATAAAGGTGCGAGATTTACTGCCCGTAAAAGCCCTGATTGGTTCAAATTCAATCTGAGGGAAACTGAAGTTTCACTTTATGAGAAAATCCTTTTAAACAAGCTGTTTAAAGGGATTTTTTTTGGCTACACTCCATAGCAAGGAGGTAGATATTATGTTATTGTTAGAAACGGCAATTGTAGGACGTGAAGCGAAGTACGGCTTACTACGCAACCAAATTTGCAAATATGGCTTTTCGATTGGTGGCAATTGGGATTATGACCGCGGGAGTTTTGATGTAGCGCTCTGGCGTGGAGGAGGTACAACAATTTATTTACGTGCCCCATTCGTTGTAGTAGAAGGTGAGATGGATTGTTATGATTGCATCATTCGCTTTCAGAAGCCATTTATTATTAAACATATTGTAAATGTGGGACTCGATTATGATGAAAGCTCCTGGTTAGATGCAACGGGTGCGAGCCAATTTCAATCACCGGTCGAAAAAGATGCAGAAATCTTTCAAAAAGGAAGATGGATTGCCACAGGACAGGAAGTTGTTCAAAATCATATAATGCCGTATATTCATTAATATTGTTTAGTTTTTGTCTAGGTCTGTTATGCTACATTATACAAGAACGCGCATAATGTTTTTTCTAAAGGAAGGCTGTCCGAAAAGTGTGTATCTTTTCGGACAGCCTTTTGTTGCATTATTATGCCAAAGTCCAATGCGTGCGAGACAATGAAAATTCAATTTTCGGTTTCATTCGGAACTCAGTGTTTCTCGCTTTTTCAAAGACTTTTGAAGGAGCATCACCGACAATGAAGTTATCCGAAAAGTCCATTTTGTTTTGTCACCGCATTGAAATCAATGTTTTCATCGCTTCCCTTTTACTGAAGGATAACACTGTTAAAGCCAATGTTCATCAGATTGTTAAAAAGGACGTTTTCTGTTTTTATGAATCAACATTTTGCGAAACATCATCGCGACTGTCCAAAATGCCAGCTATGCTCGGCTTTTTGGACTTTTCTATTTTCTAATATAATTCGCACAATTAACAGTGAAGATACAGCATAAAAATAGAAAGAAAGAAGGTGATATGAATGAGTGTAGAAGCAACAATTAGAGATTTAACCGAGCTACTGCCAGTAGGGCAAACCGCATGCCGACTGTTATTTCAGGAGTGCTACAAAGCAGGTATTCGAAATATTTTCATCACCGAAACATACCGCTCACAGGAACGCCAAAATTATCTTTACGCACAAGGACGTACAAGACCTGGTCCCATTGTCACTTGGACGTTAAATAGTAACCATACATCACGTCTGGCATGGGATATTGCTGTTAGTCCACCTAATGTTTTATATGATGCAGCAATATTAAATAAAGTAGGTGCGATTGCTCGAAAGTTGAACATTACGTGGGGTGGCGATTGGCTAGGAAGTGTGGATAGAGTACATTTTGAAATCAAGTCTACGTGGCAAATGCCCTCTGGCTATAAACTAGAAGGTACTGTCATTGTTCCATCGAATAGTAAGCTACAAGTTCAGTTAATTGTAGCGGATCCAAAGGAGGGAATACCAATGTCTCAAATATGGAATCCGGGAAGTCCAGCCATGCAAACAGCTGCAGAAGCCTTTTTAGCCCAAGCGGCCAAAGATGGCATCATCCAAGACTCGCATTTAAAAGATTTGCAAAATAAGCAAATGACAACAGACCGTTTGTTAGGGCTATACGTAACGATTGAGCAGCGACGCAGTGCAACGAAATAAATTTGAGCCCAGCTAGTAAAGTGGGCTTTTAAACTTACTTATTAAATTTAAGTCTTTATCATCTTTCAGCAGGTGCAGGATTCACGCTGAAATCCAAGCGACTAAATAGCCTTGTCCCAACCTCCAACGGATATTTCTAGACAAGAGCAAGCGGGGGATATATCGCTATTTTTTTACAAAATTCATAGTAGTATGTCTTTAAATTATGTATAGTAATAGATAAGGAGGAGAATTTATGAAAAAAATATTGCCATTCCTATTAGCGCTATCTTTTATTTTAGTAGCTTGTAATCAAAATGTGGAAATCAAGTTACCTGCATCTTTTCTAGAAGGTCAAAATGTAGAGGATGTAATTGCAAATGCTAAGGAAGAAGGAATCAGTGAAGTAACGAAAAATGAGGACGGCTCATTGACATATAAAATGTCAAAGGACAAGCATAAAGAAATGATGCAAGAATTGGAGGATGGGATACTAGAATCAATTGAAGAAATTAAAAGTACGGATAACTTCCCATCAATCAAAGATGTAGACTACGATAAAAAATATACTGAATTTACACTAACAGTTGAAAAAGAAAAGTTTGAAGGAAGCTTTGATGCTATTGCTTCATTTGGACTAGCGATTGCAGGCATGTACCACCAAATCTTTAGCGGTGCAAATGCGGAAGATTATAAAGTAACAATCCATTATAAAGACGAAGCGAACGGCGAAATTTTTGATACAACTGTTTATCCAGATGATTTGAATGAGTAGCCAGTAGAGGAGGATATGTCTGAAAAGCGTGTGAGGATATTGCTTTTCAGACATATTTTTTGCTCTCTATCTGAAATAATCAACATTAAGAAAGATGTATATCATTTTGAAAAGGTTGATGAATAGTCGTTATAAAGTTTTTTCAATTTAAAGATGAACAAGTAGAATTACATTTTTAGTTGCGTTAAAGATGCTTTGCTTTTTCAAACTACACTGTTTTAATTATCATAATCATTCGATACTAACTCATTTGATATAAAAGATACTACTTCGTTTACAGTTTTTATATTATTTAACTCAATCCAACGCAAAATATAATCATGTCCTTTAATTGCGATCTAGCTGTGAATGTATGTGGCAACTAAAGGAATTATTTTGTCACTATGATTAATCAAATCTATTGGTTGATTGAATTCAATAATCGTACGTTCTTTATCGGTAGAAGCATCATTTAACATGATATAGTTTCTGCTTTTTTCAAAGAATACTCGAATAATCCATCTACGAATATTGTTATCAATAATAATATTGAAATAGCTTCGATTGTCACGATAATAAAGGCGATCAGGTGAAATAGCATCCTTTAATACTACCTTTACAATAGAGTAGGTTTCAAGTTCTTCAGGTGTCGTTATAATGCCATCGTCTTCTGATTTTTCAGGTGGTGTTACTAGTTCCTCTTCAGGGGGATCAGGCAGTGTAACACGAACCTTACTATCACCTGTAGATTTTAATGCAGCATTAAGCTTATCATTAACTTTTTCATTGACAATTTGTTTCAGCCCTTTTGAAATTATAGGAGTGAACTTCTCCAATGCATTTTTTGTTTTAACTCCATCATAAATCTGATGCACTAGAAACTTTACAAATTCATCATTCGGTGTATCGAATTGCGTGGATAAATAATCTTTTAGTGCATTTAAGTATTTTAAATCAGAGGCTGTACTTGAAATATTTTCAAGATCAAATGTTTCTTTACGGAATTTTGCGATTTCATGAATATGTATATCGCGTAATTCCAAAATATTGAACGTGAAAAATGGGGTAGTGTCCATTTTATTAGGTTCTTCAAGGTCTGTGAAAAGCTTATACTCAATTCCATTCGTTAAAATGCCAAATTTGGCTGATGTAGTTCCAAAGTAACGAAACAATTGTGAATCATGTTTTGTCAGATTTTCAGTAACACCTTTACATTCAATTAGTATCACGGGAGCGCCATCGTTTAAAATGGCATAGTCAACTTTCTCACCTTTTTTAATGCCTACATCAGCAGTGAATTCTGGACTAAATTCTAATGGATTAAACACGTCATAGCCCAATGTTTGGAAGAAGGGCATAACAATTGCCGTTTTTGTTGCTTCCTCTGTAGCAATGGAACCTTTCAAACTATCAATTCGTGTTGCTAGATTTTTTAATTGTTCAATGAATTTTTCCATGAATATCCCCCTAATCAATTAGTTAATATTACTCGTGAAAATATACCTATGAAGATGATAAAAAAATAATATAAAACATAAATACTTATTCTTACCAATAATGGTGCATTTAAAGGACATGCTACACACATGTCCTATCAAATATTATGATGATATAAGTCTTTAACAATTTTCATATCTGTTTCAAGTTCTGCAATAGCATTGTCAAATGAGGGTTGTAGCTCAGAATTTTGAGCTGTTTGAGTAACTAAGATACCTGCCATTGCACGTAAAGATGTAAGGTCCTCACTATTTTTAACGACTAGATGTGTCACTGTATCAATCTTCGAATCAATTGATTCAACTTTTTTTAGTATAGCTTCAAGAAATTCACGGTCTGTCAAATACTACACCTTCTTTCGTAGGTTCGACTATTTCTCAAGGAGAGGATTGCACAAAAGCTTGTGATTCTAATTCGTTTTTTTCTTATGCAATCTCTTATGATAAAAGCACAATAATATTTATTATATCATATAGCAGATTGCTTAGGAAGAAAGCAACAATTAGCAGAAATGAAAGTCAAAAAGAAAAAACCACTAAAAAATTCCCCAAAAACAACCTTCCTAAAATAACACTTCTGAACTGACAAACCCTCACCAATCGCGGTATGATAGTACCCGAGGTGACGGAAATGTATATATCAGAAAAACAAATTGAAATCCGCTATGCGGAGACCGACCAGATGGGTGTCGTCTACCATGCGAATTATGTCATTTGGTTGGAAATTGGACGGGCACAATTAATTAAAGATTTAGGTTTTGAATATGCAAAATTAGAGCAGGATGGCTTTTTATCACCTGTTTTAGATGTTTCGATTCAATATAAGGCAGCGCTTCGCTATGGGCAAGTAGCTACAGTTCGTACATGGATTGAATCGCATTCTCGTTTACGAACAACGTATGGCTACGAAATACTTCATGAGGATGGTACATTAGCAGCAACTGCAACGTCTGTACATACATTAGTGCGTAAAGAAAACTTCCGACCGATTGCTTTAAGTAAAGTAAATCCTAAATGGGAAGCGGCGTATATTGAGCATATGCGAATGAAGAAGTAATTAGCTTCTATATTTTATGATTCGCTAAAACCATGTGTACCTGCCGCTTTGCTTTCAGCATAAAAGAGCCGTCTCTTAGACTGCTCTTTTTTCGCGTATAGGAGCTATCGGCATACGCTGTTTCTTGGTATAATTATTTTTGTGTCAAATTTGCATGGGAGGTATGTTCATGGTACAGAAGGTTGCCATTGAAACGGTTCGTTGTCATATATTATTAACGAATACGGCACGTGAAGCCATTCAGCAGCATGTTCAAGATGAACAGGCCTTTTTTCGTTTGCAAAAAAACTTTATTGTTTATATTGAAAAACTCGCAATAGAGCAAACACAGCTTGCACTTACACTTTATTTTGATAATGAGAAAAACCGCGCCTTAAAGGATAAATTTCAGGAGCGCGTTGTCATAATGGATTGCGTTTTTGATTTGAAAAATGGACTTGTCGCAAAAAGCTTTCGTACAAGAGGAAAAGGAACCCCTGTTGCTACAAATCGTCGTGAAAGGCTACTCATTCATTTTGTGCCGTCGCGAATTAGCGGTCATACATATCCGGATAAATTTATTGAAACGCTAGCCGCGCTACCTGTTGCTCAGGAGCGTTTTGATTATGTAAACAAGCGCATCACCTCGTGGGAAGGTTATTTGAAGGTGCTCAATCAAAATGCTGACATTGAAGATATTGAAGCAAAATTCACAACGCACACATTGAATAGCGATTTTACCCATATTACGTTTACTTGTAGTGAAATACCTGATAAAGCTTGGAAGCAATTAAAGGGGCTGAGTGCACGAGTACGTGGTTTTAAAATGGACTTAGGTGAGGTTGTAAAGGTGAATCGCAGTGCTCACATAATCGAAATCGCCTTAAAACCTGAAGCAATCCGGTTAGCAAGAAATAATGAGCTTCATTTTGAAATGGGCTTTGTAGATTTCAGTAATGCTTCTACCAAATCACAGCTTAATCGTTTGCTAAAAGGCTTTGAGCGTTTAAAGGAAGGGCTTGCGGCAAACGCTAATTTAGAAAATATTTTATTTGAGGATAAGCCTGTTATCGCGACTCACACAACAGCTATTGAACCCGATTTTTATAATCAATTAAATGAATTTCAGCGTAAAGCTGTGGCAGGGGCTATGAGCGCCGAGGATTTATATGTGATACAAGGTCCTCCAGGCACAGGCAAAACAACTGTTATTTCCGAAATATGCTATCAAAATGCAAAGGCGGGCTTAAAAACACTTGTTGCCTCACAGTCTAATTTAGCTGTTGATAATGCTTTGAGCCGCTTATTATCGAATAAGGATATACGAATTTTGCGCTATGGGCGTACTGAAAGTATTGAAGAGGAAGGCAAAAAGTTTATTGAGGAGAATGTAGGCACGTATTGGCAGGAGCAAACATTTGAAGCAATTACCCATGAAGTTTCACAGCAGGATAAAAAGCAGCAGCTACTTGAACAGGAAATCGCAACAACCGAAAAGCAGCTTGAACAATTACAGGAAGAAAAAAACGAGCTTCAGCAGGCAATTGCGAGAAAAAAGCAAGCTGAAGAACAACTAAAAATAGTAATTGAAAAAATAGCGGCACTGAAAAAACAGCTGGCGCCATTAAAAAAAGAGCTTGAGCAAACTGAGCAACAGCTAGAGCAGCTTGAGGCAAAGAAGGTGGAGCTTGTTGAGGTTATTGCAATAAGTGAACAACAGCTTGTTGCGCTTCCTACAAAGGAGGAAATCAGTGCCCAAGAGGTCACAAATCAGCAGCAGCTCGCACAGCTTACCGCTGCCATACAAGCAGCTACTATAAAAGCAGAAGAACTGCTGTTAGAACAACAGTTAATGAATATAACGGCACAGCTACAGCGTATCTCGCCAGAGGGCAATGTAATTGAGCAATTAACAACAAAAATTACGGAGCTAAAAAAAGTACAGGATGTTGAAGATTTTATCGTAGCATATAATATACGGCGCAGCTTCGTCATCGACCGATTGCTTGCCTCATTAGCAAAATTGCAGCCTGAAATTGTCGCTTATAAACCGCTAAAGGAATTAAGTGAAAGGCTAGAAAAAGCACTTGCCTATAGTGAAAAAACGCTGCAAATCCATGTAACAGCGCCAGCTTTACCAGTGAATCATACGTATTCGCTAGCGGAGGTCAATGAATTTTTAACAAAGCTAAGCCGCGCTTTTGCTGAGAAAAAAATCAATGTAGAAAATGGTACACGCTCTATTCAAGGTGTGCTACTACGTATTGCATACATTGAACAGTTACAGGTGAAATATCAAGATTTAATGCGCGAGGTTATGCTAATTTTCACAAAACTTAAGGAGGAGTTAGTTGATTTATATAAAGAGCAGCTTGGACATAGTGAAGTGCAGCTACAGCAATTACGCAGTACAGAGCAGCAATATCAACAGAAGCTTCAAGCTATTCAGCTAGAGTTGCAAAGCTTGCCAGAAATAACTGCAACTGCTGAGCAATTACAGCAGCAGCGTACTCAGTTAGAGCAAAGCCAACAGAAGCTTGAACAACAAAAGATAACTCGTATAAACTTAACAGCAGCTTATGAAACAACAACAGCAGACTTGCAGCAACTTAATGAGCAGTTAACAAATGATAACGAGAAATTGCAATTATTGAAAGAGCAGCTAAAAGAAATTAATAGCACAGGCTTAGCATTAGAAAAAGAGCGTGAAGAGCTTGAACAACTAACAAGACAAAATCCCGAGGCAGCTTTAAATGCAATAGAGGGGCGTATAGCTGCCGACCGAGCAACGATTGAAAAAATCGAGCAGCAGCTTGAACTACTGCCAATCACACAACAATTACAAAGCGAATGGCAAACGATGCTAGCGAAGGCAAGTGAGCATGACTTAGAGGAAATTCGTAAGCTTTATGTTAAGCATGCAAACGTCATTGGGACAACCTGTGTGGCCTCTGCGAATAAAGAATTTATGGACAATTATCCAATATTTGATGTTGTGATTATTGATGAAGTATCGAAGGCTACACCACCAGAGCTACTGCTACCGATGTTAAAAGGCAAGAAAATTATTTTAGTTGGTGACCATCATCAGCTTCCACCACTAATTGGGGATGAAACATTTGAAGAGACGCTAGAGCAGGTAATCAAAAATAGCGACACATTTGAGGAAAAGCGAGAGCTTGAAAAGCTACTTGAGGAATCATTGTTTGAGCGCTTATACAAAAATCTGCCCCAGTCGAATAAAACAATGCTAGCAATCCAATATCGAATGCATACCAATATTATGGAAACGATTGTGCCGTTTTATCAAAACGAGCAAGATACCTTGCAATGCGGTTTAATTGATTCTGACGCAGCACGCGATCATCTTTTGGAAACGCCATTATTCAATCGTCAGCATCATTTATTATGGCTCGATATCCCTCATACAACAAGCTGTTTTGAAGAACGGATGAAAGAGGGGGCTAGCTTATTTAATCGGGCTGAATTAGATAAGGTGAAGGAGCTCCTTATATCGCTAAATGATGCAACAGCGCAAGCAAAGGAACAGGGCTTGATAGCACAGGATGCGCAAAAATCAGTTGGTGTTATTAGCTTTTATGCGGAGCAAGTGAAGCGTATTAATGATATGACACAATATCAATTCCCACATTTGCATATTCGCAAAGGCTCAGTCGATAAGTTTCAAGGAATGGAGATGGATGTCATTATTGTCAGCATGGTGCGAAACAATGACGGGCATGGTAGCATTGGCTTTGCACAGGATTATCGCCGCTTAAATGTCGCACTATCACGTGCCCGTGAATTATTAATTATGGTTGGCAGCACGGAAATGTTTACGCAGCGTCCGAAAAAACAGGAAACGCGCCGTATGTATCAGCATGTGCTGGATGTAGTGAAAGCACAGGACGGCTACCGCACATAGGAGTGAATTATGGAATTACAACAGCTTGAAAGACAAATAAAACAGCAACTGCCGCTTCCTAGTTCAGTGGAAATTGTTAGCACGAAGCATTTTTCAATACCGATTCATACGCTCTTAACGAAATACACACCAATTCGTCGCATACCGATGGATATTTTAATGAAAATGATGTTGCGTGCCTTTCAAACAGGGCGTTTTCAAGATGCCGAAACGGTGGCAGATGTCCTGCTGGTCGAATCATTATTTATTGAGGATTTACTGCAAAAAATGAAGAAAACAGGACTGCTAACAATGGAGGAAGCGATTCAATTAACTGAAAAAGGGGAGGCACAGCTGGCTGCAGGTATTTTTGAGGAACAGCTTGAGGAAATGGAGCAGGAATTATTTTATAGTCCTTTGCACGCAAGCTTTTTACAAGGTGAACTAGAGGAATTCGATGAATTTCCTGACGAGCTACAATATATAGAGCAACTATCCGTGATGTGGAATGAGCAACAAATTGTGGATGCATTGCAAAATGGCGCGACTAATGACCACGCAGAGCCAACATTTATTACCTCAATAAATAGCGTCGATGAGCTACAAATCCATGATGTACCATGCTTGCAATTTGTATTACATAATACAAGCAAAGATAGTTTTGATATACGTGTCTTTAATACATTGACCAACGCTTGGGATGCACATTTAGAGCAGGTGATAAAGGAGCGGGAGCAAGCATGACAAATACAAGCTCAATACTAGAGGCTGGGACATTTCGCCCAATCCATACCATCGGCTTATTAGATGCCCTTTAGAGCATGAGCTACATCTGGTGCTATTAATGTAACGAAGCAAAAAGAGCGTATTTTGCATGCTTTTACGAAGTTTCGTCATGATAATTGAAAGAAATTAAATGAAAAGCATATTGCAAGCATCTTTTTTCCACTTTCGTTATAGTAACTAGTGAGGTGATAATCATGTTGAAAAATATACCAATCTCTGTGTTAGATTTAGTGTCTGTGAGTGAAGGTCAAACTACAACACAGGCATTTGAACGCTCTCGTCGTTTAGCTATTTTAGCCGAGCAGTTAGGCTATAAACGTTTTTGGGTGGCTGAGCATCATAATAGCCGTTCCATCGCAAGCTCAGCCACTTCTGTTGTCATGAGTTATTTAGCTAGTGCAACAAAGGAAATTCGAATCGGTTCCGGTGGAATTATGCTACCTAACCATGCACCATTAATTATTGCCGAGCAATTTGGAACACTTGATGCAATGTTCCCAGGTCGAATCGATTTAGGCTTAGGTCGTGCACCCGGTACAGACCATTTTACAGCAAGGGCACTACGCCGCCGTGATGCTGAGGACTTTGAAGATAATATTGAGGAGCTAGAGCGCTTTTTAGCAAAAGCACAGGAATCAGATTACATTAAGGCTTATCCTGGATTTGGTGCAAATGTGCCAATGTGGGTGTTAGGCTCAAGTTTATTTAGTGCAGAACTAGCTGCTCGCCGTGGTATGCCATATGCCTTTGCAAGTCATTTTGCCCCTGACTATTTAATGCAGGCAATTGATATTTATCGTACACAATTCCAGCCTTCTGAGCATTTACAGAAGCCGAAAATGCTAGCCTGTGTCAATGTGATGATTGCCGATACTGATGAAGAAGCTCAAAAATTGGCAACAACTTACTATCAGCTTTTCTTAAGCATTATTCGTCGCACACATGATTTACTTCAGCCACCTGTAGACAATATGGATGAAATATGGACACCATTTGAAAAGCAGGCAATTATGCAGCAACGTCAATATATGTTCGTTGGTGACCAGCAATCAGTCAAAGCACAATTAGAAAAATTCGTTGCAGACACAAAAATAGATGAATTAATGGTAACTGCTTCTATTTATGATGAAGAGGCTCGGACAAAGTCATTTACATTGTTGAAGGAGCTTTTTTAAACCCTATTGTCAAACCGCAACACACATGCTACAATATATGAAAATTAATAAATCTTATCAAGAGAAGCCGAGGGATATGGCCCGTTGACGCTTCAGCAACCTCTAATATTTATTAGAAAGGTGCTAATTCCAGCGGGGATTGTCCCCGAGAGATAAGAGTGAACGGATTTGATTACGAAAACCCTCTCATTCTCTTTACTGGAATGAGAGGGTTTTTGCATTGCCTTCTCTAGCTGATTCAACCATGCTTCAAAAGATAATTGATTTGTTAATTCAAGAAATGGGGGAAGCGAAGTGCCAATTAATATTCCGAAGCAATTGCCAGCAGGCGAGCTATTAAGACAAGAGAAAATTTTCGTAATGGAGGAGGACCGTGCGAGAACACAGCAAATCCGTCCGTTAAATATTTTAGTTTGTAACCTAATGCCAGAAAAAGAGAAAACGGAGTTGCAATTATTACGTTTGTTAGGAAATACACCATTACAAGTGAATGTGACATTTTTAAATACAGCGACATATGAGTCAAAAAATGTTTCAAAATCGCATTTGCAATCGTTTTATACGACATTTAACGAAATCAAACACCGCCGATTTGATGGGATGATAATTACAGGCGCACCAATTGAACGAATGGAGTTTGAGGACGTTATTTATTGGAAAGAAATAACGGATATTATGGAATGGGCAAAATTAAACGTCACATCGATTATGAATATATGTTGGGGCGCTCAGGCTGCCCTCTACCATCATTATGGCATTGGAAAATTCGAGTTACCAAAAAAATGCTCTGGTGTCTATTCGCACGTCATTACAGATTTAACTGTCGATTTAGTGCGTGGCTTTAGTGACGAATACGTAGCACCACATTCAAGACATACATCGGTATCGATAGAGGAAGTTCGCGCGCATCCAGATTTACGCTTACTTAGCTATTCAGATGATGCTGGTGTCTTCATTGTACAGTCTAAAGACAACAAGCAAATTATGATTACAGGCCATTTAGAATATGACGCGACAACGCTTGCAGATGAGTATGAGCGAGATGTGGCAAAGGGAGATAATGTAGAAGTACCGATTAATTACTTCCCAAATGATGACCCTGCTAAAGCGCCGAAAAACACGTGGCGTGCACATTCACATTTATTGTTCTACAATTGGCTGAACTATTACGTATACCAAGAAACACCATATAAATGGGATTTTGTTGAGGAAGAAATCGAATATCATATTTAACAAGCTAGTTGAATGCTAGAGGACGTAATTTAATTTAGCATTTATATTCTTGCACATAATGTAATCAACAAAGCGATGGAGCTGTCTCAAAATGAATTTTCAGACAGATTCCATCGCTATTTATCTTGATTTAGGCTTTTTTATACTCATAAGCTAATTCATCGAGCTGTTCATCCACACTTACATATAAATCATGCTCATTGAAAAACCATTCATCATTGCGTTCGATATAATAATGAACACCTTCAACAACTGTGTCTACGCCAATTTCATGAGGGAATTCGCGGTTCATACCGAGTGAAAAGCCTTCATGAAAAGGGGAAGAACCACCGTATCTTGCATAAAATCGTACATAATCTCCTTGTTGTACTTCCATTTCTTTTTGAAACCAATTAATCGCTGCATCTGTTAATACTATTTTCATGACAATAGCCTCCGACATACATTTATACTTATATTTTAGCGGATTTCACAGGGTAGTAACAGGAAATTGCTTTGAGAGTCATTGCAAGCGAAGATTAATTACATGCATGAGAAGTGGACTAAGGCATCTTTAGCACAATATTTTACTCGTTCGTTTTAAAAACAAAAATTGTCTGAAAGCAACATGTTATTCCGCTTTCAGACAACTCTATTGTAGTTTAAATCCATTTCACTTTCGGCTCTGTACCTGCCTTAATCCGTTTAATATTTTCTCTGTGACGATAAACGATAAACGTAAATAAAATGGCAATTAAAATAAATAAGGCAAAATCACCTGTTAATACTAGGTAAACTATGCTATAAATAAGGGCGATGAGTGCAACAATCATAGATGTGAGGCTGACCATTTTTGTAAGCTTTAGCGTAATGAAAAATACGACAAAAAGTAGTAAAAATAATGGCCATGCATAGCCTAGCACAACACCTGCAGAAGTTGCTACGGCTTTGCCACCACGGAAACGCGCAAAAATAGGGAAGATATGACCTAGTACAGCAGCAACACCTAAAATTAATATGTGAATTTGCACGTCTTGGAAAAATGGCAATAAAGGTAATAGAACAGCAGCTGTGCCTTTTAAAACATCAATAATTGTCACGATTAAGCCTGCTTTTTTACCGAGAACACGAAAAGTATTCGTTGCACCTAAATTTCCGCTTCCTTGCTTTCTAATATCTGTATTATAAAAAAGCTTACCAATCCATAATGCCGAAGGGATGGAGCCAATTAAATAAGCACAAATCAATATAATGGCAGTTGACATACATGTGCTCCTTTCAAAATTGATAGTTGGTACTAATATGTTGTAATAATGATTATACACTGATTGCCTAGCAATTGAATAGTAGATTGACGATTTTTTTTGTTTTTGCAAGAATAGGCGTGTCAAAAACGTTTTTGAGACATACCTATTGAAATGTGGATAGTGACCATTTATCCCGCATTAAGGGTCAGTAAGCCTCCTACTTCAAGACTTTAGTAAAATTGGGCAAAGGATAAGTGGGAGACCAACTGCCCGTAAAAGCCCGAATGGTTCAACTAACTTTCAGTGGGAAAGAGCGTCCACTGAATGAAGTTTCACTTTATTGTAACCGCCGGAGAAGCAAGCCTTATTTGTAACGAAAGCAAAGAGACAGGTTCAGATTTTTTTAGCAAATATTTAATATAAAAGCTGAGATTATCCTGAAGATATAGGCTCTGAAATAAAGCATTCATTGAAAAATAGCTTGCTTAAATGGTACAATGACTATCTGTGTAGAGGTTTAGCGCCTTGACAGCTAAACTTATTCTTTGTACGATAAAAGAAAAGAACGTATGTTTGTTTTAGGGGGTATTTGTTTGGTGAAGGAACAACCAATCGCATATAATGATGATGCGATTCAAGTGTTAGAGGGCTTAGATGCAGTTCGTAAACGACCAGGTATGTATATCGGTTCAACAGACGGACGTGGGCTTCATCACTTAGTTTATGAAATAGTGGATAATGCGGTGGACGAAGCGCTCGCAGGCTTTGGTGCACACATTATCGTGAGAATACACGAGGATAACAGTATTAGCGTGCGTGACTTTGGGCGAGGTATGCCAACAGGTATGCATAAAATGGGGAAACCAACATCGGAAATTATTTTCACTGTTTTACATGCCGGTGGAAAATTTGGACAAGGTGGCTATAAAACAAGCGGTGGCTTACATGGCGTAGGTTCATCTGTTGTGAATGCGTTAAGCAGCTTTTTAGAGGTGACGATTCATCGAGATGGGCAAGTGTATCGTCAACGCTTTGAAAATGGTGGCAAGCCAGTCACATCCCTTGAGATTATCGGAAAATCAAAAGAAACAGGGACACTCGTTCATTTCTTACCAGATGCAACGATTTTTTCTGTGACGAAATTTAATTACGATACGTTAGCTGAGCGTTTACGTGAATCCGCTTTTTTATTAAAAAATTTGAAAATTGAATTAATCGATGAACGCCCAGAAGGACAGCACGAAGTATTTCATTATGAAAACGGTATAGAAGCATTTGTTGCTTACCTAAACGAGGAAAAAGATGTTTTGCATCCTGTTAAATATGTGGAGGGCATGCAGCAAGAAATCGAGGTTGAGTTTGCTCTGCAATTTAATGACGGTTATTCGGAAACAGTCCTATCCTTCGTTAATAATGTGCGTACACGTGATGGTGGGACGCACGAAACTGGGGCAAAGGCAGCAATGACAAGAGTTTTTAATGATTATGCACGAAAAATCGGTTTATTAAAGGAAAAGGATAAAAACCTAGATGGTGCAGATGTTCGAGAAGGCTTGACAGCAATTGTTTCCGTTCGTATTCCCGAGCACTTGTTGCAATTCGAGGGGCAAACGAAAGGCAAGCTTGGTACAAGTGAAGCGCGCTCTGCAGTGGATGCTGTTGTATCAGAGCAGCTTCTTTATGTACTAGAGGAAAATGCTGAATTGTCAGCATCGCTCGTGCGTAAAGCGATTCGTGCGCAGCAGGTGCGAGAGGCAGCAAGAAAAGCGCGTGAAGATGCAAGAAACGGCAAAAAAAGCAAAAAGGGCAGCACGCTTTTATCAGGTAAATTAACACCTGCACAGTCACGTAACGCGGCGAGAAATGAGCTTTATTTAGTCGAAGGTGACTCGGCAGGTGGCTCAGCAAAGCAAGGACGCGATCGCTCCTTCCAAGCCATTTTACCACTTAGAGGGAAAGTGATTAATACAGAAAAGGCGAAGCTTCAGGACATTATGAAAAATGAGGAAATCGCTACGATTATTCATGCGATTGGTGCAGGTGTTGGTGCTGATTTCTCTGTAGAGGATGCAGCATATGATAAAGTTGTTATTATGACGGATGCTGATACAGATGGTGCACATATTCAAGTACTGTTATTAACATTTTTCTATCGTTATATGAAGCCACTTGTAGAGGCAGGAAAAGTATATATTGCATTACCACCGCTTTATAAAGTTTCAAGAGGGGCGGGCAAAAAAGAAGTAATTGAGTACGCTTGGACAGAAAATGAATTGGATGCTGCCATAAAAAAAGTAGGTAAGGGTTATATTATTCAACGTTATAAAGGGCTAGGAGAAATGAACGCGGACCAACTTTGGGATACAACAATGAATCCAGAAACGCGCACATTAATTCGCGTAACAATAGAGGACGGAGCACGTGCTGAGCGTCGTGTGACAACATTGATGGGTGATAAAGTAGAGCCTCGTCGTAAATGGATTGAAACACATGTCGACTTCGGGATGGAGGATGAGGTAAATATTTTAGAAAATGAATTCATCCATCAAGAGGGGGACTAATTAATGACAACAGAAAGATTTCAAGATTTACCTTTAGAAGAAGTAATGGGAGACCGCTTTGGTCGCTATTCAAAATATATCATTCAAGACCGCGCATTACCTGATGCACGCGACGGGTTGAAACCTGTACAGCGCCGTATTTTATATGCAATGTTTAATGAAGGCAATACACATGATAAACCATTCCGAAAATCAGCAAAAACGGTCGGGAATGTAATTGGTAACTTCCATCCGCATGGGGATTCCTCTGTTTATGATGCAATGGTTCGTATGAGTCAAGATTGGAAAGCTCGCCATATGCTCATTGAAATGCATGGAAATAACGGCTCTGTTGATGGTGACCCTGCTGCTGCGATGCGTTATACAGAGGCACGTTTATCAAAGGTGGCGGCTGAAATGCTGCGTGATATTGGTAAACGTACAGTAGATTTCGTCCCGAATTTTGATGATCAAGACATGGAGCCGACTGTTTTACCAGCGCGCTTCCCAAACTTGCTCGTAAATGGCTCTACAGGGATTTCAGCAGGTTACGCAACCGATATTCCACCGCATAACTTGCAGGAGTCGCTTGATGCGGTTTTAATGCGCTTAGACAAGCCTGAATGTACAATAGATGATTTAATGACGGTTATAAAAGGACCTGATTTCCCAACAGGTGGCATTATTCAAGGTGTAGATGGTATAAAAAAGGCATATGAAACAGGTAAAGGTAAAATTATTATTCGGGCAGCTTCTGAAATAGAGGCAATTAAGGGAAACAAAGAGCAAATTGTTATTACCGAGCTTCCATACGATGTCAATAAAGCAAACTTAATAAAAAAAATAGATGAGCAGCGTTCTGATAAGCGTTTAGAGGGCATTGCCGATGTACGCGACGAATCAGACCGCAATGGTTTGCGCATCGTTATCGAAATGAAAAAAGATGTGCAAGCACAAGGCATTTTAAACTATTTATTAAAATCAACGGATTTACAAATTACGTATAGCTTTAATATGATTGCTATCCATAACAGACGTCCAACATTAATGACGCTACCGCTTATGCTTGATGCCTATATTACCCATCAAAAGGAAATTGTGAGTAAACGTACAGCCTTTGATTTGGAAAAAGCGAAAGACCGCCTACATATTGTGGAAGGCTTAATGAAGGCGTTGTCAATTTTAGATGAAGTCATTCAAACTATTCGTTCTTCAGCAGATAAGCGTGACGCAAAAATGAATTTACAGCAAAAATTCAATTTCACTGAGATACAATCAGAAGCAATCGTTAGCTTACAGCTATATCGTTTAACGAACACAGATATTACCGAGTTACGAGCAGAGCAAGAAGAGTTAACACAGCTTATTGAAAAACTGACAGATATTTTAAATGATGATAAAAAGCTAGCACGCGTTATTAAAAATGAGCTACTTGATGTACGTAAACGCTTTGCAGAGCCACGTCGCTCTGTTATCCAAGCAGAAATTGAGGAAATCAAGTTAACTTTGGATGTGCTTGTCCCAAGTGAGGAAGTGGTCGTAACTGTAACGAAGGATGGTTATATCAAGCGTACAAGCCTTCGCTCACACAGTGCATCCAATGGTCAGGATTTCGCAATGAAGGAATCCGATTATTTATTGTATGAAGAAATTTTAAATACACAGCACCATTTATTGTTGTTCACGAATAAGGGGAACTATATTTATCAGCCGATACATGAGCTGCCAGACATTCGTTGGAAGGACCTCGGTCAGCATATTTCAAGCATTGTACCGCTTGATGCAGAGGAATTTATTATTGAAGTAATTGGTATCGAGTCATTCCAACAAGAAGATGTATATGTATTTACAGCTACAAAAGACGGACAAATTAAGCGTTCAGCACTTGCTGATTATGTTGTCACACGTTATTCAAAGCCTGTAAAAACGATGAACTTAAAAAACGGTGATGAAATGATTTACGCATCGCTTCAAAAGCCTGGGCAGGAAATTTTATTAACGAGCAATACGAGCTACACAATTCGCTTTGCTGCGGAAGAGCTGCCGATTACTGGTGTGAGAACGGGCGGTGTAAAAGGGATTGTATTGAAGGATGGAGAATGCTTAGCGGCTGCAAATTTACTGGAAGGGAATCAAGAGCTCGTCATCGTGACACAGCGTGGCGCAATAAAGCGCATGGCCATTCACGAAGTAGAAATTGGCAATCGTGCAAAGCGTGGCGTTGTTATTTTAAAAGAGCTAAAAGCAAATCCACATCGTATTTATGCTGTCTTGCCTGTCACTTCACAGGACGAGATATTGCTTGAAACGGAACGCGGCGTCCAAGAAACAATTCAAGTAGCAAGCTTATCGCGAGCGGATCGTTACTCAAATGGGTCATTAAGAATTGACACAGTAGGCGACGGGGCTTTAGTAAGAGCGACAATCATAAAAAAAGAGGCGTAATAAAGTGAATGGGGACGTCTTAGTCCCTTGTTAAAAAACCATCATCGCAAACGAATGCGGTGGTGGTTTTATCTTGATTCAAATTTTTTCAGCGTGTAAAACCAAAAGCAGGGCAATGCCCTGCTTTCAAGACATTTTCAATGATGTTTTATCAAAGAAATACCTCGGTAAAATAGGAAGGAGTTTCTTTAAAATTTGATAACACTAGATTTAGTAACTTACTCTTGAATTTAAAATAAAGTAAGCGTAAAGTTATTTTCTTACTTTAGGACAAGCTATTTCCTTTTTAAACTGTCATTACTTTAAGAAAACTTGACGCTTTGCCCCTCTCGTAAACTCTATTGACTTTTCCCCTAGATTGCTATATCATTCAATTTATTTCGGTTTTCGTTATATTGTGGAAAGGACGATAATAAATGTGGAAAAATAAAAATGTATGGATTGTGCTAATTGGCGAGTTTGTCGTAGGCTTAGGCCTTTGGGCAGGAATTATCGGCAACTTAGCATTTATGCAGGACACAGTGCCCTCTGATTTTCATAAATCGCTCATATTAGCAATCGGTATGATTGCTGGCGTTGCAGTTGGTCCATTAGCAGGTCGTCTTATTGATTCAACTAGCAAAAAGAAAGTATTAATTATTGCGAGTGCAGGACGAGTTGTCGCTGTTATATTTATGTTTATTGCACTTGCTACAAACTCGGTCATATGGATGCTGTTCTTTTTAATTAGCTTGCAATTGGCAGCGGCATTTTATATGCCGGCATTACAAGCCGTGATACCGATGATAGTTAAGGATAAAGATTTAATTACCTTAAACGGCTGGCATATGAATGCACGCACAATATCAAGAATTATAGGAACGGCCGCTGCTGGTTTAATGTTAAGCTATTTAGACGTTAAATGGCTGTATATCGCCTCAATGGTTATGTATGTAGTTATGCTGGCTATTACGTTTACATTTGATTTACAGGAACAGAACAAAGCCTTACAGGCGAAAGACAAGAGCAAGGGTAGCTTTAAAGAAGTATACCCGATGCTAAAGGAACATCCAGTTGTGTTAATGACACTTGTATTAATGGTTATTCCGATATTATTTTTAGGCTCCTTTAATTTGGTCATTATGAAAATTACAGAAATACACCAGTCGCAAAGTTTGTCAGGAATGATTTATGCAGTGGAAGGCACAGCTTTCATGCTAGGTGCTGTATTTATTAAACATTTAACAAAAATCGCGAAAACTGGCACAATTTTATTTCTTTCAGTTTTTATAATCGGACTTATGGAGCTTATGCTATTTTTATCTGATATAAAACTATTTGCTTTATTAACATTTGCTTTATTCGGCTTTACAGTAGGGTGCTTCTTCCCAACAACGATGACTATTTTTCAACGACAAGTGCCAAAAGATTATCACGGCCGTTTCTTCTCCTTCCGTAATATGATTGACCAAGTGCTATTTCAGGTTGTCTTGCTGTCAACAGGGGCGCTACTTGATTTAATTGGCCTTCAGTGGATGGGGATTACATTTGGTGTATTTAGCTTACTATTAAGCTCTTATTTCCTTATTGTGATTCGTAATAAAAAGATTGAAATGGCTATGTAAAGCACAGTAAAAAGCTTATACTTATAATACATGTAAAATCGTTAGAGGAGAAATGGCATTATGGCATTAGAAAACCGCGGGAAGGGAATTGCACTTGTTCTCCTCGCCGCATTATTTTGGGGCATTTCTGGAACTGTATCTCAGTATTTATTCCAAACGCTACATATGAGTACAGAATGGCTTACAACAATACGTTTACTATGTGGAGGTATTATTTTATTAACGGTAGCTTATCGCCAGCAAGGAACTCGTATTTTTCATATTTGGCGGCAAAAAGCAGATATTCTTGCATTAATTATTTTCGGTGTTATAGGTATGATTGGTGTGCAGTATACATATTTAGCAGCCATTAATTATGGAAATGCAGCAACTGCCACAGTGTTACAATATTTGGGTCCAGCAATTGTCACAGCCTATTTCATCGCTCTGGCAAAACGCCTTCCGACAGTAAAGGAGCTTTTAGCTGTCGGTCTTGCATTATTCGGTACATTTTTGCTCGTTACACATGGCAATATTCATTCTTTATCTATTTCTAAGGACGCATTTATTTGGGGAATATTATCTGCATTTGGCCTAGCGTTTTATACGATTCAGCCAATTCAAGTATTGCGTCGTTGGGGCTCTATGCTCGTAGTAGGGTGGGGGATGATTATTGGTGGCATTGCATTTAGCTTCGTTCATCCACCTTGGCATTTTGAAGGGGAATGGCAATTCTCAGCACCTTTTGCTCTATTATTTGTTATTGTATGTGGAACCGTCATAGCTTTTTATAGCTATTTAGAAAGCATGAAATATTTAACACCTACAGAAACAAGCCTACTTGCTTGTGCAGAACCACTATCAGCAGCAGTAACATCTGTGCTATTTTTAGGTGTTGCATTTGGCTGGATTGATTGGTTAGGAACATTTTTCATTTTAGGCACAATTGCGATACTCGCTATACAAAAGAAGAAAACCATTTCCTAGAGATTACTCATGGAAATGGTTTTTATATTTTTTATAAGATTGATCAATTGTTTCTTGCCTTGTTTTTGTTTTGCGTTCATGCGTGGAGAAGGCGGTAATGCCACGCTGCTTCGTCACATCGGCAGCACCTGCACGCTGCTTTGCTAAGCGCTTCTTTCTCGCTTTTGATTGTGTCATGTTATCACCTCATTTAACTTCTTTCAGCGGGTGTCACAGATTTTGAAAAATCGGACGCAATTACACCTCGACGTAATTGATTATCACCTTAAATAAAAATTTGATAGGGAACAGCACCAAATATTAAAAATGTGTAATGGGCTAGCTTATTTCATTTTTTATATTAATTTGGCAAAAAGCTACTAAAAGCCATTTTCAAATAGTATACCACTAATTTCAGCAATTTAATAAAACAAAAAAACTGCCTGAAAAGCGGCGTTTTCGCATGCTTTTCAGACAACTTCATTGTTTTTAGTGAGAAACATCCTGCACAGAAATACCAGTGTTTGCTTTTACATCAACTTCGCGGTATTTCGCTTCGTCTGCTTTTTCTTTCGATAGAAGTGTACCAATCCAACCGCCGATGAAGCCTAATGGAACAGAAATTAATGCAGGGTTTGATAACATAATTAATGGTTCACCTACAAAAATAGCTTTACCTTCTGGACCCCAAACGTTTGGTGATACAGCTACTAATACAAGTGCAGAAATTAAACCTGTTAACATCGCTGTAACCGCACCTGTCGTATTAAAGCGTTTCCAATAAATTGTGTAAATAATTACTGGTAAGTTTGCAGAAGCTGCAATACAGAACGCTAACGATACTAAGAATGCTACGTTTAATGTTTGTGCACCTAAAGCTAAAACAATTGATACGATAGAAATTGTAATCGAACCGATACGAGCAGCAAGAACTTGCTCTTTTTCAGTAATTTTACCTTTTTTAATAATTTGACCATAAATATCATGTGACAGGGCAGATGCACCTGAAAGTACTAAACCAGCAACTACCGCTAAAATTGTCGCGAATGCTACCGCGCAGACAAATGAGAATAAAATATCGCCACCTAATGCTTCCGCAAGAAGTGGAGCAGCCATATTACCTGCTGCGTTTGCTGCAACGATTTTCTCTTTACCTACGAATGCTGCCGCACCGAATCCTAAGAAAATTGTTAAAACATAGAAAAGTCCAACAATCCAAGTAGCCCAAATTACTGAAGAACGTGCTGTTTGAGCATCTTTTACTGTGAAGAAACGCATTAAAATATGAGGAAGACCTGCTGTACCTAATACTAACGCAATCATCATAGAAATAGTATCAAGACCATCTGTGTAACGTAAACCTGGATTTAAGTATGCTTCGCCATGCTCTGTAGCAGTAGCCATATCTGAGAACATTTTAGCAATACTGAAATCGAATTTCGCTAATACTAAGAATGAAATAATTACTGTACCAAGCATTAATAAACAAGCTTTAATAATTTGTACCCAGCTTGTTGCTGTCATACCACCGAATAATACGTAGATTGTCATCATGAAACCTACTAAAAGAACTGCTACCCAGTAATCAATACCAAGTAATAATTGAATAAGCGCCCCTGCACCAACAAGCTGTGCAATCATATAGAATAATACAATTGTAATTGTACTTAGTGCAGCCGTTCCACGAACTTTTGATTGATTGAAACGAGCTGTAATCATATCAGCTAATGTGAATCGACCTAAGTTACGTAAAGGCTCTGCCACGATATAAAGTACTACTAAGTAAGCAACTAAATAGCCTAGAGAGAAGAAGAAGCCGTCAAAGCCGAAAAGGGCAACTGACCCAGCAATTCCTAAGAATGATGCAGCCGATAAATAGTCACCAGCAATAGCTAGTCCATTTTGCCAGCCTGTTAAACCTCCACCAGCTGTATAGAAATCACTTGCTGAAGAAGTACGTTTTGAAGCCCACCAAGTAATAACTAATGTTAAACCTACAATACCTACGAAAAACGAAATGGCCGTTAAGCTCATACCCTCCATCAGCTATTCCCCCTTTCATATTCCTCAATGATTGCCTTCGCATCTTTATCAAATTTCGATGCTTTAGAGATATATAAGTGTGCTAGACCCCATGTCATAATGAAGAGGCCTGCTGAGTATACCCATACCCATGTAATGTCTCCAATCGCTTTTGCGTGTAAGATTTTTGTGTACGAAGTTAGCACTGGTAATGTCATATACGCAATTAAGAAAATGACTGCTAATGTCCATACGAATGAATTCTTTTTCTTTACTAGTTGTTTAAAAGAGTCAAGTTGCGCAATTTTGTCATAGTCAATGTGCTTTTGTTGATTTCCCATAAATCTTATCCCCCCAATTTCGTCTAAAATTACTGCTTATTGTATGTAAATTTCTCTATCAAGAATTTACAATTTTCATTCTATTTTACCGTTCACAAAATTGCAATAGTTTTTGAAAAAATTATGTGAAAAAAATTTTTAGAAAAATAACTTGAGCGAGAAAATTTATAAAGTGAGGGGAGAAAAAAATGAATTTCCGAGGAAGACATTATTTTAAAAATGTTGATATATCAAGGTTAATATAGAACTTGACAAACAATATCTTTTCGTAAAAGAGAATATTTTTGTGTTTTCGACCGATTTTTAACCCTTTTAAAAAGGTGATTTTCGAAAGCGATTTACCTAAAATTAATATAGTCTAATAAGTTTTTTTGTCAATTTATATACTAAAAAAACAACAAGTCATCTTTTAATAAAAAAAGATGACTTGACAAATTAATGTGTCACATCTGACACAGATATTCCTGTATTTGCCTTAACTCGTATTTCCTTGAAAATAATTTCTGACTCTTTCTGTTTTTGCTTAGTCGTTGATAAAATTGTCCCTAAATAACCCGCAAGAAAACCTAATGGAATCGTAATAATAGCTGGTACAGCTAAATTAACTAAAGGTTTCCCAACAAAAATCGCCGTACCTGCCTCGCTCCAAACATTCGGACCTAATGCACCAAGTATTAAGCAAGAAACCAAACCTGTTACAATGGATGCTACTGCACCTGTAGAATTAAACTTCTTCCAGTAAATTGTGTACAAAATCACAGGTAAATTTGCCGAAGCACCAATGCAGAAGGCAAATGACACTAAGAAGGAAACATTCAAGCTTTGCGCGAACAGCGCTAGAATAATTGAAACAATTGCGATTGAAATAGAACCAAGGCGAGCTGCAATGACTTGTTGCTTTTCTGTTAGCTTACCATCTTTAATAATTTCACCATAAATATCGTGTGAAATAGCTGAAGCACCTGTTAATACTAGCCCTGATACAACCGCTAAAATTGTAGCAAATGCTACAGCACTAATAAATGATAATAAAATATTGCCACCTAAAAACTCTGCAAGTAGCGGAGCAGCCGTATTTCCAGCAGCGCTAGCAGCCTTAATTGCGTCAAAACCGACAAAATGCATCGCACCAAAGCCTAAGAAAATTGTCAGCGAGAAGAAAATCGCTGTAATCCAAGTAGCAAATGAAATAGAAGTTCTTGCTGTTCTTGCATCTTTTACTGTAAAGAAGCGCATTAAAATATGCGGTAAGCCAGATGTTCCTAATACAAGGGCCATCATCATCGATACAGAATCAATTGTTGATGTATATTTTATACCTGGCACTAAATATTCCTTCCCATGATCCTGTGCAATCGTATCAAACATTTTTACTAGATTAAAATCAAACTTATAGAATACTAAAATTGCAAGAAGGGCAGTACCGAATAGCAATAAGCCAGCTTTAATAATTTGCACCCAGCTTGTTGCCGTCATGCCACCAAACAATACGTATGTTGTCATCATCACACCAACAATTAACACAGCAATCCAATATTCGATACCAAATAATAGCTTGATTAATGCACCAGCACCTACAAGCTGGGCAATCATATAGAAAATAACGATAATAATCGTTCCCGTTGCTGCAACTCCACGCACCCGTTTTTCATTAAAGCGGGCTGTAAGCATATCTGCTAATGTATAGCGTCCTAAATTACGCATTGGCTCTGCGATGACATATAGCAATACTAGATTTGCCACAACATAACCAACAGAAAAGAAGAAGCCATCAAAGCCAGTTAAAGCAATCGCACCAGATACGCCTAAAAACGCTGCAGCGGATAAATAGTCACCTGCAATTGCAAAGCCATTTTGCCAGCCAGTTAGACCGCCACCAGCCGTATAAAAATCACTAGCAGAGGAAGTTCTTTTCGCCGCAATATACGTAATAATTAATGTTAATCCAACAATCCCAAGAAAAAAGCCGGTTGATACTAAATTCATGATTATTTTCCTCCTTTATATTCAGCTAATACTGCCTGTGCTTGACGATCAAACTTTGCAGCGATTTTTCCATAAACCGTGCATAGCACAACAGTCATAATAAAGAGGGCAGCAGAGTATACCCATACCCAAGTAATTGAGCCAACCGCATTCTGTTGTAGAACAGTAGTGAAGGCTAATATCGGTAAAAAGATATAAATTGTTAAAAATACTGCAGTAATCGTGAATAACAGCTTATTCTTTTTCTTCACAAACGTGTTAAAGGACTCCATTTGATTAATTTTCTCATAGTTAATCTCATTGCTTTTGTTACTTTTTGTTGCTAAAACAGTGCTCATAAATATCCCCCTAATTTTTAATTTCACTAAGCTGGCATAAGCCAAATTCATGTTAGAAGTTATTTTAGGAGAAATTTATTTTGTTTGCAATACCATTTTTCTAATATTCAGAAATTAAAGTAATTGAAATAACCATAGAATTATCAAGGTTTATAGACTAAAACACAAATGAGTAAATCTTTAAAAATATTTTATAATGCTATAATAAAGACAATATTATTTATTTAAGCGCAGAAAATTTATACATAAAGCACAAAATAATATTTCGTTATGCTAAAGGTCGAAAGCAGAACTGAAATTACATTTGTTATATAACACCAATGAAAATGATAAAAATTTGCT
The DNA here is from genome assembly GCF_038630865.1 of Metasolibacillus sp. FSL K6-0083. Classification (NCBI taxonomy): domain Bacteria; kingdom Bacillati; phylum Bacillota; class Bacilli; order Caryophanales; family Caryophanaceae; genus Metasolibacillus; species Metasolibacillus sp. FSL K6-0083. Next base: position 612,139 of record NZ_CP152046.1, on the reverse strand, counting down.
ATGAAAAAATTTTTATTTTTTAGGAAAAAAGAAGCTATTCGATTTATTTGTTTGAGTAGACTAAAATAAAGGTAGGAGTGCCTATAATACAATCAAAAAATGTGGAACGTAGGAGGATGCGTTATGTTTTATTACGAGATAACATGCTCTAGCTGTAAAAATAAATTCAAAGTATATGAAGATTCATTAAGGTTTCGACAGTTAAAAGAAAGAACGCATAGCATTTTTCGCTGCGATGAATGCTACAGCAAAATACGGATGGATGCGATTAAAAACTTCTTTAGGTAGCAGCTATAAAATAAATGGCTCACTAAAAGACATTAGTAATTAAAATTGAAATTTTTTGTTTCATCTCAATATTCAAAGTATACTTTATACTGACACGTAACTTCCTATAATTTATATTATGTAAACTAAAAACTGATTTGATACTTGCACAAGATTAAGCTACTTTTTCTCTTCTTATAAATGTACACTTCTGTACATGGACAAGACTTCCCTGTCTTTTTGGACAAGAAGTTCTTGTCTTTTTATTTTCTCGTAAATATCCCCTCATTTTGGACAAGACTTTCTTGTCTTAACTTATGTATAAAATAGCTAAACCTAAACCTGCTCATTTAACTATGAACAGGTTTAGGTTTAGATTTAAATTAACTGCAGTATTGAACTCTTTTATAGTAGCTAAAAACTCACTTATATTATTTGAGATACATCTGTTGAAGCTGCCTGGTGTTTTATATGCGTTATTTGATTGCGGGCTTACTTTTTATTTTTCACAATTAGTTGTATTTATTGGAATGATTTTAATAATAGTTCTTCATCTATTTTATTAGCTTTTAAATATTGGGGGTTTTCAATCATTATAGAGATAGCTAATCTAAGGTATTCAATTGCCCGCTCAACAGCTGGAATAGGCTCCACTCCTTCAAACTTTATCTCTCTTTTATTATTAGCTTTAGGATTCCCATGTACTATAGCTGATCGATAATCGTATATTTTTTTAACAGTTGTAAAAATCTCTATAGGTGTTTGAGTTACCTCTTTTGAAAGTGGTAACAAAGCTGCCATTCTTAGAGCAAGCTTATGATTCAATTCTGATTTTTCACCATCAGATAACAGTGTTTCAAGTGCAATCATTGCGTCGATAATTGCATCTTGTTCATTATCTCTCAAATAGCAATACTTGAGCCTTTGAGTGGCAATTATCATTTTTGGATTTGGTTCTTTTTGGATTTTTAAGAACATATCCCCAACACTTTGCATTTGTTCTATTGTAACCGTAGGAATTTCTGTATTAAGCCAATAAAACCTATCAAACTTCGATGGAAACGCCCTAATTAATGTCCCATAAATTGGTCTTAAGTTAGCATCATACGAATTACACCAATCGTATGGTCTTGAAATTAATTGTCCATATCCTGTTTCTAACCCTAACGATATTCTTAAACAATTAATAAAAGTGTCAATAATATCTAACGGATACGCATTTTTCTGACTTAATAATTCACTTACGCCCCACTTCGAGGTATTTTTAAAACTGTAGTTTTTTAACACTAGTGCATGTGTAGTTGCGTTAATTACTGTTTCATTTACTGGAACAGCATAGTTAGATATACGTGTTCTAGATAATTGCATAACTTCATCCATTTGTTCAATATATGTATTCTCATCTATTTCTAATGATTCAAAGTCAAATTTTACAAACAATAAAGGTACCACTATTTCAATATGTAGTATCTCATTAAATATTGAATTTTCTATAGGAATGTATATCTTTTTAAATTTATCAAAATCAAAGTTTTCATTGCAATCGTACATGTGAAAGTAACGTTCTACTAATGATTCTACTATCGACTTAATGCTAATACTAAACAAACTGTTATCTTCTCCGTTAGGGGTCAAGAGATACTTTTCTTTAAAATACTGATTTTCCATTGCATATTTTTCGTATTCCTTGTATCCATTCAAATCTGTAATCTCAATTCTAGGATTTCCTTGCCAACGGGCAAAGAAATCCTTATATTTTACTGGACGTTCTTCTGAATACGAGTCCTCTGAAAAAGAAGGCAGGCCATTGTTGAAATTTAGAGATCTTTTAGGCCATTTATAATATCTTGGAAGATAATATATCTTTTCATTTCTCATATAAGAATTTATTTTTTCAAATGCACTGTATGTAACAGTATATAAAAGATTGCATAATTCTTCATTTTTCACTAATAACATATATCGCCAATCTCCTTTTCTTAACTCTACCTGGCGTTTCAACACCAAATTTGGAATGGCAACACTTTTGGATAACTTTTATAAGGGGCTTTTTTAAGCAGCAAGGGCGCATAAGTTGCTTAACATGGAGCCTCTATGGGTATGATTCCTTGCGTCAGAAAGCGAGCTAAATCAGGCTGACTTAGCCAAACGAGGCTATCATGCCCATTGTTCCACGTAAAGCTCTTCTTCGTTGATCGGCTTGGGATTTGCCCTCTATACCTTATAAAAAGTATCTAACTAAATGTAACCTATCCACCTCTATTTACAAATCTATTTTTATTGTCCTAAATCACAATACACCATATACTTCTATAGCTGTTTTTATAGTCTTATCCCCAACACCTTTTATCTCTTTCAAATCTTTAATAGTTAGACTGTTATTAATAGCTCTATACTTTACAATCTCTTTAGCAACATTCTTGGATATATTTAAAAAGCTTTGTAGTTCGTCTAGGGTTGCTGTCATTATATCTAAGCCTCGTTTCTTTTCTAAATCCAACTCTAAATATTCTAAAATATCGGCAACCATTAAATAAGTGTGAAAAACTGATTTTACAGCTTCAGTTCTCGTTAGTGCTGAATGTACTCCCTTATTAGTTTGTTTATGAATTTTTTGTAAATAAGCACCTAATATATCGACGTGTGCCTTTGCTAATTCTTTATTTGTACTACTTGCAATATTCTCATCCATAAATGCCCATAGACGATTAATATATTGAGTTACACCTAATTTCCGTCCGTTAATTTCTTTTGGAGAAGGAGGATAAAGAGTGTCTGCTAGCTCTTCTATAAAACGTCTACAAGTTGTTAAGGCTTGTGACCATTCTTCATTACTCTCACTAGATATTCTTTTAAATGCTACCATTAGTTTTTCAGCTAACTCAGGATTTATATCTAATAATTTATCGTCTACAGCTTCTTTTAGAACATCAAAACTAGTCTTTGGGGCCTCAGTTAGAACTACCTTACTATGTAGAGTTGTGGAAAATTCATATGTTTTATTCGCTACATACTTAAGATGTTTACTTAGTTCATTTTTATAATGGGTCCCATCATTACCATTTTTTAATCGAACTAAGTCATTATATCTTTCTTCTATAAATCCAATTCCTTTATAACCACCGCTGCTATCATTAATCTTTATTTCTAAATCTTCTATTGGAAAATGTTTATCCATATTCAAACCTTTTTCTTCCAATGATTGAATGATTTTCTCTACATTTGATTTTTCTTCTCGAAATGCTCTTAGAAGCTTTTTTAATTCATGGATGTGTTCACTATTTCCTAATTGAATATCACACCAATCAACTATTTCCTTCTCATTCAGAATTTTAGCAGCTCTTAATAATTTGCGAACCGCAATTTCAACAAATCCCTTAGGTGATTCCAGTTCATTAAGGGATTCTAAAATTATTTTTTCTACCTCTTTTATAGACTTATTACTCATAAATATCACCTCTCTATTTAATTCTCCAGATTAAATGTATAAGGAGCTAACCACGTTACTTTTTTTACACTTCTTTCTTCAAACGTCAATATATAATTAAATTCCAATCTTTTTGAAACATAACCTTTATCATTAAAAATTTGCTTCTCTCCACCTATAAACCAAATCACTTGTAAGTCATTTTCCCCCAACCATTGTTCAAATTGCACTGACTCAATCAATGCTGCCGATGGACCATTTTCTAATTCACTTGGGTCCATAAAGATTATTTTGCCGTCGGAATTCTCCCATGTACTAAAATTCCCTAATGACCAATTTAAATTTAAGTCTTTAATTAATTGTTGATTAGGTAAATAGAGAGAAATATATTGGTCAATGGATTTATCTCTTTCACCTGTTTCCCATTCATATTCGTTAACTGGTACTAAATGTTGAATATTTAAAGTTCGAGAATCCTCATCATTACGCCAAATATCGAAATCTTTATAGTAAGAATGCCATGGATATTCTCGTAAAAAACCTTGATGTGAGGAACCTCGTGGTGCAAAAGTAGAAGGGTCAAATAAAGCTTTATCTTTCATTTTTTCAAGTACAATATTTACATCAGCTTTTGGTACAATGCATGTATTGATTCTATACCACAACTCTTCTTTAGATTTACCATCAAGTGTTTTATTCGTCCATTTTCTAAAGCCTCTCAAGTTATGCCACTTTTCACCTTTACTATCAGCTACTATTAATAAATTCTTGAAATCAGGAATCGTCTCTTCATCGAACACCCAATTCTCCGATTCATTGACACTAAAACTCGGTGTATACGGTGACCACCAAACCTTTCCAAACTCATCCCAGTTTGAATCATTAGTAGCTCTCAGCCATATAGTAGGATCAATGTCACGTTTCCAAAGCTGCCATGGACCTTTATATTCTGTTTCATCTTCATATTTGTTGGCCCAATATAAATTATCTGCCATTCTAGCTAAAAGTTCATAAAATGCAATCCATTGATATTTCTTACCAATTCGTTCAATTTTTGAACCTTCTCTACCGTAAGTATTACTATGTCTTCTTTCAAACTCACCAAACATTTTTGAAGTCCAGCCCAATTCATATGCTCTCTTACATACCCATCGTTGCGCCCATTTCCTACTAAAAATTGCAACTCTATTATTAACTCCTAAACCTGTTAACCATCTAAAATATTCTTTGTCCTCGTCTGATAAAGATGTATTGATACGTTGCTTTAAAGAATCCCAATTATCACTTGGACTATCAATATTTTTAGTAACAATTGAAATTTCCCAAGGCATTTCATCAGCCTCTTTAAATAACTCTTCAAGGTCATCAAGGTCATACTCTGAATCATTTAAAATATCATCTATAATATTAACTGTCATAGGTTTACCGTATGATTCAATTCTTTGGTTAATTTCTTTTAAGTACTCTTCCCTTAGGTCACTTGGCACTTTCTCAGCGAATTCTAAGTGTAATTCATATGCTGTTTTAGGATGACTTTCCGTAAGCGATGTTGCTGACCAGTCATGTACGCAGGACATAGTATAGTTACCAAAATCACCTGGGAATCCCATAAGAGAACTTTTAATCGAAGAATACTCATCTTCATCTAAAGCTTTAATGTCCGATTTAGTAGGATTTTCAATTGGCCATTCACTTATATATGGAGGTCTAAAATTACTGCTCATTTCTTCAGCGATTAAATTTTTATACAAGGCGTATTCCATTATCCCACGAGCATAATCCCTTAAAAGGAGATGTGATTCTGGCTTCTTCTTTGCAAATTGCAACTCATAAACCTTCTCTGCAATTTCTCTTACTTCATCTAAATCGTTAATATTGCAGACTACACCATAACTAGCTGCATACAATCTTTCTTTTAAATATAAATCATCTATATCATTAAATTCAGTTAATAATTCTTTAATGACATACGGATGATAACTTAAAATTCGAACTAATGATTTAGTAGCTTGATCCCTTACTCTTCTATTTGAAGTCGTTGTCATCCATAAAAGTGCGTAACTCAATAATCTTATACGCTCGTCTTCTACATCACTTAAATCCGCATACAATGTCCAATCAATTAAAGTTCGAGTTACCGTTTCAGATTGCTCGTCATCTTCCTCATAATCGCTTACAGCTATATGAGTTGACCAAAAACGGTCCCTTTCCACCAAATTTCTTCTTTGTAAATTTTCATGTAAAAATAAAGCATTTAATGGATGATTAGGCTCTGTAGAAAAAGCTAATACCTTATCTAGAGACTCATTAAAAAAACCATAATTAGAAATTTTATTTAGTAATGCAACCGTTCTATCATTAATCGAATCTTTGCTACGTAATAAAAGAACTTTCGTGAAGGATTTATCAAAAATCGAATTATAATGTGTACTATCTTCAGATACAAAATCAATAAATTCTAAGTTGAATTTTTCTGGGAAAACTATGCCTAGTGCTTCAATAATGCCTGAATACTTATATGGATTCTTTATTATTCCTTCTAATTTCCCATTAGTTCCAAACTCCACTTCAAGATTTTCTGCGTTCAGATTATTAATAATGTTTTCTGCAATGAAATAATCACTGAATCTTTCATATGTAAACCTAACAACTTCAATTGCATTTCCATTATCATCAGTAATCATATCTAATGCTAGTAAACCTTCTGAAATAAGTATATCGATTAAGTCATCGTCAAAATTAGGTTTAGGATCCACTTCTCTAATAATGTCCGTTGCTAAATTTATTTCAACACCAAACAAATTATCAGGATATATTAGTTCAATCAATTTAGATAAAATTCTATTAGAAACATTTCTATTCCCAATATATTTTTTTCTACGTTTAATAACATTTTCAATACTTTCCAAATAAAAATTAAAGATTGCAGTCTGGCCTTCAAGACCTTTAGGGAAAGAAGTCAATCTTTTTGATTTTATTGCTTTACAACATGTTTTTAAAAACAACGGATTACTAAATTCCGGAGATAATAATGGTACAGAAGGCTTGTCTATCCCTTGTTTTGACAAATACTTCATAGCTGCCCGGTGTTCATATCCTTTAAAACCTGCATGAAAAATCTCCACTATGTTCCCATTAATTTCTTCAGGCAATATGAAATCCTTATAAGTTAATCTACAGCTTATAAGTAATGCGATATGAGGATAATTTTTTAATTCAGCTATAAATGACATTAGTTGATCTTGCCAATCAAAACGATTATTACCTTCATTTAAGGCATCAATAATAATTAATGTTCTAGTTTTCTTTGCCTCTCCAGCCGCATCCAAAGCCCCTAATAACTGTTTAAAACTTACGCCTCTCAAATCAAGTTCTTCAGCTATAAAATTAAGTGGATTACCTCCAAAATACCTTTGCCCTAATAGAAAGACAGTAGGTAAATCCTCAGCTATACGCTTTTGTGCTATATCACATAATAAATGTGATTTTCCTATTCCAGCCTCTCCTAATATGACTACACTTTTTATTTCATACGCTTCCGTAGCAATACTAAATATAAATTCCTCAATATTATCTAGTGCCTCAATAATTCCTCTAAATTGATATCTAATGTCTTTCCATCGTTCATTCTTATCATCAATATTATCCCAAATAAAACTATTGAATTTAGCAGCTAAGCCTCTTAAACCTTTAAAATCTACCCTGAGATTTGTAAATTCAAGGTCATCGTACTTAGTAAATAAAATTTCTAAATAAGTTTCTTTAAATTTAATTGCATTCTCTTTGAATACAGTCCAGTTTGGTCCTTTATTCAAATTTTTATTTTCAAAGCAATCTAACTTGTCTATCCTTTGTAGCAAATCGAATACAATCTTTTTTTGATTATTAATTGCTTCTTTCCATTCAGGAGATATACCTAGTCCCTCTATCTTTTTCTGTATAGGTAAATCAATATGATATTTCTCTGAAAATCGCTCCCCTAAAGAAATTTTCGATTTATTAGCTAATTCCGCAAAAGTTCCGATACTCAATACCGGCTCATTAAACCAGTATAATGTTCTACCAATATAATTACTTTCGTCTCTTTGTAGCATCATACTTAATTCGTGGCGACCCCAATATTCAAACTCAACGTCCATTCCCTTATCTTTGGCTATTTCCGTCCAACTTTGGACATATTGGTTCCATTTATTTAAGGAAGATATAACTTGTTTCCCACCACGACCCGATTTTCGACTATCATTTAAATCCTTCGGCACACTTACATAATATTTAGTTAATCTAGGATGTTTATCAATCGCTGTTCTAACTGAAGCATCTATTTGGCTCCATTGACTACCTTCGAGCCTGTCAGTAAAATATTTAGCTTGCCAAGCATGCTCTGAACCATCTTCAAAGATCCAATAACATTCAACTCCACCATCTCCGCCAGCCCCATCTTTTCTAATAAAATTCTTACCCTGATCAGGTTTATTTAAATGGGCTAATTGACAAACTAATTCTTCAAACCCGCCATCTTTACTACCATCAAAAGATCTTATACGAGTAAAATCCAGATCCATCATAAATTTAACCTCACAATCTTATGATAAAATTTAAAATATGTGCGTTAGAAATATTTATAACGCATGGTATCTATTAATATAAAATATTCACTTTTCATTTTACCTTATTAGTAAAAATAAGTAATGAAATTAACAGAATGTTTGATATAAAAAGTAAATTGTTTATTTTAAAAGGCTTATACCATTGTATATACAATAAACTGCAACTCTTTTTGTGTTGCTGCATTAATAGCAATACAAAATTTAAATTGCTTTTTAAATTTCATTTTATTTTCGAAGTTGAGAAAATATCAAGAGATGGAACTAACGCAATGTCTTTACGCCGGTAATAAAAATCCCAATCTGTAGTTAATTGTTCTAGTTCCATCCTCAATTTAATGTAAGCGCAGCATTTCGAGCATAATTTTGTAATCATCCCCATTTTAAAGTGTTTTTTAAAACACTTTCGTTTGCATTCTTTACGCAAACGTCGCAACAAACATTTATAAACGCGTAGGAGGTCATCTGTTGCATTTTTTGAAGATGAATTATTAATTGTATAGGAAATTTGATAGTCAGCTCCTGGGCGAATTTGAGCGTTATTAAAACAATTATCCGAATAGCGGTCTGCGTCTTGTTGAATGACCTCTATTTTCGTCCCATGATCAGCGCTGCTTGCTTTAAAATATCGTTCTCCATACGCAACTGCCTCATTTCTTTACGTAATTGAAGTAGCTCGTTTTCTTCTGCAGAGCGATTGTCTTCGGCTTTAAATGAACCTGTTTCTTTCTGATTTTTAATCCAGCGATCCAAAGCAGATGGTGTAATGTCATAGTCTCTGGTAATATCTGCACGAGATTTCCCATTTTCATAAAGTTTAACCAGTTGTAGTTTGAATTCAGGGGTATAAGTTCGACGTTCTCTTTTCATAAGGTACACGCTCCTAAGGGTTCTCATATTTTTAGTATACCCCTTATGGAAGTTGTTTAGTTAAGTGTAGACTATCCATTTCCCTTAGTTTCTAGGTGTTTTAAAACGTCCTTATTTTCTAATACAGCATAATTTGTTCCCTATTGTAAAAAATTTTTGTGGTTTAAATACAAAGTGTTTTTAGTTTATAAGTCAGCATTTTTGAGGGGAATGATGCATTTAAAAACACTGCTATTTAAAGGTTTTAGGAAGATTAGCCCTACTTGTCCGTCAGATAGGGACAATAGGGAACGATTTTCAAGGAATATAATAGTGAGGTTTTCAGATTTTAAAGAAAAATTTTTAAAAATGGTCTTAATCTATATGCTGTATTTTCTATGGAATATAGAATTGTCAGGTATAAATTATTTGAGATTTTATAGCCGCGAATATTTAATTGCTCTCGTATGTAAGACCAACATAATTTTGGGCCTTTTAAGAATTAACTGTTGTCGATTCGGCGGATCATATATAGTTCGTGTATATATGAAGCTGCTAATATAATATCGCGAATGGATCATTAAATTATATGATGCCGAAACAATAGTAACCTACATCTAGAGAAAATAATCAATTTTTATGATTTGTATTAATTGAAGATTTATTTCAACATTCAGCTGCAACTAGATGTCTATGATTGTATGTAAATTTAAGCGATTATTAATAGAAATCTTGTTTTAGTCTGCTTTCATTCCCAAAATAAGAAGATTTTCTTTACTTTATTTATGTTAAATAAAAGTAACTAAAGGAAAACTAAATAAATTCTATAAACTATTAAACATAATTTTACTTTTTATGGTACTGTCAATATTATTGTGTAAATGACTTTTCAACTTCTCAAGGTAGATGATCACCTTCGTATTCAAATAGATTTGTTCGAAGTTTGGATTTGGGTGTCTAGGAAAGGGCTAGCCCTTTCCTAGACACCCAAATTTCGCGCTGGCACGTCCCGGTTAGTTTGTCGGTTCATGCAGCTGTTCAAACATTTCTTCTAGCTTGGCACGGGCCTGATTAAAGCCGATGTGGCAGCGTGTGGCGAAACGTTGATTGTAGTCCTCGAACTGCGTCACTAAAAAGCGTTCCAGTGATTCTTCATTCGGGAACTGTTCCTTGCGCTTTGTATATTTTTTGATTTGCTTATTGAACGACTCAATTAAATTGGTCGAGTAGATGCTTCGCCAAATTGCTTTTGGAAACTGATAAAACGTGAGTAAATACGGATTATCAAGTAAGCTCTGTGTAACTTTTTTATACGATTTGCTCCATTTCTCGCAGAACTGCCCAAGTGCTAGCGCAGCTGCTTCGGCGTCCTTGGCCTGGTGAATCGTTTTAAAATCTTCGCAGACTTCCTTGCGATCCTCTACGCGTACTTTATGCATGATATTGCGACCGACATGAACTAAACAGACTTGATATTTTGCCTTTGGAAACACATTGAAAACAGCGTCAGCCATGCCTTTTAAGCCGTCTGATACGAATAATAAGACGTCTTCTACACCACGGTCTTTCAGCTCTTCTAGTAGCTCTTGCCAGTTGTAAGCAGACTCGGTTGGGGCAATCGTGTAAGCGAGTACCTCTTTAGAGCCGTCTTCGCGAATACCAACAGCGATATAGACGGCTTCTTTAGACACCGTATCACGACGTACGGCAATATACGTCGCATCTAAATACACGCATACGTAACGATTATGCAACGAACGGTTGTTAAATGCATCGACTGTTTCTGAAACCGCTTTTGTCATATTCGAAATCGTTTGAGGCGTATAGTGATGGCCATACATTTTTTCGATTAACTGGGCAATTTCAGCCATCGTAATGCCTTTTTTAAACAGGTGAATCACCGTATCTTCAAGCGTATCATTCGAACGCTTATACGGAGCCACGGTCTGTTGTTTGAACTCACCATTGCGATCACGTGGAATTTGAATGGCTAAATCGCCGTACTCTGTGTGAAGCGTACGCGAATAAGACCCATTGCGTGAGTTGCCTGAATTAAAGCCCATACGGTCATATTTTTCATAATCTAGAAATTCCGTTAACTCTGTCACAAGTAGCGAGTTGATCGCCATTTCCAAGTGCGAACGAAAAACCTCGGTAATATCTTGTTTTTTTACTAGTGCATCGATAATTTCTGTTGTAAACTGATTCATAGGGAAGACCTCTTTTCTAGGATTGGTTGTGGTGACTTAATTCTACCAAGAAAAGGTCTTCCTTTTTACATGGAATTTTTCATTTACACAAAATATTTTATACTCTCATTAATTGAAATTTATCATTCCTAAAATTACTAAATAATTGTAAAATTATATTTAACTAAATGTTTGGAGGGATGTTAGCATGGAGATTATTTTAGGGCATTGGCTTGACTCTAAGGCCTACCCGGATGAATTTACAAGTTGTACGGCTAGTATTGGTAAAGTAATTACAGGGTTTCGTGGTCTTATTAACATTTTAGAAGTTCAACTTGGACAATCGAATCCTACTATATCCGAAAGTGTCCGTATAGCTGAATGGCAGACAACTATAGCTAAACTTGATGATGGTAATAAACCTTATTCTCGTTCTTTTAAAACTGATTCGTGGAATACAGCACGAGAACTGAAAAAGAAACGTGACGAATTAGTCTTAGCTGGATGGAACCCAAATATTCATATAGGTGGTGGAAAATGGATTGAATCAATTGCAGAAATCGAACTTTCAAATCACCATCATAGCAAAGGTTTCTCAGATCGAGTACGTATATTATTTGAATTATTAAACCAAAAATATTTACCACTCAATATAAAGAAAATAAGTCTTGTAGATGAGGACGATTCAATTTGGGAGAACTGGGAGAAAGAACTCGTTTTGATATTAAAACAAATTGGTATACAGTTCGAACAGATTGAATTACAACTACCAGTAGTTTCTGACCAGCCTACAAATGACCTTGAGCGTATTAAATTGGCTTTATATGATGCTAATTCAACTTTTAATTTTAATCTGAGTGGTGATGGTTCGTTTATTATTGTACGTTCTGAACAAGAATGGGATGCTGCGGATTTCCTTATAAGCTGGTTAGAAGTAAATGGTGACGATCAAACAGTATTAATTAATAACACTAATAACTTATTATTAACAGAATTATTTCATAGACGTGGTCTGCCATCGAGTGAAATAAATGAATTTTCGAAGTGGCGATCTGCTTTACAAGTACTACCTCTTACATTAGATACGTATTGGCAACCTATACGTATAGACCGAATTATGGAATTACTTACATTACCTATATCCCCACTCCCTAAAAAGCTGTGCTATAAATTAGCTCGAGTTATTTCAGAAGAACCAGGTATCGGTGGAGATAGATGGCACGCTGCAATTGGTGAAGCTGTTTCTGAAATTGAAACAACATGGTTGGAACAGGGTTTCGATTCTAAGAAACTAAATAAGAAAAAACAAGAGCTCTTTGAACAAATTGATGTCTGGATAAATCACGAGTATTACGATACATCAGATGGTATACCATGTTCAGTCATTGAAAGTATTTGTAGAAAAATTAGTAAATGGGCATTTAATAAAAATTTATATACTCCCAACCCAGTTTTCGCTCAAGCCCACTCTTCTGCTATGGAATTAATTGAAGGTATCAGAGTTTTAAATATTGAGAAAATAGACCAACTTCAATTAGCCAATATATTAGGTTCGATTTTAGGTGATGGTATTAAGTTACCTGATTATATTGAGGAATTAGCACCTTGGTCGAATGTGCAGCAACCTGGCGCTATTTGGGGAGCAGTTGATAATATTCTTTGGTGGGAATTTACTCAAAATACAACATCGCAATTAAATAAATTGACTGATGCTGAACGTGCTTTTTTAAAATCCCATAATGTCCATTTAGTTTCACCAGAACTAATTAGAAAACGTGAAAATGAGTCTTGGCATAACGCAATCCGATTTGCAAATAAACGAGTTATATTATTTATACCTTCAAAGGTACGCGCTGAGGATGTAAAAGCTCATCCATTATTAGATGAAATCCGCTTTGCCTTATCGAAAATAGAACAAAATGAACATCAGATTACTATTAACCCATCCATTTTATATAAACAAGAGAAAGTAACTATTATTGAGAACGAATTTAAAAGAGTTGGATTAGCTAACAAAGAGATTCCTAGCCCAATACAACAATGGAAACTACCTGAACACAAGGTTAAATTACGTGAAATTGAATCTGCAACCAGTTTTGAAACGGTGTTAAGTTGTCCATTGAAATGGACACTTCAATATAGTGCTAAAGTTCAGCCGAGTAATGCCCTTTCTTTACCAAATGAATCAATCATGTTAGGTAACTTAGGACATGCCATTTTAGAACGTTTGATAGACGCACAGGTATTTACAACTGATTCGGATATTCAAGAAATGACCGGATCTCTGTATGATGAGTTAGTCCCGAAGTTGGCGGCCCCCCTGTTACTACCTGAGAATCAATCATTGCGTAGTAGAGTTCGTAATGATTTACAAAAATCCATGCGCCAATTCGCCAATTTCTTAGATGTGTCGAAAATAGTGATTACAGAAACAGAAAGTTCACATCAGAAAATTTGGCAGGATGAGATTGAATTTGAAGGCCGTTTAGATTTAATCGGTAAAACTCCCTCTAATCGAACTGTTATCTTAGATGCGAAATGGTCACGTCGTCCTGCTAACTATAAACAAAAATTAATAGATGGATCAATTCAGTTAGCATTATATCAATGGCTTATGTCCACTAGTGATGACGAAGTATTACCAGTTGCGTATTTTATGTTATCTAGTGGTGATATTTATTCTGTTAAAGATGCTGAAATACCGGAGCAATATCATATTGATAGTGTGGCTTTAAATGATACTGTACAGCTTATACGCCATAGTTTAGGTGAAATTCAAGGCTCATTAGATTCTGGGATAGCAATTGCTACAGGTATTGAATTAGATGAAGCAGCGGCATTTAAACCATTATGTTCATTTTGTGATTATCAAGATCTATGTGGGATTAGGAGGAATCAATTATGACAGGTTCTTTAAAAATTATTAGTGCAGGTGCAGGTGCGGGTAAAACAACTAGTTTATCTAAAGAAATTATTTCTGCTGTTATACAGCAAGTTGCTCCCGAAAAAATTATGGCAACTACATTCACGAAAAAAGCTGGGGAAGAGTTAATAGAACGAATTAGATTAGAGCTTCTTAAGTCGGGCAAGACAGATGAAGCATCTAGAATACTTGATGGATATGTAGGAACAATGAATAGTGTATTTGGTCGATTAATTAAAGAATTTGCTCTTGAAATTGGATTATCACCAGAACAAAATATTTTAGAAGATTCGGAAGCGCTATTGTTATTTAATTCTATTGCATATAAAACGATTGAAAAATACGAACGTCAGCACTATACAGCCCTTCAACGCTTTCAATTAATTGGTGGAGACTATCCATGGAATAAGTATGTATTGGACGTATTAAAACTTGCACGTGAAAACGGACTTTTGGCAAAAGATGTTGAAGTTTGTGCAACATTTTCGTGGGAAACAATGGAAAAATGGCTTCCATCCCCGACTGGTGATAGCGAGCAATTAACAAGTAATTTAATTGTTGCGTTAAAAAATGCAAGTATAACTTTGCCTGGTACAGATTCAACAAAGACTACACAGACTGTAGTAGAGTCTATACGATCAATGCTTTCCTATTATGAACGGAACGGATATTTAACATGGGATCACTGGGCAAAAGCTAGCAAGTTAAAACCAGCTAAAGCAAGTCAGGAAGAAGTATTACCCATTCATAATGCTGCTTGTATTCATACACAGCATCCACTGCTTCATAAAGATATTAAAGGAATTATTCAAGCAGTATTTAATTGTGCAGCTGAAGCGATTGAACAATATGAAAAGGAAAAAAGCTTGCGCGGCTTAATCGACTTTACAGATCAAGAATATTTGGCATTAAAGATGCTTGAAACCCCAGAGTATATAGCTGCGTTAAAGGAACGAATAGAAGCAGTCTTTGTTGATGAGTTTCAGGATTCAAGTCCGTTACAAATTGCATTGAATATGAAACTACTTGAAGTTGCTAAAAAAGCTACGTGGGTTGGCGATACAAAGCAAGCAATTTACGGTTTCCGTGGAACAGATCCAGAATTAATGAAAATAGCGATGAACAGTATAAATGATATTACTAAAGAAATATTAAGCGATTCTTATCGTTCAAGAAAATCCCTAGTGGAATTTGTAAATGCCTTATTTATACCTGTATTCGAAGTAACAGGATTACCTAAAGAGCTTGTGGAATTAAATCCTAAGCGATTAGATTTAGACAAACAACAACCCTCAATAGAGGCTTGGACTTTTATAGATTCTAAAAATGTAAAAACAGATGCAAAATCTGTTGCTCAAGGCATTTATGATGTTATTCAACAAAAAGAAGAGTACATTGTAATCGATAAAGAAACTCGCTTAGAAAGAACACTAAAACCAAATGACATTGCAATACTTTGCCGGTCAAATGATGAATGCTCCGATATAGCAAGTGCTTTAGCAAACATTGGTATTCAAGCAACTATCGGTGGTAGTGGTTTAATGGATACTGAAGAAGTTGTCTATACAATTGCTACATTGTGTTATCTAATTAATAAGCGAGATACATTAGCATTAGCAAAAATAATTCACTTTTCATCTGACTTTTGGCAAAATGGAGAGTGGCTTGAAGAGTGGTTAAAAGTTGAAAACCCTGATGAGTTAGTTGAAAACGATCCGATTATTAAACAATTATCTGAGGCACGCGAGAACATTTATAAAATGAGTCCTTCAGAAACGTTAGATTTAGCAATTGTGAAGGCAAAAGTAGATGAACAGGTAATGCGTTGGGGGAACGCTAAACAGCGATTAGCTAATATTGATAACCTTCGTTCCCTCGTCAAGCAGTATGAACATGGTGCAGAAACAAATGGTTATGCCGCAACAGTAAATGGGCTACTCTTTTATCTAGAAGATGTTAAGAAAGATAAAGAACTTAATCGTGTTGCAGAATCAACTAACGAAAATGCTGTGAAAATATTAACGTATCACCGTTCAAAAGGTCTAGAATGGCCATTTGTTATACTATACTCATTGAATAAATCAGCCATTGGTAGTGGTAAACCACCAGTTTTTGATCGGATCCTTGCGACAAGTACTCAACCTTTTGATGTTGAAAAACCATTAAATGGGCGTACGCTTTATTACTGGCCATGGCCATATGGAAAGAGTTATAAAGGTGTTGGTTTTGATGCTTACGTGGAAAATACGCCTCAATTAGATTTACGTAAAAAGCAACTCTTTGAAGAAAGTCAACGCTTGTTGTATGTTGGTATGACTCGTGCAAGAGATTACTTAGTGTTAGCAACACGTGATTTTTCAAAAGCTTCATGGTTAAAAGAACAAAAAGACGCTAACGACAATGAAATCATAACTTCTATTTCAAGTGACTTTATTAATGTTAACGGTAAATCATTTAACATTAAAACTCGTAACCTAAAACTACCAGAACAACCTATTGAAATAGTAACTGCTAGTGATCAAATTATGTATGTAGGTATTACTAATAACTCAGTAGATTTTAAATCTGCTAATTTTATACCGAGCATGACAACCTTTATCGAAATCGAGGATGAAGATGTTTTAAAAGCGGAAACATTAAATGTTCCAGTTCATTCAATCGGCTCGCGTTTACCTATTATAGGTAGTCCTGAGATGGATGTTTTGGGAACAATGGTGCATACATTTTTAGCAGCTGATTCTGGAACATTACAGCAAATTAAACGTGAACAACTCGCACAAAGTATTTTGCAAAACTATAATATAACTGCTTTAAAGGTTAACGATCTAATTGAATCTTCTAATAGGTTACATCGTTTTATAGAGCAAACATATACAGATAAATTAGAAATTTCTAAGGAATTCCCTATTCATTTAAGGTTAAATAATCAAAAAGCATTTGGCTTAATTGATTATTTAATAGAGCTGCCAAATGGCTGGGTAATCATTGATCATAAAACATTCCCAGGCCGCGAAGAATTATGGGTTGACCGCGCTGTGTCATACTTACCACAACTTCAAATTT
Organism: Metasolibacillus sp. FSL K6-0083; assembly: GCF_038630865.1. Lineage (NCBI taxonomy): Bacteria > Bacillati > Bacillota > Bacilli > Caryophanales > Caryophanaceae > Metasolibacillus > Metasolibacillus sp. FSL K6-0083. The sequence continues at coordinate 594,817 of NZ_CP152046.1, read as the reverse complement.
ATGCTCATGCTTTAGAAATTGCTAGCTCGAAGCCAGTTTTAGAAGCTTGGATTCATATGCCGATTGTTGGTAGGATGGTGCAGTTTAGTCAGTCGGATTTAGTTCTTACGGAAAATAGTTTACATCTGAGTATCAAATAACACTTTTAATTTTTATAAAATTAAAATAGCGTCCCTTTTTCAAGGGCGCTATTCTTATGCTATCTTGGTGAATTATATGTTAATTTAATTCAATTATTCTAAAAAATATGCCTTCATGTTTATTTAAGTGTAATTTTATTGAATGAATCTACCATCAAACAAACGGTAAATGAGTTAAATTCGTTGATCTCGGACTTACTTGACCTCGTTGATATGCCGTAGAGCTTAAATCTGCATAATGAACTGTCGCAGGTAAACGCATTTTATTAAGTGCATGAATATGCATAAATGATAAACGATACACATCCTCAATTATTTGGTTAATTGATAATGTATTCGTTTTTTGAACAACTTTAATTGGTTGTGCCATACCTACATTTTCCCGTGGATCAGTAGCACAAAGATATGCTTCATTTAAACGTAAATAATAAACACCTTGCTTTGTTAGGAACTTTCCTTTGCCATAATCTGCTACTGAATCAAATAAGGCCATTCTTCTGTTAGGCTTTTTAATGACCTCGACTATATCGTAAGAAATGTTTTTATCACCTAGCAGTTGGTCGACAAGCTTTGAATCCTCACGCCAAAAACCATCTCTGTGAATTGTAACGTGCTTTGGAAAATCTCCAAATTGTTGCTTATATGATCCAAGGATATCGACCATTATTTCTTTAAGCGTTTCGTTGTCTATTTTTTCACCAGCTAATACGCCATTAATAGCAGTTTGTTTAATGAGATGGCCATTACAACCGATTACATTCATAATTCCAGCTGCACTTTTGCCATCCTCATGACTTACGTCTAAGCCGATAAAACAATCCGAATATGTTCGCTCAGCAAGCACCCATGGTTGCATACCGCTTTTTACATATAATCCAAGTAAAATGTTAAATATAGTGAAAGATAACGCTGAATTTTTCACAGTATTCGCTACTTTTTGGCACGCTAAATTGTCATGTACATTAAAATCCTCAAGTTTATGTTGCTTTAAAATATTTTTGAATGATTGAATACTCTTTTCTGTTAACACTTGCGAAGATAAATCCCATTTTCCACCAAACTGTCTTTTGAATTCTGAATAAATTTTTATAGGCATTTTAGAAAGGTGTTCTTCCGTAATAAATGCTAAGACGGTAGTCCCTTTAAAAATCGACTCTAAGTTACCGATTTCCCATGAAAATTGTTGGAAAAACTCTTCAGTAAACTTCCCTCTTGTTTCTTGAGTTTTAGTATTAATGTCAAATTCAACACCATGTTGAATTGCAATACTTTCAATTATCTTAATAAATTGATATACAGTTGTTTTTGTAATCCCAAGCTTCTTATTAAAATCTTCATCTAGAAATATAGATAGTCTTATTGTTCCACCTTTAAAAATTCGACCATTTTTTAAACCATGCAATGGTTTTTTGTAAATTTTATCTAAATGAATAGTTGGATCCTCAAGTTTAATCATCTTATAATCATTATGTTCTATTAAAAATGGATTATGTTCAAATTCTAAATAAGGATATCTTTTTATAATTTCCATCATTTGTCGAAGCATTTTTTTCATACGTTCGTCAGGCTTGAGCTTTAATGCATCCATAACACGTTTTCTTTCATGAGGTTTCATTGTTTCAAAGGAACAAAGCGGTTTCAATACACTTGCTGCATAACTTAAACTTGCTTGATCTTTTGTTTTGGCATAAATAACTTTAACGTTCGGGTGAAGTGTTTTTATGACTGCTTGTTTACCTTTATCTACATAGTATTGATAAATTGATTTTTTTAACAATGGACAGATATCCATTACAGAATAATCAGCAATTCTATCGAATTCATATGTAAAGTTGGTTGTAGGATCACTATGAATGATTTTCATTCCCTCACTAGGTGTGTTTCCTTGCTCAATCATTTGTTGTAACGTGAAACTATATTCAAATTTATGAGTCATATTGAATCCAATACAAACACGATTATTTATAATATTTACATGAATCGAGAGTGCTGGATATATTAATACATCTCCAATCTTTCTTGCCTGCCATTCTTGTAAATCCGAACCGACACGCTTTAAATATAGAGATTGCTGACCCACAACTAAAAAGCTATCTTTTATTAATTTTTCTAGTAATGTTCTTTCAAAACTATTCGATGAATCTATTGTTCTTTGTTGATAAGATATTGGTTGAAAACCATCCATCTCTAAGATTGGTTGAAATGAAGCTATTGTACTTTGATGAAAACCAATCGGTATATACTGATTTGCCCTTTTCCAAGACCAATAAATATTTGCTACACCTTGATATTTTCTTGTTTGATCTTCCACAGCAAATTCATAGATATGTATTGGTATTTCAATTACCAATTGTTTAGCCATAGCTTCAGAAATATATGCTTCCAACACGAACACCTCCAAAAATAGGGATATTATCTATTTAAGTATATCATTGCATTCGATTTATTTGAATTAATTATCTGATTCTATGCTACTATTCACATTTTTGTTATATTTAATATACGTATAATAAAGGGGAGAGTCGATTGAGTAACAAGTTACATACTACAAAAATGTTTTCTTCTTTAGATGACCAAGTATTATTATTAAAAAGTCGTGGATTGATTATTCAAGATGAACAGTACGCAAAAAAAGTGCTACTAGAGAAAAATTATTTTGACTTAATAAATGGCTTTGAGACATTAATGCTAGTGGATTCTAAAGCTGCAGATAAAAAATATAATCAATTTTATTTTGAGGATTTTTTGTTTTTATACAATCTTGACAAAAATATGAATGTATTGCTATTGAAATCGTTGGATAGGTTTGAAACAAGGTTAAAGACATCTATGGCCTATCGTTTTTGTGAAAAACATTATACATCACCATCAAAAGCGAGATGTTACATTGATATTTCACTCTATTCTAATCCAATAAGTTCTTCACATCATCTGAGTCTCCCATCTGATATTAGAAAAAATGTTTAACTCGAGAAATTTACGCGAATATAGTGATTTTATTGATTTCTGTAAATCGAAATATAGTTTTTTTAATACATATGACGATCCACCATTTTGGATGACTATAAAGGTTTTAGAGTTTGGTCCCCCATTCCAACTACTTCTTGCCTATGAAAAAGAGATTTTTGAAAAGGTCATAATGGACATGGGAATTGAATATGCTACGGATAAAGAAAAATTTATTAATTCTATTCGTATTTTCATAGAATTGAGAAATACTTGTGCGCACTTTCAACTAGTTAACAGATATAGAACACCTTCCAATTTGAAAATCGATTCGGCAATCAGTTGGATTATGAACTAAAACTATTTGATACATTGCTCGTTTTAGCTCAATTTGAAAATTTATCTGAAATTAGTATGCTTATAAAAACAACCTATAGAAATTGTAATTCGAAAAGAAAACGTGAGTTATTTTTAAAAATCCTTGAAAGAATGGGTAGAAAGAAAATTACAGATTGGCAAAAATTAAAGCATTAAATAGTTACAACTAATGTTGCCTGATTCAATGTTTCAACGTCAATTAAGTTTGATGTCTGATTTGATATATCAATATCTACCTCCGCCATCGCTTGAACAGCCTTCAGATTGACCCCATGTGCTTCAATGCCAGCGCTTTTTACCGTCCAATCGGAGGGCAATAATTTTCTAGCCCAGCCTTCCGCCATTTGGCTACGGCAAGAATTCCCTGTACATAAGAAATAAAGTGTTTTTGTCATGTTCATTGCTCCTTATCAATTACTAGTTTTAAAGTATTTTTTCTGCCAACGTAAGGCAACCCATACAAGCCCGATGAGAACAGGTACTTCAACAAGCGGTCCAATAACTGTCGCAAACGCCACACCACTGTGAAGCCCAAACACACCTACGGCTACGGCAATTGCTAGTTCAAAGTTGTTACTTGCAGCTGTAAATGAAAGCGCTGCTGTAACAGGATAGGATGCGCCAGCTTTGCGTGAAGAAAAGAATGAAACAATAAACATAATGACAAAATAAATGAATAATGGAATTGCGATACGCACTACATCAAATGGGAGCTCGACTAGTTTCTCACCTTTTAAAGCAAACATCATCACAATCGTAAATAGCAGTGCAATTAAAGTAAGTGGTGAAATCTTTGGTAAGAACTTTTCCTCATACCACTCTTTCCCTTTTGTTTTGATACCAATCCAACGTGTGAGGAAACCTGCAGCAAACGGAAGCCCTAAATAAATCAACACGCTCTTTGTAATTTCCCACATGGAAATGGATACGTGGAAGTTTTTTAAACCAAACCAACCAGGCAATACATTTAAGAAAAAGTACGCAAATATCGAATAGGTTACGATTTGGAAAATAGAATTAAAGGCAACTAGACCAGCGACGTATTCGCGATCCCCTCGTGCTAAATCATTCCACACAATGACCATCGCAATACATCGTGCTAGCCCAATCATAATGAGTCCAGCCATATACTCTGGATAATCATGCAAGAAAATAATCGCCAAAAAGAACATTAAGAATGGGCCAAGTAACCAATTCTGAAAAAGCGATAGTAAAAGCACTTTCCAGTCTTTAAATACACGCCACATTTCCTCATATTTTACTTTTGCTAATGGTGGATACATCATCACAATAAGTCCTAGAGCAATCGGTATTGATGTTGTACCAATCGACATAGCTTCTAGTGCTTCCCCAATATCGGGTATTGTCACACTTAATACAACACCTATGCCCATCGCAACAAATATCCAAAGAGTAAGGTAACGATCAAGAAAGGACAATTGTTTTACTAAAGAATCATTACTCATTAATATTTCCTCCTACATGACAACAATCAGAAATACAATTGCAGCTAGTTAAAGGTTGGATTTGTTCTAAAATGCCTCTCATCAATGGCGTTTGTTCCTCCACTAAACGATAATGTTTCCAAGTCCCCACTTTTCGTTCCGTAATAATGCCTGCCTCCTTTAATTTCCGTAAATGTTGACTCACAGCAGGTTGCGAAATCTCTAAAATATCCACAAAATCACATACACATACCTCCCCATTCTTCATGCATGCAAGCAATTTGATACGATTCAAGTCGGCTGCTGCTTTTAATTGTTTTTCAATTAATGTGTTTTCCATGAATTTTCCCTCCCTATATAAGTATTTACTTATATATAATTTTAAATAAAATCACCCAGATGAATAGGTGATTACATTTGTATATAACTATATACTTATATTATGCGAACTCAAAAATAAATACAAGGACTATTTCCTATTTATGCAATTACTCCAAAGTTTTTCGTATGATGCTTGTATTCATCTTGCCTCCTATAGAGGTAGAAGATTTCTGTATCTATTGCTACGTTTTCGAAACAAAAAGCGATTAAAACAATGAAACTACAGAAGTGACACCTTCACATTTTATTTTGTATAAAAAAACTTGAAGGAAACGTCCCTCCAAATTTTTTTACTAGCACAAGCATTGAAATTTTGTAATTTCAGCATAAAAATAGCTTAGTTCGTCAAATAAAACTAAGCCATTTTATCATTTTCTTCATTTTAAAATTTTCAACAAAAGCAACCACCAACACAATAATATTTAACTAATCCAAATCATTTTCACATCTTTAAATAGCCACTTATTATCTTTATAATGAACTGTAAGTTTTATTCCAACAGCCCCAAGACCCGAGCGATATTTGGAACCTTCAAAAAGGATTTCGTTGTTTGCTTTAAAATCAACTTTTTCGATTTTTAGAAGTACACCGTTCAAAGCAAGTGTATCCGCATCATATAATCCTTGTTCTTTCAGTTGCTCAAAGGTAGCATCCATTACTTCAACTTTGTATTTTTTCTTAAAATAACTTAAAATTGCTTCTTTATCACTTTCACCCACTTCATCAAAGTTGCTCATATCAATCGCTATAGATTTTATCGCATCGCTTAATGCTGCATCGTGCTCCATAATGGTGTCCAGTGCAATGCTATATATTTCTGCTAGATGCTCCATTGGCTTTACCTCATTGCTACAAGCAGAAAGAAATAATGTTAGGGCAAACAAAATGCTACAATATTTTAACTTCAACTCCCCCTCTTTTTTGTTATAATTTCCCCTATTTCAATATAAATGATAACTCATTACAATCAGCTCGCCCTTTTCCCCCATTTTTCGGACACCTTCATCAACAAAGCCACATTTTTTGTACAGTTCCTGTGCTGGTATATTTTTAAGATTAACAGCTAATACGATTTCATTTACTTCACCAAAGTTCTTTTTAATAAATTCAGGTAAAAGTATTAATGCCTTTTTCGCATAGCCTTTTCCTTGGTGGCGGAAATCAGTTGAAAATGCCCTGACTAATATTGCATGATGATTATTGGAATAGGGTTTTACGCCTTCATTTTTATGTAAATCGAAAAAAGTGACAAGTTCTTTATCTTCTATCGCTAAGATTGAATATCTATCGGAATCTTCATTGGATAATTTGATGCATTCTTTAGGATGACTAGTGTAATGAAGCTGTTCCTCAGTCAATTCATAGTGGTCGATATTATTTTTGAATCTGTCCTCGTAAAAATAAAGTTGCATTGCTATATCCCCCTTTCAGAACGTTTGTTTCTATACTTTAGCACTTTTATTTGTATTGTTCAATTAAAGGATTTGCTTTTAATCTAAATCAAAAAAACTTTCCCCATTCGATTTTGTACAGTTTCTACATAATGTACTGCCTCTTTTACATTTATTAAATTAAACTCAGCTACTGCTGGCATTAAAGTTAGTTGTTGTCGCTCTATTAACGCGGTAATTTGCTGAAAAGTGTTTTGCCAATGTGCGACGGATATGCTTTTATTCCAATGACGCAAATGGAATATTTTGGCGTTCACCTGTGCTTCCTTAGCAATTTTTGCCCAATCAACTTGAATGCCTGATAGCAAACCAATCGTTAAAAATTGACTTTGAGGTCGCAAGCAAAACGCAAGCTCTGTTCCAGGACTACCACCGATGGAATCGATAGCAGCATTTGCTCCCGCACCATTTGTCAACGTCATAACAGTTTCCTGTAAGCTATTTTCTGTTGTATTAATAACATGAGATGCACCTAATTTTAATAACTGCTCTGTGTACGTATTACTACGAGTAATGGCAATTAAGCGAAAACCTAATACCTTTGATAATTGTGCAAAAATATGACCAATTGCAGAGCCGCAAGCATTAACGAGCAGCACGTCTGTTGGCTTCAGCATTAATATTTCTGTACAAATAACCCATGCTGTTATTGGATTTATATACATTTGAGCAGCTGTAAAATTGTCTATCGTATGTGGTACTGGAATAGCAAGGTTTGCGGGTGCTTTCACATATTCCTGCCACGTGCCTTCTCCTCTTAAAGGTAAAACCCGTTTACCAATAAGACTTTTGCAGGCGGAAGCTCCAACCTTCTCTACGATTCCAACACCTTCATAGCCTGGTATCGCGGGTAAAGAAATTCGATGCGCATAAGACCCTCTAATCGGTATTAAATCAGAGGGATTAATGGGTCTAGCTAACATACGTACTAACACTTCATCACTTGCCAGTGGTTGAATCATTGTTTCGTCAACTACTAATACATCTTCAGGACTGCCAAATTTCTTGAAAGAAATATATTTTCTATTCATAATTGTTCCTCCTTTGTTAAAAGCGTAGCATTTTTATCTTTTCTAGTAAATTTTCAAAAAATAAATTGAATCTAAGCAAGAAACTGTCTTAAAACCGAATACACCTTACTTTTCCAATTGATTCTTTAAAGACTAAAATTGTATAATTTTAAATGCATTCTAAATTAACCATATATGGGAAGGTGAATAATAAATGAATCACCTTATAAACATACAAGGATTATTGGAAGCTATTTTTCATACCTATTTTAATATTTTTTCTATTACTATAAATTAAAGCAATTTCTCAAACGATTTTAAAAAGGCTCATTAATAGCGAAAATTTTATATAGTCGCTTTGGTATTGCTCAAAACCACTGCTATGCGGCGCTTTCCTACACATTTAGATTATTACGGTATATAATAGCTTAGGGGGTTCGATATGCTAAAAATTAAACAAATTGATTTTATAAAAGCTGTTTATGATGACTCGATGTCACATAATATTTTTTCTATCGCTAATATTACTTTTTCAAATTATGAGCCTATTCATGGTGCATTGTTATATTGGTGTCGCAATTCGACAAACGGCGAGTACACTGCGGAAGGCGACTATAAGTTTTTTTATGATATGGCCAACGTCACGTACTTTGCTTCAGTAAAGTTTCCAAAGCATGTACGCTTGACGAGAGACCAAAAACAGGAGCTTGCTTATATATTATTAGAGGAACGAGGCTCAATTGGTTCATATAGCTTCCCTACTCATATAAACCGTCGTAAATATGATATTGAAAAGGAATATAATGCACTAACTTTCCCGGAAAATTTTAATCCGGCAACGATTGAACCGATACTTAAGCAAGTATCGATGAAGCAGGTGCTCGAAATTCAACAACAGCACCCACATTTGAGTAAACGCTTTATTAGACAATATATTAGCTGGCGCTCGCGTGCAGCGCAAATGCATATCAATGATTTAGAGCCGTACTTACACATGATAAGCTTTGAGCATCTCTGCTTAACAAATCCATATTTAACAGAGCAGTATTTAATCGAGCATTTAGAGCAGCTTGCACCAACTTTGCAATATAATTATCCTGTGCTAAATCGTTTGTCTAGCTCATTTAAGCAGTATTTGATTGATTTTTTACAGCAGCAACAAATCCCATTTAACGAGGATTTTGCACATAAACTAGAGCAGTTTATTGCAGACGACCATTTCTATATGGATAAAGAAGTTACGTATTATGAATTTGAAGAATTTGAAGAGGAAATGGATCTACAATTTTTTGAATATGATGTAGGACCAAATAAATGGAGTGGTAGTGAGCATTTAGTAAAGGGGATTCCATCATTAGCTTGTCAAAAATATGATCAATATGGCTTTAAAAGAAAGACAAATAAAGAAATGGATACGCTGATTGCTACGGTTAGTCAGACTCAATTAGACTTACTATGTGCGGTTTTAGAGCCACATTGGTTGCATCGTTATCGCAATAAATTAAACTGGACGAAAATTTGCCGCTATAATCGCTATTTGGCTGAGGATTTTATTTTAGCGCATCTCAAGTTTATTGATTTTGAAGCACTTGGCGAGCATACGAGCTGCCAATTGTCCGAGGAATTTATGCTGAAATATATGAAGCGCTTCAACCATAAAAATCCTGTACCAGTTGTGCTGCGAAATTTAACAGTCCCTCTTTATGAGGCTTATAAGGATACGATTAAAATAAACTTGCAGCTACTGCATAAATACAGCACCTCTATTGCAAAGGAAGAGCTTATACAGCTTGAAAAATTGCTGTCGGAATAGAACGAAGGCTAACAATCGAGCACATGTCAGTAGTTAATACGGAATAAAATAACTTTACACAGAAAAAGGCTGTTGGGAAATGGAGCTTTCCCAGCAGCCTTTTATTCTACATTACGTGTTTCTTCAATCAATTTCGTTAATTTATCCACAGGCAACGGTTTGCTAAAGAAATAGCCCTGTACAGATTTACAATTATGCTTTTTTAGGACATCTAATTCTTCAGATTGTTCAACGCCTTCAGCAACTACATTTAAGTTCAATGCGTGTGCTAGTGAAATGATAGCAGCGACCATTGATTCACCTGAAGATGTTGTGCGGATGTTTTGAATAAATGTACGATCGATTTTTAATGCATCGAATGGGAATTGACGTAAATAGCTTAATGATGCATAGCCTGTTCCAAAGTCATCTAGCGATATTTCAATGCCCATTTTTTTCATCTCTTTAATTTTTTCGATTAACTCATCCGTATAGTCCATCATCGACATTTCTGTAATTTCAATTTCTAAATGCCGTGGATTCGCCTGAGTTTCTTCTAATATTTCTTCTAGGCGTGAAATAAAGGTTGTTTCTGCAATATGAATTGGAGAAATATTAACCGCAACACGTAAATCACTATTATATGCCTCATTCCATTTTTTTATTTGAGCCGTCGCTTTGCGTAATACCCACTCCCCAATCGCGGATATTAAACCACATTGCTCTGCGAATGGAATGAATTGATCCGGTGGCATAATACCTAATTCTTGATCATTCCAGCGAATTAACGCCTCCATCCCCGTCATTACATTATCCTGAATATTATATTTAGGCTGATAATGAAGCTCGAAGCTGTCATCTCGTATTGCTTGATGGATTTTTGTCTCAAGATGAAGCAAACGATCATCAATACCTTTCATATTTGCTTCAAATACGACATAACTATTTCTGCTTTTTTGTTTTGCGGCATACATGGCAATATCTGCACAGCGTAGTAGTTTAGATATTGTATTGCCGTGGTCTGGGAATATGCTAATCCCCATGCTGACACTAATATAAAATTCATAGTCGTAAAAATTAAAACTTTCTTTGCATAGATTAATGATATTTTGTGCTGCTGCTTTAATTTGTGAAACGTCCTTTAAAACATAGACAAATTCATCACCATTTAGTCGGAAAACAGCATTTCTTTCATCATCGATACTCATCAAACGTTTGGCAAAGACTTGTAAAAACATATCGCCAACCTTATGCCCAAGGCCATCATTAATATTTTTAAAACGGTTTATATCAATAAAAAACAAGGCAAATTTTGATTGTTTTTTTCGGGCGTTTTCCATTTCCTTTTCTAAGGTATTCAATAGACTTCGGCGGTTTGGTAATCCTGTTAAATCATCATGGAAGGCAAAATGAGTATATTTTTTTATATTTTTTTGAGCCGTTATATCCGTGCGTATAGAAATATATTGAAACGGCTTCCCTTTGTCATTTAAAAATGGAACGATTGTCGTTTGTACCCAATAAAGCGAGCCATCCTTTGCGCGGTTACAAACCTCCCCACTCCATGTTTCCCCTTTGCCAATTGTGCGCCATAGTTCTTTAAAAAAAGCTTTCGAATGATGTCCAGAATTTAAAATGCGGTGATCTTGTCCAATTAATTCAGCACGACTATACTTGGAAATTTGGCAAAATCGGTCATTTACATTTGTGATAATGCCTTTGCCATCTGTAACCGCAAGGATTGCTGATTGATCTAATGCCGCTTTTATATCTTTAAGCTCCTCATAAGTAAGCTCCATATTCGTTAAAATATGAGAGTCATTCGTCATTATAAGTTTCTCCCCGTTCATAAGTTACTCAATAATTGAGATTTAGACAAAAATACACTATATATAAGTATAATCTATTGCCTTTCTACTATTCAATAGTGATTTAAAGACTATCAATATTAATATAGTACTAGACTTCTCAGTTTTGTAACAATTTATTGATTGTCCACGCTGTGATAACAGTTAACCGACCTACGTCACTTCGGCATTTCTTCAAAATTTGTGACATGCACTGTAGCTTAGGCCAACACGACTAAGTTCTTTTTTATTAGCAGGTGTTTGGACATCGACTGAAGTTTATAAAACAATAATTATATTATGTAAACTATTTCGATGTAAGAATTTTCTGAAACAAACTATTGACACGTATCTTTATCTGTACTATATTAAATACAGATAAATAATACTGTTATAATACAAAGGAGTGTTTTTAATGTCAATGTATCGTGAAGGCTATGAGCATTATTTAGAAAAATGTGAGCAGTTTGGGATTGAGCCTGTTAATTTTCATTTTTACTTAATACAGCTATCTCAAGAGCAGCTAGTATCATTCACAGAACAGGCACGCACATTGCGAGCGGGTATTTAAGCATGAATAATCCCGCCGTCATAGAACGTAAATAAAACAAACTTTATGACTTTGAAATGTCCATAAAGTTTGTTTTTTGCATCAATCATTTAATGGGTGATTTTTCATAACCTCTTGAATTTGTTCATCCTCAATATGCGTATAAATTTGTGTTGTTGCAACACTTGAATGCCCTAATATATGCTGTAGGCTACGAATATCTGCCCCCGCTCGGTACATTAATGTTGCGGATGTATGGCGCAGCTTGTGTGGCGATAGCTTTTCCTTATTCAATGTTGCTGTATTCAATTGCTTTATAATTTTGGCGATGGACTGTCTTGCAAAGCGCGTCCCCTTCTGTGAAACAAAAAGCGGCTCTGCTCCATCTCCTTTATATGTATGGCGCGTTGGTAAATATTGCTGCAATGCATTATAGCAACGCTCATTCATAAAGACTGTTCTTTCCTTATTCCCCTTCCCAATAACTGTAATATGCTGCCCCTGAATCGATTGTAAATTTAGTGAGCATAGCTCGGTTACACGGATGCCGAGGTTTAAGAAAAACATCACAATGCAATAATCACGTTTGCTATAAGGCTGTGTTGTCGTTGCAGCAATGAGTTGCTGAGCCTCTTGTAAACTTAAATATACTGGTGTTTTTTTGCCGATTTTTGGTGTTTCTAGTTCTTCTGCTGGATTTTCCTCAATTAAGCGGCGCTTGCCTTTTAAATATTTGAAAAATGATTTTAATGTCGCTACTTTGCGTGCGCGTGCAGCCGATGAATTTCCTCGCTGTACCTCGCAATATTCCATAAACAAATATAAATCCTCCAGCGTAATTTCCCTAATCGTTTCAATTGTAACATCAGAAATATCTATCTTTTGTAAATTCATTATCGTAATATCCTGCTCAATTGCCTTTAAAAATCTGAAAAATAATACTAAATCATATTCATATTCTTTGCGTGTTCTCTGTGATTTTCCTGTAATTGTCGTTAAATACACTAAAAAATCCTTTAAAATTTTCGGAAGCACAACATTCACCTCTCCCTTAGTATACAGCACTTCCATTGCCCTTTCGATACTTGATATAATAAGCCCCATATAACAATGTCAGCATCCATAATAAACAAGTACCAAGCAGCACGAGTGCGTGTAATGCGAAAATTTGTGTACCTATAGTAAATAGTAGTAATACAGCAATTGTAGTCATTGCCTCAATCAAGCTAAAAATAGCAATAAATCTCCCTAAAATCGCCAATGGCAATGCTTTTTGAATATATGTCGTAAAACCAACATTCACAAAGCTAATAGCAAAGGACAATATAAAAAATCCGACTGCTGCTAGCCACCAATTATTAGCTAATCCATAGAGTAAATAGCCAATACTGCAAAATAACACACCATAAAACATTGCTGTTATTGGTTTTACTAGCCATTTTATATTACAAATTGAGCCAATAATAAATCCTGCACCAGCTACGCTGACAAGCAACCCATAGGAGCCTTCTGTTAGTTGTAATGTCGCTGTTGCAAAGGCGGCTTCTAGCGAATCAATTGCTGTTAAACATACGATAAAAAAGCCATTCATAATAAAAATCGAGCAAACATAAAGATGCTTCCTTGCATATGAACGTACGTCCATCCAATCTGATTTAATCAACTTAAAAGTAATGCGTTCGCCAATTATTATGTTGCTCGTAATATTATTTGGACATTTGCTAAAGAATAACATCGCAATCATTAAAGCTATTATATTTATAATAATAGCTAGTTTGGCTGTACCAATAAAGAAAAGTAGTCCAGCTATCATGGGACCTAATATAAATCCTGCTGACTGTGTCATGCTTCTCCATCCATTAAAGCGTTGTTGCTCATTTTGGACAATCACTTTTGTTGAATAAACAAATACAGCATTTGTATAAATGGCTGTAAATATTGAAATGAAAAAGGTTAGTAAATAAATGGTGAACAGATGAGTAGTAATTACTAAAATAAGCATCAATACGACTCTTGAAAGATATAAATAAATAATCAGCCTTTTTATATTCACTCGGTCAACAAAAGAGCCTGCCCAACTATTTGTTAATAGCGTGGCGATTGGTACAAACAAATAAAGAATAGTAACGCTTGCTGGCGAATTTGTAATTGCCAGGACAATTAAGTTTAATGCGATAAAGTAAATCCACTCACCAATATTAGCGATGAATAAACTGATGATTAAATAAATTTTTACCCGTGTCATAAAGTCTCCTCCTTATTTGAGCAATAAAAAATCCCATCTCCTAAGATATTTATCTTAGGGACGGAATCGACTTTGCGACACGTGTTGCCACCCTATTTCACATAATTATCGCTAATTATGCCTCTATCAGTACAATCATACTGCGCCTCTATAACGGGAGAGACCCGTCACATCATCATGCACTCAATCCGATGTGCTACTCCAAGCCTTGCTTCAGCTTCCATCCACCTGCCCGCTTGCACCATCCCGAGCTCTCTGTTAAGGCTTCCAAAAACTTACTCTTCTCTTCAATGTATTTTATTGATTTTAGCATAATGGTATTCTGGTTGTCTATATGATTTTCTAAAACCATAATAAAGTTCCCAAATTCATATTTGGGAACTTTATTATTACTCAACATTTAATGATTCTCTTTATTTGTCCCATATGATGCAAATCATGCTCCATTAGCCCCTTAAAATAGCTAGATAAAGTGAGCGTAGATTGATTAATTTTGATTTCAGCAAACCAGAGCTCCTGCGGTATTTCCCTTAGCCATTCCACTAATTGAATACGACCATTTAAAAATGCATCAATAACAAAAATCACTTCTATTTCCCTAGCTTTTAAAGCAGCTTGTTCATTAAAAATAACAACATCAGGCCCAGCAGGAAAAGTATTTCTCCTAAAGAAATATGGGATTCTATCACATAGCACAAATTCATCCCACGCAGCAAGGTGACCTATAATTTCTACGGTAGACCACTTCCCTTCAGAAATAGGTTTTCGCAATAGCCGCTTATCTAACGTAAGCAAAAAACGGGCAAATTCCATAAAATCAAGATGATGCTTAATAATTTCTGTTTTAACCAACAATACTCCCCCTAAAAAGAACACTTGTTCTCGACTTGTAAAATCGCATTCTAACGAAGTGAGAAACGTTCGAATGTATAATGGTACACTTCACTTCGTCTAAAGGCATTATGAAATATGCTCCCTTCTCCATATTTTACATGATAAATTTGTATGATAAAATAGAAAAAGCTGGACGTTGAAAGGAGCTTTCGGAATGTCAAAACGAAAGATTGTGTTTTTGGGTGCTGTCATCATTTTATGTGTTGCAACAATACTGGACATTGTATATAAAGGGTTATTTTATCAATTCATTACGAAAATTTTCAGGTGAGAAAGCTTGAATCGAAAAAGCCAAACTTCTCAGTAAATTGAGAGGTTTGGCTTTTCCCTTTATTATTCAAAAAGTTATATTTCTCCTTTTGATAATCTCGTACATTCTCTAAAGGCGAAATGCTGGCAGCCGATGCATTTATTTTTATCTAAAAAACCAAGTGCTACATCAATCGCCTGCCCTGTATGCTCAAAAAAGTTTTCACTGCCAATTTCATTAAACAAGCCACTTTTCTTCATTACGGTTGTTAAGCGCGGCTGTAACCCCGTTAAGAGAAGTGTACCTCCTTGTAGCTTAAACTGCTGTACGATTTGACTAAAGTAGGCTTCCCCAGTTGTATCCATAAAGGGAACTTTGCTCATGCGCAAAATTAATACTTTCGGTCTTGTAGTTAAGTTTGTTAAAATCGTTTGTTCAAATTCCTGTGCTGCACCAAAAAATAACGGTCCCTCAATTGTATATATACTAATTTGCGGACAATCACGCTCTCTATTGACAACATGCGGCTGTACTTTAGCATTTTTTCTTGAATGATCGGGCAAAACTTTATAAATTGCAGGTACATCAATCATTTGCTTTGTAAATAGAATAAGAGCTAGCACTAACCCTACCTCAACAGCTATTGTTAAACTTGTAAATACCGTCAATAAAAATGTGACAATTAAAACAAGTGAATCCGCTGATTTTAGCTTCAAAATATGGATAAAATGATGGCGCTCACTCATATTCCATGCTACAACCATTAAAATAGGTGCCATGCTTGCAAGTGGAATATGCGAGGCGTATGGTGCAAATAATAAAAGCACTAACAGTACAAAAATTCCATGCACTACACCCGATATTGGCGAAGTAGCGCCACTTTTAATATTCGTAGCAGTTCGCGCAATCGCCCCTGTCGCAGGTATACCACCAAACAGCGGTGTTACGATATTTGCCAATCCTTGACCTAAAAGCTCCTTATTGCTGTTATGCCTTGTATTTGTCATACCATCTGCAACAACTGCTGATAAAAGTGACTCAATCCCACCTAACATTGCAATGACAAAGGCTGGCCCAATAAGTCGTTCGATGCGCTCCCATGTTATTTCAAGCATTTGAAATTGTGGTAGCGTATTTGGTATTGCACCATACGCCGAGCCAATTGTAGGTACTTGCCCTGAAAAAAAGATTAGTGCCACAATTGTCGAAATGATGATACCCGCTAATGAAGCAGGTACTTTCGGCAAAACCTTTGGCGTGATTAAAATGATTGCCAAACAAAGAACAGCGATGACAAGATTATAAATATTGAGCGTATGAATATGGCTGAATAGCTCCTTCATATTTGCTATAAATTTTTCATGCTTTTCGATGCCTGTCAGCCCTAAAAAGCTGGCAATTTGCCCTGTGAAAATAATAACTGCAATACCCGAGGTAAAGCCGATTGTCACAGGACGCGGAATGAATTGTATTAAAGAACCTAATTTAAGCAGACCCATTAAGCAAAGAAGAATACCTGCCATTAAGCCCGCGAGCAATAAATCCTCATAGCCATAACTAATAACTACTCCTAATAAAATAGGAACAAAAGCACCCGTTGGACCACCAATTTGATATTTAGAACCACCGAACAATGCAATAATAATACCAGCGATACACGTTGTATAAATACCGTATTCTGGCTTTACTCCTGATGCAATCGCAAAGGACATTGCAAGTGGAATCGCCACTATACCTACAATAAGTCCAGATAAAAGATCTTTTCGAAAACGCGCTAACGAATATCCTTTAAACCTTCCTTTTTGCAGCTTCTCCATTTCCAAACCCTTCTTTTCATTTTAATTTATTAGCTTTCGCTATCGGCATCCTCTAACTCCTCTAGCATCGAAATTGTATCAATTAAATGATTATTGAAAATCTTTTTTGTCACGATGAGTAAATCTAAAATCATTGGGTCTCTAAGAGAATACAAAACTCGTTTGCCATCCTTTGTACCGACAACGATATTTTTCGCTCGCAGTACACTGAGTTGCTGCGAAATAGCCGAGCCTTCTTTATTTAAGGCTTCTTGAATTTCCTGTACACTTTTCTCTCCCTCTGATAAAAGTTCAAGAATATGTATACGCAAAGGATGTGCTAATGCTTTGAGAAAATCTGCTTTAAATTGCTGTAGCTCCCCTCCCATTGTATCCCCCCATTTCATTTCATTAATATACATATTCAAACTTTTGAATATGTATATATGATACCTCTTAATCTCTTAATTTTCAATGTAAAAGCGCTAAACTCCTTCTTTGTAAGGAAATTTAGCGCTGCAGTTTATATTTTTTTCTTTAAATAAAATGACAGGAATAACGCTGGTACTGTACAAATAATCATTCCTAAAAAGGCAAAGCGCGGTTCTATTTCATATAAATAGCCACCGAGCAATGTTAAAATAGCGGTGCTCCAACTCATAGCAAAGGCATTGTACATCCCTTGTGCATTCGGAATTTGCTCTCTTCGTAAATGCTGTGTGAAAAATAAAATAACTGCATAATGCGCAAGGGCAAATGATACTGCATGCAATGATTGCGACAAAATAAAAATAGGTATTGATGGGATAAGCGATACCATTAACCAGCGCACCGTTGAACCAATTGCTGCTATAACAAGCAGGTTTGCAGGCTTCCAATGACCGAATAACCGATCAGATTTAGCAAAAAAGATAATTTCGAAAAACACACCGATATTAATAATCAGCCCGATATAATATTTTGAAACACCTAGCTCCTGCAAATAAATATAGCCATAATTATAATAAGAGGCATGTGCTCCTTGTAATAAAATTGCAATAATCAACACAATTAAAAAATTAGGGGTTTGCAATAGTTGCTTGATTGAAAATTTGCTAGCTCGACTTTCATTCGGCTTTTCTAATAATATCATCGGTGCTTGGCGCGTATTTAAAACAACAAAGAGCAGCAATCCTCCAAGCAACAGCCATACAATTGTTGTATCACCAAACTTCCCTGTGAGCAAGCTAACGATTAAAACCATTACAACAAATCCTAGTGAGCCATATGAGCGACTTTTACCATAGTGTAGTTGTCCATGCTGCACTAATACGCCTGCAACGCTATCCAAAGCCGGCATTAAAGCTGGATAAAAGAAACTAAACAATGATGTAACAATAAACAGGCTTGTAAAAGAGTTGGCTGGAACAAAAAGTAAAGCTGCTATCAGCGATACAACAGCTAATACATTTAACACTCGTTTACTGCTCCATCTACTTGCAATATAAGGGAAAGCAAACATTGTTGAAAGCCCTCTAATCACTAAGCCAAAGCTCATAATCAAGCTTGCCTCAGGTACAGTTAGCCCCTTTGCTGAAACTAAAAACCCTGTCCAATATGGTAAAAAGATGCCCCATGTCATGTAAAAAGTAAAAAATTTTTGCGACATCCAGCGCTGATTATTCATTTCGAATCCCTCCATCTGTCTTGCATCATAGCACGCTTTCTTTTAAAATAATGTGAGATATCTCATGTTTAGGTGGTTTTCTATGCAAAATTTACAAAATGAAGAGCAAAAATATTATATTAAGCACTTTCCGATTCAACATTTATTTTCTTTTGATATAACAGATTTAGTGGAGGTACATCGTTTTGCACGCGGCGAATGGATTATTAAAGAAGGTCATTTTCCACAATATTTATATTACTTAGTCGAAGGAAAAGCAAAGGTTTATATGACTCAGGAAAATGGCAAAGTTGCCTTAATTAGCTTCGCACAGCCAAACGCTTTTATTGGCGAGCTAGAGCTATTGGATGAAAATTATTATTCGAAAGGTGTGCAAACGATGACAACAACAATTTGTTTGGCACTGCCTATAGCAAAATGTAAAAGGGAGCTATTATCTGATGTCGTATTTTTACGCTATTTATGTACTTTTCTTGGTAATAAAACATCACAAATAACTGCCAAATTTTCAAAAAGCCTTGCTTATCCACTTGAAAATCGGCTAGCTGAATTTATTGTCCTTTCTGCAGATGCGGGAATTTATAAGGAAAAGCATACAGAGGTATGCGATTATTTAGGCGTGTCCTATCGCCATTTACTACATGTGCTCTCACAATTTTGTGAACAAGGCTTACTCGAAAAGCATGGACGTAGCTATATAATTACAAATATGAATGAATTACAGAGGCGAGGAATTATATAGAGAGAAGGAACTATGATTCGTCTAATTTGAAAATCAGGCTTCCATTTTGTGTTAATAAAGGTTTTCATCGCTACTTTTTGACTGTAGATAAACACCGTTAAAGCAAGTGTTCGTCACATTTTTAAAAGATACTCTCAATTTAGCTGCTGTCCAAAATGCTGTGCATAGCCCGCATTTTGGACAGCTCCATTTTCTAAATTTTTCGCTTTAATTTAAAAATCTCGTGTTCATGCCTTGCTAATTTATGCTCAAAAAACTCTAATTCTTGCATAGTAGACATCTGTTCAAAACGAGAAGTAATTTCAGCATGATATTCAGATAAGCGCCCCGTTTGCTCATAAACAATATGCAATTTTGCCTTCACACCATCTAATCGCTCATTTGTTCTTCTTTGCTCCACTTTGAATTCCCGGCATTTCCCTTTGTATCTCTCCTTGAATACCTTGTATGCTCGTCTGCATACTTGTTACCTTTTGTAGTACTGCCTCAAGAAGTTCTCGTTATGTTATGATGATTCTCTTTTTTGTAATATTTCTATTTATAGAATACTAAATTTCGGAATTTTCAGCTACATGTTTTCAATAAAGAGATAATTTACATTAATTTCAATCCGATTGTTGCGCCTAAAATCATGGAAATAAAGACGATACGTCGCCAGTCCTTCGACTCACCAAAAACAATCATGCCGAGGATTGCACCGCCAGCTGCGCCAATGCCTGTCCAAATCGCGTAGGCTGTACCCATTGGTAATGTTTCCATAGCAACTGCCAGTAATATAAAACTAAGTGCAAATGCACCAACCATATAAATAAAGGATGCGACATTGCGCTTTTGATACATGCGCCCAATCATAAAGACACCTAGCATTTCAAAAAGTCCTGCAAAAATTAATACAATCCAAGCCATTACGCATGCTCCTCCTTATCGCTAGATACAAGTTTAAGCCCAATAACACCCGCTAATAAAATGGCGATTAATAGTAGTTTACCTAACTGCACTGGTTCTCCGAATAACGCCATATCAGCTGTTACAGTTCCTGCAGTCCCTAGTCCAACAAATACTGCGTACACTGTCCCAACCGGCAGCTTACTTCCTGCCTGAATCATTAAGTAAAAGCTCACGATAATGCAAATGACTGTTGCAGTCCATTCAAGTGGCGTAGCTGCATGTTTTAATCCAATTACCCAACCTACCTCAAAAGCTGCTGCAATGATTACTTGAAGCCATGTGAAATTCATAATTAACTCCTCCTTAAAATGACAAAAAACCTGAGAGAACGGCTGTCGAAACAGCTAGTTCTCCCAGGCTTTTATCCTTCCGTGTAACACACATATATTGTGTGCGCCTTCTCTCGGACCAGGCTAGCAAATGCTACGGAACCCTAGAAAGCTTTCTGCAATTATTATCTCACAAAATGATGATTTTGCAAGTTTTTTTCAAAATCTGTGGCACTCGTTGAAAGAAGTTAAACAAAAATATTAATTGTCTGCCCTGAACGCTCGATTTTCCAATTAGATGAAACAAGTGCTGCAATTGCTTTCTCTGTTTCCTCATTTGCTGGTACGTTGTAGGCACCGAATTCTTGCAAATCATAGGTATTTTCTTCAATGCCAAAACGCATGCGCAAAATATTTTTCAAGCCATTGATTGTTAAAAATTTAACTTGATAACCTGTCGTGTATGCTTCTTTAAAAAGTTCCTTATTCGTATTGTAAAGCTGCTGTAATAATGAAAAATCCGATTTCATATCAGCAAATAATGTTAAGTCCTTTTTCTCTAGTTGCTCCGCCACTTGCTCATAGCCGTATTTTGGTCGTAAAGCTTCAATTAAATAAGCTTCCATTAATGAAATTGCCATTTCATCGTGCTCCTTTTTTGTATGTATTTTCAATCCATTTTGTAATATTTTCATCATAGTTTGGATAAGGATAGCCAAGCGCTTGTGCCACTTTACGAGAAGTTTCGCGAAACATTTCGCAGCAAAGCTCAAAAGCGGTCCATGTTTGCGCTATACTCGCCGTTGCATATGTGCTTAACAATCTTTCATATTGTTGTGCTGGTAAATGTTGATGAATAAATTTGTAGTTTTTTCCTACGCTGAAAGAAAAGCCATTTTGAATGCCGATATCCCATGATAACATGCGTAATAGCTCTTGTCTTATATTATGATGCAAATGGTCAACGGCAAATAGAAATTCATTGCGTGCAAGTCCCTTTGCCACATATGTTGCAACGCTCCAAAACTCATTGCAGCAGTCATCGAAGCTTCGAGCGCTAGGCTTAGTGAGCCAGTATTTTTCGTCCGAAGGGACTATTGCTTGCTCGATGTGTCCATCCTTATCGAGTAATACCTCTATTAAGCCATCTGATTTTTGCAAATAACTTGTTAACTCTGTTAGAGGAATCAAGCTTAAATCCACTTTAATCCCATCAGCAAAATACATAATATAAGTAAAATAATTTTCAAATTCCGCAGGGAAAAGCTCCATGTCCTCTGGCTTTTGGACGAAAATAAGCTCACCAAACGCCCGCAGCCAGTCATCATTTTTCAAATAAGAGCTCATATTCGTTACAAAAAAGCTTACATCATAGTCTTGATAACTATCTTTTGGAATAGTATTGTTTGTTCTTGACCCTTCAAGCATTGAAATTCGAATGCGCTCATCCTCTGTAGCAAAATTCGAAAAAATCTGGAACATTTCTGCCTCTGTACGCAAATTATCTCTCCTTTTTGAAAGCTTATTTTTAATTATAGCATTTTACTTGGGTTTTTCCATCCGTGCTGCTCGTTCCTGCAATACCCCTTTTCGTGCATAGCCATATTTTTCGTATAAATCCTCAATGTCTTGCAGTGTATTGTCCATATCCTGCTTAATGGCTGTGTAACGAACATTTGTCGTTGTAACAGAAAAACCTACTTGCTGTGAGACGTATGAAAATAAACGCTCAATCGTTTTAACAGTAATTGGCTCTCCTAATTTATTGCCTAAGCCAAGCCAAATATAATCTACCTCCTGTCCAATAGGAAGTTGCTTTAGCGTTTCCTCCTTATAAAACTGAAGCACATCTAATAACGCCGGCTGTAATGGCAAATCCCGATAGCTTCGTTTCGTTAAAATACGAATAAAATCATTGTGCACATGCGACCACTTCATCCGCACTATCTCACTTGATTTAATACCAAACTCAGCAATAACACGCATAATTGTATAATTGCGTAATGCCATCCAGCTTATATCCTTCTGCTCCGCTGTTTCATAGGAAGTGAGCCAAACATGTAGCGCTTGTCGAATTTGCCGTGCAGATAATGTTTGTAATTCCTTTTTCTCAAATGGCAAGGGGCTAAATAAATCATCAGCAAATAATGGGATTACTTCCCTAGCTTGTAAAAAGTGTATAAAGCTTTTTAAGCTAGCTAACTTACGATTTACACTTTGAATTGAAGTGTAATGCAGTTGTAGCCACTGCCGATATGCTTCAATAACCTCTACTGAAATGATTTCATACTTCTGTTCCTTCATAAATTTCACAAACTGTGCACAATCTAAGCTATACTGCTTCACTGTGAAATTGGATTTCGACTGACCTGCTAAAAATGCTTTAAAACGAGGGATATAAATCGAATAATCTCTCATAATCAGCTCTCCTTGTTGGATTTGGCGTAAAGTAGCTGGTGTTTTGTAAATATTTGATACGTCAAGTATATTATTTTCTATAAAAAGTGTCGTATAATATGCCATTTATGAAACACATAAACTAGACGGAATGTTTGTTCTCATTATATAAAAGGTTGCTTTATTATTCAACCATGCATATGCTACAAGCAATTACGCCTTGGCGTAGTGATTTTTGTAGAAGTAGCCTTGCTTTTCAGTATAAAAATTATTTGTCCTGCGGTTACTCGTCGCAAAAAAAATTCTACAAGACATTAATTGCAAAACCTTCGTTCAATATAACGTGTATTCATGTTTTTATGCGTTATTTCGTACTTTCCTCTTATTTTAAGCTATACTTTCATTAATTCAATATGCAGAAATGGAGGGTTGACCTATGCAAATTCAAACAGTGCGACTACATGAAGAGGACGCAAAAATTATTTATCAGGAAACAGCTGGTTTGGCTATTATTACAATCCACCGACCACAGGCCAAAAATGCACTAACAGCAAAAATGTGGCGAGAGCTAGCCTCCCTTGCCTCACAATCATTACAAAACCCTAAAAATAAAGTGCTTATATTGCGTGGGGCTGGAGAAAATTTTTCCGCTGGCTCAGACATTAAAGAATTTCATACGATGTCACTTGATGAGGCGGAGCAAGCCTTTGTCGAAATGGAGAAAACGATTTCGACTGTGGAACGTCTGCCCCTTCCCGTGCTTGGTGTTATTAATGGCCCTGCGATGGGCGCAGGCTTAGAGCTAGCACTTGCCTGTGATATCCGTATCGGCTCTGATAAGGCGAAAATGGGTATTCCTGTTGGAAAATTAGGCATTACGTTAAATAATCGCTTTGCCAAACGCCTTGTAGACTTAGTAGGTCCTTCTGCCACGAAGGATTTTGTTTTCACAGGACGTACCTATAAAGCGGAAGAAGCATTTCAGTCAGGCATGCTTAATTATTTAGTGGCTGAAAAAGATTTGACAAAATTTATGATTCGCGTAGGTAAGCTTGTTGCTGGCATGTCACCCGACTCATTGCTAGCGGTAAAACAAGCCGTTCAGCAATGCACAGAATCTACACCCGCTTTATGGCAGGACTCTACCCCATTCGTCTCACCAAATGATTTTGCTGAAGGTGTACGCGCCTTCGTGGAAAAACGTCAACCCCAATTTACACGCTAATTCTAATATGAGGCTGTCTATTTCTAGACAGCCCCAGCACCTTTTATCCCTTTTACAGCTAAAAAGATTCGCTCAGGCTCTAGCTCAAATGTTCGTTGAAAGGCTTCAACAATTTCTTGTTGCAAGCCGCGCAGCTCGGTAATGACATCATAATGAATGGGCCCCTTTAAAACGAGTGTTGCGCTAATTTTAGGAATTGACGCTATATTAAATTGAATTTTTTCCACATGTGCCACTATCGGACTTTTCCCTATAATATGCTGCAATACATCGCGATACACTTGCTTATGAATAGTTAGTGTTTCATAATGAAAATCAGGCTGAACAATCGTCGTTTCACCAACCTTAACAAGATTCCCTACAAAAATCGCACGACCTTTACGTACAAGGCGTTTAAAAAAGTTTTGCTCCACTTGCTCATACGGAATTGGCATAACATGTTGTCCTTTCGTTTGGCGAATAAAGCGGGCGATTTGAATTTCACGAGCAGACCGAATATTTTCTACATAGTAAAAATGAACAATCTGTCCAAGCTGTAATTGCTTAGCGATTTTTTTTGTCATTTTATCTGATGTACCGATAATTAACACCGATGAAAGCTTGGCATCTTTTATCGCAGCTTGTACTTCCTGTCGATGTGCTTCATCTTCAAAAATAGCCCGTCGCACTGCTGTTATTGTATTTTTTTCGAATTTTGCACTCGTTCCTGCTCGCCTTTTGCCATTTATAATAAGCAGGCCATCATCTATAATGCCTTCAATCCCTTTTGTATATGCAAAATGCAAGGCAGATGTACTTTTCCCCGTACCACTTGGTCCGCTTAAAGAGTAAACCTTCATTCGCTCTCCCCCTCCTTTAAAGAATTCTATTTCACATGAACTAAGTTCAAAACCCCCATTTCACTTTATAAAAAATATACACTATTTTTTACGATAATCAATTACGTCTTAGCTAACTCTAGACTGGATTCAATCGGTAGTGGGACACTTGCTGAAAGAAGTTAAAATCAATAGATGATAGGATTTGTAGAAAAAAAGAAAAAAAGCGTTTATTATAAATGTATTGGGCTTCTTCAACTCATATAGAAAATTACCATTTCTATCGCAGTATTTCATCTATCATTTCAATGAAGAGAGGTAATTGATTATGAAAAAAATAAACTTATTTATCAGTGCTACTATTGCAGCTACTATTGTGACAGCGCCAATACAAACAGAAGCAGCTACTAAAAAGTTTAGCGATGTTTCACCGAAAAATGATTATTATGACATCATTACAGAGATGACCGCTAAAGAAGTAATTACTGGCTATCCAGACGGAACATTCAAACCAAATGAATTGATGACGCGCAAGCATGCGGCAGCTTTAATAAGCCGTGCATTTCCAACACTTCCAGTATATTATAAAGGAATTTCTTTAACCGATGTAAGCAAGGACAATCCTTACTACAAAGATATTAGACGCGTATTAGAAGCAGATATTATTCAACATGTCGATAATTTTGATTTTAGACCGAATGATATTATTACACGAGGCGAAATGGCACGTGCATTAGCGCTAGCCTACAATCTAACAAGCAATGATAAGAAAAGCCCATTAACGGATGTTTCGCCGCAGCTCGCTTCATATGTGGATGCCTTATATGCTAATAATATTACAACAGGCTTTGAGGACAAAACATTCCGTGAAGATAAAGGGCTGACACGTGTACATTTCACTGTTTTTATGTACCGCGCAGCAGAGGCCATTGAAACGAGTGAGGCAATTACTTTTGCGGATTCTAGCAAATTTTCTAGTATGCAAGAAGCAGATTTTCAATATCCTGCAAAATATAAAAATGCGACAGAAGCAACGACAGCCTCTAAAAATTCAGCAGAAAAACTATTTACCAAAGACAAAAGCTATGAAACAGCCTCAGTTATGCTACAAAATGCCAAGGAATATAATGCGTTTATAGAACTTGCTCAAAAGTCATTCAATAAAACTGCGCAACAATTAGATGAAATACTTTATCAAGTTTATTATACTGGCATAGCCGAAAGTCTTGAAACGCAAGACAATCAGCAATGGGTGTTATGGTACGATTATAATGAGAATAAACTAATAAGAGCATTTGTAAAAGAATAACAAAGCGCTGGGCGTGCCTAATAATTCATTTTGGGGCACGCCCAGTGTTCTTCCCTTCAGCGATATATTCTCGTTTAGAAGTATATATACTATTTTCTGAATTCTCGAAATACAAAATGTCTTGTTTGTGCTACAATGAATTGAAGTTTTTAACAGGTTAAAGGAGTGTTCTTTTTGAATATTGAGCCATCATTAAAAATGTCGCTATTTACAGAGGCGATTTTTGGAAAATTAAAAGCATTTGCAGCACAGCAGCAACGAAAAGGTATGGAAATTATCGATTTAAGCTTAGGCAGTCCAGATATTCCCCCTGCTCCTATGCTGCTTGAACATATGGCACAGCTAGTAGCCAAACCACAATCGTATCGTTACACATTAACAGGTGTACAGGCTTTCAACGAGGCTGTTTGTCGCTACTATGAAAGAGTAAACGGTGTTACGCTTGATGCACAAACAGAAGTTGTACAAACGATGGGCTCACAGGAAGGATTAGTCCATTTACCAATTGCCTTTTGCAACCCTGGTGATATCGTCTTAACAACGAACCCAGCCTATGTCGCATACGATGCGGGCATTCATTTAGCAGGTGCAACGCCCTATTATATGCCACTTACAAAGGACAATGGGTATTTGCCAGACTTAGCTAGTATTCCAAACGACATTGCAGACAAAGCTAAACTACTTATTTTAAACTTACCGGGCAACCCTGTACCGGCAATGCCTTCTGAGCAATATTTTGAGCAAGTTGTGGCATTTGCTAAAAAGCACAATATCATCGTTTTACACGATGCGGCTTACTCTGAATTTTATTTCACTGGGAATGCTGCGGGAAGCTTTTTAGCAACACCGGGTGCAAAAGAGGTCGGCTTAGAAATTAATTCTTTATCAAAAAGCTTTAGCCTTGCAGGTGCACGCATTGCTTATATTGTAGGCAATGCAAATATGATTGGCATTGTTAAGCAGCTTAAATCAAATTTAGATTTTGGTATTTTCGAGCCGATTCAGCTAACTGCTGCACTCGCCCTAGACCATGCAGAGGAAATTACGGCAAGCTTACGCACGACATTTGCAGAGCGACACCGTGTATTAATGACTGGGCTTCAGCAAATTGGCTGGGAGGTAGCACCTTCCAATGGTGGAATGTTCGTCTGGGCAAAGCACCCATATAAGATGACAAGCGAAGAATTCGCCTTTAAAGCCATTGAAGAGACTGGTGTTGTGATGGTTCCTGGCACCGTATTCGGTAATGCTGGCGAGGGTTATATGCGCCTAGCACTTGTACAAGATGTTGAATTACTAGCGCAAGCTGTTGAAAAGCTTCGCGCTATCTAATTAAGGCTATCTTAAGCATGTTTTAGCGAATATTTAATATAGAAGATGGGGCTGTTCGAAAAATGTCTATTTTTTCGAACAGCCCCTTTTATGATGAAATTCGCTACTCCTCGTACATATCCTCTTTAGTCGTTTGGAAACGATTGTAGCGCTTTTTAAACACTTGATAAATATGTGTCACTAGCACTTTAATTAACGCATAAGCTGGTATCCCTAAAATAACACCTGGAACGCTGAATAAGGAGCCTGCTGTTAATAACACGAAAATAATAGTAATTGGATGGATGCTCAATGATTTGCCCATAATTTGTGGCGAAATAAACTTCCCTTCAATTAATTGTACAATCGTCCAGACAGCCGCAAGCTTTAAAATCATAAACGGTGAATCAGAGACAATAGCAATAATTGCAGCAGGTGTAATTGCGATAACAGGGCCTAAATATGGTACGACACTCGTCACCATCGCCAGTACCCCTAACAGTAATGCATAGTCTAAGCCGATAATTAGGAAACCGATTGTTACCATCGCCCCAATGCAAATAGACACTAAAATTTGCCCTTGAATATAGGAGCTAATTTGCTTGTCCATATCGTGTAATACTTCACCTACGAATTTTCGCATGCTCGGCGGAGTAAGACGCACGATAAACTTCGGCATTTTTTCGCCCTCATATAATAAATAAAACAAGATGAATGGCACTATAACAAGTGATAGCACAAGACCTGTCAAAGCAGAAACAAATCCGGTAATTCCCGATGCAACACTTGTAGCAAAGCCTGTTGCCAAATCCTTTACTTGCGTCACAATATCATCCGTCAAGCTTGTAATCATTTGATCGTAATCAAAATTAATTCTCGCAAAGTATTCATCTAGCCGTGAATTATTCAGCCATGAAACAATATTTTCAACAAATGCCATAAAATACGCTGGAAACTCATTCATTAAATTTGTGAACTGGTCGCGTAAAAATGGATAAATTAATACGATTGTTAATGCTAAAGCACCGATTGCAACTAAATAAATAATTAAAATCGCCCATATTTTAGAAATATTCCATCGCATTAATAAACGTAAAAATGGTCGTGTTAAATAATACAATATAACGCCAAGCACCCCTGGCAAAATAACGACCTCAAATAATACACGAAGTGGCTGGAAAATAAATGAGATTTTATCATAAATAAAAATAACACAGCCGACAATTAACAAGATAAGAAGTAAGAACAATAAGTTTTTTCCGCCTAAAAAGCGGATGAAACGTGTCGAAAAAAAATTCGAAGTTTCTTGCGGTAGCTGCTTATTTTGCATATTTGTTTTTCCCTGCTCCAAAAAACCACCCCTGCTAATTGTCAAATTTTAAGAAAATTGCTACAGCACAAGCTTATCCTAGATGCTGCTCAAACATTAAACATACACTTTCTTATTTTTCAAAAAAGATATATGTGCAGCTATTCTAGCATGAATTAGCTGCTTATTTCATCTGTAAAAACTCATGTAGCAAAGCTTGATTTTGCTGCTGATCGATTTCTAATACAGAGCCTGCATGCTGATACGAGTTAAATGTATATGTTCCCTCGACAGGAATCGTCATTTTTTCGATTTCTACCCCACCACCTGCTGCTATAAATAGCGCCATTTTTAACTCCTGTGCAGATGTTAAATCGGTAGTCATATAGCCTTGTGCTGCACCGATAAATTTCGGTAAATTTTTGGCATTTGCTGGTGATAATAGCTCGCTCTTTAATGCATCCATCACCTTTTGTTGACGAGCAACACGCCCAAAATCACCTTCTGCATCTTGTCTAAAGCGTGCATAGCCTAACAATTCCTTGCCATTTAGCTGCTGCGTACCTTGCTTTAATGAAACTCCAATATATGCCGACATATCCTTTTCGACATCCATCGTAATACCATTTGGCGCTAAAATATCAATTAGCGCTTCAAAACTTTTAAAATCAATGACTGCATAATGATGAATAGGCACTTCAAACATTGCATTCAACGTATCTTTTAATAATTGCACACCGCCTAAGTAGTAGGCTGTATTCAGCTTATAGGATTGATAGCCCGGAATGTCTGCATAAATATCACGCATAAATGAGACAAGCTTTATATCATTCGTGTCGTGATTCCATGATAATAGCATCATCGTATCTGTACGCGACTTCTCCTCTCCTCGACTATCGACACCTAAAATTAAAAAGTTTTCAATCTCTCCTTTTTTTACATCCGCTACAAAGTCTTGCTCAGGTAGCTTTGTTTCACTTGCAAGATTTTGTCCACTGCGATATTGCTGAACACTATAAGCAACTGCTCCTAATAGCAATGCGATAATTATTAGAAAAATAAACCTTCCTGTACGAAATTTTTTTCGTTTATGTCGTGTTTGGCGTCGTTCAAGCTGCTCCATAAAATTCTCCTTTAGAGTCGTCCGAAAAGCGAATGCTTCGCACTACTTTTTGAACGTTTTATTAATATTTCATTAAAATCACTCACTATTTAAAAAGTAAGTAACTCGTTTTAAAAGTTATAAACTCTTAAACTAACAGCATTCTTTTAAATTTCAAATAAGTGAAAGCCTTTTTCACTGAACCAAAGATGTGTTAGTCTATTCGGACAGTCCTCCCTTATTATACTGTTTCCGTACAAATTTTAACATCTTTCAGCAATTTTTTCTGCGACGAGTAAACGCAGGAGCACATTTTTTCTGCGACGAGTAACCGCAGGAGCACATCTTTTCTGCGATGAGTAAACGCAGGATAAGGAGGCAAGTACAAAATTTAAAATTTTTTAAAAAAGTTGCTAGATTCGCTGTTTTCAATCATTTCAAACAATCTATTTTCCTTTTGAAATGGTCATATTTTTAATAAAACAAAACGAATCTTCTGAAAAGAAATTTACTGTCCTCCTTTACAGACGTCCTACCAGTTCAAAAGGTTGTCGATAGTTTTTCACGCATGATACAATACAGGCTATGAGAAGGAGGAATATAGATGGAAAAAGCAACGTTTGCCGGCGGCTGTTTTTGGTGCATGGTTAAGCCTTTTGAAGAGTGGGACGGCATACATAAAGTAACAAGCGGCTATATGGGTGGTCATATTGATAATCCAACATATGAAGATGTGAAGGCTGGACAATCTGGTCATTTAGAGGTTGTTCAAATCGAATTTGATCCAAGCATATTTAGCTATGAACGACTGCTTGAAATTTACTGGATGCAAATTGATCCGACAGATGCAGGCGGGCAGTTTCATGACCGAGGTGAATCTTATTCAACAGCGATTTTTACACATAGCAAAGAGCAGCGTGAGCAGGCAGAAAATTCGAAGGCGGCTCTTGCTGCAAGCGGTCGCTTCAGCAAACCAATCGTCACAGCCATTCGAGACGCAGCAACTTTCTATGAAGCTGAGGATTATCACCAAGATTACTATAAAAAAGAATCGCAGCATTACAAGGAAGACCGCGCAAAATCAGGGCGCGATGAATTTATTAACACACATTGGCAAAAGTAAAGGATGTGGCTACTTTGAACAGCACAAACGCAACACGTGCTGCGCTAAAATTCGCGTTTCCCCAAACGGTTCCCATTTTAGCGGGCTTTTTATTTTTAGGCATCGCCTATGGAATTTTTATGAATTCTCTAGGCTTCCATGCCATTTATCCGATTTTAATGAGCCTCTTTATTTTCGCAGGCTCAATGGAGTTTGTGGCAGCGAATCTACTGCTTATTTCCTTTAATCCACTTAGCGCCTTTTTCTTAACGCTAATGGTCAATGCAAGACATTTATTTTACGGTATTTCAATGTTAGATAAATACGGTCAGTCTGGTCATAAAAAATGGTATCTCATATACGGTATGTGTGATGAATCTTTTGCTATCAATAGCACGCTGAATATTCCGAATAATCTTGATAAGGGAAAGGTCATGCTATTCGTCACACTGTTAAATCAAATTTATTGGGTGGCTGGTGCAACAATTGGGGGTGTTTTCGGTTCGTTCATTACCTTTAATACAGAGGGCTTGGAATTTGTAATGACCGCTCTATTCGTCGTTATTTTTTTAGAACATTGGTTAAATACAAAGCAGCACTATAGTGCAATGCTAGGACTCTTGCTATCGGCGATTTCGCTAGCCGTTTTCGGTGGTGAACGCTTTATCATCCCTGCAATGCTGGCGATTTTAGGTGTTTTAACACTACTTCGTCCAACATTACAAAAGGAAAAGAGGACTGCCCTATGACAATTACACAGCAAATTATAACAGTAGGGGTCGTTGTAATTGGTACGATGCTCACACGTTTTTTACCCTTTTTCATTTTCCCAGCTAATAAACCGACTCCCGTCTACATCCAATATCTTGGCAAAGTGTTACCTGCTGCCGTTATCGGTATGCTCGTTATTTATTGCTTTAAAGATGTCAGCTTTCTTTCTAATCGTCATGGATTACCTGAAATTTTAGCGGTAATTCTTGTCGTCTCCCTGCATCTTTGGAAAAGAAGCATGCTATTATCTATCGCAGCAGGCACATGCTTCTATATGGTACTTGTGCAGTATGTCTTTTAGGAGGCAGAAATCTGAAAAAGCTACAAACAGGGGAAACATTTAAAATCACTGATAGCAAGGAGCTGTCCCAAAATGACTTTTCAGACGGCTCCTTGCACTAAGAATAGTGACAGCTCTTGGTTACTACCACAAATTTAGCGAAAGGCGCTAATGTGCTAGGTACATATTAACCATAGTTGCCAGCAGTCAATTGAAGAACATTGATTGATGGCATTTTGATAAGGAGATTCTTTCATAATGAAGCTTATTAACCCTCATACCGAGCTTATGTTGAGTGCACAGAGAGCTCTATTTTTAGCCATTACCAAAAATACAAAAGCCATTTACGCTAAAATCGAAAATAACCATTTAATATGGAAAGTCTTTTTTGATGAAGAGCCTTCAGAAAATGAAAAAGACTTATTAAGTATTGCAGCGACAGAAGTAATAGCAGATTTCCCAGATATTATTTCATGTGAGGAGCATTTTCTTCATCACCCTGCACCGATTAGTTTCAAAAATGAAGTCTACTATCATTGGCCCTATGCAAGACTAAATGATTAAAATTAAAACCATATGACAGCGAATTTTCACTCGCGTCATATGGTTTTAAGTTAACATAATAATATTATTCATATAAATTTGTAATTGCAGTAGGATATGATGTTCTTATTTTAGCAGGCGTTTGGACACTAGCAGAAGCCTAAAGAAACTAAACATTCGCCGTCTCAAACATGATAATCGCTTCAATAAATTGTGCACCGTATTTTTTAAGTTTGCTCTCCCCTACGCCACTAATCGCTAAAAATTCCACTTCATTTTGCGGGCGTTTTGCACACATATCATGCAATGTTTTATCTGAAAAGACAACAAACGGTGGCACGCCTTCTTCTTTAGCAATCACCATACGTACAGCTCGGAGCTCTTCAAATAGCGGGTCTTTATCATGGGCAACTTGCACAGAGGATGCTTGTCTGCGATAAACGCGTTGCTTGCCTAGCAATACCTCTTTGCCTCGTTCTGCGACAAAAATTGTCGGAAATTGCCCGTTACTAACAGCGATTAATTGCTCTGCAATTAAAAACTCGATAAAGTTAGCCACATCCTTTGCTGACATTGCCTTTAAAATACCATATGTCGGCAATCTATCAAAGCGCAGCTCACTTACCTTTTTATTACGGGAGCCTGCTAGCACTTGTGCTGTAATTGTTTTACCAAATTTTTGCCCCATACGCACAATACAAGATAAGACCTTTTGCGCATCCTCTGTTACATCTTCTTTCGGTCGTGTATCTGCACAATTGCTACATTGCCCACAAGCTTCTGCATCTTTCTCCCCAAAATACTCGATAATATAGCCCTGTAGGCAGCTTTCTGTGTGACAATAATCGACCATTTGCTGCAGCTTTGTGAGCTCCATCGGGATGCGAGTTCTGTCCTGGGCTTGATCAATTAAAAAGCGCTGTGTCTGCTCATCACTAGAGGCATATAATAAAATGCATTCACTTGGCAAGCCATCCCGCCCTGCCCGTCCTGCCTCTTGATAATAGCTTTCCATATTTCGTGGCATTTGGTAATGTAACACGAAGCGCACATTTGTTTTATTAATCCCCATTCCAAATGCATTTGTCGCCACCATCACTTGTGCCTCATCACGTAAAAAGCGATTTTGCTCCTGCGCGCGTGAAACCTCATCCATGCCACCGTGATATTTTGCTACCCGCACGCCCATTTTTACAAGCTGCTCGTACAATGAATCAACGGATTTTCTTGTTGCGGCATAAATAATACCAGCTTCATTCCTTGCATTTTTTAAAAACTCTTTCACATACGCATCCCTGCTAATAGCAGACTGCACAGAAAAACGCAGATTATCTCTGGCAAAGCCTGTAATAAAGGTATGCTCATCCTGAATCGATAGCGTCCCTCGAATATCCTCACAAACTGCTGGCGTTGCAGTAGCAGTTAAGGCAATAACGGTTGGGCGCTCTGGCCAAAGCTGTAAAATGTTGTGGATATTGCGATAGCTCGGACGAAAATCATGCCCCCATTGCGAAATACAGTGTGCTTCATCGACAGCGATGAGCGGCACTTTAATCGTCGCTAATGTTTGACAAAAATAATCATTGTCTAGGCGCTCTGGTGCAATATAAAGCATTTTTATTCGACCATTGCGCACATCGCGTAAAACATCTTGCACTTCCTCCATCGATTGGGAGCTATTTAAAAAGGCTGCAGGTACACCACTTGCGACTAGCATATCGACCTGGTCTTTCATAAGCGAAATAAGCGGCGAGATAACGATAGTCGTTCCTTCTAAAGAAAGTGCTGGAATCTGGTAGCAAAGTGATTTTCCACCCCCTGTCGGCATCACAACGAGCGTGTCTATCCCATCCAACACTTGTGCGATTGCCTGCTCCT
This sequence comes from Metasolibacillus sp. FSL K6-0083, assembly GCF_038630865.1. Lineage (NCBI taxonomy): Bacteria > Bacillati > Bacillota > Bacilli > Caryophanales > Caryophanaceae > Metasolibacillus > Metasolibacillus sp. FSL K6-0083. Next base: position 560,022 of record NZ_CP152046.1, on the reverse strand, counting down.
GACCTATGCGAAAGGATGCATAGCCAAAATATGTTTGTAAATGCTTTTTTGCTTCTTGCATCTTCAAAACTTTCAACAAACCTCCCTTAGTTTACATAATAATTTTATGTGCATATTTGCTCGTAGCAAGTAATTTCTCTTCATCAATGCCTGTTGCAATACCCATTTTATGCATAAGCTCTACTAGCTTATTTGTCGATATATTGCCTGTTGCACCTGGAGAAAACGGACAGCCACCTAACCCACCAACTGAGCTATCAAAAGCTGTAATTCCTGCCTGCAGCGCGGCAATGGTGTTGGCGTAAGCGAAGCCATTTGTATCATGGAAATGAGCGATAAATTTAGTATTCGGATAATCCTCTCGCAATCTAGTAAAGCGCTCATAGACAATTTTTGGCGTTGCTTGACCATTTGTGTCCCCAATGGAAATCTCATCAACACCATGCTGAACAAAATGGCTTACAACACGTGCTACTTGCTCGTATGAAATGGCGCCTTCATACGGACAGCTAAAGCACATCGATACATAGCCACGCACGAATAAACCTTGCTCTTTAGCTATGCGAAACATTTCTTCACATTCCTGCAAAGAATCAGCAATAGAGCGTCTAATATTGCGCTCATTAAAAGTTTCACTCGCTCCGACAAAAACGGCAATTTGCTGTACCCCTACTGCCAATGCCATTTCTAACGCTTTCATATTCGGTGTCAATACGAGAAAATCAAGACCCAAGCTTTTCGAGAAAGCAACAATTTCTTGCGCATCCGCCATTTGTGGTACAGCCCTTGGATGTACAAACGAAGCCGTTTCAATGCGTCTTACCCCTGTTTTAACAAGCTGTTCAATTAGCTTCTTTTTTTGCTCTGTCGGCACAAATTGCGCTTCATTTTGCAAGCCGTCTCTCGGTCCTACCTCAGTTATTTCTACCATTTTCGGAAAATGCATAGTTTCCCCACCCCTTATTCACATATACTATAACCTTAACCGAAAATAGGCTTTATGAAAAGTGGTGCAGCAGTTCACTTTTCATAAAGAGATTTGCCCTTATATTAGAAGGGATTTTTAAACAATTGATTTAGAGCCTTTTCGGTGTAGTAGTATCTTAATTCGCCGGATACTTTAGCCAAGCATCGTATTGGTTACAAGCGATTTATGGCGTTCTTAGAATAAAATTAAGCTTTATTGTTTCTTTTGTTGATTGCAAAAACAGTAAGTAATAATGCAGCGATTAAAATGATATAAATGGCTTTCGTATACAAATGACTTCGTGTTATATCGTAAATGAAGCCGATTAATAAAGGGATGATTGCACTCATCATAAAGCCCCCTGACATTACCATCGAGCTCCATGCATTTGCCTCCTCATTATTACGCGCTTCATTTAATGGAAGTGTTAATGCGAGTGGAAATAAACCACCTAGTGTCACTCCTAACAGCATCGCCCCTCCCCAAATCGCACTATTTGTACCGATAAATAAGCAGCTAGCCCCAATACCACCGACTGCTAGTAATATAAATAGCCAAAAAATCGTGCTTGGATATTTCGCGAGTGCGCTCGGCAATAGCGCATTGGTTGTTAGTTGAACGAGTGACATCACTGTTAAAACCGCCCCTGCTGTGACAATTGAAAATCCATGCGCTATCGCAACAGGCGCTAGCCAAGTTGTTAGTGAAAAGAATAGTGATGCTTGCAAACCAAAAAATAATAATAAAAGCCACGCTTTCTTTGTCTTCCACGGATTACGAATTTCTAACGACAGTGCAGCAAATAACGTTGCTCCCTCATCCCGCTTTATCGCAAATAACCAAAAAACGATTGCGATAATAGCAAGGATGCCCCAAATACCTAAAGCGATTGGCCATTCCTCGAAATATTTATAAAAAACAGCAGTAAAGCCTGCGCTTAATGCTGCCCCTGCCCCCATCGCCAAGGAATAAATGCTCACAACTGCAGCTACCTTATGCGGAAAGTATAATTTAATAAAGGTATTGAGCATCGGGCTAATAATGGCAATGGCGAAGCCGACTAGCAAGCTTGTTATAAGTAACATGCTGTAGCTTGCTGCAAACATACGAATAAATGTCGCAACACCAATTAAGGCAACGAGCATAGTAACCGCTAAACGATAGTCAAAGCGCCTTTGCATAGGTACGGCAAGCGGTGCAAATAATCCCATACAGAAAATAGGTATTGCCGTTAACAAGCTTACCTGTGTGCTTGAAATAGATAAATCCGTGCGAATGCTATTCAATACTGGTCCAATTGATGTAATCGAAGGGCGCAAATTTAATGCTACGATAAAAATCGCAATGATAATCAAAACATCTTTCCACTTCACTCAAATTCCTCATTTCCTTAACGACTCTCTTAGTAAGTTAAGCATAAACTTTACGTCATTTCTACTCGCTATCATTTTTACTTCTTCATTTCTTTTATTTCTAAGTTGCGTTATAATAGAAAGTATTGTGTACAAATAAGAGCATTATGCTCGCTGTTTAATTTGAAGGAGGAAGCTTACATGATTCAAGTAAGTGGTGTTGGTTTACGTTATGGCGATCGTAAACTATTTGAAGACGTAAATATTAAATTCACACCTGGGAACTGTTACGGTTTGATTGGTGCGAATGGTGCTGGAAAATCAACGTTTATAAAAATTTTAGCTGGTGATATCGAGCCGCAAGAAGGCCATGTATCAATGGGCAAGGACGAGCGTTTATCGGTATTAAAGCAAAATCATTTTGAATACGATGAATATACAGTTTTAGATACTGTCATTATGGGTAATAAACGCCTTTATGAAGTAATGAAGGAAAAAGACGCTATTTATGCAAAGGAAGAGTTTTCAGATGAAGATGGCATGCGTGCTGCGGAACTTGAAGGTGAATTTGCAGAAATGAATGGTTGGGTAGCGGAATCAGATGCGGCAACGCTATTAAATGGCTTAGGCATCGGTGACGATATTCACTATTCAAAAATGGCTGACTTAGAAGGTGCTGAAAAGGTCAAAGTGTTACTTGCACAAGCATTGTTCGGTGAGCCAGATGTTCTATTACTAGATGAGCCGACCAACCACCTTGACTTAAAGGCAATTCAATGGCTAGAGGAATTTTTAATTAACTTTGAGCATACAGTTATCGTTGTCTCGCATGACCGTCATTTCTTAAATAAAGTATGTACGCATATTGCAGACCTTGACTTTGGTAAAATCCAATTATACGTTGGTAACTATGATTTCTGGTATGAATCAAGTCAACTAGCTCAAAAAATGATGTCTGATCAAAATGCGAAAAAAGAAGAGAAAATTAAAGAATTAAAAGAGTTTATCGCTCGTTTCTCTGCAAACGCATCGAAATCGAAGCAAGCAACTTCACGTAAGAAAATGTTAGATAAAATCGAGTTAGATGATATTCGTCCATCTAGCCGAAAATATCCATTTATCAACTTCCAAATCGGACGCGACATCGGCAATGATGTGCTAACGGTTGAAGGGCTTTCTGCTTCCTTGGACGGTGAAATATTATTCAAAGACCTTCGTTTCTCAATGAATAAAGAGGACAAAATTGTCTTCCTAGGTAGCCCAAATGCCAAAACGGCATTATTTGATATTTTAACAGAAAATGCGGAGCCAGAAAGCGGTACATTCAAATGGGGTGTCACAACATCTCAAAGCTATTTTGAAAACGACCATGATAAATACTTCACTGGTACTGAAAAAACATTGGTTGATTGGTTACGCCAATACTCACCAGAGGACGAAACGGAAAGCTTCTTACGCGGCTTCCTAGGTCGTATGCTATTCTCAGGTGAAGAAGTGAAAAAATCCCCTTCTGTTTTATCAGGAGGCGAAAAAGTTCGTTGTATGCTATCAAAAATGATGCTAGCTAACTCTAATGTATTAATTTTAGATGAGCCGACGAACCATTTGGACCTTGAGTCTATTCAAGCGCTAAACGAAGGTTTAATTCGCTTTAAAGGGGCTATGTTATTCACATCACATGACCACCAATTCATCCAAACAATTGCCAACCGCGTAATTGAAATTCGCGAAGATGGGTCAATTTTAGATAAGCAATTAACATACGACGAATTCCTTGAATGGAAAGATAGCCAAGGTTTAAACTAGTCCATCTATTCATATGATAATCGCTCAAAACATTGATATAACGGCTTTTTTAAACAATTGATAATTTATTTACTATCCAAACACCTCCATATAAAATCGTTCTATTTGGGGACGAATTGGGGAGATTTTAGGGCATATCAAACGGGCAGTTATAAGGTAAAAAAGGCTTCTCTCTCAATGGAGAAGTCTTTTTTCATGAAAACAATTTCAAAAGATATCTTCCATAGTCATATTGGGTATTCGCCATTATAGTTGGGAAACCTCCCCTTCAATCTCCTTTTTAGCCAATTATAAGCATCTATAAATTTTGGATAGATAAACTCGGGCTTCCCTATCAAACAACTTTCATCCGGTATTTCCTTCCATATGTTGATTAGTGTTAACCTAAAATTATCACGTCCTGTGAGAACGGTTAACTGACCTGCATCACGTAGGCTTCCTTCTAAATTTGTGACATCCACCGAAAGCTTTCGATGTGGGCCACTCAGTCGTTATCTCAGATTGCGATGTTCTTAGACTGAGTTCCTATGATTCATTCTGACACCTATAGAGACGGGAGTCTTCTGTACCTGTCGCCTTACTATCGGTACAAATAAAATTTATCGCTACGCTTGCCGCACAAAAAACATTGCTGAAAGAAGCTAAAAAACCAAAATGTTGGGCAATGTCCTACATAAATGAAACTGTAGAAGCGATACCACTAGAAGTCTTACATTGTATTTTGCACAAAAAAACTTGAAAGAAACATCCTTTCAAGTTTTTTCTTTTTACTATTTTTGCATAATCCGATATAAAAATGTGACAAACTGTGCTCTTGTGACAGGCTCGTTTGGTCTGAAATAGCCGCTATCACCGAGTGTAATCCCTTCGCGCTCTAGCGTCGCAATATAACCAGCACTCCAATGGGAGCTAGCCACATCTACAAAGGAACTTGTGCCTTCTGGTGTTAGCTCAAGCACGCCCACAAGCACTTTAGCTAATTGCGCTCTCGTCATATTTTCTGCTGGGAGAAACGCACCATTTGCCCCGTCTATAATGCCTGCTTGTTGCAATGTTTGAATCGCCTCATAATAAGGGTGTGTGGACGGTACATCCGAGAAACCATCTGCTTCTCTCACTGCATCTAGTGAAAATACTCTTGTTAGTAGCACTGCCACATGCATACGACTAATCGGAGCATTCGGACGGAAAGTACCATCTTCAAAGCCTTGGATAATACCGAGGGCTGTTAGTTCCTCAATCATCTCTTTTGCCCAATGTCTTTCTACATCATGAAATGGTATGATTGGCTGTGCTGGCTGCGAGGGCTCAGGTTGCTCTATAGGTATTGCTGTCCATTTTGCATAGAGCGAAATATTTTCTCGCAAAATCGTTTCCTCTTCCCATCGTTTTGTCAATGCCTCATCTTGATACCAACCTTCAAAGCGATAGCCCTCCCTTATTGGCACAGGTAAATTGCCAACTTTTGTATGAGAGCTTATGTCGATTGGCGCTATCGCTGTGCCACCGTTCGTATGCAATGTAATAGTTAACGCATTGACTGCTGTTCCTGTTGAACCTGGTACATCAATAGTCGAATTATTACCATGCACCATTTTTATAGTAACTGTAATTACTTCCTCATCTGTTAATGAGCCATCACTCACCTTTACTGTAAAGGTATACTCTTTCAAGCTTTCAGTTGTTGATGGTGTCCATGTAAACACACCTGTCGTTGCGTCAATGCTTGCTCCTGTTGGTGCACCTAGTAAGCTGTACGTTAATGAATTTTCCGGTAAATCAGCATCCGTTGCGCTTGCTGTAAACGTAAGCAAGCTTCCTTCATCTACTGTTTTATTGCCGATAGCTGCTAGCACGGGCGCTGTGTTTACTTCATTCACTGTAACAGTAATACTTTCTTCGTCTGTTAACGCTCCATCACTTACTCGTACTGTGAATGTGTAACTGGCTGGACCTTGTGCTTCTGTCGGTGTCCATGTAAACACACCTGTCATTGCATTGATGCTTGCTCCCGTTGGTGCACCTACTAAGCTGTACGTTAATGAATTTTCGGGTAAATCAACATCCATCGCGCTTGCCGTAAACGTAAGCATGCTTTCTTCATCTACTGTTTTATTGCCGATAGCTACTAGCACGGGCGCTGTGTTTACTTCATTAACTGTAACAGTAATACTTTCTTCGTCTGTTAACGCTCCATCACTTACTCGTACTGCAAAGGTATAGCTTCCTGAACCTTGTGCTTCTGTCGGTGTCCATGTAAACATACCTGTCGTTGCGTCGATGCTTGCTCCCGTTGGTGCACCTACTAAGCTGTAGGTTAATGAATTTTCGGGTAAATCAGCATCCGTTGCGCTTGCTGTAAACGTAAGTATGCTTTCTTCATCTACTGCTTTATTGCCGATAGGTGCTAGCACGGGCGCTGTGTTTACTTCATTCACTGTAACAGTAATACTTTCTTCGTCTGTTAGCATCCCATCACTTACTCGTACTGCAAAGGTGTAGCTTCCTGGACCTTGTGCTTCTGTCGGTGTCCATGTAAACACACCTGTCATTGCATTGATGCTTGCTCCTGCTGGTGCACCTACTAAGCTGTAAGTCAATACAGCAGAATCTGAATCTGTTGCTGTCGCTGTAAAAGTAAGAGAAGTTCCTTCGTTGACCGTTTTATTGCCAATTGCAGCTAGTATGGGCGCTGCGTTTACTTCATTCACTGTAACAGTAATAGTTTCTGAATCTGTTAACGTCCCATCACTTACTCGTACTGCAAAAGTATAGCTTCCTGGACCTTGTGCTTCTGTCGGTGTCCATATAAACACACCTGTCATTGTATTGATGCTTGCTCCCATTGGTGGACCTAGTAAGCTGTACGTTAATGAATTTTCCGGTAAATCAACATCCGTTGCGCTTGCTGTAAAGGTAAGCATGCTTTCTTCATCTACCGTTTTATTGCCGATAGCTGCTAGCACGGGCGCTTCGTTTACTTCATTCACTGTAACAGTAATAGTTTCTGAATCTGTTAACGTCCCATCACTTACTCGTACTTCAAAGGTGTAGCTTCCTGGGCCCTGCGCTTCTGTCGGTGTCCATGTAAACACACCTGTCGTTGCGTCGATGCTTGCTCCCATTGGTGCACCCACTAAACTGTAGGTTAATACAGCAGAATCTAAATCTGTTGCTGTCGCTGTAAAAGTAAGAGGCGTTCCTTCGTTGACCGTTTTATTGCCGATTGCGGCTAGCATGGGCGCTGTATTCACTGGCACTGCGGCGTATTCGATTTCAAGCTTTGGATTAATTAGAGCTAATTGTCCTACTATAGGATTTTTCATCATTTTTCCCTCATAATAAGATTGATTAGCAAAATTTTCAATTGCCCTTGCTGGTAAACTACCAAATAACGTTTGCATAAACAAGACTGCAATCGCTATAGGAACGAGGGTTGGCTTTGTTTTTCGTTGCATACATGTTGTTCCTTTCGATTGATTTTGTTTTTACATGGATAGATTATACAGAGCAAAGGTTAAATTTAGGTTAAAAAAGTTTAATTTTTTATTTCGGAAAAATGATTGTGGAAGGTTATGAGAAGGAAATAATGGCTATTTCTTTTTCGTTTACACTTGATTTATATTTTGACAAAAATACTTCTGTTGGAAAACGCAGCTCAAGCGGATTTTGTTTCCTTTTCATAAAAATGCGCCTCCCTAATTCGGTCTATTTGTTGAATGGCAAGACTAACCTGTGTAAATGACTTTATTACCTATCTAAACAACTTTATTATTTAAAAACAGTTTTTCCCCTTTTAAAATACTCCCTTCTCGAATGTCTAGCTCATGTTTCAGAAGCTTGATTAATTTTTTCATTCGCATTAAAATTCATTGAATGGAGTCCTCTCTGTAGATATACAAGTCAATTTTCCGATTGACACTTAAGCATCATACAGGAGGGTTTTTTCAAGACCCCGAAAATATTTCTAACAAGAATGCTCCTTTTTATTCGTATGTCTAGTTTGTCCCAATAATGGACAATATAAAATTACTTACTAGAAAGGAGTTATATGATGACTAAACAAAACGATTCGAAACATCAGCAAGATACGACTTTAACAAATCGGCAAGGGCATCCTATTACGAACAATCAAAATTTACGAACTGTTGGTAATCGTGGTCCTGCTACACTTGAAAATTACGATTTTTTAGAGAAACTTAGTCATTTTGACCGCGAAAGAATTCCAGAACGTGTAGTGCATGCTCGTGGTGCTGGCGCACATGGTTATTTTGAAACATATGGTGTCGTTGGTGATGAGCCCATTTCTAAATATACACGTGCAAAAGTCTTTCAAGACAAGGGGAAGAAAACACCAGTATTTGTTCGTTTCTCAACTGTAATTCATGGAGGTCATTCCCCTGAAACATTGCGAGACCCAAGAGGCTTTGCGGTAAAATTTTATACGGAGGATGGCAACTGGGATTTAGTCGGTAATAATTTAAAAATCTTCTTTATTCGTGATGCCATCAAGTTTCCAGATATGATTCATGCCTTTAAGCCTGACCCTATTACAAATATTCAAAGTGTGGAACGCTTTTTTGATTTTTGTGCGAGCTCTCCAGAGACCTTCCATATGGTTACATTGGTATACTCACCTTGGGGCATTCCAGCGAATTATCGAATGATGCAAGGCTCTGGTGTAAACACTTATAAATGGGTAAATAGTGAAGGAAATGCTGTGCTTGTGAAATATCATTGGGAGCCACTTCAAGGCATTAAAAATTTAACACAAGAAGAGGCAGAAGAAATTCAAAAGAAAAATTTCAATCATGCGACACAGGATTTATATGATGCGATAGAACGCGGAGAATATCCTGAATGGGAGCTCTATATTCAAATTATGGAGGACGGTCCACATCCCGAGCTTGATTTTGATCCATTGGACGATACTAAACTTTGGCCAAATGACCAATTCCCGTGGCATCTCGTTGGCAAAATGGTATTAAATAAAAATCCTGAAGATTATTTTGCTGAGGTAGAGCAGGCCACTTTTGGCACTGGTGTACTTGTCGACGGCTTAGATTTTTCTGATGATAAAATGTTGCAAGGTCGCACATTCTCCTATTCTGATACACAGCGCCATCGCGTAGGGGCAAACTATTTACAACTTCCGATTAATGCACCGAAAAAGCATGTTGCAACAAATCAAGCCGGAGGGCAAATGATGTATAAACGCGATTTAGCACCTGGGCAAAATCCACATATTAATTATGAGCCTTCTATGTTAAACGGCTTAAAGGAAGCAACACAAAACGGTAAAGAGTATACGCCATATATCGAAGGAAATCTTGTTCGTGAATCAATTGACCGTCAAAACAATACAAAGCAAGCTGGTGAAACCTATCGCAACTTTGAGCAATGGGAACGCGATGAGCTGCTTGCAAATTTAATACGTGATTTATCGGTCTGTCATATTGATATTCAAAATGCCATGATTGCCTTAGCACAGGAAGCTGATGAGGAATACGGTCGTTTGCTGAAAGATGGCTTGCATAATGCACAAAACAATTCTAGTGCTTCAAAACCGCTTGGCAATATAGCAGGCACTAAAGCCCCAGAAGATGCAATTGATAAAGGTCATAATGCAGCGCCTTATTAAACCCTGCCTATCGAGCTGGGATTGATATTATCCGTTTTAGTAGTCTAAGCTTACAAACCCTTATTTTATTTGTCTAACTTAGTGTAGACTAATCAATACTTTGCATAACAAACCAGCATAATAGGAGCTGTCCAAAAAGCCGTGCATAGCCGGCATTTTAGACAGTAGCGATGATGTTTCATAAAATATTGATTCATATAAACAGAGAACGCCCCCTTTAAAAATGGGATGAACATTGGCTTTAGCAGTGTTATCCCTCAGTAAAAGGGAAGCGATGAAAACATTGATTTCAATGTGGTGTCAAAACAAAATGGACTTTTCGGTCAGCTCCTTTTCAGCTTGTATACGGAAATGTGTTACGGCTTCAATTCAAATATTTCCCTTCATTCGGTAAGGCAATTTCCTCAAAATTATTTACAAGCTTTTTAAGATTTTCTGTAAGCTCCATACCTTTCATCGGCAAACCATGACCTGTAATCGCTACAGCAGGCTTTAATGCCTCTAGCTTTTCAATAGATGCCCGAGCAGCTTGCCAATCCGTTGTTAAATAACGCGGTGGGCCACTAATTTCTTTTTGCTGTGTCAAAACTTTATAAAGCGACTCTTGCTTAACTGTTACAAATGCATCGCCAGCTAATAAAGCTCTGTCGCTCTCTCGAAACAATGATATATGCCCTGGTGCATGTCCTGGCGTATGAATCCAGCGAAAATCTGGCATAAATGGAATCGTGCCGTCAGCAGGAATAGCTTGAATATAGTTCCCTAATTGAATGGCTTCAGTCGGAAAAATAGGCGACATTTTTGCAACTAGCCCACTATCGACAGTAGGGTCAGGTGCTGGATAATTCTGCTTTCCAGTTAAATAAGGCATTTCCAATGGATGTGCATAGACAGGAATATCCCAATGCTTAACTAATTCGATAATTCCCCCAACATGATCAAAATGTCCATGTGTTAAAATGATTGCTTTCGGTCGGGCATTAAAGCCAAAGCGATTTTCAACAACAGAAATTATTTCATCGGCACTTTTAGGCATCCCCGCATCAATTAACACAAACTCATTTGTACTTGGATTGCTATAAAGCACAATATTAACAATTTGAATCGTATACTGATATAAATCAGCCAATACTTCAATACCTATACCACTCCCAACAGAAGTCGCAGGAATAAATTGATAATCCTCACCATACCTTAAATCTTTATCCATAAAATACCTTCTTCCTTTAATTTGTAGGAATCAGCCTCTTACATATCATCTTTTTCATTCACTTAAATATTAAATTATCCTGTTTATAATCATTTATACTTAAAAGCATTTTAATATTTAGGATATAAATGAAATAAAAAAATCCGAGCTATTACGAAACCTTAACTTAAAGTTTCGCATCATAGTTCGGATTTTTATTTAGCTAGAACGCTTTGGTTCTAGCCTATTTTCGCAATTAAAGTTTTACGATGTTAGCAGCTTGTGGTCCGCGTTGACCTTCTTCTACTGTGAATTCAACTTTTTGACCTTCTTCAAGTGATTTGAAGCCTTCACCTTGAATAGCTGAGAAGTGAGCGAATACGTCTTGACCGCCTTCTACTTCGATGAATCCAAAACCTTTTTCTGCGTTAAACCATTTTACTGTACCTTGTGTCATTTAGATGACCTCCATTAATTGTATTCAATAAAATCTTATTACTCGAAAAAAAATCACATATTACAAAAAGTAACTATCAAAACACGATTACCCTTTGTAATATGTGATTTCATATCTTCTTTTACAATTGACTTTATTAATTATTAGTATACAATAAAAAAAATCATTTATCAAGTGTAAAACAGAATTTATTTCTAATATGTTTACATCAAACATAAAAATGGTAAAGTATAAAAAAATTCAAAAGGAAGTGAAAAAAATGCGTTACTTCTTTTTGCTATGTACGGTGTTGTTTTTAGCAAGCTGTACGAATGATTTACCACCGTCTGAAAATCCACCTGCGGAAGATCAAGCAAATGAATTACAGTTATTTTTTAAAGAGGATGGCTCAACAGCCTTTTTCGAAGGCGAGGGCAATGAATTTGCTAGCTATACAGAGCAAACCTTTTGGCTCAACTCGAACTATGTGCATGTTCGCGTTGATAATGGCGGTGCAATTATGAATAAAGTTTATCGCATAACTAACGAGGCCATTGAATTAGTTTTTCGTGAGGTAGAGGGTGTAGCACAATTTGACCTTGCTGCACTTGATACGTACCCTGTTTTAGCGACAATTTTAAAAGTGCCAATTGAGGTAGGACAATCTGAGGACAAATGGACGATTAGAGCCATCGATGCACAGGTTGATACACCGTATAAAATGTTCGACAATGCAATTATTATTATTACAGAGGATGAAAACTCAACTGAAACAAATTATTATATCCGCGGATATGGATTAGTAAAGAGCGTAACAGAAATGATGAATGGAGACGAGGTGTATACTGTTTCTTCAACTTTAAGGCAGCTAAAAATGGAATGAAAAATGAGCGGTTGTGCGAAAAAGCTGAAAGAATTAGGAGTCAATAGAAATACGGCTTTCGCTTATTCATTATAAACTTGAAAGGGTAACAGATGTTCAAATCGAGCAAACATTATATTTCGGTTTTGCGAAATTGTTGCAAGCATTGGTTATCCCCTTCTTTTATCATACTTTACAGGTTGAAAAAAGCACTTCCTGTTATAGGAAGTGCTTTGGATTAACGAGTTTAAGTTTAATTCTAAGAATTAAAGTTTAGTTACGTTAGCAGCTTGTGGTCCGCGGTTGCCATCTACAACTTCGAATTCCACTTTTTGACCTTCGTCAAGAGTTTTAAAACCTTCGCCTTGGATTGCTGAGAAGTGTACGAATACATCGTTTTCGCCTTCTACTTCGATGAATCCGAAGCCTTTTTCTGAGTTAAACCATTTTACTGTACCTTGTTTCATTTGAGAAAACCTCCAAAAAATAAAGTGAACAATATGGAATTGTTTACCGAAATAAAAATTCACATATTACAAAGAGTACCGTCATTTACACCGATCACTCTTTGTAATATGTGAATCCATTGTATCCGGTCAAACAATTTTATTGTTATTTAAAGTATACCATGATTTTACACTATGTCAATTTATTTTCTTAAATTTTTTTAAAATTTTCCTTTATTTCTGTCAATTGCTTAAAACCTTTATATTTCAGGCTTTATTTTTATTAAACCGTGGTAAATTTGCGCATCTTCATCGCATGCCTCGCAATATTCGCATTCATTCTCAGTCCAAAAAGCGAAGTATTTTCCATTTTTTTGCCCTTCATTTTCAAATTGCGCTCGAAATGCCGTAAGCATTTCTTGAAAAGCTTTTTCTAACGCCTCTTCTGTGTCGTAAAAGTATGTCTCCTGAATTGTCTCTTCCCAGCCTTCAAATTGCCACCATGGCTCAAAATCGGCCTTCATATAAATAATATTATACAGCTTAGACACCCTTTCATGCATTCCGATAACTGTTATTTTAATGGTATTCTGCCATGTTGTCTAATAAAAAGGTTGGTCCACTTTCTTTTCCTATCTAAAAGCCATAACATGATTTGTATTGAGCTGAAATTTCGCAATTTTCATTATCAGCATTTTTCTGATGAAAAATCGATATATTTTTAGGTAAATGGATGCTATAGTTACCAGTTGTTTCAAATTGTTTTACACCTAGAATAAATTTTAATAAAGAGGATTTTCCTGCACCATTTCCTCCTTCGATAAAAAATCGGTCATTTGGATAAACGTCTATCGTAATGGGCTGAAACAGTGGTAGTCCATCCTGTATAAGCGTAAAATCTCTAAAATACAAAATCTGTTTTCTTGGCTGCAAAACATGCATTTTTAATACAGAGAGCTTTTCAATATTATCGATTAATTCTCTCTTTTCCTCAATTAAAGCTTCGGTTCGTTTCTTAATCGCCTTTGACCTTTTCATATGTTTAGCAGCAATTCGTCTTGCAGAAGCATCATTCGTACTGTTTTGTTTCTTTATCCCCCAGTTACTTACACGTCTTGCTACATTGTCTAATCTATTTATTTCATTTTTTAATTTTCCATTTATTTCCCCCATTAGTAAATCAGCATTTGCTTTTTCGTATTTCCACGTTGCAATATTACCTTTATATAAATCTATCGATTGCTTATTAATAGCGAGTACATGGTCTACAAATTCATTTAAAAAACTTTCATCATGGCTAATAACAATAAAGCCTTTCTTTCTTTTTAAATACTGTCCAACGATTTTTCTACTTTGCAAATCTAAATTATTTGTAGGTTCATCAATTAATGGAAAGGTTTGCTCATTTAAAAATAACGCTATTAATAATATTTTCGTTTGCTCGCCACCGCTTAAGACAGCAAATTGTTTATTTAAAATAGCCACTGGTAAATTCATCAAGGCTAACTCTTGCTCAATTTTCCAAATTTCCGCATCTTTAAAAAGCGTTGAAACAGTTACCTGCTCCTCTGGATACGAAGGAAAATAGTGAAACCGCAAATTTGTTTGAATGTTGCCCTCATATTCTAGCTCATTTAGCAATAGCCTGAAAAAGGTCGTTTTCCCTCGCCCATTTCTACCTACAAGCCCTAATCTCCAATGTTCATGCATATTGAAATTCAAATTTTTGAAAATTGGCTTCGTCATCGAATCGTATTGAAATGTTAGATTTTTTATAAGTATTTGATTTGTCATTATTCTGTCCACCTTTGTTGAAATTGGTGTACACGCATAAACAAAAAATCCTTCTGAAAAAAATTCAGAAGGATTAGAATTTATATTTTATCAATTACGCCTCATTTTAACCTTAATCTAGAGTTTCGAACTACGTAGAGGAAGTCGTTAACGGTTATACGACCTCGATTTACGGGCTTTCGAGCGATTTTAGACTAAGGTCCCTTTTATCAGCAAGTATTTGAACAACTACATTCATCTCTCAAATACGCTCCTACGGTTACTCGTCGCAGTAATAATTGCTGAATCAGGATAAACCTATTTTCATGTTTGATAAATGGGCATACTAATCCTATTTTAAATTGAAAATGCGTATACATTTTATCTTTAAAAATAGAATTATTTGCTCATGCTCCATCCATCATCCTTTCGAAAATACTTAAATCAATATATCATTATCAGTATGGGATTTCAAGGGGCAATAACAATTAAATTCCTATCAATATATAGCTAGAAATATTTTTAATGACTGTTGAAAAAAATCTGCAATTTTCTTTATTCTAAATCAGCTTCATTTATACTCATTACGATATGAAGCTGGCTTGTTCCATATCCTGTTGTGTAGCTAAAGCCATTGCCCCCACTTTGAAAATTTGTTTTATAATAATATTTCGCAAAAAATTGTGGTGATTCATTATGAATAATTAAATTGAAGTTTGTTTGCTGCAATTCATTGGAATAAAGGTGATGGATTGTTTTTGCAAATGTTTCAGATATATGCTGTACACCGTAATGCTTATCAATCGTAATTGTTTCTTTCAATTGAATTTTAGGACTGTAGAGCTGGCGACCTTGTGAAATGAAGTAATTACGATTTTTAATTAAGTATACATCCATTTTTTCAAGCGTTTCTTTTGGAAAATGCCAAACAAAAACGATGGAGCTTGGATCTTTTGAGTCAAGTTGCCAGCCATATATAAACTCGTTAGTCCCTATATCAATATAAGTTATTCGCCATTTTCCTTTTACCCATTGATAGTATAGGGAAAGCCGTTGTCCATCTTCAGCAGAAGCAGGAACAAAATAATGCTTGCCATCGACTTGAATTATATCCTCAATCGTTTGAACAACTATATTCGGTTCAAATTCTTTTAATTGACGTATGATTTCATTCTCATGAATAAATGCTTTCGGCTTTAAAATAGAAAGCTTATATACGACAAATAATATGGAGAGTAAAAAAATAATTACTATAAAGATTCGTTTTTTAGTCATACCCATTCACCTCACGAATAATCGAATCCTTTAAAGAGAAGTAAAATTGCTTCCCTTGAGTTGTTATGAGTAAGCCTTTTCCATTTTCCTCAACATAAATTGTAGGTCTCAAACCGCTGCCAGGCTTTGCTTGCGTATTAATTAGTAAATAAGGAAATCTCTCGTTAGTTATTGAGGATTCATTCAATACAATATCGATATACCAAACATGAACATCATACGTATCATGAGGCATCGCTTTTACTTTTCTTAAATCGTCTGGAATATCAAGCTCAATATGTTGCTTGCCTGTTGGGTGAATAGCGATTAAATCAGCACTTTCAACATCGTTCAAATAAGTTGCAAGCTCATTTTTTGGATAAAAGAAATGATTAAGTAATAGACCAATAAAAAATAGGAGGAAAAATAAATAATTTGCTAAAAAACCGAGCCATGCAAAGCGTCGATATGTATCCCAACTCCCACGTCGATTTAAAATTGCAAATAAAACCCAAACCCCGAGCGGTAAAATCGCAAATTGTACAGACCTATCGAAAATAGTTAGCGTGATTGAAAATGAAAACAAACCAACAAAAGCTGCCACAATAATTTTCCAAATAAGCCCCTTTTTTTCTTGCCTTCGATAAATAATTACCACAGCAGAAATAACAATAAGCCAGCTAATAATTGTGAGCAATGACTCAACGATATTCACTTGCAACAAAAGCGCTCACCCCATTTATTCGTAAAATTACATTGATTATACTAAACTTTAAATGAGATTAGTATATAGAGATGTAGAAAATGGAATTATTGACTTGTTTTTAGTAAACTATAGAGTGAAACTTCAATCAGTGAGAGCTTTTCCCCGCTGATTGTATAGGGCTTTTACGGATAGTTGATTTCCCACTTATCCTTAAGCCGATTTTCACTCAAGTCTTGAAGCGGGTGCCTTACTGCCCGTTAATGCGGGATAAACTAAGCTAATATTCCAAATTATCTAAACTAATCGTAGAGGAGTGTTCGAGATGATGAAAAAATTAAACACTAACTTCAATATAAATAAGAAACATGCTTATAACAGGAGGATTTTTTTATGTTAGATAAATTAGGCTTTGACCATTGGGCAGATTATTATGAAAAAACGGTGTCGGAGGCAGAATCCAGCAACCGCTATCCGTTTGCTGGCTACGAAAAGCTGCTCGAAAAAATTTGTAGAGGCATCACATCTAATCAAAATATTTTAGACATTGGCGTTGGTACAGGGTCACTTGCGAAAAGATTATATGATGCAGATAACAAAGTTACAGCTTTTGACTTTTCGCCCAAAATGGTCGCTGCTGCAAAGGAGAAAATGCCGAATGCTCATATTTTTGAATGGGATTTAACAAAAGGCATTCCGACAGAACAGCTCAACATCCAATTTGATGCTATTACTTGCACATATGTGTTACATCATTTCAATAATCAGGAAAAAATAGTTTTAATCGAAAATATGTTAAAAAAAATAACTACATCTGGAAAGTTATACATCGGTGATATTTCCTTTACAACAGAGGAGCATCTTGAAGCGTGCAAGCTCACACATTCAAATAGCTGGGACGATGATGAATTTTACTTTGTTGATAATACAATTCGACCGATATTAGATGAAAAATATAATGTACAATATGAACAAATATCCCATTGTGGTGGACTTTATATTATTTCATTGAGATAAGCAAACTATCCAAAAATTCAGTTTTGCTTTGACAAAGCATTGAGAAAAACTTCATCGATTCTCTTTTATTTAAAGTAAACACGGCTAAATCCAGTGTCCAGCACCTCTTCAAAGATAGTCTTCTCTCTTTTATTTAGCTACAAAATATTATCACTACTGTCCAAAAGCCGGCTACTGCACGGCTTGTTGGACAGCCTCTTCTTATTGAACAGAAGTAAGTAAGGGTTCATTCCAAATATTCCACGGATGCTTGTTAGGTGGTTCAGATTTAACAGTAATGCGCTCCTTTGTTACAGGGTGAATAAAGGATAATGTATGTGCCCATAAGGCTATCTGTTGTCCTTTTTTATTTACTTCTGGTCCATATTTTTGATCTCCATAAAGCGGGTGGTCGATTTGCTGGAATTGTACCCGTATTTGATGGGAACGCCCTGTCTCTAGTTTTACTTTTACTAGTGTTAAATCGCTTTGTCTAGCAACGACATGATAATGAAGAATCGCCTTTTTTGCTTCCTTATCATTTGCTTTTTTTGCAAAAACCATATTTTTCTTTTGATCCTTCCATAAATAATGGACAAGGATGTCAGCTTCTTTTTTCACTTGCCTTCGCACAACCGCTAAATAGCCACGCTCAATATCTTTTTTTCTGAATAAATCTGACATTCGTGAGGCTGCCTTAGATGTTTTGGCAAAAACGATGGCTCCACCTACTGGACGATCCAATCGATGAAGTAAGCTTAAATATACATTCCCCGGCTTGTTATAACGAGTTTTAATATCTTGCTTTAATATTGTTAATAAATCAGGATCATTTGTATCATCTTGTTGCACAGGTATATTGATTGGTTTTTCTACAATAATTAAATGATTATCTTCATACAAAATTGGTATATGCATTTCTATCTCCCTCATAAAATATGAAATCATTAACAATTATATAATAAACATTCCATATTCTAAAGGTGAAAAGCAATGATTCATTAGTGAGCTACCAATTTTAAACTCAGTACAATAAGCAATACATGCTATCTTTTTAGCCTGTTCTTCGCTAAATAATAAGCATTTACGGTAAATAACTGTGTTTTAATTTGATTTTTTTCTACTAATCTTTCAAATTCATCAAAATTGAATAAAAGGATTTCGATTTCTTCTGTTATATCTAATTGCTGATTGTCCTCTTGATACGCATCTAAAATTAAAAATGTAGCAATTTTATTTGTCTGTGTTGCAGGGTTTACAAAAAATTCTCCTAGCTTGATTGGGGGAGCACTCGAAGTATAGCCAGTTTCTTCACGTATCTCTCGTAAAATACCTTCTTCTTGCGTTTCGCCTTGTTCGATTTTCCCTGCTGGTACTTCTATGAAAAAGTCATTTGCCGCATGGCGATACTGCTTTACTAGGACGATTTCATTATTCCGCGTAATAACGACGGCATTAACCCAATCCGCATATTCGTTTACATAGTAATCTTTAATAACAAAGCCATTTGGCAGCTCACACTCATCCTTTCGAAGATTGCCAAAATCAGTTTGATAAATATAGGCTTGATTGTGTGTTGTCCATTTTTTCATGATTTCTTACCTCCAAATATTAGGGCTATCTCAAAAGCCGAATTTCTTCTCAGCGCAGTGAAAACTAGCTTTCCACTTACTTCAAATTTAAAAGAATGCCGCTAATTTCAGTGATTATTTCCTTTTCAAAGAAATACTTTTGCATCTTATCTAGTTTTTTCTTTGTTGAAACTACGCCAAAAGCGTCCTACAAGCAGGCAATGCACCGCTTTTGGGACGCCCTTCCCTCTAAATTTAAAAGCAAATTTATATTCATGCTATCATATAGCGCATGAAGTCTCCATTTGATAGGCAGACTTATGGTGGATGTTAGTTCCTGAAATTTTTTCTCTCTTTAAGGACTCTAACTATAATAGAATTGAAGACGAGCATTTTTACTTATCTGTTAATATGACAACAGGTTTTATCGAATTTTTAATGGGACCTCGAATTACGATTGCTAATTTAAAAGCATATAAAAGAAGGTCGCTTATTACGAAAGAGCAATTTCAAAGCACACTAAAAAACATCGATATAATTTTAAAATGGGCTCACGAATACGATGAAGTCGAAACCAGCGAGAAGTTCATTTACAGTCTTGCTGAGAAAAAGTCACAAAAGAAAATTGCCTGTATCAATGCCGAAACAGGCGAAATTATTTGCTATTCTTAATATGACTTTCTCTATGAATCATTTACGCCTGCACTAACTTTAATTCAAATTTTATCTAGCAAATTCAAAACCGTCACGACATATGCCTGCGTTACGCAAATTTCTGTTATATCCGCTAGAACTTTAAGCTAACATAATATTGGGCACTCTGTCGTGACGTTCTTAGGAGAAGTTCCTCCATTTTAGCGGGTCTTTAGATACCCTTGAAAGAAGTTAAACCTTTTCATTATTCTGTCTATTATTCCTCTACTTGCTATGATAAAATAGCCGTAATGTGACTTCTATCAGAGGGTCTTTTCTCACAAATTGAGTCTGCCCGAGCATGATTAATAAGTGAGAATCTTGCTGAATAAAGTTAACTTCATAAAAAGGCAATAGGAGTGATTTTTTTGTTTACAGCATTCAAACGAAAAGCAAATGTTCATGATTTCTTCATGAGAGGTACGGATTTACAGGTTACAGGACGGTTTTATGACATTCTTGCTTTTAATCATTTCTCACAGCAGGACGAACAAAATCTATTAAAGATATCTCAGCAGATAAAAGATGCTGACCCATCGTTAGAACAATTTTTAATGCGCCACTTAGATGAGATTGCACCAAGTACTGGACACTCTGTATCTACTCAGCAGATTTCGGCGTACTTACAAAGCTTTTTTAATGATAAACGTGATAATGACTATGTAAATCAGCGGATTAAATTTTTTAATATGCTACGTGAGCAACAATTTGAAATTGGTAAATTAACCGTTACTTGGAGTCAATTATCATTTTATTTACTTTCTCATGTCTTACATAAACAGCCTTCTCCAAATGAATTTTTAAAAACGATTTCTGCCACAATTAATATTGAACTACAGCTATTAACGGAAGTATGTGCAGAACGCTTTATGGAAGATGTCATTACAGAGGTGGCTACAATAACAGATGCGCATGCGCGCATTATGCATATGAAAGATTTAGTAATTAGCTTAAATAACCAAACCGAGGAAATCGCCTCCTCCTCAGCTGCAATTGAGGAGCTCACGGCTTCCATTGCTGAAGTTGCCCGCACTTCCACACGCATCGCTGAAAAAACCAATGAATCCGTTTCCTATGCCGCAAAAGGACAACAGGCGATTGAGCATGCATTACAGGAAATTTTTACAACAGAAGAAACATTTACAGCAATTGTTGAAGGTTTTACGAATTTGCAGAAATATGTTGATGATATCGAGCAAGTCGTAATATTAATTAATCAAATTGCTGACCAAACCAATTTATTAGCACTCAATGCATCGATTGAGGCAGCAAGAGCTGGCGAGCACGGTAAAGGCTTTGCGGTCGTTGCACAGGAAGTACGAAAGCTTGCAGAAGGAACAGTCTCTGCTTTAGAGGAAGTTTCCAATAATGTACATGCGTTAAAATCATATTCTAATTCTGTTTCTCAATCGATTAAAGAAACGACAACAACGATTAAAGAGGCTACATCTGAGGCAAAACAATCTTTACCACTTTTAGCATCAATTGTGGAGGCAATCGAAAGTATTGATGAAGATGTAACAAATACTGCTGCAATTTCTCAGCAACAAGCTGCGGCACTTGATGATATGTCTTCCCGAATTGTCGATATTGCGAGCATTCAGGAAGATATTCAAAGATTAAGCGATGTTACATCTCAAGATATACATTATTTAGGGAAAGAAATTAATCGATTCCGAACAGAACTTACAACTGACAGTAGTGTGACATTATCGAGCATTGCTTTGCTACAACTTTCAAAAGCTGACCATATTTTATGGAAATGGCGAGTTTACAATATGTTTTTAGGTTTAGAAAAATTACAACCAAGCGATGTATCTTCACACAAGGAATGCCGCCTTGGTAAATGGTATTCCAATGAGCAAACACAACGTCGCTTAGGCTCACATCAATCATTTATTGACTTAGACCATTATCATGAGCAAGTGCATGTATTTGCGAAACAAGCTGTAGAGGCGTACAATAATGGTAATATCCAAATTGCTGATGATTGCTTACAAAAAATTAATCACGCGTCTGAACAAGTGCTACGCTATATTAATGATTTAATTGAAATCATTGTCAAAGAGAGACAATCTATCTAAATGATGCTTCGGCTCAACTAATGCGCAGGTCAGTTAAAACTTTTATGCAAAAGGAGTGTCGACTTACGATGAAACGAGCACGTGTAATATTTTCTGGTGATGCTACAGGAACAGGTCATCGATTTTTCATTAAACAAAAAGCGCTCGAGCTTGGCTTAAAAGGACATTGTATATTGAACGAGCAAAATAATATTGAGGCAGAAGTTGAGGGTACAACCCCTGCTGTTGATGAATTTATTCATTTTGTCCAGCAAGGCGTTAGCTTACAAGCACAATCAAATCGTTTTACAATAGAAATCTTTGACGATTTAAAAGGCTTTAAAACAATGAAAACCGACATTATATAAAGTGAAACTAGCCGCTTTCCCCACTGATTGCTAGCTGAATCAATCAGGCTTTTATGGGCAGTTAATCCCCCATTTATCCTTCAGCCGATTTTCACTTAAGTCTTGAGGTAGGGTCTTACTGCCCGCTAATGCAGGATAAAAAAATCGGTGAACATGTAGGCAAAGTCATTTGGCTTTGTCTATATGTTTTTTTAGCGTAAAATAAAAGAAAAAACATATTGGTGAAACTTTTTTGCAGCTAGCTCGTATTTAGTAGTAACAATCAATATAGGAGGTACGAAAATGCTTAGCACAATGAACTTTATCAATCGACATGGACTGAGCTTAATCATTAGCTTTGCTGTATTTGTTATTACAGTTATCAATTTTGATTTAGGCATTTTTATCGTGCCGCTGTTAACGATCGCAAGCTATTATGCAAGTAATAAAGGAATTTTAGCTTTTCAAAAAGCAAAACGAAGCAAAATGCTTGGCTTAACACGCTCGGAATATAAACATATTGAACAGCATATCAAACTAGCGAAAAATGACTTAGCCTTACTTATGCAACAATATGTACGTGTACGCTCTGTACGCTCTTTTAAATTAATTAATGAAATGAATAAACTTGCCAAGCGCATCATTGGTATTGTGCAATCAAATCCGCAAAAATTTTATGCGGTTGAGGATTTCTTCTATTCTCACCTCCCTTCTGCTGTGCAGTTAATAGACAAGTACACTTTATTAACAAAAGAGCAGGTAGGCGGTACGGAAATACATTTAGCTTTAGAAGAAGCCCGCAAAACACTGAAGGAGCTATATACAACAATGGAAGACGATTTAAAGTTGGCATTAAGCTCTGATATTGAGCATTTAAAGCTTGAGCTTGATTTTGCAAAGCTTGAAAATCAAAAAAGGAAAGATCGTTTAATCGGTGGTGAATAAGCATGCAACAAAATCCATTTGAAGCATTTAAAAATACAGGGAGTCGCTTTGCTGAAATGGCAGAGGAGGAATTCCAAGTTGCGCAGGAAAGCCAATCTGTAAGTCCTCTTTATGCTGCATTAAGTCAGCAAGATAAAGGTCGAGCACTGGCATTAGCGAGCGAGCTTAAAATTAATATTTATGAAAATGTGCTTGCTTTCGGCTTACAGGCCCAGCAAGCGCTTCGTGATTTTACCGCTAATATGGCTATCCATATCGAGCGAAAGGATCATAGCAAAGTTGGCGAGGTGCTATCACAGCTTATTTCTTATTTAGAGCAAATTAATCCAGATGCGCTTATCGGGCAAGAAAAGGGCTTTTTGAGTAAGCTTTTTTCAAAGCAAAAGCAATCAACACAAGAAGTTATGACACATTATAAAAAACTAAGTAAACAAATTGACCGCCTTGCAATTCAATTAGAACATGCACAAATGGGTTTATTGCGTGATTTTAAGCTATTAAATGATTTATATGCCTTGAATGAGCAATATTTCGCAGAGATTAACATCTTTATTGCAGCTGGCGAGCTTAAGCTTGCTGATGTCAAAAATAAGCTTCCCGCCGTCCAGCCGATTGACCCAATGGAATTGCAGAAATTAAATGATCAAAAAATGGCGATTGAATGGCTTGACCGACGTCTTTATGATATGCAAATTTCGAGGGAAATAGCTATTCAAGCCGCACCACAAATTCGTTTAATGCAACAAACGAATCAATTATTAATCGATAAAATACAGGCATCTGTTATGACAACAATCCCTATGTGGCAAACACAAATTTCTACACTACTGACAATGAATCAACAGCGTCGTGTAGCAGAGGCACAGGATAAATTAATGCGTGCCTCTGATGAATTGGCCCGCAAAAACGGCAAAATGTTGCAAATGAAATCAAAGCAAGCTGGTATCTCACATGCTGACATAGATCAATTCAAACAAACACAGCTAAAATTACTACAAGATATCGAAGAAACACTCCGTGTACACGCGAAAACAACTGATGTATACGAGTCCATTTAAAAGATGAAGAGAGCGTCCAAAAAGCGGTGAAGTTGCCAGCATTTTGGACGCTTTCGTTGATATTTTTTAAAGAATTCACTGATGATTCTTTAAAAATAGGAGAAACACAAGGTTTAGCGGATTTTCCTTCGTATGAAAGTAAAAATTGAATTTTGATTGTCTACGCAAGAAGAGATTGCCTCATAAGTCCCCAAAATAAAGTGAAGCTATCCGAAAAGTGTACATTTTTTCGGACAACCCCCTGCCCTGCTTCTATATCTAAAGATACTTACCTTTGCGGTGGTAAATTATCACTATCCGTGGCAAAGGGAGCGTCTCAAAATGACTTTTCAGACGCCCCCTTCTCTTTTGGCAGTTGTATCATACCCGCTTCTTATACTATATTACTCAAAATAATCTTTATAATAGCCGCCAACTTTTCCTGTGTTGTCAACTACAAAAAGAAATTCCTCTGTTTCATTTTTAACTTCGTATTCTTTGCCAACTGTTAATACATTCGATACTAAGTATTTTGCGGCATTTGTATGCACACATTTCACTGTACGAATTGTAGGCGCATCTTTCCATTTTAAATGTAACATTTGTGTAACCTCTCTTTTAGCCTGTTTCCTTATATTTTATACGATTTCCCTTAAGAATGGTAGTTTTTCAAAGCATTTAGCAAAAAATTGTTAGATATAGGCGTACAAAAAGACGTATATTGCCGCCATTTCGCACATTCCTGGTAGTATTTCGGGAAAATATTTACTTATGAAAATAGAGGGTGCTTTCTTTGGTTTAAAAAAAGACGTTACTTCTTCAATCGCACTTCTTTGAATTCAAAATGAAGAGTAAACCATTGCCGCCCACTTATAGGACATGATAAAATGGCGTGTGAGGTGAAAGTTTATGTCAAGTATACCAAGCTGGTTTTGGGCATTAGCCATCGCTTTTGCTATTATTTTTATTGTCGTTTCTGAATGGAATTCAAGACGTTAGAGGAGCTTTTTTCGTACATATTAAGGTGAAGTTACCTTTACTATTTTAAATGAGCGAATTAGGTCATTTATCTAAGCTAAACAAATCTAGAACAATATTAAAAAAAGATTGTCTGAAAGCGTTGCGTTAGCTTACTTCCAGACAATCTTTTTATTTCAGTGTGCGTTTTAAAAATTCTTTCGTACGCTCATGCTGCGGATTGACTAGCACCTGTTCTGGATGCCCTTCTTCCACAATAACACCTTTATCCATAAAAACAATGCGGTCTGCTACTTCACGAGCAAACTCCATCTCATGTGTTACGATGAGCATCGTATTGCCTTGATTCGCTAAAGTACGCATGACTTTTAATACTTCTCCTACCATTTCAGGGTCTAGTGCTGATGTTGGCTCGTCAAATAGCATAACATCCGGATCCATCGCTAATGCGCGCGCAATCGCAACGCGTTGCTTTTGTCCACCAGATAGCTGGCGCGGCTTTGCGTTTTTGTATTTTGCCATTCCGACAATTTCTAAATACTTCATTGCTTTTTCGACAGCTTCTACTTTATTGCGTTTTAACACTTTTTGTTGGCCCACTGTGCAATTTCCGATAACATCTAAATTATTAAATAAATTGAATTGCTGAAACACCATACCCAAATGTGTTCGATATTGCTCTACATTATGTTTGCCAGTTAAAATATTTTCACCATTATAAATAATGCTGCCGCCTGAAGGTGTTTCTAATAAATTAACACAGCGTAAGAGCGTTGATTTCCCTGAACCTGACGAGCCAATTAAACAAACAACCTCGCCCTTTTTTACTGAAAAATTCACATCGCGCAACACTTCATGAGAGCCAAATGATTTACGTAAGTTTTTAATTTCAATCATTGTTGTCATTGCATTTGCCCCTCTCTCTCCTTATCGACCTGATACGCATCAGGACCATCTAGCTTGCGCTCCATTAAACGTAAAATTCGCGTTGCTGTAAATGTCATTATAAGATACATGATACATGCAATTAAAAATGACTCCGCAAACTTAAAATTTGCCCCCGCAACAGATTTTGTTTGGAAGAATAGCTCTGTTACACTAATTACACTCAATACTGCTGAATCTTTAATATTCATTACAAGCTGATTTCCTGTTGCTGGTAAAATATTTCGTGCTACTTGTGGTAAAACAACAAAAATCATCGTTTGTAAATGATTCATACCAACTGCTTGTGCCGCCTCATATTGCCCTTTATCAACCGATACAATACCACCGCGCACAATTTCAGCCATATAAGCACCTGTATTTAAACCGACAACTACTAACGCCGCTACAAATCGATCTAGCTCAAGACCGTATGCGTACAAACCATAATACACAACCATTGCCTGTACAATCATTGGTGTACCACGGAAAATTTCTACATAGCAAGTAAGCAAGAAGTTTACTATTTTTAATAAAATACTTTTAAAAGATTTTGTTTTAACAGGAATCGTATGCATGATACCGATGAAAAATCCGATAAACGCACCAATAATTGTACTAATAATTGCAATTGCAAGCGTCATATATGCGCCACGTAAAAACATCGGCCAGTTGTTTTCCAAAATTGCCATGATTGTTTCGAAACTCATAAAAATCCCCCTAACAGCAGGCTGTCTTTATCTTATAAAGGGAGCCAGCCATTTTGAGATGGCTCCTTGTGCCAAGGATTATTCCTTGAAAATATAGAAGCTAGGGCTGTCCGAGAAAGTTCGGACAGCCCCTTACTTTATCAACTACTCAGCAGATGCTGGTTGATTTGCAATCGCTTCTTCCATTAACTTTTGGCGATCATCCTCTGAAATTCCCTCTAAAATCTCACTCATTTTATCAGTAAGTTCATAGTCTTTACGTACACCAATTGCAACTGCTGTATCACCAGGATCTGTATCAAAGCCGTCCTCCAACACTGCGTAGGCAAAATTATTATTGGCCATTGCTGCTGAAATTGCTTCTGGACGCTCGGCAACATAGCCATCAATTGCGCCTGATTCAATTGCAACTCGCATTGCTGGGAAGCTATCCATTGCTACTTCCTTTTTCACACCGGGAATTTGATCAATTACTAAATAGTTTGACGTATTTAGCTGTGATGTAATTTTTGCACCAGAAAAATCTGCTAACGTTTTGGCACTTTCATATGGGCTACCTTTTTTCACAACGATGACGAAATCAGATGTATAGTAATTTGATGTGAAATCAATTGATTTTTTACGTTCTTCCGTTGGACTCATCCCTGCGATAATAGCATCTACCACACCAGATTGTAATGCAGGTACTAAACCATCCCATTCAATTTTCACGACTTCGAGCTCCATACCAAGTCCATCAGCAATTTTTTTCGCTATTTG
The DNA here is from genome assembly GCF_038630865.1 of Metasolibacillus sp. FSL K6-0083. Classification (NCBI taxonomy): domain Bacteria; kingdom Bacillati; phylum Bacillota; class Bacilli; order Caryophanales; family Caryophanaceae; genus Metasolibacillus; species Metasolibacillus sp. FSL K6-0083. The sequence continues at coordinate 532,570 of NZ_CP152046.1, read as the reverse complement.
TACATCGTAGCCACCTGCATATTCAGCAGAGCCACTAATTTTCACAGCACCATTTGCATCTGTTTGCTGCGTCCAGTTAAACGGTGCATAGCCCGCTTCCATACCAACCTTTAATACTTTTTTTCCTTCACCATCTTCCGTGGAGGATGAACCCTGTTTTTCTCCAGTGCCACATGCTGCCAACATAATAACGGTTAACATAGTAACTAACATAAACAGCCATTTTCTCTTCATGTAAAATTTCCCCTTTTCTTATTTATTTTGGGCTTTATCTTATACAAAAAAGCGACCTAAAGAATTTTAGGTCGCTGCCATTTAATAAAATAAAAGCCCAAATCCTCTAAGTTCCATTGATGAGATAGCACAACTTGAGTAAGCTGGAAAGAAATACTCAAGACAGTCCTGCAATTATTCACTGCAAGCCCAGCATATCGAATTACGAGCTTTCCGATACACTTCGGCGATATTTCCTTCTTCTTCATTTCACTGTTGCTCAAAACTCCATGAAAAACTATTAAATATCGCGCCTCTACCCCACTAGAACGTGAGGTATTTCTTATAAAGTTATTTAGCTAAATCATATACTACCAAATGCTCATTGTCAAGTGGCTTCGAAAAGTCATACATTATTTAGGATGCTACTAATAAATTTTTCCACGGGCATCTCTGCAAGTGAAAGTGACACAGCAAAATCAAACTTTTACTACACTAGCAAAACGAGGTTGTCTTTTCTTCAAATTAATTTCCAATCTTTCACCTTTAACACCGCTTTCGTGCGCGTATTAACCTCCAATAAACTATAAGTATGGTCTAATTTTATCAGTTAGTGCTGATGAAGCTAGTAAAATTCAAAAAGTTTTAGCTGCTGGTGGAGGTGTTGCTGGTCTAGCCGCTATCGCTGGTCTCTCTCCTGCTTTTGCTGCAGTGATATTTGCCTTATATGGGGTAGGAGAAGTTTGCAATTGGAACAATAATGGCTATTATATTCACCATGTTACATTAGGTATAATCCCTCCCCCTCTACCAAAGTTCTGGTATGTCCCAAAATAGTTTTGTTTTCCTGCCTTGTACAAAGCTACAGCCTTCAATCAACATTTATCGATTGAAGGCTGTTTTTAATGTATGTAGTAAGAATCTTCTAAAAGACGAAAGGGAATTTTGGAATAAATTTGGTGAAGGGGCTTTTATTTTGTTTTGACAGCGCATAGAAATAAAGGTTTTCATCGCTCTATTTTTACTGAGAGAGATTGCTAAAGCCAATGTTCACCCATTTTTAAAAGAGGCGTTTCCTATTTAGACAAGTCAATATTTTGTAAAACATCATTACTACTGTTCAAAACGCCGGCTACTGCACGGCTTTTGGGACAAGCCGACATCACAAAAAGCGCCCAAAATGCCGGCTACTGCACGGCTTTTTGGACGCCCTCCCCATTAAGAATTTAATAATAAATCTTCTGGATTTTCGATTAGCTCTTTTACTGTTTTTAGGAAGCCTACTGAATCTTTACCATCAATAATACGGTGGTCATATGATAATGCAACGTACATCATTGGACGGATTTCGATTTCACCGTTAATCGCTACTGGACGTTGAACGATTGAGTGCATACCTAGAATACCAGCTTGTGTACCATTCATAATTGGTGTAGACATTAATGAACCGAACACACCACCATTCGTAATTGTGAATGAACCGCCTGCCATATCATTTAAGCCTAATTTTTTATCACGTGCTTTTTTCGCTAATTCAGCGATATCTTTTTCGATTTCTGCAAAGTTTTTGCTATTTGCATCGCGTACTACAGGTACAACTAAACCTTCTTCAGTAGACACGGCAATACCGATATCAAAGAAGTTATTTAAGTGAATTTCATCACCGCTGATTTGTGCATTCACATAAGGATATTTCTTAAGTGCTGCTACAACTGCTTTTGTGAAGAATGACATAAAGCCTAGTTTAATATCGTTATCTTTAACGAATTGCTCTTGCTTACGTTTACGCAATGCCATAATATTTGTCATATCAATTTCGTTAAATGTTGTTAACATAGCTGTTGATTGCTTCACTTCTAATAGGCGCTTAGCAATTGTTTGACGGCGACGAGACATTTTCTCGATTGTTACACGATTAGTTTCTGCAGCAGGAGCAAATACAACAGGACCGTTTGTTGTTGCAATTGGCGCTACTGCAACTGGTGCTGTACCGTGAGCTGCTACGTCTTGAACACGAACGCGACCTTGTGGGTCCACTGGAGATACTGCCGCTAAATCGATACCTTTTTCACGTGCTAATTTGCGTGCTGCTGGGCTTGCTACTACACGCTCATTTGAAGTTGTTTCAGCAACTGGCGTTGGAGCTGCAGGAGCCTTTGGGACTTCCTGTGCTGGTGCTGCTTGTGCCGGTGCTGCTTCCTCAGCCGCTGGTGCTGGCGCTGCGCCTTCCCCAGCCTCCACTACTGCGATTACTTGTCCAACAAGTACAGTATCGCCTTCTGCAGCCAGTATTTGTGTTAATACGCCTGCCTCTTCAGAAATAATTTCTGCATTTACTTTATCTGTTTCTAACTCAACGATAAACTCGCCTTTTTCAACTTGATCTCCAACTTTTTTCACCCACTGGGCAATTGTTCCTTCTGTAATCGATTCTGCTAATTCAGGGACTTTAATTTCAGCCACTTTCATTTCCTCCTTTAAATTAAACAACATATAGAAAGGCTACTGCACATAAGGCTGGTAGCCTTTTCATGCATCCAACAACATTATACTATTATTTTACTTTAACTGCCTCTGTTACGGCTTCCGCTATAATTGCTGCTTGCGCTTCCTTATGAGCATCCGCATCACCTTCAGATGTTGAACTCATTGAAGGGCGACCTACATAACGTAGTTTTTTACCTTCTGAAAGCTCGTATAAGCTTTCAAGCGCGTAATTCCATACACCTTGGTTTTTCGGCTCCTCTTGCACCCAAACAACTTCCTTAGCATTTGGATACTTCGCAATAATATTAGCGATTTGCGCACTCGGGAATGGATATAATTGCTCTACACGAATGATGTGTAAGTGGTCAAAGCCTTCACCATCTTTCACGCGATCCGCTAAATCAATCATTACTTTCCCTGTACCTAATACGATGCGCTCTACCGCCTCCGCCTTAGTACCTAGACCAGGTTGTTCAATGATTTCTTGGAATGAGCCCTCTGCCAGTTGCTCTGCATTTGCAGCGGCCAATGGGTGACGCAATAAATACTTCGGTGAAGCCACGACTAATGGACGTACACCCTCTGTTCCTAACATTGCTGCTTGACGACGCAATAAATGGTAATAGTTTCCTGCGTTTGAGCAGTTCGCAATAAACCAGTTATTTTCCGCAGCCATTTGTAAATAACGCTCAATTCGGCTTGATGAATGCTCAGGGCCTTGACCTTCATAGCCATGAGGTAATAGAATAACTAAGCCTGATTTTTGTCCCCACTTTGCACGAGCGCCTGAAATGAAGTTATCAAACATTGCTTGTGCCATATTGGCAAAGTCACCAAATTGTGCTTCCCAAATCGTTAAAACATTCTCATTTTCCAAAGTATAGCCGTATTCAAAGCCAACTACCCCTGCCTCTGTTAGTGGCGAGTTATAAACTGTGAATGATGCATTTGCATTTTGAATATGATGTAATGGCGTATATTCGCTGCCATTATTTTTATCGTGCAGTACTAAATGTCGCTGAGCAAACGTACCACGCTGTGCATCTTGACCAGTGAAGCGAATTGGCGTGCCATCTTGAAGCATTGTAGCAAATGCTAATGTTTCTGCATGTCCCCAATCGATTTTACCTGTAGCGAATGCATCACGGCGTTTTTCCAGAATTTTACCAAGCTTGTTTTGCGGCTCAAAACCTTCTGTAAATACTAATAAATCTTCATTAATTGCCTGCAAACGCTCTACACTTGTCGTTGTATCAATTTGTGGAAAATCCACTTTTAATTCTTCTGGCATTTCAAGTTGCTTATGCTCATCTTTTTCTGCCATTTCCTTCACATGATCATACGCAGCTTGCATTTCTGCATACGCAGCGCTATCAAGTGCCTTCACTTGTTCTTCCGTTACAAGACCTTCAGCAACTAATTTTGCACCATAAAGCACACGTACTGGGTCGTGTTTCGATACTATTTTATAAGTTTCAGGGTTTGTCACTGTTGGGTCGTCTGTTTCATTATGACCGTGACGACGGTAACCAACTAAATCGATAATAATATCTTTGCCGAATTTTTGACGATATTCTGTTGCAAAGCGCCCAACTTGCACTACTGCCTCTGGGTGGTCTGCATTGACATGGATAACAGGAATATCATAGCCTTTCGCAGGGTCTGATGAATAAGTTGATGAACGAGAATCATACAGTTCTGTTGTGAAGCCAATCATATTATTTGCGATAATATGAATTGTCCCTCCAGTTGTAAATCCTTCTGTTTTTGCAAAGTTCATCACTTCTGTCACGATACCTTGCCCCGGGAATGCCGCATCACCATGCACCAAAATACCTAAACCTAAAGTAGCGTCATGCTGAGCATACCCATTTACTGATACATTGTCTTGCGCCGCGCGAGTCGAACCTAGCACTACTGGGTTACCAATTTCCAAGTGAGACGGGTTGTAAGCAAGTTTTACGTTCATACCTGATTCGCGCACATACGTCGCACCCATATGGTATTTTACATCACCAGTCCAACCTTTTGTAATTTGTAAACGCCCATGCTCCGGTATAAATAAATCGTTTGAAACATGTGCAAAATCAGAGAACATCATATCATATGGCTTATTCAAAATATGCGTTAACACGTTTAAACGCCCACGGTGTGCCATACCGATTCGTACATTTTTCACATTTCTTGCTTCAGCAGTTTTTAAAATTTCATCAAATAAGACAATTTGTGTGTCTAACCCTTCTCCGGAGAAGCGCTTTTGACCTACGAATGTTTTATGAATAAATTTTTCAAAGTTTTCAACATGTGTTAAGCGGTCTAATAGCGCTTTCTTTTCATCTGTAGAAACAGCTACTGATAACGCCCCTGATTCGATTTGAGATTGGAACCATTCACGCTCCTCAACTGTGCCTACATGGTTGTATTCAAACGCAATCTTATCCGTATAAACAGCTTTTAAATAAGCAATTGCATCGCGACCGTTTTGGATACCCGCCGGTACATTTTTAAAGAATACTGTAGCCGGAATTTCAGCTAAATCAGCTTGACTCAAGCCAAATGCGCTTTCTTCGACTTTCGCAGTAGCAAGTGCACGGTTTTTTAACGGGTAAATATCGGCAGCTAAATGACCATAAACCCGGATTGATTCTGCTAATTTTACAGCTGCTAACACTTTGCTAAAATCAACTTGTGAAGTAACTGTGCCTCCAGTTACAGCAACTTCACCTTCAACAGGCGCTCCAAATTGTTGGAACAATTCAACTAAAGCTGGTTCTACTTCTTCGGGAGATTGTAGAAATAAGTCGTATTGCTCCATGACGTAACCTAAGTTAGGGCCTGCAAACGCTGACCAAGGTGAACCATGTAATACATTGTTCGACATGAAAATAACCTCCAAATTTTGCCTGCATGGCAGTTCCATTTTAAAATAAACATTTTTGAGCTCTCTACTATGTATCTTGGCTAACTTTAGTCCAGATTTTGAGGTGCTGTTAGAAGTTAATCACGACACATGCCCTTAGAGTTAACCGACCTGCTTCAAGCAAGCCTCACTCCAAATTCCGCGACATCCGCCTAGGTCTTTATTTTGATATAATGTGCTTCTAAACACAAACCGCATCAAGATAACATAGCTGAGCCTATTTATTTTTTGTATACTCATATTCTCTATTATTGAACAGAGAACATTTTTCCACTTCAATCTTACTACTCTCTACAAAAAATACAACTATTTTTCAATAAATAAGTCAAATTTTTAGCTAACTATAGAAAAACAAAACCTTCCGACCGAAATTCCTCACTTTTTCAAAGGGATTTTTAACAAAAATGTTGTTCCTTGTTGGATTTTGCTTTGTACTTCGAGCACAACATGATATTTCGTTGCAAGCATTTTTGTAATACTTAAACCGAGTCCAGTTCCCCCTCCATTTTGCTGACGTGATTCATCCACTCGGTAAAAACGGTCAAAAATAAAAGGCAAGTGCTCCTCAGCAATCCCTATACCATTATCCTTCAATTCAATATAAAAGCAATCATCCAATCGAGCTGTTGAAATTGTAATTTCAGGAACAGCTTTATTATATCTTATTCCGTTTTCAATAATGTTGCGCAATATTTGTGCAAGTGCTTCAGGTGAAATTGGAAGTAAATCGGTTTGCTTAATTTCCTCTATTTGAAATATAGCATGCGGGTATACCGCTTTTAATTCATTTATTACTTGACTTATTACTAAAACAACATCAGCTTGTGCGGCTCCCCCTTGCTCTCGTCTTGCAAGCTGCAATAACTCTTCAATCATTTTTTTCATTCTTTTCACTTCATTAAGCGAGCTTTCGATAGATTCATTTAGGATTTGTGGGTCGTCCTTCCCCCAGCGTGCTAACAAGGATAGATGCCCTTCGACAGCTTGAATGGGTGTGCGTAGTTCATGAGAGGCATCTGCGACAAATTGCTGTTGCTGTGTAAAAGAAATCTTTAGCTCCTCTAACATCGAATCGTACATTTTTAGCAAATCGCCAATTTCATCGTCTGCATGATAAGTAAAAGCCTCACGCTCTGTTAAACCTTTATCTCGTACTAATCGCATTGAATCCCTAAGCTGTTGAAGTGGTCGAACTAAACGATTTGCTAAATAATAACTAATAAAAGCGACAAGCAATAATGCACCTATTCCTACAATCGTCATTGTTGTTAAAACATATTGCATCATTTTTTCGAAGGTTGTAAGTGGGTGAATTAATTGCATATAACCTTGAAATGACCCAATTTGTACAATGCGCTCGATAATATAGGCATCTGTCCCTTGAATATCTGACTTGCGAACGACCGTTCTCAAAAGCTCCTCATAGGTCGTCGCTGTTGGTGCTGCGGGCAATACGTCATTGCCAAAATGAAGAAGCTCTATCCCATCAAAATTCATAATCCGCACTGTTTGCTCTTGATGAATAATTGATTTTAAGTCTGGATCACGTTGCAATAGCTGGATTGTAATTGCCGGCGTTTCAAAAAACACGCTAATATCATCCGCTGTTCTTAGAGCATTGCGCTCCTCATTATTTAAGAGCCACGTGTGCAATGATATATATAAAATCACGCAAATAACCGCATAACTAATAAAAATGGTGACAGCGGTTGAAAGCATCCATTTCTCTTTTAGTGACAATTGATTATATAGTTGTTTCATTGCTTAGCCTCTCATTACATAGCCGACGCCGCGTACCGTTTCTATATAGGGCTGCTCCTCCGTCTTCAACTTGGTGCGCAAATGGCGTATATAAACATCTACGACATTCGTCTCCACCTCACTATCAAAGCCCCAAACAGCTTCCAAAATGCGTTCACGCGTACAGACTTTATTTATATTTTGTGCTAAAAACACTAATAAATCATATTCTGTCTTTGTCAAATCTAGTTTTTTATTTTCAAAAGCTACTTCGTAAGCTTCTAAATCAATTTCTAAACTGCGGCATACGAGCAAATTTTCTGTAGCTTGCTTGCTAACACGTCGCATAATAGAACGAATGCGAGCTAGTAGCTCCTCAATCGCAAATGGCTTGACGATATAATCATCCGCCCCTGCATCCAGTCCAGCAACACGGTCCATTACCGCGTCACGAGCCGTCAGCAAAATAATCGGGACATTAGACTGCTGACGAACCCGTCTACATACTTCAATCCCATTTAATTGTGGTAACATTACATCTAGCAATAGACAATCATAATTATCCGTAAGCGCCTCTGATAAGCCTTCTCGTCCATCGAATACACACTTTACGTCAAATTGCTCATGCCTCAATTCTAATTCAATAAATCGTGAAATGTTTTTTTCGTCTTCCACTAACAGTATTTTTTTCATCTGTATCACCATCTTATTTATTTCTACAGAAATATATATTCATGCTCGACTGTTCTCACTTCGGAGACCTTAAAAATGCTCTAATAACTTTACAAAAGTTTTTAAGGCGGTTGTATTTTCATTCAATGAGATAAATATAGCCTCTGGCAGAAGCCGTAGTTAACGACAATTCATTTTTAGTAAATAGCTAGGGCTGTCCAAAAAGGGCTCCCCCTTTTCGGACAGCCCCGAATCAACCTCTAACCTTATTGTACGTCATCATAAATTTTGAAGCCATTTTTTTCTACCATTTTCGCCTTGTATAATGCCTTATCAGCATTTTCTAATAACGTTTCTAATGTTGTAGCATGGTCAGGGTAATAGCTAGCACCAATTGATACGGTTGGCTTAAAATGATTCCCTTGAATAATTGCACCGAGCAGCAGGTTTTCTTGAATGCGGGCGATAATGTCATTAATCACCTTTTTCCGCTCATTTTCTATAATAGATAGATCCGCTAAAATTACAACAAATTCATCCCCGCCCACTCGCACAACAAAATCACTAGCTCTAATACTTGCTGCAATGCGCTCACCTGTCAATTTAATAAATTCATCCCCAACATCATGACCGTATCGATCATTAATCGCCTTAAAATTATCACCATCAATATATAAAACTGCGATGGAGCGGGCATTTTCCTTTGCAAAATTAAGAACACGTGGAAATTCCTCTTCTAAATACCTTCTATTCGGAAGCTGTGTTAGATTATCATGATAGGCCATAAAACGCAGAGAATTTTCAAGCTTTTTACGTTCTGTAATTTCGCGTGATACCATAATGATTTGATAGGCATTTTCTTTTCGCTCATCTTTTGCAGCCTTATATTTCCCTTCCGTCCAAATAATACGACCTTTTTTTGTTTGCAATGCTAGCTCAATTGTCATTTCATTGCGTTCCACATTCTTCAATTCTGATAGCCATGTTGCTTCACTTTCTCTTGTTAAAAAGGAAGAATAGCTTTTGCCAATTAACTCTTCCTCTACATATTCAAAAGTGTGAGCATATGATGGTGAAGCGTATTCAATAACACCGTTTTCATCCATTATGACAATGAAATCATTCATATTTTCAGTAATTATACGGAAAGTCCGCTCAATGTTTTGGAGCTCTGCCATCAAGCGCCTTTTATCAGACGAATCATAATTAACCGAAAAATAGCTATCAATCTCACCATCTGCATTTACTAAAGGAATAATGGTTGTTTCTACCCAATATAATTCACCTTGCTTTGAACGATTGCATATTTCACCTTGCCATATATCACCTTGGCGTAGCGCATCCCACATTTTTTCACCAAATTCAGGTGGGTGATAGCCAGAATCTAATATATCATGTGTTTGACCAATTAATTCCTCCCTTGTATAGCCAGTACGGGCACTAAAGCGGTCATTGAGGTCAATAATTTTTCTGTCGTTATCAATAATAGATAATTCTACAGCGTTATTAATCGCATTTTTTATTATGGCTAAACCATGCGATGTTTCTCGCAGCTTTTTTTGTTGCTCAATAAAGTCTGTAATTTCTTGCAAAATTAAAAAGATCGCAATAACGCTGCCATTTTCATTTGCTAGCGGTGAAAATGTCGCAGTAAAGCTTCTTATTTTATTTTCTTTATCTATGAATTTAACAATCTTTGAAGTAAAATTATCGCCGCTTTGCGCATCTGTTAAGTAGCTCTGCCACTCAGCTACGTAAGGCTCTCTAATTAGAGGGAGACTTAGAAATGGTTGACCTTGCATACTTTTTGCACAAATGCCAAAATCATCAATAAAACGCTCATTTGCCTCTAAAAACATCAAATCATTCGATATTAAAACAGTTGATAAAAATGTTTTAAAGAACACCGAGCGCATAAATAAGTATTTATCTTGCAAATCACGATCAAAGGCGATTTCCTTTGATATTGCTAAAATGAAGATTTCATCATGAACAAAAATCGGAAAAACCGTCGTTTCATGCTTCCTCACTTCGTTCGTGTAATAATCATAGTCCTGAAAATTTTGCTGTACTTTTGTTTCAACAGCTAAATGATAATAATGCAAAATTGTTTTTGCTAAGTGTTTGGGCATGATTTCAGCAACTGTTTTTCCGCATGGAGCAACATCAAAAAGACGACTTGCAGCAGTATTTGTATATACGTACTCAAAATCCTCGTCCTTTTTCTTCATAAAAAAGACCATATCTTTGCTATCTTTAAACATTATATTAAATTGCACTTCTGAAAGAAATGGTTGCACCATCATTCGTGACACCTGCCCTATATCCATTATGCTATAGAAAATTCAAGCTTTAATTTTCTAAGCGAGTTTATGAAATTTTATTTTCAATTAAGCCTTGGCTAACTCTAGTCCAGAGCTTTTCAAAATCTGTGACATCAGCCAGAGCTTAGACCAACATAATATTGGTCACCGAGTCGTTACCCACATATGTGGTATTCTTCGACTAAGTTCCTCTTTGTCAGCGGTTATTTTGATGTTCACCGAATTGAGCCTAATATACGACCGCCTATTGAGGGAGACTTTTTCTAAAGGAAGTTAAACTAGAATGAATATATCATATTCCTATTTACCCACGCCTTTTTTACTAAAATTTACATTTAAAAAAATGTTTGAAAATCGATAAAAAAGGCAATAAGTATAAATATAAAATGCATTTTTGTTATATATTATAGCAATTTTCATCGCCTTAATAAAATAATTATTTATGGAAAAAACAGTGTGAATTTACTGTTATTTAATATTAACAATTCTCACATATCTGAATATTCAGAGTAGAAAATCTTACTTAAGTTATTTTTATTTTTTCGAGAAAAATGCTTGCAGAAACAACCTATAGTATTATATGATATTTTCACGAAAATATCTCTTTTGTTAGCAAGTATACATATGCTTGCAGCAGCAAAAGATAGCCTTTGGCACATATTTTGGATGTCCATAACCGTTGGTGATTTTATAACGGTTATTTTTCAACTTTTTTTTTAACATTGAAAATTCTGCCGCGGCAACATTAATCGTAATTTCATATGCAAAGTAGCGAGTAACTAAAGGTTGTAACATAGTACGATGTCTAGGTTATATAGGAGTTAAGTTCGAAATGCATGCCTTGTGATTTTTTACCTATCCCCTATTAAAGGAGGCGTTTCGCATGTTGAAACCCCGTGATGTACATGAAGCAACTGAACTCTATCAACTATTAAGCCATCCATCTGTTTTTCCTTATGTCCGCCAAAAAGCAGCATCGGCTGAGGAATATTTGTTTATGACAAAGCAGCTTATCGAGGAAGAACAGAATGGTATTACGATTTCCCGAACAATAGTAGATGATTGGGGGCAGCCAATCGGAACAATTAGCATTTATGATATTCAAGACGGTGCGGGCTTCCTAGGCACTTGGATTGGGCAGCCATTTCAAGGAATGGGCTACAATCAAAAAGCCAAATTATTGTTTTTACAAGAGCTTTTTTTCCAATATGATTTCCATACAGTTTTTTTACGTATTCGGAAAGAAAACAGCCGTTCAAAGGCGGCGGCACTTAAGCTACCATATGTAGCCTGTGCAGAGGAATCACACCCTGCACTTTTTGAGCAAATTAATCGCGGTGAAGCTCAATTCGATTTATTTAAAATTCCAAAAGATTTATTTTATTTAACAACTGCCCATGCACAAATTGATTCTGAAGAGCAAGCAATGTGAATATAAGGCTGACATAGTTTGCAAAACTTGTCAGCTTTTTTAATTTATATTTCCCCAACAGTGTGTAATAATCTCATACAATAAAAATAAGCAAATGGCTGTAGAAAAAGCAGGCTTGTGCCTGCGTCTCTACAGCCTTTGCATTATTTTTCATACTGTGTAATCAGCACAACCATTTCATCTGGTGTTTTAGGTCGCTCAGCATCAGCCATCGCATCAATCATTTCACTTTCATGCTCGACTACATAGTTTAGTGCATCGATAAATGATTGCTTCGTTAAAGCCTCTTCCTCCAACACATGGGCAAATTTTTGTTTTTTAAATAAATTTGCATTTAATATTTGGTCACCACGACTTTTACTTGCGGATAACGGAATAAGTAACATCGGCTTTTGTAGTGCTAGAAATTCAAAAATAGAGTTTGAACCTGCACGAGAAACAACATAGTCTGCTGCATGCAATAAATTAGGCAACTCCGTTGTCACATATTCGAATTGCTTATAGCCTTTTAGAGATGTTAATGATGCATCAACATTTCCCTTACCACATAAATGTATAATATGATAGCGCTCTAGCAGATTGGATAAATTCATGCGCAATGCATCATTCAAAACAACTGAGCCCAAGCTTCCTCCCATAACGAGCAATACTTTTTTCGCTGTTTGCTCGAATTGACAGAGCTCTAACCCTTTTTCTCTAGACCCTTCAAACAATTGCTGTCTAATAATTGAACCTGTGCATGTAGCTTTATCGCTTGGTAAATGCTGCATTGTTTCTTTAAATACAGTAAAAACATGTGAGGCAAACGGTAAAGCTAGCTTATTTGCTAAACCTGGTGTTACATCAGATTCATGTACAACGACAGGAATGTTTGCTAATTTCGCTGCCATTACGACAGGAACAGAAACAAAGCCTCCTTTTGAAAAAATAACAGTAGGTTTTACTTTTCGAATAATCGAAAAGGCTTGCGTGATACCATATAAAACACGAAATGGGTCTGTAAAGTTTTTGACGGAAAAATAGCGACGCAATTTCCCACTTGAAATGCTATGATACTTTATTTCAGGGAAATTACTGCCAATTAACTCTTTTTCTATACCGTCGTAAGAACCAATATAATGAACTTCATATCCCTCTTTCATTAACGAAGGAATAATTGCTTCATTAAGCGACACATGCCCCGCGGTCCCTCCACCTGTTAAAATAATTGTTTGTTGTTTCACATCAATTCCCCTATTCTTTCAAACTTATATTGAATCAATTATACCTTGGCTAGCTCTATTCTGAATTCAGCTTTAGACATACGTTATAGGTCAACCAGTCATTATTGCACGATATGACACTTTTAGACTTTTTAAGAGCTCCTCACTGAATTCCTGCCATCTGCCAGAGGCTTTAACTTCACTTTTCATCCAGTACAATGATTTACAACACCTTATTGTACTATATGCAGCGGAAAAGATATAGATGATATAGGAAATTCAAGGAGTAAATACGGTCAACAAAAGTAAAATAAGAGCCTCTATAGCCATCAAATTTAAAGAAAACCTGTGATTTTTAGATTTGTTCAAATGGCTATGCCCCCTAACTGAAACAATAAGACCGCCTAGAATAAATTATCTTCTAGGCGGCCTTATAATGTAAAACATATTGCGTTAATTTAAAGTTATTTCTAATTTGCGAACATTAGCTAATCGGCGTTGAACAAGTGCCGGCTAAAATTCCCACTAATTTAAGCTTCGCTTTATTTTTGAATAAATTGTTGTGTCCAATAGTTACCATTTTCAACATAACCGACGCCGATATGTGTAAATTGAGCATTTAAAATATTCGCACGGTGCCCTGGTGAATCCATCCATGCTTGAACGACCTCTTGTGGTGTACGCTGACCTTGTGCAATATTCTCCCCTGCACTTTTATACGTAATACCTAGTGCTTTCATACGCTCAAATGGTGAACCAAGTGTTGGGCTTGTATGTGAAAAGTATTTATTGCTTTGCATATCCTGTGATTTTTCACGTGCTGCTGCCATAAGCTTTTCATCCATTTCAAATGGTTTTAAACCAGCGTTTACACGTTCTACATTCGTTAATTTTACAACCTCTTGCTCAAAAGCACTGACTGTTTGGCTTGTCGATGTAGATGGTTTCTCCGTAGTTGGATTTGTATTAGATGGTTTCTCCGTAACCGGTGTTGACGGTACAGTTGGTTTTTCTGTCACCGTATTAGAATCTGCTGGCTTTTCTGTAGACGGTGTTGTCGGTTTTTCTGTAGCCTCGTTTGAATTTGATGGTTTTTCTGTAGTCGGTGCTGTTGGCACAGTGTTCGACCACTTATTCCCTGTTTGCTTGTCCTTCAATGGCATAACTATTTGCCATTTATGATCTGACCATTTATATATTACTTTACAATTTGTTACTTGCTTTACTTGTACTTGCTGCCCATCAGAAACATTTGCTGAAGCAGACGCCATTTGGATTGGTGCTGCTAATAAAAAAGTGGCAAAAACGGCTGTTAATGTTTTTTTCATTTTGCAATTCCTCCTTTACGCTAGTAAGCATACAAGAAAAATTTACGCCATTTTTGACCAAACTTTACCAATGAAACCATAGTGAGCAAAAATTATTGAAAAATCAATGTTTGTTCTTCCGTTTATCAGGTACGATTTGCCATTCTATGAAACAGTTACACTTTAAAAGCTGTTGACACTTTTTAAAATTAGTAGATTTTTAATTACCGATTATTGATATCTCGTTAATATTTTCTCCAATAATAACGAGCTTCGGCTCCATTTTTACGTATTCAGGTAGCCATTGCACCATCCCATATGCATATTGGAATAGCATCGGGTTACGTGCACCGGCAATTGGCACATAGCCTTTCATGCGATAAACGGTTTCAGGCAATGAGCGTAGCCACGCCTCAAACTCCTCCTCGCTAAAGCTTGTCGTAAACTGCACTAAACGTGAGCCCAAATTAAAGCTTTTGCTGATTTTTGCTGGTGTAACCTCATCTTTAGATGGCTGAATCATCGACTGCATTTGCTGTAAAAATTGAATTGGTACTCGACCATTTGTTGTTTGTAATAGCGCGGCATGCGCATTAAAGCTTTGTAACTCGTAAACTACTTGCGCTTGTTCTTCTTCCGACAATAAATCAATTTTATTGGCAAGTAGTATATGTGCATGACGAATTTGTTCCATAAATAGAGAGCGTGCCTGTGGTGATAATGTGGAACGATTTAGCCATAGCTTGCTATCTGCTACAGTTACAATTCCTTTAATATTCAATTGCTCCGCGAATAAAGGAGAAAACACTGCATCTAATGCCTCCACAGGATGAGCTGCTCCTGTCGTTTCAATTAACAATACATCGAATTGCTGGTCAAATAATAATGATTGAATTTGTGCCTCCGTCTTTTCGGCCCCTGTACAGCAAATGCAGCCCTCTAGCATTTCCTTTAATGGAACATCTTTCTCCACCGCCTGTGAATCGAAAGGCAGTTTGCCAAGCTCGTTCATAATCACTGCTGGCTTCAAGCCCTGCTCCTTAAACTGTCGAATCACATCTATTAATAGCGATGTTTTACCGCTTCCTAAAAATCCACTTAATAAATAGACATCTTTCATTATTTCTCACCTCTAGAAAGGGGCTGTCAGAAAAGGTTTTATCCTTCCTAACAGCCCGTTATTTACAAAGAGCGTGTCTCAAAATGACTTTTCAGACACGCTCTTTCTTATTCATCACTTGCTTCTGTCTCTGGCTCCTCACCAATTAGAAGCTTTTTCGCTTCCAATAATTGCGGGTCATCCGTACGAAGTTTCTCGCGTAATGCATCCATTAATGCATATGTTGTTTCTCCAGATAAAACACCTGTATCCTCTAGATTATTCGCTACTTGGAATTGCTTTACTGCTTCTTCAGTTTCTTCATCAAACAGATTGTCGACATTTCCTACCTCGTAGCCTAACACTTCAAGCATTTGCTCGGCTGCATTGACAAGCTTTGAATTCGTTTCTAACTTTAACTCTTGCTTCGGATCAATATAAGGTAATGACGCGTAAGTTGCTGTATCTACATCAATATCCGGTACAATTCCTTTTTCATTAATCCAATTACCATTTGGTGTTAGCCATTTACTAGTTGTAAATTTCAAGTTTGCGCCGTCTGGTAAATCGGTTACTGTTTGCACTGTTCCTTTACCAAACGATGGTTTACCGACGATTTTTGCTCCTGCAGACTCTTGTAATGCGCCTGCTAAAATCTCAGAGGCAGATGCACTGCCCTCATCTATTAGCACTGTGACAGGAATATCATATTTTTTCCCACCTTCTGCAACCATTGCTTCAGGTTCTCCTGTACGACTTTGAATAAGTAGAATTGGCTTGCCCTCTTCTACAAAGAAGTTTGAAATTTCTAATGCAGCCGTTAAATAGCCACCTGGGTTTTGCCGTACATCAAGCACAAGCCCCTTCATTCCTTGCTTCTCAAATGCAGCTAAATTTTGAGCTACCTCTTTCGCTGTTTGCTCACTAAATGATGATATTGAAATATGGGCGATTTTATCCTCTCCCATTTCACCATGCACAGTTTCAATCGGAATATCATCACGCACAATCTTCATTTCAATAGGCTCTTCTCCATCACCACGTTGAATCATTAATGTAACAGATGTACCTTTTTCACCTCGAATACGTAAAACTGCCTCTGAGGCACTTAAACCTTTCAAGCTCTCACCATCAACAGACAAAATTAAATCCTTTGGTAAAATACCTGCTTTCTCTGCTGGTGAATTTTTAATTGGTGACACGACCATTATATAGCCATCTCGCTCTTGGATTTCCGCGCCAATACCCTGGAAGCTAGACGATAGGCTCTCATTAAAGTGTGCTGCTTCCTCTCGGTTCATATAATCCGAATATGGGTCCTCAAGCGCATCAAACATTCCATTAATTGCACCATGAATTACTTTTTCATCATCTATTTCTACATAGTAATTTTTTTTCAGTTCATCAAAAGCATCATAAAGTTGCTTAAATTCTGTACGCTCCACAGGGACTTTTACTTCTACTACCTTTTGCTCCCCGAATGTTAAAGCGAAAATCGTTAAACCAGCTGTTACTAAAATCGTTAGGAACATCAGCATAATAAATTTAAAAGGTTTTATGCTTATGTATTTACCCGCAGGCTTTATAGGTTGTTGCTGAACCTGTTCCTCAGTTCGTTGTTGTTCATCCATTACTTTCACCACTCTCATTTTCCACTATGTACGGCACACTATTCTTATCTTAACAGTTTATACACACTTCGAAAAGATTAGACGTTCATTTTTTTATTTAGTTTCACAATTATAGCAATTTTTTCTTAACATTTATGATTCTCACTTGTTCCAAATATAAGCCCATTATATAGTTTTAATAGGACTTTAAGGAAAGCAATATGGAGGTTTTATTTTGTTCAAAAATTTTCGTGAAGAAATGAAGAAGGAATTGGAAATCGTTCAGGAAGATTTGGCGAAGGATACTTTTAAAGTTTGGCAAATTGACTATAATGGTCACACAATACGCGTTGTTAATGCAATAACAGAAGAAACACTCGCCATCAACAA
The DNA here is from genome assembly GCF_038630865.1 of Metasolibacillus sp. FSL K6-0083. Taxonomy (NCBI): domain Bacteria; kingdom Bacillati; phylum Bacillota; class Bacilli; order Caryophanales; family Caryophanaceae; genus Metasolibacillus; species Metasolibacillus sp. FSL K6-0083. The sequence continues at coordinate 515,174 of NZ_CP152046.1, read as the reverse complement.
TATCATTGTGGATTGCAAAAAGCGCGACAGCATGTTCAAACAAATCGTTCCATTCGTTAAGCTACAGGGGAACATCGTTGAAGACGATGGTTCTATATCAAAGGTGACAGTAAAACTGGGTGGATTTATGACTTTGAATTGTCTTATTAAAGTCAATGACCATATACTGCTGCAAGAAAAGTATAAAATTTCTCTAAAATAGTGTTTGCTATAAACATAATAAACTTGATTAAAGAAAAAGCCTAGAAGCACCCAAATAATCGAGTTCTCTAGACCTTAAAACTTTTTTCTTATTTAAAAACATGGATTTGCTCATTCTCCCTGGTATTTTTTTGAATAATATTCAAACCCTTGCGAATCTTTAATGATTCGAGGTCCTACTTTTTCAAATTCTAATGTTATCTCATCATCAAGTTTTACATAATATTTTAAACCGTCTGTTGTTATTTCAGCATTTTCATATATTTTTTCGAATCTTGCATGGGGTTCAGCCCCTTCTTTTTCTAATACCATATCTAAAGCGGTTGTATCTGTCGGTAGTTCCTTAAGCCATATCCCACTAATCATTACACCTTCATCTGTCCAAGCAATGAATTGCCCCAGTTTATTTTGGTAAATAATATGATAAAAATCCAATGCATCTGTTGTCATTTCACTATCTATCTTCATTTGTTCTTCATTTGATATATCTTTAGTAGGACCCCCTTCCTCCTCACAAGCCGTTAAAAAAGCACTTAATAGTAGGGTTGACAAAATAATCAAGTATTTTTTCTTCATACTTGCTTTCCTCCTTTCTCAATCACTATATACGTTTTAAAACACAAAAATTTCCAAAATATTTGATTAATTGTGTTGATTTATAAAAATCTCTTACATACAAGTAGATAAGGAGGCTTTAAAAAAGTTAATCTTCTACATTAAATTGTTCGAATTATATCCTCCTTTTTTAACAAAAGGATATCATATACCACTATTTATTGTAAATATTTACTTTTTGGTTATTTATATGTTATTGAGTAAAGTCCAAAATTATGGATATTTATTAGATGCAAATATTTGAATTTTACATAAAAAAAGCAACCGCTGTATTTTAGTCGGTTGCTCTATTTTCTCTTAAATTAAATGCGTCAAAAACGCCGCTATATCAACTATTCCTGAATCGCAGCCTCAAGTGCTACTAGCATCATATCATTAAAAGTCGTTTGACGTTCCTCTGAAGAAGTTGCTTCACCTGTTAAGATATGGTCTGATACTGTTAAAATAGATAGTGCTTGGCGACCATATTTGGCAGCCAATGTGTAAAGTGCAGCTGTTTCCATTTCAACTGCTAATACACCGTAACGCGCTAATTTTTCATTTTGATTTTCCTCTGAATAGAACATATCTGCTGTCATAATATTCCCTACTTGAAGGTTTAAGCCTGCTGCTTGACCAGCATTGTAAGCTTTTAATAATAAATCAAAATTAGCCGTTGGGGCATAATCGATGCCATTGAAAATAATTTCATTCATTTTAGAGTCTGTCGATGCTGCTTGCGCTAAAATAACGTCACGCACCTTTACATCCTTTTGAATCGCACCGCAAGTACCTACACGAATTAATTTTTGTACGCCATACTCTTCCATTAGCTCATTAATATAAATCGAAATAGATGGTACACCCATGCCTGTCCCTTGAACAGATACGCGCTTTCCTTTATAAGTACCTGTATAGCCAAACATATTTCGTACTTCGTTGTAGCATGTAACATCCTCTAAAAAAGTTTCAGCAATATACTTCGCACGTAAAGGGTCCCCGGGAAGTAATACGATGTCAGCAATTTCACCTTGTTTTGCATTAATATGAATACTCATAATTTTGTCCCTCGTTTCATTATTAGTCATTTCACATCATACTTGTTTTACGCTTTTTTCGCAAGGTTAGACGTCTTGCTTTCGTTTTTTTATTCACCATATATCTCCAAATATAAAGACCAAAGCTCATCGAAGGTGGCCGCAGTTAGAATATCATCTCCTTGCATCTCGATATACTGTGATAATTCCTCAAAAGATGTCGACATTTTAGGAAAACTAGTATCACGAAAACATGCCTCCGCAAACTGAGACTTAGCATCATTTGCTTGTCCATCGCGGTATGTTAAAATGTAAGAATAAAAAGACTTTTTCAAAAATTTCTCTCCTTTTCACAAAAATCTACTTCACAAAGTATTAATATATAGGTAAACTTATTAAAGTGATGAATAATTTATCCTATAGAAAGATGGTGACAAATTTGCTATTAAAAAGGAATAAATTGAAAAGGGCTGCACCAATAAAGCTTTTCGCAAAACGAAAAAAAGAAAAGCAGCCAAAAGCACCCGTAGAGAAAAAGAAAAAGGCTAGATTTTATCAGCTTATTCGCGGACGAATATTACTTGTTTTCTCTTTATTATTAGCGATTATTCTCGCCATGGAAGTGCTATCGTATACTAATATTACTAAATTACAAACAAGCTTGCGAGATTTTGCTGATGAAAATTTGCAACAGCAAATTTCAATAAATAATTTAGCAAGCGATATTGCGAAGCTTTCCAGTCATGAGCAGACATTTCTCATTACAGGAAAAGAAGAAACTTTACAACATTACGAGATGGTTAAAGAAAATATTAATACGAATATTGCTGAGCTACAAGTAATTTTGGAGGATTTTGAAGAAGCTTCTAATATTCTAGCTTCAATCAAACAGCTTTATAGCGTTTATTTAACACATTCTCAAAATATGATTGATACACGCACTAAGTATGGCTTTGAAAATGCCCAAAAGCTGATGCATAATGGGGGTGGGCAATCATTAAAAGCATATATTGACGATTATTCGGTCAATTTAATCGATTTATTAGAAAGTAAAAATGAAGAATTGATTAAAGAGCTTGAGCAATATGCAAGCGCCACTAAAATATCATTCTTTACGCTATCAATTATCGCAATGATTTTAACGATTATATCTGGCTACATATTGTTTAAATCAATTCGACGTAACACGCACTCTATCAATACATCTATTTTAGATATTGCGAGTACTGGTGGCGATTTAACACGACGTGTACGTGTTAAAACAAATGATGAATTTGCGCAAATTGCTGACTCAACAAACACATTAATCCATTCAATTTCTACACTTGTAAAGCGCGTTTCTGGCTTAGCAGAAAATGTTTCTGCAAGCTCTCAGGAACTGATGGCAGCAGCAGATGAAAACGCAAGAATGATTGATTCCATTGCGCATTCTACGCAGGATATTGCAAATGATAGCAATACAATTATTAAGCGAATGGGACAAGCTGCCCAAGATATGCAATTGCTTGAGCAATCGATGCGTGACTTAAATGAAGGTGCAACAGAGGTTCATCAAGCCTCTGAGGAAATGCGTATTGTAGCAAATAACGGTAGCAAATCTGTTAACCATTCTTCAACAGTGATGATGGACATTGAAGAAACAATGGCGAATACAACAATGACTGTTGAAGCACTTGGAAAAAAATCTGGAGAAATTACTTCTATTATTAGTACGATTACAGGTATTGCAGAGCAAACAAACCTGCTTGCACTAAACGCAGCCATCGAAGCTGCACGAGCTGGTGAGCACGGGAAAGGCTTCGCTGTCGTAGCAGATGAAGTGCGTAAACTAGCGGAACAATCGCAAAAAGCGGCACTTGAAGTAACCGGTATCATTTCTTCCATCCAAACAGAAGTAAAATCAATTATTGCGCAAAATCATGATGGTGTGCAATCTGTTATTAAAGGCGTAGAAGTTGCAAATGAAACGAATGATTCTCTTGATAAAATTTTAAAACAAACAGAACGAACAACAGAAATTATTGCTCGTATGGTAGAGAAAATAAATGTGACATTAGACTATAGCAACGCAGTGAATACTTCCTTTGTTGAAGTAAATGCGATTGCAGAGCACACAGCTTTCAGCACAGAAACGAGTGCTTCTGCAGCAATGCAAGGCTCTGCATCAATGGAGGAAATTAACGCAGCCGCTTCTGAATTAGCGAAGCAGGCAGACGATTTACGCAATGTTGTTGGAGAGTTCAAAGTATAAAAAACGTCCGAAAAGCACTGCTTTTCGGACGTTTTTACCGTCTACTATCACTACTCAAACAAAGCTTTATATTTACCGTAGCCCTGCTCCTCCAGCTCCGCGATTGGGATAAAACGCAATGCCGCCGAATTTATACAATAGCGCATGCCTCCTAAATCCTTCGGTCCATCTGGGAAAACATGTCCTAAATGGGAATCCGCTGTTTTACTCCGAACTTCTACACGTCGCATGCCATGCGATGTATCAAAATGCTCTGTCACTTCCTGTTCCTCTAACGGTTTTGCAAAACTTGGCCAACCGCAGCCTGCATCGAACTTATCAAGCGAAGAAAATAGCGGCTCACCCGAAACGATATCAACGTAAATCCCCTGTTCAAAATGCTGGTCATATTCATTGCGATAAGGTGGCTCTGTCCCCTGCTGTTGCGTTACATAATATTGCATTTCATTTAATTCCTTCAATCGCTGCTCTTTATTTATCATATCCATCACCCCAATGTTTTTCTCTGAATGCGACGCGCCCTGAGCCTACTGCATAGCGCTCATAATGCGCAGGATTTTTCTGATAATAATGCTGGTGGTATGCCTCTGCTGCATAAAAAGGCTTTGCGGGTAAAATTTTCACTGCAATGGGCGCAGCAAACTTGCTAGAGGCTTGCAAGGCGGCCTTAGAGCACTCAGCTATTTCACGTTGCTCCTCACTATGATAGAAAATCGCAGTTGTGTACGATTCCCCTCGGTCATAAAATTGTCCCCCTGCATCAGTTGGGTCTATAAGCGTCCAATATAGCTCCACAAGCTCTTCATAGGAAAATAACGCTGGATTGAAGGAAATTTGGACCGCTTCTAAATGCCCTGTCGTTTCAGAACAAACCTGCTCATATGTCGGGTTTTCCACATGTCCACCTGTGTAACCTGAAACAACGGATTCGATTCCTTCTACTTCATCAAATGGCTTTACCATACACCAAAAGCAGCCACCTGCAAACGTTGCATATTCTAACATTTATTTCACCTCTTCTGCCGGAATTATGATTTCTAATAATATTTTATCATTTTTCAAATCAATTTCTTTAGCACGAACTCTCGAGCCAGAAGCAATATTGATTCGCGATAAATCAACGTAAATTTCCTCCTCATTCGGTCTAACAATCATCCAGCTCGGAAATTCAATCGCATCTTTCATGAGCTTTAGCACAGTCGATGGTGGAATATTTAATTTTCCTACATTTACCTCTGTTTGCTTTAGACGTATGTTACCATCGCTGACAATAGGCTCAAAATCCATCGAAATAGGAACTGTAATACCGAAGACAATTAACTCACTAAATAACTGTACTTGCTCGTTTACTTCTATTTCTACAGGTACCGGTGATTTCTCTAACGGCCCTTTTCCCATATATTTTTTAGCGATTGCTTCAAATTCTTTTGCCGTTGTTTGAACCGTTAGCACATGCCCAGTTATTTGTTGCTGTTCTGGAATTGCTTTTCCTTCTACTTTCGAAGTCGCCAAATAAACGATAAAAACAATTGAAAAAATAACCGCTCCTGCAAGTAAAAAAAAGGCGACTTTCCATTTATTCATCTATTGTATCACTCCTCAAATCCAATCAAGCCATCCGTCATTTCTTCAATACCACATGCCGTCATTGCGGATACAATGCGCTCTGTCATTCGCTCATAACCTCTAGAATTAGGATGGAAAAAATCTGTATGGTACACTAAATCCTCATTCGTATGAAACAGGTCCATTACAGGGACAAAGCACGCGTTCCCATCCTCTTCTGCTAACTGGATAATTTCATTATTCCATTCTACAATAATTTCTTCAAATGGAGTGATTTCATCTACGACAATCGAGAAAGGGTTATAAAAACCAATTAAAATGAGGGGGGCTTCTGTATTTTTAGCACGAATTCTTTTAATAATTTGCTCGTAATTATTTTTAAAATTTACCTTTTCCTCATCAAACATCTCTTTCTTTAAAGAAAAGATATCCGTCTTGACTACTTTCATGACATCATTACCACCCATTGTTATCGTAACCAAATTGGCGGTTGCTAATTCCTTATCATAATGCCCTTTTTCAAGAAGTGCCAACAGTTGCTCACTGCGACGCCCTCTTTTCCCTCGATTATCTAATGTTACAGATGCAATTGCAGGCCATTTCTCAAGCCTTTCAATCAAACGTTCAGTAAATCCTTGACGTTTATATTCATCGCCCACGCCGTCCGTTAAAGAGTCTCCTAGTGCAATATACTCTATATCCTTTGCATCTATTTCCTTTCGGCTCAGCCAGTCTAATTGAAAAATTTCACTGAGCTTATCTACAATGCTTTCCCTTTTCACTTGTTCAATATAAAGGGCATCATCTATTGGTAATGGTACATTCGACGTACCAAGCGATTTCTCATACTCTTCCTGCGTTATATCGGACTCATCCACCGTCACTGAGCAAGCAGCTAGTAATAAGCAACAACATAACACACTAACAAACAGCCTCATTCGTTCTTCTTCCCTACCAATCTTTAAATATTAAAACTACTATTTTTAACTTATGTATAGTTCATTATAAAGGATATGACGAAAACAAACACGGGAGGGCATCCAACATGCCGTGCGCAGACGTCATATTCGATGCTGTCAGTGGTGTTTCTTCCAAAAATCCACTCGAAGAAAATAGCAAAAGGATTCATTGAAGATAGGATAAACAGCCGGTTTAATGGATTTTCTTCTAAGTAGCAGAAATTAAACTTTCACTGCACACACTAAATGGAAACATCCGTTAAGGTCATTTTATGTTGACATTGTATTGAAAGAATGATTTTCTCCTCTTTTTTACTTAGAAGAAACACCACTAAAGTCAGTACTTCTGTCAATTCTAAAGAAAGCTCTCTATTGTCATAAGCAAACATTTTATCAAAACACCAACGAAAGCGTCCAAAATGTCGGCTTCTGCACGGCATTTTGGACGCCACTTCTAGTCCTATTCCGCAAAATAAATAAAGCCAATTGCCCCTGGACCTGTATGTGTACTAATAATTGGTGAAGTAAATGCAATTTCTGCATTATCAAAGCCTGTGGATTTAATTAAATCCAACAACGGCTGTCCCATCGTCTGTAACCCACCTGCATGTGAAAGACCTACACCTTTAACTGTTTTACCAGCAGTATCTTCTTGGAACTGTTTAAATAAATAATTGACGACTTGTTTATGACTACGTGCTTTTGATACAGGTGTATATTCTCCGCCCTCTAAGCTAGCGATTGGCTTAATATTTAATAATGAACCAATCATCCCCTTGCCTTTACCGATACGGCCACCTTTAATTAAGTTTTCTAGCGTATCAACAACAACATATAAGTTCGTATTCTCACGCACTACATCTAAGCGCGCTACAATATCCTCCATTGAAGCGCCTTCATCGCGTAAGCGAATCGCTTCACGGATTTGGAATGCTAGACCAAATGCAATAAAGCGTGAATCCACAACTGTCACATCTGAAGTCGTCATTTCAGCAGCTTGTCGAGCAGATTGAACTGTGCCACTCATACCACCTGTCATATGAATTGATAAAACTTGGTCGCCATCTTTTCCAAGCTCGTCGTATAGCTCTTTAAATTTCCCAGGTGCAGGCTGTGAACTTTTTGGGAGCTCAGATGAACGTTTCATTATATCCATAAATGTGATAGGTTCTATATCTATCCCATCTACATATGTATTTTGTCCAATTGAAATTGTTAATGGCACAACATGTATGCCATGTTTCGTAATTTCCTCTTTCGTTAAATCACACGTTGAATCAGTTACAATATGAATTCGTCCCACTAATGACACATCCTTTATATTCTTCTTTCCTATTATAAGTAACTTGAATTACTACTGTAAAGGTGACAAATGTAATCACTATTCATTGATAATTGTCTTTTTTCCATATGACATATTGTAGTTACAACTAATGACAAATATGTCTGTCTAAAAAATATCTATTTTACTATAGTATTTAACAAGGAGTGATTTCAATGCAAAACATCGTTTTCGATTACAAATCAAAAAATGAAGAGCTATGGAATGCAATTACACATGGTATTGGCTTATTTATTAGCATCCCTGTTTGTGTCGTTCTTATTTTACAAGCTATTGCAACAGGCGGCGTTGTCGAAGTCGTCTCATACAGTATTTTTGGGGCATCGCTTATCATATTATTTTTAAACTCTACACTACTACATAGCATGCCTTTACGCTTTAAACGCCTTTTTGCAATTCTTGACCATTCAGCTATCTATATTTTAATCGCTGGAACGTACACACCGTTTTTAGTCGTTATTTTAGATGGCGTTTTAAGCATTACATTATTATGTATTATTTGGGGTATTGCGATATTTGGGGTCGTTTTTAAATGTTTATTTATTCATCGCTTCGAGGCATTTTCTTTAGGCCTGTATATCGCAATGGGCTGGCTCATCATTTTTGTGATAAAGCCGGTTTATGCATTTTTACAATTGGAAGGCTTTTTATTGCTGCTAGCAGGTGGACTGTTCTTTACATTCGGCGCTATTTTCTACGCTTGGCATCGACTCCCTTACAATCATGCAATTTGGCATCTTTTCGTTATCGCAGGCTGTGCTTGTATGGTAGGATGTGTGCTATTTTATTTGTAAATAACAGGACTTTTCTATCAAAAAACGGCTTTCTTGAAACTTTTACTAGAAAAAACAGTATAAATAGTATTCAAGTATAAAGGAGCTGTAATACAAATGCAGAAAAAAATGTTGTTAGCATTAACTGGTGTAGCAGTTATTGCTGCCGGCTGTAGCACAACGGCGACACCGAAAGAAAATACGACTGAAAAAAGCGATTTATCACTAGAAGAGGTATTTACAAAGAGTGTTGAGAGACAAAGTGAAATTCAAAGCTTTAATGCAACAATTACAATGACACAAGTAATGGATATTGGAGATGGCTCAAAAGCCGATACAACAGCTAATTTAAAAATGGGTGCAGTAAAAGAACCTATGCAATTTTTTGTTGATGGTTCAATTTCCATGACAGAACAAACAAATGGTGAAAAATTCGATATGCCACTCAAAATGTATATGACTGCTAATGATGGTTTTTATGCTTACGACAGTGCATCAGAAACATGGTTAAAGCTGCAGCAGGAAGCTTCATTAGAGGAATTACTAAATCAAGCAGGCGTGCAAGCAGATGCTTCTGAGCAACTAAAATTGTTAGAAAAATATGCTGATGACTTTACATTTGAGCAAACGAATAATGAATATATTTTAACGCTAAATGCTAGCGGCGATAAATTTAAACAATTAATCGAAGAGCAAATAGCAATGACAATGCCCGATGCGCCTGTTGAACAATTAGAAAATCTATCTTTTGATGACACTACTTATCAATTAACGATTGATAAAAAGACGTATGATATGAAAGAAATGAAGATGGATATGATTATTACAATGGAAATGGAAGGCATAACAGCGAAGATTGACCAGAAATCAACAACAAAATACGAAGATTTTAATAATACAACGATTACAATTCCTCAAGAAGCACTAGATAACGCGCAGGAAGTACAGTAAAACTACAATTAATAAGACTAGTTATTAGCTTTTATTCATTCTTCTTGACTTTTTAAGCCTTGGGAAAAATAATACGTTGCGAAAAGTTTCTATTATTTTTCCTAGCTAATGATAGCGGCTTAGGCCCTTTTGAAAAGGGCTTAAGCCGTTTTTATTTACACAAATAGAAAGAAGTCGTGTGACAATTTATTTTGGCTAACGCAAAAATATTTAATATAGATACAAAGGGCTGTTCGAAAAGGTATATACTTTTCCAACAGCCCTTTATTTTTTACTCTTCTGTTACTACTGTTTCAGATTTTTCTTCTTTTTGTTGTACCGATGTTGGCACTGCTACAGGCATTTGCTGTGCGTATTGTTTGACAGCGCTTTTGCCCACATATGCTTCAATTAATTCTTTAACATCAATGCCTGATGAAGCTTTTAATGTTTCCTGCAAGGAACCCATTAAATTTGTTGCGTACGAAGTAACTTTATTTGCTCCTCCGCCTTCTCCACCGCCAGTATCAACAACTGTAATTTTGTCGATATTCGCTAATGGACTTGCCACTTGCTTCGCATATTCTGGCATCATGCGTACAATCATATCTAACACAGCCGCTTGACCATACTGCTCAAATGCTTCGGCGATTTTTTGCTTCGCTTCAGCTTCGGCTAAACCGCGCAGGCGAATAATTTCAGCTTCAGCCGTACCTTGTGCACGCTCCGCATCTGCCTTTGCTAAACCGTCAAGACGAATACGCTCTGCTTCCGCTTGAGCTTGTGCTTCAATACGATATTTCTCCGCATCTGCCTGCGTTAGCTGCTTCATTTTCTCTGCTGCTGCTTGCTGCTCAATCGCATAGCGCTCAGCATCCGCCTTTTTCTTCACTTCCGAATCATATTGACGCTCACGACGTAAAATCTCACGTTCCTCAAGCTCAATTTGCTTTTGACGCTCAATAATTTGTACTTGCATTTCCTGCTCTGTAACTTCCTGCTTCGCGCGAGCTGTTTCTAACTCATACGCTTGGTCTGCTCGTGCTCGTGCTATATCTTGCTCGCGGCGATATTCTGCAACCTTTAATTGATTATCCTTTTCCGCTTCGGCGATTTCTGTTGCACGTGCTAGCTCAGCCTTTTGTGCCTCTTGATCCGCTTGTGCACGTTTAATACGTGTTTCTTTATCTGCCTCTGCTGTTGCAATATCCGCATCGCGCTTTACTTGTGCAATACGTGGTTTACCCAGTGATTCAAGGTAACCATTTTTGTCACGTACATCTTTAATTGTAAAAGATACGATAACAAGACCCATTTTCGCTAAGTCCTGTGATGCCACACGTTGTACTTCCTGTGAGAATTTATCACGATTTTTATAGATTTCCTCTACTGTCATCGAGCCTAAAATCGAACGTAAATGTCCTTCTAATACTTCACGTGCTTCCATTTCACGCTCATGCTTTTCCTTGCCTAAAAATTGTTCTGCTGCTGTAGCAATTTCAGAAATGGAACCGCCAATTTTGATAATTGCTGTACCATCTGCCATAACTGGTACACCTTGCTCTGTATACACTTCTGGTGTCGTCACATCTAATTTACTTGATAACAGGCTTAATGGCTCTGCTTGTTGGAATACCGGGAATACGAATGTACCGCCCCCGCGAATAATTTTGATACGGTTTCCAGTCTCATCAGTGTGGACATTTTTTGAACCTAAGTAGCTCCCTGTTACAATTAATGCTTCGTCTGGGCCTGCTGTACGATATTTTGCCACATAAATCCCTAAAAATATAAGAATAATAACTACGACAACCCCAATAATACCTAAAGTTTCAATCATTGTTTTTCCTCCTTTAAACTATGCATTCGTAAAACCTTTGTCATAAGATGTCACAAAAGCTGTTCCTTCTTTTACTTCGATAATCAAGACTTTCATGTCATAAGGAATTTCTTCACCTTGGTAGCTTGCTGCTCGCTTTGAAATAATACCATTAACTGATTCGATAACAATTTCACCAAAGCCATCTATTGGTATTGGTACAATAACCTTCGCTGTTTGCCCTTCCAATGAGGCATCTGTATAAACGAGCGATACCTCCGCTGAACGCAGTGGCACGAGAAGGAAAAAATACAGTAACGCTGTTAAAATAGCCGCAATAATTAAGGCGATGATGAAAGCAACAATGCTCGCTAACGATGTAAAGCGCTCAAGTAAATAACCGCCCGCTGCCGTTACCGAAATAAAGGTAAGAATCACGGCTGGATCAAAATAGGGAATACCTTCAGCTACGCCATCCGCTAAATCAGCAAATACCAAATAGAGCAATGTACAACTCCCGATGACAATTAACACTGTCAAATAAACTGCTGTGAGTGAAAATCCAAACAACTAAATTCTCCTCCTTCCTTATGTATTACCTTATTTACGAATAACTTCCATTAAAGTTTCGAAATAATAAAAAAATATGCAGACAATATGTATGCTCATACTTTAATAAAAAATTAACAATAATGCACCAACAATGAAGCAATAATATGAAAAGTAAGCTAGTTTTCCATTTTTCATAATGCCCATAAACCATCGCATTGCAAAATAAGTCATGAGCATTGTTGCAATAAATGTCGCAACATAAGGAATAATAAGCGCTTGTTCAGCAGGGTGTTCGATAAAATCCTTTACGCCTAATACAACACCACCTAAGCTAATTGGAATATATAGCATAAATGAAAAACGCAAAGCTGTATCCTGCTTCATCCCTACAGCTAACGAGGAAATAATCGTTGCCCCAGAACGGCTTATCCCTGGCATTAAAGCAACCGCCTGCCCACATCCAACAATAATGGCATCTTTTAATTTTAAATCACCATCGCGCTTAGTTCCACGTAAATTTCGGATTAACCAAAGGGCGATCCCCGTAATAAAAAGCGTAATCGCAATCGTCGTCATGCTCGAATTTTCTGCGATAACATCACTTAAAAGCACACCAAGCACGCCCGCTGGAATCGTACCGACGATAACAAACATTGAAAATTTAAAATCTGATAGGTAACGTTTCTCTTTCGTTTTTAAATACTGCAATGAATGCGTGATAAGACGTGCAATATCTTCACGAAAAATATAACAAATGGCGATGAGTGATGCAGTATTTGTTAAAATCGCAAATGTAAAGCCTTGCTCCCCCATCCCAAGTAGCTCACTAGCAATCATAACATGACCGCTTGATGAAACCGGAATTGGCTCCGTAAATCCTTGTACTAAACCAATAATAATGTGCTTAATCAAAACAATAAAATCGAAATTTTCCATAATACACTCCTTCTCAATCGTTTACATACTTTGTTGCTGGTGCTTGCTAAAATTGATAGGTTCAACTAACACTTTATGTTACACAAAAAAACGATATTCTTAAAGTACAAGCTGTAATGAAATAGAAAAAAGGGCGTGTCTAGAAAGTTATTTTAAGACACGCCCTCGCGATTCAATCTTAGAACACCGCGTTCTGTAGCAACGGCTGAGTGACTAATATTATGGCGGTACAAAGTCGAAGCTAGGCTAAAGTTAGCCAAGGTATAATTGACTATATTAGCTCTTTTTCAATGCATTTATTTCTTTTGTTAACTCGTTGAAGCGCTTGTCGAGCTCCATATACTGCGTAGAATTCGGTTTAGCAAGACTTAGTTTTCCTAGTATCGCCTGCCGCTCTGTTTCAAGTGCCAATAATGAGACACTCGTATTTTGTTGAATTTCTTGTTTTATTGTATTTTTACTTAGCACGCCATCTTGAATGACTAGCTGCTCGCTCGTAATTTGCTGTAAGAAATAATGGTCATGCGAGACCGCAATAATGGTTCCTGAAAATTGCTGCAATGTTGCTTCTAGCTGTTCTCGCGATTCAATATCTAAATGGTTTGTCGGCTCATCTAATAGTAAAACATCTTTATTTTGCAAAATAAATTGCATGAGCTTGAGTTTGACCCGTTCCCCCATACTCATTGTGGCAATTGGATTTTGCCAGTGCATCGCTGTAAAGCCAAGCTGCTTCATTAAATGCTGGACTTCACTTCTTGCTTCAAATGTTTCACGATAGAAAACTTGTGCAGGTGTTTGCTCTAAAGGTAAATCAAAAACATTTTGTGATAAATAGCCAATAGATGCAGTTGGTGATAACCAAAGCTTGCCCCTATAAGTCTCCTTGCCCATGATCATTTGTAAAAAGGTCGTTTTGCCCGCACCATTCCTGCCAACTAACGCTACTTTTTCACCATGCATAACTGTAAAATGTTGACTGCTAAATAGTAGCTTGTTCGCTAGACATTTTTCGATTCCTGTCACCTCTAAAAATCGCTTGCCACGCTTCGTTGTTGCATTTATTTCAAATTGCACCTCATATGGCTTAGCTATCTGCTCCACCTTCGCTACCCTTAGCTCCTGCTCTAAACGCTTTCTTTTCGATTTTATTTGGGCATCTGTACGCTTGGCTTTCACTCGATGATATTCTTTAAAGCCTTCCTGCTTAGTGGATGCAGCATGTGCCTTATTTGACCAATTGGTTAAATTCGTTAATTGCCCTTCAATGCGCTCAATCTTTTTTTGCTGTTGCTCATACGCATGCTGCTGCGCCTTTCGTTCATCTGCTCTCACTTTTTTATAATGCGTATAGTTGCCGTTATAAGTCGTAATTTTAGTATTTTCAATTGCCCAAATTGTTGTTGCCACTTGATCTAAAAATGCACGGTCATGTGAAGCGACTAAAATCGTCCCTTTATATGCCTTTATTTGCTCAATTAATAGCTCGATACTTTCTTTATCTAAATGGTTCGTTGGTTCATCTAATAGCAGCACATCCTTTGCCTTCGAAAAACCATAGGCTAAGCGTAATTTCAGCTTCTCTCCACCGCTTAATGTTGCATACTCATTAGAAGGTACGTGCCATTTTGCTAATAGCTCCGCCTCCCCGCTATACTGTTCATCATACGTTTCTTGCTCCTGCACGATATATACAGGCTCAACAGGGCGTTGCCATTGTAGTACACCTGCACTTTGCCGAAGCTCTCCATTTAATAAATGCAGCAGGGTAGATTTACCAGCACCGTTTTTTCCTACGATGCCGACAATTTCCCCTTCAATAAGTGATAGGCTTACATTTTGCAGTAAAATAGCCTGCTCTAATTCAATCGTTACATCATGTATTTTCAATAGTTCCATAATAGAAACTCCCCCTTTAATATAGGGAGAATCAATTTCGTTGCGATTCCAGCAATCCTAAAATTACTATAGCTGATTTTTCAAAATCAGTCTGAATGTATACGAAAAAAATCCTCCCATAATTTTGGAAGGATTAGTCGCCAATCGCTGATGCTGCCAACATCGCTCTATAGATTTTAAAGCAGGCTTGCATCAAAATCCATAGGGCTGCTCTTGCTTTACATAATTGTAAAGCTAATAAGCTTGTCACCTATGTGAAAACATTAGTTTCCAGCATGTTTATTTGAAAATGGGCAGACTAATCCTGTTTTTTTCATGTTGAATTATTCATCATGATTAAAAAATCAGGTTAGTTTAACATCGGCCACCCATCTTCCTTTCTCATTCAAAGTAGTAACAGTATAGCATAATGAAAAACGTTTGTGCACCTAATTTTAACTTCTTTCAGCAATTTTTGCGGCGACGAGTAACCGCATGAGCAAATTCCTTTTGTACCGATAGCAAGATGACTTCTCGCCACCTCTATAAGTGTTGATTCAGCCTTGATAAAGAGGCACTCAGTCTAAAACAAGTACATGCTAAGATAACAACAGAGTAGCAACACCATGTTCCCCGCGGATGTCATAAATTTTGAAGGGAGGTCTGCGCAGCGCAGGTCAATTTGTCGTGACGGCTTTAGGTTAACTTCCAGTAAACAGCTAAAAAAATATGGACGCAATTCTTCGCTTGAGCTACAGGCTCTTCTCAACCTTTAAAAACATTTACTCAATCAAAAAAACACTTCGCTAAAAATAGAATGAGTATGTTACTATCAAAATATAAAGCCTAACTTAAAGGAGCGAACTTTTATGCAGCATTGGTCAATTCGTATCAAAATAGGTTTATTATTTTTTATTCCTATCATCATTCTTACTACGATACTCATTCTAAACATGCTTTTAAACCAACAGAACTTTAATGCATTAAAAACACTATTATATGACAAAGTGTATACTGCTGAAACAAGCTTAATTGAGGCAGATCGTGATTTATATCAAGCCCATTTAGCTATTATTCGCATGCTAGAAAGTACAAGCACTCAAAATTATGAGACCGAATATGCTAGCTATGAGGAAAATATTGAGCAAGTATCAAGTCGAGTGCAAACGGCATTCCAGCTTTTACAGGAAACAGAGGCTTTTACTACATTAATACATGAGCAGTCTGGACAAACAATGGAACAGAGCTTTAATGATTTTCATGAAAGCTTCACCCTTTGGCAAAGTCAGCTTGCCCCTTCTATACAGCAAATGCAATCAATGAATAGCTTCGCGCGTAACAGTATATATGCAGCAATTGAGCAGATTGATGTAACTTTTGAAGCAGCACGTAGCAATTTGGATGAAATTGAGCAATTAATAAACATTAACGCACAGCAATCAATGGATAGCTTAAATGCTATGAACAAGCAAAACAATCTAATTATTATCGCTACTTTAGTCATTATAATGGGCGTCATTATTTTCATTGGTGTGAATTTAATCTCAAAAATTGTCCATGTTATTTCAACAATTATGCGCGAAACAGAGGAAATTGCGAAGGGTCATCTTTCGGAAGAGACCGTACAGTTTAACCGTCGTGATGAATTAGGCAAGCTTGCCGATTCTGTCAACACAATGAAGGAATATTTACGTACACTCGTACTGTCAGTTGACCGTGCAGCAGAAGATGTTGTCGAAACGTCCAATGTTGTTAGTGCCGTCGTTGAAGAAACAACCGTTTCGATTGAAAATATTTCAAATGCGATTCATGATATGGCAAAGGGGGCTTCTCAAGGGGCTATTGATGCAGAAACGACAAACGAAAAAGTACAAGAGGTCTCCTATCAGGTTGAACTTGTTTCCGACGTGACTAGCAGCATGCTGGAGCAATCACATGAAGCGACGACTGCTAGCGAAGAAGGAATGAAGCAAGTAGCACAGCTACGTGAAACTGCAAACGCTTCCACAAAAGTGTTATCTGAAGTGCATGAGGTAATGAGTGAATTGCTTACAAAGGTAACGAGTATTGATACTGTAATTGATGTCATTTCTAGCATCGCAGACCAAACAAATCTACTTGCATTAAACGCTAGTATTGAATCGGCTCGTGCTGGTGAGCATGGTAAAGGCTTTGCAGTTGTTGCAGATGAAGTAAGAAAATTAGCTGAAGAATCCGCAAGTGCAGCTACACAAATTCGCGAAACGATTCAGCTTATGCTAAAGGAATCAACAAATGCTTCCAATGCTTTAAAGCAAACTCAAATGATTACAAGCAAACAGGAGCAAGTAACAAGCGAAACAGAACACGCTTTTAAAACAATTTATCAAGCGATTGAAACGATACAGCATTCTATTTCAGAAGTATCACAAGGTATGCGCAATATTTCATCCTTGCAAAATGATACAGCTACTGCTATCGAAAGCATGACAGCCATTACAGAACAAACTGCTGCCACAACAGAGGAAATTTCGGCTTCTGCTGATGAACAAAATAGAGCAATCGAAAGCGTTGCCCACTCCGCGGATGAGCTACAATCATTAAGCAAGGAACTCAAAAATATTTTGAGCAAATTTTCATATTGAAAATCTGATTTCTATTAATGAAAAAAATCGGCTGTTTAAAAAGCACTGCACTCGCCATGCTTTCTAAACAGCCTTCAAATTATATTAAGCTTTTAACAACTTTCGACATTAATGCACCATCAGCTTTCCCTGCTAAAAGTGGCTTAGCAATTTTCATTGCCTCCCCCATATTCATGCCTTTGACAATCCCTGCCGCAGTTAACTCCGCAATGATTTCCTCTTCCGTTAATTGCTTAGGCAAGAAACGTTTTAAAATTTCCAACTTTGTTTGCTCTTTCTCTATCAAGTCTTCTCTACCTGCTGACTCTGCACCTTCTAAAGCTTGATTCGTTTGCTTTATTTCACGGTTAACAATAGCAATTTCCTCTTCTTGTGTTAATTCGTTTCCCTTTTCCTTCTCTGCAAGGTCTAACGCAGATTTAACAAGTGTTAGTACGCCTTTCGCTACTACATCCTTTTCTCTCATTGCTACTTTTAATTGTTCAAAAACAATTGTTTTTAACATCATTTATCGCTCCTTTTCTTTCTACATTTTATGTTAATACATCCAACTTGCGCAAGCTATAAGAGCTTATCAATGGCATTCAGCATTGCGCCAGCCTTGCCTGAAATCATCATATCGAAATGGCTATGCTCAATTTCTAAATTGATATAAACTGTTTTTCCATTTGTCATCAGTGGTAGCTGGCTAACCGGATAAACTTCCAGGCTTGTACCGATAACAATTACAAGCTGTGCTGCCTTCATATGAGATAATGTATTATCCCATGCTCGTTGCGGTAAGCTTTCCCCAAATAGTACGACATTCGGTCGCAGCTTACCACCACATGAACAAATCTCCTTTGCTAAAAAGTGGCTACTCTCAGCAATAGCCGCGCACCTTTGACAGCGTACCGAGCGAATAGAGCCGTGCAACTCATCTACATTAGCGCCCCCTGCCAATGTATGTAAGCCGTCAACATTTTGTGTCGCAATATGCTGAACGAGTCCTTGCTTCTGCCAATCCGCTAAAATATAGTGTCCCTCATGTGGTGCAATTTCATCTAACGCGTTCATTCGCGCTGAATAAAATCGATGAAAAAGGTCATAATTATGTGCCAATGCCTCAGTTGTGGCGACAGTGCGTGGGTCAATTTGCTGCCACCAGCCACTTTTAGAGCGGAAATCTGCTAACCCACTCTCTGTAGACATCCCCGCCCCTGTCAATACGACCGTATGCTGAGATGCCTTTAACCATTCGCTAATTTGCTGTAATCGCTCCATGACAAGCCCCCCTCACTTGAAGTTCATTTATTATTAATTATAACATCGTTAGCATATATTCGAGCAACGCGAAAAACCCTCTTCCTTTTTCACTTATACAGCAAATGCGTGCGCTTTAGTTCGCAATGATATACTGTAGATACCAATATTTTCAATATGCATAATATTGCATTTTGTAGTTGCAAATGCGATCATATCAGGCTTTTTCGCAAACTCCATATTTTAGAATTGCGCATGACCAAGTATGTTAAGGAATCAATTGAGGCTACTATTATAAAAATATGCATAGCGGCATCATAAGGAAGTTAGAATCTTCAATTTTAGAAAGGGATGGTTCTATCTGTTCTATTAAGCTCGTCTCGGTAATTAAACCGTTTGTGAATGTTTATAAAGGATAATTATGTCTTCGACAGGTTTTATCATCTCTCTAGATATTTCTTTTACATATATTTATATAATCGCATAAATGAAGGATGTTATCTAATACATGAGTCCTTCTGTGGTCAAGATGTGTGAATGGATGAACATCACTACGCATCTATAGAATTAGAAAAAGATCCCGCGGAGATCTTTCCCCGCTAGATCTTTTCTTACACCCTTATCCAGTTAACAAATGACTGGTTGAAATAATAAAAGGAGGCTGTCGCTAATCAATTGATCTCACTTAACAAATTTTCAAAAATTTGATCTACATCACTTTTTAGTTCTGTACTTTTTTTCTCGAATTCTTCCCTATATAGATCATTTTTATTTGAAATTTTATCTAATAATTGACTGTGAACATCATGAAAAACTTGTTTGTCTTCAAAATAGCCTTCAGAGTAATTGAGGGCATCCATCATTAACATCATGACGTCATATTCATCTTTTAATTGATGTTCCCACTCCCTAGACAGTTGGTAGATTGCATTATCAAGTTTTCCTCTTGCTGTAATTGCATCATCAATGGCATCAAGTTTTTGTATTTCCCAAGCATCAATAATCTTTTGAATAGATTTCATCGAATCAGCGAAAGCTTCTTTGTTCGAAACATGAATGTATTGACCTTGCCCTAAATCAGCAATTTGTTTTAATTGTTTTTGTCCATTCATATCAACATTAAATCCGATCACATTCACGATTGGTTTGATATTTGAGTTTCTCAAGTTTTCAACTTCACTTTCAGGGTTTCCTTCGCATGTTTCCACCCCATCACTAATTAAATAAATTAAGTTTGTATTTGTCTTACTCGAATAACTAGAGAAGTCCTTTGTAGATTGTTTTAAGCTCTCAGCGATTGGTGTCCACCCACCTGGTGTAATGCCATCTATTGTCGTTTTGATTTCATTTTTATTTCCTGATGCAATAGGATGATATAGTTTTGTATCTGAACATTTCCCTCCATTCACTGCATTTTTTCCACCGTATAGACGTAATCCGATGTTCACATTATCTGGTAGTTGATCAATAAATAGATTTAATTCCCTCTTTGCAATATCCATCATGGTTTCTCCATTAAGAACGTTTGCCATACTACCACTTGCATCTAAAATGATTAACACATTTAATTGTTCTTTAAAGTCTATCAAATTCCCGTTAATCATTGGTTTTCCAAACGATTCAAGAGCCATTTGGTCGAATATCAATTGGGGATCCTTATAATCTTCGGCTATTAAATAGTGGAGTGCACTAAGCCATTGATCTAAAAAGCCTTGTTCTTGTACTTGTTCTTTCGTAAAAGCAGGCAATGTTTCTAAAATGACTTCGACAAGTTCTTCATCGGTGAGTTGATTTTTCCCATCGAGCTTTGAGTTATATCCATTTCCGCTATAAGGTCCGACAGGATAAGAAACAATTTCATCAAAGTTCGTTGGCAGTGGCAATGCATCGGATACTAAAGTCTCTGTTTGAATTCCTACCGTTTCATTGGCCTCTTCTGTATTGTCTGTTGGTTGGTCATCCGCTTGTGTGTCTTCTACATCTGTTTGTTTGTGACTTTGTGTAGTTTCGCTCTCATTTTTGTCATTGTCATTGCCTGTGGTCTGATTACATGCCTGTAATATCAAGGTAAGTAAAAACACCAAAATAATTATTGTATTTTTGCTCTTCATTTAAACTTCCTCTCCTTAAATAATAGTAGCGAACAGCTATCAAAGTTATTTACGATTGGTTTGTCTGTTAGTTTCAAATTTTGCTCAAATAATTCTTAGGACCTACTTTTTAACCTGCTTTATGAGAGGGTGCTGAGCTAGATAATGCACATAAATCAGGATCATTATTTCTTAGTGCTAGTCACTCGTTCGATCATGAAAATTCAAACAAACATGTTTGTTAAAGTTAACACGTTTGTTTGAGTGACTGGCACCTTTTATTACGATTTCATTGTGTAGAAAGGACTGTACAATGCTCCATAATCGGGCATGTTTGTGAAAGACTATACCCCTGATTCCCCGCTAAAAAGACAGAGGAATAAGGTTTTTTTATCTTTCAAAATCCTTAACATTATAAATTAGCACTTTCCTGACGACAGCATTTGGTAAAATAGATGGCAGAAGTGATACATCTTATGCTCGTAATGGTCGTGAAGCATTAATCTTCAAATTACCCTTTAGGTGTTCGGCTATCTCTAATTAGAAGTCAAACATAAATATAAGTCTTTTGAGGCTGTCTCATAGCCATCAAGTTAAGAAAATAGGTTTAAAAATTTGCCAAAAGCGCTATTTAATTAGTACTAACTAAGAAAGGTGGCGCTTTTTTATGATGCCCTTAGACCAAGAAATGAAATTACTTTATCAAGAGCTTTTTACTCAACTTTCGGCTGATTCGATTACACAACTCGCAACAGAGATTGGTGATTTGTCATTTTTCTGTTGCCCAACAAGAAAAACGAATCGCTCGCATGAAAGAAATTGAACGAGTGAGGGGGCATTCGTTATCAGGAGAAAACGAATGCGATGAGTGCTTATGGAATTTACATGACAAATTTACCAGAGGCAATTACGAAAGAGGATATTTACCCAGATGTGTTGATTATGTAAATATTGTCTATTAATTAGCATGTTTTATTTAGAGGAAGCACCTTTTGTTAGGCATACACTCGTTGATTGGAGTGGAGGGGGCGACTCCATCGGGATCAGAGGTAGGGAGGCTAAAATCGCCGCGTCCTGCGGCAACGCCTCCATGACCAACTTCGTGTTGGCCTCGAGCTGAAAATCCATTTATTTCGGCGAATGCCGAAATAAATTAGTTGAAGCCGAACCCCGAGGAAAGCGTCCCCGCAGCGGAAATTAACGAATGACTAGGTTTTATCTGTAAAATAAAGGATAATCAACACACCTGATATTTACCAAATCTATTCCCTCCACTGACAAATCGAACTCCTGTTTAAAGTATGGAAATCGACAATGGCACTCCCCCACTGCAAACCAATGAAAATAGAGCGTTTCATCTGTTATTTTTATAGTCAATTGATTCGATTGATTTTGTGTACGATGGTGACGTATCAAATGCGTTATTTATTATGGGTCAAATCGCGAAAGGAGTTGAGCGAGATGAAAGGAATCGAGATGTTATTTGATAAATTAGAGGCGCTTTATTTGGCGATAAAAGAAGGTGCCGCATCTGTCGTTCAAACGCTCCTCTATATTTTCAGTCAAATGGAACGGCATGGCCTGAAATCGAGGAAAAAAGGAAAACCAACTTTCCAGCAACTCATCGGCACCCTCGAATAACTATTGAATCTATACCCGTTATTCAAATGATAAAAACACATCTATAAATGTAAAAAAATACATTGTAGGTGTTTTTCGTGGTGGCCGAAATAGAAAGATCTAACCCATTTATTTTGAAAATTAAATGGGTTAGATAAACTTGATGGCTATGGGACAGCCCCTTACTAAATTTTTTTATTCCCTATCAATTGTATCTTTTTTCACTTGAATTGTTTGCGGAGCTTCTTCTTTGTATGGCTTAATATATGTTTCTCTTAACTCGTGACGCATCCACCCCATTAAGCCCAATATAAAAACAAAAGTTAATACAGACATTATAAAATACTTTCGTTGATTATGCTTCATAAGCAAATAAAGTAAAAATAATAATAGCATTGTAAACAAAATGGATGCCATTAATAGACCTGTTAGTAATAAGTCTTCCCCCATATAAAGCAATCGAATTTCAGGTTCAAAGTTCATTAATAACCAAAAACCAGTAAAAAATTGCAAAGCAGTTGTACCAATCATTACTTGCAGACCCAATCTCTTACCTTGTTCTTTCATTGCTTCATCAGTTTTATCTTTTGTTCCAGCTTTTTGAAGGCGGTTGTTCCAAAAATATAGATAAAACCCTGCAATTGCAAAGCTAGCCATTATAAAATGAAAGTAACGTTGCCAAATTTGAGGATAATAAATTAAACTATAGAAAAAACCTTTTGACCCTTCCCACATATCTGGATATAGCATTGAAACTACAGTAACTATAAAAATAAGGGGAACAAAGAGAAGGAGTGAACTTCCCATTGCTCCAATTAATACATGAATACGTTTTCTACTAATATGTTGCATTTTATCCCAAGTAAATTTATACGTATATAGAAATAAAAATGCAACAATAAGAATAATCAGTAATGATATCCATGCTTTCCCTATTAATATCATTGCTGGATAGAAATACTGAGTATAAATAACGCTAATTAACAACAATGGAGCAATCCCTAATACAACAGCAATACTCTTTAAAACCGAAGTATGATTTGCTAATTGATACGCTAAAAGGTCATCTTCTTTTCTCCCAGAATAAATTCCCTTTATTTCTTGAAATACAGCCATTGCCGATGAACCAACTGTTATATTTACAAATAGTATGTGAAGCAAAAAGCTGACGATGATTAATATTTCAAAAAAACCTACACTGCCTGGAATAGCAAGATCTAAATCCTTAGGCACTATTGATTGCAAAATCATTTTGATTCCTCCTCTGACTTAATCTCACTATTATTAGCTTCACCTGTTACTTTTCGTAAATAACGTGCCAAAGCCTCTCTTTCTTCATCAGTCCCTACAAACGGTGGCATAAAAGGCCTTGTTTCATGTAAAGTTTTAATATACTGATCAATATTTTCTTCTGTCCATCCATTTAAACGATTGGCAAATGCACGTTTACCACGCCATCCATCTATAGTATGACAAGATATACATTGTCCTTTATATATTTGTTCCCCTGCCTCATATACATTCTCTTCGGTTACTTCTTTGATAGTTGCGAAAGTTGAATTCGTTAAGTAACCTTCCTCATTATATTTTTCCACATCTTTTTCTTTCACTCCATTTGCGTACATATAATCATAAATAATATAAGGTTTACGAACGGATTCACGAACCATTTCAAACTCTGCTATAAAACCCATGGATGAAAAAAATACTGCTATTGCTAAAACAATAGATACTTTATCTGGTCTCCCGATTATCCATATTCCAAAGATAATAAAAGCAAATAAACCTAAATAATTTATCATCATAAAAATATCTTTCGACATACCAGTTGACCAAATTATTTGATTGTATGCTTCATCAGGAATTGCAATTAAATACCAAATTCCTGATAATATTAATAAAGGTAAACTAATATTGTATATTTTCCCTAATAATAGGAATACATCCTTTTTTAAAATTTCCGACTTAATAAATAGTCTAATAAATATGGATACTAATGAAACTGCTAAAACCAATGCAAGGAATGTACGAAATGCCAAGGAGGGTAAATATGGTGGACTAAGAAACGCATACCAAAATGAAAAGTCCTCCGACCACCCTGGAGTAAGTTTAGCTGTGAGTATACCTGTAATAATCATTGCCGTTAACCATCCAAAGACCACTAATACGATTCCAATTCGGTTATGAATATATTGCTTTACACCCGTCCATCGATCCCATGTATAAAAATAAAATAATAGTAGTATTACTTCACCCACAAAAACTAGCCACTCTACGAACCATGGGATAAAATATATACGTAGTAATGAGCCGATAGAATCTGGTTGGATAATCGTTGTACTAACCCATATTCCAACACCCGTAACTGCCCCAACTGTTGTTGTTATAATTAATATCCATTTACTGAACATTCTCGCTAAATTAATTAGTCCTTCATTTTTATTTTTTATACCTACATATTCCATTGAAACCATTAATGCCGTTGCTCCAATGGCAACACCATGACTAACAACAACATGTACTATTGCGATGATTGCTATAACTGTACCATTTCCCAACCAAGGGAATTCCACAACAGGAAAATTCATTTTCCATTACCCCCCATTTCATATTAACCTAAATTAACCAAATAATAATATGTCCTTTAATGTTCAATTGGAAAAAGTATTTTACTCCTCCCCCCAATCAAATTACAACCGCTATCTCACCACTCTTTCGTCAATATAGAAAGATAGTACACTATAGATATGAATTCATTGTGAGGTTATTTCGAAAATACAGTTACAAATAATCTAAGCACGTTTGAAAAATTTAATTATTTTTCTATTCTAAAATTTCATATAAATCTAATTAAGTATTGAAAATTTATGATCAAACACCCTACTTCACACACAATTCACATTTTTATCCTATAATCAAAAATTATATATATTCATTTTCGAAATGAGGTAATTATATGAATCGAAAGATTATTATGGTAATTGACGACGAAGATCAAATGAGGAAGATGGTACGAACTTTTTTAGAGAAAGATGGGTATAAAGTTGTTGAAGCAACAAATGGCTCTCATGCTCTTTCGTTATTAGACGAAACAAAACCAGATTTACTGTTAGTTGATGTAATGATGCCTTTTATGGACGGTTTCACATTTGTGCAAGAAGTTAAACGAATTTCAATGACTCCTACTATTTTTTTATCAGCAAAAGGAGAAGAATGGGATAAAATTCATGGACTAAAATTAGGTGGAGATGATTATATAGTAAAACCGTTTCTTCCTGGAGAACTTCTTGCTAGAATAGAGTCCGTGCTTAGACGGGCATATAGCAAAAAAGGCGAATCTGATGTTTTCATAATAGGTCCACTTTTAATTAATCACAAATCCTATCGAGTAAAAATAAATGATAGGATACTTTCTTTAACACGAAAAGAATTTGGCTTACTTAATATTCTTGCAAGAAATAGCGGACGTGTATACTCAAGAGAACAATTATTAAATCTCGTGTGGAGTGATGACAATAAAAGCAGCCAAAGAACAGTTGATACTCATATTAAGACGTTACGATTAAAAATGGGGGACTATGGTTATTTAATTGAAACGGTATGGGGAATCGGTTATAAATTTGAGGTGTAAAAATGAGAAACCTTACATTTAACAGAAAAATATTGCTCATATTCATCTTTAGCATTGGTTTTTCTGTTCTATTTTCCTTTTTATTTATTCATTATTTATATTCTAAATTATATGTTTCAAGTATAGAAGAATCTATCATCCACCAAGGTAAACGAACAGCTTCACATTATCATTATGGTGAATTAAGTGAGGAAATTATAAAAAAAATCCAATGGTATAATGTTGTTTCCGAATTTAAAATTATCGTTGTTGATAATTTGGATGATTTACCCTCTTATTTCCCTTATAAAGTAAATTACGAAAATCTTATCAATTCTCACGATCAGTCTGAATTGGAGCAAGGGAAATATGTAATGAAAGAAGGATTTGTTGACGAATTAAATCGTGAAATATTAGGGGCTATTTTCCCAATAAAAGGAACAATGGGTCTAATTGGATTTATATATATATATGTACCACTCGAAGCCATTCAAGATGTATTTAAAGAAAGTATTCCTATTTTACTTGTCGTTGGCTCTTTGTTTTTTTGCACCTTCTTTTTAATCATTACTCTTGTTTGGAAAT
Organism: Metasolibacillus sp. FSL K6-0083; assembly: GCF_038630865.1. Classification (NCBI taxonomy): domain Bacteria; kingdom Bacillati; phylum Bacillota; class Bacilli; order Caryophanales; family Caryophanaceae; genus Metasolibacillus; species Metasolibacillus sp. FSL K6-0083. The sequence goes on along the minus strand of NZ_CP152046.1, from coordinate 488,565 downwards.
CAATATTCAAACCTATCAAAGATTTACAACGACTCTCGGAAAAAGTTTCAATGGGAAACTATTCAAATATTATACAAACTAATCGTCAAGATGAGATTGGTCAATTAATTAAAGCATTTAATAAAATGTGCCTATCATTAGGGCAAATGGAAGAACGTAAAAAAGAATTCACGACAAATATTGTTCACGAATTACGGACACCTCTTACCTATATTGGAGGATATACAGAAGCATTGAAACAAAAAATATACACCTCTTCTGAAGAAGCAAATAACTATTTAACAACGATACAAAAAGAAACAGAGCGTTTAAGCAAATTAATCAATGATTTAGTTGATTTGAATTATTTACAAGACAACTCATATTCAACAAATATGCAACCAATTGCAATTGCACAAGTATTATTAGATACTATTGATTTTTTCGAAATTCTTTTAAGGGAAAGTAATTTACAAGTAAAACTTTCTATTGAAGAAGACCTTATTATATTCGGTGATTCACAACGAATTCATCAAGTATTCTATAACGTAATAGATAACGCTATTAAATATTCGTTACCATCAGGTATTATTTTAATTAAATTAAAAAAGATAAATAAAGTCATTCAATTTCAAATAACTAATGGAGGAATGATAATTCCAAAAGAAGATATCGAACGAATCGGAGAACGCTTTTTCCGCACCGATAAAGCTAGGAATCGTATAACTGGAGGAACTGGATTAGGATTATCCATTGTAAAAGAAATTGTCCGGTTGCATGAAGGCAAATTTACTATCTCAAGTCTTCAATCAACAGGGACAACTGTTACAATACAATTACCTTACCTTAATATAGAGGGAGTAGAAAATTAGTTATGAAAATCCGTTATATAATTTATTTTGTTGTCTGTCTATTCATTTTATCAGCTTGTAGTGAAAAACACCCCTCCAACAATAAGATTGACTCATTTTCATTTATTAATCAACATGAGAAGCCATTTGGAACAGAAGATTTAAAAGGTGAAATTTGGGTTGTTAGCTTTATTTTCACAAATTGTCAAACGGTTTGTCCACCTATGATGTTTGAAATGGCATCCCTACAAAAAAAATTGATGGAAAAGGGCTTAAAAGTTGAATTCGTCTCATTTACCGTAGATCCCGATCTTGACTCGCCAGTTGTGTTAAAGGAGTATTTAAAGCAATTCACCAGTACTGAAACAAATTGGCATATGTTGTCAGGATACTCACAAGAAACGATTGAAAAATTTGCAAGAGAACAATTTCAAACAATAGTTCAAAAAACTAACACTTCTAATCAAGTTATTCATGGAACAAATTTTTATCTAATAGATAAACAAGGCTATATAATAAACGAATATAATTATACTGATGAATCCTATGTTGAAGAAATAATTAAAGGAATTAAAAAAATAGATAAATAATGCATAAGTAATATGACTGTAACATATTTAGGAATTTCTATACTAACAATAAAAATTTTTCTTTTTAAACATAATTTCTCCTTAAAATTATCATTCAAATTTCACATCTGTAATGTATATTTTTCATGTAAGAGAAATTATACATTGCAGGAGGCTTTATGAAAAATTTATACAATCGGTTTTGGCGATGGCATTTTTTCGCTGCATTATTTATTACCCCGTTGTTGCTTACATTAACAATTAGTGGTATGGGTTACTTATTTTACCCGGAAGTGGAAAAAAAACTATATGCGGATTCCTTCTTTGAAGATAGTGACAAAACAACAAAACTTACAATTGACGAAGGGATTGAGCAAGCAAAGGGAGCCTTTAGTGACTATTCTCTGAGTAAAATCATTATGTTAGACGAGCCGTATAATACTCGTTTAACTATGACTAACAGTGAAGGTGAACAAAAATATGTATTTTTAGATGATAACAATCAAATTGTAGGCAGTCAGGATGCAAATTATACATTCTCAAATGTCTTACGAAATCTACATAGCTCCTTGTTCGTAGGTGGAACATTTGTCAATTATCTAGTAGAATTAGCTGCTTGCTGGGCTATTTTTTTATTACTTTCAGGTCTTTATATGACATTTAGAAAGAAGTTGTTCAAGAAAGCAAAGACAGAAACTACGCGCATTCGCTCCCGTAGATGGCATACTCTAGTTGGCGTAATTATCACGATTCCTATGGTTGCTATTATTTTCACAGGTTTACCATGGTCAGCATTGATGGGAAACTTTATCTATACAGCGGCACAAGAAAATCCATCTATAGGTTTCCCTGAATTACAGCAAAGTCCACCAACATCTGAGATAAATGAGATTCCATGGATTACACGTAAAAATGAAATGCCAACCTCAAATGCTTCAGGTCATTCAGGTCATGGAGAACATTCAGGCGCTGTCGATTACACGAATGAAAATGCATTATCTATAGAAGAATTAATCGGACATATTGAAAATGAAAATATTCCAAAGCCTTACTCTATTATTTTACCTGGCTCTGAAGAAGGTGTTTTTACAGTTGCTAAAGGCTCGGGCACAGGTGTTACAGGGTTAGATGTCAGCCCGGATGAGGAAGTTACAAATTATTTCGACCAATATAGCGGCACACTTATTTCTTCTGTCGGTTACGAAGAATATGGGGTTTTAGGAAAATGGTTCACATGGGGCATCCCCCTTCACGAAGGACATTTATTTGGTTGGCCAAATAAAATCATCAATTTGCTTGTCTGTTTAGCCTTCTTATATTTAATTTATCTTGGATTCAAAACATGGCTATTACGTAAACAAAAAGGGATACTTTCTGCCCCCCCTCCAGCGAAAGAAATTTCTATTCCCTTTTATATTTTCGTTGTTTTATTGGGCATTATTATGCCACTCTTTGGTATTTCTTTGATTCTCGTTGTTTTAATTGAGCTGATTCTCTGGATTTCAAAAAGTCGTGAGACATCTTTAAAAGAGAGCTAATAAGGTGAGGCTTCCATCAATGGTGGACTTACCGTTAAAGCGAGATAAATTTAAAAATCCGGCGCTAGAGCCATAAGCGCCTGATTTTTATTTATAATTGTCCCAAAATATTATCTATATAAGCCTCATCAATTGGCCCATAAACTTCATGAACAATTTCGCCATTTGCACTTAAAAATACTGTTGTTGGTATGGTAAATCCACCAAACCGCTTTCTGATTTCACCTGTCTCATCAAATAAGATAGGCAAATCCCACCCTTTATTGTTAGCATATTTAGTTACTGCTGCTATACTGGCCTCAGTATCAGTTGCGTTAATTGCCACAATATGTGCATCTTGATTTGTCGCATAGTAATTTTGCAATCGTGGCATTTCCTCATTACAAGGACCACACCATGTTGCCCAGAACGCAAGGACAACTGGTTTCCCTAAATAATTGTATAATGCTTTTTTTTCACCTAATAGGTTAGGTAGTTCAAAGTTTTGCACTGCTCTATTAGAGAGCACTATATCTGACGTGTTCGTTTGTTCTTGAATGGTCTCTTTTTCATATGAAGATAGATAATTAAGTAATAGCAGTGTAATTAAAATGCAAATAACTCCACCTGAAAGTAAATTTTTCAAAGGGCGTCCTCCTTTAAATACAATTTCATCCATATTGATTCTAATGAATTCTCAGCATATTGAAGCTTTAGATTAGAGATATTACCAGAAGCAAGGATTTTCCCATTGTGAATAAAAATGACTTCATCTGCTATTTCTTCAACCATTGATAGCAAATGAGTCGAATATAAGATTAATTGACCCTTATTTTTCTCTTCGTTTAAAATTGATTTCACCCTGTTAATCCAATACGGGTCTAGCCCGTTAGTAGGCTCATCTAAAATATAGACATCACATTCTCCTAACAAGCTTTGTGCAAAGTTTAAACGCTGTCTCATTCCTTTTGACAATTCGCTTGTAAAGCTATTTTTATGGTCAAATAAATCAACTCGCTTCAAAATCTCATTTTGACTTTCTTTTGTAATTCCTTTTAATTTTCCTAACAACTCAATAATCTCACCCACTTTTAATGTAGTAGGAAAATTAAGGTCATCAGGCATATAGCGCACCTTTCCTTTAGGAATACCCATTATTGTGCCACTATCTACAGGTAATTGACCCATAATTAATTTCATAATGGTGCTTTTTCCAGCACCATTCTCCCCTACTAATGCGATAATCTTCCCGCTTGTCAACTGGTAGGTCACAGGACCGATTTTTCGCCCTTTACGATATTTAACAACTACTTCTTGTAGCTCGATCATTTAAAGTTCTCCTTACGTTTTAGCTTAAAATAGGCCAAACAAAGTGGAATGAACCACCACAATGCAGTGATACCTATCATGAGAAATATGCCGATAGTCGTTTCATAAAACTGTGTTAAATAATAAAACGACTTGCCTAAAATGCCAGTTTGTTCAATCTGAATCAAGTAAATATAGCGTAGCCACTCAATAATATTTAGATAAACGTGCGCATAGATAACATTTTTATAAACATACTTAGGGATAATTGTGCCAATCGCCATTACGATATAGTTACTTAATAATGTTAAAATTGCCCATATAGCTAGACTAAAGCCTAAAGCTTGTAAACGGTGTATGGAGAAAGAGCCAATCATTACACTCATAGCGCTAAAAACAACAATAATAACAACTGTTAGTATAAAGAAATACATATCTATATGAACGCCACCAAAGAAAGCTCCTATAATTAATATAACTGCCTCTGTAGTAGCTAAGGCAAATAAGAATATAGTTACTAATGCAGCATATTTAGCAGCTAAATAATGCGTAATACTGACCGAATAAGATCGAATTAATTGATACCAACCTGATTCAATATCAGCAGCAATACTCATCGATCCAATTGTCAAGATAAATAAAGGAAACAAAAAAAGTAATAGATTTAATATCGAGGCTTGAAAACGGTCGAATCCACTTGTGTCAACATTTAATTGCTGTAACATTAAGATGGAAACAAATAACACAATAAAAATACAGAGCAGCATATAAATCCATTTGCTTCGAAAAAGCTGCTTTACTTCGGATATAATCAATGCTCATGCACACCCCATTTAAACGACGTTACTAACTCATCATAGGTAAGAGCCTTCCCGGCCCCATTTTCTTGCTCGTAAATAGTCGCATCCCCAATCGATGCAAAAGCTAGTACACCATAATTCATTGGTGTCCAATAATTCTGATTGTATATATAGGCGGCCGCTTTTACATCAACCCATTCCTGCTTATCATTTGATTTAATATACGCTACTGCTACTTCTTTCTCTGGCTCTCTTAAGTATTCAATTAAACAACCTAAATCGTCAAACACTAGATGATCATTGTTTTTAAAAATTATTTGCCCTGCATAATCTGGATGTGTGATGCCCATATTGCATACAACACAAATATCAGTTTCTGGGTCAATTTTACGTGGTTCAATTGACTGCTTTGAGCAACCGATTAACAAAAATCCCATAACCACTAATAAAATAATTTTTTTCATTTTAATCTCCTCCAACTAAATATTAATAAAACTAATAAACTAATGCCTATGCTAAAATGATTTAATGAGAAGGATAACTGCCATGCCTGTCTCTCTTGACTCACAGGCATCATATCGACGAGAGTATTCTCTTCAGCTATGTTTTTATCCATCTTATTTAATAACTCAGTCGCTGTATTTCCAATAAAATATTGATAATGTTCATTTTTTAAAACCCATTTACCAAAAGTAGAAGTGGCGATGTATTCACTATCACCATAACCATCCCCATCAAAATCTTCACCGCCATAATCATCATAAGTATTAGCTAATAATTTAATTCCTTCAGAACCACTTGAGGCGACTAATACATTGCCATAAAGTTTATTTTTTGTAAAAAGTATATCTTTTGGCTGCATATTTTTTAAAACTAGTAAATTACTTGCGATGATATTTTCAGACATATTTACTGATTCCGCCTGTTGAAATTGGACAGCAATCGAATTTTCACGAATTGTATTATGTATAATGTTCACGTTCGATGATTGATACAAAGTTAAACCTGAACTATTTAAAGAGTTTTGCTGTTTAATCGAATTACTTTCTATAATTACCCCATCCACCATCATCGCCATAATACCCGTTATATGATGAGCATAATCATTACCTATTAGCTTGATATCGTTACCGTACATGATATGAGTTCCATAGCGTCCATGAGTAATTTTATTTCCTTCAATTATCACACCCATGCTTCCTTCTAAATAAATTCCATCTTGTACTTGTGTAACAATACTATGGTTAATATAAATATCTTTTGAATTATATAGTGAAATACCGTGACTCATTTTAGAATAATGATTTGATTCTCCTGCAATATCCACTTTAGTAATTTTACTATTTACGACACCATCAAAATAAATAGGGAACTTATCGGTACGAAAAGTGCTTTCCGTTATTTTAATGTTTTTAACTTTTCTAGCAACTATACCTCGTTGACCTAAAAATTGAATACCTTTAATCTCTACATCATCAGACATTATTTCTATCTTTCCCAAAAGTGCAACATTTTTATTTCCATTAATACTGATTGCTTTGTCTATAATTATATTTTCTGAATACTGACCTGGAATTAGTTCTAAAACTTCACCTGCTTGAAGGTTATCAATCTGCTGTTGTAAAGTTTGAGCATATGCAGGTGATGGAAATCCAACTATGCAGAAAAAAAGGGCACATAAAATGCCCTTTTTTCTATTAATGCCCATTGTGATCTTCAGATTCATCATGATCCTCACCGTGATGGTCAAGGTCTCCATGCTCTCCATGTCCCCCCTCTTGCATCATTTTTTCATAGCGTTCTTTTGCTGCTTGTTTCACTACTTCTAATGCTTCAATTTTTGCAGTCTGGTTTTCTGAAATATATGTTTTTGCATCTTCTTCATAAGCAAAGAATATATAACCCCAATTCATAGGTGATTTAATATCAGTTTTGACTACGGTTGCTTCCTCGACATTAATCCAGTTTAATGTAATATAGTCTCGTACAAATTTTTCGTTAGATTGATTATGAGCTAACTCTGCATTTAATAAACAGCCAATATCATCATAAAATGCGATTGTACCGTCTGGTTTTACAGCTTGTGCAGAAAATACCCCTAGCTCATGCTCCTTTGTGTATACTTTCATATTACAAATTTCACAAATCGTATCCTCTGTTGGTTCTTGTAGACGGTTATCAATCTCCCATTCTGCTGTGGCTGCTAAATATGTAACTTCATTCTTTGGTTGTTCTGATACGACCTCTTCTTGTTTTGAGTCTTGTTCAATCTCTGTGCCTGTTCCCGTTGTACTATCATCATTACACGCATAAAGAGCTAGTATAAATGGAACAACTAAAAATAGTTTCTTCATTTCTTTACCTCCAAAATAATTAATGTCACTAGACATTTATACTCTACTATTAAAATGTGAAGGAAATTAGAAATATAAATGACAATAATCGTTATATTGTGTGAAATAAATGAGATATTTTCATTCCAGACTAAATTTCTGGATCTAAGTCAAGATTTCTGACACGCAAAAGTTAAGTTTTTATAATCGGCAACCACCATTTACGGAGTGTTCTACATTCCGTGTAGAGCCTGAAATCCATGGGGGTGCGCCAAAAATATGAAGGGGATAGATTGTTCAAGCCCCAGGTTTTATGAAGCAACTCGGCATATACTTTTGCATTCTTCAAGCATTAGGAAACCTACGGCTCCGTGAATCCCCCTGCACTTATACCAACCTTTAATATATTTAAATAGCACGACTCTAGCTATCTCATAATTTTCATAGAGCGTGCGATAAACTTCTTCTTTTTCAATGTCGCTTAGCATAGGAGTGATTTTTTTGATACGTGATCGAGGTAATATAAAGTGGACATCGATGATGTTACCTAAGCATCTAGCGTTGATTAAACAATTAAAGCAAGAAGAAAAACAGCAGCCTAAAGAGTTTGCTGAATGGGAATTAGAAGAATTACAGCAAACAATAGAAAAGGCTTATGCACTTCAGGTAAATGTTGAATTGCTTCTATGGAATAACGAGCAATTTGAACAGCCTATCGGCACTATAAAAAGCATTAACATAAAAACTTTGATTCTTGAAACATCGACTAGTGTAAAAAAGATACCACTCCAAAACATTCAGTCTGCTCGATTAGTAGTTGATTTTTATGATTAACTTTGAACAGCGTAATCTTTTGCATAAGCTTTTATTACTAGACCTTGCCATTAAATCTTTACAGCATGACCATAAATATGTGGAGCAATGTAAATTGAAATATGAGGAAGGATTTTATTAACAGATTGGAAGTATGACAATTCTCTTTTAACTATCACTCATTCGTAAAAAATCGTTTAAATATGCTAAATTCTCCTGTAAAAAAGCTTGATGCTTTTCGATACCTCTTCTTTTACACCAACCAATTGAATTAAAAGCATCGGTAAAGCGATAAAACGGTAAAACCTCTTGTAAGTCAATAAGTGGACGAATGGACTCATAGCCCTTTTGATACGCTTCCCTTGTCCCTGGATATTTCATGAATATATCGCGATTAATTTTTGTAAAGTCCATTTCGACTGCGCCAATTCGGACACTTTCAAAATCAATAATGCCAACTACTTGGTTTTCATGAACTAAAATATTACCTGGGCGAAAATCCATATGTATAAAGCTAGGTCCGTCAGGAGATGGAAGTAGGTTTAGTTGATGTTCAAAATGCTTCAATGATTGTTCGTATAAACGAGGATCAATCACTTCTTTAACATCTTCTGCAAAGGAATAAAACAGTCGCTTAATAAACGCAGTCCATTGACCATATACGTTGGAAACGGAACTTTTGAAATCTTGCTCATTTGGAATAATTGCATGTAGCATTGCGTGGTGTACTCCGATATCATAAGCTAAAGCTGTATCGACCTTCTCTGTAATCGGCGCACCGTTGATTGCGGATAATAATAAAGCACCAGTGACCTCCTCATTCCCTTCCCAATAGTCTAACAGTTCTGGTACAGGTAGCTCATTGCGTAAACGTTTAAGTACAGTATACTCCAGTTCAAGTTTTGCTTGGGAATAAGGAATTTTTATATATACCGTACGATGATTAATTAACCTGATTTTATATACAGTCGAACTAAAAGACTGAGGAACGTTATCGACCGCTAACACATTCAACTTAAATTTATCTATTACTTGTTGCAACAAATCCATTCGAAAAACCCCCATTTCTGTTCCGCTTATCTTTTTCACATTCTCTAATAATAATATATTTACATTATTATGGGAAGTCTTATTCCATTAAATGACCTTTTTGTATTGAGTGACTCATATTTTAAAATAACTTTATTATCTCTGTATAGGGAAAACTTATTTCATATAAGAAAACCATTTCTTATGCGCCCTCTTTTATCTATAATACAAAGTAGCGGCATATTGTTGCCAAATTTCATTAAACTATTTTGTTCCTTACATGCCGCCAAACTTGAAAGGAATGGTAATAATGAAGTTGTTTAAATCTACAAAAGGGCCTGAAATATATTATTATTTCAATGCGAAAGGTGAAAATTGTGGATGTACCGCCATAAGTTTTATGATGCTACTGGAAAACGGAAAGAAAAGAAAAAAAGTAGCTTCAAAACAGAAAAGGCAGCGTTGAAAGCCCTACTGAAAGTGAAGGCTGCAACGCTGCGAGTGAAACAAAACATATTGAACATGATAACATAACTGTAGCAGAATGGCTTGAAATAAATAAAAACAAATGGAAAAAGACTACACTAATACAGTGTGAATTAGCTGTTAAAAACCATATGAAGCCGTTGTTAGGTCATTACAAGCTTAAAAAGTTGAATCGTGCGACTTATCAAACAAAATATATTAACGAATTAGAAAGGAAATTTAAGCCAGGAACGGTAAAATTGCTTCATAGCCTTTTTAAAATTGCTATTAATGCAGCAATAGAGGAAGAAATCCTTGCACGTAATCGATTTATTAAAATTGTAATAAAAGATGAAGATACAATTGCATCAAAGGCAAAGATTAATTTCTTAACACCTATGGTCATGTTATGTAAGAATTGGAACAACAGTCTGTAGCCATTTTTAGTGATACACTACAACTATAAGGATTGGGGCTAAAAGTGGGGCTAATTCCTTTTAGAAGCTACTTAACTGCTTATAAATCAATGACTTAAGAACACATCTATATTTTATAGATACAAGCATATAATGAAAGAGGCAAGCTAGATGGAAACAAAAAAATTACAAATTAGAAAGCCAAGATATCAAACAATCGCAGAGGATATTGCGGCAAAAATTGTTGAAAAAAAATATATTATCGGTGAAAAAATTTATGCACGCTCATCGCTTGCATCACAATATGGCGTGTCAGCCGAAACAGCTCGTCGCGCAATCGCAGTGTTACAGGATTTAGAAATTGTTGAAGCGACAAAAGGTAGTGGTGTTGTTATTACCTCCTATGAAAATGCCGTAAAGCTTATACAGCGACTTGAAGGTGTTCAAACGGTTCGTGAGCTGCAAACAGCTTTACAGCAAAGCATTGAAAATCAAATTAATGATTTAGTAGCATTGCAACAAACGGCGAAGGAATTGATAAATCGCACAGAGCGTTTCCGCTCCATCGACCCTTTTGTCCCTTTCCAGCTTGAAATTACATCTTCCTGTCCGTATTTATCTAGAAACTTAAGCGAAATTAATTTTTGGCAAAATACACATGCTACAATTGTAGCGATTCGTAATAATGAAAATCTTATTTTATCACCAGGACCGTATGCAACACTTAATACTGGCAATGTTATCTACTTTATTGGCGACGATGAGGCAATTGTTAAAGTAAAAGATTTTCTACAAATTTAAGCCCTATAAATATTCCTATCAATGTAGTTATACCACTGGATGGTAAGCTATTTTAATAAAAGTCTAACAGGTCGTTTTGCCTGTTAGACTTTTTCAATTTCGTTACATATGTTTGACAAAAGTAACAACTCATTGTTAACATTAGGTTGTCGGTTTTTATATAATCTATTTATCTACTTATTTGGTAAAAGGGGGTAGATAAAGAATTCCCACGAAAATTTATTTGGAAAGAAGAAGTGAAATGATGGAAAAATTAAAGGTAGAGCATGTCACCAAAATTTTTGGCAAACAGACTACAAATGCATTAAAGCTTGTCGAGCAGCAAAAAAGCAAAACAGAAATTCTTGAAAAAACGGGTGCAACTGTCGGTGTGTATGATGCCAATTTCACCGTTAATGAGGGTGAAATTTTTGTTATTATGGGGCTTTCAGGCAGTGGTAAATCAACTCTTATCCGTTTGTTAAATCGGCTGATTGACCCAACTAGTGGAAAGGTTTATATTGATGGACAAAATATTACCTCTTTAAGTAAAGGTGAACTTCAAAATATTCGCCGTGAAAAAATGAGCATGGTATTTCAAAACTTCGGTCTATTCCCCCACCGTACAATCCTTGAAAATACAGAGTACGGCTTAGAAGTAAGAGGAGTTTCCAAAGAGCAAAGACGATTGAAAGCAGAAAAAGCTTTACAAAATGCAGGCTTATTAGCATATAAGGACCAATTTCCTAGCCAGCTATCAGGAGGTATGCAGCAGCGTGTCGGTCTTGCACGCGCATTAGCAAATGACCCTGAAATTTTATTAATGGATGAAGCCTTTTCTGCACTAGATCCATTAATTCGCAAAGATATGCAGGACGAATTATTAGAGCTTCAGTCAAATGTTCAGAAAACGATTATTTTTATTACCCATGACCTTAATGAGGCATTGCGTATCGGTGACCGCATAGCCATTATGAAAGACGGAAAAATTATGCAAATTGGCACTGGTGAGGAAATTTTAACGAATCCAGCTAATGACTATATCCGTACATTTTTAGAAGATGTTGACCGTTCAAAGGTATTAACAGCAGAAAATGTAATGGTACGTCCAATGACTATTAATATTGAAAATGATGGACCGAAAGTTGCCCTACAGCGTATGCGTGAGGAGGAAATAAGCGTCTTAATTGCGGTTGATAGGCTACGCCAATTTAAAGGCTATATTACAGCAAATGATGCATTAGAGGCCGCTAAAAACGGGCTGAAAACAGTGCAATCATTTGTCAAAACAGATATGCCTACAGTGGATTCCTCAACTTTAATTCAAGATATTTTACCGATTATATCGGACTGCCCAACACCTGTTGCGGTTGTCGATGAAGGTAAACTACGCGGCATTTTAATACGTGGTGTCATTATCGAATCACTTGCCTCATCATCACAAGGGGGTGAGTCGAATGAGTAATTTATTAAATAATATCCCAAAAATTCAAGTGGCAGGCGCCGTTGAAAAAACAATGGATTGGCTAACGAGCACATTTTCTGGGTTGTTTAAAATTATACAAGAGAGCGGTAAATCTGTGATGGAAAGTGTGACAGCATTACTTACAGCTGTTCCCCCTGTCCTATTTATTTTACTTGTTGCAATACTTGCCTTTTTTGCTACGAGAAAAAAATTCGGCTTGCCGATTTTCTCTATTATCGGTTTGCTATTTATTTATAATCAAGGGTTATGGGAGCAATTAATGAATACATTTACCCTTGTACTTTTTTCAAGTATTATTGCCATCGTGCTTGGCGTACCAATTGGGATTTTAATGTCTAAAAATAATATTGCAGAAAATAGCATTAAACCGATTCTGGATTTCATGCAAACAATGCCCGGCTTTGTTTACTTAATTCCAGCCGTAGCCTTCTTTGGCATCGGTGTCGTACCGGGTGTTTTCGCCTCTGTTATTTTCGCACTCCCCCCTACTGTACGTTTTACAAGCTTAGGTATTCGTCAAGTACCGAAAGAGCTTGTTGAAGCCGCCGATTCATTTGGTAGTACAGGGACACAAAAATTATTCAAAGTGGAATTACCACTTGCTAAATCAACGATAATGGCGGGTATTAACCAAACTGTTTTATTATCTTTATCGATGGTTGTCATCGCTTCAATGATTGGTGCACCGGGTCTAGGTCGTGAAGTACTATCTGCCCTGCAGCGTGCACAGGTAGGAAACGGCTTTGTCGCAGGATTAAGTTTAGTTATTTTTGCGATTATCGTAGACCGTTTAACACAAAGTTTAAACCAAAAGAAATAGGAGTTGTTTAAAACATGAAGAAGAACAAATGGTTTTTAGGATTAACAGCAATAAGTGCAGCGGTAGCATTGGCTGCATGTGGAGATGGTTCATCATCTAGCGATGGTGATAGCTTAGGTAAAATTAATTTAGCCTATGTTGAATGGGACACAGAAGTTGCTTCAACGCATGTTGTTGGGCAAGTGTTAGAGGAAATTGGCTATGATGTTACATTAACACCATTAGACAACGCTATTATGTGGGAGTCTGTCTCAAAAGGTGAAGCAGATGCGATGGTAGCAGGTTGGCTCCCAGCAACGCATGGTGCACAGCTTGAGAAATATGGTGATAATCTTGAGCATCTTGGGGAAAATTTAAAGGGTGCTAAAATTGGCTTAGTCGTGCCAAGCTATATGGAAGTAAGCTCAATTGATGATTTGACAGTTGAAGCAAGCTCTACAATTACAGGTATCGAAGCTGGTGCTGGTGTGATGAGCGCTACAGAAACTGCACTTAGCAGCTATCCTAACTTAGCAGACTGGTCATTGCTTCCATCATCTTCAGGTGCGATGACAGTTGCACTTGACCAAGCAATTTCAAACAATGAGGAAATTATCGTTACAGGCTGGTCACCACACTGGAAATTTGCCTCTTATGACTTAAAATATTTGGAGGACCCAAAAGGTGCCTTTGGTGGCGAGGAAACAATTAATACATTTGCACGAAAAGGTTTAGAGCAAGATGCACCTGAAGCGTATAAGGTGCTAGATGCCTTTGAATGGGCTTCAGAAGATATTGAAGAAGTGATGCTTGCTATTAACAATGGAGAAAATCCAAAAGATGCAGCAAACGATTGGATTGAAAAGAACCGCGATAAAGTAGATGCATGGATTAAAGATGTAAAATAATAAATACAGCGGGGAGCGTCTGAAAAATCATTTTGAGATGCTCCCTTTGCGACGAGTAATCGCAGGTACAAGTAATTTTAGCAATTATTTAATATAGGAAATGGAGCTGTTCGAAAAGATGTACACTTTTCGAACAGCTCCTTTCACTAATATTTCCTCATTAAAATTGAGAGTGCTTTCTTTGAAAACAAGTAAAACGGGAATTTGCTAGCTACTGGCATTTTATTCTGCGTTCACATTTGTATCCAAAGCTCATCCTCTGCATACTCTATTCCTGCCTGCTCGAAAATTTGCTGTGTTGCGAATAAAATATCCTGCTTCACTGCTTGCATCTGTCCCCCGTCATTTGTCGCCACGAAAAAGCGTACGAGTATGCGGTAGGATGTCGGTCGTAGCTCATCCACATAAACATGAATAACTTCCTTTTCCGTATCTTTATGTAAATAAATTTGCTGCTGTAAATGCTCACATACTTCACGCAAAATCGCTTCACTATTTGCAGTAGATACGTATAAATAATATTCGCATTTGCGCTTCTGCCGCTTTGATAAATTGTAAATAGGACGATTGGCTAAATAGGCATTTGGAATATATACTAGCCCCTTATCTCCTGTTTGAATAACCGTACTTCTTAAATTAACATCTTCCACGATACCCTCAATTTTCTGGTCCTCTGTCGCTACCCAATCACCGATTTGAAATGGTTTATCAAGTGCGACGGACATGCCTCCGAAAAAATGACCGAGCGTATCACGAATACCGAAGGCAATCGCTACCCCCGTCAACCCAATCCCTGTTAAAAAGCCGTTCACATTGAAATTCCATAGTGAAGCAATTGCAAAGAGCGCAACGACATAAATCGTTACTTTGCCAATACGTAGGAAAAATGGCATTAAAATATGCTGTTGCTCTGGCTTTTGCTGTGCATAGATACTTTGTGGATGCTCAATATAATGAGAAATGACATCAGCAATTCCCTTAAACATGAAAAACAGCATAAATGACCAAAATAGATTTGTTGTTTTCGGATGTGTAATTAGCCATTTATCTAAAATAATAGAGGCACTTATAAAAACAATGCAGATGACAAAAGCAAATCGAATAGCACTGCTAAACTGCGTAATAACTCTCGCTTCAAATTCTTTACCACGCTTTTCAAACAATTGCCCTGACCATTTAATAAAAGGCTTAATTATATATTGCTGAACAACTATACCAGCAAATAATAAAGCGATGGCAGCGCCGATACTTGGTAATGTGACATTTTGCAAATCAAGAAAAAACTGATGAAATGTTGCAAACATAAGCTACATCCTTTCTAACTTTGAAAGCATTTGCTGAATCAAGATAATAGCATTATAGGCGCTCATTTGGCAAGGAGCTTTATCTATTTCAAAGGAAAAGTAGAAAAAGCTTGCCTTCATTACTAAAAAAAGGCTAAAATATACTTATTGATAACCATTATCAATTAAAAATCCCTAATTGAGGAGGAAGCGAATATGTTGTCAGAAAAACTACACAAAGCCTTAAATGAACAAATGAACTATGAATTTTTTTCGGCCCACGCATACTTAGCAATGGCTGCTTATTGCACAGACCAAGCGTATGATGGCTTTGCTAACTTCTTTTTAGTACAAGCAGAGGAAGAGCGTTTCCACGCGATGAAATTTTACACATTTTTAAGCGACATGGGCTACCGCGCAACAATCGATGGCTTTGAAAACCCACATAATGATTTTTCTTCCGTGTTAGATTCGTTTGAAAAGGCATTGGCACATGAGAAGGAAGTAACGCGTCGCATTTATAATTTAATGGATATCGCTTTAGATGAGCGCGAGCATGCAACTACGGCATTTTTAAAATGGTTTATCGATGAGCAGGTTGAAGAAGAAGCATCTTTCGACACACTTATCGCGAAACTACGCCGCATTGAAAACGACTCTAACGCAATTTTCATGCTAGATGCGGAATTAGCAAACCGCACATTTACACCTGAAGCATAATGAATTTTTAAAAAAATTGTCTGAAAAGCGAGTGGCGAACGCATTGCTTTTCAGACCTCCCAAAAATTGTGTCCTTCGATTTTATTTCGAAAACATGCTTTCTATCTCATTTCCCTATTGGCAGCCCGACTTCTCCACTTCCATTTAGAAATAGCGGATAGTTTTGAATATACATTTTAACTGGATTAGCAAAACCTTTTTCATACATATAAGAGCTTTTACTTTCCGCACTATCTCCAATGCTAGAAGAGCTTTGTACTATCCACCATTCCTTGCCATTTGCATCAATTAAAGAGGATAATAAAGGCTTACCTTGCCCTTTTCTAGCTAATGGATAATCGGCATTAATGGAAGTATCCGTCAGTATTTCTAGCTTTATGTCTAGCTCCTCTGGCACATATAAAACTTGCTTTTTATGAAAATCAACCTCGATAAAGTCCTTGCCCTTCTCCAAGGCTTCAATATTTTCTATAATTAATGTCAGCGACTTTGGCTCGCGGAAATAACTGCTTTGCATAAAACGCGTAAAAGTACCACTGCTTACTAAACCAAGTCCTGTCGTGCCATTTTTCATCGTTCCCCATTCTTCTCCCCTCTCATCGACTAAGCGTAGTTCAAAGTCTAAAATGCGCTTTGAATTCGTTTCAGGTATTGTGAAGCTAATTTCAGCACGTAAAGGCGAAATATGCACACTGTTAATATAAATTTCTTGATTATCGATTTGTAGCGATTTATTTACAGCATAGTGCTTACTAAGTGCTAGCTGCTTTGATAAAGTAAAGGGTAAATTGAACGTTGTCTTTTGTGGGTCATTTAATTGCACAACAAGCTCAAAATCATTGCTATGAAGCCTCGTATTTTCTACAAAAACAAAATCTAGTGTACTTTCCATCATCTTTTTATCCTCTGCGCCACTAAAATGCATTGTCACACCAGCAGGTAGTACTTCCCCATTTTGCATTAAATTCACTTCTTGAAAAACAATATTATGAGTAATTGGCTCATTATTTTCAAAGCGATATGCAATTAATAAACCTGTTTCATCTGCAACTACACTCGTTATTATAAATTTCTTGCCCCTCTGCTCATCTTCAACAACTATCTCCTCTGCGTAATCATTCGCTAAAATATCCTGCATTCCCTTATCATAAGTAATCATTTCAACAAATGGAGCAAGCAATGGTATTTTTGCTGTTGCTTCGGCTATTTGTGGTGAAAGTCGGATGCTAATTGTCAGAGCAACGAAAAGTAATGCTGCGGAAAATGCGAGCTGCAATATGCGTTTTCGTTGCTGTCGTTCCTTTTTCCTTCTGCTTATGGCAAGCAATCTTGCCTGCTTCAATGCATCTTTTGGTACTTCAATTTGCTCAAGCTTTTCAAATAGCCGCTTTTCCTTCCTCATCCTCTTTCCTCCTTCCAAAAATGACGTAGCTTTTTCAATGTCGTATGTATTCTTGATTTTACTGTGCCTTCAGGTATATTTTGACGCGCGGCAATATCTTGATTTTTTAAATCTTCTACATATTTCAAGTAAATTAGCTCCTGCTCTACTGGGGAAAGCTGTGCTAGTAATTCATCTAGCTCAACCGAATGTGCATCGTATACAATTGGCTCTAAAGTAGGCTCTAATGCTACTGTCACCCCCTGCTTCTTTTTCATATCTAGACAAATATTAATTAGCACACGCACAAGCCATGTCTTCATGTATTGTGGTTGCTGTACTTTATACCTATGCTTTAATGCGCGATAAACAAGCTCCTGATAGGCATCAAGCGCATCCTGCTCATTGCGTAAATAAGCGTAGCTAATTTTATAAAAGCGCTCTTCCTGTATTTCAAGTAGCTGAAGCAAGCTTTCTTCATCCATTCCTAGCACCTCCTTATTAATTAGACTGTTGGATATTGAAAATCGTTCAAAAAACTTTGTCTACGCCCCAAAAGAACAAATGTTTGTTTTTTATTTCATTATTTGCTATGATTAATATGTACTGAGTCACCCTTTCAAGTAAAGGATTAAAAGCAGCTATCTAAACTTTTTTAGATAGTTGTTTTTTTGTTTACTTTTTCAGCATTCAATCGTTATACAGACAGGAGGGGCGATATGGATGAGTTATATAATAAACAATTGCAGGAAAAGCTGCTCGCAATTTATAAAACATTACTGACAATGGGAGCTAGGAAAGAGGACGCAGAAGATATCGTACAAGAAACAGCGATTCAATTTATTCAATATATTGATGGCATCTCCCCGAATGATGCAAGTGCTTGGCTGTATAAAGTAGCGATTCACAAATATTATGACCTAATAAAAAAGTCAAAATCACAGCAAAAATACATTATTTCATTTCAACTAGACGATTTACTAGAGCATAGCACACCAGAAATCGTTGTAATACAACAGGAGCTTCAGCAAGAAATTATTGCCCAGCTCGCTACCTTATCCGATAAGGAGGCACAGCTTATTTTACTAAAATATAGTGCTGACCTCTCATTAAAAGATATTGCTACGCTATTTAACACAACAGATAAAACAGTGAAAACGCAGCTAGCGCGGGCAAAAAGCAAATTAAAACTACGATTACAGGAGGTATACAATGGAGGAAAAATCAATTTTTGAACGGGATGCTGATTTTTCAAGCCTTGTGAAAACAGCAAAGCGTAAATCATTGAAAAAAACAATACTCATTTCAATTATCGTTACAGTTCTAATTATTGTTTTATTATGGGGAGTGCTTGTAGCAAGTATTTATTTTATGAACAAGCGAATTGATACGCAGTTAAATGAGCTTTCGACAGAGCTTTATGTTCAAGGGGCAAACATTGATATAAATGCTGTGAGCTATGATAATTTCCTAGTGGCAACTAAAACATCATCAAAGCTTTATAAACAAGTTGGACCGCATATTATTAATTGGGACTCTCGCGATTATTTTTATACGATTTTAGGGGCCAAAACAGCTCTACAAACAGGGAATGCCGTTGCTTTAAATGGTTCTCCGGTTTATTCTCATGGCCAACGCACCATTGCATTCCATATGCCAACAGAGCCAACCGATAAAAATGATTTCGACTATATCGCAGATTTACCAGGCTATTATAATATTGAAGTAGCAGTTTCTTTTAAGGAGCAGCTACCTTTGCTGGATATGTGGGAGCAGTTTCCCACAGCACAATGGGCTTGGTTAATTGATGAAGGCCTATATGATGAAATGGAAGAAGCCAAAAAAGAGCTGGAAAAATTACCTGACAATGCGATGTTTCCAATGGATATAAGCGAGGTCAATGATACTCGCGCATACGGCTTCCCGATTTTACATCATAAAACAATAACTAATAACCCTATTGAATCGGCTGAAGCTTATATCGCACAGTTGAATTATAGGGATGGATACCCTGTCGATGTAGTACGCGGCATAATTGGGAAAGAAGCGCCTAAGGATTGGCTCATTGCTGGTGTTGTTCTAACCGGTAAGCAAGAGGAGCTTTTACCTTATTTACAGCAAAACAGCGTACATACTGTTCGTATCGGCGTTGTGATTCCATATTAAGGAGCGATTAATTATGAGACCTTTTGCATTTGCATTATTCGTAGCCGCACTTTTATTTGGCGGATTTTGGATTTCCTTTAAACAACTACCTACTAAATTTCTTATTATGGCTAGCATCGTTATCTTTTTACATCTTGCAGGGTTATTGCTTATTCAACTTTTCGGAAATGCTGCACAAATGGCTTATTTAACGCTATTTGTTGCCATTATTTTTACCCCATGCTTTATGACATGGGTGAAGCTGACAAAGAAAATGACTGATGTAGAGATATTACGCGCTTATATTACATTGCCAACCACCTATATTATTTTGTTTATAACCGTTATTTTTTCCTACAATTATTATTTAGCTAAACGCTTATAAGCGATATTCGCAGTAAACTGATGTAAAATGGGTTGCCAAAAAAATCCATTTTTTACACCGCATTGAAATAAATGTTTTCATCGCCTCACTTTTACTGAAGGAGTACACTGCTAAAATCAATGTTCATCACATTTTTAAAAGAGGCGTTTTCTGTTTAAATGAATCAACATTTTGTGAAACATCATCGCTACTGTCCAAAATGCCGGCTATGCACGGCTTTGGACAGCCCCTTTTACTTTTTATCGTTTAATAAACTTTGTAAAAATGCCTCGCATCGCGCTTTATCTCCTGCTGTTAGCCATTCCAACACTTCTGGTCGCAGCGTTTCCTTTAATGCATCACGCTTTGCTGAGGCATCCTCGATATTGCTTAAAATTTGCTTTCGGCAATGCTTTAAAAACTCGATATACTGTGCATAGGAATCATCAAACTGCTGCTCCAATTCTACCTTCAGTTTTTTTGTAAGACTCGGGCTAGCACCTGAAGTAGAAACTGTTAAGACCAAATCACCGCGTCTTATAACGGCTGGATTAATAAAATCTACTCGTCCCTTCGCATCTGCTCGCGACAAATGCTGCCACTGCTCTGTTGCCTCTTCAATAGCATCGTTAACCTTTTCATTATCCGTCGCTGCAAAAATGAGCACCGCATCTTCTAAATCATTTACCTCAAACATCTTTTCATGCCATCTCACATACCCATTTTGGGCATACGTCAGTAGCTCCTCCGTAAGATTTGGACTAATAATATGTATGATTGCTTTCGTTGGTAATAATGCCCGTACTTTTTGTGTTGCTACCTTTCCTCCACCAACAATGACGACTTTTTTATAATCAATATTTAATAACGCTGGAAAATAAGCCATTCTCTCACCCTTTTAACATTAGAATTTACTATGAAAAAAACCTTGCCATTACTATAGCATAATTAATTTTCAAAAAATATCTGAATATGTGCTATTTTTGGCAAATTTGCTCGTTTCAATTAATAAATAAGTGAAATATAATAGTGATAACGTTCATTAAGGAGCTGTTGTATATGACATTTTGGCAAACAAAGCAAAACTGGCTATGGCTATTTTTTGCATTAATTGTATTGAGTAATGTTACGCTCTATAGTACATCGTTCGGGCATGCCATCGTTATGCTTGAGCCAAACAGTGTTGTTATAGGCTCATTAATTGATTTAATCATTGTTGCACCGCTTATTTTCATTCTAGCCAAAAAGCATTATAGCCTGAAATTGTTTATCGCTTTAATGGCTATCGGCTGTGTACTCGCTCGCTTCATTATTCCACAGGCGATTCTTGCACCATTTTCAAGTATTACATGGCTCGGTATTGGCGCAGAGCTCATCATAATAGCAATTGAGCTCTTGCTCATTAGCTCATTTATTATTTATTTGCCGAAAATTATGCAATCGACACGTTTGAGCAACGCACCATTAATATTTTCTTTTCCACAAGCAGTTGACCAGCATGTGAAGCGTCATCCACTAATTCACGTGCTATGCTCAGAGCTACTTATGTTTTACTATGCATTATTTTGCTGGCGTAAAAAAATAACGAGCGGCTATACATTGCATAAAAAAACGAGCTATATCGCCTTCCAAGCAATGATGATTCATGCTATCATCCTTGAAACATTAGGCATCCATTGGTGGCTACATAGTAAATATCCTGTATTGTCGTTTATTTTACTTATTTTCAATGTGTACTCGGTGCTATTCCTCCTTGCAGACTTACAGGCTGTACGCTTAAATCCAACAATAATTCGCAACGATACGCTTTATTTATCGCTCGGCATTATGAAACGTGCCGCAATACCGTTAACGCAAATTACAGAAATTGTTACGGATGCTAGTCAATTTGAAGAAAAACTGCCGAAGGATATGGCACAATTTATCGCCAAGGATTTTGAAGCTGTAAAACCGAGTGTCATAATATATTGCAAAAACCCTGTTTCTGTCGTTCTACCATTTGGCTTCGAAAAGCATTACCATCAAATTGCAATCAAAGTTGACGATACACATGGATTTATTGAGGATTTAAAAACAAGATTAGCAGCTAACTAATTTACTTATTATAAAAATCAAGCTTCTCCTCCGGATGGCGAAAAATTCGCTTCTTTCTTATTTCAAATTCAAAGAAAGGCCACTGGAGCCTGTTGTTACACCATTTCCAAAGTAACTATTTTTTATTTTATCTAGTGATTTCTTTGATGAAACACCACAAAAAACGCCCCAAAAGTATGCATTGCTTTTGGGGCGCTCCTGTTTAGGCTTTACTTATTTGTTCTAATCGCATTTAATAATCTGAAAAAATAATATACTGCTCATCATCCGAGCAATCACTTACATAATAATCCGTCCGACTGCCCACCTCAATCGCGTTGAGCTGATTACAAGTCGCTTTGATAACTTCCCCATTGCCATATGTATCCTCTGAATAATCAATTTTCACATTGATTTCATCATTGCTGTGCCGAACATCCACATAAATCGGGTCACCCTCGATAGTATGCTCAACAATTCTCACTTGGTCATACTCTCCGCTCTGCACATTTGCAAAAAATGCATAAAAACGCTCAATATTATCAATACCATTTCGCGTCTTTGAAACAACATCCTCCGCAAAAAAGTCATACCCACTATTCGAAATGACCCCTTGCTGCGCCGCACATCCCACAAGCACACAACTACAAGCCACCACAAATACTAACCACTTCATTATCAGCCCTCCTTTCTAACTTAGACGTACACCTTCCTAAAAAGTTACATAAAAGTATGGAGGAAATAAGAAAAAGAAGCTGAGCTTGGTTATTTTACCTTCTCTGTGCAAGAAGAAGAACGAGTTTGTTTAATCTATAGTAGAGGCTATATAGAATTTCAATACAGAGAAACTAAAAAGCCGTCCCAGTCACAAGCAGACGGCATTTCAATTCACACTCTCTTTACAGAGAGACTTCAGCCAACACATTACTAGATTCACGCCGTTGAATTTCAATCCACTCTTTCAATATAGAGAGAGACAAGCGGCGAGTATTGGACAATGCAAGACTTAGAATTTCAATCCACTCTTTCAATACAGAAAGAGACGACTTATCCACTACACCATTGGTTACTTTGTAAAAAATTTCAATCCACTCTTTCAATACAGAAAGAGACTTTATTAGCAGCGATGTTATTCATGCCGTCCTTATTTCAATCCACTCTTTCAATACAGAAAGAGACCTTCACCTCCTGAAGTTCAAGACGTATTCTGTTAAATTTCAATCCACTCTTTCAATACAGAAAGAGACCGCAGTCAGGACAGACAATTTTCATTTGGAAAATATTTCAATCCACTCTTTCAATACAGAAAGAGACTTTTAATAGCTTTCAGTCCGTTGCATTTGGTGGATTTCAATCCACTCTTTCAATACAGAAAGAGACAGTGGCGAATGAGATTATTACAGAGCCGTTGGTATTTCAATCCACTCTTTCAATACAGAAAGAGACGGGAAACTAGTTTATTCAAAAGGTAATACCGAACGTATTTCAATCCACTCTTTCAATACAGAAAGAGACGCGTTGACTGAGAGAGCGCAGCAACAGTTTGCAATTTCAATCCACTCTTTCAATACAGAAAGAGACGGGGAGATTGATAACGCAACCACACCTCGTGATATTTCAATCCACTCTTTCAATACAGAAAGAGACCGAGTAATGCGTGGATTCGGTGTTAACATCGGTATTTCAATCCACTCTTTCAATACAGAAAGAGACATGAGGTTAAATTGCAATGGCAAAATCCAAAAAATTTCAATCCACTCTTTCAATACAGAAAGAGACGGTACAGCCGACAATTCCTGTTGTCGGAATGAAAGTTATTTCAATCCACTCTTTCAATACAGAAAGAGACGGAAAGTCTGTTTAGATGCGAAGGAAAGCTATGTAATTTCAATCCACTCTTTCAATACAGAAAGAGACTAAAATGCTGTTTAAACTCATTCCATAGTGCAGATTTCAATCCACTCTTTCAATACAGAAAGAGACGGAAGATTGGCAATTAAATACTTTCGATATTGTCATTTCAATCCACTCTTTCAATACAGAAAGAGACATAAATGGCTTAGAGAGAGAGCTAGAGGGGTTAATTTCAATCCACTCTTTCAATACAGAAAGAGACAAAAGGACGTGTAAAGCATGTTTAATTTTGGGGATTTCAATCCACTCTTTCAATACAGAAAGAGACCCTGAAAATGATAGACAGGCTACAGAGTTCTGGATTTCAATCCACTCTTTCAATACAGAAAGAGACTTCCTCTTTAGTTACATATCGCCCATCTATAACAGATTTCAATCCACTCTTTCAATACAGAAAGAGACAATATGCAATTTTATAATGATTTAACAGAAGACATTTCAATCCACTCTTTCAATACAGAAAGAGACCTCAAAAAAAATTTAGTTAGTAGTCGCTTTAAAATTTCAATCCACTCTTTCAATACAGAAAGAGACAACAGTTACAGACAAGACTGCAACAGAAGAAGAGATTTCAATCCACTCTTTCAATACAGAAAGAGACCAGCACTTGCAGAGCTGATTCAGGGCAACGGTATTTCAATCCACTCTTTCAATACAGAAAGAGACACCCTTGGCGCAGATACTTGGACCTCGATTTTAATTTCAATCCACTCTTTCAATACAGAAAGAGACTGCGAAAATTAATGAATAATTATTAAATATAAATTATTTTCACTATAAAGACTTTCATATAGGTAATATTATACTATGAAATTACTATGTTGGGGGATGATTTTAAGAAAATAAAGGTGCGAATCCCTCAGGAAAATCATGTTCGCTTCACATTCGCACTTGTGATTATGCTATAGAATTAAGTTTCTTCCCCAGTGAAAGTTTTTCTTAGCATCCAATCCTTGATTAATATCAATGTGAGTTGATAAAAGCATAATCAACGTAAGTATCTAAACTAACATTTGAACTTACATACTTATTTTAAATGTTTTATGTTATCTCATTAAGTTGGTTCACATATTGAAATACTGCCGGTAGTTTTTATTAATTGTTATCTTCCTTCACTCGCTTCAACTCTGCCACAATCAAAAAGCTTACAATAACTAAGAGCAACCAAGAACTTATTTTTCCTAAATGAACAATACTCCAAGCATGTGTTTGGTTTGGATATTGCCATGCCCCGAAAAAAGTAGCGATGTTTTCAGCAATCCAGATAAAGAAGCCAATGAGCGCAAAGGATAACACGATTGGCATACGGTAGTTAACGCCGTTGATTTTATAGTTTACAGATGAGCGCCAAAATACAATAATCACTAAAAGTCCTAGCCACCAACGTATATCAATCCAAAAATGATGCCAGAAAAAATTCAAATAAATAGCGCTAGCAAGTGGTACAACTGCGAAAAACGACGGCCAATAAATGAGTTCTATATGTAGGCGCCGCCACGCTTGACATAAATAACTAGCAACACTCGCATACATAAAACCGCTATAGAGTGGCACGCCGAAAATTTTAAAAAAGCCTTGTTCTGGATATGCCCAAGAGCCCATATGTACTTTAAAAATTTCGAGTGCAAGCCCGATGAAATGAAATAATGTGATAACTTTAAGCTCATCTTTTGTTTCGAGTCCAGCGCGCAGCATCCACCATTGCATTGCGAGGCAGATGAGGAGTAGCCAGTCGTACCTCGCTAAAATTGGTAATGGAATAAACTTAGTTAATGCAAGTGAAGCGAAAATAACGACTGGAAAAAGGCAGGATAATGCTTGCTCTCGTCCAAAATAAAATAGCTGTTGTAATTTATGCTTCATTATCATTGTCCTCTTCATAAAGTAAAATATCACCGGGCTGACAATCCAATGCTTTGCAAATCGCTTCTAATGTTGAAAAGCGAATGGCTTTCGCCTTGCCTGTCTTTAAAATAGAAAGATTCGCCATCGTAATGCCTACTTTTTCTGATAGCTCCGTGACGGTCATTTTTCTTTTAGCTAACATAACATCAAGTTCAATAATAATTGCCAACTTTCTTCACCTCAAACCGTTAAATCATTTTCTGTTTTCATATCAATGGCGCTTGTTAATAGATATTGAAGTAGCGTTGCGAAAACACCAACAACAAATGCTGCTCCACCAAGTGCTACGCCAATTATGATAATACCAGGTGCGTCGTCGTATTCGGCAATCATATAAAGTAATGGCATACTTATTACGTATAGGAAGGTAATTGTAAAGGCGTTCCATTTGATTTTTTTCAATGCCGTCACAGATGCAGAGGAAAACGCAACATTGTGGTTAATGTAGTTTAATAGCTTCAATGCTTGATAAAGTGCTAAAAAATAGGCAACAGCTGTTCCATAGAGAAGTGCCACAATGCCATACATTACCCATGCAAGCTGCCAGTCATTTTTCGTAATATTCATTAAAAGCATCGGGAAACCAATAACAGAAAGTCCTAGCACAGGCAATGCTAAAACAAGTAAAGTTGCTTTCAAGAAAGTCGTCTGTCTTTTCATAATAAACACCTCATTTATCGTTTATCGATAAAAATATATCGAAATACAAAATTTTATAGTATAAGACTCTGCTATTCGATATTAGGTTCCATCCCAACAAAAACTACATAAAAAGCCCGAAAAACTCTATAAATGTGAAGGTTTTTCGGGTTTTGGCTTAAATATTTGATTTTGAAATATATACGAATAGTTAATATTGGATTAATTGCTATAGTTTAATTGACTGGCTTTATTCAAAGTGATTTATTTCTGATAAAGAGGATTCTAAAAGGTGGATATTTTAGCCAACCATGAAATTTCAATCCACTCTCCCTTTAAAGAGAGTGACGCTGAAAAACAAGGTAAAATTAATATTTATCATTGGTTTTCATTAATAAATTAATGTACAAGGTCATATTAGCCTAGATTACATTGTATTTCAATGGAAGAAATTGATTTTGAATGCCTGTAAGTGAATATAAAGGAAATGTTAAAATATTAAAAGAAATAAATAGCATTTTGTATTATAATTTTTTAATGGAGGTGATTTTGTTTGAGGCTGCAACAACTTGAAGCAATAGCTAGAAGATTGGATGAGCAGCATCCTGATTATTTGTATTTGGCAGAGCAGCTTGCAATGGCCCGAGCTGGTGCTATCGGGGAGGATGAGGTGCAGTTCTTTTTACAGGAGCTTACTACGCCGCACCGAACCATTCGTAATTTATCTTTCTATAGCGCGGTGCAGCATCGCCATGAAATAGATTTTTTAGTGATTTTCCCCTCGTTGATTCTGTGCTTTGAAGTAAAAAATATGGTAGGTCATTTACATTTCGACATGGTCGCTTCTCAGCTACTGCGAACACGTAACGACGGTATCATTGAGCGCTTTCCAAATCCTATAGAACAGCTCACTCGTCATATGCGCGTGCTCTCTTCTTTATTCCCCACTATCCCGATTAACGGCGCTGTCATTATTGCCAATCGTCGCGCTATCATTTCGAGCAAACCTGCTCCCATTCCTATTTTTCATGCTGATTATGTGCATAGCTTTATTGAGAAAAAACTTTTACAGTACAATGAGCCATTGCTTGATTTAGATGAAGTTTATGCGCAGCTTTTGGCTTTACATTACTCTAAAAAAGAGCCGCTTACTTTCACATTAGCTCAACTAAAGCAAGGTGTGTTTTGTAAAAGATGTTCTGCTAAAATGCGCTTTGTGCATGGCAAATTTATTTGTTTGCGCTGCAATATGCAGGATAAGTACGCCCATTTCCAAGCCTTAAATGATTTTCGTTTGCTAATGGATACGAAAATCACGAATCAGCAGTTTTGTCAGTTATGCGACATTCCTTCTAGACATGCGGCAAAGCGGTTATTGCGTTTTTTCCCAATTATAGGGGATGGAAAATCTAGTTACTATGAAATTCCTGAGCAGATTCTTACTATGACACAGTGCGAAGGTCATGATTCGCTCATATGATAGATAAATTCGCTCATAAAACATGTAAATTCGCTCATAAAACAACTCAATTCGCTCGTAAATTTCATAAATTCGCTCATACGACATAAAAAAGCTCACCGAGGTGAGCCATTCTTATGCTAAACATAGCTTTGCTTTTTCTAATTGTATTTTCACTTGCTCGAAGCCTGTGCCACCGAGTGAGTTACGGCGGCGCACTGCTGCCTCTGGTGCAAGCACTGCATAAATGTCTTCTTCAATTAAAGTGCTTTCCTCCTGCATATCTGCTAGTGGCAAGTCGAGCAAATAAATACCACGCTGAATACATGTGAAGACAAGCTTGCCTGTTACTTCATGCGCTTCGCGGAATGGCATGCCTTTAGCAGCTAAATAATCAGCCAGCTCTGTGGCGTTTGAGAAGTCGCTATGCACCGCGCTGTGCAGACGTTCTGTGTTGACAGACATTGTGGCCACCATGCCCTCGAAAATTTTCAATGCACCTAAAACCGTATGCACTGTGTCGAACATACCTTCTTTGTCCTCTTGCATATCCTTGTTGTATGTTAGCGGTGTGCCCTTCAATACTGTTAGTAGTCCCATTAAATTGCCGTAAACGCGGCCTGATTTTCCACGAATAAGCTCCGCCATATCAGGGTTTTTCTTTTGTGGCATAATCGATGAGCCTGTTGAAAAGGCGTCGTCTAGCTCGATAAACTTAAATTCATCCGTTGACCAAAGAATGATTTCCTCTGCGAAACGAGATAAATGTGCCATTAACAGCGATGAATTTGCTAGAAATTCTACGATGAAATCACGGTCACTTACCGCGTCCATTGAGTTAGCGTATACATCTGCAAAGCCAAGCAACTCCGCTGATTTGAGGCGGTCAATTGGGAAGGTTGTGCCTGCCATCGCGCCTGCACCAAGCGGTGAAATATCAATGCGCTTTAATGATTCCGTATAGCGCTGTTTGTCACGCTCTAACATCCAAAAATAGGCCATTAAATGATGGGCAAAGGAAATTGGCTGCGCACGCTGTAAATGGGTATAGCCCGGTGCAATTGTTTCAACATGCTGCTCCGCCTGCTGTAATAGCGTTTTTTGGAAATTCTCAATTAAACCAATGACTTCAGCAACGCGCTTCTTCAAAAACAAATGCATATCTGTTGCAACTTGGTCGTTACGTGAGCGCCCTGTATGTAACTTGCCACCAACAGGGCCGATTAAATCGATCAGCATTTTTTCTAAGTTTAGATGAATATCCTCATTTGCCACCGTGAATTGTAGCTCGCCCGCCTCTGCTTTTACTAGTAGCTGCTGTAAGCCGTCTAAAATAAGCGCGACATCTGCTTGCGGTAAAATGCCTTGAATACCTAGCATTGTTACATGTGCTTTACTACCTTCTATATCTTCCATTACTAACTGTTGGTCAAAGCCAATTGACGCACCAAACTCATCCACCCATGCTTCTGCGGACTTTTGAAAGCGTCCACCCCATAATTTTGTCATAATCAAAACACCTCAATCGAAAAATAGAAGTGGCTGTCCAAAAAGGAGTACCTTTTCGGACAGCGCTAGCTTCTGTATTAAATACTCACTAAAAATCAAATGGAGCACGTCTCAAATTGACTTTTCAATCGGCTCCTTGCGCCATTACTTTTTCAGTACATCTGCTGCTACAACAGTTGGTAGTCCCCATAGTTCGATAAAGCCGACAGCTGAAGCATGGTTGAACATATCCTCTTTTGAGTATGTTGCAAGCTTTTCATTGTATAAAGAGTTTGGCGATTTACGTCCTTCGACAATCGCATGCCCTTTAAATAATTTGACACGCACTGTACCGTTTACATATTGCTGTGTTTCTTTTAGGAATGCTTCTAATGCTGGACGGAGTGGAGAGAACCACAGTCCATCATAAATAAGTTCTGATAGTTTTTTCTCAATAACCGGCTTGAAGTGTGCCATTTCTTTCACTAATGTTAAGTCTTCAAGCTCTTTATGTGCAGTTAATAGCACTTTTGCACCTGGAATTTCATATACTTCACGTGATTTAATACCAACTAGGCGGTTTTCTACGTGGTCGATTCGGCCAACACCGTGCTCACCAGCAATTGCATTTAATGTTTGAATTAAATCCGCAAGCTTCATTTCTTCACCATTTAATGCAACAGGCTTACCAGCAACAAATTCAATTTCAACAACTTCCGCTGTATCCGGTGTGTTTTCGATTGCCTTTGTTAAGCCATATGCTTCTTCTGGTGGCGCTACCCACGGGTCTTCCATTACCCCTGCTTCATTCGCACGTCCCCATAAGTTTTGGTCAATTGAAAATGGTGAATCAAGTGTCGCAGGAATCGGCACATTATGCTTCATTGCGTATTCGATTTCCTCATCACGGCTCCAGCCCCATTCACGCACAGGTGCAAGAACTTGTAAATCAGGATTTAATGCCTTAATAGAAACCTCAAAACGCACTTGGTCATTGCCCTTCCCTGTACAGCCATGTGCTACTGCATCTGCGCCTGTTTGGTTGGCAATTTCTACCAGCTTTTTCGAAATTAATGGGCGTGATAAAGCAGATACTAATGGATATTTTTGCTCGTACCAAGTATGTGCCTGTAATGAAATAAGTGCATATTCCTCTGCAAACTCATCCTTTGCATCTACCATATATGATTCAACCGCACCAACTTGCAATGCTTTATTCTTAATAAATTCTAGGTCTTTGCCTTCGCCGACATCAAGACAAACTGCGATAACATCCCAGCCCTGCTCCTTTAACCATGGAATAGCTACTGATGTATCTAGGCCACCTGAATACGCTAAAACTACTTTTTTATTTGCCATAATTTATTGCCCCCGATAATTTACTCGTATTTTTATGCATTTATATAAAAGTTTATACATGAATATTAACACGTGATAAATATAAAAACAAGTGTATTTTTATAAATTTTATTTTTTATTAAAGAAACGACTTCCGAGCTTTTCTACGAGTGCAGGCGCTATTAAATATAACTTACTTGTTAAACCCATAATACGCGGTAAATCAATGGAGCGTACAGGTCGCTCAATTGCTTTCACAGTGGCAATCGCTACTTCTTCAGGTGTTAGCAAGATGCTGGCGATGGACTTGCGGTAGGAGCCCGTTGCATCTGCCTTTTGCAAAAATGGCGTATCAATTGGACCGGGGAATATTCCTGTTACTTTAATATGATATGGTGCTACCTCTTGACGAAAGCCATCGATAAAGCCTGTTATGGCATGTTTTGTCGCGGCATAGACGCTAGCCTTTCTCGTCGCTACCTTTCCTGCCTGTGAGCTAATAAATAGGAAATGCCCTGAGCCCTGCTCCTTCATTTTTAGCGCAAGCCGTTTTGCAAGAAAAATGGGGGCTTTGACATTGACATCAAGCATTATCTCAATTTGCTCATCTGTTAATGCGGTCGCATTTTCGAATATACCAACACCTGCATTAATGATTGCAACATCAATAGGAGGTAACTGCTCTATTAATGTATCGATTTGTGCAAGGCTACGTAAATCAGCCTGCACAGCTTTCGCACCTAAGTTGCTTAACGTATTCAATGCGATTTTGCTGCGCCCCGTTGCGTATACCTCATAGCCTTTTGTCAGGCAAAGCTTGGTCATTTGCAAGCCGAGACCGCTCGTTGCACCAGTGATTAAAATTGTTTTTTTGCGCATATTTTATCCTCTCTATTGTAAAATGACCGTCTGAAAAGGTTTTATTATTCAGATATTTACTCCTGCCTAAGTTGCAAAGAGACCGCCTCAAAATGAATTTTCAGACGGTCCCCTCAATGCCAAGCAGTTTCAGCATTGCTTCTTTAGAATGTATAAAATCTGCAATATGATATTGGTCTAATACAGCTAAGTATGCCTTCAATGCTTCATTTAGCGCATTTTTCAATTGGCATTCGGCTGAAATCTTACATAAATTGTTTTCTGAGCTGAAACATTCGACAAGATGGAAATCTTCCTCTGTTTTTCTTATTACTGTGCCGATATTAATTTCCTCTGGCGCCATTGCCAAACGAATTCCGCCACCCCGTCCACGAATTGTTTCGATAAAGCCGTGCTGCCCAAGATCGTATGTTACTTTCATTAAATGATTTTTGGAAATTTGATAAGCATCTGCAATTTCTTGTATCGTCGCTAAATGGTCTTGTCCACGTACACCTAAATAAATAAGCACACGTAACGAATAATCTGTATATACGGTTAAGCGCACTTTTTCACCAACTTTCTTCATCATTAGTATATCATTCAGGCGCATTGTTTGCTTGTGAAATACATTGTGTCTAAAAGATGTATTTCAAATACTACATTTGTGTCCGTTTTGTTAAACATGTATTTTATATATTGCTTTAAAGGTTATTAGCCTTTATATTGAGCTTATAACAAGAAAAGGACGTGACTTATATGTTACAACAACAAACAATTGATACGATTAAAGCAACGGTTCCAGCACTTCAAGAATACGGTGTGACAATTACGAAAACGTTCTACAAAAATATGTTCGCAGCAAATCCAGAGCTACTAAATATTTTCAACCATTCAAATCAAGAGCAAGGTCGTCAACAAACAGCCTTAGCAAATACTGTGTTGGCAGCAGCAATGCATATCGATAATTTACAAGCAATTGTACCAACAGTGATTCAAATTGCTCATAAGCACCGAAGTCTAGGTGTTTTACCAGAGCATTATCCAATCGTTGGTAAACATTTATTAGAGGCAATCAAAGAAGTATTAGGTGACGCAGCAACAGATGAAATTATTAATGCATGGGCTCAAGCTTACGGCGTTATCGCAGATATTTTCATCCAAGTGGAAGAGGATTTATTTAAAGAAGCAGAAGAAAATGGTGGCTGGCGTTTATTTAAACCATTTAAAATTGTACGCACAGAAAAGGAAAGCGATTTAGTAACTTCTTTCTATTTAGCACCAGTTGATGGGCAGCCATTACCAGCATATAAAGCGGGTCAATATATTACAGTTCGCATGTCAATTCCTGGCCAAAAATATTTAATGAACCGTCAATATACTGTTTCTGAAGCAAATAATCAAAATGAGTATCGCATTTCTGTAAAGCATGAAAACGATCCAAAAGGAATTGTATCAAACTATTTACACACAGGTTATGAGCAAGGCACAGAGATTGATGTAAGTGCACCAGCCGGCGTATTCACATTAGATAATAGCGAAGCACCAGTATTATTTGTAAGTGGCGGTATCGGTGTAACTCCGCTTAACAGCATGCTACAAACAATTGAAGAACGCGATGTAACATTCCTACAATGTGCACGTAATAAAGAGGTAGCTGCATTCACAGAAACGATTTCTGCAAAAGTAGAAGAAATCGGCGGAACTTACAAAGCACTTTACTCTGATTCAGAGGGCTTTATCACAAAAGAGCAACTTGCAAAATTATTAAAAGACGATAGCAAAGTATATCTATGTGGACCAGCACCATTTATGTCGCATGTTATCAGCATTTTACGTGACTTAAATGTGCCAGAGGAAAACGTAAATTACGAATTCTTCGGCCCTGCAATGGCTGTTTAATTCACTAAAAAAAGAGGGCGTCCAAAAAGCCGTGCATAGCCGGCATTTTGGACGCTGATGATGGTGTTTCGGCAAAATGTTTGCTCCTCTAAAAATAGAGAGCTTTCTTTTTAAAATGCTAGAAACACAGGGTTTATCGGTGTTTCTCCAAAATGAAAGAGAAGAAGCAAAAATCCCCCTTAATATGCGATTTCTAGACAAAACCCCCTTTTTCATATATATCATAAGCCCCTCTTTACGCAGGCATATAAATCTCAACCCCATTTTGCATTTCACTGCGCGCATAGCCTTCTGCGACTAAATAATCAAGTTGCCCTAATGTTTCGGATAAAGTTAAACCGGGTTGTTTAACATATGTTTTTCCAAATAGTGCCTTCGTCAAATCATAGACATTGTTATGCTGCGCCATTAGCTGTAAAACATGCATTGCACGGTCATGCTGCCTTGTAAGACGCTCTGCCACAAGCGGTTTAATCGCTGTGACAGCGTCGCCATGTCCCGTATAAAGCTTTGAAATATCCATTTTCTGCAATCTCTTTAATGATGCATTATATTGTAGCAGTGATTTTGGTCTCTCCCCTTTTAGGTCAACTGGGGGCTCTACTAATGGATTGCTTGATACTTTTTCAAGTAGCAAATCTCCACCAATTGCCTCCCCTGTATGCTCTTCGACAAAAATGAAATGGCTTTGTGCATGCCCTAATGTTTCATAGGCAACCAAGCCTGGATGCCCAGGTACTTCATCTCCATCTTTTAAAAATCGAGTTAGCGGACGAGTACCGAATAGCTCTAATTCCTCTCTTGCATCAAGTATACGGTCAATATCTTCTTGGGGAACATTCTCCTGCTCAAGCTGCTCCCGATAAAATGTCTCTCGATAATGTAAAAAATCAGCTGATTGTCGCATCCAATAATCAACATAACGATGACCTAACACATCCGCCTTTGGAAAAGCATCTACCCACCCCGCATGGTCTGGGTGATGATGCGTTAATACAACTTGCTCAATATCATCCATGCTATAGCCCTGCTCATGGATTCCATGTGCCAACGCTTCATAGGCTGGCTTTGTTTTAGGTCCTGCGTCAAATAGCGTTAATGCATCCCCCTTCACTAAAAATGCATTAACATCGCCAATTGCATACGGTGTTGGTAGTACAATTTTATGTATGTTCATTAATAATTCCTCCAAAAATGAATAGCTATTCATTACATTTTACATCCTTTTGAGTGATTCGTCACGTTAAAAGGTTGACATTCCCATTAGACCTTCATATAATTTGAGTATTCTAAATATTACAGCGTTGACAAAGCCAAGTAAATAAATGAATGGTGTTAAGAGAGTGCTACATCTGGTGCAAGTAGCATCCCCGCTTTATTTATTGAACCTACTTTCGAGCTCGTTATGCAAAACATAACCGTTTGCCTTTACGTTAAAAGGGAGAAGTCGCACATTTCTAATGTGAACTAAGGTGGTACCGCGGAAACGATAGCGTTTTCGTCCTTAATTTTTAAGGACGAAAACGCTTTTTATTTTGATTCAGCAAATTATCAAGGAGGAGATTATGATGAAAAAAATCGTATTTATTGGTGCAGGTTCTATGGCTGAAGCCATTATTAAAGGCTGGATTGATAAAAGTTGCGTGGCAAAAGAGCATTTATTTATTACCAATAAATCCGATCAAGAACGTCTAGAAATACTACAGCAGGCATATGGTGTGCAAATTTTGCCGAATAGAGAGATGCTAAGTGAGATGGATTGTATCGTACTTGCAATGAAGCCAAAAGATGCAAAAGAAGCGATGCTTGCGATTGCCCCATTTTTAAACAAACAGACGGCTGTCATTTCAGTGTTGGCAGGTATTGCGATTGAAACGATTCGAAACTTTTTAGGAGACCGCCCTATCGCACGTACAATGCCTAATACCTCTGCCACGATTGGCATGTCAGCGAGTGGCATCGCTTTTAATGAGCTTGTCGATGAACAGTTGCGTACTACTTGCTTGACGATGCTTCAGGCAATCGGCACAGTTGTTGAGGTCGAGGAAGATCAGTTGCATGCAGTAACAGCCTTTTCAGGTAGCGGCCCTGCTTACATCTACTATTTACTTGAAGCTTTTGAAAAGGTAGCTGCTGAGGTTGGCTTACAGCAGGATGTGGTACGTTCATTAATGGTGCAAACACTTGCAGGCTCTGCCGCAATGTTGCAAACTGGTAATGAGGAGCCAGCAGTGCTTCGACATAAAGTAACAAGCCCTGGTGGCACAACAGAGGCGGGCCTACGCGCACTTGAACAGCATGAGGTGACAGCTGCAATAGCCGCTTGTGTGAAAAGTGCAGAAGCTCGCTCTAGAGAGTTAGCTCAAGGGATTTAGGAGGTATTTTTGTGGTAAAACTTTTTGAAAGTTATACAGTGCAAGACGTAACTTTGAGAAATCGCATCGTGATGGCACCTATGTGTACGTACGAAGCGAATAGCGATGGCGAGGTACAACCATTTCATTTAACACATTACGGTTCACGCGCAGTTGGGGGCGTTGGCTTAATTATTACCGAAGCCACAGCCGTTTTACCTGAAGGGCGCATTTCATCTAATGATTTGGGGATTTGGGATGATTATCATATTGAAGGTCAGAAAAAAATTGTTGAACAGGTACACGCATATGGCGCAAAGGCAGGAGTTCAGCTTGCACATGCTGGCCGCAAATCGACGGTCGACGGACGTATTGTAGCACCTTCAGC
This sequence comes from Metasolibacillus sp. FSL K6-0083, assembly GCF_038630865.1. Taxonomy (NCBI): domain Bacteria; kingdom Bacillati; phylum Bacillota; class Bacilli; order Caryophanales; family Caryophanaceae; genus Metasolibacillus; species Metasolibacillus sp. FSL K6-0083. The sequence continues at coordinate 452,301 of NZ_CP152046.1, read as the reverse complement.
ACTTGCCTTCAATGAAAATTATCGCACACCAGAAGAAATGACGTTGGCAGATATCAAAGCGGTTGTTCAGGCTTTTGCTGATGCAGCTATTCGTGCGCAGCAGGCTGGCTTTGATATTTTAGAAATTCATGCGGCACACGGCTATTTAGTTAATACGTTTTTATCACCATTGACAAATAAAAGAACAGACGAATATGGTGGTAATGCTGAAAACCGCTACCGTCTACTGCGCAATATTATCGATGCCATTCGTGTAAAATGGGATGGACCATTATTTGTACGTGTATCAGCAAATGAATATACAGAAGGCGGTCTAGTGCCAGAAGATTTCATTCAATTTGCACGCTGGATGGTTACACAAAATGTCAATTTAATTGATGTTTCATCTGGTGCTGTTGTACCTGCGACAATTTCAGCATATCCACTTTATCAAGTGCCTTTTGCTAAAACGATTAAAATTGGTGCGAATGTTGCGGTTGGGGCGGTTGGCCTGATTACAACGGGACAAGAGGCTGAGCAAGTCGTGCAGGATGGAAGTGCTGATTTAATTTTTATTGGACGTGAACTATTGCGTGACCCATACTTCCCGTATCGTGCAGCCCAGCAGCTAGATGTTACATTAGAGCCAACTGTAGCAGTTTATAAACGTGGATGGTGAGAAAAAGCTGGCTATTTGTGGTGTTGTTCATGCTTGTAGGCTGTACCTCCACAACAAAGATAGTAGAAGAGGCTACAATTACGGATGAAGTTATTGCTGATGAGCCATCATTGGATGAGCTTTTGCAGGATAAACATTTCGTGCGCAAAGTGTATGGTGAACTTTTCACTGCGACTTCTCCTGAGGAGTTAGAAAAGGTCTTAGCTGCACAACTCACTCAATTTGATCAAAATATCGGGCTGATTTATAAGGGGCAAAACCTTTCACCTGAGGACGTAGAAAGGCTTCTTCAACAATTGAAAATTAATCATGATATGATTGGCGGCACATTATTTTACTATGAATTTGCGGTCATTCCGATAGAGCAAGGTATATTCCTTGACTTATTTTCACGCTTTACAACGAATAAAATTGAAATGGCAAGCATTTTACCGAAGCGAGATGCTCTACTCGCCTCTTTACAACTTGAAGGTATGTCGGAACGAGAGAAATTAGAAGCGATTCATCGTGCGATTATTGAAGGCATGGATTATAATTTTGAGTATGACGAGCTTGTAACAGACCACTCACCAGCAGGCTTTTTCCTCTATGGTAGTGGCGTTTGTCAAGCCTATGCGTCCGCCATGCATATGTTATTAGTTGAAGCGGGGCTTGAAGCAAAACTAGTTTACGGTGAGCTGAAAAGCGCTATTGCAAATGATACAAGGCATATGTGGAATTTAGTGAAGATTGATGGCAAATGGCGGCATGTTGACGCCACATCTAACGATCGTGGTGCAGAATTTGACAATCAGGTAAGCAAGGTTTACTTCATGCTGACAGATGAGCAACTTCGTGCTACACATGTTTGGAAACAAGAGGATTATCCAAAGGCTGAGTGATTGAAATAAAGAAGGGGCTGTTCAAAAAGATATTTTTCGAACAGCCCTACTTCTGCATTCACTATTTGCCAAAAATTTGTGCTTCTGTTCCATGAGCGCAAAGAGCCGTTTCAAAACGACTTAACAGACAGACTCTTTCACAGCATTATAAAACGCCCGCACGAATTCGTTTAACGATTGAATATGTCGTATAGCCTGCCATTGGTGCAAGCACACAGCCAATAGTAACCCACGTCATTAACGCACCTGTCTCACGCAATGCAGTAAAATTCGTCGCAATAAAAACGACAATACCAAATAACAATATGTAGCTTAAAACATTTGGAAAAATGACAAGCAGACGTAACACTGCTGGATTCATTTTTGGTTGGTTCATCTATTCCACGCCCTTTTCTTATATTATACTAATTCCTTGTTTTTCAATTCGATTTGGGTACCATCATTCGCCATATACGTTGTAGGAAATACTTCACGGGCTTGTTGTAGCAACTTTGCCAAATCATTTGGCAAAAAGCGAGCACTAATATGGTTTAAGATTAAATTTTTAGCCTTAGCTTTTTTAGCAACTGTTGCCGCCTCGACATTCGTTGCGTGTCCATAGTTCGCGGCTAAATGCTTCGTTTCAGCATCGAATGTAGCTTCATGCACGACAATATCCGCCCCTTCTGCTAGGTGAATCGCATTGTCACAAAGCTTTGTATCCCCTAAAATTGTGACAATAAAGCCTTCCTTTGCTGGTGAAGTAACATCCATGCTATAAACTGTTTCTCCACTTGCTAGCACTATATTCTCTCCTTGCTTTAGCTTGCCAAGTAAAGGGCCTTTCGGTACGCCAAGTGTGAGCGCTTTTTCTACTAATAATTCACCAAGTAACGGTTTTTGTTCAATTCGATAGCCGTAACAAGGAATAACATGTGCTAACAGCATCGCACGCACAATAAATTGCTCATCCTCGAAAATAATGCCTTCTGTCACTTCTACATATTTTATAGGATAGCTCAAATGGGTTGTAGTAAGTGCAAGCGTTGTTTCAATCCAATTTTTTAAGCCTACTGGACCGTAGATCGTTAATGCATCTTCGCCACCTAAAAAAGAACGGGAGCTTAATAATCCTGGTAAACCGAAAATATGGTCCCCGTGTAAATGGGTAATAAATATTTTTTCTATTTTACGTGGTTTAATTGTCGTGTGGAGGATTTGATGCTGTGTTGCCTCTCCACAATCAAATAGCCATATTGTCCCTCGTTCTTCAAGTAACTTCATGGCAATCGAACTCGTATTGCGTTCTTTTGAGGGCATACCTGCACCTGTTCCTAAAAAATGCAGTTTCAAATTATTCCCTCCTTTCGTCATATTGGTGTTAATTTGAAGGTCTTTTTGAAGATTTCGGCTCTATCGAATCAAAATCATCCAAAAAATCTTTACTAAAGCTCGTATTTGCTTGATACTTCCCTTGTGCTGGTGCTACCACACCTCGCTTAATTGCTCCTTTACCGAATTTACGCTCAAGCTGCTGCACTAATTCGACAATCGGCTCATCTTTAATTTGCTCCTCATAATCAAATAGGCCGAGCTGCTGTGTGACATGTTGTTGGTCAGCAACATTGGATACTGTCACTCCTAGTAAACGAACAGGAGCTTCATCCCAATGCTTCATAAATAGCGCCCATGCTATTTCGAAAATATCTGCTTCACTGGCAATAGCGTTTTTCACTGACTTACTTCGTGTTTGATTATGCCAATCTGCATCTCGAATATAAATGGTCACGGTTGTTCCTGCAAGCCGCTTCGCTTTTAAGCGCTGCGCCACTTTTGAGCTAAGTTTTTTGATAATTGCTTGTAAAGCTTCATAATTCGTTTCATCACGCGGTAATGTAGTAGAATTGCCGACGCTTTTTGTATCATAAATTGAATCTGGATTAACTTCTCGATTATCCTCTCCATTTGCTCGTGCCTTTAAGCGCTCTCCGTTAACACCGAGTAGCTGCCGAATTTTATACCCCTCCACCTTTGCCAACTGTTCAATTGTTGTAATCCCAATTGTCGCAAGCTTATTCGCTGTTTTTTTACCAACACCGTGCATCGCAATAACAGATAATGGCCAAAGCTTTTCAGAAATATCACGCTTGCGTAAAACGGTAATGCCCATTGGCTTTTTCATATCAGAAGCTGTTTTTGCTAAAAATTTATTTGGCGCAACGCCAAGTGAACAAGGAAGATTCAACTCTGTATATATACGTTGCTGAATTTCTCGGACAATTTCCATCGCATGGCGCTTCATGCATAAGTCGCTAATATCAATATAGCTTTCATCGATTGAAACAGGTTCAACAAGCTCTGTATATTCACGTAATAGCTGGAAAAACTTTTTAGAGGCGTGGCGATAACGCTCAAAATTCGGTGGTAGAATAATAAGTTGCGGGCAAAGTTTTTTCGCCTCATGCACTGTCATCGTCGTTTTCACACCAAAGGCACGCGCCTCATAGGAGCAAGTAATAATAATCCCTCGACGCTCTTTCGGATTTCCCGCAATCGCAATTGGCTTGCCCTTTAAGCTAGGCTCAAAAACTTGTTCAACAGAAGCATAAAAACAGTTCATATCAATATGTACAATAACACGACTTGCCATTCACCACACCTCCTTTTCTCTATTATACGCAAAATGTTGAAATGCGAACAGCTATTCTTAAGGAGGCGTCCAAAAAAATGTGCGAAAGCACTGCTTTCCGGACGTTTCGTAAGTGTTTTAATCTTTCTATTGCATTAAAAGAAGGAGCTGCCTTTTTGGACAGCCCCGTTATCTCCTAATCACCGCTACTGCTTGAACTAACCGCTACTGCAGTTGTTGCTGCCATAATCGCATATTGCATTGAAATAAGCAATTCAATCGAAACAACAGATAATAATTCGTTTGCCTCAAGTGTACGAATTGGTAAATATTGCTGTACTGCAATGGCGAATGCTTGATCTTTGTACCATTTTAAATATTTTTGACTTTTAAACATTTCATAGAGCTCAATCAATTGCTGAAGCTGTTTATCGTTAATTTGTGTCAATGCTAAAAATCCTATTGAAATATAAAGGGCTGGTCGCACCTTAATTTTTGCCTGTTCTAATTGCTGTTTGATTGCAATGATGTAAGGTACGAATTGTTCATTATACTCAATACTTGGCATTGTTAAAATTTGCGACAATGCCTGAAGTTCGTTTCCTTGTGAAAATTTTGCTTCCTTTAGCTCATCATAATAACGGCGCATCGTATTTGTACGCAGCTCAATATCTACATCATCTAGCGCAAATAATACAGCCACTGGCACATCGTCATAAGAAGTTAAGAATTTATGTCTTTTCCGCATTTCACGATAAACTATCTGTGCCCGCTGTGCTTGTTGTTCTTTAAATTCACTTGTTAAAAATAGCGCTGCAATCGTTGTATAAGATGTGTTTGAGAACTTTGCTTTGCGTAAAATCTCCGTATTGCTTAATAATTCATTAATTGCTTCCTTTTTGTCTGGCTCGCCTGCAATATGCATTGCATAAATATACTGCACTAAAAGATTTGTGCGCAATGTGGAAAAGAAGCCTGTTTCTTTTTTTATTGCGCTAACAGCTTCCTCTAATTCGGCGATATTAACTTCTTGTTGTCTCACCGTGTAGTATGATGCCATTAACAAAACAACCGGTTTCCCTACAGACCATCCTGCAAATTTTTCAATTTCTTTGTAATTTTGTTCGAACAGTTGGATTATTTTTTCCATAGCAAGCACCTTCCTTTATCTATATTCTACGTGGAAGTGTGCTTAAAGGATTCATTTTTTCCGCTTTTCCACTGTACCAAATGGGTGGTCAGGTGGAGCATAAATCGAAAACAGCTTTAATGGCTGTCGCCCAATATTAATGACATTATGCCATTTTCCAGCAGGTACAAAAATCGCATCCCCTGCATTTACAGCCCGCTCTACCTCAAAATAATCTCTACGGTCGCCTATTCGAACGAAGCCTTGCCCTTCCTCAATATAGAGCAATTGGTCTGTTGCTGAATGACGCTCCATGCCGATATCCTCGCCAACACGAATATTCATCAACGTCGTTTGCAAATGCTTTCCCGTCCAAATCGCTCTACGAAATGCCTGATTTTGTATTGTGGCATTGCGCAAGTTAACTACATACGGATGCCTACCATAATCTCGCATTGACGTGCTGTCATCATGCGGCCAGTGCCACGGGTTGTTCGGCTGCATAGGATGTTGCGGCATCATTGGATGGTACGGATATTGCTGCATCGGTGTTTGTGCATAATAATAGCCGTTATAATACACTTTTTAGCCTCCTCTAAAATATAAGCTCGCCTTATGCTATGCAAAACTAGATACAAATGTCCCAATTAGGAGGCGTCCAAAAACCATGCATTGCTGCTATTTTGGCAAAATAGCGCTTTCTTTGAAAACGGGAGAAACACGAGGGTTAGTGGTGAGGGCTTCTAAAAGGTCATTTGGAGATACTCCTACTGCGACATAACTACTGTAGGAGCACGCGAATTTAGTAATTATTTAATATGGAAACATGCGCTTACAAAACAAAATCCCCTTTTCAGAAAGCTCTCACTATTGTCACGGGTGAATTCTTTGCTGAAACAATAGAAAAAGCGCCCATCAAGCAACTACACTGTTTGTCGGCGCCTCCCTCATTTGATTTTCATCATTTTAACAATACCGAAAATTATAATGCTAAAAAGTAACACGAGTAGCACAATTAAAGTAGATGAGCCAAGCAATAGCTTTTTTTGTTGAGCAATTATTACAATTTCATATGTAATATACGCAAAAATAAGGCAACATATATTTTTCGTGTAGTTCAATACTTTTTTACTTGCTTTATAAAACTGCTCTACATTTGATTCATTTAGACGCGCGGGATAATTATGCAAATGCGGCTTTTTTTCTAATATTTGTAGCATGAAAAATAAGGCGATGCCTATAATCGGCAAAATAAGCATTTCATATTTGGAGCCCCAACGATCTATTTCACCAACTCCATTAAAATGCATCGGCACTCGTGCAGGCAAAGTTGTCCAATTTAAAGCAATAAATATAATAGCAAATAATAGCGCAGCAATACCTATAATATCTGCAATTTTTTCTGTAGTTGATTTTGGAAGATTAATTTTTGGTCGATAAGGTTCCTTTAACATATTCACACCTCTTTCTCTATTTTGTTCACAGCTTTTATACCGTTTAAAGTATCAAAAAGTTTCAAAATATATTTTAGTGTTTTTTTATGTTGTAAGTTGCGAGTTTTATTAATTTATCTACAATTTCTTTCAATTTACTGCTTAAAAAGCTGACGCATTTGTGCATCAGCTTTTTAAGTAAATTAATTTTCCTGTTCATTTTCTAGCATTTTATGCATATATTCAATAATTTCTCGAATACCATCTAAAGAATTGACTAGAATTTTTGGGTCAACACATGTAATCATGCGGTTTTCTAGATTTGCAACGGCTGTAAAATATTTTGTTTTGGCATAGTTGACTAATCCGATTTGCTGTAATTCGTTATCGCTAAAATCTAAAATTTCCTTCGCATCAGATACGACAAGTCCGTAATTGACGATGTCTGTATTTAGTACAATCATGCGCACTAAATCACCTGTGCTTGGCGTATTATATAAAATTCGTTGAAAATCAATAACTGGTATTAATTCGCCTCGAATTCGTGTAAAGCCAAGTAAGTAGTCGGGCAAATGTGGAATGGGTGTGATTTGCTCAAGCTTTTCAATTGATACTACTTGCTCAACTGGTGCAGCATATTCTTCATTGCCGCAACCAAAAACAACTGATTTACGAAAGTCCATGATTTACCCTCCCCTATTTCACTGTTTGTTTCACAACTTCTACTAATAAGCTCGCTAGCTTTTCTAATTCAGAAATTGGCATGCGCTCATTCGTCGTATGAATTTCCTCATAGCCAACTGCAAAATTTACTGTCGGGATACCAAAACCTGATATAATATTTGCATCGCTACCGCCACCTGACGCAAATAGCTTTGGCTCACCACCAATTGCACGAACTGCAGCTGTAGCTACTTGTACAACTTTATCGCTCTCAGTTACACGGAAGCCCGGATACATCAGCTTTACTTCCACCTCTGCACGACCGCCTAATTCAGCAGCAGTACGCTCAAATATTTCTTTCATATGTGCTGTTTGCGCATTTAATTTTTCTTCTACAATTGAACGCGCCTCAGCTAAAATTAATACTTCATCACACACGATATTTGTTGCCTTTCCACCCTCAAAGCGCCCAATATTTGCTGTTGTTTCAAAATCTAAGCGCCCTAGCTTCATTTGAGCTATTGCTTTTGCAGCAATTGTAATGGCTGAAATACCTTTTTCTGGTGCTACACCAGCATGTGCTGACTTACCAATGATTTTTGCGTTAACCTTTGCCTGGAACGGTGCTGCTGTGACGATTTCGCCCACTTTTCCACTGCTATCTACCGCGAAGCCATATTTTGCAATAATATGCTCAGGGTTCAATTCCTTTGCGCCTACTAAGCCGCTCTCTTCACCTGCTGTAATAATAAATTGAATTGTACCATGTGCGATATTTTCTTCCTTTAAACGGCGCACCATTTCAAATAATGCGGAAATACCCGCCTTATCATCTGCACCTAAAATTGTTGTGCCGTCTGAGTAAATATAGCCATCTTCGCGAACTTCGGGACGGATACCGACACCCGGCACTACCGTGTCCATATGGCATGTAAAATAAATTGGCTCTACATCTGCATTACCTTGCAATGTAGCAATAATATTGCCAGCTCCATGGCCGTTGCGTGTATGTGCATCATCTTGGAATACATCGAAGCCTAGCTCCTGTAATTTCGCCACTAAAACAGGCGCAATCTTCTCCTCATGTTTTGTTTCAGAATCAATTTGTACTAGCTCTAAAAATTCATTTATTAAACGACTTGTCATAGTTGAAAACTCCTTGTTATGTAGGTTGTAATTGAAAATTCACACTAATCTTATTGTACGTTGCTATGTTTAGAAAAACAATGATTCATCATCTTTAGAAAAAATATTTTCGCGTTGCTTGGCAATATCCTTTTCTTTTTCAAGCAAATAGGAAAGTTTATTTTCAAGCATAAGCTGTGTGTTTGCGACGTCATCCTGTACGCGCGATAGCTGCTCAATGGATGTGGCGATTTTTGAATGTATGGACCATGCGGAAAATATATCATCAAAGAAATAATCTGCAAATTTAACAAAGCCATCTACTTCAACCGTAAATGCTTTATGCTGCAAATTCTGTATATCAAGCAGCTCATTATGGAAGCGTTGAAGTGCAATTTGTGCCTTATGAATATAAGCTTCTGAATGGTTTAATTTTTCATGCTTCATCGCTGTCACAATGAGACCACCGCCTAAAAACGTATCCCATGTTGAATAGCTTTTAGCCTTCACTAAACATTCAACTGCGTCCGTTAAAGCACGCATTGCATCTTTACCGGCTGTTTGCGCCTCAATCATTTCCTTTTTCAATTGTTTAGCATATAACTCCTGCTCTAGCAATTCATTTAATTTCTCTGCTTGCTTCGGTGCATGCTGCATAAGCCAGAGCTCTTTTTTCCTCGTCAATTTTTCTATTTGCTGTATAATCGCTTGCTCATCTGCTCCCCTTAATTTATCGCATAAAGCATTTAAGTCATGCTGCAAATCCTCATACATGAGCTGACTTTCAATTAATTTTAATTCCTTTGTCGCTACAACGCCAAACTGCTCCTCAAGCAACTCATCGTATTTTCCTATCCATTTATGGAATAGCTGAACAAAGGAAAATTGATCGAGCTTATTTAATTGCTTTCTAGCCTCGAATAATTGCTGTTCATAGCTTTCAATATCACGCTGTGCTCGGCGAATTTGCTGCTCAATTGCTTGCTTTTGCTTCGTTAACTTTTCAATTGCTAATAAACGCATTTGATAGTCCGTATATTGCTGCTGTAGTTCTTTCCACTCCATTGCCATCCCTCCTAGTTTGATTATAGCACCCAATAAATGTTTGCGGGCGAATTTGCCCCGTTAGTGAGCGAATTTTCAATTTTAACGAGCGAATCTCACTCGTTAATGAGCGAATCGTTACCTTAGAACTATAAAAAGCGTCCAAAATGCCGGCAATTGCACAACATTTTGGACGCTTCTCTCCTGCTTTATAATGGGATATTCCCATGTTTTTTATATGGTCGGTCCTCATGCTTTGTTGATAGCATATCTAATGCTTGAATAAGCTTAATGCGTGTTTCACGAGGGTCAATAACATCATCTACCATACCGCGCGATGCCGCTACATATGGATTCGCAAATTTCTCTTTGTATTCTTCGATTTTTGCTGCACGTGTTGCCTCTGGGTCGCTTGATTTCGCGATTTCGCCTGCATGGATAATATTTGCTGCACCTGCTGCACCCATTACAGCAATTTCTGCATTCGGCCAAGCGAATACGAGGTCTGCTCCTATTGCCTTTGAGTTTAGTGCAACATATGCACCACCATAAGCTTTACGTAAAATTACTGTAATTTTTGGTACTGTTGCCTCTGAGTATGCGTATAAAATTTTCGCCCCATGGCGGATGATGCCCCCATGCTCTTGCTTCACGCCCGGGAAGAAGCCTGATACATCCTCAAATGTAATCACAGGTACGTTATAAGCGTCACAAGTACGAACGAAGCGTGCTAGCTTATCTGACGAGTCGATGTCTAAGCCACCAGCTAAAAACTTCGGCTGGTTACATACTAAACCGACAGATTCGCCTGCGATACGAGCAAAGCCTACTACGACGTTTTTCGCAAATTCCTTTTGCACTTCCATAAAGGAGCCTTCATCGACAACTTGCTCGACCACTTTACGTACATCGTATGATTTCGTTTGGTCAATTGGCACAACGTCCACAAGCTCTGAACGATATTCGTCACCAGCAGTGTAGGGCGCTTTTGGAGCCTTTTCTTTATTATTTTGTGGTAAATAGCTTAATAGCTGTTGAATTTGCTTGATTGCTTCTTCTTCATTCGGTGCGCGGAAATGTGCGTTACCGCTAATCGTATTATGCACCTTTGAGCCACCTAAGCCTTCAGATGAAATTTGCTCACCTGTTACTGTTTCAATTACCTTTGGCCCTGTAATAAACATTTGTGATGTTTTATCGACCATTAAAATAAAGTCTGTAATTGCAGGAGAATAGACAGCTCCCCCTGCGCAAGGCCCCATAATTACAGAGATTTGTGGAATCACACCCGAGTAAATCGAGTTGCGGTAGAAAATATGACCGTAACCGTCTAATGATAATACCCCTTCTTGAATGCGCGCGCCACCGGAATCGTTAATGCCGATAAAAGGTGTGCCGTTTTTAGCTGCTAAGTCCATTACTGCTGCGATTTTTTTCGCGTGCATTTCGCCAAGTGCACCACCGAAAACCGTAAAATCTTGTGCGAATAAATAGACATTGCGTCCGTTAATTTTTCCGAAGCCTGTAACAACGCCATCACCAGGGCCCTCTAAATCAGCCATCCCAAAATCAATTGTGCGGTGCGTAATAAATGGATTAATTTCAACAAATGTCCCTTCATCTAATAATAACTCGATGCGCTCGCGAGCAGTTAATTTCCCCTTTTCATGCTGCTTAGCGATACGAGCATCGCCACCACCTTGTTCAATCACGCTTTTGCGGTCATATAGCTCATGGATTTTGTCAAACATATCAATTGTTGTTGTCATTATTTTTATTCCCCTTTTCCACTTTTGTCACATAATTCGTAAAGTACGCCGAATGAATCTTTCGGATGTAAAAATGCTACCTCTGCGCCACCAGCACCAGGACCCGGCTCCTCTGACAGCAGGCGTACGCCTTTTTCACGTAGCTCTGCCATGCGCTCACGAATATCCGTTACCCCGAACGCAATATGGTGAATGCCTTCCCCGCGCTTTTCTATGAAGTTATGAATTGTGCTTTCTTCACTCATCGGTGCGAGCAACTCTAATTTGACATTACCAGCATCGATAAAAGCAACTTTCACTTTTTGAGAAGCGACCTCTTCTATTTTCAATAAAGTGAGCCCGAGCGTTTCTGTGTAATATGTAATGCGCTCCTCAATATTTTTCACAGCTATCCCGATATGATCTACTTTTTTCATCGAATTATTATCCCCCTACAGTCAATTGTGCTTGAGAAATTTCAAAGATTTGATAAACTAAATACAGACATGCTTAAGGAGCGATTAGAAATGAGCAATAAAAAATTTCAAAAGGTCGTAGTTTACTCAATGGTTGTCATTATGTTAGTTTCAACAATCGCAATGGGTGTAGCGGCTATTATGTAAAAGGGGTTGCTTTTATAGCACCCTCTTTTATTTTTGCAAGCCCGCAAAAGACCGTTTAATCGCTAAATACTTATCCATTTCTTCGATGCATTGATACAGTGCTGCCATCGCCAAAAAGGTTTGATGGTCTGTCGGCAAAGGCATCTGTGCAAACTTTACCTTGACAGCATCTAGCTTTTCAATAAAGTGACTAGCTGTATTTCCCGAATGCACATGCTCACTTAAATCCTCCATAAAAACAGCTACTATTTCCGCCTGTTGTACTATAACAGGCAAAGCAGTAATTTTCGGTAAAATTCGTTCAATTATTTCAAGCTGCTGTTCTCGCATATCAAAATATACATAATATAAATTACTTTTGCGCGTTAAGTGGTTTTCAACATCCTGAAAGGCAAGCGCCTTCGCTTTATTAATAACAGTTGCCGCTTCAATCAGCTCATTGCCATCCCACAATGTATCTCCATTCCTTAAATATTGCGCAATTTCTGAAAATATCTTTTGGTAATATGCCTCAATTTGTAGGCGATATTTGTCTAGCTTCGGTTGAATATCAGGCATATACATATTAACTGCTAATCCTACACCATAGCCGATAAGCATTAAGCTTATTTCATTTTGTAAAAGAGCTAGCGAAAAGTGCCCTACCGAATAAATATGCAAAATGATTACAGCGCTCGATACAAAGCCTGCTGTAATGTGAAATGATACGAGCAAAGGAATAAAAACAATGAACATTAACCCTAGCATAATCGGATGATAACTAATTAGCTCAAAGCATAACCATGCTAGCAACATCCCTAATATACTAGCAACAAATCTTGTATAAACCGCATGAACAGATTTTCTTTTTGTTGGTTGAATACATAAAATCGTTAAAATACCTGCTGCCGTATAAAATTGTAAATCGAAAAAATGTGCGATTGCGATTGCAAGTGCTGCGCCAACAGCCGTTTTTAACGTTCGGTAGCCAATCGAAAACTTTTTCATTGGAATGAAGGCTCCTCTTCTCGCGTGAAAAATACGGAGGGGCTGTCCGAAAAGGGCATTTTGTATTGGAATCGCATTGAAAAAGAGATATTTGCTCTTCTCCTTTACTTAAGAGAAACACCGCTAAACTTTTTGCTTCTCTCGTTTTCAAAGAAAGCTCTCTGCAACCCTTTTGCCAAAACACCATCGTCAGTGTCCAAAATACCGATGATGCACGGCTTTTGGACGTCCCCTCTATTTTTCATTGCTTGTTAATAGTTATCGTGAGCTTTTGACTTACACTTCTTCACAATATTCTTCGAAATTACCTTGCAAGTTTAATACGACAGACATTGGGTCATGTCCTTCGATTTCATAGCGTCCAACTTCCGCTACAACTTGTCCATCTTTTAATAGTACAAAGGATGGTGAGGATGGTAAATGGTCTTCACCAAAATGATAACGAGCCGCCGCAGTTGCCTCTTTATCTTGACCGGCAAACACTGTTACCAAATGGTCGGGACGTTTATCGTAATGAACTGCTTGTGTTGCTGCTGGACGTGCAATACCGCCTGCACAGCCACATACCGAGTTCACCATTACTAATGTCGTACCTGGGCGAGCAAATGCTGCCTCTACCTCTTCAGGTGTACGCAATTGCTCATAGCCCGCAGCTTCCATTTCAGCACGAGCGGTTGTTGTAATTTGTTGCATAAATAAATCATAGTCCATGTTCATAATTGTATTCGCTCCTTTCATACTATCTCATCATAGCAAGACAATTAATGATATGCAAAGAACTGATTTTCATTGTATCCGTTTATTTTTCAAAGAGCTTATTGACACCTTGTGTGACCGTTAATTTCCCCTGTAAAATCGCTTGTTCAAGCATGTTTACTTGCATTTTATTGTCTGCATTTTGATAAAAGGAATCATGCAAATGGTCCATAATCATCGCATGAAACCAATCGCGCGTTTGCTCATGGCGACGTATCGACCAATAATTAGAGGCTTGCACCTTTTCCTGAAATTGCTCAATCATTTGCCATGTTTCCTGAAGACCTGTTTTAGCGTGTGAGGAAACAGTGAGTGCTGTGCTCATCCAGCCTGGTGTGGCAGGCTGTAAAAAATGCAAAATTTGCTTGTATTCTTGCATCGTTTTACGGGCTGGGCGAATATTATCACCATCGCTTTTATGAACAATAATACCATCTGCCAGCTCCATAATACCTTTTTTCATTCCCTGCAATTCATCGCCCGCGCCTGTTAGCACAAGAAGTAAGAAGAAATCAACCATACCGCGCACATACGTCTCACTTTGTCCGACCCCTACTGTTTCAATTAAAATGATGTCATAGCCTGCTGCCTCACAGACAAGCATCGTTTCTCGTGTTTTTTTATGAACACCACCTAATGTACCAGCGCTCGGGGACGGGCGAACGTAGGCGTTTGGCTTACGCACAAGCTCCTCCATTCTCGTTTTATCCCCTAAAATACTGCCTCCTGAAATGGAGGAGCTTGGGTCAATTGCTAAAACAGCTACCTTTTTCCCCATATCGCAAAGCATGGAGCCAAAAGCTTCGATAAAGGAGCTTTTCCCAGCACCGGGGACGCCTGTAATACCGATACGGATGCTCCTTCCTGTATATGGTAGCAGCTCCTGCAATAAATTTTGCGCCTGCTGTTTATGTGTGGCATTCGAACTTTCAATAAGGGTAATCGCTTTTGACAGGGAAATGCGGTTACCTGCCCGCACCTCCTCGGCCAGTGTAACAACATCAAGTGTATCTTGTTGTTTTTTACGGAATTTTCTCGGCGTGCCATAATTCATACCGTCATGACCACCTTTCACACCGTCCATTACAAATAGCGCACTTTGTTGCTCCGAGCGTTTTTCCATTACTCTGCCACTTCCTCGTAGCCTAATTGTTTATAAATTTCCTCAATAATCTTTTGTGCGGAAACAGGAATTACTGTACCTGGACCAAAAATCGCAACCGCACCTGCTTCATATAAAAATTCGTAATCCTGTGCTGGAATAACCCCGCCACAAATAACAATGATATCTTCACGTCCAAGCTTTTTCAGTTCACCTACTAGCTCTGGTACGAGCGTTTTATGACCTGCCGCTAACGAGGATACACCTACGCAATGAACATCGTTTTCCACAGCCATTTGAGCCGTTTCTTCTGGCGTCATAAATAATGGTGAAATATCTACGTCAAAGCCTAAGTCTGCATAGCCCGTTGCGATAACTTTTGCACCACGGTCATGTCCGTCCTGCCCCATTTTTGCAACTAAAATACGCGGGCGGCGTCCTTCGTTTTCAAGGAATTCTTCCGTCATTTGCTTCACTTCATTAATTTGCTCTTCATCTGAGAAGTTGGAAGAGTAAACGCCTGAGATTGAGCGGATAATCGCTTTATGACGACCTGATACCTTCTCAATGGCATCTGAAATTTCACCTAGCGATGCACGCGCACGCGCCGCGTCCACAGCTACTGCTAGCAAGTTTTCCTCACCAGTTTGTGCCGCCTTTGTCAGACGTGCTAAATGCTTTTGAACTTCCTCTTCATTGCGATTAGCTTTCATTTTTTCTAAACGTTCAATTTGCTGCTCGCGCACGACAGCGTTATCAATATCTAAAATATCGATTGGCTCTTCCTCTGCTAAACGATATTTATTTACACCGACAATCGTTTCTGTTTTCGAATCGATTTTCGCTTGACGCTTTGCAGCAGCCTCCTCTACCTTCATTTTTGGTAAGCCTGTGTCGATTGCTTTCGCCATACCTCCAAGCTCTTCAATTTCCTCAATTAAAGCCCATGCTTTTTCTGTCAATTCTTCTGTTAGCTTCTCTACATAGTATGAGCCACCCCATGGGTCAATCACTTTTGTCATACCCGTTTCTTCCTGTAAAAATAGCTGTGTATTACGCGCGATACGTGCCGAAAAATCAGTCGGTAAAGCAATGGCCTCATCTAGTGCATTGGTGTGCAATGATTGTGTATGTCCCATAGCTGCTGCGTTTGCTTCGATTAAAGTACGCGTCACATTGTTGAATGGGTCTTGCTCTGTTAATGACCAGCCAGATGTTTGTGAATGCGTTCTTAATGCTAATGATTTCTCATTTTTCGGATTAAATGTTGACATCATTTGTGCCCAAATTCGACGTGCTGCACGCATTTTTGCAATTTCCATATAATAGTTCATGCCAATCGCCCAGAAGAAGGAGAGGCGCGGGGCAAAGGCGTCAATATCAATTCCTGCCTTTAAGCCTGTGCGCACATATTCCAAGCCATCAGCCAAAGTGTAAGCAAGCTCGATATCATTTGTTGCGCCAGCTTCTTGAATATGGTAGCCCGAAATGGAAATCGAATTGAATTTCGGCATAAATTTCGCCGTGTATTCAAAAATATCAGCGATAATTTTCATTGACATTGCTGGCGGGTAAATATACGTATTACGCACCATATATTCCTTTAAAATATCATTCTGAATCGTCCCCGCAAGCTGCTCCGGCTTAACGCCCTGCTCCTCCGCTGCCACGATATAAAACGCTAATACAGGTAATACCGCTCCGTTCATCGTCATCGATACCGACATTTGGTCTAGTGGAATGCCGTCAAATAAAATTTTGGCGTCCTCTACAGAGTCAATAGCTACACCCGCTTTTCCAACATCACCTGTTACGCGGGGATGGTCAGAATCGTAGCCGCGATGTGTTGCTAAATCGAAGGCAACTGATAGCCCTTTTTGCCCCATCGCTAAATTGCGTCGGTAAAAAGCATTTGATTCTTCCGCTGTTGAGAAACCCGCATATTGACGTACTGTCCATGGACGCGCAACATACATTGTCGGATATGGTCCCCTTGTATTCGGGGCGATGCCTGCTACATCTTGTAAATGCTTAGCGTCTTTAACATCTTTTTTCGTATAAACATTTTTCACTTCGATGCCTTCATTTGTCATAAATGTACTTGTAGCTTGTAGCCCTTCTCCAGCTAGTACATCCTCGATGACAATCCCCTGAAAGTTCGCATTCATCTTTGTACCTCCTTTAAGCTTGCCATCACTGCATTTAGCTTTTCCGTAATGTTTTGACCAGCAAAAATAAAGCCATTTAATCCAGCAGCTAGCCATTCCTGCTCTTGCTCTTTAAATTTACCTGCAACATCTAGTAACTGCTTGTCCTGCTTTACTTGTAATAAAGCGGGCACTAATTGTAATGTATCCTCATCTGTTGCTGCTACAACGATATAGTCATAATCAGCAGTGGCTAGCCAGCGCTTCGCTTCTTCAATTGTCGCAATCGCATCCGACTGTGCCATCGTCACACCCGCAGTTGCTAAAAAGCCTGCGACAAAATCCGCTCGCGCTTTAAAGTTTTTCAATTCACCAAATGTTAAAACCGCCATTTTTGCATTACATTGCGCATAGTTTGCACGTACTTTTTCAAATGGAATCGCTAGTCGCTTTACATGTGCAAATTGCTCATTATCCTCAGTACCGACTTCATCAGCAGGATTAGCATAAATATTTGTCCCAATTAAAGACACCTTACGCGTTTCTATTTGCTGAATACGCGTCTTATACACTTCCTCAATCTGCTTTTCGATTGGATATGCATCTAGCCCTCCAGCTTCTTCAATTTGTAAAAATAGCTGCCACGCTTCTTTCACTAAATCGGCTGTTAATGCTTCAATAAAGTATGAGCCACCTGACGGATCGACCACATTTAAAACATGCGACTCTTCAGCGGCTACAAGAAGTATATTACGCGCTATGCGAATCGATTGCTCCGTTGGCTTTGTTAAAACGTCGTGTGGATGTACTGTGAAGACGTCCACACCGCCGATTATACCAGCAAATGCCTCATTGCCTGCGCGCAGTAAGTTGACGTAAACATCCAGTTTCGAAAAGCTACGAACAGAAGTTTCAGCAATGATTGGGACTGCAACTGCCTCATGACCTACCCCCTTGGAAAACGCTTTCCAAAGCACTTTAAATGCCCGAATTTTTGCAATTTCCATAAAGAACTGCGTGTCAATCGCAAAGCTAACAAAGAACTTCTGTGCAAATGCCTCATAGCTATCTACCTGCTTTGCCAAATGACTTGCCTCGGCAAGTGCAATAGCTAGCTCCTGTACAGCATTCGCTCCTTCATTATGATATTTCACTGTATTGCTATGCATTGTGCGGATATTTGGGAAATTAGGTAATGCAAACGCTTCCTCTGAAATAATAAAGCCTGTTACATTTTGCTTTTTCTCTTCCGCAATTTTTTTGAATACATTTAATAATGGGTCATTGCTGTTTTGTACGATGAACTTAAAAGTATATTCTGTAATAAAATCTGCTAAGCTCGCTAAAATGGCATCATCCCATGAGAAGGATACACGACTATCAATTGTTAGTACTTCATTTCCTCGCGCTAAGCTTTCTTGTAAGTTCGCTAAAAATTGCTCCGGCGTATCCCCATATATTTGTTGGGCAATTTCAAATGTATCAGCGACCTTCATTGTGCGAATTGTAGCAACTTGTTTTTCTAGCTGATCCCCTAATTTTTCAATTAATGTTGCCCCTGTATAAATTGGCTCCAGTGTAATGCCTTCCACTGTTTTAGTGAATAAAGATTCAAACGGCTTGCCCTTCAGCGCCTTTATTGCCTGCTCCTGCCATTGTTCATAGCTAGCTGATGCAAACTGAATATCTTTCATATTTATTGTCATATGATCGCTTATCAGCTTCCCCCTTTATCTTTTACTACTTTATATATTACATGAGAAATACCTGACAAGAAAGAGGAAAAATCAAAGAAAGCCCGCTCTGGCGGGCTTTCTAGCAGATGTCAGTAGACTGACATCGTCTCTTTATTAACATTTTCGAGTATTTCTTTTACTCTATTTAGAAATTTTCCGCAAACAAGTCCATCTAAAACTCGATGGTCTAATGATAAACATAAATTCACCATATCACGAGCAGCGAACATATTTCCATCCATAATCACAGGGCGCTTGACAATTGCTTCCACTTGCAAAATCGCTGCCTGCGGATAATTAATAATCCCCATTGATTGAACTGAGCCGAATGAGCCTGTGTTATTAACTGTAAATGTACCGCCTTGCATATGCTCAGAGCGCAGCTTACCTGTACGCACTAGCTGAGACAATTCGTGAATTTCACGCGCGATTCCTTTAACCGACTTTTCATCGACATTTTTAATAACCGGTACGAATAAAGCATCCTCTGTTGCAACAGCAATTGATAAATTGATATCTTTTTTCTGGATGATTTTATCGCCAGCCCACATTGAATTCATCATCGGGAATTCCTTCAACGCTTGGCTCACTGCTTTCATAAAGAAGGCAAAATACGTTAAATTAAAGCCCTCATTGCGCTTGAACTCATTTTTAATAGAATCACGGTACGCAACTAAATTTGTCACGTCCACCTCCATCATCATCCAAGCGTGTGGTGCTTCGTGCTTACTACGTAGCATATTGTTTGCAATAGCACGACGCACCGCCGTCACAGGAATTTCTACATCGCCAGCAGCGGTTGGAACCGCTGGTGCTGCTGAGGCTTGTACTTGTTGCTGGGCAGGTGCTTGCTCCGCTGATGGTGTTGATGCTACTTCCGTTTGCGCTGGCGCAGTTGGAATTTGACCTGACGCAATAATTGCCTGTAAATCTTTACGTGTAATGCGTCCGCCTACACCGCTGCCTGTCACTAATGATAAATCAATATTATGCTCTGCCGCTAATGTTAACACGGCAGGTGAATAGCGTGCTTTATCACGCGGTGCCTTTTCCTCCTGCTGTGCGGCAGGCTTTGCTTGCGCTTGTGGCTCCTCCTTATGCTGCACACCGGCATTTAAAATAGCCGAGCTAACATTCGATGTTTTTTCTGCTGGTGGGGCAGCCACCTCACCTTCGACCTCAATTGTACAAACAATTGCACCGACAGGTAATGTTTCTCCCTCATTGGCAATTAACTCGCCGACGATACCAGCAAATGAGGATGGAATTTCTGCATTTACTTTGTCAGTATTCACTTCTGCTAATGGATCGTACTTATTCACTTTATCACCAGGCTTTACAAGCCAGCGCTCGATTGTTCCCTCCGTTACACTTTCACCTAACTGAGGCATTACGATATTTTGAATAGCCATTGTTACCCCTCCTTAAAATGCAGCAAGCTCGCGCATTGCTTGCTCAACTTTATCAGGATTAATCATGAAAAACTTCTCCATTGTCGGCGCGTAAGGCATTGCAGGAACGTCTGGTCCCGCAAGGCGCTTAATCGGTGCGTCTAGCTCAAATAAGCAATGCTCCGCAATAATTGCTGATACCTCACTCATAATGCTGCCTTCCATATTATCTTCTGTTACAAGCAATACTTTACCTGTTTTACTTGCCGCTTCAATAATCGCT
Source organism: Metasolibacillus sp. FSL K6-0083 (assembly GCF_038630865.1). NCBI lineage: Bacteria > Bacillati > Bacillota > Bacilli > Caryophanales > Caryophanaceae > Metasolibacillus > Metasolibacillus sp. FSL K6-0083. The sequence continues at coordinate 431,987 of NZ_CP152046.1, read as the reverse complement.
TCCTTGTCTAATGGATAGACCGTGCGCAAATCTAAAATATGCGCTTCGATACCGTCTGCTGCCAAGCGCTCTGCCGCCTGCAATGCAAAATGAACAGCTAAGCCGTAAGTGATTACTGTGATGTCATCACCTTCGCGCTTCACATCAGCTTTTCCGATAGGTAATGTATAATCATCTGTCGGCACTTCCCCTTTAATTAAACGATAAGCACGCTTATGCTCGAAAAATAGCACAGGATCCTCATCGCGAATCGCAGCCTTTAATAAACCTTTCGCATCGTAAGGAGTAGATGGGATAACGATTTTTAAGCCTGGTGTATTGGCGAACATCGCTTCTACCGACTGAGAATGATAAAGTGCTCCGTGTATGCCGCCACCAAATGGTGCACGCACAACGAGTGGGCATGACCAATCGTTGTTTGAGCGATAACGAATTTTGGCTGCCTCGGAAACAATTTGGTTCACAGCAGGCATAATGAAATCAGCAAATTGCATTTCTGCGATTGGACGCATCCCATACATTGCTGCTCCAATTGCTACACCAGCAATGGCACTTTCTGCTAAAGGTGTATCTAAAACACGGTACTCTCCAAATTGGTTGTAAAGCCCTGTTGTTGCTTTAAATACGCCACCCTTTCGTCCAACGTCTTCCCCTAGAACGAAAACACGCTCATCGCGTTCCATTTCTTCCTTCATTGCTAAATTGATTGCATCAATATAAGAAATAACAGCCATTATTCGCCACCCTCCTCAGCATAAACATATTTCAATGCGTGCTCTGGCTTCGCATACGGTGCCGCCTCCGCGTAATCTGTTGCTTCATTCACAATTACCGCTACTTTGGCGTTTAATTCCTCAAATGTTTCAGTTGTCGCCACACCCATTTCAAGTAAATAGTTTTCAAATAGTAGTAACGGGTCGTTTGCCTTGCCTTCTGCAATATCTTCTGCCGTTCGATATTGGCGATCATCATCATCCGAGGAGTGTGCTGTTAAGCGATATGTCACCGCTTCAATTAAGCTTGGACCTTCCCCACGTCTTGCACGGTCTGCCGCCTCTTTAATAACTTTATAAACTTCAAGCGGATTTTTTCCGTCCACTGTAACACCCGGCATACCATAGCCGATACCGCGATCAGACACTTTGGCACAGCCAAGTTGGCGCTCAACAGGTACTGAAATCGCATATTGGTTATTTTCTACCATAATAATAACTGGTAGCTTATGCACGCCTGCAAAGTTAGCTCCTTCATGGAAGTCACCCTGGTTGGATGAGCCTTCTCCTAGCGTAACGAATGTGATGAAGTCTTTCTCTTGAATTTTCCCTGCAAGCGCTACACCTACCGCGTGCGGCACCTGTGTCGTTACAGGGGAAGAACCTGTTAAAATACGATTTTTCTTTTGGCCGAAATGCCCCGGCATTTGGCGACCGCCAGAGTTTGGGTCTTCCGCCTTAGCAAATGCTGATAGCATTAAATCCTTTGCCGTCATTCCAAAATGTAATACAACGCCCATATCACGATAATACGGCGCAATATAATCTTTTGTATTATCTAAAGCAAATGCTGCTCCAACTTGAGCTGCCTCTTGTCCTTGACAGGAAATAACAAAAGGTATTTTCCCTGCGCGGTTTAATAGCCACATACGCTCATCAATACGTCTTGCCAAAAGCATTGTCTCATACATTTTAAGTACATCTTCATTTGTTAATCCAAGGTCTTCGTGTTTTAACATACGAACATCCCCTTTCGTCGCTTCATTTTCAATATGCTTTTGCAACTAAAAAAGCATTACGATTTATAGCATTATTATATCCTATGATTTTTGCATACATGCTAGTTTAGAAATGAATGGCTTTCCCTTCCACTGCTAATGCAGCTTCACCGATAATTTCACTTAATGATGGATGCGGATGAATCGTTTGTGAGATTTCCCAAGGGCTTGCATCAAGCAATAAAGCAAGCGCAGATTCTGAAATCATATCCGTCACATGTGGACCAATCATATGGACACCTAATAAATCATTTGTTTTGCTATCCGCAATCATTTTTACAAAGCCTTCAGCATCCCCGTGCACAAGTGCTTTGCCAATTGCTTTGAATGGGAATTTTGCCACTTTTACTTCAAAGCCCTGCTCCTTCGCCTGTGCCTCTGTTAAACCAACACTTGACGCTTCAGGGTAAGAGTAAATGCAACGCGCAACATTTGGATAATGGATTGCAGTCGTCTTATGTCTTGCAATATGCTCTACCGCAATGATGCCTTCGTGTGATGCAACATGTGCAAGCTGCATTCCACCAATCACATCGCCAATTGCATAAATATGACTTTCCTTCGTTTGGTAGTTGTCATTTACTTGTATATAAGAGCGCTCTGTTACGATTTCTGTGTTTTCTAAGCCAATTCCTTCACTATTCGCTGTGCGCCCTACACTTACTAGCATTTTTTCTGCGCTGTACGTCTCTGTCTTATCACCTGAAGTTGCTGCAATTGACACTTGCTCACCTACCGATAATGTATCTGTCTGCATGCGGGCATTGACAACGATTTGAACGCCTCGCTTTGTCAGCGCCTTCGTCATTTCTTTGGCTATATCAGCATCCTCTGTTGGTAAAATTCGTTCCCCGTACTCTAAAACAGTTACATCGACACCGAAATCACAAAGCATTGATGCCCATTCGATACCTATTACGCCACCACCGACAATTAATATAGAAGAAGGCAGTGCCTCAAGCTCTAGCGCATGGTCAGAATTTAATATACGCTCTCCGTCAACAGGAATCCCTTCCAACATTGCTGGCTTTGAGCCGGTTGCGATAATCACATTTGTTGGTACGAGCATTTCGTTTTCGCCACCGTCAGCTAGCTCAACAGAAATCGTTCCAGGCATCGGAGAAAATATAGAAGGGCCTAATATGCGACCTGTGCCATAATAAACATCTATTTTTCCTTTTTTCATTAAGCCTTCAATACCCGATTGCAATGTTTTAATAATCGTATTTTTTCGATTTTGTACTTTATCAAATTGTAGCTTTACGCCCTCAACCTCGATACCAAAGGATTCGCTATCCTTTGCCGTACGATAAACTTCAGCGCTTCTTAATAATGCCTTACTTGGGATACAGCCTTTATGTAGGCACGTACCACCCAGCTTTGCCTGCTCAACAATCGCTGTTTTTAAACCGAGCTGTGCTGCACGAATTGCAGCAACATAGCCACCAGTTCCTCCACCTAAAATGACAACATCATACTCCTGTGCCATGAAAACATCCCCCTTTTTACAAAAAAGGAAGCAAAGATTGTCTTTACCTCCTTTTTTCGCCTTTAATGCTTAACGACCATTTAAAATGTTTTTTTCATTGCGTAAAAACTGACTACGAGATTTCGCAACACGCGCAATACGATCTTCTGCAAGTTTATTAGCAGCTAGGTATGTCGGTACATCTTGTTCTTTTGAAATTGTTAATATTTTTGAAATGCTATCATAAATTGTTTCCACACGCTTCATTGCACGCTCACGGTTATAGCCGTACAGTTCATCCGCTACGTTGATTACCCCGCCAGCATTGATTACATAATCAGGTGCGTAAATAATGCCTTTTTCATGTAAAATTTGACCATGTCGTGACTCTTGAAGCTGATTGTTCGCTGAGCCAGCAATCACTTTTGCTTTTAGTTGTGGAATCGTTTCATCATTAATAATAGCACCTAATGCACATGGTGAGAAAATATCTACATCTTGTTTATAAATATCTGCTGGGTCAACTGCGGTTGCACCGAACGCTTCTACAACGCGCTCAACAGCAGCTTTATTAATATCTGTAACAACTAATTTTGCGCCATCTTTATGTAAATACTCACATAGTTTGTACGCCACGTTTCCTAACCCTTGTACCGCAATTGTACGCCCTTCAAGCGCATCAACCCCAAACGCTTCCTTCGCGGCTGCTTTAATCCCTAAGTAGACGCCATATGCAGTGACAGGAGATGGGTTACCTGATGAACCAAATGCAGGTGAAATACCTGTTACATAATTTGTTTCTTCATGAATTAAATCCATGTCAGTTACTGTCGTCCCAACATCTTCCGCTGTAATATAACGACCGTTTAAGCCTTGGATAAAGCGACCTAATGCACGGAACATCTCCTCATTTTTATCTTTAAATGGGTCGCCGATAATAACCGTTTTTCCTCCACCTAAATTTAAGCCTGCTGCTGCATTTTTGTAAGTCATACCACGCGCTAGTCGCAGCGCATCCTCAATTGCATCCTCTTCAGATGCATACGTCCACATACGTGATCCACCGAGTGCTGGTCCTAGCGTCGTATCATGGATTGCAATAATTGCCTTTAAGCCCGACTCCTTGTCTTGACAAAAAACGAGTTGTTCATAATCATACTTTTCCATGTACTTAAAGATTTCCATTGCATATTCCCCTTTCAACTAAAAGAAAGCGTTTACTTTCTCGTATAATGTATTTTTTTCTAATTAGTTCACAAATTCGCCATGAAAAATACATTTATTTTCACTGCTTATTTTTACAATACGTTCAAATTCACTTTTAAGCAACAATTATTATGCAATCCATAATAATTAAGAATTTTCTAACTATTCTAATAGTGCTAGAACATGGCGAAAACAGTACAATTCCGCCTGTTTTCTTGACAATCTCATAGGTGGTTGTACAATTAGAAGGATAGAGTTGGGAGGTAGGAAAATGGCTCGAATGGCTGCATTTATTGTGCTACTAATTCCTGGATTAATGGCAGCTGCTGGAATAAAATTGATGCGCGATACATTATTTGGTGTGTTAATATCTCCAATTCCTTGGATTTGGCTTCAATTTGTTATTGGCGTTGCTTTATTTTTAATAGGCTTCGGCTTTTTTGCAGGCTTCTTACTACACCGTGACCGTAAAAAAGGAAAAGTATCTGAGCGCTGGCAAAAGTAAAATGGAACTTTCATAAATTTAGGGCTAGCTAAAAATTCTTTTTAACTAGCCCTAAATTCTATATATCAATAGTGGTTTTTTCTAGACTATTCATAGGTACAATACCTAGCAATCCTTAAAAGGTGTGACAAAGCGAGTTTTTATTTGCTTTTTCACACCTTATTTAACCCCCTTTTTCACTTACAATATCCGGATAATCCGTAATCCAACCTACAACGACAGGGTGTGGCTGCGTGATAAAAGATTCCTTGCCCGTTATACTATAAAAGCGCATACTTTTGCCTGCATATTCACATGCTTTTAAATAACTGCGCCTATAATACTTTTTATGGGCATGAATGGCATCGATATGCGGTAAGCTATCTAGCTTTCCCCAATCGAATTTTTTCGTTACTAAAAGTGCCGTTTCAATATCAGGTCGATATTTTTTCACCATAATAAGTAATTGCTCATGAAACGATGAAAAATGACTATTTTTAGGAAGTTCAATTGTTTTTAGCAAGGCAATTAGCGCATCATAATTACTCGTTAACGACTCTTTAAGCTCAATATTAAGGGCAACTCTTTCAATAAGTGCCCATTTAATAACATCTTGTAATAATGGCATTCGTTTCGCTGAAAAAATACGTGAAAAACGCTTACCTAAGCGGTAATTTTGTAATTCTGCTAGAGTACAGTCCTGCACAAGACGATTAATACCTGTTAAACGCTTTATATTATTATCGTGAAAAACTATTAATTGCCCATCTTTTGAGCATTGCACATCCAATTCAATCCCATTCGCCCCAAGCTTTAACGCTTTTCGGAATGCCTCCATCGTATTCTCAAGCTCATACGCAGAAGCCCCTCTATGCGCGTAGATTGGCATGCCCATCTATACGTTCAACTCCCCTGATTCCAATAAAAATGTACCATTCGTCATTTTTGTTAAAAGTGAAGATTTTTTACCAATTTGAATATAGGTACCCGGGTATGCTTCTTTCGTAATTTTAATTTCTTCTTTTCCAGCATTGTGTAAATTATTAATATTGACCTTTATTTCATAATCTAAGTTAGATACATATTTCTTTAATGCCGCAATTTTCTGTTTAACTTGCTCTACAACAGCGGCTTGCTGACTGTTTAATGTACTTTGCGTTGATAAAATTCTTTGTAATTGCGTTTCATACTTCGCTATTTCATCTTGCTCATTTTTTAATAACTTCGCTTTTTCCTGAATTATCGCTTGTAGCTCTTTTTTATTAAATGTATTAATAATGAGTTCTGTGCGGCGCTCCAAGTGATTGCCAGAAATAGCGGATATAATAACATCTTTCGCTATCGCTGTGCCACCTATAATTTTTCCCTTACGCTCATCTAATAAAATTGAATTTGCAGTTAAATTTGAGCCTAGTGCATAAAATCCAATATGAATATCACCATTTGCCCTTAAATTCGCTTCGTTCACATGCTTAATATATATATTTCCCGCTGCCTCTATTTCTGTTTCTCCCAAGCCAAAAACACCACCGCGAATATATATATCACCCTCTAATGAACGAATCAGCTTTGCACCAGATAGACCTTCCGATGACTCAATCGAAATATCACCTTTCGCTATAACGGAAAAGCCGCTTTGCACCGTCCCCCGAATTGTTAAGGAGCCTTGGAAGTCTATATTGCCTGTTTCAACACCAACATCATTATTAACTGATAAATGGTGATTAATCGTTAGCTGACCTTGCACCTGACCGAGTGCCCCTGCATATTTAGAGCGCAGAACTGTTTTTCCGTCCTCTTCCACCTCATATGCGGCTTTGCGGTCATAGCGCAAAGAGGCATCTTTCCCAGGTGCTGCTGCTATTACTTCGCCATAAATTGTTTTTCCGTCAATCCCCGGCTGTGCTGGTATCTTTTCACCTAACCAGCTATCCTCATGTATTTCAAAAATAAAGTTCATCTCATAGTAATCGGCTTTTCCATCTTCTCGAATAACTGGTTTGCGCTCAGGTATTTCTAAATATGTAGTTTTCGCATCCTCACCTTTAATTGCTGGTGTACCTTGTGCAATTAAATATGCTTTTGCTGGAACTATTTCATCTATTAGAATCGGTTGAATACCATGAATAATCCTTTTTTCCTGTAAAAGTCTTTCAATTTCTGCTACAAACTGTTCCCTATTTTGACGTAGCGTATCCACTGTCTCATAAATAAAAAGCGAGGCAGACATGTTGTCACGTGCAACCTCAATTTCAATGCTAGGTAACCATATGCCAATTTCAATAGCATTATTATTTTCTGTGCTTAATACATTTTTCAATACAGCAAAATTAGTAAGCTTGACACGTGGTAGCGATCTTAGAATAGTATCAAAGTCCTTTAAAGGAAAACCAGATTTTATCGTTCGAATAAATACCTTGCCATTTTGCTCTGTCATTTCAAAAAAGTCATTCGTAAAAATAGTCACAAAATTCCCCCTTTCCCTCTTATTTAGTATATACAATAAACAGGCATTTGTTTAGTTTGTTTTCCAAAATGCTCAATTCAGTAGAATTTTGTTAATTTTATTGCATTTATTCGCTTTTCACTACAAAATAAACAAATAAAATACTCAAATTACTCTAAATTAATACAAAAAATAGGTTAGGTCTTTAGAACTGTTTTATTCTATCTTTAGTACACATTTAGCCTTTTATTAAAATATTCCGATATTAAAAAGCAATTTTATGAAATATTCTAATTTCATAAAGAATAGCATCTTTTTTGCGAGCATGGCCCCAGTAATTTTCCCACTTGCATATTCAGATAAGAAGTTAAAATAAAGTGCAAAAAAGGTGCGAGAAAAGATAAAACTTTTCCACACCTATTTTAAAATTAATTTGAAATGCTCGACTATTGTTTTGTTAATGACTTACTATTTATTGGTCTAGAATTAGTACGCTACTTTTAACTCGCCACAATTTCAATGCGAATTTTATCAGCAATCATGGCGATAAATTCCGAGTTTGTTGGCTTTGATTTTAGATGGTGAACCGTGTAGCCAAACATTTCGGAAATCGATTCGTAATTGCCTCTGTTCCACGCCACTTCAATCGCATGGCGAATGGCACGCTCTACGCGCGAAGGCGTTGTATTGAATTTTTGTGCGATATCTGGATACAAAATTTTAGTTACAGAGCTGAGGAGCTCAATATCGTAATAAACCATTTGAATGGCTTCACGTAAATATACATAGCCTTTAATATGTGCAGGTACACCAATTTCCTTAATAATTGCAGTAATTGTCGTATCAAGCTGACGCTGGTCTACTTTTTTTGCCTCTTTAGGCTGTAATACACTTGTGCGTTGCTGCTTTGTCGGCTCAGGTATGTGCTTCGCGCATTGCAGGATTTTTTGTTCTAGTTGCTCGAATTCAAAAGGCTTTAGCATAAAGTAGGAAGCACCATAATTAACAGCTTGCTTCATCACATCTTCTTGTCCAAAGGCAGTCAGCATAATTACTTGCATATTAGCTAAACGCTCATCATTATACAGTGTCTCTAGCACAGCTAAGCCATCAAGATGAGGCATAATTATATCGAGCAGCAATACATCTGGTTGCTCCTCTTCTAGCATTTTAATACATACTTTACCATTTTGTGCAGTCGCAATTAATTCGATATTAGGATGATTTGTGAAATATGTTTCCATCGCTTTCAACAAATCTCGATTGTCATCTGCAATTGCTATTTTTACTTTTGACATCCATAAAGCCCCCTTAAATAATTTATTTCCACAGTTTCCCCTATAATTTCACCCCATAGATGATCAATTCGCTAATTTCTACTCGAAAGTTGCTACTATCATGTTGATTGGATTATGGAGCACCGCTTTTGAGTTTTCGACATAACTAATTAAAATCCTTTATTATGTATTAAAAATAAGTATGAGGTTATAGATATTCCTTATGCATTGACAAAAAGCTACTTTTTTCCACAAATTATTCTAGCCATCTTTTTCTATTTTAACCGAAATATTCGTAAAAGACTATACCCAAAGCATAGGTATAGTCTTTTAGTCCTTATTTCGGAGATTTTTTTAGCATTTCACCAATCGACAAAGCTGCTCCTTTTGCAGGATGTTCGACAAACATATGCGTTACCGCTCCTACAAAACGGTCATTTTGAATAATTGGACTGCCGCTCATCCCTTGCAAAATACCACCTGTTTTGCGCAGCAATTTAGGATCTGTCACACGAAACACAATATTCGCTCCATCAATTTTATCAATTGTAATGGTGAAAGCTTCAACTTTTTCTCCCTCAATTGCTGTTAACAATTGTGCCTCACCACGTTTTATTTCCGATTCATGCATAATTTCAATCGGTTGTCGCAAACTTTTTTGTAAACCTTGCTCCCATTCACCAAATACACCGTAGACATTGTTAAATAAAACATTTCCTAAACGCTTCTGTTCTTTGTTGACAATGGAAATTTTATAGCCAGGTTGACCAGGCTCACTTTTTTTCACTTGGGTAATGGAGGCTAAAAAAATGGCACCAGTAGTAAATGGAGGTGGCATTGTAAGAGCACTATCTACAATTTGATGTCCAAGTGCTCCGTATTCATTCGTTGTAGGATCAAGAAATGTGAGTGTTCCAATGCCATCTGTTTCATCTTTTAAAAAGGGCATCATATTGTTTATTTCTTCACTTGATAATTGTAAGACTTTTTCTTTATTGGCACGTTCGATACGTAGCTCTGCTTGCTCCTTAACCTCAGTAAGTTGACCAAGCTGATTGATTTCTTTTCCATCAATCGCGAGCACCTTATCACCTTGTTTAAGCCATTCGCCATTTGGTAAAAGTATATCATGTGATACATAAACAAATGGTAATTTTAACTGAATACCAATTGATTGCCCCATAGGTATTAGCTCTTTTGCTGATACTTGTATAGGTATTAAAATAAAAAAAACAATTAACAAAAGATTACGCAAATGGCACATTTTTATGTCACCTCCTTTCTTATCTTACCGATACTATGTGCGGACTTTTAATTAGTTATGAACGGTAAATATTTGTCGTTTAGGTGATAAAAAAATTGCGCCTCTTATCTATGCCTCTGACTGTGCCTTTTATATAAAATTGGGCTAAAAAATAATAAAAATTCTGCTTTATTTATCCATTCGGGAGAAGCTAATACTTGGGTAAAAAGGAAAAGGTTGTCTGAAAGCAAATGCGCTAGCCTGCTTTCAAACAACCTCTATTCAAACAATTCACTTGTTATTGCATTGCCTGTTTTCTTGCGTCCGCTATTTCTACAAGCTCTTGAGCATGCTGCAATGTTAAATCGGTAATTTCTGCACCGCTCATCATACGACTTACTTCCTCAATGCGTGCACGCTCTTTAATTTCTGTAACCGTAGTAAATGTTCTGTCATGCTCTACTTGCTTTTTAATTAAATAATGCTGATCTGCCATCGCAGCCACTTGCGGTAAATGAGAAATGCAGAGCACCTGTGAATGGATGGAAATCGCTGCGATTTTTTCAGCAATTGCTTGCGCAACACGCCCACTGACACCTGTATCTACCTCATCAAAAATAATGGATGTAATACCATTTGTTGAGGAGAAAATAGTCTTTAATGCAAGCATCATACGTGACAATTCACCACCAGATGCAATTTTCGGTAATGATTTAGGTGGTTCACCAACATTTGTCGCAATGTAAAATGCCACATAATCCTTACCATATGCATCAAATCCTTCAAGGGATTCGAATTTGACAATAAACTCTGCCTTTTCCATATGTAATACACGCAACTGTTCCATAATTGCTTCACTTAGTAATAAAGCTTGCTTTTTACGTATTTCAGTTAATGTGGAGGCTAGCTGTGTAAGTTCTTCCTCCATTTGACTTAAGCGCAATTCATTTTTTTGTATTGTTTCATCGCGATTCATCAATTGCATTAGCTCAGCCGCTATTTTATCATAATATGCTAAAATTTCTTCAACGGTTGTACCATATTTGCGCTTCATTGTTTGATATTGCGCTAAACGTTGCTCAACCTCGTTTAAACGTCCCGCATCAAATTCCAATTCGTCCAGCACATTTTTAATTTGATAGCTTGCATCCTGCAATGCATAAAAGCTCGTTGTCACTGCCTCAGTAGCCTCTTTAAAATGCTCATCTAATGAAACGATATCCTCCAGCGCTGACATCGCATTCCCTATATAATCTAAGCCATGCTGCTCTCCAGAAATCGCCTCATAGGCAATACTTGCACGTTCAAAGATTTTATGGAAGTTCATTAATCGCAAACGTTCCTCCATTAGCGCATCTTCTTCCCCGAGCTTTAATGCAGCTTCCTCTAGCTCATTCATTTGAAATTGATATAAATCAATGCGCTGTGCCATTCTTTGCTCATCTAAACTAAGCTCAGCCACTTCACGCTTTAAGCTACGATAAGCCTCATACTTCTCATTATATGCCGCTAAAAATGACGAAAGCTCTTCATAAGCGAAATGATCCAGTAAGTTGATATGCTGCTTTTCATCCATTAATTCTTGATTTTCATGCTGGCCATGTATATCAATAAGGCTACCACCAATCTCCCGTAACACGTTAGTTGGTACAAGCTTGCCATTGATGCGACAAACGCTTTTGCCATTATCATTAATATCACGACGCAAAATAATTGTGCCGTCCTCATATTCAATTCCGGCTTCGTCTAATTTTGCAAAGACAGGGTGATGGTCATCCATGATATGAAATAAGCCACCTAGCTCCGCTTTTCTAGCACCGTGGCGAATAAATTCATGGGAACCACGCCCACCGGCTAGCAAATGAACAGCATCAATGATAATGGACTTTCCTGCACCCGTTTCACCAGTTAAAACCGTTAACCCATCCGCAAAGCTCACTGTTAAATCATCTATAATCGCAAAGTTTCGAATACTTAGCTCTCTTAACAAGAAAACCCACCTCTTATAGCATGTCTAATAAACGTTCTTTAATCACTTCTCGGTCTGCCTCTGTACGACAAATTAGTAAAATTGTATCATCACCCGAAATAGTTCCTAATAGCTCATCCCAATCTAAATGATCAAGTAAGGAAGCGATTGCATTTGCATTTCCCGGCAATGCTTTAACAACTAGAAAATGTGACGCACCATCAATACTTACAAAAGCATCTGCTAACGCACGACGCAGCTTTTGAATTGGATTAAAGCGCTGATCTGCGGGCAGGCTATATTTATAACGACCATCTTGCATTGGCACTTTTACTAAATGAAGCTCTTTAATATCGCGCGACACAGTTGCCTGAGTGACATTATAACCTGCATTTTTCAAATGCAATACTAAATCATCCTGTGTTTCTATTTCATTATTTGTAATAATGTCACGAATTCGAATATGGCGTTGACCTTTATTCAATTCCCTCACCTCTTATGAATAATTATGTATTTGTATTAATAACACTACCATTTCATTCATAAAAGCACAAGAAAAATAGGCATTGGCAAATCAATTATGCGTGAGCATATTGGCACCCTTACCTATTTTAAATTTTAACCCCTATTAGCAAGATGAAAATGTGGTGCTTTTATTTAACCTTTAATTCGCGATGCGCTTGCTCCACAATTTGCTCAAAATGAACAAATGGAGCAATCGTTTCCCCCTCTTTCGGATTAGCGAGATGGAATAAAAATTCAATATTCCCTTCGCCACCTGTTATTGGTGAATAGGACGCATCCTTCACAACAAAACCGAGTTCCGTTGCTATAATAGCGGTGTTTTGAAGCACCTCTAAATGAATTTTCGGATCACGTACAATGCCCTTTTTACCGACATTTTCTTTCCCAGCCTCAAATTGAGGCTTGACTAATGCCATTACATCACCACCAGGTAATAATACCGTTTTCAGTACAGGCAAAATAAGTGACAAGGAAATAAAGGATACATCTATTGTCGCAAAATCAGGTAATCCTTCGGTTAAATCTTCCGGCTTTGTATAGCGAAAATTGGTTTTTTCCATTACTGTTACACGCTCATCAGAACGGATTTTCCACGCTAATTGGTTTGAACCTACATCTAGAGCATAGCAATGACGTGCGCCGTTTTGCAGCGCACAGTCCGTAAAACCACCTGTGGATGAGCCGATATCCAGCATTAATTTGCCTTCAACTGACATTTCAAATATTTCGAGGGCTTTTTCAAGCTTCAAACCACCTCTACTCACATATTTTAGCTGTGAGCCTTTCACTTGTAGCGGCGCATCAGTAGCAATTTTTTCTCCTGCTTTATCAATGCGTTCCTCGTTTGAATAAACAAGTCCTGCCATAATGGAGCGCTTTGCTTTTTCACGTGTTTCACAAAGCCCACGCTCCACTAATAAAATATCTACACGCTCTTTCGGTTGCTTCGTCATACCGTTTTTAAATCCTCTTGCTGCTTTAATTGAACAAGCTTTTGCAAACGACGAACCGCTTCCTCTGCTGTCACATGTATTTCAGCTAATAATTCATCTACATTGCCATGCTCAATAAATTCATCAGGTATACCGATGCGGTCAATAAATGTATTGTACTGATGCTCAGCAGCAAACTCTAAAACAGCGCTACCGAAGCCACCTTGCAATACAGCTTCCTCAATTGTTAATATTGGCATATTTTCTTGCATTAACTTATGCAAAATCGCCGTATCCAATGGCTTAATAAAACGTGCATTGATAATTTTCACGCTAATTCCTTTTTGCTGCATCGCCTCTGCCGCTTCAAACGCCATTGGGATTGTTGTACCGAATGTTAAAATTGCTACATCCGTTCCTTCGCGTAGCACTTCCCATGTGCCAATTGGAATCGCTACCATTTCCTCATCAAGCACTACACCAATGCCATTACCACGTGGATAACGTAGCGCAATTGGACCATCATTATATTCAAGCGCCGTTTTTACCATATGTTGCCCTTCATTTTCATCCTTCGGCATCATTAGTACGATGTTCGGGATATGACGTAAAAAGGCAATATCAAAGACACCTTGATGCGTTTCACCATCTGCTCCAACTAAACCAGCACGGTCAATGCCTATAAAGACATTTAAGTTTGGCCTTGCAATATCATGCAACACTTGGTCATAGGCGCGCTGTAAAAACGTTGAGTAAATAGCTAAAAACGGCTTCATTTCTTGCGTTGCAAGGCCTGCTGCCATCGTTGCTGCATGCTGTTCAGCAATCCCTACATCAAAGAAGCGTTGCGGGAAATCACGTTGAATACCTTCTAATTTAGAGCCAACAGGCATCGCCGGCGTAATCGTTACAATACGTTCATCTTCCCTCATACATTTGCGCACAGATTCCGCAATTAAGCTACTCCATGCAGGACCTGTTGTAGTAGATTTTACAAAAGCCCCTGTTTCCATTTTATATGGACCTGTTCCATGCCATGTACCAACGGTATCATCTTCTGCCGGCTTATAGCCTTTACCCTTTTTCGTAATAACATGCACTAATACAGGGCCATTTACTTTTTTCGCATAATCTAATGTTTTTTCAAGTGCCTCAAAATCATGCCCATCAATCGGCCCTAAATACTTAAAGCCTAGCTCCTCGAAAAAGACGCCTGACACTACTAAGTATTTTAAGCTATCTTTCACTTTTTCTGCAGTTTGTGCTAGCTTGCCACCGACAACTGGAATTTTATTCATTAAAGTCTCTAGCTCTTCTTTTGCTTTTGAATATTCCTTCGCTGTACGTAATCGACCTAACACATTATGCAGTGCACCAACATTTGGAGCAATCGACATTTCATTATCATTTAAAATAACAATCATATTCGTTTTTTCATGACCGATATGATTCAACGCCTCTAGTGCCATACCACCTGTTAAAGCACCATCACCAATAATTGGAATGACATAGTTATTATCCTTTTTAATATCTCGCGCAGCAGCCATACCCATCGCGGCTGATAAAGATGTTGAACTATGCCCTGTTTCCCACTCATCATGTTCGCTTTCAACACGTTTTGGGAATCCACATAAACCTTTAAATTGGCGTAATGTATCAAACTCTCCAGCACGTCCTGTTAATATTTTATGAACGTAAGCTTGATGCCCCACATCCCATAAAAATTTATCTTTCGGGCTATTAAACGTTTTATGCAACGCAATTGTTAGTTCTACAACACCTAAATTCGGCCCAATATGCCCTCCTGTTACGGAGCATTTTTCTATTAAAAATGAGCGAATATCTGAAGCTAATGCCTCAAGCTGCTGCTGATTTAATTTTTTCAAAAAGGATGGATTAGTTATTTTAGTTAAATCCACCTCATTCACACACCTTTACATTTATATATTCACCGTATTGTGATTTCTCTATTATAACAGCGTCCTCTGTCCATGTCATAAAATATGCTGTTTTTCCTATGAAACAACTCTTCCTGTCATAATACAATAAGCAATTGTTTCCTTGAAAACTAGAAAAACAGCTAGTATCTGTCATGAATGCTAACTAATATTGAAAACATGTTCTCTGTTTCAATATTTCCTCTACATCAATTACTTTTCTTATCTTCATCCCGCCATTTATAGAAGTGGGGAACTTCTATACCTGTCGCCTTGCTACTGATACTAAATAATTTGCTGTATCAAGTTAAAGCTTCATTGTACTATTTATTACGTTTCACAATATAGGTAGCCAAATCTCGCAGTACACGGCTGTCTCCAGATAAACGATTTAATGCGGCAAGCGCCAAAACAAAATGGTCGTTTAATTTTTCCTTTGCTCCTTCTAAAGTAAGCAATGCTGGGTACGTGCTTTTCTCGCTTGCAATATCTTTTCCTGCTGTTTTGCCAAGCTGCTCTGTCGTACCTTCAATATCTAAAATATCATCCTGAATTTGGAATGCTAAGCCAATGTGATGTGCGTACTCTACTAGTGCTGCGCGTTCTTCTGCTGTAGCACCTGATAAAACAGCTCCCGATTCAATGCTAAAGCGCAGTAGTGCACCCGTTTTATTCATATGCACTTGCTCAAGCTCTTGTAAATTTAATTGACGTTTTTCGCCATCCATATCCAACACTTGACCGCCAACCATGCCTTCTGCTCCTGCAGCCGCACTTAGTAAATCGATTAATTCAACTTTCACGTCATTTGCAACTGGCATGCGTGCTAAAATTCCGAAGCTTAAAGTATTCAATGCATCGCCAGCAAGCGTTGCTAATGCTTCCCCATAAACGATATGGTTCGTTGGTTTGCCTCTGCGCATATCATCATCATCCATACACGGTAAATCATCATGAATGAGCGAATATGTATGAATCATTTCAACACATGAGCCGACTGTATAAGCAGGGACAAAATCTGTTTTAAAATAATCGCAAACCGCAGCAACAAATAATGGACGAATTCTTTTTCCACCCGCTTTTAATGAATAAAGCATCGATTCCTTTAATTGTGCAGGTGCAACAATTTCCCCAACTAAATCATACATTCTGTTCTCAATAGCTGGTGTATGCGTTTCAATAAATGTTGTTAATGGCATCAATTAATTCTCTCCATTTCCCGTTTGAAATGGCTGTTTATTGCCATTTTCATCAACGATTGATATTAGCTGTTGTTCTGCATGCTGCAATTTATCATTACAAAACTTGGAATATTCCATACCCTTTTTATATAAATCAATGGCTTCCTCAAGGGGCACTTCGCCTTGCTCTAATTTTCGTACAATTTCCTCCAATTCAGTCATTGCTTGTGCAAATGTTAAATTATCCATCCGTCATTCCCCCTTTTTCTAGTTCGACGTTTGTCACCTTCGCATGCACAATCCCATCTTGGTAATGAATTTCAATCATATCATCAACTGTTAATTGGGCTGCATGCTGAATAAATTGCGCCTCCCGATACGTCACATTAAAGCCTTTTTCCATAATGGCTAAAGGATTTAACGCTGCAAGTGTTCGAATCGCCGCATGCAATTTTGATTTTTCATTACTTAATCTGAGCTGCATTGTGCGACTAAGCTCCACTTTCAGCTGCACTAATTTCTGCTGCTCTATTTGTAGCGCATTTTGTGGTGAAGAAAGCTGCATTTTAGTAAAAACTTTCTCTGCCTCATTGCGTTTTTTCAACATATAAACATGCATTGCTTGCTGTAGCTTCATATCGTTATGTGTCAAACGCTCAATAAAAGGTCGATACAATTTTTCAGGTGTTGCAAGCGGATATGATTGCTGATATTTCTGTAGACGATTTCTTTCAAAACGAAGTTGCGCTGTCACCATATGTTGCAGTCTAGCTACATTCGCTACAATGCGTTCCTTAAGCTCATGTTGGTTCGGTACAGCAAGCTCAGCTGCTGCCGTTGGTGTCGGCGCACGTAAATCTGCTACAAAATCCGCAATCGTTGTGTCTGTTTCATGTCCAACAGCGCTAATAATGGGAATTCGGCTTTCGAAAATAGCCCGCGCTACAATTTCTTCATTAAAAGCCCACAAATCCTCAATCGAGCCACCACCCCGCCCAACAATTAAAATATCACATTGCGCTAGTTTATTTGCCAATCTAATATTGCTGGCAATACTTGCGGCCGCACCAGCACCTTGCACAAGGGTTGGGTAAATACAAATTTCCGCCTGTGGATAACGTCGTCCGAGCGTCGTACAAATATCGCGAATTGCTGCACCAGTTGTTGCTGTCACAACCCCAACCGTTTTTGGGAAGGGCGGTAAAGGCTGTTTAAAATTCGGATTAAACAAGCCCTCTTTTTGCAAGGTATCTTTCAGTTGTTGGAACGCAATAAATAAACCGCCAACACCGTCTGGTTCCATTGTTTGTACATAAAGCTGGTAAACACCCGCTGTTTCATAGACGTTAACATCACCACGAATATAAACCATCATCCCTTCCTCGGGCTTAAAGGCTAGCTTTGTTGCTGCAGCGCGAAACATTGTTGCTTGAATGCGTGCCGCATCGTCTTTCAATGTAAAATAAATATGGCCAGAGCTATGAACTTTCACATTCGATAGTTCCCCCTTTACATATACTTCACGTAAATGGGGGTCTACATCAAATTTTCTTTTAATATATTTAGTCAATGCTTTAACAGTTAAATAAGAAGAGTTGCCCAAACTTACATCTCCCCTTTCTTATTTATTCATTTACCTTGTGTAGTTAATCGCGAAACATGCAAAAAATGGGGCTGTCTAGAAAGGAGCCCGCTTTCTAGCCAGCCAAAGCTTGTAGATTACATATTCGAATAGCAAGGGTTTCCTCTAAAGTTATATAAATTGCTACTATTCGCGGCGCAAAGGAGCTGTCTCAAATGCTGTTAGACAACTCCTTCTCATTCTTCATTGAAGATTTTAAATTTAACTTTACAATGTTTTTGCTGCTGCTTGTACTGTGTTTGCTAAAAGCATCGTAATTGTCATAGGGCCAACACCACCAGGTACTGGTGTAATATGTGAGGCTATACCATCTACTGCAGCAAAATCAACATCGCCGCATAAATGATTGTCCTCATCACGATTAATACCTACATCAATAACAACCGCGCCCTCCTTCACATGCTCTGCAGTAATAAAGTTGGCACGCCCTACTGCAGCGATTAGAATATCAGCCTGCTTTGTGAATGATGCTAAATCTGGTGTTTTAGAATGTGTATACGTAACTGTTGCATCCTTTTGTAGTAACAGTTGCCCCATTGGCTTTCCTACAATATGGCTACGTCCTACGATAACGGCATGCTTACCCGCCACATCGATTCCGCTAAATTCCAATAATTTCATTACTCCATAAGGCGTACATGGTAAATAAGTTTCTTGCCCAAGCATCATTTTTCCTACGCTAACTGGCGCAAAGCCATCAACATCTTTATTAGGAGAAATTGTCGCAATAACTGAATCTTCATTAATGTGCTTTGGTAATGGTAGCTGCACAAGAATGCCATGAATATCATTGCGCTCGTTTAATTGGCGAATATGTTCAAGTAACTCTTGCTCTGAGATTGATTCTGGCAAAGCAATTAGCTCTGAATACATACCGATTGCTTCACAAGATTTTTGTTTATTTGCTACATATGTTTTAGAAGCAGGATTATCTCCAACCAATACAACAGCTAAACCAGGTGCGATACCTTTTGCTTTTAATTCCTCCACTTGTTTTGCTACAGAGCTTCTAATTTCTTGACCAATTTCTTTTCCATTTATAATTGCACTTGACATACTACAGTTCCTCCCAATTCACTATGCTTGTTCTGTAAATTTCGAAAGCACACCATTTACAAATTTGCTTGATTTATCATCGCCAAATACTTTACACAATTCAATCGCTTCATTTAATACAACTCGGTTTGGTGTATCTGGCATAAATAACAATTCATAAACGGCTAAGCGTAATACTGTTCGTTCAATTTTCGGTAGACGATTTAATGTCCAATTTTCTAGTTTGTCGCTAAGCGCTGCATCAATTTTTTCTTTTTGCTCCGCAGTCCCACGCACCAATTGCTCAAAAAAAGCATTGGATGACTGTTCTTCTAGAACATGCCCGATCGCTTCTTCAATTGGCAGCTCCGTACTATCTAACTGAAATAGCACCTGCAATGCTTTTTGACGTGCATCATGTCGCTTCATGATAAAAACTCCTTCATTAATCAATTACATCTCTGCTAACCCACTTGTATCAAGATAACATTCCGTCTTATCATAGCATAATTTCCCTGTCATAGCACAGCTTGTTGTAAATTTTAAAAAATTAAAACGCTTTCATTTTGTCGATTACTTTTCAATGCTGTTAATGTTTGGCTTTATTTGTTAAAATAGTATCGTAACGAAGGAGGAGCAACATGTCATATACAGTTTTTCTTATATTGTTTGCAGTTGTTTTAGGATTGCTAGGTGGGATTTTTAACTTGCCGTTTTGGCTAATTATTGCAGCTATTTTTGGATTAAGTCTTATTCGAATTGGCTATATCTACTATATCGTTCAGCTTTCCCAAAATACGAAAACAATCCATGCATTTTTAGAAAAAAATAAAAAGCAGCTTGTTTATGAGTATGTTTTAGCAATTGGTAACGGCTCTGTCACTGAACAGAGAAGGATAATAGATGCCATATTAAAAAAATACCCATCACAGATGATGCAGGCTACATATAAAATGAATAGAGCACTATTAGAGCGAGATTACACACTTGCCATGCAGGAAATTCAGCCAATCACTGAAAAACCTCTTGGTCAATATTGCATCGCAATGATTTATGCCTTGCAAGGCAAGCACGAGCAAGCATTGCAAATCCCTCTAAAACATCCTTGGCAGAAAGCTCTCGTTGAAACCATTATCGCCCACAATGAGCAAGCGGCGAATTATGAGGACAAAAAGATGCAAGCAATTAGCCTGTCACGTGGGATTCAACGCTATATAAATACATATTTCTTGCGAGATTTGGAACAACAAAACGAAGCGGTCTGAAATTGATTTCAGACTGCTTCTTTTGACGCGTAATCATAGAGGCGAATATTTAATATATTAGCTTCACTATTCTTTTTCGTTTCAAATGCAACAAAACCCTTATTTCCACAATATTTATTTATACCTTTTCATTAAACATATATATTCTAACTTATGTATAGTATGTGGTGAATTTAGGTGCAAGCGAGATGTAAAATGATAAATGAAACACTTCTAGCAGGTATCCTAACAATGCGAATAAATGAAATCGAGCCGTTCATTTTGAACAGCTCGATTTGCTTTTCTTCGATATATAGCCCTTTTAGCATACATTGTGTTTAAAAGATTTCCTGTGTCGCATCTTCAGCATCTTGCTTATTTCTTAAGATGCCATAGCAATAGCGAAAAATTTTCGCATAATATTGTTGGAGAATTTGTTCCTTTGCATCCACTGCTTCGTCTTCGAATACATACGCCCCCACCTTTCTACTTAATAAGACAATTCACTGGAATGAAATGTGACATGATTAGTGAAAACAAGTGCTTTTTTTCTACGTATGACCTCCTCTTTTTACGAATATACTAAATAATAGTAAAAGGAGGATTGTCATTTATGTTATTGCTCTTTTTAATTAACCATTGGATCTTTTTTATTTTAGTAATGATTTTAATGATACTTGGAGGGCTTTTAAGCTTTCTATTCCCTCGCATTCCGTCGCTCATTTTCATTGTGCTTTTTGCTCTAATTAGCTTCGGCTATACACGCTTATACGACGCAGCTTACTTCACAATACCCATCCTTCTTATGACATGTATCTTCACTGCCATTCCTATTGTACTTGTTAAATATACATTATATTTACAGCGCGTTGGGGAACGCTTAGAAGCATCAACTTCAAAATCCGTGTAATTATTTTCAAAAAAATCGATGCTGTTGGGGAATGCTTGTACAAGCTATTTCCTAACAGCTTTTTTCTATGTCACAAAATTGACATAATAAATAACTAAATTTTCTAACTATTCTGTTGACCATTTCACCCTGTTATAATACAATACAAATATAAATAAAATTATATATAACAGTTATCCATAAGGAGGAATATACAATGTTAGAAAACGTAGTAGAATTTTTCAGAAATTTACCGGAGAAAACTTGCGTGCAATGCGGCAACAAAATGGAAGAGCAAAGTGAATGCTACAGCCATAGCTGCGAAAATTGCAGTTCTCTATAAACGAAAAGACCATCAACATTCAAATTGATGGTCTTTTTACATAATTAATCTACTTGCATCTTTCTTTTAAACACTAAAATGGCAACTATTAAAAGCAATATGCCGTAACCTAATACCCAACTCAAATTAGTAGTAATGCCACTTCTCATACCACTTATAATGGCTTTCCCCATATCCACAGCATGTACAAATGGTAATTTATAAGCGACCGTTTTAAAAGTATTTCCTACAAGCTCTAGGCTAAACCATGTGCCTGATAGCCATGCGACTATATTTGTCAATAAACCACCACAAATGCCTGCAACTGCTTTTTCATTGAAAATACTACCGCATAATAAACCAATGCCAATAAATATAATCGAGGTAGGTAGTAGCATTAGCCATGCCATAATAATTTCTATAGATGCGTTCATACCTAGTAATATCGCGACACCGTAGCAAATACTTCCTTGTGCGAGTGCCATTGGAATTAACGGTAGCGTATAGCCAATAATATAATCAACCGCTGTCATCGGTGTTGTAAATAGCCTTGAGAGCATTGAGCTTGCTCTATCATTGGCAATTAATTGCGCTGAAAAGAGCGACATAAAGGACAGGCTGAATACAGCAATCCCCGGTGTTAATTGCTCAATTTGAAATAAATCATTTGGAATATTTTTCCCAATAGCTGTTAGTAGTAATAAAATAACGACAGGCAAGCCAATGCCAAATATTAATGTAAGAGGGTCACGTAAAATTTCCTTTGCTGTGCGCCCTGCGAATGCAAGCGCCCTCATCCAATCACTCCTCCTACAATACGGATAAAGGCATCCTCAAAGCGCTCTGTTGCTGTTTGCTGTATTAATTCCTGTGCTGTCCCAAGCGCTTCTATATGACCATCTTTCATAATGCATATATGGTCTGCTAAAGCTTCTGCCTCTTCCAAATAATGTGTCGTTAAAATCAAGGTCACCTTTCCCTTTAAGTTTTGAATGACCGCCCATAGCTCACGTCTTGCCAAAATATCTAAGCCTAATGTCGGCTCATCGAGAAATAAAATTTCAGGTTCGCTAATTAATGCCATCGCGATGCTTAGCCTACGTTTCCAGCCGCCCGACAATATTTTACTACGCTGCTTTTCAACAGGATGCAGAGAAAATAATGTCAGCATTTCCTCTACTTTGCGTTCCGCTAACGTTTTATGAAAACCATGAACGCCTGCCATAAGCCGCAAATTTTCTCTTACAGATAGATTTGGTGCAATCGCTGTTTCCTGTGGTGAAACGGCGATTAACTCCTTAAGCTTTTGCTTGCCTGTAATAATGCTATTTCCTAACAAAAACGCTTCGCCTTCTGTTGGCTTGATTAAGCAAGATAACATATTAATAAGCGTTGTTTTTCCAGCCCCATTCACGCCGAGCAAGGCAAAAATTTCTCCTTGCTGAATGGTGAATGATAATGGATGAACTGCTGTTTTAGTTCCATATTTTTTACCCAAGCCACGGACATCAATGGCAACAATCATTCGCTTTCCTCTCTTTCCAATTTATTCATTCGAAGCGCCTCGCTGAAAAACTTTTGCGTATAGCTTTCTGGTATAATTGCCAACCCACGTTCCTCATCTCCAACAATCACAAGTGCATCGCCCACCTCTATTTTGAACAAATCTCTCGCCCTTTTCGGAATAACAATTTGTCCTCTTTCTCCGACGACTGCGACGCCAAATAAATGCTTGCCCTTTGGTGCAATCCCTAGCCCAATTTCGTCTTGATGATTCACTAAGTCATCCAGTGTCACATCATATAATTTTGCTAGCTCTATACAACTTGTCATATCAGGAATTGATTCACCCTTTTCCCATTTTGCTACAGCCTGACGTGAAACATTAATTTTTTCTGCTACCTCTTCTTGTGTATATTGATGCTTCTTTCGCAATTGCTTCAAATTCACACTTATCATATTTTTCATCTCCTCTTTTTTATTATTTCCGATTATTACAGCATCGTCTATCAACTAACAGTAACATGAATGTTAATACTAGTTACCTTCGTGTTTTTCTTTATTCACGAAACTTTCTGAACTATTTTCCGTATATAATAGTAGGAAAGGAGTGACAAAAATGGAACCGCAAGAAATTTTATCAATGACCAATTTAACGAAAGGCTATGGCAGTAAAGAAGTTTTAAAGGGGGTAGATTTATATGTCTACCAAGGAGAAATTATCGGTTATATCGGACCGAATGGTGCTGGTAAAAGCACAACAGTAAAGCTGATTTTAGGCATTGAGGAAAATTATGAAGGCGAAATTCGTTTGTTTGGTGAAAATATAAAAAATGGGGCATTGGACTACAAACGGAGAATTGGCTATGTGCCTGAAATTGCTGATGTTTATGATAATTTAACAGGCTACGAATATTTAACATTTATCGGGGAGCTTTACGGATTATCATTAGAGGAGGCTGCTCGTAAATCAGAAGCGTTAATGGAGTTATTCGGTGTTGGCGAAGCATATCATTCCCGTATTTCTTCCTATTCAAAAGGAATGCGGCAAAAGCTATTAATTATTTCAAGCGTTTTACATAATCCAGATATTTTATTTTTAGATGAACCAATTAACGGCTTAGATGCCAATAGCGTAATGATTTTTAAGGAAATTTTAACGCAATTAGCCGCTCAGGGAAAAACAATTTTTTATTCATCGCATATTATGGATGTCGTCGAAAAAATTAGTAGCCGTATTGTGTTGCTACATGATGGCAAAGTGGCTGCTGATGGCACGTTTGAAGAATTGCAAGCAACAAACACTGAAGGTACTTTAGAGCGTATTTTCAACCAATTGACAGGCTTTGACCGCCATCAAGAAATCGGTGAGCAATTCGTAGCCGTTGTTGGCGGAGGTACGCGATGACAGATTTCAAAATGCTCCGATTACTTGATAAATTGCGCTTTCTATTCAATAAAATCGGTGTTGACTATCAGATGATGCGCAAAATTTTACAAATAAAGCTGACGATGGATGAACGCAAAGTGCCCACCTTATTCAATCAATCAGCGAAGAAAAAAGAAAATACGAAAAATAGCTATCTTAAATCATTATGGATTTATACATTAATGGGGCTTATGCTCATTCCGTTTCTCGCTTTCGGTACGCAATTTTTATTTCAAATGAGCATCGCCTATTCAATGATTCTTTTCGTTATTATGACGTCGATGATTTCGGATTTTTCCTCTGTGTTGCTCGATTTGCGTGACCGCAATATTCTCGGTACGAAGCCGATTTCTGCTAGAACAATTAATGCGGCAAAAATCGTTCATATTGTCATTTATTTAAGCTATTTAACGATTGCTTTCATGGCGATTCCACTGATTGTTTCTCTATTTACACAAGGCGTGCTGTTTTTTGCCATTACAGTGGTAGAGCTAGTGTTGAGCAATATTTTAATTGTCGTTTTAACAGCGATTTTGTATATTGCAGTTTTACGATTTTTCGACGGCGAAAAGTTGAAGGATATGATTAATTATGTGCAAATTGGCTTAACACTTGCGATGATGGTCGGCTATCAATTTGTTGTGCGCTCCTTTGAATTTGCCAATTTAAAAATAGTCGTCGAACTAGATTGGTGGAGCGTTTTCCTTATTCCCATGTGGTTTGCTGCCCCATATGAATTGTTCTTAAACGGCACAATCAACTTTTTCACCGTGACAATGAGTATGCTGGCAGTCGCGATGCCACTCTTTTCTTTGTGGCTGTACATTCAATTGATTCCGGCTTTTGAGCGCAATTTACAAAAGCTTTTAGCGACAAGCAAATCGAAAAAGGTAAAAACGAGTCGTATAAAAGCTTTCTTACTCAGTCTACTTTGCCCGACAAATGAGGAAAGAGCCTTTTATCGCTTCGCTTCTTTAATGATGAAAAAGGAGCGCGACTTTAAATTGAAGGTATACCCTTCTCTCGGCTTTTCGATTGTCATCCCATTTATTTTTATTTTTAACACAATGCGCGATGAAACAATGAATTTTGCGACAAGCAATAGCTATTTAACGATTTATTTTTCCATGCTTATCATTCCAACTGCTTTACTTATGCTGCAATTTTCAAGTAACTATAAAGGCGCTTGGGTTTTCAAAGCTGTACCTATAACAAGCTTTGCTGCATATAAAAAAGGGGTGCTGAAAGCCTTTCTCGTGCAATTGTATACACCGCTTTATTTAATGATAAGCATCATTTTTTGCTTTATTTACGGCTTGCGAGTTGTGCCAGATTTACTTGTCGTGTTTGCAGTAAGCTGCCTTTATAGCGTCATTTGCTATATCGCATCAAAGCCGCCAATTCCGTTTTCAGAGCCTTCCACACAATTGAACGAATCACAAAGCTGGAAGATGCTTGGGCTACTATTACCGTTAATTCCATTTGTCATTGTCCATTTTGCTCTTTTGAAAGCAGGCAGCCTGTGGCTATTCATTTATTTAGCGGTGTTGTGTATTAGTAATATTGCCGTTTGGAAAGTGTTTTTAGGAGAAAAGTCACAATTCGCTCATTAGACAGGTAAATTCGCACATTAACGATACGAATCCGCTCATTAAACACCTAAATTCGCTCGTAAAAGAAATGAAGCGTCCCAAATGCCAGCAACGGCACGGCATTTGGGACAGCTCTCATTGTGCTTTCATTTTTTCTAATTGTCGTACTGTCGGTGTTAAATTGGCAAAGAAATAAGCCTCGCGTAATTTGCGAGAAGGAACACTGCCTACAACATAGCCTTGTGCACCGTGATGAATCATATTTGCCTGTACCGCGCTTAATGTGTCATAAACAGTTGTTAAACGAATAGATACTATTTCCTCTAATGTTAAACAATTTTCCGACACAAGCTTTTGTAATTTGGCTGATAGTAACTCCTGCTTACTTTTCACTTGTGCTGCTTGCACCTGTAAAAATTCATTGCAGCCATTTTGTTTTGCCTTTACTTTTTCGATTCCTTCTGCGACTGCTTCCATAACACCTAGCCCTAATGCTACTTGATAAAAAATGAAGGTCGGTCGAATGAGATTACAAAAACTTCTCGCATCCTCCGAAATAACTTGTTGCTGTGGAATAAACACATTGCTAAAGCGGCATGAATATGTTGCACTGCCATTTACACCGATAAAATGCGTTTTTGATTGAAGCTGCAAATTTTCCTGCTTTGTTGATACAAGGAACATGATTTCATGCTCACCAACGGCGGCGATAGCGCCAAATAAATGTTTATCACCTAAATTAGAAACAGCAGGCAAAACACCGTTAACAATATAGCCGCCCTCCACTTGCTGCGCAGATAATTGAAGCTTCTCTAGGCCCGCATAATATTTCATTGGATTAGATAAGGCTGTAGCACCTAATAGCTCGCCAGCTTCTAGCTGTGGCAAAATATTTTTTTGCAAATAAATATTTTTACTATTGCGCACATAAGTTAAGGCAGCTAAATGACACCATACACAAAATGCAGTCGTCATACATACCTTTGCTGTTTCTTGCACAACCGTTAATTCATCCAATAAAATGCTTTCTAGCTTCTTGCCACTTGATTGAAAAAAGCCTTCTTTACCTAATGCCGTGAGATAATCCTCTGCATAAAAAGCTTCCTCATCAATCTTTTTTACAAGAGGCTTTAATAGCTCATCTATTATCTTTTGTAATCGTAGCGTGCTGATGACCATTTTCTCCCCTCCCCTATTGTTAATCTGCTAATTCAGTTAATGACGTAATCGGCGTAGATACAGCCTCACGTGCCCGCTTTACCGCCGCTTCATCCGGTGCATCATAGAAGCATAAGCATTTTGTCATATCCTCACATACGTAAGTACGGGAAAATTTTACATCCGGTACTTCCTCATATTTCACAGAATTTTTCTTTTTACGCTCTAAATACTGCTCCATCGTAATTTCAGCAGGAATTTCCCATTCCACTAAATAATTGACATGCTCATTATTCTTTTTTACATTTTCTAAGTCCTGACCAATTAGGCGTACTTCCTTCACTAAGACGATTTCTACTTGTTGCTTTTCCAATGTTGCCTTTGCTAACGATTCATTTTTTGTTTCGATAATGAAATACGCACGGCTATAATTTTTCGCCACTTGTACTTCAATCACCTGCACTCCTTCTGCCCCATGCACTTGCTCAACAAGCTGTGAAAATTGCTCCTTGTTTGAAATACCTTTCACATTTGCTTCTACTAAAAATAAAGTCATTTTTTATTCCTCCAATTAAGTTATTTTATATTACTAAATTTACTTTTTTAACTTTCCTATGCTAAAATTTGTTACAAGGAGGTAGACAAATGAAAACACGCTATGACTTACCTTGTAACATCGCACAAACATTAAATATTATTGGTGATAGATGGACAATGCTCATTTTACATGAGCTATTAATAGGTGAAACGAATTTTAACGATATTAAAGCAAAGCTTCCCGGCCTATCAGCCAACCTTCTCTCAACAAGATTAAAATCACTTGAAGAAGCTGGGCTCGTAGTCGCTACATTATACTCTGCACACCCTCCGCGCTACGCCTATAGTTTGACGGATAGTGGGAAGGATTTAGAGCATATTTTTAATGCTCTTATTTTATGGGGCTCTGCGCATTTAAAGCCCTGTTATAAAGAAATTGTAGACCCTAAGACGAATTCGCCTGTAGAAATTGGTTATTTTTCAAAAGAAACAGGCCAACGTGTTGAGCATATTCGCGTTCAACCAATCCAATCATAATGAATTGGTGGCGTCCCAAAAGCAGTGCTTCGCCTGCTTTTGAGTCGTTTCGTTTCCAATTATTATTTAATTGCCATTTGCCCACCCCATATGCGTGCAACCCACCCTTCAAATAAACGAATCGCTTGGTCTAATAGCAGACCAAGAAGCCCGATAATAATAATGCTTGCCATCACAACATCAAGACTTAATGCATTTCTTGCATCGACGATTAAAAACCCTAAGCCTGACTGTGCACCAACCATTTCTCCTGCAACAAGGAAAATCCAAGCGCTCCCTAAAGCCATATGCAAGCCGTTAGCAATCATCGGAAAAGCGGCTGGAAAAATAATCTTCCACATGCGCTCGCTATGTGTCATTTCAAAATTAGCTGCCACACGTAAATACATCGCATCTACCTTTTTTACCGCAGACACTGTTGACAGTAAAACAGGGAAAAAAGCGGCGATAAAAATGATGATAATTGCAGGCATATTGCCGATACCAAACCATAGTACAATGAACGGCGACCAAGCAATTGGCGATACAGGTCGTAATACTTGCACAACCGGGTCAAGCACCCGCCATAATGCTGGCAATTGCCCGACAAGTAAACCAAGTAGAATGGCAATTGTCACTGCTAAAAAATAACCGCTAAAAAATCGAAAGAAGCTAATTTCTATATGCGTTATAATCGAGCCGTTTCGAATCATTTCAAAGAGTGCCTCTACTACTAAAAGCGGTGGCGGGAACAATGCCTGGTTATACCCACCCAATGTGCTCACTAACTGCCAAATAAGCAAGAGCAAACCGAAGCCAACTAGCATTGCCTTTATATTTTTTAAAATCATTTCACCCCTCCTACTGCCATAATGATGTATCAACGAAATCCTCATATGCTGGTGGATTTTCTGATAGCTTCATTTCAATCAATGCGTCTCGTAAAATAGCATAAGCTTCTTCTTCAATTGCTAGGTTGTCATAGGAAATCCATTGCAAGGATAAGTCCAATACATTTTGCTCCACATTCATAAATTGTCCGACAACTTCCTGCATATGTGTGTCTTTATGCTGTGCTTGCTCACCTGCCGCTACATAATCTTGAACGAAGCTTTTTGCTGTTTGCTGCTGTGATTGAATGAACTCATTGCGCAACACTAAACCACAATCGATTGAATTTGGCCAAATGTCCTCAGATTGGTAAAGCACCTTTCCTTTTTCAAGAGCCACTGATATAGCACCGAATGGTTCTGCTACAACATAGCCAGCAATTTGACCTTGCGCGAGCGCCGCTGGCATTTCTGCGGGTGGCAGCTCTACTACATTTATATCCTCGTAGGATAATCCTTCTTTTTTCAACATTTCATAAAGCAAAATATTATGCGTTGAAAAACGGTTTGGGATGGCAAAAGATTGCCCTTTTAAATCTTTAGCACTCGCAATGTTTGGAGCTACAACAAGCACATTACCATCACGATGCCCCAAGGCAACTGCCTTTAAATCAATGCCCTTTTCCTTCGCGTTCATCGCAAGCTGAATGAGCACAGAAGCCCCATCAATTTTCCCCGTATTTAAGGCATCCATTAACTCAGGCCATGACCCGAACTTCACAAGCTCTAGCCTGTAATTTGTCTGCTCTGCATCCTGCTGCATATATAACGGTACAGCATGAGTAATCGGTAAATAGCCTATTTTAACTGTTGGCTTTCCCTCGCTTTCTTTAGCTGAAGATTGCTCATTGCTGCCACATGCACTTAGAAGAAGCAAAACAATAGCCCCTACTAAAATATAAATCCCCTTTTTCAAGTAGCTCTCCTCCTATCAATTACGCCTCGGTTAACCCTCGTCCAGATTTTTCAAGCTAATTGGCGGAGGTTAACCTAAAACCGTCACGTCCTATGACAGCGATTAACTGACCTGTATCACACAGGCCCCTCTTCAAAATCTGTGACATTTGCCGGAGGCTTTCGGCCAACACGATGTTGGTAGTTCACTCAATCATTATCGCAAGTTGCGATGTTTTTTAGACTGAATTCCTCTTAGTCAACGAGTGTTTGGACACCCGCTGACATTGGTCTAATACTTGCATTCATTTCGCACCTATACAGGTGGGACACTTCTGTAACTCCTGCCTCGCTATTGGTACAAAAAAATTTAGTCCCTGCGATTACTCGTCGCAAAAAACATTGCTGAAAGAAGTTAAATATTGTATTCGATTTGCTGTTTATTGCTCGTAAATTGAAATTCGTTAAAAATCAGCTCACGATAATGCTGAAAATCTGCATCTGCACGATTTCTAGGCTTAGCACCTTTAATCGATATTTCTTTATAAATCCGACCAGGATTTGCACCCATAATGAATATGCGGTCCGCTAAGTAAATTGCCTCATCAATATCATGTGTGACAAGCATAATTGTCATTTGCTCACGCTGCTGAATTGAAATCAATTCATCCTGTAAATAATAGCGGGTAAATGTATCGAGTGCTGCAAACGGCTCATCCATTAAAATCACCTCTGGCTGAATGGCTAACGCGCGTGCAATCGCAACTCGCTGCTGCATCCCTCCAGATAGCTCATGTGGTAATGCTTTACACTTATCAAGCAGACCTACCATACCTAAATAGTGCACTACCCTTTCAGTCATTTCGTCTTTCGTTAATTTTTCTCCTTCGAGTGCTAATGCTACGTTTTTTTCAACAGAGCGCCACGGTAATAGAGCATAGTTTTGCATTAGCATTATACAGCGCTTACTTGGCTTTTTAATTTCTTCCCCGTCTAATAGAATGGAGCCACTAGACGCTTGCTCAAAACCCCCCACTAAGTTAAGCAATGTACTTTTCCCACATCCACTTTTCCCTAAAATGACGATGATTTCACCTTTATGGACATCAAAGGATATTTGCTCTAAAACCGTTTCTTGTTTTTTCTGGGAAGAAAATCGTTTGGAAACTTGCTGTATTGATACAATCGGTGCTAGCATATGTATTTCACCACCTCTTAATCTTATAATATTACTAGGTTTAATATGTTTTAAGTTATTTTATTATACTCACTTCAAAAAAACAACTCATTTTTCAAAAAAATTTTTATTTACTGCTTAAAAGCGATTTTGGATACGAAAGCAAAGTTCTCCTCGTTTATAAAATGACCTATTTTTTGGATATATTTGTATTCCTTAAAAAAGCGTAGCCTGCGGGGCTACGCTGCATTTTCGCATGAATGTTTACTACTAGATAGCACGTATGAGCACTGTGTTCAAAGCTGTTTGATTTATTTCAATAAAGTTTGTTCAAAATACTGCTTTACTTGTGGCCACTCTTCCTTCGTAATACTGTATAAATGTGTATCGCGCAGCGTTCCATTTTTACGCACCATATGATTGCGTAAAATCCCCTCTTTTTTAGCACCGATACGTTCGATTGCTTGCTGAGAGCGTTTATTTTCATTATCTGTTTTAAGCTGTACACGGTTCATTGCAAGCCGCTCAAAGCAATATGCTAGTAAAATATATTTACAATTCGTATTAATCGCCGTTCCCCAGCATGCAGGCGTTAGCCATGTATAGCCAATTTCTAATCGCTTATGTGTATTATCAAAATCAAATAACGATGTAGCACCGACAATTTTTTCTGTTGCTTGATTAATAATAACAAAGGTAATTACCGTACTCGCCTCACGCTGCTTTATTGCCGTTTCAACGTAATTTTCCACAGCTGTCTTTGTCATAAGATGTAATGATGTATGCGCCCATATTCGCTCATCATGGGCTGCCTCATATATTTCATCAATATGTGCACGCTCAATATGCACTAAACGCACAATTTCATTTTGCAAAGTTTCCATTTTCATCCCTCCGTTTTCTTTATTATACAGAAGTGAAAACAGAATATTAGTAAACAAATCCAATTTTTTTTGCTACGATAGACATAGTGGAAAGATAGAAAGAAGGTTTTTTTATGAGGGAGCATGCACTACCAATACTATATGTAGCCATTATTGCATGCATTGGAGGATGGCTATTCTCACTTTTATCATTGCCAATTCCATGGATGATTGGACCGCTATTTACTGTACTTCTTGCACAGTTTTTCATTCGCAGACCACTTAAATGGCCTGCATTTTTTCGCAACATCGGGCTTGTTATTATTGGCATTACGATTGGTGAAAATTTTTCTTTAACTATTTTACAAACAATGGGAACAATGTTTTGGTATATGTTAGCAATTAATATTATTTTTATTTTACTATGCTTGCTGCTCGCATTTATCACAGCTAAATATACAAATATGTCACTACATACCGCAATTTTAGCAAGCGTCCCCGGTGCACTTGGACAAATTATCGTTTTTTCATCTGAACAAAAGGATGTTGACCTTGCTGCTGTGACTTATTTTCATTTAATTCGTGTACTAGCTGTTGTTAGCGTTATACCATTTTTAGTTTCTGGGCATATTGTGCAACAAAATGTTGCTAGCATCACTTCGCCACTATGGGCTGGAATTATTTTAATTGCAGCAAGCTTTGCTTTCGCGCTCATCGCCAGTAAATTTCATATGCCAACACCTTTCTTTTTAGGCCCTGTCCTTTTTGGTATATTGCTTAATGTTGTGCAAATTGATATCCCAACTATTTCAGCGAACGTTTTGCATCTTGCACAAATTGCAGTTGGTGCACATATTGGTTTACTGTTAACACCTGGTGCACTACGCCTTCCAAAACGCACACTATTATTCGGCTTAATGAATGTTGTTTTACTTATGTTTGTTAGTTTTTTATGCGCAAAACTTGTGATGACCATGCTTAATTATACATTTGCGACAAGTTTTTTAAGCACTGCACCTGGTGGCATGGACCAAATGGCATTAATTGCTACCTCTATCTATGCAGAGGCAGACATTGTCACCGTTTTTCAGCTCGCACGCATGCTATTTTTATCCTTTGTTATTATTCCATTATTGAAGAAATATAGTGTCCGGAGCTGTCCAAAAAGCCGTACATAGCCGGCATTTTGGACAGTCGCGATGATGTTTCACAAAATATTGATTCCTATAAACAGCAAACGCCTCTTTTAAAAATGGGATGAACATTGGCTTTAGCAGTGTTATCCTTCAATAAAAGGGAAGCGATGAAAACATTGATTTCAATGCGGTGGCAAAACAAAATAGACTTTTCGGACAACCCCATTTTCTTGCCAAAATTCCATTTTGAAAAACAACTGATTAAAATAACCCAATTAATAAGTAAACGGCTGTTCCCCAAATAAAAACAGCGGAACATTTATTAAATATGTACATCACCTTGCCTGAGGCATCCACTTTTTTTAGCATTGAGCCAGCGAACATTAAAGCAATAAACCATAGCCATGAGACGATAATACATGTTATAGTGAAAAGCATTTTTTCTGTGCCAATATAATTTAGTGCGCTCGTTCCAATAACGCCAACTGTATCTAAAATAGCATGTGGATTTAATAATGAAACGGATAGGGCAAACAATATTTGTTTTTTTGCTGGCAGTGCCTCTCCTTGTTGTGTGGCTTCAGCCTTCGCTGTCCAGAGCACCCTTCCCATATAAATTAAAAATAAAATACCACCACTAATTAAGCCAAGTCGCAACCATTCAAACTGATAAACGATAACTGATAAACCAAGCACTGCAAGTAAAATGAGCAGTGTATCGCATAGCGCAGCTGTAAAAACCGCCGGTAAAGCTTTAAATTTAGATGGCTGCATCGCCCCTTGTGAAAAAACAAAAACATTTTGTACCCCTAAAGGCAAAATAAGCCCAAAGGCCAAAATAATTCCATGAATAATTGCCTGCATTGATTTTCCCCTATTCTGTTTTATCTATCTAAATAAATTTCCTTGTCTCGATGCGATTTTAGCAGCATAGCCCATTAATTCCTCTTGCAATGCCTTTGCTGTATATTCCATGTTTAACTTTGCTGGCAGCTCTACTACTTCTTGCCCCTTTAATATTTCTGCCAAGCTCCAGTAAGGATACGGGCTATCCTTTGCAGGAACATCCTGTATAGAAAATAAATAATTGTGGCGAAATAAAAGCTTTTTCCATTTCGTTGCTTCTTTATAAACAAGAAAGGCTGTATCTTTTGTAGCTAGTTCAATCATTTTTTGCAGCATTCTTTTCTCACCATGAAAGGTCATGGAATAGCTTGTTATATCCTCGCGCTGTTTCTCATGAATTCTAATCTCATATAAGTAAGATGACGCCATATTGCTCCCTCTTTTCTATTATAAATCCAAAAATAACTCCTCTAATACTTTCTCTTTCGCATCTAAAAAGCGCTTCGTTAAAATATAATGCAACGTCTCCTCATAGCGAACTTTGCTTATTTGTTGGTCAAAATCATATATTGTGGCATTTGGATAGCCTAACAAAATCGGTGAATGCGTTGCAATAATAAATTGTGCATCATGTTCCAGTTCTTTTATAATGCGCATTAAGCTAAGTTGTCTAGTTGGAGAAAGTGCAGCTTCTGGCTCATCCAATAAATAAATCGCCTTATGTCCGAATGCATTTTTAAACAGGGATAAAAAAGATTCACCATGCGATTGCTGATGTAAGGACTTTCCACCATACGCATCGTACTTCCGTCCAGATGGGTCAAACATTAAATCAAGATGACTTGCAAATTGATAAAATGTTTCGGCACGTAGAAAAAAGCCGCGCGCCACCTTTCGCGACCAACTTAATCGTATGTGCTCTCCAAGTGCAGAGTGCGATTCATGCACATCGTACAAATGATTGCGACTACCTCCAGCCGTATGGAAGCCACATTCATAGGCAATCGCCTCCAGCAATGTCGATTTGCCTGAACCATTTTCTCCAACAAAAAACGTAATATTCGTCGGTAAATGAAGCTCCTCTAAATGCTGCAATGCCGCAATATTAAATGGATATTGCTGCTTCTCTATTACCTGCTCCTGCAAATAGCGCACTGTCTTTAAGTACATCGCATCTCCCCCTCATTTTATTGTAACGAATTGCGAAAAAAATAGCAAAATAGCCGTCAGCATGTACACTAGATATAGTAGCTTTTCTACCTTGGGTCTGTGCACTTGATTTTATAAATATCCTCTTTTTTCATAGATTATCTATGAATTTCATAAATTATCGGTGCTCTCTCATAATCGTCTTTAGCCCCTTCACAGTTTTTGGTCTTACTCAAGGCTGTTTAGGGAGGACAAAATCATCGAAAAGGTTGCCAGAAAGCTTGCTAATGCGAGCTTTTCGGGCAACCTCTCTAACTTCTATTATTCAATAATTGGCTCTACTGCTAGAATATCCTCGAAATGTTTTTTCATTTGGCTTTCTTTTTCGTTCACGAGTAAATGAATATCGCCGTAGTCATTCGATGTGCGGATAAGTCGTCCCATTCCTTGCTGTAAGCGTAGTAGCATAAATGGTAGCTCTACCTCTGCGAATGCATCTTTAGCAAAGGCACGTTTTGCATCGAATAACGGGTCATATGGCGGGAATGGTAAGTCGAAAATAATGACGCGTGTCAATGCTTCCTGAGGTAAATCAAGTCCCTCCCACAAATGATAGGAACAAAATGTTCGAACTTTACCCTCTTGGAAATCCCGGACAATTGCAGATAGCTCTCTGTCTCCTTCAAAGGCTATCGTTAAACGAGCCATCACACCAAGCTTCGATTTAAAAGCATTCATTGCCTGCTTTGATTGAAATAAAATGAGCGTTTTCTCGCCGTCACGTAGCAATTCTTCTACTTTTGCTGCCTTGTCATTTTGCGCAAGTTCATGCACATAAATTTTCATAACATCCTCATAATCAAACGGAGATGGTACGCTAAAAGATTGATATTTAGTAATACCTAAGCTTGTAGCAATATAGGAAAAGTCCTTTTTCACTGATAATGTTGCTGACGAAAAGACGATAGGTGTTTTTTTAGAAAAGAGCTTTTCTTCTAATACTTCAGTAATTAAACGAGGCATAATCACGAGCGTTTCTTCACCGTCTGTTTCCTCTAACCAATCGACCGCATCGCCCTGTGCAACAAAAATGCGTAATGCTGCTGCGTAATGCTCGAGAAATTCCTCTGCCATATTAAGCTCATATTCTGGAATCATATAAAGCTCTGACTCAAACACAAATTCTTCTAGTAGCTGCTCTACATCTACTAATAAGCGCTTGCCAATCGCTAATAAACGCTCTGACTTTTCAATGCGCTTTCGATCTTCCTCTGAAGGCACTAAATCATCGCGTAGCTGGTCAAAAAATAGCTCATGATCGTCCTGCAATCTTTCCATCCCATATAATGTGCGCTCACGAACACCATCAACCATTAAACGCTCTAACAAGCCAACGATTGTATTTGCCTGTACTTTATAGGTCATTGCCTTTTGTGCGGCATATTCTAATAAATGTCCTTCATCCAGCACCATCATCGACACCTCAGGTAGTAAAGGAAGCTGTCCTTCGCGCTCACGTGATTCCTTTGTAGCTAAATGCTCCATTAAAAAGTCTTGCGAGCAAATAATTAAATCCGTTGATTTACGATAATATGCTCGGTGCAATGTTTGCCCACAACGATTGCGCACATCACATACTGCACATTGCATCAACGCATTATAGTTGACCATTTGCCATTCATCATCGCTCACCATTGGATAATCACTTCGTTCACCGTACGGCTGTAATGCCACCATTGAGCCGTGTGCATAGACCCCATCTGGAATCGAATCAGCAATTTCTTCAATCCAGTCTGCCTCCAGTTGTCTGTCTGCCTCTTCAAAGCGTTTAATACATAAATATTGATCACGTGATTTTGCAAGGCGCACATCAATATTTAAGCCTAAATGATCACGTAGCTTATGCACATCACCGCCCTCTTTCACAAGCTGGTCGATTAATGTTTCATCAGCACAAGCAATGAGGGCAGGCTTGCCTGTATAACGAGCGTACGAAACCGCCGGCAGTAAATAAGCTATAGTTTTTCCCGTACCAACACCCGCCTCTGCGAATAGTACGTTTTTCTCTTTTAATGCCTGCTCAATTTGGTAAGCCATGAAAATTTGTTCATCCCGACATTCAAAGCCTTTTTCTGGTAGCTCGTCGTATAAAACGTCTCCCATCCAATCGCCAAGCGAATCAAAGAAGGATTTTTCTTTTGATAATTCAAACGGTAATGATTGTCTCATATGAATTCTCCCCTAAATATATAAGTATGTAGACAATGAAGGGGCTGTCAGCAATATTGGATTTTCATCCGATATTCCTACAGCCCAATAGCTTTTTTATCAGATTTCAAAGCATTTCAATATAGATTTAGCTTGGCGTCTACTATTAATCACGCTTTGATTTTTGACCCCAATATTGATAAAGGTCTGTACGAATAAAGCCATTAAATAGCTTGCGTTTTTTCGTTGCTTGACGACCGTAACATTGCTCAAAGTTTTCCATGGAGGACAACATATAAACAGACCAGGTTGGATAATTTTTCATCACTTGTCCGAGTGTTTTTACAACAGCCTCAATTGCTTCCTTATCACCAATACGCTCCCCGTATGGTGGGTTCGAAATTATAACGCCATCTGTTAATCGTGTTGTAAAGTCTGTTGCTTGCATTTGTTTAAATGTTAAAAGCTCACCAAAGCCTGCCTCTAGAGCATTTTCCTGTGCAATGCTTATCATGCGGTGGTCAATATCCGAGCCAATTATTTGTAATGGTTGGTCGTAATTCGCAAGAGCATCAGCCTCATTACGTGCTTCATCCCAGATTTTCGCTTTCATCCAAGCCCAATCCTCTGAAATAAATTCACGGTTATAGCCCGGTGCAATATTTTGCCCAATCATCGCTGCCTCTAAAGGGATTGTTCCTGAGCCACAAAACAAGTCAACAAAAGGTCGATTAGGATTCCACTTTGAAATTTTCACTAATGCAGCTGCTAATGTTTCCTTTAAAGGAGCTTCTCCCTGTACTTGGCGGTAACCTCGCTTGTGAAGCCCTGCGCCTGATGTATCAATTGTTAATGTTGCTACATCCTTTAAAATAGCTACTTCAATTTTATAAGTTGCGCCTGATTCATCTAAAAAGCCTAGACGTTTGTAATGTGATTTCATATGCTCTACAATTGCTTTTTTCACAATCGCTTGGCAATCTGGCACACTAAATAGCTTTGATTTTACTGACTTTCCCGATACAGGAAACGCCGCATCTACAGGTAAATAACGCGCCCAATCAAGCGCCTTTGTAGATTCGAATAGTTGATCAAATGTATGCGCTGGAAATTGACCTACAACAATTTTTACACGATCCGCTACACGCAGCCATAGATTACAACGTGCAATAGCTGTCTCGTCTCCTTCAAAATACACTTTGCCATTATCAACACGTGTTTCGTATCCTAAGTCTTGTACTTCCTGTGCAACGATTGCCTCTAAGCCCATCGCTGCCGTTGCAACTAATTGAAATTTTGTCATGCTTTTACCTTCCTCACTGTATGTGCTCCCAATAGGCTAAAAACTGTAGCAATTCACCTAATGGCATCGGCTTACTATAATGGAAGCCCTGTGCGAAATCACAGTCGATTTCTTGTAATAACTGTACTTGCTGCTTGCTTTCAACGCCCTCTGCTACAACTTGCATATTTAAGCGATGCGCCATTTGAATTATTGCATCCACCACACCTTGTTTTTCCTCTGAGGAGCATATATGCTGCACAAAGCTACGATCTATTTTTAATACATCAAATGGGAAACGTATTAAATAGCTTAATGATGAGTAGCCTGTCCCAAAGTCATCGAT
Organism: Metasolibacillus sp. FSL K6-0083; assembly: GCF_038630865.1. NCBI lineage: Bacteria > Bacillati > Bacillota > Bacilli > Caryophanales > Caryophanaceae > Metasolibacillus > Metasolibacillus sp. FSL K6-0083. The sequence goes on along the minus strand of NZ_CP152046.1, from coordinate 392,893 downwards.
AGATAGCGTAAAACCAAGCTGCTTTAATCGGTCGAATTTGCTAATTGCCTCCGAGGAGTTATCCAAAACTGTCCGCTCTGTTACTTCAATTTCAAAATTATGCGCCGAAGTATTGTTTTTTTCTAATATTTTTTGAATTGTTTCTAAGAAATTTTGCTGCTGGAAATGAATGCTTGAAATGTTTAAGGCAATTGGCACATTGGCATACCCATTTGCTCTCAATACATGAAATGCGCTGCACGCCATTTCTATAATCATTTCACTTAGCGGAATAATTAAACCTGTTTCCTCAGAATATGGAATGAATTCGCCTGGTGATACTTGACCGAGCTTATCGTTTGTCCAACGTACTAACGCTTCTACACCAATCACCTGCTTCGTTTTTAAGGAAACCTTTGGCTGGAAATATAGTTGGAAATCATTGTTTTCTATCGCTTTTCGAAGCTCTGTATCCAGCAATGAAACTCGCTTCGTATCAATTTCTAAATCTTCGATAAAAAAGGCAAAATTGCCGGGGCCCGTTTGTCTGGAAAAATACATTGCTTTATCTGCACGATGCACTAATTCATCCGTTGTCGCTCCATCTAACGGATATAAGCTAATGCCAATACTTACGGAAATAAAAATTTCTTGCCCATCTATTATAAAAGGTTGCTCCATTGCATGTAGTACTTGCTGGGCAAATTTCGCAGCTTCCCTTGGATGAACAATATTTGTTAATGTAATTGCAAATTCATCATCGCCATAGCGCGCTAAAATATCTTTATTTTTTAACAGTCTTCGAATGCGCTTAGCTACTGCAATTAGCAACTTATCACCGACCGCATGCCCAAACACTTCATTCACTTGCTTGAATCTGTCTATATCTAAAAAATATATTGCATGTCGCATCGGTGTTGTCGCTGTAGCACTTGTTAACAACAGGGCTTTCATTCGCTCTAAATAAGCAAAACGATTGTTTACCTTTGTTAATAAATCTGTTAATGTGCGTTTCTTCAGCTCGCTTTCAACGCTTTTACGCTCGGATAAATCTGTAAATATCCCACAATAGTTCATAATATTATTATCGCCATCTTTCACAGCGATAATCGTTAGCCACTCTGGGTAAATATCTCCGGTTTTACGGCGATTCCAAATTTCTCCTTGCCACATGCCATCTTTTTCAATTTTTGCCCACATTTTTTTATAAAACGAGGAATCATGCATACCTGATTGTAAAATCGCTGGTGTATTCCCAATCACTTCACTAAGTGAATAGCCTGTTACAAACTCAAACGCAGGATTAACTGCTATAATACATTTTTTCTCGTTCGTAATCATAATACCTTCCTCTACATTTTCAAAAATAACTTTTACTAAGCTAGTTTTGTAAACGGAAGAATGTTCAATATCCATATTGTTGTGAGTAAAATCTTTACTACTCATTGTTATTCCATCCTTAATAATATTTATCTTGATTCAGTAGTGTTTTACTGCAATGTATAATCGCAGGAGCAATTTGCTTTTGCATCAAAAGCGAGGCAACAAATACACAAAATTCTCACCTCTAAAGGCGGTGAGATGAATGTCTATTTTGTTTTCTCTGATTCAGCGGGTTCACAACCACTCACTGAATCAAGATAAATGCCCCCGGGGGATGTCACAGATTTTTGAAGGGAAATTTTTCGAGCCCGCTCGAAAAAAATCTGGACGCAATTACGCCAAGGCGTAATTGATGTCAAAGAAAAGGAGCCGTCCAACAAAAAATTGTGACAGCTCCATCTGCATCGAAAGGTACAACGATAAAACCGAACGCCTCATGATGTAGAGTATTTGAAATATTATGCTGCCGCATAAATTTAGTGCAGCAAAAACTTAAAAAATGCATCAATAGTATTCCGTAAGCCATGTTTTGTTCCTGTGTACTCAAACAGCTAATAGCCTCGTACTGTCAGGTAGTAATCATCTATCTACAGGCATTTGCCTGTCCCTCCATCCGTTCATTTCCTTTTGGAGAGTGCCCCTACCATAATTTGGGTTTCTCACTCGCGGGGTTTACCTCGTTCCACCTTGCATGTTTCCAAGCAAGCTTCGTCACTGTGGCACCTTCAGAAAGTTTCTACCATATCAAAAAGACTTAGGTATTCCTTTCGCCGTCAAGCAAATGCTTGCCTTACCTTATTTTTTCGGTAAGCACGAACACTACGGTCATCTCAGAGCCGTGTGAGCATGGACTTTCCTCTACATCATCTAAGATGCAGCGATTACTCGAATTTCTTGATGTCGAACTATATTATACTTGACACATATCAGAAAAGCAACAATATCATCTATTCAGATAGTTTACTACCGAAAACATGTTTTTCTAAATTAGACAAGCGTTTTAAAATATCAAAGTTTGTATTTGGTGTAGTCGTTTGAACAGTTGGCTGTCTACGCGCACTATTTTCTAACTCCGCTTTTAAACGCTCATTTTCTAAACGCAGCTCATTTAGCTGCTTTTCAAAAACATCATAATCCTCCATAATTTGATCTAAAAATTGGTCCACTTGGTCTATGCTATAGCCCTTCATACTCTTTTTAAATTCTTTTTCTAAAATAATTTTTGAGTTTAATTTTATCATTCGCATCTTCCGCCCTTGAAAACATCCTTTAACCTGTTTTCTAGTGGCGTTCTCCTTCCTAACGATATTGCTTATAAAGTGAAACTTCAATCAGTGGAGGAAAACCTCCACTGATTGTTAGTTGAATCAATTTGGCATTTACGGGCAGTTAATCTCTCACTTATCCTCAACGTCCTTTCACTGAAGGCTTGAAGTGGGTGGTTTTCAGCCCGTTAATGCGGGGTATAAACAGTTATTTTCATTGTCATATGCTAGCAACTTCGCCACACAAAAAAACGAAGCAAACTTTCGAGAAGTCAAACTTCCCACTGCATTCAAATAGAGGCGATAATTCGCCATGTTCATTATAGCATATGAAACGCTATCTATACGAGTATCATCGGCTATTGTTGTTTATTTTGAATACGTTCATAACGTTTTTTCCATTTTACTAATTGCTTTTCTTTTTGCTCAAATGACAGGTCACTATGCTGGATAAGCTTAAACCCTTTTTCCGCATAAAGCAGCGCGATATCATACGCTTTGATTTGATGCTCATGCAACATTGATAACTGCTCATATGCCTGTATTTTTTGACGATTTGAAATGCCTATTATGGATGTTTCAAAAGCTTTAATCGCCTCATGATAACGGCCCTGACGCTTATGCTGAAAAGCTAAATAAAAATGGGCTAATGCAGTCTCGCTCTCGCGGTAATTTTCTGTGACATTCGTTAACACATATTCACTCGCCACTTGCTGCTTTAAATCGCTATACCATTTCCCAACATTTGTATAAGTAACGGCTGATTCCTGCTCGCCAGAAAACAATAGCTTTGTTTGATGAATATACAATGTAATAAGTGATAATAAATCCCATTCATTATGCAGTAACACTTTCATTAAAACTTCAGCCTGCCCACTTTTCACCGCATCAAAATAAATGATAGGTGCTAAATGCCCCGGTATATCCCCTTGTCTTTTAAAGCCAAGCTTTTCCTCCTCGACCTGTACAAGCTTCATCTTCTCTAAATCATTTTTCCATAAACGCTTTGAGCTATGCAATAAATCAATATGTTTTTGCTCTTTTAATGGTGGCAAAGTTTGGCGATTCAATGTCCAACGTGTTTCTAACTGCGGCCAATCGAAGCTTTTTCCATTATAGGAAACGAGCGTGGTACTTCGCTGCCAAAGTTTTGATTCAAATAGCATTGCCACCTCGTTTGCTGGGTCTGCTAACACATATTGTGTGAGTACAAATTCGTCCTCATCCTGCTGTAAAAAGCCGAGCAAAAAAATATGCGTACCAGTGCCTTTTAAACCTGTTGTTTCAGTATCCCAAAATACAATGCGCTCTTTTGTATGTAATGCATAAGGGTGCTCGATATCAGCATTTTCCCATATTTCAAGTGCCGCTACTAACTCCCCTAGCGTATAATGCCCATGCTTATAATCGAAAGGATAGCGAACCTCACGCTTAAACAAGACGCCAAAATCATTATCGACAACCGCTAATCCTGCCTGTTGCCACCGCTCTTTATAAAGCGGTGGTGCAGGCTTCGTAAATTTTGGCTGTTCAACGCGCTCTGTTGTTTTTTTGCCTAGCATTTTTTTCATTTGTAATATTTTATTTTCGTAGGACATTTTTTATCACATCATTTCCGCACATAAAATTCCCAATACTTTTAACACACGCTTCTTGCCATCATTTAAGCTATCCTGTGCCCCAATACAGGACGGACAGCCCGCCTTGCATGGACAACTTTTCACATGCTCTATAGTGCGTTCAAGGAGGGGCAAAATTAAATCATAAACCTTTTCACTTAGCCCTATTCCACCTGGGTAACTATCATAAATAAATAATGTTGGTCGCTCGTTATGCACTGCTTTGACCTGCGGTACGACCGATACGTCACTACGGTCACATTGAATAAAGAGTGAGATAAAGGAATGCATCGCATATGCAACTCCATTTAATGCATCTGTCATCATTTCCTCAGACCAATCTTCAGGTAAATTAAAGGAAATCCATGTTGCATTCGTATGCATTTCCATAGGAGGTAGTGTGATAGGGCCAGAACCAATATTGTCATGTGTACCGAAACGAATTTTTTTAAATATCGTCGGAATAGCAAGTAAACTTACATCGCCGTAGCTTACTGTTACTTCCCCCAAGTCTGCCACTTTATCTTCCTCTAACACCTTCAGTTCCACCGCTAAATTAGCATCTGTAAAATAGTCGACATCCACCTCTGTGACGTACGCCTTTTTCTCCTCCCAATCAAGCTCCTCCACTTGAAACTGTGTACCTTGATGGATGTAGATGGCTTCCTCATGCAATAATGTCATCGCGCTATACGTATCCATTTCACCAATTACGCGCGTTTTTGTCGCTATTGTTTTATCAATAATGACGACATTTTCCTGTGCTGCTGAACGTAAGCTAATATCATGTGCTGGGAAGCGGTCGCTCATCCAATGCCATGCCGTTGTCGTTTGAACGAGTACGCCTTCCTCCGCTAAATAAGCTAATAAATCTTGCACCTCAAATTCACCATATGTATCGTCTGTCGAAAATGGTAGCTCAAATGCCGCGCATTTCAAATGGGACATTAATATTAAAATGTTTTCAGGATTAATATTCGCTTGCTCAGGCTCACTGCCCAATAAATAAGTAGGATGATTAACAACATATTGGTCAAGCGCGGTCGACTGAGCTACGTAAATAATCAATGCTTCATCCTGCCTTCTTCCTGCACGCCCAGCTTGCTGCCATGCACTCGCGATATTACCAGGATAGCCCGTCATAATACATGCCTGTAGCTGCCCGATGTCAACACCGAGCTCCAGTGCATTTGTACTTACGACCATTTGAATTGAACCATCGCGCAAGCCTTTTTCAATTTGGCGACGCTCGCTCGGTAAATAGCCACCTCGGTAACCTTGGATTGAATGGTCAGCAATTTTTTTCGCTGTCAATGACTTTAAATAGGTAACGAGCATTTCTACACGTACCCTTGATTTAGCAAATATAATTGTTTGAATACCTGCTTCAAACAAACGAGTTGATAAATCACGCACTTCTAATACAGCGCTTCGACGCACCCCGAATGTCGGATGAATAATCGGTGGATTATAAAAAATAAATGTTTTTTTACCGACAGGTGCACCCGATTTTTTAATCAGTGCATGCTTTGTATTCGTTAAGTTTTCCGCTAGCTCACGCGGATTGCGAATCGTTGCAGATGTGCATATTATAACAGGATTGCTCCCATAAAAAGCACAAATTCTTTGCAATCTGCGCAGTACGTGTGCTACGTGACTACCAAACACACCCTTATATGTATGCAATTCATCAATAATAATATATTGTAAGTTTTCGAAAAGCGCGACCCACTTCGTATGATGCGGTAAGATGCCCGAATGCAACATATCGGGATTCGTCATAACGATATGCCCTGCCTTCCGAATTTTTTGGCGAATACCAGGTGCTGTATCCCCGTCATACGTATAGCTTAAAATATCCTCCTCCATTAGCTCTATAAGCTCATTCAAATCGGATTTTTGGTCTTGTGCCAAAGCTTTTGTCGGAAATAAATAAATGGCCCTTGCTGATTTATTATGTAAAATCGTTTGCAGTACAGGGAGGTGGTAGCAATATGATTTGCCTGAGGCAGTCGGTGTAATCGCGGTGAAAGACTGCCCTTGCATGGCGAAATCAAAAGCTTCTCGCTGATGTGTATAAAGCTGATTGATTCCTCTTGCATGCAATGCCTTTTTTATGGAAGGATGAAGGTTGTCTGGAAAATCAGCATATTGTGCAGGCTGTGCCTCTAGCGTATGCCAATGCCTTATATTTTGCTTTAGCTCCTCATCATATTGCCATGCCTGTAACAGCTCAGAAATCGTCATCTTTTTGCTGTTCATACGCTTCTCCCTCCTCTAAATAGCGCAAGATTGTAGATAGTGTATAGTGAACCGAATGAATCGATTGCAAAAATCTTTTTTTACTCGTTTCTTTGTAAAAGGATTGTACGGTAAATTGCTCCATTGCCTCTACTACTTGGTCGATTTGTTGATTATGCATATATTTCGGCTGATAGCTTGCCCGCCATTCTTTTGCTAGCTGCTGCCATAATTTTAACTGCTCATGTACTGTATCTGCATACGGTTTTACTTCTGTAAAGAAATCAGGCTTTAAATCAAATTCGCGCATGTGAAAGAAACGATTTTGCGCATCTTCACATTGCGCTATTAAATAGGTTGTTAGTTCGACTAATTGCATTGTACACCTCAAGTTTTACTTTATTACTTATAGTGTACCAAATCTCTTGACTACTTTCATTTTTAAAGGAGTTGTCCAAAAAGCCGTGCAGTAACCGACATTTTGGACAGTCATAATAATGTTTTACAAAATGTGTGCTCATCTAAATAGAAAACGCCTCTTTATAAAAATTGGTGAACATTGGCTTTAGCAGTATTTCTCTTTAGTAAAGGTGCAGCGATGAAAATTACTATTTCAATGCGGCGTCAAATTAAAATAGATTTTTCGGACAGCACTCTCAACATACTAGAAAAGTACACTCATTTTTCAGAAAGAGAAACACCTTCTTTCAAAAGCAACTGGGAGCTAACAAGCGGTGCGCTAGCTTACTTGTTGGCTCCCCCTCCATGGGAACGTGTATTCTTTACTTGCATTCGTTTTTCTGCTAAGCTTACTTTTTGATAGGCTACTGTGATTTTTTGTGAAAATTGAAGAGTGAGCATTGCACGTTGCTGCTCTAATGTGGCATCTAATAATTGCGTTACCTGCTCAATATTTGAAATAAGTGATTGAAGTCTTGTCATCATTTGCCTCCTCTCATTATTATGGATACATTCAAGAGCGGCGAAGAAAATCCTTGTCAATCGCAAAACTAGACAGTATACGCTAAAAATTGTGGGAAACTGCAAAAGGTGCATTTTGAAAGGGTGAAAATAATGATTCGCTATCCAAATGGGAAACCTTATAAAACGAACATAGAAGAAGTACCAAAACCTAAAAAGCAGAAAGCACTTAAAGAGATTAACTTTGGCAATCGTGGTAAAACTTTAGAGGATGATTTAAACGAAACAAATGCTTATTATTTGCAAAGACAGGTCGCAAATATTCATAAGAAACCTGTTCCTATTCAAATCGTCAAAGTAGAGTACCCATCAAGAAGTGCCGCTGTTATTCGCGAGGCGTATTTTCGCACGCCTTCCACAACAGATTATAACGGTGTATGGAATGGTTATTATTTAGATTTTGAAGCAAAGGAGACAGAAAATAAAACAGCCTTTCCTTTAAAAAATATTCACGCACATCAAATAGAGCATATGAAAAATGTTATCGTACAAAAAGGAATTGCCTTTTTCATCATACGTTTTTCATCATTAGACCGCTATTTTATTACACCATTTTCTGTTGTTGAAAACGCATGGCAGCAAATGGAGCGTGGTGGGCGCAAATCGATACCACTTAAACAATTTGAAGAAAAGGCAATTGAAATTAAACCGAGTTATCAGCCTCGTATTGATTATTTGCAGGCGGTACAGCAATTGGTTTCGCATTGATAGGTATTTTTTTCAGTGCCCGATGAATGAAAGCTGCAAAGCTTCATTTTACGGAAAACACTCAAAGTGAGGAGATAGAACGTGACTGAACGTAAACTTACACGCGAAGATATAAAAAAGCAGCGTCAACAACAAAAGAAAAAAAAGCAAACGCCATTTAAAGTTTGGCTAAAGCGCATCATTTTAACAATTGTTTTCATTGGAGTGCTTGGCTTTTTAGGAGGAGCTGGACTATTTGCATATTATGCAAGTAGTGCACCCGAGTTAGATGAAGAACTATTAAAATATCCTGTTTCATCGGAATTTTACGATATTAATGGAGAATTATTTGCAACGATTGGGCAAGAAAGTCGGAAATATGTACAATTTGAGGATATTCCTGATGATATGGTTGCTGCTATTTTAGCAACGGAGGATGTTCGCTTCTTTGACCATTTTGGTATCGATTTATGGCGGCTTGGAGGAGCAGTCATTGCAAACTTTAGAGATGGCTTTGGCTCACAAGGTGGTAGTACTATCACACAGCAGGTTGTCAAAAACTCCTTCTTGTATAATGACAAGAAGTTAAAGCGTAAAGCACAGGAGGCTTGGCTCGCTATACAGTTGGAGCGCCAATACTCTAAAGAAGAAATTTTTGAAATGTACTTTAATAAAATTTTAATGTCTGGTCGAGTTTATGGCTTCGGGCAAGCATCGGAATATTTTTATGGCAAACCATTAAATGAATTAACATTAGACCAAATGGCTACGCTTGCTGGTATGCCGCAAAGCCCAAATAACTATAATCCATTTAAAAATCCAGACCTTTCTGAAAAGCGACGCAATATTGTACTAAGCTTAATGGTACAACACAAAAAAATTACAGAGGCACAAGCAACTGAAGCAAAAAAAATAACGGTTGCAGAGAGCGTCCTACCTGAAGATGAACGTAAGCCTGCAACAGTGACAAACTACCCTGCATTTTTGGATGTTGTCTTATCGGAGCTAGAGCGCAATGGCGACAACGATGCATTAGCAGAAGGCATAAAGGTTTATACGACACTTGACCCAAATGCACAAAAAATTGTTGAATCTGTCATGAACAACGACGCTAATTTTATGACAGAAAAAATTCAATCAGGTGTTGCAGTCGTTGATACAAAAACAGGTGAAATTCGTGCCATTGGTGGTGGGCGTCATTATGGGGCTGAGCGAGGCTTTAATTTCGCCTATGATTTAGTAACACGTGCTCCCGGCTCAACAATGAAGCCAATAATTGATTATGCACCTGCTATTGAATATTTAAAATGGTCAACTGGTGAAACATTGGTCGATGAGCCTATGAAATACTCTGGTACGAACCAAACAATTACCAACTGGGATAATAAATATTTAGGAACAATGACGGCTCGCCAAGCGCTTTATACATCACGTAACATACCTGCCGTTAAAACTTTACAAGCAGTTGGAACAGACAAAGCGAAAAATTTCGTCTCACGTTTAGGCATTGATGTTGACTATGTTGTTGAATCCGATGCTATCGGAGGTGGGCGTATTAATATCTCACCTATCTCAATGGCAGGCGCTTATGCCGCATTTGGTAATAACGGTGTATATACTGCACCGCACTCCATCACAAAAATTGTTTATCGAGATGGCTCCTCTTCAAGAGAATATAAATCAGAAGAAGTCATTGCAATGAGTGATTATACAGCCTATATGGTAACAGATATGCTGCGCGATGTTGTCGGTAACAAGCCTAACGCATCAGGTACTGCTGCCAATGTATCAGGTCTTGATCTTGCTGGTAAAACAGGAACAACTAACTATTCAGCAGATGAATTTGCAAAATATAATTTGCCAAGCTCTGCTGTGCCAGATTCATGGTTTGCTGGCTATACAACAAATTATTCGATTGCTATTTGGAGCGGCTACGAGCAACGCTCTGACGCAATTACAACTTGGGATGAACGACGTTTACCCCAAACTTTATTTAAGTCCATCATGTCACAGCTGTCATCATCTATTGAAACAGCTCGCTTTAAACAGCCAAACTCAGTTGTATCCGCAACGGTTGAAGTCGGTACTTCACCATTAAAGTTAGCGAGTGAATTTACACCTGATAATTTACGTATGACAGAGCTATTTGTTAAAGGTACAGAGCCAAAAGAAGTATCAGATGCCTTTGAACAACTTGAATTAGACCCTCCGTTTAATTTACAGGCTAGCTACAACGAATTGGCCAATATAATTGATTTAACTTGGGAGCATCAAGCACCTGGTGCACTGGAAGAGGATTTCGATCCAAATGCTGTACCAATTTCCTTTGAAGTAACAATGTCAATTGATGGCGCAGAGCCTACTGTCATTTCTTCATCATCAGCAAATTATGTAGCAATCCCATCAGTAGTCATTGGGCATAATTATGCATTTACTGTAACAGCTATTTCCGATGAAGTACGCAGTGAGTCAGCTTCCGTTTCACTTTATATTGAAGGCTTACCAGATGAGCCTGAGGAAGATGATTGGCAGGATTGGAACAATGGCGAAATTGATGAACCGACAGAGCCTGAGGAACCAACCAATCCTGAAACAGGCACAGATAATAATGGGAACAGCAACAATAATGGAAATGGAAACGGGCAAGTCACTCCTCCGACAAACCCAACAGAGCCAACGGACCCCGGTACAGATGACGAGGAAGTTCAAAACGGTGAATAAAGAAAAAGCTGTAAGGAAGATAGGTAGATGCCTATACTTCCTACAGCTTTTTTCTATGAAGCTTTGAAATAGCTTACTGACAATTAAACGCTTTCTAAAACTTTCCCCAATATTTATTAAAAATTTGTGTGAACTCTTTATCTAGCTGAATCCCCTTCTGTTTGAACGCCCCTACTACAGCACCACCAATTGGCTCTAGGGCAGGTTTTTTAAATTCAAAAATTACTAATTCATTGTCTATGAGCTCATTCATAATATTAATAAAATAGTCTGGGTTCGTGAAAACGCCCCCTGCTAGTACTACTGGTATGGACTGTTTGCTCCAAGTCATTTTATTAAAACAGGCTTTAATTGCCTCATAAAAATCTATACAAACCCCATTCAAAATGCGTATCGCAACCATGTCTCCTCTCATGCCTTCTTGCATCACATATTTACTCAATGGTGCAATATTCGTTCGGGGGTGCTCAGCATTATAGATGCAGGCAATTAGCTTCTCCACATCTTCTACGCAAAAATGCCTCAGTATCTGTTCTGTCAAAGAGGTTTTCTGTATACGCCCATCATAGCTTTGAAATACTGCTTCCAAGGCTTTCTTACCTATGTAATAGCCACTGCCCTTATCATCAAATAAATAGCCCCAGCCACCCACTCGATGCAACTGTGCATTTTCATCATACCCCATCGTAATTGCACCTGTACCTGCAATTTGTACAATCCCTGGCTGTCCAAATGTGCCTGCATATAGAGCGACTAGTGCATCATTTTCGATTGTAATTAAAGCTGTTTGTTGCACATATTGACGAATAATTTTTTCTACGATAGACTCCGCATGTAACTCCTTTACACCAGCTATTCCAACGAAGCAACTGCTCACATTCTGAAATATTTGTGCATTTTGCTTTCGCAATTGCTGCATTAATTCATGCAATGTTAATTCAAAAAACTTGGCACTCATAGCAGTTGGATTGCTACGTGTTGTAATTACCTTTGCATAAATCTGCCCCATCTTATCACAAATAACCGCAGATGTTTTTGTACCGCCTCCATCGATTGCTAAAACATACATCACTTTACCCTTCCTTCATATGAAAAGAGGAACTAGCCCTAAAGGCAGCCTCGGTTCGCAAGTACAAGCAAATTTGATTTTTCCTTATACACTTTAATCCAGTGAAAAAGTCGCTGATTTCTTTATTTATTCCATTCCCCCAAAATTCCTTGCTTATTTTAAAGAGTTATTCTTTTGATGAAATATCATTGAAACGGGCTGTTCGAAAAGGTGGCTACTTCTTACGCTGCAATGAAAATACAGTTTACACTTATTTACCTTCATTGAGGGAAAAATCCGCTAAACGCAAAGTTCCCCCTTTTTCCAAAGAACTCTTTTGTTATTTTAATGAGTGAGCTCTTTGACCAACAGCGTCCAAAATGCCGGTTATGCACGACTTTTTGGACGCCCCTCCTGATTTTTTACTTAGTAAAACTGAATGATGCCCAAGGTTTTATTTGTTTTAATAAAAAGCGCTCCTCTTCTCTTACACGTGCTACTATATTGCTTGAACCTTCATTTACTATATTTTGCAATACGATTTGTAGCTCACCTTTATAGCGGACATCAAGATTATTATCAATGGTAATATCACCTAAAGCTAAAGGCTCCGTATTGTGCTTTGGAAAATCCTCTGCCTTGTATTTTACACGAGATTGTGTACTGCGTATGACATAATCCGAAACATCACCGCGATTAAAATGAGGCTCCTCTAATACAATTTTCTCCTCCAAAGCAGTTGTTTCAGGTAATATTTCCACCTGCAATTCTAGCTTGTAGCGATTTAATTGCCCTAATGCACGTAACTCTTCCTCCGATGCATACATATTACCAATAATACAATCATCGATAAGACCTGTATTCCACATATCTTTTGCTTGAACGGTAATTGGTAAAAATCTATGTTCTTCTAAGGTTGGTAGCCCATATTCAGTTTGCTCCCACGGACCGAATTTGCCATGCTGCGATGAAATCATTGCGGCTGTGCGAATGTGATTGTCTTTAAATTGCTGTGACACCTTCAAAAAATGCTGACGTGATAAGCCTGTATAACGTCTCGGATAGAAGTTATGGCAGCCAATAATATTTTCTTTATTTGGCTGATAGGACAAAATATTATCTGCATACTTTGTCCCGTTACTCATATTTAATTCTATTTTTAGATTGCTAGTGTCTAGCGACATAAATGCCTCTTCTTGTCCTGAAAAGCCCATATCTAGTCGCAGGGCAGCTATATGATACTGTTCTTTTAAATAAGCAATATCCCTGTACGTTAAGCCTAACTCTTCAAATACATTCGGTGCAATATCGGCTGAAATATCGAAGCCTAGGCCTTTTGCAAAAGCATTAATTTGCTGAAGTTTTTTGCGTTCTTGCTCATTATTTAAAGACATCAAGCAAGTAAATATTCGATCAAAACCATTGTCATGAGCTAACTGTACATATTGCTGCATTTCCTCCAGCGTGCTATGACCCGGATATAGTGAAATACCTAGCCTTCTCAATCTTCATACCCCCACTATTAATTATTGTGATGAATTTTGTTGCTCAACTTGCTTCGCTGCTGCACGATTTGCCGCTAGTAAAAACGGTGTATAGATAAGAACAGCTACGGCAATTAACACAATGCTTAGAATTGCACCTGAAGGTGATTGTGTAACTAACCAGCCATTAATAATTGGTGGTGTCGTCCATGGTGCTGCAACTGTTGCTGCTGGTACTAACCCCCATTTAGTTGCAAAATAAGCAATTGATACGTTAACCATCGGCGTTAAGATGAACGGGAAGAATAAAATTGGATTTAAAACGATTGGTAATCCGAATAGTAGTGGCTCGTTAATATTGAACAAACCTGGTGCAGCGGATAATTTACCGACCGTGCTGTATTGCTTATTTTTACGTGAAACGATGAAAATTGCGATAATTAAAGCGATTGTTGTACCTGAGCCGCCCATATTAACGAATGCATCGAAGAATGGTTTGTTAATAATATACGGCGCTACTTGACCTGCTTCAAGCGCTTCTACGTTTTTGGCAATTGCATCTAAATTAATTGTTTGCATGAATGGGTCAATGATGTTTGCTCCATGAATACCGAATGTCCAAACAAATGCTGGTACGAATGCTAAAATAAGTGCCGCCACCCACGTATTCGTTAGACCCATAAACGGCTCTTGAACTAATGTATAGAACTGACCAATAACGTCTGGAGCATCGAACAAGATTGAAATTAATGTACGGATTAACGCTAAAAGACCTACAGTAATAATCGCTGGAAATAATGAAGCAAATGATTTTGCTACGGCATCTGGCACACCAGCCGGCATTTTAATTAATAATCTTGGATTGCCAGATAAACGAGAAAACATTTCTGCGGATACAAGACTTAAAATAATTGCTAAGAAGATACCGCCTGTTCCAGTTGTTAAACCCGTTAAACCACCATCTCCATAAGTTGCGAATGTCATATAACTTGCAAGACCAATCGCCCCACCTGCTAACGCATCTTTACTATAGCTTTTCGTCAAATTGTAAGCGATTGTAAACGAAATTAGCAGCGACACAATGGCAAATGTAGCACCCCATACATTACCACCCCACTGTGTCCAAATTCCCTCTCCAAAAACTGAATTCATAAAATCTTTGTATGCCTCAATTGGTAAATTATTTACTAAAACAGCTAATGACCCAACAATCATTAATGGCATAATCGCAATGAAGCCATCTCGAATTGCTACTAGATGCCGTTGATTTCCTATTCTTGATGCGACAGGAACAAATTTCTCCTCTAAAAATTTGAACATTTTTATACACTCCCCTTTTGTGTTTATCAATTACGCCTTGGCTAACTTTAGTCCGGTTTTTTTAAGTTAATCCGGTACAAAAAACATGTGCTCCTGCGGTTACTCGGCGCAATAACCATTGCTGAAAGACGTTAAATAACATCACTTTCCCCTTTTTACAGCAACTACAAGAAAATTCACGAAAAACGAAACGATGAAATATTCCCCTTATTTCATAAAGAGATAATAATTTTCCGCAGAACTACTCCCCCTTTATCCGTTCATGTATTTCTACTAATTCTTGCGCTAAATCACGAAATGTAATGGCATTCATTAAATGATCCTGAGCATGAATTAATAATAATGAAACCTCTACATTTTGACCTTGCGCCTCTTGCTGTAATAACCCTGTTTGTGCATGATGCGCTTCAATAATAGCTTCATTTGCTAGCATCATTTTGTCTTTTGCTGCATCAAAGTCTCCTGTTTTTGCAAATTGAATTGCCTCCATACACTCACTTTTGGCATTGCCGCTATGCAAAATTAATCCCATAACAGCTTGTAATAAAGCCTCTTGTTCCATCTTCTACACCTCTTATCCAATTAAAGTAAGTGCATGTTTTAAAACATTCGCACCATTCATCATGCCGTAATCCGTCATTTTGATTACATCAATTGGAATATTTTTATCCTTATATTTAGCTTCGAATGCCCCTTTTAAATAACGAACTTGTGGTCCTAGTAAAAGCACATCTATCGACTTTTCACCTAATACTTTATCAACCTCCCCTTCTGCAATTGCAAAAATGTCCACCTCTAAATTTTGGCTTTTTGCTGCTTCCTGCATTTTCGAAACTAGTAAACTAGTACTCATTCCTGCAACACAAACTAACATAATATTTTTCATAGTAATTCTCCCTCTCTAAAATAAGTATTTTTTATTTATTTCATCATTGAAATCGTTTTCTTAAAAGAAGAATATCATCAATTGGTATATACCACAATAGCGTTTTTTGAATTTTCTATCTTCTAAAAATAATAAAAGAAACTGGACTATATGCAATTTATAGCTGTAACCTAACATCCCTTATACTGGTATAGTCCAGAAAAAAACTGAAAATTTTTTTGTTAAACACATGCTTTATTTAATTGTTAGCTTGAAAATTACACTTAGGGAAGTGTGCCATTATAATTCAGCGATTAAAAATACTCATAGAATACAGGTTTTCCTGCTGGCAATGCCTGCTGCCAACTCCCAATAATTTCTTGTTTCAAGGAACGCTGTGCATACATTACTGCATCTTGAACAGATAAATACCCAACCATCATCGCCGAAAATAAATTAATAGGCAATGCAAGAATTTCATTATCATCAATAGAATCTTCCTCTAGAGCTGTGATTTTCCTCTCACTACTAATTTCAAATAACTGCTCATTCCATGGGCAAAACGAATCTTCCAAACGAACATATAAGCTTCTTGTAATAATTCCCCATTTATATTGCTGCATAAAGGACTGCACATCAACGATTCGTACCATCACATCTTGCACAACTTCACGTTCAAATTGAGGCTCTGGAAAGTAATAGCCGAAAGAAGCATGATTCGCTGTTACCCCTTTTATTTCAGTGATGCTTGCAGCATGTGCCGTCACGTAACGCCAAATGGCTTGCTCTGCTAAAATATCCTTGGCAATGAAATCATGAATGAAAAATGTTGTGTTTACTATTTCATAACGAATATACGCAGCCACCTTATTATCCTTGTAATACAATGCAAAATGGCTATTTTGTTGCCTTTTAGCTAAGCGATTCCACCATGCATCATCCCTTAACATAACTCCATTTGTTACAGAAGCTCTTTCATTATAAAATGCTTTCACCTGCTGAAATAATTCTTCATCAAGCCATTCAAAGCTCGTGCGCTTTATTACGTCTAATTGCTTTCCTAAAGCAGGAAACTTATCGGATGGAATCACATAATTTAACTTTTCGAAAAAAAGCTCCCAACCAAAATAGCGATAAAAAGATACTGAAAAAGGCGCTAAAACAGAAATCGTTTGCCCATTAGCTTTCATTTGATTTAATGATTCAATCATAAGCTTTTTTACAATGCCTTGTTGGCGATATTCAGGGTAGGAGGCAACAAAGGCAATCCCACCCATTTTATAGTTTTTGTTGTAAATTGTTATGTTAAGTGGTAAAACAAGCACTTGACCAACAACTTTATTACCATCATATGCCCCTAAAGTTGTACTATGCTGAACCCAATAATGAAAATCTTCCTTACGCGCTTCTGTATATTTATTAGGAAAACAATAATCTCTTAAACGGTGAATTTGCCAATAGTCATTTTCTTGTACTTTTTGAATGTGTACCACTTTTTCACCCCTATTATTTATCTTGAAATTTGGCTAATAAATTTATAACGATCTGCTCGATAAACACTGCGTACAAGCTCAAAAGGTGTATCATTTGTTAAATAGCTCGTGCGCTTTATAATAAGAACAGGTGCAGCTTGATTTATTTGCAAAAATTTACTATCCTCTTTTGATACGATTGCGGCTTCCATTTGTTGAATCGCATTGCCGATTCTTTGTTGGAAAGCGGTTTCAATTAATGTGTACAAAGAGCCTTCTAATTTACTTGCATCTAGCGTAGGATAAATTTTTACTGGAATGTACGTCCGTTCGATTGCCATAGGTATTCCGTCTGCATTGCGAATACGTATAACGAAAAACACTTCCTCTCCCAGCTCTAGCTGCAAATCTTTTGCTACTTCAACTGATGGGATAATTTTTTCGAAACGTACTACCTTGCTACTCGGAACCATATTTCTTGCTCGCATATCCTCCGTAAAGCTAGTTAGCCCTTGTAGAGGCTGCTCTAATTTCGGATTTGCTACAAAAGTGCCCCTACCTTTTTCGCGGTAAAGTAGACCGTCATTTACTAAGTTTGTAATGGATTGCCTAACTGTCATTCTACTCACATCAAATTGTACCGAAAGCTCTCTTTCAGATGGGATGGCATCACCAATTTTATATTCCTCTGCAAGTATTCGTTGTTTAATAATCTCCTCGATTTGTATATAAATCGGTATATATGAATTTTTATCTAACAATTTTCTCCCCCCTAACTTTGTTTGTATAACACAAATCCATTTTACAGGTATAGTGGTATAGACTAATTATAAATGAAAATATTCAAAATATAAAGCTGTGAATCTAAATCGAGTTTTCAAACATATTCTACTTAAGCTTTTCCTTTAATAGGTTGTAATGGTTTATCATTGTAAATAAATTAATAATAGGATATAATAAATAAAGAATATTCTATTTAATGAATTCTTTAATTAAAGAAGCATTGGAAGGGAAAATTGGTAAATTATTTATTTTTTTAATTTAAAATAATTGGAGGCTATTGTTATGAAAATAAAAAAGCGATTAAGTACTATAGCGCTTGCGACAACATTCTTAATTACCTCTATAACTCTAGTTAATGCTCAAGAAATCACAAACAAGGAAGAAATATTAACTAATTATAATTACGATGATATAAAAAGCTTTCCATCGAAAATAACTTTTGATTTAACAAACCCAAATGAAGTTTCAACATATGCCCTTGGGACAGTAGCTTTTGGTCAAGGTGGTACATTTTTGAACCAAGATGGAATGACATGGTATGGATCACATTATACATCTGTTACAAACGGAAAATTAATATTCTCATTTAGTGTTATTGGTGAGTTATTAAAAAAGCCAAAAGGAAGTACATCCCTAATATTGCTAGATCAAGATAGTGATACAATTTATGCGGAAAATGATGGAATCGTTTTAGTACAAACATTTGGAAATACCGGAGTAGTTGGAGATACAATGAGAGCGAAAAGTTATCATTCTGTAAATTTAGGATGGGCCATAAGCGATAATAATACTGTGGAAGAAGTAGAACTTTAGAATATTAAATAAGTGCATGGGACCAACTTGAAATGATTTCTTAAGTGGTCCCTATACCGTTACGAAAATATATTCCGAAAGGACTGTAAATTTATTAACTTTAAAAAAATAATCTTCCTATTTGTTATTATAGTTATTATGTTTGTATTATTCTTTTTCCGTTTAACTAATGCGAGGGAGGGGCTTCTATGAGCGACTTAAATACACATCATGAAAAGTCAAGTCAACATACTGTAAAAAAAACAACTGAAAGTCGAACAACTGAAATTCACCTAAATCCTGAATATATTATTGACAGGGATTTAAATTCATTTCAAACAGATGAAAAAGGAACTTTAGAAGGATTTATTTGGTATAAATATTCAACAACAAAAGAAAATCAACTTGCTGTTTATGCCTTTTTAGAAAATGATGCTACACCTGTAAATATAGAAATAAATGAGTCTACTGCTCCCTATCATATAATTAATATACCGAAAGAAGGAGGTAAAAAGGTACCGTTCACTATAACAAATCTACCACAAGGTGAACATATGCTCTATATAATAGGGGAAAAAGTGCTTAATCACAGCGTGCAGGACCCTATGGAAATATATGATACACAGAGAACTGTCGCTAGAAACTTTCTTTCTGTAAAAGTGAATAATGAGCATTCAGAAACAGCTACAATTTCAAGCTCTTATATGACAGCGCAAAAAATAGAGGATTTAAAAAATGAAACTTCTGTCATCATGCAAATGTATGAAAATTCTAACTTAATAAAGGAAGCTGAATTGCTAAATCGTAAGGATGAGTATTTTTTAACGATAGAAAATCAATATGATTTCGAATTAAAGGCACATTTAAAGCTGATTTCCGAATATGAAGCTTTTGAATTGCAGCAAATAATTGTTGCACCAAGCTCGAAAGTAGTAATCCCCCTTAACTTTCAAGCCTATCATTTAATGAATAGCGCTCGGCTCATAATGGTTGCCGCACCTTCAGAGCCATTGCATACTGACTATTCGTTGCGAATTGTTAAAACAACAAAACGAATGAGAGCGTCCTAAAAGCAGTGCATGACCTGCTTTTAGGACGCTTTTAATGATGTTTCATCAAAGAAATAACTAAATAAATAGAGGAGAAAATGTTAGGCTTATCGGCTTGCTTTCAAATTTAAAATAAAGTGAACCTTCAATCAGTGGGGGTTTTCGTACATCCCCCACTGATTGGTAGTTTCACCAGTCGGGTTTTTACAGGCTGTTTGATCCCCCACTTCAACATCTTGGTTTTACCTGCTGTTTTGAAGTGGGGGTCTTACAGCCTGTTAATACGGGATAAATGTAAAGCGAATTTTTCACTACACTGAAGAGAAGCTCGATTTTTGATATAATCCCTCGATGAAGTGAAAATCACATTGATTGCCCTCCTAAATTTGCAGTCGCAATCTTGCACAACGCTTTTTTGTTTCCTTATAAAGCTCGTCTAACTGACGGTAGCTTGCATATTGGGCTGGGTTAGCTCTAATAAAAGCTAAGCGCTCCCCTCCGTTTAACGGCAGTAGCTCATAGCTTGCTTGCGTGTCGTAGCCCTCCACCTCTGAAGCAATCATTAAAAATTGCAAAAAGTGCTCAATCCCCTGATGCATAAAGGGCTCTGCTTGCCCATTTCTCGCTTCATGGGCAGCGTGTATTTGTTCACGCAGCTCGTTCCAATTCACATACCACTCGTCAACAGCCTGCTGTGAAATTAGTTGTTTATTGACAGCAATCATTGTTTAACAAGCCCTTTCTTTAGACGCTTTTGCCCTTCCCTGCAATCATCTAATAAAGGGCATGTGTGGCAGCTAGGGTTTTGTGCCTTGCAATGATAGCGCCCAAAGAAAATCATTTGATGATGTGCTTTTGACCATCTTTCAATCGGCGTTTTCTTCATAATTGTTTGCTCTACTTCAAGCACATTATCTTTCCAGCGACAAAGACCTAGACGCTTTGTAATCCGCTCGACATGTGTATCGACTGCCATTGCCGGTATATCAAAGGCTACCGATAATACAACATTCGCAGTTTTGCGCCCGACACCCGGTAATGTGACAAGCTCCTCGCGACTAGCAGGCACTTCACCACCATATTCTGTAAGTAGACGCTGACATAATAATTGAATGTTTTTAGCTTTATTACGATACAGTCCAATGGAGCGTATATCATTTTGCAATTCCTCAATAGATACAGCTAAATAGTCTTCTGGTGTTTTATATTTTTGAAATAAATCCTTTGTCACTTTATTAACAAGCACATCTGTACACTGTGCGGATAATAGTGTCGCAATTGTTAGCTCAAAAGGATTGTCATGCACGAGCTCACAATGCGCATCTGGAAACATTTTATCCATCTCGTCTAAAAAATGCATCCACTGCTTTTTCGTTAGCATCTCGCCGCCCCCTTATTCATTCTCTTCAAGCCAATTATAAAATGCTCGCTTCGGTTTTTTTTCAGCCTGCGCTTGTGGCTGGGTAATCGTGCGTTTACGGAATTGCTCCGCATGCTGCTCCACTTGCTTCACTGTCGTAAAATTTTTCTTTTTCCATTCGAATAAAATACGGTCAATATAGCGCAGCGAAAGCTTTCCTGCCAATACAGCTTCCTTCAATGCAGCCCGTATTAACTCAGGGGAGTGCTTATCCACATCTAGCCATGCATTAATGTTTTCAAGCTCCATCGGCGATAACAGACGACCAAATTCCTGCTCAAACACCGAAAAAATAGCCCCTTCCTCTTTTTTCTGCTGCTCGTTACTTGTAGTAATTGTTTTTGCTTCTAATAGTGTGATGATACGTTTCCACAATGGATACAAAGAATATTTTTCATAAATCTTCCCATCTGAATCAACATCATGTGTAATTTCGATAAAACCTTTTTGCAAAAATCGCTGTATTTTAATTGAAATTTCATTTGCAGCAAAGAAGGTTCTTGCCATCAAATCATCTGGTGTTGGAAAGTCATTACCTTCTTCGTAAAATGCTAGCAAATGGAGAAGCAACATAGCATCATCATCACGAATATGAAGCTCTTTATAATGTTGAAAAAATAGCTGTGGGATTGTGATATTTTTTTGTCCTACCCAAATGCGAAGTTGCTCATTGCTTGTCATAATTGGTATGAATCCTTTCCTAGCTTATTCATAAGAGAAGGCTGTCGAGAAAGTAAAGTTTACTTTCAAGCAGCCCAAAATCAAATTTTACTTATTCATTTATGAAGATGCGTCCAACAAGCATGCCAAGCACTGCTTTTCAGACGGACCTTATTAAGGATATAAACGGTTTAATAAACGTGGGAATGGAATTGTCTCACGAATATGCTCTGTTCCCGAAATCCAAGCAACTGTACGCTCTAAGCCTAAGCCAAAGCCTGAGTGCGGTACTGCACCGTATTTACATAATTCTAAATACCAAGCGTATGCAGCCATATCTAAGTCATGCTCTTCAAGGCGAGATTTTAATAATTCATAATCATAAATACGCTCAGAACCACCGATAATTTCACCGTAGCCCTCTGGTGCAATTAAGTCTGCGCAAAGCACGACATCGTCACGCTCTGGGTGTGGCTGCATATAGAATGGCTTAATGCCCGTCGGATAGCATGTAATAAATACAGGCTTATCGTAATGGTTAGCAATTGCTGTTTCGTGCGGTGCACCGAAATCATCGCCCCACTCAATATCATCAAAGCCTTGCTCATGTAAAAATTTAATTGCATCATCGTATGAAATACGCGGGAATGGTGCTTTAATAGTTTCAAGCTTCGATGTATCACGACCTAAGCGCTCTAAATCAAGCTTACAATTTGCCAATACAGATTGGACGATATGCTCAACATACTGCTCCTGAACCTCCAAGCTTTCGTCATGCTCAACGAATGCCATCTCCGGCTCAATCATCCAAAACTCAATTAAATGACGACGCGTTTTTGATTTTTCAGCTCGGAATGTCGGACCGAATGAAAATACGCGTCCTAATGCCATTGCTGCAGCCTCCATATAGAGCTGACCTGATTGTGAAAGATAGGCATCTTCATCAAAATATTTCGTAGCGAATAGTTCGGATGTTCCTTCTGGTGCAGAGCCAGTTAAAATAGGTGGGTCCATTTTCGTAAAACCGTTATTATTGAAAAACTCATAAGTCGAACGAATTACTTCGTTACGAATATTCATAATCGCATGTTGTCTGCGTGAACGTAGCCATAAATGACGATTATCCATTAAAAATTCTGTACCATGCTCTTTTGGCGTAATTGGGAAATCAACTGCCTCATGAAGTACTTCAATGCCCGTTACATTCATTTCACAGCCAAACGTTGAACGCTCATCGGCCTTCACTTCACCGATAATGTACATAGATGTTTCTTGCGTTAAGCCTTTTGCCTTTGCGAACAGCTCCTCGCCAACTTCTTCCTTTACGACAACACCTTGAACGAAGCCTGTGCCATCACGTAATTGTAAAAAGGCAATTTTGCCGCTTGAACGCTTATTTGCAAGCCATGCGCCTAATTTAACTGTCTCCCCGATATGCTGTGGCATATCTTTAATCATAATTTTCTTCATAATATCCTCCAACTACAAAAGCAATGCTTATTGCCATTTTGATTTTACAAATTTGTCTATACGACGAACCGCCTCTTCTAATAATTCATAAGAAAGGGCATAGGATAAACGAATTGTCGTATTTGTACCGAAGCCTGAGCCCGGTATTACAGCTACATTTGCCTCTGTTAATAGACTTTCCGCAAATGCATCGACATTATCATAACCTGTTTTCTCCATTGCTTCGGCTACATCTGGTAGTAAGTAAAAAGCTCCTTCTGGCTTTAATAATTTAAAGCCCGGAATCGCCGCAATTTGCGGATAAATTTTTTCCAAGCGCGATGCAAATGCTTGTCGCATTTCTTCTACAGCGTCTTGTGGACCATTGTAAGCTTCGATTGCTGCATATTGGGCAGTCGTCGTAGCATTTGAAGTAGAGTGAGATGCTAAGTCTGTCATCGCATTAATAATTTCTGCATCACCCGCTGCATAGCCGATGCGCCAGCCTGTCATCGAATGCGATTTTGCTAAGCCATTAATAACAATTGTGCGCGCTTTAATCGCTGGTGAAATTTGTGCGATTGAAAAATGCTTATTTCCATTGTATAAAAGCTTTTCATAAATTTCATCTGAGACGATTAAAATATCATGCTTTTCAGCGACTTCTGCTAATGCCTCTAGCTCTTCTCGGCTATACACCATTCCCGAAGGATTAGATGGCGAGTTAATAATAACAGCTTTCGTTTTTTCTGTGATGGCAGCAGCCAATTGCTGTGCTGTTATTTTATATTGCTGCTCGCTTGTTCCCTCGATGTATACTGGTACCCCACCTGCTAGCTTCACTTGCTCGGGATAGGATACCCAGTACGGGATTGGAATGATGACCTCATCACCTTCATTTAAAATAACTTGGAACAATGTGTAAAGCACATGCTTCGCCCCAACACCGACAATAATTTCGTTTGCCTTATAAGTGAGCGCATTATCGCGCTGTAGCTTCGCAATTATTGCTTGCTTTAATGCTGGTAAGCCACCTGCTGGCGTATATTTTGTTAAACCTTGCTGCATTGATTTCGCTGCTGCATCTAAAATATTTTGTGGCGTATTAAAATCAGGCTCACCTGCGCCTAATCCAATAACATCAATACCTTGTTCCTTCAATTCCTTCGCCTTTGCAGTAATTGCAAGAGTCGAGGATGGCGTTAAAGTTTTTACACGGTTTGCTAACAGTTGTTTCAAATGAAATCTACTCCTCTACAAGTTCAAAATACGTTTCCACCATTGACCGTCTTCAAACAAAATATACACATAATTGAGTTGGTCTGTATTGTTCAAATATGTAATTTCCCACACAGCACCTTGCTCTTCAAAGCCTAATTTTGTATGAAGTATCTTTTTTACTGTCGCCTCATCATGCAACACTGCCAGCGCTTGTTCTTTCGTAATTCCGTCCTGCAAAAACACTTCCTGAATCGCATCTTCTTCTAAAGTGATTGGAACAAAAATTGCTTTTTCCTTACCATATTCGTCTACCCCGAACACAGTAATATACGGCTTATTCCCATTATAGGCATAAGATTCCGAAACAATCGCGAGCGATTTTGTGACGAGCGCTAATTGCTCAGCCTGCTTCTCCATTTTATTAAATGGCGCATTGGCTTTCCAGAGTACTAAAATGGAGATAACAAGTGACAAAGAGACGAGAAAGACTGTACTAAAAATTATCCACTTTTTCATTGAATCACCTTAAGTGCGATAAATTGTGAAAACTGCTTTCTCTTGATCTTCAGGGTCGAGCGCTAAACCAAACATTAAATTTTGCTCTTTTAATGTTCGATTTAGCGTGTCGACAATTTTATATAGATCAGATTGGTAGTTTATTTTCACAACTGATAATACTTCGACTTTACTTTCCATTATTGTCAACCTGCTTTCTTTACTCATGTCTGTTATTATACCAATTTCCAAGCGCTTGTACCATATGTTCGAGAGATAGTTTTTGAATAGAAATCGGTGGCAATGCTGAAAGAAATTCCTTCCCATATGATTTAGCGTCAATTCGACGGTCTAAAATAATAAATGCACCACTATCCTGTGAGGACCTGATTAAACGCCCAAAGCCCTGCTTAAATCGTAACACCGCCTCAGGTAAAGCTAGCTGTGTAAAAGCATTATGCCCTTTCGCTTGCAGCATTTGAGATTTCGCTTTAAAGGCTGGCTCATTTGGGGCGGAAAATGGTAGGCGTACAACGATGACCGCAGCTAGCCCATCCCCCGGCACATCGACCCCTTCCCAAAAACTATTTGTACCAAATAAAACGGAATGACTAAACTTTTGGAATGATTTTAATAAACGCATGCGACTCCCCGCAGTAATCCCTTGCGCAAATAGCATATAATCATCTAACAATTTGCTTTCTTGAATTAACAGTACTGTTTTTCGCAGCATATCCTGAGAAGTAAACAGCACGAAGCAGCGTCCCTCAGTTGTGCGCACAATCCTCGTTATCGCATAAGCCATTTCCTCAATATATTCATGCTGTGACACAGTTTGAATATCTGGCATATCTGTGACGATAAAGCAGCGTGCCCCTTGATAATAGCTTGAGGCTGCTTGTAATTGATGAATCGGGACATCTTGCGCAATGCCAAGCTGGTCTGCTATAAAGCGCTCATTATTTGGCACTGTTAAAGTACCTGATGTCCAAATAATTGCTGCTCGTTCTCGGATAGATGCAAATAATTGCTCGATGCTAGATGTAACATGGAGCGGCTTCTTCAATAATTGAATGCTGCCCGGTATGCTGCGTCGGTCCAACTCAAACCATGCAAAATAATCCGCCTGCCTCATGACAAATAACTCGTCCCATTCTGCGACCTTGATTTTAAATTCGTGTATCCAATATTGCCATTCGTCTAAAATATATTGCTCTGTGCGCGTAATCTCCTCACGATGCTCGTAAAACATCTGTAAAATATGCTCCGCACTATCAATCCAATTTTGCATTAAATTTGATACTTGTGCACAGTGCTGTACATCGATGGAGAGCTCTGACAGCATTACGCTTTGCTTCATCTCCTGTCGGTGAGCTTGGCGTATTATGCGCTGTAGCTGTGAGGTAAAGGCTTGCATCACATCATCAAACATGACAACTAAGCGATGAAAGCTTTGCTCTGCCTGCTTGAATAGTCGTTTTGGTACACGCCCTGTTATTAAAGCGACTTGCTGCAGTTTATCAAAAAGCTGCCCTTCCCCTGGCAAACCAATTTGTCCAAATATATATTTCCATGCAGTATAGGAGAAGATTTTCTCATCCTGCTGCACGGCTGCTTGAATAAATTGGTGGGCTTCATCAATAATCCATCCGCCAATCGTATCGAATAATTGCTCTTGGCGCACTAAATCAGCTAAAAGCATCGCATGATTTGTCATAATAATATCCGCATGTCTGCTTTGTTCAATTGCGTAGCTGTAAAAATCAAATTGCTGCGCCGTCGTCCACTGTAATTTGCGGATTTTTTCTAAAAAGAGCTGTCCGCCACCTGACATATTCAACTCGCTTAAATCACCTGTTTCGGTTTTTGCTAACCATGTAATGACTTGTGCAATCGCCAAAGCCTCATCATATGATTCATCATCTACTTTTAAAATTTGAGCAAAGCGTCCAATATCAATATAATTTTGCATCCCTTTTAATAAAGCGATATGCACACGCTCACCAGTTATTTGCTCTAGCTTAACAAGCTCCTCGTATACTAATTGCTCTAGCAAATTAGATGTATATGTGCTAATGCCTATTTTTCTTCCACTTTGCTTTGCATAGTAAAAAGACGGCAACAAATAGGATAAGGTTTTGCCGATGCCTGTAGATGCTTCAATTATTGTTTCTTGTTGGTCTTGTAAGCTATGCCAAACAATATCCATCATTTGAAATTGTTGTGGTCGCTCCTCGAAGGATGGAAGTGCTTTTTGAAGTAAGGCAAGCTTCTCTTTACGTGTTTTTGGATATTCATTTTCTGCTGCTGTTTTTTGTTTATTCATAGGCGGTCGCTTAATAGCTAGCTCGTAAGCATAAAGATAACCTTCCTCTGCCATCACTTTGCTACGCTTTATATGAAGTGCTGCAAATAATAGATGTGAAATATCAGATTTCAACCGAAACGAGCGTTTATGTAGCTGTTCAATTGTTGTTTGCGGCAATGATAATAGCTCGTTCCAGCAAGCTTTTAGCAATTTTGCCGTTGCCTTCGCATCATCATCAGCACGATGCGCTTGCTTTAGTGGAATATTTAACTCCTGAGCTAAGTCACCTAATTTATAGCTTAATGCAGTCGGAAAAACGATTTTAGAAAGCTCTACAGTGTCCAGCTTTTTCCCCCGCCACGTTGGGAAGCCAGCCCGACTTAGCTCTGCCTGTAAAAATGCTAAATCGAAATCCGTATTGTGGGCCACAAAGATAGCATCCTGTAATAAATCATAAATCGTTTGGCCGTACGCTTCAAATGCCCCCGCCTTCGCTACATCCGCATCTGTAATATTAGTTAAGTCTTGAATAAATAAAGGAATTGGCTGCTGTGGATTTATAAAAGTTGTAAATGTCTTTTCAATATGCCACTCCTTCATAATAACAATGGCAATTTGAATAATGCGATCACCATTTATATACGAATGACCTGTCGTTTCCAAATCCACTATTGCATATTTTTGACTTTCCATCATTATCAACTCACTGTTCATTTCGAATAGACAAATTTTATCATAGAAAGGCTTGTTGGTCATGTGACTGCTCTACCGAAAGAGCGAAATATGGTCTTTCACTAGAATTATTTTGTTTTATGAGCGAGTTATTCTTTTGACCTATTCCATAAAAAAGTGAAGCCAAAGTTGGCTTCACTTTTTCAGTAATTTATGACTGCTGTAAATAAGATAATGTTGCATGCCCAAGCGTGTTAGCAGCAATTAATAACGCTCTTTCATCAATATCGAATTTGGGATGATGGTGGGGGTAAGCGATTTCCCATTCTGGATTTTTCGCTCCTGTGAAATAAAATGTACCAGGCACTTTTTCTAAATAATAAGCAAAGTCTTCTGCGCCCATTGCTAAATCAGCTACGACAAGCTCCTCTACTTTCGGCACTTTTGTTACTTCTTCCATAAAGCGACGCGTCGTTTCCGCATCGTTTATAACAGGAGCGTAGCCTCGACTATAGTTATACGTGTAATCAGCCCCGTAAAGTAAACAAGCTGATTTCAATACTTCTTCAAGCTCTTTTTCAATTTGGTCGCGTACGTTGGCATCAAATGTTCGAACAGTTCCTTTTAAAACAGCCGAGTCTGCGATTACATTGAATGGATTTACAGCTTCAAAATGACATACAGACACGACGGCTGGTCGAACAGGATTAACACGTCGACCGACTACTTGCTGTGCTGACACAACGAACTGCGAGCCAATCATTACAGCATCCTTCGTATCATGAGGGGATGCACCGTGCCCTCCCTTTCCATGAATAGTAATTTCAAATCCATCCGCAGCAGCCATCAAAGGTCCTTCCTTTACTGAAATAGTCCCTAAAGGAACGCCAGCAGATAAATGTGTGCCATAAATAACATCTACACCATCTAAACAGCCATCCTCAATCATTGGCAACGCCCCACCCGGAGTCACCTCTTCACCAAATTGATGAATAAAGACAATTGTCCCTGCAATATGCTCACGCATTTTATTTAACGCTTTCGCTAAAACCATTAAGGTTGCGGTATGTCCATCATGGCCACATGCGTGCATTTTCCCATCGATTTTGGACTTATAGGAAAATGTATTTTGTTCCTGAATAGCCAAAGCATCGAAATCCGCGCGTAGTGCTACAGTTTTCCCGGGTTTTGTACCATGTAATTTTGCCACGACACCCCGCCCACCAACAAATTCTCTTACGTCATGTCCTAATGCACGATGATACTCAGCTATATATTTTGGTGTTTCTACTTCCTCATGAGATAGCTCTGGATTTTCATGTAAATATCTACGAATTTCGACCATTTCCTCAAAATACTGTTCTAAAAGCTCATATAAATCATTCATTTTTCTTCCCTCCAAAACTATTTTTCTGACTATTTTTAATAGTAGCAAAATATTAATAGCAAGTCACGAGGGTAATTAATAATTATAGACATTTAAGCAATTATGTCACAGCTAACTATATTCCGATTCCTCCGAGTTAACTTGAAATCACCAACGGTTAATTGACCCGCATCATGCAAACCTTTCTTTGATAACCGTCGGAGGTTTTATGCGGGTCATTCAGTCATCATCTTACTATGCAATCTTCATAGGCTGAGTTTCTCTTCAGCAACGGGTTAAAAGAAGTTAAAAAACAGTAAATGGTTGTCAGAAAAACATGCGAGTGCAGCATTTTCTGACAACCATTTAATTTTATAACTATTAATCATTCACACGAGCAATATGAATATCCTTAACAATTGTATTGACAACCCAGCTCGCTGCGATTAAACCTGCTACAGATGGTACGAAAGCATTGGAAGCCGGTGGCATTTTCGCTTTGCGGATTGTAGCATCAGGCTTACCTACATGCTGTACAACGTCCTCACGCACAACGACAGGGGATTCGTCTGAAAAGACGACCATAACGCCTTTTTTAATGCCCTCTTTGCGTAGCTTCGTACGAATAATCTTTGCTAGAGGATCTGTATGCGTTTTTGAAATATCCGCGATTTGGAAACGTGTAGGGTCCATTTTATTAGCTGCACCCATGCTTGAAATAATCGGAATATTACGTTTTAGGCATTCCTTCATTAAATGAATTTTATACATAACTGTATCACTTGCATCAATTACATAGTCGATGCCCTGTGCAAAAAATTGCTCATATGTTTCTTCAGTATAAAACATATGCATATCGATAACTTCACATTCAGGGTTTATATCTGCAATGCGCTCCTTCATCACTGCTGATTTGGATTTACCGACGGTTGATAAATAAGCAACTAATTGACGATTAACATTTGTAATATCCACATTGTCCTTATCCACTAAAATAATACGTCCGATACCACTACGTGCGCACGCTTCGGCTGCAAAGGAACCTACGCCACCTACCCCTAAAATAGCAACTGTCGTATTTTTTAAAAGCGCTAATCCTTCACTTCCTATTGCAAGCTCATTGCGCGAAAATTGATGTAACATAAATTCTCTCTCCATCTTTCAAAATTATTTTGCATGGCTACCAAAAAGATTTACACAAGTGCATTTTTTACATTTTTATAGAGCGTTTCTCACGCTGATAAAGCCACCTTTTATTGAATTACTAGTACTTTGATAAAAATGTATACAAACTGGTCAAAAATCTAGATTCCTTCCATTCATCCAAAAAATTAATTATACTTTTTTATTTTAAATTTTAGCGGAAAGACTTTCAAGCCCGTGTTTTAACCTTTCAAAAATCACTTGCACTTTTCTACCTCAAAAATAGCAATGGCTGTCTGAAAAATGGCATGTTAGCCTACTTTTCAGACAGCCTCTTTATTATACTTGAAAAATATATACAAAAATCGCAATTAGGCAAGTGAAATATTTAAGTCTGTTAATACTAATACATTCGCATGTTGCTGTAATGCTGTAACTGGTGAATCTACAGTTTGTGCGTCTTGGAATAAAGATTCCAAAGCTGCTCGCTTTTTCTCTCCAACAGCAATTAGTAGTACTTCTTTTGATTGCAAAATATTAGCAATTCCCATCGTAATTGCTTTTACAGGTACTTCATCAAT
Organism: Metasolibacillus sp. FSL K6-0083; assembly: GCF_038630865.1. Lineage (NCBI taxonomy): Bacteria > Bacillati > Bacillota > Bacilli > Caryophanales > Caryophanaceae > Metasolibacillus > Metasolibacillus sp. FSL K6-0083. The sequence goes on along the minus strand of NZ_CP152046.1, from coordinate 361,889 downwards.
CGAATTGAAATAGCGGGCATTTGCCTGACGTGTTGATTCAGTTAATGTAACAGCATGCGTTTTTTTAGAAAATGATGTGCCAGGCTCATTGAAGCCGATATGTCCATTTTCCCCTACTCCTAAAAGCTGAACATCAATTGGGTGCTGTTCAAGTAAATCATTGTACTGCTGTACTTCTCGCTCTATATCCTCCGCTAAACCATTAGGAAGATAGCTTTTCTTAAATGGCTTTTGCTCAAAAAGCTCCTTTTGCATGTATGTAAAGTAACTTTCTGGATGCGTGTCAGGCAAGCCAATATATTCATCTAAATTAAAGCTCGTACAATTTGAAAAGTCTACATCGCTTTGACGTAAATTTTTATAGAGGGGTTGCATCGTTCCACCAGTAGCTAAACCAAATGTCTTTGCACCATCCTTTACTTTTTGCTGTAAAAATTGTGCGGCAAAGTCATAAAGCTCATCGATATTTTCAAAAGATTTCAATTGTATTGCCATAAATATTTTCCCCCTTAATGATTGTACACTCGATTAGCCCAGTCTTTGATTTGCTCAGCTGATTCGCATGCCAAAAGTTTATCTGCTTGCTGTTGTAAAGCTTGTTTATTTAACTTCAATAAATTTTCCCGCGCAGGTAATACGGCGCTTGCACTCATCGATAATTCATCCAATCCTAATGCTAAAAGTACAGGTAATGCAAGTGGTTCGCCAGCCATTTCACCGCACATTCCGGTCCAAATACCATGCTTACGAGCACTTGAAGCCACTTGCGCAATTAAGCGAATAATTGCTGGATGGAATGGCTCATATAAATAAGCAATCGACTCATTCATGCGGTCGGCTGCAAATGTATACTGAATTAAATCGTTTGTACCGATTGAGAAGAAATCAACCTCACGTGCTAAAACATCTGCAAAAATTGCTGCTGACGGCACTTCAATCATAATGCCTATTTCATATTCACCGATAGTTACACCTTCATTTACTAAAGCATCATGCTGTATTTGTAAAATACTTTTCGCCTGACGTAGCTCCTGAATTGTTGCAATCATTGGGAACATAATTTTCAAATTACCGTATTTGCTTGCGCGTAATAATGCGCGAAGCTGTGTAACGAATATGTCTTCATTTGCTAAAGAAAGCCGAATAGCACGCTGACCTAAAAAAGGATTTTCCTCTTTCGGTAACTGCCAATATTCTAAATGCTTGTCACCACCTATATCAAGTGTACGCACAACGACTGGCTTATTATTCATTTTTTCAAGTACTGCTTTATAGAGTTCAAACTGTTGCTCCTCTGTAGGTAATGAAGTGCTATCCATATATAAAAACTCTGTACGGAATAAACCGACACCGTCAGCACCTACTTTTAAAACGGCTTCTACATCTTGAACGCTACCAATATTCGCTGCGAGCTCAACATGCACACCGTCTTCTGTCACGCTTTCTTTATTCGCGAATTGCTGTAACTGTATTTCTCGCTGTGCTTGCACTGCCATACGCTGCTCCGCTGCTTGTCGAATGCCTTCTGATGGATTGATTGTTAATTGTCCAGATACACCGTCCAACAACACAAGCTCACCATGTGCAATTGTTTCCGCTTCCTTTACACCTACAACAGCTGGAATTTGCAATGTTCTTGCTAGAATCGCTGTATGTGATGTACGTCCACCTATTGTCGTAATAAAGCCCTTCACAAATTGCTTATTTAATTGCGCTGTTACAGATGGCGATAAATCGTAAGCAATTAATACAACTTCCTCGTCAATTTGAGATACATCAGGCAGCACTTTACCAAGTAAAGAGGCTAAAATACGGCGCGCTACATCCTCAATATCTGCTGCACGCTGACGCATATATTCATTATCCATTTGGCTGAATAAATCGATAAATTGCTGTGCTATTTTTTGCAAAGCTTTTTCTGCTTGCACATGCTGGTCGATTTCCCCTTCAATGGCCGCATGGAAATCAGGGTCTTGTAACACAAGTAAGTGGGCAGAAAAAATTTCTGCCTCCTCCTCACCGACCATCAAAATCGCATAATCACGAATTTTCTCAAGCTGCGTTTTTGCATTCGCAACCGCTAGATGAAAGCGTTGCTTTTCCGCAGATGGCTCAATCGTGTCTCGCTCGGTAATCAATAAGTCAGGCTCTGCTAAGCGATACGCTTTTGCAACAGCTACGCCCTCCGAAACCGCAATGCCTTGCAATTGTCTCATCATTGACCAATTCCTTGTGTTTTGATTACTTCCTCCACCTTTGCAAGTGCTGCAGCCGCATCATCGCCTTCAGCTCTTACCGTAATAGCACCGCCAGATGGAATAGCAAGCGCCATAACACCCATAATTGATTTTAAATTGGCTTCACGACCATTGTAAGCAATTGTTACATTTGATTGAAATGGAGCAACTCCTTGCACTAATAATGTACATGGGCGAGCGTGTAATCCTTCTGCTGCTGTAATTGTGAAAGTTTTTTCCATGATAAATTCCTCCTAATTGAATGTAATTCTGTTTTCAAACTGCCTGCAGTATTTATCGTTTTGAGAAGTAGACTGGTTAATATTATTACTAACAAACACAGGTGCTTCTTGCTGTACTGCTAATAGCTGTTCAATAACCATACTAACGAATGCGTTGAGCAATGCTGCACCAACAACTGTAGAGCTTGCTCCATATTGATAGTCACCGCTTTGTAAAACCCCATCTCCAATAGGCACTGACGTATTAAAAACGGCGTCCACAATTTGCTCTAAACGCATGCCACTACTATGTGTGCTTTCCTGTTCAGTATAGCATAATGATTGCAAAGAAATAACAAATGCCCCTCGTTCCTTCGCTTCAAATGCCATTTCAATTGGTGCGGCATTGCGACCTGAAGTCGAAATAATAATGACTATATCTTCTGGTCGAATATCAAACAAATGGCGATGTGCGAGCACAACCCCTTCTTTTCGCTCATTACGCGAAGATGTAGTAGGTCCTGCAGCAAGCATTAATGGTTCAATATAAATCGCTTTAACTGGCACGAGTCCACCAGCACGATAAAATAGTTCCTCAGCTAGCAGGAAGGAATGCCCTGCACCGAATAGCTGTATAATACCACCTTTTCCAATCTTCTTAGCCGTCATTTCGGCAACTTCTTTTAATTGTTCTTCTTGTTGCCCCACCTTATTCAGCAATTGCTGAATATTTTTAAAATATTGATGCATTTACTCACCTCGCAATCCTAAGTAATTATTTATTATTTTACTGTGTTTTATCGTTAAAATAAAACTTTTTTAAAGAAGTTTAATGTCTGTCTGTTGATGCAGAGTAAACGATTTGACCATTAACAATCGTATATTGTACTTGGAAATTTTCATCGATAATTACTAAATCCGCATCTTTTCCAACCTCAATATAGCCTTTTTGTGATAAACCTAGCTGTTTTGCGGCGTTGAATGAAGACATTTGAGCAAGTTCCTGCCAAGATGCACCGGTTGCCTGCTGCATATTCCGAAGTGCATCATTCATTTTCAAAACGCTACCGGCAAGTGCACCGTTTGCTAAATGAGCTCCCGATTTTGTCACATGGACTTCCTGCCCGCCTAAATCATATTCTCCATAAGCCAACCCTTTTGCCCGCATCGCATCTGTAATTAAAATGATTTTTTCTGAACCTTTCAAACGGTATGCTAAATCAACCATTTCTGGATGTATATGAATAAAGTCAACAATCATTTCGACATATACATCCTTTTCTAATAAAACAGTCCCTACAACGCCTGGCTCTCTATGATGCATTGCCCTCATTTGATTATACAAATGCGTTCCTTGTGTGACGCCCTGTGCAATAGCTTCTTTTGTTTCCCTTGCTGTAGCATTAGAGTGACCAATTGAAACGACAACCCCTAACTGCTGTGCATAGTTGACAAGCTCCATTCCTTGTTCTGGCGCAATAGTCATTTGTTTAATTGCGTTGCCACTTAATTCATGCCAACGTCGATATTTCTCAATTGAAGGCAATTGTATATACTCAATTGGCTGTGCACCTGCGCAATGAGGCGATATAAAGGGACCCTCTAAATGAATGCCTAATAAATTGGCTTCCCCCATTCCTTGCTGGAATCTCGCTACATTTTGCAATGCTGCTTCAATTATCGCTTCACTTTGCGTCATCGTCGTCGCTAAAAAGCTTGTTGTTCCCTCTGCTACAAGTGCAGTAGCAAATTGATGGAGCGACGTAATTGTCGCATCCATCGTATCAACACCATTCGCCCCATGAATATGCATATCAATAAAGCCAGGTAAGCAATAATATCCTGTACAATCTATTCCTATAGCATTTTCATTCGTTTTTGTTATAGCCGCAATTTGTGTTCCTTCAATTTTCACACTACAATGCTCTGTTAAACAATCATGATTCACAACTGTAACATTTTCTAAAATGAGTGGCTTCGTCATAACTATCAGTCCTTAATTAATTTCAATATGAATTGCTTCTCCACTTTGTAGTTTGCCGCTTTCTTTCACTTTAATTTCCTTACCTTGTAAATTAGTAAATACGACAGGAGTGACAATTGATGGTGCTGCTGCGCTGACTAAAGGTAAATCAACTTTCAATAGCGGGTCACCTTTTTTCACCGTTTGACCTTGCTTAACGAATGTTTCAAAGCCTTCGCCATTTAATTTTACAGTGTCTAAACCTACATGAATTAAAATTTCTGTACCGTCTGCCGTTAGTAAGCCAATCGCATGCTGCGTTGGGAATATCATTGCAACCTCACCGTCTACCGGTGAAACGAATATGCCATCAGCAGGGTTTACCGCAAAGCCTGGTCCCATCATACCTGTTCCGAATACTTGGTCGGGCACGGCTGTTAATGGTAATAGCTCACCTGTTGCAGGCATCGCTACATCCATTACGGCATTTACTGCTGGCTTTTGCTGCTCTTCATTTGGCATAATAGCTTCATTTTTTAATGGTGGATGCCCTTGCTTTAATCTCGTTTTCATCGCATCACCTAAAAACTCAACGGATGGTCCGATTACAACTTGTGCTGCTGTTTTGCTCATGCGCATAACGCCTCTTGCTCCGTAGCGTTTTAATAAGGCTTCATCAATTGCTGTCGCATCCTTTAATGACATACGTAAACGTGTTGCACAATAATCAACTTCACTTATATTCGCTGGACCGCCAAGCCCTTCAATCATATAAAAAGCTTTTGTATCTAACACTTCATCTGCTGAACCTACAAGCTCTGCCTCTTCCTCATCATCCTCACGCCCAGGTGTTTTTAAATCCAATATTTTAATTAAGAAGTAGAATACAATGAAGTAAATTGCACCGAATACTAAGCCTATTAAAATAATTAATGCTGGCCTCGTCGCTATACCAAAATTTAGTAAATAGTCACTTAAACCCGCCGAGAAGCCAAAGCCGTGTAATACACCCAGTGCTTCTGTAATATATAATGATACACCCGTTAATACAGCATGCACAAAGTATAATACTGGTGATAAGAACATAAAAGTAAATTCAATTGGCTCTGTTACCCCAGTTAAAAATGCGGTTAAAGCGATGGATAGGAACATCCCACCTACCGCAGCACGCTTTTCCTTTTTCGCGGCAAAATACATTGCTAAACATGCCGCTGGCAAACCGAACATCATAATCGGGAAAAAGCCTGCTAAAAACGTTCCCGCTGTTGGGTCTCCAGCTAAGAAACGGTTAATATCACCTTTCACAACATTCCCAGCTGCATTCGTAAATGAGCCGAAATCGAACCAAACAATCGTATTCATAACGTGGTGAAGACCGACTGGAATTAATAAACGGTTAAAGAAGCCGTATAAGCCTACACCTAAACCACCTGCACCTAAAATCCATCCTGCCCCACTATCAATTACGGATTGAATAGGTGGCCAAATGACACCGAAAACAAATACTAATACGGTCATTGTAATCGATGTAATAATCGGTACGAAGCGCCTACCACCAAAGAAGGATAACCATTCTGGAAATTTCACGTTATAAAACTTATTATATAATAACCCTGCAATAATACCTGAAATAATACCGCCAAACACACTCATATTAATCGCTTCATCGTATGCTTTTAAGCCACTAGTTAATACTAGATAGGCGATTGCACCTGCAAGCGCAGCTCCTCCGCTCGTATCAAAGGCTAACCCCATCGCAATCCCGATAGCAAATATAAGTGGTAGATTGCCTAAAATACCGTCACCAGCTGCTGCAATAATAGGTAAATTCAGCATATCCTCTTGCCCAAAACGAACGAGCAATGCTGCTGCTGGTAAGGTGGCAATTGGAAACATTAATGATTTACCAATCTTCTGTAAAAAAGCTAACATTGAATAATCCCCCTTTAATCTTTGGACTAGTTGTCTATACAAGTATACATAAAATGAAAACGCTTTTCTAGATTATTTTAAAAGAAGTTATAAATTTCGAAAAAGATAACTAGACATAGAAAGAACGAATCCCGAATATGCCGTTATATTGTTAAAGTTTTGAACCCGCTCTCTAGCAGGTGGGTGCCCGCTTCACTACATTAAACGTCCCGCTACGGTAGGGGGCATGTTTGCCGTAAGTGAAATAAAGGCTCCCATTCATTTAATGTTCGGTCAAAACATAGATTAACAACTAAAAAACAAACACTTCAAGATTCGTATTAACCATATTGTAGCACGAATAATCTGAATATTCAAGTTAATGGTATATTGCTTTTCACCTAATTTTGCTTTCTCTCTTTTAAAAGCTGTAAAAAAATGGGTCTGTCCAAAAAGCCGTGCATAGCCGGCATTTTGGACAGTAGCGACAACATTTTACAAAAGTGTTGACTCATATAAATAGAGAAAGTTTCTTTTGAAAGTGTGACGAACACTAGCTTTAGCAGTGTTAACCTTCAGTAAAAGAGAAGAGATGAAAACTTTTATTTCAATGCGTCTTCAAAACAGAATGTACTTTTCAGACAGCCTCGGCTTTTTTATAGGTTAAGAGTGTTCTATTTTATTCTTTTTCTTTGCGAGCTGTTACTGCTAAATGTAGCTCTGTTAGTTGTGCATCAGCCACTTGTGCAGGTGCGTCTGTTAATAAGCAGCTTGCAGATGCCGTTTTTGGGAAGGCTATCGTGTCGCGTAAGTTCGTGCGACCAGCTAATAGCATCACTAAACGGTCAAGACCAAATGCTAAGCCACCATGTGGAGGTACTCCATATTCAAAGGCTTCTAATAAGAAACCAAACTGCTCATGCGCTTCCTCTTGTGTAAAACCAAGTAATGCAAACATTTTTTCTTGGAGTTCCCGCTCATAAATACGCAATGAACCACCACCTAGCTCATAGCCATTTAATACTATGTCATAGGCTTGTGCACGAACCGCTTGAGGATTCGTTTCCATTAAAGCGATATCTTCATCAAATGGACGTGTGAATGGGTGATGTGCTGCATAATAACGCCCTTCCTCTTCATCATATTCGAATAATGGCCAATCAACAACCCATAAAAAGGCGAATGTTGACTCATCGATTAAATTTAGCTCCTTGCCTAATTTTAATCGCAATGCACCAAGCGCATCGGCTACAACTGAAGCTTTATCGGCTACAAATAATAATAAGTCACCCGCCTCCGCTTTCGTCGCCTCTATAATCGCTGTTGCTGCAGCTCCTTCAAAGAACTTCGCAATTGGTCCGTTCAAGCCTTCTGTCGTTACTTTTAACCATGCAAGACCTTTCGCGCCGTAACGCCCAGCAAATTCACCTAATGCATCAATATCTTTGCGTGAATAGTTATCAGCGGCACCTTTTACATTAATTGCTTTTACTTCTCCGCCAGCCTTCACTGCATTAGCAAATACGCCGAAAGCAGAATCTTTTACAATCTCTGATAATTGCTGTAGCTCTAGACCGAAGCGAACATCCGGCTTATCTGAGCCGTAACGTGCCATTGCCTCCTGATAGCTCATACGCTGGAACGGTGCTTCCACTTCAATTCCTTTTACATCACGCATTACTTGCTGAATTAAGCGCTCGTTCATGGCAATAATTTCATCCATCGTCATGAAGGATGTTTCAATATCGACTTGCGTAAATTCTGGTTGACGGTCCGCACGTAAATCTTCATCACGGAAGCAACGCGCAATTTGGAAGTACTTCTCAAACCCCGACACCATTAATAATTGTTTAAATAATTGTGGCGACTGTGGTAACGCATAAAATTCACCTTCGTGCACGCGAGAAGGAACTAAATAGTCACGTGCGCCTTCTGGTGTAGATTTTGTTAAAATCGGCGTTTCTACTTCTAAAAAGCCTTCATTTTGTAAAAAGTTACGAATTGTACGCGTTACATCTGAGCGCATTTTAAATGTATCGAACATTACAGGTCGGCGTAAATCTAAATAGCGATATTTTAAGCGTAAGTCCTCTGAAATTTCCGTTTTATCATCAATTGCAAAAGGAGGTGTTTTTGCTTCATTAATAATTGTTAAGGAAGAAGCAATCACTTCAATTTTACCTGTTTTAATATTTTGATTAATTTGTCCCTCCTGGCGAAGTACAACTTTTCCTGTTACCTCAATCACAAATTCGCTACGAATCTTTTCTGCAATTGCAAGTGCTTCGGGAGCCTCATCGCCAAATACAACTTGGACAATCCCTGTGCGGTCACGCATATCAACGAAAATCAACCCACCTAGGTCGCGTCTTTTTTGTACCCACCCTTTTAATACTATTTCTTGACCGTGGTGCTGCTCATATACCTCACCACAAGCATGTGTTCTTTGTGCCATTATTTATTCCTCCAACATTATTTTTGCTCTAAAAGATAGTTCACTAAATCATGGAATGCAACTTTTTGCTGGTCGCCTGTTTCCATCGTTTTGACATTCACCGCTGCCTCCGCAAGCTCCATCTCTCCTAAAACAAGCACATACTTTGCACCTAAACGGTCTGCTGCCTTCATTTGTGCCTTCATCTTGCGATCAATGTAATCCATATCTGCCGAGATACCTTTTGCGCGGAAAGAGCTAATTAATTCTGCTGCCTTGACCTTTGCCTCAGCATCAATAGCAACAACAAATACATCTAGCTTATTATTCACGTTTAGCTCAATACCCTCTGCTTCAAGCGCTAATAATAAACGCTCAATCGAAAGTGCAAAGCCAATGCCTGGCATATCTGGTCCACCGATATCCTCCACTAAACCGTTATAGCGCCCGCCACCGCAAAGTGTTGTAATAGCACCAAAGCCAGATGCTGTCGACATAATTTCAAATGCTGTGTGATTATAATAATCAAGCCCGCGCACTAAATTTGGATCAATTTCATACGCAATTCCTAGCGTATCTAAATACATTTTCACTTTGGCAAAATAGACTGCTGAATCTTCTGTTAAATAATCTGTTAATGCTGGTGCTGATACCATTAACGGATGCCCTGCGTCAACTTTACAATCTAAAATGCGAAGCGGATTTTTTTCTAAGCGTTTTTGACAGTCTGAGCAAAACTCTCCAATGCTTGGCTCGAAGTGTCCAATTAATGCCGCGCGGTGTGCATCGCGCGTTTCTTTATCACCTAGCGAGTTCAAAACAAGCTTTAAATCCTTTAGGCCAAGTGTGCTATAGACGTCCATCGCTAATGCAATAACCTCTGCATCAATTGCTGGGTCTGCTGAACCGATTGCCTCTACACCAAATTGTACGAATTGACGATAGCGCCCTGCTTGCTGACGTTCATAGCGGAACATCGGCCCCATATAGGATAGTTTCACGGGTTGGTCTGGCTGTCCAAACATTTTATGCTCAACATAGGCACGTACTGCCGAAGCCGTCCCTTCAGGTCGAAGTGTTAAAGAGCGCCCTCCACGATCATCAAATGTATACATTTCTTTTTGTACAATATCTGTCGTATCACCGACACCGCGTTGGAATAACTCCGTTGACTCAAACATTGGTGTGCGAATTTCGTTATACCGATAAACACGACATAATTCGCGAATTTTTTCTTCAATTAGCTGCCATTTTTCCGATTGTTCTGGCAAAATATCTTGCGTTCCTCTAGGTACTTTAAAGCTCATGATAAGCTCCCCTTTCCTCTTACTTCTTGCACGCTGTTTTACTTGAATCAAAATAAAAAAAGCCCTCGTCCCCTGCATATTTTGCAAGGGACGAAAGCTGATTCATCAGTTCCGCGGTTCCACCCTAGTTGGCATAATTAGATTACACCCTCTCGAAATTCGGATAACGGCCGATTCCGTTTTTCCCTACTATGCATAAGCATTTCGAGAAAAAGCCTCTCAAGTGTTATTCGCAATGAACGTACTGTAGGAAAAATTGCAGCCGATGTTTTTCCTTCTCTGTGTCAGCCCTAGTTATTGCTACTTGCTTGGTCGATGGCGATTTGTTTTTGAATTTATACTTTATCATAATGATGTATACAGGTCTTGTCAACTATTTTCAAAAAAACTATAGATTTTCATATCGTAATGCTTTTACAATATTAATAATGTGGTGCTCACCACTAGTTATATGACCAATATATATGTTAAAACTGGATGCATACGATTATCAATTCAGACAGGATAAACAATTTTGAAAGGAGTAAAATAATGAAAAAAACATTTAGCATATGGACGATTTGTGCCATGCTCATTTTAACGATGCTGCCCACGCTGCACAGCGCAAAAGCAGCGCAAGACGATTACATAGTGAATGCTGAAATTTTATATTTACGCGAAGGTCCCGGCCTTTCCTATCCTATTTTAGAAACACTAAAAGAGGGTCAGTTACTTTCTTCCACTCGACAGCAAGGTGATTGGATGCATGTAATAATCAATAATAAAGAAGGCTGGGTAGCTAAGTGGCTCATCAAACAAACAACAGCGACTGAACAGGACAAGTCAGAGCAGCAAATTGTTATTTCACAAGTGGACAAGCTGAATGTACGCGCAGAGCCCTCCTTATCCTCAACAGTGCTAACCCAGCTTCCCTTAGGTGCTGAGACACAGCTACTTCAACAGCAGGAGGAATGGGTACAAATCCAATATGGAAATGTTATCGGCTGGGTTTCCACATTGTATATTACGGTCAATGAAAAACAGCTAGCTACCGTAGCGGAGGAACAACAAGAAGAAACATCTATCGAAACATTAGAAAATGACCCAAATACATTTACAATTGTAGTGGATACAGTCAATGTCCGAAAAAAAGCTAGCACAACATCCAAAATATTAGGTGTGGCAACAAAAGACCAGCAATACAAAGTATTAAGTAGAAAAAATAATTGGGTGGAAATCCAATACTCAAAGAAAAAATCAGGTTGGATTTATAGTTTTTATGGGACATTTACTGTCCAGCAAGATGCGCCTACTGATCCGCTAAAACCTGTTACAGAAAATGTCACAATTATTTATAATGGAACTAACTTACGAGAGCAAGCCTCCACCTCTTCAGCTGTTGTTCAGCGTGCAGACGCGGGACAACAATATAGCATTATCGCTAAGGAAGGGGAATGGTATAAAATTGCGGTTGGTGAAAAAGAGGCCTATGTGGCCAATTGGGTAGTCTCTGCCTCTCAAAGTGAAGCAATTACTACTGCAAGTCAAAAAAATCGCAAAAACGGAACATTGCAGGGGCTGACAATCGTCATCGACCCTGGACATGGCGGCAACGATCCCGGAACGACAGGCGTTCGTGGCACATATGAAAAAGGATTAACATTGCAAACGGCTGAGCTGCTAAAATCAAAATTACGAGCAGCAGGGGCAAATGTTGAACTCACTCGTGAGGCAGATGTTTTCGTTGATTTACGTAAACGTATAGCTGTTGGTCATCAAGCAAATGCCGATGCCTTTATTAGCCTTCACTACGATGCAAATGAAATAAGCTCTGTTACAGGCTTTACTACCTATTATTACGGCGACACGAATAAAGAGCTTGCCGAGGCTATTCAGCAAGGACTTGAAGGGACGGTTAACTTGCGCAGTCGTGGTGCACAATTTGGCAACTTCCTCGTGCTACGAGAAAATCGTCAAAATGCGATATTAATTGAGCTTGGCTATTTAAGCAATGCTGCTGAAGAAGCGGTTATTACAACTGACTATTACCGTGAGCAAGCAACGCTCGGTATTTACCAAGGCTTATTAAATTATTTCAATCAATAAAAAACGGGGCTGTCCGAAAAGTACATTTTGTTTTGCCACCGCATTGAAATCAATGTTTTCATCGCTTCACTTTTACTGAAAGCTAACACTGCTAAAGCCAATGTTCATCCCATTTTTAAAAGAGGTGCTTTCTGTTTAGATGAATCAACATTTTGTGAAACATCATTGCTACTGTCCAAAATGCCGGCTATGCACGGCTTTTTGGACAGCCTAGTTTTTTGCATTTTTATGAAGGTATTTATGATTTAGAAAAAATCCATGCTCTTTTAAAAGTTACTTTTTAGAAAGTCCCTTTCCTCACTTCGACTCCACAATAATCGTCACAGGTCCATCATTAATTAAGGAAACATCCATCATTGCCCCAAAAATACCTGTTTCTACTTGTAGACCATATGTGCCTAGCTCTTTGTTAAATGCTTGCCAGAGCGTTTGCGCAAAATCAGGACGTGCCGCATCTGTAAAGCTTGGACGGCGTCCCCTTTTCACGTCGGCATACAAGGTAAATTGTGAAATGGATAAAATAGCTCCACCAACTTCTAAAATCGAATGGTTCATTTTGCCGTTTTCATCTTCATAAAGACGTAATTCTGCCACTTTTTTCGCTACGTATTGAACATCTTCTAGCGTATCTGCATGTGTAATACCGACTAGTAAGACATAGCCTTTATCAATTGCTCCCGTTATCGTACCATTCACTGTAACGGAAGCATTTTTCGCTCGTTGGAGCACGACTTTCATAGGATTACCTCTTTTACTACTTTAGTTAATAACACGTTGCACCGAATAAACATCAGGTAATTGCTTAATTTTTTCGACTACTTTAGTTAATTCTCCGATATTTGTAATCGCAATTGTTAGCTGCAAGGTTGCCATTTTTTCTCTATCCGCGCGTCCAGCAACTGCTAAAATATTCGTTTTAGATTCGCTCACCACTTGCATAACATCATTTAAAATACCATGACGGTCATATGCTGAAATTTCAATATCAACAGGATATTGTTTGCGCTCTGTTGCTGTTCCTACTTCCCATTCAACAGCGATTAAACGCTCTTTGTCGTCATCTTGAATATTTGGACAGTCTGCTCTATGCACAGAAACACCGCGCCCTTTCGTAATGAAGCCGACAATCTCATCGCCCGGGACAGGTGTACAGCAGCGTGATAGACGAATAAGTAAATTATCAATGCCTTTTACAGCGACACCCGATTCTGTTGTGCGCTTTGGCTTAGGCTTTTGCATTTCCTTCACAATTTTTTCGAGCGCTTCCTCTTGCTCACGCTCTTTGCGCATTTTTTCCGCTAGGCGATTTACTACTTGCTGTGCGGTTATTCCTCCTACACCGATAGCCGCATACAAGTCTTCCTCATGCGTATAGTTGAATTTTTCAATTACGCGCTTAATGTTTTCCTGAGTTAAAACCTCTTTAGCCTCAAATTCTTGCGCCTTAATTTCTTTTTCAATTAGCTCTTTCCCTTTGATTACGCTATCTTCACGCAGATTTTTCTTAAAATATTGTTTAATTTTGTTTTTCGCCTGCGAACTTTGAGCAATTTTAATCCAGTCACGGCTAGGTCCAAATGATTGCTTAGATGTCAGCACCTCAATAATATCCCCCGTTTTTAGCGGTGTATCGAGTGGAACCATCTTGCCATTGACTTTAGCCCCAATTGTTTTATTGCCGACTTCTGAGTGCACACGGTAAGCAAAATCTATAGGCACAGAGCCCGCTGGCAATTCAATTACATCGCCCTTTGGTGTAAAGACATAAACCATATCCGAAAATAAATCAAATTTTAATGATTCCATAAACTCCTCAGCGTTGGATGATTCATTTTGGAATTCTAAAATTTCACGGAACCAGCTCAGTTTTTGGTCGATGCTTTCCTTGCTGCGTTCCACTGCCTTCCCTTCTTTATAGGCCCAGTGCGCCGCAATCCCGTATTCAGCAATTTTATGCATATCTTTCGTACGAATTTGCACTTCTAAAGGGTCACCATATGGCCCGATAACAGTCGTATGCAAGGATTGATATAGGTTTTGCTTTGGCATTGCAATATAGTCTTTAAAGCGACCTGGCATCGGCTTCCAAAGTGTATGAACAATGCCAAGCACCGCATAACAGTCTTTAATGCTATCTACCATAATACGAACAGCCAATAAATCATAAATCTCATTAAATTGCTTTTTTTGCATTGCCATTTTACGATAAATGCTGTAAATATGCTTTGGTCGTCCATAAATATCCGCATCGATTTCTATCTCATCAAGCTGTGATTTAATTTCATCCATTACATTATCCAAATATGCTTCGCGCTCATCGCGCTTCCTCTTCATTAAGCTAACGATGCGATAATACTGCTGTGGGTTCAAATAGCGTAACGCCGTATCCTCTAACTCCCACTTCACTGTCGAAATTCCTAAACGATGAGCGAGAGGTGCAAAAATTTCAAGCGTTTCATTTGAAATACGTCGTTGCTTTTCTGAAGGTAAATGCTTTAATGTGCGCATATTATGTAGGCGGTCTGCTAGTTTAATTAAAATAACGCGAATATCCTGTGCCATCGCGACAAACATTTTACGATGATTTTCAGCCTGCTGCTCTTCCTTCGACATATATTTAATTTTTCCTAGCTTTGTTACACCATCTACAAGCATTGCTACTTCCTCATTAAATTCACGCACTATATCCTCACGAGTCAATGCAGTATCTTCTACGACATCGTGCAAAAAGCCTGCCGCTACCGTCGCCGGGTCCATTTGTAGCTCAGCTAATATTCCTGCTACTTGTACAGGGTGAATAATGTATGGTTCACCTGAGCTACGAAACTGCTCTTTATGCGCTTCCTTCGCAACCTCATACGCCTTCTTTACAAAGTCAACGTGTTCATTATTCATATATGATTTAACGAGCTCGAAAACATCTTCGGGCGCTAAAATTTGTTCTTTCGCCATTGCATATCCACCTTGTCCCTATATTTTCACGATTCATGTATAAACTCAATTTTATAAAAAATATGTATATGTTGTAAAGACACGTTATCATTTAGTTGTCGTAAAAGTGGTTAAATGTTTCAAAAAACAACAATGACTGTGTGAAAAGTGACGCATTCGCCTATCTTTCACACAGCCTTATTCTTAATATTGAATTAATGTTTTAATTGGGTAGTTACCGATTTTGTCGCGTCCATTCAAGTCAGACAGCTCAATTAAAAATGCGCATCCGACTACAATTCCACCTAGTTCTTTGACTAAGCGAATTGTCGCCTCTATCGTTCCACCGGTTGCTAATAAATCATCACAAATCATTACTTTTTGTCCTGGTTTAATCGCATCGCGGTGCATTGTTAACGTATCTTTGCCATATTCTAAGCCATAATCAACGCTCACTACTTCACGTGGTAATTTACCTGGCTTACGAACAGGGGCAAAGCCGATTTCTAGCGCATAGGCTACTGGGCAGCCAATAATAAAGCCGCGCGCTTCTGGACCTACAATAATTTCTGCGCCGAGCTCTTTCGCATATGTAACAATTTGATCTGTTGCATATTTGTAGGCTTGACCGTTGTCCATAATTGTTGTAATATCTTTAAAACTAATTCCTTCCTTCGGCCAATTCTCTACCGTTGTTACGTATTGCTTTAAATCCATTTATTACTCCTCCTTAGGAATCCACTTGCATCATTTGCTTATCTAACCACTGCTTCAGCTCACTATAAGTAGCGTATAGTAGCTTTTGCTCTAACTGTATTTGTGCTGAACGTACCTTGTATGACGGAGCCTCTTCTAACGCCTGTTTTGGCGCATTTTCTACAACTGTCGTCAGACTACCCTCTATTGTAACAAATCCTAGCTCAAAAAACACCTTTGTCATAAAATTAATTACATCCACATTTAACCCAATATGCTGCGCTAGTGGCTCGATATGCTGCTGCAAAGAAAAGCTTGGGCGTTTCTTTAAAAAGCTATAATACCAGCTAAAATGCTGACGTGTCGGCATGCCGCTAAAATAATGTGAGGTAGCTGTATAAAAATGAGCATAGATGCGCTGTGGCTGCACCCTTTGCAGCATTTTTGTAAAATGCACTTCACTAGGAGGTAAATCAAGCACCGCAACATAGCGCTTATCACTCTTTTCTACTTGCTCTGCAAGCGTTACAGGCAATTGTAGCTGCTGTTCAAAATGCGGCACAAGCTGCTCGTCGAAAACAACAAATAACGTATCTTCTTTCGGAATGGTTGACACCCAACTCGCCGCCTGCTTTTTACCACGCAAATCAAATAATTGCCATTCATTTGATTGCACATCCTGTACCATAAACTGCGGCTTTTTACGATTTTGCCATTCATTAATTTGCAAATCACCGACAAAGGATAGTGCAACACCGTAGGATATATCATTAAATAAATAGCCTTTATTAAAACCAATGGCATCGATTGTACAATAACCATCGTCTAGTTCTAATTTTAAATGATTTTCATTCGCTCCAATTTTCCGCATAGCACTTACTTTCACTTGTTCAAGTGCAAAAACAGGCTTCGCAAAATCGACACCGAAAGGACCTAGCTGCTGAATTTCCTCAATCGCCTCAACAGTCACTTCACTTAATTCAACAGGAACATCTATCGTTAGCTGAGGTATGAGTTGCTCAGCAGTTAAACAGCTTTGTGCCTGCTTATTTAAGCGCTCCTGCAATTGTCCAACATGTTCTATAGCTAGCGTCATCCCTGCTGCCATCGGATGTCCACCAAAATGCGGCAATATATCTCTATTTTTCGCGAGCTCATTGAACAAATGGAAGCCTTCAATACTGCGCGCTGAGCCTTTTGCCACTCCATTTGCTGCATCAAGTGATAAAACTATTGTCGGGCGGTAATATTTTTCTACGAGCCTAGAGGCAACAATTCCAACAACACCAGGATTCCAACCTTCATGTGCAACGACTAAAACATGGGCATTTTTTAATTCATCATCAGCCTCAATCATTGCTTCCGCTTGCTCCGTAATCATTGCAACAATATTTTTACGCTCAGCATTTTTAGCATTCAGTAGCTCGGCTAATTCCTTTGCCGTTGAACTATCCTCGCTCATTATAAAATGCACTCCCGGCATTGCATCGCCTAAGCGACCAATGGCATTTAAACGAGGGCCGAAGTAAAAGCCAATTGTTTCCTCATTAATTTCCGACTGCGTCGCGCTTGCTACTTTACAAAAAGCTTGCACCCATGGACTTTGAGACTGGCGTAAATATTTGATACCCTGCTGTACAATATAACGGTTTTCATCTACCAGAGGCACTAAATCCGCAATCGTCCCTATCGCAACAAGCTCATATAAATGCGTTGGTATCTCACCGTATAATGCATGTGCTATTTTAAATGCCACTCCAGCACCTGCAAGCTCTCCAAAAGGATAATGCCCTTCTGGTACACGTGGATGAATAATAATATCTGCTGGCGGTAGCTCCTCCCCTGCCTCGTGGTGGTCGGTAACAATTACATCCATCCCAAGCTCCTTGGCAAGACGTATCGGTCCTATCCCACTAATGCCATTATCCACCGTAATAATTAATTGAACCCCTTGTTCATATGCATCGCGAAATAATTGCTCGTGCGGACCATAGCCATGCGTAAAGCGGTTGGGGATAACAAAATCCACATTTGCCCCTAAGTCTAATAAAGTATGGAGCATAATGGCTGTGCTCGTAATGCCGTCCGCATCATAATCTCCGTAAATTAACACTTTTTCTCCTGCTTCAAGAGCTTGCTCAATCCGCTTCACTGCTTTGTCCATATTATGTAATAAAAACGGGTCATGTAGTGCTTGTTCATCCATTGTTAATATTTTTTGTGCCTGCTCAACCGTTTGACAGCCCCGTGCTACTAAAATTTTGGCTGCGATTGGCGAAAGCTTTAATTGTTGCTGCAAATGTTGCACACTTTGCTCATTAGGGTGCTGGATAATCCATTTTTTATTCATACTTATCATGTCATTCACTTCCTTTAACGATATTATTATAACAGTATTCAAGAAAAAAAGGCTGTTTAGAAAGCAGGCTAGCGCACCACTTTTCAAACAGCCTTTCCTTTTACATTTATCACTTTTCCTCTTGCAAGCTTTCTTGTGTGTTATTTAGCAACTTCGTTTGCTGTACGACTAATTGTTCGTTTTTAGTAGTTAACTCCTGCTCTAATTGCCCGATTTTTTCATCTCTTTGCTGTAAATCTTTCGCTAAATGCTTAATTTGACGATTCATACGAAATAAATTAAAGGCAATAAAAGATATTGAACTAACCGCACCAATAAAAGCTGAGCCTAAAATAACTAATATAAGTGGCCAATGGGCCTCACCGAAAATATAATTCACTGGTACTTGGTCTACGTTTACAACAGCAAATATTGCGATAATAATAGCAAAAACTAAGCCGATTAATAATGTCCATTGTGTTTTCATCAATAAACGCCTCCCTATTTTTTATGTCTAGCTATATTTTATCGTGTAATTGAGCTTGAGTAAATCAAAGAAAAAGAGAAACGAAAATGGAGCAATCATTGCATATGCAAAATGAGGCTACCTAGTTAGGCAGCCTCATTTTAATTTAAACAACCGGTTCGTCTGTACCCCATTGTTTTTTCTCTTTTTTCACGACACCGCCACCAGTTTTCGACATTTCACGTACTTTTAATGAATACCAAATTTGTGCAGCGATACAAATGGACGAATACATACCTGTAACAAGACCAATTAATAGCGCGATTGAGAAGTTTTGAATAGATGGTGCACCTAAGAAAATAAGGGCAACAACTACGATAATAACCGTTAATACTGTATTCACAGAGCGTCCCATCGTTTGACGCAATGATTTATTTACAATATTCGCAAGTTCTTCTTTTGTAGTAATTTTCTCCTGATGATTAACGTTTTCACGAATACGGTCAAACGTAACAATCGTATCGTTAATCGAATAACCAACGATTGTTAATACTGCAGCGACGAATGTAATTTCAACTTCTAATCGCAATAAACTGAAAATCGCCACAATAAAGAATACGTCATGCAATAATGAAATGATTGTGCCGACACCCATACGCCATTCAAAGCGAATGGCTACATAAATAATAATACCAATCGCTGAAATAACTAGTGCCTTAATCGCGTTTTTCACCAGTTCCTTCCCTACCGTTGAAGAAACGGCACTCACGCTAGGCTCATGATTAAAGTCTGCCTTTACCTGTGCCTTTAAATCTAAAATTTCCTGCTGAGAAAATTCATCTTTATAACGTGCAACAGCGATGTTCTTCTCTTCACCAGAAATAATTACGTCTTCACTTGTGAAGCCCATTCCCTCTAAATAGTCTATCATTTCCTCTTGTACAAGCTCACGGTCTGCTAAAATTTCCACACGTGTACCACTTGAAAAATCAATACCTAAATTTAAGCGGAAAATGCCGATGATGACTACTCCCACAACTAAAATAATCAAGGAGAAAGCATAGAATTTACGGCGATGACCTACAAAATCTAAACGATCGAATTTCGTCGTTAAATCAAGCGCCTTTAAACCTTCCTCTAATTTATGTTGCTTCGATTTTGCAATACCATACCAAACAGGATTATCGAAATAACCGCTGTTGACAAGTAAACCAAGTAGCATACGCGAGCCCCAAACAGCCGTTACGAAGCTTAGTAAAATTGTAATAATTAATGTTGTCGCAAAACCTTTTACAGAGCTTGTACCAAAATAGAATAATACAATCGCCACAAGCAATGTTGTTAATTGCGCATCGACAATAGCCGATAAAGATTGCTTTGAACCAAGCTTAAACGCTTCTTTTGCACTATGACCTACACGCAATTCCTCACGAATGCGCTCGGCTGTTAAAATATTCGCATCGACTGCCATACCGATTCCTAATACGACCGCTGCAATACCCGGTAATGTCAGTACCGCATTAATGCCGTTGAAAACAACAAGAACTAAGTACGTAAACACTGTTAATGTAATTATGGCAATAATTCCTGGTAGGCGGTAGTATAGTAGCATGAATACAAAAATAATCAGTACCCCTATAACGCCAGCAAATACAGTGCTCGTTAGTGCTTGCTCACCGAATTGCGCACCAACTGAAGTCGAATAAATTTCAGTTAATTTAACAGGCAAAGAACCTGAATTCAATACAGAGGCAAGAGACTTTGTTTCCTCTACTGTGAAACTTCCCTGAATCATTACATTTGTTGTATTTAACACTTGACTTACTGAGGCAGCAGAAGCAAATTTCGGCTCCTCTTTACCAGCTTCAGCAGCATAAGAGTCCACACCTTCTTCAAAATCTAACCATACGACAAGTAGGTTTTTCCCAGGTCCCATGTCTAAAACATGCTGTGTTGCCTCGGCAAATTTTGTCGCGTCCTTTAATGTTAATGTAACAATCGGTTGATTTCGGTCATCAAAAGTGGCATTTGCCCCGCCCTCTTTTAAATCCGTTCCATCAAGCAATAGATTGTCGTCTACGTCACGGAATGTTAAATTCGCCGTGCTTGATAGTAGCTCGCGAGCCGATGATTGGTCGTCTAAACCTGCTAGCTGCACACGAATACGATTTTCTCCCTCAATTGCAATGGAAGGCTCACTTACACCAAATGCGTTTACACGTCGGTTTAATGCCGCGTTTGTATCCGCTAAAACACTTGGCGTCACCTTCGAACCGTCTAATGTTTCAACCTCGTATAATACTTCAAAACCACCTTGTAAATCCAAGCCGAGTTTTACTTTGTCTAAAACTCCTTGAACCGTCGTACCCATACCTGTAAATAGTAATAGAACAATCAGCGTAAAGGTAATAATACGGTTTACTAATTTCATTGTAAATCCTCCTCTAACTTGACGCACGAATTTGTGCATGAGAAAAAGCGCTTATGCGCTATATCTCCGTTCACTTATGTAGCGGCCCACTTAAGCGGCCAACAAAACCCATTCTAAAAAACGAATACACACAATATGCTTATTATGAAACACGATTAGCTAGCTGTCAAATATTGAATAGAGGATTTTCCCCTTTATTCACAGGCACAGCAAACCTCTATTTAAAAACAAAGCATCAAATTGAATGCGCTCAAAAATGAATTGAGTAGCAGATTGCCTAGCTAGCATTCTTTTGCAGCAAAAATAAAGAAGTAATAGAAGTGTTATTTTATTCTATTTTTGTATTCACATTTTCCACATTAAATAGCACAGCAGCTAGCTCACTTTGTAAATCTAGTGCTTGGTGGGACACAAAACGATGATAATTTAATACTTCTGACGGCGTTAAATCAAAAACGGTTGCAACAACTTCAGAAATTGATAGGCTTTCAATCTCTTTTTTACGCCATTTTCGGTCAACACAATAATTCCAAAGCTCTTCCTCTGACAGCGCTTGATATTGAAGAAAATGAAACTCTTCTACTTTACTTTGTAATACAACGTACACATGGTCAAAAAGCTGTTTATAACGAATCGCCATAATCTCCTCACCCCTGTTATCAATTTCGCCTCGGCTAACTCTCGTCCAGATTATTTCGAGCTCGGTGGTGGAAGTTAACCTAAAACCGTCACATCGCGTAATAACGGTTAACTACCTGCATCGCGCAGGCCTTTTTTCAAAATCTGTGACATCCCCCAACAGGCTGTTGGTCACCCAGTCGTTGCGCGTGTGATGGCGCTCTTAGACTGAGTTCCTCTCTATTAGCGGCTGGCTGGACACTAGCTAATAGAAGTTAAAGTTGTAATCACTACTGCTCATGCATACAAATAGTGTATATCAAAAAAGATAAGATGAGAAGGGATTGGCGCAGTGGCATCATTTATAAAAGGTACGATGTTTTTAATATTTGTCATTTTTCTTTCAAAATGCTTAGGCTTCATTTATCGAATGCAATTTATGCGTATTGCTGGAGAAGAAGCTGTCGGTATTTATATGACCGCTTATCCGACATTTATTTTTTTTATTGCGATTGCTCAGCTCGGCTTGCCAATTGCTGTCGCTAAACTGACGGCGGAGCTTCGTGCAAAAAAGCGCACTGAAGATGTACAAGCTGTTATGGCAAAGGCCATTTTTATTTCTACGATTGCCATTTTATTATTATTACCACCTCTTTATTTATCACTGCCATGGCTCGCACGCACATTATTACAAAACGAAGCAATCGCCCTTACTTTAAAGGTGTCGCTAATTACTGTTCCCATCGTCGTTTATGCAAGTTTAATTAAAGCATACTTGCAAGGTTTAGCCAAAATCACACCAACTGCTTGGGCTCAGCTATTAGAGCAAGTTTTGCGCATAGCGCTCGTCATGTTACTATTGCCGTATTTCGTCACGGCTGACGCAAGTATTACCGCTGCTGGTGCAATGTTTATTACATTGCTTGGAGAAATTTTTTCATTATTATTTTTAGCATTCCACTATACTAAGCAAAAATACAACACAAAGGCTACAAGCTATCCTGCCGCACCGCTATTTCGCATTGCTTTGCCTTCAGCAGGAAGTAAAATGTTCGGCACATTTACATGGTTTTTGGAGCCGATTATTTTTTTAAAGGCTTTAACCGTTTCTGGACTTGCCGCATCCGCAGCAACAACTTTGTACGGAGTTATTTCAGGTGTGCATATTCCATTATTGCTATTTCCTTCATTCATCCCTAATGCTTTAGCAATTGTACTAATTCCAGCTGTTAGCGATGCGATGGCTCGCAATAATACAAAAGTATTATCCGAGCGGGTTGAAGTATCGCTGCGGCTCTCATCCATTATTGGCTGCTTTGCCGCCACTTACTTTTTTATTTACGGAGATGAGCTTGCGATGAAGCTGTTTCATTTAGAGGAAAATCGCGGTTTTATGAAAATATTAGCACCCATTTTTTATTTTTATTATGTGCAAAGCCCACTTCATTCTATTTTACAAGCTGTTGACGAGGCGCGTGCAGCCATGATGAACTCGGTCTATGGTGGCTTGGCAAAGCTCTTTATTTTATTTGCCCTTGCCTCGCAGCCATTTATTCAGGAAAAAGGAGCAATCATTGCGATTGGCTTTGGTGTACTTATTACATCATTTTTACATATCGCAACATTGCGACAGCATCCACGAATCGGTGTAGGCTTTCAAATTTTTGTCGTACCTTATGTGACTTTTATCATCGTATGCCTTGTGCAATCATTCGTTCATTTCACAGGTCATTTTTGGATTGATAATGCTATCACATTAGTATTTATTACGTTATTACTTATTATCACAAATCAAATTCGCTGGCAGGATTTACGCTATTTACGAGCTATTTTTTCGAGACTTTAGCTGTACATGTAATTTACCATCTTCATAGCAGGCATAAAAAACACGCTTGACCGAGTAGATTCCTTGTGCACGCAACTCATCTTCTAGCCATTCTTCTGTTTTACCAATTAAACGTAGATGCTTTCCATCTAAATAACCATCGACAATAATGGGTAAAACAAAAGCGGGACCATCTTTCATATAAATTGACAGCTTACCTGACTGCTCTAAAAATGCAAAGGAAATCGATTGTACGGAGCTAATGCCCTGTTCACGCATTTGCTGAAATAAATCATCTAAATTATAGCGTTGCTTGACCATCGCGTTTTCTAAAATAACACCATCTCTTACAACAATTGTAGGGTCTCCGTCAATCACATCGCGCAAACGTTTATTTTTTAAAATAAAAATAGCATTAATATATTGAATTGCAAAAAGCAATAGTATTGGTAAAACCGATTTTAGAAAGGGTTTTTCGACATCTTCTAATGCTAAAGCAGCTACTTCAGCAATTAAGACGTAAACGGCAACATCTAAAATGCTTAACTCACCTAGTTCACGCTTGCCCATTACTCGAAAGACGAACAGTACAAGAAAATATAGAAAAAACGTCCGCGCTATAATTAATAAGTACTCTTCCATACGTAGCCCCTCTTTTTGTTCATTGTGAGCAAGATGAGGGTTTTTCATACAAAATGTTTTTGTAAAATGAAAGCAGTTAGTTCACTTTTGATATACCTCAAATACGTATATACTTTTCAAATACCCATTTTCTAGTTCAAAAGCTTTGATTCGCCCGCAAAATATTGATATTCGCTTAATCAAACAAAAAGAGATTAGGCAGAAGTAGCATTCATCTACTTTCCTAATCTCTTTTACACACTTAGTCTACTAGAACACGACCAATTGCTTGTCTTTCAAATTTCACACGTACATTATCCGCAATGAGTAAATATACTGCTGTATCTTCAATCGCGTCTACTTCACCATGTAAGCCGCCAATCGTTACTACACGGTCACCGCGTTTAATATTGTTTTGCATTTCCGCCGTCGCTTTTTGTCTTTTTTGTGCTGGACGGATTAAAATAAACCACATTGCAACGAACATAATAATAATTGGTGCAAAAGAATATAGTGTTTCCATTAGGCTTATCCCCCTTTCAAAATCTCACTTCTTAAGTATATTATACATTACTATAAAAAAGCGATTAGAAAACGCTTTTTTTCTTAAATTTTCAACTATTTTTCTAGCTAAATCAATTATGCCTTAGCGTAATTGCGTGGGGATTTTGAATTGTGCAAGCATCCCTGATACCTGCTGGATGCGATATTCTTAGACTGAGTTCCTATGATTCAGCGAGTGTTTCGACAACCATTGAAATTGGTCTTATACTCACATTCATCTCGCCACCAATATAGATGTGAGATTTTTGTACCTGCCGCTACGCTTTCGGTACAAAACATTGCTGGAAGATGTTAAAAGTTTTTAGCATCCGGCAAATTATAGCCATATTTTTCAAAAAATTCTTCTTTAAAGTCACCTAAGCGGTCTTCGCGAATGGCTTGGCGAACATCTTCCATTAATTTAATTAAAAAGCGTAAATTATGATATGAAGTTAAACGTAAGCCAAATGTCTCCTCTGTACGCAATAAATGACGCACATAAGCACGTGTATAATTTTTACATGTATAGCAATCACAATTTTCATCAATCGGGCGGAAGTCACGAGCGAATTTGGCATTTTTAATGACCATGCGACCTTCTGATGTCATTAATGTACCATTACGCGCAATTCTTGTTGGCAATACACAGTCAAACATATCAATACCACGAATCGCTCCATCAATGAGCGAATCTGGTGAGCCAACCCCCATTAAATAGCGAGGTTTATTTTCAGGCATTAAGGGTGCGGTAAAGTCTAGTACGCGGTTCATCACTTCTTTAGGCTCCCCTACCGACAAACCACCGATTGCATAGCCTGGGAAATCTAGCTCTACTAAAGCTTCCGCTGAGCGACGACGCAATTCCTCATATTCACCACCTTGGATGATGCCGAATAAACCTTGCTCCTCAGGACGCTGATGTGCCTCCTTACAGCGTTTTGCCCAACGCGTAGTACGGTCTACAGATTTTAGCATATAATCATATGTTGCTGGATATGGTGGACACTCATCGAAAGCCATCATAATATCTGAACCTAAATCATTTTGAATTTCCATCGCTTTTTCAGGGCTTAAAAAAAGCTTATCCCCATTCAAATGATTACGGAAATAAACGCCTTCCTCTTCAATTTTACGGAATTTGCTTAAAGAGAATACTTGGAAGCCACCTGAATCTGTTAATATTGGGCGATCCCAGTTCATAAATTTATGAAGTCCACCTGCTTCTTTTACAATATCATGACCTGGTCGAAGCCATAAATGATAAGTGTTAGATAAAATAATGCC
The DNA here is from genome assembly GCF_038630865.1 of Metasolibacillus sp. FSL K6-0083. NCBI lineage: Bacteria > Bacillati > Bacillota > Bacilli > Caryophanales > Caryophanaceae > Metasolibacillus > Metasolibacillus sp. FSL K6-0083. Next base: position 335,978 of record NZ_CP152046.1, on the reverse strand, counting down.
TGCATTCATTTCTTTTAACTCTTCCGGCGACATTGCTTTTACAGTCGCTTGTGTCCCAACTGGCATAAATGTAGGCGTTTCAAATGAGCCATGTGGTGTATGCACGATACCTAAGCGCGCTCCTGTTTGCTTACATGTTTTAATTAATTCATAGCGTATAGCTGGTTGTGTCATGAACAAAATCCCTCTCATTTCTAAAGGTATAAACAGTACCTCGAATTCATCTATGCGAAAAGTATTACGCACAACAAATTATTGTAACGTGCTATTAAGTAAATAGCAATTTTACAAAACGCTAAGCTCTTCCTTACTACTATGGTTTCACTTTTGGTCGAATAAACATTGCATCACCGAAGCTAAAGAAGCGGTAATTTTCTTCTACCGCCTCTTTATATGCATGTAAAATACTATCTTTACTTGCTAAAGCACTAACAAGCATAACAAGTGTAGATTTCGGTAAATGAAAATTCGTAATAAGCCCGTCCACTGCTTTAAATTCATAGCCTGGATAAATGAAAATGGACGTCCAGCCTTGCTCAGCGATAATTTTCCCATTATTTTTAGAAGCGACAGTTTCTAAAGTACGTGTAGAGGTTGTGCCTACTGCAATGATATTTCCGCCATTTGCTTTTGTGCGATTAATGATGCTGGCTGTTTGCTCTGATATACTGTAGAACTCTGCATGCATATCGTGGTCTTCAATCGATTCCACACTTACTGGTCTAAATGTCCCCAAGCCTACATGCAATGTAACGAAGGCAATTTCTACTCCTTTCGCACGTATTGCCTCTAACAATTGCTCTGTAAAATGCAGTCCTGCTGTCGGAGCAGCTGCCGAACCACGCTCCTTTGCGTAGACTGTTTGATAGCGCTCTTGATTATCAAGCTTTTCACGAATATATGGCGGCAAAGGCATTTCACCTAAACGCTCCAAAATTTCGTAAAAAATGCCTTCATATTGGAATTGAAATAGGCGTCCACCGTGCTCTAGCTCGGCAACACATTCCGCGTGCAATAAACCTTCACCAAATGTAATGACAGTACCAATTTTCACACGCTTGGCAGGCTTTACTAACGTCTCCCATTCATCCTCATTTGTTTGCTTTAATAATAGTATTTCAATATTAGCACCCGTATCTTCTTTTACACCAATTAAACGAGCAGGTAATACACGGGTATCATTTAACACAAGGCAATCACCTGCTTGGAGCTCTTCTAAAATATGAGCAAATTGGTGATGCTCAAGCTCTTTTGAATGGGGGTTAACAACTAACAGACGACTCGCTGTACGGTCTAATAATGGCGTTTGGGCGATTAATTGCTCTGGTAAATAAAAATCAAAATCTTCTACTTTCATAAAAACGTCCCTTTACTTAAGATTGTTGTGGCGTTATGCCAAAATGCTCGTATGCTAATGCTGTGGCAATACGCCCTCTAGGTGTGCGCTGCACGAAGCCGATTTGCAATAAATATGGTTCATAAACGTCCTCTATTGTCACACGCTCCTCACCAATCGATGCCGCTAGTGTATCTAAGCCGACTGGACCTCCGCGAAAGCGCTCTAGCATCGCCATTAATAATTTATGGTCGATATGATCTAAGCCAAGTGGGTCTACTTGCAGTAGCTCAAGTGCTTGCTGTGCAAGTACTAATGAAATTTGTCCGTTCCCTATAACCTGTGCATAATCGCGCACACGTTTTAATAGGCGATTGGCGATACGCGGTGTACCTCTTGAGCGACGAGCTATTTCATATGCTGCTGTTTCATCCATCTCTACCCCAAACAATTGCCCGCTTCGTATCACAATTTTTGCTAATGATTCCTCATCATAAAACTCTAGGCGCAGTAGCACCCCAAAGCGGTCTCGCAACGGTGCGGATAATGCTCCAGCCCGCGTTGTTGCACCTACTAACGTAAATGGTGGCAATTCTAGACGAATAGAGCGGGCTTCTGGCCCTTTGCCTACAACGATATCCAAACAAAAATCCTCCATTGCAGGATAGAGTACTTCCTCAATTGCGCGTGGCAGACGATGAATTTCATCTATAAATAATACATCTCCAGGCTCTAAGCTGCTAACAATAGCCGCTAAATCCCCCGGTCGTTCAATAGCTGGTCCACTCGTCATACGGACTTGTACACCCATTTCATTCGCTATAACAGTTGCTAACGTCGTTTTGCCTAGCCCTGGAGGACCATATAGAAGCACATGGTCTAAGCATTCCTGACGCTGCTTCGCTGCTTCTATGAAAATTTTCAAGTTATCCTTTACTTGATGTTGCCCAATATATTGCGCAAGCAACTGTGGACGTAAAGAATACTCGAGTTGTTCCTCTGCCGCATTCGCTTCGCTCGAAATCACTCGATCTGACATGCCCTCTTCCTCCTATTTTAATTTCAATAGCAGCTTTAACGCTTGCTTCATATAAGCATCCGTCGTCGTTAATGTTTCATCTGCTTCAAGCTGCGGTTGTACCTTAGCTAACTCACGTTCCGCATAACCGAGCGCTGTTAAAGCTAATAATGCCTCTTCTAACTCATGCTTATACGGATTGACGCCAAATAACGGTAGCTCCTCCTCTGCACTTGGCAGCTCGACTTGCTCTAATAATGCACCCAGCTTGCCCTTTAAATCTAAAATCATTTGGCGTGCTGTTTTTTTGCCAACCCCCGGGAATTTGATTAAAAAAGACTCGTCCTCCATTTCAATCGCTTGAATAACTTGCGCTGGATTCCCAGTCGCTAAAATCGCTAGCGCACCTTTTGGTCCGATTCCTGATACTTGAATTAATTTCCGAAAGAGCTCACGCTGATCTAAGCTCGTAAATCCATAAAGGAGCTGTGCATCCTCACGTACATGCATATGTAAAAAAATCTGTTGTTCTACTGTCGTTTTTTGAAAGGCATATGGATTTGGTGTAAATAATCGCCAGCCTATTCCTTGCTGCTCTACGACGATATATTCAGGTGTAATACGCGTCACCTGACCTTTTAAATAATCGTACATCTTTCATCCCTCACAATCATGCATTCATTATAGCACAAAGTGAGCTAGAGAGAGAGGCGTCCAAAAAGCGTGCGGAGCACTGCTTTTCGGACGTTTTGTTCGGGTTTTATTAAAATAACAGTTATTTTAAAAAATTGATAGCTTATTTTAATATAGTTGGAAACATTGAATTCAGCTACTTTTAAATGAACTGTCTCAAAGCCCCCACAGCCTTTTTAGACGCCCCACACATTTTATGAATGGTACTCAATTTGTTTGATTAGCCTCGGCCAATGCTGTAATGCTTTTCTAGTAAAGGGAATTAAATAATCTAGAAAAGGCTCGCGCTCCTTCTCTTCTAATTGTAAAATATACAGCCATTCACGCAGCAATTCATTTGGATAATATATATGTGATAGTTGCGGCATACAAATTGCTGTATAAGGATGCTCTTGTAGAAGCAACGATAAATCATAGTCGACATTCGGTAATGCACGATGTAGCCATAAAACCATTTCATCAATAGGCGAGCCTAACACAGCTAAATCAAAATCAATTAATACAATTCCTTTATCTGTTTTCAAAAAATTATGGTGCACAACATCCCCATGTAGCAAAGTTGCCCCTTCTGTTTGTAAAGGCACTGCAGACATATTACTTAAGCCTTTATATGCCGTGTGGGCAATGCTGTTGTAATCTTTATCTAAATAATACGAAAGCTCTTTTTCATTCATTAAAAATCGTTCAAATCTTGTTCGCCATTTGCGTTGTAGCTGCTGACGCGGGAGAGGTTCAAGCTGCCAATTAATATCATTTTTTGTTTCATGAAGAGCTTGCAAGCAGTCGACTGCCGCTAACCGCTCTTCCTTCTGGTCAAAGCGTGCGCTACGGCCTTCATGCCATTTTTGAATGACAACCCCGTCATTGGTATTAACAACCGGAATATGATATGGAAAAGCAATTGCTGTTAATTTATGATGAATATTTTTTACTTTTTTTTCGATTAAGCTATCCTCATATTTTTTGACAAAGAATGTGCCGGATGCCGTTTGCCATTTCCAGCAATTGTGCTTAATATACATATTAATAATGCCATGGTGGACAAGGCATTGGCTGACATGGTAAAGGCATCATTTGTGGTTGCTGTGTACATGGGCAAGGCTGGTTCATTTGTTCATAAAAGTTTTCATTGCGCATTTCTTGTTCCATCATCGGGGAAGCTTGCTGTTCCATTTCAGCAGCAAGTTGTTGCTGCGGCATATTCGGGAATGACTGCATCTGCGGATACATCATCATGTCATATGGCGTAGGCATCGGACAGCAGCACATCATCGGCATTGGTGGCATGCACATTGGTGGAAATGGCATCTGTTGTGGCATCATTTGTGGATGCATTTGTGGATGCATTTGTTGCGGTGGCATCATCGGTTGCTGAACTTCTGGCATCGGCATCATCGGCGGTTGAGCTTGTGGTGGTGGCATGATAGGTTGTTGCATTTCTGGCATTGGCATCATCGGTTGTTGTAGCTGCGGCGGCATTGATTGCATTTGTGTCATATCTATATGCCACGGCATATATAAATTAAACTCTGGCCATACAGGCTGTTGTGGCTGCCACTGTATCGGCGGCATCATTGGCTGTTCAATTTTTGGTGGTGCTGGTGTTGGTAACGGCATATTTTGTCGCGGACTCTCCACCCTTTCCTTTATCTGCTCTTTCGGCTTTTCCTTTACGTGATGACCGTCTGGTAAGTAAATTTCCATTCCCGGTACGATGTAATCTGGATTTGCTAAATGAGCATTTAAGCGTTTTAGCTCCTCAAAGCCGATACTATATTGTTTGGCAATTTTCCATAGTGTATCGCCTTTTTGGACAATATGAACTCGCATGGGCATCCTCCTTTTCTCGCTTTATCATATGTGGAAATAAAAAAATGGACACAAATCTTTTAGGCACATCTAGATGCTCTCGTGTTACACTATGTTAGGACAAATTGTTTATATACATCTATTACACCTCGGTTTTTCAAGCCGACAAAAAAACAAGTACTGTTTTACACGCGTACATTGTCAGTTCCTCTATTAAATTTCGCTGAAGAATGATTAAATTATTGGAGGTGATTGCATGAAAAAAATGTTAGGTGAAGAACGTCGCTATGAGCTGTTATCATTATTAAAGGTAGCTGGGAAACCAATTACTGGTACGGATTTAGCAAAGCATGCGAATGTATCACGTCAAGTGATTGTTAATGATATGAATTTATTAAAAGCACGCAATGAGCCAATTATTGCGACGAGCCAAGGTTATTTATATATGCCTTTAGAAAAAGCAGCACATATTGAACGAAAAATTGTTTGTACGCATAGCGCCGAAAATGCATTAGATGAAATGTACACAATAGTCGATTGTGGCGTGACGATTAACAATGTGATTGTTGAGCATGCTGTATATGGTGAAATTACCGCCTCCATCATGGTATCTAATCGCCCTGAAGTAGATGCCTTCGTTAAGCGTGTTAAGGATACAAAAGCTAATTATTTATCCATTTTAACAGATGGAACACATATGCATATGATTAGCGCACCTGCTGAAGACTTACTGAATTTAGCAGAAGAACGATTGCGTGACAAAGGCTATTTAGTTGAAAACTAGGTGCTATCCTTTGTTTAAAACCAATGCTACATCTAACTAAATATGGTAAAATTAGCTTAAAGTAAAGATTGTAGCAATTTGCTGCAATCTTTTTTCATTCTTTTGAAACGTAATAGGATTTTAGGTCGTCTTAGGGGCAAGGAAAGGATGTGAGGGGATGATAGAGGTAGAGCAAATTATATTAGAAACTACGCCAGAAGTTTGGCTTGATGCTTTGATGGATACATACGGGCTTGCCTTAACAAAGCTTGCCTATAGCTATGTGCAAGATTGGGGCAAAGCACAGGAAATCGTACAGGATGTATTTCTTACTTGTTATGAACAATACGATAAAAAACACGCTATTCAATCATACAAAGCATGGATTTACCGCATTACAATTAATCGCGCAAAGGACTATTACCGCACTGCTTGGTTTAAGCGCATTATTGTGAAAGATAGCGGCTACGATCAACAGCTACCAGCCCAGCCGCCTCCGGAAAGTTTTTTAATCCAACAAGAAACAAATGAAGCATTAGCTCATGCTGTACTCACCTTACCTATCAAATATCGAGAAGTCATTTTGCTTTATTACTATGAGGAACTATCCATCCATGAGGTCGCAACCATTTTGCGCTGCAATGAAAATACTGTAAAGACCAGATTAAGGCGTGCTAGAGGAAATTTAAAAACTTTATTAGAAGGAAGGGATTAAGGTGGAAAAAAGATTAAAAAATTTGCGCAATACAATGGAACAAAATGTTTTTCAAAATGCACAGTTTACCCAAAAAGAACGAATTGCAATTCAAGCGAAAACACAACAAAAAAAGCAAGGAAGTTGGATGCCACGAATCGCCTTTTCACTCTCCGTACTTATTTTAATAATACTTAGCACCACTTTTTCACAAGACGAACACACAGCCAACTATCGTATTACCGAAAACGATTTGGATGGACAGTTCTTCCAAAGTGAACGGGCTGGAGAACATCATTCTACTTTTTATTTTTACGATGGTGAAATGGGAGTCATTCCTCAAAATCCACTCATTTTAGACCCAGAGGAAGTCGATGAATCTATTCGTGCAGAAGAGCGATTAAATAAAAAGATTTATCCAAATATATCTGTCAAAACAGAGGGCACTTCGTATTTTGTTTATAGCAATAACGAGCTTATTGTAACATTCGAAAAAATTGCCCCGCGAATCGTGGTCGACAAGAATGGAAATCGTTATAGTACTAGTCTTTATTTAAGCAAGGAATACGAACTACAATTTGTAAATCAGTCGTCCATCGACTTATCTAATCTGGAACTAGCAATCAATGATGAAAGCTACACAATACCAAAAAACAAGCTTTCTCATGGCAATTCCCTTTCATTCAACATTCCTCGTAATCATAATACATTCCATAAAACAATTGCATTGGATGTCACATTTGATTACAAAGATAGCGAGGGGAATAAGCAGCATGGAAAAATTGCTCAGCCATTCTCATTAGATAACTCTTACAGCGATTACTACACGCTTGTCATTAATGGAGATTCCTATGATGCATTAACACTTACATTACAAGCTGCCGAGTAAAAAAGCTGGCTAGAGAATAGCGTCTTAGTCCATTTTCTAGCCAGTCATTTTCTCTCATTCTAGATTTATCCCGTATTAACAGGCTGTAAGACCCCCACTTCAAAACAACAGATAAAATCAAGATGTTTAAGTGGGGGATCCAACAGCCTGTAAAAACCCGATTGGTGAAACTACCAATCAGTGGGGGATGAAGAAAACCCCCACTGATTGAAGGTTCACTTTATTCCACGTTCATTTCAAACAATGCATTGCAGCTTTCGCTTTATCCCATGGAATAATTTCACCTTTGCCCTTTTTGCAAAAAATACTAGATGACGTATAAAGTGGATCTGCATTTTTATCATAGTTTTTTTGCGCGATGACTTCCTCGCGATTATGGCAGACATCATAGCCAGCAAATTGCAAGCTTAGCACGCCCCTGCCATTTGTATAGGCTGCAAATGTCGTGCTATAGTTCATAAATGTAGCAACAGGTACTTTCCCTATTAATGTAACGCTGGTTTCTGTCATAGTGGGTGCTTCAAAAGTGCCATGCGCTTGTTGTACATCGTGCATCATACGCCCTAAAAAATCATTGGCTGCCTTCATCTTAAAATAATAATAAGGCTCTAATAACACATTTTCAGCCTGTTCTAATCCTTGACGGAGTGCGCGCAAAGTTGCCTCTCGAAAATCGCCGCCTGACGTATATTCAACATGAGCGCGCCCTGTCTGCAGTGTGAACTTAATATCCGTTAACGCAGCGCCTGTCAATAAGCCGTTATGTGCTCTTTCAAATAAATGCTGTTCCACTAAGCGAACATGTCCCACTGATAAATCGTCTGCATGACAAACACTGTGAAACAAAATACCTGTACCACGCGCTACTGGCTCCATAAGTAAATGCACTTCCGCATAATGCTTTAGCGGTTCAAAATGCCCATATCCTGTTACAGTTGTAGCAATCGTTTCTTTATAAATGATTTGCGGATTAGCGAATGTAATCGCAAGATGTAAGCGCTCCCTCGCAATCTCAGTTAGTACCTCTAGCTGAATCACCCCCATGACATGAACATGGATTTCCTGTAATTCCTCCTGCCAAATTGCACGCAATGAAGGCTCTTCCTCATTTAATAAACGGAACTGCTGCCACACTTCCTTCATATGCAAATCACCATGATAGACAACCTTGGCCTGTAATGTTGGCACTAATTTCAATGTGCTTTCATTTGGTATACCCCCAATAACACTACCAATCGCCACTTGGTTTAAGCCCTTTACTGCAAATATTTCACCCGCCTCCACAACTGTCGTTGTTTCAAACTTCGCTCCATTATAATAGCGGATTTCCGTTACTTTTTCTGTTGTATCACCAAATGTAAACGCATCGCGTACTTGTAAGCGTCCCTGCAATGCCTTCATAAAAGTAAGTCGCTGTCCAGTAGAGTCATGCCGTATTTTAAATACTTCAGCCTGAAATGGCGCTGTAGTATCAAAGCACGCTATTGTGAGCTTAGCAAGCTGCTGAAAAAATGGTAATACCCCTTCATCCTTTAGTGCCGCTCCTGCCATGCAAACGAAAAGCTTACGCGCTGCAATTTGCTTTTGCAGTTGTGTCATAACAATCGTATTTTCTAGCTTGCCCTCTAAAAACAATTCGAGCATTTGTTCATCACGCTCAGCTAGCCATTCCTTAACGCTCTCCTCACTCGTATCATTTTCTATAAATAAAATTTCCTCTGACAGCTCTTGATGAAGCGCTGCAAGTACTTGCTCCTTATTTGCACCCTCACGATCGATTTTATTTATAAATAAAAATGTTGGCACATTATATTTTTGCAGTAACTGCCATACGGTTTCGGTATGCCCCTGAATTCCCTCCACTGCACTCACAATAACAATCGCATAATCCATTACGCGAATCGCGCGCTCCATTTCAGGAGAAAAGTCAACATGCCCCGGCGTATCAATTAATGTATATGTATCACCTTCATATTGAAAGCGCCCTTGCTCTGCAAAAATTGTAATTCCGCGTGCCCTTTCTAATGCATGAAAATCTAAATGAGCATTTTTATTATCAACACGCCCCTTTTCTTTAATGCCTTCCATATGATAAAGTAGCTGCTCGGAAAAAGTCGTTTTCCCTGCATCTACATGGGCTAAAATTCCAATTGTTTTAAACATCACTTCACCTTTTTTCACTATAATTCCAATCGACTTTAAACATTATTTTGTGTATAATAATAACAATTTCTTTGATGTAGTTAGGGGTACAGATATATGTCACTTTTATTACTTGATATAAAGACGGTTATTCTTTTGCTTGTTATTGGACATTACTGTGTTATCATGCTTATTTCAGCATACAGCTACCAGTATAATAACCGTACTATTTGGACATTTGTAATAGGAAAGCTCCTACAAATTATTGCATATACTATTATACTATTTCGCGAAATATTGCCATTTGTCGTATCCATTTTCTTAAGTAATACACTGTTGCTTATCGGTACAATGATTGAATGTATTGCACTACTGTTGTTGCTAAAATGTCTCACAGATATGGCGAGAAAAGCTATCGTTATTGTATCATTATTTGGTTTACTTAGCTTTTATGCAGCTATTTTGTTTTATAATTTTGACAATGTGCGCATTGCTATTATATCTATAACCATTACTGTACTGATTGGATTCCCAATCCGAGCATTTTATCTTACTTGTAAAGCATCGATTTTGAAACGCATCATGCTTATTTTATATAGTGCCATTGCACTGTCACTTGTCTTGCGTACATATAATGCACTATTTGTTTCAACCGACGTAACGCTTTTTGCAGAAAATGAATATCAAACACTTGCCTTCTTGACGAGATTTATCGAAATGCTCGTCGGTAGCATTGGTTTTATTTTACTCGTAAAAGAGCAAACAGATATTGAATTGACACGTATGGCTATGATGGATGAGTTAACAAATATTTATAATAGACACGCCTTTATTCAGCGCGCAGATGCTCTGATTGCCTCAGCGCTAAAGAAAAAAAGCATGGTTTCCTTTATTATTTTTGATGTTGACCGCTTTAAGGGGATTAATGATACATACGGACATGATACTGGGGATTATGTACTGAGAGAGATTGCCAAAGTAATTGCAAATGCACTTCCGAAAGAGGCTATTTTTGGGCGCTATGGCGGAGATGAGTTTGTCATTTTAATACCAAACTGCCAAATCGACAGAGCAACTAAGCTAGCAGAAGCATTGCGGACTACCATTTCCCAATATTCATTTCAGCATATTTCAACACAATGTACATTAAGCTTAGGCTCCGCTACAACAGAAGTTCAGACAGCCATCTCCTTAGATGCATTTTATACAAACGCTGATAAAGCTTTATATCATGCAAAGGAAAATGGTCGTAATCAAGTTTATGCTGTAACCTTTTAATATAGTAAATAGACAGAAAAGCGATTGCGTAAATGGATTTCTTTTTACGTAATCGCTTTAATTATTTCTTAGACTTTTTCAGTGCCCTCTTGCTAACAGCTTCCTCTATTATTGTTCTACCTTACCTTGCCAAGCATAATAAGCAATACCTTTGAATTCCTCATCATAGGTTACTCTAAATAGATATTGGACTAGTTTATTAGGTTTTCAGCAGTTCCTTAATTTCTTCTTAGAGATTTGTCTTTTTTACTATCTTTTATTATAATTACATGAATACTGGAAATTGATGGAGGTATTTGAAATGATAAAACTATTAAACTTACTTTGTTGTTTACTATTTCTTGTTGGTTGTCAAAATAATCAAGTGGAAAAAGAAAAGGTGAAGATGGAGGTGGAGGTGGAACCAACATTTTACGAGCGTAATGTGAAACCGAGAGGTATCTATATCAACGATGCTAAAAATGATATGAGAATTGATTTACCGTTGTTATCATATTGTTGGAATCCGGATTTGACAAAATGTTTATCTGAATTAAACGAGGCACCAAAACAGGATATTTTTGATGGTTATCGTACAATTCGAAATCAGCCTAAGGAACAGATACAGGTAGAAATTATCACCTTACCAGAGGATATCAGTAATCCAGACGAAAAACTTCCTTTTGCAACAACAATTGAATTGTTTCAAGTAGAAGCTGACCAATTTATACCAACAGAATTAATTGATAATAAATTTGTATTGCCTAGTGAGGAAGGTATCTACACATACGTGCTTAAATTAACTTATGAGAAAGAATATAAAGGAATTGCCTTTTATGCTTGGCAAACTAGGGTTGGAGAATAATAAGCTAGTGTATAACTAATAATAGAGGTATCTAATTTTAATATATTATCATCATGTCGAATTTACAAATAAAATGTTGTCGAAAGAAAAATATATAATTAAATTACAAAATATAGTACAATAAATCCAAGGAATATATTCCAAAACTTATGCATAATGGAAAATTTTATATTTAACTTTAAATTCGAGATAATATAGTTATGGAGGGAAAATATGAAAAAAATAATAATTGGAGCTCTATCAATTGGATTTCTTTTTGGAGGAGTTTCACATTCACCAGTCCAAGCAAATACTTTAAATGATAATTCCTCTTTAATAGAAGTTATGAGTATCTCAAGAAATGTTACTCACGACGTGCTTTATTCAAAAGGGGCAACTATTCCTGGAACCTATTATTATAATTCCTTGGGATGGACTGGTACCTTAACACTTCAATATGTGGTACCGCGTGTACAGGATGACTATTTGGTAGCTGTTTATTCAGGAACTGTTCACTGCCTATCAGGGAATTGTCCAGCACCTGCCGCCCTTAATAGCGCTGAGTAGTTACCTTGAACAATGAAATATGCGTGTTACTAATCAAAATGAACATCTTTCTTTAGGTTACCTACTATTCTGAATGATTTTTTAATGAGTAACTTATCTAAGCCAAAGGAGCTTTGGAAGAAGTAGGATTATATCTACATTCTCCAAAGCTCCTTTAATTCTGTTCAATTATATTTATTCACAAAAAGGGGGATGGGTATGCTCCATTTTTTTCGACTGGAATGGACAAAAATGAAAAGGTCAAGAATAAGTTATTTTTTGACCTTGCTTTTAGCGATTGTGATTACTACTTATTTTTTTTATATTGATAAAAAATCGACATCATTAGAAGAAATAGAAATGTATGTTTCTGAAAATGTTCTTTTTTTTGAAGAATATGTAGATTCGATGGAAGAGGATATAGATAACTTAAGTCCAATGGAAAAAGAAGTATTAGATAATTTAAAACGTCAATATAAAGGATTTCAGATTATGCAGAAAGGATTAATAGAGCGTAACTGGAATCTATATTGGCAAGGGAGTCTACTAAATTTTTCTAAATCTGAAGAAATAGCCTTAAAAAATTTAGAAATATATAAAAACAGCTATCTTTATCCAACACCTTTTACTGTCCTAGTACATATGGATAAAATGCGCTGGATGGAGGAAAAGTCGGTTCAGCCCCTTGCGTCAGGCTTAGAAAATCAAGGCACTACGCTATATGACCAAGATTTCTCTGAGCCACTTGTACAACAACTAGCTCAAAGTCTATCATCTTTTCATTCCTCCACTGGCACATATTTTCTGTTTCATCTGTTCCAATATGGCTTTAGCTTGGTTGGACTCATCTTTTTACTCTTTTTATTCTCGGATATTTTGACGAAAGAAGGCTTTGGACGCAATGGACCAATTCATTTACTCCGCACTATGCCGATTCGCCGCTCTTCATTTTGGTTGTCGAAAGCGTTTACAGTTATGGTTGGCTCCCTTCTTATCGTTAGCTTAACAGCAATTATCGGTGTCGGTCTTGGTACACTTTTTAATCGACTTGGAGATTGGCAATACCCTATTTTAATTTATGGTCCAGAACGAACGTATTCCTTTTTGTCAATTGCTCAGTTTTTAAGCAAGGCGGGGGGATTATTTGTACTTGTTTTAGCATTTGGCTTTGGCTTGCTATTTTTATTTTCTGTTTTGACAAATCGCGCTATTTTAGCGATTGGGCTAACGATTATTGTGTTAGTGCTTGGTCAAGCATTAACAGAGCAAACATTTTTATTAAGTTGGACGCAATGGATTCCTTTCCATTACCTTACTGTATATCCGATTTTAAATGGGGAATATACGATTATTCATAACAATACATTGTTCACCTATCAACAAGGCTTATTATCATTAGCAATAAGCACATTAATCGTACTTATTGTTACATTTTGCAGTATAAAGCTACGTAAAGGGGTTATGTCATGATTATTAATGTACAAGGGCTGAAGAAAAGCTATAAAAAGCAACTGGTGTTAAAAAATATTACGTTCCAAGTGGAAGAACCACAAATCATTGCACTTATTGGACCAAACGGCTCTGGTAAAACAACAATGATGAATTGTTTAATGAATTTACTGCCATTTCAAGAGGGGGATATTACTATTCTCGGAAAGAAGCATACAGACCCTAGCCTATTTTATGAGGTATCTTATTTACAGGATAATCGTGTATTATACGGAGATTTAACAGGTGCTGATCATTTGAATTTTATTTGCCATGCACAAAAATTACCTGCTCGAAAAGCAAAAGAAATAGCTGCATATGTCGGTATGGATAAATATGCAAAAAAAAGAGTGCGTAGCTATTCACTTGGTATGAAACAGCATCTATTGTTAGCAATGGCCATTTTAAATGAGCCTAAATTAATTTTACTTGATGAACCAATTAACGGACTTGACCCGACAAGCGCCATCCATATGCGTCATATTCTAATGGATTTGCATGCAAAGGGTTCAACAATCATTATTTCCTCTCATAATCTTGAGGAAATTGATAAAATGACAAATACGATTTATTTCATGAAAGATGGCGAAATTTTAGAGGAATCTTTAGAAAAATTAAATATCGCACACTATTCAATTTATGTTTCCAATAGCGAAAAGGCACGTGACATTTTTACGACAAACAAGCTCCCTGTCACAATGGAGGCGGACCACTTTATATTTAGTGAGGCGGACCTAGCATTACAGCAAGTCATTGATACACTTAATGAGAATGATGTGAAAATACGCCATATTGAAAATAAAAAGATTGGGGCTGAAAAACGCTATATGGAGCTATTTGAAAGCGAGCTGAGAAAATGAGACTATTTATTTTTGAAGTAAAGAAAATTCTCTTTAGTCGCCGTTTCCTCTATACTTTTGCCATTTTACTATTTGTAGGAGTAGGCTTGTTTTTCCGAAATTTCGCCATGCAAGATTTAGCATTAGAAGAAGAAGTAAAACGTGTCACTGCTTATACACAAGAAGCGCAAAGCCTATTACGTGTGCTGCAAAAGTCACCTGAAAGTGGGCAGACAGATGAACAAATACAGCACTTAGCAAAGGCGTTAAATTTATTATACGAATGGGCTCCTCTAGTAAAATCAACTGATTGGGAAAAGCGTTTACAAATAGAAAACGACTTTTTACAAACGCTTACCTTGTATAAGGAAGCAGGTGGTGATTTTTCTATTCAAAATAGCGCTATTGAACCGACGATTCTTTTCAATGAACAGCTGTTATCACAAGGGATTGAGCCAACATTTGAAAACTATAGTACGAATTTGCCAAACTATATAAAGCAAGTGGCGACGCTTTATATTAATATAGGAGCAATTGTTTTACTGCTATTAGTAGTAGGTGATTTATTAACGCTGGAATTTGAGCAGGGTAGTATTCGTTTACTTTATACCCAGCCCATTCGTAAAACAGCTATTTTGCACGCAAAATGGGCAACAACTGTTGTCACTTATTTACTTTTAACGCTAGGATTATTCGGTATAACATGGGGCGTAGGCTATCTATTCGGTCAAGTAGGCTCGTTTGCCTATCCAATTTTCGTTGAGGTAGATGGCATAATATCTTTTATTACGATTCGCGACTATATAATATGGGGATTGCTTAGCACAACAATTGTGATTTTGTTGGCTATCTCTATACTTTTCTTGCTAAGCTTATTTATTAAAAATTCGATTGTCACATTACTTATAACAATTAGTATATTATTAATCGGCTTTTTCACCATGCAAATAGGTGTTGTCAATTGGCTTAATCCATTTTTATACGTTTTCGCGGGTTTGTCCATTCAACAAGTTGGCGCAAGCTGGTATCAATGTATTCCAATTACATTACTATTAGCGATAATTATTTATATTCTTGCCCTACTACGTATTCAGCGGATGCGTGAAGTTTAAACTTGATTCAGCAAATTACTTTTGTACAGAAAGCATAGCGACAATTCTTATTTGCACCGGTAACAAGGCGACAGGTACAGAAGTCCCCCACTTCTATAAATGCAAAAAAGCATTTCAAGTTAAAGGGAGTCCAAATCCTCTGTCTCGAAAGAAGAGCTCAGTATAGGAGCGCAATGATTGAGTGACCAACATCGTGTTGGCCCAAGCTTCGGATGTCACAGATTTTGATGGAGGTCTGCGTAATGCAGGTCAGTTAACCGTTGTCACAGGACGTGACGGTTTTAAGTTAACTTTTGAAAAAATCTGGACGCAATTATGCCGAGGTGTAATTGATTAGGAAAGCGTCCAAAAAGCTGCGGTTAAACAGCCGTTTGGACGCTTTTCATGATAAAAATCGTTGGCGAATATCCTGTGAGGGTAATTCGCATAGTTCTTTTTTTCCAAACCATTTATAACGATTTTTTGCGAGTTTATCGTATGCGAAATTGCGAACACCAGTAGGTACTGCAATAAATACATAAGCAAAACGCCAAAACCCTTGCAGTCGCCGCGCAATTTTCAGTGCAGCGGTTGACTGTAAGAAATAGCGTCCATTTTCTATAAGCACGATGCTATCAGCTTTCGGCACTTGATAGCGTTCTAATAGCTCCCTCCCTACCTCACTTTGCAATGAGGCAAACTGAAAATAGCCCTTTGGATCACGCTTAATAATAAATTGTACACTTGCATCACAAAAATGACATTCTCCGTCAAATAAGACAATCGCCATTTCCTTCACCTCATTCTGGTGTTGTGTAACTATAATATGTACCGAGCGATTTCACTGTACAGCCCAATGCATGCAATTCCTCAACTGCCCCCCTCATCATCGTTTCTTCCTCATCTGCCAATACATCTACGATAAAGAAATAATCACCCAAGCCTGTTTTCAATGGGCGTGATTCGATTTTACTTAAGTTCAGCTTGCGCCATGCAAATACGGATAATACTTGATGAAGTGCCCCTGATACATCTGTTGGCAATGTAATCATAAACGTTGTCTTTAATATTTCATTTTCAGCTTGTGGTAGGCGTATATTTTCCCTTGCTAAAACAAAGAAGCGCGTATGGTTAAAATGGAAATCATGAATATTGTTTTCAACAATCGTCAGCCCATATTTTTCAGCAGCAGCGCTATTTGCAATTGCCGCAATGCATCGTTCTGGTGAATCCGCTACAAGCTTTGCCGCCGCAGCAGTTGACGAATATTGATGCAACGGCACACCGCTAAAGCGGTAAAATAAATATTTATGGCATTGTGCTAATGCATGTGGATGCGAATAAACTGCTTCAATGTTTTGCCAATTCTTCATTTGCTCTGGATGTACCATTAAGTGCTGCTGAATTTTTGATGTAATTTCTCCTACAACGAAAAGATTCGCTTCATGGAATAAATAATCAATCGTTAAAGGGACAGAGCCTTCTAATGCATTTTCTAATGGCACTACTGCTAAGTCCACCCTTCCTTCAGCAACTGCCTCGATACATTCCGGAATCGAGGCTTGTGGCATTAGCCAATCATTTGGGAATAAGCCCTTTGTCGCTAAATATGTAAATGATGCTTCTGGACCTAAATATGCGATGCGCTTTTCCCAATTTTGTGTTGACATTTTATGTCCTCCCTTTATTTCTAAATTTTCAGTCTTTTATGAAGTGAAAAGTAAGCTTTATACCTATTTTAAATTTTAAGCGTCTTGATTAGCCTTTATTTTACAGAGAACACTTAAAAGAAAATTTTGCATTCCGGCTCTTCTACAAAAAATAGCACTGCTAAACCTAGTGTTTATGTCATTTTCAAAGAATCCCTTTTCTATTTTATCGAGATACTTTTTAATGTAACATCATTGATAGTGTTCCGAAAGCAGGCAATGCACTGCTTTCGGAACATCCCCTACAATGCGCCTGAGCTAATAACCTCTGCTGATTCAATAAAATCAAGACGCTTTAAAATTTGAATCAATTCATTTAAGTCCACATTCATATTCGTTACATCAAGCGATAAGGTAACATTTGCTCTCCCTTGAATGGGTATCGTTTGATGAATCGTTAATACATTGCAATATGCCTCTGAAATCGTTTCAAGTAATTTTGCTAGCGAGCCTTTACGGTCTTGCAACTGTAAAAATAATGTTAAAATACGTTCTTGAACGATGGAGTGAAAAGGAAAAACAGCATCGCGATATTTATAAAATGCACTGCGTGATAAATCCACTTCCTTGACGGCGTCCCAAATAGAGGCGACAGCACCCTTTTGTAATAAGGCCTTTGCCTCTAATGTTTTTTGCATTGCATCCGTCAAAACATCCTCACGCACTAAATAATAGCGTTGATTTGCTACGTTTTTCATATTTCTACCCCCGCGCATCAATCTACAAATTCAAATTCAAATTCCATTAAGCGAACTGTATCGCCATTTTCTGCTCCACGCTCACGTAGGGCATCATCAATCCCCATTGCACGTAATTGACGAGCGAAGCGTCTTACACCATCTTCACGGCTAAAGTCTGTCATTTTAAATAATCGTTCAATTGAATAACCTGATAAGACAAATGCACCGTCATCATCCCGTGTAATTTCAAAATCTTCATTTTGTTTTTCATATTTATAAAGCACTGTTGCATCGGATTCTTCAGCACTAATTTCATGCAGTTCAAATTGTGGTGTTACTTCAAGTAAGTCAGCAATTTCAAAGAGTACGGCTTTCAAGCCTTGACGTGATACAGCTGATACAGGGAATACTTTCACACTGTCCCCCACCTTTTCAAGGAAGTTTTGTAAATTTCCCTCTGCTTCAGGCATGTCCATTTTATTTGCAACAACAATTTGTGGGCGCTCTGTTAAGCGTAAATCATACTGCTTTAGCTCCTCATTAATTGTTACATAATCCTCGTATGGATCGCGACCTTCCATCCCGCTCATATCAACTACATGAACGATAACGCGTGTGCGTTCTATATGACGTAAAAATTGCATTCCTAGACCAATGCCTTGATGTGCACCTTCAATTAATCCTGGTAAATCGGCCATTGCAAACGAGCGACCATCTTCCGTTTCTACCATCCCTAAATTTGGTACAATTGTTGTAAAGTGATATGCACCAATTTTTGGCTTTGCAGCAGATACAACGGATAATAAAGTTGATTTCCCAACAGATGGAAACCCTACTAAGCCAACATCAGCCAATACTTTTAATTCTAAAATAACTTCTAGCTCTTGCCCAGGCTCCCCTTTTTCAGCGAGTTCAGGGGCAGGATTTGCTGGTGTCGCAAAACGGCAGTTGCCTCGACCACCACGACCAGCCTTCGCAATAATTGCTTTTTGACCGTCTTCTACTAAGTCCGCAATGACAGCCTGCGTTTCTGCATTAATAACAACAGTCCCGGGCGGCACTTTAATAGTTAAATCCTCTGACTTACGTCCATGCATCCCTTTGCTCATTCCATGCTCGCCACGCTCTGCCTTGAAATGACGTTTGTAGCGGAAATCCATTAATGTACGTAACCCCTCATCAACTTGGAACACGACATTTCCACCATGACCACCATCTCCACCAGCTGGACCACCATTTGGCACATATTTTTCGCGACGGAAAGCAACCATACCATCTCCGCCGTCTCCACCTTTTACATAAATTTTCACGTGATCGACAAACATTGTTTTCACTCCAGTCCTGCGCTTAATACATAGTGTAACGAATGGTTTGTCACTTCTATCATATCAATGCACATATGTTCGGTTTCTTTTATTATCGGCATCTCAGACCAATTACCAGTTAAATGGAAAATCAACTGAAATTGTGATGCATCTGACTTTGTTGTAATTTGAAGCTGATGCTCAGCATATGCATCAAGCCCATCATAAATATGGATGACTGTGTTTTCCAAGTATTGCGCTAGCTTTTCATCAAGCTGTGGTTGATTTACTGCTTGCTGCACATCGCTATGGAGCTTTAAATCAATTGCTGGAAAGCGCCATGTGAATGTTTGAAGCCATTCTAAAGTTTGTGGTAGCTGCAATTTATTCATATTCGATAGCTTTTTACTATTGTCTGAAATATTTTTAATAATTTGCTTCGCTTCCTCAATACGCTGTAAATCTAAATTCATTAAAATTAAATTCAGTTGATTTAAAAAATCATGATTGGCAAAACGCAATACCTCATTTACCGTTAACAGCTTTGTCGTCATGTTCTACACTCCAATCAGTTATCGTTATTAGTATAGCAAGTTTTGCAGTTTTTTTCCCTTAAAACTACATAGAAAAGTTCCAGTGTATCAATACTTAAGAAAATTCCAGTCATCCATTGATAGAAAAAAGGCTGACACGTAAATGATAGCTTTACGCGTCAGCCCTTCGTTATAACCATTATGCTTCTTGAGCTACTGGGTATACAGATACTTTTTTCTTGTCGCGACCTAAGCGTTCGAATTTAACAACGCCGTCAACTTTAGCGAACAAAGTATCATCTCCACCACGGCCTACGTTTGTACCTGGGTAGATTTTCGTACCGCGTTGACGGTAAAGAATCGAACCACCAGTTACGAATTGACCATCAGCACGTTTAGCGCCAAGGCGTTTTGATTCAGAGTCACGTCCGTTTTTCGTAGAACCTACACCTTTTTTAGATGCGAAAAATTGTAAGTCTAATGTTAATAATAAGTTCATTGCGATGCACCTCCTAGACCATTTTATATTTCAATTCAATAAAGTCTGAATAACTAGCTGTCATCGTGTAAAATTGTGTCACCATAGTATTCAGTATCATTTGAAGCTTATCGTCTGTTTCACGTTCTAAGTCATTTGGGATTGTTACCTTTAAGTAGCCTCCCTCATCTCCCTGCTCGATTTCAGGTGTGATTCCTGTAAGCTGTGGTATCGCATTGACAGCACCAAAGGCGATGGCAGATGCTCCCGCACATACTAAATCACGTCCATAAACGTCAGAAAGTGCATGACCTGATATTTCAAATCCATACGATTTGCGATTTTCATCACTATAAATAGTTACCGTGATCACGTGAGTTCACCTCGAAATTAAGCGTTGATTGCTTCAACAACTAATTTTGTGTATGGTTGACGGTGACCTTGCTTACGACGGTAGTTTTTCTTCGCTTTCATTTTGAAAACAGTAATTTTTTTAGCGCGACCTTCTTTTACAACCTTTGCTGTAACAGTTGCACCTTCAACAGTTGGAGCACCAACTTTAACTGTTTCTCCACCTACGAATAAAACTTTATCGAAAGTTACGATTTCGTCAGCAGCCACACCTAGCTTTTCAACATAGATTTCTTGACCTGCTTCAACTTTGATTTGTTTACCACCAGTTTCAATAATTGCGTACATTAAAATGCACCTCCTCTTTAGACTAAGACTCGCCTGTTACTATCAAGGTGTTAGCTAAACTAGCTACTCTTAGGCACCTTGCCAGTGCGGTTGTAGCGGGTGCTACAAACAATAACATTAAAATACTACCATAAGAAAAAACTTACGTCAACCTATTCAAAACAATTTTCTCATAAGCAATGCGGTATTTTCGGTACTTCCATTCCCCTACTAAATTAATCCATAATAAAATACTTAGCAATAGAACAGGAATAGATTTTGGTAGCATGATAAATGCTAATATTGCAATTATAGTAAAAAAGCACAGCGAAAGCGATAAAAAAAGCTCATATATTTTTGCTTTTGGAAATAGGGTGAGCAGCAAATAACATATGATTTTCCCACCATCGAGCGGTAAAAAGGGCAATAAATTTAAACAGAGTAAATAAAATTGCACTTTAAAAAAGGGAGCAGCAAGCAGCGGCGGTAACAGCATACAGCTTGCCATCCCAATAAGTGTTGCACAAGGTCCACCGAGCGCGATGATAAGCCTTTGTAAATACGTGCCTTCCTGCCGCAGCTTAATTTCTCCACCATAGGGCATAATCACACAGCTTTTTAACTGTAAATTGACAGCCTTCGCTGCTAATAAATGCCCCATTTCATGTACAATTAAAGAGCATAAAATAATACTATAAAGTGCGATATTACCAGTAAAGACCATCATCAACAGAACAAGCAACAATAAAGGGTGTATCGTTATTCGCAACATGCTACATCTGCTCATTTAGCCAAGCTAATGTTTTTTCCAAATCTAGCACCTGATTGTCCTTCTCTATGCGAATATATAAATCGCCTGCTTGTTTTGTCGCAACAAGCTCATTGACAGCAATCGTTGTATAGGGCAGCAATGAAAAATTATCAATAAAGCCATATGTCACAGTTGTATTGTCCTCGTAAAAAATTGAAATAGTTTGTCCTGTTTCTTTCGTATAGCCGGTAAAGACAACGATGCCATTTTGCAATGCAAAAAGACTTACCGTCTCCTCATACGTCATTAAATAGCCTTTATTACTTGGCTGAATTGCTGTAAAGTTTAGCATTTCTCTCATTTCAGGGTAATCAGCTACTTCAACCTTTTCCCCTTCGAAAATCGAAATACTGCGTAGTGTATTGCGCATAAATGTTAAATCATCTTGACTATAAACAACGCGTTTAATAAAGCTCGTCGTTTTCGTTTCTGGCAATTGCGTCGTTCCCCACACAATAACACATAATATAAAGGCAATGCCCCACTGCCATCTTTTCATGCCACCATCCTATTCGTTTTTAACAGTATATGCCGAAGCAAAGAAAAAAGAGCGTACCTGAAAAGTGATTTTGAGACACGCCATATACGACAAAGATAATAGTATTAGCGCAGAAGCTTATATCGAAAGCAAAACGATAAATAACCTACTTTTTTATTCATTTGAAATGCAAAGAAACATCAACTAGACTCAATGTTTACAACTTTAAAACAGGCTATCCAACTTTTCAAACAGTCGCAATTTTAATAAAACACAAACGAAAGCGTTCAACAAGCAGGCAACTGCACTGCTTGTTGAACGCCCTACCTACCCTATTTTGTAAACAATGACTTGATTTTAGCGAACATGCCCTTTGGCTCTGGTTCGATTGACATTAATGGCACAGACTCACCTAAAATACGACGTGCAATATTGCGATAGCCTAAGGAGGCTTTATTATCTGGATTCATCACGATTGGCTCACCTTTGTTTGACGAGCTAATCACGTCCTCACTATCTATAATAATTCCTAATAAATCAATAGATAAATGCGTTGTCACCTCGGTAATGTCCATCGTATCACCAGAGGCCATTAAATGATGACGAACGCGGTTAATAATTAATTTCGGCGCCTCAATCTCTTCTTGCTCCAATAAGCCGATAATTCGATCCGCATCGCGCACAGCGGAAATTTCAGGTGTCGTCACGACAATTGCGCGGTCCGCTCCAGCTACCGCATTGCGATAGCCTTGCTCGATACCTGCTGGACAATCGATTAACACATAATCAAAGTCACTTTTTAATTCGTTAACTAAGCTCTTCATTTGCTCAGGTGTCACAGCGTTTTTATCTGTTGTTTGAGCTGCAGGTAGTAAAAAAAGTTTATCATCGACTCGTTTATCCTTTACAAGTGCCTGATGCACTTTACAGCGACCTTCCACGACATCAACTAAATCATAAATAATACGATTTTCTAAACCTAACACAACATCTAAATTACGCAGACCAATATCTGTATCTACTAAGCATACTTTTTTTCCTTGAAGAGCCAATGCAGTACCGAGGTTGGCGCTTGTAGTTGTTTTACCTACGCCACCTTTTCCCGAAGTGATTACTATTGCTTCTCCCACATTAGCTTCCCCCTTTAAATGTTGTAAAAGATGGACGGATTTCCTTTACTTTTTGAATACGGTCATAAGAAATTGTACCACTTTCATTAATATACGCACATAGCTGATCGGTATTTTCTTTGACAATTTGCTGCTCATTCGACATCACTTCAACGCAATCTGCTATGAGCACATGTGTCGGTTCAAAATGAGAGGCGCTAATTACAGCCTCCTCATTACCTTCTACACCCGCATGTGCAATACCTTTTAGTTTACCAAGAACATAAATATTGCCTCCAGCTTCAATGCGCCCGTTTGGATTGACATCTCCTAGCACGATAATATCACCTGTTGCTCTTAGCACTTGACCTGAACGTACAATCCCAACATATGTATCGCACTTTTTTTGTAGCATTTTTTGATTGCTTTCTTCGATTGTTAATACATCGCTCTGTACTTTTGAAACAATTAAGTTTCCCTGCTGCTGGACAATTGAAATAAGCTCTTTTTTTTGTGCAGCTGTGCAATAACGGGTTCCTAAATGCAGCTGCACGTCTAACTTCCCTTCAATTCCACCTTCAGAAGCTTTCTGTGCTAGCTCTTCTAAAAGCTCTGCATAGGCACATTGATCATCAAGCCGAAGTATTAAACCGTCCTTCGTTCCTTTAATATGGACGAGCTGTTTTTTCATGATAATATGCCACCCCACACTCCATTATCAATTATGCCTTGTCCATCTCTTTGACGCTTACACAAGAAAGCATTTCAAGTCTAAGCTTAGACCGATATGCTATCGGACACGGCGTTCTAAATTGAGTTTCTCTTTCATCAGCTGAAATTTATTTTCCTGCTAAATTTGCCCTTCCCCCACAGGAGGTTTAAGCCCCATTGCGTGCACGCTGTAATACCCGCTTGTTGATTAAATATTTAAACACCCAGCCGAGCAGCGCTAGAAATAATAGGTTAGCCAAAATTGTCGGTATTAAGCGGCTATTAAAAAATGTTTGTAATGTCATTGGCGTGAAATTTATTAAAAAGAAAAATTCGTATAGAACGACTTCCATTGATGCAACAAGCATGACTGCCAAAATTGTTGTAATGGCTAAATGCTGATGAATATATTTCACACTCCAGCCGGCAATAAAGCATAGCAACGGGTATAAAAATGTGTACAATCCAATAATATCAATGTAAAACACATCGTACAATAGCCCAAAAAACAGACCATAATACACTGCGCGTTTGCGATTATAATAAATCGCAATAAAAATTAAATACAATATTAAAAAGCGCGGCACCAAAAAAACGAGTTGTTCACCTATAACAATCGGCGAGAACTTCGCAAATAATGGCTCTAATAAAAACAATAATACTGCAACTGTTGGGATGAGTAAACGGATAAACATTTATTCCTCTCCCTCTTCCTCTGGCGGGTCTGTCAAATTAACATTTGTGCCACTTCCATCTGAGCCATCAACAGAAGTCACTTCACGCTTCGCAATAATAACATTTTCAAGCATAGCAAAATCCGACGATGGCTTAACAAATGCCATCTTCGTTAGTCCAAAGTCTTCTGTCGTTACTTCTGTTACTTCGCCAATTAAAATACCTTTTGGGAAAATACCACCTAAACCTGAAGTAACAACATGCTTTCCAACTTCAATTTCCTTATTGGAATCGATGCGCTTTAAAATTAATTCGTTACGCTCCCCGTCATATCCTTCAATTAAACCTGCAATATCTTCTTTCTCACCTTGTACAAGTGCTGAAACTCGGTAATTGGCATTGTTTGTGTAGAGTAATTCGACTTCCGATGTAAATGGCGTTACCGCGATAATTTTGCCGATTAATCCTTGCGCTGTCATAACGGCCATATTTTTTTCAATTCCATGAACTTGACCTTTGTTTAAAATAAGTTTCTCTTCCCATTGATCAGGATTTCGTGCAATTACAGTTGCATGAATCGGCTGATATTCTCGCAAGCTTTCTTCCTTGTCAATTATCTCACGAAGCTTTTTATTTTCTGATTTTAATCCGTCGACTTCGGATTGTAAAACGACAAAATCTTCTAGTCGACTTTTTAAACGTTTGTTTTCATCATACGTATTTAGCAAGGCTTCGATGTTACCATAAATACCTGTTATGTAACTTGCTGGCTTTGCAACAAGTGATTGTGCAAAGCCGACAGTATCTTTAATAATTTGCTCTGGTAATGTTGCATTATGACGGTTGCTTAACGAGAAGCCAATCAATGCCACTAGAAAAACTGTGCTAACTAATAACACGATAATTTTTTTATTTGAAAAATGTGGCATTGTTTCATCACCTTATCCTTTTAATTGCTGTGCGCGAATTAAGTCGATATTGTCTAACGCCTTTCCTGTTCCAATCGCTACACAATCTAATGGATCCTCCGCAATAAAGACAGGCATATTTGTTTCAGAGCTAATAACTTTATCTAAGTTTTGTAATAAAGCGCCACCACCAGTTAAAACGATGCCTCGCTCCATTACGTCAGCAGATAATTCAGGCGGTGTTTGCTCTAACGTGCGCTTCACCCCATCGATAATTGCTGTCACTGATTCACGTAAAGACTCTGAAATCTCTTGTGCAGTAATTTCAATTGTTTTTGGTAAACCTGTCACAAGATCGCGTCCTCGAATATCCATCATTGCATTATTGTCATCTGCACGCGCACTACCAATTTCCATTTTAATTGCTTCTGCTGTACGCTCACCAATTGTTAAATTATATGTTTTACGAATATAAGCAATGATTGCTTGGTCCATTGCATCGCCACCAATACGAACAGATTCGCTCGTTACAACACCTCCTAGTGAAATAACGGCTACTTCAGTTGTACCGCCACCGATATCTACTACCATCGAACCAGTTGGGTCCCATACTGGCAAATTCGCACCGATTGCTGCTGCAAACGGCTCCTCAATTGTAAATGCATCCTTCGCCCCTGCTTGGCGCGATGCATCAATTACTGCACGCTGCTCTACTGACGTAATACCGAATGGTACGCAAATCATTACATTCGGCTTTTTCCAGTTTGAACCTGAATTTTTTAAAGCTTCCTTCAAATAATATTGAATCATCGCTGTTGTAATATCAAAATCTGCGATGACGCCATCTTTCATTGGACGAATCGCCACAATTGAGCCTGGTGTACGTCCAATCATATTTTTCGCGTCATTTCCTACAGCGACGATATCGCCTGTTTTGATATTTTTCGCCACTACTGAAGGCTCGCGTAAAACAATTCCTTTTCCTTTAACAAAAACTAGTGTATTTGCTGTGCCGAGATCAATCCCGACATCCTTATTTCCAATTCCAAACAATGTCTGTACTTCCTTTCTTAATAAACCGTGTTTTTTATTTTTTGTAAATAAGCTGCTTAATATATAGCAATATTATTTACAGCATGTTGCCTATCTAAACGATACGCTTAATTATAGCGGATAAAAGCTAAAAATTATAGTGTGATATATTGCAAAATCCGATAAATAACGATTTCTTTTACCCACTTTTCTATTGTATTCTTTCTACTGACATGAAACAAATGAAAAATCGCCCACTATTTTTACAGTTTCATTGCAGAAATATGACGAAAAAGCGTGAGAAAGGTTCGTTCATCCACGAAATTTCCCCACGCTTCTTAATTTTATCTTAATAAAATGGACTTCTTGTTCAATTACACCTTGACGTAACTGCATCGAGGCTTTGAATAGTGCTTGCACAATTTATTCCTTTCAAAATCCCTAACATCTACTGAAAGCTAAATTTCAATCAACAATGTTTTCTGCGACGAGTAATCGCAGGAGCACATGTTTTCTGCGACAAGGACAGTGACAATTTATTGTGACTACATAAGCCCCTTCTCTTTCATACTAATATATTGATGATTTCCAATAATTACATGATCGAGTAGCTCAATGCCAATAATTATCCCAGCCTCCTGCAAGCGCTGTGTAACATCAATATCTTCTGGACTTGGCGTGGCATTACCTGACGGATGGTTATGCGCACAAATTATGGAAGCCGCAGAGCGCTTTATTGCTTCACGAAACAGCTCTCTCGGGTGAACTATGCTAGCATTAAGCGAGCCAATAAAAATCGTTTGCTTATGGATAATTTGGTTTTTAGTGTTTAAAAAGAGGGCGACGAAATTTTCTTGAGTTAAAGATTCCATTTCAGGCATTAAATATGCGGCTGCATCTTCAGGGGAACGTATCGTGTAACGGGAGTCAATTTCTTTTTGCGCGAGCCTTCTACCAAGCTCAATAGCTGCGAGAAGCTGGACAGCTTTAGCTTCACCAATTCCTTTAATCGAGGTTATTTCTTCAAATGTAGCATGCTTTAATGCGTGGAGCTTTTCAAAATCCATCAGTACTCGATTAGCGAGGGCGAGTACTGATGCTTCTTTTGTACCTGTGCGCAACAAAATAGCTAGTAATTCTTGATTGGATAAACTTTGCGCACCTTGGCGTATTAAGCGTTCTCTTGGACGATCTGCTTCATGAACATCACGTATTTTCAATGCTTGAAACATTGTCATGATACGGCTTCACAACCTTCCCATTAAATTGTTAGTAGGCGTAGATGAATGAGTTGCTCAAATACTGAAGCTAGCGGGAATCCTACTACGTTATTATAATCTCCTTCAATTCGCTCGACAAAAAGAGCACCAGGTGTTTGAATACCATAGCCTCCCGCCTTATCAAACGGGTCACCAGAATCAACATATGCTTCAATTAGCTTAGCTGACAGCTTTTTAAAAATTACGATTGTTTCTTCAACGAAAACCGTTTCTTCTCCATCTGGTTGAATAATTACTACAGCCGTTAATACACGATGACGATTATTTGATAGTGCTTGCAAATGCTGGACAGCTTCAGCGCGGCCTTTTGGCTTATGTAGTAAACGATTTTGAAAAACAACGATTGTATCAGCACCAATAACCGTTTTCCCATGACACTTCGCCGCGACATCACGTGTTTTTAAACGAGCGACCTCCTGTACATACTGCTCAACTGATTGCGCTTGCACGCTCGTTTCCTCTACATTGCTCGTAATTACCTCAAACGGAATGTGAAGCTGTGCTAGTAGCTCCTTACGTCTTGGTGATGCTGAAGCAAGTACAAATTTTGTTTGTGTTGTAATATTCATTTCAATCTCCTCCTACTTTTTCTATCATAGCGGAGAAAAGTATTTTTGAACAATTACAGCAAATGTCCAAATTTAATATTTGCTACTCAATTGACTGCTCAAAATTCAATTTTCAAGCAATCATTTTCACCATAATAATGCGTAAAAATATGTAAACGCATCACATTTATATCATTGGAAAGGCTTGTTACTGCTGCGAGTATCTCCCCCCAGTCAGCCGGAACCTCTCCCTCTTTTTGCTCTTGTCCAAAATAATTTTTTAGATACTTTTCATCCATTAGAATTTCAGGTAATCTTTGCATTGTTGGCTCGCTACACGCAGCAACAATTGACAATTGCTTAAAGAAGGCAGATGGCGCCAGTGTCGCAACCTCTTTATTTGTTGATAATGCTGACCAAATGAAAAACTGATTGTCCATTTCAATAATTGCCGCTTTATTCAAAAGGGGATTTGCCGCAATAAACTGCTCCGCGCCTTCCTTGCTTGAAAAAAGGCCATGCTGGCTCGCATAAAAAGAAGCATTTACCTCTTCAACAACTTCCTGCTGCACAGGTAAAACGTCTTCCTTCTCCTCACTTACCTTTTCATTACTCACAAAATTTAATATCATTACAAAAAGAGCAACTCCAATAAGCCCTGAAGCGATACCTAATAACGCAGCTCGAATCCATTCATTTTTTCGCATGCTTTTCACCACCTTATTAGTACCGTAGCAAATTTGCCATGAAAAAAGACGAGACTTTTGTCAGTCTCGCCAAAAAAGTTTTCCCTATTTTTCTACAAATTTCATAATGAGCAAACCTCTCTTAGTTCGCTTAATAAATATAAGGAGCCCGTCACGATTTTTGTCGAATGACCACGCTTTAAATAATGAGCGACTTCCTCCAGTGTCATTATAGTACCACCAACAGTTGATGGTATTTCTAACATATGCTGTGCTTTCATTGCACGTAGGTTCATAAAATCAACAAAAATAAATTTACTTGCAATAGGCTCTAATAGCTGTATTGCCTTAACAACGTCTTTATCTGCTAACATACCAATAATAATTTCCACTTGTTCATTTGGAAACTGCTGCTGAATTGTCTGTACAAGTGCTGCAATGCTTGCGGGGTTATGGGCACCATCAAAATAGACATTTTCTGAAACTTGCTCAAAACGTCCTGCCACTTGCGCATTGTACACTCCCTGTTGGATGGCAGCCGTATCTAACTTTAACGACAGTGCGGAAGCTACTTCTAAAAAGGCCGTAATCGCAACTGCCATATTCTCTCCTTGATGCATGCCAAGCAGCCTTCGCTCTAGATGATTGATTTCGATTTGACGTACTAAATGTCGATAAGTTGTTCCATCTACTTCAAACCCTTCACCAAGAATAGAAAGTGACGAATTTTGCTGCTTTGCCTCGGCTTTTACAACTTCATAAGCCTCCTTTGGCAAACGACCAATTACAGTAGGCTTATTTTGCTTTATAATGCCCGCTTTATGTCCTGCAATTTGCGCAAGAGTCGTTCCTAAAAAATTCGTATGCTCTAGTGCGATGCTCGGAATTACTGAGACGATAGGTATAGCAACATTCGTGCTATCCTCTCTCCCCCCCATGCCAGCTTCAAGTAATACTAAATCTACTTGTTCGTTTTGAAAATGCAGCAAGGCCGCACATGTTAAAAGCTCAAAGTCAGTTAGTAAATGATGTAGCTTCGCCTCAGCCATTTGCTGAAACACCGCATCCATTTGCCTGCGAGAAATTGGCTGCCCATCTATTGAAATTTGATCATGTACATCAACAATGCATGGCGACATAAATTTACCAACTGTCAAACCATAAGCCCGTGCAATGTGCTCAACAAATGTTAATGTTGAGCCTTTGCCATTTGTTCCAGCAAAATGTACCACTTGTAGTGACTGCTCAGGCTGTCCAAGCTGCTGTAATGCTTGCAATATACGCGTAAGCCCTGGCTTAATTACATCATCACTCGGCAATTGCCAGCGTCTTTTATAATCATCGAGTTTTGGAATCATCGCATACCTCGCTCCTTCAGAAAAGTTCGCACCTCACCTATGAAATACAAGGAGCCTGTCACAATTAGTACTTCATCCTGTGCCAACTGCGGTAGCTTTTCAGTTAAAAAATGCGCCCAATCTTCCACAACTTGCTTATTGAAATGCTCACTTTGGGCAGCTAGCACTTGAGCTGAAGCTGCGCGTGGCATCGGAATGGTTGTGAAATAAAGAGCCGTTGCAATTCGTTCCATCATCTGGATACTAACACTGTGGTCTTTATCCTGCAATGCGGCATATAGGAAATGATATTTTTTTGTTGGCTCCACTTGCTGTAATGTTTGAATTAATGCAGCAGTGCCCTCTGAATTATGCGCTCCATCTAAAATTAACTGCTGCCCAAATCGTTCAAAACGCCCTTGCCATTTAGCACGCTGTAATGCTGTGCGCACAGCGTCCTCTTGCAAATGACCTAGTATAAGCTGACTCGCCTTTATGGCAAGTGCTGCATTATTTTGCTGATGTGCCCCCTCCATCGCAGGCTGAATATGTCTGATGATACTATCTTCTTTATAATGGAAGATTCCATTTTGTAAACGCTCAATATGAAAAGCCTCATGCAAAAGATACAGTGGCGCTCCCTGTTGCAATGCTGTTTGTCGAATCACTTTTAGCGCCTCTTGATTTTCTACGCCTACAACAACGGGCTTGCCCTTTTTTATAATACCAGCCTTTTCCGCTGCAATGAGCGCATATGTATCCCCTAACATATCTGTATGTTCCAGTGAGATTGTCGTAATCACACTCACTTCAGGTGTAATCACATTTGTTGCATCCAGTCGCCCACCAATTCCTGTTTCAAGCAGTGCAATATCTATTTTTTCATGTGCAAAATGCTGCAAGGCAATCAATGTCACAATTTCAAAAAAACTCGGGAATTGCCCATTTAGATGGTCTTGGACTGCTTGCACGACTGCATTCGCATAGTGTAAAAACTGCTTATCCGAAATTTCCTGCTGGTTAATTGTAATGCGCTCGTTTGCACGCTCTAAATGTGGCGAAGTAAAAGCGCCTACTTTGAGTCCATGCGCCATTAAAATTTCCCTCGTGGCATTTAATGTAGAGCCTTTGCCATTTGAGCCTGCAAAATGAATAAACTTCGTTTTGCGCTCTGGATGCCCGAGTGCTGACAAAATCTTTTGTGCTGATTCTAGCGGTGCCCCTTTATAGCTGCTTGCCTTTAATTGAAAAATAAAATCCGTACATTGCTGCATCGTTTGAAACATCGCCTACACTCCATCTATCAAATTTATTCCATATTTCTAGAAAAAGGGCGACCAATACTAACTAGTCGCCCATTCATTTTACATATTTTTCAGTTCTGCTAAACGCTTTTCAACTGTTGCATGCTTTTCTTCGTAGTCTGCTAATTTTTCACGCTCCACTTGCACAAGTGCTTCTGGAGCCTTCGATACAAATTTCTCGTTCGATAGCTTACCAGTCACAAGCTTCACTTCTTTCGACCACTTCTCTAGCTCTTTTTCTAAGCGTGCAATTTCTTCTTCTACATTGATTAAACCAGCTAGCGGTAAAAATACTTCTGCCCCTGTCACTACAGCGGACATTGTTTGCGCCGGTATTTCCACATTTTGACCAATAACAAGTGGGTCAGGGTTACAGAATTTTTCAATATATGCTTTATTCGCTTCAAGCACCTCTGCTGTTGCAGTATCTTTCGCTGATACATAAAGTGCTACTTTCTTACTCATTGGTGTATTTACCTCAGCACGGATATTACGTACCGAACGTATAATATCCATGAGCAGCTTCATGCTTTGCTCATCTTGCTCGAAGTTAAATGCTTTGTTAACAGTTGGCCATGCTGCTACTGTAATCGAATCACCTTCATGTGGTAGATGCTGCCAAATCTCTTCAGTAATAAATGGCATGAAAGGATGTAATAGACGCATTGTTTGGTCTAATACATGCGCTAATACGGAGCGAGTTGTCTTTTTCGCTGCCTCATCCTCTCCGTAAAGTGGTAACTTCGCCATTTCAATATACCAAGAACAGAAATCATCCCAAATAAAATTGTACAATTCGCGACCTACTTCACCAAATTCATACTTATTTGATAATGTCGTTACATGTTCAATTGTGTTATTTAAGCGAGATAAAATCCATTTATCCGCCACTGATAAATTGCCAGTTAAGTCAATTTCATCATATGTTAAGCCTTCCATATTCATTAATGCAAAGCGGGAAGCATTCCATATTTTATTAGCAAAATTCCAAGTTGCCTCTACTTTTTCTGTTGAATAACGCAAATCTTGCCCCGGTGATGACCCTGTTGCTAAGAAATAACGCAAGGAATCTGCACCGTACTTGTCAATCACATCCATCGGGTCAACCCCGTTGCCAAGTGATTTTGACATTTTTCGCCCTTCTTCATCACGTACTAGACCATGAATGAGTACATCTTTGAACGGACGCTCACCTGTAAATTCAAGACCTTGGAAAATCATGCGGGAAACCCAGAAGAAAATAATATCATAGCCCGTTACGAGTGTTCCTGTTGGGTAATAACGTTTAAATTCTTCATTAGTCGTATCTGGCCAGCCCATTGTTGAAAATGGCCATAAAGCTGATGAGAACCAAGTATCTAATACATCTTCATCCTGTGTCCAATTTTCACTATCTGCTGGTGCTTCTTTCCCAACATAAATTTCACCTGTTTCGTTATGATACCATGCTGGAATTTGGTGACCCCACCACAATTGGCGAGAAATACACCAGTCACGAATATTTTCCATCCAACGTGAATACGTATTTTCAAAGCGTGCTGGCACAAAATTTACTTTTCCTGCCTCATCTTTTTGTAGCTCTAATGATGCATCAGCAAGCGGCTGCATTTTAACGAACCATTGTGCAGATAAATAAGGCTCTACAACTGCACCTGAACGTTCAGAGTGGCCTACAGAGTGCATATGCTCCTCAATTTTGAAGAGTACGCCAGCATCCTGCAAATCAGCTACAATTTGTTTTCGGCATTCAAAACGGTCCATACCTTGGTATTTCCCAGCTAGCTCATTCATTGTGCCGTCTTCATGCATTACTAAAATACGCTCTAGATTATGGCGATTTCCTACTTCAAAATCATTCGGATCATGCGCAGGTGTCATTTTTACAACGCCTGTTCCAAAATCTTTATCTACGTAATCATCTGCTACGATTGGTATTTCACGTCCTACAATTGGTAAAATAACTGTTTTGCCAATTAAATGCTGGTAGCGCTCATCATCTGGATGCACTGCTACACCTGAGTCACCTAGCATCGTTTCTGGGCGAGTTGTCGCAACTTCTACATGCCCTGAACCGTCCGCTAATGGATATTTCATATGGTAAAATGCGCCTTGCACATCTTTATAGATTACTTCAATATCCGATAACGCTGTTTTTGCCGCTGGGTCCCAGTTAATAATGCGCTCACCACGATAAATTAAGCCTTTGTCATATAATTGAACGAATACTTCCTTTACAGCATCAGACAAACCTTCATCTAATGTGAAGCGCTCACGTGAATAATCTAGTGCTAAGCCTAATTTAGCCCATTGCTCACGAATATGACCTGCATACTCTTCTTTCCATTCCCAAGTTTTTTCTAGGAATTTTTCACGCCCTAAGTCATAGCGTGTCACGCCTTGTTCACGTAATTTTTGCTCTACCTTTGCTTGTGTCGCAATTCCAGCATGGTCCATACCCGGCAACCAAAGCGCATCATAGCCCTGCATGCGCTTCATACGAATAACAATATCTTGTAAAGTCGTATCCCATGCATGCCCTAAATGCAGTTTTCCTGTTACGTTCGGTGGTGGAATAACAATGGAGTAAGGCTCTTTCCCACTCTCTGGCTGGGCCTCGAAAAATTTTCCTTTGAGCCACCATTCATAGCGACCTGCTTCAATCGCATTTGGCTCATACTTTGTTGACATCGTTAACTGTTCAGTCATGCTGCATTCCTCCTAATAATGAAAATCAATGACACTTTGGGATTTTGATTTAGCAAATGTTCGTCCACCTGCATGAGTTTTGCTAAATCAAAATAAAAAACACTCCTTTCGTCTGTAAAAGGACGAAGGAGTGCATGTATTTTGTTCGCGGTACCACCTTTAATTCCAATCAAAAAACGATTGGCTCTCAATTCAGATAACGGTGTTTAACCGGCTTTTGCTAAGGTATTGCCCATGCTCCTAATTTTGAATTAAGAGAAAATACGTTCACAAAAACTGCTCCTAGGCTACATTCAAATGATGGTATTGTAGGAGCTTTTCAGCTACCGCTCCCTCTCTAAACAAACGCTGTCATTTTACTCTTCCTATTCATTGCATCAAATATTTAACTTGAACATATTGTATATAATTTAAAGTGAAATTTCAAGCAACAATTTCTTCAGTACGAAAAGCATGTCGTCAGCAATATAAAGTGAAACTCCAATCAGTGGATGCTTTTCCCCACTGATTGTTAGTTGAACCAATCGGGCTTTTACGGGCAGTTGATTTCCCGCTTATCCTTTAGTCAATTTTCACTCAAGTCTTGAAGTGGGTGTCTTACTGCCCGTTAATGCGGGGTAAAGTGAAACTTCAATCAGTGGATGCTTTTCTCCACTGATTGTTAGTTGAACCAATCGGGCTTTTACGGGCAGTTAATCTCCCGCTTATCCTTTAATCAATTTTCACTCAAGTCTTGAAGTGGGTGTCTTACTGCCCGTTAATGCGGGGTAAAGAACGACAAATATAAAGTGAAAGGGTGATTATATGCGTAGGAAAAACTACAATCCTTATTTATTGCCTCCGTGGCTGCGCAAAACACGTTTTTATTGCAGAACGATTATTTTGCCAATCGTCGTCTTTCAAGGTGTGCGCGTTTTTATTGTTCCGACAACAGGCGATTTAATCTTACTTCTCGTCTTAGGGCTGCTTGCCTACTTATTATTGACTGATATTATTTGAATCTAACGTCCAAAAAGCGTTCATAGCACTGCTTTTTGGACGCTTCGTTTGTGTTTTAATTAAGTGAAACTTCAATCAGTGGGTGCTTTGTTAGTTGAACCAATCGGGCTTTTACGGGCAGTTGACCTCCCGCTTATCCTTAAGCCGATTTCACTTAAGTCTTAAAGTGGGAGGCTTACTGCCTGTTAATGCGAGGTAAAGCATTGACCGGTTTGTAGCGTATTTTAAAATGAATAAGTAAAATACCTTAATCTTTTTGGACAGACAGCACGCTGTAAGTTTCGGTTAGCTCCGCAAAAAAATCATCATGTAATGCTGAATTCTCCGTTTGCTGGGCTACGGGCTGCTGTCCGAGCTCATCATCGTGCGCTATAAATAGATGACTAGTAGAGTCAAGATGCAGCTCTAACTCAGGCTCGGCAGTAGCTTCTAGTTGAGTATCCAACGAATTTTCCGTTTCTTTATAAACGGGTATAGCCGTTTCCTCCACTTGTATCTCATGCGCCGCCACTTCCTCTTGCGCACTAGTTACCGATGCCACTACAGGTTGCGGAGTGTCTTCAATTTGTGGGGCGGCCTCTTGCATCGCTACTTGTACAGTCGTCTCATTTTGCTCCGCAAAATTACATGTAACTTGCCAAACAAGCTGGCAACTTGCTTGATCATGGACGGCTTTCAAATCTTGCACCTTTAGTTCAACAGGTCCCGTTACTTTATCTGCTGGCAAGTCAACTTCGAGCGGCAAGGCATATTCAAAATAACCTGTTGATTGTTCGATATCTATATGTTCGATATATGTTCCATGTACTTGTGAAACAGTTTGTGCAGGATTAAAAGCAACAGAGGCTGTCACATGATAAATACCTGTTAGCCGAATCGATTGTCCATCATCACTTTGCTCCCATTGTGGTGTAACACGCGCTGTCACAACATCTTCAACAGCACCAAGCCCGACTGGAAATGTGAATTGCTCTGCCATATCCCAAGTAATTGTTTTCATCGCTCTCCCTCCTCTATCGTTTACTGTATGTTTTCATGGAAGGAAAAATGAATCATTTATACAAAGTAAAATAGGCTTTTTAGCATTTCGTAAAGCCCTATGATATGCTGTTTTCAAAAAATATAAATAAGTTGACAGTTTATTATGATTGCCGCTGGAAAAACCTTTTAGCGTATATTTATTATTAAAAGCGAAACTGCCCAGAAAATGCGGAATTTTCTGGGCAGTTTTTTATTTGTTGTTCATTTAAGGTGTTGTTAAAAAACTAGCGATTGCTTTGTTCACCGCAGTTGGATTATCCTGATTCGCATTATGTCCAGCCTTTTCAATCATCAGCAATGTACAGTTAGCATCACTATCGGCCCAAGGAGCTACAATTTTACGAATATTACCCGAACGGTCATCTTCTCCACAAAGTAACAATACAGGTTTTGGAAAGCGATATGCTTCATCTTCACGTAAACAAGTCATAAGGGACATCATCACATCAATGAAATCCTTCTTTTTCATTTGCGCAAGGCAATTTCTTACGTATGCTTTGACAGCCTCATCGTTCCCGCAAGCCTCTGCACTTTGTCGGATAAGTGTCTGCCACGGATAACAGTAAAAGATGGGCTTACTTAGTTTTAACATTAACTTTTCCGATAAGGTTAGTTTGCCAGTATTCCGCGTACAGTCAATCAAAATAAGCTTTGATACAAGGTTTGGCTTTCTAAACAAAATCTCCTGGGCTAGATTCCCACCCATCGACTGCCCAATCAATATAGCATTCGCAATTTGATATTTTTCACAAAGCTTTAAGAAATCGTCAATCATATCTTCAAAGCTAAATGTTTGATTGTGCTGTAGCTTCGACAAACCATGGCCGCGTGCATCCCATAGTAGCACATTGTAAGATTCACCGAAAATCGGTAGCTGCGATGCAAACATTCGATGGTCACAGCCTGCACCATGTAAAAAAATAACATAATCCGCTGAACTACTTGACTTGTGCCAATAGTGAATGTCACAGCCCTTATTATGAAAAGTTTGATGTTGTAAATCCATCGTAACATCTCCAGTTATTTTGCTAATTTCTCAAATACTTTATGGAAGGCATCCACGGTTTTCTCAATATGCTCCTCCGTGTGTGCTGTTGAGATAAACATACCTTCAAATTGCGATGGTGGTAGGAAA
Source organism: Metasolibacillus sp. FSL K6-0083 (assembly GCF_038630865.1). NCBI lineage: Bacteria > Bacillati > Bacillota > Bacilli > Caryophanales > Caryophanaceae > Metasolibacillus > Metasolibacillus sp. FSL K6-0083. Next base: position 298,427 of record NZ_CP152046.1, on the reverse strand, counting down.
ATGCCTTCCTCCGCCATGAGCTTGAAGTATTCCGCAAATAATTCTAAATCTGAAGTTTTTGCTGTTTCAAAATTGATTACTTCCTCGTTTGTGAAGAAGAAGCCAATCATTGAACCAGCACGATTTACTGTATGCGGAATATTGTATTTTGTAGCAGCAGCGCGGAAACCTTCTTCTAATTGGTCGCCTAGCTTGCGGAAGTATTCGTATGAATCTTTATTTAAACGCACTAATGTTTCATAGCCTGCTGTCATAGCTAGCGGGTTTCCTGATAATGTACCCGCTTGATAAATTGGACCTGCTGGCGCAATTTTCTCCATAATTTCACGCTTCCCACCGAATGCCCCTACAGGCAAGCCGCCACCAATTACTTTACCTAAACAAGTTAAATCGGGCGTGATGCCATAATAGCTTTGTGCACAGCCGTAGTCTACACGGAAGCCCGTCATTACTTCATCAAAAATTAATAATGCCCCATATGCTGTCGTTAGCTCGCGCAAGCCTTCTAAAAAGCCTGGTTGTGGTGGTACAACACCCATATTGCCAGCAACAGGCTCTAAAATAACTGCTGCTAAATCATTGCCGTATTTTTCAAAAACTAATTTTGCTGACTCTAAATCGTTGTATGCTACTGTTAATGTATTTTTAGCAATATCTGCTGGTACACCAGGACTATCAGGTAAGCCTAATGTTGCAACACCAGAGCCTGCCTTAATTAATAAAGAATCACCATGTCCATGGTAAGAGCCTTCAAATTTTAAAATTTTATCGCGCCCTGTATAGCCACGCGCCAAACGTAGCGCTGACATCGTCGCCTCTGTGCCTGATGAAACGAAACGAATCATCTCAATTGCTGGCAAACGCTCCATCACAAGTTCAGCTAATTTATTTTCAGATAATGTTGGTGCACCAAATGAAGCACCTTTTGTAGCCTGCTCGCTAATTGCTACGACAACCTCAGGATGAGTATGACCTAAAATCAATGGTCCCCATGACAAAACATAATCGATATATTCATTGCCATCAATATCACGAATTATCGCACCATGACCTGATTCCATAAAAATCGGGCTCATATTTACTGATTTAAACGCACGAACGGGGCTATTTACACCGCCTGGCATTAAATTAATCGCTTCATTAAATGCTTGCTTTGATTTTTCATATGAACGCATATTACTTCTCCTCCAACCATTGTGCTACGTCTTTCGCATGATACGTAATAATTAAATCCGCTCCCGCTCGCTTCATGCCAAGTAATGTCTCCATTACAACCGCTCGCTCATCAATCCAGCCATTAATTGCTGCCGCCTTCACCATCGCATATTCCCCCGATACGTTATACGCAACCACTGGTAATACGAAGTTATTTTTAACATCTCGAATAATGTCCATATAAGCAAGAGCTGGTTTGACAATTAAGAAGTCTGCGCCCTCCTCCACATCTGAAGATGCCTCGCGTATTGCCTCTAAGCGATTAGACGGGTCCATTTGGTATGTTTTACGGTCACCAAATTTTGGTGCACCGTCAGCCGCCTCACGGAAAGGACCGTAATAACCCGATGCATATTTCACCGCATAAGACATAATTGGAATGTGGGCAAAGCCTGCTTCATCTAAGCCCGCGCGTATTGCTGCGACAAATCCATCCATCATATTCGATGGGGCAATAATGTCCGCACCTGCCTGCGCTTGTGAAATCGCTGTTTGTGCTAATAAATTTAATGAAGGGTCATTTAAAATTTGGTCACCCTCTACAACACCACAATGACCGTGGTCTGTATATTCACATAAACAAGTATCCGCTATAACAATTAGCTCTGGATGGCGCTCCTTCGAAAAGCGAGTCGCCTGTTGAATGATGCCATGATTATGGTATGCACCTGTTCCAACTGCATCTTTTTCGGCAGGTAAACCGAATAAAATAACCGCTGGGATTCCCAGTTTCACTACTTCATCTAACTCTGCTCCTAGATTGTCTAAAGATAATTGGAAAACACCCGGCATTGATGTCACTTCATTTTTAATATTTTGTCCCTCTGCTACGAAGATAGGATAAATTAAATCTTCCTTATGCAAATATGTTTCCTTCACCATTGCACGCATTCCTGCATTTTGGCGTAAACGACGATGTCTTTGGAAATGGTATTGTGTCACTTTTCATATCCTCCTATTAACTGCTCTATTACTGCTTGCATCGTATAGCTTCGGGGCTGTATCGCAACCTGTGCTCCATGCTCTTCTAATGCCGCTGTCGTTACATGACCAATGGAAGCCACTGTAACATGATGCCAATCAACTACGGGTACGACATTCTGCGCATATACTTGCACAGCAGAAGGACTCGCAAAAACAACAATCGGCTCCTCTGCCTGCAACAAGCTTTCTTCAAGCGCTTGAACATATGTAGTGAGCGGAACAGTTTCATAAACCGTCCATTCATCGCATTGCAGCGCATCACGAATCGTATTTTTCGCTAAACTTCCCCTTAAAAAGAGGCAGCGATTATTTTCAGCGATTTGTGGAAATTCTTGTACAAACACATCTGCACTAAATATTGTCGGCACAAAATCGACGGTAAAACCATGTTGCTCAAGCTCCGCCTTTGTTTTTACCCCTACCGCGGCTATACGGCATGAAACGTCTATAGGGTTACGTTCAAGTTTTTGGATAAAGCTAGTCACTGCATTTTGGCTCGTGAAAATTAACCAATCGTATAGCGCTAATTTTTGCAGCCATCCAGCATCCTCAGGTGTTATACACTCCTGTACAGCTAGGAGTGGAAAATACTTAATTTCCCCTCCATGGCGTTCTACAAGCTCCGTAATTGTTTGGACTTTTTGTGTTCCAGTTACATAAATTGTTTTCCCTGCAAGCGGTGCATTACTTTGCATCTTGCTCAGCCTTCACACGTTGGATTAGCTCGAATGCTCCTTGCTTCGTTAATAATGCAGCCACTTCTTTCCCTACTGCCACCGCATCTGTTCCTGTTATTGTTTCCTGATATGTAACAGAAGCATCAGGAGCTGCAACGAAACCAGTCAAAGTGATATTCTCACCTTCAACAGTCGCATAACCAGCGATTGGTACTTGACAGCCACCATCCATTTCAGCAAGGAATGTACGCTCTGCATGAGCAGTGCGCCAAGTTGCTTCGTCTGTCAGCTTTGCCAGTGCCGCAAGTAGCTCCGTATCATCCGCACGACATTCGATGCCAAGCGAGCCTTGTGCAATGGCTGGTAAGCAAATATCTACAGGTAAATACTCTGTTACTACATCATCGCTCCAGCCAAGGCGTTTTAAACCTGCTGCTGCTAAAATAATGGCATCATAATCCTCTGTTTCAAGCTTTGCTAAACGCGTATCGACATTGCCACGAATCCATTTAATTTCAAGGTCTGGTCTTACTTGTAAAAGCTGTGCACTACGGCGTAGCGAGCTCGTTCCAACGATAGCTCCCTGTGGTAAATCAGCAAATTTGACATGCCCTTTCGAGATGAAAGCATCACGTGCGTCTTCGCGCGCAGGAATACAGCCAATGACTAAGCCCTCAGGTAACACTGCTGGCATATCCTTCATCGAATGGACCGCAAAATCGATTTCTTTATCATAAAGCGCTTGTTCAATTTCCTTTACAAACAAGCCCTTTCCTCCAACTTTCGAAAGCTGAACATCTAAAATGCGGTCACCTTTCGTTACGATTTCCTTCACTTCAAACTCAAATGGTGCCCCTGAAGCACGTAATTCGTTAATAAACCAATTTGTTTGCGTTAATGCAAGCTTACTTTTACGTGACCCAACAATAATTTTTCTCACTAAAAATCTACCTCTTTCATTTAATACCATAAATGGAATGTTGATAATTTACTTCCTAAAAAGAAATTAATAACGACAAGCAAAAATATAAAAATTTGTGCCCATGCATACGTCGTACTCATCATTTTCTTACTTCGATGTAACAATAAAATAATAAGATATATAGTAGCAATTAAAAAGGAACCTAAAATTTTCGTGTCAATAAGTGTAAATTCATCAATTGATAAAAATGCCCATTCTAATCCTAACACTAAGCTTACGAATAACAAAGGAATACCTGCGAGCATCGAGTAGCTCATCCAGTTCGTTGTTTGCTTTAGGTTTGGTAGCCTCGACCATAAAGGATTGAACTTTTTTTCCTTTAAAATGCGATAAAGCACTAAATGCAGCACAGAAAAAACAAAGGATAATGAGAATGCCGCATAAGACGCAATGGCAAAGCTAATATGAATAATGAGCACTTCTGAAATGAGTGAATTTCTCACAGGCTCCACTACATCATTTGGTGCTAATAAATGAATTGTGACGAATACAAAGCCTAGCAGATTCATAAAAAAAACTGGCATATCTACCCGCACGATACAATGCAAAATAATGGATAGCGACGTTAGCAACCATGCATAAAAATAAACGCCTTCAAATAAAGACAATACAGGGAAACGTTTCATCTCAAAAATAAACCAAATAAAATATATTGTTTGTAATACCCAAACAATGGATACAAACCAAAATGCTATGCGGCGTGCCTGAACACGTCGGTATAAATAATCAATAAAATAAAAGACGAGACCAATCGCATACAGGATGACAATTGCTTCATATATTCTCGTCATTATCATTTCAGACATGAGTATCCCTTCTTTTATCATCAAAATTCCAATTTTATCAAGCTTCCAATAGCATAATAACACATTTTTAGAGCATAAGAAAAGCTGTCGTGAAAGGCAGGTGCCAACCTGCTTTCTCGACAGCCCCCTATCTATTATTTTACCATACAGATATGAAAACGCTTCTATTTTGTTTTCCCTCATTATCACGATAAATGAGCGATTAGTATTTGTTAAAATAAAACACTGCTCGATTCGTTTTTGCACAGAAAACTTATTTCAATTTTTATCATTTTCATCGCAAAAGTTCTCTTATTTATTGATGACTATGATTCAAATGCTAGCTTTGGTTGGACTTGCACTTTGCTCCCATTCATATGTGTAACAACTTCATTTTGCACATCATCTTCAATACCAAAAATCTCTTGGAATAATTGTAATTGCTCATTAGCTTTTGAAGAATTCGCCATTTCCTTCGCCTGTAAAATCGGCTCCTTCAATAGCTGGTTAATAATTGATTTTGTGTGCTTGCTTAAAATTTTACGCTCACGCTCTGTTAAGTCTGGCATTTTATTTTCAATGCTAAGCATCGTTTCCTCTTGAATGCGACTAGCCTTTTTACGCAATGCAGAGATAACAGGCACTACACCTAATGTTGCTAACCATGTTTTAAATTCGACTATCTCATAATCAATCATTTGTGTAATTTGTTCAGCAGCCTTCTCACGCTCGGCTAAATTAGCTTCCACAATCCCTTGCAAATCATCGATATCATATAAAAAGACATTCGGTAAATCTGCTATGCGTGGATCTAAATCACGCGGAACTGCAATATCAACCATAAATAACGGCTGCCCTTTGCGCATGCGTGCCACATATTGCATTAGCTCATAATCAATGACATAATTTGTCGAACCTGTAGAGCTTATTAAAATATCCGCATCAAGTAGCGTGCATTGCAACTCTTGCATTGATTTTGCTGTCCCATCAAACTTACTAGCTAAATCCTGTGCTTTTTCAAATGTACGGTTCACGACCGTTACTTTACCTACACCATTACCATATAAGTTTTGAATGGCTAGCTCTCCCATTTTTCCAGCACCTAAAATCGCTACATGTGTTTTCTTTAATGAGCCAAAAATTTTCTTTGCTAGCTCCACTGCTGCATACGATACAGATACCGCATTTTCACCAATAGCTGTTTCATTATGCGCACGTTTTGCAAATGTCACTGCCTGCTTAAATAATTGGTTAAATACCGTACCTGTTGCACCAAGGTCCTGCCCTTGTAAAAAGCTATTTCTCACTTGCCCTAAAATTTGCGTTTCACCAAGAATCATCGAATCAATACCAGCGGTTACTTTAAATAAATGCTGGATTGCCTGCTGTTCTTCATGAATGAATAAATGCCCTTCAAACTCTTCAATTGAAATATTGAACCATTCTGCTAAAAAACGTTTAATATAATAACGTCCTGTATGCAATTGATCTACAACCGCATATATTTCTGTACGGTTACATGTCGATACAATTACATTTTCCAAAATGCTCTTTTGCTGTTGTAGCGCCTCCATCGCATTCGGTATTTCGCTTTCAATAAAGGATAGCTTTTCTCGAATTTCTACTGGCGCTGTTTTATAATTCAAGCCTACAATTAAAGTATGCATGAACCCCCACACCTCACACATTCTAATTCATAATTCATAATTCATATTGTAACACAAAAACGCCTATTTTCACGACCTGTTTTGTGAACATGCTATGAACGTAATTACTATTTTAGAATCATTCTAAAATAAGTTTAACAAATTTCATATACATTTTCAATAAGCTTGCTTTAACGTGAGCACTATATTGATTGCAACGTACATATAAAAAGAGGCTGGGACAAAAAGAAAAAATGTTAGACCACAATCTAGTTGGTCTAACATTTTTTCGATTTAAGATGGAATATTTAACTCCATAAAGCTGAAAAATTGTTATCTATTTTCTTCATTTTTCGAAATAATAAAGTTATGTCCCAGCCTCAAGTTTTTTCTTTACTCTAGAAGCCTCTGCTCCTTTACAATTTCCAGCACCGATTCACGAGATGTTGCGCCTAAAACTTGAAATAGCTGCGTCCAATAGCGCTCAATCGTACGTACAGATATATGCAATTTTGCCGCCATTTCTTTATTTGTCAAACCTTCCTGTAGCCACGAAACAAGCATTTTTTCCTTTGCGGTCAACTGAATTTCTTCCTTGCTATTAAAATCAATGTAATCGAGGAAATCCATTGGTATCATAATAAGTCCTTGGGTCGCTGCACGAATCGTTTGAATTACTTGAAAGCGCGTCGCCATTTTCGAGACTACCCCATCCACCTTCTTTTCAACGATAAGTGAATAATAATTTGTCGGGTCGTTTCCTGTATATAAAATGACTCGTGCAGTCGTTTGCTCCCTAATCATTTGTGCTAAAGAAATGCCATCGTATTCACCTAAATTCACATCGAGTAAATAAACATCATAGTGATTTGTGGATAACTGATTTATCACGTTACTAGCCTGTAGTTCCGTGTCAATTTGGATGTCATCAGCCGATTCCATTAATCGCTTTGACCCTTCTAGCACAATGGGATGGTCATCTACAATAAGCACCTTAATCATCTTCTTCATGCCCTTCTATAATAATGTGAATAAATACACCTTCATTTATGTTTGTCACTATGCGACATTTTCCATTAAACGCCTCTACTCTTTCACGGATGCCTCTTATACCTAAAGAGTCTGTCTGTAGCATCTGTTCGAGTGTACAGCCAATGCCGTCATCCTCATAAATTAATTCAAAGCCTTCATCTACCTCCTGTAAAGAAAGCGTTACCTTTTCTGCCTCAGAATGCTTCAGTGCATTATTCAGTAGCTCCTGCACAATCCGATAAATGACTAAAGGTAGCTGTTCATTCTGTAAATAAACACGCTCAAAGGTTGTAGATAATTTAAAATTTGCTTTATTGCTCACTTGCTGCGCAAGCTGACTCAATGCTACTGTCAATCCCAGTTTATCTAATACAGGCGGCTTTAATGTCTCGCAATATGAGCGTAAATCCTGTACATTATTTTGCATTTGTTGATACAGCCCTTGGACTGATATAGCTGCATCATTTTCCAGCAATAAACTCATTTCACGTGTAAGATGTGTTAAATTTTGTAATACCGTATCATGTAATTCCTGTGCAACATAATATTTTTCCTGCTCCACTTTTAACCATACTAGCTTCTTCAACCATACAGGCTCCTGTTCCGCTGTTTGTTGTACATTTCTCAATTCCTGTAATAATTCTTCGATTTTTTTCAGGCTTTCAATTGTACTTTCCGTATATTTCAACAATAATTTTAGCCATAAAAGCTCCTCATCCTTTAAGCGAATCACGTTACGATGCTCGATAAGTAGCAACCTTTTTATATGCGGCTCCTGATGAATAAGCGCCACATATTCATTCGAGAGCTTAATAACTTCTCCTACTTGTAGCTGCTGGATTTGTTCACTCTCTATTGTGTAGCAAACAGGCATTTTACGTTCTTTTTCGTCAAAAGCAACAATTTCGATGTTTTCTATTTCCAAATGCTTGATAGCCTCCTGCTTTAAAATCGCAAGAAGCTCCTCCACTTTATATGCTTCACTCATTTGATTAATCGCTCGTGAAAGCTGTCGTATCGTATTGCCCTTTGGCGTAAATAAAATATTACGATATTTCACATCCGCCTTTTCCTTTATGTAGAAAAATAGAAGAATAGAAATAAATAAGAAAAAGACAATTTCCCAGCTAGACTCTTTTTCCAATAAGAAATATAAGCCTATATAAAGCCATACAGTTAAAATCGCCGTGGCCATTAAATAATAGTTTGTCCGCGTAATATAATAATGAATATCAAATAATCTCTCGGTCACACGTAAAAACATAAAGCAAAACGGAATCAATAGTACAAATAATATGCTATATTCCGCCTGTAAAATCGGACGCTGCCAAAGCACCTCTGGCAACACGAACAGCAATAAAAATGGTGAAAACGGCAAAATTACGCTTAAAATTAATAAGCGTAATTGAACGGTACGTTCTTTATAATAGCTGTATAGCAATATCGATAGTGGAAATGAAAAAAGTAGGAATGATGTTGCAAGTAAAATTAGAGAAATAATGCTCCTCATGCTTGGATACAATATTTCAATGCTACATAGTATAAGCGAAACTATCGGTAGTATATATAGGGCTTCAATCCGTTTTATAAATGACCATTTAATATGTAAATAATTATAATAACTTTTTAAAAACTGCAATAGTGTAAGCGGCGTAAGGATAATACTCCCGGAATTCACAATATTCCCTATAAAATTTGCCTTACTTGAAGCCACACTACTTAAATATGTTAACGCTACCATTAACATAAATATAACTAACCATTTAATACTTTCAATCTTTCGATGACCTTTATATAAATAAAGAGTGGCTCCCAATGAAATAATGAAGTAACCAATAGGCAATACTACATGTAAATAAAACTGTTCTAACAAATCTCTGTGCAGAACTTCTATTTTCTTTATCGTACCATCCTGCTTTTCTATTGTTAGTTCATTAGCAGCCCTAATAGATCCAACAAGTAGAACCATGGGACTATCATCTACTTGTATACCATCAACATCCAATACTATATCTCCAACTTCAATGTTATGCTCTGATGCCCATTTTTTATAATATGGTAACTCAACAATCCATTGATCATTTTGTTGCTGAAGTGTTATTTTAATTAATGGGGCTTGGTAAGCAACGATAGATAAATATATACCTAGCCCCATATAAATTAGTGATAGTAAATACCATTTTTTCATTTATTAACGCCAATACTCACTATTAGCATGTACCTCCTCCGCAAACGCTTCTACAATCGCTTCTTGCTCTTGTGCCGTAACGCCAACTAGAGATACTTTTTCTTCATGTAATAGCTTTGCAATGTCCATATTGTCACGTAAAAATTGAATCATTTTCATCATATTAAATCAGCCTCATTTCATCATTTTTTAGTAAGTTTTTTTCAACATTTGTTATAGCGTCTTCAGTCAATGTTTGGTGCAATATTAGCATCTAGTAAATAAATAATGAATATTTGCCGTGGCGTAAATCGTTGTTAATTTGCTGTAAAATACTAATTGTTCATCAACACTAGCTTCTAAAGTTACTATTTCTTCAAAATGACATTTAAGCTGGTTATCCCTCTTTTGTACTAAACCACCTCCCATCAATCCATTTCGCCTCGGCGTAGTTGCGTCTAGAATTTTCAAAATCCGTGACATTCGCCGGAGGCTTTAACTTCTTTCAGCGGGTGTTTAGACACCCGCTGAAAGAAATTAAAATAGTTTTAAAATACTCTCTATTATTTATTTTAGCGAAATTAAAAATAAAGTGTAGATATATTTTTTATTTTTCGACAATTTGGCGGTAAAATGGCGGATACCGACAAAAAAATGGCGGTATATTGACGGTGCAAAGGGAAAATATCCGTGCTATGCTATAGCAACCTAGGGATACCGCATGCACTATAGCAAAAAATAAAGGGGTTGTCCGAAAAGTCCACTTTGCTTTGCCACCGCATTGAAATCAATGTTTTCATCGCTTTCCTTTTGCTGAGGGATAACGCTGCTAAAGCCAATGTTCATCCCATTTTTAAAAGAGGCGTTTGCTGTTTATATGAATCAACATTTTGTGAAATATCATCGCTACTGTCCAAAATGCTAAAATAATATACTTAAAAATATTCCATAATTCATTATTATAACAATCGAGGTGAATATCATGATTAAAATTCACAATCTTAGCAAATCCTTCACTAATTCATCAGGCCAAATTGATATTTTACATAATATTTCCTTAACGATTCAAAAAGGGCAATGGCATACAATCATCGGTCCTTCAGGCACAGGGAAATCAACATTTTTAAGCTGTATTGCTGGTCTACTACCCCCTACTACCGGAGATGTACTATACAATGATATTCATATTTATCAATTAAGTGAGAAGGCAAGAAGGAATTATCGCAGTAAACACGTCGGCTTTGTTTTTCAAAACTTTAAGCTTTTACCGAATTATTCTGTATTGGATAATGTCATGCTACCGCTTATTTTTGATGAGCCGAAAAAAATCTTATATCCAAAAGCTGAGCTTATATTAGAGCAAGTCGGTATTCACTCCAAACTATTTGAGCGATTTCCTGCAGAGTTATCTAATGGCGAGAAACAGAGAATAGCAATTGCAAGAGCGTTAATTAACAATCCTGATGTGCTTATTTGTGACGAGCCTGCGAATAATTTAGATAATGATGCGACTAACTCACTACTAAGGCTATTAGCACAATTCCAAGCAAATGGACAAACGATTATAAACGTCACACATGATGAAGCAGCATCCAAGTATGCCGATTATGTGTACAAATTAAAAAATAAGCAATTGGTAGCCGATTTTTAAGGAAATAAAAAAGCGAGCATATAGGACCGTCTCAAAATCACTTTTCAGGCGGTCCCTTGCTCGTTTTTTATTATAGTTTTACTTCTTTATCTGCAATTAAGTTGCCGTTTTGGTCGAATGCGCGGAAGATTACTTCGTTGTATAAGTCGAAACGGTTAAATTTGCGAACTGCTTGGCTTGCTTTGAAAATATTTTGACCACGATCGATTAAATCATAGTTGACATCTCCGTTCACAGAGCTAAAGCGTACTTGTACAGATGCTACATTTGTACAATTTTCATTGATTTCGGCTGTCATAATTACCGTTGAACGTGTAATATCGACTGTCGCTGCATTAAATAGACCCGCACTCGTATCACAGCTTGCGTCAGAAACGAAAGTTTGACATAAAATTGCATCGACAACTGCCTGATATGCGCTATGCAAACGCTCGATATCCGTTACATGATAACTTTGACCACCTGTTTCAGAGGCAATTTTTTTCAAAATAGCTGTATTGACGTCTTTCGCTGGTCCAACAGCAATTGTATGAATTTGCACCTTTGCTTTTTTCGCACTATCGATGATTCTTTCCACTTGTGCATTCGGCGCTTTACCATCCGTAATTAATACCATCGATTTTGATACATTATTGTCTGTTGAATAATTGTCAAGCGCTGTTTGTACAGCTTTTGCAATATTAGTTCCACGTGAAGTCATTTTATCGTATGAAATAAACCCTTCCATATTGGCTAAATTCGTCGCGGTTCCTTTAACAACAGAGCCTGGATTTGAAGCAAATGGAACGACGATATTATTATTCGAGCCAATTTGACGAATAAGCTGCTTTGTTTTTTCTGCTGTGAAATTATTCGGGTCTTGCTTGCGCATTGAGCCTGATTGGTCAACAACAAACGCGACTTCCGTTACAAGCGTACATTTATTTTGTGTAAACTTAAAGTTTGTGAAGATTTTTTCTTTTACTGGTACACCAATTAATTCTTTAAACATATCGCGATAACGCGGGTCAATATTGGACGAAATAAGCGCTGCTGTTGCAGTCGATGAACCATATATAATTGAATCGAAATAGGCGACAGCCGAGCCAGCATAGCCTGTCCCACTATTATAGTCTGTTGTGTTGGTATTGAATGAGACTACTTTGCGCTGCCCATTAAACTCGATTTCTGCTGTTCCTTTATAATCCGTAATAACACGTCCACCGGGTGCTACTAAGTTCACAATGACTTTCGTATAGCGTTCCATTCCTTCTGGACGCTCAACAATTGCTTGGCTTTCTTTTAAGCTGTCCACCTTCGCGTTATAACCGCTTAAATTCCCAACAGTATCTTTATAATTTTTCGATAAATAATCTTGGTCTGCACGGCTTAAAGAGTCAAAAATTGCTTTGACAGCCTTTACACTATCGTAATGAGCCATCGTTAAATCATTCGTATTGCGCGGGAAGTATGTTAATAAATGAACGATTAATGCATGGATTTTTGATTCAAATTGACTTGTGAAGCTCTCATCCATTACGTCCTGTAAATTATAAACAGCTCGTCCTTCGCTATTAATTGTGTAGAAAACATTCACTTTATCATACTCATTAATCATACGTTCTAAAATTTGTTCGAAGAGCCAAACAGAAATAAGCTGATTATCCATACGAAGCTCCGCATTCTCATATTGAATGGCATTATCTCTTACACGACCGTTGACAATTTGCCCTGTAGAACTCGTATAATTTTCCCACTTCACCCCGTCAAACGTTAGTTCATCAGGGTCATAGTCACGAACTTCGATAATGCCATTTGGTGTAAATGGAATTGCTTGGATTGTATTACCATCAGCTCTACCAACAGGTAATGCTGGTAATGGCTTAGGACCTGGCACAACATTGCCACCACCATTTGGCTGGTCTGGGTCATACACCTCATATGAAATGCGTACCTCAGCACGTGGTACATAGCGTAGCTCTACTTCAATTTGTTGGTTACGATAGCTGGCAAATTTCGTCTCATTATTGTTCACAAGCTCAAACGTAATGATATCCTTTTCAGACTTTGTTAATTTAGGTGCAATAATATAAGCATTTAGCTCGCCACCATCTGTGAAAATCGTCGTTGTGCTGCTGCCTGCATTGTTCTCTGGCTGTGAACCAGTTGTTGGGGGTGCTTCAACAATACGTGCGCCTACTTTAGATGTTACTTTGAATTGCAGCGTTGTGTCATAAGGAATGTCATTCCCATAGCTGTCTTTTAGTAAAATTGAAATGGCTGCTGCATCTAGACCGTTCGCTGTTAGTTCCTCAGTAGAAACATTAATGCTTTGAACAGCTTTAAATGCGCTTGGATTGTTTGAATTTCCATTATCCGTCTTAGGTGGTGGAGTTAATTCTACCGTACCATTAGAGCTGACGAAGTTTAATGGTAATGTCACCTTGCTATTATCTTTACCAGATGGGGCTGCATGCAAGCCCTCAATAGCTATTCCCCCACTTTTTACTGTGCGATATAAAAATGTAACAAGGTCGCCGCGCGTAATTGCTTTTGTTGCAGCATAGTCATCAAATGTTTTTTTCCCTGTTAAACCTGTTGTAATTTCATGTGTATACAAATATTGCACTGCTTGGACTTCCGACAAATCCAGACTATTCATTGCCGCATAAAGACGAGCAAACTGTCCTCGTGTTGCGTTTGCAGTACGACGTCCCGCATTATTTGCACCGTAAATAGGCAAGTTTAAATCCGCGTAATATGTGTAAATCATGTCATTTGTATAGCTAAAATGATAGTTTTTATCAAGCTGTGCAACCATCATTAGCATTTGCTGCTCGCTGACAGTTGCATTCGGCTGAAACTTATTGCCTGAAAGTTGCACTAAGCCTTGCTCAACAGCCCATTGTGCTGCCGTATATTTTTCGCTATTTTTGTCAACATCTGAAATCGATACTGCTGCGGCATTTGCCGGTGCTGTAAGTGGAAGCCATGTTGCCAAAACTAGCACTGAACAAAGTATAATCATCCATGTTTTTTTCATAGTATCCATGTAGCCTCCCCTTAGTCAAAGAATAAAATATCGTCGCGGAAATTTTGTTTTAAATCATTTTCTAAATATTCAAGGAAACGCATCATAATTAATGAAGCTTGTGCACGTGTTAAGTTTTGCTTCGGATTGAAATTGCCCGTTACAGAGTCACCTGTCATTAAGCCGAGCTCTGATACAACATAAACCGCATCACGTGCGTAACCTGTTATTTTAGCATCGTCGCGATAATTTGTTTTAAAGCCAGGGTCAGGAGCTTTCCCCTCTAAGCCGAGTGCACGCACTAAAATGGCAGCAGCTTGCTGGCGCGTTAAATAGCCATTAGGGTCAAATTTAGATGGCGTTATTCCCGTCACAACTCCTTTGTTGACAGCAGATGCTAAATAGCCGTAATCTTTTGTCGTACGTTTCACATCATTAAAAATACTAGGAGGTGTTTTTTTCCCGCTTGTACTTTCTTCAAGTACACGTAAATCAATAGCCTTGCCAATCGCCACCGTAAAATCATAGCGCTGCATAGGCGTATTTGGTGAGAAGAAATTCGATTGGTCATCTAAAATACCTAAAGAATATAACTTCTCGATAGCATCCTTTGCTTGATGGCTTGATAAATCCCTAAATTTTGGAACAATTAACCGCTCGACACGTGGCATCATTTTTAAATTAAGCGATACCGTTCCAGATCTCTTAGGTAACTTGTAATCATATTCAGAAATAATATCCGCTGTGCTATTTACAACATACCCGCCGTAAAAGCTAGATAAAGTAGAGGCATTTTCCTCATAGTTTAATGTTCTAGACTTAGATGAGGATACGCGGTTTTTCACTGTACCAACTGCCCCGTCCTCAAAAATCATTTCATACTCAGTAATTTGTGTTTCTGTCGCTCCCCAGAAATTTTCATAGCCTTCATTGCGGCTATCGATATGCACTATCATTTCGCTCGTATTTCTACCCTGTTTTACAGAATACGTTTTACGTGCAACCGCATTCCCCGAAAAATAGTCAGATGCTGGGCGCTTATCTGTTACTGCACTTTTGGAAAATTGATAATCTGTTAATGTGTACGTCTTATTGCCAATCGTAATTTTCTCCGTATATTTTGTCACTTCGCCTGTTGCAGTGCTTTGTCCAATTTGATCATAATTCGTTACATCAAAAACATATGTAAATTGGCGTGATAACTGCTCACCATTTGCCCCTGTCAATGTTAACTTATATGTTTCTGTTACCTTGTCTTTTCCTTCTTTAACTGTAACAGAGACATTTTTATTAGAACCCGTTAATTTGATAGGTTGTCCAGTTAAGAAAATATATTCTTCATATGTATTTTCATTTTTAACCCCACCGTTAAGATCAATCGTATTTGCATGAGCCTTTCCTGAATAAAGAACAACTGTAAATAGCAGTAAGGAGACGATTGTGACTAACCATTGACGCTGTTTCATACTCTACACTCCTTTATTAAATAGTAGAGAGGGGGATGTCTAAAAGGGATCTAACATGTCATTTTTTAGATGCCTTCTACTTCTTTACTTTGGATAATAACCATTTATAAAATGGTTATTATCTCTAACTTTAAGGCATATTCTTTCAGCTTTAAAGTGAACAAGTAAATCGGCATTTTTGATTGTGTTAGAGAGACCTTAATCTTTCTCGACAACCCCTTCACTATTTTCATTTTTCAATCTTACTCATTCACTAAAATAACATGTGCATCGAAGCTAGCATTCGTAAATAATACGACACGATCTGATGCTTTTAGCTCTGAAGCTTTAATCACTTTACCATTTTTAATAATCATCGCCTGATCGAGCATGACATTTGTTAAAGAGCCGTTATCAATCCATTCACCATTCAGCCATTGACTAACATCTTTAACATTCATTAAGCGTGTTTCGTTTCCATTGCTCGTCAATGTACGGAAATCTTGAATGCGACCTGTTAACACAAGCTCTGATTTTTTCTGGGATGGAGTAAGTACATGCAATGCTTGGATATGACCATCCTTTACATAGTAATAGCCATATGCCCCTTCATGTTCAATTAAATCCATATTTGGCACAATTGAAATAACACCATTGCGCACATTTGTTACCATGTGTGAACTGTTGCTATAAGCGAATGTAGTAGTCGACTTCGGCACCCAGTAATTATTTTCAAGTAGCTCTAAGCCATCAATCTCCACTAAATAATTATCCATATCAACAAATACTAGCTCACCGAAGTATAGACCATGCTGCGCTAAATTTGGTGATGTAAAGCTATCATTCGTAATATTGACAACATGTGCAAATCGGCTATTTGTCGTACCATCTGTAACTACATATGCAGAACCATATGCAGCTAAAGTCGATGGCTCCACTAAGCGACCGTTGCGAATTAAAATAGAGCCTTCATGGAAATATAGTTGACCTGCATAACCAAGTCGCAAGAAATTTAAAGATGTATTTACCGCTGTTAATGGCTCATAGTAAGTGCGCTCATTATTTTGTAAAACCACTATTTTTTTTACGACCTCTTTGCCAAACTGCTTCGTTGTAACATAATAAAGCTCACTATTTTGATAGTTTCTTAACTGATTTTTTGCAATCTTTTCATTACCAACATAAATCGATGTATTATTATCAAATGTGAAAGTATTCATTGCTGTTTTTTCTGAAGTGCCAAATAGCCAATTGGTGAAGGCATGCGCGTTTTGTGCGACAAATGTATTCGCAGAAGTATTAACTGTTTGTAGCTTTGCTTTATAAACATTCGCTACTTGCACACCTGTTACGATAATTTCCATTTCAGAAATAATTGAAGTAGATGGGCTTGAAAACTTCACTTTTACGCGGTCCCCCTCATACAACGCACTTAAATCATATGTGGAGGAGCCCTTTATAAATTTTGTATTTTTGTTCACATAATAATCCTGCTCTTTTGCACCGTCCATTTTAATCGTTACAAACAAGCCATTCGGGTCAATCTTTGTCACTGTTCCATACGTTTGCTTGCTATTTGGTGCAATTGTGCCTTGCTCAACAGCCGAAGTTCCACGCATTTCTGTTACTCTTCGCAAATTTACCTTGACGGTTACTTCCATGCCTGATTTAAAGCCATCAATCGTCGTCATTGTATTGTTAATATAAAGTTTAGCACTATTATCCATATTAAATGTGCTACGATTGCCTCGACTATTCTCCAGCGTAACACCGCTCAATGTTTTTGTAACAGTCCCATCTTTCCCAACCGCTTCATTATATGATGCAGAAATAAATGTATATGTTGTCGCTGCTTCTGCTTGCGGAGCTGGTATTATGAGACTTAATAAAACCGCAAGCATTACGAGCATTTTTGTTCCTTTTTTTAACAATGCGCTTCCTCCTCTTTATTGCAAATTCCTATGTAATGTCCATTTCATTTCATTTCTTTCAGCTACTGTTTTGACCATAGAAACTCAGTCTGAGAACATCGCATACTAAGATAACGACTAAGTGACCAACATCGTGTTGGCCTAAAGCCTCTGGCGGATGTCACAGATTTTGGCATGATGCAAGTTAACTGTTGTCACAGGACGTGACAGTTTTAGGTTAACCTCCACCAAATAGCTTGAAAAAATCTGGACTAAAGTTAGAATTGATTGGACGATTTCCTTATACAGAAACATCAATTGCATGCCCTAAGCTCGGGTGCGGTGCATCGATTACCTCTAATAGTTGCTCGGTGCTTTGCTCTTGAAACTCCATCGCCTGCTTCGTTACAGCGATTGAAACTTGTTGCATTAATTGGGCTTGTTTCATATTCATTGCTAATGCTGCGATATCCATTGTATCAACCTCCTTTCCATGAAAAACATATGTCACTAACACTAAAATTTGATTGTTTTCTTCAAAGATAAACCGTCTAGTTTACACTATCATATATATTTAAAGAAATAACCATTCACGAACTCTTCTAAAAAGATAGGGACACACGACCTGTTTTCTGTTGTTATTTTCATTGCAGAAATAGTTATCCTCTTCTCTATTTCATCGGCTATAATCATGAATTTTCTAGTATTTTCTTTCATTTTAACATAAATTAAGCTCTCAATCAGTGGGCATTTTTATATACAGGGAACGTATTTCTTAATTACGCCTCGCTAATCTAAATTGACATAACGAAAGCTGGGCTACCCGAAAAATTCGGGCAGCCCAGTCGTTTTATCATATATATGCTTCAATTTCTCCCCATGCCTGCTCAAAGCCTAATCCTGTTTCAGAGGAGAAGACAATCAGTTTGTCTGCTGGGTCCATATCAAGTGTTTCTTTAACAATTTTTTTATGTTTATCCCATTTACCTTTTGGGATTTTATCTGCCTTTGTTGCAATAACGATACATGGAATATTGTAATGCTTTAAAAAATCATACATCATCTGGTCATCTCCAGTTGGTGAGTGACGCAAATCGACAATTAGCACAACCGCTTTTAATAATTCTCGTCCGGTAAAGTATTTTTCAATCATTTTTCCCCAAGCAGCTCGCTCTGATTTTGAAACTTTTGCATAGCCGTAACCTGGTACATCGACAAAAAATAATTGCTCCTCGATTTTATAAAAGTTTAATGTTTGCGTTTTTCCTGGCTTGGATGAAATACGCGCCATCGCCTTGCGTCCAATCATTCGATTAATAAATGAAGATTTTCCGACGTTTGAGCGACCTGCTAAAGCAAATTCTGGCAGTCCATCTTCTGGGTATTGCTCTGGTCTAACGGCACTAATGACCATTTCGACATTATGGACTTTCATGTGATTAAAAACCTCCGTCAAGTGCCAATGCAAGCACTTCCTCTGCTTGTGACACGAGTTTAAATGTAAGTTGCTCGCGAATCGTTTCTGGAATGTCATCAATATCACGCTCGTTATCCTTTGGTAAAATAACGGTTGTTAACCCTGCGCGATGGGCGCTTAACGACTTCTCCTTTAAACCACCTATAGGCAATACACGTCCACGCAACGTAATTTCTCCCGTCATACCGACTTCCCGCTTAATTGGCTTATTCGTGATTGCGGAGACAATTGCGGTTGCAATTGTAATACCAGCGGATGGCCCATCCTTTGGAACAGCTCCTTCAGGAACATGAATGTGTAAATCGTGCTGCTCAAAATAATCCGTATCAACACCAAGCTGTTCTGTTAAAGAACGAACAAACGTTAAAGCGGTTTGTGCAGACTCCTTCATTACATCTCCCAATTTACCTGTCAGTTGGATTTTACCCTTTCCTGGTGTTAAAGAAACTTCAATTTGCAACGTATCTCCGCCAACAGATGTATAAGCTAGACCTGTCGCTACGCCTATTTGATTTTCCTCTTCAGCCTGCCCATAACGATAGCGATGCTTACCAAGTAAATCCATTAATGTTTTAGCATTTAGTGTCACTCGTTTTTTCTCACCAGAAACAATAATTTTGGCAACTTTACGGCAAATCGTGGCAATTTGTCGCTCTAAACCGCGCACACCTGCTTCACGTGTATAATAGCGAATAACATCGACAATCGCTTCTTCCTTTAAAATGAGTTGGGCTTTCTTCAAGCCATGCTCTTTCATTTGCTTCGGCGCTAAATGATTCATAGCGATTTTCGTCTTTTCCAATTCCGTGTAGCCCGCAATTGAAATAACTTCCATTCGGTCAAGTAACGGTGCAGGAATCGTACTTAAATCATTGGCAGTTGCCACAAATAAGACATTTGATAGGTCATATGTTTCTTCAATGTAATGGTCGCTGAATGTATTATTTTGCTCTGGGTCAAGCACTTCTAACATCGCAGCAGAAGGGTCGCCTCTAAAATCATTCGACATTTTATCAATTTCATCCAATAGAAAGACTGGATTAATTGTTCCCGCTTTTTTCATTCCTTGAATAATACGTCCCGGCATAGCTCCGACATACGTTCGACGGTGTCCACGGATTTCGGATTCGTCTCGCACACCACCAAGTGAAATGCGGACAAAATTACGATCCAAGCTCTCTGCAATTGAACGTGCCAAACTTGTTTTACCAACACCCGGAGGACCAGCTAAGCATAAAATCGGACCGCGTAAAGTATTCGTTAGCTGACGTACAGATAAATATTCTAAAATACGTTCCTTCACTTTCTCTAATCCATCATGGTCGCGATTTAAAATTTCTTCTGCATGGACGATATCTAAACGGTCCGCCGTTTTTTCACTCCACGGAATCGATACTAGCCATTCTACATAGTTTCGAATAACGCCACTTTCAGCACTAGCCGCTGGCAATTTTTCATAGCGGTCAAGCTCTTTTAACGCTACTTTCCTTGTTGATTCTGGCATCCCAATAGCATCGATGCGCTTGCGCAAGTCAGTGATTTCTCCCATCTTGCCATCACGGTCACCGAGCTCTGTTTGAATCGCCTTCATCTGCTCACGCAAATAATATTCTTTTTGTGTGCGTTCCATCGCTTGTTTTACTTTTGTATTAATTTTCTTTTCTAAATCTAAAATTTCTTGCTCATCATGTAAACGAATAATTAAATTATCCAAGCGTTTTTTGACATTAAAAATAGCTAGGATTTCTTGCTTTTCTTGCACTTTTAACGGTAAATGTGACGCGATAACATCCGCTAACCGCCCCGGCTCTGTAATGTCTATAACAGAATCAATCGTTTCCTCTGTAATTTTCTTTGACACTTTTGCGTATTTTTCAAAATAAACTAATAAAGTACGCATTAAAGCCTCTGTTTCAGGGTCTTTATATGTTGAATCTTCCGATAGCTCTAAATCTACAGTTGTAAATTTAAAATCTTCTTTATATCGCTTTACTTGCGCGCGGCTAACACCTTCCACCAAAATACGCAACGTACCGTTTGGCAATTTTAACATTTGCTTCACTGTTGCTAGCGTGCCGATTTTAAATAAATCTTCCTTTTCAGGCGCTTCTACACGCATATCCTTTTGTGCCGCTAAAAAAATATAGCTTTCATTCAACATCGCATGCTCTAATGCTGCAACTGAACGATCCCGCCCTACATCGATATGTAGCACCATTGAAGGATAAACAAGTAAGCCTCTTAATGGTAATAATGGTATATTTTCTTTCATTTTATTCATGCGGGATTCACCTCCATCTATATCAATCCGTAACAACCCGCTTTTTATAGTATGTGTTTAATTCAACATCTTTATTTGTTATCGGACATGAATCATTTTTATGTACAATCAATTATGAAGAAAAGCTAGCTAATAGCTGTTGACAATATAGAGAAAAGCTGACTACCTACTGGTGCTGATGCACGTTCGATGTCAGCTTCGATTGTTCGCTGTACTATTTTAAGCAGACGTTTTTTCGTTATCTCTTTTCAATTCAGTACCATCTGCAAGTAGCAATTTAGGCTCTGCTTTATCGATAATTGTTTCAGCAGTAATCACACATTTTACAATGTCATCACGTGATGGTAGCTCAAACATTACATCTAGCATTGTTGCTTCAATAATAGAACGTAAGCCGCGTGCGCCTGTTTTACGCTCAATCGCTAATTTAGCAATTTCCTCTAACGCCTTTTCTTCAAACTCAAGCTCTACATTGTCAAGTTCAAGCATTTTTTGGTATTGTTTCGCTAATGCATTTTTCGGCTCTGTTAAAATTTGTACAAGTGCATCTACATTTAGCTGCTCTAAGCTTGCTAATACAGGTAAACGCCCGATAAATTCTGGGATTAAACCAAATTTCAACAAGTCCTCTGGAATAAGCTGAGCTAATAATGAACCTTGCTCCTCTTCCACTTTATTTGGATTTGAGCCGAAACCAATTACTTTTTCACCTTGACGGCGTTTAATAATTTGTTCAATACCATCAAATGCGCCACCTACGATGAAGAGGATGTTTGATGTGTCAATTTGTAAAAATTCCTGATGTGGATGCTTACGACCACCTTGAGGAGGAACGCTTGCTACAGTACCTTCTAAAATTTTTAGCAATGCTTGTTGCACACCTTCACCAGATACGTCACGCGTAATTGACGGATTTTCTGATTTACGTGCCACTTTATCGATTTCGTCAATATAAATAATTCCTTTTTCAGCACGCTCGATATCATAATCAGCCGCTTGAATAAGCTTTAATAATATATTCTCTACGTCTTCTCCGACATAGCCTGCCTCTGTTAAAGAAGTTGCGTCCGCAATCGCAAATGGTACGTTTAAAATACGTGCTAATGTTTGTGCTAATAATGTTTTACCACTACCAGTTGGCCCAATTAACACAATATTTGATTTCGACAATTCCACATCGTCGATTTTAGCATTTGAGTTAATGCGTTTATAATGATTGTAAACCGCTACAGCTAATGCTTTTTTAGCGCGCTCCTGTCCAATCACATATTCATCCAAAATCCCTAAAATATCTTTCGGTTTTGGAATATCTTTGAAGTCGATTTCATCTTCTACTCCAAGCTCTTCTACAACAATTTCAGAGCACAGTTCGATACATTCATCACAAATATATACACCTGGTCCTGCTACCAGCTTACGAACTTGTTCTTGTGGTTTTCCACAGAAAGAGCATTTTAAATTGCCGTTTTCATCATTAAATTTGAACAATTTGTTTCACCCCTATTCAAGCTTCAATCTTACAAGATTATTTGTCCTTTATCAAATATATTGACTGCTTTCATATGTATATGTGATAAAACAAGGTACAAAACAACGCACCTTGTTTTATCTATAATTATTTGGCAAGTAATTTCATCTTCATTTAGGAAAAGATAGCCATCCCTATAAGGTGGAGATGAATACTTTTTGTCATTTTATTTAGTGCGCTAAATGAAGATGGAGCCTCTCAAAATTTTGAGCGTACGCACAAAATTTTGAATGGCGCCAATCACAATGTATAGTAGATTAAGAAATTTTCGCGCTTTCAACTAGCAATTCAACTGTTTTTTGAGTGCGAATATCGTTTTCTAAAACAGACGTGCCACCTAATGCAGCCGTAATTTGGTCAACTGTCATACCAAATTGTGCAGACATTTTTTCTAATTCTGCTTTAATATCTTCCTCAGATACTTCGATTTTTTCAGCAGCTGCGATAGCTTCTAATGTTAATGACACACGTACGCGGCTTTCAGCATCAGCAGTCATCTGCTCGCGTAATGCAGCTTCATTTTGACCTGAGAATTGGTAGTAAAGCTCAAGGTTCATACCTTGCATTTGAAGGCGTTGTTCAAATTCTTGTACCATGCGGTCAACTTCTGAATTAATCATTGCTTGTGGGATATCGATTTCAGCGTTTTCAGCTGCTTTTTCAACTAATTCATCACGCAATGCCGCTTCAGAATCTGCTTCTTTTTGTGCTGCAGTTGTTTCTTTGATTTTTGCGCGTAAAGCTTCAACGCTCTCAACCTCTGAATCTAATTCTTTTGCAAACTCATCGTCTAATTCAGGTAATACTTTTGTTTTTACTTCCTTCACAGTTACTTTGAAAGTAGCTTCCTTACCAGCTAGTTCAGCAGCGTGATATTCCTCTGGGAAAGTAACAACAACATCTTTTTCTTCTCCAGCTTTCACACCTACTAATTGCTCTTCAAAGCCTGGAATGAATGAGCCTGAACCAATTTCTAATGGGTAGTCAGAACCTTTACCACCTTCAAAAGCTTCGTCACCTACAAAGCCTTCAAAATCGATAACTGCTGTGTCACCTTCGACAATTGCTTCGTCTTCTTTAATTTCAAGCTCTGCTTTTTTTGCTAATTCTGCTTCGATTTGAGCTTCTACTTCTTCATCTGTTACTTCTATTGGAAGCTTCGTTACTTCAAGACCTTTGTAGTCTCCTAGTTTCGGCTCTGGTTTAACCGTCACTGTTGCTGTGAATGTGAAGTCTTCACCTTTAGCAAAGTTTTCAGTTCCGTCGATTTCAGGGAAATCAACTGGCTCAATACCAGCTTCATCAATTGCATTAGCATATGCATCTGGAATGATAATTTCTAAAGCATCTTGGTAAAGTGCTTCAACACCAAAGCGTTTTTCAAACATTGGGCGAGGCATTTTCCCTTTACGGAAACCTGGCACGTTAATTTGCTTTACAACTTTTGCGAATGCTTCATCTAATGCTTTGTTTACTTTTTCAGCTGGTACCTCGATTGTTAATAAACCTTGGTTACCTTCTTGTTTTTCCCATTTAACTGACATATATATAACCTCCAAAATTAAATTGCTCTGTTTACAAACATATTTGTTTTATACAGTTTCTACAACCATTTTAGTATATCACAGATGTGTAATGTTTCAACTTTTTTCATACGTTTATAGTAATTCTGAATATGTTTCAAGTTGTTGCAAAAATTCAACAATTTCATCATCCGTCTCTTGTACTTTGCCAAATAACATATGCACATAGTCAACATAGCTCTCCGCCACATCCTCGGAGTCATAATCAAGCCATTCAAAAGGATATGTGACAATCGCATGCTTTGCAAGTAGTTGTTGTACCATCTCTAAAGTCGTTGGATCTTGCTCCAACATCATTCCTATATATGCCGCAACTTTTCGGAACTCAGGCATTTCTGTAGGCAATGCCAACTGAGCTGGATTCACAGTGCGCTGATAATGGAACTTTTTCATAACGATAGGTACATTCACTTGTTGCTCTACTAGCAAAACGAGTGTAAGACTTCGTATAAACGGATGTATTTCTTCGTTCTGAATAATCGTAATAAGCGGCTGAATAATTGGACGAATATTCGTGTCTGTTAGCTGATAAATCGCTTGAAGTTGCTCGGACTCTGAAAGCTGTAAAAAGTGCGCTATCGAAAACTCTTCAAGCGCTTGCTCCTCGGGCTCATCTTGAAGAAACTGATTACTTGCGATTTCTGCATTTAGCTTTTTCAGACGTTGAAATTTATCAATTTGATTTTCTGGAATAGTCCCTTCCTCAAGCAATGTTTCAATCAATTTTTCCACTTGTTTAAATTCACGCAGCTGCATAGAAATCGTTAAATAGAGCTCCATCGCTTCAAAATACATTGTTGGACCAATAGCTAAAAGCTCTTCACACACTTTCTTTGCCTGGTTATACGCACGTATTTCATATAATGAATATGCATAAACACTTAAAGCAATCTCATCGCCCTCTATATAACGCAATGCTTCTGCAAATGCTTCACAAGCTAAATTGTATTGATAGCTTTCCGCATAAGTATGGGCTTGTTCCAATAATCGTTCACCTAGACCGGGAAACAGTATTACATTATTCGCTTGGCGCAATTGTCGCTTCTTTTTTTTCAAACTACTCACTCCCGTTACGGTCAACTTTAGCTTATTTACTTCATCATTTTACATGTGAATAGCGTATCGGACAACAAGAAGCCTTGAAGGGCGTCCGAAAAAAGCGTGCTAACGCACGCTTTTCGAACCCAATTAATGCCTTACCGTTCTTTCTGTTCTTATTTTTTCGATACTGACATCTAACTCTCGAATTGAATCCTCTGTTAGCTGAATTTGCCCATTTTTATTTAGACGCTGCCATGCTTTCAGCTTTTTGCGATAAGCCTGCTCAGACAGGCGAAACACATCCATTTCTTGCTCTATCCCTTTTAAATAAGTACGCTTCACCTCTTTTTTAATTTGCTCTATTATCCCTTTTTTTAATTTTTCCTCTCCCTTTTGCCCGTCTTCTCCACTTGTTGTTACTTCCACTTCAATTGCTATATCGAACCGTAGTTGTCCATCCTCCTCAACAGGTGTAATTTTCTGCTTTACATTGTCTACAATAACTGTGGTGAACTCTTTTTTTTGATTGCTGTCATTTTCCAACGTAATTTGCGCCCGCGATGTATCTTCAGACATCCAGCGCAAGCCTTCTGCATCCCCATCAAATAAAGAGCCTTTTAAATTCGATTTAGTGATGACACTAATCCCTTTTATTTCAAGAACAGGGTCTACTCCTTTTGGAGTCTCCCAACGATTACTGGAAACAATAAAAGGAATATTCACCTCATGACCCGGCTCATCTAGATGAATAAGTAGAGTGCGTAAGCTTACTGGGTCAACAAAGGATTCCTGATAAAAGGTATTCATCGGATCTGCCGTTCTCGAAAAAGTCATTCCTTTGTTTAAAATTGGTGTAACAAGTAGTAGCTCATCTAGCGGCTCGTCGCTCGTGTATACCCACATCGTATAACGTGTCTCTCGGTAACGTACAAATGAATCAATAGCTTGTACTAACTCTTCACTTTCTAAAAGTTCCTTAGAAAAAATAACAAAAGTTAAATGTCCCCATAAAATCCGTTGATCAACGGCGCGATATAAATTTACTGCTGCCTCATCAATTGTTTTTCCCGTCGCACGACCAACCTCTGTCTGTATGGCATTAGTACTTGGTTGGTCTGATCTAGCAATACTTGATAAATCCAATAATTGCGCATAAATTTCGAATTCCCCATCCTTATAATCAACACCTATGCCATGAATATAAAGCATGCGCTCTGGTTCATTATTATCCCAACAGGCGGTTAGAAATAGGCTACATATGATAAAAAAATAAATGCTTTTTTTCATTTCGAGCCACCTTTCGTCTTATCCTTTACATGTAATGATTTAGGACGCATCGCTTTCTTTTGTGGAACCTCGCGAATTAAAGATTTTTTTACCGTTTGCCAGTTCAAATCTGACGCTATGTTTAAATATGGAACACCGAATAGGCGAATACCTGCTAAATAAGCAATTAACGCATATAAACATACAAAAAAGCCAAACAAGCCACATACCGCTGTGACTAAAATAAAGCCAACACGAAGTAAATTTACCGCTGTTACAAGTGATTGATTTACAAGTGTAAATGTAGCAATTGTAGAAATTGCGATTACAACAATCATGGCAGGGCTTGTCACACCCGCACGTATCGCTGCATCGCCAATAATTAAACCGCCAACTACACTAATCGTTCCGCCAAGAACGCTAGGTAAGCGCATTCCTGCCTCGCGGAAGAGCTCAAACATTAACAACATCAATAACATTTCCAGTGATGAGGGTAACGGTAAACCTCGATTGGCTTGTACGACTGTTGCAAGCAATTGAAAAGGTAGCTGCTCTTGATGGAAAGTAGTCAGCGCTAGCCAAAATGCTGGCAATAATAAACCGAATAAAATACCAAATAAACGTAAAAGACGCTCAAATGAACTAAAGATTACCGGATATTCGTTATCCTCACTTGTTTTTAATAACATCAGCAAGTTAATCGGAAATACAACTGCATATGAAGCACCGTCGACTAAAATTAAAAAGCGCCCACTTACAAGTGACTGTACAGCAAAATCACCTCTTGCAGTATTTGTTGTACGTGGTATTAATCCCCCGCTTTTACTAATACGTTCCATTAATAAATCCGCACTTATAATGATGTCTGTATCAATCTCTTGAATTTGCTTGCGAATACTATGCAATATTTGGTCATTCGCAATATCGTTCATATAAAGAAGGGCAACAGTTGTTTTTGAGCGTCTTCCCACAATATATTTTTCAACAGACAGCGAATTTGTCGGCAAACGCTTACGAATAATAGCGATATTCACGCTAATATCCTCAATAAAGTTATCGCGAGGCCCTTTAACGAGTACTTCTAAATTTGTTTCTTCTGGATTTCGATTTGGCTTTTTAGCAATATTGCTGGAGAACAGCAGTTGCTCCTGCTCAAAATAAATAACAACAAAGCCTGTAAAAACAAGTGTTACTACCTCTTCCAATGACTCTACACGCTGCAAATTAGGCACGTATAGCTGATCTTCAATCGATTCGTCCTGCTGCTGACGAACCATTTTTACTCGTGGTATAATGACCTCATTTAATAAATGTGAATCAACCATTGCATCACACGTAATTATACTGACTGTCGATGTGTGGAATTGATATGTTTGAAATTGTACATCTGCCGTTTGATTAAATAATTCGCGTAGCTCCTCATTCGTTATTTTTTGTTGCATATCATTGCTCCACCTTCTTTCTTGCTGTTTTTTTCGTTTTCTTTAAAGAAATTAATATTAGAATAATTCCCCATATAAAGAAAAATATAAAGGTAGTTATCAAAAAGTACTCACCCTTTATTTTCAAAAATGTGCGGTCATTGAACAAAAATAATGGTAAACTGACAGCGCTAAAAGCTGGCACTATAATTTTTAATATACGCTTTCTTTGGCCTTCTAAACGTAGTAAATGAATTGTAATAAATATGATAAAGCCGATGCGCATAAAAGCACCTGTTAGCCATTGGTAGATGGAGAAGAAATCAACGTGCTCAACAAAACGCCCAATAGAGGCAAGTCGCCACTCCTCATACGCAGGATAATATTGATTTTTAGCTTCCGTAGGTCCAAACTCTGCAATAGCCCCAACAAGTGGTCCAAGCGTTAAACCAAGTAAAATCAGCCAAATAATTGAAAAATGATGCCATTTCATGCGATTTTTTAGTTGATTTTGAATAAGCAAAATAAAAAAGATTTCAACAAAGCCTGACGCAGGGTATAATCCCGCATATAAAACTTGTGATACCCCGTGCTCCAAAAAGGGAAGTAGTAGCTCATAATCTTTTATTTTTATGTTAACGAATGCGACAAAAAAGCCTAAAAATATAACACCTGTCAGCACAATTACATTCACAATTACAATTCCTTGTACCCCCGTCGTTGCTAAAAAAACACACAACGCAATATAGATGACAGTTAATAGTAAATCAGGTGTTTCAGGTAAAAAGGTTACCTTCACCCACTGCATTGTTTCACGTAATGTAAATGCAGCTATTATCAATAAAAACACAACAAATGTATAGGTAATTACTCTTTCCCATACTTTCCCTACTTTTTCAACTAACCAATCTCGAAAGGGCATACCACCAATTTGTTTGTGTAAATAAATAATCATCAACAGCCATGGGAGTAAGACAGTCACAGACCAAAAGACAGACATCCATGCATCCCGTCCTGCCCTGTTAATTAATGGTGGAAGAATTGTTACATGATTTTTCAATCCAATAACTGTCATCATTAAGAGTATGATATGCAATACGCTAATTTTTTTTCGATTCATATTTCATCACTCATTTTATTTAAATTTCACAATAAGTGAGCTTACTTTTCTTCATACCACTTTATTGCTATACATAGCTTTTCCATTGTTTCCATGTTTCATAAGTTAAAATTGCAAATTATCTATTATGGTGAGCATCTTATTTTATAAGAAGTATTTCTGAATTTAATTTTGATAAAATAAAGGAGAATTGTATGCGAGTCAGTCAAAAGAAGAACGAGTGCATTTAAACAGGCGAAATAAAAAAAGGCGTCTAAAATGTGATTTTGAGACGACCCTTTGCTATGAGGATAGTGACAATTAATTGTGACTACTGCAGGAGAAAATCTTTTATGTGTCAAAGGCGAAACGGTAGATATACCAAATTTTAGTCAATATTAATTAATAAAAGTTAAGGAATATCTTTTTAGATAGCCTAGTTTATTAATTATTCACTTTTTCAATAGGGCAGCGTATTTATTTAAAACTTATTGTGCTAAATAAGCAATAATTTCTTTATTCGTCATTTTCATAGATTTTGGTATATCGTCACGATTTGATAGCAGACCAAAATAATGAGTAGTTTCAACATTTTGATAAAGATTATATTGAATATTTATATTTTCATTTGTAAGTTTGTGAATCAATTCTTCATAGAATTCACTTTCTTCCATCATATCTACTGCACATAAATGGAAAATTCCCTTTAATTCATTTTCAAAGATGAAACGCATTTGACGGGCTAATTGTATATCTAATAAAAAATTACATTGTAAATTACTATAAGCCTGTATCGGCATAGCTGATTCAATTTTCGATTTCACATCATTAAAGCGGGGCGAATTCTTTCCCCAAATCCCAGGAATTCTAATTATATTGGCACGATTTCCAAGTGATTCTACTAACATCTTCTCACATCTTATTTTATATTGACCGTAATCTGATTTTGAAATAGGTTCATCATTTTCATTATGATGTTTTGATAAATCGCCATCGAAAACATTTGTAGTCGAGAAATAATAAAGTAAACTTTTTGTACTTGTTAATTCTTTAGCGAGAAGACTATGGAAATTAAATTGCTCTTCAAATTCGCCCCTTAAACTGGAAACAATAATATCTGGCTTAGTTAATTGAAGTATTTCACGTATCACTTCCCCATCCTGCACATTTAATTGAAATTGCTTGTCAAATGCAAGCTCCGTCGCTGTTGAAAAATAAGTACCATATACATCGAAATCATTTAAACATTCCTTCGCTATCGCTTTTCCAACTAAACCACTTGCCCCGAGGATTAATATTTTCTTCAAGATACAGCCCCCTTTTTAAAATACAGCAGTAATAAACGTCACACTTTTTCTTTAATCAAGTAATTGATACTTTGTGTAAATAGTCGTTAATAAGGTAAAGGCTTCTTCAAAATAAGGTTGAATAATGCTTAGCTGTACTAAATCTCTAGCTTGCAAATAACTACTTTCATCATGCAAGTAAATACCGTTCAGCTTTAAATCATGGCCAAAACGGCGCAATTCATACGGCAATGCAAATGTTGCAATCATCGGATAAGCATTTGTTTTATACGCATATTTTTTATAGCATAGCCACCCTTCTAGCATTTTCATGCGCTGTGTCAACAGCTCATAGCGTTCAGGATAGTAGCGCAATGCAGCTAACGAGCTATGAAGAAGTGCTGCCGGCAATGTAAACGGTATTTGCCAATTGGCATAGTATGCTAAATTGATATAGAGCGGTGCCTGACTAGGCTGCGGTTGATGATTCGAAAAAACAAAGGATAATCCACTAAGTGCTCCAATTGCCTTACCGCTAACAGCCGTTGCCAAATAAAATGGCGCAAGCGAGAATGGGAATGCACCAAATGAGCTAATACAATCAGCGCAGACGACCACATCATAGCGTGCAGCAATCTTAGCTAGCTGGTCACCATTACACATCCCAGTCGACGTTTCGCCATGTGCATAGAGCAGCCATTTATACTCCCCTTGCGCAAGCCTTTCTTCAATGCGTGCTAAATCAAATGGCTCATGCCAAGCGAAGGTTAGCACATCAAACAGCATTTCCTGTTGCTTTGCCTGTTTTGCTAAACGCTCACCAAACTCACCATTTGTTATAATGAATCCTTTACTCTCTGAAAAATCAGACTTTAATTGTGCTAGCATTACTTCATTCGCCAATGTCCCTGTGCCAACAAATGGCGTTACATACTGTGTATGTGCCAATGCTAATAAACGCTGCTGCAGCTCTTGAAACAGCAATTGAAAGGCAAAGGAACGATGCGATAAATCCGTATAGGAAAGCGGCTCTTGCTGGTATACGGGACCCGGATAAAAAGTCAAAGCATGTCGCCTTAAACGCTGACGTAAAGATGCGCTATTTTCTCTCGTTAATACCATTGGTAAAAATAACGCTTCATTTGTTCCCACAGCCTCAGCAAATTGGTGAAAGCCCATTTGTTTATATAGTTTCTCTTCCCTAGTTGTACCGGATATGACACAAGCTGTATATCGACGCTCAAATAAATAATTTGCTAATGCCTGCGCAAGACGAAAAAACACGCGCCCATTACGAAACTGCGTTTTGATTGCTAACAGTCGGACTTCACATAACTTATCGCAAATTTCATCTGGTAAATATTGTTCTACATCGCCTATTTTACTATCTAACGAGAAGGGGCGTTTATCACGCAGTGCTAGCATACCAATTAACTGTTGCTCTTTATAGACGACAAGATATGTATTATCTGCATGAAATTTATCTACTAGGCGACGTGTTGCATTCGGTTCGTGCTGCGGGATTTCCTCCACGAATGTTGCATAATTTAATGCTGCTATTTGGTCAAATTCTTTTTCAGTTGTCGCTATTTTACACCAGTACATACTAAATCAGCCTTTCTTTTATGTTTTGTCGATGCTGCCATAAAACAATTATAATACTGCAAATAAGCGTTGCAGGTAACACTCCTGTAAAAATAACAATCATACTATATAAAATCAACGCAATACAGAAGCCAAATGTTGCGCTTTTTAAAAAATAAGCCGACGCTATAAAACTAAAAACGAATATAGGAAAATAGGAAAAATTTAGTGCAACAAGAGCACCGACAATCGTAGCAACTCCCTTTCCTCCTTTAAAACGAAGCCAAAAGGGATAGAGATGCCCAAGCAATGTACAAAACACTGCCCATGTAATGACCGTTTCTTCAAATTGAGCATAACGTCCAATTAATACAACAATGACACCTTTTAAACCATCGCCTACTGCTGTCACGACAAAAGCCTTTTTGCCAAAAACCCTTCCTGCATTACGTGCACCTAAATTTCCGCTGGACTGTCGCTGCAACGAATAGCCATACCATTTCCCTACAAACCACGCAGTCATTATTGCACCTAATAAATAGCTGCCTAATAAATAATAAACAATCATCATCGACTTTTCACTACTTTGGATAATTGCACTCTACTTCTGTCAATATTGCCCATTTCCCTCACATGCTCCGCCCCATTTCTCTCTTTAATCAATTACGTCTTGGCTAACTCTAGTTTGGTTTCAGCTTTAGGCCCATCCGATTATCGTTACGCACCTTAGACTGTGTTCCTCTGTGACAATCCCCCCTCCGATCATTTCGTTACTTGCAGAGGTCTTTTATACCTATCGCTTTGCTTTCAATACAAAATCCTGCGGTTACTCGTCGCAAAAAACATGTGCTCCTGCGGTTACTCGTCGCAAAAAACATTGCTGAAAGAAGTTAAACCTCCTTCCCTTAAACGATGGAATTTTCTTATATTTTACATTAATTCATTACCATGTGGAATCAGACTACTTCTATTTTTTCTACTTCACAATAGGCATAACTATAGAACTGTGTCATCCTTTCTCATATGTTAAATATGACTTACTATTTCAGCGAAAAAGGAGGACTCAAAATGGTTAATAGATTTGGGGGCAATCCCCCTAATAGAGGTGGCTACTGGGACAACATGGTTGGCGGTGCATTTGGAGGCAATCAGATGGCAGGAAGAGATGCGCAATTTTTACCAACACAAGTAGGACCAACACAATTCAGTCAACCAATCGTTTCACCAACGCGTCAATTTGTACAAACAAATGTGACAAATACAGTTGTACCGCATGTTCACCCTTCCCACTTAACAGTTGTAAATCGCCAAATGATTAATAATCAACACTACTTCCCACATACACAATCCGTCATGAATGAATGCTTTGAAACGACAACAATGTGTGGTCAGCCATTTAATCCATGCAATCATAGACGTGGCAGACGTTAATAAATAAAAAACGAGAATTGTGTGGGTGCCAGGCACTCACACAATTCTCACACAATTAAGTTCCGCAAAATGTTCTGTAGGTGCAGCTTGTAGCAGGGGGTAATGCTGCATACTTTTCTTGCTCAGTGGTATAAGCAAAAGGCTGTGTCAATACTTCTAACAATTGCTGCAAAGGTAGCAAATTCCCTTCGTTAGCAGCGTCTAATGCCTCTTCCACACGGTGATTGCGCGGGATTATAGCTGGATTATGCTGTCGCATTGTAAGCTGGACAAGCTCAGCTGATTGCGGTTGTCGCTGTAACCGCTCTTGCCATTTATTTTGCCACTGTTTGAATGTCTCAAGTTGGAACAGCGCATTGTTTTCAAATTGTCCTAAAGTTAAAATGCGAAAAGTATTTGTATAATCAGCTTCATTCACTTCCATCCATTGCAGTAGCTCGTCAATTAACGCAAGGTCTTGTGTTTCCTCTGTTATAAGCCCAAGCTTTAAGCGCATTCCCGCTAACCAGTTCGCTTCATACAATTGAGGAAAGCGTTGAAGTGTCTGCTCAGCAATTTTAATTGCTTGTGCCGAATCAGGGTCCATTAACAATAGCAAGGATTCCGCAAATCGAGCTAAATTCCAAAGTGCCATATTCGGTTGGTTTTGATATGCATAACGACCATTTGCATCAATGGAGCTAAACACTGTTGAAGGTTTATATTGGTCCATAAACGCACACGGTCCATAATCAATCGTCTCACCGCTAATTGTCATATTATCCGTGTTCATCACGCCATGGATAAAGCCTACTAATTGCCATTTTGCAATCAATTCAGCCTGTTTTTCAATAACAGCTTCAAGCAATTTCGAATATCGCTGCTCCTCATTTTGTAGCTCAGGGTAATGGCGCTGTATAGCATAATCTGCTAAAGCCTGGAACTCCTCCTTCGTGCCCCATCTTGCCGCATATTGAAATGTACCTACGCGCAAATGGCTGCTGGCAACGCGTGTTAGTATAGCTCCTTGCAACGCCTGCTCTCGCATAATCATTTCACCCGTCGTAACAACCGCTAAGCTGCGCGTTGTCGGAATGCCGAGCGCATGCATTGCCTCACTAATAATATATTCACGCAACATCGGCCCTAGCGCCGCACGCCCATCTCCACCGCGCGAAAAAGGCGTGCGCCCAGCACCCTTTAATTGAATATCAACGCGCTCATTGTCTGGTGTTATATGCTCTCCTAAAAGTATAGCTCGTCCATCACCAAGCATATTAAAATGACCAAACTGATGACCCGCATACGCTTGTGCTAAAGGCAAGCTGCCAACAGGCTCCTTATTTCCAGCGAACTCTAGAATTGCTTCTTCACTTTGCAATGACAGTCCATTTAAACCAAGCTTTGAGGCAAGTTGCTCATTGAGAATGACAAGCTTTGGCTTCTGAACAGGATTCAACGCCATCGATGCAAAAAAAGTATGGGGTAGCTGTGCATAGCTGTTATCAAAACACCAGCCACTATTCATAAAATGCCTCCTATCTTATTGTAATAATGCTAAATCGTAAATTGTATAATCACAACGATAAATGAATAAATAACGATCATCAATCAATAAGCCTGTTGCCTTATCAATTTCCGTTGCAAAATAGCTTACATCCTCCCCAACAAATGTTGCAAGTGGTTGCCCTGCTTGTGAACGAATTAATACAATCTTATCCTTCCCTATCGTTGAATTTTTCATATCATTCACCATGCGATTAATAAACGGTACAGAACGATCAAAATTATCAATATCTACAGTTTGTGCATATTCCTCAAAAATATTTGTTAAACCGTCCTCATAAGCTATTAAGCTACTTCCAACATGCAGCATTTGCTTGCCACCAATCGTAATATCAAGCACTGACGATTTTTCAACCGTATTACCTTCAGTATCCTTCATCGCAAATTTCTCATCCGCCTTGATACTAACACTTTTCCCCTTGATTTGATCAATAATTTGACTGCTTTCATCATATGTCTGAATCGTAATTTCTCTTCCTATAAATTGCTCCTTTATATTGCCAAAACCCCATTGTAAAAGGTTACAACCCGCTAATGTAAGTATTGAAACACCTAATACGAATACTAAAATAAATTTTTTCATATGTATAACTCTCCCTTGCTTTCTTTACTATTTTTACGGTTCATCTTGTAAATAGTTTCATTTTAAAAACCCCTAAACCGAGAAACAGGGCTTAGGGGAGTACAAAATTATTTAACTGGAATCCAAATTTCAGATACTAAATCTTCTTTAAATGGGTCTTCATCAGAATACACTTCTAGTTCCGCTGTTCCAGCAGGCTCATATGGATTCGAAGGAAACCATTCAGAATAAATTTTCTTCCAAGCATTTTGCATCGCCTCAGGCATTGGACCAACTACTTCAAACACAACCCATTTTGCTGCTGGAATTTCTAATGTCGCTAAATGCTTCGGTGTCTTGCCGTTAGCAGCAGTAGCAATCCAATAATCAATCATATTACCTGCATCTTTTTGTGGTAAGCAAACACCTAGCACACCTTTAATTTCGCCATTGTTCAGTCTAAATAACTCCGTGTCAGTGCCGTTTTCATTTACTTCATTCCAAAATACCGGAATTCCTTGCAAATTCTCGCCATTTGAACAATTATATGTTCTTTTAATTCCTACAACTTGAAACGCTTCTTTTTCAATAATTTTGTACTTCATCGGTTCTGCTCCTTTCAAACTCACCTGGATAACGAGGCGGTTATATGCTTGTAGTACGCATTGTTTTTTTCTTGCATCACTCGGCGTCACACCGTGTAACTTGCGGAACGCCTTTGTAAATGCTTCAGGAGAATCATAGCCATATTTGTAGGCAAGGTCGATTATTTTTTGTTCTGTCATCAACACTTCCTGTGCTGCCAACGTTAATCTGCGCTTTCTTATATAATCAGCAATTGTCATATCTGTTAATAACGAGAATGTTCGTTGAAAATGATAAACTGAACAATTAGCTTCACGTGCGATTTGCTCTATCGTTATATTTTCTAACAAATGCTCCTCCATATAATGAATCGCCTTTTGAATCGACTCTATCCAACTCATTACGCCCTCACTCCTTGCTTAAAGCATACATCTACCTGTGCTGCCTCGTCCTGTCATTTTATGCCCACAGTGGACAGGTTTGAAAGTTGAAAAATCCTCTTGGTGCGGATTTTCCGTTCTTAACGATGGTTTATTTTTGAGACTTTCCATTAAATACGTTTTAATTCCTTGCATCTTATCAAATGGACCCTCTGATTTATTTAACTAAATATTCAATTTGCATATACCAATACTACACCTTAGAACTCAACCTTCGTTAAATCTCCTTTATAATGTGTAGTTATTATGTATGCATACTCCTGTCCATTATAAGGGTGCTTTATTCCATAGATGTACATATTTCAATATAATGTCCGTCTGGGTCTGCAACGTAAGCAACAGTTTGCCCCCATGGCTTTACTACTGGCTCCTTCACCACTTTTACCCCCTGTGTACGAAGCGTTTCAATTGTTGCCTGTACATCCTCCACCACAAAACCAATTTCAAATGTTTGCGAGGCTGTCAATGCTTCTGGCACTTCCAGTCCTATTTCCTCATTAACTGACTGACGTGTATTAAACGATAACGTTGTTTGTCCCGTATCAAATTCAACATACGTTCCTTGTTGCATTTTGACAGACAACCCTAAAATATTTTGATAAAAATGCATTGTTTTCTCTAAATCATTTACATACAGAATGATATACTTCATTGCTAATTTCATTTTTTCCCCACCCCTTAAAAATTTCAACTATTATTATAACATTCTGAAAGTATCGTTTCCATCTCACTTGAGAAATAGCAAATTGGAATGAGCTGTTATTTTTGGTATTGACTAATATTTTTTAAACACTAATAATTAGACAGAGAAATAGAAGGAGCTATGATAGTTCATGTTAAAAAAAGTAAGCTATTTTATCCTATTTTTTATATTGCTATTTGCAATCAATTTAAGCGAAGGAGAAGCAAGCGAAGTCAATTATATTACGATAAAAGAGGACGATGTACCTGTTTTTAACAATATAACGAGCAGGGCGTCTGTCGGCTTTTTGAAAATACATCAAACTTATAAAGTAAATAGCGAAGAGAAAAACTATTGGAAAATAAACTTCGGAAATGGAGTCGGCTATGTAGCTAAAAATCATGCAACAGCGACTTCAAAAAAGGAAAAAGTATCAAAGGAATATAAATCGAAGAAAATTATTATTATAAATGAAAACACGACTGTTTATGAAAAAGCCTCACCTAAAGCGAAGTCAATTGCTGTCATTGCAAAAAATCAACGCTATCCAATCGTCTCGAATCATTATTTTAATTGGTATAAAGTGAAAATCGGTGGAAAAATCGGTTATATTCATAAAGAAAATACAGAAAAGGATAAGGGCATCCCCGTCCTCATGTACCATCATTTACTGCCTGATGCCCTAAACAAAAAGTTTCGTGATATATCTGCAGTAACTTCTGTTGAAAATTTTGAAGCACAAATGAAATGGCTATCCGACAACGGCTATCAAACCATTTTATTACAGGATTTAGAGCAATTTTTAAATAAAGAAATAAATTTACCTGGGAAAGTCGTAGCGATTACATTTGATGATGGATTAAAATCCAATTATCTATATGGGCACCCTATTTTAAAGAAGTATAATTTCCAAGCTACTGAGTTTTTAATTACAAGCAGAATTCATCTTGACAAAACACCAGACTTCACCCCTGATGCCATTCAAACTTTAAGCATAACCGAAGTCGAGGCAATGAAGGACATATTCGACCTTCAAAGTCACACACATAATTTACATGCGGCGGAAAACGGAAAAAGCCATGTCCTGCTCAAAAGCTATGAAGAAGTAAAAAATGATTTCCAAATGAATATCGATATGATTGATTCACAATATATGGCCTACCCATTCGGTCAGCACAAAAGGCAAACAATTAAAATTTTGAAAGAACTCGATATGAAAATGGCCTTTACAATCAAAAAAGGAAAGGTCAAAATCGGTGATAACCCTTATAAATTAAAACGGCTAGCTGTCAATTACGACCATACACTAGAGGAATTCATTGAATTAGTGGAAAACTAGCCTACTAACGAAAAACTGCGTGAAAACCTCCAAATTTGAGGGCTTCACGCAGTTTTTCGTTGACAGTGCAAATTATATTAATCAAAATAAAAAGCCGCATTACTGCGACCGATTTCGACTTACTATATATTCATTTTTTAAAATTAAAGGCGCAGATTCCTTTGGAATCTTTTGCGCCCTAAAAAATGATGGCTAACCAACCATCATTTTTATTATTGCCAATAAGAATAAATTTATTCAAAAAAGATGGTTGTCATGTATAGAGGTTAATGCACTAACAACATACTGCTGCCAGCATAATCGGCATTGTGCTTAATGCTCAGTTAATGCAAAGTATTAACAATCATAAATTAAAATACCTCCCATATTTTTAGCATATAATCAAATATCAATAAAAAAGGAGGTGTAGCTATATGTTTAAACTTGGTAATTTTTTGATTGTATCAGGCATATTACTTATACTTTTATCTGCAATAGGAAGTTTCTTAAGTTTTTTACCTGAAATAATAAATGGTTACTATTTATCAAGTGCTGGTGCAACTTTCACTGTTGCAGGAATAACCATTAATAAAAGATATCCACTTAATAGAAGGTAATCAGATAGAAAACAGCTAATTAATTACCTAGCTGAAACCCAAGTGCTGTCAACATTTCTATACCTCAATTACTGCACATTTTTGTACATATTAGATTCAGCCAACAATAAAATTCATATCGTCACCCTTCTTTCCTTAAACACATAGGATACATTTAAGGCAATTTATCACTATGAAAGTAAAGGGGATATTGATAAGAATGGTTAAAAATAATCCACAACAACCTTCAGATATAACAGATATTCAGATAGCTAGACTTGCATATATCGGCGCTTCAATTGCAACATTGGGCGACGCCCTTTCTGCTGTTGCAGCAGGTTTAGCATTAAATGCTTTAGAAAAATCAAGTAACCAAAATCCTCAAAATCAAAATAGTGACCAATCTAAAGAAGTAGAGGACTTACAAAAACAGATAGACTATTTAATAAATGAATTAAAACAAGTAAAAAAAATGATGCGATATTGACCAATTAATTGGTCAATTTTGTTATTTTCTGACCTGTCATACCGCGGATTTTGATTCAAGAATAAATACTTAATAATTTCTCATACTAACTTTAATAACCGAGTGAGGATGTGATTGATTTGGTAAAAACAAAGTTCGCAGCTCTTGAACCTGAGCAACTTAATGAAATAAAACATCTGGAAGAAAAATTAGAAGTAACATTAATTGCTTATGACCTCTATGAAACTGAAGGGCAAACACAGCAAGGAAATGATTTCGGCGTCATTAACCCATCGTAAAGCTTGCCTTTTAGTAATGTTTGAGTTCTTTGGATTCAAACATTTTTTCTTTTTAAAGCAATTTTCATTGTGCTTGGTCAAACCCCACATAAACAATTACATTTGGTATATAAGTTCTCATACTCTGCTCGTAGTTCAGCGACATTATACAATCTCTCACCTGCCTTTAAACTTGTTAAATGAACCGTGCATTAAAATTAATTAATGAAGCAATGAAATATTAGCAGTAACCGAAGTTGAGTTACCCTTGGCTAAAGGAATAGAATTCAATATAAAAGGGCGTTCTTTCGCAGACTATTTCGAGGAATGGGTAAAAACGTAAAATCTCAATATGGTTGATAGTGTGAATCGTGTACTAGCATATTACCTATGCAAAAGCTAAATACGCACATAAGGGCATGTGTAAGGGACACAAAATAATAATTGATAAACAATAGTTT
This sequence comes from Metasolibacillus sp. FSL K6-0083, assembly GCF_038630865.1. NCBI lineage: Bacteria > Bacillati > Bacillota > Bacilli > Caryophanales > Caryophanaceae > Metasolibacillus > Metasolibacillus sp. FSL K6-0083. Next base: position 257,993 of record NZ_CP152046.1, on the reverse strand, counting down.
AAAAATTAATTCTGGCACAGCCTGTAACACCACACGATTTACTATTTTATCATCCGAACAGTGCAGGGCTGCATAGAACGAATAAAGTGCTCACAGGCATTTTAAATAGGCTAGAAAGATGCATGGCTTACGATATACACATGCGAGTGTACTACTTTATAAAGGAGCAAATATTCACTCTGTATCAAAACGGCTCGGACACGCTGATATTCAAACAACATTAAATCATTATTCTCACGTATTAAAAGAAATGGAACAACGTGACGAATTAATCGCGGTGAATGTCTATGTACAATAAGCTTTTAAGGTTGTTTACCTTGTATACATTTTGTATACCTAAATTCAAAACTCTACCGTTTTCTATCGTATTCCAAGAAAAGTAAAAGACGTTAGAAACATTGATATATCAATATTTCTAACGTCTTTATTCTCACACTCTCACATGTGATCTTTGCTAAAAAACGTCCCCAGTAGGATTCGAACCTACGACCGCGAGCTTAGAAGGCCCGTGCTCTATCCAGCTGAGCTATGGAGACAATTGCTTTAATAACATACATAACTGGTATTAAAGACAATATTTATTATATGAATAAAGCATCATAAAGTCAATATAATTTTTAAAATTATTGCTGTTCAAATTGTACTGTTTCGAATAATTCACCTTGGCGGGTAAAACATTCTATGATGTACTTTGTGTGTTCCTTTCTCAGAACGACATAGCTTTGCTCGCGGCGCCCTCTCGGCATTAATAAGCTGCCCGGGTTGATGTAGAGAATGCCATCAATCATCTCGGCACCAAGCAAATGGGAATGTCCGAAGCAACAAATCGTCGCACCAAGCTCTTTCGCACGATATGTTAAGTTTAATAATGACGATTTGACTTGGAATAGATGACCATGTGTGACGAAAATTTTTACATCCCCATGTGATACTACTTGCTCATCAGGAAAGCGAGTGTCCGTATGGTCACAATTGCCACGCACCCGAATCATCCCTGCCAAATGAGGGTGCTCATATGAAAGTTCGCTATCTCCACAGTGGATTAGTACATCAATATCTTCATGTTGGTTGCGTACATGACGAATTACCTCTGCATCCCCATGCGTGTCGCTCATTACTAGTATTTTCATATTTATTGCCCCCTCTTTATTGCAATAAAGTGCTTCTTCAGCTCGTGAGGTTTGTGTATATTCCCCTCGGATTATTAATATAAGATTAAATTAACGTTGGAAGTGCGTCTGCTAATTTGCGAATGGCGTTGCCACGATGTGAAATGGCGCCTTTTTCCTCTGGTGAAAGCTCTGCCATTGAGCGCTGTAAATGAGGCACGTAAAAAATTGGGTCATAGCCGAATCCGTTTGTACCGCGCTTCTCTTGTAAAATATAGCCCTCGCATGTGCCAAATACTGTATATGTTTCTAATTTAGGCCCTGCAACTGCCAATGCGCAGTAAAAACGTGCTGTCCGTTGTTCCTCAGGCACACCTTGAAGCTTTTCTAACACTTTAACAATATTCGCCTCATCATCGTGATCTCCTGCATAACGCGCTGAATAGACGCCTGGTTCTCCGTTTAATACATCAATTGCTAAACCGCTGTCATCTGCGATTACAAGCATTTGAAGTGACTCAGCTAAAGCCTCCGCCTTTAATATTGCATTTTCTTCAAATGTTGTGCCAGTTTCTTCGATTTCCATGTGTGGCGCAACATCAAACATTGTGACTACCTCATAGCCGAGCGGTGTAAATAACGCTTCAAAATCTTTTGCTTTGCCTTTATTTTTTGTTGCAATTACTACTTGCTTTGTCATCGTTATTGCGCTTCCTTTCTGTTATCAATCAATGTAGCGATAGGACCGAGTGCTTGCTTTTGCTGTAGGATAAGCTCCTTAATACCCATCTCACCTAATGCTAATAATTCATTCAATTCAGCACGGGAGAATGTTGCTTCCTCACCTGTACCTTGCACTTCCACGAAGCGTCCTGCACCTGTCATAACGATATTCATATCGACCATTGCGGCGACGTCCTCGACATAGTTTAAGTCTACTACAGCGCCAATCTCCTCAACAATTCCAACACTTGTTGCAGCTAAATAATCGATGATTGGGAACGTTTCAAACGGTTTTTCTTCTGCAAATTTGGCAATCGCTTGTGCCATCGCCACAAAAGCACCTGTGATGGATGCTGTACGTGTGCCGCCATCCGCCTGAATTACATCACAATCAATCCATATTGTTTTTTCACCTAATGCTTGTAAATCGACGACAGCACGCAATGCACGCCCAATTAGGCGCTGTATTTCCATTGTGCGACCATTTACCTTACCACGCGCTGATTCACGCTGTGTACGCTGCGCTGTGGCTCTGGGCAGCATTGAATATTCTGCTGTAATCCAGCCCTTCCCCTGCCCTCTTAAAAAGCCCGGTACTTTGTCTTCTATTGTCGCTGTACAAATGACTTTTGTATTCCCTACAGTAATTAGTACAGAGCCTTCTGGATGTATTAAATAATTTGTATCAATATGGACTTGGCGTAGCTCATCTACCGCCCTTTCATCATATCTAATCATGAAAATCCTCCTTTTCTTACGCGCACTAATCTTACCATATATTATGTAGTCAAAAAAAGTAGTAAGTGGTACGAAATATTATACTAACATGAAAAAGAAAAAGCCGCAGGAAAGAAACCGTCTAAAATGATTTTTTAGACAATTACTTCCTAACAGCTTAACTTATTAAAATGTAATGCGCTCGATTGATAAGTTTTCCTTCTCTAGCCAGCGTTCAGCTATCGAGCGGAAAATAGGCACAGACCCTGACGCAAAAAAAACATGCCGTGGCGTCATTTCATTTGTGCGCAATTGATGATGATAAGATAAAGTTTCCCACACATGACAAGCAGTTTCTTCCGCTGAAGAAACAACATGTATGCCCGCTCCTATAGCGGCTTCAATTTGCTTTTGAATGATAGGGTAATGTGTACAGCCTAAAATGACTGTGTCAAAGCTTGAGTCTTTAATTGGCTTCAGACCATCCGCCACTAAATTAAAAGAAAATTGGCCTTCATATTCCCCACTTTCCACAAGTGGAACAAATGTCGGGCAAGCGAGCGGAAGCACCTTCACCTTTGTTGATAGCGAGTATAGTGCTTTTTCATATGCAGCGCTTTTTATTGTACCTTCTGTAGCGAGTACAACAACCTCATTACGCTTTGTTTTTTTGATTGCAGCACGTGCACCTGCGTTGATTACGCCGATAACAGGTATCGACATTTTTCTTTGCAAGCTCTCCAAAGATACCGCCGACGCTGTATTACAAGCAACAACAAGCATTTTAATGTTCATTTTTTCTAAAGCTTTCGCCATTTGCCACGTAAATTGGCGTACTTCTTGCTCTGTCCGTGGTCCATATGGGCATCTAGCAGTATCACCAATATAGTATATGATTTCATTCGGAAGCAGTTTCATGATAGCTTTAGCTACCGTTAATCCACCGACACCCGAATCAATTACACCTATAGGGGCATCCATATAAACCGCCTCAATCCTATTTCATTTGTACATGTAATTTCTTTAAAAGTCGTACTAAATCAGTTGCTTCTTCGACATCAAAATCATCCATAATATTTCGTAAATAGTGTCGTCGTTGCTCGATTACTTCTTGAATGATACGCTCTCCCTCAGGCAGTAAATGAATGCGTACAACACGTCGATCCTGTTCATCACGAACACGCTGTACAAGTTTTGTTTTTTCCATTCTATCCACTAAATCTGTCGTCGTACTAAAAGCTAAATACATTTTGGTTGATAAGTCACCAATTGTCATATCGCCTGCTTCTTGCAACCATTGTAGCGCTACAAATTGCGGAGGTGTTATTGTATAGTTACTTAAAATTTCACGACCTTTTTGTTTAACTAAGTGTGAAATAAATCGCAGTTCTTTTTCTATGGTAGCTATAGAATCAGCACTATGTTTTTCGTTATTTTGCATTTTCTAAGATCACTCCTAACAACAATTCATAGCTCTATTTTGAGGTTTTTTTTAAAAAATAGCAAGCTTACGTTCCATTTAACTTTAATTCTTGTAGTCGTAATAATTCGATTAATGCTTGAGTTCTACTTGAAACACCTAATTTTTGTATTGTATTGGAAATATGATTGCGAACAGTTTTTTCGCTAATGCCAAGTTTTTCCGAAATTTCCTTTGTTGAGTAGTCTTCGATTAGTAATTGGAATATTTCACGCTCTCGTTTCGTTAATAACAAGCGCGATTGTGAGTTCCCCATATTATACACCCTCCTATCCTGTTCTTTGTAAAATATGTGAATAGGAGCATTACGGTGAGGGCGATTTCACTACTTCGCAAGCATTAGTTGTTTTGTCTGCTCTGACCAGCCTTGCGCTTTCCCTGTTTCACGATTTATTTGCACAATTGTGCCTCGTCCCGTAAAAACAGGGAAATTTTTTTCATTTTTTGCAAGATAGTGAATATCAACAGAGCTAGAGCCGATTTTTGCTGCTTTTACGAAAATTTGCAAGCGTTCATCAAAAAACACTTGTTGCAAAAAATCGCATTGCAAATCTGCAACGACAGGAATAGTTTCACTGTTTGGTGATGTCCAATCCGTCATTAAACCAAGCGATTTTAAAAATTCGATACGTGCCATTTCAAAATAAGTAAACGGTACTGTATTATTTAGGTGCCCGTACATATCGGTTTCACTAAAACGTACTTTCACCTCAATCGAGAATTGAAATTCTGCCATCCACTGTTCTGTATTTTCAATATATGCTGCGCGCATAAAAAATCCCCCTTAACCCTTATAATGAATACTCATTCATTATAACATATAGAGATTGGAGAATTCACGTATTGACTTAGCCTACGTTTATAGAATTGATTGGCGATTCAGTTAGAAACAGCGTCAGCTTCGCATCTATTGACTTCAGTTACTACTAAAATTCACCAGTGGAACTTCATAGTGAAAATAAGTATCGCTTCTAATTTTTTGCAACGAAAAAAGCCATCTGAAAGCATATATACTTTCAGATGGCTTTTAATTAGTCTACCATATGGTCAGAACCGAAGAAGTTTCTGAACATTTGAACAGTCGCAGCACGGTTAAGAGCAGCGATTGAAGTTGTTAAAGGAATACCTTTTGGACATGCAGCTACACAGTTTTGTGAGTTACCGCAGTTAGCTAAACCACCGTCGCCCATAATTGCAGCTAAACGTTCGTCTTTATTCATCGCACCTGTTGGGTGTGTGTTGAATAAACGAACTTGTGATAATGGAGCTGGTCCGATAAACGAAGCTTTTTCAGATACGTTCGGACATGCTTCCATACATACACCACATGTCATACATTTAGATAATTCGTAAGCCCATTGACGTTTGCGCTCTGGCATACGTGGACCTTCACCTAAATCATAAGTACCATCAATTGGCACCCATGCTTTTACCTTTTTCAAGGCGTTGAACATACGACTACGGTCTACTTGCAAGTCGCGAACAACTGGGAAAGTTTTCATTGGCTCTAAACGAATTGGTTGTGCTAATTTATCTACTAATGCCGAGCAAGATTGCTGTGGACGACCGTTAATCACCATCGAACATGCACCACAAACTTCCTCTAAACAGTTCATATCCCAAGTAACAGGCGTTGTTTGTTTACCATCAGCCGTTACAGGATATTTTTGAATATGCATCAGAGCAGAGATAACGTTCATACCGGGACGGTAAGGCACGTTAAATTTTTCTTCACGTGTTGGACCATTTTCCGTATCTTGACGAACAATAATCAGTTCAACCGTTTTACCAGTGTTTACTGCTTCCATCATTAATTATCCCCTTTCGAAGAATAGTCACGTTTACGTGGCGGAATTAATGAAACATCAACTTCTTGGTAAGTAATAATAGGCTCACCCGTTGCTGAATCAAATTTCGCCATTGTTGTTTTCAAGAAGTTTTCATCGTCACGGTTCGGGAAATCAGGTTTATAGTGTGCACCACGAGATTCATTACGCAGTAACGCACCTTTTGTCATAACTTTTGCAAGGTAAAGCATATTCTTTAACTGACGAGTAAAGTGAGCACCTTGGTTTGACCACTTTTGCGTGTCATAAATATTGATATTTTCCCAACGCTCTTGAAGTTCAGTTAATTTCTCGTAAGTTTTCTCTAGGCGGTCGTTATGACGTACCACTGTCATGTTATCAGTCATCCACTCGCCAAGCTCTTTATGCAATAAGTAGGCATTTTCTGTGCCATCCATTTTCAGGATTGCTTCCCACTTCTCAGTCTCTTCTTTCACATGTGCTTCAAAAATAGTTTCCGGTAAATCCTCTGCATGCTTCTTAAGACCTTTTACATAGTCAACAGCATTTGGTCCTGCAACCATACCACCGTAAATAGCTGATAATAATGAGTTTGCTCCTAAACGGTTTGCACCATGTTGTGAGAAATCACACTCACCAGCAGCAAATAATCCAGGAATTTCTGTCATTTGATTGTAGTCAACCCATAAACCACCCATTGAGTAGTGAACTGCTGGGAAGATTTTCATTGGTAATTTGCGTGGGTCATCCCCAACGAATTTTTCATAAATTTCAATGATACCACCAAGTTTTACATCAAGCTCATGTGGATCTTTATGAGAAAGGTCTAAATACACCATGTTTTCGCCGTTAATACCAAGTTTTTGGTTTACGCAAACATCAAAAATTTCACGTGTTGCAATATCACGTGGTACTAGGTTACCGTATGCTGGATATTTTTCTTCTAAGAAATACCAAGGCTTACCATCTTTATAAGTCCAAACTCGTCCACCTTCACCACGTGCTGATTCAGACATTAGGCGGTTCTTATCATCGCCAGGAATTGCCGTTGGGTGGATTTGAATGAATTCACCATTTGCATAAGATGCACCTTGTTGATATACGATAGAAGCAGCAGAGCCTGTGTTAATTACAGAGTTTGTTGTTTTACCGAAGATAATACCAGGACCACCAGTTGCCATAATGACAGCATCACCACGGAATGCGCGGATTTCTTCTTTTACTAAATCTTGTGCTACGATACCGCGGCATACACCATCATCATCAAGTACAGCACCAAGGAATTCCCAATGTTCATATTTTGTTACCAAACCAGCAACTTCGTGTGCACGAACCTGCTCGTCTAGTGCATATAATAATTGTTGACCAGTCGTTGCACCAGCGAACGCTGTGCGGTGCATTAATGTACCTCCGAAACGACGGAAATCAAGTAAACCTTCTGGCGTACGGTTGAACATTACACCCATACGGTCCATTAAGTGAATAATACCAGGTGCTGCGTCACACATAGCTTTTACTGGTGGTTGGTTTGCTAAGAAGTCGCCACCATATACTGTATCGTCAAAGTGAATCCAAGGAGAGTCCCCTTCACCTTTTGTATTTACTGCACCATTAATTCCGCCCTGCGCACAAACAGAGTGTGAGCGTTTAACTGGAACTAATGAGAATAATTCAACTTCAGTGCCTGCTTCAGCAGCCTTAATCGTTGCCATCAAGCCAGCTAAACCGCCACCAACAACGATGATTTTGCTTTTTGCCATGATTTCTTCTCACTCCTCTTTCTTTAGCTAAAACTTCTCTTTCCCCGCTCATTTCAAATAAGCGATTGTTTCGATTAAACGAATGCTAAAATAGCTGCTACACCAACGATGCTTAGAATAGCGAAAATAACCATCGTTACGTAAGTTGCAATTTGTTGTGATTTTGGAGATTGAGTAATACCCCAGCTCACTAAAAATGCCCAGATGCCGTTTGCTAAGTGGAATGTTGCTGATAAAATTCCCACTATGTAGAAACCAAGCATCCATGGCGATGCAACGATTTCCGCCATCATATCGTAGTTTACTTCAGCACCAAGCGCTTTTTGAATACGCGTTTGGAAAATATGCCATGCGATGAATACAACTAGGAAAATACCCGTCATACGTTGAAGACGGAATGCCCAGTTACGAAACGTACTGAAGCGTGACGTATTATTCGTTGCTGTGAATGCAATATACACTCCGTAGAAAGCATGGAACATTAATGGAATATAAATGATTACCCATTCCATTACTAGCAATAGTGCATGTGGAACTAACTCCATCATTCCAGTTGCGCTATTGTAAGTATCTTCACCACCAACTGCAGTGAAGTTCAAAGATAAGTGGAACACCAAAAACAGACCTACTGGAATAATACCTAATAGAGAATGTAAGCGGCGCCATAAAAACTCACGATCTTTTGACAAGACTGTTACCCCCCTTAGTACTTAAAATACGCAAGTCAGGTCGTCACGAAATTGTAAACGTTGTCCATTGACTGCGCATTTCATCATGGTACAATATTATGACATGTTCATTGTACTCTCAACCTACTAGAGCGTCAAGGTAGCTTGCAATAATTCCTTTCTCTCTTTAAGTATTTTTTTTGCTGGTTTATGCATTTTTTTGTTGCGTATTGTCATTTTTTTGCACAATTCAAATGAATAGAAGAAAATTTAGAAAGAGGTTTTTATCAATGGAAACCGGTAATACAAAGATGATCCCTACATTCGGCTATGAAATTATACGTGATTATGTACTGTCCTCTATATTAGGAAAGCATGAAGAAGATGTGCTTTATTGGTCAGGCAAAGAAATAGCTCGAAAGTTTCCACTTTTTTCAATGGAAGAAGCAGCCACTTTTTTCAAGGAGGCCGGCTGGGGAACATTAACACTAGAAAAAGAAACGAAAGATAGCCGTACATATATTTTGACAGGCGATGCCGATATTTTAAGATTCGATAGCCGCTGCTTCCGCCTTGAAGCAGGTTTTTTAGCGCAGCAGCTACAACATCAAATTGGCTTTTTAACAGAATGCTATGATGAAAAAAATAGCAAAAAGCAACTTGTTCAGTTTCAATTAAAATCAGACTTAAAGGAAGTAATTAAGTAAAGAGCGTCCAAAAAGCCGTGCATAGCCGGCATTTTGGACGCTCTCTTTGTAATAGAGGAGTTACAATGAAATAATAAAAATCTCGCTTTTATTTGCGATTCCAACATCTTCTCAATTCCTTAATAGTTAAAAGCACTCCCTACTACTCGCTCTTCTTCTTTGCTTCCTCTTGAAAATACGTATAAATTTTTTCCGCTAGCGCCTGTGGAATGCGCTGTGCTGCCAGCTCCTCAACAGTTGCTTCGCGAATTTTCTTTACTGAGCCAAATGCCTTTAATAGCTGTTGCTTGCGCTTCGGTCCAATACCTTCAATATTATCAAGTACTGATTTAATGGCATTTGTGCCATGCTGCTGACGTAAAAATGTAATAGCAAAGCGGTGTACTTCATCCTGAATGCGCTGTAGCAAATAGAAGCTATCACTTGTCCGCTTTAACACAATTGGCATTGGTGGATCACCAAATAAAAGCTGTGATGTGTTGTGTTTTTCATCCTTCGCGAGCCCTGCGATTGGAATATACAAGCCAAGCTCATCCTCAATCACTTCACGCGCAACCTCCATCTGCCCTTTACCACCATCGATAACGATTAAATCAGGCAGCGGCAAATTTTCCTTTAACACGCGCGTATAGCGACGACGAATAACTTCCTGCATCGCACCATAATCGTCATGGCTTGCTGTTTCTCTTAGCTTATATTTACGATATTCTTTCTTGGCAGGCTTGCCATCAATGAAAACAACCATTGCAGAAACAGCATCAGCTCCATGCATATGGCTATTATCAAACGCTTCAATACGCAATGGCGAAGCAATACCCATCGCCTCACCTAGCGCCTCACAAGCGCCGACAGTACGTACTTCCTGTCTTTCGATTAGCTGGAATTTTTCATGTATACCAATCTCAGCATTTTTCATCGCCATATCCACTAGCTCTTTTTTGGCTCCGCGCTTTGGAATTACCACGCGGACTTCAAGTAAGCTTTCGAGCAATTTTTCATCAATTGTAGAAGGAATAAATATTTCCTTCGGCTTTAAATGCTTCGTTTCCTCATAAAAGCGACCGACAAATGTTAAAAATTCCTCTTCTGGGTCACGATAAATTGGAAAAATAGAAACATCGCGCTCGATTAATTTTCCTTGTCGCACAAACAGTACTTGCACACACATCCAGCCTTTTTCCACTGCATAGCCAAATACATCTCGATTTGATAAATCTTTCGTTATAATTTTTTGCTTTTGCATAATCGCCTCGATATGCGTAATTTGGTCGCGGAATTCCTTTGCTCTTTCAAATTGTAGCTGTTCTGCCGCTTCATACATTTGACGCTCTAAACTTTGCTTCACTTCGCCATAATCACCATTTAAAAATTTAGCAATTTCCTCTGCCATTTCACGATAAATTTGCGGTTCAATTTCCTTTACGCAGGGTGCTAAACATTGGCCCAAATGGTAATATAAGCATACTTGGGCTGGCAGTTGCGCACATTTTCTTAGCGGATAAATGCGGTCTAAAAGTTTGCGCGTTTCATTCGCCGCATAAGCGTTCGGATATGGACCGAAATATTTTGCCCTATCTTTGCTAATTTTACGCGTCGTTAAAATGCGCGGGTATTTTTCATTTGTAATTTTAATATACGGATACGTTTTATCATCTGTCAGCATAATATTATATTTTGGATCGTATTGCTTGATTAAGTTTAACTCTAGCATTAAGGCTTCTAAGTCAGAAGCTGTAACGATATATTCAAAATCCTCAATTTCACTGACTAGGCGCTGTGTTTTACCATCATGTGTCCCCGAAAAATAAGAGCGGACACGGTTTTTTAATATTTTTGCCTTACCTACATAAATCACGGTTCCCTGTCGGTCCTTCATTAAGTAGCAGCCTGGCTCATCTGGTAAAATAGCTAGTTTGTTTTGAATAATCTCATTCATCATTTATCACCTATACTTTGTCATATAGCGTTATCATCACGAAGGGGGCGCCCGAAAATTCTTTTTTGGACGCCCCCTTTGCGACGAGGATAGTGTGTTACTATCGGCAGGAAACAATAGTTTTCAGCAAATATTTAACATATAAGCTATAGGTGTCCGAAAAGATAATACTTTTCGGACACCCTTTTTCTCATTATTTGTTTGAATCGATAAAGTCGATTAAAGCTTCTTTCGGTTGGAAACCAGCTGTTTTCGCTTTTAATTCGCCATCTACAAATAATAGTAATGACGGAATCGACATAATTTGGTACTCTGCTGCTGTCACTTGGTTGTTATCAACATCTACTTTGACAATTTTCACATCGTTACCGATTTCTGCATCCAATTCCTCTAGAACAGGTGCAATCATTTTACATGGGCCACACCATGTTGCCCAAAAATCTACAAGAACAACGCCATTAGCGATTTCTTGTGCAAAGTTTTGATCTGTTGCTTGTATAATTGCCATTTTAAATAGCCTCCTTCACTAACATCTGCCTGTAGTATAGCATGTTTAAAATACCAATAACAGTGAATTGCTCATATTAGTTTTGTCCTTTTATTTGCTTAGTAAATACTGTATTGATATTGAACCAATGTCACTTCTTCATTGCAATACAGCTCACTACCTATGCGACTGATTTCTTTAAAGCCAAGTTTCTGCAACATGTTTTGTGAGCGAAGATTTGTCGCATGTGTTTCCCCTTTGAATATTGTAATATTCAAATTATCAGCGCCATAATCTATAAGCTGTTTAACCACTTTCGTGCCTAGCCCGATCCCCCAAAGACTCCTATCCCCAATCGCTACTCCAATTTCCGCTTGCTGGTCATGTATTTCAGCTAAATCTGCGTAGCCAATAAGTATTCCTTTATATTCAATTCCAAGGCGAATAAACGACGGGCTATTTATATGTAAGCAGCGCTCCCACCATGCAGCGAGATCAGCCTCTTGGCGCTCTATTTCCCAGCCATTTGCCGCACAAAACTCTGGGTCTTTGCTCCATATTAATACATAGGGGAAATCAGCCTGTTGCAGAAATCTAAGTGTAATAGTATCCATTAACATAATCACCTACTTTCAAAGTAATATGACTAGTAAAAACTTAAGAAAATTTACAAAAACCGAATGTTTCCAGTTCAGTTTTATAGTAAGCACTTAAATTTCAATAGCACAAAATAAAAAATATCCAAACTTTCTTGTATTAAGAATCGTTTAACATATAAAGAAAGAGGTGCGATACTTGTTAGCTATTCACAATTTAAAAGAAATAATGAATCTCTATACAGAATCCTTAATACGATTAGCATATTACTACGTAAAAGATCGCCAAGTAGCCGAAGATATTGTACAGGAAGTATTTATTAAAATATATCATCATCCAGATAAATATGAAGAACGTGGACAATTACAAGCTTATTTATATAAGATGACAGCAAATAAAAGCAAGGATTACTTAAGAAGTTGGTCTTATAAAAAAGTACAACTGCAAAATAAAATTTTCCCCTCGACTAGTAAAATGGAGCCAGATGAATTAGTAAGAAAAGATGAAGAAGCTATAGTAGCAGAGGCAATCCTTGAATTACCATTAAAACAAAGAGAGGTACTCATTTATTTTTATTTTAATGAAATGAATATTAAAGATATAGCAAGTATTTTGTTTATTCCAGAAAGTACGGTAAAAACGCGATTAAGAAGGGGCAAAGAGCTATTAAAGAATAAATTGAAGGATATTCAATGGGAGGTGCTTTTAAATGAATAACTATACACCTACTGAAATAAAAGACTTACAAGCCATTAAACAACGTGTGATGCATAATGTTTTACAAGAGATAGAAAGAGGTCCACAAAAGCCCATATATAAATGGAGATTTATTATGCTAAGTGCCATTTTAACAATCAGCTCTATTCTATTTATCGTCAATCAGATGTTTATAATTGATAAACATGCCACAAAAGTCGACCTCACTGAACCCATATTTTATGAGGAGCAAGGCTTATTTTATTTACATGGTATCACGTTAGGCGATTCTCCATCAAAACTAATGGAAACTTTAGGTGAAAATTATACTACTGAATTTTTTGAGGATGGCAATAATGCTGATCTTATATTAGATTATGAAGGCGATGCAAGATTTTATTTTGTACAGGGGAAATTAAAATCTCTCATCCTTATGGGGGTAGATGAAAGGCGTTTTGATGAAGTATTTACTCATTATAATGGAACAAAATTTACGAATAATGATACTCGTTTCATTTATTCAAGTGAAACGTCCCATATAATAAAAGCCGAATATACGCCCTATGGATTATATGTATATTTAATGTATGCAGGTCCAGATTTTGCAGAAGTACAAGAATTTTTAAAACGTCAAAACAATTCAAATCAATAAAATGCAAATAGCTGTAGGGGAAGTGTTCCCCTACAGCTTCTTTATTAGGCGTTCGCCTTCAACGCTTTAAATTCTTCAATTAACATCGGTACAACTTCGAATAAATCGCCAACGATACCGTAGTCTGCTACTTTGAAAATATTTGCTTCTGGGTCTTTATTGATTGCTACAATTACTTTCGAGTTTGACATACCAGCTAAATGTTGGATTGCGCCCGAAATACCTGCAGCAATGTAAAGGTCTGGTGTTACGACTTTACCTGTTTGACCGATTTGTAAAGAGTAATCACAGTATTCTGCATCACATGCACCACGTGAAGCCCCTACTGCGCCACCTAATAAATTAGCAAGCTCTCTTAATGGCTCGAAGCCCTCTTCAGACTTCACACCACGACCACCAGCAACAACTACTTTCGCCTCTGATAAATCAACACCCTCTGCTGATTTGCGTACAACTTCTTTAATAATTGTACGTAAATTTGTAATTTCAACAGCTAATGAGGATACATTACCTGAGCGGCCTGCGTCTTTAGCAAGCGGTGCGATATTGTTTGGACGAATCGTTACGAACACGATGCCCTCTTTTACTTTTACTTTTTCAAATGCTTTTCCAGAGTAAATTGGGCGGATAAATAGTGCGCTATCGCCAGCACCTTCGATTTCCGTTACGTCTGATACAAGACCCGATTGCAATTTAGAGGCGATTTTTGGCGATAAATCTTTCCCTAATGCCGTATGACCGAAAACGATTGCCTCTGGGCTTTCTTCACCTACAACAGCCATAAATGCTTGGCTATAGCCGTCTGATGTATATGATTTTAAGTGTGGATGTTCAACTGTTACAACGCGGTCTGCACCATATGCTACTAACTCATTTGCTACATCCGCTACTGCATCCCCAATTAATACACCAACGATTTCCCCACCGTCAGCGATTTGCTTTGCTGCCGCAATTGCCTCGAACGATACGTTACGTAGGCTTCCTTCACGAACTTCCCCTAATACTAACACTTTTTTTGACATGCTATTCCCTCCGTTACCTTTGTTATGACCGAAAATTAGACAACTTTCGCTTCTGTGTGTAGTAAGTTTACAAGCTCTTTAACTTGCGCTTGTAATTCGCCTTCTAAAATGCGTCCTGCCGCTTTTTGTGGCGGTAAGTAGATTTCTACTGTTTCCACTTTTACTTCTACATCATCTTCATCGATATCTAAGTCATCAAGCTCAAGCTCTTCTAATGGCTTTTTCTTTGCTTTCATAATACCTGGTAAAGATGGGTAGCGTGGCTCATTTAGACCTTGTTGAGCTGTTACTAATAAAGGTAATGAAGTTTCTAATACTTCTGAGTCCCCTTCGATATCACGCACGATTTTCACGTTTGTGCCATCGATTTCTAAGCTTGTAATTGTCGTTACATAGTTGATGCCTAAAAGGTCGGCTAAGCGGGGTCCTACTTGACCAGAGCCGCCATCAATCGCAACATTCCCTGCCAAAATTAAATCTGCCTCTTTATCTTTTAAATATTCTGCTAGAATATAAGCTGATGTATATTGATCTAACTCGTCTAAATCATCTTCTGTATTGATTAATACCGCTTCATCTGCCCCCATCGCTAATGCTGTGCGCAGCTGCTTCTCGGCATCTTCTCCACCAATTGTTATTACTGTTACTTTCCCGCCTAATGCATCGCGTTTTTGAATCGCTTCTTCAATTGCGTATTCATCATACGGATTAATGATAAACTCAGCGCCATCCTCTTGGATTTCGCCACCTGCTACAACGATTTTTTCCTCTGTGTCGAACGTGCGTTTTACTAATACATAAATATTCATTTTACAGACCTCCGAAAGCTTATTTATTATTTACCTTTAAAAACTGGTTGACGTTTTTCAATAAATGCTTGTATTCCTTCTTTTGCATCCTCTGATACGAAAACTGTACCAAAGCTTTCTGCCTCAGCTGCTGCACCTTCGTAGAACGATGCCGTTTTAGCATATTGCAGCATAGCAATTGCCGCCTTAAGCGCAACAGGGCTTTTCTTTGCAATTTTCTTCGCAATTTCAAGTGTTTTTGGTAATAATTCTTCATCCGTAAATGCTTGATTTGCTAATCCCCACTGGACAGCCTCTGTTCCAGTGATTGGCTCAGATGTAAACAGCATTTCTGCCGCCTTTGCAAACCCGACATAACGTGGCAAGCGCTGTGTCCCAGCAAAGCCTGGAATTAAGCCAAGCTGTAGCTCTGGTAGCCCCAGCTTTGCTCCTTCTGTCACGAAGCGTAAATGACAGCCCATCGCAAGCTCTAACCCACCGCCTAATGCTGCGCCATGAATTGCCGCAATAACTGGTTTCGGGAATGTTTCCAAGCGTTCAAAAACATTTTGACCATGCTCAGCTAATTTAGCAAATTCTGCACCTGATGATACTTCTGTAAACTCTTTAATATCTGCACCCGCAGAGAAAAAGCGACCTTCACCGTGCAGCACGATAACACGTACATTGTCATCTTGCTCTACCTTATCGAGTAATTCATTCACTTCGGCAATCATTCCTCGTGATAAGGCATTAGCGGGTGGGCGCTGAATCGTTACAATCGCTACCCCTTCGTCTATTGTCCAATTGAGATATTCCATTCTCCCATACACCCCTTTAAGCTTTTAAGCCATGCAGTAGTAATTGCTGCACTTTTGGCGCTTGTTCAAGTAAATTATAGCGATAGTCGTTCATTACCCAAGTTGTTGTAATTTCATCTATTGTACCGAATACCATTTGACGTGCTACTCGCACATCCATTGCAGAATTAAATTCGCCTGATACCATGCCCTCGATTAGAATTTCATCGAGGAGCTTTAGATACTCCTTTAAAATCGCGTTGATTTTTAAGCGGATTTCCTTGTTGGATTGACGCAATTCTAATTGTGTTACTGTAGCTAGATGATGATCACTTGCCAATACTGAAAAATGGCTTTCAATCATTCGGCATAATTTCTCCGAAGAGGTTTCACCACTTTTTAAAATTTCTTGCAAATTTTCAACGAATACGACCATCTTTTCTTGAAAGACAGAAATTAAAATGTCCTCTTTATTTTTAAAATAAAGATAAATTGTTCCGTCCGCCACGCCAGCTTGTTTGGCAATTTTAGAAACTTGTGCCTGATGGTAGCCATTTTCAGCAATTGCAATAACAGCAGCATCAATAATTTGTTTATATTTTGGCTTATTGCGCTTCATGTTTATCACCACCAGTAAAAAATCAATTATGCTTTGAATTCATCTGCTGATTATCCAAAACAAAAACATGAATGACTATTCATTCATGTTTTTATATTATTATTTATTGTACTATGTGTCAAGTAGCTAATCCAACATTTTCTTATGCTTCTTTCACAGCTAGCTTTTGCTTTTCTTCGTCAATTAATGAGCGGCGTAAAATTTTTCCGACTGCTGTTTTTGGCAGTTCTTTACGGAATTCATAATGACGGGGTACTTTAAAGGCAGCTAAACTTTTACGGCAGTATTCGTCCAATTGCTCCTCGCTTACTGAATAGCCCTCTTTTAATACAACATATGCCTTTACTGTTTCACCACGATATGGGTCAGGAATACCTGCCACTACACATTCCTGTATTGCTTCATGCTCATATAATACTTCCTCTATTTCACGTGGATAAATATTAAAGCCACCTGCGATAATCATATCTTTTTTACGGTCAACCACATAGAAATAACCGTTTTCATCCATATAGCCTAAATCACCTGTTAAAAACCAACCATCATAAAATGACATTGCTGTTTCCTCAGGGCGATTCCAGTAGCCCTTCATCACTTGCGGACCCTTTACCGCAATTTCGCCAATCTCCCCTGGTGGTAATGGTTCATAATCGCCTCCGCGCAAAATAATTGCATCTGTGTTGGGCCATGGTACTCCAATTGAGCCAACAACTCGCTCATGCCATATGAAGTTGGCATGCGTTACTGGAGATGTTTCTGTTAAGCCATAGCCTTCAACAAGCTTTCCACCAGTAATTTTTTCAAATTTCTCTTGCACATCAACAGGCAATGGAGCGGAGCCACTTAAACATGCTTTAATTGAAGAAAGATCATAATTTTCGATATTCGGCTGGTTCAATAAGCCAATATACATCGTAGGTGCACCTGGGAACAGTGTTGGCTTTTGCTTATCAATCGTTTTTAGCGCTTGCTCAGCATCAAATTTCGGTAATAGCACCATTTTGCTCTTCATCATAACCGCTAAAATTAATACAGTCGTCATACCGTATACATGGAAAAATGGCAATATACCTAAAATGACTTCGTTTCCTTCATCGCTTTGATACATCCATGCATCACACATTTTCGTATTAGCAATTAAGTTTTTATGTGTTAGCATAACTCCTTTTGGTGACCCCGTTGTTCCCCCTGTATATTGCAATAAAGCAATATCTTGTTCAAAATCAAAGTCGAGAGCAATAGGCTGTGGTGAGCTGGATTGCATGATATGTGTAAAGAGATGGTTCGTACCACTGTGCTCTACCTTTACACTAAAGCCATACTGCTTTTTTTGAATAAAAGGATAAACTAAATTTTTCGGGAATGGTAAATAATCTTTAATACCGGTTACAATGACATTTTCTAAAGCGGTTTCTTTTATAATCTTCATCGCTCGCGGATATAAAATATCCATTACTAAAAGTACTTTAGCACCGGAATCAGCCATTTGATATTGAAGCTCACGTTCGGTATAAAGCGGATTTGTTTGAACAACAATACCACCTGCATACATCGTACCATAATAAGCGATAACAGCTTGTGGACAGTTTGGCAACATTACCGCAACACGGTCATCTTTCTCCACCCCTAGAGAACGTAAATAGTTGGCAAACTTCAAAGCTGATTCATAAAGCTCCTTATATGTTAATTCCTTTCCCATGAAATGCACCGCTATTTTATCAGGATACTCGTTGTAAGCTTCCGTTAAAAATTGCTGTACTGGCATTGCTGGTAATTCGATTTCATGCGGAATTTCCTCGGGATACTTCTTTAACCACACCTTCTCTGTCATGACACTCTCCCCTTCACCTAGTATATTATTCATATTCTATTAACAATCATTATAGTGAAAAATGAATGCGTTTACAAATGGTTTTTTGTTATTCTTTTCAAATTTCGCTCGAATATGCAATTTATTTCTTCCTATATCTTATGTAGCTAGAGGGATTTTAATATCTTTAAGGGAAAAATTATAGCGAATGCTTAATTAAACGTTGATTTCCGTTACGGTTGAAGCCTCCGCTTTTCCCACTGGAGTAGTGCCACCTCCATTTCAATCAGCGAATAGATAGCCTTTCAATAATAATTAAATAACCTTACATTAGAAAAATGAATATCGTTTTATAACAAGAAGTAAAAAAGTCAACTCACACCACACATTCTTTGTGGCAAATTGACTTTTTGTCCTTTTCGAAAAAGGCCTTCTTAATTCGCTGAACCTCGTGTTTCTTTTATTGTTCAAAAGTTCCCTTGCCACCCAGCTAAATGAACACTTTTGAAAAACAGCATCGCAAGCGTCCAAAACGCCAGCAAATGCACGGCTTTTGGACGCCCTTTCCCTATCTCGTCAACATATAATAAATGCCTACCGCAATAAATGCGACACAGACAACCATTAGCACCTTTGCTAATTTCTCCATTTCACAACACTCCTACGCAATACTTGCCCCGATAACAAATGATAGGCCAACCGAAATTGTACAGGAAATAAAGCCGACAGAACGATTGTCCTTAGCAATTTCCTCATCCACTTTAATGAGTGGTGTTAAAAATTCAAATAAAAAATAGGCGAAAATAAGTAATATAAAGCCATATAAGCCCCAACCGAGCATCTCAATTAACGTTGTATGACGCTCAATAGAGTAGCGGAAAATATTACAAATCCCCAGAATTTTCCCACCTGTTGCAAGCGCTACTGCCACATTGCCCTTTTTTATTTCTTCCCAGTTCTTATACTTCGTTACAACTTCAAATAACACCATTGATACGACTAGACAAAGTACAACAACGCTAAAATAACCCGCTGTTTCTACTAAAGGATGTTGCCAAAATGCTGATGCTAACATAAGCTGTCCCCCTCTATTTCAATTCTACAACTGTCACACCGAATCCGCCTTCTCCTGCTTCGCCGTAGCGGAATGATTTCACACGCTTATGCCCCTTTAAATAGCTTTGAATACCTTGGCGCAATGCCCCTGTCCCTTTTCCATGAATAATGGAAACACGCGGATAATTAGCAAGCAATGCGTCATCTAAATATTTTTCTGTACGAATAAGCGCGTCCTCATAGCGCTCACCACGCAAATCTAATTCTAGCTTTACGAGGCTACCGCGGTTTTTAACATTAGCCATTTGGCGCGTTTGTGATTCTTTTTCGGGTTTAACATATTCTAAATCTGATTCAGGTAGCTTCATTTTTAAAATACCAATTTGAACAACCCACTCATCATTCGACGCTTTTTCCAATAAAACAGCCTTTTGACCATAGCTTATAACCTTTACTTCGTCACCAACAGCTAAATTTTGAGCCCGCTTGCGCTCGGCTGCTACTTTTTGTAGTACTTTATTATCCTGCGGAGCTGTGTCCTCTAAGCGTTTTTTCGCGTCAATTAACTCATGCTCTTTGACAGCACTAGCTGCATTTCTTTTCATTTCGCGAAGCTCTTCAATGATGACCTCTGCTTCACGCTTTGCCTCATCAACAATTTTACGAGCCTTTTCTTTCGCTTTCTTTTCTAGACTTTCTCTTTTCTCATCATATGTGCGAATGCGCTCCGTTAGCTGCTCATGTAAATAACTTGCCTCTTCCAATAAACCATGTGCTTCCTCGGCTTCACGCTCTGAGCGAACACGGCTTTCTTCTAAAGAAGCAATCATCGATTCCACCTCATGGCGGTCTGTTCCTGTAAACGATTTAGCACGGTCGATTATTGCCTTTTTCAAGCCAAGTCTTGTAGAAATTTCAAAAGCATTTGAACGGCCCGGTACGCCAATTAATAATCGATACGTAGGACTTAATGTTTCAACATCAAATTCTACACTCGCATTTACTACACTTGGACGGTTATAGCCATATGCCTTTAATTCTGGATAATGAGTTGTTGCCATTACGCGTGCGCCATAATCTACGACTTCGTCTAAAATGGCAATCGCAAGTGCTGCCCCCTCTTGTGGGTCAGTACCAGCACCAAGCTCATCAAAAAGCACTAGTGATTTATCATCAAATTTACTTAATATATCAACAATATTCACCATATGTGAGGAAAATGTCGAGAGTGATTGCTCAATCGACTGTTCATCTCCAATATCAGCGAAAATCTGCTCAAAAATTGCGAGCTCTGAGCCATCAAGCGCTGGTACAGGTAAACCTGATTGCGCCATTAACGTACATAAACCAACCGTTTTTAATGTGACGGTTTTACCGCCTGTATTTGGACCCGTAATGACAATCGCCGTTACATCACGACCAAATTCAATCGTATTTGCTACGGCCTCATCAATCGGCAATAGTGGGTGTCTTGCACGCACTAAGCGAATATAGCCATCCGCATTCACTTTTGGCATTGTACACTTATTCGCTTGACCATATTTCCCCTTTGCCAAAATAACATCCATCTCTCCAAGCAGCTGTACAAGGACAAATAAATCATGCCCCACCTCTTCAACTTTAGCAGTTAAAGCAAGTAAAATTCGCTCAACCTCTGCCTGTTCCTTCACTTTTAAACGCTGTACCTCGTTATTTGCTTGGACAACAGCATCTGGCTCAATAAATAATGTTTGTCCAGACGAGGATTGGTCATGGACGATTCCACCGTAATGTGAGCGATACTCCTGCTTCACAGGAATAACAAAACGATCGTTTCGAATGGTAATAATAGAATCAGATAGCATCTTTGCTGCATTTGCACCACGCGTTAAGCTTTCTAGTTTTTGGCGCACCTTCGCTTCCTCTGCACGCAAAGACTGACGAATCGTACGCAATGTTACACTCGCAGAATCAAGCACCGCACCATTTTCATCAATACAATCATTAATTTCATGCTGCAAAGCCGTTAACACTGGCATTTGTTCCTTGCGCTCCACGAAATGCGCAATCGCTATCTCTTCTTCTGCTTCAA
This sequence comes from Metasolibacillus sp. FSL K6-0083, assembly GCF_038630865.1. NCBI lineage: Bacteria > Bacillati > Bacillota > Bacilli > Caryophanales > Caryophanaceae > Metasolibacillus > Metasolibacillus sp. FSL K6-0083. The sequence continues at coordinate 236,487 of NZ_CP152046.1, read as the reverse complement.
TGTCTTCTATAAAGTTACGCAAAATGCGACTTGCTCGAATCGTACTAGCAATTTCCATTAACTCCATCGGTGAGAGCATACCGCCAATTTGTGCACGTTTAGCATGTGGACGAACATCAAAAATGCCCCCCATCGGCACATTGCCTTTTACGCGTAAAATCGATAGTCCCTCATCCATTTCCTCCAACAGTGCGACTACTGCTTCAAAATCCGTTTCAGGTACTAGCTCCTGAATCGCAGACTTCCCAATTGAGGATGTACAATACTGCGCTACCTGCTGTCGTATTTTATCAAATTCTAGTGTTTTCAATGCTCGTTGTTCGATCATGAAAAACACCCCCTGTTTCTCAATTAAATTTTTACCTTATTTATGACGGTGAATAAATGCTTCAAATTGTTCGATTGACCATGTATTAACGATTAATTCCTTTTTGAGCCATGCCTTTTGTGCATATTGAACGCCGATTTCCATAAAGCGTAAATGCTCGATTGCATGGGCATCTGTATTAATAGCAATCGGTACATTTTTCTCCGTCGCTAGCTGTAAATGCTCAATACATAAATCTAAACGGTATGGGTTAGCATTTAATTCAAGTATTTTACCGTGCTCTGCAGCCCAATCTATTAGCTGAGGAATATTAGGATTATAACCGCCACGCTGTCCTACGATACGACCTGTTGGATGTGCAATCATATGGACATATGGATTTGTAATTGCAGTATAAAGTCTCTCCATAATTTTACTTTGCGACTGTGTAAAGCTTGAATGAATGGAAGCAATGACAAAATCCAACTCACGCAACACATCATCCGAGAAATCCAATGTCGCATCTGGCAATATATCCATCTCAGTCCCTTTAAATAAACGGAAATTTGAGTGCTCAGCATTAAATTGCTCAATTTCGGTCTTTTGTTTTGTTAAACGCTCTGGTGTAAGACCATTCGCCACCTTTAAATATTGTGAATGATCTGTAACAACCGCATATTGATAGCCCTTTTCGACTAAAGCCTGTCCCATTTCTGTAACGGAATGTGCACCGTCAGACCATGTCGTATGCAAGTGTAAATCCGCTACAATATGCGGTAATTGTACTAATTGCTCTAGCTCCTCTAAGCGCTCCAATTCCTTGCCATTTTCACGTACAGCAGGTGGAATAAAAGGTAAATTAAAGTGTGCAAAAAATTCCTGCTCTGAGCTAAATGTTTCGATTGTGCCATCGGACTGCTCCACCCCATACTCACTAATCTTTTTCCCTTGCGATTTTGCAAGTTGACGCATGCGTACATTATGGTCCTTAGAGCCTGTAAAATGATGCAAGGCTGTTGCATATTCCTTCATACTCACAAGCCTAAAGTCGACACTAACGGGCTCGTCACGGTCCAATATAACAGAAACCTTCGTTTCTCCTGCCGCAACAACTTCTAAAATAACGAGCTGAGCTAAAATAGCCTCTCGCACCGCTACAGGTGATGATGTTGCAACAATGAAGTCAACATCCTTACTTGTTTCATTCGTACGTCTATAGCTACCAGCAACTGAAAATCGTTCCACCTCGGCAATGTTTTCTAGCAATTCATTTATTTCAAGTACGACAGGTTCAAGCTGCCAAATTGGCAATCTTTCTGCGCGAGAGCCAAAATTCTCAAGTTCTTTTTTTATTTTTTCCTCCGTTTTCGCTCCAAAGCCCGCTAATGCTTGCACCTGTCCTGCTTCACATGCCTGTAGCAATGACTGGGCATCAGTAATGCCTAACTCTTGATATAGCTTCGCTAGCTTCTTCCCCCCTAAGCCCGGCACTTTCATTAGAGGAATTAACCCTTTTGGTACTGCCTGCTCTAGCTCCTGCAAAACAGTAGACCGGCCATTTTCCAGTAAATCCTCGATAACAGCCGCTGTTCCTTTGCCAATCCCTTTAATTGCTGTAATATCGTCTATTTCACTCAAGCTGCGCTCATCCGTTTCTAGCGCAGCTGCTGCTTTGCGAAATGCCGATACCTTAAACGGATTTTCTCCCTGCAGCTCTAAATATAATGCTATTTTTTCAAGCGTACGAATAATTATTTTTTTGTTCATGCTTCTCTCTCCTTAAGAAAAGCCTCCCTCATTTGTCGAGAGAGGCTCCACCCTTAGCAAGTGTTATTTCACCTTTTGTCATTATCAATTGAACGAATATCAACATATCATTGTGTGTAAATATACCACCAGTTTTGGAACATTTGCGTTACTACTGGTGTATGCTCAAGAATTAATCCAGTTAAAATCGATTTATTCAGCACATTTTGGATTACTTCCAATGGCAATAATGCAAAAACATAAAGCGCAATAAAAATAATGAAATAAAATTCGATGAAGCCTAATATTGCACCTAATAAACGATTGATTGGACCGAGTATTGGCAAATACGTTAAAAAATCAAACATTGAACCGATAATTTGTAAAATTAATTTCACGATAAAGAAAATAAGTGCAAAAGCAATAACGCGATAAAACGTACGATCCACATCTAATGTATCTAGCACTAATGTCATCGTCGCATCTTCTGTGAAGCCCGGATATGGAACCCATAGCACAAATTTTTGCGCTAGTGGTTTATAATAAATATAGGCTACAATAAGCGCAATTAAAAAGCTTCCTAAATGAATGATTTGAACGATAAATCCACGCTTCGCACCAATAATACAACTTAGTAATAATACGATTAATAAAATAATATCTAGCATTTACTTCAACCCTTTAACCTTTTCACTTCTTCTTCAAGCGCCTCGACTTGCGCTTTCAGTTGTAATAATTCATGTACAGAATTAACCGCTGTAAGTACTGCTAGTCTGGTGCTATCTAATGTTGGATTATGTGCACTTATTTGACGCATTTTATCGTCTACAATGGAAGCAACTAATCGCATATGCCCCGTCGATTCCGTACCAACCATTTTATATGTACGACCATAAATTTCAACTGAAATTCGATTTTTTTCTTGTTCAGCCAAAGTAATTCCTCCCAAAAGCATAGGCAACGCCAGCAGGTAGCCAATAATGAATCTCGCTTCATACAGTATCGTTTGAAGCATTAATTTAGATGGCATAATGCAATTCCTGTTCGATTTTCTGCAATTTTCATACTACATATCATACCATTTTTACATTGTATAATACAACAATAGACTGACAGAAATGCAGTTGTGTCAATATTTTAGAGGTTTTGTTGTGCTTTGGAATCACGCCAAATGATATATTTAACTTAGCTCAGCTATATTCCCTGCTACGAGTAACCGCGGGAGAATATGTTTTAGCTGCGTGGATAGTGACAATTTATCGCGACTGGAAAAAATATAAAATTTTGTTGAATGATGATATTATAACTAATAAATCTACCATTATATATTTCATTAAGGAGAGTTTAATAACAATGACTAAAAAAACAGAACAGCTTGAACTCGCTCATCTCTATTACGAAAACGGCGAGCTTATTGAAGCAGTAAAGCATTTTCGCAAAATCGGTATCAATAAATTAAACGATGATGACAAAATCCTCGTGGCAAAACTATTATACAAGCTTCAGGAGCCAAAAGAAGCTTACAAAATTATAAACGGCCTTATTGAACAAAGCAGCGTTTCAATGGCATACATATATAAAGCTTATTTCCACACAATGGCCGAGGAGCTTGAAGTAGCAGCTACAATTACCGAAAAAGCGATTGCACAATTTCTAGATGGTGAGCATAAACAGCTTATTTTTCTTTATGTCTATCGAGCACTGCTTCTTATAAAGCTAAATAACCACAAGGAGGCAAGAAATACCCTTGCAACTGCTCTTACAATTGATGCAAATGACATCAATATCGAGGAGGAGCTAATCGATGCAATTCATTTTCTTTATGAGGAGTTTGAATTCACATCTGAGGTGATTGAGCTACTTACACTCGTTATTGAAAAAGCTAAATCAGCATACGCCCATTCGAAGCGTGCAAATATACTGTTTGAAATTGACAAGAACGAGGATGCGCTTCTTGATTTAGATGAAGCGATTCGTTTAAGCCCTGAAACTAGCTTATATTGGTATAATCGTGGATTAGCGAAAAGTGCGCTACAAAATTATGAGGATGCGATAACTGATTTCAATGAAACGATTAAGCGCGAGGATGACCATTCGCAATTCTCCACTTATTATGAACTTGCCCGCGCTTATGTGGATATGCAGGATTATAAAGAGGCTGCAAATATTTTGCAATACTTAGTCGAGGACTGGAATCGTGCCCTCCCCCATTATTATTTAGAGCTTGGTCTTTCATTTGAAGAGCTAGGCGAACTCGAAAAGGCAATTATTAGCTTAGAAAAAGGCAGAGAGCTCTTACTGCAATTTGAAGCAGAGCAAGATAAAGGCCTTTCCGCTTTTCTTGAACGTGCAAACTATAATTATTCTGCGTATACGAAGCTGCGCGACTCTATTCGCAACCACTTTGACTTTCATTTACCATTAGCGCGCCTTTATCGTTATGTCGGTTTATGGTCGTATGCTGAGGACATGTTAAAAAAAGCGATTTTAATCAATGCTGAATCATCAGAACCATACTTTGAATGGGCACGACTTTATCAGGCCCAAAACAATGAAGAGGAAGCTTTACGCATTTTAGTTACTCTAAACGAAAAATTCCCTGCATATCCAATCGCAATCTATTGGTTAGCTGATTATTACTATCGTTTACAACGATACGAAGAAGCAATTAATATCAATAGTAATTTATTGGATATTGAAGATGATGATACTGTAAACTTTATTCAACGCGGAAAAATTCTTGATGAGCTACAGCGTTTTGAGGAAGCTGTTGAAGCATACAGTCAGGCAATTGCGCTCAATGACGAAAGTGAGGCAAGAATGAAGCGCGCATTTGCCTATTATAAAATAGAATGCTACGAAGAAGCTCTTACAGATTTACAGGAAGCATTAAGCTTAAATAAAGATTTAGACGAGGACGCCGAATATTATATTTTATTAGGGCAAATCTACGCTGCACAAGGTAATTGGAAGGCGGCGATTATGTTTTCAACTGCAATTCGTCTAAATCCAAACAGAATTTGGCTCTATATAAGGTTAGCTGAAATATATACTACCTATAATGAGCTTGAGGAAGCAGAAAAAATTCTCAGAAAGGCATTTGAAATTGGACATAATACAGAAGAGCCATATTATGGACTTGCACGATTTTATCGTGAACAAGAACGCTATGACGAGGTGAAGGAAATTTTACTTAAGCTTCATGAGTCGTTTTCTTCATCCCCTACCTCTCTCTTTTGGCTGACAGAAGCATACCATCACTTAAGTAATTTGGAGGAAGCACTCCAAGTTAGCAACGAATTAATTGTACTTGAGAATGATGATGACTTAAATTTTATCCAAAGAGGGGCCATTTTTGTCGACGCAAATGAATATGAGGCAGCAATTGAAGCCTATACAGCCGCAATACAGTTAAAGGAATCAGCAAACGTATATATGAAACGTAGCTATGCAAGTTTTTGTATAGGCAATTATGATGAGGCATTGGAAGATATAAACAGGGCAAATGAGCTTGATGCAGAATTAAAGGAAGAGGATTATTATCATATTGCCCTTGGGCATATCTTTTTTGAAACAGAATTATGGGAACATGCGAGTGCTGCTTTTGCTTCAGCACAACAAATTAGCCCACATGAAATTTGGCTCTACGAGAAGCGTGCGAGCTGTTTAATGAAGCTTGAAGAATATGAAACAGCAATCACTGTATGTACAAGCGGTTTAGATATTGACGCGAAAAACCCCCAACTCTATTGGTTAAGAGGGCTTCTGCATTTCATGCTAAAACAGTATGAGGAGGCTTTAGAGGATGCAAAAAGCTACCTAGAGCTTGATTCAGAAAATGGGGATGCTCATTATAATCTTGGCTTAGTTTATGAAAAGTTGGAGCAATATGATGAGGCATTTGCTTCATTTACCAAAAGCATAAAGTTAAACGCTCAACACGCCAAGAGCTATTTAGAACGAGCATATATTTATTACCACCGTTATTTTGAGACAGAGCATGCAATTGATGATTTATTACAATGGATTTTATTAACAAATCCGCGCTTAACTGTAGAGGAAAAGCTTGAAAAAATAGATGAACTGAGCGGCTTCAACGAACAAATTGTCAATGAGGTGAAGCAACGCTTAAAGGAATTCTCCGTTATCGACTCAGCAAATCATCTACTTCATTAAAAAATAAAATTCCCTAAAGGCAGCATATCAAAAGCAACGCATCGCTTGCTTTTGGGAAAATCTCTTAATTTACTATTAAGATACGCTTTGAGAAGCAGATAAATATTTTGTAAACACGCTATAAAAATAGCGAGCATAGAAGGGAACGAAGGAATGACAAATATTGTTTTACTATTAACAAATGACAAGCTACAAGAAGTGCAAAGCTTTTATGCTACGAATAAAGTAATACGTAATGCACCGGGTGTTGTTTTTGCTGCGAAACTAGCAGATACAGCGATTACGGTGTATAAATCTGGCAAGGTAATGTTTCAGGGGGATGGTGCAGAGCGCGAGGCTGCTCGCTGGGGTACTGCCGAGGTAAGTGAAAAAGGCATCGCCTCAAAGGGAGATGCGCTACCGAAAAACTTTGCTACTTTATCCGTTATCGGCTCAGATGAAACAGGTACAGGCGATTATTTTGGACCTATTACAGTAGCGGCTGTTTATGTCCCAGTGGATAAAATTCCTCTTGTGCAGGAGCTTGGTGTGAAGGATTCTAAATTGTTAACAGATGATTTCATGCGGAAAATTGCACCAGATTTAATGAAGGTTTGTGCGCACAGTATTTTAACACTACGTAATGATAAATATAATACATTACAAGCGAAAGGCTATTCCCAAGGAAAAATGAAGGCATTATTGCACAATCAAGCAATTAGGCATGTTTTAAAAAAAATCGCTCCAGAGCAACCACAATATATTTTAATCGACCAGTTTGCTGAAAGAGCTACCTATTATCGTCATATTCAGCGTGAGCAAGAAATCATTCGCGATAATGTACTATTTTCTACAAAGGCAGAAAATTTGCATGTCGCGGTTGCTACTGCCTCCATTTTAGCTCGTTATGCTTTTTTAAAGGAGATGGACCGATTAAGTGAGCTTGTTGGATTCACACTACAAAAAGGGGCCAGCAGTAAAGTCGATGAAATGGCTGCGAAAATTTGGCTAAGTAAAGGTGAAGAAACACTGCACTCCATATCTAAATGGCATTTTGCTAATACAGAAAAAGCATGCAGGCTTCTTCAAAAAAGAAAGAATTTATGAATCATCTCAATTATACTTCGGTGTAATTGCTTTTGAGCGGACAACCTAAAACCGTCCCGACATACATCAATCGCAAACCTCCCTTCACATCCGCCGAACACGATGTTGCTCAGTCGTTGTGTACTTAGACTGAGCTCCTTTTGTCAATCACCCACTGAAAGAAGTTAGAAAGGCGCAATCGCGCGTCTTTTTAACTTTTTATTAGCTAATTTTTCTTCTTCATTTGAAAATTATTTCGAAATTCGAAAAAAAAAGCGTGAAATAAGTTCGGAATTTTTGTAAAATAGAAAAGAATTTGTTTTTAGGAGGTTTTTTCATGACAACGAATTATCCAGAGGTATGGGATTTAGACGTATTTTTTGAAGGGGGTAGCAGTTCTTCACAATTTGCTGCACATTTAGAAAAAACGGCGGCCTTAGTACAGGGCTTACAGCAATTTGTAAGTAAACTTGCTGTACCGCAAACAGCATCGGAAACTGCAGGGTTACTTGAGGCAATTGATAAAGTGAAGGATGTACGCCAGCATATGGGGCAAGCAGGTGCATTTTTATCTTGTTTAAACGCTCAAAATATTAAAGACCGCGAAGCAATGTTGCTTTTAGGTAAAATTTCTGCACTCTATGCAGAGGTTGCGCCATCATATGAAAAGCTACGACAGCTAGTAGGTCAAATCAAAGAAAATACATTTGCACAATTAGTTGCGACGGAGGAGCTTGCTCCATTTGCTTTCATTTTAACGGAATGGCGCGACGCTTCAAAAGAATCGCTATCTGAGGAGGAAGAAGCACTTATTTCTTCTTTAACAGTAGATGGTTACAGGTCTTGGGGCGAAATGTATGACCTATTAATTAGCGATATTCGCGTGGAAGTTGAAGTGGACGGCGAAGTGAAATCGCTTTCTGTTGGTCAAGCGAATAACTTAAGCTCACACAAAGACCCTAAGGTGCGTAAAGCTGCCTTTGAAGCGATTGAAAAAGTATTTACAGAGCGTGAGGAATTTTTCGCTAAAACATTAAACCATTTAGCAGGCTTCCGTTTAAGCGTTTACAAAAAGCGTGGTTGGGATAATGTATTAAAAGAGCCTTTAACAATTAATCGTATGAAGGAAGAAACGCTTGATGCAATGTGGGGTGCCATTAGCGAGCGCAAGGAAATCTTCGCACGCTATTTAACACATAAAGCAAAAATGCTTGGCGATGAAAAATTAAATTGGTACGACTTTGATGCACCAGTAACAGAGGCAACAGCAAAAATGGATTATCAAGAAGGTGCTGCCTTCATTTTAAAACATTTTGGTCGCTTCGGTGCAGAGTTAGAAGCATTTTCACGTACTGCATTTGAAGATGGCTGGATTGAAGCGGAGGACCGTGATAATAAAAAGCCAGGTGGCTTCTGCACAGGCTTCCCGTTAGCACAACAATCGCGTATTTTCATGACGTATTCCGGTTCAATGTCTAATGTAGCAACATTAGCACACGAGCTTGGTCATGCATTCCATAGCTATGCTTTACGCCCTGTTCACCCATTAAACACAGGCTACGCGATGAACGTAGCAGAAACAGCTTCAACATTTGCGGAAATGATTGTTGCAGACGCAGCCGTTGAAGAAGCTAGCACAAAAGAGGAAAAAATCGCTTTACTTGAAGATAAAGTACAACGCTCTGTGGCATTCTTTATGAATATCCATGCACGTTTCCTGTTTGAAACTCGCTTCTATGAGGAGCGTAAAAAAGGTGTTGTGTCTTCGAAACGTTTAAATGAATTAATGGAAGAGGCACAACGTGAGGCACATGCAGGCGGTCTTGGTGAAACACACCCACATTTCTGGGCGACAAAGCTACACTTCTTTATTACAGGTGTGCCATTCTATAACTTCCCATACACATTCGGTTACCTATTCTCACTAAGCATTTATGCAAAGGCGAAAGAAGAAGGTATGGGATTCGAAGAAAAATATATTGCGCTACTACGTGATACAGCCGTAATGACTGTAGAAGATTTAGCAATGAAGCATTTAGGTGAAGACATTACAAAGCGTGATTTCTGGTTAAAAGGAATCGCACTTTGTGAAAAGGATGTTGAAGAATTTATCGCATTAACAGCGCAATAATGTAACACTTCAAATGGTAAAAAATAAAGGCAAAGTCGTTCGCCGACTTTGCCTTTATTTTTATTTACCTTCATATCCTTCTCGCTGTGTAACATCCACACGTTTAACAAAAAATGTAAGAATGAGTGCAATAAATGAAACGATTGTTGCCACAAAAAATGTGAAGTTAATGCCATCAAGCATTGCAGCCTGACCAATTTGGGCTGTCATTTCAGCAATTTGACTTTCTGTTGGCTGGATGCCGCTAGCTGTTGCTTGTTCTTGCGCCTCAGCTACCAATTCGGCTGCACGTGTTTTTGTATGTGCATTCATAATTGTTACGAATACAGCTGTACCAATTGCACCAGTCACTTGCTGTGCAGTGTTATTAATCGCTGTACCGTGCGGATTCATTTTCATTGGAATTTGATTTAAACCATTCGTCATAATCGGCATCATCACAAGTGACATACCGAATGAGCGCACTGTATAAACAGTAATAATATAAGCATAAGAAGAATCTAACGACAGCTTCGATAAATAAAATGTTGAAACCGTCATAATAATCAATCCTAGCGTTGCAATCATGCGAGGACCATATTTATCAAACAGTCTTCCTGTAATCGGTGACATCAGCCCCATAACAATAGCACCCGGTAGCATCATCAGCCCTGCATCAAATGGCGAAATACCGCGCACAGTTTGAACATAAGCAGGCGTTAAAATCATTCCTGAAAACATCGCTACAGACATTACCATCGAAATAACAGATGATAGAGCAAACATCGGATACTTATAAATGTGTAAGTCTAATAAAGGCTCTTCTAATTTTAGCTGACGCGCGACAAAAGTTATGAAACCAATTACACCTAAAATAATTGTGCCATATACTTCAAGCTCTCCCCAGCCCTTTGAGCCAGCCATACTAAAGCCGTATAATAAGCCTCCAAAACCAATTGTTGATAACACTAATGATAAATAATCAATGGTAACTTCACGTGTTGGCATGATGTTGCGCAACTTCCATATTCCTAGTACTAGGCTAATAGCCGCAAAAGGAATAATCATTTCAAAAAGCACACGCCAATTATAATGCTCAACAATCCATCCTGATAATGTCGGGCCAATTGCAGGTGCTGCAAACATCACTAGACCAAATAACCCCATCGCTGTCCCACGCTTTTCAATCGGGAAGCTAATTAACATAATATTCATTAATAGTGGTGACATTGTCGCAGCGCCTGCCGCTTGTACCATACGCCCAGCAATTAATATACCAAAACTCGGCGCAAATGCTGCCATTACTGTACCTAATAAAAACAATCCCATCGATGCAATGAAAATAGTTCTATTTTTAAATTTTGTAATTAAAAAAGCGGATGCTGGTACTAATATCCCACTTACTAACATATAGCCTGTTGAAAGCCATTGAACAGTGGAATAGTTTTCAATTTTTAAATCCACCATAATTGACGGTAACGCAATATTTAATAAAGTGTTATTTAAAAAGGCAACAAATGTTCCAATAAATAAAATTGCAATCATTAAATACGGTGGCTTTTTTGCTGTTTCTGCTGTCATATTTAAAACCCCTTCTGTTTATTATTTCATATTTCGAAGTTTCACTTGACCTATTTTATACTCACAGTCCAAAATTCGCAACTATTTTTCACTCAAAGTTTAAAAACATTGAACTATAAGCATTTTAAAGATAGAATGATAGTATAAAATCAAAGGAAATGAACAATTATGAATACGAGAAAAAGGAAAATTATCGATGCTTCATTACAGCTTTTTGTTGAAAAGGGCTTCCACCAAACATCGATTCAAGATATTATTGAGCACGCAAATATTTCAAAAGGTACATTTTATAATTATTTTGCCTCTAAAAATGAATGCTTCTTAGCTATTTTAGAGCAACTTCGCTATACGGCACAGCTTCGTCGCTATGAATTGCTTGCGACTCGCGATGAGCAAGATATTGACGTTCTCATCGAACAAATTATTGTTCCTTTAAAGCTTCATGAGGAAAATAATTTAATGACATTGTTTGAAGGTATCTTCCAATCCAGCAATCCCGAATTAAAGAAAGGTATGCAGCAGCATCGCTTCCATGAAATTAAGTGGCTTACAGAGCGATTTGCAAATGTTTTTGGTGAAGAAACAAGACCATACGCTTTTGAATGTGCCATCGTATTTTTTGGTATTACTCATTATTTTGCAATGGTTTGGCGCAGCGCCCATCGCTCATCTGCTGATTTAGAGCGACTTGTTCGAAAAGGGCTTGAATATGTACAAGCACTGCTACCGACAATGCAAAAAACAAACGATGTTATGCTGGGCATCGACGTATTGCAGCTGCTATATAATAATGCGACACAGCCTGTAATAACAAAAGAAAATGTTTTACAGCAACTTCAAGGATTCGCTAAACAATTAGAGCCTAAAACAAACGCAACGGGCAATGAGCTAACTGCTTTTCTAATTGAAGAATTAGCACAACACTCACTAAGAAAACACGTTATTCATGCGATGCTGCAAGCCTATCGCGCCGCATTTAAAAATACTAGTCATGAGGCTGAAGCAATCGAATTGTCCTATAAAATCTCATTTTTAATCAATTCTGTAGAAAAGGCATAAAGTGAACCTTCAATCAGTGGGGGTTCTTCTCATCCCCCACTGATTGGTAATTTCACCAATCGGATTTTTACAGGCTGTTGAATTCCCCATTTAAACATCTTAATTTTTTTGCTGTTTTGAAGTGGGATCTTACAGCCTGTTAATACGGGATAAAATGAAACGTCTGAAAAGTGTGTAAAGCACTCTCTTCAGACGTTTCTCAAATAAAACAAACCACCATTTACAATATCTATTTTAATTTTTGCCTCATAGCGCTCCCGTAAAGCCTGCTGTTCTATATTATATATTTCAGGCTTTTCTTCAAGACCATTATAAAAATAATCTAGTACGCGTTGTTCCCGCTGCCATTTAATCATTGCCTCATCTGCCCAAGAATGATTATCTTGTAAAATTATTTCCTCCATTGCAGCCTGTATACGCTTTAGTCCCCTTAGTGGCGCAATAATATGTTTTACACAAAAGCCATTCATAGGTTTCGTTACAGATAAATCCTTTTGTATGAGTAACCTGTGAAAATCAAGCAGCAATTCCCCCGTCATTAAATTCAAACCAAATGAATAAAGCATTTCCTTCGTACAATCACAGCAATATGCTATTTTATAATTCACTGCGAGCCAAGGAGTTAAAAAAGTTTGTGCTGCTGATGTATCTATACTTTCATACATTTCTACATATGCACCTAGCTCATCTGTTACAAGATATAACTGCTGAAGTCTTGGAGAGCCAAAATGCACTCTCTCCCCCTGCTCCTGCATGCTAGTTGTCAACTGTAGCCGCGCTGGATTTGGCTCGCTATTTGTTGCTTCGATATATTGCCAGTAGAAAGGGCGATTCATTATCTTTTTATCCATTTCAATTGTTAGCTGAATATTGAACGTATCATTTTGCCACACAACGTCACAGCCTGTTTCCGTAAAAAAATCATTTAAAAATTGATTAATCTGCTGCGAATCCATAGCAATCACTACCCACTCCTGTTCGTTAATATCGCATCTAATTCTCCAACTACTTGTTCAAATACATCAATTTTTGTATAAAGTAGTGCCAAAATATGCTGCTCAATTGTTTCTTCAACAGCAAAATTATAAATTTCAACATCTTCCGTTTGCCCTAAACGATGGACACGACCAATGCGTTGTTCAAGCTTCATTGGATTCCATGGTAAGTCGTAGTTAATCACATGACTACAAAACTGCAAATTGATACCTTCTCCACCAGCTTCTGTAGCAATTAGCACTTGTGCATGTTCTTTAAATAAATGCTTCATATAATCACGCTTGCTTTTTTTATACTTTCCGTTAAAGAGAACAGCGGTAATCCCCTGCTCATATAAAAATGCTTGTAAATAAAGCTGCGTTGCGCGGTATTCTGTAAAAATAATTACTTTATTGTTTATTTGCTTAATTAATTGTGCTGTTTTTTGTGCCTTAGAATGCGTGTTTAATTGCTGTAAGCAATCAAGAATTTTTTGCTGTTCTTCCGTTTGCTGTGGCATTTTCGATAATGTTTCATAGACTGCTTCCCTACTACTACAAAGCTCCTTTTGCAAGGTTAAACGAGTAATTGGGTTTGGTAATGGTAAATTGCTAATTTGCTCATATAACTCTCGTTCCTCAGAAGAAAAATGAATCGGTATAATTTGCACATGGCGCTTCGTCCATTCAATATTTGTATTTTCACGCCTATTTCGCACCATCACTTGGTGAACAAGCTCCTGCAAAAATTCATTTTGCGAAACCGAGTGCTTTTTTGCAGAAAAGGTAGCTTGAAATGCCTCATAGCTCCCTAAATGGCCGGGCTTTAATAAAGAGATTAAATAAAATAATTCAAAAATATTATTTTGAATCGGTGTAGCGGTTAGTAATAGGCAAAATTTCTTTTTCAAACTTTGAACAAATTCATAAATTTGCGTTTTATGATTTTTTAATTTATGTGCCTCATCAATAATAATCATGTCATAATTTTGCTCATAGATTCGTTCCTTATGCGGACTTTTTTTAGCGGTATCCATGCTCATCACAACAACACTACAATGCTCGAGCCCGTATTTTTTATTATATGCGATAGCAGGAATATGAAACTTTCCTGTTAATTCCTCCACCCACTGTGTAATCAATGAGGCAGGTGCTAAAATAAGGGTCTTTTGCACAAGACCACGAACCATATATTCCTTTAGGATTAGGCCTGCTTCAATCGTTTTTCCCAGCCCTACTTCATCAGCTAAAATGGCTTTACCATGCATTTCTTCAATAACGGTTGTCGCAGCCTTGATTTGATGTTGTAACGGTGAGAGCATCGGCAAATATTTTACACATTGCAAGCCCGAGAAATTTGAAATTAAACGGGCCTCGGTCATCTCGTAGTTCATTTTATAAAGCGCCCAGCTTTGCCAAGGCAGCTCTCCGTTTAATCGCTTTTCAAATCCTTCCTGCCAAACATTAGTTTGTTCGATTTTCATATTGACCACCTCAGCATTCAATTGCTTGTAGGTTGTTCAAAAAAATAGATTTTATTCATTAGTAGGCTCATTGCCTGTGAGGTAAAAATGCTGTTGGATTAATAAGCTCACTAAATTTTTGAGCAGCTCTTGAGAGTGGCACTGATTTTAAGTGACAAATACCAATACTTCGCTCAGGTAGCGGCTGCTGTAATGGCACTTCATATAACAGTCCCTTCTCCAAATACTCCAATGCAAACTCCTTTGTCACACAAGCAATTCCTAAATTGATTTGTGCAAATTGAAGCAATAAATCATGTGAGCCAAGCTCGAATTCAGGCGTCAAATGATAGCCTTGCTCCTTTAAATATTGCTCGACATAATTGCGAGAGTTAGCCTTTTTTCCAAGAAAAATAAGCGGCATTTTCATTAATTGCGGCAAGGCAATCGGCTTTTTCGTTAAATTTTTATATTTTTCCCCACAAACAAAAATATCGTGAATTTGCTTGCATGGCTGTACCTGTAATTGTTCATCGCGAAGAGGTAAATTACAAACGCCTACATCCGCTTCTCCCGCCCTTATAAAATCGCGTATTTCCGATGTTGTGCCGTTTAATACTTTAAGTCTGACACCGGGATATTTCAAATGAAACATTTCTAAATAAGGTAGCAAAAAATAGCGGGAAATTGTATCTCCTACACCAATTCGTAGCTGACCTGTTGTCAAATGTTTAAATTCTAATAGCTTATCCTCACCAGCATGTAAAATACCGAGCGCTGATTGCACATATTCATGTAATACTTGCCCCTCGTCTGTTAAAATAACGCCTTTTGGGGTACGATGAAAAAGAGGTGTTGCTAGCTCCTTTTCTAATTTTAAAATAGCTTGGCTGACAGCAGATTGTGTCATAAATAGCTCCTCTGCCGCTTTGGAAAAGCTTTTATTTTGACTTACAATATTAAAAATACGATAATAATCTAATTTCCCAATCATATTAGTTTTACTTATACTCCCTATAATTATTATTAATTTTACTTATAACACATCGTTGTTGTATAGTAAACAATGTGGTTTTTATCTTTAAGTCAGTAGCTAGTAGATAAAATTATTGAAAACTTACTGAATGAAGATGAATTTGCGGTAAATATTATAAAAATGGACCGCAAAAAAATTTAGACAAGTGTTAATTGATGAAGATGTTAGGAGAGATACTATGGAACGTGTAGTTGGAACAGTTGTACGAGGCCTTCGTGGTCCTATTATTAATGAAGGTGACAATATCGAACAAATCGTTGTAGATACAGTGCTAAACGCAGCCAAAATAGAAGGCTATTCAATTGAAGATAAAGATATTATAACTGTTACAGAATCGGTTGTAGCACGCGCACAAGGAAATTATGCAAGCGTCGATCATATCGCAAAAGATATTGCTGCAAAATTCGGTGACGATACAGTCGGTGTCATTTTTCCTATTCTTTCACGCAATCGCTTTGCGAACTGCTTACGTGGTATTGCAAGAGGAGCAAAAAAAGTTGTCCTTATGTTAAGCTACCCATCAGATGAAGTGGGTAATCATTTAGTTGATATTGATGAATTAGATGTTAAAGGGGTAAACCCATGGACAGATACATTATCAGAAGCTGAATTCCGTGAGCATTTTGGCTATAAAAAGCATACATTTACAGGTGTAGACTATATTGAATATTATAAAGAATTAATTGAAGCTGAAGGTGCAGCGTGCGAAGTTATTTTTTCAAACAATCCAAAAACAATTTTGGACTATACCAAAAATGTATTAGCATGTGATATTCACACACGCTTCCGCACAAAACGTACATTAGTAAACAACGGGGTAGAAAAAATCTTTACTTTGGATAATATTTTAGCTGAATCAATCGATGGCTCAGGCTTTAACCCAGAATATGGCTTACTCGGCTCTAATAAAGCAACGGAGGACACAGTAAAACTGTTCCCACACAATTGCCAACCTATCGTTGATAATATTCAAGCAAAAATCAAAGAAGCAACGGGCAAAACAATTGAAGTAATGGTTTATGGTGACGGTGCCTTTAAAGACCCTGTGGGGAAAATTTGGGAGCTAGCTGACCCTGTTGTCTCACCAGCTTATACAAAGGGGCTTGAAGGTACACCGAACGAAGTAAAATTAAAATATTTAGCTGACAACGACTTTGCGAATTTACGTGGTGAAGAGTTAAAAGCTGCAATTTCCGAATATATCACAAATAAAGGTGATGACTTAACAGGTCAAATGGCTGCACAAGGTACGACTCCTCGTAAGCTAACAGACTTAATTGGCTCGCTATCAGATTTAACATCAGGCTCTGGCGATAAAGGTACACCAATGGTTTATATCCAAGGTTATTTCGATAATTATACAAAATAGGAAGAGCGTCCATAAAGCCGTGCAGTTGCCGACTTTGTGGACGCTTTCGTTTGGTTTTTTTAAGATGTATGCCTGTATTTTAAAACAGGTGCTTTATTTAAAAGGGATAAAGATTAGTTTTGGCGGTGTTTGCCTCGCTGTGAAAGAGACCTTTAGCAAAGTGCAAAGCATAGTGGAAACTCGCTTTTCCTCATTTTCAAAGAAGGCACTCTTCTACTTTAACGAGTAAACTCCTTAATGAAACACTAACAAAAACAGGCAACCGCACTGCCTTTCTAGTGCCCTTTTATACTTGTTCATAATTGAACTGCCATTCCACGCCAAATTTATCTGTTAAGCTGCCGTAGCATTTGCTCCAAAAAGTTTCTTGTAGCTCCATTTGAACGTTTCCTTCACGCTTTAATACATCAAAAGCATGGCGTAATTGTGCTTCATCATTCGTTACAACTGCAAGTGTTACATTGTTGCCTACTGTATAAGGGTGACCGGGGAATGTATCAGAGAACATTAAGTCTACACCCATTACTGGCATACGAGCATGCATAATTAAATCTTTTGCTTCTTCTGGAATTGGATATTCATCATTTTGATGCCCTTCACCAAAAGTCATGATTTGTGTTTCCTTTGTTTGAAAAGCGTCCTTATAAAGTTCCATTGCCTCACGCGTTTGCCCATCAAAAATTAAGTATACGTTAATTGCCATCTTTGCCACTCCTCTTTCAATTGAATTTTAGTATTAGCTTATACAGTATTACAAAAATTATTATACACCCGAAAGAACAAATGTTCTATAGTGAAATTTAATATTATTTTACGATTGCACTAATTGCTTTAAATACATCGCCCTTCGCAATTTGCTGCATTTCAAATAAAGCCATTTCGATACTCGATAAACGTGCGCCTAACTGTACCATTTTATCAATGCCTAATTGACGGTTTTCCCCTGTGCGGGATGAAACGCAATCCACTAAAACCTCTACCTCATAGCCATTGGCAAGTAAATGAGCTGCCGTTTGATACACACAAATATGTGATTCAATGCCTGCAAGCAATACTTTTTTACGTCCTGTGGCTGCAAGCTTCACACGAAACTCTTCTGTATCATAAGCACTAAATGTTATTTTTTCAATCGGCTGTCCATCTATTTCATTGGCAATCTCAGGGACTGTTGGCCCTAAGCCCTTTGGATATTGCTCAAGCCATAAAATCGGTAGCTCCAATACATTAGCCCCTTTAACGGCTTTCACAATATTCTGAATTACATGCTCGCTATTTTCTACAATTTCCGCAAGCTTACCTTGTATATCAATTAATACAAGTACCACCTCGTCTTTTTTTAACATCGGTAAATTCCTCCTTTACGTCCTCGTATTAATTCTCGCTCAGCTAACTCTTGCCAAGATACTTATTATGATTCAATAAGTGGCTGGACACTTGCTGAATTATAATAAATTATAAAGCTTATTATTCTATTTAACAATTTCCATCATTGAATGACTATGCCATTCCATGTATAGTTGTAATGGTGAGGAGGTATTTTCTATATGCTAAGACGAAGCTGGCTCATTAGCATCGCCATTTCCTTATTCGGTGTGATGATGATTGAGTATTTTTTTACATTCCAACCTGAAGATACAATAAAGCATGGAAATTTAGGTATTGTCGGTATTGCACTTGTTGCGCCGTTTCTTTTATTAAGTTTATTTATTACATTTCGCTTTTCTACTGAATTATCACGTCAAGCGCAAGATAAAATGCTACGCAATATTTTACTCATAGCAGGAGTAGGGCTTGTTATCGCTACAAGCTATTATGCCATACAATATACAAACGAGGTATATGCGTCACTTGGTGGCACAACGAGCGACCCCAATTCAAAAATTTATGGCTTTCCATTATTAAATGAGTATACAAATCGAGTTTTTATTAACTATTACACATTTCTATTAATTCATACGATAAGTGCTATTTCGGGCGCTCTTTACGGTATCGCGAGTCCCGCAAAAACTGCTGATGAAGCACTTTAAACAGGTCTAAAGCAGCAATTCGCTCATAAGCATAATAAATTCGCTCGCAAACGCTACAAATTCGCTCATAAAAAGCTTGTTTTCGCTCATAAAACTAAAAAGTAGGCATATGAAGTCCAATTGGATTTCATATGCCTTCTTTAGCTTTAACGTACTTCTGCGCCTGCTGCTGCAAGTGCCTTTAATACTTTATTATGTGCTGCTACAACTTCCTCATCTGTTAATGTGCGTTCTGCGTCAAAATAAGTTAACGAGAAGGCAACAGATTTTTTGTCTGCGGCTACTTTTTCACCTTGATATACGTCGAACACTTTAATGTTTTTCAAAAGCTTAGTGCCTGCTTCGCGAATGATTGTTTCGATTTCGCCCGCAGGTGTTGCGCGGTCTAATTCTAATGCAATGTCGCGTGTAATGCTTGGGTAACGTGGGACAGGGCTATATACAAGCTCCTCCACTTCAGCATTTAAGATTGCAGCCAATTTCATTTCTACTACATATGTTTCTTTTAAATCCGCTTTTTTCTGCTCAGTGGGATGCAGTTGGCCGATTAGACCGATGATTTCTCCATTTAATAAAATATGCGCAGTACGCCCCGGGTGTAAGCCTTCTAACATTGCTTTTTCATAGCTTACTACAGCAGTCAAGCCTAATTTTGACAATAATGCCTCCACAATGCCTTTTGCTACGAAGAAATCCACTGCTTTTTTTTCACCTTGCCATGTGTTATCTGTCCAACGACCTGTTAATACAAATGCAAGATGTTCTTCCTCATGTGGCAAATCATGCTCCGTTTTGCCAAGGAAAACAGAGCCAATTTCGTATAATGCTACATCATTTACTTGACGTGCTACGTTATGACTTACCGCCTCAATTAAATGTGGCAATATGCTTTGACGCAATGTTGAATGCTCTTCACTCATCGGCATTAATAGCTTCGTTGTTTCTTCTTTTTGCAATGCAAATTTTTGTGCATCCGCTGCTGAAGTCAGGGAATATGTTACCGCCTGATACAGACCCGCACCTTCCATCACATCACGTACAATGCGGCGCTTCACTTGATACGGCGTTAGGCCACCTATTTGCTCTCCCGAAAGTGGTAAAGTCATTGGAATTTCATCATATCCGTAAAGTCGTGCAATTTCTTCTACAATATCTTCTTCGATTGTAATATCACCGCGACGTGTCGGTACATCAACAATTAACATGCCATTCGCTGCCTCTACACCGAATTGGAGGCGATTTAAAATGGCAAGCATATCCTCAAGTGAGATTTTCATGCCAAGACGTGCATTAATAAAGTCTGGTGATACGACAACGCGAGCTGGTGTTTTATCTAGCTCATCGACAAGCACTGTCCCTTCTAAAACTTCCCCACCTGCTAGCTCGGCTAATAATGCAGCCGCGCGCTCTGCCGCAAGTAATACACGATTTGGGTCTACACCTTTTTCGAAACGCGCTGAAGAGTCTGAGCGTAAGCCTAAATCTCTTGATGTACGGCGCACAGATGCCCCTTGGAAATAAGCAGATTCGATAACAACTGTTGTGGTTTTATCCGATACCTCTGATTTGGCACCGCCCATAACCCCAGCAACAGCCTCAGCCACTTCACCGTTTGTAATTAAATAATTATGCGGCTGTAGTGTGCGCTCGGTATCATCTAAAGTCGTCATTTTTTCGCCTGCTAACGCTGGACGTGTGACGATTTTCCCCGTCCCTAGCTGTTCGTAGTCAAAGGCATGCAACGGTTGACCATATTCTAATAAAACATAGTTTGTAATATCGACTACATTATTATGTGGACGAATACCACCAGCCATTAAATACTGCTGTAACCACAATGGTGATTGTGCTACTTTAATATTTCTAATCACTTTTGCCGCATACAACGGGTTAACGGTTGTATCCTGCACCTCAAGTTGCAAGACATCAGAAGCTTTTTCCGCTGCTTCAGCATACGTAATTTCTGGTAATTTTACATCAGTCCCTAAAATGGCTGCTACTTCATAAGCAACGCCTAGCATCGACATTGCGTCTGAACGGTTTGCGGTTAAACCTAGCTCTAACACCGTGTCGCGTAAGCCTAATAGCTCTAATGCATCCGTTCCTGGCACGCTATCCTCTGGTAAAACGTAAATCCCTTCTGCATATGCTTTTGGTACAAGTCGCCCTTCAATACCTAGTTCCTGTAAAGAACAAATCATACCATTTGACTCTTGACCACGCAGCTTCGCTTTCTTTATTTTAATGCCGCCCGGTAAATGTGCACCGGGACGAGCAACAATCACTTTTTGACCAGCATCAACATTTGGTGCACCGCAAATAATTTGCTGTAAGCTTTCCTCACCAACATCAACTTGGCAAATATTTAATTTGTCTGCTTCAGGATGCTTTTCCTTTGCTACAACATGCCCAACGACTACATTCGTCATCCCTTTTGAGCGGTCGATTACGGCATCTACCTCAATACCTGAACGCGTAATTTTTTCTGCAAGCTCAGCAGGTGCTAAGTTTGAAAAATCAACATATTGACTAAGCCATTTTAATGATACTAACATCTTATTCCACCTTACCCTTCTGCACGCTCAAATTGTGATAAGAAACGCACATCATTTGTATAAAAATGACGAATATCGTCAACACCGTATTTCAGCATCGCAATACGTTCTACACCGATGCCAAATGCGAAGCCAGACATTTTTTTCGAATCATAGCCAGCCATTTCAAGTACATTCGGATGTACCATACCTGCTCCTAAAATTTCAATCCAGCCAGTTTTTTTACATACATTACAGCCCGTTCCGCCACACTTAAAGCATGACACATCTACTTCCACTGAAGGCTCTGTGAATGGGAAGAAGGATGGACGTAAACGAATTTCACGGTCTGCACCGAACATTTCTTTCGTTAACACATCCAATGTTCCCTTTAAATCGCTCATGCGAATATTTTCGCCAACAACGAGCCCTTCAATTTGCATAAATTGATGCGAATGTGTAGCATCATCTGAGTCACGACGGAATACTTTCCCTGGACAAATAATGCGCACTGCTGCACCTTGCTTTTCTTCCATTGTACGAGCTTGAACAGGCGATGTTTGCGTACGTAATAATATTTCCTCGGAAATGTAAAATGTATCTTGCATATCACGTGCTGGATGGTCCTTAGGCAAGTTAAGTGCCTCGAAATTGTAATAATCTTTTTCTACTTCTGGCCCTTCCGCAATTTCATAGCCCATTGCAATAAATAAATCTTCAATTTCTTCAATAACACGCGTTAATGGATGGCGATTTCCCGCCTTAATTGTCGCACCCGGCAATGTAACATCAATCGATTCCTGCTCTAATTGCGCTTGAATCGCTTGCTCCTCTAAAATCGCTGCCTTTGCCTCCAATTCAGCCGTCACATGCTCACGCACCGTATTGACTAATGCCCCCATTTTCGGACGTTCTTCAGCAGATAGCTTGCCCATCCCTTTTAGTAAATCCGTAATCGGTCCTTTTTTTCCCAAATAGGCAACGCGCACTTCATTTAACGCTTTTAAATTGACTGCTTCTTCAATTTTCTTCAGCACTTCTTCTTTCAATTGATTCAATTGTTGTTCCATGATTTTGCCTCCTTTAAATTTTGGATGATAAATAAGCAAAATAAAAAACCTCCCCCCTAAAAAGGGACGAGGTTGAATGTTCGCGGTACCACCCTAGTTATTGCAAATGCAATCACTTCATTAACATAACGACGAATTAAACGCCGGCTATTCTTTCCTTCAAGTACTCCTAGAATTCCCGAATAGCTGCTCGCGGGGTGAACTGTAGTATTCGATAGCATTATGCAAGCTTTCAGTCACGGCCTGCACTCCCTAAAATGCCTCTTATGAACCTACTCTTCCCGGTCAGTGCATTTCCTATATATAACACGATTTATTGTACGCTATTTCTTTTTTTCTTTCAAGTCGTGGAAATACTATTCTACAAAAGCATACAATAAAATACCCGTAGCGACTGCTACGTTCAATGATTCAGCTTGTCCTAAAATTGGGATGATGATGTTTTGATTTGTTTTTGCTAAAAGTTGTGGGCTAATGCCGCTACCTTCATTTCCTACAATTAAAGCAAAGGCATTTGTTGCTTTAATTTCCTTGTAAGATACGGCATTTTCAAGTGCTGTTCCGTACACTGCAACACCCTCTGCTTGTAAATTGTTGACCCATTCTAATAACTCGCCACGCACAACCGGAATATGAAAGTGTGAGCCTTGTGCTGAGCGCAACGTTTTTGGATTAAAAGCGTCCGCACTGCCTTTTCCTAATACAACTGCATCTAATCCAGCAGCATCTGCTGTGCGAATCATCGTGCCGATATTGCCCGGGTCCTGTACTGCATCTACAAGCAATACTTTGCGCCATTCGTTCATGCCCTCAATTTTTGGCTGCTTGCAATGGGCAAATACACCTTGCGATTGCTCCGTTTCTGCTAGTTCCTTTGCAACTGCTTCATTTACTTGAACAATTACGACATCATCAATTGGCCATAACATGGGCAAATCAACATTATCCTTAACGATAATTTGGACAATTTGCTCTTTATTTTTTAATGCTTCTTCTACAAGATGGAAGCCTTCTACGATAAATTCACCTGATTTTTCACGTTCTTTACGTGTTGTCACAAGCTTTTTCCAATGCTTTACTAGCGCATTTTGCGTTGATTCAATTCGTTTCATACATACCGTCCTTTTTTCTTTTTCAATGCTTCATTTTATCATAACTTTTCTTTGAAAAGTATATTTCCATATATTTTGTCCATAGTAACAAGTATACTGATATTTTTTAAAAAAGGAGATTGAATCATGAACTTTCAAATACGACAAGCAATTGCAGCAAATGTAGCGGGACAAAATGCACAGGAATTAGGTGATATCGTAGAAGATGCCATTGAACGTGGTGAAGAGCATTTATTACCGGGGCTCGGTGTGTTTTTAGAAAAATGGTGGAACGCTGCGGATGAACAAGAGCGTCAACATTTTACACAAAAGCTTGCGACACAATTTAATTAACAGAAAAAAGCAATCCAGCGTCTCCCGGATTGCTTTTCATTTGCAAAGGACGTGCTTTTTCAGGCACATCCCTTGCCTATGTAGTGATGATGTACTCCATCTTGATTACATCCATCACAGTGTGTAGTTATTTAACGGTGGACAGCGTCTCCCATCCATCCATTAAAGGGAACTACAAAAGCATTTGATTGCGCTACCTGCTTGCAAATGCTTCTTAATATATAGACACAGTTGCGACCCGCAACTTGTAATCTACGATAACAAGGAAATTAATACCGCTTTTTGTGCATGTAAACGGTTTTCTGCCTGCTCGAAAATATAAGAATTAGGGCCATCAATAACAGATGTCGCCACTTCTTCCTCACGATGTGCTGGCAAGCAATGTAAAAACATATAGTCAGGTTTGGCATGTGCAACAAGTGCATCATTAATTTGATAGCCATTAAAATCTTTTAATCGCTGCTCCGTTTCTTCTTCTTGCCCCATCGAAGTCCATACATCCGCATAAATAGCATCCGCATTTTGCACCGCTTCTACCGGGTCGGTTGTTGTCAATATAGAACCGCCGTTTGCAAGGGCAATTTGTTGTGCCTGAGCTATAATTGTCGCATTACATTCATAGCCAGCAGGTGTTGCTACAGCAACATGCATTCCTACGTGAGCGGCTGCAACAACAAGTGCATGGGCAACATTATTGCCATCTCCTACATAGGCGATTTTTAAGCCCTTTAATGCGCCCTTATTTTCAGCGATTGTTTCTAGGTCTGCTAATGCTTGGCAAGGGTGATCTAAATCCGTTAAGCCATTAATCACAGGAATTGTCGCGTGCTCCGCTAGCTCTTCCACCATTGCATGTGAGTTAGCACGAATCATGATACCGTCTAAGTAGCCTGATAAAACACGACCTGTATCCGAAACTGGCTCTCCTCGACCGATTTGCATATCACGTGCATTCATATACATGCCGTAGCCACCTAGCTGCTGCATACCTACCTCAAATGAAACACGCGTACGTGTAGAGCTTTTTTCAAAAATCATTCCTAATGTCTTACCTTCCAACAAGCGAGGACACTTCCCTTGCTTTGTCACCGTTTTTAGCTGTGTTGCTAATTGAATAAGCGATTGTACTTCCTCGCTCGTATAATCAAGCAATGTCAGTAAATCTTTTCCTTTCAAACTTTCAACAGGCTTTAATTGTACCTCTTCAAGTAATTTCATATTTATACGCACCTCTGTAACTTTATGTTGTTTTCATTATACATATGCATAAATATAAAATCAAGCGTATTTTTATGTTTTATAAATAAATATTTAAAAATACACATAAATATACACATTATATTTATAAAAAGACTGAGGCATTTTTATAATAAATATAACTTTTACTTATTTCATTTTAAATTTAAAGCAAAATGTACTAAATTCAATGTTTATACCCTTTTAAAATAGTTATTATTTTAATAAAAAACAAAAAAGCGTCTGAAAAGCAGTGCTTTGCATGCTTTTAGACGCTCTCTAAGTCGATTATCTATTCTGATTCCTTTATGTGGCGCTGCATCGTTTCAAACATCGCCTTTGTTTCCCCACTAGAAGACAAATGAAAAAATGCATACTTCATTATAATAAGGCAAAAAGATATCTGAAAAGTGGCACGTTAGGCTACTTACCAGACACCCCTTCCATTTTTATTCAAAAATAATTTGATTTACTGTATTGCGGTCTAATTTTTTGATTACTTCAACGATTAATTTCACTGCATTTTCATAATCATCGCGGTGTAAAATGCCCGCATGTGAATGAATATAGCGTGTCGCTACACCAATCGCCAATGATGGCACGCCATTTGCCGTTATATGGATAGCTCCAGCATCTGTTCCACCACCTGGTATTGTTTCGAATTGATATGGAATATTATTTTCCTCTGCAATATCAATCACAAAGTCACGTAAACCGCTATGCGCTACCATTGATGCATCATAAATAACGATTTGTGGACCAGCACCCATTTTAGATGTTGATTCTTTTGCTGTTACGCCTGGCGTATCCCCTGCAATACCTACATCTACTGCAAAGCCAATATCTGGTTGAATTTGGTGTGTCGCAGTTTTAGCACCGCGCAAACCAACTTCCTCTTGCACGCTCCCTACTCCATAGACAATATTCGGGTGCTTCTCATCTTTCAATGCGCGTAAAACATCAATCGCAATTGCACAACCTATACGGTTATCCCATGCTTTTGCAAGTAAATGCTTGTCGTTTTTCATAATGTGGAATTCGAAATATGGTGTAATCATATCACCAGGGCGAATTCCCCATCCCATCGCTTCCTCTTTTGAAGCAGCTCCAACATCGATAAACATATCTTTAATATCAACCGGCTTGTTGCGTACTTCAGCCGGTAAAATATGTGGTGGCTTTGAACCGATAACACCAATGATTTCTTCGCCATTGCGAGTGGTAATTGTCATTCGCTGCGCAAGCATTACTTGACCCCACCAGCCGCCAACTGTTTGGAAGCTAATAAAGCCTTTATCATCAATTTTTGTTACCATTAAGCCAATTTCATCTAAATGCCCTGAAATCATAATTTTTGGGCCTTTTTCATCGCCAATTTTTTTAGCAATTAAGCTACCTAAATTATCCGTTTCAACTGCATCAGCAAAAGGCGCTATGTATTTTTTCATCACTTCACGTGGTGCTCGCTCATTTCCTGGAATACCATTTGCATCCGTTAAATCTTTCAACATTTGCAACGTTACATCTAATTGTGTCATTATTTCGACCTCCTAAATATATTACTTCACCATTATAACTTGAAACCGCTTACGAGAAAAGAAAACTTATTTGTTATTTTCAATTTTTACTGAAATGTTTTATGACAATATGTTCTTCTGTTAATTTTTGCTTGGCCCACCTAGCAAATTGCAGCGCATGCTCTCCATCACCGTGAAGGCAAATTGTATCAGCACGCAGTGTAACCTCTGTTCCTTGCTGTGACATCACTTTCCCTGTCTTCACAAATTGTATCATTTGTTGCACTGCCTGTTCTACGTTTGTAATTAGTGCATTTGACAGTTTACGCGATGTAAGCGAGCCATCTGCCTGATATGTTCGATCCGCAAATACTTCATGCGCTGTTTGCAAACCAATCTTCTCCCCTGCATCTGTTAATGCACTTGAAGCCAAGCCAAACAAAATAAGCTTCGGTGATACATCATAAACGGCCTGTGCAATCGCCTCAGCAAGTAGCTGATTTTGGGCAGCCATATTATATAATGCACCATGTGGCTTCACATGCTGCATTTCTGCATCCATTGTCGTTAAAAATGCTTGTAGCGCCCCAATTTGATAAACAACCATATCATATGCCTCTTGAGGTGAAATTGCCATTTCCCGACGACCAAAGCCTACTAAATCCGGCAAACCCGGGTGCGCACCAATTTTTACATTATGCTTTAACGCCATTTTTACGGTTTCCCGCATCACTGTCGGGTCGCCAGCATGAAAACCGCATGCTATATTTACCGAAGTAATATATTTAAGTATTTCTCCAGTTTCTCCTAATTTATAATTACCGAAACTTTCACCTAAATCACAATTTATATCAACTTTGTAAGTCACTGATAAACCTCCATACTAATATTTTAACAGCTTTATATAAAGCAATTGTGAGAACTTTTTTCCTACTCGCATTTTTGCAGCCTGTTAACAAAAAATAAAACTATGTATAATTAATCAATAGGGTTTTATTTTAATTTCACCTATCTATTAATCAAAATTAGCTTTTAAAGGTGACTACTCCCTTTACTATACATCCCTTGTATCGGAGGCTTAAAATGTTCAAGCATATTACGTTTAAACCATTAAATGATTGTGCACTACTTGTTGTTTTTGGTGATAGTATCTCTATTACAACACATAAAGAAATTCAGCAATTTCATAAAATAATAGAGCAGCAACCCTTTCATGGAATGATAGAAGCTGTTCCAAGCTACACGTCAATCTGTATTTATTATGATATCGTAAAATTGGTAAATAGCCCATTACGCAAACATTCACAATCTATTTATGATTATATTGTTACATATTTGCAAAGCTTGCTGCAAAAAAACGTACAAAATTCTTTACAAGCTAACAGAATGATTGAAATTCCTGTTATTTACGGAGGGCAGTTTGGACCCGATTTAGCGTTTGTCGCTAACTATCATCAATTATCTGAGGCCGAAATTATTAAACGCCATACAGCGGAGGAATATACTGTCTATATGCTGGGCTTTGCTCCTGGCTTTGCTTTTTTGGGAGGGCTGGATGAGACGATTGCTACACCTCGAAAAGAAGTACCTCGGCTAACAATTCCAGCAGGCTCCGTCGGTATTGGCGGTCAACAAACCGGTGTCTACCCTTTTGAAACACCCGGAGGTTGGCAAATTATTGGGCGTACACCCCAGCGGCTTTTTTTACCTGAGCAATATCCACCAACTTTTTTACAGGCTGGTGACCGTGTGCGCTTTCGAGCGATTTCTGAACAAGAATGGAGGAGTTTTGTATGACGATATCTGTGCTGAAACCCGGGCTCTTTTCAACGATTCAAGATAATGGTCGCTATGCAAACCAACAATATGGTGTGATTGTGGGCGGTGCAATGGATAGGCTGTCATACCTTATTGGGCAGCTACTTTTACAACAAGAAAATGAAGCCGCGATTGAGATAACAATTGTTGGACCAACTCTTCGCTTTGATGTCGATACGGTCATCGCCATTACTGGTGCATATTTCTCACCCCTTTTAAATGGACAGCCTTGTCCAATGTGGCGTCCTATTGCAATTAAGGCAGGAAGTATATTGCAATGCACTGCTGCTACAAATGGCGCTAGAGGTTATATCGCAGTAAAGCATGGCATTCAAGTACCTGTAGTTTTAGGAAGTCGCAGTACTTATTTACGTGCCAAATTAGGTGGCTTTAATGGACGTGCTTTACAAAGAGGTGACATACTCCCAATTATAGCTAGTAAGGTCACTACCAGTAATTATTTTATTCGACATGAAGATTTTATATCATTTTCAAAGGATGTAACGATTCGTGTAACGAGCGGCACAGAGTGGGCTGGATTTACAGAGGAAAGCAAGCAAGTATTTCTATCGACATCCTTTCAATTATCAAAAGATGCCGACCGAATGGGCTATCGTTTGCAAAATCCGATAAGTCTAACCCATTCTTTACAAAAAGATTTAATATCTGAAGCAGTAACATTCGGTACAATTCAAGTCCCACCTAGTGGACAGCCAATTATTTTAATGGCCGATTGTCAAACGACAGGAGGCTACCCGAAAATTGCTCAAGTGATTCGAGCAGATTTGCCGAAGCTTGCCCAGCTTCAACCGATGGCTACGATTCGTTTTACCGTTGTTTCCCTAGAGCAAGCACAACAAATTTATATAAAGCAACAGCAGCAATTAGCTTTAATCAATTATGCATTAGCTAATTCTCGTCCAGATTTTTTCGAGCATTGCAGTGAAGGTTAACGTCACATCATATGACAACGATTAACCAACTTGCATTGCGTCAAAATCTGTGACATCTACCGCAAATCTGGCTAACACGATATTAGTTACTCCGTCGTTATCGCTGGAAACTAGGTTTTTAGACTGAATTCCTATGATTCAGCGTGCATCTCGTCCTCCACTGTATCAGGTCGAATGATTGTATTCGTCTCGCTACCTATAGAGGTCGGAGACTTTTAATAAGAGAAATTAAAATATTTTTTAAAATTTTTTAGAAAAAATGAAACTTTTTACGCACTTTATACGTATAGGAGGAAATATGGACTAACAAGGGGGAACTCTTTATGGCTCTTCTACTTCGAGTGCTAATTTTAATTATTATTATTTACATATTTTACAAAGGGGTTCGATATCTTATTGATCCAAAGCGCAAGCTGGATGAGGCCTATGAAAATGGGCAATACTATTTTTATGATGATGTGAAAAATGTACGAAAAAATTTCTTTATTTCATATAAAGGAGCACTTTTTGAAGGCGAAAAATATTTAGGTACAACAGAGGATGCATTTGAAGTGATATCTATTTTTGTATTTGTACATGATACGATGAAACTACAGGGGCTAACGAAAAGCGATTTTTTATATTTAGAAAAGGAAATTAAAATGAGCTATCCGAAGGCAAAAATAAGCTGGAAAAATCCGATTGAAAAGTTGATGAAAGAGGAAGAAAGTATTTAAAGTTGGTACACATCTTTCTAGCTGTTGATAAGGTGAAACTTCAATCCGTGGATGCTTTTCCCCACGGATTGTTGGTTGAACCAATCGGGTTTTGCGGGCAGTTAATGCAGGATAAAAGCCAAAATGGAGTTGTCTAAAAAAGATGATTTTATATAGAAATCGCATTGAAAGGGAGATTTTTGCTTCTTCTCTTTCATTTTGGAAAAACACTGCTAAACCCTGTGTGTCTAGCATTTTCAAAGAAAACTCTCTCTATTTTATAGGAGCAAACATTTTGCCAAAACACCATCATCAGCGTCCAAAATGCCCGCTATGCATGGCTTTTTGGACGCCCCCTTTCCAGTTTTTATTTAAACAATGTAACAAGTAAATAAATTTGAATTGCGGCAAGCAATGGGAAGCCGAATGCAAATAAATTATGGCGTGTTTTATGACGGAATAAATACATACCTAACACGCCGCCAATCGCTCCTCCGAAAAGCGCGATGGTAAACAATGTTTTTTCTGCAATGCGCCACTCTTTCCTTTTTGACCTTGCTTTATCGTTGTACATTAATATGCAAAGAATGAGAGACATAACTGCTATATAAGCTAGTACAGCTATTTCTAATTGCATGTTTTCATTCACCCCACAAGAAAAAAGCTGATGGATGTTCCATCAGCCTTTATTTTATCAATTTTTATTTAGCTTGTGCTGTTTTCGCAGCTTCAGCTAATTGAGCGAATGCTGCTGCGTCATTAACAGCTAAGTCAGCTAACATTTTACGGTTAACTTCGATACCTGCTACTTTTAAACCGTGCATTAAACGGCTGTAAGAAAGACCGTTGATGCGTGCTGCTGCATTAATACGAGTAATCCATAATTTACGGAAATCACGTTTCTTTTGACGACGGTCACGGTATGCATATTGACCTGATTTCATTACTGCTTGGTTAGCTACTTTATATAGAGTATGTTTTGAACCGTAGTAACCTTTAGCTAATTTTAATACTTTTTTGCGACGTGCGCGTGTTACTGTTCCGCCTTTTACGCGTGGCATAGTAATTACCTCCTGCTAATTCTTTCGAATAGATTGTTTTAGATTTGAACCTGTTTGTTCAAGTATTATTTCATGTAAGTTAATAATGTACGGATACGTTTGAAATCACCAGATGTAACAACTTTTGCTTTACGTAGATGACGTTTTTGCTTTGTTGATTTATTAGCAAATAAGTGGCTACCGTAAGCACGGTCAAATTTTAATTTTCCAGTACCCGTTTTTTTGAAACGCTTTGCAGCGCCACGGTGAGTTTTCATTTTTGGCATGTCAAATTTCCTCCTAAACTAATTACTAAATATTATTGTTTTTCGTTCTTTGGTTGAAGAACTAAAAACATGCTGCGGCCATCCATCTTCGGCTTTTGTTCAACCGTTGCAATTTCGGCACAAGCTTCAGCAAAGCGATCTAACACACGTTGTCCAATTTCTTTATGTGTAATCGCACGACCTTTAAAGCGAATGCTTGCTTTTACTTTATCTCCTTTTTCAAGGAATTTCATTGCTGCACGTAGCTTTGTTTGGTAATCATGCTCATCAATTGTTGGGCTCAGACGAACCTCTTTCATATTGATGACCTTTTGATTTTTACGAATTTCGCGATCTTTCTTTTGCTGTTCGAACTTAAATTTACCATAGTCCATGATACGTGCGACTGGCGGCTTGGCTTGAGGAGCCACAAGGACAAGATCCAAGTTTACACGAGCGGCAATTTCAAGCGCCTCATTGCGTGTTTTCACACCAAGTTGGTCACCGTTATGGTCGATAAGACGAAGTTCACGCGCGCGAATGCCTTCGTTTACATACATGTCTTTGCTAATAGTAATCCACCTCCAAGTAGTGTCGCGAACAAATACATGGTTTGAGCAAGTACTCTTACCCGGTTGAACGGTACATCTTTTACGTTTATCCACAAAAAAAGGACGGACATTGTAGAAGATGTCCGCCCGCTATATGTGCATACGTAAAAATACGTAAAACAATTCAACGTGTCAAACCTGTCAACTACTAAATGTGTCGAACATCAGGTGAGAAGCGGGCAGCCTCTACTTAAACCACAAACTTGTATTTATTAACCTTACTAATAATAGCATGGAGAAAAAATTGTGTCAACAGTTTTCTAAAATCAATTATGCCTCAACTAGCTCTCGTAGGGATTTTTTTAGCTCGCCGAAAGAAGTTAAACAATACACGCTTTGTTTTAAACGATATTTACTGGCCACATCGCCTTTTTTACCTTATCAGCATCTGCTGCTAATACGGTCTTCACATTTAATCCAAACCATTCTAAGGATGCCTCTACCCCGTCAATCGAATGGATAGCCGTTAGGAATTCATTGTAATCAACTGCTCCTTCAAACAACGGAACCATCCCTTCACGAGACCCTGCTGCGGCATAAACGTTGCTTGGAGAGAAAACATCAAGCTGCGCACGCGAGGCAATATTTTTAAAATGGTAGTGTGAGATAGAAGGACGAAGTTGTTCCATTGCAACAATAGGGTTTATCCCCGATTCCCACACATGTAAAACATCAAAGTTTAGCCGTAGATTTTGGCGATTCGTTTCTTCCAATAATTGTATCGTTGAAGATAGATTATCCGCCAACGTGTTTGGATGCGTTTCAACAAGTAAATATTGTCCTTTTGATTCAAAATAATCACATAGTATTTTAAGTCTGGAAATAAGCTCCTTTCTTTCTTCTATACTTGTGTCTGCACTACCATTTTTCCCTACAAATGTGCGAATTTTATTCGTTCCCCAGTGCTCTGCAAGTGAAGAAAGCCTCTCTGTTTCAGCCATCATCTTAGAAACAGGCGCTTCCAACGGTAAATAATCACTAAGCATGCTCGTTTCTAAACTATAGGAGTTTAGCCAATCTGCACCATAACTTGGTTCATCTGCTAAGTTCTTTGCATGAATACCCCACAG
Source organism: Metasolibacillus sp. FSL K6-0083 (assembly GCF_038630865.1). Classification (NCBI taxonomy): domain Bacteria; kingdom Bacillati; phylum Bacillota; class Bacilli; order Caryophanales; family Caryophanaceae; genus Metasolibacillus; species Metasolibacillus sp. FSL K6-0083. Next base: position 203,319 of record NZ_CP152046.1, on the reverse strand, counting down.
TTCAATTCCTTGAAAGCCTTGTTTTTTTGCAAAATGAGCTAATTGATCAATGGAGTAAAGATGGTGTCGAAACGAGATTGTACAGATAGACAGTTTCATAACATAACCTCTTTCTTATGCTGTAATGTTGACCATGCTTGGAAGCATTCTTGTAATCCTTGCTTAATCCTGAATTCAAGAAGGTTTTGTTGTTCCAATTTCGCAAAAATATCTTTAGCTAATGACGAATTTTGCGTAATAGCAAGCTTCATTGCTCGATACTGAATCGTTGTATAACCATTCACTAAACATTCTATTTCATTACACCACATTTCAAAGCCTTGCTCATCGTAACCAAGAGCTTCCCAAAAAAATGCAAAGGCATGTTCATAGGCATACTTTCTAATCGCCAAAACAGGCAATTGCTTTAATGCAGCTGGCAGTTGCGTTATATTTTTCTGTTCTATTCCCTCCGTATACATTTTCATAATCTTGCTAACCGCCTCTGTCATTGGGTTACTATGAAGCTTCATACAAGTATTAAAATAGGCTTCAACTGTCTCTATAGTTGGCGCAATAATCGTTTCAGCGTCAAAATAATAGCCTCCCCCAACAGTGGGCTCTTGGATTGCAGCTAAAATTCTGTCCTTTGGTAAAATCCCTTCCCAACGAAAATCTGGGTCATACATAAACCATTCTGTTTTATTTTCTGTTGGTTCTAGCATCACATAATGCGGAAACGGTCGTTGATGAAATTTATTCTCTCGCTCTGGCAACATGGATAAATCTAGCATGACCATCACATGTTGATGTGGTAATTTATGTTCTAATAACTCTAACAACCTATCGATGTTTTGTTGCTTTGATTGTTCTTCGTCATACCATTTATGAAGCCTGATTCCATAAAGCATTTCATACCATGTTTGGAAAAAATGATGATCAATTCGGTCAGAATGATAGACTAGCACTCCATTTTCAAGTACATCAAAATCTGCGTCCCACACCCCAAAATAGTATGGTCTATGATCAACATCTTGCGTTTTTTTTATGACTTCACAAACACAACTTACAAAACAATGAACTTTTATCATGTTGTTTCTCCGCCTATTCTGCTTGTTGCAATTTTTCTAAAAAGCTTACTAGTGTACCTACTGTTTGAAAATCCTTTGGGACAAGCATCTCATCGGGAATAGAAATCCCGATATCTAGCTCTATATGCAGAATCAATTGAAGAACCATAATCGAATCCATATATAAATCCTCATTTAACCGCGCATCCTCATGAAAAGAAGATAATGTCTGCATCTCCAATGAATTTTCCATAATAGTATAGATGCTCTCGATTAATTGTTGTCTTGTCATACGAGTATGCCTCCAAGTTTCTTTCTACTTACTTTGCCATTAGGTAGCTTTTCAATTTCATTGACAAAGACAAACTCCATTGGAATTTGATGTGGCGCAAGAAATTTCTGACACCACTCCCTAAGCTCCATTTCCTCAATCGGCTCAATGGCTACATATTGTACACATACTCGCTCGCCTGATAGATTGTTTTGTTTCTTATATACAACGGCTTCAATAATTTTCGGATAATCCATTAACACGTTTTCAACCTCTTGCGGATAGACATTTAAGCCAGCTACATTAATCGTGTCATCCATTCTTGCAAGAAAAGAAAGCACATTATTTTCGATATAGCCTAAATCCTTTGTGTAAATTATTTGCGTAGGTGATTCAATAATAATTTCACTTGGTGATTGCTTGCTCCCCGCTGTCACCTTCAAGTGAGGCAGAGGATAGCCCATTTCCTTCGAATCTTCCACATTAGGATGAATCGCAACACAGCCTGCTTCAGAGCATCCGTACTGCTGTAATACTTGATGGGACTTCTCTCTCAATGATGTCAACCAGCTTTGCGGCATGACAGCTCCTGACGTCATCACATAATCAAATTGTTGATTAACAGGTAATAATCGACTCAATGTATAGAGTAATGCTGGCGCTGCATAGAGCATATGTTTAGGGTGTTCTTTCAACTTTTTCAACATATATTTAGGATTGCTATTAGTAATAATCACTGGTATTGCGCCTCTTCTTATGCACGCCAAAACGCCACAAATGAAGCCATAAGAATGCGTAATTGGACAAGCAACAATAGAATTTGTCATAGCATCTACAGGCAACATTTCCACATAGCTTTCAACCTCTTCCACTACTGAACCCCATGTTCTTTCAATACACTTCGGTGCGCCTGTTGTACCTGAGCTCATTTGAACTAATACACCTTCTTGATTATTGACATGATTGGATAGTTCAATGACAGAATGGATTGATCGGAATAATAAAAGATGGCTCCCTGCCGTGGAAGCGAGCCGTATAGCTCCTTCCTTTGGTGTTGCTACATGGATTGGGACAAGTGAGCCGCCTTTTTCGTGAATATATAAACAAAGCGTTAAATATTGAAAAGTATCATCTGTACAAATAGCTAATCGGCGATTATGACATTCCTTTAAATGTGGTAAGCTCTCATATACCTCATATTGCCTCTCAACATCTTCCGCTGTATAAAATTGATCATTGATATAAAACATCTTTATTCCCCCCTTTTATCCATTTGCGCAAATGCATTATTAACCATATGTCGAAAGCTGCCCTCTTCTTGATTTTGAAGTTTCTTTGTCAATAAAGATTCAACATAGATCGATGCGCTAGTATGCTGTAATTGTTCATTCCTTGAAGTTAGTGATGGAAAACGCTCCAAGTGCCTCTGTATCCCATCCTGAACTTGATACCAGAAATGCATTTCTTTCAATCCATACTGTTCTTCTAATAAATAAGATAGCTCACTTAAATGAAAGACGAATAGCGTATCCATTATTAACTCTCGCAATGCCTCTACTGAAGACATCCAATAATAATCATCTGCGGATGCATCTTTAAAACGTTCATGAATCATTGCAAAGTCTGGTACAAGGCTTTTGTCGACAATAAATGGTTCATGATATTCAATACTGTCATGAAAATCTCTTAATACAACCCGAGTTGGCCAGCCATTTTGGTGTAATAAAATCATATTTTGCGCATGAGCCTCGATAGCAATACCATGGGCAACAAGTAAGTGCCATACAGGAATAACACTCACTTCAATCAAGCGCTCTACCCACTGCTCTGTTCCGTATCGGACAAGCCAATCTTCTATAAATGGACGTCCATCTTTCTCCATCATCATGAGCACGGTAAATGGTACAGCTTCCTCTCCATCCTCCATATACAAACGCACACTTTCCCGCCATATGGAGCCAAGCTGCCCTTCTAGTTTGCTGCTATGCTTTTTGGCATCTGGTTCAAAAATAACGCCTGCATATTCTTCCAGTACAATAAGAGAGGACTCCTCATGCAAATAAGCATCCGATTGAATGACCTGTTTCAGCCATGCTGAAATATGTGGAGCAGCACAAACTGCATGTGCATGCAGTCTTCTCAACGAGGAGGTATTGACCATATTCATCGAACATTTTAATTGTGCCTTTTTAGGATTCGAACAATTCCATAATGTTCTTACTGATTGGGTTGCGCGGTAGTCATCACCCTTTATATTCAATGGAAGGCAATCTTTTTGCTCGATTAATCCAACCATCTCCTGCTGCAAGTGATGCCACTGCCAAGGGTGAATTGGTAAAAAGGTATATTCCTCATATGCTCCACCTGACAATTGAAGCTTTGTAAGGAGGTCATTCCACAACACATGACCTAACTCCCTCTGCCAAAATTGCGCCTCCTCTTCAAGTACTGTCATTCGTGTATAGCGCCTTCTCAACGCGACCCACTGCAAGGAAAATGTCCGCTTTGCCTCAGGACCATAATTTTGATGATCATCCAATGTAAAACCCGTTCTCGACTTAAAACATGGATGATATGGATGTCCTTCCATAATTTCCGATTCTAACTCTTCATAGCTCGAGTTCCTTCTCGACATAGGCATTTGCAGATGATAGTCATTCCATTCACAAAGCTGGCTTGTTAAATGAAGCTCATTCAATAATCGAATTTTGTCTTTTGGGGTCGACAATAGCTCATCTACTAAATCCTCAAGCGTCGCCTCTCGTACCAGACCATCCTTACTTACTCGCAAAAGCCGATTCCCCGTTATTCGAAGACGATTAAATACGGTTCTTCTGCCCTCACAATGATAGGTACACTTCTGTCCTATTAGGGTAAGTGCTAAAATTTCATGATTGAGACGAGTTTCTTCAAATTGAATCAGTCCCTCAAAAATCATTGCCTCCATAAGCTGCCTTCTGACACGTAACTCTCCTTGCTTAAAAGCTAAAGGCTGTAGCTGTTGCATATTCTGCCTCCTGATTCTGAAGAATAAATGGATTTGGAATTTTTGTGTAGACTGCTTGTTCAAGTTCAGCTTCTAATTCATCTACATCATGGAATCTTGTTAATAAATTTGCTTTGAATGCAAGCTTTTCTTGCTTTAGAATATTTTCAACAAATACCTTTCCAAGGCCTGTGAATTCTTCTTTTTAATACGTGTAGTCGATTAATAGACCACTTTAACAAAATTTTTTCATCAATAAGCTGATCTGCTCCAAAGCGGGAAATCACAGGAAACAACTGGTTCATAAACAAGTAATAGGTGAATCTATCCTGAATAAGTGCATCTTCATAAAACAGTTCCTCTGTTTCATGCAAAGAAGGCTCTATTGTAAGTAATTCTTTTTCGTATTTTTTTGATAAGTAATATCCTTGATTATCACGATAATAATAAGTAGTTGGGTAACCTGAAGCAATGTTCAATATACTATTTTGCTGATGCGCTTCGAGAGCTATTCCGTATTCATCATATAGATTTAGTAAGGATTCGATGGCACAATCCCAATAAGCTTTAAACCAATCTAGACTTACGCTTTCTAATGAACGGAATTCTGTTTGAGAGATTTTCATAATAAGCTGATATAACCTCGATTTTTCTTTTGGTAAAGGCTCTTGTACAAGAGTAGCAATCATACAAATTCCCTCATCGCGACCTTTAGGAAATAGGTTTGAACGGAAAATAATTTCAAAACCTGATTCTGTCTGATCGGGAAATTCTACGGTTATATAGGCTGGATCATCAATCATTCGAAAAGATGGATGCTTTTGTAAGAAGTCAATTTTATTCATTAAGCGAGCCATGACGATACCAGCCTTTAACTCATGGGTTCGATTTACTCTCAACGAATTTGTTATTTTAACAGGGATTGAAAATTTGTACATCATCTCTTCATTCAAGCTATATACGGTTCTTATCGAAGAAGTTGCTGTGTAAAACGCCCCGAGTGCGCCTTCATACTTTAGCAACCCTTCCGCAAGCGCTTGTTTTACATAAGGTTGCTGTAAAAGCCATTGTGCCTGAAGTGGGTGCATTGGGATAAGACAGTGCTTCTTTGACATTACAAAATCAGGCTGTGATTTTACGATAGATTGGATAATGAGCTCACTTGCACTCTTTTCTAATACAGAGAGCTCTCTCACTATTTTGCGGTCAACCTGAAAATAATGAAGTTGAAAAGAACCTTGTAACTCTGGAGCAAAATCGATTTGTTGCCAATTCGCCATCCCTTGCCTGCTTTTAGGAGTTGGATGGAGCCAATGCCCAAATATGAGAGACTGCTCAGTTTCAATAAATGTATTGTTAACTTCAGAGGGCTTTTTATTTTCCAAGCTCTTTTCAATATAATTTGCCATCGTTTGATAGCTTTCAATTATGCGCAAAATAAGTTCATCGAAATGGGAATAAAGTTCAGTACAGCCATTCTCTTTAGACATTAAACGTAGCTCTTGAATAAGCGCAATCACTATTGTCAATTTATCTTCGACAAGCCATTGTTTTTGTTTCGCACAGTATTTCAGCGACACACCAAATCTATGTCTTCCAACAAGAGATTTGTATTCCACACTAAATGCAAAACAAATATTTTGCAGCGGTAGCTCAAGCTCTAATATATGTATCTCTGGAATTGAGATAGATAATCGCTGCACTTCTAACCACTCATCCTTTTTAACCCAATGCCCGCTACTCACTTCTCGTATATAACAATTTATAAACGCTTGAAACGTTGCATCTTCTGCAACTTGTTTGGCAATCTGCTGCATGTAATTTATCATCCCTTCACAGACTCTCATTTAATGATAACGATTATCATTATCATTAATAATTACATATTACATCAATTAAAGTAGAGGGTCAAACAATAATTGGTTTAATTAACAAAAAAAGAAACTGACATCAATATGTTAGTTTCTTTTTACATTTTTTTATATTAGCTTATGCGACAGTAACAACATTACAGCATCTTCATACTCGAATTGTCAAAGTTTGCCCACGCAATATTGTAATCTATATACCGAACCATGCGATAAGCTATTGGCTTGAATCCACATTTAGGCCAAAATGTTGAAGAAGCTAGGTTGGTAATTCGCCAGTCTGTTACAATCATTTCATAGCCTTTTTCCTGTATTATTTTATAGCTCTCATTCATCAATTTTTTGCCAACACCTTTCCCCATTTGCACATCATAGGTTCCAGCAACGCTTAATTCTATGCTACTATCAGGTGTCATCAAATTGGAGCTAGTAGGGAAATACACTTGAAAGGCTAGTTCCTTCCTATCTTCTACAGCCAAAAGACAGATGGCGTCCTCTTCTTCCAATATGCTACTGTAGCCGCTTTTTATATCTACGACAGCTTCAGGTACAACTGGCTCAAACGTAGGAGCAGCATTTTGATACGCTTGAATAATGCTAGACATTTTGCCCATCGCCTCGCTATCCATTTTAGTTGCTAAGCGCACTTCTGCATCTGCCACATTTTCAAAAGGTCGATAATCTTCTAGGCACATTACCGCATGCACTTGCTGGACAAAAAAACTTAATCGCTGGTAAGCATCGTAGTATACTTGATTGCCAAGAGGTATGATTGTGTAGTGCATAAAACACCCTTGTTTTACCCATGCCTCCGAAGCTTTTGCATAGAGATTCCTTAGAAGCTCAGGCGATTGATCTGCTCGGATGGCTAGTCCCTCATAGTGGACCCACACATGTCTGCCTCTAGTCGTATCATGCTTTATCTCACCGATTAAATAGCCTACTAGTTCATTATTTATAAATGCGCCATAACCTATCATTTTATGATGCGTAAACCATTTCCCAAGTAAATTGACTATATATTGCATGTCTAAACAGCTATTTTTTAAAAACGGAAATATTTCGCTTTCAACGTTTTGCCTTTCGATAAGTAGTTTTGACATTGTAGGTATATCCTTAGCTGTAATTTGTTTAAGCTCCATATTTATCCCCCTTCAATAACCTTACTTTGATAAGGTGTTCAATTCATTAAATGAACTCAAAATACAACAACATTAAAAAGCTGAGGAGAATGAAGAAAAATAGGACAATGAGAGGAAATTTCTCTTTCCTCTCCTTAATTGGATTCATTTTGAGTAATAACATTATACAAAGAGCAAGGCTAATACCCAACAGAATAATAGGAAGTATCGTTAGCAAGACTATTCCCCTTTCTAAATAAAATTTAACGTTTAATTCCAAATACGAATGAGTTTGGGTTCGTTGTACATGTCCATTTACTCCAAGTTCACACCCTCTGAATATTTATAAAATTTAAAGAGAGTGCCTCGATGTTATCCAATCCCACTGCGATAATAGCGGCCAGCCCAACAGGTGCTACAATAAAGGCTACAATAGTAATAAAAATAAAGCTGTTGCTGCACCAATTTGAATATAGTTTATTATCTTAACAGTTTCACAACTACCATAATAAGTATAGAATCTAAATGAAGTTTGCTCAAAATTATTTTTATCCTCACAAGATGTCAATGTATCTACTGAATTCATTAATTCAAAGTCCTTTATAGTAGCCGCAAATTCCTAAATACTTTATTCTATAGCAAAAGAAGAAAGCCCTTTATTTTCAAGGAAAACAAAGCCAAATTACGGTTTATTCGTCATGTTCCTTCTTTTCTCTACAACTTTTATATGCTATATAAAAAAAGCCGATTGATACCAATAATCTTGGTATCAATCAGCTTTTCCAGTATCTTATAATTCAAAGTTTTGTTATTTCTTCACTTCATCCTTCAAGCCATTCAAGAATTCTTCAAACGAAACTGTTTCCGAATCCTTCGAACCGTAGCGACGAATATTGACACCGCCTGCTTCAACTTCCTTATCTCCAATAACGAGCATATACGGAATCTTTTTCATTTGTGCCTCGCGAATTTTATAGCCTAGCTTTTCTTCGCGGTCATCCATTTCCACGCGGAAGCCAGCCGCTGTTAATTGCTCTTCGATTTGCTTCGCATAATCGAAATGCGCCGCGTTTGATACAGGGATGATTTCTACTTGTACTGGCGCTAACCAAGTTGGGAATGCCCCTTTGTATTCCTCGATTAAGAATGCTACAAAGCGCTCCATTGTTGATACAACACCACGATGGATAACAACTGGTCGCTGTGGCTGACCATCTTCACCAATATAAGTAAGGTCAAAGCGCTGTGGTAATAAGAAATCTAGCTGAGCTGTTGACAGCGTTTCTTCTTTCCCAATCGCTGTTTTCACTTGAACATCTAGTTTAGGACCGTAGAACGCTGCTTCATCATCTGCCTCGAAGTAATCTAAGCCTAACTCATCCATTGTTTCTTTCAGCATCGCTTGTGCAGTTTCCCACATTTCATCATCATCGAAATATTTCTCTTTATTATTCGGGTCACGATATGATAGGCGGAATGAATAATCATTAATATCGAAATCTTTATAAACTTCTAAAATTAATTCCACCACTTTTTTGAATTCTGCTTTAATTTGGTCTGGGCGGACGAAAATATGGGCATCGTTTAAAGTCATCCCGCGTACACGTTGTAAGCCAGACACTGCCCCACTCATTTCATAGCGGTGCATTGTACCAAGCTCTGCAATACGGATTGGTAAATGGCGGTATGAATGCAAACCATTCTTAAATACCATCATATGATGCGGGCAGTTCATTGGACGTAAAACCAATGTTTCATTATCCATTTCCATCGGTGGGAACATGCCATCTTGATAGTGACCCCAGTGACCAGAAGTTTCATATAACTTCTTCGAGCCAAGCACTGGCGTATACACATGCTTATAACCTAATGCAATTTCTTTATCAACGATATAACGCTCAATTGTACGGCGAATTGTTGCACCGTTTGGTAACCATAATGGCAAGCCTTGCCCTACAGTTTGAGATGTCATAAATAAATCTAATTCTTTTCCGATTTTACGGTGGTCACGCTCTTTTGCCTCTTCAAGCATTTGGATATGATGCTTTAACTCGTCCTTTGTAAAGAAAGCTGTACCGTAAATACGCTGTAGCATTTTATTGTCTGAGTTACCGCGCCAATAAGCACCAGCAAGTGACAATAGCTTGAATTCTTTCAATTTACCTGTTGAGGGTACATGAATACCACGACATAAATCAAAGAAATCGCCTTGATAATAAATTGATACTTGTTCATTAGCTGGAATAGCTTCAAGTAGCTCTAGCTTATATTCGTCACCAACTTCCTCGTATATTTTTTGCGCTTCGTCACGCGATACATTTTTGCGCTCAATTTCGATATTTTCAGCAATAATTTTTTTCATTTCTTTTTCAATTGCAGGTAAATCTTCCGCAGTAATCGGCGTTGGTGCATCAATATCGTAATAGAAGCCTGATTCGATTACAGGACCAATGCCTAGCTTCGCATCTGGGAATAGACGCTTTACCGCTTGTGCAGTTAAGTGTGCTGTAGAATGACGTAAAATTTCTAACGCCTCTGGTGAATCTGGTGTAATAATTTCGATTGCTGTATCCGCTTCAATCGGTGTTTTTAAGTCGATTAATTGACCGTCAATTTTACCAGCTAACGCTTTTTTGCGAAGCCCCGGACTAATTGATTGGGCAATCTCTTCTGTCGATGTACCTACTGCAAACTCCTTGACAGCGCCATCTGGGAAAGTTAATTTCATCATTTCTGACATCGTGATGTCCTCCTTTAGTTTTTTTGAGCACAAAAAAGCGCCATCCCAATAAAGGGACGACGCGTATGCTCGTGGTTCCACCCTTCTTCCTTCCGAGAATATTCTCGAACGAAGCTCTAGGTCAGTTAACGTACTGATCAACGTTGACGGATTATCCCCGCCACTGCTCCAAGGTAGTAAAGTATGTGCCGTTCTTAGGAAGCTTCCAGCCAAGGCCTCCCTCTCTATAAGTCGCTACACAAACCTCGTATCCTTTTCACTGCTTTACATTATTATGAGCAAAGTATACGCTGAATCGACAGAAAATGCAACTGCTAACGGCGTAAATTTTCTCCTTCTACTTTCATGGACATTGTTGTCGCTTTAATGCGCTCCATTATGCGGCGAGCCTTTACTTCCTCAATTTCTCCGCGCTGGGAACGAGCTAAATGATGCTCCAATTCCTCATAATTAAAATTCGAGGAAATAAACGTCGGTAGCTGCTCGCTCATGCGATAATGCAAAATCGTCCCTAAAATTTCATCGCGTGCCCATTGTGAAATTGCCTCCGCCCCTAAATCATCCAGCATTAAAACAGGTGCTTTTTTGACAAAATCGACCTTGCTTTCTAGTGTATGGTCAGCCATTGCTGCCTTAAGCTCACGCAAAAATTCTGGTACATAGACGATAACTGACTTCACTTTGACCTTCGCTAACTCATTGGCAGTTGCACCTAAAATAAACGATTTGCCAACGCCGAATTCTCCGTATAAATATAAACCTTTATGCGGCAGCTCGCCCGTTTCTCGATATTCCTGAATAAACGCCATAATTTGCTGAGCAATATCAAGGCGCGACCTGTTGCCAGCGATTGTAATATCTTCGAATGTCGCCTGTAACACCTCTTTTGGCATATGCATGGACGATACCATTGAGGCAATTTCTCGACGCTCATCCTCAATAATTTTTTGCTCACAGCGCTCATACGTAATATCGATGCGTCCATTCGTTATTAGCAGCTTTGGAATAAATCCCTGTAAATAGTTAGTACATTGCGCTGTCGTACCACATTTACAGCAATCCGTTGATTGGCTAATATATTCATTAAGCTTTAGCAAGCTGTGCTCAATCATTTGCTCATTGATTTGCTCTTCATTTTGCTTCATAAATTGCTGGATTTTCTCATGCTGCAAAATTGACTTGCGCATCGCCTCATAGCGCTCTTGAAAAGATGGGACGTTGACAACACGCTTTAATGATTCCTTAATCGGTTCTATCGCTCTTCACCTTCCCATCATAATTGCGAAATTGCTGCAATAGTTTGTTGTATTCTGCATCTATATCTACTACCTCTGCTGGTGCTTCCTTGACAAGCTCCTCCTTTGGTTTGTTAAACCATTCAGGAACAACCTCGACTTTCTTTCCTTTGCTTGCTAGTGCCTTTTGTTCAGCACCCTTCACATAGCTTCGTGCTTGCTCAACTGTTTGGATTTGCTGTCTGCGCCATGAATCCGCCACACTGTTAATATATTTCTCTGGTAATGCACCATCTGTTTTAGCCAATACATATTCCAATAAGAAGTTTACAACAGCAGGTACCATACCATACAATGTAATTAAATTTTCCGCCGCTTTGACGGTATATGGAAATGGCTCCTGTCCGTTGTTTAGCTGCTTAATAAACTCGTACGGCGTCTGTTTTTCATATTTTTCTTCTGCCACCTCAAAAACATAATTGGTTGGATAAAATTGCATTAAATTATCCTGTGTAATTGTTGCTGTGACTACTTTATGGTTTTGCTGTTGGAAATAGCCGAGAGCATCTTTCGCTAGCACAATATTTTGCATCTGTGCGTTCGCCGCAAGTGCATCTACATATTTTTTATTAATGCGTCCTACTTGCGTAATAACATATTCAAACATCGCATTCACCACACCTACCGTCATGCCAGACAAAACATAATTTTCTGCCATTTCAACGACATAGGGGAGCGGCTCCTCACCGTTTTTCAATGCCTTTAAAAACTCATACGGTATCGTTTCATCATAGCGTGGCAGCCAGCTCGTTAAATCTTGCTGCTTTGCTTTAAAGGCAAGTGGTGTATCCATCGTTACTTTATATTTCGTTACTGGTTGTTGCTCTTGCTCCACTAAGTGAATCGCATCTGCAGCACATTTTAATTGATGCGCCATCCAATTACTCGCAATCGCTTGAATATAGTTTTTCGTCAGCTTACCATTCGTCTCACGCATCGCATATTCCATTAAATAATTCACGACACCAATCGGCATTTTTTGCGTTAATACAAGCTGCTCAGCCAATTCCACAATAAAGCGAACAGGCTCCTTGCCATGATAAAGCTGCTTTAAAAATTCATATGGCGTTGTACGGTCATAGATAAGTGCCTGTGGAGAGGCTGCAAATTCACCTAGCGAATCTTGCCCAATTTGATAGACGGCTTTCCCGCGCTGCGCTAAAAATTGCGTTGCCTGCTCTGCCGTTTGAATATTTTGCTGCTGCATTTCAGCAGCAACTGATTCGACAAATTTTTCAGGCAACTTGCCATTTGCCTGCTTCCATACATGCTCTACAATTACATTCGTTACACCTTGTGCAATACCATAAACGGTCATTAAACTTTCGGCCGTTTTCAGCTGATTTTTAAATGGTTCCTTGCCCTTTGTTAATATTTTCAAAAATTCATATGGTGTTGAAAGTTCATAATCCTTCATCGCATCCGAAACTTCGGCAGAAGTATGATGCGTTGTTTTTTGGATTGTCGGCACAACTTTCCCGCTACGCTTATCGTGCTCCTGCTTTGAAATTCGCATCGCATCCTCGGCATTTTTTGCTCCACTTCTCACCCAAGTGTCGATAATGCTTTGCATTAAATTAACATTATAATCTAATCGACCATCGGACATTGCGATATATTGAATTAATGTATTAATCACACCATAGGAAATACCTCTATTTAAAAAATCATTAAAAAGGCGAACCGTTACATCTGTAGGTGAAACACCGTGCAAGTCCTCGTAAACTTCAATAGGGGATGTCTTATTCAAATAATGAATATGCTCCTCCCTGCTATTCTTTTCCTCTTGAGGCTTCTGTTTGTCCGTAATTTCATAACGCTTTAGCAGCCTATAATCATTTTGATGATGGTCACTTAGCTGATAATGGTCTGCTGCCTTTTTTTCAATTGTGGCTGCCGTTAAAGTTTGTTCATCCGTTAAAGATTGCATAACGATGCTTTGCATGTCTAAAGGTGAAAACTTATAAAGGAATGCTACCTTAGCAATTGTTTGCTTAATTTCGATCGTAAACAGCCGATGCGGAATAAGCGCTTGACTAATGCCATCGAAAAATAATTTAAAATCAAACGAGTTATAGTCAAAAGTGTAGCCACTTGTCGATATTTGGCTCCTTTGCTCTGAATATAGCTGCTCAATATTTTGCAACTCTTTTTCTGTCACATTTAAAAATACATCATTAAAGCCGCGCGTTACCTCTGTATAGCCGTATAGCTTTTGCTCCTTTGGCACAAGAGTATCACGCAAATGCTCAAATGCTTTTTTGTCTATTTTCCTCATTAGGGAGATGGACAAAATAGGGTCAGCAAAAAAAGATTTTGCATTTAACGGCCTGTTTAAACGATAAATATAGTGCGCTTGGTCATCTTCTACTTTACAAAAGGTTTGAAGTAAACCAATCGCTTCTAGCGTAATCCTTGCTTGAAATAGGCGTTTAATCGAAAAATCTAAGCTATCAAGCAAGTAGTGATGATGAAAGGTTAGATGCTCATTCGATGCTTCCACGGATAATTTTAAATATAAAGCAATCGCCTCGACACCGATAATCGGCTGATAACAAGCAAGCAAAATCTTTTGATTCACGTCATTAAATTCGTGAGGGCATTGAACTTCACAAATATCATACGGATGTAATTGATTCATAAAGGTCATATTAACCCTCCTTACATAGCATTACTTCACTTTTCTTGGTTATTTTGCAGTTGCTTTAATTCTTGAATAAATGCATCAATATCGCAGAATCTGCGATAAACAGACGCAAAACGCACATATGCGACTTCATCAAGCTTCATTAAACGGTCCATAACCATTTCTCCTACATCCTCAGAACGAACTTCTGATGGACCTAGGCGACGCAAATCTTTTTCAATTGCAATGACAAGCTCCTCTAGTTCTTCCACTGATACAGGTCGCTTTTCACATGCTCGTATTAAGCCACGCAAAACTTTTTCACGGCTAAACTCCTCACGTGCTCCTTCTTTTTTCACGACAACGAGTGGTGTTTCCTCCATTTTTTCAAACGTTGTAAAACGAAACGAGCACTTTTCACATTCACGTCTTCTTCTTATTTCTTTATTATCATCTACAGGTCTTGAATCAACAACACGTGTATCTTTATATTGACAAGCTGGACATCTCATACAAATTTCTCCTGATTCATTCGATTTACTACTTATTTTATTATATCAAAAGTAGCACGTGCAAAATAGCGACACGATAGCTACTATATTATAACACACAAGAAAAAGGAAAGGGTTTTACTTTCCAAACAGCAAAGGTCTTAGTCTAAATATTCGTTAAAATAACTACCTTTCAGCAAGTGTAAAATTTTTTTGCAAAAACAACGCGACACATTTCATAAAGCGCAAATAAGCTACTTGCTCAGTAAGCAAGTAGCCTATAGTTTGTCTCACAGTACGTTATGCATCTTTTCATGTACCAACAACAACAGGTCCCATACCTCGCGGCACGACGACTGCTTCACGCATTTTTGCGCCTAGTGCTTCCGCAATGTAATTTGCTGCTACTGTTGGATCTAAATCACCGCACGTATACACATCAATGCTAGCATAGCCATGCTCCGGAAAACTGTGTATCGTCAAATGTGATTCAGAAATAATTACTACTCCGCTTACTCCATGTGGTGCAAATTTATGAAAAGTTACTTCACGGACTTCTGCTCCTGATCGTAAAGCAGCATCGACAAAAGTTTGTTCAATAAATTGAACATTGTTTAACTTCTCTAAATCGCAATCCCAAAGTTCAGCAATAACATGACGCCCCATCGTTCTCATGGTTCGCTTCCCCCTTTGACATAATATTTGATAATGTGCAAAGTTGACTACCACGGGGGAAAGTTAGTCCAAAGAGGTCCTAACCCTTTAAGTAGTCATGTGTTACCAATAAATTACACCTCAACTAACTTTAGTCTAGATTTGCTCGAGCTGTCCTGTTATAACACGTGCTAGCTGTTCACTGCTCCGCATTATGCAGACCTCATCTTAAAATCTGTGACATCCATTGGTGACACGTTTATTATTCGGTATACGTACCAAATGATAATCGTGCATACACATGTGTGATTATAAGATGTTTTCATTGTAGTTGCAAGTGTAAAAATAGGGACTACTAGAAAAGTCAAATTTATATCAGAATTTTCTGTAGTCCCTTTATTATATTATGCGTTGACAGTCGCTAATGCATTGGCAACTTTTTTTGTTAAATCTACGACGCGCGCTGAGTAACCCCACTCGTTATCGTACCAAGCAAGCACTTTCACTTTGCGGTCACCCATTACCATCGTCGTTAAACCATCTACCGTTGACGAATATGTTGTTGTATTGTAATCAGACGATACTAACGGCTCCATTGAAATATTTAAAATACCTTGCATAGAGCCCTCTGCTGCAGCTTTAAATGCCGCATTTACCTCTTCGACAGTTACGTCTTTTTGTAAATCCACAACTAAGTCTACTAAAGATACGTTCGGTGTTGGTACACGTAAAGCCATGCCGTGTAATTTCCCCTTTAATTCAGGTAATACAAGCGCTAGTGCCTTCGCAGCCCCTGTAGATGTTGGGATAATTGACGAACCACAATTACGTGCGCGACGTAAATCCTTATGTGGATTGTCTAAGTTATTTTGATCATTTGTATAGGCATGCACTGTCGTCATTAAACCATTTTCAATGCCAAACGTATCATTTAATACTTTTGCTACTGGTGCTAGACAGTTTGTTGTACAAGAAGCATTTGAAATTACATCGTGCTTTTCAATGTCTAATAATTCGTCATTCACACCTAATACAACTGTAATGTCCTCATTTTTACCTGGCGCTGTTAAAATTACTTTTTTCGCACCTGCTTCTAAATGCATAGCCGCTTTATCGCGGTCATTGAATTTACCTGTCGCTTCAATGACGATATCTACCCCCATTGCTTTCCAAGGTAATAATTTCGGATCACGCTCTGAAACAATTGCGACACGTTTGCCATTAACAATTAATGCGTCTTCCGCTGTTTCAACAGTACCTTCGAATGGACCATGATTTGTGTCATACTTAATTAAATGAGCTAATGTTTCGGCTGGATAGCTAGCATTAATAGCAACTAAATTTAACTCCTCTTGCACGATAGCTTGACGGAATACCATGCGTCCGATACGACCAAATCCGTTAATTGCGATAGAAACTGACATATAAAAAAGCCTCCTGTAAATAGGTTATCATGTTATTTATTATTCTCGCTAATTAGTATAACACATTATTCGAAAAGGTGAACATATTTTATGTCGTTTTTAAAAGTCGTTATTTTCTGATAAATTATACAGCTAAAATAATGAGTAAAAATTCAAGTAAAACGCTTTCAAAGCAATATTTTCTCGTTTTTTCATTATATTTAGTATAACCTATTTCAAAAAATCTTTCGAAAAAATTTCACAAATTTATAAAGTTGAAAAAAATCCGTTAAGTAGCTCTTTTTTGCGATGCAATAAAGAATAAACTTTCACTAGGAAGAAAATCCGCTAGACTCAGTGTTCCTCCCGTTTTTTAAAACCTTCTTAATGAATAAATTCTGAGCGCCCAAACAGCCGGCTATGCACGGCTTTTTGGACGCTTCCATTCATTGTTTTTATTGAAATGTATCGAATAAATGCGTTCTTTCTCAGGCTAAAAAGACGCCCTTGCCTTCCTTATATAACTGCCCAATGCTGCAATATTTTCTTTAGCTGCTCAGCAGTGGATTGCTTTGTTGTATTATTGTAGATTACTGCATCTGCTCCTTGCTCTTTTACAGACATCGGCAATTGAGAAGCAATGCGTGCACGCGCCTCACTTTCAGGTAGCTGGTTGCGTTCCATTAAGCGCTGAAGCTGAATTTCCTCTGTAACAGATACAACTAAAATTTTATCGACAAAATGCTGTAGCTTGCTTTCAAATAGCAATGGAATATCCATTACAACATGCTCTGCTCCACCGCGTAACAGCTCATCACGTTGACGTAGCATTTCCGCGCGAATTGCAGGATGAATAATATCATTTAGGACTTTGCGTTGTGCAGGCTCATGAAAAATAATGGAGCCTACCTTTTCACGATCCATCGTACCATCTTCCTTAATAACCTCCTGCCCAAAAGCAGCAGCAATTTGTTGCAATGTTTCAGAGTGTGGCTCTACTACCTGTCTTGCGACTAAATCAGCATCAACAATCGGCAGTTGATATTCTTTTAGCATTTG
This sequence comes from Metasolibacillus sp. FSL K6-0083, assembly GCF_038630865.1. Taxonomy (NCBI): domain Bacteria; kingdom Bacillati; phylum Bacillota; class Bacilli; order Caryophanales; family Caryophanaceae; genus Metasolibacillus; species Metasolibacillus sp. FSL K6-0083. The sequence continues at coordinate 185,756 of NZ_CP152046.1, read as the reverse complement.
TGCAACCGTGCTTTTACCACTTGCAATGCTTCCTGTTAATCCTATAATCATACAAATTCCCCTTTGTTTCTTAGTATCCACTTTGGCACAATCTTTATGTAAACTAATTCTCCCACTAACTCTACAATCGTTTGCGTTACAATAATTGCTGCGGCAATTGTTGCCCATGCATCAGGTAGAGCAAATGCTAATGGGAGAACAACAAGTGAATTTCTTGTGCCCATACTAAAAATCAACGCTCTGCCTGCTCTTACCTCTAGCTTAAAGACAAAAATAAGACCTCTAGCAACAATCGGTGTGACAATTAAAAATAAAATATAAATAGGAATGACATCTAGTATGATGCCAAAATCGCGATACACTTTAGCGATTTGCGATGCAACAACAGCGATTAACACAAATGCCATAAACGGGACGGGGAACCATGCTGCTGATGCTAGCACTCTTGCTCCAAATGATTGATTTTTAGCCCAAAGCTGCGTTGCAACTGCTAGCATAAAAGGCACAGCAATCAACAATACAAACGCCCCTAAAAAAGGCTGTATTTGAACAATACCCACCATCTCTTCTCCTATAAATAGCCATAAATAGAATGGTAGCAATAGTAGCTGTACGACAAATAAAATCGGTGTAGCGGCTAATATTAATTTCTCATTGCCCTTGCCTAATTGCGTAAAAACAATAACGTAATCAATGCATGGCGTTAGGAGCACTAAGCAAACACCTAATAAAATAGGCGTAGGCTGTGGAAATAGCATAATTAATAGCCAAACGATAACTGGCACAACGACAAAATTGCCTAGTAATAATACGACTATAAATTTGCGATTAGAAAGTGCTTTCTTTAGCTTTAAAAACGGAATTTGCGAAAACATACCATACATTAAAATAGCAATAAGCGGTGAAATGGCGAAAGCAAAATATGCTCCAAAACGCTCACTCGAAAGACCTATGAGTGCCCCTACTATAAGAGAAATAACATATATCCAAATTTGTTGATTTTCTAGCTTCTCTCTATAATGTCCCATCTTTCTCTCCCTTATGCTATGTTTGGCAGCTAGGACAATATGTCGATGTGCGTCCCGCAATGACAACTGATTTTGTTGCTGATTGACATAGTGGACATTGCTTATGACTATACATTTTCAGACGATTTTGCATCGAGCCTGCTCCACCGTTTACCGTTCGATAGTCTGAAATCGTCGAGCCCCCATTTTCAATGCTTTCTTTTAATACATGGACAATCGCATGAAATAGCTCAATTTTCTTTGCCTTTGAAATAGCCTTCACTTTTTTCGTTGGTCTTATTTTTGTTGCAAACAGTGCTTCTGTCGCATAAATATTGCCACAGCCAGAAATGACTTGGCCATCCATAATCACTTCCTTCACTGTTTTATTTTCATATTTCGCTTTCGCACATTGCATAAGGAAAAATTCACATGCCTCTTCATCAAATGGCTCAGGCGCCATCTTTGTTAATGGTGCGTGCTCATCAATTGTGCGTAAAAAACGCAGCTCACCAAAGCGACGTATATCACTATAAATGAGCAGCTCACCACCCGCTAAAGTAAATGTTGCATGAATATGCTTGCGGAATTTTTCCTCTGCTATTTCTGCCACATTTTGCACGACAAACCATGCGCCCGTCATCCCTAAATGGTTGACGAGCACAAATGGCTCTTGTTCCTTTTGTAGATGAATAAAAATATATTTTGCACGACGCTCAATCTTTGTAACAGCCATTTGCTGTACGCTCGCTTCAAAATGATGGAGCGCGCTGCCTTTAACAATTGTTTGTTTCCCAGCAGCGTGAGATGTATAAACCGTCTCCGATAAAGTAACAGATTGAATTGTTTTACCTTCTACTAACGGCTTTAAATCTTTAACAACTCCTTCGACCTCTGGTAACTCCGGCACAAAAATCACTCCTTACTTCGCATCATACCATGACTGACCATGCGAATAATCAACCTTTAGTGGTACGGCTAATTTAATAGCAGATTCCATCACCTCTGGTACAATGCGCTCTAAAATTTCTATTTCCTCAGCGGGTGCTTCAAAAATTAATTCATCATGTACTTGTAATAGAAGCTTTGCCTGCAAGCCTTCCTTCTGCAAGCGAGCATCCATATCAATCATCGCCTTCTTAATAATATCAGCGGCGCTTCCTTGAATCGGCGTATTCATCGCTGTGCGCTCAGCAAAACTGCGCAAGTTGAAGTTTGAGCTGTTAATTTCCGGTAAATAACGGCGACGATTTAAAATTGTTGTGACAAAGCCATCTCGTTTAGCATCTGCCACGATGCTTTCCATATAATCTTTTACACCGGGGAAGCTTTGTAAATAGTTCTCAATAAACTCAGCTGCTTTTTTACGCGGTATGTCTAAGTTTTGCGATAAGCCATAATCACTAATACCGTAAATAATTCCGAAGTTTACTGCCTTCGCTGTACGTCGCATATTTGCTGTGACCTCGTCGGGATTTGTTACACCAAAAACATCCATTGCAGTACGTGTATGAACATCCATCCCTTCCTTGAATGCCTCTACCAGTGTAGCGTCCTGACACATATGTGCTAATACGCGTAATTCGATTTGTGAATAATCAGCTGCAAATAGCACCCAACCTTCCTTTGATGGCACAAATGCTTGGCGAATTTTACGCCCTTCCTCTAAACGAATTGGAATGTTTTGTAGGTTCGGGTCTGTCGAGCTTAAACGTCCCGTTGCTGTCAATGCTTGCTGGAAGCGCGTATGCACTTTTCCATCCTCTTCGTGTATCTCTTTTGTCAATCCTTCAATATATGTCGATTGTAACTTCGCTAATTGGCGATAATCTAAAATATGCTTCACAATATCATGCTCTGATTGGAGCTTCTCAAGCACGTCCGCAGCTGTAGAGTAGCCTGTTTTTGTCTTTTTCAATACAGGCAGTCCTAGCTTATCAAATAAAATAACACCTAATTGCTTCGGTGAATTAATATTAAATTCCTCACCCGCAAGCTCATAAATCGTTTGCTCAATAATGGCAAGCTTTTTCTGTAATGCCTCGCCCATTTGATTTAATGTTTCTACGTTCACAGAAATTCCTGTAATTTCCATCGTGCCTAAAATTTCAGCAAGCGGCAATTCTAATTCATGGTATAAGTCGTATTGTTCATTATCCTGTAGCTTTTTTTCTACAACAGGCTGTAAATGCCATAAGGCAATCGCTTTTCGACTAATATGGTCTGCTAGTATATCCTCAGCAGGTACAGTCCATTTTGCCCCTTTTCCATAGGCGACCTCATTGGCTTGTACATTTGTATAGCCAAATTCCTTTGCCAATGTTGCTACATCATCACCGGAAATAGCTGGGTTGACAATATACGATGCAAGCAGTAAGTCAAAGGCAACACCCGCAAGCTGTATTTGATGACGTGCTAAAATTGCCTGTGTCGCTTTACTATCTACAATATACTTTTTCTTCGTCGCATCTTCTAGCCAAGCTTTAAAAACATCGCTTTTTAATGCCACCTCCACGGGAATGTACATAGCGCCTGCACCATTTGTTATAGCAATCCCAAGCATATTACAGCTATGGTAATGTTCGTTCTCCAACTCAATATGGAGTGCCATCGCATCTGTTAACATGGCAGGCGTCACTTCATCCACAATGTTTAGCTGAATCTCCTCCTGCTCCTGTGCAGTGCTCTGCATATCGCTTTTTTCAATTAATGATTTAAACCCTAGCTCCTGCCAAACGGCAAGTAAAGCATCCTCATTCGGACCAGCATAAGCTAAATCACCCAGCGTCACCTCAATTGGAGCCTCCGTAAAAATCGTGGCAAGCTTCTTCGATAAATGCGCACTTTCCTCATTTTCCACAAGCTTTTCTTTCATTTTCGAAGCCTTCATCGCATCAATCGCTTCATATAATGCTTCAATAGTGCCGTATTCCTTTAAAAGCTTAATTGCCGTTTTTTCTCCAACACCAGGAACGCCTGGGATATTGTCAGATGCATCCCCCATCAGCCCCTTCATATCGATGATTTGTACAGGTGCTAGCCCGTATTTTTCCTCGATATGTGCCGGCGTATATTTTTCAATATCTGTAATTCCTTTACGCGTAATATAAACGGTTACATTATCCGTTGCAAGCTGTGTTAAATCTTTATCACCGGACACGATAATGACTTCGCTGCCCTTTTCTTCCGCCTGCTTGGCTAATGTGCCAATAATATCGTCTGCCTCATATAAATCAAGCTCATAGCGCTTAATATTGTATGCATCAATCAGCTTACGAATATAAGGGAATTGCTCCGATAGCTCTGGTGGCGTTTTTTGGCGACCACCTTTATATTCTCCGTATGATTCATGGCGGAATGTCGTTTTCCCTGCATCAAATGCTACTAGCATTTGCGTCGGCTGCTCCTCCTCCACAATTTTTTGTAGCATCATTGTAAAACCATATGAAGCATTCGTATGAATTCCGCTGTCATTTGTTAATGGTGGCAATGCAAAAAATGCACGATATGCTAAACTGTTACCATCAAGTAATAATAATTTTTCTTTCGCCATTATTGTACGCTCCTCTTCAAGTACATCTTTGTTTCCATTTTTTTAAACTAACTATTAGAAATAACGCAAATAGCTAGCAAAGGTAAAAACATGCGTTCGAACTATTCTCCTCTTAACTTTAGCGTGAATCCAAGTTTTTTTCCACCAAAAAAGGTGCTCCTACAAAACTTTCCTAAAAAGTTTCGTAAGAAGCACCTAGATTAATCATTTATTTTTCACCTTATATTGCCACGAGGCACTTTCATTATTTTTATAGAAGATTTCTTCAAAAATAACTGTTAGTAAAAAGGCGTTTAAAAAGCTAATTACTAAGTACAGCGGCATCCCACCAAGATGATAAGGCATGGCACCTCTCATAAATACTTCCACAAAACCAATTTGTGTGAAATAAAAAATCATCCCAATACCGACCTGCCAAATGGGACGCTTGTCTTTACGCTTCTCATACCAAAACACCTTTTTAAAAGCATATCGAACATCTTCCGCAATGATGGCTCCAAGTATAAACATAATTAAAAACAATATAGGTATATGAAAAAGGCTTATTTTCATCCATTCAAAAGAACTTGATTGAAAAAGCGCGGTCACAGACGTTGCAATAATAAATGCTACTAGCAAATTTTGAATTCGCTTGCTCATCCTATCCACCTCTCTATCAACTTGCATACCTATTATAACAAGAAATAGAGAATTGAAAAGAAATTTCTTTCTCCTCTCACACCAAAATTATCCTAAATAAACAAGCCATAGCAAGGGGTTGTCTGAAACGTCATCTAGAGATAACCTCTTCGCGACAGGTAACCGCAGGAGCATTTTTTTCTGCGACGAGTAACCGCAGGAGCATATGTGTTTTGTGTCGAAAGCGAAGCGACAGGTACAAGCATTTTTAGCAAATATTTAATATAGAAGCAATGTCTATCCGAAAAGATATACACTTTTCGAGCAACCTCAATTATAAACAGCCATCATTTTAATATACCATAAACGAAACGTCCGAAAAGCAGTGTCTCGCACACTTTTCGGACGTCCCTCTAACTATATTTTAAAACGCTCAATTTGACCTTTTAAGTTGCCAATCATTTCATTTAACTCGGTAGCAATGCTTAACATTTCTTCACTAGTAGCTGTTTGCTCCTCCATTGAGGCCGCAATGCTTTGTGAATGCTCACTTGATGCTTCAATGGATTCAACTGTTTGATTCGTTGTAACAAGCACTTGGTTGGAGCTTGCAGCCATTTCTTGAATCGTAGCTGTTACTTGTTGAATTTCGCTATTCATTTCGCTTACTAATGCTGAAATCGCCTCAAATGTGTCACCAGCAGAATGAATGACTGCATTTTCATGCTCGATTTGTGCCACAACATTTGTAATTGCCGTAACAGACTCATCCGAATCTTTTTGCATCCCTTGAATTAATGTAGTAATATTACTTGCTGACTGTGCGGACTGCTCAGCAAGTGAACGTATTTCATCGGCTACAACCGCAAAGCCTTTGCCATATTCCCCAGCTCTCGCGGCTTCAATTGCTGCATTTAACGCTAATAAATTTATTTGGTCAGAAATACCCGAAATAATTTTTGTAATCTGACTTACTTCTGTTGAACGAGCATTCATCTGCTCTGTAATTTTCAATGACGTTTTCGCTGTCTCATGAATATTTGTAATTCCTTTTACCGAGCTTTGAACTGCCTCATTACCTTGCTGTGCAATCGTTGTAGCATGCAAAGCCTCATCCGATATTTGTGAAGTCATATCAGAAATGTAAGAGATTTGTGTAACCATCTGCTCAATTGCCTCACGATTTTGCACCGCACCATCAACAATCACTTCACTACTAGAGGCAATTTCTTGAACGGCTCCAGCCACTTGCGTCGAAGCAACTGTTAGCTGTTCCACACTTTCCCTTAATGTTGAGGAGCTTTGGTCTACATGTGTTGACGTAATATTTACATGTTGAATCGTTTCTCGAAGCTGAGCTTGCATATCATGGAAGCTTTGCGCTAAATGTCGTACTTCCTTATCCCCTTCCACAATCACTTGCTGCTGTAAATCACCTTTTGCAACAATTTCAGTATGGGCTACTAAGCGCTCCATTGGGCGTGTAATATTGCGTGCGATAAATAATGCTAACGCTACACCTAAGGAAATGAACACAATTGAAATAATAATAATAATCGTTACAATTGTATTTTTTAGTTCACTCACAAAATCAGCATCTGCATCAAGACCAAGCACCGAATCTGTGCCTGCAATTTGTAAAAATGTAGATTTATGCGCCCCGTAATCATCTTTATAAATCGGACTTACAACAATATCAGTTGTCGTCATCGCCTTCTTTTGATCCTCAGAAAAATCTAAAGGTGTCAAATATTCGCCATCATCACTTAGCACTAAAATGACTTCTTGTCCATCAACTTTACTCATAATATAAACATGTTCTAATCCCGCTTGATGTTTAAGGTCTGTTGAAATTGTTAAAAGCTTTTCAAATTCATTGCGATCTGTTTTGGCAGCATTAATCGTATTTGCATCTATTAATCCTTCAAACTGCTCCATTTTTAATGTTAAATTTTGCTCGTATGTTGGTAGAATTTGCTCGTTAATTAAATTGGTCGCCACCATATAACAAAACATGCCAAAAACAAAAATCAAAATGCTAATTGGTAAAATAATACTCAACAATATTTTCGTTTTAACCGAATATGTTTTTTTGCCCATGTCTAGCCTGCTCCTTCTAGTTTTGAGAACCACTTAAAGAAAGTGTCTCATTCTTTGTTGTAATAAATGACATAAAATCTAATGATAAAATATGTTCATTTTGACTAAATGAATCACTGGCAAAAAAGATAACTGCAAAGGTTGTCCCACTATCTTGAGGTAATACACGGTACTCTAATAAATGCTCAAATTGTTGTTTAAGCTCCTCATGATGAATACAGTCAATATCTTCAAACGTTAGTTGACTATCGAACTCTGCACAAGTAAAGCTGTAAATTCGGTCATCCATCTTTGCTATTTTTTGTGACCAATCTGGTTCCCACTGATTAAAAACATATTCGTACGGATTAATATCATAAGCATATGTACCAAGCTCTGTCGTTCCGATACCTGCAAAGCGTAAAGGGTTTACCTCAATTGGAATTAAAACACCTTTATCATCAATGCGAAGCTCGATATGAAATGGATAATTACGCATTTCAAGCGATGCGCCTAGCTCGGTTAAATATTTTTCAACAACTGATAAATACCGCATTATCACTTGCTTACTCGTATAATAAATACGGTCACTCATATCTTCTGCGTCGCGGAACATACGAGCGAATAAATTTAAAATAACCGGCTTACCCTCCGCATTAAAATAAGCATCCACGGCTAGCTCTTGTCCTTCAATATATGTTTCCAAAATGAATGTTTGGAAATTTAAAATATCCTGTGAATAAGAAGATGAAAGACCATTATTTTCTACTAATTGCTCAACAGCTTCAGTAAACTGCTGTGCATCCTTAATTTTCTGTACACCGACACTCGAATAACCGATTGCTGGTTTTAAAATAATTGGATAAGGTATGCTGTTACTGTCCATCATGCTTAATTCCTGCAATGTGCTTTCCTTGAAATAAAAGTTTGGGAAGCTCGCTGCTAAATATTGTCGAAATGCAACTTTGTTTTTAAATAAATTCGACCATTTTGTAACATTTAATTGTGAATAATGGTCTGTTAATACTTTAATAGCATTTTCCGAATTCATAATAATAAGCTGATCTTCCTGTAATTCCAATGTACCTGCCTGCGATTTATTTATGAATCGCTTATTAACGATATCGTACATTGGGATTTCAGTACGCATTAATGCATCTTGCAGCATTGGAGATATATAATTAGTGTCTAAAAAAATCACTATTTCCCCACCTTTCTGAGTCTTTAGTACTTTCAAAATTTTCTTTAATCTCATACATTTCGCATTAATTTATTTTAAAAAAGATGCGACAAAACAACTAACCGTAGTACATTATACTACAATATATTTCAATTGCTACATTTTTCCCTAAAATCCTATTATTTTTTTACAAACTGCCGTAAACATGGGAAAAGAGCTAGCAGGAAAATACATGCGCCAGCACTTTTGTGTGAGGATTTGAAAATAACTGAGGGACGTACGTTTAGCCTAGACACTGTTTAAATGCCAAAACTTCTATTTTCTTATTCTTTAAAACAAAAAAGTGAACAATTAGTGACAATGAAATATGTCAACTAATTGTTCACTTGCTATCAACAGTCTGAGAGGAACGAAACTTTATTCTTTACTCTAAGTAACCAGAAAGTACTCTTGCATACGGAGAGTCTGATGGTAAAATAATGACTGTATCATCACCAATGGTTTTTTTATACGATTCCAATGTTCGATATAAAGAATAAAAATCAGGGTCTTGTGAAAATGCCTTGTTATAAATTTTCGCAGCCTCTGCCTCGCCTTCTGCAATTGTCACTGCCGCTTCTCTGTTTGCCTTTGCTAACTTCATTTGCACATCTTGGTCTGTTTCAGCCTCTATTCTTCTTTTTTCAGCATCACCTTGTGATAAATAAGTTTGTGCCGTTTTTTCACGCTCTGAAATCATACGTGTAAAAATAGCCTGCTCATTTTCTGGTGGTAAATCTGTACGTCTAATGCGCACATCTAAAACTTCAATACCATAGTTGTCATTCGCCAATAGCTCATTTACTTTTAACGTGACATTATTATTTATATCACCGCGCGATGAATCAGCATCATTAATAATTTGTTCATAATCAAGCTTACCAAGCTCTGTACGAAGAACAGAATAAATAAATTCACTCATACGACGCTCAGCATTAGGTAATGTCCCTGCGTTAGAAATAAGTTCCTTAGGGTCAACTACGCGCCAAACAGCATAATTATCAATAATAATTCGCTTCTTATCTTTTGTATTAATTTCTTCCTGCATCATGTCATATGTCATTAAGTTTTTTGGTAATGTCGTCACACTTTGAATAAAAGGTATTTTCATATGCAAGCCCGGTTCGCGCTCAAATTTTACGACTTCACCAAATTGGCGTACTACTTTATATTCGTTTTCTTTGACGATATAAAGATTGGCAAAAGCGATAATTGCGATGGCAAAAATAGCTGTTACTATCAATGCGCTAGTAGCCCATTTGCGCATATTTTTCGGTTGCTTTTCCTTTTTAATCGTCTGTGCTTCAGAATCTACTACTTCTACCACTTTAGCCTTCTTTTTATTTTTATCTGTAAATAACTTTCTTAAAAACTTTTCTAAATCCCCGTCGAAATTGTTGTTACTCATTGACTACCGCTCCCTTCCTCTTTCGGCTTTGCTGTAGTTGTTTGTTGAATAGGCAAGTATTTCAACGTATTGCCTTCATTGTCGTTCATAATATAAATTTGAGCATGTGGTAATACCATTTCTAATGTTTCTAATACAAGACGCTCACGTGTAATTGCTTGATTGCCTTTATACTCGTTATAAAGCTGATTAAATACGGCAACATCACCAACTGCTTGCTCAATACGCGCAACCCTTTGCCCCTCTGCCTTCGATTTAATCGCAGCAATTTCCCCTTCTACTTCACTTAAGCGTTGATTCTTATATTTATCCGCTTGGTTAATTTTTGTATTTCTCATCTCACGTGCATCCGTTACGGCTGTAAAGGCAGCACGTACTTCTTCATTTGGCAATTCAACATCCTGAAGCTTGACACCTAATACACTAATACCAACATCATATTTTTCCATTAATGATGTTAGTAGCTCTCTTGTTCTTGACTCGATATCTGATTTACCATCTGTTAAAGCGGCATCAATTTTTGAGTTTCCAATAATGGAGCGAATTGCGCTTGATGTCGCACTATGTAGTAGCTCTTTTGGTTCTTGTGAGTTAAATAAATATTTTTTCGGGTCTGTTATTTTCCATTGTACGACTAAATCAGTTAACACGAAAAATTCATCACCTGTAATCATTTTTGTTTCTGAAGGGTATACGTCAATATCCCCTTGCGAACGCTCTTTGTAGCCGAATTCTAAACTAAATGTTTCCTTCGATAATACTTCAACTTTTTGTATTGGCCACGGCAGTTTAAAATGTAAACCAGACTCCGTTATTGTTTCTCCCGACTTTCCAAAAGTGATAACAACTGCTTGTTCAGATTCATCCACTGTATACCATGTTGTTAAAGCTGCAACAACACCAAATAGTAGCAATAACCCTAAAGCAATGGCTATTAATGTACGCTTTGTACTCATATATGTTCCTCCCTTTATTTTGCTATAACTTTTTTACGGTGTAACCCGCAAAAAAGTTTCACAATAATTTTGATTTCTTTTTACAATTGAAAAAAGCGTCCGGAAATTTCCAGACGCCTTCCTTAATTATTTAGTTTGAAATAGGGGTTTCTTATAACTTATTATATAAGCATTTTTTTAATTTTTTATAAAGCCTGTGTAAAGATTTTGTTAAGATGATGGTGCAAGAGGTATGTGTATTGAAATTTTTGTGCCTTTTCCTACTTCACTCGTCACAACAATTTTTCCATGATGCGCCTCTACTAAATGCTTTACAATTGCAAGACCTAAGCCTGTGCCGCCAGAATTACGGCTACGTGCGCGATCAATTCGATAGAAACGCTCAAAGACACGCGCGATTTCTTGTTTTTCAATCCCAATTCCCTGGTCTTCTACTTCTACAATTCCATATTCCTCGTTTTGCGTCATTTTTACAGTAATTGTTGTACTGTCTGGAGAGTACGTAACAGCGTTCGAAATTAAGTTTGTAAAAATTTGAATGAGGCGATTTTCATCCCCTAAAATTCGTACGTCTCTATCCATTTGCATATCAAACTGCATATTTTTTTCTTCTAAACGTGGACTCGTGACATCAACTACCCTTGCAATAACCTCCTGCAAGCTTGTAGGCGCAATATCTACAGAAAAACCATGCTGCTCAATTTTAGATAGCTCTAATAAATCGTTGATAAGCTCTTGTAAACGGTTGCTTTCTTTATAAATAATTTCTAAAAATGATAACAGCATATTTTCATCTTTATATGCACCGTCTAACAATGTTTCAGAAAAACCTTTAATTGAAGTAATCGGTGTCCGCAATTCATGTGAAACATTGGCAACGAAATCTCTTCGAATTTGCTCTAAACGAATCAGCTCGGTCACGTCATGCATGACTAAAACAACACCAAGCCAACGTCCATGCTCTCCTACAACAGGGGCCCCATAAACGAGCTTATACGTGATTTCTTGCTGCAGCTCCATTTCAAGCTGCTTTTGATATGGCTGCTCCGTTAAAAAAACATGGTCGATAAATACTTCTAAATTTTCAGGCAATCCAACTGTTAAAAAATTTTTACCTTGCACCTGCTCGGACGTTAAGCCAAAGCGATGAAGAAATTGCTTATTAACAATTGATATATAGCCTTCTCGATCAATCATCATCAATGCGCTACCCATATTTTCAATAAGCGTTTTCAAGCGTTCTTCTTCTATTTCTCGTATTTTTGTAATATCCTGCAAATTGCGCGCTAGCACATTGATTGAATTGCGAAGCTCTATAATTGTTTTCGGCCCATTCGCAAAAGCACGGGCATAATAATTACCGACTGCCAGCTCCTGTGCTGTACGTGTAACAGCCTCTATAGGTTCTACAAAATTACTAACCATTCGATAGGATACTAAGCCAATTACTGCAATCGCTACTAAAAATAAAATAACAAGTACTAACATGAGGCGAACACGTGTATAGCTAAAATACTCTTCATCCGCACTCACATCATATGCCTGCAATAATTTTTCCTGCTGTAGAGAGGTCAGTTCAATATTTTCCTGCTGAATAAACTCTACAACATTTTCCTGCACTACCTCGGTTTGTACTTGCACATAGTCCTCTAAGTAAAAAGGAAAAAGCTGACCTATAACAAGTTCTAGGACAGCAAAAATTGCCGTTACAAGTAAAATAAATGAGAAAAAGAGTCGGCCGCTCATTGATTTATTCATTTTCTCGGCTCCTCAAATTTATAGCCTAATCCACGTATCGTTTTAATAAATATTGGCTTACGACTATTTTCTTCAATTTTATCGCGTAAATGGCTAATATGGACGTCCACAATACGCGTATCACCAGCAAAATCATAATTCCATACAGAGCTAAGTAGCTGATCGCGCGTTAGTACACGGTTTTTATTTTCTAATAAATAAACAAGTAGCTCGAATTCTTTCGGTGTAAATTCAAGTGCCTCATCATTTAAAAAAGCTTCAAAGCGCTCTGGAAAGACCTTTAAACTACCATATTCATATGTTGTCTCCCCTGTTTTTATTTCCTCAGCTGACGCTGCAGGGGTGAAACGACGAAGTACCGCCTTAACACGTGCAATAACTTCACGCGGGCTAAAGGGTTTTGTCATATAGTCATCTGCACCAAGCTCTAAGCCTAAAACTTTATCAAACTCATCATCGCGTGCAGTTAACATAATAATTGGAATATTCATTCTTAAACTGCGCAATTCCTTGCACACTTCCATTCCATCCATTGTCGGTAGCATTAAATCGAGCAACAGTAAATCTGGCGTTTTTTCAACAGCTAAATCAAGACCCTTTTTTCCGTCATGTGCAAGTAACACATTGAAACCCGCCTGCTCTAAATTATATTGTAATAGTGTCGCAATTGATAATTCATCTTCTACGACTAAAATTGTTTTTGTCATTTCCTTTGCCTCCATCATCGATTTGAAACCCCCATCTCAAATCTATTATATGCGAGGAGGAGATACTTTAAGCTTCCCTTCCAGCAAAAGCGCTTTTTCAATATTTGTTGCTTTGACAGCAATTAACACCTCATTATTTTCTTCATCAATATGCTCGATTTCCAAAACAAAGTCAACCGTTTCATAATGATAGGCAGGTGCTAAAAACTTTAACGTTTGCTCTAAAATATATGAGCCCGGACCTGGCATATGCTTAGAAATAGCGGAAGCGATAATACCATTTAACATAATTTGTGGAACAATTGGTTGTTTGAAAGAAGTGTTGGCGGCATAATCATGCTGAATAAATAATGGATTATTATCATTTGTTAAACCTAAGTATATTAATAAATCTTTATCATCCATTTTCTCAGTAATATGCAGCTTTTCACCAATTGTTAAAGTCGTTATAAATCTACCTTGCTTTCTATTCTTTTGTAGCAATTCGAAGCAACTCCTTCTTAGTGCAATCAAACGTGTGGATTAACCATTATTAAAAATAAAACTTTTGGAAAAACCCCGATTTTCATTACGAGTAATAAATAGCTTTGCAATATAAAATATCCTTAAAAACACGCAAACATATTCAATTTTTACATAATTAATAAATATGTAATACGATACTTTTATAGTATCAACTTTTGGCGGAAAGTACAATGTTGTGCAATGTTTATACGAAAGAGTAAAAAAATTTTTTGTTATTTTAATAAAAAATAAAAGAATCGCCTGAAAAGCAGTGCTTTGCACGCTTCTCAGACGCCACCATTTCCTTAATTATTTAAAACATCCATCACTGATTTTACTGCTTGTGCTGAATAATCTAACGCTGATTTTTCTTCTTCTGTTAACTCTAACTCAAAGATTTTTTCAACACCATTTGCTCCTAATAATGTCGGTACACCTAAACATAGGTTCTCGTAACCATATTCACCTTCCAAATAAGCGATTGATGGTAGTACGCGTTTTTGATCTTTTAAAATAGCTTCTGCCATTTCAACCATGGCTGCCGCTGGTGCATAATAGGCAGAACCGTTGCCAAGCAAGTTGACGATTTCCGCCCCACCGTTACGTGTACGGTTCACAATTTCCTCTAGACGCTCTGGTGCAATTAATGACTCAATTGGCACACCACCGACAAATGAATAGCGTGTTAACGGCACCATTGTATCACCGTGCCCTCCTAAAACTAACGCTGTTACGTCTTTTACAGACATATTCAATTCCTCTGCAATAAATGCTCTGAAACGGGCTGTGTCCAGTACACCTGATTGTCCAATAACACGATTTTTTGGGAAGCCTGTTGTTTTGTAGACCGTATATGTCATTGCATCAACAGGGTTTGTCAGTACAAGCACTGTTGCATTCGGTGAATACTTGGCAATTTGCTCCGATACGGAAACCATTACCTTTTCGTTTGTTTGTACTAAATCATCACGGCTCATACCCGGTTTGCGCGCTACCCCCGCTGTCACAATGACAATGTCTGAGTCTGCCGTATCTGCATAATCAGCCGTTCCTTTTACATAGGAATCATAGCCTTGAATTGGTGCTGCCTCCCACATATCTAACGCCTTGCCCTTTGTTGGATTTTCAGCTTGTGGAATATCAAGCAACACCACATCTCCAAGCTCTTTTTGTGCTGCTAGAAAAGCCGCTGTTGCTCCAGTGAAACCTCCACCGATTACAGTTATTTTTTTACGTTTTAATGTCATCACTAATCCACTCCTATTAATGAAATGTTTTCCCTCTTTCATATTAACAAAAAATTGGTGTTTATATAAGTTAAACAAGTGGCAAAATTCGCAAAATAGGGCTGTCCAAAAAGCCGTGCGTAGCCAGCATTTTGAACAGTAGCGATGATGTTTGACAAAATGTTGGTTCCTATAAACAAAAGAACGCCTCTTTTAAAGTTGAGATGAGCATTGCCTTTAGCAGTGTTTACCCTCAGTAAAAGTCGAGCGATAAAAAACTTTATTTCAACGCTGCGCCAATACAAAATCGACTTTTCGCCCCATAAAACGGAAGTATTAGGCAAATTCTTATTATACTCTCCCTACAAAGGTCACGATTCGCTCGCTAAACACCTCATTTCGCTCATTAACCATTGTAATTCGCTCATAAAAATCAAAAAAATCACCCGAAAGCTAGCCACCGCAAGGCTATTGGAACTCCAAAACCCCTCATAGCTTCTCTTTCACTCACGAGAAACACCGCTAAACAAATGTTTACCACCCTTTCAAAGAAAAGCACCTCTATTCACACCAGCAAACATTTTATAAAAACAATAACAAAAGCGTTCCAAACACCGGCTACCGCACGGTGTTTGGAACGCAAAACTCTTAAAGATTTTTGATTAATTCGTTAGCGAACTCAGAACATTTTACTTCTGTTGCGCCATCCATTAAACGTGCAAAATCGTAAGTTACAACTTTAGAAGAAATTGTTTTTTCTACAGATTTCGTTACTAAATCTGCAGCCTCTTGCCAACCTAAGTGCTCAAGCATTAATACGCCAGAAAGTAATACTGAAGAAGGGTTTACTTTATCTTGACCAGCATATTTTGGTGCTGTACCGTGAGTAGCCTCGAAGATTGCATGACCAGTTACGTAGTTAATGTTTGCACCTGGAGCAATTCCAATACCACCAACTTGTGCAGCTAATGCATCAGAAATGTAGTCACCGTTTAAGTTCATAGTAGCTACTACATCAAACTCAGTTGGACGAGTTAAAATTTGTTGTAAGAAGATATCAGCAATAGAATCTTTTACGATGATTTTGCCTTCAGCAACAGCTTTTGCTTGTGCTTCATTCGCAGCAGCTTCGCCTTGCTCAGCTTTGATTGCATCGTATTGGTTCCATGTGAATACTTTATCAGCAAATTCTGTTTCTGCTAATTCATAACCCCAGTTTTTGAAACCACCTTCAGTGAATTTCATGATGTTACCTTTGTGTACTAATGTAACAGTTGGTTTGTTATGTTTAATTGCATACTCAATTGCAGCACGAACTAAACGCGCTGTACCTTCTTGAGAAACAGGTTTAATACCTAAACCAGAAGTTTCTGGGAAGCGAATTTTGTTCACACCTAATTCAGTTTGTAGGAAGTTTAATAATTTCTTTTGCTCGTCTGAACCAGCTTGGTATTCAATACCAGCGTAAATATCTTCCGTATTCTCACGGAAAATAACCATATCTACGTCTTCTGGACGCTTAACTGGAGAAGGCACACCATCAAAGTGACGTACTGGACGTAGACAAACGTATAAATCTAATTCTTGACGTAATGCTACGTTTAAAGAACGAATACCGCCACCAATCGGTGTTGTTAAAGGTCCTTTAATTGCGATTAAGTATTCGTTAATTTTATCTAAAGTTTCTTTCGGTAACCATTCACCTGTTTGATTGAATGCTTTTTCACCCGCAAGAACTTCTAACCATTCAATTTTCTTTTCGCCGTTGTATGCTTTTTCTACAGCTGCATCGATTACACGAGAAGCCGCTGCCCAAATATCTGGACCGATACCGTCACCCTCGATGAAAGGAATTACTGGGTTGTTTGGTACGTTTAACACACCATTTTCTACTACAATTTTACCGTTAGTCATGAATATTTGCCTCCTATATTCGAAAATCTAGGACTGTGCATTTGCCCCAGTCCTAGATAAGTTTAGCATATTTTTTCAAAGCGTGCATTGGCAGTCGTAAAACTGCTATAACTAGCAACTTGTCCGAGTACTAAACACACATTTTTAACATACTTATGAAATAACCAATTACACTTTGACGTAATTGCGTCCAGATTTTCTCGAGCTTGCTCAAAACTTTCCCTTAAAAATCTAGTACATCTATTGAAAGAAATTAACGCTCTTCAATTGGAACGTATTTTTGCATGCCTGGTCCTACATATTCTGCACGTGGACGAATTAAACGATTGTTTGCATATTGCTCTAAAATATGTGCAACCCAACCAGAAGTACGTGATACTGCAAAGATTGGTGTGAATAAGTCATGCTCAATACCTAATGAATCGTATACAGATGCAGAGAAGAAGTCAACGTTTGCTGGTAATTTCTTTTGCTCTACAATCATATCGTGAATTTTAACAGACATATCATATAATTCTGGTTTACCAGTTAATTTTGTTAACTTTTCAGACATTACACGTAAATGTGGTGCACGTGGGTCCCCTTTGCGGTATACGCGGTGACCAAAGCCCATGATTTTTTCTTTATTATCTAATTTATTTTGTACCCATGGCTCAACATTATCAATTGAACCGATTTCAGATAACATTTTCATTACTTGCTCGTTTGCTCCACCATGTAAAGGACCTTTTAATGCGCCAATTGCAGCAGTTACACCTGAGTATACGTCAGAAAGTGTTGCTACACATACACGCGCTGTGAATGTAGATGCGTTTAATTCGTGGTCAGCATGTAATACTAACGCTTTGTCGAATGCCTCTACTTCGATTTCTGCTGGCTCTTCACCCTTTAACATGTATAAGAAGTTAGCTGCATAGCTAAGACCAGCTTTTGGAGCAACTGGCTCTAAGCCTTTACGAATACGAGAGAATGCTGTTACTACAGTTGCAATTTTCGCCTGTAAACGGATTGCTTTGCGGTAGTTTGCTTCCGGATCCATTACATCTGCTTCCTCATCAAACACACCTAATAGTGATACAGCCGTGCGCAATGCCGCCATTGGATGAACTGTGTTTAATGGGTATGTTTTAAACTGATCAAGAATAGCTTGTGGTACAGCCATATTATCTGCTAATTGTTGTTTTAATTCAGCAAGCTCGTCCGCTTTTGGTAAACGAGTATGCCATAATAAATAAACTACTTCTTCAAAGCTAGCATTGTCTGCTAAATCATCAATATTGTACCCTACATATGTAAGTGTATCATCAATAATTGAACTAATTTTAGACTCTGCTGCTACGATACCTTCTAAACCACGTGTTGCTGTCATAAATAATCGCTCCCTCATTTTTTGTTGACTGTGTTAGTGCTTCTATACACTAACTTTCATTAATGAACCTATAAGTAAATCGCTTACATGATTCATTATAATCAATTTTGACGGCTTTGTGAATGGAAAGTAACTATTTTAAGAAAAAAAGGTATTAGGAATGAAAAATAATCATTAAAGGAGAAAAAAATTACACCAATTATATTTCAATAAATTCTAGGCTAATTATTTTAAATATACTAGTGATATAGTGGAAGTCGGAATTTTCTATTTAATTAAGATGACACGGGTGTTGATAATCAAAAATACACAAATATGCCTAATATTTGTTCAATCAACGGTCTTGTTAAAATAATTTTTGATAAAATTATATTAAGAGGTGGAATAGTGCACAATGCTCATTTGAAGTTTTTAACAGTTGAAAGCATAATAAAATATCTCATTATTGCTAGTTATTTATTACTGTCATTTCTTCTATTACCAATTTC
The DNA here is from genome assembly GCF_038630865.1 of Metasolibacillus sp. FSL K6-0083. Classification (NCBI taxonomy): domain Bacteria; kingdom Bacillati; phylum Bacillota; class Bacilli; order Caryophanales; family Caryophanaceae; genus Metasolibacillus; species Metasolibacillus sp. FSL K6-0083. The sequence continues at coordinate 166,950 of NZ_CP152046.1, read as the reverse complement.
TCTTGCCCTGCTCTGCGCTTACTTGCTGTATCCAGTTGTCCAACTTTTTTATAAGAAATTTCACCTTCCGATTATCATCAGTATCACTTTAACGACAGTCTTATGTTTAGTCATTGTTTATCAAGTATCTGCTATTCTATTCCAAAGCTTATTAACACTCATTCCTTATTTTAAAATGCATTTAGATGCTTTTTCAGAACAATATGCTGATTTATTATTTTTCCCACTATTGCTTGAAAAATCATTTTCTTTTATTGATTCAATAATGATGACGCTCGTTAGCATTGCTCAGCATACTTTTGGCTATTTATTTGAATTTTTCATATTTCTTATTGTCTTTTATTTTTCCTTGTTCGAGTCAAGGAAAAATCGCTTATGGTTTTTTATTTATGTACCGAAAAAATATCGCACTGAGTGGCAGCATTACTTCAAACGCGCTCTTCATATTTTTTCTTATTTTTTATTCGTATCACTCCAACTTTTTATAATGACTTTCGTTTTATTAAGTGTTGGATTTTACTTGTTACGCTTTGAAAATCCGATTAGTAAAGCATTATTAATATCCTTTGCTGACGCATTACCATTTTTCGGCATCGGCATTTTTCTTATTCCATTAATCATTTACTTTTTTATTATTGGACAAAAGTGGCTGTCTATTGCACTCATCGCACTCTACCTTTTCATTCAATTATCGAGGCAGCTTGTAGAATCCATCGTTTGGGCATCAACATTTCAATTGCGCATGGTGCATTCCTTCGTAATTAGTGCTGCCTCTATTTTATTATTCGGTGTATATGGTATTCTGCTCAGTCCGTTTTTCTTGCTAATTGCAGTAAAAATGCGCGAAAAATCTATTTTTGCTCGATAATAATTTGAGTGCTCTTCATCTTTTTTCGTACCCAATTAAAAATAAGCGGCTTCATTAAATTTCTCGAAAATGGCATCAGCAATACTAATCCGATAATATCTGTTAAAAAGCCCGGCAATAATAATAATACTCCGCTAATAAATAGTGCAAATGCCTCTACCATCGCTACACCAGGCGGCTTTCCCTGCGCCATGCTCTGTTGAATTGACTGGAAGGAAGCAAGTCCTTTATTTTTCAAAATGAAAGCACCGATTGCACTTGTTGCGACAACTAATAGCAATGTTACAAAGACGCCAAGTAGCTTACCAACAATAATAAATGTCGCAATTTCTGCAAAGCTTAGCGCAATCAGCATAAGCAATAATTTTTGCATACGAGCACCTCCTACTTATATATTTAATACGAACTATTAATAAAAAAGTTTCATCAGTGCTTGCGTAAAAAAGACAAGGGCTGCTAGAAAGTCAGATGACAATCCGACTTCCTAAACAGCCCTTTTTTTTATAAAACGCTTGCGTGTCCTTTATAAATAACACCCGTTTCAGCGTCCATCGTAATTTCTTGCCCTTGGCGAATCAATTCAAGTGCATCTTTTACGCCTACAATAACAGGAATTCCAAGGCTTAGACCTACAACTGCCGCATGGCTTGTTAAGCCGCCCTCCTCAGTAATAATACCCGCGCATTTTTCTATAGCAGGCATCATTTCGCGGTCTGTGCCAATTGTTACTAAAATGGCTCCCTCGGTATCATATGCTAATGCCTCTGCTGCATTACTCGCAACTACTGCTCTTCCTACTACAGATGCTTTACCAACACCTTGACCACGTGCAAGTAAGTCACCGATAACATGCACTTTCATTAAATTAGTTGTACCAGCTTCTCCAACAGGTACACCTGCTGTAATAACAACAACATCACCGTGGTCAACAAAGCCATGCTTTAATGATTCATCAACAGATAGCTCTAAAATTTCGTCTGTTGTTTTTACACGTTGACATAAAATTGGGTTTACACCCCATACCAATGTTAAAAGCTGTGCAGAATTTTTAGAGCCAGTCACCGCTACAATTGGTACACCTGGGCGGTATTTAGCAATCATTTTTGCAGTATTTCCACTTTCTGTTGGTGCTAACACTGCCTTTACGCCTAAATTAATTGACGTATAAGCTACCGCTTGCGAAATTGCCTCTGTCATATTTGCTTCTTTTTCACGACTGCGCATCGCAACAATTGAGCGATAATCTAATGATTGCTCTGTTCGCTCTGCAATTTTATTCATCGTTTGTACAGATTCCAATGGGTAAAGCCCCGCTGCTGTTTCACCAGAAAGCATGATAGCGTCTGTACCATCGATGATGGCATTAGCCACATCACTTGCCTCGGCACGCGTTGGACGTGGATTACGCTGCATAGAATCTAACATTTGTGTTGCCGTAATAACAGGCTTTGCTGCTTGATTACATTTTAAAATGAGCGATTTTTGTACTAACGGCACTTCCTCAGCAGGGATTTCAACACCTAAATCCCCACGTGCAACCATTAAACCGTCCGACACTTGGATAATTTCATCGATATTATCCACGCCTTCTTGGTTTTCAATTTTAGGGATAATTTGAATATGCCCGCCGTTATTTTGCTCTAGTAGCTCGCGAATTTCCAACACATCACTTGCTGTACGTACAAAGGATGCTGCAATAAAATCGATGCCTTGCTCAATACCGAATAAAATATCTTGTGCATCCTTTTCTGTAATACCTGGTAGCTTAATCGATACGCCCGGAACGTTAACACCTTTTTTATTTTTTAATACCCCTGCGTTTTCCACAATCGTATGGATTAAACCTTTTTCAGTATCTTTAGCTAATACACGTAGCTCAATCAAACCATCATCTAATAAAATAATATCATTTTGGTTTACATCATCGATTAATTCTGCATATGTAACAGAAAAGCTAGTTGCTGTTCCAACAACCTCTGTCATTGAAATATCGATTACTTGACCTGTCACTAAATGTAGCTCACCATTTTCCATCGTATGTGTACGAATTTCTGGTCCTTTTGTATCTAATAAAATTCCGATAGGCTTCCCTACATTTTCAGCCGCATCACGAATTGCCGCAATACGCACAGCATGTTCTTCATGCGTGCCATGTGAAAAGTTCAAGCGCGCAACGTTCATACCTGCTTCAATTAACTTTTCTAACATTTCTGGAGATTCACTTGCCGGTCCAATCGTACATACTATTTTTGTTTTTCTCATAAGTTCACTCTCTCCATTTATTTAATAATCACTTACACCTCGGCGTAAGTGCGTCTAGATTTTTTCAAGCTTGCCTGAAAACTCCTCTTCTAAATCTATGACATCCGCCGAAGCTTTGACCAACATGATGATGGTCACCCAGTCGTTGCGCGCATGTAGTGGCGTACTTAGACTGAGTTCCTTCTTATCAGCAAGTATTAGGACACCAGCCGAAATCAGCAAAATACTTACATTCATCTCACCATCTGTAGAGGTGGAGGACTTGCAAAGAAATTAAATCGATAATTCCTTTGATAATGTGTACAGGCTTACATCCGCCATATGTTTATTTTCATATGCCTCTTTTAAATCATAATCTACGATAGCGTGGTTTCGGATGCCTACAGCGCGTCCTCCTTTTTCCTCTAGAAGAAGCTCTACCGCTCTCGCTCCAAGCCTTCCAGCTAATACACGGTCACGAGCAGATGGGGCACCACCTCTTTGCATATGACCTAGCACCGACACGCGAATTTGTACACCTGTTCGCTGCTCTAAAATTTTACCTAGCTTATGTCCAGGCATTACACCTTCTGCAACAATTATAATACTATGGCGTTTACCACGAGCAGCACTTCGCTCTAAACGCGCAATAATATCTTCAAGATTAAACTCTTCCTCAGGAATAAGCACGGATTCTGCCCCAGCTGCCAAGCCTGTCCAAAGGGCTATATCACCCGCATTACGTCCCATTACTTCCACAATAAATGTATTTTCATGACTTGTCGCTGTGTCACGAATTTTATCAATTGCTTCAACCGCTGTATTAAGTGCTGTGTCAAAGCCAATTGTGTACTCTGTACCAGGTATATCATTATCAATCGTTCCAGGAATGCCTACGCACGGAAAACCTTTATCAGTTAAGCTCATTGCACCACGATATGAACCGTCACCGCCGATTACAACTAAACCTTCAATCCCTTCAGCACGTAAATGCTCAATTGCTTTATTTTGCATGTCATCCTCTTTAAATTCAGGAAAACGAGCCGAGTAAAGCATTGTGCCACCACGTTGAATGATGCCACCTACCGAGCCTAAATCAAGCGGCTCGAAATTACCATTATAAAGCCCTTCATAGCCGTAGTAAACACCTACTACATCTATTTTATGATAATGCGCCTTTCGGACAACGGCACGAATGGCAGCATTCATCCCTGGCGCATCTCCTCCACTTGTTAAAACAGCTATTTTTTTCACAAAAATCCCTCCTCTACTCACCTACTACCACATTATCATGAATATAGTTCTTATGTAAGCTTTCAACGCCTTTATATATACTATTTTACAAAAAAATAATAATAATAGCTGTTCAGAATATATTATTTCTGAACAGCCTGCGCTTTAAACATCATTTGTCATTATAGCTTTACAATCCAGTCGAATTTATCTTCTACTGTGCCGTTTTGAATACCTGTTAACGTATCATAAAGCATTTTTGTTACTTCACCGATTTGCCCATCATTGACAGTGAGCTTCATATCTTGCCATTTTAATTGCCCGATAGGCGAAATAACCGCAGCCGTTCCTGTGCCGAAAGCCTCTTCTAAAGTACCTTCTTCAAATGCCTGCACAATCTCATCAATTGTAATACGACGCTCTTCAACATCAAAATTATTTGATTTTAATAAATGTAGCATGGAGTCCCGCGTAATCCCTGGTAAAATGCTGCCATTCAAAGCTGGCGTAATCACTTTTCCATTAATTTTGAAGAAAATATTCATACTCCCTACTTCTTCAATATAGCGGTTTTCCTTACCATCTAACCATAAAATTTGCGAGTATCCTTCCTCGCTTGCAAGCTCCTGCGCCTTTAAGCCGCTTGCGTAGTTACCACCTGTTTTCGCTTCACCCGTGCCACCTACTACAGCGCGAACATATTGCTTCTCAACTACAATTTTCACTGGATTAATACCTTCACTATAGTAGGCCCCAACTGGAGACATAATAATAATGAAATGATAGTTTTTAGCTGGTGCAACGCCTAAAAACGGCTCCGATGCAAAAATATACGGTCGAATATAAAGCGATGCCCCCGGCTCACTCGGCACCCACTCTCTGTCAATCGCAAGCAGTTGCTTTAGCGCTTCAAGGGCAAATTGTTCATCAATCGCTGGAATACATAAGCGTTCATTCGAAGCATTTAAACGCTTAAAATTGCGCTCTGGTCTGAATAATTGAATGTCACCATCAGCCGTTTTATAAGCCTTCATGCCCTCAAATACAGATTGTCCATAATGGAAAATCATTGCAGACGGGTCAAGTGAAATTGGCTGATACGGAATGATACGTGCATTATGCCATCCTTGCCCAAGCGTATAATCCATCATAAACATGTGGTCAGTAAAATATTTACCGAAGCCTCGTTGTTCAGCAGTAGGCTTTTGTTTCGGTGTTAAAGTTAGTTGTGTTGTAATTGTGTTCGTTGACGACATATTGCTATCCCCTGTTCCATAAAATCGATTGCACCTCGGTCTGCTCTCGTTTAGATTTTTTCAAACGATTTAATCTTCAATCGCTACTAGACATGCCAATTGTTAATTGACATACTTCGTATAACTACATGTCAAAATCTGCACGATTCACCAGAGGTTTTATTTTGTTTCAGTGCGTATACTTCATCCCGCTGAATCAAAATAAGTATATGTCTATCCTAACACGCTTTTACAATGTTGTATGCTATAAATTCAGATTATTCATTAATTTTCAATAAATTGACCAATCGCTTTGAATTTTTCATAGCGGTCCTGCACAAGTTCCTCTGCATTTAATACTGTTAATTCCTCAAGAGTAGTTGTTAAATGCTCCCTCATTGCGCTTGCTTGCTTCACAACATCTCGATGTGCGCCACCTGCTACCTCAGGAATAATAGCATCGATAATCTTCATGTCCATTAAGTCTGGTGCTGTAATTTTCATTGCTTCTGCTGCCTGTTTTGCTAAGCTCGCATCCTTCCATAAAATAGACGCTGCTCCCTCTGGCGAAATAACGGAGTATGTGGAATTTTCAAGCATTAAAATACGATTTGCCACACCTAACGCTAACGCTCCACCACTTCCTCCTTCACCAATCACAATGCTAATAACAGGTACTTTTAAACCTGCCATCTCAATTAAATTACGTGCAATTGCCTCACTCTGACCACGCTCCTCAGCAGCCTTACCAGGATATGCGCCCTTTGTATCAATAAAGCAAATAATAGGGCGTTTGAATTTCTCCGCCTGCTTCATTAAGCGCAACGCTTTTCGGTAACCTTCAGGATGCGGCATACCAAAGTTGCGTCGAATATTTTCCTTTGTCGTCTTTCCGCGTTGATGCCCAATAATCGTAATTGGCTGCCCATTAAACGATGCGATTCCGCCAACGATTGCCTCATCATCTCCAAATAAACGGTCACCATGCAACTCAATAAAATCCTCGAAAATAGCATCGATATAAGCTAATGTCGTAGGACGCTCAGGATGTCGCGCGACTTGTACACGATCCCACGGCGCCATATTCGAGTAAATAGATTTTTCTAATTGCTCAAGGCGTACTTCTAGCTTCTCGATTTCACCGCTCATATCTACATCTGCATCTTGTGCAATATGTTTTAATTCATCAATTTTTTCTCGTAGTTTAATAACAGGCTCTTCAAATGGCATAATTTTAGACATGTGCCGTTTCCCCCTTACGATGTAACTTGACAATTGTCGCTACTTTATCACGCATTTCATGGCGATGGAAAATAGCATCTAATTGTCCGTGTGCTAATAAAAACTCAGCCGTTTGGAAGTCATCTGGCAATTTTTCGCGTACTGTTTGCTCAATCACACGTCGACCTGCAAAGCCAATTAGCGCTTGTGGCTCCGCAATATTGAAATCTCCTACTGAAGCAAAACTTGCCGATACACCACCTGTTGTTGGGTGTGTCAAAATTGAAATATACAGTAAACCCATTTCACTATGACGGCTTAATGCAACACTAGTTTTAGCCATTTGCATTAAGGATAAAACACCCTCTTGCATACGTGCACCACCACTAGCAGTGAAAATAATAAATGGCACTTGTAACTCTGTCGCCTTTTCAATTGCACGTGTAATTTTTTCACCAACTACGGAGCCCATCGACCCCATGCGGAAATGGGAATCCATAATCGCCACAACAACCTTTTCACCTTTTAACGTACCAACACCTGTTAAAACAGCTTCATTCAAGCCTGTCTTCTTTTTATCCACTTCAATTTTCTCAACATATGCTGGGAAGCCTAGTGGGTTTGTTGTTTGCAAGTGGTCGTCAAATGATGTGAAGCTGCCTTCGTCTAAAAAGATTGCCACACGTTCCTGTGCTGTAAGCTTTAAATGATGTTGACAATTTGGGCATACTTTTAAATTTTGTTCAACCGCCTTTGTCACATGGATTTTGCGACATTCGGGGCATTTTGTCATTAAATCTTCCGGGAAATCCTTTTCCTTCGTTGTACTAAAGCTGCCTTTTTGTTTCTTTCTATTTACTGAAAATATATCTCGTATGGACACTAGACATCCTCCTTATAATTCATCCTGAATAATTTCTATCCATTCTTCGTATGCTTCAATGGCCCCTTTTATGTAGCCCATTTGCAATGATTTAATAAACATTTGAAGCGCCTTTTTTTCTCGCTCTGTCACAAGATGCTTGAAAGTTTGCGAACCATAGGCTAAAAGCTGAAGCCATATTTTTAATGCTAGACGATTCGCAGAAGCGATAATACACTCCCGTAAAATATCCTCTCGCATCAGCTCCTGCTGTAGCTCAATTTTAATAAACAAGCTTTCCCATACTGGTAAAGTTCGTAAAGACTCATTTCTACAAATAATACGAATTGCTTCCCGCTCATGCATTTCACGTGTTGCATGGACATCTTCGATTGATTTCGTTTCTTGTAAAATAAAAGAAGAGAGTATTTCGATTAGTTGATGATGGTGAATCGACGCTAAAAACGTCCCTCCCCCGTGACGTGTTTCAATTAAGCCAAGCAACTCTAAACTGCGTAACGCTTCTCGTACAGAAGAACGCCCAACGCCTAGTTGCTCTGATAACACGCGCTCTGAAGGTAATTTATCGCCCGGTTCGATCTGCTGTTCACGAATCAACACTCGAAGCTCTTTGACAATTTGCATAAACATTTTTTTATTTTCATTCATAAATGTCAATACTTCTCCTCCATCTTTTTACGGCTAATTTTTTTACTATGTAAAATTTTAGAAAATCCTTGCAAATTATAGAGAGCATGCAGCAGTCATCCACATACTCCCCACGTTTTTTACTTATAGGTGCGATTTTTAACAGTTCCACTGTTTAACACAAAAGTGGTCTGACCACTTTTGTACGTTTCCAATATACATAAGTTTTAACAAAAAGTAAAGAAAAAACTGTGCAAAGTACAAAAATTTGTACCTCGCACAGTTTTCATCACTGTAATTATATTTCTTGTATACGCATAAGTTTTACTTTTAATTGCGGTTTACCGAATCTAAATTCAAGTACGCCCTCTACATAGGCGATATGGTTTACTTCAAGCTGCTGCTGAACTACTGTAAATTCCTTTGGGAACAATGTAGCAGAGATGCTGCCATATTCATCCTGTAGCTCGACAAATGCCATAAGCTCTCCTTTTTTTGTACGGATTTGCTTTATTTCTTCAATAATGCCAAGTATTTTTACGTACTGACCATCTCTATGCTTATGCAAATTATACGTCGTGGCATTGACTTGAATTGTTGCTCGCCATTTTGTGAGCGGATGCTCAGATAAATAAAGACCTAGCACTTCTTTTTCATATTGCAATTTTTGTTGCTGTTCTAAAGGCTGGACCGCTGCTAATTTAGGTTTACCAACATTAAAATCTACATGCTTTCTAGCAGCCTCAATAGAAGCAAGGAGCACAGCCCGATCCAATTTAAAATCATCTAAAGCCCCCGCCTTAATAAGTGGCTCAATGGCCTTTTGCTGAAACACAGCAGTTGACAACGAGCTCGCTAAATCAAATAAATCTTTAAATGGCCTATCCATCAAATTTCTTGCTTCAATCAAGCTTTTTAAAAAAGGCTGTGACACGTTTTTAATCGCAGATAAGCTATAGCGAATTTGACCATTTTCCACCTTAAAATGGCGTTCACTTTTTTGAATAGAGGGCGGTAAAATAGTGATTCCCTTCGCTTTTGCTTCAATTAAAATTTGCACAAGCTTCTCTGTATTGCCTGTTGCATTCGTTAATAACGCTGCATAAAAATTTACAGGATAATGTGCCTTTAAATAAGCCATTTGATAGGAGATTAAACTATAGGCGACAGCATGACTTTTAGGAAAGCCATAATCAGCAAAGCGCACGATTAATGCATAGACTTCATTTGCAACTTGTGGTTCATAACCTTTTTGCTGTGCACCAATAATAAAACGGTCGCGCCCGCGCTCTAATGCTTGACGATTTTTTTTACTAATGGCGCGCCGTAAAATATCCGCTTCACCAATCGAGAAGCCAGCCATCATATGAGCAATTCGCATTATTTGCTCCTGATAAATAAGCACCCCATATGTTTCCCCTAATACCGGCTCAAGCGCTGGGTGTGGCATCGTCACCTGCTCCTGCCCATGCTTTCTCCGTGCATACGTAGCAATAAAATCCATTGGACCTGGTCGATATAAAGCATTCACTGCCACAATATCTAAAAAATGCGTTGGCTTTATTTCTCTTAATGCTTGGCGCATCCCTTCAGACTCCAATTGGAAAATACCTGCTGTGTCCCCTGCCTGTAGCAATTTAAACGTTCGCTGATCCTGTAATGGAATATCCTCAAATTTTATTTCCTTGTCATGCGTATATTGCACAGAACGACGTATTTGCTCTATAATCGTCAAATTACGCAAGCCTAAAAAATCCATTTTTAATAAACCTACTTGTTCAACTTCAAGCATCGGCCATTGCGTTAAAAATATTTGGTCATGCCCTTCTTCGATTGGGACTAACTCTACAAGTGGGATGGGACTTAAAATAACACCTGCAGCATGTGTTGAAGCATTGCGTGGCAATCCCTCTAATTTCTGCGCTGTAGCGAACCAACGCTGGCGCTCTGGCTTCTCTTCAATCCAATTGCGTAAGCTTTGCGATTCATTATAAGCATCTTGTAGCATAATCCCCGGCTTATTCGGAATCATTTTCGAAATTTTCTCAAGCTCTGTTGGTTCAAACTCTAACATTCTTGCCACATCGCGCGCTACCGCCTTAGCAGACAATGTACCAAACGTAATAATTTGAGCGACATGTTGCTGCCCATACTTATTAGCCACATATTGAATAACCTCTTGCCTCTTCGTATCAACAAAGTCAATATCAATATCAGGTAGTGTCACACGCTCAGGATTTAAAAAACGCTCAAATAATAAATCATACTGCAGTGGGTCAACCTGTGTAATTTGCAGCGCATAAGCAATAAGTGAACTAGCTGAAGAGCCTCGCCCTGGACCAGTTAAAATTTGCTGCTCTCTAGCAAAGCGCATAAAATCCTCGACAATTAGAAAATAATCCGCATAGCCCATCGAACAAATAACGCCTAATTCATGCTGCATACGCTGCTCGTAGACAGCAGGCAACTGCGCGCTTTGCAATCTGTGCTGTAAGCCAATTAATACGCGCTCACGCAGTAATTCCTCTGCTGTTTGCCCACTTGCAACGGGAAATTTCGGCATAAATGTCGCTTGCTGCTCCATTGTGACATGACAGCTCATGAGCACCTGCTCTGTTTGCCTGAGCCATTGTGGACGGTCGGCAAAAAATTGCTGCCATTGCTCCTTAGATAGTACGTAACGATGCTTTAATTTCAAATTAAAGGTTAAGCCCATTTTCACACCCGTATCAATTGCTCGTGCTATTTCATAGGCAAAATGGTCATCCTTTGTCATAAATGTACTTTCGTGAATAGCCATTATCTTTACAGCGATTTGCTCGCTTAAAAATACAGCGTCCTGCTCATTCGGGGCTGCTACCTCTAGTCTTTCAATACCTATAAAAAGCCTCTCCGCAAAAAGCTGCTTTAGCTGCTCTGCTAATTGCCGGTTATCATTCTCTAGCCACCTTGCTTCCTCAGCCAATGCAGGAATAATCGCAATGCAGCCGTCCGCATAGCCCGCTAACCAACGAAATGGCAATGTTTCATCTTTTCGAATGGCCACACTGCTACTAATTTTTAAAAGATGGCGGTAGCCTATATTATTTTGCGCATATAAAATTAGTGGCAAATTTATTTCCTCTGCAAATTGCACATTCACCACTAACCCGACAACTGGATGAATACCAGCCTTTTTCATCTCGTGCCAAAAAGGCAGAAGGCCATAGAGCCTCGAGTTAACGATAGCACATGCCTCTGCCTTCTGTTGTTGTAAAAAAGGGATAAGCGCTTCAATTTTTATTGTACTTTTTAATAAATCAGCGCTCGTTCTTATTTGTGGATAAACTACCATCTTCATCCCCCTTACATTAATAATTCCTACAAAGCGCCTGCAAATCCCAAATAATGCGCTCTGCCTCTTCCCAGGAAGATGCTGAAGCACCCGATGCTAATGGATGTCCCCCACCGTTGTATTTTTTAGCCAGCTCATTAATAACAGGTCCTTTTGAACGTAAACGCACGCGAATCGTATCGCCTTCTTCAATAAAAATTACCCATGCGCAAATGCCCTTCACATTACCTAATGAACCTACTAATAATGAAGTTTCTGATGGTGTCACCCCATATTCCTCCAATACATCCTTCGTAATTTTTATTGAGGCTGCACCATTCTCATCCATTTCAAAATACTGATAAAAATAGCCCTGTAGCTGTAATAAATGCGGCTCCATTTCATACATACCATCGAACACTTCATTGCGGTCAAAGTCATATTGGATAAGCTGTGCCGCTGTTTCAAATGTTTTAACTGTTGAGCTTGAAAATAAAAATCGCCCCGTATCTCCCACAATTCCGGCAAATAATAAACGTGCCGCTGCATCAGGGAAAATCCAATTTTTATAATTTCTCCCCTCTTCATAAAAAGCATAAATCATTTCACTTGCAGAACTTGCACTTGTATCAACCCATAATAAATCGCCATATCGGTCATCATTTGGATGGTGGTCAATTTTTATTAACATATCGCCAGATGCATAGCGCCCATCATCAATACGCTCCGTATTGGCTGTATCTGTCACAATCACTAATGCGCCATCGAATAATCCATCTGTTACCTCATCTGGCATCGCTAAAAATGTAAGCGATGGATCATGCTCTCCAACAGCGTATATTGCCTTCTCTGGATAATTTGCTTGCAGTAGCTCCTTTAAGCCAAACTGTGAGCCATACGCATCAGGGTCAGGACGTACATGCCGATGTATAATAATTGTATTGTACTGCTCAATTGTGTCGATGATTTGACGTTTCAAGTGTTTTTCCTCCTCATTTCAAGTGAAATCCGTTCGCATTTTCTTCAAAAAGTTTGTACAATAGTAACAGCTTTGCTTTACGGGAGGTTCACTATGTTAAATTTAATTTTTGTTTTCTTTATTGTCGTATCATTCGTGTTTTATTTTTATTATAAGACAAAACAATTTCGTTCAACACTACCGATACGAAAAAAATGGTATACAGCAAAAGCCGGTGTTGCACTCGGCGTTTTTATTATCGCATTCGGACTGAACGCAACAATTATTTACCCAACAGCCGTTGGTTATGGTGTTGCCGTCGTATTCGTCCTAGTGGGCGCAGGTTTAGCATATAATAATTACAAACGCGCTCGCCATGAAGGTAAATATGTACATGAAGAGTACGAGCTTAATCAATAAGAGTCATTTTCTTATGCTCAAAAAAACAATGTCAAGGGGTCGTCTGAAAAGTCATTTTTAGACGACCCCTTTGCCATCTAGATAGTGGCATTTATTGTGATAATCATAGGAGGAATTTTTCAGCAAAAATATAAATGCTAGGGCTATCGGAAAGCATATACTTTTCCAACAGCCTTGCGCTTTTATAGTATAAGCGTAAGACCACCTGTCATGCTAGCGCTCTAATAGCTGGAATGTCATCATCGCTTTTCCTACTAATACTGTTTCGCTAAATACTTCAAAATCCATCTTAACAAATTTCCGGCTCATATCTAAAATGCGTGGCTTCACTGTAAGCACACTCTCCATTTGTACAGGCTTAATAAAATAAATCGTCATATTTTCTGTAACGGCTTCACCGCGCTTGCGCTTTTTCAAAGCGAAGGAGCCTGCTTCAGCAAGCAATGTTGTAAACGCTCCGTAGGAAATACCACCAAATTGATTCGTCATTTGAGGTGTAACAGTAAACTCTACCGCAACCTCATCATCATCAATCATCTTCATTTCATTTTTCACTAAATCATCAATTGTTTCGCCTTGATGCGGCTGACGTTGTGCAAGTTGCAATGCCTTTAGCACATCCTGACGACTAATAACCCCTTGCAAGGAACCATCATCATTAATAACAGGTAATAAATCAATACCTTCCCAAATCATGCGATGACCTGCAGAGGCTACACTTGTTTTCATAGAGCCAGCAATCGGGTTTTTTGTCATTACCTTTTCGATTAACTCCGTATCTTCTTTGCCGATAACATCCTTTACCGTTATCATTCCTACAAGCTTTTGTTGGCTTGTCACAACAGGGAAGGCTCCATGTGTAGTGCGCTTGTTTTGCTCTCTAAAATCATGCAGTGTTTGGTCATTTTGTAAAACAGCCGTTTCTTCAATCGGCACATAAATATCCTCGATAAGCAAAATATCTTTTTTAATAAGCTGGTCATAAATGGCTCTGTTAATCATCGTTGCGACTGTAAAAGTATCATAGCTCGTTGAAATAATCGGTAATTCCAAGTCATTCGCCAATTGTTTATTTGTATCTGTCGTATCAAAGCCACCTGTAATTAAGACAGCTGCCCCTGCATTCAAGGCATGCTCATGTGCCTGTATACGGTTACCAACAATCAGCAAGCTTCCCGCATCTGTATAGCGCATCATATCATCGAGCTTCATCGCGCCAATTACAAATTTTGTTAATGTTTTATGTAATCCTGTTTTACCACCTAGCACTTGCCCATCTACAATGTTTACAATTTCTGCAAATGTCAAACGCTCAATATTTTCTTTTTTCTTTTTTTCAATACGAATCGTTCCAACGCGCTCAATCGAGCTGACAAGACGACGATTTTCCGCCTCCTTAATAGCCCGATATGCAGTCCCCTCACTTACCTGCATTTCCTTTGCAATTTGACGAACTGAAATTTTCTCCCCTACAGGCAACGACTCAATATACTGCAAAATCTTCTCATGTTTTGTTGACATACAATCACCTATTTCCCTACATTCCTACCTCCTAGTGTATCATATTTCTTAATATTGCATACAAAACAAAAATGCATTTCATTTGCTCAAACAATCATTTTTTACACACTACTAAAATTTAAGAAAAAAGCCTATTATTTTGCTGCCCATTCGAGAGAGAGTGAAGCGTAACAGTTTTCCATTGCGGTAGGCGCTCTTTCCATGAGCTTAAAAGTAGCGCTACTGACTATGCAAACAAAATAAAAATAATTCTGTCAATTTTATAACATAGCTTTCTATTGTTTAGTATACTTAACATATGGGAGGGATTGTTATGTTACATATAAAAAATGCACAAATTCGTACTGGAACAGGTGCGGTAATAAATGGAGATTTATTAATTGAAGATGGCAAATTCAAAGAAATTGGTTCAATTTCTTCAAGCCTAGAAAATGTGAAAACAATTGATGCTGAAGGTAAAATCATTACACCGGGTTTAATTGATGTGCATACACATCTCGGTGTGCATGCTGAGGGAGTTGGCAAGGCAGGGCATGATTTCAATGAAATTAGCTCTGAATCTACACCTGAAGTTAGTTCATTAGATGGGATTCAGCCACAGGATATCGGCTTTGATGATGCTAGACGAGCTGGTGTGACAACAGTTCAAATTATGCCCGGTAGCGCTAATGTCATCGGTGGTGAAATGGTCATTGTAAAAACGGCTGCCAAATCAGTTGTCGATGAAATGATTGTTAAAAATCCCTCTGGCTTGAAGGCTGCAACAGGAGAAAACCCTAAAAATACGCATGGGGGCAAAGGCAAGATGCCAACAACACGTATGGGCGTTGCAGGGCGCTTACGTGAAATGCTCATTGCTGGGCAAAATTATTTAGAGCAGCGTGAATCTGGGACATGCAATCGAAATTTAGGTCTAGAAAATATCGGTAAAGTTTTAAAAAGAGAAATTCCACTCCGCATTCATGCGCACCGTGCAGACGATATAGCCACAGCACTGCGCATTAAGCGTGAATTTAATATCGATATGACAATAGAGCATTGCACAGAGGGACATTTAATGGCTGATTTTATCGCCAAGCATGATATTCGTGTATCAGTAGGACCAACAATGTCAGCTCGCTCCAAAAATGAAAACTCACAAAAAGGCTGGCATACACTTATCGCTTTACGCGAAGCTGGGGTCCCATTTTCAATTACGACAGACCATCCTGTCGTTGGTATTACTCATTTATTAACGAGCGCTATCCTCGCGATTAAGCACGGACTTACAGAGGAGGAGGCACTTGCCGCTATTACCCTAAATGCCGCAAAGCATTTAGGGGTCGAATCCCAAGTGGGCTCTATTGAGATTGGCAAGGATGCCGACTTTGTCATTTGGAATGGTGACCCATTCGATTTGCGCACAACGATTCAGCAAACTTATATTAATGGGAGCTGCGTCTACAATGCCGCGCAATAGACACTAGCGTTGGTCTTTTTTAACTTCTTTCAGCATTTTTTTGCGACGAGTACCGCAGGAGCACAATATTTTTTGTATGGCTCATATTTGTACTAATAGCAAGGCGGCAGATATAGAAGTCCCCAACCATTAGAGGTGGGGGTAAGCATTAGAGCGATTTCAGCGGGGTGTCCAAACACTCGCTGGAATCGCTTAAGTACGTCACTTCCTATAACACCAACTTCATGTTGGTCAAAGCTCCAGCGGATGTCACAGATACCAAACAGCACGAAGAAATCTTTATCAATTACGCCTCCGCGTAATTGATAAAGATTGCCCGAGGAGAATAACAAGAACATTTCTCAAAATAAGTCCCCCTCTTTTCTAATAAGCTAACATTTTACTCAAACACTATTATCACCTTCGTCTATCAAGCTAGCTAGTGCACGACTTGTTGGATGCCTCTTTCCCCCTCATAGCTTTACATAATCGCCCGCTTGTAAAATTTGCACTTCTGCTCCTTCTACTAAATTAGCGAAATGCTGTGGGTCTTGTGCTATTGGCGGGAATGTATTGTAATGAATCGGAACGACAATTTTCGGCTTTAACAAAGATACCGCATATGCTGCATCCTCTGGTCCCATCGTAAAATTATCACCAATTGGTAAAAAGGCAACATCAATTGGATGTCGCTCTCCAATGAGCTTCATATCACCAAAAAGGGCTGTATCTCCTGCGTGATATATTGTTAGCCCCTCTGCCATGAATAAAATTCCGCTTGGCATACCTGTATAAATAATTTCGTTTTTTTCAGTTACATAAGAAGAGCCATGAAAGGCTTGTGTAAACTTTACTTTGCCAAAATCAAATTGTTTCGCTCCGCCGATATGCATATTATGGACATTTACACCTTGCCAACCAATAAAATCGGCTAATTCATTTGGCGCAACAACCAACGAATTATTCGCTTTGGCAAGCTCAACTGTATCACCGACATGGTCATTATGCCCATGCGTTAATAAAATAACATTAGGCTTTTGCTCCTCTACTTGTAAATCTGTGGCTCCATTTCCTCGAATAAATGGGTCAATTAAAATCGTTGTATCATTTGTTATAATTTTTACAACAGAATGTCCATGGTAAGATATTTGCATGTATAATGCCTCCTTTTAGAAAATGCTTACATAAAAATATATTCTCTATATCTGCAATTTTCCCTCTTTTTTGATATGCTAATAGGGTATCAATTATATTTTGACGACTGCTGAGGCTTTGTACCAATATACTGTTGGTCATTCCACTAACAAGCGTCTAAGTGAAGCACTGCACTGTGCTTCTCACCACCCAAAAGGTGAAAGTACGGTCAATACATTTAACTATACGGAGGTCCTATGGATGAGTAAAATTAAACATTTACAAAATTATTTACAGCAAAATAATATTGATGCTGCCTTTATCACAACACCTGACAACGTATTTTATTTTTCAAATTTCAAAAGCAATCCACATGAGCGCTTACTAGGTGTAGTCGTTTTCAAGGAGGCAGCGCCGTTTTTAATTTGCCCGCAAATGGAAGTACCTGATGCAAAAGCAGCTGGTTGGGCTTATGATGTTATCGGCCATTTAGACACGGAAAATGCATGGGATGTTTTGGCGAAAAAAATTGCCGAGAACAACATCGCAATTACAAAATTAGCAATTGAAAAATCTCATTTAACAGTAGAGCGTTTAGAAGCGCTAACAAGCCTTTACCCAGCCGCATCATTTGAGCGTCTCGATGACCAAATTAATGCTATGCGTGTTATTAAAGACGAAGATGAGCTTATAAAAATGCGCGAAGCAGCGAAACTGGCTGATTATGCAATTGAAGTAGGCTGCAAAGAAATTGCGGAAGGTAAAACAGAAATGGAAATTTTAAATGCGATTGAATCAGCTATTAAAGCAAAAGGCTACTCTATGAGCTTTGATACAATGGTATTAGCTGGTGAAAAATCTGCTTCTCCACACGGTACACCGGGTGACCGCAAAATTAAGCGCGGTGATATGATTTTATTTGACTTAGGCGTTGTTTATGAAGGCTATTGCTCTGATATTACACGTACAGTTGCTTTTGGTGAAGTAAACGAGGCACAAAAAGAAATTTACAATGCGGTACGCGAGGCGAATGAACGAGCAATTGCAGCCGTAAAGCCTGGTGTGCGTGCATGTGATTTAGATAAAATTTCACGTGATGTTATTACAGAGGCTGGCTATGGTGAGTATTTCACACACCGCCTAGGACATGGCTTAGGGATTTCTGTGCATGAGTACCCTTCCGTAACAGGTACGAACACATTTGCCTTACAACAAGGGATGGTTTTCACAATTGAACCGGGTATTTACAAATCGGATGTAACAGGTGTGCGTATTGAAGATGATGTAGTCGTGACAGCAGATGGCGTTGAAGTGCTAACAAAGTTCACTAAAGAGCTTGTCATTTTATAAGTAAAATACCATTTAAAAAGTGCGTGTCCGAAACTGATTTAGGACACGCACTTTACATTTACTACAATTTTATAGCTTTTTTATCCCGCATTAACGGGCAGTAAGCCTCCCATTTCAAGGCTTAAGTGAAAATACGCTAAAGGATAAGTGGGAGCGTAAAAGCTCGATTGGTTCAACTAACAATCAATGGAGGATGAGAAAAACCCCCATTGATTAAAGTTTCACTTTATTTTATAGCAACCCAAGCTCGTTGTTTTTCCATTTGCACAGCAATCTTTTGCCTGAAAAATTCACTCAAGCATGCAGCCGTTAAATGTTGTTCACGCAAGCCTTGTGCAAAAATCCGACCATCTCGCATTAATAGCGTATGGCTAAAGCAAGGAAGGATTTCTTCAACATGATGTGTCACATAGAGCAACGTAACATCGCCTTTATCGGCAATTTGTGCAATCGTCTGCAACAAATTTTCTCGTTCAATTAAATCAAGACCTGAACAAGGCTCGTCCAAAATAAGTAACTTTGGCTTTGCCATTAAAGCGCGCGCAATTTGTACTCGTTGACGCTCTCCCTGTGATAAAAACTCAAATGCTGTATTGGCTAAATGACGGATGCCAAATTGCTCAAGTAAACCAACAGCTTCCTCGATTTCCTCATCAGAAACCGATTCAAATAAACGAATGGCTCCGAACTTTCCTGATAAAACAATTTCAATAACTGGATCTAAACGATTAAATTCTTCAATCATAGCTGCACTGACCCAGCCAATTGACTTACGAACTTCACGCATATCCGCTTTCCCATATGTTTCACCTAACACTTGAACGACACCTTCATTTGACCAAATATAGCCATTTATTACTTTTAGCAATGTTGTTTTTCCACTGCCATTCAACCCTAAAATTGCCCAATGCTCTCCGCGCTGTACTTTCCAACTAATATCCTGCAAAATCGTTTTCCCGTTACGATATAACAGGAGATTTTCAATTGCAATCATTAAGCTAATGAATTTAGTACTTCATCGACAGGCGTGTATGATAAACCTTGGTCTAAAGCTACTGCCTCATAGACGATTTTGCCGTCGATTGTATTAATACCTAATTTAAGAGCAGGATTTTCATTGCACGCACGCACATAGCCTTTGTTCGCAATTTGTAATGCATATGGAACTGTATTATTCGTTAATGCAACTGTTGATGTGCGTGGCACAGCACCAGGCATATTCGCTACTGCATAGTGAACGATACCGTGCTTCTCATACGTAGGGTTATCGTGTGTCGTCACACGGTCACTTGTCGCAAAAATACCACCTTGGTCAATGGCAATATCAATTACTACTGAACCTGGCTGCATTGATTTAACCATTTCTTCTGATACAAGTTTTGGCGCTTTTGCACCTGGAATCAATACTGCCCCAATTACTAAATCAGAATTTTTCACCGATTCGGCAATGTTAAATGGATTTGAAATCAATGTTTGCACATCGCGACCAAAAATATCCTCTATTTGGCGTAGACGCTCTGGGCTTAAATCGATAACAGTTACATCCGCCCCCATACCTACTGCGATTTTCGCAGCATTTGTACCAGCGATACCACCACCAATTACAGTGACTTTACCACGCTGTACGCCTGAAACCCCACCTAATAAAATGCCTTTTCCGCCATTTGTTTTTTCTAAGAATTGTGCCCCAATTTGTGTTGCCATTTTCCCAGCTACTTCACTCATTGGTGTTAGTAACGGTAAAGAACGGTTCGGTAACTGTACTGTTTCATAAGCAATACCGACTACTTTCTTTTCAAGCAATGCAGCAGTTAACTCTGGCTCTGGCGCTAAATGTAAATATGTGAATAAAATTAATCCTTCATGAAAATAGCCATATTCGCTTGCAATTGGCTCCTTTACTTTCATAACCATTTCTGCCTTCCACGCATCCGCGGCTGTTGGCACAATTGTAGCCCCAGCTGCTACGTAATCAGCATCTGTAAAAGAAGAACCTAATCCAGCACCTGTTTCAATAATTACTTCATGTCCTGCGTGAACGAGTGTAACAACTCCTGCTGGTGTCATTGCAACACGGTTTTCATTATTTTTTATTTCTTTCGGTACCCCAATTTTCATAAACTTTCTCCTCCTCTTCAATATGGAAAAGTAATCGCTAACAATTACTCATAAATCCACATTAATTCTATCAATTTTCTTTTAAAAAACAAACTTAATTTTTGAAAAAGATGATCAACATCATAATTCCAAATTTATATACTCTTATTTATTTTCTGAATTTTGCATAAAATAGGCTGCTTTAGACACAAAAATTTCTTTTGTTTACCTATTTTACTCTATAAGTATTTTCATAAGTAAAAATTTTGCTATAATATAGTTATACACATGTAAAGGGGAGTTATTTATGGCAAATCATTACCAAAATATCGTAGTAGCAGTAGATGGTTCTAAAGAAGCAGAATATGCATTCCGCAAATCTCTTGATGTTGCAAAGCGTAATATCGGTTCAACTCTTCACTTAGTAAATGTTATTGATACACGTTCATTTGCAGCGGTAGAAGCATACGACCGCTCAATTGCAGAACGCGCTCAAAAGTTTTCTGAAGAATTATTAAATGGCTACAAGCAACAAGCAATCGATGAGGGTGTTGACAATGTTAAAACTTTAATCGAATACGGCTCACCAAAATCAATTATTACAAAAGAATTATCAAAACTTGTAACTGCAGACTTAATCATTTGTGGTGCTACAGGTTTAAACGCTGTAGAACGTTTCCTAATTGGCTCTGTATCTGAAGCAATCGTTCGTTCTGCTAACTGTGATGTACTAGTAATTCGTACACCAGAGTGATTTTTAAACAAAAAGAAAAGTCCGAAAAGCGTGCTATGACACCGCTTTAGGACTTTTCTTTTATTTTACAAGATTTTTCTTTACCTTTAAAGCGAATAGCTAGTGTCCTCTCGCCGCAAAGAGCTGAATTTTATTTGCTTTCCTTCCACATTTGCACTTTTTCAAAAAACATTGCTAACGCCTGCTTATTTGACATATTTGGTACTTTAGCTAATAGCACCTCGCGAGGAGCTCGCAATTTTTTATGCTGTTTTTGCAATATTAATATACTTTTTTCATGTGCCTTTGAAGAAAATAATGTTTCAGGTAATTGAATGACCGCTTGAATCCAAGCATGGGTCTTTAAATACTGATGCAGCTTTTTTGCCTCCGCACCTTCAAAAAGATTAGCTGGAATTAAGAAAAATAAATATCCGCCGTCCTTCGTATAGCGGATTGCTTGCTCGATAAATAAGTAATGGGCAAAGCTCATTCCTTCTGAAGCGCAAAGCTCATAATCCAGCGCTACTTCCTCATTCGGATAATAGCCGACAGGTAAATCGCACACAACCGCATCTACTGGATCGACTAATAGCTTATCCAATGCGTCTTGACGATAGAGCGTTACTTGCTGCTCAATTAAATCACCTGTTGCTGCAGCTAAACGAATAAGCAGCTCATCTACTTCAATGCCTGTTGCTTGAATTTTCCCATTCTGCGCGTTCATCATCGTATATAGTAAATTTCCTGTACCCACTGCTAAATCCAGTATAGATATAGTCCCTTCAGCTAATTCTTTTTCAAAAAATTGCTCAACGAAATAGCTAACGAGCAGCCCCAAAGTATCAGGTGTCATCTGATGGTTTGGCTGAGAGCCTTTGCGCATACCTTTTAATATGGCAATCTGAATCGCTTTGCGCATCTCCTCTTTCGTAGCACCTTCTACCTCCCAAGAAAAGACCTCATCAAGCGTATCCTCCAACGTGCTAAGCAAAGCTTCTAAATAGGTTTGCTCCTGCTTCTCCTCACGTTTTTCTGCCTCACCATTTATATGCATAAAAATTTGTTCAAACTTTTCCATAAGCAATCCTCTCTGCACTTCCTCTAATGCCCTTTTATCACTATGAAGGAAAGAAGGGGCGTCCAAAAAACGTGCGATGCACTGCTTTTTGAACGCCTCTTTTTTTAAAATGTTATTTTGTTAATGCTTTAACTGCTTCAATTGCAGCTTCATAGTTTGGATGGTCTGTTGCCTCTGGAACATATTCAACATATGCTACAGTGCCCTCTGCATCTACTACGAAAACAGCGCGTGTTAATAGGCGTAATTCTTTAATATGTACGCCGTATGCTTCACCAAATGATGCATCGCGGTGGTCAGATACAGTTTGTACTGCTTCGATGCCTGCTGCACCACACCAACGTTTTTGTGCAAATGGTAAATCCATCGATACAGTGTAAATGACAACATTATCACCTAGCTCTGCTGCCGCCTCGTTAAATTTGCGTGTCTGTGCATCACATACACCTGTGTCAAGTGAAGGTACGACTGAGAATAATCGAACTTTACCCTCAGAATCTTTTAATGTTACGGGTGATAAATCATTTGCTAAGACTGTGAAGTCAGGTGCTTTGTCACCAACTTTTACTTCATTACCTAATAATGTTACTGGACCATTTTTAAATGTTACTTGTGCCACAAAAAACGCCTCCTTTGTTGTGCCTTAAGTTTACTAAATATCTAGCAAGCTTTGCAACTTGTACAGCTTGTAAAAAAATAATACACGTACCAATTATGTCCCTGCTAATTCTAGTTCAGGTTTTTTGGAGCTAGTTGGTAGTAGTTAACCTCAAACCTTCATGACATGCACGAACGATTAACTGACCTACGTTGTGCAGGGCTTTCTTCAAACTTTATGACATCCACCGCCAGTCTAGCCAACACGATGTTGGTCACTCAGTCATTATTGTGAGATACGATATCCTTAGACTGAGAGCGGTTAACACTCCATCCATTGAAATAAGCCTTATGAATACATTCATCTTGCTATTTATTGAGGTGAGAGAATTCTACCCTAAAAAGTTAAATCATATATTCAATTTCGTGCTGTTGTACAGGTACCGACTGTATTTGTTCCTCTGCATAAGCACCTTCATGCACAACAATCGTATCTGCAATAAAATCTAATAAGCCTTTGTTTTTTGGTGTAAAGGCAACCGCTAAATAAGGTAAGTAAAAAATCGTGTTACTTATAAAGCGTCCAATCACTTCACGGAACAAAACTGTCAACCAATCCAGTCGCTCTCCATCAGTTCTCACAACACGCAATCCAAAAATCATTTTACCGACTGTTTGCTGCCAAAATCTTGTCATTATAGCGAAATAGCTAAAATATACGATTGTTGAAATAATTGCCATCGGCGCATACCAAGGTGTTTTCATTAAATTCCAATCCATTAAATAAAAAATGGGATTGATAACAATCGCTACTGCTGCGCTTACGATAAGCCCATCGATGATGAATGCCCATAATCGCATCCAAAAACCTGCTGTCTTTGGGGCATATTGCGTTGTTGGCGGGATAACTGTTTGCTTGTATTCCATTCCTATCCCTCCTTAAAAATCACCGTATAAGTACATAGCACGTGGTGCATTATGTGTCGTTAAAATGCGTGTTAAAAAGCGTTCTTCTACTGAAGGTCCAAACATCGAGCCTACTTTCATACCGAATAATGCGGCAAAGCTGTCACCTTCTCTTGCATACTCAAATAACTCCGCATCCTCTAAATTATAGTCCGCGCGAATCGCCGCAATCGTATCTTCCAGCGTGCCAATTTCATCAACTAAACCTGCTTTTAATGCTTGTGAACCACCTAAAATACGTCCATCAGCTACTTTTTTTACATCCGCTTCTGACATGCCACGTCCTGCCTCTACAATATCGACAAACTCTTCATACATTTCATCAATCATTTCTTGTAGCATTGCACGCTCTTCTGCTGAAGTCTCACGTGACCCCCCGAACATATCTTTATGTGGCCCTGATTTAATCGTCTCAAACTTAACACCTAGCTTTTCTGCAAGCTCTGAATAATTAATTCCTTGCATAATAACACCAATCGAGCCTGTAATCGTCTCTTTTAAAGCAAATATTTTATCGCTCGGTGCTGCGATGTAATAGCCACCCGATGCTGCCATTGAGCCCATTGACACATAGATTGGAATTTGGCGCTCCTTTTTAATTTCAAGTAGCTTCTCATGAATTGCCGCTGACTCAATTACACCGCCACCCGGAGAATTAACAGCAAGCACAACTGCTTGCACGGATTCATCCATTAAAATTATATCAAGCTGTTGCATAAACGTTTGATGATCATATTCTACCTGTGTCCATGCATTTCCAGCTCCTAAATCTTGTATCGTCCCATTCACTGACAAAAGCGCGATTCGCTTCTCCCAATCTCCTGGCTCTAGTACACTCTCATTAACGACAACTGCCCCTGACATTGGAAGCATCGCATCAAACGAACTTAAAAAATCTGTTTTAAACAAGGCCATAATTGCATTCAGCCCAATTGAAAACACCAATAATACAACCGCAGCTATTAAAGCTACCCATCTTTTCGTATTCATTTCTTTACTCCTTTTTATGTTATTCACCACTTTATAGCATAAACACATTTCCTCTATTACGCCAACATTATTTCCCTTTTTTCACATTAATTAAGCTTTGATTTACGATATATAAGCTTTTCGGGCTTACAATATGTAGGCATTAATAGCGCTAGCTGCACTATCTTTATCTCGCCATCTATAGAGATGGGAGATTCCTGTATTTGTGCCTGTCGCCTTGCTTTCGGCACAAAAACATTACTGAAAGAAGTTAAATATGAATAGCTGTGATGTTATGTACATTCTTTTATACGTTTTAGCGTATTAAAAGTTTCAAAAAATTAACTATAAAACATAAAGGAGTGTAGGACTGTTTCTGTATTAATTATTTGCTAAAATATATCGACTCTTTGGTAATCACAATAAATTGTCACCCGCCTCATCACGAAGGAGCCGCCTCAAAATTACTTTTTAGACAGCTCCTTCATCCCCCTTCAATAGCTATATTGTTATAAGGACAGACGTGTTGATTAGCCTTTATTTTACCGAGAATGCCTAGTAATTCGCTGATTTCCGTTACGGGGGACGCTTTCCTCGGGGTGCGGCTTCAACTAATTTATTTCGGCATTTGCTGAAATAAATGGATTTTCAGCTCGAGGCCAACAGGATGTTGGTCATGGAGGCGTTCCCGCAAGACGCGGCGGTTTTAGCCTCCCTACACTTTATCCCTATGGAGTCGCCCCCTTCACTTTAATCACCAATAAAAAGCACTTCTCCCTAAAAACACGCCAATTAATAGACAATATTTATATCATCAACACGCCTGTTATAAGGATTTATTTTGTTCGTTATTGCGCAATGCTACACGGCGAATTTTACCAGAAGCCGTTTTTGGTAATTCATCTAAAAACTCAATCGCACGCGGATATTTATATGGTGCTGTCAATGCCTTTACATGCTCCTGTAGCTCTGCCACAATTGTAGGGCTATTTTTCATTTTGGAATCACGTAGCACGATAAATGCTTTTACAATGCTTCCACGCACTGCGTCTGGGCTCGCAACTACTGCGCATTCGCGCACTGCAGGATGCTTCACTAAGGCATCCTCTACCTCAAATGGACCAATTGTATAGCCTGATGAAATAATAATATCATCGTTGCGCCCTTGGAACCAAAAATAGCCGTCCTCATCTTTATATGCTTGATCCCCCGTAATAAACCATTCTCCTCGGAATTGCATTTGCGTACGCTCGACATCTTTATAATAGCCTTTAAACAATGCTGGCGTAGAATTATGCACCGCAATATCACCTACAACTCCTTCACCGACTATTTCACCATATTCATCGACAATTTCAACAATATTTCCTGGTGTTGGTTTCCCCATTGAGCCAGGGCGAGATTCCATTCCGAACAATGTGCCAACTAATAATGTATTTTCAGTTTGACCATAGCCATCGCGAACTTGTACATTAAATTCGCGTTTAAACGTTTCAATTACTTCCCGATTCAACGGCTCTCCTGCTGAAACCGCGCTACGCAAATTATTAAAGTTATAGTCACTTAAATTTTCTGCTTTTGCCATCATTCGATATTCTGTAGGAGTACAGCATAGTACATTCACTCCGATATTTTGCAATAATGTTAAATATTTTACTGTATCGAATTTTCCTGTATAAACAAAAGCCGTCGCCCCGCTACCGAGCGTTGCTAAAAACGGACTCCAAATCCATTTTTGCCAGCCCGGTGCCGCCGTCGCCCAGACAATATCACCTTCTCGCACGCCTAACCAACTTCCTCCAGTTGTACGTAAATGCGCATATCCCCAGCTATGTTGGTGCACAGCTCCCTTTGGATTGCCTGTTGTTCCACTCGTATAAGCTAAAAATGCTGTATCACTAGCTAACGTTTCTGGAGCCTTGAATTCCGTTGAAGCTGCATCTACTTCTTTTATAAAAGGAATCCAAGGCTCTTTCGCAGCACCTACTACAAATAGCGCTAGCCCATCTAAATATTGCACTTCAGCAAGTTCTTCAATATAATTTTCATTTGCCACAATTGCTTTTGCCTCTGCATGTTCTATACGATAATCAATATCTTTTGCACGCAACAACTCTGAGCTCGGTATAATAATTAATCCTGCCTTTAATGCACCTATATATGTTATGTAAGCCTCAACTGAACGTGGTAGCATGACAAGAATGACATCACCTTTTTGTAAACCGTTTGCATAAAAAACATTTGCGACTTGATTAGCTCTAGCGATTAGTTCAGCATATGTAATTTCTTCTTGTTGCCCGTTTTCTTGCTGAACAATTAACGCTTTTTTATCTCCTACCGCATGCTTTTCGATTTCATTCACTATATTATAAACATTTGGTGCCACTAAATCTTCTCTCTTCAATAAAACCCACTCCTTTTCCCATAACATATTAGCTACTTGAGCAAGAAATTTCTCACCTACATCTATTATATTAATATATGCTTGATTTTTCAAAATAATCTAATAATTATTTTCTAAAAAGAGGACATAATAAAGTGAAACTTCAATCAGTGAGGGTTTTTTCATTTGTTAGTTGAACCAATCGAACTTTTACGGGCAGTTCACTTGCCACTCATCCTTTAGCATATTTTTTCTTCCATCTTGAAGTGGTAGTCTTACTGCCCGTTAAAATCTTTAATTCGCACGGCTTTACAGCTTAATAAAAATTAAAAAAGCTATTGCGCAAGTTTTACTTACGCAATAGCTCATAAGGATTACTGGTTAGTTCCTTTTAATTGTTGTTCAGCCATAGAAACAAGACGTTTTGTAATCTCGCCCCCTACTGAACCGTTCGCACGTGAAGTAGCTTCTGGTCCAAGTTGCACACCAAATTCTTGTGCGATTTCATACTTCATTTGGTCTAATGCTTGTTGTGCGCCTGGCACGTTAAGCTTGTTTGAATTACGGTTGTTTGAAGTCATCTTACTTCACCTCCTTGTGAGATTAGAATGTGCTGAGATACGATTTTCATACACAAAAAAAAGAGGCAAAATATTCATCTACCAACAAGCTTTTACCATTAATAATGACGAAGGATGAATAAAGTATTTTTCATACTGCTGAAAACAGCGTTTTGCTTATTTATTTGTTTGCAGTTTTTTAAATGCATCCACTTTTATGGAAAAGCAAAAAGGTGTCTAAAAATGGTGAGTCAGACCACTTTTTTGACACCTCCTTACCTATTAATTATAATAAGTCAGCAAACTTATCAGCTGTTGCTTTCTTTTCTGGTAAGAGATGCATTTCACGATTGCGCACAGCGCGCTCGATTAATTCATCAAATTCAGTAAAGCTTTCATAATATGCGACCTTTTCAAGCTTTGGCTTTGTTTTTGGTCTTGCAGGTGTGAAAATTGTACAGCAATCCTCATATGGCAGTACAGATGTTTCATATGTGCCAATGCGCTCTGCAATATGAATAATATCTAGCTTATCTGCCGCAATAAGAGGTCTTAAAATTGGGGTAGCTGTTACATCATTAATTGCCGTTAAGCTTTCTAATGTTTGTGACGCTACTTGACCTAAGCTTTCCCCTGTTACGATAGCTAGTGCACCAACTTCCTCACGCACTTTATCAGCAATACGGAGCATCATACGGCGAGTAGTTGTCATCGACATATTTTCTGGTACACGCTCTTTAATTAGTACTTGAATTTCTGTAAACGGAATAATATGAAGGCGAATCTTCGAGCCAAATTTTGTTAGTTCATTCGCTAAATCCTTAACTTTTTGCAAAGAATGCTCACTTGTATATGGTGGGCTATAAAAATGAATAGCTTCTAAACGTACACCGCGCTTCATCATCAAATAGCCTGCAACTGGACTATCAATACCACCTGACAGCATTAATAATGATTTACCATTCGAGCCAACTGGCATACCAGCAGCACCAGGAATGATTTGTCCCATCATATAAATCGCATCATACCGAACTTCTACACGCAGCTCTACATCTGGTTTTTTTACTTGGACAGAAATATTTTGATATTTGCTTAATACTGTTCCACCAAGCTCGCGCTGAATCATATATGTGTCAAATGGGAATGTTTTATCTGTTCGGCGCACTTCCACTTTAAAAGTTAAAGGCTCATCGCCATACTGTGCCATTATTTCAGTAGCAAGCTGCTTCATATCATCCATATTTTTATTACATGCCGCAACAGGACTAAATGATTGAATACCAAACACCTCTGGCAAACGTTTCATTAACACTTGATACTTTTCATCATTTTCAATTTCAATGAACATGCGGTCGCGCTCAGCACGAATATTTAACGGTAATATATCGGCAAAAGAATAACGAATATTTTCACGCAAACGACGAATAAAATCATTTTTATTTCGCCCCTTTGTCGATAGTTCACCATAACGAATTAATATTTCTTTAAAAATCATTATTTATTTTCTCCTTTTAAGTCGCGCATTATATCACTAAACACTTTTTTAAATTGCTCGATATGCGTTTCTGTCGTGTGTACACCAAAGCTTAAACGCAATACACCCTTTTTAAAGCTCGGCGCAATATTTAAAGCCTCCACGACATGGCTTGTCGCCGTTTGTTTAGAGGAGCAGGCGCTTGAAGTTGAAACAATTATATCATGCTTTTGTAGCGCATTTATTAAAATTTCGCCTTTGAGCTCTCTCACGCTAAACGATATGATATGCGCCGCTCCAGCCTCTGAAGAAAGCAAATGAATATTTGAGTCGAAGCTTCCTAAAAATAAATGCAAATCCTTCGACCATTTTTTATATTGCACTGTTTTTTCAGCCATTCCCTCAATAGCTATACGGGCAGCTTTAGCAAGCGCTACTGCTTGCGGTACGGCAACTGTACCACTGCGCAAACCAAATTCCTGTCCTCCACCGACGATATGAGGTGCAATCGCAAGCTTTTTGCGGAAAATTAATGCACCCGAGCCTTTTAATGCATGAATTTTATGCCCTGAAATCGTGATTAAGTCTGGTCCGTTTTCTCCATTAAATTGCACAGCAATTTTGCCAAAGCTTTGCACAGCATCGACATGGAAAATAGCACGGCTTTGTTCATGAATGATTTTAGCGGCCTCTTGAATCGGCTGAATTGCCCCCATTTCATTGTTAACATGCATAATACTAACTAAAATTGTATCTTTTCTCACTTTGCTTCGCAGCTCATCAAGTGAAATGATACCCGCTTCATTGACAGATAAATAATCAATATCAAAGCCCTGCTGCGCTAAACGTTTTACCGCTTCAAGGACGGAAGGATGCTCAATTTCAGTTGTAACAATATGCTTTCCTTTATGGGTATTTGCCTGTGCACTACCAAAAATGGCAAAATTATTAGATTCTGTTCCGCCTGCTGTAAAAATTACATCCTGTGTCTCTGTTTGCACAATATTAGCAATTTGCTCGCGTGCGCGCATTAACAAAGTATTTGCCTCTACTCCTGCTTCATGAATCGAGGCAGGGTTTGCATAATACAACTCATTCACTTGCAGAAATGTTTGCATTACCTCTGGATGCGGCTTCGTCGTTGCACTGTTGTCTAAATATATCGTATTCTCTTTCATTATTCGTCACACACTTTCAAATCATCAATTTACCGTTACCTATCATAACGCAAAGTTTTAAAATTGACTACCACTCTGTTTTTATAGCTTATTATTCTAAAAAAGAAACGTCCGAAAAGCAGTGCTTGCACACTTTTCGGACGCCTCATTTCATTTATTAAGATTTCATTAATAGTTCCTCTTGCACAAGCGCTTCAATGCGCTTTATTGCTCCTGGCTCAATCGATTCCACAGCATGTGCAGCATCCTCCAACGCCTTCACATAACGGAATTGATGGAATGCTTCCTCCGCTTCAGCTAAACGCGCATGTACTGTAGCATTTGTCGCTCTGTAACGATTGCCATATTGAATCATTCTTTCAATAAGCATCACATTCGTAATCATTTCTTCCGCGCGTTCATGTACATCTTCAATACATTTTTTCGTGTTTAACAAATGACTATGTACAGCTTCCATATTTAATGGAATTTCCTGCAAGCTTTGAACAACGATAAAAATATGCTCCTCCGCTTCCTCTAATCGCGCATCCATTTCCTCTGGAATACCTGGAATATTTGCCTTATGTAGCATTCGCTCTGTATTTTGCAATAATTTTTTTAGCGTATCAAGCTCTTTACGTGCATTGTTTTCATCAATACGTAAATTTTTCAGCATATTCGAGAATTTTTCCTGCTCCTCTTGTATACGTTCCATTTCGTTCGTAATTTCTTGCAGTTCCTCCTGCAAACTAGAATAAGCTGATTTCTCTTCCTCAACGCGAATAGCTAATAGCTCGTAGCGTTTTTGTAAAACCTCCAGCTGCTTTAAACATTGCTTAGGTACTTCTGCTTCTTTATCCGGCAGACGGTAGCTATGCTGCACATATGCCGCCTCATCATGCACTTCCTTCGTCGCCTTCATTACATCGGTAATCGTCTCATTCATCGCGCTACAGTGACGGTCAACAAATTTCTTCGCCACTACTTCTTTTTCTAGCAAATCATAGAAATTATCTATTTCATCGTTAATTTCATCGACGCGTGGTGTCACTTCAGTCAAGTTTAAATCAGCTACAGCTTGCTTAAGTGTGATAAGCTCCTGCTCAAGCTTATCCAAATAATCTGTAAGCTCCAGATGGCGCAAATAATATTTTTGCTCCTCCATTTCTTTCTGACCGTTGCGTAATTCCTGAATGGCTGTCGGAATTTTCGTTTGAATTTCTGTTAGCAATGTTGGAATATCGCTTAATAACGAGAAAATGGATTGCGCCTCACTGTTTAAAGTTAAAATAATTTCACGAGCTTGCAAATAGTTGCCTTCCGTTGTCAATTGGTCGAACTCCTCAAACTTCGGTACAAATTGCTCCAATCTTTTTTCAAGCTGCTCTAAGGCAGGACCAAATGAGTATTGATGTGCTAAAATCGTTTTGCGTGCTGAGCGATGGTATTCCTTTAATTGCTCCACCTCGATACGATTTTTCTCTTCGCTTCCAATCAATTCCTCTAACTCTTTAATAATTTTAACTTTAATTGTTTCACATTTTACAATATATTCTTCTATTTCACGCTCAACTTGGGTAGCTTTTTTAAACTTAAAACGATCCACATATTCTTCCGCATCAAACAACATCGAATCCATTTTCACAACATGTACATCAATTACTTCTGACCACATATTGCGCCAGTTTTCAAACATTTCCTCCGTTTGACCGTTCATATTCAGCGCTTTTACTTTTGTTAATTCTTCATATATAGGATAATGCTGCACTTGCATTTTTTCTTTTTCTAGTCGTTCTATTTCAGCATTATGTTTTCGCCTAATCATTAAACCAAAAATTAATAATGCTAATAGTAGGACGACAACAATGATGATATACTCCACTGTAAGCCCCCTGTTCCAAAATCGCTTATGGCTATATGTTATTTATAATATACCACGTTTTGTATGATTTGTTTAAGTTTTTAAAGGTTTTTGCAAAAGTAAATCGATAAGATGAAAGGAGTTTCCTTTTTTATGAAAAAAGATGGTCATATTCACACACCTTTTTGTCCGCACGGTTCTAAAGACGCACTAGAACGTTATGTTGAAAAAGCGATTGCATGCCATTTTACAGAAATCACTTTTACGGAGCATGCACCATTACCGCCCTCATTTGAGGACCCTACACCCGATAAGGATAGCGGGATGGATTTCGCATTACTTGTTCCTTATTTTACACATTTACAGGAAATAAAAAAGTACTATTCTTCACAAATTCATATTAATATTGGGCTTGAAATTGATTTTATTGTAGGTTTCGAAAATGAAACACGTCAATTTTTGAATGAATATGGTCCAATGCTTGATGATTCCATTCTTTCTGTTCATTTTTTGAAATGGCAAAATCATTATACTTGTATCGATTTTTCGAAAGAAGTATATTTACAATGCGCAAATGAAATCGGCAGTGTCCAACAATTGTATCAATTATATTATGAAACGGTACACCAATCAATCGATAGCGATTTAGGTAAATACAAACCAAAGCGAATTGGTCATCCTACACTTATTCATAAATTTCAGCATGCGCACGCTGAACAAATTGATGATACAGTATTAATAAAAAAACTATTGTTACATATGAAAAACTGCGGCTATGAAATGGATTTCAACAGTGCAGGACTTAGCAAGCCTATGTGCTTAGAACCATATCCCCCACTGCCAATGATGGAATATGCAAAATCCATTGCATTGCCATACACTTTTGGCTCGGATGCACACACTGTAAAGGATTTACATCAGCATTACGAATTACTTTTTTCATAACAATTTTACGGAGGTAGATTATGTTTACTCAAATGAAATACGAAGGGACACTTGAAAGCAAGTATGCCCTACTAGCAAAGCAACTTGATGCACTTCTTACAGGTGAAAGCGACCTCATCGCAAATTTAAGTAATGCATCTGCACTATTAAATCAATTTTTACAGGAAATAAACTGGGTGGGCTTTTATTTAATGAAGGATGGCGAGCTTGTTTTAGGCCCGTTCCAAGGGCTGCCTGCATGTGTGCGCATTGCGGTTGGACGAGGTGTATGCGGCACAGCCGTTGAACAAAGAAAAACAATTGTTGTAGAAGATGTCCATGCTTTCCCTGGGCATATTGCATGTGATGCCGCATCAAATTCAGAAATTGTCATTCCATTATTAAAAGAAGACGAGGTTATTGGTGTATTAGATATCGACAGTCCGATAAAAAATCGCTTTTCGGAAGACGATGAACGTGGCTTAACATTATTTGTCCAAACTTTATTGAAGCATTTATAAGAAGGGCTTTTCGAGCTAGCTCGAAAAAATCTAGACGCAATTACACCAAGGTGTAATTGATTGTAGGTTACCTTTTTTAAATATATAAACACAAACAAAACACCCAATAAGCAGTGCTTCACACGCTTTTTGGGTGTTCCCGTTTTAATGTTGTAATTGCATGGAATGATGGAAAATGCAAACTTGGTTTTTCCCATTATTTTTAGCACTATACAACGCTGTATCTGCATGTAAAAATAAAGATTGGAATTCGGGCCGTTCGACCTTATTCCATGTAATGAGACCAGCAGAAATCGTAACTCTCGGCTCCGTAACATTGGGAATGCTCTTCACAACCGTTTCCGCTACTACTAATGCCTCTTTATCAGAGATATTCGGAATGTAGATGGACATTTCCTCTCCACCCCAACGCGCACAAATACCCCGCTCCCTTACGATAAGCTGCAATTGTGTCCCAATTTGCTTTAAAATATTATCCCCTACTTGGTGACCAAATGTGTCATTAATATGTTTAAAATTATCAATATCAATTAATAAAAACATACCTGAGCTATCCTCCTGTAAGGATTTCTCAACAAAATGATCCAAATAGCTCCTTGCGTATAAGCTTGTTAAATGGTCCTTATCGACCATTTCCTGTAGCTGATGACGCAACTTTGAGTTTGCAATCGCTAATGATGAATGATGAATAAGTGACTGCATTAGCTTAAAGCTATCGAACGAAAAAAAGTATGGCTCGCTATGCATGACGATGCTAAAGCCATTAATTCGCTCTTCCACAATCATTGGAATAGCCATAATCGATTTAAACTCTATATGCTGATTTTCTATAATGCGTCTAAAATCCGCTATAAATAGAGGGTCTTGTGAGTGTGAAAAATGTTTTTCAACATGCTGTACATATATATCCCCATGTGCTGTTTTAAATAAATTTGTGCACGCGGATGTAATATTAAACTGCTCCTCCTCTTTAAAGACAAAGCATAGCTCCATCGGTTTAAACGATTTTATTAGCTGCTTTTGTAAAAATAACAGCATCTCATCAATATCCAGTCGCATATTAAGGCGATGTGACGTTTCATTAATTAGCTGTAAATCACTTATTAAACGTGAAGACTGGTGATATAATTTAGCATTTTCCAACGCATTACCAGAGGCTTGTGCCAGCACTTGAATAAACTCTCTTTGTGACGCTGTAATGACATATTCACTGTGCACAGTCACTTGTAAAATCCCATAAATCGCCTGCTGCCCTTTAATCGGTGCATTCAATAAATAACAGTCTAATTCGGGGATATGCTCAGACGTCATCTCCCCCGATAAGAAAGCTTCAATTGTAGTTGCTCTTTCAGATAAATAGTCAAACTGTTTTATATTAACTTTCGTTTTTTGATCTTGATTATTCGACAATATTAATTCTGCTTTTAAATTCGGGAAATTGTCTTGAATGATAGCTAGTACATTTTGCAATATTGCATCAACATCCATCGTAGAATGGAATAAATTAGCAATATCATACAATTTGCGGTATTGAAGCTCATTTAGTCGGATATTGATACTTTCAAATTTCATCTGTACAACTTCCGAAAGTAAAGGAACAAACTCTTCTACGAATTCTAAATTATCGAAAAATGGACATTGTATTGAGCCTTGGAAAACGAATATACCAATCGGATTTTGGTCTTTTACTTTTACCAACAGCAAATGTGTCATGTTTTCTAAACCTGTCTCCTTTTTTAACATTGGAGGAATTGGTACTAGCGGCTGTTGCTTGAAAAAAGACTCGAGGGATATTGAAGATATATCATACAAGTTTGCATCTACATCAACATTGTACATAGGTTTAAACAAATCATTTGCCCATTTGAAGAATATGCAATTCGTTATAAAAAAGTGCTTCTCTAATAAGCTATTTATAAAAAAGACAAATTCATTTAAGTCATCAAGCTCATTATTAGAATTAATATAAACGTCCATTAAATCAGATTTAATTTCAATAAGTTTTTGTTGATGGTCAAAAATCATGAAATCACCTTTTCTCCTTTATAGTTAAAAGGATTATAATTGCGCATATTTTTAATTATACATTACCTTAAGCCTATTTGACTACGAAAATATTCACATTTTTTCCAAAAAAACTATTCTAAACATCTATACGTTTAACTCCAAACTCAATGTAACATAAAAAAATAAATAAAAATACTCATTATTCGTTTTTTATCTTGAAATTTTTCAAATATTTCTTAATAGGCATAATTTTGAACTACCCATATTTTATGCTAGTTAAACATTTATCATGACACTTATTTCAATTTACTTAGTCAAGCACGTAAAATATAAACGAGATATAATTAATTTTATTGACTCCTAGTAGAAAACAAGATAGAATAGTCAGAGTGTAAAATAAATGCAGCAGTTGTGTAGCTTTTTTCTGTATTTTATTCCTTTCTTTTAAGAATGGTGCATTGTGTAACCCTCAGGCTGCAAGGGCGA
Organism: Metasolibacillus sp. FSL K6-0083; assembly: GCF_038630865.1. Lineage (NCBI taxonomy): Bacteria > Bacillati > Bacillota > Bacilli > Caryophanales > Caryophanaceae > Metasolibacillus > Metasolibacillus sp. FSL K6-0083. Next base: position 130,692 of record NZ_CP152046.1, on the reverse strand, counting down.
AGATGCAAAATAATAAAATGCTAATTAAGTCGGGAGACAACTGGTTTTTGTTTTACAACAAAAAAACCAAATTTAAAGGAGGAGACACAATTATGTCTCGTTATACAGGTCCATCTTGGAAACTTTCTCGTCGTCTTGGTATTTCTCTAAGCGGCACAGGTAAAGAAATCGAAAAACGCCCATACGCACCAGGCCAACACGGTCCAAACCAACGCAAAAAATTATCTGAGTATGGTTTACAATTACAAGAAAAACAAAAACTACGTCATATGTATGGTATGACTGAGCGTCAATTCAAAAACACTTATGACAAAGCTAGTAAATTACAAGGTTTACACGGTGAAAACTTCATGATTCTTCTTGAAACTCGCCTTGACAACCTAGTTTACCGTTTAGGCTTAGCTCGCACTCGTCGTGCAGCTCGTCAATTAGTAAACCACGGTCACGTTTTAGTTGATGGCAAGCGCGTTGATATTCCATCTTTCAGCGTAAAACCTGGTCAATCAATCTCTTTACGTGAGCGTTCACAAAACTTAGCTGTTGTAAATGAAGCAATCGAAGTAAACAACTTCGTACCAGAATACCTTTCATTTGATGCAGACAGCAAAGTAGGTACATTCGTACGCTTCCCAGAGCGCTCTGAATTATCTGCTGAAATCCAAGAACAATTAATCGTTGAGTTCTACTCTCGCTGATTTTCCAGAATTTCAAACCGCCAACACTTGTATATCAAGTGTTTGGCGGTTTTTTGTTATTTTTTATTGAATTTTAAAATAGAAAACCATAAGCAATCAATTTATTGATGAGTTAGGGATGATTTTAAGTTTGTATATAAATATGAAAACTTCCCCTACTTTATAGTGCCTCGCTCTTTTCTATATGCTAAAAGCAATTCATATAACTTCACGCTCTTTTCGGCTACTAACAGGCATAATCGCAAGTGTATTATCTACTATAAAAGTACGTTTTGCGCATTTATTGAAGCAGTACACCTGCATTGTATCACCTGTTATTTTAATAATTTTTACACGTCTCTTTGAGATTCTACCATCCTTCGCCATATACATAATATCCAAAAGACATTGACGTTGCATTGCTTTTATAAGTTGATTTCGCATCATATCCCACCTCCAAAAAGAACATTTGTTTCATTTTATTTTAGAACATATGTTCTCATTTGGCAATATGCAATATTTGGTGAAAACAAAAAAAGCCCCTCTCGTGCTGAGAGGAGCTATTCTTGAAATGTACGATTGATAACAGCTGCTTGATAGCTCAACAATTGAATATCACCGTATTTTTCAATTTCTTTGTCTGTGTGTATAGCTTTATTAATAATATTTTTATCACGAGCTTTTTTAAGTAATGCCCGAATTTCTGCACGACCCGTCGAAGTTAAGAAGTCTATTTGTGTTGCCTCCTTTAATATGGGCTGCTTATTAAGTGCATCTAATGCGCTTTGCACACGCCCCTTGAAGCTTTCCCAACGATTTTCATCCAAAATTCGATGCGGGCAATATTTGCCGCTCCAATCTTGATGCTTTTTAATACGTTCTACACCCCAACCAAACTGTTTTAATAATGTCGCAATATAATGTACAGCATTTTCCTCGGCTGCTTCATAACGAGCTCCACCACTTTTACTATAGCAAATTTCAATGCCAATGGATTTACGATTTCCATCACCTTGTCCATCACCGCAATGCCAAGCATTGCGATTAAATGGCAGGCATTGGATTACCTCTCTATCATCAATTGCCACATGATAACTAATTTGATTGTCATTACGATTGTGGTAAATCACCTCATTATATGCCGATGCATCATTGGCAGTGTTATGCACCGTAATATAATTAGCTGTCATAGGGAATGGTGATTTGAGCGAGTATTTGTTGATAGGCAATAAGCTTTGTTTGAACACATAACTCATTTTCCATTGTCCTCCCCTGTTTTATCTTTAACAATCGCCAATAAATTTTGGACAAACTTGGGCATCCACAGCCCCATTTTCGTGCCATTTTCCGTGATAGAAATAAATTCTAACACACAAAATGCAACAGTAGCTCCATCACCTGCATACTCAATTCCAGGTATTACAAGTGCAATCAAATACACAGACGCAACCAACATTAAATAATATATTTTCCGAATAATACCATTAAATCCTACCCGAGAATTTAACGATTGGTTGATAGCGGCTTGCATAAGCCCTGTCACATAATCCAAAGCCATAAGCGCAATGAGCACAGTAACAGCCATACCTAAGCCACCCACTAAATAAGATACAATTGCTCCAGCAGCCCCACTAATGAACGCAATATATTTTTCCATTTGAACACTTCCTTTTTTTAATAACGAAAAGGACACGTCTGTTGACGCGTCCTTTGAAAATCTCGGGAATTTTGGATTTTAGATAACAAAAAAGGACTATCTTTTGATTGCACTTAAATTTATCCTTTATTCGTTAATATATAATCTTCCACTGCTAAACGATAATCTGAATTAGTAATATCATTTAAAACATACACCTTGCCTGTCTTTGGATTAAGCCCACCTGACAAAATACGCTTAACCACAATTTCTACTATCATTTGATTAATCATTATAAAATTCCTCCTAGCTCAGCATCTATTGATAACAATAGTATATCTTCTAATTCTCTAATACGCTTCTGATCTTCTGTTTCATTAACAGGCAATTTTTCTATGATTGGTTCCATTGTTTCTACATCTATAGCCACAATGCGATATTTTGAATAGTCAATTGTTCCGTATTCTAAATCAACATGATACAATCTTGTTATTTCTTCATGTGGAAGAACATGCCCAAACATTTCTCCAGTTTCATAAATAATTTTTCCATCCTGATTAAATATCACTCTATTCCCTCTACTCATCATATATTTCCTCTCCTATTCAAATGCTATCCAAGACACGACACCTGTATATGGTGTAAATGAAAACAATTCTATATTGAAGTATCCATTACCTACAGTAATATTTGCTAAAGTAGGACGTTGTACCCCATTAGAATCTGCACCTGTCATACTATTTAGCCCTCTCCCAACATTTTTTGTTGAGGTATATATAACATAATCTAGCCAATTAGCTAAACCATAATTCTTTGTAAATAAAACCAAACTAGGAGTAAAACCTAGTCCACTAACTGTGATACCGGTATCTCCATTCACACTCCGATTACCAGTAACAAACTTTCTACCTGTGTTAATCTGTGTTATATTTGTAGCCATCGTTGCGAACTCTGCACTTGGGTTTGTAGCCACACCTTTTTGGGTAATGGCGTTCGCAACTAGAGATTTACCATTACTTACAGATGTAAAAAGTTCGTTAATTGCTCCTACAATGGTTTCTTTTTGATTCGTTAGTAATTGTCGTGCGTCACCCACACGTAGCCATGAAGTCCATGAACCATTGTAATAACTTCGCATGGCTATATCATTATTATTATAATGAATAGCAAGTTGTGCTCTATTTGATGATGGTGTTACACCGTTATAAAATAAAGTAACAATGTAGTAAAAGCTCCTCGAATCAGGAACATTATTATGATTAGTGAGTATGGTGCCTTCAACTGTTGTGTTTGGATCGATTGAGACACCACCAAGCATATACATAACTTGCTTATTAAGCTTGCCTTCACCAAAACTATTCCAAATTGTACGCTCTGACGATGTGATGTGCCTTGTACTATCATTTGTATGTGTGGTTACATTTTGCCGCACGCTATTGATTGCAGCGACTAGATTTAATTTATCTTCTGTAGTTAGTTTATTTAGATTCCCCACTCTATCATCCAAATGCTCAATAAACCGTTGCTCTATATTTTCTACTTTTTCATCCACATATTTACGACTAGCAATAATAATTGAAGGGTCAATTGAAAGTTCAACAATATCTGAATTATTTGTTTCAAGCACGAAATGAATTAATATTTCTTCTACCGTACCTTCACTTAATTGAGGCTTATATTTCTCTGGATACTGCCCAACAGCAATTAATTGGTTCTGGTCATCGAATACACCTATTTCCCGGATAGTAAAACCACCAGCATTGGTTGGGATAACACCATCAACGATAATTCGATTTTTATTAGTAGGGTCAATTGTTACATTTGCAACTGGTCCACGCCATACCTCATTAACTAATGCACTTTGATTCTGAGTCGGTATATAATGAGCACCGTTTCCATCTCCTAGCGCAATATACTCTAAACCAACCTTCGTTTGGGTTGCTTGCGCATTTGCAATTTGTGCCAAACCACTATTCGTTATAATTGTTCCATATTGTGCCATAATATCATTCCTTTCATTTATTTAGATATTATTTTTATAATTTTCCCAATATTGAGAATATTTTTTTAATTTCATTAGTGATTTTACCATTTAAAAATAATAAAAAACGTAAGACAGCCTTTTCAACAGGCTACCTTACTCCTTATTTCATTTCTACTTATTATTTTTTGTTCACATTACTACACATAAGGGGACGATTATTGCACTTTATCTGCGTCTAACATCGCTTGTACATCCGCACGCCATTTCATTGGCACTTGCTCGATTGTACGTAATGGTGGATTCGACGTGATTAAATCATAGTAAATTTTCGCCATAATTAAGCACCTCCGAGAACTGATTCGGCTAATTCAGCTAACGCTAATTTAGTCGCGTGCAATTCGTCTTTTAGTAATTCTGTTTCGGACTTAGGAATATCTTCAAAAATCGGTTGATGTGGATTCTTTGTTACATCAACGCCGATTCCAGGTTTTAGACGTTTCCCTTCTGGTAATGTTACTTCTAAATATGGTATGCCTGCAGGTAGTCTGTACTCACCTGTTAGGTTTTGTAATGTATAGCCATCGTAGTCATATATAATAATTGTTTTCATAGTATAAAACCTCCTATTCTTTACGGTTCTACCGCTAACCAAGTCACTGTACCTATCATTGAACCTTGGGCAATCGGTAGTCTGAAACCTGATGCAGTAACGTAACTACTACCAGTGTTAGGCTTGAGCGTCACACTTCGGTTTGTCGTAGGGGTCGCCCCTTCTAATAGATCAGTCTGAAACGTTGCGCACAGTAAAGGGTTATTGTCTCCTGTATATACGGCTAGACCTATCTTATTTGCGTTAACTCCTTGACCTACCATCACGACCACAATTGTTCCTGGTTTAAATCCTAAATTTGTTATTTCGAGTGATGTCGGTGTCGTAAACTCGCGGTTAGAATAATCCAAATATTGTGCAGATGTCCAAAGAGTTTGAGCCTGTTCGACAGTAAAGATATTTCCTGCAACCTTCTTACCTTTTACTAAACTACCTATAACTCCAAAGATATTTACCCCTTGTAAAATATTGGCCGGTATTAAATTGGTATCACCTAAAATTGTTTGAACGCCTGTTAAATATCTGTTTGCTGCAATAGTTTTATTTGTCGTTCCGGGCGTTATAGTTTGTGCAGCTTGCGTCGTTAGCGACTGCGTTACCTTGCCACTTCCGTTATGATAGCCTTCTGGTATTGTATAAGAGCCATTAGCCGCTAGATTTTGATTCACTGCTCCACGATTCGGCATTGTTCCTGATACAACGCCATCCTCTGTGCCGATGGTCTTACCTGACAATACATCTGCAGCTACTGCATTTCCATACTCACCTCCTTCACCCAATAATTGAAAATTTATACCCGTATATACTAAATGTAAAATCTGTCCAGCTTTTATGTTTCCGTTTGCTAAAGCACTGCCATTACTTTTGACCAGATCTTTTGCACCTAAACCATTTACATTTAAAGTGCTTGCTGCTGTATTGCCGTTAGTAAATTTAACTTTTATACTTAACCCTTCTACAAAAGATTCGATACCAGTAATAGATACTATATAATTGTTTGTCCCACTCGCAACAGCGTAGTTTATGTGCTTTACGTTATTGTCCAAATGCGTAGTAAAGTCCTCTTCCAACTGCACCAAACCCGCACTGACAGTTGCGACTTTTTCATCCACATATTCACGACTAGCAATAATAATTGTAGGGTCAATTGATAGCTCAACAGCGTCAACGTTATTTGTTTCAATCACGAATTGAATTAATGTTTCTTCTGCTACGCCCTCGCTTAGCTGTGGTTTGTATTTTTCTGGATATTGCCCTACTGCGATTAGTTGATTTTGGTCGTCAAATACAGCAATTTCGCGGATTGTGAAGCCGCCTGCTGTAGTCGGAATAAGGCCCTCAATGATAATGCGATTGTCGTTTGCTGGGTCGATTGTTACATTCGACACTGGTCCGCGCCATACTTCGTTGACAAGTGCGCTTTGATTTGCAGTTGGAATGTAGTAGGAACCATTTCCGTCTCCGAGTGCGATATGCTCTAATCCGACCTTTTGTTGTGTTACTTGGGCATTGGCGATTTGCGCTAAGCCGATATTTGTTATAATTGTGCCGTATTGTGTCACAATATCACTCCTTCCATTACATAGGTGTTATTGTTATTTTTGCAGCGGTTTTAACACCAACAAGATGATTGCTGGATGTGCGCTGTTCAATGTCGTCAATGTTCATTGGATGCAAAGTAATTTCCGAGCCACTCATCAGAAAGCTTGGAACATATAATTTGGTCGTTAATCGCCTTGCAATTTTTAAGGCGATATTCATTGGTATAATGCGATCAAGTGTGTAGTCAATTTCCTTATCAACCGATGCATTTGAGGCATCAAATATAAATAATGCCTCGCAGTCCTCTACACTTAACTGTTCTTCCCAATTACCTTCTCCTACCAATTCATTGATAATTTCACGCACTTTACGTTGGGTAATTGGCAAGCGAGTAGATTGTCGTACAATTAACCGCCTGCGGCGAAAATCTAACGATTCAGTTGCTTGGTCAGCTCGAATATTATAGCTCCGCTCTCTTGCACGAATCGTTTTTTCACTAGCAGTCATAATAAACTGCTCATCCTCCACCTTTTTTCGGGCGTTCTCTAGTGCATCCCATTCAGTAGCAACAGTACTTGATAGCTCTTCCATTTCCTTAATGCCAGCATAAATCGGCGGCAAGTTTTGCATGATTCGATTACTCATACAATGTCACCGTCCCTAATATCGGAATTTGATTGGCTGTTAATAGCAAATTACTATTAACGCTATTAATGGTTGATTCTAATACATCGTTTATGCCTGTAACTTCGAGTGCTCTCGATTCGATTTGTAATTGGCGTATAATTAAAAATTCACTGTTTTCCCACGCTTTACGCTGTTCCAATAAATAGGCTTCGACAATCTCCTCAATTTCAAGCTGTACTTGTCCAATTGTTACACCGCTTAATACAAGCTTCATCGTAATATTAACTGGCACAGTTTCTACGGCATCAACTGTTACACGATGTCCATATGGAGCTATTCCAAGCCCCTCTCCATTATTAGGTATTGGGTCTACGATTGTTTGCACTTCATTAATCACTGCCTGAGAAGGGGGATTGTAATTCGAATCGATAATTGTAATACCAACTGTACCCCCACCAGCTGGGGTGCGATTAGGTTTTACGCCACCGACACCTTGTATAGTCATAATTTTTTGCTTGTAATCATCGCGGTTCCCACCGTACGGTATTTGATTGCGCGTCACAAAAAAGCGTACACGAAAATCTTCTGTCGGCTCTTCTTCCTCCCCCGGTATAAGTAGTTCTGTTAATTCGGCACGCTGCAATCCATCAATATATTCAATTGGTATAAGCTGTCCAAATTGTGTATTTCCTACGTCCCCAACTTCCTCGCACTGCATCTCATAAATGCCTATACTGATTCTGCGTATAGCAATATAATTTACTTCGCCAATTGAAAAGCGAGAGCCAATTGGTATATCTTGATTAAACTCGCCCTTCAAAATAGCATGTGTTGCAGGATATGGGTATACACCATACTCTGCAGCACGACGAACTAGATTAGGGCGCGAAGCTGTTTCTGGAAATGTTTCTAAAATAACACCATCAAGTGCAATATACATTTCTTGTAGCTCCTTGGCTGTCATGGCTCCTGCATCGTAAATAATTGCCCCTTCTCGTTTATCTACATCGTGACTAACGCGTTCAAGCATCCGCGTTATAATTGCTTCGAAAGTTTCATGTTCAAACATTAGGCTACCGTCACCTCTCTTTCTGCTTCGATTGGGCCGAACACAGTATTCACCGTCATTTTTACATGCACTTTGTTTTTGTAATGGCTAAATGAAAAAGCATCAACGCTATCGATACGATCGTCATGCGTTAATGCTTCTGTAATTAGCCTTTTTAGCTCAGAATAAATATAGGGGATAGGCTGACCAAATAGGCGAGCCATTTCAGTACCATAATTCCAGCTATAAATTAAATATTCATAACGCTCTGTCTGGAGCGCTTTTATAATAAATTGCTTAACAGCCTCACGCTCATCGATATAGCCAACGATGCGCTTTTTTTCAAAATCGATTTTATACGTTCTGGAGGTCTGTGCTTCTTCTTCAAAGATAATTTCTAAACCATCATTTTCTTCAAATGCTGTTGGTAGCATTTAAACCACCTCCTTATCGAGGATAATGTATTGCTGACCACCTTGAGCGCGAATCATCGTAACTTTATCACCAACGACCAGGCCATTATGAATAAGGAACTTTTTACGACCTTTATATTCGTGGTTATGCGAAGCAAATTCTGCATCGCCACTGCCTCCTGAACGGTTTTCAGTTAAATGGTCAACGGTCATTTCAATTTCATGATCCATTACAGCACGCGTCAGTTTTAAATTTTCTTGCTCTAAAGATAATTTTTGATCAACCTGTACTTTTAACGGCGAGGTGCTTATAACTGTACCATAAACGATTGTTGCAAGTTTTTGGGCATTGACTGCATCCAATACTAGTTGCCGTAAAGCCCTCACAATATCAGACATGTCACGCAACGAAATCACCTCCAATTAAGCTTAAATCCATACGATGGTCACTCTCTGAAAACGTATGTTTCACTTTTTCCACCATCATATAGTGAGCCACTGTTAAATCACCTAAATACATTTGTACCCCTAGTGTAGATCCGCCTCTTACCCTTGTGTCGCCAAACACTTTATTAATATGAAGCTTACGTGATTTGCGATTGTAAAGCGCTAATAAAGCATCGGCCTTAACTTGCCCATTCTCGCCTTCGTCAAGACTTTCAGTAAGCTGTAAAACGCCCCATTGATTCATATTTTCACCATGTTGAGCGATATAGTTATCGCGCTTACCTGTCTCCTTATCCTCTCGATATACCCTCACTTTATTGTAAGTATTATCTGCAATAGAAGTCGTATATTCAAATGCTTCACCGCTTTCTTCATCAATCAGGATGTCTAGCTTTAGCGTTTTCACATCGCGTAAATTTAATTTCCCGTAATCATCGTACAATACATATAAAGCACCTGTATTTTTGGTTGTAATACTAAGCGCATTGTCAATAACAGTAAATAGCTCGGTTGTGTCCTCTACGCGTGTAGCAATGACATGCTTTGTATCGGCAACAATACCTAATTTCAGCCGAAAATCCTTCGCCAGCATTTGCAGCACCTGCGCCGCCGTTTTGCCTTTGTAAGTAACGACATCTTTGTTTTTTAGATACCAAAGTTGATCAAAGGCTGTGACTGAAATAATACGATTATTCGAGCGCTTTTTTGTAAAAACGAAACCGGAGAATATTTCCTTTCCGTCATATATAAATTGCACTAAGTCACCTTCGTGAAAACCAAGAATTTCATCTTTCAACACATTAAAATTAAGTTGCCCTGGTGCACCTTTACGGTGTGTTTCCCAGGTAATACCTTCCTGAACAGCACATTCGAAAGTCCGTCCCCTTGATGTAATTAACAATTGACTTTTAGCCAAGCTTTATCACCTGCCCTACTTTAATTACATTTGGATTGCTGATGTTATTAAGCTTGGCGAGTTCTGTGTACTTCGAGCCATCACCTAAATATTTTTTAGCGATTGCCCACAATGTGTCACCTTGTTTTACTGTGTATATTTTTGATGTTCTCTTACTTATTGTGGGACGTTGCTTTTTACTAATTACTATTGCCTTTTTCTTAGACGATTTATTTGTTACATCCACTCTATTTGTACCATATGGTCGCCATTGTTTTAGGTTAATCTTGACATTCACATCAAAGCCGTTTTCAGCGTCTTCCTCGATTGTATACTCTTCCAATGAAAATAACATATCGTTGTCAGTATCAAATAATAAAGAACCATCTGGTCTCATGCGATTAACGATGAAAGGAAATGGCTCTTGTGATATTTTTAATTTTTCTAACTTATTAAGGTAAAATGCAGCAGGCTGAAAACCATTCGGATAAACTGCAAACGGATATTGGACATTTGGAAGTAATATCTCAAAGTCAACCTCTGTTAAACCAGGCTTTTTAAGGATATTTACCTCACCTTCATTCATCAATACAATGGTTTGGTTGTTATTATTAATTTTCATGGACATAGACGCTGGAGCAATAGGAAGCTGTACATCATCTATAAAAAAATTATACAAGGCTCACACCTCCCGTTTCTGCCAATCCAACAGCAACTTCCTCTACCTTTTCACCGAAGCGATCAATGACGCCATCAATGTCTAGCTCGCTATTAATATGATTTTCGCTACGTGCATCGACAATCACTTCCGCCGTTGTATAGCGGTTAATTGCCTCACGCTCCGCCAGGTCACGCATATATTTCAGTTCATCATTCAATAGCGTTATGCCATTCGCCATAGCACCTGTATTATCTGCGATTTGCTTGCTGTTTTCGTTGCCTTTGTCCATCTTATCACCAATGGCTAGAGCATTGTTGATAGCTTCCTCAACTGAGTTATTTTCTTCTTTTTCTTTTTCTTTTTCCTTCGACTTGAAAAAGTCTTCTCCCCATTTATAGGAGGAATTCCATGTATCACCATAATTAAAACGTTCTGCTTTTAAACCTAATTTTTCAAGTGTTTGATTCATATCTAATTCATTAAATAATTTTTCATATTCCCCATTGCCGTATTCTTCAGCTGCCCAATTTGTTAAATTAACTAAATCTTTTCTCCATCCAGCTACAGTTGTAGCAAAGTTCGTTCCGAATACGAAGTCTAATGCAGAAGCAATTTTTTCGATTACACCTAGTGCATTGTCTCCAAAATCACCGAATAAGTGGATAATTGCACCTACTGGGTCATTAAATACATTGGCGAAAAAGTTGGCGAAGGCCATCCAATGATTATAAAGACCTTCGATAACTCCAAATGCAATTTCTGCAATAGCAAATAGCACATTCATTATAAACGCTCCTGCCACTGCGAATGCTCCTGCAATTAGACCTGTTGCACTGTAAGATTCACCTGTAAAATAATTCACTGCAGCAACAGCTAGATAAAAGATTAAAATTAAAGCTACAATAGCCCCAATTAACCATGCAATAGGGTTTGCTGCTATAGCAAGACTGAGTGCCAACATGGCTCCCGTAAATCCATATGTCGCAAAAGTAGAAGCTACAGTAGTTGCTATATACCATAAGTTGCGTATTGCTGCTGTAGCCGTCATAAAGGCATTAATAAACAATTCTCTATTAGTCCATATCAATATAGCTAAATATGCACCTAGTGCAATAGCTCCTGCAACAATAATTGGCTCTAGACGATACCAATTATCATAAATAAAACTTCCACCAGCGATTAATAACTCAATTAACATCATTGCCCACCCAGCAACTAGCTGTAAAGCTCCACCAATCCTAGCTGCCATTTGCTGCATTCTCTCGCTATTAGCAATTTCATTGATTTTTAGGAGTATTGGGGTGAATGCTTGTAAAGCACCTGTTTGGATATTCTGCCATATACCTCCCCATGTAGTAGGTATGCTAGCAAATGCTGCATTTGTATCTTCCGCTGCATAGAACATCGCGTTTTTAATGACATCGGCTGTAATAACACCTTCTGTTGCTAATTGTTTAAGATTAGAGGCATCTATATTCATAACATCTTCAAGATATTTTTGAATATTTCCAACAGCGGCTGGTGCATCCGTTAATAAATTATCAAACCCTGCTCCATCCAAACCTCCACTAGCCATCGCCTGTGCTATATTAGACATTGCTTCAGGAGGGGTACCTGCAATCGCAAATGCTTTATTCATTTGCTCTGTAAATGCGATAATTTCTGCGGGACTACTAAAAGCACTAGAGGCTTCTGTACCAAGTCGATTGACCATATCGGCAGTTGTTTGATAGGAGCTAAATGTACGTTGTGCCGAATCAAATATCATATCTTGTAATGCCGAGGTTGATGTAAGTGCTGTATTGATAACACCTGCTTCCTGAGCCTGCTTTTGATAATTTTTATTCATCAGCTCCAAACGACCTTGTGTACTCGCTAAATCATCTGATAAACCAATGACGATTTTGGCATTTTCAAAGGTCAATAACTTCCCGGCTAAACCCGTCATTTTATTCATCAGCGTATTCATTAAAGAAGCACCCTTATTGGCATTTTCATTGAGCTGTTCCTGCGCCTGATCTGCTTCTTGAATCTCTTTTTCCATTTGAGCATATAGCATGTTAACTTGTGTTAATTCTATTGTTAAATTTCTTACATCAAAATTTGGTGATGCACTATTACTTATCCGAGAGACATTGTTATATTCTTCCGGCAAAGCATTTATTACTTGAGGTGTATTATTTATTACTTGAGGAAAATAATTACCTGCCTGTAAAGCGTTTTGGAGTGTAGCCATCTTTGCTCCTCCTTTCTTTGCATTCTAAAAGGGCGTATCTAAAAAAGGATACACCTTTTTCAGATACGCCCCTGTTTTTGAGCGAGTTCACCTGTCTTGCGAGCGATTTTTAATATTTAACGAGCGAATCGTTACTTTTAAACTAAGAAATTAAAAAACACTAGCTTTAACGCCTTCTACCCTTTCCTCTACTTGCACGCTTTGATTCGCGTTCTGCCTTTTTATCCGCTTCAATTTTTACTTGTATTGCTGCAATAATACATGCTTTATCCGCTATGGATAGTGCGAAATATTCGGATGGCAGGCGACGAAACTTGTGTACCCACCAGTACATAAGGTTGGCGTCACCATCACCATCCTCGATTAGTTTTTTACTTCTTCAACAAGGTCTTCAACGTTCACTTCATAGCCATTTGCTGCCTGTGCTGCTGCCGCTGCATCTGCCATTTCCCCAATTGTGAGCATTTTGCTTAGCAATTCATCAGCGCCATATACACCATACGAATCCTGTAAATCACGATCATGTAAATTTGGGAAGACAATCGATTCTACCGTTAATAAGCGCTGGTAAGTAAAATGGTCAAAATCAGTGTTATATTGCCCTTTGCGCTTACCTTGTGTAATCAATGTACGCTTTGTACATTGTCCTTTTAATTCTGTATCACGCTCTGGTGAAATTGGCGCAAACTCCCATTCAATTACTTGTCCTGCTTCATCCATAAAGCTTTTTGAAATCGGCTGTTTAATATTATCCTGCTTCTTTTTATTGTGTGCAAAAAACGCTTGTAAGTTACTCATCTATTTTCACCAATCCTTTTATAATAATTAAAATAAATTTTTATAGCATTTCAGGTAATGTCGCAAATTCTACAGGCATATCCCAATCCTCAAACGTAAACTCGATTGAATCCTCTAGATACTCTGCATCTGCATCAAGTGAAGCAACAAGACCGCCATCTAAATTACAGTCAATTAAAATCGTCGTTTGGCTACCTACAGTAGAAGATTTATCCTCATTTGTTACTTGAATATCGAAATAAATATCTTCACCTGTATCCTTGTAGCGCTTTAAAAGCTGACGGAAAATCGATGTATTGAAATGGAATGTAGCTGAGCCCGTTCCTTCCCAGCCTGTTGCCTTGTTCCCTTTACCCGTGCGACCCATAATTGGCACCTGTGTTTTCGTTTTTTCCATATTTGCCTCTAAATTGATTAGCTGTGCAAATAAATAACGATTCCCCTCAATCGTGACATATGCTCGTCCCTGTGCACCGTGAATTGCATTACGGGCATGCATTGTTGCTTCTGCAAAATATTGTAAATCTAATGGCATTAATAATTCATTTTTCTTCATCTACTGTTCCTCCTTATGCTACTGTTGTTGTAATATATAACTGTGACATCGCTACTGTAGGCGTCACAACCTCATTAACAACAACAGCCTTTTTCGAATTGCCTTGCTCTACAGTAAGCGCATCTTTATTGTAGTTTTCAATCGCACGAATACGCTGTAACTCTAAGCGATGTGCGCCGATGTCATTCCAAAGCGAGATGCGGCCATCTTGATCATTCGGTACTTTACCAAGATATCGCTCATTAAATAGCTGCGCCGTATCAATAGCGATTTGATCTAACACGCGAATTACTTGATTCATGCTGAAATCCTCATTTTTATCTGTTGTGAAGGATATAAATGTATTGACGTCTTCCAGTACACGTACTTCTTCTCCTACACGATGGAAAACATACTTACCTGCTTTTAGTAATGCTGTAAGCTGTGGTTGTGTTTTTGCTTCAGATATATCAAGCTCAAATTCTCCATCATAGCGCTTGTTTGTATTTGAGCGATTAACTGCAACACCTGCTTGTGCACCTGTAGTCCAATAAACAGCGCCAAATACTTCATCACCATTTGCATCGTTTTGTACGTCAATAATACCCTCATGATCCGTAGTGCCGAGCTTATGCCCTACTAATTGGAATTTTGCCCCTACTTGATCACGTAAACGCTTTGTATATTCCACATAAAGAGATTTAATTGTACTTTCAGATGACAGACAGCCCAACGTATTAAAACCATATGCTTCTAAAGCATCTAATGCCTCTTGGTGCGCACCACCTGTAATCGCCGCGCCATTAGAACCACCTGTTAATGGCGTACCTGCTGTCGCTTCCAATGTGGCATCCGCTTTAAATGATACAAAATCATTCGCCACTAAATCAGCAGCAGACGCTACAGCTACTTGTTCATCCACAATTACACCATCCAATAATGTTTGAACATCAAATTTCGTTGGCTCATCTACATTTGCCTGAATAACAATTGAAATATCATTTCCACGTGTCCCTTTATACTTTGCTTCAGCAAAATCATTTGATGCCGCTACAGCATCTACAGACAACTTGTAGAAAAATACTGTGATTGCATTTTTGAAAACATCACGAATGCCTTTTAATTTTGGATTTGTGTAGTCATAACCGAAAATTTTACGGCTATCTTTTTGTAAATCCTCTTGCGTTACAGCAAATACCTCACCATCTACGCCCCAATCAAGCGCCATTGGTAAACCGACATAGCCTCGTTCTGATAAATTAACAAAGGCACGTGCCGCGCTCATAAAGTTATGGTACGTACCCGGTAATACTTTGTTTTGTGTTAAAAATGTTCCTCCACCTAATGCCATTCTATTTTCCTCCCTTATCAAACTGCTTTAAAATTGTGTCTACCTGCTCATGTGAATACATTGTATTCACTTCTAATAAAGCATGAAGTGCATCCTGTCGATGCTGATATTTTTGACTATTAATTAATTGATTTTTTGAAAACTGTTGCGTAGCTGTTGTATCGATTTTTCTCGATATAGCCTTTTTTCCAGGCATTTTTTTAGCATTTGTCAATGATGATCAATCCTTCCCTTCGTATACAATGACTCCATCAATGTCCTTTCCTCCCTGTCTTGTAAGAGGAAATCGAAATCCATAAAATTGTGGGCAATACCATCTAGCATTTCACTATATGCACCTTTAGCTAATAGCACCGTTTCATCAGATAATGTAATTTCGCTTAATGCTTGTTGGATGCGTAGTGCATGATTCGCTACATCCACTTGTCCATTCAGTGGAAAATACTGCACATCAAACGCTAGCTTGACTTTAGCCCGCCCACTCATTTGCGGCGTATGCTCTAGCTTCAATAATTGAATAAAAAAAGCTGGGACTTCCACCGTCTGCGGCATTTCATTGGTATACTGCTTGTAAGCATCTCCGAACCTTTCTTGAAGCCTTCGAGAAATGGCTTCTATAATATGGCTAATGTCCATCAAACCACTCCTTTAGTAGACTGCTGAGATATGTGGTGCTGACATTTTTCACAAAGCTTTACATAAGCATTGTAAATTATGCCTTACCAAAATTACTTTTTCTTTTTCAATCGTTCTCCCCCCTTAAGCTTTACCAGATTAGTCTTTAACGTCTGTAAGCTGGAAAAAGACGCTTTCACTATATAGGTGTTTGTATGGCAAGATAGAATGACCTCAATCTCGCTTAAATGAACTCCTCACTATATAGGCATTTGTATGGCAAGCCCTTAAAATGAACTTTTCGTTATATAGCCACCTCCATGACAGATTAACTTTTTGCCATTAATATTGTTTTTTATTTTTGTTTCTGCTCGCCTTAAATAGCTTTGTACTGAGCTACGTGTAATTTCTAAAATGTCAGCCACTTTTGAAAACGTCATGTACTCAGCTCGAATAAGTATAAATACTTTACGCTCATTTTCTGTTAACCCCACCAATGCATCTTTAATAATGCTTTGAATATTGTCTAATCGCTCGTCCTCGTTATTTAGCGATTTTTCCTCCTCATCTAATCCAGTGAAATCACAATCAATAGATATAAGAAATTGCTGCATTAAATAATGGTCCATGACATAGCTATCAGTTCTTGTAGCAGCCCGATATTCAGCAGGGTCATAGCCTGTCTCCATCCATTGAATCGCCTCCTTTAAATCACGCTCCATACTTGTGCAGCCATCTATTTCCTGCAAACTTTTTAATGATTGCTTATATTCCTCAATTAAATCTGGAAAATATTTAGCCATTCCCTTTCCCCTTTCTTTTATCAATTACGCTTCGCTTTCGATACAAAAAGAATTTAGCTCCTGCGATTACTCGTCGCAGTAAACATGTGCTCCTGCGATTACTCGTCGCAGTAAACATTGCTGATGGAAGTTAAATAAAAAGGACACTAATTGATTTGGCTAAATAGCCAAAATCAATTAGTGTCCGTCGGTTTTTCCGTAAGGACTATTATTTATCTTGGTGAATGCGAATACGCTCCGCTCGCTCTACATCTAAAACTCGCCCGTTTTTCCAAATGATAGTATCTTGTCCAAACGCTTTCGGCTTTAGCGGTGTAACACATCCATCCTGTACAATATAAATACCATTCTCAAATACATTCATTTGCTGATTTTCTTTGCCCATCAAAAATCCTCCTATTTTTTATTTATATAGCATCCGATATAAAAGTTGCTTTTTTAAATATGCTTCTCAATAAATTTCTATTTCAGCAACTCGTTAACATAAATATAACATTGCTAAAATAGAAATTCAAGCATAAAGTTGCTATTAGAGAAATTTTTTATTTCCAAAACAGAAACATGCTATAATTAAGTATGAAATCTCTGAAAGCGGTGAATGATGATGAGTATCGGAAAACGAATCGTTGCATTAAGAGAAAGCAAAGGATGGACACAAAGAGAGCTAGCAAGCCGAGTGAATCTGAATGTTAGCGTGATGAATAGAATTGAAGCAAACGAGCGACCTGTAAAAGATAGTGAATTGCTACAATTAGCAAATATATTAAATGTTAGTACAGACTATCTTCTTGGCCGTTCTAATTCACCTGCATTGACACAGGAGGAAAAGGACGAGGCTGAATTTCAAGCTTTTGCTAACAATCCAACACTTCAAAAATGGTATAAGGAATTGCCAAAATCAAAGGAAGAAGATTTAGAAAAACTGCGTAAAATGTGGGAGATTTTAAAAGACCATGGAGAGCTTTAAAATGACATTTTAAATGAATAATTAGCAGTTGTCCTTATTGATTGTCAATCATATTCCAAACCTCACTACCAAAATGTGAGGTTTTATAATATAATAAAATAGAACAAATGTTCTTAAATGGCTTTTTAGGAGTTGTTTTAATGTACTATTATACACATCTTGAGGATTATATTACGCGCTTTTATATGCAGTTGGGCATTACCGATTTATCTTTATTGAGCTTTCAAGAAGTCGCAGCTAGATTAGGGGTTAAAGTATTTTATTGGTCAGAACGTAGTCAGGCTTTGTTTATTGAAGGTCGTGCTTATATTTTTCTTGAGGAAAATTTATCACCCGAAGAGGAATGGCAAGATTTCTGTCATGAATTATGCCATGTGCTACTGCATAGTGGCAATCAATTTGACTTGCCCCCACTTTTTCAAAAATATCAGGAGCATAAAGCGAATAATTTTATGTACCATGCATGTGTGCCAACCTTTTTATTAGAGCGAATGGAGCTATATGACTTTACACATAAAGAAATAGCTAAAATCCAACAGAATTTTTGTGTAGAACACGACTTTGCTAAAAATCGACTCATTCAATTTTTAAACAATAAACAAAATCAATTATACCGTTATCAAGGTTAATTTTAAAAAGTAAAAGTAGTTATGTCATAAAAATCCACCGAGCTATAAGGCTAAGTGGATTTTTTCATTCGACCGAAAAACAATCATTTATTCACTCATTGAGTGGCACATATCCTACTTTTTCAACTAACCCTTGCCCTTGAGGTGATAAAATCCATTCAATAAGCCTCGCTGTATTGTCATTTGACGTATTTGTTGTTATTGCATAAAATTCCGATGTAATTGGATATGTGTTATTGCGAATATTGTCCTTTGTCGGTGCGATTCCTTCAATTGATAATAATTTGATTTGGTCGTTTTGCACCATTTCTGTTGAATAGTAGCGGAATGTATAACCAAGCGCATTTTTGTAATTTTTATATTGTGCGACTTGTTGAATAATGCCCCCCATTCCCGAAACAATATCCTCTCTCGGGGCTTCCATAATCGGTGTATCTTCCATTAAATATTGCAGTGCCGTTTGAGAACCGCTATCTTCAGGTCGTTGAAAGGCACGAATTTTTTCGTTAGCGCCTCCTATTTGTGACCAATTCGTAATCTCTCCTGCATAAATACCGCGAACTTGCTCTAATGTTAAGCTATTAATTGGGTTATTTTTATGTACAAAAAAAACAAATGCTTCTTTGCCAATCGGTGTCATATTTAATTCAACATTCTTTTGCTGCGCCATCTTTAGCTGGCGCTCAGACGGCGCAGCAGCAAAAATGACATCCACTTTGCCATTAATTACATTATTATAGGCATCAGGTGTTTTATTAACCATTACTGTTTTTTTGAAGTAATCTGCGTTTTCTGGATATGTAGCTTGTACAAATGCTGTATACAATGGATATAGCGCCGTTGCACCATCTATTTTTGGCATTTTGCCATCCAAAGTTAACGTTGACACTTCGCCTAATTTTGTAATTTGATTATTTTCGGTGAAGGGATGGTACGCCCATATATCTACCTCACTATCCACTGTAGCTAGCTGGCTTTCATAATATGTTTGTCCAGCTAAAACAGTTGGTACAATCATAATCCCTAACATAATAAACGCCGTTATTTGCTTGCGCCTTTTCGTTTTGAAGAATTGCAAAATTCTTAATATGAGTAAAATATAAACTACGAGAACAGCAGCAACTAAAAGCCATACATAGCTTTGATGCAGGAAGAACATCGTTAAAAATAATAATGGCGCGCCCAAAAATAATATACCTATTGTTAGCAATACGATACTCCCTATTTTCTCCATCATTTTCCTCCCCCTTTTTAACATAAACGATAAAAAAAGAAAAAGTGTTCCAATAATTTTTTTGTATTTATAACTAGAAAGTTAACTTCATTTTCAAATATACCTCTACAGCTTTTCTTGGTTTGTGTTTAGGTTACTTCTTGAAATCTTTTGGTGGAACAAAATAAAAGCGCATGAATCAGATTTTTCAATTTGAGTTCATGCGCCTTTCTTATTTTTTAATTAAATTTCACCATATGGTATTTCTTTTTACCACGGCGAATAATGGAAAAAGCGTCTTCTAAACGGTCTTTAGCATCTACTGTATATTCTAAATCCGTCACCTTTTCACCGTTGATGCTGATGGCACCATTTGTTACATCTTCACGCGCTTGACGCTTTGATGGGGAAACACCTGCCTCGACAAGCATTTCAACAATGTTTTTATCTTCTTTCGCCATTTCAATAGAAGGAACATCTTTAAAAGCATCTTTCATTTCTTCTGCAGATAAAGCTTTTAAATCTCCAGAGAATAGTGCTGCTGTAATACGCTGTACAGTATCAAGTGCCTCTTGGCCGTGAATTAAGCGCGTCATTTCTTCTGCTAATGCCTTTTGTGCTTTGCGTAAATGTGGTTCTTGCTCAACACTTGTTTGTAATACCTCGATTTCTTCACGTGATAGGAATGTAAAGATTTTCAAGTATTTAATAACGTCTGCATCACCAGTGTTAATCCAGAATTGGTAGAATTCATATGGGCTCGTTTTTTCAGCGTCTAACCATACTGCGCCACCTGCTGTTTTACCGAATTTCGTGCCATCAGCCTTTGTTACTAATGGAATTGTAAAACCGAATGCTTTTGCATTGTCATCATGCGTTTTACGTATGACTTCTAAGCCTGTTGTAATATTGCCCCACTGATCCGATCCACCGATTTGGATGCGTACATTATGGTTGTCGTATAAATGATTAAAATCAATTCCTTGAATGATTGTGTACGTAAATTCTGTAAATGAAATACCTGTATCTAAACGTGAAGCAATCGTATCCTTTGCTAGCATGTAGTTGACATTCAATAGCTTCCCAAAATCACGTAAAAACTCGATTGTACTCATTTTTCCAATCCAATCGTGATTGTTGACAAGCTTTGCTGTATTTTCTGCGCTAGAATTAAAGTCAAAAATGCGCTCTAATTGTTTTTTAATGCCCTGTACATTTCGGTCAATTTGCTCTACTGTTTGCAATTGGCGCTCCTCTGAACGTCCAGATGGATCCCCTACCATTCCTGTTGCACCACCAACTAGCAATACCGGCTTATGACCAGCTTGTTGGAAGCGGCGAAGCGTTAATAATGGTACGATATGGCCGATGTGCATCGAATCAGCCGTTGGGTCAACCCCACAGTATAATGATACGGACTGCTCATTTAATAGCTTTTCCATACCTTCTGCGTCTGTTTGCTGGTATAACAAACCACGCCAATTTAAGTCTTCAATTAGTTTGTTTGTCATGTTGTGTCCTCCTCTTTTTTTACGCATAGAAACAAAAAAGTCCCTACACGCACTATGCATGCAGGGACGCTATCGTAAAAATAACGCGGTACCACCCAGCTTGAAGAGCATTACTCTTCCTCTCATCCGTCTTAACGCGACGTCAACGTCCAAGCTCCAAGAACGTAATTCATGTTATACATTATGACTAGCTCTCACCACACGCTAGCTCTCTTGACAGGGAATGATAACACTACTGCAATCTCTTCAATACTTGAAAAACTATACAGTCTATTTTACCTAAACAGCGTCTATTGTCAATAACTATATTTTAGCTGTAGAAAAAATGTGCTATAATCAATTACGCATTGGCGTAATTGCGGTTGGATTTTTCCGAGTTCATGAAGGAAACAAAGCTAAAATCCATGACATCCGCTGGAGACTTTGAGTCAACATGATGTTGGTCACTCAGTTATTAGCACCAAAATGTGGTGTTCTTTCGACTGAGTTCCTCTAATTCAGTAAAAGCCCTACTCCTTTGGTTTAACTGAATCGAGGTAAATGAGTTTAGGAGGTCGTTTCATTGAAAGAATGGTTGACACAAATAAATAACAAATTAGAAGCTCTAGCAAACAAATCTTGGATGCGTGCGTTCCGCATTACAGGTGGCGTTATTTGGAATTTATCATTATTAATTCTTATATTAGTAGCAACTTTAACTGTATTTGCTGGGGCAGTTGGTGCGGGCTATTTCGCATCACTCGTAAAAGAAGAGCCTTTGCGTTCGAAGGAAAATATGCGTGAGCTTATTTTCAATTACGAGGAAACGAGTGAAATTTATTTTGCGGACAATATTTATATTGGCAAGTTGCGCACCGATTTAGAGCGACGTGAAACCTCTCTAAAGGATGTTTCGCCCATTGTAATTGATGCTGTTCTTGCAACAGAGGACGAGTACTTCCGTGAGCATAATGGTATCGTCCCAAAAGCTGTCCTGCGTGGGTTGCTACAAGACTTTACAAATTCGGCTACTCAAACAGGTGGCTCGACATTAACACAGCAATTAATAAAAAATCAAATATTAACAAACGAAGTATCTTATGAACGTAAAGCAAAAGAAATATTGTTAGCATTACGACTTGAAAAATTTATGACAAAGCAAGAAATATTGGAGGCCTATTTGAATATTATCCCCTATGGGCGTAATGCTTCAGGTCGCAATATAGCTGGAATCGAAACAGCAGCGGACGGTATATTTGGCATTAAAGCTTCTGAGCTTTCTTTACCACAAGCTGCGTATATCGCGGGAATACCGCAAGCACCGTATGCCCATACACCTTTTACACAAAAAGGGCAATTAAAAACAGAGGAAGCTTTAAAGCCCGGCATTGACCGGATGAAAACGGTTCTATACCGTATGAAGGAAGCTGGCTACATTTCAGAAAATGAATATCAAGAATCTATCGTCTACGATATTACGCAAGATTTTAGAAAACCTGAATCACGCCCTGAAGACCGCTACCCATGGTTAACATACGAGCTTGAAAACCGTGCGAAAAAAATTATTGCGGATATGTTAGCTGAGCAGGATGGCATTGATCCAAAGCGCTTGCAAGAAGAATCACAGTTGCTTGAAAAATATATGATTTTAGCAGACCGTGATGTGCGCTCAAAAGGCTATCGTATCTATTCTACAATTAATCAGCAAATGTATGACGCAATGAAAACAGCAGCCGAGAATTTCCAATACTACGGTCATACGTATACAGCAACGACGATAGATAGTGAAACTGGAGAAGAAATAACAGTTGAAATGCCTGTGCAAGTTGGAAGTGTTGTTATCGAGAACAAGACAGGACGTATTTTAAGCTTTGTTGGCGGGCGTGATTTTAATATTGAGGCACTAAATCATGCTACACAAGCATATCGTTCAAATGGTTCAACAATGAAGCCACTTTTAGCATATGGTCCAGCTATCGAGTATGGAAAAATCGGTGCAGGTAGCCCTGTTGTCGATGTGAAATTTAAGCGTAGCTATGACGGCTATAGCCCTTCGAACTATCTTGAAAATGAAGAAAGAGGAATAATGCCTGCACGTGAGGCCTTAGCTCATTCTCAAAACTTAACAGCGCTTCGCTTATATGATGATATTTTACCAAATCGACCTGCTGAATATTTAGCTAAAATGGGCTTTTCTCGCTTAACCGAGGGCGATTATGTCAATTTAGCAACAGCTATCGGTGGATTAACGAATGGGACAACAGTTGAAGAAAATACAAATGCATTTGCTACACTTGCAAATGGCGGTCAATTTATTGATGCTTATATGATTGAGAAAATTGTTGATTTAGATGGCAATATTATTTATCAGCATGAGGTAGAGCCAGTTGAAGTATTTACACCTGAAACTTCCTACATTGTTACAGATATGCTGCGTGATGTACTTGATTATGGTACAGGTATGCGTGCAAAGAGCACATTAAAATTTTCTTCTGATTTTGCAGCAAAAACAGGTACAACACAGGATTATAAGGATGTTTGGTTAGTTGGCTATAATCCTAATATTTCTTTAGGTGTGTGGATGGGCTATGACCAGCCTAGATCATTATATACATTTAATAACACTTACTATCAGCCAAGTACCCGTGTGAATTTACTATGGGCTTCGTTGATGAATACTATTTACGATATCGACCCTGAATTTATCGGAACGAAAGAAAAATTTGAAAAGCCTGCAAATGTTGTCAGCGCATCGTTTTGTGGAATTTCAGGCTTAGCACCTTCTGAAGCTTGTTCAAGTGCTGGGCTAGTGCGCTCCGATTTATTTAATCGCAATGTATTTTTACCATCCATTCCAGATGACAGCTTAGTTTCTTCTGCATCTGTCAATATTGATGGTAAATCATACAGTGCTCTCCCTTCTACCCCTGCTGAATTCGTTACAATGGGGGGCGTCGGCTTAAACGAGGAGTTTGTTAAACGCATGCTTGGCTCTTTAGGTGGAGATCCTGCAAAGCTATTACCTAACAATTCTTCCTTAAGCTCAACTGTCGTTACAGGGGCAGCATTTGAAGCGGATGAAGAGGCACCAGCATCTGTTATTGTTACACTTGATGGCAATACATTAGTATGGTCAAAGTCGGCATCAAATGATGTTATCGGCTATCGAGTCTATTCGACAGAAGGTCAGCTTATTGCGACGAATGGCTTTGAACAAGGGCGTCGGGCTCAAATTGCCATCGGAGCTAACTATTATGTTGTTGCAGTAGATATTACAGGGCGTCAATCTGAGCCTTCAAACATTATCGAAACTGCCGCTCCACCACCTGAAATCGATGAGCCAAATACAGATGAAGACAATGAACCGCCCGTACCAGAGGAGCCACCGACAGGGGACCCTGAAGGCAATGGGGAAGAACAAGAAGAATAAGCACAACAATAAGGCTGCCTGAAAAAGAATCTCTTTTCAGGCAGCCTTAGCTTATCTATTAAGTATTCGCTAAAAAACACTGCTCCTTCAGCAGTCACAATAAATTGTCATTATCCTTTTCGCCAAGGGCGTACTTTAAAGCCTATTCCCTTGGAACTTTATTTGGAAAGTAATTTAGATTTTTTAAACAGCTCGGCTCTAATTGCATAATATTTGTTGTAAAATAGCAACTGCTTCATCCATTTCCGACTCACTTACTGTCAATGGTGGTAATAAACGAATGACTTTTGTGCCTGCCTGTACAACGAGCAAGCCCGCCTGCTCCAATTGAGTAACATAGCTCGCTACATCTTCACCACCGCAGTAAATACCAAGCATTAAGCCCTTTCCTTGAATTGTGAACTTTTTGTCATTTAATGCCTGCTGTAGCCTCGCCTGCAAATAGGCTGATTTATCCTGCACTTGCTGTAAAAAAGCCTCGTTAAAAACATGCTCTACAACTGTTTGTGCAACTGCCACGGCTAACGGGTTACCACCGAATGTTGTACCGTGTGTTCCTGCATTAAATGTTTCAAATAATTCTGCCGTACCTAGTATGCCGCCAATTGGAAAGCCGCCCCCTAAACCTTTAGCCATCGACACAATATGTGGTTTTAATGCCGTTTGCTCAAACGCAAAGCGCGTCCCTGTACGACCAATTCCTGTTTGTACCTCATCGACAATTAATAAAATACTATGCGCCTCACAAATTTTTTGTATAGCTTCCGCAAACTCTGGCGTCACCTCATTAATGCCACCCTCACCTTGAATCGGCTCTAACATAATCGCTGCCACTGTTTCATCAATAGCGGCTTCAAGTGCCACCACATCATTAAATGGCAATGTCGTAAACTGTTCAACTAAAGGACCAAAGCCATTTCGCACTTTATCCTGTCCTGTTGCCGACATCGCACCAAATGTACGCCCATGAAATGATTGCTCAAAAACAATAATATGATGCTTCCCTGTATGTTTACGCGCAAGCTTAATCGCCGCCTCATTAGCCTCTGCCCCACTATTACAGAAAAAGGCATACGCTAATGGCAAATCCTGAACTAATGATGCAGCAAGCTTCTCCTGCCCCTTGCTCTCAAAAAGATTGCTAATATGCCATAGCTTCTCACTCTGCTCCTGCAAAGTTTGCACAAGCGCTGGATGAGCATGGCCAAGCGAACAAACAGCAATCCCACTTGTAAAATCTAGATAACGCTTCCCACTATCGTCATACACGATTGTTCCTTGCCCTTTAACAATATGAATCTGTCGTCTTGCATAATTTTGAAATAATGCACTCATCCTACAGCCATCTCCTTTAAATTGAATTGTGCGAGAATTGTGTGAGTGCCTGGCACCCAACAATTGTTGTGCCTGTTAATGTATCATCTACAATTTGAACAGACGGAATGCCTGCTGCCAAACAAGCAAGCGCTCCTTGTACTTTCGGAATCATTCCACCGTAAATATGTTCATCAGCAATCCATTTTTCAATTGCTGATTTTGTCACTTGCTGCTGATATTGCCCTTCAATTCGGATGCCGGCGACATCTGTGACAAGAAGTAAACTTTCTGCTTCTATAGCAAGAGCCACTTCGCTTGCTACTGTATCACCGTTAATATTTAATGCCTGACCATCTGTTGTTGTCCCAATGCAAGCAATAACTGGGACAATATTTGTGTTTAAAATAGTATTTAATAGCTTCGTATTTACCTTTTTAATTTGCCCTACATAGCCATAGATTGCCTCATCTAAAAATGTACTTTCTAATAACTGACCATCAAAGCCGTTTAATCCGATTGCCTCAATTCCTGCTCTATTTAATTCGTGTACGAGAAGTGGGTTTACTTGCCCAATTAATGTTGTTTTCACTAAATCGATTGCTTCTGCTGTAGTAACCCGTATGCCATGTAACACATGGGATGCTACTTGATGAGCAGCTAATGTGCGATTAATTGCTGGCCCCCCACCATGTGTAATAATAACGCGATAGCCCTCTCGTTGAAGTGCCTGTATTTTTTGAAAAAAGGCGCTGTTCAAGCCTTCTAATGCACTGCCTCCCAGTTTAATGACAATATTACGAGCGGTATGATGCGTTGATTTGAACGTAGTCATATGTTAAATCACACCCCCAAGCAAAGCCATGTCCATCACCCTCGCCTAAAGAAACGAAAATTTTCACTTCATGCTGCTTTAGTATTGTAATAAGCTGTTCCTCCGAAAATGCAATTGGTTCACCATTTTCGACCATTGTTACACCCCCGATTTGAATCGTAATTTTCTCAGGGTCGACCGTTGCACCGCTATAGCCCACTGCCGCAATAATACGTCCCCAATTGGCATCACAGCCAAAGACAGCCGTTTTCACAAGTGGTGAGCCTACAACTGATTTTGCAATTTTACGTGCCTCCGCATCATTCATTGCGCCGATTACTTCAACTTCGATTAATTTTGTTGCCCCTTCACCATCGCGAGCTATCGATTTTGCTAAATCCTCTGCTACCGCTTGCAGTGCAGTATAAAAATTTGCCCACTCTGGATGCTCTGGCGTTAAGGCTGTATTACCAGCTAAACCATTTGCCATGACGACAACCATATCATTTGTTGATGTGTCACCATCTACTGTAATTGAATTAAAGGTACAATCTGTAATTTGTAATAGCGCCTTTTGTAGCTCATTTGATTGTATGTTGGCATCTGTCGTAATAAAACCTAGCATCGTTGCCATATTTGGCTCAATCATGCCAGAGCCCTTTGCTGTACCAGAAACAACAATTTCTTTGCCATCAATTGTCGTTACATAGGTTGTATTTTTCATCACTGTATCCGTCGTTAAAATGGCCTGTGCAAAATCAATGCTGCTCTCTAAATCATCATTAGGTACTAGCATGGCAACACCCTTTTTCAACGGCTCCATTTTCATTATTTCTCCAATAACCCCTGTAGATGCTACCCCAACTAAGCTAGTGTCGATATTTAATTTTTCTGCAGCCAATTTTTGCATTTCATAGGCATCCGCTATCCCTTGCTTGCCTGTACAAGCATTGGCATTGCCTGAATTAATGAGCATTGCCTGCATTTTTTGCGTGCTATAAACAACCTCCTTCGTTACCTTTAATGGAGCCGCCTGCACAGCATTCGTCGTAAAAACTGCTGCAACACTTGCCGGTACCTCACTTACAAGTAATGCTAAATCCTTTTTCTTATGCTTTAAACCACAATGCACCCCCGCCGCTGTAAAGCCTTTTGGAGATACGATATTTTTTCCAGATAATTTTTTCAATTCAATAATAGCTGTCATTTATTTTCCTCCTTAAATGAATAATGGTACTGTTTGTAAACCCATCGTTTGTGGTAAGTTCATTTGTATATTCATATTTTGAATTGCTTGCCCTGCCGCACCCTTGACTAAATTATCAATGACGCCGACAATCGTTGCTCGATTTGTGCGCTTATCTAATTGCACATACACATCACAGTAATTTGAGCCTTTCACACGATTTGTACCAATCATTGAGGCTTCTTTAATCACGCGTACAAATGGGTGTTTCGCATATGCAGCTTGCAAACAATCGAGCAGTTGTGCTTGCGTAACGCCAGGCTGTACAGCAGCATATGATGTTGTTAAAATACCGCGCGTCATTGGTACTAAATGAGTATTAAATGAAATTTTTGTCTGCACATTTGCAAACATTGCAATCGCTTGCTCGATTTCTGGAATATGCTGATGCTCGTTAATTTTATAAATTGAGAAATTTTCATTCGTTTCACTAAAATGAGTTGCCTGTGTAGGCTTATTACCAGCACCTGATACACCGCTTTTCGCATCGATAACTAAAAAGCTCGGGTCAATTAAATTTTCTTTTATTAATGGCAATAGTGATAATAAAACTGCTGTCGGATAACAGCCGGGATTGGCAATTAAATGTGCCTCAGCAATTTTTGACTCATTCCATTCTGCTAATCCATAAACACTTTGCTCGATTGCCTCCTGTGGTGCAGGCGTTTTTTTATACCATTGCTCAAAGCTCGCTCGATTCTTTAAACGAAAATCTCCAGATAAATCAATAAATTTTGGTCCCTTTTGCAATAATGGCGGTAATAAATTAGTCGTTACCCCTGATGGTGTACTTGTAAAAATAACGTCTAAATTTTGCAAAGCTCCTTCAGCGATTTTTTGTAATGGCTGGTCTTCAATTCCTTCTAAATGAGAAAACTTTGTTGAAAAAATGGTTCCTTCTTCTGATGAAGTGAATAATTCAATTTTCTCTACTTCCGGGTGATTATGTAAAAAGCGAATTAACTCAAGTCCTCCATATCCTGTAGCACCGATAATTCCAACTTTCATTGCCGTCCCTCCAAATATAAGATAGCATTAGTATAAGTATGTATAATTATTTAGTCAACTGAATTTTTATTTATTTTCTAAAAAATTAATTTTTTAATTGTCCGTACGTCGAAAAAAGGCTAGCACAACTTTTAAATGCCCGTTGCATGGATGATAAACAAAATCTCCTTATAAATTAGTTTGTTGCGAATTATCAAAGGGATTACAATATTAGGAATTAGGCTATTATGAAAGAAATTACTTTCTGGACAGCCCCTTCCATCTTCCCTTTTCCCTAAATTCTTTTGTATAATAAGGATTAGAATAATTAGGTGGTGTATAAATGGAGCATAAAAAAACCTTTTTTAGCACTGCAATGGAGACGAGGCATGGGATTGTACATGTAGAAGGCCCTGTACATCCCGAGCAATTAGCTCGTTATGCATTTCATGATGATTTAGTTTCATTCCGCCCTGCCCCGCAACAGCACAAAGCCTTAATTGGTATCGCCTCATTAGAGGAGGGACGCATTATAATCGTTCGCAATGGCGAACTTGTTGTTGGCTATGTCACATATTTATACCCAGACCCTATCGAGCGTTGGGCGGAGGATAAAATCGAAAATATGATTGAGCTTGGTGCAATAGAAGTCATTCCAGATTATCGCAGTACAGGTGTAGGAAAAAAACTGTTAGAAATATCGTTTGCCGATGAGGCAATGGAAGACTATCTTGTTATTACAACTGAATATTATTGGCATTGGGATTTAAAAGGGACAGGACTAAACGTCTGGGAATATCGCAAAATGATGGAGCGTATGATGAGTTCTGTAGGTTTTGAATATTTTGCGACAGACGACCCAGAAATCGCATCACATCCAGCAAACTGTCTAATGGGGCGCGTTGGTAAGCATGTCAATGCAGAGACGATGGAACGCTTTGATCGTCTACGTTTTAAAAGGCGTTTTTTGTATTAAAAATCAAGCAAAGGGGATTGCAAAATGATTGTAGAAGAAATGATGCAAGTTAATGTGCACACACTACTCCCTACAAATACAGTTGGAGAGGCTGCACAGTTAATGCATGAACATGACATACGCCATATACCGATTGTCAATACACAAAAGGAAGTCGTTGGAATTATAACAGAGCATGATGTTAAGCACGCTTTTCTTGATGAGCTGAATGAGCAAGAAAAAACCGTCATTAAAAATACACCTTTAATGAATATGATGATTAAAAATCCAATTGTTGGCCATCCATTAGATTTAGTTGAAGAGATTGCCTTAACTTTTTATGAATCTAAAATTAGCTGTTTACCAATTGTCTCAGGTGGTAAATTAGTCGGACTTGTTACAACAACAGACCTTTTATACACTTATATTGAATTAACTGGTGCACATAAGCCAAGTTCTAAAATCGATATTCGCGTTTCCGATAAAGCTGGTGTGCTACATGATATTTCTAAAATATTTATGCAACATAAAGTGAACGTGTTAAGCGTGCTTATCCATCCTGATGCTACAAACGACGAAAACCGAATTGTGAGCGTCCGATTACAAGTTATCAATCCATTAGCAATTATTCAAGATTTACGTAAGCAAGGCTTTCATGTTTTGTGGCCAAATGTACCAGGGATACAAGTATGAAAAATGCACTTTTTGTCTATTCACCTGACCAGCTTGGCTATAAATTTTCGGACACCCATCCGTTTAACCACAAACGCTTACTATTAACAATGGATTTACTAAAACAAATCGGCGCTTTAAAAGATGAAGATATTATTCCAGCACGCATGGCTACAGAAGAGGAAATTGCCCTTGCACACGATGAAAAATATATTGATATTGTAAAGAGGGCAGGACATGGTCAGCTCACAGCTAAACAAGGTGAAAGCTTCGGCATCGGTACAGAAGATACACCAATTTTTCCAAATATGCATGAAGCAAGTGCATTGCTCGTTGGTGGTACTTTACAAGCTGTAGACGCTGTGCTACAAGGTCGGGCACGCCATGCACTAAATTTAGGCGGCGGGCTTCACCATGGCTTTTACGGACGAGCTTCGGGCTTTTGCATTTATAATGATAGCAGTGTAGCCATTCGTTACATACAGAAAAAGTACGGCCTGCGTGTATTATATGTCGATACAGATGCCCATCACGGTGATGGGGTGCAATGGTCTTTTTACGATGACCCAAATGTATGTACATTGTCTATTCATGAAACAGGACGCTATTTATTTCCCGGTACAGGTAATGTGACCGAGCGCGGAAACGGGCAAGGCTACGGCACATCCTTTAACTTTCCAATTGATGCTTTTACAGAGGATGAAAGCTTTTTAATGATTTATGAACAAGCGATGCGCAAAGTGTTTGAGCATTTTAAACCTGATGTTGTACTAACGCAAAATGGTGCTGATGCTCATTATCTCGACCCATTAACACATTTATATGGCACGATGAAAATTTACAAGGAAATTCCAAAACTTGCTCATCAATTAGCGCATGAATATTGCGATGGTAGGTGGATTGCAGTTGGTGGTGGCGGCTACGATATTTGGCGTGTTGTACCCCGCGCTTGGTCACTAATTTGGACAGAAATGAACGATTTAGCTTGCCCTACTGGTCCATTGCCGAAAAACTGGCTGGAGCATTGGCAGCAGGAAGCACCAAATGAGCTTATCCCAACTTGGGAAGATCCTACCGACCTATATGACCCGATTCCTCGTAAAGCAGAAATTGAGGAAAAAAATGCTCAAATGCTACAAAAAGCATTACATATTTTGCATAAATAAAAAATAGCTGTTGGAAAAACATGCTTACGCGCAGGCTTTTCCGACAGCTATTCCATTTTTATTAAAGTATAGATTTACGCTCTTTTAAAATCAAATAAATGCTCAAAGCTCATTATTTACCATTTAAAACGATGGCAAATTTAATGAGACGAAGTTGTCCGAAAAGTCCATTTTGTTTTGACACCGCATTGAAATCAATGTTCCCTTTTACTGAAGGAGTACACTGCTAAAGCCAATGTTCATCCCATTTTTAAAAGAGGCGTTCTCTGCTTATATGAATCAACATTTTGCGAAACATCATCGCTACTGTCCAAAATGCCGGCTATGCACGGCTTTTTGGACAGCCCCCTCCATTTTTAACGCTTCGTTGAGCTACGAATTTCCATATGATATGGTAAAACAACTGTTTGCTCTGCCACTTCTTCTTTATTCATAATTTTCGTTAAAAGTCGCATTGCTACAGCACCAATATCATAAAGTGGTAAGGCAACACTCGATAGCTGTGGTCGTACCATTCTGGCTAACTTGGAGTTTTCAAAGCTAATGACTTCGATATCATTTGGCACTTGCTTGCCAGCATCTTGTGCCGCATGAATAATGCCGATTGCTAATTCATCGCTGCCTGCAAAATAAGCAGTCGGAGGTACTGCAATAGCTGTTAACTCTTCATATGCAGCGATGCCATCATCATATATGCTATCCCCTGCAATAATGAGCTGCTCATCTAGCTCAATATTGGCATCTTGCAATGCCTGCTTATAAGCAGCTAGTTTATATATACCATTAACCGTATAATCCAATGGACCTGAAACAAATGAGATACGCTTATGTCCATTTTTCAACAAAATATTAACAGCTTCATATGCTGCCTCATAATAATCAATATTGACAGAGGCAGCCTCCTGCTGTTCATCAACAGAGCCTGCTAAAACAATCGGTACTGGAGAGGCTTTGATTGCTTGTTGAATGCTACTCGATACTTTATCGGTCATCATTACAACGCCATCTACCTGCTTGCTTAACATCGTATCAAGCAATTCCAGCTCCTTGTCCTCCTTTTGGTCTGAATTCGATAAAATAATATTATAGCTATACATTGTCGCAATATCTTCAATGCCTCGTGCTAATTCTGCATAAATTGTATTTGAAATATCCGGAATAATCACGCCTACTGTTGTTGTTTTTTTACTAGCCAAGCCACGTGCCACCGCATTTGGCCGGTATTCTAGCCGCTCGATTACTTCCAATACTTTTTTTCTAGTGGCAGGCTTCACATTCTGGTTGCCATTCACAACACGCGATACTGTAGCCATTGAAACATTGGCCTCGCGCGCTACATCATAAATTGTTACTGTCACTATACTCGCCTCCAGTCATCTTCTCTCAACTTATCTTCTATTTTCCATTAACAAGATAAACAAGTAAAAATACATTTTAGTTTTATAAAAAATGCTTTTGTCTTTCTGAATATCCCTTAATCAATGATGCCTCGGCTAACTTTAGTCCAAATTTTTTCGGGCTGTTTGGTGGACGTTAACCTAAAGCCTTCACGTCCTATGACCGTGGTTAATTGATTTGCATCACGCAGGGCTTCCTTCAAAATCTGTGACATTCGCCGCAAGTTTAGCTGACACGATGTCGTTATCGTAGGACGCGATGTTCTTAGACGGAGTTCCTCTTTATCAGCACCCACTGAAATGAGCCTAAAAAGCATTCATTTCACTAGCTGTAGAGGTGGGAAACCTCTGTATCTATAGCTGTCGCCCTGCTATCTGTACAAAAAACCTTGCTGCCTCGTTTTCATACAAAATAAAATTGGCTGCTGCGGTTACTCGTCGCAAAAAACATCGCTGAAAGATGTTAAAACTCACTTTATACCATCATATATACTTTCATTTCCAATTTCAATAAAAAATGAAGTTAGACAAAAAAATGCCTTAAAAAGCTGTAGGACATCTTTTTCCATGACTATTATCTCATTGAAAAATGTAAAAGGCATCTGAAAAGTGGCATGTTCGCCTCCTTTTCAGACACCTCCTTTCCGACAACTTTAAAGTTTAAGCTTTTACTTCATATTGCTTCATGAACTTTAGCACTTCGTCGTAGAATGCATCGAATGTTGGAATATCCATTTGCTGCTGCTGGTCTGATAAAGCAATTGATGGGTCTGGATGAACTTCAGCCATTACGCCATCTGCACCAATTGCAATCGCCGCTTTTGCACATGGTAATAATAAATCGCGACGTCCTGTTGAGTGCGTTACATCAACCATTACTGGTAAATGCGTTTCCTGCTTTAAAATTGGCACTGCAGAAATATCTAATGTATTACGTGTCGCCTTTTCGTATGTACGAATACCACGCTCACATAAAATAATATTTTCATTGCCCTTTGACATAATGTACTCAGCTGCGTGAATGAATTCATCAATAGTTGCTGCTAAGCCACGTTTTAACAATACTGGCTTATTGATTGCCCCTGCTGCCTTTAATAATTCAAAGTTTTGCATATTACGTGCACCTATTTGTACAACATCTACATAATCAAGTGCTACTTCTAAATCAGCAGGTGTTACAATTTCTGTAATAACAGCTAAACCGTATTCCTCAGATACTTGCTTTAAAATTTTTAAACCTTCTAAACCAAGCCCTTGGAAATCGTATGGAGAAGTACGTGGCTTGTACGCGCCACCTCGAATTAATTTTAAACCTTTATCACGAATAGATGCGGCAACTTGCGCCACTTGCTCATATGATTCAACTGCACATGGACCAAAGACGAAAGATGGTGCACCTGCTCCTAATAATTCTCCATTGATATTAATAACTGTATCTTCAGATTTCTCTTTACGCGATACAAGTAATTCTTTTTTCTTCTCTGCCTCTAACTGCTTTAATGCTGTTTTAAAAATTTGTTTAAAAATATAATCAACCGTCATTTGATTTAACGGACCATTGTTATGCTCCTTAATTAAATCCAGCATATGGCGTTCTCGAAGGGGATCGTAACGATGCACACCCTGCTTCTCTTTAATCTTACCTATCTCATTAACAATCTCTGCTCGCTCATTAATTAAGCGCAAAATCTCTAAGTTTAAGCTGTCGATTTGACCGCGTAAACCTTCTAAATCGTGTTGACTCATTACTTATTTCTCCTTCCTGAGTACACATACTCTTTCAGAACGCTGAAATGTATGATACATTTTTAATTAATAATATCATTATAGACAACTTGTTTATAAATGTCACGCATTTTTAATTTAGCGCTTCAACTCGCTAAAGCTATCTCTAGTAAGGACACGAAAGGAAGCGATTACAAATGACTTCAAAGTTATTTGCTTTAGATATCGGTACACGCTCTGTAGTTGGCATTATTTTGGAAGAGCGAGATCAGCATTTTCACGTTGCTGATATGGTTATTAAAGAACATAAAGAGCGGGCAATGGTAGATGGCCAAATACATAATGTACTCTACGTAGCAGATTTGATAACTGAAATTAAACAGGTGTTAGAAGAAAAGCATGGTCCTTTAACAAAAGTAAGCGTTGCAGCAGCAGGTCGTGCCTTAAAAACAGAGCAGGCAAGCATTACGATTAATATAAAAAACCGTCCTATTTTTACGGAGGAAGACATCAATCGCTTAGAGCTTCAAGCTGTACAACAGGCGCAGCAACAATTGCTACAACATAAAGAAGATGCGAAGGCTAGCCACTATTATTGTGTCGGTTATTCGGTATTATATTACAAATTAGATGATGAAGAAATTGGCAGCCTATTAGACCAACAAGGCGACATGGCAACAATAGAAGTTATTGCAACGTTTTTACCTCGCGTTGTTGTAGAGTCGCTGTTAGCAGCATTAAAGCGTGCAGATTTAGAAATGGAGGCCCTGACGTTAGAGCCGATTGCAGCAATTAACGTACTTATTCCTTCTACGATGCGCCGTTTAAATGTTGCACTTGTCGATATAGGTGCTGGTACTTCGGATATCGCCATTACTGATAAAGGGACAATTATTGCTTATGGCATGGTGCCAACAGCTGGCGATGAGATTACCGAGGCATTAAGCGACCATTATTTATTAGATTTCCCAGTTGCAGAGGCTGCAAAGCGCCAGCTACATACAGCAGATAGTGATATACTTATTCAGGATATTTTAGGCTTTGACCAATATTTGCCTCACGAAGAAGTAATACAAGCGATTTATCCATCTATTACATCGTTAGCAAATGCGATTGGAACAGAGATTTTACGCTTGAACAACCAAGTAGCCCCAAAAGCAGTAATGCTCGTCGGAGGTGGTAGCCTGACACCAAAATTAACAGTCGAGCTTGGCAAAGTGCTAGAATTACCAGAAAATCGCGTTGCGGTTCGCGGCATAGACGCTATTCAAAATTTAACAAAAGAACCATCTATTCCGGTAACACCAGAGCTTGTAACACCAATAGGCATCGCAATTGCGGCAAAGAAAACACCGATTCAATACATGACGGTAACAGTGAATGAGCAAATTGTACGCTTATTTGAACTGAAAGAGATGACGATAGCCGATGCGTTTTTAGCGGCAAATATTCGAGCAAAGCAGCTTTATGGTAAGCCGGGTCATGCCCTATCCATAACGGTGAATAACCAAGCAATTTTCATTGCCGGAGAGCATGGTCAGCCTGCCCAAATTTTATTAAATGGTACGCCAGCCTCTACAAAATCTTCCATCAAAAATGGCGATACAATCACGCTTATTGAAGGACAAGATGGGCAAGCTGCAACTGCCCTTGTACAAGATATTGTAGATACTGCACTTTCAAAAAATATATCAATTAATAACATTCCTTATACTGTAAAGCCTAAAGTTTATATAAATACGAAGATTGCGACATTTGACCAAGCTTTACAAGATCGAGATATTGTAGATATTTCAATAATAGAAACGGCAGAGGATGTTTTAAAGCAGACAAATAATGTAGATTTACTGGAGCAATTGCGCTCCTATGTCGTTCATATCGATGGACAGCCCCTCTATTTACCAATGTTTTCATCCGAATTATTAATTAACGGAAAACCAAGTAAAACCCATTATCCTGTAAATGATGGTGACCGACTAGCATTTACACAAAATGCTTTGCCTACTGTGCAAACATTGGCAAATCATTTAGATTTATTATTAGAGGATCGAATGCTAGTGACATTTCAGGGAGAACGCATTGAGCTCGTAAAAATCGTACGCGAAATGACGGTGAACGGTGCTGTACTCTCTCCACAGGCTACTGTACCAAATGGTGCGACGATTAAAGTGAATGCCCTTGAGCACAGCCCATGGATTTTTCAAGATGTATTCCGCTTTTCAAACTGGCAACTTCCAGCACAAGCGAAAGGTGGCTTTACCATTTTAAGAAATGGTATCCCTTCTTCCTTCGATGCAGAAATTTTCGGTGGCGATACATTGGAAATTAAATTTACTTAAAAAAAAAAGAGTTATCCGAAAAGTCTATAAGGAGTACGCTGCTAAAGCCAATGTTCATCCCATTTTTAAAAGAGGCATTCTCTGCTTATCCCGTATTAACAAATTTGTTTGCGACGAGTAACCGCAGGAGCACAGACCCCCACTTCAAAACAGCAGATAAAAACAAGATGTTTAAGTGAGGGATCAAACAGCCTGTAAAAACTAAGAATGAGGCCAACACGATGTTGGTCACACAAGCGTTTTCGCAGGATGCGAAGATCCTAGCTTGTGTTCCTCTATCACCAATCAGTGGGGGTGCAAAGCCCCCCACTGATTGAAGGTTCACTTTATATGAATCAACATTTTGCGAAACATCATCGCTACTGTCCAAAATAACGGCTATGCACGGCTTTGGACAGCCTCTTCGCTTTTGGCACATAAAAGATTTACTGCTGTGATTGTCACTATTCTCGTCGCAAAGAGGCTGGGACAAAAAGAAAAAATGTTAGACCGCAATCTAGTTGGTCTAACATTTTTTTGATTTAAGACGGAATATTTAACTCCATAAAGCTGAAAAATTGTTATCTATTTTCCGCATTTTTTGAAATAATAAAGTTATGTCCCTGCCTCTTTTTAGAGGCTCATTACGCTTCCACTAAAAGCGCCCTTAAATTGATGATGGACGAGCGATTTCAGACATATTTTCAATCGGGTCTTCCTGTGTAGCTGGTTCCACTACTGCATTTATTAATTCTTCAAGTGGCTCTTCGCCTTCAGAAGACACTGTACCATCATCAAAGACATTTGGTGCTTTTGCTGTTTTTGCCTTTACTTTATCTACTAAATTTGTCGATTGCTCTTTTAATTGGCTCGATAGCTGAACTGTTTTTTCCTTCGCTGTAGAGGAAAGCTCTACACCTCGGTCACGTAATGTTACAGCCTGTGTAGCGACAGCTCCACGTAAATCACGACCAGATTTTGGAGCTAATAATAAGCCAGCGGCCGCACCGACAATGCCTCCTACCAATGCGCCGATAATAAAATCTTTCATATTTACTGTTTCCTCACCGTAAATGTCTTCGTTTCTAGTCGTATATACTTGTGGTAAGTTCGTCATTTTTTGCTCTGTCATTGTATATCAATCCTTTCATTATTTTTTAGGCTTAGCATTTACACCATCTACAGTATAAACTGTCACATCATCTGGATTAATCGCTTTACGCTGGCGCCATTTATCAGCAATCCCCATCGCAACATTACTCCACTGAACAACTTGGGCTATTTTTTCTTCATTTTTTGTTACTTCAGAAGAAATAGAATTTGTAATACGCTGTACAGATTCATTTAAACCATTTACTGAATCCCCTACACCTTTCACAGCATTGACAACAGTATTCAGCTTTTCTGCTTTTTCCGTAATATCATCAGCAAGCGAATTTGTTTTTGTTAACAGCGATGTCGTTTCACGTGTAATTCCTTCCATCTGCCCTTCAATACCTGCTACTGTTCCTGCGATATTGTTTAATGTTGTTTTCACTGAAAATAATGTCATACCGATGCTTACACATAAAAATAAAAAACCGATTGCCGCGACTAATGCAGCGATATAAAGTACGACTACCATGAAAATGACCTCCTATAGCTAGTTATATTTCTGATTCGACAAACATTTCAAAAATCCTGCCTATTATATGGGATAAAATTATACTTTTTGTAACAATTGCTCAAATGCTGTTTGATATTTATTAACATCCCCAGCTCCCATAAAGAGCAATACAGCTCCCTCATGCTCTTTAAGCTGTTGGATTGTATCTAGTTCTAGCACTTTGCTTCCTTCAACTAGCTGCACTAAAGCATCAATTGTTAGAGCGCCTAATTGCTCACGCGCTGAACCAAAAATATCACATAAATATACTGCATCTGCATCGTCTAAACTATCCGCAAATTGTTGTAAAAATGTTTGAGTGCGCGTAAATGTATGCGGTTGAAATACCGCAACA
The DNA here is from genome assembly GCF_038630865.1 of Metasolibacillus sp. FSL K6-0083. Classification (NCBI taxonomy): domain Bacteria; kingdom Bacillati; phylum Bacillota; class Bacilli; order Caryophanales; family Caryophanaceae; genus Metasolibacillus; species Metasolibacillus sp. FSL K6-0083. The sequence goes on along the minus strand of NZ_CP152046.1, from coordinate 91,494 downwards.
ATTTGTCTTTCAGGATATTTTTGTCTTGCTGCCTGCAATGTTGCCGCAATTTCAGTTGGATGATGTGCATAATCATCTACAAGTACTGTATTCCCGATAATCGTTTCTGTAAAACGTCTTTTTACACCTGCATATGTGTCCAAACGCTCCTGAATAACATCTGTCGGTATGCCTTCATAGTGACAAAGAGAAATAACAGCCAATGCATTTAATATTGCATGGTCACCAAATTGTGGTATAAAGAACGTTGCATAAAATTCATTGCGCACATACACTTCGAATTCTGTGCCTTCTGTTGTCTTAACAACGTTGCGCGCTGCAAAGTCGTTTTCAGCATCAAAGCCATAATAAACAACAGGTACTTGTGCCTGAATGCGCTGCAATTGCTCATCATCTCCACAAGCAATAATTGCTTTCTTCACTTGCATCGCTAACGATTGAAAGGCATCGAACACATCGTCAACACTCGCAAAATAATCTGGATGGTCAAAGTCTATATTTGTCATTACTGCATAATCTGGATTATACGCTAAAAAATGGCGTCGATATTCACATGCCTCCATAACGAAATACTTTGCATTTTCCATTCCTGCCCCTGTTCCGTCTCCTATTAGGTAAGACGTTGGCATATAGCCGCCAATAACATGGCTCATTAGGCCCGTTGTAGATGTTTTTCCATGTGAGCCTGTAATAGCAATAGATGTATAATGATTGCTATAATCCCCTAAAAATTTATGATAACGAACAACTTCTACACCTAGCTCACGTGCGCGTATAAGCTCAGGATGGTCATCAGGAAATGCATTTCCTGCAATAACTGTCATTCCTTGCTCAATATTATTTGCATCAAATGGTAAAATGGTAATTCCTCTATCGCGTAATGGTTTTTCAGTAAAGTAATATGTTTCTACATCCGAACCTTGAACTTGTTCACCAGAATCAAAAAGAATTTGAGCTAATGGACTCATACCAGAGCCTTTAATACCTGTAAAATGATAACGTGTCATGTTGAAACCTCCTAGGATACAGCGATCCTGTTTAAAATTGCAAAAATTTATATGTTCAAGTAGGGTGAAGATTGAAGCTCAATCAATAACAGACCTCTCCATGCGCATAGCATCTATATAATGGGCGTTATATCGGTAGAAAAACAATGAACTCCTCTTCTCTCCTTCACCTAAAACTTTGTATTCGCATCCTGCTGCTACCCGCAGCAAATAATGTCTATAGCTGTCACTACAAAGTAATTATTATCTGTTATAGTGAAAAATACTAATTTATTATAGCATTAAATATGTAGAACAATAAATGAACGACTATTCTAATTTTTTCTACATTTATAGCAACTAGAACTGTTCAACGTCCTTCAGCAAAGTTTTCACTCATCCCACGTAGTTTGTTGATAGAAGAACACAAGCTAAAGACTTTACACTCTATGAAAACGCTTGTGTAATCAACATCAAGTTTGCCACATTCGATTTTTACAGGCTGTTGACCACACTTAAACTTTTAGTTTTAATATGGGAATCCTACAGCCTGTTAATACGGAAAAAGCTTCATTCAACTAACTTTTTTGAACAATCTTCTGCTAAATTGTAGTAAATTATCAGAATTGTTTCGGTGCCTGGCACTTTTATAAGTTTTCTAAATCAGATTCTGTGATGAAAGATTCTCGTGGCTTACTTCCTCTCTGCTCTGACACAAAACCATGCTTCTCTAACATTTCTATCAGCCTTGCTGCTCGATTATAGCCGATATGATATTTACGTTGGATTGACGATGTAGAAACAGCTCCCTGCTCATAAACAAAGCGACATACTTCTTCAAAAAGTTCATCCTGTGCCTCAATTGTTTCAACTTTCTTTAATAGCTCCTCTTGCTCAAAAATATAATCAGGCTGTCCTTGGCTACGCACGTAACGAATTACTTCCTCAATCTCGTCATCCGTTACAAATGTCCCTTGAATACGCTGTGGTGCTGACATGCCATTTCCTAAATACAGCATATCTCCACGCCCAAGCAAACGTTCTGCTCCTTGTATATCAAGAATCGTGCGTGAGTCAATTTGTGATGATACCGCAAATGCAATACGCGTTGGAATATTGGCCTTAATTAAGCCTGTAATGACATCTACAGAAGGACGCTGTGTCGCTACAATTAAGTGAATACCACATGCGCGGGCCTTCTGAGCAATACGGCAAATGGCATCCTCTACATCTGTAGGTGCCATCATCATTAAATCGGCTAATTCATCAATTACAATTAATAAATATGGAAGCTTTTGTGCGTATTGTCCATTTGCCTCTGCTATCGCATTGAAACGTGTTATATCACGTACTTCTGCATGCATAAATAGCTGATAGCGACGCTCCATTTCCTCAACTGCCCATTTTAAAGCTGCCGCTGCTGCCTTCACATCTGTAATAACAGGGCTAACTAAATGAGGAATATGATTAAATGGGGCTAGCTCCACCATTTTTGGGTCGATTAGCATAAGCTTTAATTCATTTGGATCTGCTTTATATAATAGACTAACCAAAATTGAGTTAATACAAACAGATTTTCCAGAGCCAGTAGCACCTGCAATTAAGCCATGTGGCATTTTTCGCAAATCTAATGTAACTGGCTTACCAGTTAAATCTAAACCAAGTGCCGCCTCCATTGGCGATTCTGATTGTTTAAAGGCTACGCTATTCGTTACCTCCGATAAACGGACAGCACGAGAAATTAAATTCGGTATTTCAATACCAATCGTGCGCTTTCCGGGAATTGGAGCTTGAATTCGAATATCCTTCGCCGCTAACGCTAGCTTTAAGTCATCAGCTAAGTTGCGAATTTTACTTACCTTCGTGCCTTGCCCAATCGTAATTTCAAATTGTGTTACAGCCGGTCCTTGCATAATTGATTCGACCTGCGCAGTCACTTGATGATAAGAAAGCGCCTCTACCAATGCCTCCGCTTGTTGCTCCATCCAATCATAATCTTCCGTTTTTTGCTCAGCAGGCGCTAAAAATGTGGTAGAAGGTTTTTCATAGTGCGACTTTGGCTGAGCAGCAGTAACTGTTTTCTCTTGCAGCATCGGCGTTTCCTTTACTGCAGCAGTAGCTTTAGCAGGTGACTGCTCCTCCGTCTGATTTTTTACTTCATGCGCGGTTTCAACAGTCTTTACTTGTTGTTGTAATGCCATTTCAATTGGCTGCTTTTCTTGAACTAGAGTAGCTGTAACTTGCTGTTCATGCTCTTCTTTCACCATTTTCATTTCTTGCTGTTGTAGATGTTGTTTAACAAATTCCTTTGCAAGCTGCTTTTGCTTATCAGACTTTAACATTAAAACATTAAATGGCAAACGGCTGCCACCTGTTTCAATAGCACCTTCCTCTGATGGCGGCGCTTGCTCCACATGCAATTGACCGATATGGATTGTTGAGTTTTCAATTTTTAAATTTTCCACCTTCAATTCACTTAGCAAATCAAACTCATCCTGCTCATCCATAATAGGCGGTTGCTCTATATCCTTATAATCAGATGTATTCAAATCTACTGGCTGTGGTGCTTGACCATCCTCTAATATTTCAATCGTTGATAAAGATGGGGCCTCAAATGTTGCTGTTAACTCTTGTGCTTGTGGGATTTCTTCGATGAACGGCGCTTCGGTGAATTGTGGCGCTGACGCCGATTGCTCCTCTGGCACAATCGGTTTTGCAAGTTCTTCATCTTTCTTCGGCAACAATTGTTCAATCGGCTTAGGCTTACCAAAACCGTAAACGGGCGATGGTACATCAGTTGGTATAAAGCGTTTACGATTTTGTAAAGGACTAACCGTTGTTTGCTTTGGCTCATTTTTCTCACGAGATTTTGTAGGCGTTAAAAAATCTTTTTCTTCTCTCAAAGAATTATTACGCCGTCCCTGCGGCTGACTACGAAAAACATTGACCTGCCCTTTGTTTTTTTGTCTGCGCGCTAATAGTTCGCGAATACCTGATACCTCTACATCATAAATCTCCTGCTGCTCCTCTCGTAAATGCCTTGGCAACTCAAATGTTGACTGGTCTATTTCTATATTGTCCATTTGACGTTGCTGCATCGCTTGAGGCGCTGGTTTTTTTTCGATTAACTCCTCATCTGCAATAAGGGGGAAACGGAAGGTTGTCTTTTTCATTTGCGGCTGTTGCGTAAACTGCTCGTTTTGCTCAACCTCTTGCTCGTACTCATCATATTCCTCATCTGTATATAAAATTTTATTTATTTGCTTTTTAAACCAATTCATATGCTCACTCTTTTCTTTAAAAAAAACTCATTATTTTAGAAAATAGAATACTAAAAGCATACCATATTTTAAGCCATTGAGGCAGAGTTTACCCAGTGCAAATAGGGAAATATTAAGAGAAAGGGAGGTTTATCGACTTGTTGAAAGATGATTCACAATTAGATGAAAGAAAAAACACGTTTTACCTTGTTCTTTTTAATTTTAAAATGTGTGTTTTTAAGCCTTTGTTGAATAATTCATTTTGAGGTGAGGTTAGCCTTAGGCAAAAATAAAGGCTGTTTGAAAAGAGAATACCTTTTCAAACAGCCTCTAAAATTTTAGCGCGTTGGAATTTCAAACGCTGAACCTACTTCAACATCTTCCGCCAATACTAAAATTCCTTTTTCAGAAGGCGCATTTGGAATTTCTAGCTCACGTGCTGAGCATAGCATACCAAATGAATCTACCCCGCGTAAATTTCCTTCTTTAATGAGTAAACCTGAAGGCATAACTGCACCAATTTTTGCGACAACTACTTTTTGTCCCGCTTCTACATTCGGTGCACCACAAACGATTTGCAGTGTTTCATCGCCTACATTTACTTTACAAACACTTAATTTATCAGCATTTGGATGCTTCTCCTTCGTTTCTACATAACCGACAACGAATTTCGGTGAAAAATCCACATCTAATGATAATGTGACATTATTTGCTGTTAATGCTGCTTCGATTTTTTCCACAAGCTCTGGCGTTAGCTCTACAATGCCTCTTGCTGTCAGCTCGATATATTTGCTGGCATTAAATAAGTTGAATGCCTTTACTTCCCCTGTTGCTTCTTCTTTTAATAAAGCTACATCGCCTTGTCTGTCCACTACTGTTGTAATAATTTTCTCTGTTGCTAGTTGTACTAAAAGCACATCACCAACATGCTCTTTGTTATATGCTACATTCATTTTTTCTCTTGCTCCTTTTTTACTTTGTTTTTTGCGAGAATAAAAATTGGCTCTAAATTGCCCTCATCATAAATAAACGATAAAGATGTGATAGGTACCGCTCCTACAGAAAAGAAGTGCATCGTCATCTGCGCCAATACATCATACCCTACTTCATTGCGAATATCACCTATTATTAGCACATCCTGATGCGGCACAGATACGGTCATATCGCCTTCAATTTGCGCGGCCATCTCCTTTAAAAACTGGTCGTTTAAAATACGACTTGCATCATAACCATCGTTATGATTGACAAAATAAAATATACTGCCTGCTACCTCATCTTTTTTCGTTGCGGTCGGCAATTTTTTCACTGAAAAGCGTGCAATCTCTCGCACTTGCTCCGCTGTAACGCCAAGCTTTTCTAGCATTGCTTCATCAATTAAACGATACGTTGTTCCTAAATCAAGTGCATAAAAAATTCGCGTTTCCGCCGTATGTTCTGTCGTTATGAATGAGTGCCCGTCCTTGGACTTTTTCGGAAATGAGCCTGAACGAATAATTGGGTAAACCGCAGACAATTGCTCAAAACCTACCTTCTGCTCCTGTAGCATTGCTGCAAATGTTTGCTCAATTGTATAGACAACCTCATCGATTGCTGCCTGTTTTTTCGTCGTATACTTCGCTAATATTTCAGACAACGAAATATCCATCCCACGCTGCAATACTTTATGCTGTAAACGCACTTTATCTGTCTCTTTATCATAAGACCAATCAAAAAGCTCCTCACCAAGCTGTTTTTTTAATGTTTCCACAAGTTCTGGAGATTTCACATTTGTCCCTCCTTTTAAATAAAGTGAACCTTCCCTCAGTGTTTTTTTCATCCTCCACTGATTGGTCGTTTCATCAATCGGTTTTTTCTACGTTGTTTGTTCCACACTCCAATATTTCTTTACATATTATTTTGAAGCCTAGGGATTTATAGCCTGTTAATACGGGATAAACCGATATTATTATAACAAAAAAGAGCGCCCTGCTGTAGCATTTGGACGCTTTATCAAAACCATCCCAGCAGATTTTTAGCAAGCTTGGCTTCAAAACCTGTGGCATTTACCTAGGCTTATTTTAATTCTCAATCAAAATAAATATCGTTATTTTGTAATTTGTACAGAACGAACAATTTGCATCATTGTATGTAGCTTTTCTTCGATTTTGCGATCTTCAGAAAGCGTCGTCATTTTAATACCGCCACTACTCACGATTAACTCATACTGTTTGTCATCAAGCTGAACAACTGCTGAAAAACCAAATTCATTCGTTGTTTCAATTTCTTGTGATTTCACAATATTTTTCGTTTCATCGGCAATGAGATTGTCATAATGCAACTTGCTGTCTTCTTGTTCATTCGTATTGACAAATAATATATAAGAATCTTTATCTTTAGTTAAAATGTAGTTCATTTCATTTGCACCTTGCTCTACCGTATAGGATTTAGGTACAAACAATTCGATTGAACCAATTGTTGTGTTAGGTGCTTCAGCACTTTCCTGAAAAATTGTTTCAGCGCTTGCCACCCCAACTTCAATTTGCTCCTGCACTGACTTGCCACAGCCTGTTAGCGTAAATGCAAGCGTCGTAATTGCAAGGCCATGAAGCCATTTGCGATTCATACAAATTCCCTCACTTTCTATTACAGCATATATTGTAATTTATTTTGAGGTAAATGTGCAAATACATTGCTTATTTCCTATCCAAATACATTATTTGACCGACCAACAATGTTACGATATGCTCAAACATTTGTTGTCGATTTATCAAGTTATTCGTAAAAATACCAATTGCGCCTTCATTGTGACGGGTATTTTCCTTCTTTGCAAAAGCATCCATTACTGGTCCTAGCTCCTTCCCTGCTCGTACCTCGCTTGCTACTGACCTAGGTAAAACAAATTGTGCCCCTGCACTACTAATAACAGTTCCATCCTTCAATGCAACTGCTCCCCAATTGCAGCAGTACAGCTCTTCACCTACTGGCTGCACACCGCCTTCTAAGCCAAAACCCCAATCTGCCTCTGTTTGTTGCAAAGTATTTTTTGCGCGGTTAATCGCCCCTTGTCGTGTTTCTTCAGCAGACAAAGGCTGTGCTGCTACGCCTGATTCTACATTTAGATGAACAAAATTTGCCTGCGGAAAATAAGTGTGAATCACCTTTTCTACCGCATTCGTTTTTGCTTTATTTTGTGTGCCAATTGCTACTAACAACGCCATCATCTCCTATTTATTTTCTTTATTAAGGAAATACTTCTTGTACGAAAAAAATTCAGTTTTTACGTTTACTGCGATTTACATGAGTAGGGCTAAAATATGTAAAGCTATCGGGAAGTAGATTTCCCGATAGCTCGTTTATTAAACATTAGCTTTAATTGTTTCTAGTGTAGTGTTGTCGACTGATTTAACAAGCTTCACTAATAGTTCTTTTGCTGCCGCATAATCATCGACATGGATAATTGATGAAGATGTATGAATGTAGCGAGAGCATATGCCAATAACTGCTGATGGTACACCGTTTAATTGTGTGTGAACTTTACCAGCATCTGTGCCACCACCCGGTGATACGAAATATTGGTATGGAATCTTGTTTGATTCAGCTGTATCTAATACAAATTCACGCATGCCACGGTGCGTAATCATTGTACGATCGAAAATACGTACTAGCGCACCTTGCCCTAATTGACCAAATTGCGATTTATCACCAGATGTATCGTTAGCAGGTGATGCATCTAAAGCAAAAAACAGGTCTGGTTGAATCATATTGGCAGAAACACCAGCGCCGCGCAAGCCCACCTCCTCCATTACATTCGCACCTGAATATAAATGATTTGTTAGCTGCTCATCTTTTAATTCTTTTAATAATTCAATTGCTAAACCGCAACCATAACGATTATCCCAAGCTTTCGCCATAATTTTTTTCGGATTAGCCATCGGTGTGAATGGGCATACAGGGATAATAGATTGTCCCGGACGAACGCCCATTGACTCTGCATCTTCCTTAGAATCAGCACCAATATCAATCAGCATATTTTTCATATCCATCGGCTTTGCACGCTCCGCATCTGTTAATAAATGCGGTGGTACAGAAGCGATAACCCCCGGAATTTCACGGTCTTTTGTATAAAGTGTTACACGTTGTGCTAGCATTACTTGATTCCACCAGCCACCTAGTGTTTGGAAGCGAATGAGTCCATTATCAGTAATCGATGTGACCATAAATGCGACCTCATCCATATGTCCTGCCACTAAAATTTTTGGTGCATCCGCTTGTGTAGATTTACGAACACCAAAAATTCCACCTAAATTGTCTTGGATAACCTCATCCGCATATTTTTCAAGCTCACTGCGCATAAAATTACGTACTGCACGCTCATTTCCGGGTGCTCCCGGAAGCTCTGTTAATGTTTTGAAAAGTTGCATTGTTTCTTGATTCACTTATGATACACTCCCCTTGTTAATTTACGCATCTATTATAACATAAAGTAAAAGTATTTCGCCCTTCGAATTTTCTATTTTTTACACGCTCTTTTATATGTGATAAAGTTAGTGCAAGGAGGGAATAAAGATGAAATTGAGAGATTTTGTTTTAGGGGTAGCGACGGGATTAGCAGCAGCAATTATTATTAAAGAGGTAAGTGAACGCGTCGATCCTTACTTATCAGCAGATACAGTATTACAGCAAATTAAGGCTGAATTTAAAAAAGAAGCACCTATTGATGGCTCATGGGTGTTTATGAAAGTAGAAGAGTTTAACAACGGATTTACAACTGCTCCTGTTTATCGCGGTGGCATTTCACGCATGATGGACGGCGAAATGGAATCATTTGAATTCGCAGCAGACGCCCGCTCAGGTGCGGTTTTAGAGCTGACGAAGCTATAAATATAAAAGTCGCATGAAACCATAAGTGCTGATTTCATGCGATTTTTTTCTTTTATAACAAATCATTTTATTCATACAACCTTTTACATAATTCCTTGTTTCTGCATTTACTATATAGACAGATGTATCTGTGTATATATAATACATACCTTCTTGCCCTTTTGGAAAATCACCTTTATTATATCGGGTTGTCTCCCCAGTCGTCCGCTCAATCATTTCACGAGCTTCAACATATGTATAATTAGGTAATCCACTCACTATATTAATAAACAAACATTTTATAATAACGGCAAACAACAGCGCCCAAAATGCCGGCTACTGCACGGCATTTTGGGCGCCTCTGTTATTTAAACTGAATCACTGCCTCATTACTGCGCTTTAAGCTGTCAACAACTTCCTTGCCTGTTGCGTCCCATTGAAGCATACGGTAATAGGCATCGTGATAGAAAATGAATTTATAGCCATTTTCTAATGCTTCCTTCATCAGCTTTTCCTTGGCAAACACGCTCGTCATAGGGTAGTCATCATATGCAAGCACCCATAGTGGATTTTGATGTGCGTGTGTTGGCATAATGTCTGCCATATGTAGGAGCACATCGCCATTTTGCTCTAGGCGAATAATGGCATGACCATCACTATGACCACCTGTGTGCACCATTTTTAAGCCCGGTGCTACTTCTAGCTCCCCTTCGAACGTTTTCACTAAATGTTGAATAGGCTCCCAGTTTTCCTTCCAATAGGTGTTGCGCGAACGAATATTTGGATTACGCATCTCATCCCATTCGATTTGCGTCGTGTAAATCCTTGCATTTGGGAATACCGGAACAAGCTGCTCCCCCTCCCAGCGTGTTAAGCCACCCGCATGGTCGAAATGTAAATGCGTCATTAAAATAACGTCAATATCCTCTGGCTTCATGCCGAGCTCAGCTAAGCTTGTTTCCAATGTTGACTGCTCGGAAACACCAAAGTTGCGCAGCTGCTTTTCCGTTAACTTGCCTGCACCTACACCCGAATCAATTAAATAATTTTTACCTTCGTATTGAATTAAAATGGGCTCACATGCAAGCTCAATTTGATTTAGCTCATTAACAGGGTATTTGCGCGACCAGAGCGCTCTTGGTACGACACCGAACATTGCTCCTCCATCTAAAGCTGTTACCCCACCATTTAACCAAAATAGTTTCATATTATGAAATACATATTGATCCATCATTTCTCCCCCTAATTCAAAAATTAAAATAGCTGTAATCAACGGGTGTATGCCTAATACAAGGCATTTCACCTTACAAAACAAGCTAATATTTATATAAGCAACACATTATTAGCTGTTTAGAATAAGGATATCGCTACTCCGCACCAACCGCAGTGAAGATTATCGTTTATAAGTTATATTTTCAATAAATCATGCTTCAATTTGCTTGCGAAACTGACACTCTAAACGATAAATAGGCTGCCCCTTTGCTGAAAACTTTTCCTCGTACTCTGTCATCACATTATCCTCTGGCATATTTGCATGCAAATCGAGAGAGACGTAGTTTAATGCCATACCGTAAGCATTCATGCTCACTAAGGAGTACTCGAATAAGCCACGATTATCTGTTTTAAAATGAATTTCCCCTCGCTCAATTAAAACATTTTCGTAAATTGCTAAAAAACTTTCATGTGTTAAACGGCGCTTCGCATGGCGTGCTTTTGGCCATGGGTCTGAAAAGTTCAAATAAACACGATTAACATCGCCTTTGGCAAAATAGTCTTGTAATTTCGCACCATTTACTTTTAATAGACGTAAATTAGCAGGCTTGTCGGCTTCAACAATGCGCTCAAGTGCACTAACAATCACGCTATCATATAGCTCGATTCCGATATAATTAATATTTGGATTTTGTAACGCCATACCTAGCACGAACTGTCCTTTGCCCGTTCCGACTTCGATATGAATCGGATGGTCATTGCCAAATACATTTGACCAATCGCCCTTATGCTGCTCTGGATTTGGCAAAATGACATCTGGATGCGCATGAATAAATTCTTCTGCCCACGGTTTGTTTCTTAATCTCACTTACTTTTCCTCATTTCTTTATTACATCTTTTCTATGCTACAAAGTTCCTAGCCTATGTTTTTCAATACAGCAATCCGAAAAATTGTCGCGGACTGAAGATTCACTTTATTATAACTGATTCACTTATTTTTTGTCGCATACCAGCTTAATGGCTCAATGTGAAACTGCATTTGCTTGTTTGGCTCTGTTAATATTTCCCCATCCGCATGACAAGGCAGCTCTGCCTTATGTGTGAATTGAATTTTTTGCCCCGTAAGCTGTATTACTTCCCGTAAACGAATATGCGTACCCGAAAAAATCGTAACAAACAAAAATAATAATTTTATTGCTGATATATTATGTACAACAATTACCTCAAGCATTTGATCATCGGTTTCCGATGCTGGTGAAAGCTTCATACCCCCACCGAAGTAGGGCTGATTGCATACTGTCGCAAACCAAACATTGTGAATATGATGTCGTTCTCCATCTACAAGTATTTCTAATTCGAACGGTTTAAAAATAAATAATTCTTTAATTAAAAAGTAGATATAGCTTAATTTACCGAGCCCGATTTTGCCGAGCTGCCTTTTCAAAGTTGAGTCATTGGCAACTTTGGCAACCGCCGCATCAAAGCCAATGCCACAATTATTCATAAAGGCGTGCTCCTTTTGCAATTTGACAACACCACAGTCGTGCCGCCTTCTTGCAGGCTGCTGTACAAAGTCTATCAACTGCTCAACCGTTTGGAATGTGGGATAAGTTCTAGCATAATCATTGCCAGAGCCTCCAGCCATTACGCCAATCGTTATCCATTCACAATGAAGCACACCGTTTATGACCTCGTGAATTGTCCCATCTCCTCCGATAATAACAATACAAGTCGGTCGTTGCTGTTTTTTTGTCTGCTGTGCAATTTCTTGTGCAATTTTAAAGCCATGCCCTCTATAGTCTGTTGTATGTAGTATGTAAGGAATATTTAAAGCAGGTTGCCAACTTCGCCAACGCTTAAGCCCTCTGCCACTACCTGCATAGGCATTCAAAATAATATGGAGCTGCATTATTCGTCATCCTTTTTTTGCTCGCTCCATATATCTCGATGAAACGATGTAGTTTGACCAATCGCTAATATCGACTGTGCAGCTCGAATTTGCATATGCTTCATCGGTGAAACCGTCCGCTTTATTTGTTGAAGCCACTCTGCATATTTACGCTTATCAATAAACTGCACACCATAAACAGCGCCTGGATAATCAAAATAGCCATTGCGCGAAAGCAGCACTTTACGTATCGGCATGTCTACGCCTGCTTGCTCAAAAAGTTGCTTAACCAATGTTTCCATGCGATTTAATCGAATAAAAGGATTAAGTGTTTTTTTATCTTGCTTCCCTACCTTTTTAACCCAAAAACGTTCGCTACCGCCAACATAAACAGCTTGATTTTCTTCCTCCACTACCGTAATACAAACACATTCAACAGGCGTAATCACAATGACCTCTAACTCGATTGGCGCTTTTTTCACACGTAAAATTGGGTAATAAAACACGAAATAGTTATCTGGTAAGTCTTGTAATAATGTGCGTAGTAACGTGTCACGCATATACTTAGGGTCAACATATGATTTTTCACGCAATGTCGAGCTAGCCCACTTCATTTGAAAGTGGAAAAATTGGTCCATAAACATGCGCTTTAATTCCTCTAATGTTTGTGGATTATAAACGATGTTTGGTTCAAAAAACAGCGTTGTTTCCTCGTCTAAAAATTCGTCATCCGCTACTACTTCGTCAGTCGCAGGCTCCTCTATGATTTGCTTTTTTTGAGAGAAAAATTTCTTTAAAAATGCGAACCTCGATTTCTCATTTTCAACGACATCCTCAGTCGTATCAACATGCTCCCACTGCTGGTTTAATTCACCGCCTGTTTCCCATTGGTGTTTGATGCGCTCCCATTGTACTTTTTTCAAGCGAACAAACTGTGTAGGATAGCGCGTTAAATCTATTTCATAGCGAGATATATAATCTTGTATTTTTACTAATTGAGCCATCGCAAAACACTCTCCATCTACTTGCTTTCGTAGTATCTATTGTACATGAATCGCCAGCAAAAAAATATAAGTTTGTCTAAAAGCTGGCGAGCACACCGCTATATTGAAATATTATCCCATGCGTGTTGATTAGCCTTTCTTTTACATAGAATACTTAACAATTCGTTAATTTCCATTGCGGGGGCGGCTTGTCGCCGAAATGAAAGTTTACTTTGCGATGAGTAATCGTAGGAGCATCCTGCTCTTCACGCCCATCAACAAGTAAATCCTTTATTAGCAGTGCACTCCACACCTTAAACATATCATTTGCGTTAAATATATCCTATTGTGGATATGCTGTTAACCCTATGCTCGCTACTCTATCTAGTAAGATAAGGAATATTGCTTTTGATTATTATAAGGTAATAAAAAAACGTCTGAAAAGCAATGCCTTAGCACGCTTTTCAGACGTTCTATTTAGATTGAAACTGGTGCTGGAATTTTTGTCTCAAACTGCGCTTGCAATTTGCGTGTCCATGCACCTACTTGACCACCATTAATTTGCTGACCATCAATATCGATAATTGGTGTCACCTCTGAAGTTGTCGAGGCAATAAAAACCTCATCCATCGCTAGAAGCTGTTGCTTTGTCATCGCTTGCTCCTGCACAGGTAAGCCAATTTCCTGCGCACATTGTAAAACAACATGACGTGTAATTCCTTTTAAAATGAAGTTATTCGCTGGATGTGTGTGTAATACACCATCCTTCACACCGAAAACATTTGTTGATGAGCCCTCTGTCACCGTTTCAGCTCGGTGTAAAATAGCCTCATAGCAGCCTTTTTCAAATGCTTCTTGCTTTGCTAATACCGCCCCTAATAAATTCAATGATTTAATATCGCAGCGTAGCCAGCGAATATCCTCTACAAAGGTTGCCTTCACACCGTTTTCTAAGTTAGTGAATGGACGTGATGTTTCCACTGCTGTTCCTGTTAAGACAGGCACTACGTCAGCACCCGGGAAAATATGATTACGCGCGGAAGCGCCACGTGTAATTTGAAAATAAATATGACCGTTATTAATCTCATTTGCCTCTACTAGCTCATGCAATAACTGGTGCAATTTATGCTTCGTATAAGGAATCGTCAAACGAATTTCTTCAGCGCTTACATAAAAGCGATCAATATGCTCTTGCGCCGTGAACAATTGCCCATTATACACTTTAATTACCTCATAAATTCCGTCCCCAAACTGATAACCACGGTCCTCTTTATGAATAACAACTTCCTCATCTGTAACGATGCGATCATTTAATAAACTATACCCCATCATATATACCTCTTCTCCACTTTATTCCGTATTAACAATTAGTAAATCTTCTATCTACACGCTGACTGCCAGCAAAAGATAAATGAATAAAACCTTAAAATCAATAAACATATACATTAACTAAAAACCCCATACTTGTATGCAACTATGTCGCTGTTAGCCTATTCTATGCGTTAAAGCTTCCACTAATTGAAATTTTACTTTATTCGCCTGCTAACTTTGCAATAGCCTCCGCGTAAATTGCTGCTGCAGTTACTAAATTTTCTATTTCAACAAACTCATCCTTTTGGTGCGCAACATCCGGTTCTCCAGGGAATAGCATACCGAAAGCTACCCCCTTCTTTAATACACGCGCATATGTGCCTCCGCCTGTTGATAAAACTTGCGAAAAGTCATTCGTATATTTTTGATATACTGCCACTAACGTTTGAACAAGCTCATCTGTTTCTGATACATAATGCGGCTTTGAATTGCTGACAATATCCATTGTAAAATCCGTTTGCGCAAGCACTTGTTGTGCTGCTGTCATCTTTTCCTCAAAGGAATAGGTTACGGCGTAACGCATACTTACCTCAATCGTTCCACCATTTGCATCAAATTTCAACATGCCTGGATTTAATGTTGTTTCACCAGACATTTCATCGTAATAATTTAATTGCAGTGCCGTACCATAGTGATCCTTGCCAAAAACATCGACAATAAACTGAGCAAAGGCTAAACCGTTACCAGCTAGCTCAGTAGTCAAAAATTTTGCTAGTAGTACAGCAGCATTTAAGCCTTTTTCAGGCTCCATCGCATGGGCTGATTTTCCTTTTACTGTTATTATATATTCATTATGTTCATTTGTTAAAGAACCTTCCGCCCCATTTTCCTGTAAAAATTTTTGGAAATTTGCAGCAGTCTGCTGTGAAATTGTCGCTACTTTTGCCTCCGCAAAATCTGGTACCATATTTATTCTTTTTCCAGCAATAAATGATAATAATTGTTCATTGCTAGTTGGCTTATTTTTCAAAGAAAATACGAGATGTGCAATCCCTTTTTCAGCATTAATTAATGGGAAATCAGCATCTGGTGCAAAGCCAATTGTCGGCATCTCCTCTTTTTCAAAATACCGTTTTACACAGCGAAAACCACTTTCCTCATCCGTGCCGATAATCATTCGCACCCTTTTTGATAGAGTGATACCGCTATCTTTTACCATTTTCATTGCAAGCCATGCAGCCATCGTTGGCCCTTTATCATCAATCGCCCCACGACCGTACAATTTGCCATCGACGACTACTCCTTCAAACGGAGGATATGTCCAGCCATCACCTACAGGCACTACATCTACATGACATAAAATACCTAATAGCTCCTGCCCTTGGCCCATTTCGATATGGCCGGCCATTTGGTCTACATTTTTCACTGTCATACCTGCTGCCTCGCCCCTCTTTAACATAAAATCTAAAGCATCAAGAGGTCCTTTACCAAATGGCATTTCCTTTGACGCAGCTTCTTCGTCTAATACGCTTTCAATTGAAATGAGCTGCTGTAATTCTGCAAGCAATTCTTCTTGACGCTCACGCGCAATTTGTAACCAATTCATTTCTTCCACCTCTTTTTCTAATATCGTCTATTTTACGCTTTCTATGTGAAAAAACAATGAAAAATGCACTAGCTCACTATCCTTTTTCTTGCAATGAGGTAAAATAAAATGAAGCGAACAATCGATTTTTACAGCCTGTTAATAAGGATTAAAGAAAATTGTCATGGGGGAATCATATGCTACAAAAAATAATTTCAACAGCGCTACATAGAAATGAATTATACAAATATCAGAAGCTTAGTTATCTCATCAACACGATGCTTGGCGGTATTTATATCGGCTTTGGTATGCTACTCCTTATGACATTAGGCGGGCAGATGACGGACTTACCCGTATTAAAGCTACTGCAAGGCGCAACATTCGGCATTGCATTGACAATGGTTATTATGGCAGGGGCTGACCTTTTTACAGGCAATGCCCTCATCATGCCAATCAGCTCTTTTCATAAATCAGTTAGCTGGTTGCACACATATAAATTGTTTTTTACGAGCTATATAGGCAACTTGATAGGCGCACTATTGTTAGCTATTACATTTGTCGCAACAGGATTAGTGAGTGGGGCATTAGCTGACTACGTCATTACAGCAAGTACAGGCAAAATAGCCCCTTCTTTTTTAGCGCTTTTTGCACGTGGTGTTTTATGTAATGTACTTGTTTGCCTTGCTGTTTGGGGTAGCTTTAAATTACAATCAGAAAGCGCCAAAATACTATTTACTTTTTGCTGCATTTTACCTTTTATCACGATGAGCTTTGAGCATAGCATTGCAAATATGACATTATTTGCTGTCGCATATTTTATGCCAGACAGTCCTTTTATAGCTAGTGATTTTATTTATAATCTTATTCCCGTAACGTTAGGCAATATAGCTGGCGGCATGTTTGTTGCATTTGTTTATTGGCACACAGCACTAAAGGGATTGTCTGAAAAGTCCTTTTGAAACGGATTCCTTTGCAGTGAGTAACTACAGATACGGATGGCTTTAGCAAATATTAAATATAGAAGCTACAGCCGTCGGAAAAAATATTTGTGGACGGCTCCTTCACCTCATGTAAATAATAAGTAAATTTTTTATGAATTCATTCAAACTAATAGAAATTATGAAGCATATACGCTATAATCATATTATCAGAATATTTGTTCTGATAGATTACTTTTGAAAAGGGGTTGTCTGGGGCAGAAACCAAAAGCCTACGTGCACTCCGCACATATTGTCGTCCGCTAGTCTTTGCCATGAGAATTAAGATCGAAGGAGTGGTTCACTAATTATGAAACCAACTACTGATAGAATGCTTAATCGTATTAAAGACGTGTATATGTTTATTCTTACAAAAGGAGAAGTGTCTACACAGGATTTAGTCGAAGAGTTCAACATCACTCCTCGCACCATTCAAAGAGATTTGAATGTGTTAGCCTTCAACGACTTGGTTATGAGCCCAAGTCGAGGTAAATGGACAACGACGAAGAAAAAAGTAAAACTGACATCTTAGTTCTACCTATTTTTTAGGAGAGCGTAACAAAAAGAATGCCCTTTTCGTCGGGGGCATTCTTTTTCTGCATTATCCATATGTTATGAAATGGCTGATAGTGAATAACGGTTTTTCCCATCATTTTTCGAGGCATAAAGTGCATCATCTGCTCTAGAATATAAATCTCTCTCTGTTTCTTGGATATTTGCTTGTAATGTTCCGCCAATGCTTAATGATAACACTTGCCAAGCTAAATCATTGCTTTCCTTTTTAAGACGAACTTCCTCTATCGCTTCATTTGCAATGCGCTCCATTTTTTCAAGCGTCGCATTTTTGATAACGATTGCAAATTCATCGCCGCCAAAACGCACAACAAACCCTTCTTTGTGGGCAAGACGTTCAAGTATTTTAGCAAGCTCGACTAAAATCATATCTCCCTTTAAATGACCGTATTGATCATTTACTTGCTTAAAATTATCTACATCAAATAATAACAGACCAATTTCCTGATGCTGCTTTCTTTTTAATAGCCTCTCAATTTTCTCCAAATAAGTCGACCGATTATACACACCTGTTAAAGGGTCGCGCTCAGCCAATCTTATTGTTTTCATCAAAATTAAATTAAGCACAACAAGCGTAATAAAAGAGGTGATAATCGCTATAACTAATGTGAAGTAGAATTGCTGCGTATTTTTTTTCAGCAAGGCCAACTCCGTCATATTATTATATTTCATAAAAGCAACTCGCTTCGTTGAATAGCCTTTATTTCGTAATGTATCATACGGTAAAAAACGGTAGGTCTCGACAATGCCACCATTATAATATTTTTCGTATTGTACAACAGAAGATGTTTCAATTGCACGTTGAAAAGCCTCTTGAAATTCCGGGTCACTCGAATTTACTGAATAAATTTCATCCTCATTCGCACTTAAGTGAAAGCCTGCTTTATTAAAAATTTTAATATCTAATAAATCATCATATTGCCCAATAATGATTTTAGCCTTATCAAAAAAATTAAAATCCCCAAATAAAGGTATCTTATTCATTGGCACACCTAACTCCAGTAAATACTTATGGTCAGGTGTAGCTAAATAACTATACTTCCATACTTCCCCTAGCTTAGTAGAACCATCTAAGCCATCAGAGAAAAACTCCCCACTCATTCTTCTTTGTGTTAGAACCCTCGACAATTCTTGACAGCATTCATTAAAATTCATGCCTAAATCAATTGGGTACGTAGTATGGATTACCGTATTCGTCTCATCCAAAATAAAAATTTCCATCCCGTGTTCCTTTTTCATTCTTTCTAAATCCCATGTAGCAACATCTGGATTTTCATTATAAAGATTGGCCATTTTGCGTAGCTCTTTTTCCACTTCATGTGTTAATTGATCCTCTAAATAATATTGTACCGTATCAATTGTTTGTAAATCATCTATAACCTGACTTTCAATCAACAACCAATTGCTTAATGTTTGTTCTTTTATATCATTTTGTATTAGCTTCCTGTTCGTAAATGTGACGACAGTTACTAAAATAATCGCAAATATGATAAGAGACAAAAAAAGCTTAAAATGCAAATTTTTCATGCTAAACACGTTCCCTCATTAAGATTTACTTCTTAAAATGGATAATCTATACTATGATTAAAATTTAACGTCTTTCAGCAATGTTTTCTGAGACGAGTACCGAAAGCGTAGTGACAGGTACAGAACTCTCCCACCTCTATAGACGGCCAAATGAATGCAAGTATAAGACCGATTTCAATGGGTGTCCAAACCACTCGCTGAATCATAGAAACTCAGTCCAAGAACATCGCCTCCTGGGGATGTCAGGGATTTTGAATTGTGCAAGTACAATTCAAAATCCCAACGCAATTACACCTCGGCGTAATTGAATATTGTATTGGAAATTCTACTTCTCGTTTATCAAAAGAAGGATGTGAAAACAATCTATTATGAATAGCCTAAGCGTTAAAAATTCGCACGTGAATGAGCGATATCTATATAATCAACAAGCACAAGTAGCTAGCTTCCTTTTTTGAAACTATTATAAGACATGAATAAAATATTATCAAAAGTAAAAATAAGGAATTAGAACTAAGTCATATTACCTATTTCAAGCAGTCACTTTTCCTATTTTATCATTTTGAATTTTAAAATCCAGTAAACATATGAGTAATTTCCTAGCCAAATAAAAAAAGTAACAATAAGAAATAAATATTTCCTATCATCATTTTACATTTTAAAAATTATTCCGAAAATTATTATTTATTTTCAATTAATAATGCTAGTTCTTCCTCTGTAATTTCTCGATATTCTCCTAATTTCAAGTTTTTATCTAACTGTAATGGGCCCATTGATAAACGTTTTAAATAAGTCACTTTTTTGTTAACCGCTTCAAACATTCGCTTTACTTGATGGAATTTCCCTTCCTGAATTGTTAGCTCGATTTCTGATTGTTCAGCCGATGTTAAAATCACTAGATGTCCGGGCATCGTCACATAGCCATCCTCTAATTCAACTCCTGCGGCAAATGCCTTCACATCCTCCTCAGTTACTCGCCCAGCAATTTTTGCATAATATGTTTTTGGCACATGCTTTTTTGGCGATAGTAAATTATGAGTTAGCTGTCCATCATTTGTAATAAGCAATAAGCCTTCTGTATCTTTATCTAGCCGTCCAACCGGAAATGGTTTCAAATGCTGGGCAAAAGGGTCTAATAAATCAATAACTGTTTTATCATAATCATCTTCAGTAGCGGAAATAACTCCCGGTGGCTTGTTCATCATCAAATAAATAAATTCGATATACTGTACTCGCTCGCCGAAAACAGCGATATGCTGTGCCTCGGGGTCGACCTTCAAAGCGGCATCCTTTACAACGACAGTATCAACAGTTACAGCCTTTTGCTTCAATAATTGCTTTACTTCTTTTCGTGAGCCAAAGCCCATATTTGCTAACAATTTATCTAGACGCATAGTTTCTCCTTTATATATGTACGTATTGAAAAATGGCCCACCACCCTAATTATGATGATGGACCTAAAGATTAATTCATGCCTAATTTCTTCGCAATTTTCGTTACTCTTGCACCTAGTAGCTTTTGTGCTAAGCCTAAACGCAGTGCTAAATAGCCGTACACTATAGCGCCTGCTGCCGCACATAATAACACATAAAGCAATGCTAATAATTTACTATCGACTGGCGCAATCCATTGTAAAATAAAATACATAACAGAAACAACAATTGTCATAATAACCGTTAAAATACAAATTAATAATATGCGGCGCATTGCCACCTTTGCATTGTATTGCAATGTTTTATGAATAACGGCAATATTGATTGTGCAAGTTACCGCATAGCCAATCATCGTCGCTAAAATGGCTCCATCTACTTCCAGCCATTTAATCATCGGAATATTTAATATTAACTTCACTAAAATACCCGTTAACAAACTGAAAATAATCCACTTTTGATAGTTAATCCCTTGCAGCAATGACGCCGTAACGGAAAAGATAGCGAATAATATCGCGGCTGGTGCATAATGCATTAACACTAATGCCCCATTCTCACTTTGTTCATATAAAACATGGTATAGGGAAGGTGCTAAAATCATAATTCCTACTACAGCAGGGATTGTTACAAATAACAACACTTGATACATTTTATCCATCGTGCTACGCAATGTATGTAGCTGACCGAGCGTATAATATTTCGTAATCGTTGGAATTAAAGCCATTGATAAGCCCGTTGCTAGCATCACAGGAATAATAACAATTTTATGCGTCAATAGATTGAGCATTAAAAAGTATGTATCTGTTAGCTTAGCATCAACACCTTTAGCGAGCATCGCACCGTTAAAGGTTAGCATATCTACTAATTGAAAAAGTGGATTGGCTATCCCGACAAAAATAATTGGAATGGAATACGTAAATATTTCCTTATAAATTTCTGTATACGCTACTTGATGGCTAGTAATGGAATTAGCCTGTAACATTTGAAATTCTGGCTTGAGCTTTTTCCAGTAATGATACAGTATAACTAGACCCGCCAGTGCTCCAATAAATGCTGCAAACACAGCAAATTTAATCGCTGTTTCAGGCAGTCCATCAAACAAGACGATTACAACGAAAGAGCCACCTAGCAAGACAACAATACGTGCTATTTGCTCAATCAACTGCGAGACAGATGTTGGCATATAGTGCCCGTAGCCTTGAAAATAGCCGCGAATTAGGCTCATTAACGGCACAACAAGAAGTGCGTAGCTAACCCAACGAATAACAGAAGCAATTTGCTCCACAGTATATAACTGCTCCTCATCTTTAATAACGGCATTAGCAAGTGGTGTTGCAAGTAAATTTAATAAAATAAATGATAATAAGCCGGTGAGTAGCATCACAATCGTGCCCGATTTCATTAATCGTACACCCGTTTTGTAATCCCCTAGCGCATTATATTTAGCAACAAATTTAGAAACGGCTAGCGGTAAACCTGAAATCGCTATTGACAGCATAATCGTATACGGTATGTATGCATATTGATAAAGAGCCATATTCTCTTCTCCAACAATCGCATAAAATGGGAATAAGTATACGAGCCCTAAAAGCTTTGATAAAAATAACCCGATTGTTAAAATCGCGGTCCCCTTCATTAATGATGACATATTCTTCTTCCTATTCTTATATCAATTGCGCCTCGGCGTAATTGCGTCGGGCTTTTGAATTGTGCGAGCACAATTCAAAAGCCCTGACATCCGCCAGAGGCTTAGGCCAAAACGATGTTGGTCACTCAGTCCTTATCTTAGTATGCACTTGTTTTAGACTGAGTTCCTCTTTATCAGCTAGTGTTTGGACACTGGCTGAATAAAAGACAATTTAAGTATTCGTCCGCACCACCTATAGAGGTAGGCGTTTTCTACTTAATCATGATAAATCTACTACTACGACGCAATTAGCCTATTTGTAAGTTTACATCTACAAGACCATTAACTCAATTAAATTGTGCAATTTGTGTATAATTAGATGAAGGTAAATAAAGTGAACCTTCAACCAGTGGGGATTTCCCTACATCCCAACTGGTTGGTAGTTTCACCATTCGGGTTTTTACAGGCTGTTTGATCCCCCACTTAAACATCTTGATTTTACCTACTGTTTTGAAGTGGGGGTCTTACAGCCTGTTAATACGGGATCAATTGTACGCGAAAGTGAGCTAACGAATATGTATGATGTTATTGTAATTGGCGGTGGGCCATCTGGATTAATGGCAGCCATTGCGGCCGCAGAGCAGGAAAAAAAAGTTTTATTAATTGAAAAAGGGGGGAAGCTCGGCAAAAAATTAGCCATTTCTGGTGGTGGACGCTGCAACGTAACAAATCGCCTACCTGTTGAAGAAATTATTCGTCACATTCCTGGTAATGGTCGTTTTTTATATAGCCCATTTACTGTTTATAATAATGAAGATATTATCGCATTTTTTGAAGGTCTAGGTGTAGCTTTGAAGGAGGAAGACCACGGGCGTATGTTCCCTGTATCTGACCGCGCTCAAGATGTTGTTGACGCACTAGAAAAACAGCTAAAAAAGCTCAATGTTGAAGTTCGCCTTCATACAGCCGCCCAAAAACTGTTGCTAGATGAAGAACGCGTTTTCGGTGTACGCTTACAGGATAGCACTGAAATACGTGCCAATGCAGTAATTGTCGCAGTGGGAGGAAAGGCTGTACCACAAACAGGCTCCACAGGAGATGGCTATCCGTGGGCAGAGCGAGCAGGGCATACCGTCACAGCACTCTACCCAACAGAGGTGCCTGTCTTGTCTAAGGAACCTTTTATCGTGGCACGCGAGCTACAAGGGCTAGCACTACGCGATGTAGCAGTTTCTGTGTTAAATGCAAAGGGCAAGCCACTCGTAACCCATACGATGGACATGCTCTTCACCCATTTTGGCTTAAGTGGTCCTGCAATTTTACGCTGTAGTCAATTTATCGTCAAGGAGCGCCAAAAAAATGATGGTGCAGCAGTTCAAGTACGTATTCAGTCACTTCCCTCATATAATGAAGAGGGTTGCTACCAAATGCTACAGCAAAAGATTAAAGACGAGCCAAAAAAAGCGGTCAAAAACTTATGGAAGCCACTTGTACCAGAACGTTGGCTATTATTTTTACTAGAACGCGCGGGAATTGATAGCACCCATACAGGTGTAGAGCTTTCTCAAGAAAAAATCCGTGCACTAGCTCATGAATTAACAGCCTTCACAATGGATGTGCATGGCACACAACCTCTGGAAAAAGCCTTCGTCACAGGTGGTGGTGTATCAATAAAGGAAATCGAGCCAAAAACAATGGCTTCGAAGAAAAGGCTCGGGCTTTATTTCTGCGGTGAAATTTTAGATATTCATGGCTACACAGGTGGCTACAATATTACTTCTGCCCTTGTGACAGGACGTATTGCGGGAATGAGCGCGGGCTCTAATTAATTTTTGTTTCGCAGAGGGCTGTCCAATAAGCTGTGTAGTTGCACAGCTTTTCGACAATAGCGACAATGTTTTGGGAAAAAGCTTACACTTCAAAATAGAAATTAGGAGAAAAATCGCTAAAGTCAGCGTTTCTCTCCTAAGTAAAAGACATAAGACAAAAATCTTTCTTTCAATGCGTTGCCGAAACAAAATGCTCTTATCGGATAGACTTTAGCCGTCATCTCCTATCTCAATTATTTTTTTGTGGCTTCTATTTTTAGCGTTGTTAAAATAATACTAAAAATTACAAAGGGCGTGTCTGAAAAGCGATTTTGAGACACGCTCTTTGCGATGTTGTTTATTTGAGCGAATTTCAAGATTTAACAAGCTAATCGCTCCTTTTTGGAAAGCATAGCTTCCATATCAATTCTTTCAATTTTAAAACGGTTCTTCTCCTTTCAGCAAATTTCCTTGTTGATCGTAGTAATGAATCGCGAAATACCCATCATCACTTTGCATACTAACAGGTATAGAGAAATAATAAATACCTGCTTCATTTGTTAAAATATTCAAGGTTACAATTTCTTTTGTCATTACATTTTCAACTTCAATTCGCCCAATATTATGGTTGGCTGGTAATGCAAAAATATTGCCTGTAGAATCCCCTTCATATACTGCTGACGATAAGAATATTTGTAACACATCATCTCTTCCCCAAATTGTACGTTCTCGTAAATAACCTCGCCTCTCCTTTATATAAATAAAATTCGATAAAATATAAATATTATCTCCAGCATCAATTAAAATTGATAACTGTTCACCAAACCTTGCTGTATCAACGATTTTCGCCTCTGATACATCAACCCATTCCCCCATAAACTCCTTGTAGGAAGCGACGGACTGTTCAAATAATGCTTGTTCATTCATAGCATATTGTCCATTGGAAGGTTTCATAAAGCTAATGATTATTGCTAGCAAAATTGTCACTTGAATAATCGCAAAAAAATAATTCCGCTTTCCGCGCCAATTGCTATAAAGTAAATAAGCAAAAAAACTAAACAAAGCAAATTTGCCGATAATTCTCCAGAAATCCATATAAAATATTTCTATATTTGGCAATTGATTTTCCCCTAATTTTTGTATATTCCATGCTCCATAGGTTTTTTCAAGCTTATCTATTAAATCTGATGCTTGTGCTGTTAGCTGCTCAAATGTTGTGATTTCTGGAAATTCTACTTCCGTACTAGCATCGCCTACTATGAATGTCATATGCTGAAGTAACTCAGCTAATAAACGACCATTTTTCTCTTCGAGGATGGCTTGTTGTAATAACCAATCGCTTGCTGATAAATATTGTATCCGAGCCTGCGTGTCAAAATTACTTCCCACTACTGTTGTAAATTGTTGCCATCGCTCCATATAAGCTTGCTCAATAGATGCTATACTTTTACTACCAACCGTTTCCGTCATATGAGGCGAGCCTTTAACAAGGAATAGTAGCAAAAACACCACACAGCATGTTGTCAACACCGTCAGTGAAAACGGCCATAATGCCTTTTGCTTTCGCTGTGCTCTGCGAAGTGTCTCTAGTTTCTTTTGTTGTGAAAAAAATCCCACTTTATAAGCGTCCTTCATTGCCTTTTGAATTGGGTCTTTCATATAGCTCTCCCTCCTCTAACACTTGACCTAACATGTGCCGCGCCCTTCTTAATCTTGTTTTCACTGTATTAACAGGAATTTTTAAAACCTTACTGCTTTCATCCAATGAAAATTCTGCGAAATGAAATAGGACAATTACATCTTTATATTTTCTAGGCAAATTTTCTATCGCATGAACAAGCTGTTGTTGCTCATCTTTCTGCAGTACTTCTAGCTCCGGTGTCTGTGCTGTTTTCAACCATTTTTGAAATACTTCTGAAACAATGACTTTTTTATGTTTCCAGCTCATTAAATAATCGTGTGTAACATTAATTGCAATACGGTATAAATAAGTTTTGACTGTTGCCTCGTGACGATATTTTGAAAGTGAACGATAATATCGAATAAAGGTTTCCTGTGTTAAATCTTCGGCTGTTTGCCAATTGTGCACATATGTATAAATAAGTCGGACTAAATAATCTCCGTAGGCATCCATCGCTTGCTGCAATAGCTCGTCATGCTGCTTCACGCGCTCACCTCCAAATAGCAATTTTTAGTTAGACTGATGTAATAACTTAAAAGTTTCATTTTTTTAATATAAAAAATGCGAGAAAATAGATATTTCTCTACTTCATCGCATCTTCTAAATTATTGAATTTGTCTTGCAATTTTTTCTGTTAAGCGCATCGTTACCTTTGGCAGCACCATTTTAATGACCGGTGTTAACACCGCACCTGATAAGCCACCTGCATTTACTTCAATAATGCCTGTCATTGTCGTGTGCTCTGCCGTACCTTCTGCAGTAAACTTGCCACTACCAGTAAAATTATCCGTTAAACCTTTTAGCTCAAATTTAATGCTAGAAGGCTCATTCCATTCGATAATGTTTAACTCCATTTTAACTGTCTTTTTAAGCCCTTTAAAACTGCCCTCGAATGTCCAAATTGATTTTCGTTCATCAATTTGCTCATGCTCCTTATACGCGGGAACCATCGTTGCCCAATGCTCAATTTTACTAACGTAATCCCATACTTTTTCAACGGCTACAGGAATCGTTACTGAATGTGATGCTACTGCCATTTGTTTCACTACTTTCTTTTGTCTCTTTATTGTCACTACCTATGTCATTATATAGTTTGTGACTTTATTTTTGCTAGTAATTGCTGTGCATTTTTTTCAATTTCTTCAAAACTATTTTCAAGTATAGTTGGGCGTAAAGGCTTACTAACTAAAAAGCCTTGAATATAATCACATTTAGCTTGCTCTAAATAAGCTAATTGGCGCTCCGTTTCAATTCCTTCCGCTACAACATTTAGCTTCAAATGCTTGGCCATTGATAAAATTAGCAACACAATCGCATCCTGTTCCTCGTTTTTATCAATATTCCAAACAAAGCTTCTATCAATTTTTAAGCAATCTATCGGAAAATCCTTCAAATAGGATAAAGATGAATAACCCGTTCCAAAATCATCCACTGCAATGGTAATCCCCTGCTCCTGCAACTCCTGAATAATTGCCATAATTGAGCTTGTATTGATGGTCATACTTTCTGTAATTTCTAATTGCAAATAGCTTGTATCTAGCTCGGTTTCCGCTAAAATTTCTTGCACACTTTCTACAAAATTGCCCTGCAATAGCTGACCTAATGATAAGTTAACTGCCACTTTAATGAAGCGATTTTGTAATTGCCATTCCCTCGCTTGTTTACACGCTTCCCTTAATACCCATTGGCCAATTGGTACAATTAGCCCGGATTCCTCGGCAAGTGGGATAAATTCTCCCGGCGAGATAAAGCCTCTCTTGCCATGATGCCATCTCACTAACGCTTCTACAGAATAAATTTTACCTGTTTGCAAATTAAATTGTGGCTGGTATTCAATATACAGCTCATTTCTTTGGATAGCTTGCCGTAAATCATGTTCCAATAAAATACGATTTGCGCGCTTCGCTGCCATTTCCTTCTCATAAAATAAAACATTGCTACTGTCATTGCGCGCCTCATACATTGCAAACTGGGCATATTCCAAAAGCCCCTCTGCGCTATCGGCATCTTTTGGATATTGTGCAATACCAACATTAAAATGGCTATTTAAAGAGAAATGCTGAATTTGAAATGGCTCCTCCATCATTTTTTGCAAATTCTGAATAATTCTATACAAATGCCAATCATCCAAATCCTCAAGATATATAGCAAAAAGTTCTTCTCTCAATAAATAGAGAGAATATTGCGATGCTAAAATTTGTACAATTTTTTGTGCGACTTTTTGTTTAAAAATATCCGCATAATTTGAGCCAAGTGTCGACCGAATCATTAATAATCGGTCTATTTCTAAAACAATTACTGTTTTCTCTCCTTTTCTCTCAATCAAAGCATGATTTAATCGTTCTTTAAAATAGCGCTCGTTCGGCAGCCCTGTTAACTCATCATAGTAAGCTAATTTATGAGCAATTCGCTCTGACTTCTCCAAGGAATCCTTTGCCTCCAAAATTTCTCGATAAGGCTTTTCTATACCTGAATAATAAATCGTTTGAACAATCATATAGTACGCTACAAGCTGGAATAAATGTCCTACAAAATTATTAATGCTAAATTTATCTGGAAACATGATAAATAAAGCATCACTAATTAATAGACAAATAGAAGCAAATATATAATATAAATTTTTCTTTTTTGTTCCTTTTTTCATTACAATAAAAATAAATGCTACTTGCAAAATCATTGCTAACCCATGTAAAGAGAGCTTTAAAGAGGTTGCACCTTGCGCATCCATTAGTAGTGGGAGTGGTGATGACGGCATATAAACAAGGATAATATAGCTGCTCAAAATGATTGTAGCAATGATAGTAGATGCCAGCATATAACGAGCATCCACCTGCCTTAGCTTTATAAAAAAGAAGAGCCCTAAGCCAATCGGCAAGCTAAATCTCGTAAACATGTAAAGCCAAATAGTCCGGGACATATCACTTTCATAAAAGAAGAAAGGCATGCCCGGATAGGAAATTGTATGTAAAACTTCAATAACAGTAATACTAGCAAAAATGCCGATTAAAAAAACAAGACGATTCGTTACACTGTAGCGCATGACCGTTATTACATGGATAATGATTGATATGGCAGCTGCAATAATTAACATCTCTAAAATAAGATGGACAACAACATAATTGTCCATGCCAAAAATACCATATAAATAATTATCAGCTAACAATGAAATACCTACAGTGAATATGATAATAATCATTAGACGAATGGGGTGTTCAATATATATAAATTTATCTACTTCTTTTCCCATAATCTCATTCCTTTGCAGTCATTTCCTTTAAATGGCTATCTAACTGTCATTTTAACATATTTCTACTTTTATTTTCCCTCTTATATTAAAAATAATCGTTATTTGTGAAACTTTATTATAACAAATAAATTAAATATTCTGTAAACTTTTAACTCAAAGTAAAAGAGCCGCCCCATATCGCCTTAGGCAGCTCCTTATTATATATTGGTTAAATCAGTTATTTTTCTAATAACTTCGCTTCATAATTCACTTTTTTTAATAATCGTTGTGCATTGCTTTCAATTTCATTCAATCTATCCTCTAATACTTCTGCGGGTAATGGTCTACTAATTAGGAAACCTTGAATAATATCACAGGAGGTTTTGACTAAATAGGACAGCTGCTTCTCAGTTTCAATCCCTTCCGCTACAACCCCTAGCTTTAAATGCTTAGCCATTGATAAAATCATGAGTACCAATGCATCCTCGTCTGTACTGCGATCAATATTCCATATAAAGCTGCGATCTATTTTTAAGCAGTTTAGGGGGAAATCCTTTAAATAAGACAGTGACGAATAACCTGTACCAAAATCATCTACTGCGATAGTCACACCATACTCCTGCAATTTTTGAATAACCGCTGTAACAGACTCAATATTCATTGTCATGCTTTCTGTTATTTCTAACTGTAAATAATGAGCATCTAACTCGGTTTCAGCTAATATCCCTTGGATAAACTCCACTAAATTATCCTGCAATAATTGCCCTAATGATATATTTACAGCAACTTTTATATAATGCCCTTGAGACTGCCATTTTTTCGCTTGCATACAAGCCTCTTTCAATACCCACTGCCCAATTGGTATAATCAGCCCCGTCTCTTCTGCAATCGGTATGAAATCCGCTGGTGAAATAAGACCCAGTTTACTATGCCGCCATCTAACCAATGCTTCAACAGAATGAATTTTACCTGATGGTAAATGGAGCTGTGGCTGATATTCTAATATTAATTCGTTCCTTACAATCGCTTGACGTAAATCGTTTTCCAGCACTAATTTTGCTGAACGTTTTTCTGACATAGAGGATGCATAGAATAGGACGCTTTTCGCGCTATATCTTGCTTCATACATCGCAAACTCCGCATATTTAAACAAATCCTTACTATTAGTAGCGTCCTTTGGATATTGAGCAATTCCTGCATTAAAATGGCTCATTAATGAAAAATGTTGGATTGGAAACGGTCTTTGCATTATTTTTTGTAAGCTATCTACAACTTGTAAAATAGCCTCATCTCCTAAATCATCCAACAGCAAAATAGCAAAGCGGTCTTCCCTCAGCAAATAGATACTATATTTACTTGGGAGCGTGTGTCGTATTCGGTCAGCAACGCTGCATTTTAAGCTATCTGCATAGTGGGAGCCTAGCGTTGATTGAATGACTGATAAACGGTCTATTTCTAAAATAATAACTGTTTTAATCGCTTTAGTTTTATGAAAGCTATTTAATTTCTCCATGAAGAAGCGCTCATTTGGCAGCTGTGTTAATTCATCATAATAAGCCATCTTGTACATTGCCTGCTCCGATTCTTCCAAGGATTTTTTAGCGATTGAAATCTCCCGATAAGGCTTTTCAATAGCGGAATAATAAATAGCTTGGACAAACATATAAAAAGCAGATAAATGAAAAATATGTCCTAAAAAATTGCTAAAATGATAAACATCAGCAAAGAAAATAAACAAAATATCGCTCAAAATTAAACAAACTGATGCAAATAAATAATGTAAATATTTATCCCTTTTATAGCTTCGCAAAATAATGGCAATTAAAATAAGCTGCAAAAATGCCGCACTTGCCTGTAGCGTATTTTTTAATGCCGTTGGACCTTGCTCACTTACAAGTGGCGGCAAAATTTTTGTCGGTATATAAACAATATAAATAGCGCTGCACACAATCGTTATCACTGCTGCACTAAATAATACCGCAAAGCTTGTTTTTACAATTTTAAGCTGTGTTGAAAATATAAAAATCAGTCCTGCAGGTAATAATATTCTTATAAAAATATATAGCCAAACAGCTCTATATCCATCACTTTCATATACTAAAAAGGGCATTCCTTCATAAGACAATGTATGCAAAATTTCCATGACCGTAATTGAACCGAAAAGTGAAATTAAATAAACAGCTCTGTTTGTTAAATTATAACGAGTGGTAGTCAATACTTGCATAACAATCGCAACAGTTGCTGCAACTATAAACATTTCTACGATAAGATGTACCATCACATAGTTTTGTTCACCGAAGAGAGCATATAATTGATTTTCCAATACTAATGCAATAACTAACGTTGTAATAATAATGACAAACAGCCTAGTTGGGTTTTTAATATAAGAAAACCTATCATCTATTTTCCTCATAAATTGCCCCCTCCTCTACAACAATTCTAACTATTTTAACTCTTGCAGTTATCTTATCATATCTAACATATATGCGTTACATTTTTCATAAAAAACCACTTTTTTTTATTTTCATTCAGTATAAGCTTGAAATTACCTCTTGCCTAAAGGTATTATGCATAATAAAAAAATAAGATTCAGTGGATGTTTGAACACCCACTGAATCTCGTCTAATGCTTGCATTCATCTTCACACCTATAGAGATGGGAGACTTCTACTAAAAGAAGTTAAAACTAAACTATATGCTAGGATTAGGATAATCGTCCTTTAAAATCTTCATAGCTAAATTGCTTTTGAATGCGACACTCGCCATTCGCATCTTGAATAACAATCGCAGGTAAAGCCATCCCATTAAATGTATTGTTTTTTACCATGGAGTAAATCGCCATATCTTCAAATACGAGACGATCTCCTACAGCTAACGGCTGGTCGAATGAATAATCACCAATCACATCGCCTGCTAAACAAGTCGGGCCTCCTAAGCGGTAAGCATGTGGCTTTTCGCCTACTTTGCCCGAGTTTTGAAGTGGGGGTCGGTAAGGCATTTCAAGCACATCTGGCATATGACAGGATGCTGATGTATCTAAAATCGCTAGCTCCATGCCATTTTCCAATGTTTCTAAGACAGTCGTAACTAAATAACCCGCTCTGTAGGCAATTGCCTCACCTGGCTCTAAATAAACCTCTAGCCCATATTTATCCTGCATTCGTTTAATACAAGACTCTAATAGTGGAATGTTATAATCTTCACGCGTAATATGGTGCCCTCCACCAAAATTAATCCATTTCATCTGCGGTAGCCATTGTCCAAACTTTTCTTCTACTGCATCAAGTGTCACTGCCAATGCATCGGAATCTTGCTCGCATAATGTATGGAAGTGGATGCCGTCAATTTGCCCCAATAACTCGGGCTTGAAATGCTTTAAGGTAACACCAAAACGACAGCCACGAGCACAAGGGTCATAAATTTCAGGTCCTTCCTGCGTAGAGCATTCAGGATTAATACGCAAGCCGACGCTTTTGCCAGCTGCGCGTACTTTCGCTCCGAATTTCTCCACTTGCGCAAAGGAATTGAAAACGATATGGTCGCATAGCTCGATAATTTCGTCGATTTCATCCTCGCGATATGCTGGAGAAAAAACATGGTTTTCCTTCCCCATTTCCTCGCGACCAAGCTTAGCCTCATACAAACCGCTTGACGCAGTACCGTTTAAATATTTACCGATTAACGGATACAGTGAAAACATCGAAAATGCCTTTTGTGCCAAAATAATTTTACAGCCTGTTCGCTCCATAACCCCATGTAAAATTTTCAAGTTATTTTCAATTAACACTTCATCTACCACGTAGCTTGGTGTTGGTACTTGTTCAAACTTCATCATTAGTCAACTAACTCCGGATTGAAGCTTTCTTTCCAAGGTAAGCCCCATTTATTTAATGCATCCATGAATGGGTCTGGATTGAATTCCTCTACATTATATACACCTGGCTTGTTCCATTCACCATTGACAACGAGCATTGCACCAATCATCGCAGGCACGCCTGTTGTGTAAGAAACTGCCTGTGAACCAACCTCTGCATAACAAGCTTCATGGTCACAAATATTGTATACGTAGTAAGTTTTATCTTGTCCGTCTTTTTTACCACGGAAAATACAGCCGATATTTGTTTTTCCTTTTGTACGTGGACCAAGTGATGCTGGGTCTGGTAATACTGCTTTTAAAAATTGTAATGGAATAATTTCTTTACCTTCAAACATAATTGGCTCGATTGAAGTCATGCCAACGTTTTCTAAGCATTTTAAATGCGTTAAATAGCTTTGGCCAAATGTCATGAAGAAGCGGATTTGCTTTAAGCCAGGTACGTTTTTCGCTAATGATTCCAATTCTTCATGGTATAGCAAGTACATATCCTTTTCGCCAACTTCTTCAAAATTATAAACACGTTTAATTTCCATTGGCTGTGTTTCAA
The DNA here is from genome assembly GCF_038630865.1 of Metasolibacillus sp. FSL K6-0083. Taxonomy (NCBI): domain Bacteria; kingdom Bacillati; phylum Bacillota; class Bacilli; order Caryophanales; family Caryophanaceae; genus Metasolibacillus; species Metasolibacillus sp. FSL K6-0083. The sequence continues at coordinate 58,161 of NZ_CP152046.1, read as the reverse complement.
TCCACTCGCCCTCTTTCCAGTAACGACCATTCGCAGATACTTCACGAATATTAATTTCTGGATTAAAGTTTGTTGCGAATGGATAGCCATGGTCACCACCATTGCAGTCTAAAATATCGATATATTCGATTTCATCAAAATGATGCTTTAAAGCATGTGCTGTAAATACACCTGTTACTCCTGGGTCGAAGCCTGAGCCTAAAAGTGCCGTAATACCAGCTTCTTTAAAGCGATCATGGTAAGCCCATTGCCATTTATATTCAAATTTCGCTGTGTCCTCTGGCTCATAGTTTGCTGTATCCATATAATGTGTTTTTGTTGCTAAGCATGCGTCCATAATCGTTAAATCTTGATATGGTAATGCAAGGTTCATCACAATATCAGGCTTTACCTCGTTAATTAACGCGATAAGCTCCTCTACATTGTCTGCATCAACTTGTGCAGTTGTAATTATTGTACCTTTGCCATCTAATTTTGCTTTTAATTCGTCACATTTTGCTTTTGTACGACTAGCGATACAAATTTCCTCGAATACCTCGCTATTTTGTACACACTTGTGTACTGCTACAGATGCCACGCCACCTGCTCCGATAATTAATGCCTTTGCCATTTTACTCGTCTCCTTTGTTTTCAACTTCTGTTAATAATTTTTGTACGTAATTCGGTAAATAGAATGCGCCTTTATGCAGATTCGAATTATAATATTTCGTTGCAATATTATTGGCCTTCCAAACGCTTGCACTCATATCCTTTACCGGATGATATTTTTTAGATGCAAAACCAAATAACCAGTGCCCTGATGGATATGTCGGGATGTGTGCCTGATACACACGACTAATTGGGAAGCATTCAATAATACGTTGATGCGCGCGCTGCATTGCAGCAACATCCTCATCATAAAACGGGCTTTCATGCTGATTAACCATAATGCCATCTTCTTTTAATGCTTTATAACAGCTCCCATAAAACTCTCGTGTAAATAGGCCTTCGCCTGGTCCAAATGGATCTGTCGAATCAACAATAATAATATCGTATTCATTTTCACAAAACCGAACATATTTTAAGCCATCCTCAATATGAATGTGGACACGCGGGTCATCAAACTTGCTTGCTGTTTGTGGCAAATATTTTTTTGCCGCCTCAATGACCATTTCGTCGATTTCGACTAAGTCAATATGCTCAATAGCTTGATATTGTACAAGCTCACGTACAACACCACCGTCACCCGCTCCGATAATTAACACCTTTTTAGGATTCGGATGCACAGCCATCGGAACATGCGTAATCATCTCGTGATAAATAAATTCGTCCTTCTCTGTCAACATCATAAAGCCATCTAGTGTAAGAAAGCGTCCGAATTCCTTCGATTCAAACACATCGATGCGCTGAAATTCACTTTGCGCGCTATATAGCTGTTTATCTACTTTTATCGACAGTCTCACATTCGGTGTATGGCTTTCGCTAAACCATAAATCCATCCTATCGCACCTCCGTTAACACGTTGAGTCGTGCAATTTCCAAATCCTCGGGACCGATAATTGTACAGTCCTTGTCTTTCGCATATTCAATATATTCGACAATTTCCTGGGTAATTTTTTCACCCGGTGCTAAAATCGGAATGCCTGGCGGGTAACACATGACAAACTCACTACAAACGCGTCCAACCGTTTCACGTAGAGGCAAAAGCTCCTTTTCTGCATAAAACGCATATTGCGGCGTTGTAATTACTTGCGGATCGATATATTCTTGCGTAATAAGCCCTGCCTTATCTGTTTTGTAGCGACGGCGAATTTCAGCTAATGCGCTAACAAGTCGCTCAATGTCTCGCTCTCTGTCCCCTACAGAAACATATGCTAAAATATTGCCAATATCGCCAAACTCGATTTGAATATCGTATTCATCCCTTAAAATATCGTATACTTCAATCCCTGCTAGACCAATATCCAATGTATGAACCGATAACTTTGTTGCATCAAAATCGTAAATGCTATCGCCATTTATTAGCTCGCTTGAATACGCATAATAATCACCAATTTTGTTAATTTCCTCGCGTGCATATTGCGACAGCTTCATCACATGCTCAAAAATCTCCTTGCCATTTAACGCTAAATTACGACGTGATAAATCTAAACTTGATAATAATAAATAAGAGCCGCTTGTCGTTTGCGTTAAATTGACAATTTGCCGTGCATAGCCAACGTTGATTTTAGGACCCATTAATAAAAATGAGCTTTGCGTTAAGCTACCACCAGATTTATGCATACTTACCGCTGCCATATCAGCACCAGCTGCCATCGCCGTAATTGGCATGTTTTCACCAAAATAAAAATGTGTGCCATGCGCTTCGTCAACGAGCACTAACATTTCGTGGTCATGCGCCAGTTTGACGATGCCCTGTAAATCAGAGCAAATGCCATAGTATGTTGGATTATTCACTAAAATTGCTTTAGCATCCGGATTTTCTTTAATCGCTTTTTCTACTTGGGAAATTTTCATTCCTAGTGCAATTCCCAGCTTGTAATCCATATCTGGATTAACATAAACCGGCTCAGCTCCACATACAACAAGCGCATTAATAACGCTGCGGTGTACGTTACGTGGCAAAATAATTTTATCACCGCGCTTACACGCTGTTAAAATCATCGATTGCACTGCTGAAGTTGTGCCATTCACCATGAAAAAGGCATGAGCTGCCCCGAATGCTTGTGCTGCTAGCTCCTCTGCATCTTTAATAACAGATACAGGATGGCATAAATTATCTAGCGGCTTCATCGAATTGACATCGACACTGACACATTGCTCTCCTAAAAAAGCTGTTAGTTCAGGGTTGCCGCGTCCACGTTTATGCCCCGGCACATCGAATGGTACGATGCGTTTACTTTTAAATTGTTGTAGTGCATCGTAAATTGGTGCATCGTGCTGTGACAATCGTGTACTCATCCTTTTCCCCCCTAAATTCAGTGCTTATCCGTTCAAAAGAAAAAAGCAAGTGAACGGTATACGCACCATCTCACTTGCTTTTGTATGTATTGTTTATGAAAAGTCCCTTTGTAAAAAAACCCATTTCTACGGCGCAAAATAAACCCGTAGCAGTGCTAAGAGGAAAGTCTTTTCAATATTCATACATAACCGAATAGGTTTTTTTAGAGTCTATATAGCAAATAATTACTTTTACTACTCTTATTGACCGTTTCACAAGTTGATGTGCATTTCTACACTGGTTGTAAAGTAACCAACTTATAAAATTTGAGCTTCTAACTCAATCAATAAAGCAACTTGACGTTGCCAGTCGGCAGTTGACCCGGCTGTCCGTATGGCCTTAACTTTCCTCAGCAAATGAAGCTTACCGAAAGTGGTCAAAAAGTATTTGCTGGAAAGACTCTTTTTTGAATATTTGCTTTCCAATTTAACAACTCGTTCAGTTTAACAATGCATGTTTTATTTGTCAATTACATTCAGCATATTTTTTTGCGGAAAGCGAAAGAAATTTCTTTCCCCATTATGCGATTATAGTTATATCAAGCTTTCAAACAATTGTTACAGTTTGATTGCAGGTGGGGGATTTTTGTATCTGACACTTAAAAAAACATGTACTCCTACGGTTACTCATCGTAAAATATCACTGCGGAAAATCAGGAAATTCATTTAATTTGTTGACAAAATAATCGTATAAACAGTAGACCTTAATTGGAGAGAAAGATTTTATATAATTTATCATCATACTTCTGTGGATTACCACGACCATCTGTATTATTGCTAATAAAATACAGCACACCATCTTCAATATATACATCGCGAATTCTGCCGAGTCCTGTTACAACTTCCTCGTATTGCTTTGCTTCAATGTCAAATGCTAAAATGGCTGTGCCTCGTAATGCTGCCACATATAATTTACCATCATAAAAATCCATTCCGGAGGGTGCCCAAGTTGTCTCCGTTCCTGAGGTAAACTGTGGGGAATGCATCCCTTGCTGTGTTTCATTTCCTTCAATTAGTGGCCAGCCATAGTTTTGACCTGCTTGTATTTGATTAATTTCATCATTTTTAGCGCTACCATGCTCACTCGCGTATAGTGTAGCATCTGGCAACCAGCTAAGACCTTGCGCATTGCGATGACCATAACTATAAATATAGGAATTAGGAAATGGATTATCCTTTGGAATCGAGCCATCCAAATTTACTCTTAAAATTTTACCTCCTAATGATTGGAGATTTTGAGCTAAGCTTGCTTCCGATGCGTCACCCGCTGTTGCATATAGCTTTTGGTCTGGCCCAATTTTTAGACGTCCCCCATGATGATATGTCCCACTTGGTATTTGATCAATAAGCAAGTCTTTTTCATACCAAATATTATCCTCTAAATAAAGCGTTATAATGCGATTAAACTGCGCTACTTTATCAACATATGTGTAATAGGCATAGGCTAATTTTGAATCCTGAAAATCAGGTGCAAGCACAAAGCCTAATAAACCTGCCTCTGCTACTGTTGCTAGCTCTTTCTCAAGTACAACTTGCTGTCGTTCCATTTTTCCATTTTCAATTTTAACAATGCTTCCCGCACGTTCCGTTAGATAAAAAGTATCTTCTATTTTTGCGATTGCCCATGGTGCTCGTAAATTTTCTGCAGCCACTTGCTGTACCTCGTTTTGTTGCTCATTGAACACAAACGATTGCGGCTCATCTATAGAGCATCCTGCGAGTAGTAGAATGCTTAATAAATATAAATATTTCATCCATTCCCCCCTAGTTAGCAAAATATACATCTATAACGCCTCGATGCAATTGGATACCACCTAAAAAATCAATAGAAACACAGAATAAAATACTTTTTTATAGCTTTCCAGCTCTTTCACGTTATTGTACCAAGATTTCTTCGAGCTGTTTGGTCGAGGTGAACCTAAAACAAGGCTATATGAAACTTTAACAACACATTATCTCATCGCTTCCCTTTTACTTAAGATAAACACGACTGAAGCCGATGTCTCTCCTCTTTTCAAAGTTGGATTTCTCCATTTTCATAAGTAAACATATTATCATAAAACCAAAACAAAGATGTTCTTAAAGCTAGCTAAGGACTCCCTACCCTTAAAGTACTTGAATAACAACGACTTTTAAATAATTAAATTCTGGGTAATTATGTGGCACTTGAAAATCTTCCGGTAGCTGGTGCTGCTCTAAAATTTTATAGCGCTTGTTTGAATCTTTAAAAGCCTTATCAATGAAGGTTTTGAACTTTTTCATATTGAAGCTAGCATTATTTGTCGAGGCAATAATTACACCATTTGGCGCTGTAATTGTTAGTGCATCTCTCAGCAATTTTGGATAATCTTTCGCCGTGCTAAATGTCATTTTTTTCGTGCGTGCAAAGCTCGGTGGGTCTAATATGACAACATCAAACGTTAATTGATGACGGGCCGCATAGCTAAAGTAATCAAAAACATTCATCACTTTAATATCCTGCGCCTCGTAGTCAATCGCATTGACACTAAATTGCTCAATTGTTTTTGGCAAGCTACGTTTCGCTAAATCGACGCTCGTTGTTTTTGTTGCACCGCCAAGTGCTGCAGCCACCGAAAATGCACCTGTATAAGAAAATGTATTGAGCACTGTTTTTCCTGCTGCATACGAATCGCGCAGGACTTTACGCACATTACGTTGATCGAGGAAAATACCCGTCATCGCCCCATCATTCAAATCTATCGCATAATGCATGCCATTCTCTTGAATAATAATTGGAAACTCGCCCTTTTCCCCTGACACATAGTCATCCTGCTCCACATATTGCCCGTTCACATTAAAGCGCTTCTTCTCATAAACACCGCGTGCATTCACCACTTCCATCAGTGCCGCATACACGTCCTCGCGGAACGTATAAATTCCCTCGCTATACCAGCTCACCATATAAAAACCATTGAAGAAATCAATCGTTAAACCGCCGATGCCATCCCCTTCCCCGTTAAAAATGCGGAAAGCTGTTGTGTCATCTGCCTCAAAAAAGCTCGTCCGACATGTCACAGCCTCATGAATTCTCTTCGCAAAAAAAGCACGGTCAATTTGTTCATTTGCGTTACGTGTTAGCACCCAACCAACGCCCTTATTTTGCACACCATAATAGCCTGTCGCAATATATTGTCCCTTGTTGTCTACTAATTTCACAAGTGTTCCTTCTATGATTGAGGCATCCTCATTTTCTACAGCATCTTTTAAAATTAATGGATAGCCATTTTTTAATTCTTTTACATAATTTTCTTTAATCAATAATGTTGTCATGTCGTCATCCTTTGTCTTTGGCATTTCTTCTATTATACATTAAGGGCATCTCAAAAGCGTGTTATAGCTGCTATTGGATTTCTTTTAAAATGTGATAAACACTGAATTTCGCGGCTTTTCTCTAAGGTTAGATTGAGTAATGAAAACAAACTTTCGTTACATTAAAAGGAGGAGCTATCTTTTTCGACAGCTCCCCCCTTCTTTCCACTACTTCACTACAATATTAACTAATTTACCCGGGATAACAACTACTTTTATTACGTCTTTGCCCACGATAAATTCTTTTACTTTTTCATCTGCTAATGCAGTAGCTTCCAAGTCTTCCTTCGAAATATCTTTAGCAACTTTAATTTTTGCACGTACTTTTCCTAGCACTTGCACAACGATTTCTACTTCATCTTCTACCAGCTTTGATGGGTCGAATGTTGGCCATGCTGAGTACGTAATTGTTTCAGTATGACCGAATTTTTGCCATAGCTCCTCTGCAATATGACGAGCAACTGGTGATAGCATTTGTACAAAGCCTTCAGCATATTCTTTCGGCACTGAATCCACTTTATAACATTCGTTAATAAATACCATCATTTGTGAAATCGCCGTATTGTAGCGCATTGCTTCAAAGTCTTCTGTCACTTTTTTCACTGTTTGATGATAAGCAAGCTCTAGTTTACCATCATTTGTGTCAACGACTTTGCTACTCACAGCACCGTTATCATCAATGAATAGACGCCAAATGCGGTCTAAGAAGCGACGTGCACCATCTAAGCCATTTGTCGACCATGCTTTGGATGCTTCAAGTGGCCCCATAAACATTTCATAAAGGCGAAGCGTATCCGCACCATGTGATGCCACAATATCATCTGGGTTGATTACATTACCTTTCGATTTAGACATTTTTTCGTTGTTTTCGCCTAAAATCATTCCTTGGTTAAATAGCTTTTGGAAAGGCTCCTTCGTATGCACGACACCGATATCGTATAGCACTTTGTGCCAGAAGCGCGCGTATAGCAGATGCAGTACCGCATGCTCTGCTCCACCAACATAAATATCAACAGGTAGCCAGCGCTTTGCTAGCTCTGGGTCGATAATCATTTCATCATTGTCTGGGTCGATATAGCGTAAATAGTACCAGCAGCTACCCGCCCATTGCGGCATCGTATTTGTTTCACGACGACCTTTTTTACCTGTTACTGGGTCTACTACATTTACCCATTCGTCAATATTCGCTAATGGTGATTCACCTGTACCACTTGGGCGAATATCATTTGTTTTTGGAAGCATTAGAGGCAGCTCTTCCTGTGGAACAGTTGTCATTGTACCATCTTCCCAATGAATTACAGGAATTGGCTCGCCCCAATAGCGTTGACGTGAGAATAACCAGTCGCGTAGACGGTAAGAAATTTTCTTCTCACCAACACCCTTTTCCTCTAGCCAAGCAATAGCTTTTGTAATACCTTCTTCCTTATTTAAGCCGTTTAAAAAATCTGAGTTAATATGCTCACCGTCACCAATAAATGCTTCTTTCGAAATATCACCGCCTGCAAGCACCTCTTTAATTTCTAAGCCGAATTCTTTCGCAAACTCATAGTCGCGTTCATCATGAGCAGGCACTGCCATAATTGCACCTGTACCGTATGTTGCAAGTACATAATCAGCAATCCATACAGGAATTTTTGCACCGTTAATTGGATTTACTGCATAAGCACCTGTGAATACACCTGTTTTTTCCTTTGCTAAGTCTGTACGCTCAAGGTCTGATTTTGTTTTTACTTTATCAAGATAAGCGTCCACTTGCGCACGCTGTTCAGCTGTTGTAATTTCAGCAACTAGCTTATGCTCTGGTGCTAATACTGCATATGTTGCACCAAATAGCGTATCTGGGCGCGTTGTGAAAACGTCAAATGAGTGCTCTGTACCATCGATTGTAAATGTGACCTCCGCACCTTCTGAGCGACCAATCCAATTGCGCTGCATTTCCTTTAAGCTTTCTGGCCAATCAAGCTCATCTAAATCCTCTAATAGACGGTCTGCATATTCCGTAATGCGTAGAATCCATTGACGCATTGGGCGACGTTCTACCGGATGCCCGCCGCGCTCGGATTTACCATCGATTACTTCCTCATTCGCTAGTACCGTTCCAAGTGCTGGACACCAATTTACAGGTACTTCATCTACATACGCTAAACCACGATTGAATAATTGGATAAAAATCCATTGCGTCCATTTATAATATTTAGGGTCTGTCGTATTAATTTCGCGGTCCCAGTCGTAAGAAAAGCCTAAATCATTCATTTGACGCTTAAATGTCGCAATATTTTTCGCCGTAAACTCTGCAGGATCATTTCCTGTATCAAGTGCATATTGCTCAGCAGGTAACCCGAAAGCATCCCAGCCCATCGGATGTAGCACATTATAGCCTTGCATGCGCTTAAACGAGCTTAAAATATCCGTCGCGATATAGCCAAGTGGATGTCCTACATGCAAGCCTGCCCCTGATGGGTACGGAAACATATCTAATGCAAAAAACTTTGGTTTACTGTTGTCATTCACCGTTTTAAATGTTTTGTTATCCGCCCAATACTTTTGCCATTTCTTATCAATTTCTTGATGATTGAAACTCATATTACTCCTCCTCAAAATCATAGTATCGACTTGTTTTCCACCGTTCAAACTGAAGTGACAGAATTTTTAGAAAAATAAAAAACTCGCCCCATTCCGTAGAAAGGGACGAGAGTAAATTTGACTCCCGCGGTACCACCCAAATTAGTGACACTGCACTCAGCTCCAGCTTCTTAACGCGAAAACACGGCTTCTAGTTAATCTTTTTCACTAAAAGCAACTCAAAGGCGAGTTCAATTTGTTCACTTGCTAGCTCACACCAGCCGCTAGCTCTCTAAAAAGTGTCGAAATTTACTATTCCTTGTCATAGTCGTTGTATATAATGCCTTCATTCTAATGGAATTAGCTAGAAAGCACAAGCCTTTTTTAAAGTGCCTGGCACGCAAACAATTTTCACACAATTCACCAAAAAAAATTTTTGGTGTTTATTTATTATCCAAACTTAAAATTTCATCTATTTTTTATAATCAATTTTCCTATTTGCGACATTTTATATAAAGTTTATTGCCTAGTGTGATTTGACAATATCTTTAGCTCTTTTTAAACTTAATAACAATATAAAAAGGAGGTTTGTTATGGCTAGAAAACATCGCCTTTGGTCACCATACCATTATTTCCATATAGTTATGCGCGGAAATAATCGGCAAACAATTTTTTTACATCACACAGACTACCAAGCTTTTTTTCGCATTGTGGAGTACACCTACCAAAAGTATCAATTTTCAATTATTGCATTTTGTATTATGCCAAACCATTATCACCTATTGCTCCATTCCCCTTTTGTTCCTCATAGCAAAATTATGGCGATGATTAATAGGCGCTACAGTGATTATTTTAAAAAGAAATATGACTACAGTGGTCACCTATACGAAAAAAGATTTTTTTCAGATTTAGTCCCCTCTCCCCTAGATATCATTGTTGTAAGTCGTTATATCCACCGCAATCCGATTAATACAACCATTCCTTTAGTAGAAACCTTAGCCTTTTATCCCTACAGTTCTTATTATTACTACTATACTAAAGCACCGACACCATTCAACTTCTTACACCAAGATTCACTTATCACCTATCTTTCCCATACAAAATATCCAACCCTTGACCTCTATTTAACCTATTGCGAAGATGATTATGATTTATAGCCAAAATCAATCGTGCCCTAGCGTAATTGAGCCTAGACTTTTTGAACTTGCTCAAAGATCCCTCTTCAAAAATGTGATATCCGCTTGAGGCTTTGCCTAACATAATGTTGGTCATTTAACCATTACTCACACATATTGGGGTGTTCCTATACTGCATTCCTTTTTGTCAGCAGGTGTTAGGTCATTTGCCGAAAGAAGTGAATTAATGTATGCAAAAAAGCTAGTACCATTATTATTCGTGGTACTAGCTTTCTTTCTAAATTGTAGTTAGTTTTCTGAATTTTCCGTATTGTTTGCGTGCCAGGCACATGCGGGGATAATCGCTATGAGCAATAATACGACTAAACTCCACATCAACGTCTGCATATCGAATAAATCTACCATCAATCCTCCGAATAAAGGACCAATCATGCGACCAATTGTTGTGGCGCTATTAACAATACCTTGATAAAAGCCTTGTCGTCCCTTAGGTGCAAGGCGATTGGCAATGGTAGGAATTACAGGTGTGAAAAACACTTCTCCCAACGTTAAAATCACCATTGCCGTTGCAAACATTGTAAATTCTTCAGCTATTGCAACGATGCAGAAAGAAAATGACATAAGCACAAGTCCTAATACGAGCTGGTGCTTTAATTTCTTTTCCCACCGGCGAACGAGTGGGCGAATAATTGGTTGGAAGCCGACAACGAGCAAGCCATTAATTGTCCAAATCACACTGTACTGTGATAAAGACATGCCTAAGCCTTGTGTATAGGAAGAAATTGTGGCGCTCCATTGTGAATAAGACATCCAGCATAACACTAATGCCAAGCATAAAGTTAATAATGCATAAAGCCCTGCTCTGGACTCTTTGTTGCCTCTTTCAGCAATCACATTTTTCGGAGCCATGCTCTTCGTATCAAATCGCTTATATGTTAGCACAACGAGCGTAAAAAAGATGAAATACGTAAAGAAATTCGCTTTGAATACATATTCAAAATTAACATCTGCGATAAAGCCTGCCAATGCTGGACCGACAGCTACACCAACATTATTTGATAAAAACAATGTGTTAAAGGCTTTACGTCCTCCTTCTGGCCATGCAGCACCGATTAATGCATACATCGCAGGGAAAACAACACCACCACTGAAGCCAATAATTGTTAAAAGAATGACATACGGCCACCAATCATGCCAAAACACAAGTAGCCCTAACGTAACGATATTCAAGGTGACGCCAATGACAATGGTTTTAAAGCCACCAATTCTATCAAATAAATAGCCACCTAATAGATTGCCAATAACTGCTGCTAATGAGTTCAACATCAAAACAATTCCTGCAATCGTTAATGTTTTTCCAAGATGATGATGAATATATATACTATTTAATGGCCATAAAAAGGAGCTCCCTACTGTATTAAGAAACATCCCTATGACCAAATACCACACTTGTTTCGGCACATTCTCTCCTCCTTTATTTTCAGCTAGCAATTGCACTCTATCATGAAATTTCCTTATTAATTATTCAATATCCGAAATAACAGTCTATGCCTATTTTGCAAAACTTACAAGAAAAATATTTTTCTGCATGTTAAATGATAAAATTGCGTGTTACAATCAATGGTTAGAGGAGTGACTATAGTGGTAATAAACCAATTTCCTTTCCCTTCTGACGGGAAGCGTTACTATACATGGAATCGCTATTTACGTAATGAATTCGGACAAAAAGTTTATAAAGTAGCTCTAGATGCAGGCTTCGATTGCCCAAACCGTGACGGTACGGTTGCCTTTGGCGGCTGTACATTCTGTTCTGCGGCAGGTAGTGGCGATTTTGCAGGTAATAAAGTGGACCCAATTGCTGTACAATTCGAAAAAATTAAAGCGAAAATGCAACATAAATGGAAAGATGGCTTAACGATGGCTTATTTTCAAGCATACACGAATACCCACGCACCTTTAGATATTTTAAAGGAAAAATTTGAAGCGGCACTTGCTTGTGAAGGTGTGATGGGAATAAGTATTGCGACACGCCCCGATTGCTTACCAGACGATGTGGTTGAGTATTTAGCTGAATTAAATGAACGCACTTATTTATGGGTAGAGCTTGGCCTGCAAACAGTGCATGAAAAAACAGCACATTTAATTAACCGCGCACATGACTACGCGACATATGTGGAAGGTATAGAAAAGCTACGCCGTCATAATATCCGCATCGTTACACATATTATTAACGGCTTACCGCTAGAAACCTACGATATGATGATGGAAACAGCACGAGAGGTTGCAAAACTTGATGTGCAAGGTATTAAAATCCATTTGCTACATCTATTAAAAGGCACACCTTTAGTAAAGCAATACGAAAAAGGGCTGCTACAATTGATGGAGCAAGATGATTATATTCAGCTTGTTGTCAATCAGCTTGAAGTACTTCCGCCTAACATGATAGTCCATCGCATTACAGGAGATGGCCCAATTGATTTAATGGTCGGCCCGATGTGGAGCGTTAATAAATGGAGTGTCTTAAACGGAATTGATGCGGAGTTGGAACGCCGCAACACTTGGCAAAGTAAGTTTTATAAGGTGGACGAAAAATGAAATTACAACGAGTATTACAATATGCACACAGCCTTTTAGCAGATGTGATTCAAGAAGGTGATATCGCGGTAGATGCAACGGCTGGCAATGGGCATGATACATTATTTTTAGCTAACTTAGTTGGAGATGACGGCTATGTGTATGCATTCGACGTACAAAAAGAGGCAGTGGATGCAACATTACATCTTCTTTTGGATAATGCCTTAGAGCATCGTGCCCTTGTACTAAAGGACGGTCATGAAAACATCGCAAAATATGTCACAAAGCCTGTAGCAGGAGCCATTTTTAATTTAGGCTATTTACCAGGGAGCGACCATTCTATTATCACGAAACCAAACACTACGATTGCAGCACTGCAATCTCTTTTACAGCTATTAAAAATAGGCGGTATCATCGTCCTCGTGATTTACCATGGACATGAGGGTGGGGCTGAGGAACGTGATGAGGTGCTGCGTTACGTTAGCAGCTTACCTCAAAAATATGTACATGTGCTACGCTATGAATTTTTAAATCAGCAAAACACCCCTCCGTTTGTTATTGCCTTGGAGAAAATGAAGGATATGTAACTTCCGTCATCAAATAAAGCCCTAAAACACATGAAAGAGGCTGTCTGAAAAGTCCAATTTGTTGTGACGACGCATTCATCGCTTCTCTTTTACTGAAGGGTAACACCGCTAAAGCCAGTGTTCGTCACACTTTCAAAAGAGATTTTCTCTATTTATATGAGTTAATACTTTTGTAAAACGTCATCTCTACTGTCCAAAAAGCCAGCTATGCACGGCTTTTTGGACAGCCCTAGCTTCTATAATCAATTACTCCTTGGCTGAACACGTTGTTCTTAGATTGAGCCCTTTTAAATTTAGCGAGCGTCTCTAAACACCTGCTAAATTAACTGCAATTTCCTCGCCCGGAGATTTTTATACCTTCCATCTTGCTTTCAGTACAAAAGTAATCTACTGAAAATAGTTGATTATTCACTAAAAAAATGTGCTTTTCTTAGTAATAACTATGACTTATCACTAGCCTCAGTGCCTTCATGCCCTTTTATTTATTCCTCATCCACCCAGCTTGCGCGTGTTGCTACAAAAAAGGCGGCTATTACTGATAAAACAACGACGAGAAATGGGGCAACAAATATTAAAAAATCATTCACGATTTCACCCTCCTATACATGGTGGTCAGACTTACCTGACACATATTCCTTATTAAATACAAATAAGCGAAATACTAAGTAAAGTGACGGTAATAATAAAGCAAGTCCCGCTATAAATACAACGACTAATGCAATAGCCATCGCCTCGTTGGTAAAGCTATCATAAATTGTTAAATGCGGATATAGCAAGTATGGATAGTGCGAAACACCATAGGCAAAAAATGCCAATGCAAACTGGACGATGAGTAAAGTTAATGCCCAATTATAGTGCTTGCGCTTATATATGAAATAAACAGTTCCCATAAAGAGCAAGCCTGACAAGGCAAAGAGCCACCAGACATCTAGCATATTTTCATAATGCCAATTGTTTAATTGGCGCATTTCAATAATAATGCCGAACGCACTAATAATTAGCGGCCCTGCCCAAATAAGTACATATTTCCTCATAATTTCCGTTGCATCACGCTCTCCTGCCTTGTTAGCATACCAAGTTAAAAAGACAGCGGAAATATATAATACCGCCACAACGGAAAGCACGACGATTGACCAAGATAATGGGCTAGCTAACAATGCGCCATAGTCGAGCTTCGGATGCCCGCTATCCATATTGACAAAGCCGCCTTCTGAAATTGTTAAAACGACTGAAAAAGCGGCGGGAATAAATAGCCCTGCAACGCCATATGCAAGCGCATAGCCTTTATGTCCGCTAACACCGCTATAAGCTTCAAATGCATAATAGCTTCCTCGAATTGCCAACAAAATTAAAGCAATTGATGCAGGTACAATTAATACCGTTCCATAATAATAGGCTGTTTGCGGAAAAAAACCGACGACACCGACAAAGAAAAACACTAGAAATACATTGGTAATTTCCCAAACAGGTGATAAATAGCGCTTAATAATTTTCGTCAATGTTTGATGGTTTCCTCTAACCAAGCTATAAGCATTGAAAAAGCCTGCACCAAAATCAATGGAAGCAACAATGACATAGCCAAACAAGAAGAGCCATAACACAGATATGCCTAATATTTCTAATGCCATGAGCTTTCACCATCCTGTCTTGAATTTAATTCCTTTTCAATCGGATTACGTTTAAACATTCGCTGTAAAATAACGATACTGCCAACACCTAAAATAAAGTACACAACGGCAAAGGCGATAAATAAATATTCTACACCTGTCGCGGATGTTGCTCCTTCTGATGTGCGCATAATACCGTATAAAATCCATGGCTGACGGCCCATTTCCGCAAGCCACCAACCAGCTTCAATAGCAACAATCGAGAGCGGGCCACCTAAAACGATAAGCCATCTAAACCATCTCGCCTCGACCCAAGACCAGCGTCTCCATTTCCCTAGCACGAAAGCAGCGGATAATAAAATCATAAAGATGCCAATGGACACCATAATATCAAAGAAATAATGTATGATAAGTGGCGGATGCTCATCTTTTGGGAATTGATCAAGCCCAATTACTTCTGCATTAAAATCAGTATGTGATAAAAAGCTTAGCATTTTCGGCAGGCGGAATTCATATTTCACTTCTCCATTATCAAGTACACCGAATAAAATTAAATCAGCGCCTTCCTCCGTTTCAAAATGCCATTCTGCGGCAGCAAGCTTTTCCGGCTGATATTCCGCTAAATATTTTGCTGAAAAATCGCCAACAACTGCTGAAGCAAGCGCAAATATTAAACCGAGCTTCATCGTAAAAACAAGCGCTTTTTTATGATAAATATGATTTTCCCCACGCAATAATCGATAAGCTGCAATTGCTGCCAAAATAAAAGCAACCGTCATATAGCTTGTCGTTAAAACATGGCCAATTTTTGTTGGCATCGCTGGCGTAAACATCGCCATAAAGGGCTGAATATCAATAAGCGCATCACCTTTTACTGTGAAGCCCTGTGGCGCATTCATAAAAGCATTAACAATCGTAATAAAAACAGCCGACATGGAAGCACCGATACCTACTGGAATAAGCAACAGCATATGATATTTCGGATTTTTAAAGCGATCCCAAGTATATAAGTAAATACCAAGGAAAATTGCTTCAAAGAAAAATGCAAATGTTTCCATAAATAGTGGTAATGCAATTACTTGCCCTGCCAGCTCCATAAATTGTGGCCATAGCAAGGACAGCTGTAAACCGATAATTGTCCCTGTCACTACTCCTACTGCAACGGTAATAGTAAAACCACGCGCCCAGCGTCTTGCCATCATCGTATAATGAATATCATTTTTCTTATAGCCGACATATTGGGCGATTAAAATCATTAACGGCACACCTACACCAATCGTCGCAAAAATAATATGGAACGACAGTGTCAGCTCAGTTAAAGCCCTACTCCAAAAAACAGTTGAGTCCACCTTCTTCACTCCCTTAGTCATATTTCAACGAATACTTACTTAACTTGCCTTCATCGTAGCATTAAATATTACGGTAATCTATTTTCGTAGCTTCGTACAAACGTCTATTCACATAATCGACATACAGAATTTTGTCACAAAGTGTGTAAAACGGTTCATGGCTTGAGTGTAATCCTTTTCAAAAATGACAAATTTATTATACCTTTACAATATAGATATCAAGAAGCGAGGTGTGTATCGATGGTCTGGTTAAAGCAGCTTGCAGTTTCAGAAAAAAAATACTTGCTACTGTTTGTACTATATAGTGCCATGCTTGCTGTGACGATTATTGGACAAGCATATAGCATTGTGAAAATTGTTGATAGCGTCTTTATTCAAAAATCATCATTTGAAGCTATTTTGCCATTTGCAGCGCTTTTAGCACTTGCCATCTGTACAAGACTTGCTACACAGGCAGCTTTACAGCTTAGCGCAAATCTCTATGCAGGCCGTGTAAAAACAAAGGTACGTCAGCAACTAATAGCACATTGGTCTACACCATCTTCCAAGCCTACCGGTGAAAAAATTGCTATTTTGCAGCATACTGTTCAAGAATTACATGGCTATTACGCACATTACATTCCACAATTCATTAAAACCTTGACGCTACCAGCAAGCATTATTATCACCTTATTTTTCGTGCATCCGACAAGTGCCATTATTATGCTAATTACTGCTCCTTTTATTCCTTTAACATATATTTTAGTGGGTATTCAAACAAAGGCAAAATCTGAGCAGCAGCTAACGAAAATGAATCGCTTCTCTAGCACATTTTTGGAAATGCTTTACGGCTTACAAACATTAAAACTATTTGGTAAAGCACGTGAGCAGGAGCAAAAACTCAATGAACATAACAAGCAATTTACAGAAGCAACTCTCACTGTCTTGAAAATCGCCTTTGCCTCTACCCTTTTTATCGAGCTTATTACGACGCTTGGTATCGGCTTAGTAGCGTTAGAAATTGGCTTTCGCATGATTGTTTTTCAAACACTTACTTTTGCACCAGCCTTTTTTGTTTTAACATTAGCTCCTGAATATTATCAATCCTTAAAGGAGCTTGGAGCCGCCTTTCACACAGGGAGAGGCAGCCTAGCCGCAGCAGAAATTTTACAAGATACGTTGAAAACACCAAAGCGAGAGCCTATTTGGGGGACAGCACATTTTGCCGAACCTCCCTCTCTCGCTTTAAAAAATGCTTCAATCCAATATCAACAGCAAGAAATTGGGCCCATTACAATGCATATTCCTGCAAAGCAAACCGTTGCTATCATCGGACCATCTGGTCATGGCAAAACAACCATTTTGCATATGTTAGCAGCGTTAATCAAGCCTGACGCAGGGCAACTATTTATAGATGAAAAAGAACAATCTACTATAGAAGAAACAAAATGGCGAGAAAGAATGATGCTCGTATCGCAAAAGCCCTATTTATTTGCCGCAACGTTACGCGAAAACTTGCAAATGGGGGCAAATTATTCAGATGAGCAATTGCTTGAAGCTTTACAGCAAGTAGAGCTCACAGCATGGTTCGGTCAGTTAGAGAATGGGCTTGAGACGAAAATTGGGGAAGGCGGTCTTGGTTTATCCGGCGGAGAGCAGCAGCGTGTTGCTTTAGCAAGGGCTTGGTTAAAAAAGCCGTCCGTTCTGTTGTTAGACGAGCCCACTGCCGCGCTCGACGTTCAAACAGCAGAGGCTGTTCATCAGCTTATTCAGCAATTTCACCATCGTAGTACCGTCGTTATTGTCGCACATCGCTACGAAAGCATCGCACATGCTGATATGATTTATGAAGTAATTAATGGGCAACTGAAAAAGGGGTGAAAAACATGTGGAAAATGATTTTAAGTGAAAGAAGGGATTTTTTATTAGCACTTTTAGCTGGAACGATTAGTGGCTTAACAGCCGTTGCCCTATTTGCACAAAGCGGCTTTTTAATTTCAAAGGCAGCGCTGCTACCGCCGTTTTATATTATTTTAATTTTAACAGCCTTTTTAAAGCTATTCGGTGTTGCTAAATCGGTTAGCAAATATGCAGAGCGCTATATTTCACATCGCGTGACGTTTTCCTTGCTTGAAAAAATGCGACTACGCTTCTTTCAAAGCTTGCAACCACATGCGCACTCCCTTCTTTCTAGCTACCGCGGTGGCGATTTATTAACACGCATGACAAAAGATGTTGACACATTACAGCAATTTTTTTTACGCGTCGCTTATCCACCACTCGTTGCATTACTTGTTTTCTTTGGCACAATGCTTGTGACCATTTGGTTTTCTGTTTGGATTACATTGCTATTATTCATTAGCATGATTCTTTGCACGGTGATTTTGCCGATGCTTTGGCAAAACCGACAGCAATCGACTAGCCAGCAGCAGTATACAGAAAGCTTAACGGAATATTTTTACGGCTTAACCGACTTAACTGTTGCGGGCAAACGACCTGCTACGGAGCAAAATTTGCAGAAGCTAAGCATTCTGTTTGAGGAAGATTTGCAAAATGAAGAAAAAATTGCATTAAGGGCACAACTCGTCAACCAAGCGATTGCGCTCTTGACCGCCTTTACTGTCGTAGTTCTTGGCGCTTATTTTGTTGTCAATGGCTCCTTAGACGGGCTTTACTTAGCGATGCTGCTACTAATCGCTTTAACTGTTTTTGAAGTAGCGATTCCACTCGGCACTGTTCCAATGCATAAAGCAAAATCAGCACAAGCCTATGAACGTTTGGTAGCATTTGAGACAGCCCCATTATCAGTACAACCTTTACAGAAGGGTGATTTTCAAACATTGCAGGCCATGAACATTAGCTATCGCTATCCAAATAGTGATTTTCAAGCATTGCGCAATGTATCATTTACGATAAAGCAGGGCGAAAAAATCGCCATAGTTGGTCCAAGCGGTGCTGGCAAATCAACACTTTTCCAATTGCTTATTCATAATTTACAGCCGAATGCTGGAGAAATTTTATGGAATGGACAATCGACCGCAAAAATTCAACACGAAGAACTTTGGCAAAAACTAGGAATTATGCTTCAGCACAATCATTTTTTTAGCGGTACAATAAAGGATAATTTATTAAGTGAACAAAGTAATATGCGCATGCAGCAGCTACTAAATAAATTGCAATTACCATTTGCATTGGAGCAAGAAGTTTTAGAGCAAGCGCGTAATTTATCAGGTGGGGAACAGCAGCGTTTAGCACTTGCTCGTATCCTGCTACGTGATGTACCTGTCTATTTATTAGATGAACCATTTGCCCATCTTGATGCAAATTTAACAAACCTTTGCACTGATTTATTATTAGCATTACCTCAAACGGTTATTTGCATTACGCATAAGCTAAATGAGCTCGAACATTTTGACCGAATTTTCGTTATTTATGAGCACCAACTTGTAGAGTTTGGTCATTACGATGATTTAATCAAAAAGCAAGGGATTTTTTATAAGATGAGAAATTTAGAGCGTCCAAACGCCGTAGAGTAGCCGGCATTTGGACGCTGTTGTTCTACTGTTTAGATAAAATATTTACTTATGAAAATAGCAAAAGCCATCTTTGAAAACATGGAGAAATGCTGGGGTTAGCGGTGTTTTTCTTATATGAAAGAGCAAACTTCCTTTTAAGGTGTGTCACTAAGGGGATGCGTTTTTTATTAGGTACATACTATTGATTGTAGCCGAAGGGGCGACTAAGGTCGCGACATCCTGTGGTAACACCTCCATGACCAGCATCGTGTTGGCCTCGTGCGGAAATCTGGCTAAGGCTGAAATAAATTAGTTGCCCCTGCACCCCGTAACAGAAATCAATGATTTCCTAATAGAATTTGTAAAACAAAGGATAATAAACAAACCCTTTACTGTATAAACTAGTTGTCAGACGACTGATTTTATGTTAGGATAACGAATGTATAACCTCAATAATATGGTTTGAGGGTCTCTACCAGAAACCGTAAACTTCTGATTACAAAAATTTTTATTTTTGTAATCAGAAGTTTTTTTGTTTGGAAAGAAAGGATGATTTTATGAGCTGGAGAGTGTATATTCTTGCTATTACTGCGTTTGCGGTTGGTTTAGTTGAATTAATTGTAGGAGGGATTTTACCTAATATTGCAAAAGACTTAAATGTTTCAATTTCTACAGCGGGACAACTTATTACTGTTTTCGCTTTTATTTATGCATTATCTGCCCCACTCCTTCTATCATTAACAGCGAAAATTGAAAGAAAGCAATTATTTATTATTTCATTAGTTATTTTTGCTTTAAGTAATTTAATGATGTATGTAAGCACGACATTTACAGTCGTTATGATTGCACGCATTATTTCTGCGATGAGCACGGCGCTAGTTATCGTTTTATCGCTCACAATCGCAGCGAAAATTGTAGAACCACGCTATCGAGCCAAAGCATTAAGCTATATTTTTATCGGAGTGAGCTCAGCCCTCGTAATTGGGGTTCCACTTGGCATCTTTATTACAGAAGCATTCGGCTGGCGTGCCGTATTTTTAGGTATTGCTGTATTGTCAGTTTTATCGATCGTCTTAAATAGCATTTTCCTAGAAAAAATGCCTGTCGCCGAAATTATTCCATTAAAAACACAGCTAAAATCATTAGCAGATGTCAAAGTGTTAAGTGCACAATTTACGACATTATTTATGCTAGCAGGGCATTATATGCTATACGCCTATTTAACAGCCTTTTTAGTAGAAGCTTTTGATTTAAGTGCCTCATGGATTAGCGCTTGCTATTTATTATTCGGCGTTTCTTCTGTTAGCGGTAATGCGCTAGGTGGCTGGCTAAATGATAAGCTAGGCACGAAAAAAACGATATTATTTGTCGTAGCCTCATTCACTGTTGTGCTACTTCTTATTCCATTTACAATCATTGCATTACCGTTATTTTTAATTATCACAGTATTTTGGGGGGCACTAAGCTGGGCATTGACACCGCCATTGCAAAATTATTTAATCCAAATAGCACCGAAAACATCCGATATTCAGCAAAGTTTGAATACCGCAGCATTACAAATAGGCATTTCAATTGGTTCAGCAGTTGGTGGCATCGTATTTGCTTTCACTTCATCTGCCATTTACTTATCTATATTTGGTGCCATTTTTGCTATCGCAGCTTTAGGCTGCGCAGCAATTTCTTTAAGAAAATCCCCTGCGACACAAGCGGTTCAGCATAGTTAAAACAAAAAGCTACCAAAAGCAAATCATACACTTTTGGTAGCTTTCATTATTCCCTTATGATTTTCCTTTGTTACGTTCAACCCAGAAATCTGCATTTTTAATACCCAGCTTAGTAGGGTCAAATTGTGGGTCTTTTCCTTCTTTTTTCTGTCTATCATAATCTTTTAATGCAACAATTGCTGGTTTCATAACGATTAAAATCGCAATGACGTTTACCCAAACCATTAATCCTAATCCAACATCCCCCATAGCCCATGCTAAATCTGAAGTACGTACTGTACCTAAAAAGGCTGCAATTAAAATGGCGAATTTAGCAATCCATATACCAATTTTCTCCGCTGTTCCAGAGAATAAATAAGCAACGTTTGTCTCAGCAATGTAATAATAAGCCATTATTGTTGTAAAGGCGAAGAAGAATAATGCAATCGCTACGAATGGTGCACCAAAGCCTGGAATAGCGCTTTCTACAGCATGTTGTGTATAAGTAGCCCCTTCTTTAATTGATTGTGCGTATGAAATTTGAGCGTCACCTGTATAATTATTTTGACCAAACTCACCCGTGTAAATCGTCGGGTAAATTTCATATTCTGCTGATTCATGCTGAACAACGATTTTATCCCCTTTTTCATCATGGACATTGTACATACCTGTAAATAAAATCATAAACGCTGTTGCTGAACAAACTAATAATGTATCAATATAAACAGATGCTGCCTGTACAATCCCTTGCTTAGCAGGATGAGATACTTCTGCTGCTGCTGCAGGGTGAGCACCTGTACCTTGACCAGCCTCATTTGAGTAAATACCACGTTTAACTCCCCAAGCAATAGCCGAACCTACGATTCCGCCAAAAATTTCTTGAGCACCAAATGCACTTGAGAAAATTAAACCGATAACTGTTGGTATTTCTGAAAAATTCATCACAATAATGATAAATGCCATAATCATATAAGCGGCAGCCATAAATGGTACGATAACTTGTGCCGCATTCGCAATTGATTTAACCCCACCAATAATAATTGTGCCTAATAAAACGATAATAATAACACCAGTAATCCAAGGTGCTAAACCAAAGGCATTTTCTACCGCACCTGAAATCGCATTAGATTGCACACCAGGCATTAAAAATAACATTGCAATTACTGCTATAACTGCAAATAATACACCAAACCATTTTTGTCCTGTACCTTTTTCAATATAGTAGGCAGGACCACCGCGGTATTCTGTTTCTTTTTCTTCTTTATAAATTTGCGCCAAAGTAGATTCAACATAAGCTGTTGCGGCACCAATAAAGGCAATAGCCCACATCCAAAATACAGCACCAGGTCCCCCCATACCAATCGCAGTTGCTGTACCTGCGATATTACCTGTACCTACGCGTCCTGATAAAGCAATAGACATCGCTTGGAATGATGAAATACCCTTATCAGATTTCTCCCCTTTGAACATCAACACAAACATGTCTTTAATAAGGCGTACTTGTAAAAAACGAGTAATAATCGAGAAAAATAGTCCAACTAGCAAAATAGCATAAATAAACCATGGTCCCCACAAAACATCATTTAAAAAACCTACAACTGACTCCATCAAAATCCCCCTTTGAAACAATGTATTATTTTGAAATTTACTATATTACATATACATTTTTTATGCAATACATTTTTTAAAAGATTCTAAATATTTCGTGTCCCAAAATTCTGAAAAGTTAGATTCCATAAGCCTTTAAGCCAAAAAAAGTATACTAGAAATACATCTAGCATACTCAATTTTCATCTATTAAATATTTTAATAAAGCGTTTCCAATGCCTATTTTTCAAATAAAGTCAACATTGTATGTAAAGTATTTTCACATGACACAACCCGCAAAATTTATTATCAAATAAATATTTTATTCTAGTATTTTTACATCGTTAAATTATATAGCCTAACGAGCGCAACACATTATTCATAAAATCTTTTGTGTATAAATATACTTCTTCTCTTTCCATTTCAAAATATAAACTGTGCTGACAATCCGACCATTCTTTATATTGAAAATGAGTTAATGGTTGTTGTAATAACCAATTTTTTGATACTTGTATATCGGTAATTGAATCCCTTTCTCCCGTCATCATTAAAATAGGTAAATTCGGAAATTTCACTTCTACATTTTTTAAACGCTTCAGTAGCTGTTGCAAATCTTTATACCACTTTACTGTAACAGTTGTATTATGAGGAACATCATCCTTTAGCTCCTCATATACCTCATAATTTCGAGACATCCGTTGCATCGTAATATCATGCTGAAGCTTGACACTAGAAGTCAACGCACTAATACTTGTTAATGCATTTGACATTTTACCAGGCTGTAGCTTGAGCTGTAGCCAAGGCGACACAAATATGGCGCCTGCACATTCTAATTTCTTTTTTTGTAAAACATTCATTAATACTGTTGCACCTAAACCATTCCCTATAACAAATACAGGTAAGTTTTCAGATAACCCTATTTCTACCAACTGTTTTACATAGTCCTCATATTTAAAAAAATCCTCATCATGGTAGCCTCTATTCTGTGCCTGTTCTCCATGGCCTGGCAAATCTCCCATTACAACGTGAAATCCTGCACTACGCAGCTTTTCAATGAGCCAAGCATACCAGCGATGATGCTCATATGCACTATGGACAATTGCCACAACTGCCTTTGGCTGCCCATCAGCCTCCCATTTCCACATTGCAATCCCTCCTACATTCTAAAACTTAAATTTATTGTTATCCTACTGTCGCTCATTATATACATTTATCCTATATTAACACTGAAGATTCATTATATCTTTTATTACGATTGCTACAATAGATTCTTCTATTATAATCGGTTTTTTAAGCATTGTTTAAATTTTATTTTCTATTTTTCTCTACTTTTGATACGATGGTTGCATAGTGTGTATAAAGAAAGGAAGCGTTTTTATTATGATTTACCCATATAAAGGGATACTACCCAAAATTGATTCCTCTGCATTTATTGCAGATTTCGCTACGATAACAGGCGACGTTACAATTGGAGAGGAATCGACAATATGGTTTAATACAGTTATTCGTGGTGATGTAGCAGCAACAATTATTGGCAAACGAGTTAGTATACAAGATTTGAGCTGCATACACCAAAGTCCAAATAACCCTGTAATTATTGAAGATGAAGTAACGGTTGGTCATCAGGTGACATTGCATGGCTGTACCATTCGCAAACGAGCACTAATCGGCATGGGCTCAATCATTCTTGATGGAGCTGAAATTGGAGAAGGTGCGTTTATTGGTGCGGGCAGTCTCGTTCCCCCAGGTAAAAAAATACCACCAAATATGCTCGCAATGGGGCGTCCCGCAAAGGTCGTACGCGAAGTAAATGCAGAGGATCGTGAAGACATGGATCGCATTATTCGTGAATATGTAGAAAAAGGCCAATATTATAAATCATTGCAAACAAATATGTAAAGGGACTTTACATATTTGTTTGCAACGAGGATAGTAACAATTTATTGTTACTACCGCAGGAGCACACCCTCCCTTGCGACGAGGATGTTGACTATTCATTGTCAACACCACAGGAGCACTCACTTCATTTGCTTCTGCATCTGGCACCTTGCTATCGCTATAAATAAGATTTGTTACTACACTTCCGCTCTGAATCTATATAAAAAAAAGAGCTGTCTGAAAGCAGCGCGTCTGCCTGCTTTCGGACAACCCCTTCACTATTATTTCACTAATAATGCTGCTTTTTCCTTTAATACGTCTGCTTTATCTGTTTGCTCCCAAGGTACATTCAAATCTGTACGACCGAAATGTCCATAAGCTGCAGTTTGTTTAAAGATTGGTCGGCGTAAATCTAACATTTTAATAATACCTGCTGGGCGTAAATCAAAGAGCTCACGGACCCATTCTACAATTTGAGAAGATGGCACTGTTCCTGTACCAAATGTATCTACAGCAATTGATACAGGCTGTGCCACACCGATTGCATAAGCAAGCTGTACTTCTGCACGGTCTGCTAAACCAGCAGCAACGATATTTTTTGCCACATAACGCGCTGCGTAAGCCGCAGAGCGGTCTACTTTTGTCGCATCCTTACCTGAGAATGCCCCACCACCATGTCGCGCATAGCCTCCGTAAGTATCCACAATGATTTTGCGACCTGTTAAACCGGCATCGCCCTTTGGTCCACCGATAACAAAGCGACCTGTCGGATTAATAAAATATTTTGTTGCTTCATCTAATAGCTCAGCTGGTACAACTGGTGCAATTACAACACGCTTTAAATCTGCTTGAATTTGCCCCAATGTTACTTCTTCATCATGCTGTGTTGAAATAACAATTGTATCTACACGTACTGGTACATTATTTTCATCGTACTCAACCGTTACTTGTGTTTTTCCATCTGGACGTAAATATTTTAATTCATCTGATTTTCGCACTTCTGTTAAACGGCGCGCTAGCTTATGCGCCAAGCTAATTGGTAGCGGCATTAGCTCTGGTGTTTCGTTACATGCATACCCAAACATTAATCCTTGGTCACCTGCACCAATTGCTTCAATCGCCTCGTCTGACATTGAGCCTTCACGTGCCTCAAGAGCTTGGTCTACGCCTTGTGCAATATCAGGTGATTGTTCGCCAATTGCTACAAGCACTGCTAAGTTTTCAGCATCGAAGCCATATTTACCACGCGTATAGCCAATCTCTGCTACAGTGTCACGTACAATTCCTTTAATATCTACATAAGTAGAAGTCGTAATTTCTCCTGCCACTAGTACTAGTCCTGTCGTTACCGTTGTTTCACATGCTACACGAGCATTTGGATCTTCAGCTAAAATGGCGTCCAAAATTGCATCTGAGATTTGGTCGCAAATTTTATCTGGATGTCCTTCGGTAACACTTTCAGATGTAAATAGTCTACGATTTGTCATTTTGTTTCCTCCTATAGTTCCTGCGAATATGATACGGTACTCCTTACCCATGTCAAGCTTTTAAGGCGATGCTTTAATATAATAGAAGAGTATTTCATCCATTCTTTATCAAACTTCGCCGCTTCGGCTTTTACAGACAGTTAATGATTCACTACACTTTTGTGCATCAATCGTTTTCATAATGGCTGCCCATGAATATGGAATCAACTCAAACCATTACCGCCTCTTAACATAAGGTTTTTGAAAGGTATAGTCATAAAGAAAAGTTTTATCATCGTCTTAAGTTTAAGGCTGTCTTGCTGTTTAAGCATTTATCTATATAATAGTAAGCGTTGCGAATCGTTTCAAGCGCAGTGCTAGACAGCTAGTTTATCAACTAGGTTTTTCAATGACGAACTTTTTTAGGCAATAAAAAAACCTTTCACTCATAAGCATGAGAGAAAGGATTGTATTTTCGTTCCCTTTCACTCTTATCGTTCAAGGAGAAAGCTCCTTGCATCAGGTTGGCACCAACGCATGATGTGAAAAGTCATGCAGGTTGCCGGGCTTCATAGGGCCTGACCCTCCACCAGCTCGGGATAAGAGTATCCGTTCAATTTCATATAATACATAATTTTTTTTGCGCTGTCAAATACTATACACATCCATTCATTTTTTCCGATTTACCGACTAAAAATTTCATAAATTTCTCTCGAATTAGTATAGACTATTTCATTTAATGTGTTATACTTTTTGTAGTTAAAAGAAATGAATTCCCACCAAACTTGGGAATATTATAAATAAAAGGATGGTTTTAAGCGATGAATTCAGTAGAAATTGCAAACGAACTGAAAGATTTATTAAACGGTACAAATATTCATGTTCAACTTTCTGTTCCACAGTTAGTAGAAAAAGCAACATCTCGTGGAGAAGCAATTCTAACTGTTGACGGTGCATTACGTGCTGAAACAGGCAAATATACTGGTCGTTCTCCTAAAGATAAATATACAGTAGAAGAAGAAAGCACGAAAGATAAAATTGACTGGGGAAAAGTAAACCGTCCGATTTCTTCTGAAGTGTTTGAAAAACTATATGTAAAGGTAGTTAATTATTTAAAAGAACGCGACGAGCTTTTCGTATTTAATGGTTTTGCTGGTGCAGATAAAGATTCACAAATCGGTATTAAAGTTATTAATGAATATGCATGGCATAATTTATTCTGCCATCAATTATTTATCCGCCCAACTGCCGAAGAGCTTGCTACACATACAACAGACTTTACAATTGTTTCTGCACCAAACTTTAAAGCAGATCCAACTGTTGATGGAACAAATTCAGAAACATTCATTATTGTTTCATTAGAAAAGAAAGTGATTTTAATCGGTGGTACAGAATACGCTGGTGAAATGAAAAAATCTATTTTCAGCATTATGAATTATTTATTACCAGAGCAAGATATTTTATCAATGCACTGCTCAGCAAACGTTGGTGAAGCGGGCGATGTCGCTTTATTCTTCGGCTTATCTGGTACAGGCAAAACGACTTTATCAGCAGATAGCGACCGTAAATTAATCGGTGATGACGAACACGGCTGGTCAGACAATGGCGTTTTCAATATTGAAGGTGGTTGCTATGCAAAAACAATTAACCTTTCAAAAGAAAAAGAACCTGAAATTTATAATGCGATTCGCTTCGGCTCTGTATTAGAAAACGTTATTGTAGATGAAAATACACGTATTTGCAACTATGACGACGGTTCGTTAACAGAAAATACGCGCGTAGCTTACCCGATTGAGTATATTGAAAATATCGCAAAGCCCTCTGTAGCGGGACACCCACAAACAATCGTGTTCTTAACTGCAGATGCATTTGGTGTATTACCTCCAATCTCAAAATTAACAAAGGAGCAAGCGATGTATCATTTCCTAAGCGGCTTCACATCGAAGTTAGCAGGTACAGAACGTGGCGTAACAGAGCCAGAACCAGTATTCTCAACATGCTTCGGTTCTCCATTCCTACCGCTTCCTGCAACAGTTTATGCAGAAATGTTAGGTAAGAAAATTGATGAGCACGGCTCACAAGTATTTTTAGTAAACACTGGTTGGACTGGTGGCGAATATGGCGTAGGTAGCCGTATGAAGCTCTCTTACACACGCGCAATGGTGCGTGCTGCTATCGAAGGTAAACTAAGTGATGTTGAAACAACACAAGATGCAGTATTCGGCTTACACATTCCAACAGCAATTGAAGGTGTACCGTCGGAAGTATTAAACCCTCGCGATGCTTGGGCTGATAAAAATGCTTATGATACAAAAGCTAAGCATTTAGCAGGTCTTTTCAATGACAACTTCCAAAAATTCGAGAATGTTTCGGAAGATATTTCAAAACAAGGCGGTCCATTAGTTTAATATACTAGTAAAAGAGACGTCTGAAAAAGCGTGTGAAAGCACTGCTTTTCAGACGTTTTTTTTATTAAAACAATAAAAATATAAATCGATTTAAAAGGTTGTCAACACTAAATTTAATGCTTTTTCGTAAAATACTCGTTTAATTTTATTAAAATTTGACTATCCTCTCCTTATAAGTATTGGAGGAGATGGAACATGGAACATTCAGATACACAGACACACTCCCCTTCTAAGCTTTCACCTAATGCCCATCAGAAACCACTATTTACTTCATTACAACATACGATTGATACAATACAACAGACTGTTGGTTATAGTGATGATGTGATGGTGCGACAACTTTTTATCGGAGAATCAACTAAACAATCTTTAGCTATTGTTTATATAGATGGCTTAGTTAATAAAGCAGATATCACAAATACATTGTTGGAGCCCATCATGGGATTATTAACAGACCAAATTGAAGAAAATATTGAAAAAACAACTGATTTTTTAAAGCAATACTGCTTAACGATTGGCAATGTCCAAGAAATACAAAAATTTGCAACGCTCTACAGTGCGCTTTTCAATGGAAGTGCCATTATCATAGTGGACGGTTTAGCGACCGCACTTGCGACGAATATAAAGGACCCTAAAGACCGCCCTGTGATGGAGCCTGCAACAGAGTCTGTTATACGCGGACCACGTGAATCCTTTACTGAAACATTGCGTACAAATACAGCGCTCATTCGTCGTAAAATAAAGAACCCTAATTTATGGGTTCAAAGTAAAATTATTGGCGATGTTACACAAACAGATGTAGCAATTATCCATATAAATGGTATTGCCAATGATAAAATTGTTCAAGAGGTATTTGACCGACTCAATCAAATTGATATTGATGGTATTTTAGAAGGTGGTTATATTGAATCATTAATTCAAGATGCTCAATTCTCTTTGTTTCCAACGATGTATACGTCAGAGCGTCCAGATGTTATTGCAGGGGAATTGCTTGAAGGTAAGGTCGCCATTATGGTTGATGGTACGCCCTTTGTGCTAATTGTCCCTTCCCTTATTACATCGTTTTTACAATCATCTGAGGATTATTACTCAAATGCAATTGTCAGCTCTCTTATTCGGTTATTAAGATTTGTTGCAATTCTTATTTCATTAGTTGCACCTGCCTTTTATGTTGCCATCACGACATTTCATCATGAAATGCTACCAACACCTTTACTTATAAGTATTGCATCACAGCGGGAAGGTGTGCCGTTTCCTGCTGTAATCGAAGCATTATTAATGGAACTTGCATTTGAAATTTTACGTGAAGCTGGACTACGCATGCCACGCACTATCGGTCCTGCTGTCTCGATTGTTGGCACATTAGTTATTGGGGAAGCAGCGGTTACAGCGGGCGTTGTTTCAGCGGTAACAGTTATTATTGTCGCTTTAACTGCTATTTGTAGTTTTATTTTTCCGTCATATGGTCTTTCAAACTCTATTCGAGTTTTGCGCTTTCCTTTCATTTTACTAGCGGGAGGCTTTGGTCTTTATGGTGTCATGATTGGTATGTTAGCACTTGTTCTACATTTATGTAGTTTACGTTCATTCGGCATTCCATACATGAGTCCGTTTGCACCACTGATACTCGAAAATCAAAAGGATGCCATTTTACTGCTCCCTAGAAGATTTTTAAAGAAAAGACCTCGTTTAGTAAACCAAACAAATATGACGAGAGAATCAAAATATAAAAAAAGATATAAAAGATAAAGTGAAACTTCTATCAGTGGGGGTTTTCCTCATCCCCACTGATTGTTAGTTGAACCAATCGGGCTTTTACGGGCAGTTAATCTCTCACTTATCCTTTAGCGTATTTTCACTTAAATCTTGAAGTGGGCGTCTTACTGCCCGTTAATGTTGGATAGATTTTCATTTGTAAAAGGGGTGTCAGCAATGCACAAAATCGCTTCCATTTTATTGTTTCTTTCCATATGCCTGCTGTTAAGCGGGTGTTGGAGCAAAAAAGAGCTTAATGATATTGCCATTGTTGTTGCACTAGGTATCGACCAGCAAGGTGATGAATATGAAGTAACTGTTCAAGTCGTTAATCCCGGTGAAATTTCTTCTAAACAGCCAACAAGCGGGCGCTCTCCAGTTTCTACGTATTCAGCAACTGGTCCTACAATATTTGAAGCAATTCGGAAAGTCACATTGTTAGCACCTAGAAAATCATATTTTTCGCATTTACAAATTATAGTTTTCGGCAGTGAATTGCTGGAGAGTGGAATTAAGCCTGCACTAGATTTTTTATCTCGTGACCATGAATTTCGTAATGATTTGAATGTTATCGCTGCATACGAAACAACAGCTAAAGATATTATCAGCGTGCTGACGCCTGTTGAAAAAATACCAGCCAATAAAATAACATTCTCTCTCAAAATTTCCGAAAAGGCATGGGGCTCTACAGCAACAGTCGCCTTGTATGATTTAATTGATGCGCTACACTATGAGGATAACAGCCTTGTCCTCTCCACTTTAAATCTTATTGGTAGTAAAGAAATAGGGATGAGCAAAGAAAATGTTGATCAAATCGTTGTCCCAACTATTTTAAAATACAGTGGCTTTGCTGTTCTCAAAAAAGGGAAAATGGTGGGGCTACTGACGGATGAAGAAAGTAAGGGCTATAATTTTTTAACAGATAATATTAAAAGCACAATCGAGCAAATAACTTGTCCTGAGGATGGCAATTTAGCAGTGGAAATTACTCGTTCCAAAACAACCGTCAAAGGAAAATTTGACAATAATACACCTAAAATTCATGTATTAGTTGACCTTCAGCAAAATATTGGTGAAGTTAAGTGTGTAATTGATTTGACAAAAGAGCAAACAATTAAAGAAATTAACGACAAAACGTCCGATGTTATTAAACAAAAAATAGAAAAAACATTACATGCCTTACAAAAAAAATATGAGGCTGACGCTGTCCAATTTAATAAAGTGCTACACAAGCAGGAGCCTAAAAAATGGAGAAATATAAAAAATGAGTGGGAAAGCCTTTTTCCAAATGTTGAGGTTACAGTGGATGTAGTCGTACATACTAGAAATACTGGCACTATACAAAATTCAACATTTTTTCCTACACAGGAGTGATGCTATATGGTTATGTCATTTGCTATTGCTGTTATTGTTATTATAATCATTAGCTCACAATGGGCTATATTACGCGACAATAAAGAACCAGCTACTACGTGGCTATTTTTCATTTTGCTTACAATAGGCACAGCTTTGGCCATCACTCTAAGCCTTCACATTTATTTACCGAGCCCCTTAGATTTCATCACATTTATTTTTCAACCAATTAGCAACGCTCTTCACGCATTGCTAGGTATATAAGGAGCGGAGAATAGAATGAGCAGTAAACAAATGATTAGCACACGCCAATTTACAATTATCACCTTTTTATATTCGATAGGTACATCCATTTTAATTATTCCTGCCTATTTAGCAAAGCTCGCAAAACAGGATGCTTGGATTGCTGCGATAGTTGGGGTATTACTTAGCTTTTTATTAATTATGCTTTTCGTCAAGCTTGCCAATACATTTCCAAAATATACTTTGATTGAAATAATCGAAAAAGTATTAGGTAAATGGCTAGGCAAGCCTGTTGCAATTTTATTTATATTGTTTGCATTTTTAAATTCAGGCGAGATGTTGTATTATATCGGAAACTTCACGCAAATTGAGATTATGCCTGAAACACCCAATTTCGCATTTGTGTTATTATTTGCTTTTATTATTATTTTAGCAAATTATTTAGGGTTAGAAACTTTTGCTCGTTCTGCTGAATTACTTTTTCCTGTATTTCTACTGTTGTTTTTATTTTTTATTATTTTCATTACACCAGATATTAAATTTGAAAATATGCAACCGATGCTGGATACTCCTCCCCGCACATTTATTGCAAGTGTGCTTTATTTTATGAGTATCTTCGCCTTTCCGTCGATTATGCTTTTAATGATTTATCCTTACACTGTCAATAGAAATAACTCTGCACAAAAAGGCTTTTATCTAGGTATTTTATTAGGCGGAATTGTCTTAATTTTCATTATTACTTTATGCATATTAGTGCTAGGGGATATGAATACAGCTTCACAAAATTATCCGACCTACATATTAGCGCAGCGAATTTCTATCGGTAATTTCTTCCAAAGGATTGAAGTTATCATCGCATTTATGTGGATTATTACCATTTATACTCGAGCGTTTATTTATTTTTATGTGACGCTTATCGGCTTACAGCAAATTTTTCACATTAAGGATGAAAAACCACTTATTCTTCCATTTAGTATATTATTACTTGGCGTTTCTCAAATTGTCCATCCGAATTCAACACATTCGTATCTTTATAATACAAATATATGGTTGCCTTATTCTGCTGTATTTTCAATTATATTATCAATTTTTTTATTATTCATCGCAAAAATCAGACGCTTAAATTAGCTGCTTTTTCATCCACTGGCAAAGCTGCCTTACTGTTTGACAATTAAGCCGTGGTGGATAATGATGCTTTAGCCCATTTGCATACCAAGCTTCTACTTGCTTGTTGTTGTTTCGCAAATATTGCTCTAGCTTATATGCATGCATCGGCTGCACATGCTGGTCCTCAGTGCCATGAATAATTAAAACAGGCGCATGTAATTTCGTAATTTCATATAAGGGAGTACGCTGATTATAGCGCTCTGGCACTTTATTCGGTGTCCCTCCGATAATACGCTTTAACCCTCGGCGCATATCGACTCTTTGCCAATATGTATCAGTCGCATCAGACACTCCTGCCCATGTCACGAGTGAGGCAATATCATCACGCAATATTGCCGTCCATAACGCCATTAAGCCACCGCGTGAAAAGCCAAATAAATGCACTTTTTGTGCATCGCAAAACTGCTTTAGTACGTCAACGGCATATACTGCATCATAACGATCCTCACCAGCAAACTCATCCCTGCCCTCGCCCCCTCGATTACCGCGGTAATAGGGGGCAAAAACAACGAAGCCTTGTGCGGCAAATTGTGCGATTCGTGCAGGGCGTACCATTCCGATAAATTGCAGACCACCACGTAAATAGAGCAGTGCCTCATATTGTCCCTCTTGCTTCGGTCGAGCTAGCAAGCCCTTTACACGCAAGCCATTTGACCAATAAATGATTTCATCTAAGCGCACCTTTTCATTCGGTGAAGAGTAGCGTCTTATTTCTTCAATTATTCCATTTTTCTTCACTTGCATTCCACTTCCTGTAACATCTTTTTCATACCTGCATCTCGCATATAGAAGCTTAAATGTGGATGAGTGAGCAATTCGTCTGCCGTAAGCCATAATCGCCCTGTCGTTTCATATTCACCTACAAACTCTTCAATATGCGCTACATTTGCAGTAAATACTGCCTTACAAAACGGTGTTTTTGTATGTACTACATAATAAGCAAACCACTCTATATCTTTTATCTGCACCTGTGTTTCCTCGTATACTTCGCGAATAGCCGCCTGTAATAACGTTTCCCCTGCTTCCTGCTTCCCACCTGGAAATTCTACTCCCCTCTCCTTATGCACCGCGCACAGCCATTTTCCCTTGTGCTGCACGAGCGCCAACACATGGCGAGGCTCTACTTCAAAGGGACCATGGTCAAATCGCAAAACAACCTTAAAACCATTTTCATCTGTAAACGTAAACATATATGCCAACTCCTTATCCTTATTAGTGTAACGAAGGAGCTAGCATCCTTCAAGGAGGGCGTCTGAAAAGCAGTGCCTTGCACGCTTTTTAGACGCTATCGTCTTTACATCTTATCCCTTAAGCTTGAAATATGGTAACTGCTCAACAAATTCCTTCGTATGATTATCACCGAATTCATGCAGTAACGCATAAATTTTTTTTAATCGTGTATCAATATCATGATTTAATTCATCATAATGGTAAGGTATATAAGGTAAATGTGCTCGCCATAAATTATGACCTTCAAGACCATTGATTTGATTGAAAAGCTTTGTAAAAATGCGAGCAATAGCAGGCTCTAGTTCCACCTTAAATTCATTGGACGATAAATTCGGAATATGGCTACATGTCAAATCAGTTATCGATACATACATTTTGTATTTATTCATGCAGATGCTCCCTTCAATTTTTTCTTATCATTACCCGAAGCAGTAATTCATATTCACATGTATAGCTAATTAAAAGGAATTTGCTTATAATAAAGTGAACCTGCATGTTCGCATATGTTTTACAGCTTAGTAATAAGAGATAAATATGAGGTGAGAAATATGAATCTTGCACTAGTTTTTATAGTAGTAATTGCCATAATGTCAACATTTGCCATTGTGATTATTTGGGTTGCACGTCAAAATAATTTTTCAGCAAAACAAACAATTGATTCAATGCCAGCTGAACAAGAAAATGAGCAGCAACAAAAATGAAGCATCCTTTTATTTGGTTAATTAAATTTTATCGCAAATATATTTCACCTATGACGCCTCCTTCTTGTCGCTTTCATCCAACTTGCTCAAGCTACGGACTTGAAGCGTTCCAAAAGCACGGAGCAATAAAAGGATTTATTTTAACAACAATGCGCATACTAAAATGCCATCCACTCCATCCAGGTGGCTTTGATCCCGTGCCTGAAAAGTGGCCTTCGAAAAAAAAATAAATTTCGAAGGTTTTTTTTATTGTTTTTTTTTTGTAATTGAGTTATGATAAAAAACGTCGATTATGTAAATCGTAATAATTACTATTTAGGAGATTTAATGATGAAAAAATTTATTTACTTTTTTTTATTAGCAATCCTTGCGTTGCTAGCAGCATGTGGCAGTGAAGACCAGAAAGCATCTAGTAATTCTTTAACTGTTTATACGACTGTTTACCCGTTACAATATTTTGCCGAGCGCATCGGCGAAGATTTTGTGCAGGTGGAGTCTATATATCCTGCTGGAGCGAATGAACATACATTCGAGCCGACACAAAAAGATATGATGGCACTAGCAGACGCTGAACTATTCTTTTATATTGGACAGGGCTTAGAAGGCTTTGTTGAAAACGCTAAAAAAACATTAGCGAATGAGCATGTTAAATTAGTTGCTACAGCCGACAATATAACGGATGAGCAGTTCCACATTTCCACAGGTCATGTGCATGCAGAGGATGAAGAGGACCATGACCACGAGCATGATGAGGAGCATGGAGACCACGAAGAACATGGTCATCATGAGCATGATACACATGTATGGCTATCACCTGTTCTATCAAAGGAGCTTGCATTATCAATCAAAAATGAGCTTGTTGACATGTTGCCAGAGCAGCAAGAGCTTTTCACAAAAAATTATGAGGAACTAGCTGCGGAGCTTGATACACTGCATGCCGATTTTGAAGCAATGGCCAAGCAAACAACAAAGAAAACATTTTTTGTATCCCATGCGGCGTTCGGCTATATAGCAGGCCATTATGGCTTTAATCAAATTCCTGTTGCTGGCCTAAACTCCCAAAGTGAGCCGTCACAAAAGCAATTAGCGGCAATCGTTGATTTAGCTAAAGAAGAAAACATTAGCTATATTTTCTTCGAACAAAATGTTTCTTC
The DNA here is from genome assembly GCF_038630865.1 of Metasolibacillus sp. FSL K6-0083. Taxonomy (NCBI): domain Bacteria; kingdom Bacillati; phylum Bacillota; class Bacilli; order Caryophanales; family Caryophanaceae; genus Metasolibacillus; species Metasolibacillus sp. FSL K6-0083. The sequence goes on along the minus strand of NZ_CP152046.1, from coordinate 21,898 downwards.
AAATTTAACAACGGTCATCCAAAAAGAGGTCGGAGCAGAGGCATTAACATTGCATAATTTAAGTGTTTTAACGAAGGAAGATATTAAAAACAATGAAAACTACTTCACTTTAATGCAGCATAATATTGAGCAATTAGCCAAGGCATTGCAATAAAGCCTATATTTTAAGAAGGCATATGAAAAGAGGACCTTCCCAAAAGCTCAAAATCTCTTTGGTCATTATAAAGTGAAACTTCAATTAGTGGGTGCTTTTCTCCACTGATTGTTAGTTGAACCAATCGGGCTTTTACGGGCAATTAATCTCCCACTTATCCTTAATGTTCTTTCAGTGGGAGTCTTACGGCAGGATAAAATTGAATTTAGTGTTTACAACCATTTAAAATATGCTTCAAATCTTTTTATTCTAATAAAAGGGGACTGTCCAAAAAGCCGTGCATAGCCGGCATTTTGGACAGTCGCGATGATGTTTCACAAAATGTTGATTCCTATAAACAGAAAACGCCTCTTTTAAAAATGGGATGAACATTGGCTTTAGCAGTGTACTCCTTCAGTCAAAGGGAAGCGATGAAAACATTGATTTCAATGCGGTGGCAAAACAAAATGGACTTTTCAGACAGTCCCATTCTCTTTTACAATAATTCCTTCAATTTTCTTCTCAACAGCTTGTTAGAGCCATTGCGTGGTAAGCTTTCAACAAAATAAAATCGCTTTGGTAGCTTATAGCTTGCAAGCTTATGCTCGCAAAATGCACGTAACTCCTCTTCACTTACAGCTTGCTTTTGTATAATAAAGGCAATCGGTACTTGTCCCCATTTACCATCTGCTATACCACAAACACCAGCTTCTAATACATTTGGATGTGCTAGTAAAGCATTTTCAATTTCTGCTGGATAAATATTTTCCCCACCAGAAATAATTAAATCAGCGCGGCGATCGACCACATATAAATAGCCTTCATCATCTAAATAGCCTATATCACCTGTTAGTAGCCAGCCGTTTTCAGTGCTTGAACGTTCAGCAAAACGCCCAATATAGCCCGGTGTGACATGAGGGCCTCGGATGCAAATTTCTCCCTCCACAAATGGTTCCTCTGTACCTTGAATGCGCACCTCATTAAAAAATAGCGGCTTTCCTGCTGAGCCAATTTTGCGTAGTGCATCAGCGCTAGCAAGCGTTGCTGTTTGCGATGCGGTTTCTGTCATACCATATGTTTGCACAACAGGTAATTGCACTTTCGCGGCGCGCTGTAAATAATCAACTGGTATCAAACCACCACCCGCAAGCAGTATTTTGAAGTTGGGGTGTGCTTGCACTTGCAAGCGTTCCATTTCACTTATAACACGCTCAAGCATTACTGAGACAAGAGAAATATTTGTCACATGTCCCTCAACTATTTCTTGTACGCAAGCCATCGCATCAAATTTTTCATATAAGCTGACAGTTGCTCCATACAGCAATGAGCGCATTAAAATGGAAAAGCCACTAATATGAAAAATAGGTACAGTACAAAGCCATACATCCTGCTCTGTAGTTCCTAAATTTAATGCCGAGCTAATGGCACTCATACTATGATTTTTTACAGTTTGGCGCACACCTTTCGGAAAGCCTGTCGTACCAGAAGTATACATAATCGAAACAGTTTGTTCCTCTGACCAAGTAGACGCAATCTCGACTTCAATCGCCTGCACGCTCATAAGCTGCTCAAATGTAACAAACTCTATATTTTGCGGTAATTTATGTACTTCGCTTGCTGCCGCCAATACGACTGTTACTTGCGCATCCTCAATTTGATAAGCAAGCTCCTCCGCTGACAAACGCCCATTTAAAAGCACCATCTCTAACTGCAAATGCATACACCCATAAATCACTTTAATAAGCTCTGGCGTAGAGGGAGCTAAAATTGCTACCCGCTCCCCTTGCTTCGCAAGCGTTGCCAACTGTCCTGCTTTATATAATGCTTCTTCATGCAATTGCTGAAAAGTCCAGCTCTGCTCTTCGAAGCGAAGTCCAATGCGATTCGGTGTTAAATATGCGCGTTGCCTAATCCAATTTGGCTGCATTTTCATACGCCTCCTTTATTGGATTAATTGTAGCATATTGTGTGGGTGCCAGGCACACACACAATTCTCACACAATTTAGTCCTCTAGCAAAAATGTGATGGCAATAAACAAGGCAAAGCTGATTAATAATGCTGTTCCGCCAGCGATAAATGTAATTAATGTAAACACTTCATTCATTTGAAATGGATTGATATTGTAGAATAACATGCCAATTGTTAATCCTACCGAGCCAATGACAGTTGTCCAACCATGTATAGATACTAATTTTTGTATGCGAACACGGTATACTTTATAAAACAAGCCCCATGCAAATACAGATAACCATCCAACAACGAGCATATGTGCATGAATTGCTCTAAATTGGTAATTCCCTGAGCCCGCCATATCAGAGCCTAAAATGGCTCCTATTAAACCAAAAATTGCTGCTAAACGAATTAATCGTATGCTCCATACTTTTTCCATAATAAAATACCTCCATATCGTTTCATATGGAAGTATTGTATCGACGTTATCTGAACTCAAGCTGAACTGCAACGCTATTTTGGCAATTGAATCGTTATTGTCGTGCCCTCATTTTCTTTACTATTTATTGCAATTTGACCGTTATAAAAATGAACGACCTCTTGAACAATCGCTAGCCCTAGGCCTGTCCCCTTCGTTTGTCTCGCCTCATCCACTCGGTAAAAGCGCTTAAAAATATGCTGTAAATGCTCCTGTCGAATGCCGATGCCTGTATCAGAAATTTCTAGCGTAATTACAGTTGGCTCATTTACCAATTTAATATTAATTTCTCCACCCTGTCGATTATATTTAATGGCGTTTGCAATAAGATTTTCCCAAATATTTTCGAGCAATGTTTCATCACCATGAAAAATCGCTTCATCCAGTTGTAGCCATATAGCCAACTCTTTTTGCTCAATCATCCACTGACTTTTCAGCACCGCTCGCTCAATTTGCTGTGTAATATTTACGGTCGTTTGCCGTCTTTTATAGACAAGTTCATCTAGCGAATTTAACAGGAGTAACTGTCTTGTTAAGCTTGAAAGACGGCTCGTTTCCGCTTCAATAATATCCGCATAATGCAGGCGGTTTTCATCTGTTAGCTGCTTATTTTTTAACAGATTGGCATAGCCATGAATGTTTTGTAGCGGCGTTTGTAAATCATGAGAAATATTGCGAATAAAGCTTTTACGTGTTTCGTCTTGCTGCTTTAAATCTTGTGCCATTTTATTAAAGCTTTTCGCTAATAATCCAAGTTCATCTGTGCGTGCAATTTCAATTGCTACATCGTAATCCTCCTTTGCTATTTGCTTTGTCGCAGCCGTTAAAGCTCGAATCGGCTTTACCAAATACCATGCTGCAAGCAAAATAGCAGCTAAACTAGCAACTAAAGAAATCAGCATCATATTCCCAAGCACAACATGCATTTCATTAAATAGCAGGCGTATATCAGGGCGTGCAAACAATGCATATTTATCACCCTTATATTGGAATGGCACGCCTACGGAATTCGTTAAATCATTAGCAAAAAAACCAGTAATAAAAAGCTGACGTGGGTAATCACGCATTCCGTGGTAAATTTGCCCTTCAATAACAGCCTGCTTTACGCTATCATCAAGCGCGGTCAAACGAAAATCACTACCGTAAAATGCAGCCTGCCCCTCTGCGTCTATTACATATAGTTGATAACCGATACTAGCAATTGTTTGCAAATATGCCTCTAAGTTTAACTGCTCGTTTTCTTTAATATATTCGGTCATTTCTTGAACAATGGCTACATTTTTCGTATCATTTTGTTCTTTAATAACACGGTGATAATACGTATTTGTCGCAAGTAATGCCAGAACGCCACTGAGAAACATAATTGCAAGTGCCACTACAATATATTTAAAATATAAAGTAGAATATATTTTCATTGCACTACCTCAAGTTGATAGCCTACGCCACGAACTGTTGTGATTTGCACTGTACTATCAAGGCGTACAAGCTTTTCCCGCAATCGTTTAATATGCGTATTTAACGTATCATCACTTTCGTAATCAAGCCCCCACACCTGCTCCATTAAATAATCTCGTTGAAAAATTTGCGCCCTGCTTGCAAGAATAGCAAGTAATTCAAACTCCTTTAATGGTAAAACAAGCTTCGTTTGTCCTTTCACAACTTGCAATGTACGCCTATCAATCACTAAATCCCCAATTTCAATTGCTGCCTCTGTCGGCTTATCATAGCGTCTTAAAATCGCTTGTATGCGAAATAATAATTCGTCCGGCTCAAAGGGCTTTACAACATAATCATCCGCTCCAACAGTAAAGCCTTCTCGCTTGTCCTCCAACTGCCCTTTAGCTGTTAATAATAATACTGGGATTTCCCATTCCTCTTTTAGTTCTTTCGTTAATTGTAGACCATCCATCTCTGGCATCATCACATCAACAACTGCTAAATCGACATCCTCTGTCATTTGTTGTAATGCTTCAACCCCATTTGCAGCACAGATAATATCATAATGCCATGCTTGTAAATGCAGTTTCACTAACTGTAAAATATGTTGGTCATCATCTACAACTAAAATTTTTCGCATCGCTAGCCTCACCTGCTCTTCCTCAATCACCAATCCAAGGGAATCGTGCGAAAAAACCACCTCGGACTGAAGGTTCACTTTATATCCTGCATTATGCCATGTGTTGTGTAAAATTGCGAGCAAAAAAATGTCTGAAAAGTAGTGCGTTCGCATACTTTCCAGACATTTTGTAGTCACTATTTTATCTAACCTATAAAAATCTAATAAGATAAAAAACCTCTACTCTTTTTAATCATTAACCTAAAATCATCACATCGTTTGACAACCGTTATCTGACCTACATCACTTAGACCTTCCTTCAAAATCTGTGACATCTGCTGGTACGATGCTGGATACACAGTCTTTACATGAGCTCTTCTCATTCTAAGTGCATCTCGCCACCTGTAGGGATGGAAACTTCTGTACCTTTCGCTTTGCTATTTGTACAAAAATAATGTGCTCCTGCGGTTACTCGTCGCAAAAAACATCTGCTCCTGCGGTTACTCATCACAAAAAATATGCTAAAAAAGCTAAAGCTTAAACTGCTGAATATGATTATTTAATTCTTCTGCTATTTTCGATAGCTCATTCGAACTATTAGACACTTCTTCCATTGTGGCAGCCGTTTGTTGCATCGTAGCAGAAGTTTGTTCGATTCCAGCTGCGGACTCTTCTGCCACTGCTGCAATTTCATCTACCGCTTTGTCAATATTGGCTGAGTTTTCGACAATTTGTGATAGATTTTGCGAAACAGTTGAAATATTTTCAGCCATTGCGGAAATTGCCGATTCAATTTCATTGAATGTTCGATTCGTTTCTGTAATTTGCTCTGTACCATTTTGCACTTCGCTATAGCTAGATTTTAATGAATCCGTCACAGTATCTGTTTCCTCCACGATTTCCTCTACAATTTGCGAAATATCAACTACTGAAACGGATACTTGCTCTGCTAATTTTCGTACCTCATCTGCTACAACAGCAAATCCTTTGCCTTGCTCTCCAGCACGAGCAGCCTCTATTGCCGCATTCAAAGCTAAAAGATTCGTCTGGTTGGCAATATCATTAATAACAAGCACCAATTGTGAGATAGCCTGTGTTTTATTATTTAAGCCTTCCACCTTGACAACTGCGTCATGCACAATATCATCAATTTTCGACATTTGCATTGTAGATGCTTCCATTAATGTACGGCCTGTAGATGTTAAGTTTAACACATTATTCGAGTATTGTTGGGCATCTTCCCCATTACTGCTTGCTTCTTTTGCATTCGTCACGAAATCACCCATGTGGCTCGATAAATCACTTGCATTACTTGCCTGTGCCTCTGTTCCTTCTGCAATTTCATTCATCGTAAGTGCCACTTGCTCGGTACCTTCCCTTACCTCAACTGCTGATTGTAGCAGCTCTTCACTATGAGATACGACCTGATTTGAAATATCTTGAATTTGTCGCATCATACCGTTTAATTTTTCACTTAATGCATTTGCTGCAATTGTTAATTGCGCTATCTCATCTCGTCCATGTACCTTTAATGCTTCATCTGATATATCCCCCTCAGCAATGCGTTGAACGCGCTCTGAAATACGTTTAACTGGTCTTGAAATACTTGAAGCGCTATAAAATGCGATTGAGATTGCTACAATGATTACGATAATTATCGCAATTATATTAACCGTGTTAGAAAACTGCATTTCTTTCATTACTTCTGCACCAGTAGCACGAACTGAATCTTCGCGACTACTCGCCAATTGTTCAAACCCTAATTGAATACCGCGCGCTTCAGCCGCAAGCCCAACTATATTGGTAGCCGCCCGCTCCTTATTACCACTATCATAAACAGAAAAAACATTATTTTCAATTTGCTCACGCCATGCTCTAGTCCTAGCAGACAAATCCTCAAATTCCTTAGAATTAGCCAACTTCTCAGCATTTATTATTTTTCGCACTGCCTCTTCATTGCTTAACGATTGCTCTACATATTCATAAAAAAGCTCTTTATTTACTGTATCTCCTGACAAGACATAGCCCCTTGCTGCAGCTATTCGCGAAGATACCGAGTTCGCTAAATGTTGGTCATAAATGGATAATTCGAGCTCCGTTTTGATCATATACTCAATGTTATTGCTCATTTTAATATTATTAAAAATTGAATAACCACCTTGTACAATTATCATTATCAAAACAATAATAAAACCATATAAAATTTTTGCGCGTAGTGTTTTAAAATTCATGCTCTTTTCCCCTTTCACCTAGTATTAATGATTGTCTTTATGTATAAATTTTTTTGATAAATCACTCCCTTCAATCTTTGCTATTTAACCATACTGTATATAGATAAACAAAATAGAGTTTGTACCCTATTAAGTAACAACTAATGAGGATTGAATATTTATACACCATTATTACTAAATGTAATAATTTTATTATATGTTTAATAGCATAACAATTCAATGGAACTTATAGCATTTATTATTATAGAAAAGTATAATATTGATAATATTTTAGGTAATAAAGCACAATATAACCAACTTATAACTAACCTTCTATGTAATTTGAATCATTTTCTCTCATTTATAATTGCTATGTAATAGGCTTATTATGTTACACAAGTAGAATATCGAGGGAAACAATAAAAAGCATGCAGCCTAAATAAATTTAGATTGCATGCTTTTGTTTTATAGTTTGATTCGCATTAAGGGAATCTTGGGAATTGACCGAAATCAGGCTTGCGCTTTTCTTTAAATGCATCGCGTCCTTCTTTCGCTTCATCTGTTGTATAGTAAAGTAATGTAGCGTCACCAGCCATTTGTTGAAGGCCTGCTAAACCATCTGTATCAGCGTTCATTGCTGCTTTTAGGAAGCGAAGTGCCGTTGGTGACATTTCTAGCATTTCCTCACACCATTTAACTGTTTCATCTTCAAGCTCTGCATATGGAACAACCGTATTTACTAAGCCCATATCTAGCGCTTGCTGTGCATCATACTGACGGCATAAATACCAAATTTCACGCGCTTTTTTATGACCGATAATACGTGCTAAATAGCCTGAGCCATAGCCAGCATCGAATGAACCTACTTTTGGTCCTGTTTGTCCGAAACGTGCGTTATCAGCCGCAATTGTTAAGTCACAAACAACGTGCAATACATGACCGCCACCGATTGCATAGCCTGCTACCATTGCTACAACTGGCTTAGGAATTACACGAATTAATCGCTGTAAATCAAGAACGTTTAAACGTGGAATTTCATCATCGCCTACGTAGCCGCCATGTCCGCGTACTTTTTGGTCACCGCCTGAGCAGAATGCATGCTCACCTTCACCCGTTAAAATAATAACGCCGATATTTTTATCATCGCGCGCGCGCGTAAAAGCATCAATTAATTCTACTACCGTTTTTGGTCGAAATGCATTACGAACTTCTGGACGGTTAATTGTAATTTTCGCAATACCGTTGTAAAACTCGTACTTAATATCTTCATACGTATGTAATGAAGTCCATTGACGTGTCATAAATGTTACCTCCTAAATTTCATGGAATACTTCCTTTACTATTGTAGCAAACTCTGCGGGATTTTCCACATGTATTGCATGGCCAACATCCTTAATTGTTCGATGCTTTACTTTTGCCAAATGCGCCTTCATTTGTACAGCAATTCCAACAAACTTCGTATCAAGCTCGCCTGTTATTAACGTTATAGGCATCTCAAGCGCTTTTAATTTGTCCCATAGCTGCGGCATAACACCTGTACCCATACCACGCAAACTATTAGCTAAGCCTTTTTCACTCTGCTGTAAACGCTCCTCGCGCACTGCCTGCTGAACAGTCTTTGGCAACCGCTTTTGTGATTGGAACAGCGGGATATTCTCCCATTTATCTACAAAGGCGACGAGCCCGCTTTGCTCAATTTCATTTGCAAGCTGATTGTCTGCCTTTTGACGAACCAATCGCTCTTCTTCATCCTTTAAGCCCGGCGATGCACTTTCTAAAATTAGCTGCTGAACTTTATTTGGATAACGAACAGCATAGGAAAGAGCAATACGCCCGCCAAGCGAATAGCCGAGTAAAATAATTGACTGCAAGTTAAGCTGCTCAAATAGTTTGTCTAGTAGCTCCACTTGCACATCTATCGTATAATGCTTCACATCCTCAGGGGCAGAGGTGTAACCATGACCAATTAAATCAATAGCAATTACACGTGCGTCTAGATTGTTGGCAAGCGGTAGCCATGTGTTTGAGCTACCTGTGAAGCCATGTAGACAAACAATTGTCTGTGATGCCCCGTCGTTCCAGCTACGTATATGCACCTTGATGCCATCTATTTCTGTAGCCATTTGTTCAGCTCCTCAGAGATACGCTGCCATAGTGCACGATGCGATGTGACGTTAACAGCACGGTCGGTCATTACCTCCAATAAACGCAGCGGCTCACTTTTATCTGCTTGCAACGCTGCCTCAAATGTTGCTAAATGCTCCAAACGTTCATATTGCACATCATACATTGCCGCAAGCTGCTCAAAAGTTAAAGCTGTTGGAGTACCAAATAAATCTTCATAATGTGCCTCTATACTCGCTTGTGGTAAATAAGAAAAAATACCGCCACCATCATTATTAAGTACAACAACCGTTAAATCATTTGCTTGATAACGTGAAGCGATGAAGGCATTGGCATCATGTAAAAAGGCTAAATCACCAATAATTAAATAGGTCGGTCGCTTGTGCACCGTACTAAAACCAAGCGCTGTTGACGTTACCCCATCAATACCGTTGGCTCCTCGATTTGCGAAAATGCGTATATCCTTATTCGTTGCTAGGAAAAATGTATCAATATCGCGTATTGGCATACTACTGCTAACAAAAATATCACTGCCATTAGGGACAAGCTCAAGCATCTTTTGCACGAATGCTCCCTCATCCTGTGCATGCGCTGTATATGCTGCGATATGCTTTCTTGCAATCCGCTCCGCCTGCTGCCAAAGGGTTAAATAATGAATGCTGTCTGTTTGCAACGTAAGCTGCTCCAACCATGCCCCTGGCTTACCTTGAATGAAGTGCGTCGAACTGTTCGTTGAATCACGGAATAATGCATCCTCATCAATGACAATATATTTTTCTGGCATCGTCTGTGTTAAAAACTGCATAACAAATTTTGATACAGGCTGTGCACCGAAGCGAATAACAGTATGTGCTGCAACCGCTTCCTTAAAATGCTCATTTTTCAATATTGCATCATATGTTGAAATCACATATGGCAAACAGTCTTCAGGTACAGCACCGCGCATATTTGCTAAGCTCTCAATTAATACTGGCCATTTACAGTTGCGAATAAAGGACCAAAGTGGTGCTATATCTAGCCCTAAAGGCAATTCACCAATAATGAGGATGCCATTTTCTGTGTCATTAATCGTTTGTGCTAAAAAATCACGTGCGGCCTGTGATGGTATGGTTTCCTGTAAAAAGCTCGCCTTAAATGTCAGCTCATTTAAGCTTCTGAAATCAATTAATAAAGGCTCACGTAATGGGATATTAATATGCACTGGCCCAAATGGCGCTGATGAAGCGATTGCCACTGCACGTCCTATATGATGCTCGATAAATTGCACAGTTTGCGGAGCTACATCTGGAATTGGAAATTCCATCGAATATTTGACATGCCCCCCGTACAAACGGATTTGATCTATCGTTTGCGGAGCCCCTACTTCACGCAGCTCATGTGGTCGGTCTGCCGTTAATACGATTAAAGGTACGCGAGCATATTTCGCCTCAATAATTGCTGGAAAATAATTTGCTGCTGCTGTGCCGGATGTACATAATAAAACGACAGGCTTAGCGCTAGCTTTAGCAATACCTAATGCATAAAAGGCTGCCGCTCGCTCATCAATTTGGCGATGCATCTTAACGCTTTCTGTTGACGCAAATGCATAGGCTAGAGGCGTTGAACGTGAGCCTGGGCTCACGACTACCTCCTCTACACCATGCTGCAATAATGAAGCAACTATACGGTACACATAATTCGTTAATATTTCACGTTCACTCATGAACTGCTCCTCCCAGCGCGCGTAGCATCGGTCTAAACTTCACTAATGTTTCTTCATACTCTGATTGCGCCTCAGAATCTGCTACAATGCCGCCACCAGCGTATAAATACGCAGCATTCCCGAGCAAGGCTGCCGAACGTATTGCTACTGCAAACTCGCCATTGCCATCTGCATCTAACCAGCCAATAGGTGCTGCATAGAGCCCTCTATTCATCGGCTCAAATGCACGAATAATTTGCATTGAATCAGCTCGTGGTACGCCACCAAGAGCAGGTGTTGGGTGCAAATCCTTCACCAATTGTAGAATCGTTGCGCCCTCTGCAAGCTGTCCTTCTACAGGTGTATATAAATGCTGAATATCGCGAATTTTTAAGAGCTTTGGCTGCTGTGGCACTTTAACAGTTGTACAATTTTTCTCAAAAGTTTCTGTAATCATTTCTACAACATAATGATGCTCACCACGATTTTTACTATCTTGTAACAAGCTTTGTCCCAATGCTTCGTCTTCCTCCGCTGTCGTACCACGCTTGATTGAGCCAGCGATACAGGAGGAATAAGCACGTCCATTTTCAACCTTTACTAAGCGCTCTGGTGAAGCACCGAAAAAGAGCATATCCGTGCGTTCGATACCGAATAAATAGCTTTCAGGCTGCTCATTGACAACATGAGACAAAATTTGCGGTGATGACACAGCCTCTTCAAACTGCAATGCTAGCGAGCGCGCAATTACTACTTTATCTGCCTCTTGCGCTTTGATTTTCGCTGTCACCTCATCAATTGACTGCAAATAAGCCTCTTTATGTGGCTCACTATAGGAAGTAATTTGTGGCTTTGCATAAGTTTTGACTTCCTTTACCTGTGCAGCGTGAATTAAAATATCACGCTGTTTACGCAGTTCATCAAAATGGGGCGCTGCGTTATCGCCATCTGTTATTAAATGAATGCTGACATACGCTTTATCGCCTCGAATCATTAGTTGGAATGTCGCGACCGTAAAATAACTCTCTGGAAAGGCACTCCATTCACCCGTCGTTTTATTCTCTGGGTCAAATGTAAAGCCGCCAAATAAAATGGGCTGTAGTTCCTCTTCCGTTACAATATTTTTCGTTAATTGCTTCCACTGCTTCTCAACTTCATCAAAGCGCATCATTGATAAATTATTTTCAATAATATGCGCATGTCCTAAGCCAACTAATGTTAATGTTTTTTCTCGATTTTGCCAAAAATAGCGCTGCCCTTTAAAAGATTCTTCCCCAGCCGCAAAAAAGGCAAGTGCCGATAAGCGGCTTACCTCGACTGTTTCCATATAGAAGATTGTCCCCGCATTTAAAGAGCCCGCTTCTACTTCAGTGGCATTGTACCACTTTTGTTGCATGAAAATTCCCTCCGTTGTTGCAATGTAAACGTAGCATTTTTTCTTATCTATTATTTGTCAATTATCCCGTCGGACATTCACTATGTCTTACCTTTTAATATTTGTTAAAAGCCTCGTACATGCAAAACAAGAATTTACGAGGCTGTCTGCAATTTTTAGACAGCTTCTTCTTTGCCGAATCAAGATTATCTGACTATCAATACTATCATATCACTTTTTTCTGTGTTGTAATATGAATAAGCGTATCCACTATCCATTTTTCTAATATTCGTATAAAATAGATTCGGTACTTTTTTTCTTTATTCATATTGGAATGAAGATAAGCTTGTGGCAAACTGTGTTCATCAATAGCCAAAGCGAAATTGATTTTGAGGGAGAGAAGTAAATTGACAAAGGTAATTGAGGCAGAACGGGGCTTTCAAGTATGGTGGCATTTAACCCGCCCACATACACTAACAGCTTCATTCGTTCCCGTGTTTTTAGGAACGGCAATTGCTGCCGCTATTTCAAAGCATGACATTAATTTTTTGTTATTTTTCGCCATGCTTATTGCCAGCATGTTAATTCAGGCGGCAACGAATATGTTTAATGAATACTATGATTATAAACGAGGGCTTGATAATGAGCATTCTGTCGGCATCGGTGGCACAATCGTGCGGCACGGTGTTGCACCAAGGACAATTATGATGATTGCACTCTGCTTCTATGGGCTCGCACTATTACTAGGAATTTATATTTGTGCCATGTCATCTTGGTGGCTTGCTGCCATTGGGCTTGTTTGTATGCTCATTGGTTATTTATACACAGGTGGACCTTACCCAATCGCATACTCGCCGTTTGGAGAGCTTGTATCTGGAGCAGTGATGGGCATGGGTATCGTCTTAATTGCTTTCTTTATTCAAACTGGCACTGTAACACTTGCAGCCGTACTTTTATCAGTACCTAGCATGATTTTAGTCGGCGGTATTATGCTTTCTAACAATATCCGCGATATTGTAGGCGATACAGAGGGCGGGCGCAAAACGATGGCCATTTTAGTTGGACGTGAAAGCGCTATTACCGTTTTATCATTATTTTTCATCGTTTCATATTTATGGATTATCGGTCTCGTTATCATTGATGATATTTCCGAATGGGCATTGCTTGTTTTACTTAGCTTGCCCAAGCCCTTAAAGGCAATCGCTATCTTTAGAGCTCATAAAGCGCCCAAAGATGTTATGCCTGCCATGAAATATACAGCACAAACAAACACGATTTTCGGCTTTTTACTAGGTATTGGTTTATTGATTTCACATTTAATTTAATGGGGTGGGGGCGCCAAAAAGCCGTGCATAGCCGGCATTTTGGACGCTGATGATGGTGTTTTGGCAAAGTATTTACTCCTATAAAGTAGAAAGAGCTTTCTTTGAAAATGCTAGAAACACAGGGTTTAGCTGTGTTTCTCCAAAATGAATGAGAAGAAGCAAAATCCCTCTTTCAATGCGATTTCTATACAAAATCATCTTTTTTGTGAAAATAACAACCTTTCAAAAGAAACTCTTTTCTGTTTTAACTAGTAATACCTTTGATGAAACATCATCAAAAAGTCCAAAAAGCAGGCAATGCACTGCTTTTTGGACAATCTCCTCTATTATTTAAAAGCCTGCGCTGCTGCTACAGCTTTTTTCCAGCCACTGTAAATCGCTTCACGATGCGCTTCGTCCATATCAGGTGTGAATTGGCGTTCTAAATTCCAATACTTTCCGATTTCCTCAGTTGATTGCCAGTAGCCTACTGCAAGCCCTGCTAAGTAAGCTGCACCTAAAGCTGTTGTTTCATTAATAACAGGACGATCTACAGGCACATTTAATAAATCTGCTTGGAATTGCATCAAGAAGTTATTAGCTACTGCACCACCATCCACACGTAGCTTCGCTAATGGAATATTGGCATCTGCCTCCATTGCACTTAGGACATCCTTCGTTTGATACGCTAATGATTCAAGCGTCGCGCGAACGAAATGCTCTTTCGATGTGCCGCGTGTTAAGCCGAACACTGCGCCACGTACATCAGAATCCCAATAAGGCGTACCTAAACCTACAAATGCAGGTACGACATAGACTCCTTCTGACGAATCGACACGTGACGCATATTGTTCTGATTCCTCCGCAGAACGGAACATACGTAAGCCATCACGTAACCATTGGATTGCAGAACCTGCTACGAAAATACTTCCCTCTAATGCATAAGTCACTTTTCCATCTAAGCCCCATGCAAGTGTCGTTAATAAGCCATTATCCGATTTTACTGCTTTTTCACCTGTATTCATTAACATAAAGCAGCCTGTGCCATACGTATTTTTAACCATGCCTTCCTCAAAGCATGCCTGACCGAATAATGCCGCCTGCTGGTCTCCTGCTGCACCTGCAATTGGTACAGAAGCTCCGAAGAATAATGATTCCTCAGTGTAGCCATATACTTCAGAAGAAGGACGAACCTCAGGTAGCATGGAAGCTGGTACATTTAAAATTTCTAGTAATTCCTCATCCCATTTTAAATCATAAATATTGTACATTAATGTACGTGAAGCATTTGAATAATCTGTCACATGTACTTTTCCACCTGACAGCTTCCAAATAAGCCATGTATCAATTGTACCAAATAGTAAATCGCCAGCCTCTGCTTGCTCACGCGCCCCTTCTACATGATCTAAAATCCATTTCACTTTCGTACCTGAAAAATAAGCATCAATTAATAGACCTGTTTTATCACGGAATAAATCATTGTAACCGTTTTCTCGCAGCTCCTCACAAATTGCATTTGTTTGACGCGATTGCCAGACAATCGCATTATAAACAGGCTTGCCAGTGTTTTTGTTCCAAACGACCGTCGTTTCACGCTGGTTCGTAATACCAACCCCAGCAATTTGCTTGGAATCAATACTTTTTTCAGATAACACTGCAGCAATACATGATAAGATTGAAGACCAAATTTCCTCTGCATGATGCTCTACCCAACCTGCTTGCGGGAAATATTGTTGAAATTCCTGCTGTGCAGTATGCACGATGTTACCGTTTTCATCAAACAGAATCGCACGTGAACTCGTTGTACCTTGGTCTAAAGCTAAAATATATTTTTTTTCTGTCATTAAAATTACCTCCAATTTTATCTTAGATTTGGTAGAAAACATCTACCAGGTAGTTCGAAAATCTAAACTAGCGTAAATTCTGTATTAACAGACTGTAAGCGCCCACATTAAAATATGTATTGATGTTGAGGGGTAACAGTCTATAAAATCCTATTTTCAGTCAACATAACGTCGATTACACAAGCATTTTCACAGAATGTGAAGTTCTTTTCTTAACTTATGTTCCCTACGAACAATCTTTTAAGAAGAATCCTCCTAAACTGAAAGTTCACTTTATTATACATTAATCATGTGCTTTTTTTACTGTTGCTTGTGCTAGAGCAAAAATTACAATTATAATAACAGCTAAAACCCAAAATGCTACACTGTTTTTACCTTCAAAAATTTGTTGGAAAAACAATGCGCCAAAAGAGCCGCCTAAAATTGGTCCAACAATTGGCACCCAAGCATATGACCAGCCCGAGTCACGTTTTCCTGGAATCGGCAATAAAAAGTGCGCAATACGCGGCCCTAAATCACGTGCTGGATTAATGGCATAGCCTGTTGGTCCTCCAAGTGCCATACCAATTACGACAATTAGCATACCTACTAAAAATGGATTTAAACCATCCGTAATCGTATTTGTTCCTAATGCTAAAATTCCTAATACGAGAATAAAGGTACCAATCATCTCTGAAATTAAATTTGAGAATGGATGATTAATTGCTGGCATCGTCGAGAATACAGCAAGCTTCGCATTAGGGTCTTGTGTACCTTTCCAATGTGGTAAATACATAAAATATACTAATGTTGCACCTAAAAATGCGCCAACAATTTGAGCTACGATATAAGCAGGCACATCTGCCCATGGAAAGTTACCAATCGTCGCTAGCCCAATCGTCAATGCTGGATTCAAGTGTGCTCCACTAATTCCACCTACCGCATAAGCAGCCATTGCTACTCCTAAGCCCCATGCAAAGGTAATAACAACCCATCCTCCACCGTTTCCTTTTGATTTGTACAATGATACGCCTGCAACAACACCGCCACCAAATAAAATAAGAATCATTGTACCAATTAGTTCAGCCGTAAATGCTGACATTTTACATCCCCCTTTAGTTAATGTGTATTAAGCGAAAGCACAAAAAAGACCCACATTTAAACAGCCTGCAAAATTTTTTGCAGATGCATAAATGTGGGTTCCTTTTCCTAACCACGCTTTGTATGAACTTGTATCCATTCTAGAGAAAAATACAACGATAGTCAACCTATTTTTCGAAATTTTCCCATAATTTTTTATCAGACGTCGTAATAGCGATAGCCCCCGCATCAATTGCCTGCTCTAGTTGTTCAGTTGAACGAATCAATCCACCTGTAATTACAGGCGTTTTCGTACGCTCATAAATTTCAGCAATCATCGTCGGAATAATGCCTGGTAGTAATTCAATATAATCCGGCTGCGCTGTCTCAATCATCATATAGCTTTTCTTTAGCGCGATCGTATCAATTAAAAAAACACGCTGAATCGCAATAATACCGCGCGATTTCGCTTTCACTAACACATTGGAACGCGTAGAAATAATACCAGCTGGCCGAATATCATTACATAAGAAATCGGCAGCAAAATTATCCGTTTTCAAGCCATGAATTAAATCTGCATGAATGATTAGTTTTTTTCCGAAGCGCTCCGCCTCCCGCTTCAAAGATAGCAGCAAGCTAATATGTACCTCTAGCAGCACGATGTATTCAAAAGAGCTATTCAAAATTTCATCAAATTGCTTTACTGTACGTGCCGCAGGGATAATTTTTTGCCCATTAAAATGCATACAATTCCTCCTTTTGAAAGAAAATCGCTATTTGAAAAAGCATTGCATTTTCAAACAGCCCTTGTTACAAAGGGGACGTCTGAAAAGTCATTTTGAGACGTCCACTTTGCGACGAGGGTAGTGACAATTTATTATGATCGCCACAGGAAAAAGCATTTTCAGCGAATATTTAATATAGTAACAGAGATTGGAGCTGTCCAAAAAGCCTTGCATAGCCGGCATTTTGGACAGTAGCGATGATGTTTCACAAAATGTTGATTCATATAGACAGAAAACGCCTCTGTTAAAAATGGGATGAACATTGGCTTTAGCAGTATTATCCTTCAATAAAAGGGAAGCGATGAAAACATTGATTTCAATGCGGTGGCAAAACAAAATGGACTTTTCGGTCAACTCCAGCCTCTTCTCTATTGTTTATTTAGCTGTTGTCGCTCTTGTAATTTCCTGCTCTAGCTGCTCCTCATATCGTGCACGTTGTTCAGATGTCCAACCTAGCTGTTTCGTCATCTCATTTAAAATCTCTGCTTTGTACTGCTGAACAAGTGCAATATGAAAGAACATATAACCGGTACGACGAATTAAAAAATCGTTTGGATGTGTAACCATCTCATGCTGAATACTATAGCAAAGTTGTGCATAAAGCCATGCTGGGAGAGCTGTATCATTATTTTCCATATATGCTAACAGCGTATCTGCATTGCTACCATACTGTTGCGCGATATATGTCGCTTGCTGTTCCGTTAACCCAAACTCAATACCTTTTTTTGTTTGTTTATAAATAAATGCCTTTAAATTGCGTGAGCCTCCAATGTCTCCACCCGAAATGGCAATATTTTTCGTGTTGCACGGCGCAATCTGTTTATTTAATTTTGGTGCTAAGTCTTTCACAATCATGTCAAGTACAGTTTCAGCCATTTTACGATAGCCTGTTAATTTTCCACCCGCAATTGTAACAAGACCCGATGCGGATGTCCACACCTCATCCTTACGAGAAATTTCTGATGGATTTTTGCCATCTTCATGAATTAATGGACGCACACCAGCCCAACTCGATTCAATATCAGCATCTGTTACTTGCACCTTTGGGAACATATAGTGAATCGCATCCATTAAATAATCACGGTCTGCCTGCTCTATATCCATCTCGCACGCATCACCTTTATAAAATGTATCTGTTGTACCTACATATGTTTTTCCATCTCTTGGGATAGCAAACACCATGCGACCATCTGGTGTATCAAAATAAACAGCTTGGCGAAGTGGAAACTTAGCCTCATCAAAGACAATATGCACACCTTTTGATAAGATTAAATGCTTTCCTTGCTGCGCTCCCTCGATTTTGCGTACCTCATCTACCCATGGACCAGCCGCATTAATTACCGTTTTTGCACGAATTGTAAAATGCGCATCATCGACAACGTCATGTGCAACGATGCCACTAATTTTTTCACTAGCATCATAAATAAATTGACTTGCCTTTGCATAATTAAGCAAGATTGCACCTTTTGCAATTGCCGCCTTTGCTACCTCAATTGTTAAACGGGCATCATCTGTACGGTATTCTACATAAACACCGCCACCGAGCAAGCCGGATGTTTTTACTAAAGGTTCTTTGCTACGTGTTTGAATGGCATTTAACATATAGCGACGCTCAGAGCGCTTTACACCTGCTAAAAAATCATAGACACGCAGCCCAATATTTGTTGAAAATTTGCCGAATGTGCCACCTTTATGAAACGGTAGCAACATCCAAATTGGCGTTGTTACATGTGGACCATTTTCATAAACAATAGCGCGCTCTTTCCCTAATTCTGCAACTTCCTTTATTTCAAACTGCTTTAAATAACGTAAACCACCATGCACTAATTTTGTTGACCGACTTGACGTTCCCGCTGCAAAATCCTGCATTTCAACTAAGGCAACCGATAATCCACGAGCACTTGCATCTAGTGCGATGCCACAACCCGTGATACCGCCTCCAACCACTAATAAATCATACTCCCTGCTTTGCAACTCTTCAATTGTTTGCTTGCGCTGTAACGATGAAGCTGAGCTCATAGCTTTTTCCTCCTCCATGTACGAAAAAAAGACCATTAAAAGCATATACACTTATCGCATATATGTTCTTAACGGTCTCTCAATCGCTCATACCAATTATTAACTTACCACTATTCTAATATGTCTATTACGAAAAGGCAAGTTAAAACATTATTCTGTTGTATATGCTACGATACAATCGTGTAAAAATTGCGAAGCTCCTACTGCTACACGCTCATCATAATAAGCTGTGAAGCGTTCATCAGCAACATACATTGCCGCTAATCCCGCATGAGCTTCCTTCGAATAATCCTTCCATGAAAACATTAGCCACCGCTTGTGTAGCTCAGCTACTTCATTTCCTAACTGTGAGGCTGGGTTACCCTCAGTCATTGCTTCCTGCAATCGCTCAAACAAGCTTTGCTCCAGCTGACCCATCTCCTCAAATTGCTGCTCTGTCATATTAAGCCACTTCTTATTGGACGCCTCAATCGTTTCATTACCGTAGCGTTCACGAATTTCCTTACCGTATTTTTCTTCGTTTTCTTGCAGTAGCTTTTCTTTAAAGCCTTTAAATTTTTCTTCATTGGACATCATTTTTCCCTCCTGTAACGCTTGAATTGTGTGGTCTACCGTCTGCAGCAATTGCTCAATCATCGCATTTTTTTCTAGCAAGTGCTGTCTGTGACTTTCTAATGCATTCATCACATTAAAATTCGGTGCGTGAACGATGTCTTTAATTTGCTCTAATTTCATATCAAGTGCTCGATAAAATAAGATTTGTTGCAGTAAATCAATTTCCTTTTGTGAATAAATTCGATAGCCGGCTTCATTTTTCATCGCAGGAGACAGCAAGCCTATTTCATCATAATAGCGTAGCGTGCGTGTGCTAACACCTGACATTTTAGCTAGTTTATTAATTTTCATCTATTCATCACCTCTACGCTTACTATAAATGTTGACGTAACGTCAAGGTCAACATCTTATATAAAAAATTTTTCTAACCTGTTTATTTCACTGCAAATTTTTTATAATAGTTTATAACAGGGGGGATACAACATATGAACATGACAGAGCAATTAAATTCCGCACTTCAACTTAGAAAAGAAAATAAATTAATAGAATGCAATAAAATTTTACTACAACTAGCCGAACAAAATCCAAACAATGCCTATGTAAACTACCAATGTGCATGGAGCTTCGATAGTCTAGGGGAAGAAACAAGAGCAGTTCCTTACTATGAAAAAGCTATTCAAGGTGACCTAAATGACGCGGACATGGCAAACGCCCTTCTAGGACTTGGCAGCACATTTAGAACACTTGGCAAGTATGAACAATCAAAGGAAATTCTAAACAAAGCGGTCGCACTATTTCCAAACAATCAAGCCCTGCAAGTATTCTATGCCATGACTTTATATAATTTAAACGATCATCAAAAGGCTATGGAGCTCCTGCTGAATTGTCTCATAAACAGCTCTTCAGATATAAATGTACAACAATATAAAAGAGCTATTCAATTTTATGCAGATAAGCTGGATGAGACGTGGTTGTAGAATGCCAAAGGATTCTTTTAAATAATTTTATATTACATTATTGAAAAATAAAATTTTATTGTGCTTGTTTGAAGGATTGCTTCGTTCTATATTTTTGTGGCAAAATAGATATTTCAATTTTTCTCAAAAAACATTTCCATCTATTCATTTTCTCTAATATTATTAAATAGATAGGAGGTGAAATTAATTGAAATATAGACAGCTTGAAGCAATTATAAGGAGAGTGGAGGATCAGCATCCTGATTATCATTATTTTGTTGAGCAATATTCATTAACTGCTGCTGGTATAGCAGGTGAAGATGAGGTTTTTTATTTTTTACAAGAACTTGCCGTACCGCATCGGATATTGCGCAATTTTTGTATAATCGATTCTGCATTGCACATGCATGAAATTGATTTTATCGTTATTTTTTCATCCTTAATTATTTGTTTAGAAGTGAAAAATATGACCGGGCAATTGAATTTTGATATCGAGGCGTCACAGCTTCTACGCACACGTTCTGATGGTGTGGTTGAACGTTTTCCAAATCCTGTTGAGCAGCTAAGACGTCATACGCGTTTTCTTTCCTCTCTTTTCCCACATGTTCCTATAATTGGCGCAGTCGTCATCGCAAATCGCCGCGCAATTATTGGTAACCGAAGTCCCCACATCCCAATTTTCCATACAGATTATATTTGTAGCTTTATTGAAAAAAGTTTAAAGCAGTACAGTAAGCCACTACTTGATTTAGATGTTTTTTATGAAAAACTTATAGGGCTACGGTCTCCGCCAGTAAAGAGGTTTTCTTTCAAATTAGCTCAATTAAAAAATGGTGTATTTTGTTCAAAATGTGCTTCTAAAATGGATTTTGTACATGGGAGGTTTGTTTGCTCACACTGCCATTTACAAGATAAATATGCGTATTTTCAGGCATTACATGATTTTCGTTTATTAGTGGATACAAAAATAACAAATCAGCAATTTTGCACGCTATGTGATATACCATCAAGATATGCAGCGATACGTTTACTCAAATTTTTTCCAGTTATAAAGCAAGGACGCCATACTTATTATGAAATTCCTGAACAAATTCTTACTATGAAGTAATCGAAAAGTCACGATTCACACATTAACCAGTCAAATTCGCACGTAAGACGCAGAAATTCGCACGTGGAATCAATGATTTCGCACGCAAAGTCTGGGAATTCGCACGAAACATCAGAATTTTTACTTGATTCTTTGTTTGCAAATAAAAAGCAGTACACGTCCTATGACATGCACTGCTTTTTAAATGACCCGTACGGGATTCGAACCCGTGTTACCGCCGTGAAAGGGCGGTGTCTTAACCACTTGACCAACGGGCCTTT